>CBDCBQ010000001.1:0-33032 GCA_965214415.1 uncultured Lichenihabitans sp.
CAGCCGGCACGAGAACCGCGCCATCATCGACGCAATCCTGACGCTGGCGCGCGAGCTGTCGATCAAGGTAACGGCGGAGGGCGTCGAGACGGTCGAGCAGGCGGTCGCGCTGCGCGCCCGGCGATGCGACGATATCCAGGGCTATCTCCTCAGTGTGCCGCGACCAGCTTCGGCCGTCACCGAGATGATCGAGAGCATCCCGGCGACCTTCCGCGACGTCATGCCGGCGCGGGCCGCGGCGGCCGTGAAGATGGTGCAAAAGCAGAAAGCCTGAACGAGGCTTCTCCCTTCAGATGGCCACGATCCGGGTGCCATCGGCTATTCGGACACACCGACTGGCCGAGTCGGGTGCGGCCGGATCGCTGTGTCGACGCGCCGCTGGCACGCTGTTAGCCTCATGTGCCGTAGCGTTCGACATTCGTGCGCCACGAGAGGTCGAGATGTTCCGGTCTTCGAGTTGGGCACCCACGATCGCTCTGTCCTGGCTGTGGGGCCTGGGCTTCTTCTATTCGTTTCAGATCACCATCGCCAACGGTTGGCTCGGGTTCGCCGCGTTCGCGGTGCCGAACGCCTTGGGCCTCGCCGCTTTCGGCTGGATCCTCGGCGATAGCCGCCGCGACGCCGCCGCCATCTTCGCAAAGGTGCAGACGCGCTACGCGAGCCTGTTTCTCACCTGCCAGGTGCTCGCGGTCGCGCTCACCATCTTCGCCAGCGTCGCCTATCTCTTCATCCCGCTGTTCGGCATCCAATCGGTCGCGGTCGTCGCCATCTTCCTGCTTCTGGCCACCGCGGTCGGCCATTCGGCGACAATGCGCGCACTCACGCTATTGCATCTCGGCTACCTGGTCGTAGGCGTCGCCGCTGCCATCGTGCTGCTGGCCGGTCTTGCCCGATCAGGCAACTTTCGCGCGGTCCCGGTGGCCGCGCTGGACGGTCGTTTTTATGGCCTCGTCCTGCCGACCCTCGTCGGCTTTCTGCTGGGGCCCTGGATGGATATCCAGCATTGGCAACGCGTGGTCGCGATCCGGGAGAGCGGCGGCTGCGCCCGCCGGGCTTATGTCTGGGGCGGACTTCTGTTCCTCGGATTGATCTCACTCAACGCGGCCATCGCGGCGGCGGCCGGGCCGGCGTTGCGGCTCACGACGGCCGACGGCATTCAGATCATGCAAGCGACGGTCGCCGGTGCCGTGGCGCGGACGGGCAGCGGCCTGCTGGCCGCGGCCCTGGTCGTCTGGGCCGGCGTCGCGATCGCCTCGACACTCGACAGCTTCTATTTCGCGACGCGCTGGCTCCTGCGTGCGACGACCTCGCGGAGCGAGAGCCCGCTGCTCGCCTTCGTGCCGATCGGCCTCGTGACGTCGCCGATCTGGTTCCTGGTGACCGCCATCCTCGTCGCCGTCCTCATGATCGACGCCAACCTCGGCATGATCTACCTGATGATGCCGTTCGCGACCCTGTTGGCCGGCGCCGCGGCCTGCCTCTTCTTCGAGGGTCTCGGCGGTCGCCCGCGCTACGATGGCACCTTGTGCGCGATGATCGGAGCGGCCGCCTACCTCGTCCTGGTCGTCGGCTATATCGGCGATATTCCCGCGATGATGGATCTCGCGCCGCTGATCGCGCTGATCGGCGCGCTGCCTGCCGCGAAGGCATTGCGCGCCGGCGCCGTGGCGCCGCGAACCGACCTCGCCGTAGCTGCCGCGGCGGAGATGCATGCGCTCAAGGTCGAGCCGGATGCCGCGGTGCTCGGTCATGGGTTCGACGGGCAATGGTACTTCATGCACCTGGTGCCGACCTATGACGACACGAACTCGGTCGGCAACGTCTACTTCGCGAACTATTTCCGCTGGATCGGCAAGGCGCGCGAGCTCCTGTTCAACTCCTGCATGCCGGACTTCGACCTGCAGAACACCGCGTTCTACGTGCTGACGAAATCGTTCCAGCACGACTTCCGCCGCGAGATCCGCGAGTTCACGCCGGTCACGGTGCGATTGCGCATGAGCACCTACAATCGCAAGTTCGTGACGCTCGAGCACGAGATCCATTCGAAGACCGACGGGCTCGTCGGCAAGGGCGAGCAGACCTTGATGTTCGTCGATTCGACGCAGTTCAAGCCGCTCGACATCCCGCCGGTGATCCTGCGCAGCTTCATGCCCTTCTTCGCGCAGGCGTTGCGCCTCAACGCGCCGCGAGCCCCCGGTACGCGGGACGTCGCCGCCCGCTGATCGGGCGGGCTCGAGCCGAGAAGACACCCACGAGATTCCTATACCGCGAGGGGTAGAGCCCCTCTCGCTTTCCTATGCGGTCGGCGTCCATCTTGATGCCCCGCGACGCCTCCGACGCCGCTGCCTCGGAGCTCGTCATGCTCGACCTGATCTTCATCGTCGCCGGTATCGTCTTCTTCGTCGTCACCGCCGCCTACGCGGACGCGTGCGACCGTCTGTAGGACCCAGCAGATGACCTTCGACTATGCGCTCGGCGCGTTCGTGACCGCCGGCATCCTCGTCTACCTCACCTACGCGCTGATCCGCGCCGAACGCTTCTAGAGGCTCGCGATGACCTTCAATGGTTGGGCGCAGATCGTCGCCTTCTCCGCGCTCGTCGTTCTGCTCACGCGGCCGCTCGGCGGCTACATGACCCGGGTCTTTGGCGGCGAGCGCACGGTTCTGTCGCCGATCCTCGCGCCGATCGAGCGGGGCTTCTATCGTCTCGCCGGCATCGACGGGCGTCAGGAGCAGCACTGGCTCGGCTACACGTTCGCCATCGTCTTGTTCCACATCGGCGGCTTCGTCATTCTGTACGCGATCCTGCGCCTGCAGGCGACCCTCCCAATCAATCCAGCGGGCCAAAGCGCGGTCGCGCCCGACCTCGCCTTCAACACGGCGGCGAGCTTCGTCACGAACACCAACTGGCAGAACTATGGCGGTGAATCGACGCTCTCGTATCTGACGCAGATGCTCGGGCTAACCCACCAGAACTTCCTGTCGGCCGCGACAGGTATCGCGATCGCGGTTGCCATCGTGCGCGGGTTCGCACGCGCCTCGGCGCGCACCGTCGGCTCGTTCTGGGTCGATGTCACGCGCTGCACGCTCTACATCCTGTTGCCTCTCTGCATCCCCTACACGCTGTTCCTCGTATGGCAGGGCATTCCGCAGACACTTGGACCGTACGTCGACGCGACCACCTTGGAAGGTGCGAAGCAAACCATCGCGCTGGGCCCCGTCGCGAGTCAGGTGGCGATCAAGATGCTCGGCACCAACGGCGGCGGCTTCTTCAACACGAACGCCGCGCATCCCTTCGAGAATCCGACGGCGCTGGCGAACTTCGTGCAGATCGTCTCGATCTTCGCGATCGGCGCCGCGCTGACCAACATGTTCGGTCGGATGGTCGGCAACGAGCGGCAAGGCTGGGCGATCTTCTCGGCGATGGGCGTGCTGTTCCTGGCCGGCGTCGCGGTGTTGTATTGGGCCGAGGCGGCCGGCAACCCGCTGGTCCACGCGCTCGGCGTCGCCGGCGGTAATCTCGAAGGCAAGGAGATCCGTTTCGGCTTGGCCGGCGCCGCGCTCTTCGCCACCGTCACCACCGACGCATCCTGCGGCGCGGTGAATGCGATGCACGACAGTTTCACCGCGATAGGCGGCATGATTCCGCTTATCGACATGCAGCTCGGCGAGATCATCTTCGGCGGCGTCGGCTCGGGCCTCTACGGCATGATGGTCTTCGTCATCATCGCGATCTTCGTCGCCGGCCTTATGGTTGGACGTACACCTGAATACCTCGGCAAGAAGATCGAATCGAAGGAGGTGAAGATGGCGATGCTCGCGATCCTCTGCCTGCCGTTCGTGATGCTCGGCGGCACGGCGATCGCGCTCGGCGTGCCATCCGCCGTCTCGGCGATGAACAACCCGGGCCCGCACGGCTTTTCCGAGGTGCTCTACGCCTACACCTCGGTCGCGGCCAACAACGGTTCGGCCTTCGCCGGCCTGTCCGGCAACACGATGTTCTACAACGTGACGCTCGGTCTCGGCATGCTGATCGGCCGATTCTTCGTGATCGTGCCGGCGCTCGCCATCGCCGGATCTCTAGCGGCGAAGAAGACCGTGCCCGCGTCCGCCGGCACGTTCCCGACGACGGGTGCGCTGTTCGTCGGGCTCCTCGTCGGCGTCATCCTGATCGTTGGTGGTCTCACCTTCTTCCCGGCGCTCGCGCTCGGACCGGTGGTCGAGCACCTCGCGATCGCCGCCGGGCAGACGTTCGGAAGCTGACTGCATCCTCAAGGCAAAACCATGCTCCGCCAATCCTCCTCCATCTTCGATCCGAAGCTGCTCGTCCCCGCCATCGGCGGCGCGTTCCGCAAGCTCGATCCGCGCGCGCTCTACACGAACCCCGTGATGTTCGTCGTCGAGATCGTCGCGGCGCTCGTCACCGTCCTGTTCGTGCGCGACCTCGCGACCGGTGCGCAAAACCTCGCCTTCTCCGGGCAGATCATCCTGTGGCTCTGGTTCACAGTGCTCTTCGCCAATTTCGCGGAGGCTGTCGCCGAGGGACGCGGCAAGGCGCAGGCGGACTTTCTGCGTAAGACGCGCACCGAGACGCAGGCGAAGCTGCTCCGCGGCAGGGATCGCCTGAAATACGAGATGGTGCCCGGCGTCACGCTCAAGGTCGACGACGTCGTGCTGGTCGAGGCCGGCGACATCATCCCATCCGACGGCGAGGTGATCGAGGGCATCGCGTCCATCAACGAATCCGCGATCACCGGCGAATCCGCGCCCGTCATCCGTGAATCGGGCGGCGATCGCTCGGCGGTGACCGGCGGCACGCAGGTCCTGTCGGACTGGATCCGCGTGCGCATCACGGCGGCGGCGGGCTCGACCTTTCTCGATCGGATGATCGCGCTCGTCGAAGGCGCGTCGCGCCAGAAGACGCCGAACGAGATCGCGCTCAACATCCTGCTCGCCGGCATGACGATCATCTTCGTCTTCGTTACCGCGACGATCCCGAGCTTCGTCGCCTACGCCGGCGGCCACATCTCGGTGCTCGTCGTCGTCGCGCTGTTCGTGACGCTGATCCCGACGACGATCGGAGCGCTGCTGTCGGCGATCGGCATCGCGGGCATGGACCGGCTCGTGCGCTTCAACGTGCTGGCCATGTCCGGCCGCGCCGTCGAGGCCGCGGGCGATGTCGACACGCTGCTGCTCGACAAGACCGGCACGATCACGCTCGGCAACCGCCAGGCCACCGCCTTCCGGCCCGTGCGGGGCGTCGACGAGCAGGAGCTGGCCGATGCCGCGCAGCTCGCCTCGCTCGCCGACGAGACGCCGGAAGGCCGCTCGATCGTCGTGCTCGCCAAGGAGAAGTACGGCATTCGCGAGCGCGACATGGCGAGCCTTTCCGCCACCTTCGTTCCATTCACCGCGCAGTCGCGCATGAGCGGCGTCGACGGCGAAGGCCTGTCGATCCGCAAGGGCGCGGTCGAGTCGATCCTGTCCTACGTCAACGCGACTCCGGGCAACGGCGCGCCGAGCGGCGTCATGGTGACGAATAGGACCAGCCCCGCCGCCACCCGCGAGATCGAGGCAATCTCGGAGGAGATCGCCAAGTCGGGCGGGACGCCGCTCGCGGTCGCCCGCGACGGGCGCCTGCTCGGCGTCATCCACCTGAAGGACATCGTCAAGGGCGGCATCCGCGAGCGCTTCGTCGAGCTGCGCCGCATGGGCATTCGCACGGTCATGATCACCGGCGATAATCCGATGACCGCCGCCGCCATCGCCGCCGAAGCCGGCGTCGACGACTTCCTCGCGCAGGCGACGCCGGAGGACAAGCTGAAGCTGATCCGCGACGAGCAGGCGAAGGGCAAGCTCGTCGCGATGTGCGGCGATGGCACCAACGACGCGCCCGCGCTCGCCCAGGCCGACGTCGGCGTTGCGATGAACACCGGCACCGTTGCCGCGCGCGAGGCCGGCAACATGATCGATCTCGATTCCGATCCGACCAAGCTCATCGAGATCGTCGAGATCGGAAAGCAGCTCCTGATGACGCGCGGCGCGCTGACGACCTTCTCGATCGCCAACGACGTCGCCAAGTATTTCGCGATCATTCCGGCGATGTTCTTGGCCTTCTACCCGCAACTGCAGGCGCTCAACGTCATGCGACTGCATTCGCCAGAAAGCGCGATCCTGTCGGCCATCATCTTCAACGCATTGATCATCGTCGCGCTGATCCCGCTGGCGCTCAAGGGCGTCAAGTATCGCGCCGTCGGCGCCGCCGCGCTCTTGCGCCGTAATCTCCTCGTCTACGGCCTTGGCGGCATCGTCTTGCCCTTCGCCGGCATCAAGATCATCGATCTCGGCGTCGCCGCCCTGCATCTCGTCTGAGGCTCGTCATGCTCAAGCAACTCCGCCCCGCCCTCGTTCTCGTCGTCCTTCTGACGCTTCTGACGGGCCTCGCCTATCCCCTGGCCATGACCGGCCTCGCCGAGGTCCTGTTCCCGCGCCAGGCGCAGGGCAGCTTGCTGACGACGGACGGCAAGGTTGTCGGCTCGTCGCTGATCGCGCAAGGTTTTGCGTCAGACAAATACTTCCATCCGCGCCCCTCGGCGACGACCGGCCCCGACCCGAAGGACCCGTCGAAGTCCGTGCCGGCGCCCTACAATGCGCAGAACTCCGGCGGTTCGAATCTCGGCCCGAGCAACAAGGCGCTGATCGACCGCATCAGGGGCGATGCCGACAAGCTCCGCGCCGAGAACCCGGGCGTCGCCGTGCCGCAGGATCTCGTGACGACCTCGGCCTCCGGGCTCGACCCGGACATCTCGCCCGATGGTGCCCTGTTCCAGGTGCCGCGCGTCGCCAAGGCGCGCAACGTCGCCGAAGATCAGTTGCGCGACCTCGTCGCAAGCCACACCGAGGGTCGCACGCTCGGCCTCTTCGGCGAGCCCCACGTCAACGTGCTCGAGTTGAACCTTGCGCTCGACGCGCTTCCGAAAGCGTGAGGGGTGACCATCCCTTCTCCCGCTCGCGGGAGAAGGTGGCCCGACGTAGTCGGGTCCGATGAGGGGCGGCCCCGCTTGCGGCCACGATGTCGGATGAGGCAATACCCCTCATCCGACTCCGCTTCGCGAGGCCTCCTTCTCCCGCGGGCGGGAGAAGGAGGGTGCGCAGATCATGACCAAAGATGTGTCGGCTGAGACAAAGCCACGCCCGGGCCGCCTTAAGATCTTCCTCGGCGCGGCGCCAGGCGTCGGCAAGACCTACGAGATGCTGACCTCCGCGCAGGCGCGGCGGCGCGAGGGCGTCGACGTGGTCGTCGGCGTTGTCGAGACGCACGGGCGAGGCGAGACGCAGGCGCTGGTCGACGGGCTCGAAATCATCGCGCGCCGGACCATCGACTACAAGGGCCACACGCTCGACGAGATGGATCTCGACGCGGTGCTGGCGCGGCGCCCGCGCCTGGTCCTCGTCGACGAGCTCGCCCACACGAATGCACCGGAGAGCCGGCATCCCAAGCGCTTCCTCGATGTCGAGGAGATTCTCGCCGCCGGCATCGACGTCTACACGACGCTGAACATCCAGCACGTCGAGAGCTTGAACAGCATCGTCGCGCAGATCACCCGCATCCGCGTTCGCGAGACGGTGCCGGATTCCATCCTCGATCGCGCCGACGACATCGAGGCGATCGATCTGGCGCCGGACGACCTGATCCAGCGCCTTCATGAGGGAAAGGTCTACCTGCCCAAGCAGGCCGAGCGCGCGCTGAAGAACTTCTTCTCCGCCGGCAATCTGACCGCGTTGCGCGAGCTGACCCTGCGGCGCACAGCGCAGCGCGTCGACGAGCAGCTGCTCACCCACATGCAGGCCAACGCGATCCGCGGCCCGTGGGCGGCGGGCGAGCGCATCCTCGTCTGCGTAAGCGAGGATCCGCGCGCCAACGCGCTCGTGCGCTACGCCGCGCGGGTGGCGCATCGGCTGCACGGCGCCTGGACGGCGATCCATGTCGAAACGGGACGCAGCCTGTCGCTCGGCGAGGCGCAGCGCGACCGGATCGCCGAGACGCTGCGGTTGGCCGAGCAGCTCGGCGCCGAGGCGATCACCATCCCGAGCGGAGGTCGTCGGATGGCGGACGATATCGTCGCGTACGCGAGGGAGTACAATTTCACGCAGATCATCGTCGGCAAGAGCAAGCGTTCGCGCTGGTTCGAGCTGATCAACGGCTCCGTCGTCGGCGATCTCGTCACGCGCGCCGGCAACATCAGCGTCCACGTGATCGCTGGCGACGCGCTCGCCGACAGCGGCGAAAACGGCGAGAAGACGAACGCGCCGGCCGAGCGCATCGAGCTGTCGCCCTACGCGGCGTCGCTGGCGATGGTCACTTTCGCATTGGGCTTCGCCAAGCTGATCGAGCCTTGGTTCGGCATCAACAACGTCGACCTCGTCTTCCTGACATCGATCGTCGGCGTCGCCGTCACGTTCGGGCTCTATCCGTCGCTGCTCGCCGTGATCGCGGCGACGCTCGCCTACAACTTCTTCTTTCTGCCGCCGCTCTACACGTTCACCATCGCCGATCCGACCAATGTCGCGGCGCTGTTCTTCTTCACGCTGGTGGCGATCCTCGTCTCGAACCTGGCGGCGCGGACACGGGCGCAAGCCAAGGTGGCGCAGGCACGCGCGCGCATCACCGAGGCCCTCTATACGTTCGCGCGCAAGCTCGCGGGCTGCCTCGCGACCGATGACGTGCTTTGGGCCACTGCCTATCAGATGGCCTCGATGCTCGGTGTTCGAGTCGTCCTGCTACTTCCGGACAACGGCATGCTTGCGCTGAAGGCGGGCTATCCACCGGAGGATGACCTCGATGCCGCCGATCTCGCCGCCGCGCAGTGGGCCTGGAGCAACAACCGTCCGGCAGGGCGCGGCGCCGACACGTTGCCCGGCGCCAAGCGCCTGTTCCTGCCGATGCGGACCGGCCGTGGCCCCGTCGGCGTCGTCGGCCTCGATTCGGACAAGGCCGGCGCGCTCGTCACGCCGGAGCAGCGGCGTCTGCTCGATGCCCTGATGGACCAGGGCGCGCTGGCGATCGAGCGTGTCGGCCTCGCCGAGGACGTCGACCGCGCCAAGCTGCTCGTCGAGACCGACCGGCTGCGCTCGTCGCTCCTCACCTCGATCTCGCACGATCTGAAAACGCCGCTCGCCTCGATCCTCGGCGCTGCGACGATGCTGCGCGATCTCGAAGCCGCGTTGGACGCGGCCGGCAAGAACGAGCTCGTCGGCACCATCATCGAGGAATCGGAACGCCTCAATCGTTTTATCGCGAACCTCCTCGACATGACGCGACTCGAGTCGGGCGCGGTCATGCCCAACCTCGCGCTGCAGGACATGGGCGAGCTCGTCGGAGCCGCGCTGCGACGGGCGGGCAAGATTCTCGGCCGGCATGGAATCGAGACGCGACTCGCCGACACCGTGCCGCTCTTGAGCCTCGATGCAGTGCTGTTCGAGCAGGTGCTTTTCAACCTGCTCGACAATGCCGCCAAGCACGCGCCGGACGGCACGACGATCTCGATCCAGTCGTGGCGCGATGGCCGCTGGATCAGCCTGCAGGTGCTGGACGAGGGCGACGGCATCCCGGCCGAGGACGTCGAGCGCATCTTCGAGAAATTCTATCGCGCCCAGAAGGGCGACACCGTGCGCGCGGGTACGGGACTCGGTCTCGCGATCTCGCGCGGCTTCGTCGAATCCATGGGCGGTACCATCGTCGCCGGCAATCGCTCGGACCGGCACGGCGCCGTCTTCACGCTGCGCCTGCCCGTGCCGGCGCGGGAGACGCGGCTGGACACCGCCGCGTGAGCGCGCTCGACGTCAAGATTCTCGTCGTCGACGACGAGCCGGCGATCCGCCGCCTGCTGCGCACGGGCCTCGGCACGCAGGGCTACGCGATCCTCGAGGCGGCGACGGGGCAGGGCGCGCTCGAGGCGCTCGGCGAGGCGCCGGATCTCATGATCCTCGATCTCGGCCTGCCCGACATGCAGGGCCACGAGGTCCTGCGTATCCTGCGCGAGCGCGACAGCGCGCTGCCCGTCGTGATCCTGTCGAGCCGCGACGACGAGAGCGGCAAGGTGAAGGCTTTCGACCTGGGCGCGGATGATTACGTGACGAAGCCGTTCGGCATGAACGAGCTTTTGGCCCGCGTGCGCGCCGCGTTGCGCCACCGGCTGCAGAGCCAGGGCGAGCGCCCGGTCTTCATCGTCGATGGGCTCAGCGTCGATCTCGTGCGGCGGGTCGTCAAGGTCGACACGCGCGACGTGAAGCTCTCGCCGAAGGAATACGAGGTGCTGCGGCTTCTCGTGCAGCACGCCGGCAAGGTGCTGAGCCACGCGTTCCTGCTGAAGGAGGTGTGGGGTCCGACGACAGATCCGCAATATCTGCGCGTCTATATCCGCCAGCTGCGTCAAAAGATCGAGACGAGCCCCGAGCGTCCATCGTATATCCTGACCGAGACCGGCGTCGGCTATCGTCTTCGCGCGCCGGAGTGAGTTCGCATGGACCTCGCCCAGCTTCTCGAGCCGTCCCGCTGCCTCGTCGATCTCCGTTACGCCGACAAGGCCGCGTGTCTCGGCGATCTCGCCAAGCGCGCGGCCGCGTCGCTTGCCATCGAGGCGGTGGAAATCCTCGAGGCGTTGCGCGCGCGAGAAGCGCTGGGCTCGACGGGCCTCGGCCACGGCATCGCCGTCCCGCACGCGCGTCTCGCCGATGTCGCGGCGCCGTTCGTCCTGCTTGCCCGGCTGCGCGAGCCGATCGCCTTCGAGGCGGTCGATGGCAAGCCGGTCGATATCGTCTGCCTCGCGCTGTTGCCGGCGGCGAAGAGCGGCGAGCAGCTGCCGGTTCTCGCCTGCATCGCGCGGCGCCTCCGCGACGGTCCGGCGCTCGCGGCGGCACGGCGCGCGCTCGACCCGGCGGCGTTGCATGCGGCGGTAACGGTCGCGTGATCGTCCTCCAGTGAAAGGTGGAGGACCCATGGCCTCGTCCTTGCCTCCCCTGTGGAGACAAGGGAGAGCGAGTGCATGTGCCAGGGCGATGATCCGAGCTGCGAGGATTTCGAAGCGCATCGGCGCGCGTTCCACGAGGATCTCGCGCCGGAGCGCCGCGCCTTTCTCAAGCGCGGCCTGTTCGCCGCCGCCGCCACCGCGGGCGGATCGCTCGTGAGCCCGGCGCTGGCCGAGACCAGCGCGGCGCGCCAGCCGGGCGTCGCCAGCCATTATCACCTGCCAGCCAACGCAGGCACGGTGCACTGGGGCTATTTCTCGAAGCTCTTGAAGCCGCAGGTCGAGATCTCGTCTGGCGACTTCGTGACGATCGAGACGCTGACCCATCAGGCGAACGACGACCACGAGCGGATGATCGCCGGCGACCCGGGCGCCGAGAGCGTCTATCTCTGGACGAAGGACAAGAAGGGCGTGAGCCGGCGGGGTGCCGGCCCGGCCGACGCCAAGGTCGGCGACGGCGGCGGCCTCGGCGTGCACATCTGCACCGGCCCCATCGCCATTCGCGGCGCCGAGCCCGGCGACGTGGTCGAGGTGCGTATCCTCGACGTCGCGCCGCGACCCTCGGCCAACCCCCAATACAAGGGCCTCGCGTTCGGCTCGAACGCCGCCGCCTGGTGGGGTTTTCAGTACAAGGACCTGATCACCGGCGAGCGCCCACGCGAGATCGTCACGATCTACGAACTCGACGCCACCGGCGCACGCGATTGGGCCCGCGCGGTCTATAACTTTCGTTGGCCGACCGTCGTTGATCCCTATGGCGTCGCGCACCCGACGATAGACTATCCTGGTTTGCCGGTCGACCATTCGAAGACGACCAAGACGATGGACGTGCTGAAGGGGATCCGCATTCCGATCCGCCCGCATTTCGGCACGATGGGGCTGACGCCGAAAGAGGCCGATTACGTCAACACGATCCCGCCGTCCTACACGGGCGGCAACATCGACAATTGGCGCATCGGCAAGGGCGCGACGATGTACTACCCCGTCGCGGTCGAGGGCGCGCTGTTCTCGGTCGGCGATCCGCACGCCTCGCAGGGCGACAGCGAGCTCTGCGGCACCGCGATCGAGTGCTCGCTGACTGGCACGTTCCAATTCATCCTGCACAAGCGCGCCGACCTCGCCGGCACGCCGCTGGAGAGCGTCGACTATCCGATGATCGAGACCAAGGACGACTGGGTCGTCAGCGGCTTTTCCTACGCGAATTATCTCGCCGAGCTTGGACCGGACGCGCAGGCGGCGATCTTCCAGAAATCCTCGATCGACCTCGCCATGCGCGACGCCTTCCGCAAGATGCGGCGTTTCCTGATGGCCTCGAAGGGTCTCTCCGAGGACGAGGCGATCTCGCTGATGTCGGTCGCGGTGGATTTCGGCATCACGCAGGTGGTCGACGGCAATTGGGGCGTCCATGCCGTGGTGAAGAAGGCGATCTTCCCGCAGGCCGTGTAAACTTCAGTCCGCCGTCGTTGCGAGCGCAGCGAAGCAACCCGGAATTACCGGCGGCCCCTGGATTGCTTCGCATTCGACTCGCAATGACGACGGGGCCAGCCAGACGGCTTCGCACTTTGTCTCCGCCATAGTTTGTCACGAGACAGCGAAACCGCTGAAACGGCGCGATGCCAAATATGGTCCGAGGGCGATGCCAGCCTGGCGTCCCACACCGAGGATCGCATGATGAAGTATCTCACCGCATTCTCTGTCGCCGCGTTCATTGCCGTCGGCGCATCGGGCGCCCAGGCCTTCGCGCCTGGATTGATCGAGGCCGAGCAGGTCGGCGTGCCGCGCGCCACGCGGCTCGAGGCCGGGCGGGTCGTCCACGTTCATTGCCACGGTCGGACCTCGGGCACGGCGCATCGGCTCCGCGGCTCCGCGACAGGCGGGCCGTCGGGGGCCTGTTCTGATCAGGTCATCCGGGTATCGGCGCGGTGAAGAAGAAGGCGAGCCCGAAGAGGACGTAGACGCCGATCAAAAGGACGCCTTCGAACCATGTCGTCTCGCCATCGGCCGCCACCGCGTTGACGATCAGCGCGGTGGCGGCGATGGCGAACAGCTCGATCGGGTTCTCGAAGACGAGGCTCAACGGGTGCCCGATCAGCCAGGCGGCGATGACGAGCACGGGCGCGACCACCAGTGCGATCTGGATCGCCGAACCGACGCAGATCGACACGACGAGGCCCATCTTGTCCTGACGCGCGAAGACCACCGCGGCGAAGAGGTCGGACGCCGTGCCGACGAGCGCGAGCACGATCACGCCCAGGAACACGGTCGACAGCCCGATGCCCTTGGCCGTCGCCTCGAGCGCGCCCGAGACCAGCTCGGCCTCGAGCGCGATCAGCGCCGTGAAGCCGACCATCGCGGCGAGCGCGAGCCACAGCGGCCAGCCGCCCGTGGTGCTCTCATCGCGCGGCTCGGGCGCCGCGAACACGTCGCGGTGCGTGACGAGCGTATAGACGAGGTTGGCGGCGTAGATCGCGATCATCACGGCGGCGAAGCCGAGCGACAGCTCCTCGTCGCTGAGCGCGAGATTCTCATTGTGCGCCACCGCGCGGTTGGTGAGATCGAACACCGCCGGCAGCAGCAGCGCGATCAGCACGAGCACGAGCAGGCTGGACAATTGTCCGGCGCGCTCTCGCTTGAAGGTCTGGCTCGCGCGACCGATACCGCCAGCCACCACGGCAAGGCCGAGCCCGAGCAGGCTGGTCCCGATGATCGAGCCGGTGATCTGCGCGCGCACCACCTGCGCCTGGCCCGAACTCAGCACGAACAACGCGAGGATGAGTTCGGCGAGGCTGCCGAACGAGACGTTGAGGAGGCCGCCGATGGCCGAGCCGACCTTTTCCGCCGCCTGCTCCGTCGCCCGCCGCATCCAATCGGCGAGCACCGCGATGGCGGCGGCCCCCGCGAGAAACACCCATGCCGCGGGGGCGTGGACCACGTCATCGAGGACAGGCGCGATCGGCACGACGGCGAGGAACGCGAGCGGAACGGCGAGACGGCGCAAGGCGCCAGGTGTCGCGGTCGGTTGTTCCATCATCGCGCTTGGGCTCCACCGCGGGCAGGCCTAGCACGGCGATGGCGTGACGAGAAAAAGGAGGCGAGATCGTCACATCCCGGCACCGTCCGGCAACGAAGCGTTAAGCGACTGCGGGTCTCATCGCAGGTGGTCCTCCGAGGATTCGCCATGCCTCTTCGCTCGTATCTCATGATGGTCGGCGCCGCGCTCGCCGGCACGATCACGCCGCTCGCGGCGGCCACGCCGACGCTCAAATGCCATGCCGCCCACGGCGTCGTTGCCAAGACGATCTGCGACTCGCCGGAATATGTCGCGATGGATCGCGAGATCGCCGCTCTGACCGACCGCGCCAAGGTCGAGCTGTCGTCGGGCGAACAAAGCCAGCTTGTCGCCAGCACGGCGCGCTACATGCGACAGCGCGGCGGCTGCCAATGGGCCGCGCATAACAGCGCCCATCCCGGCACCGCGATCGACGAGTGCGTCCGCAGCTCGATGGAAGAGCGCGTGCGGCGGTTGCGCGACGTCGTCGCGAGGAGTGGGACGTAACGCTCTACGCCCCGCTCAGATTTTCGAAAAAGTCCTTCATCTTGGCGAAGAAGCCTGACGCCTCGGGATGCGTCTTGTGCGAGCTCTCGGTCTCGAACTCGGCGAGCAGCTCGCGCTGCCGGCGGGTGAGGCTCTGCGGGGTCTCGACGGTGGTCTGGATGTAGAGGTCGCCGACATCGCGCGACCGCAGCACCGGCATGCCCTTCGCGCGCACCTTGAACTGCTTGCCGGACTGCGTGCCCTCGGGGATCTTCACCTTGGCCTCGCCGCCGTCCACGGTACGAACCGCGATGTCGCCGCCGAGCGCGGCCTGCACCATCGAGATCGGCACGCGGCAGAAAAGGTCGGCGCCGTCGCGCTGGAAGAATGGGTGCGGCTTCGTCGAGACGAAGATGTAGAGGTCGCCCGCTGGGCCGCCGCGGGTGCCGGCCTCCCCCTCGCCGGACAGGCGGATGCGGGTCCCGTCCTCGACGCCGGCGGGAATGTTGACGGAGAGCTGCCGCTCGCGCGTGACGCGGCCGGAGCCGGCGCAGGCGGTGCATGGGTTGTCGATCATCTCGCCGCGGCCCTGACAGGTCGGGCAGGTCCGCTCGATGGCGAAGAAGCCCTGCTGCGCGCGCACGCGGCCGTGGCCGTGGCACATCGAGCAGGTCTTGGGCTTGGCGCCGGGGCGCGCGCCGGATCCCGAGCAGGTGTCGCACGACACCGACGTCGGCAGTTTCAGGCTCGCGGTCTTGCCGTGGAAGGCCTCCTCGAGCGTGATCTCCATGTTGTAGCGCAGGTCCGAGCCGCGCCCGGCGCCGCCGGTGCCGCGCTGCTGGCCGCGCCGACCCATCATGTCGCCGAACAGGTCGTCGAAAATGTCGGCCATCGACGAGCCGAACCCGTCGGCCTGGCCGCCACCGTTCTCGAAGGCGGCATGGCCGAAGCGGTCGTAAGCCGCGCGCTTCTGGCCGTCGGACAGCGTCTGGTAGGCCTCGTTCAGCTCCTTGAACTTGTTCTCGGCCTCGGCATTTCCGGGGTTGCGGTCGGGATGGTATTGCATCGCCGCCTTGCGAAAGGCGGCCTTCATCTCGACTTCGGTGCACGTCTTCGAGACGCCAAGCGTCTCGTAATAATCGGCTTTGGCCATCTTCAATCGTTCCCGCGTCGACGCCGGTTGCGGCAGTCGCGCCTCACGCGTTTCGTCAATGAGAAGCCTCGATTGCTTCTCTCACGAATCAGCGGACTCATAAAAGCAACAAAAACGGGCCGCCGAATCTCCTCGGCGGCCCGCTCGCGATCTCTTGTGGATGGTCAGGCCGACTTTTTCTCGTCCGGTCCGACTTCCTTGAAGTCCGCGTCGATCACGTCGTCCTTGGTCGCGTCATGCGCGGGGCCCGCCTCGGCGCCAGCCGTCTCGCCCTGCGCCTTGTACATCGCCTCGCCGAGCTTCATCGAGGCCTGGACGAGATCGTTCGTCTTGGCCTTGATCGCCTCGGCGTCCTCGCCCTCGAGCGCGGTCTTCAGCGCCGCGACGGCGCCTTCGATCGCGCTCCTGTCGGCGGCCGAGACCTTGTCGCCGTAGTCGACCAGCGACTTCTCGGCCGAGTGGATCATCGCCTCGCCCTGGTTCTTGGCGTCGACCATCTCGCGACGCTGCTTGTCCTCGGCGGCGTTCGCCTCGGCGTCCTTCACCATCTTTTCGATGTCGGCGTCCGACAGGCCGCCAGAGGCCTGGATGCGGATCTGCTGCTCCTTGTTGGTCGCCTTGTCCTTCGCCGTCACGTTGACGATGCCGTTGGCGTCGATGTCGAAGGTCACCTCGACCTGCGGCACGCCGCGCGGCGCCGACGGGATGCCGACAAGGTCGAACTGCCCGAGGATCTTGTTGTCCGCCGCCATCTCGCGCTCGCCCTGGAACACGCGAATGGTGACGGCCGTCTGGTTGTCCTCGGCGGTCGAGAAGACCTGGCTCTTCTTGGTCGGGATCGTCGTGTTGCGATCGATCAGGCGCGTGAACACGCCACCCAGCGTCTCGATGCCGAGCGACAGCGGCGTCACGTCGAGCAGCAGCACGTCCTTGACGTCGCCCTGCAGCACGCCGGCCTGGACCGCGGCGCCGATGGCGACGACCTCGTCCGGATTGACACCCTTATGCGGCTCCTTGCCGAAGAAGCTCTTCACGACCTCCTGGACCTTCGGCATGCGGGTCATGCCGCCGACGAGAACAACCTCGTTGATCTCTCCCGCCGTGAGGCCGGCGTCCTTCAAGGCCTTCTTGCAGGGCTCGACCGTCTTCTGGATCAGGTCGTCGACGAGCGACTCGTACTTCGAGCGCGAGAGTTTCAGCGCAAGATGCTTCGGACCCGAGGCATCGGCGGTGATGTAGGGCAGGTTGATGTCGGTCTGGCTCGCCGAGGACAGCTCGATCTTGGCCTTCTCGGCCGCCTCCTTGAGGCGCTGAAGGGCGAGCTTGTCCTTGGTCAGGTCGATGCCCTGTTCCTTCTTGAACTCGGCCGCCAGGTATTCGACGAGCCGGTTGTCGAAATCCTCGCCGCCCAGGAACGTGTCGCCGTTGGTCGACTTCACCTCGAATACGCCGTCGCCTATCTCGAGGATCGACACGTCGAACGTACCGCCACCGAGATCGTAGACCGCGATCGTGCCGGAGCCCTTCTTGTCGAGCCCGTAGGCGAGCGCGGCCGCCGTCGGCTCGTTGATGATGCGCAACACTTCGAGGCCGGCGATCTTGCCGGCATCCTTGGTGGCCTGGCGCTGGGCGTCGTTGAAGTACGCCGGCACGGTGATGACAGCCTGCGTCACGCCGGAGCCGAGATGGGCTTCCGCCGTCTCCTTCATCTTCTGCAGGATGAAGGCGGAGATCTGCGAGGGCGAATGAGGCTTGCCGTCGGCCTCGACCCAGGCATCGCCGTTCTTCGCCTTGGCGATCGTGTAGGGGACGAGACCAATGTCCTTCTTGGTCATCGGGTCGTCGAACGTGCGACCAATCAGTCGCTTGATCGCGAAAAACGTGCGCTCGGGATTGGTGACGCCTTGACGCTTGGCCGGCTGGCCCACAAGCCTTTCGCCATCGTCGGTGAACGCGACGATCGACGGCGTGGTGCGCGCGCCTTCTGAATTCTCGATAACCTTTGGCGTCGACCCTTCCATGACGGCGACGCAGGAATTGGTGGTGCCGAGATCGATGCCGATGACTTTTGCCATGTCGTGTCGTTCCTTTCGTGTCGCAGAACCGCTGGTCCCCGGAGCGGACCGGCCTGTGGGCGTACGAGCGCACGCCCGGTTCCCGATGGTGCTGAGATTGGCATTGGCCGGGGAGGCCGCAAGATGGCCGGTATATAAGAGGGTGATTCAAGCACGCAAGCGACGCGGCGCGGCGGTCCCGGGGCTTGACGGGACACGTGATTTCGCGGGTTTTCGAAGGGTCGCGGGCGGATGATCGGAGGTCATCGGGCCGCCGGACGGTTCGCGAGGTCGCGGCTGAAGTCCGTGGTCCTGCTCGCCACGATCCTGGCCTACGGGGCGCCGCAGGGGTGGCAGCCGGCGGCGGCGCAGATGATGCTGCCAGGTGCCACGAATGGTGCGTCCCCCGGGGCCGCGACCGGGACCGCGCAAAAGCCGACCGGCGGCGGCGCAAGCGAAGGGACGCATGCGCCGCCGAAGCCGATCATCCTCAAGCCGCCCTCCGAGGACACGATCGCCGGCCATGTGCTCGCCCGCGACGGCCTCAAGGGCGCGATGAGCTTCGACAAGTCCGGCGACGACCTGGTGCTCTCGAAGCTCGCGTTGACCGGCGACAAGATCTCGGCGCCGACCAAGGATTGCAGCCTCGATGTTTCGCTCACGCCGCCGCTCGCGATCACGCCGGCTGGACGACCGGAGGGTGCGATCCGCTACCAGGTTCCGTTGCAGGCCTGTCCCTTCACGATCGACGTGCTGAACGGCGCCGTGCTGGTCTCCACCCCGAAGCCGACTTGCGAGTTCACGGCGGCCGACTGCCGCGTGTCGCTGTCCGGCCTATGGGGCCCAGCCCCGGTCGAGATCACCGACAAGCGGGCGAAGGAGCTCGAGCGGGAACGCGTTCGGATCGAGACGACGATGCGGGCGAACTTCCGCGTTCTTTTGAAGCGTGCCGGCAAGGATCGCGACCTGATCAAGGCGATCGCCCGCGAGCAGGCCGGCTTCTCTTCGTCGCGCGAGATGACCTGCCGCGACTACGCGAAAGAGAGCGTCTTTGGCTTCTGCTCGACGCAAATCACCGAGGCACGCGTGCTCGCGCTGCTCGCCAAGTTCGGCGAGATGCCGGAGCCAGTCGATCGGCGCCACGCGGCGCGCGAACGGGCAAAGGCGCATGTGACGCGCGAGCCTGTGGCAGCCCCCGCAACATCGATTGCACCTGACCCGCAGCAGTAGCCGCGACAAAAATATCACGAGGCTGCATTACTTCGCTCGGTGGGAATGCCCGCCCGGAACCGCGACCATGGAGCAAAGTTTACTGCTCATACCGGGCGCGATGCGGTCGGGTGCGGGTTCGACCAAGAAGGGGATGCACGATGACCTCCAGCTTGAAGATGATGCTTCTCGCCGCCGCCGGATCGTTTGTCTTGTCGAGCGCGGCTGTCTTGTCGAGCGCGGCGCCCGCGTTCGCCGCATCCGCGATGACCGACGCCTTTGTCGCCAACGTCCATCCGAACGTCGATTTCCTCGACAACGCCAGCCGTCTCGCGCTTGCCTCCTCGAGCAGCATCAGGATCAAGGCGTTCGCCCGCGCCGAGGCAACCGAGCAGACGCTCGCAGGTAACTCGTTGGTGGCTTGGACCGAGACCAACTCGCCGGTTGGTGCCGGCGCGGCGCCGGTCGATGTCGCCACCAACGTGACCGACAGCGTCGGCGAGGTGTTGACGGGCCGCTCCGTGGCGATCGATGCGCCGCTTGCCGCCGCCGCTCCCGCCGCGACGGCGACGCGCACGGCGGCGCCGGGCACGTTGCTGCCGTCCGAGGAGACGGACATGTCGCGTCTGGCTTCCCTGGCCGGCCACCGGTTCGACGCGTTCTACATCACGACACAGAAGGACGCGTTGCGCCAACTTGCGACGCTCTACACGGATTACATGCGCGACGGCGACGATCCGGCGTTGCGCGCGATGGCGGTCCGACAGCTGCCGATCGTCCAGCACCGGCTCGACGCGCTCCGCGGAATGTAGCCGAGTTCGGTTTGGCCCCATGTGGCTCGAAGACCCCGGCGCTTCCACGCCGGGTTTTTTTGTTATTGACGAGCTTGCTTGCCGGCAGTTGAATTTTAGGATCCCGCACTACGAGGACGTGGAACCGCCAGGGCCGGGACAGCGTTTCTTCCGCAAGACTGTGACTACAGTCCAAGTGCTTTCTGAGGGGATAGCATCATGATCATTCGTTCGACGATCGGCGCCGCCGCTGTGGCCGCCGCGCTTCTTTCGGCCGCGCCGGTTTCCGCCGCCTCGCCGATGACCAATGCGTTCCTGATCAACGCCAACCAGGATGTGGACTTCCTGGATCGGTCCAGCCGGTTCGCGTTGCAAAACTCGCAGAACACCAGGCTCAAGTCGTTCGCGCATGACGAGGCCCGCGATCAGACGTTGACGGCAAATGCGTTCGACGACTGGATCAAGGCTGATTTGGCGAGCAAGACCGCGCACGCCAGCGGCGACCAGCTGCAGACCGGGCGCTCGGTGGCACTCGACGACCGCGCCGGCATCACGACGCGCGATATGGCGGCGATGACCCCGCCGGCCGGTCAGGAGGACCTCGACAGCATGGAGGGCCTCGCTGGCAAGGACTTCGATGATGCCTACAAGGCCAAGCAGCTTGCCGCGCTCGATCAGCTTCAGTCGCTCTACGGAGATTACGCAGCCGCGGGCGATGATGCGGCATTGGCCGCGATCGCGAAACGCGAGCTGCCAAAAATTAAAAAGCAGATCGTGGAACTGCACCGTCTGTAGGGCGTTTCACTGACGAGCGCCAAGTCTGCCCCCCAACGACTTGGTGCCCATTAAGACGGCCGCTCCCGCCCCCGGAGCGGCCGTTTTCCATTTCTGGGACCTACCGCTCGACTGTGCCCTAGTTGAAGCGTGGGCCACGTCTGGCTTCCGCGAGAGCGCGCGCGAGTCGTGACGCGAAGTCGGCTTTGGCGTCGGCGCCGAGAAATCCAGCCACTTCGACACTCTGGCCGCGCGATCGGATCGCCAGCCGCTGCAAGCCGAACTCCTCGTGCTCGACCTTGTCGAGGCGGACCCAAGCGGGGTGAAATCGCCACTCCGCCCGCCGCCCTTTCGCGCTCACCTTGGCCAGCAGCAGCTCGAGCGGAGTGACGCTGATGTCCTCGTAAGCCCGCGCGGCCCTGAAATTCGCGCGGAAAGCCAGGTAGAGCAGCGCGACATCGAGCCCCATGAAGCCGCCGACAGGCCAGGCTCCGGCGATCACGAACGGCAGGCTCGAGGCAGTCCCGGCCAAAGCAAACACGCCCATGAGGACGCGGAACTGCGTCGCACCCAGCGAGCGGTGCGGGACGAGACGAACCTCGAGCAGCAGATGGTCCGGCGCCGCGGAATGATCGCGGAAGCTGTCGTCAGGCATGCGGGGACTTCTCCGTCGGTCGACTTCAATCTAGACACGCTTCGATGAGGGCAAAAGCGGCCAAGACGACAGAGACGGCGCAAATCGTCGCGACAGCGCACGGGGCATCGGGCCTGCCCCCCGAGCCAGCACGCCTGCCACGGCCGGTCCCACGGGCGACCGTCGCCGAAATCTTCCGGCGGTTTCAAGCGCGCGAACCGCAGCCCAAAGGGGAGCTGACATCGACCAATGCCTTCACCTTCCTCGTCGCGGTCGTGCTCTCCGCGCAGGCGACCGACGCGGGTGTCAACAAGGCGACACCAGCCTTGTTCGCGTTGGCCGACACGCCGGAGAAGATGCTGTCGCTCGGCGAGGAGAGGGTCCGCGATCTCATCAAGTCGATCGGCCTCTATCGTACGAAGGCGAAGAACATCGTTGCCCTGTCGCGTCGTCTGGTCGACGTGTTTCATGGCCGGGTGCCTGACAACCGGCCCGATCTCGAGACGCTGCCGGGGGTCGGACGCAAGACGGCGAATGTCGTCTTGAACAACGCCTACGGGGCCGCGGTCATCGCCGTCGACACGCATCTCTTCCGCGTCTCCAATCGGATCCCACTTGCGCCCGGCAAGACCCCACTCGAAGTGGAACTTGGCCTGGAACGGGCAATACCAGATGTCTATAAAGGCCATGCTCACCATTGGCTGATCCTGCACGGACGCTACGTGTGTCGCGCCCGTGCCCCGCTCTGCGCGACATGCCTGGTCGCCGATCTGTGCCGGTGGCCTGGGAAGCCCTAAACAATTGATATTGATTGATAAAAAGATTCTGTCGTGTGACGGATGAGCGACGTTGTTTGGAACTCCGGCATAGCTCTCCGGTTAACGAGCATCTTGAAAAGGAGGCTCAGCATGCAAACGCGCGAAGCCGGTTCCGGCTCAACTCGAGGGTTCGCGTCCATGGATCGCGACAAGCAACGTGAGATCGCGCGAAAAGGAGGGCGCAGCGTGCCGGACAGCAAGCGCAGTTTCTCGCAAAACCACCAACTCGCGTCGGAAGCGGGACGCAAGGGGGGACATTCGTCGCACCCCCGCAAGCAGGCCGGCGCCGATTAGCTGAGAGCGCGAGTAGCGGTCGCTCAACCGTCCGCCAGCTTGCGGGCCGCCCCGTGCGATGCGTGCCCGCCCTTGCGGCCCGCCTCCGAAGCGAGAAGATGGTTTTGCGAGAAGCTCCGTTTGCTCGGCTTGACGCTATGACCACCTTTACGGCCGGCTTCGGCGGCAAGACCAGGATTTTGCGAGAAGCTCCGCTTCTCATTCGGCACGCTTTCGCCGCCTTTTCGCGCGATGGCGCGCTGCTTTTCGGGATCCATCGAAGCAAATCCGCGTGTCGACGGCTTTTTTGCTGCGTCCATGACATCGCCCTCGTCAGACGTTCCATGAACAGGTCTAGAAATACTTGGTTCCCTGGGCTCGCGCCCGTTCGCGCGGCTCATGACGGCAAGTGTTCGCCACGGGTCTCCACGGCTAGCGGCAAAATCGCGATCCCGACAATGAACGCGACCGACGTCAAGGCGACGGGGACGCCGACCGTGTGCATGCTGGCGACCAGGGCGGCGAGACCAAAATTGACGCCCGCTCCGACGAAGCGACCGATGGAGGTTGCGAAGGCGAACGCCGTGGCCCGCACCCGCGTCGCGTATTGCTCCGGCAGCCAGAGGCTGAACGCCGTGAAATTGCCGCCGCCGAAGCCCAGGAAGAACAGCGTGACGATAAACGGCACCAGTCCGTCTCGTAGATAAAACGCCCAGCCGAAGGCGATCGGGATCGTCACGAGCATGATCGCGAAATAGATCGCGAGCGTCGCTCTGCGGCCGATGCGTTCGGCCATCACCGGGAGCGCGATACAGCCGATGATCGTGCCGACCGAGAGAACCGCCGTGGCGAGCGACACGATGCGGGCGGCCGAAATCTCCGTGAAGCCGGCTTTCTTCGCCAGCAGCCCGACGGCGGCGGGCTCATAGACGGCGCCGGCCCAGAGCCCGATGATCGCGACGGTGATGAGCGCCGAGTTGACCAGCGTACGTTTCAGGTAGAGCGGGCCGAAGATCTCGCGCAGTGGGCTTTGCCGGGTCGCCGTGTCGTCCTGACCGGCCCAGCGTTCGGGCTCGCGGACCTTCGCCAGGGTGAACAGCGCCACGATCACCGGGGCGAGGCCGCACAGGAACATCGCGCGCCAGCCGTAGTGGGCACCGACCGTGTAGTTGAGCGCGGCGGCGACGAAGAAGCCGGCATAGTAGCCGGTCTGCAGGTAGCCGGCGCCTGTCTTGCGGCGGTCCTCGGGCCACGCTTCTGCGACGTAGGTGGCCGCCATCGCCCATTCGCCACCGATGCCGATGCCGGCCAAGAAGCGAAAGGCCGCGAGCTGCCAAACCGACTCCGCGAAATAGGCGGCGCCGGTAAAGACGGCATAGACGATGATCGTGCCGGCGAGCGTTCGCGTCCGACCGAAACGATCGGCGATCGGACCCCAAATGAACGAGAGCCCCCAGCCGACGAGGAAGAGGGCGAAGAGGATCGAGCCGTAGGTGCCGACCGCCTGCGGGGTCGCCGCGATGCCCGAGCGTGGCAGCAGCTCGGTGAGGGCAGGGCGCAGAACGAGCGCGTAGATGAAGCTGTCCATCCCATCGAGCATCCAACCCGCCCACGCGCTCCAGAAGCCGATGATCTGGTTGCGATCGAGCCTGGTCGGTCCGCGTCGCGCGAAGCCCGTCATGATTTGCCTTCCCTCCGACATCCGGTCTCCGCCGGACCGCGCGGTCGATAGTCAACGCGACATCGACGATCGCCTGCCTTGACGCAAGGTCGACGAACGCCGCGCCCCGTCCCGATATGGGACAGACTTGAGGGCCGCGAGAGGGGAAGTAGATCCTTAAGGTTAAATCTTGAGGTTAAGAAGCTTTTAAAGTGTTGCCCCGATACTCCCTTGCATTCGACAGCTCGGGCCGATTGCCAGCCTGGCTCGAACAACTGGGGGATTTTCCTGATGGCCAGCTTCAGGGCTCTATGCCTGGCCGGCGTCGCGAGCCTTGTCGCGACCGCCACCGCCTACGCCGCCGACCTGCTTCCCGCGCCGCCGCAGCCGGTCTACGTGGCACCGCCGCCGGTCGTTCTCGGCGGCAATTGGTACCTGCGCGGCGACGTCGGAGTCGGCATCGCCGATTTCCAAACCAGGTCGTCGAGCTTCGACTACTACGTCCCCGACGCTCGCTATGAGCAGCATTCGCTGGACGACAGCGCCTTCATCGACGCCGGTGTCGGCTATCGGTTCAACGAGTATTTCCGCGCCGACGTCACCGGCGAGTATCGCGCCTCGTCGCAGTTCAGCGCGATCGAGAGCTACAATCAGGGCTATTACGCCCACCCGAAGAACGCCTCCCGGAGCTATGACAATTACCGCGGCAACGTCCGTGTCGTGGACGGTCTGGTGAACGGCTACGTGGATATCGGAACCTGGTATGGCGCCACGCCATTCATCGGCGCCGGCGTCGGTGTCGCCAACATCAATTCCGGTTCTGTCATCGACAGCGGCGAGGGTGGCGGCAGCGGCTACTCCTACGGCAAGAGCACGACGAACTTCGCCTACGCCGGCATGGCTGGCGTCGACTTCGCGATAAGCCGCAACTTGAAGTTCGAAATCGGATATCGCTACCTCAACGTCGGCAAGTACAGCTCGGGCACGATTGCCTGCGTGAACCAGTCGCCGTGTCCCAACGAGGTTCAGCATTACCGGCTGGCCTACAACGACATTCGCCTCGGCTTCCGTTACACCTTCGCCGACTTCCTGCCGGCGCCATCGCCGGTCGTCGTCAGCCGATACTGAACGACGGTCAAATCAGCTGAAGACACGACAAGCGGGCCGCGTTGGCCCGCTTTTTTGTTGCCCGAACGCCGCCGCGCCGGATTTCGACGCGAAAGCCGACGGCGCGACCGCAGGGTTAAGACCCCTTTAATATTTATGGTTGAGATTTCCTTACCAGACGACGGGCGGGGGCCCGATTCGACCGGGTTGGGAAGCAAACCATGTCTCGCAGCAGGTTCTCGTTCAGCGTGGCTGGCGCCGTTTCGATCCTGACCTTCGCCGCGCTCGGATCGCAGTCCGCTGCCGCGGCCGACCTCGATCCCGCGCTGGAGGATGCGCCACAGATCATGCCCGTCTCGAATGTCGTCTTCGGCTCGGGCTGGTACGTTCGGGGCGACTTCGGCGGCGCGAGATTGTTGCAAGCCAATCCGTTCAATCCCGGTCAGCTCTCCGTCGCTAGCATCACGACGTCTCAGGCTATCGAGCGAGGCCCGCGCATCGAGGATAGCCATCGTTTCGGCTACGTCGCGGACCTTGGCGCCGGGTATTCCTTCAATCCTTGGTTCCGGGCGGACGTCGTCGCCGACTTCAATGAGCCGGTGAACTCGTCAGTCTATGGTCCCTCGTTTCAATGCCAGACGGGCTATCGCAAGGTGACCTTCCAGCCGAGATTTGGCGGCTGTAACGGCACCTTTCAGGCAGATCTTCAAAGCTACGATGTGCTCTTGAACGGGTATATCGATCTCGGCACCTACTATAACATCGTGACGCCCTATGTGGGCGGCGGTGTCGGGTTGAGCTTCGGTCACGATGATACCCAGTCGCATTTCTATGACGGGCGTGGCGCCTACGCGATCACGGTGACGAACCCGCGAACCAGCCGGTCGACCGCGTTAAATTTCGACAGCAGCACCAGCGCGCAATACTACAAGCCGGCGTTCGCTCTGATGGCGGGCCTCGCCTTCCAGGTCTACGACCACACGAAGATCGATATCGGCTATCGCTACCTTAATCTCGGCACGGTGTTGGGGACAACAATACAGAAGCAAGAGGTCCGGGCCGGACTACGCTACATGATCGACAATTGATCCGACTGGATTTGTCGAGATGATGCGCTCGCTCTCCGACCAGATCACGCCGGGCCTGTCCGCCCGCACCGAGCGGCACCTGCTGCAAGCCGCGGTCGCGCTCGCGGGTTTCGTGCCGGTGCTCGCCGGCCTCGCCGGCACGCTGCTCGGTGGAACGATGACCGGTGAGGCGCCGCCCGGCATCTCGCTCGACAGCCACGTTCGTTTTCTGTCGGGGCTGCTGCTGGGTATCGGTCTCGCGTTCTGGGAGACGATCCCCCAGATCGAACGACGCGCGGACCGCATCCGTCTCCTGTCCGCCATCGTTGTCCTTGCCGGCCTCATGCGGCTCGTCGGGTTGATCTTCGTCGCGATGCCGTCGTCGCCGATGCTACTCGGGCTCGGCATGGAGCTCGGCGTGACCCCCGCGCTCTGCCTGTGGCAATTCCGCGTCGCGCGCCGCTGCGGGATGCTTCTCTAGGCGCGCATCGAGTGGTTCACGTCGCCCACGGTGCGCTCGGTGGCCGCCGCATCTTTCGGCGCGACACTTCGCCTCCGCTCGGGTAGCCTCGACATCGTCGATCGGAGAGCCGTGCGATGCGGAACGAAAGCGCCCTCGAAGCCCCCCCGGAGCCGGTCAGCGTCACGGTGGACGGGCGGACATTCACCGGCAGCTGGCGGAGTGGGCGCGGCTTCGTCATGCTGAAGTCGGACCTCGGCGACGGCATTCAGCAACGCGGACGGCTTCCCGCCGCCAAGGTCGCGGAGATCATGCTGCGCAAGCTGGCCGTCGCGGCGCATCCGCCCCAGGAGCCGGCCTCTCCGTAGAGGTCGGTGGTATTCGCCGTCAGGTCATGTCGTCGATGGCCGGGCCGCCGCCGTGCGCCGCGACCTGCGCGAGATCCTTGTCGCCGCGCCCGGAGATGTTGACGACCATCAGGTGATCGCGCGGCCGATCCTGCGCCACGTCGGCGACGCGGGCCAGCGCGTGCGCGGGCTCGAGCGCAGGGATGATCCCCTCGAGTCTGGCGCAGGCATGGAAGGCAGCGAGCGCCTCGACGTCGGTCGCCGACAGATACGTGACGCGTCCGCTGTCCCGCAGCCAGGCGTGCTCGGGACCAATGCCGGGATAGTCGAGCCCGGCCGAGATCGAATGGCCTTCCTCGATCTGTCCGTGGGCGTCCATCAGCAGGTATGTGCGGTTGCCGTGCAGAACGCCCGGCTTGCCGCCGGCGAGCGACGCGGCGTGCTTCTTGTCGAGCCCATGGCCCGCCGCTTCGACGCCGAAAATCTCGACCGAGGGGTCATCGAGGAAGGGGTGGAACATGCCGATCGCGTTCGAGCCGCCGCCGATGCAGGCGAACACCGAACTGGGCAGCCGTCCCTCGGCGGCCTGCATCTGTTGCCTGGTCTCGTCGCCGATGATGCATTGGAAGTCGCGCACCATCGCGGGGTAGGGATGCGGACCCGCCGCCGTGCCGATGCAGTAGAAAGTATCGTGCACGTTGGCGACCCAGTCGCGAAGCGCCTCGTTCATCGCGTCCTTCAGCGTGCGCGCGCCGGCCTGGACCGGCACGACCTCGGCGCCGAGCATGTTCATGCGATAGACATTGGGCTTTTGCCGCTCGACGTCGACCGCGCCCATGTAGACGATGCATGTCAGGCCGAAGCGGGCGCAGGCCGTGGCGGTCGCGACGCCGTGCTGGCCGGCGCCGGTCTCGGCGATGATGCGCGTCTTGCCCATCCGCCGCGCCAAAAGGATCTGCCCCAGCACGTTGTTGATCTTGTGCGCGCCGGTGTGATTGAGGTCCTCGCGCTTGAAATAGATCTTGGCGCCGCCGGACTTGCCGGCGGCCTCGGCCTTTTCGCGCAGATGCGCGGTCAGCCGCTCGGCGTGATAGAGCGCGCTCGGGCGGCCGACGTAATGCGTGAGCAGCCCGTCGAGTTCGGCCTTGAACGTCGGATCGCCCTTGGCGGTCTCGTACTCGCGCTCGAGATCGAGGATCAGCGGCATCAGGGTCTCGGCGACGAAGCGACCGCCGAACACGCCGAAGCGCCCCCGATCGTCGGGCCCGAGCCGAAAGGAATTGGGAGCGTTGACGTTCACGAGGAGCCACCTTTGCTGGCGGTCACCCTTAGCCGATCGTCGGCGCCATCCGCAAATGGGCCAAACTATCGACGGGCGGAGGCGTTGACCCGCGTCGCGTCGGATTGACGAAATGGCGCCACGTGGTCATGTGAGCAGCCCTGGCCTTCGCACTCGTCATCCTTCGGCGATTGCGACATCTCCAGCGGGTGTCTTTTGTGGCGGAGGATAGATTTCAGTGTCCACGCCGATGGTCGAGTTCGTCGACGTCCACAAATACTACCGCAGTCGCGGCCACACGAAGGTCGTGCTGGACCACATCACCACGTCGTTCGAGCGCGGTCACTCCTACGGAATCCTTGGGGTCAACGGCGCGGGCAAGTCGACGACGATCCGGCTTCTGTCGGGCGTCGAGCGACCGAATTCCGGTCTGGTCCGCCGCTACGTCCGCTTCTCCTGGCCGCTTGGCTTCGCGAGCGCCTTTTCCCCGCTGATGACCGGCCGAAACAACGTCACGTTCGCGGCCCGGGCCTATGGCCAGGATGTCCGTCGCGTGCTCGACTTCGTCGAGGATTTCTGTGAGCTCGGCGACTATCTCGACGTCCCGTTCAAGACCTACTCCTCAGGCATGGGGTCGCGACTTGCATTCGCCCTCTCGATGGCGATCGACTTCGATTGCTACTTGATCGACGAGATCACCGCCACCGGCGACGCGCGGTTCGCGGCGAGGTGCCAGGCGGCCTTCGCGGAACGGCGCTCGCGTTCGGATGTCATCATGGTCTCGCACGCGGTCGGAACGATCAAGGATTATTGTGATCGTGGCGCTGTGCTCGTCGACGGTCGTCTGATGACCTTCGACGACATCGATCAGGCGATCGACATGTACAACCGTCTCAACCGGTAGCGGCCAAAGGCTGCAATGCGCCGGAGATGGCCCTGCTGATCCCGCGTTGCGGGTGAGGGCGTGTCGCCTGCTCCGTGCGCAGCTCGTCGAGCGCGGCCTCGATTTTCAGGCAAATCAGGGCCTTCGAACGCGGCGAGTTTCGGAAGCGCGCGTCGATGAGCTGCGTCAGCTCCCAGAAGACAGCAAGGTCGGCACGGCCTGCGCGATCCGCCGAGATGCCGGTGATCTCGCATGCGTCAGCCAGCTCGAGGCGCAAGGTCGCCGCCCGCCGAGGCCGCCCCGCGTAAAGCTCTCGCAGCGCGCTCGCCTGCAGACGTGCGATCGTCATCCTGCCGGGCGCGGCGATGTCCTGGTAGCGCTCGGCGAGGATGTCGATGACGACGGGCTCCGGCCAAGCGAACAGGCCGTCGGTCTCGTCGGTGTGGCTTGTCTTCGGCATGGCGGCGAATCACGAGTGGCTCGATGCTCGAAAGAATCGCGCCGCACTCGTTAACACAACTCTAACGTTCCGCCGGCGGCCCGTAGCCCGGCGAATAATTCGCGTCTGTGGCGCCGCGGTCGCGATGCCACTCTCGGAAGCCACTCTTGGAAGCTATTCCTGGAAGTGAACGACGACGCCGGGCTTGACGAGGTGCGCCAGCTCGTTGGCGTCCCAGTTCGTCATGCGCACGCAGCCGTGCGACGCCGTCTTGTCGATTTTCGATGGATCGGGCGTCCCGTGCAGCCCGTAGGTCGGCTTCGTCAGGGCGATGAAGACCGAGCCGACCGGATTGTTGGGACCGGGCGGCAGCTTCAGCTTCTCGTGATTGTCGCCCTGCAGGAAGTTCTTCGGGTCGTAATAGTAGACCGGATTGAAAGCGACGCCCCTGACCTTGTAGGTCCCCGACGGCGACGGCAGCTCCTTGCTGCCGATGGTGGCAGGATAGGCCGCCATGACGTGGCCTTTCGCATCGTAGGCGATCACCTCGCCCATCTTCTTGTCGACGATGATCCGCTTCAGCTTGCCGCGGATCGGCGTCGGATCGACCTCGGCGACGAGAATACGGCCGCCGGCCTTGCCGAGATCGACGCCGGGATTGAGCGCGCCGAGCAGCTCCTCGCCCATGTGGAACTTGGCGCCGATCTTTTGCGACGGGTCGTGGTAGGCCAGCGTCTTCAGCTCGGCCTGCTTGGCGTAATCCTTCGGGATGTCGGGCATGAACGGGCCCTCGACGTCCTTGTCGGTCAGCGTGTAGTCCATCAGCACCGCGCCCGGGCTCTCCTGAATGAGCGCCGCCCAAACCTTGGCATCGAGCCCGTGGCTGTCCTTCAGGCCCTTGGCTTTCTCGTAGATCGCCAGGGCGTCGGTGAAGTTCTTGCCGTCGCGTCCATCGATCACGCCGGGCGACGCGTGGACGCGATCGAGCATGATCTCGGCGCGCAGGATCGCCGGACTGACGCCGCCCTTCGCCGCCGTGTCATCGAGCTTGGCGTTGTTGACGAGATCTTTCGTCGATTCGGCCGGAACCGGTGCCGGCGCCGGACTCGAAGCCGGAGCGGTCGTCGCGGGTGTCTGGGGGGCGGTCGCTGATGCGGGTCCGGGTGGGTTTCCTGGTGTTTGGGCTCGCGCGGAAAGCGCCGGTCCCATCAAGATGAGACCGATGACGAATGAAGCCCCACGCATGTCGGCAGTCCCCTGTGTCGCTTGACAAATGCTGCGTCGCCGCCGCGAAAGCTATTAGCCCACGACGATTAAGTGCCGCGGCATTCGCTACAGGGCGCCACCTGGCATAGCGGCCTTGATCGCGCGGACCGCCGAGCCTAATCTGCGGTCCGTCGCGGGCGTAGTTCAATGGCAGAACGGAAGCTTCCCAAGCTTCATACGAGGGTTCGATTCCCTTCGCCCGCTCCAACGTCAGGCTTGGACATGCGCCGCCAGCGGACGCCTCGGCCGATAGCCGGGCCAAGGTGGGGTTTTATTGTTCGCGCGCTGTCTGGTCGCCCGTGATGAGACGAGTGCCCCGGCGCAAGGTCAGGTAGTCCCACGACCACTCGACGACGACGCCAGCTCGACTGCGACCGTCGAGCAGGAAGAGCACGTGGACGGCGCCGCAGAGCCACCAAGCGGTGGCACCCTTGAGCCTGATCCGACCGAAGTCGGCCACCGCCGCCTTGCGGCCGATCGTGGCGAGACTTCCCTGGTGCCGGTAGACGAAAGGGGCGAGCGCGGGGCTTTCGCGAAGGCTGGCGCGGATCGCCCGCGCGACGTAATGGCCCGCCTGCTTGGCCGCCGGCGCCAAACCAGGCACGGGCTTGCCGGCCCAGCCCGTCGAAGCGCAGGTGTCGCCGATCGCGAAGATGTTCGCGTGACCCGGCACGCGCAGGTCGGGCCCGACGACAACGCGCCCGGCGCGATCCGCCTCGGCACCGAGCCAGCGCGCGGCGGCCGACGCCTCGACGCCGGCGGCCCAGAGCACGCTGCGGGCTGGAATGAAGCCGCTCTTCGTCGTGACACCTGAAGGATCGATCATCGTCGCGCGCTCCTCGAGGAGCACCTCGACGCCGAGGCGGCGCAGCGCCGCGGCGGCCTCTTTGGACAGCTCTTCGGGAAAGCTCGGCAGGAGGCGAGGCGCCGATTGCACGAGAACCACGCGCGAGGCGGTCGGATCGATCGAACGGAAATCGCCGGACATGCCCGTGCGGGCGAGTTCGGCGATGGCGCCAGCAAGCTCGACGCCGGTCGGGTCGCCGCCGACCACGACAAAGGTCTGCCAGGCTTGGCGTTCGGCCTCGTCCTGAGCGGCCTCGGCCTCCTCGAAGGCGAAGAGGAGGCGGCCACGCACGGCGGTGGCGTCCTCGATGGTTTTGAGGCCCGGCGCCAATTCGCTCCATTCGTCGTGGCCGAAATAGGCGTGACCTGCTCCCGACGCGAGGACCAGCGTATCGTATGGGACGCGGCGCTCCCCGATCTCGATCTGCCGCGCGGCGGGATCGACCCCGGTGACGGTGCCCAGTAGCACGCGGATATTCGCGTAGTCGCGGAACATGCCGCGGATCGGAGTGGCGATGTCGGCCGGCGACAAGCCCGCGGTCGCCACCTGGTAGAGGAGCGGCTGGAACAGGTGGTAGTTGTGCCGGTCGATCAGCGTGACGTGGCAATCGCGTCCGCCAAGGCCACGCGCGACCGCGCAGCCGGCGAAACCGGCGCCGACGACGACGACGTGGTGCGCGCCCATGCGCGGCGCCGGGATCATCCCGCGCAGCTTGCCGTCGAGCCACGGATCGACCGCCAGCGCGCCGGCGCCGTCGCTCACCAGAAAGCCCAAAAGCAGCGCCCAGTAGATCGCCTCGCTCGCGACCGTCGTACCGCCGAGAGGCGCAAGCAGCAGCAGTCCCAAGGCGATCGCCCGCGTCGCGACACCGCCGGCAAGCAGCAGCGCGCCGAGAAGCATGGCGCCTGCCGGCAGCGCCGCCGCCAGACCTGGCGTGGGTGGCAGCATGGCCATCGCCGCGTGAAGCATGGGGCCGCCCCGCACGATCGGCGTGTCACCGGAGCGGAATACGAGCACCGAGGCGACCAGAAGGCGGAGCGCGAGCAGCAAGACCGGCGTTCCGCGCCGGTCGAGCCAGCCATGGATCGCCGTGATCAGGCGCACGCCCGGCAAGGCGCTCTCCGCCGCGCCGCGGCCGAACAGCCCTTCCAGCGACAGACGGCCGGGCCCGCGCACCAGAAGGCACACGAGCAGCATGATCCAGAAGACGTGAAGCGCCTCGCTGCCCTTGGTGAGTAGAACAACCTGGATGGAGCATCAACGCCGCCGCCGGCCGAGCCCCGAGCCCGAGGATCAGCAGCACGGGACAAAGCGTCTGGACCGCGGAACCCCATCCGCTCGACGCGATCCGATGGAAGGTGTCGATCCACCAGACGCCAGTGAGCGTGGCCGAGAGACCGTGATCCGTGC
>CBDCBQ010000002.1:0-511328 GCA_965214415.1 uncultured Lichenihabitans sp.
CGCCGTCCCGCAACGCTACCGCGCCTGAGCGACGCTGGCTGACCTCCCGCTGCTTGACGTATTCCGGGCGGGCATCAGCTACTCGCCGCTTGGTCCGGAATATGCAACTCCGCATCTTACCCCGCTATCAACGCCCCCAGCCCCTCCGCCAGCAGCCGCTCGACGAAGCGCGGCACCGTCTCGGTGGCCTTGCCGTAGAAGGCGACGTCGAACAGCTCGGCGTTGTCGGCCGGCTCGAGGTTGATCTCGCAGGTCGGGATGCTCGCCCGCTTGGCGGCGGCGACGTAGCCGGCGGCGGGGTAGACCGCGCCCGAGGTGCCGATCGCGACGAACAGGTCCGCCGCGCCGAGCGCCGATGCGATCCGGCCCTGATGCATCGGCGCCTCGCCGAACCAGACGATGTTGGGTCGCATGCCGCCGGCGCGCTCGCAGGTGGGGCAGGGCGTCTCGACGCTCATGTCGGTTGTCCACGGATGCACGTCGCCGCAGCGCGTGCAGCGCGCCTCGTTGTGCTTGCCGTGCATGGCGACGACCTTCGAGCCGGCGCGCTCGTGCAGGTCGTCGACGTTCTGCGTGACCAGCATCATCCGGTCGCCGCGGGCGCCGAGTTCGCGCTCGAGCCGGGCCAGCGCGAGATGCGCCGCGTTGGGCTCGGCTTGCCGGCACGTCGCGCGGCGCCAATTGTAGAAGCGGTGCACCAGATGCGGGTCTCGCGTGAACGCCTCGGGCGTGGCGAGCTCGCGCGGATCGTGCTGCTCCCACAGCCCGCCCGGATCGCGAAACGTGCCGATGCCGCTTTCCGCCGAGACCCCGGCGCCTGTGAGGATGAAGATGTCCATGTCCGCGCAACGCATGCGCCCGCGACATTGATCCGGCGTCTCCCTTCTCCCGTCAGCGACGGGAGAAGGGAGAAGAGCCCCCGCCTTATTGCGGCGGGGCGCCGCCGGAGGCGAGCAGCTGCGTGATGTTGCGGACCACGACGCGGCGGTTGACGGCGGACGGGCCCGAGGTCTTCTCCTTCAAGTTCTGGTCGCCGTAGCCCTGCGTCGTCAGGTTTTCCGCCGGCACGTTGAAGCTCTTGGAGAGGATCGCGGCGACCGATTGCGCGCGGCGATCCGACAGCGACAGGTTGTCGTTGGGATTGCCGGTCGCGTCGGTGTAGCCCTCGATCAGGAAGACCGAGTTCGGGTTACGATCGATCGCCTTGTTCACCGCCTGCGCCAGCGCCTGCAGCTTGCCGGTCTGGTCGCCCGGCACGATCCAAGAGGCCGTGTCGAAGTTGATCGTGTTGATGTCGACCGAGCGCACGTAGTTGCGGATGTCGGGGCTGTAGAGCACCTGATCCAGCGTGTAGCGCTGCGGCGGCGGCGCCAGCGGCGGGGCGATCAGCGTGTCGTAGATCACGCTCTCGTCGGCGCCCTGGTAGTCGACGACATAGCGGTCGCGCGGGATCCGCAGCGGCGGCGGCGGCAGCACGACGATGTCGTCCTGCAGCGAACGAATGCGGCCGCCGGTGCTGTTTTCGAACAGCACGACCTCGCGTCCGTCGCGGCCACGGCGCACGCGCCGCAGCAGGCGACCGTCGGGGGTCGTGAAGGTGAGCACGGCGTCGCCGCCGGGCAGGTCGACCGTGTCGATATAGGCGCCGTCGCGCTGTTGCCGATTGACCCGGTAGCCGAGCTCGCGGAAGCGGTCGTTGGCGTCATGCACGATGAAGCGGCGGCCGCCGTCCTCGACGATGGTGCGGCCGGGCTCGCGGATGAAGGTTTGGCCGCCCTCGACCGTCTGACGGCGGTCGCGGCGGATGTCGTCGAGGCGACGCGCGCCGGTCGCCGCCATGAAGCCGCCGGCGAAGCCCGCCGCGGCGCCGATCGCCACCGCGCCCGCCGGGCTGAGCCCGCCGCGCCGATCGTCGCGGTCGGGCGCGTTGCCCATGCGACGGTCGCCCGGGCCGCGCTCGCCGGGTCCGCGGTCACCGGGGCCTCGGTCGCCTAGCCCGCGGTCACCGGGGCCATTGCCCATGCGGCGCTCGCCGAGCCCACGTTCACCGTCCGGACCGTTACCCATGCGACGCTCGCCGGGGCCGCGATCACCCGGTCCTCGGTCGCCGGGTCCACCGTCGGGACCGTTGCCCACGCGACGGCCTTCAGGCCCACGCTCGCCGGGCCCACGCTCGCCGGTTCCGCCGTCCGGGCTGTTGCCCATGCGGCGCTCGCCGGGCCCGCGCGCGCCGGGCCCACGATCACCAGATCCGCGCTCTCCACGATCACCGGCACCACGCTCGGGAGCGGCGCCGTCGTTGCCCATGCGCTTGCCGCCCGGGCCTTCGCCGGGCGTGGCGTCGCGGCCGGCCTTGTCGCCGGTCCCGGCATCGTCGCGCTGCTGCCGCTTCTGCATGCGGTCCTCGCGCTCCTGCTTGCGCGCCGCCTTTCGCTGCGCGGGTGTCTCGCCGCCCGCCGCGTCCGGCTTGGCGCCGGCGCCGGGCTGGCCAGCATTGTCCTCGCCGCCTCGCGCGTTGGCGCGGTCGGCGCCACGCTCGCCGCTTTTGCCCTTGCGGCCGCCCGCGCCAGCACCCGGGCCAGTTTCGGCGGCGGGTCCGGGGGGCGTCGCGCGGTCGGCCGCTGGGGCGCGATCCGCCGCCGGCGCGCGCCCTTCGGCGCCCTGGCTACGCTCGCGACGTCCACCACCTTCGCCACGCTGGCCACCACCTTCGCCACGCTGGCCACCACCTTCGCCACGCTGGCCACCGCCTTCGCCACGCTGGCCGCCACCTTCGCCGCGCTGGCCACCGCGAGGACCTTCGCCGCGCGGGCCTTCGGGGCGTCCGTTCGGGCGCTCCTGCTGATCCGGCGCCTGCGCGAACGTCGGCTGCAGCGGCATCAGCACCAGAGCCGGCAGGATCACGCCGGCGAGCAGTTTCGTCTTAAGACGGGCCATGGCCTCCCCCTCGAATGACTTCGTTGTTCAAGCGCCGCGATCGGCCCGAGTCGCGCGTCTCTTCGCAAAATGGTCGGGGTCGGTCTATTCGCCGCTCGCCCTTGAAGTGATCGCGATATCGCCTTGGAACGACCACGGTCGTTTCGCGACTTGCCGGCTCTTGCGCCCGCGTGGCGCGGTCGCCGGTCGGGCTCATGCGAACGACACTCAATGCCGCCATCTGGGCGGCGACTCTCCTCTGCCTGATCGTCGGCGGTCTCATCGCGACGATCCTGGTCATCATGCCGACGTCGCTCGATCCGACCGAGATGATCGAGGGCGGTACGGAGCCCTGGTGGACGGCGCTTTATGCCGCAATGGCGTTCGTCGGACTGGTGGTCGCCGCCGTTCTGGGTCTCGCGTGCTGGCACAGCGCGCGGCTCAAGCCGCTCGGGGTCGTGCTGACGCTTGTACAGATCGTCGCGGTCGTCTGGGCCGCCGGCAGGGTCTACGTCGAGTACTTCTGACCGACGTGCCCACCGACTGGACAGCGCGGCGCGATTGATCGCCGGACGCAAAGCGGTCACAGTCCGCCGCATGACGAGTCCCCTCTCATGAAGACAGCCGCGCCATGAGGATCTTGGCGATCGACACCGCGCTGCCCGCGGTCTCGGCCTGCGTGCTGACGGAGGGCGCGACGCGGCCCGATGCCGAGGAGACGCTCGGCATGGAGCGCGGCCACGCGGAGGCGCTGATCCCCTTGATCGAGCGGGTGCTCGGCGGCATCGAGGGCGGCTACGAATCGATCGACCGCGTCGCGGTCACGGTCGGGCCGGGGTCGTTCACCGGGCTCCGGGTCGGCATCGCGGCGGCGCGCGCGATAGCGCTCGCCTGGTCGGTGCCGGCCGTCGGCGTCTCGACGCTGGCCGCGCTCGCCGCGCCGCTGATCCTGGACGAGGCGCCCGGCACCGTCGTGGTGGCGGTCGACGCGCGCCACGGCCACGTCTTCTTCGCCGCGTTCCACGGCGATGGTCGCATCCTGACCATGCCGCGCTTCGCCTCCAAGGCGGATGCGATGGCCGAGATCGGCCCAGGTCCGCTGCGGCTGGCCGGCTCCGGCGCGCCGATCCTGGCAATCGAGGCCTGGTCGCGCGGCATCGACGCCGAGATCGTCGGCGATCGGATCACGCCGGACATCACGTATGTGGCGCGCCTCGGCCTGCTCGCCGATCCGGTGAGCGCGCCGCCGCGCCCGCTCTATCTGAAGGCGCCGGACGCCAAGCCGATGGCCAGCCGGGTTCCGGCGCCCGTCGCCGCGGACGGCTGAGGTGTTCGGGCTGTTCCAGAGGGAAGGGACTCCACGCATCGCCGCCGTCGGCGTCGAGTTGGCCGAGGAGTGCGCGACGCTGCACGCGGCGAGCTTCACGTTCCCCTGGCCGCAGGCCGACTTCGAGGCGCTGCTCGCCGCCCGCACCACGTTCGCGGAAGGCGCCTACGGCCGTGGAAACGAGCTCATCGGCTTCCTGCTGTCGCGGCTGGCCGCCGACGAGGCGGAGATCCTGACGATCGCCGTGCAGCCGCGCCGCCGCGGGCAGGGGATCGCCCGCAAGCTGATGACCGAGAGCATGTCGCGCCTGCAGGTCGCCGGAGCGCGCAGCTGGTTCCTGGAGGTCGAGTCGCAGAATGTCGCGGCGTTGGCGCTCTATAAGCGGTTCGGCTTCGCGCGGGTCGGCGAGCGGAAGTCGTATTATCGGACGGCGGATGGCAACGCGGCGACGGCCTTCATCCTGCGTCGCGATTTGCGCTGACGGTTCGCACACGCAAAAAAGCCCGCAGAGCGCGGGCTTTGGTGGTTCGTGATTTTTCTTAGCTTATGCCGCTTCGGCTTGGCCCTGCGGACGCGCCTTGGCGGTCTTCCGGCGAATGCCGGGCCGCGGCATCTTCTCGATCGGCGACACCGAAGGGAGTGCCGCCACGACCACGATGCCAAACTTCTTATGCATCACCGCTCTCCTCCGAGATCTGTCGCAAAACGGCGCGATCTCGATGAAGTTCCCGACGGATTTCCTCCGTCATTTGTCGGTGGCCTGGTCGCCCGCGTCCCTTGTCGCGCGGGCATCGCGGTGCTACCGGCGCTCCCGTCCCAGCTCCCCGCCGCTCGGCCATGAAATTCCGTCGGCCATGAGGCTCGCTCAGCCATGAGGCTCGCTCAGCCATGACCCTTCGTTTCCATCGCGGCGATCTGCCGCCGGACCACGGCTTCGGTGACGCGATCGCGATCGACACCGAGACGCTCGGCCTTGTGCCGGGGCGCGACCGCCTCTGCGTCGTCCAGCTCTCGCGCGGCGACGGCAGCGCCGACGTGGTGCAGATCGCCGCTCGCCAGGCGCATGCGCCGGTGCTCGAGGGCCTGCTGGCCGATCCCGGCATCACCAAGCTGTTTCACTACGCGAGGTTTGATGTCGCCGTGCTCTACAAGGCGTTCGGCGTGATGACGACGTCGATCTATTGCACCAAGATCGCCTCGAAGCTGGCACGCACCTACACCGACCGCCACGGTCTGAAGGACCTCGTCCGCGAGCTGCTGGCCATCGACTTGTCGAAGCAGCAGCAATCGTCGGACTGGGGCGCCGCTACGCTGAGCGAGGCGCAGCTCGCCTACGCGGCGTCCGATGTGCTGCATCTGCACGCGCTGCGCGACAAGCTCGACGCGATGCTGCTGCGCGAGGGCCGCGCGCATTATGCCGGCGCCGCCTTCGCCTTCCTGCCGACCCGCGCGCTGCTCGATCTCGACGGCTGGCCGGAGACCGACATCTTCGCCCACACCTGAGCGCGCCTGCCTTGTCTTCGCCGCTGTGGCGGCGCAGACGTTTCGGCCATGCAGACCACGTCCGAATCCCGGAGCTCTCGAGGATGGCGGCCCTGACGCGCGGCGATGGACACGATCCGCTCGCGTTCGCCGATGCGCCGGCCGGGCGTACGCGCGCGGGCATGGACTATACGCCGCCCCCCCGCGCCGGGGCTTTCAAGGCGGCGGGCCGCCACACGGCGCGCGTCAAGCTCCTGCGGCGCGCCATCGTGCTCGGCTCGTTTCTCGGCGTCTCGACGATCGCCATCGTCGCGGTCTTCAATCCGTTCCACCATCTGCCCGGCGCGATCAGCGTCAGCGGGGTCGGCGTCAGCGGCACCAAGATCACGATGGAGAATCCGAAGATCTCCGGGGTGCAGCAGGGCGGCGGTCCCTACGAGATCAAGGCCAAGGCCGGCATTCAGGACATCACCGCGCCGAGCGTGATGGAGCTTGTCGGCGTCGACGCCAAGGTCGGCATGGGCGACCACACCACGACGCATATCCTCGCCGACCACGGCCTCTACGACGGCAAGGCCGACCTGATGACGCTGAACGGCGCCGTCAGGATCGCCAACACGAGCGGCTACACGCTTAACATGAAGAGCGCGACGATGGACTTCCATCAGGGCATCTTCTCGTCGCACGAGCGACTGCGCGTCGATCTCAAGGGCGGCGTGGTCAACGCGGACGACCTGAGCATCTCGAACAACGGCCACATGATCGCCTTTCAGGGCCACATTGCCTCGACCTTCGATCCGCCCGACGAGGGGTCGGCGCCGGGCATCGCCGCCGAGGCGTCGCGATGAGCCGCCCGGCGCTGGCGGGCCTCGCCGCGGCGTTGCTGCTGGCGGCGCCGGTGGCGGCCCAAAAAGCCAAGTCCGGCGCGATCCTGCCGGGCGGCAATTCCGGCAAGCCGATCAACATCGAGGCGGTCAAGCTCGACTATTTCGACAAGGAGCAGAAGCTCATCTACACGGGCAGCGTCGTGGCGACGCAGGGCGATTCCCGGCTGAAGGCCAGCGTGTTGACGATCTTCATGGCGCCCAAGGGCGGCAACGCCGCATCCGCGGCCGGCTCCAACCAGGTCCAGCGCATGCTGGCGACCGGGCCGGTGACGATGCTTCAGCGCAACCAGATCGGCACCGGCGACAATGCCGTCTACGACCGCACGACGAACTCCGTCGTGCTCACCGGCAACGTGGTCCTGAGCCAGGGGCCGAACGTAACCAAGGGCGACAAGCTGACGTACGATCTCAAGTCCGGGCAGGCCGTCGTCACGGGCCGCCGTGTGATGAGCATGTTCCTGCCGGGCAGCCAGGCGGCGGGTGACGCCGGCCGGTGACGGGTCGGGCGGGACGTGACCAAAACGTCCGAACCCGCGAGTACGTATGCGGCGTCCACGAAATGTCATAGAAGGGGTCGGCCGGCTCAGCTGGCGACGACCGTGCCCGCTCTTGGGTCGACCCTCGGATCAACGGATGCGATTGCCCTCGTTCGGATCGATCATGTCGCTGCGGCGTTCGCGCAGTCGCATGGACGACTTGCTTCCGGCCTCGAATGGTGCCGCGACCGCCGACGATTGGGCGTCGCGCGGCGAAGGTGCGTCCGCTGGGCCCGCGCAGTTCAGCGTCGCGCCCCAAGCGGGCGATGGCGTCCTGTCGATCCAGCATGTCGCCAAGGCCTACAAGACGCGCCGCGTCGTCGAGGACGTCTCGATGACGGTGCGGCGCGGCGAGGCGGTGGGCCTGCTGGGTCCCAACGGCGCCGGCAAGACGACCACATTCTACATGATCACCGGTCTCGTCCGCCCGGACGCCGGCACGATCGCGCTCGATGGCAACGACGTGACGAGCCTGCCGATGTATCGCCGCGCGCGACTCGGCATCGGCTATCTGCCGCAGGAGGCGTCGATCTTCCGCGGCCTCAGCGTCGAGGACAACATTCGCGCGGTGCTCGAGATCTCCGAGAGCGACAAGTCCCAGCGCGAGCGCCAACTCGACGCCCTGCTGGAGGAGTTCGATCTCGCCCGGCTCCGCAAGGCGCCGTCGATCGCGCTCTCCGGCGGCGAGCGGCGGCGCTGCGAGATCGCCCGCGCGCTCGCCAACCGGCCGAGTTTCATGCTGCTCGACGAGCCGTTCGCCGGCATCGATCCGATCGCTGTCGGCGACATCCGCGTGCTGGTGCAGCATCTCAAGCGGCGCGGGATCGGCGTGCTCATCACGGACCACAATGTCCGCGAGACGCTGGGCCTGATCGACCGCGCCTACATCATCCATTCGGGCCATGTGTTGACGTCGGGCCGGCCGGAGGAGATCGTCGACAACCCTGATGTGCGCCGCCATTATCTGGGCGAGGATTTCAAGCTCTGACGGGCGCCTGGGCGGCCACCGGGTTGAAAACGCTGGCGCTCGAAATAGGGACACGCGAAAATAATGCCGCTTGCCGAAGACAAGCAACGCGGGGGATGCTACAAGCAAAAAACGGGCCGAATAATCTGCTTCCGTAGCGTGGCGTTTAGCGATGGCACTTTCGACCAAGCTGATGATGCGCCAGGGCCAGTCCCTGGTCATGACGCCGCAGCTGTTGCAGGCAATCAAGCTGCTGCAGTTTTCCAACATGGAACTCGCATCGTTCGTCCAGGAGGAGTTGGAGCGCAATCCGCTCCTGGAGCGCGCCGAGGAGGCGCGTGGTGGCACCGACGAGACGCCCGAGCATGCCGCCGAGGCGAGCCCGACCCTCGAGGCCGCCGCGCTCGGCGAGCAGTTCAACGAGCGCGCCGAGGCCGACTGGAGTTCTGAAAGCTTCGCCACCGACCGCTCCGATCTCGAAGCCAGCCTCGGCACGGAACTCGGCAACACCTTCGATGACGACCGCCCGCCGACGCCGACCGAGGCGCGCGACACGATTTCGGAGGCAGGGCTCTCCTCGACGTCATGGTCGGGATCTTCGGGGCCGGGCGGCGACGGCGAAGCCTCGAACCTCGAATCCTACCTCGCCGCCAAGCTCTCGCTGAAGGACCATCTGCTCGAGCAACTGCCGCTCGCCGTGGCCGACCCGGGCGACCGCCTGATCGGCCACGCGCTGATCGATGCGATCGACGACGCCGGCTACCTCACCGATTCCCTCGCCGATATCGCCGGACGCCTGAGCGCGCCGGTCGAGCGTGTCGAGGCCGTGCTGGCCGGCGTGCAAACCCTCGATCCGTCCGGCGTCGGCGCGCGTGACCTCGCCGAATGCCTGGCGATCCAGCTGCGCGATCGCGACCGGTTCGATCCGGCGATGGCGAAGCTCGTCGCCAACCTCGACCTGGTGGCGCGGCGCGACATCACCGCCCTGCGTCGCGTCTGCGGCGTCGACGAGGACGACGTCGCCGACATGATCGCCGAGATCCGCCGCCTCGATCCCAAGCCCGGCCGCGCGTTCGGGTCCAGCGCGATCCAACCGGTGGTGCCCGACGTCGTCGTGCGGGCGTCGCCTGACGGCTCGTGGATCATCGAACTCAACACCGAGGTGCTGCCGCGTCTGCTCGTCAACCAGACCTACGCGGCGAAGATCTCGCGCGGCAAGGGCAGCGAGGCCGACCGCAGCTTCGTTTCCGGCTGTCTGCAGACGGCGAACTGGCTGACCAAGAGCCTGGAGCAGCGCGCCCGCACGATCCTCAAGGTCTCGACCGAGATCGTGCGCCAGCAGGACGCATTCTTCGCCTACGGCGTCGAGCACCTGAGGCCGTTGAACCTGAAGGCGATCGCCGAGGCGACCGGCATGCACGAGTCGACCGTCTCGCGCGTGACCTCCAACAAATACCTGTCGAGCCCGCGCGGGTTGTTCGAGCTGAAATATTTCTTCACCGCTTCAATCGCCTCGAATGTCGGCGGCGAGGCGCATTCGGCCGAATCGGTGCGCTTCCGCATCAAGCAGATGATCGAGCGCGAGACGGTGGGCGACGTGCTCTCCGATGACGCGATCGTCGAGAAGCTGCGCGACGCGGACATCGACATTGCCCGGCGCACCGTCGCGAAATACCGCGAAAGCATGCGCATCCCGTCCTCGGTCGAGCGGCGTCGGCGCAAAGCCGTGCACTGACGGCCCGATCGTTGCCTCTCCCGAACGACGAGCCGCAGCCCTGTTGCACGCCTCGAAAACATCGACTAATTTATTTAAAGAGCTGTAGTTTTTAGCAATTCTAAAGAACGGCGAGTTCCCTTGCGTTCGTGAGGGTTACGGCCGATCCAGGGATTGCCGCGACCGGGCGGAGTGCCTGGCGCGACAGATCGAGCATGGGTTCGAGACGATGATCGTGTGTTCCTGCAACGTGCTGTCTGATGGCCAGATCCGGGCGTGCGTCGCGCCGGGTCCGGGCTGCCCGCGCACGGCCGCCGACGTCTACCAGTGCCTCGGCTGCAGCCCGAAGTGCGGGCGCTGCGCGCGCACGATCCGTGCGATTGTCGCAAACGCCCTGTCCGGCGCGCAGGACGAGATCGCGGTCACCGCCTGCGCCACCGATTGCGCGGCCTCCTGCCCGCTCGGCAGGACGCACACGCACGCGGGGCACCACGCGCATGTCGATCACGCAGAAGTCGATCACGCAGAAGTCGACCACGCGCACGTCCATCATGGTCACAATGATCACGGCGCGCAGTCGGCGCAAATGATGGCGGAGGCCTAACCAGCCCCTGCTCAGCCCTTCTCGGGCTCGATCCTGAGAAGGCCGCCGACGTGCTTTTGCACGTAGAGCTGAACCCCCATCTGCTTGATTGCTTCGAGCTGTGTCTCGAGAAAGTCGATGTGGCCTTCCTCGTCGGTCGCGAGGTCCTCGAACAGCCGCTTCGTCACCCGGTCGTTGATCGAGTCACAATATTTCGCCGCCTCGAGATAAAGAGCGCGCGCACCCTCCTCGGCAGACAAATCGCAGCGGATGATCTCCTCGATGCTCTGGCCGATCTTGAGCGGATCGAGCTCCTGCATGTTGGGAAACCCTTCCAGAAAGAGGATGCGATCCACGAAACGATCGGCGTGGTTCATCTCCTCGATCGATTCCTTGCGCCAAAATCGCGCCAGATCGATGTACCCCCAATTGTCGAGAATACGGAAATGCATCCAGTACTGGCTGACCGCCGTCAGTTCGCTGCGTAGGCCGCGGTTGAGGTATTCGATGACCTTTGTGTCGCCTCGCATGGCGAACCTCCGATGGATGACATGGCGTGATAAAGATCCGCGCGGAAACCTAGCCAACTCCGCGCGGTCCCGCGCCTCCTTTGAAGCCCGTTTAGAAGCCTTCTAAGTGAACGCATCGTTCGACCCGGCCTAGCTACACGCCTGGGCGGCGTTGCAGCGTCAGCTTGAGGCCGTCGCGCGGCCGCAGCGTGATGCGCTGGACCGGCTCGACCTTGTGCCCGGCCGCCGGCGTCAGGGCGAAGCGGCGCATCACGGTGGCCAGCACCAGCACCGCCTCCTGCAGCGAGAAGCTGGCGCCGATGCAGACCCGCGGCCCCGCGCCGAACGGCAGATAGGCGAACCGGTCGATCGCCTCACGCGCGCCGGGCAGGAAGCGGCTCGGATCGAAACGGTTGGGGTCGCGCCACAACAGCGTGTGGCGATGCAGCACCCAGGGCGAGACGATGATCAGCGCGCCCTTGCGAATGCGCCGGCCGCAGAGATCGTCCGGGCCGATCGCCTCGCGGCTGAGGCTGGCCACGGGCGGATAAAGCCGCATCGCCTCCTCGATCACGGCGCGTGTCTCGACCAATCGGTCGAGGGCTTGCTCGATCGGCCCATCCAGCACGCGGTCGGCCTCGGCGGCGAGGCGCTCGCGCCATTCGGGCGACAACGACAGCAGGTAGAGCGACCAAGTCAGCGCGTTCGCGGTCGTCTCGTGGCCCGCGCCGATAAAGGTGATGATGTTGGCGCGCACCTCCTCGTCGCTGAGGCCGGTGCCCGTCTGCGGGTCGGAGGCCTCGAGCAGCAGGGTGAGCAGGTCGCGCGGCGCCGCTTCGCCACGGGCGAGCAGGCTCTTGCGTCGGGCGACGATCGCATCGACCGCTTGCTCGAAGAACTCGATCGTCGATTTGGTCCGAAGTTGCGCGACGCGCGGCACCCATTCGGGGAAGTCGAGCAGGTCGGCCGGGTCCAGCACGCCGATCGTCGTGAAGAAATGACCCATCGCCTTCAGAAAGGCGTCCGGATCGCGCTCCAGGCCGCCGGAGAAGATCGTCTCGCCGAGGATCTCCAGAGTCACGCGGGCCATTTCCTTGTGCACGTCGATGATCCGGCCGGGCCGGATGCGATCCCAACGCGTGGCGAGCGTGTCGGCCGCCCGCGCCATCGGCGCCGCGAAGGACTGCACGAGCCGCGGCGTGAAGATCGGCGCGATGGCGCGGCGTTGCAGTCGCCAGGCGTCGCCCTCGACGGTCAGCAGGCCGTCGGTGAGGCCGGGCGACAGGATGCGCTTTTGCAGCTTGTCCTTGCGATAATTGGCAGCATTGTCGAGCAGCACGCGGCGGATCGCCGGCGGGTGGTTGATCACCGCGCCAATGCCGAGCAGCCCACGACCGCTGAGGATCGGCGCCTCGAAATGCGCCCGCGTCCAGGTCTCGATCGGATTGCGCCGCAGCGTGCGCAGGAAGGCGATCGGTCGCAGCTGGCGCGGCTGCGGGGTCGGCGCCGGCGGCACGATGCGGCGCGTGGGGAGCGGCGGCAGGGAAGCTTCGACGTGAACTGTCATGCCACGAATATAGTCTATTTCCGCGCCGACAGAGCAGGGCAAAGCAGCGCGGGAGGCTCAACGCGTTAGCAAGTGTCGCGCAACGCGCCAGCGCGAGGAATCGCTGTGATAAAAAAGCCAGCTGCGTTCCATTTCAACGTCGGGCGGGCGTCGACTAATTGTCGGTTAATTGTTTCCCGGCTAGCGTCTCTAGACTGCACATCGACTTTGAAAGCGGGTGGCTTCGATGACCGATACGACAGCAACGTTGGCAAATGCACGCGCGATCGAGGCCTACGGCCGGGTCATGTTCAGCAAGGGCCTGAAGGTTCGCGCCCAGGCAATGTTCGCGCAGGCGAGCAAGCTGCGCGTCCAGGTCGAGATGGCCACCATGGAAGCGACTTACGCCAAGGCGGCGTAAGACAGAAGTCCGCGTCGGTATACAGAGCGACGACGCTAGACGTCGTCCTCCGACCATTCGGCTGTTTCAAAAGACCGACTGGCGAGCAGCTTGCCACCGGTCGTTACGACCTCGAATGTATTGGCGCTGTCCCAACCATCGAACGTCGGCGTCTTGTCGACGAAGTCTTTCGTCGCCTGCAAGTCGTCGGCCTCGAACGGCCAGCGATTGGCGACACGGACCGATCGCGCGCCGTCCTGGCTTCTCTGAACCGCCTGCACAATGAATACGGGCATGTGTGCCTCCTGATTTGCCCGCTCACTGACGGACGCAAACGGCTTTCGTGAGGCCGCCGCATCCGAGCATGGTGCCACGAGCCCGGTATGTCGCGCGGCCAAGCGTCCAGACGCACCACTCCGAGACGATCGAAAGCCGGCGCGACCGGCATGGCCGCGGCCATCGCCGCCGCGAGCTTGGCTGGCTTCGCGGCCGCGAGCCTCCTGCTGGCTGGCCCTGCCAAGCTCGGCGAACGCGCGCCGATCGCCACCGCGCGCGCCCTGGCAAGCGACCTCGTCGGCGGCGATGCCGGGCTCGACGCCGACACGCCGTTCGCGATCCCGCCCGCCGGCTGGGGCGCCGTCGTCAAGCGCACGGCGGTGCTGTTCGCGACCAATCGGCTTATGGCGGAGGCGGCCGCGATCACCTTCTACTCGTTGCTCGCGCTGTTTCCCGCCTTGACCGCCACCGTCTCGCTCTACGGCCTGTTCGCCGATCCCGCCGCGATCGACCGGCTCGTCGACGCGCTGGCGGGTATCGTGCCGCAGGGCGGGATCGACATGCTGCATGGCCAGGTGCACGGGCTCGTCGCCAACGGCCCGCGCGGCCTCAGCCTCGGCGTCGCGGTCGGCCTCGGCGCCGCGCTGTGGAGCTCCAACCAGGGTTCGAAGGCGCTGTTCGAGACGCTCAACGTCATCTACCGGGAGCAGGAGAAGCGCTCCTACCCCTATTTCGTGCTGGTCGCCTTCGCCTTCACGCTCGGCGCCATCGTCTTCGTCATCGCCGCGATGATCGCCGTCGTGGCACTGCCGATCGTGCTGCGCGAACTCGGGCTCAGCGACATCGCCCGCGCCGTCTACGGCTGGCTGCGCTGGCCCGTCATTCTCGTCGTCGTTGCGCTCTTCCTGTCCAGCCTCTACCGGTTCGGGCCGTCGCGCGAGAACCCCAAATGGCGCTGGGTGACGTTCGGCGGCGGCTTTGCCGCGATCTCGTGGGTGGCCGTGTCCTTCGCCTTCTCCTGGTACGTGCAGCGCTTCGGCAGCTTCGATCGCACCTACGGATCGCTCGGCACCGTCGTCGGCTTCATGACCTGGATGTGGCTGTCGATCCTCGTGGCGCTCGCCGGCGCCCAGCTGAACTCGGAGCTGGAGCATCAGACCGCGCGCGACACGACGACCGGCGGATCGATGCCGCTCGGCCTTCGCGGCGCGACGCAGGCCGACACGGCGGCGTAGGCCTATTGCTGGGCTAGAAAGCCGCGCCATATCTGCACCCTAGACACAAAAGGGAGGCCGACATGGATCCGGATCGTTTTACCGGCAAGGCGAAAGAGACAGTCGGCAAGGCCGAGGCGGCCATCGGCGACGCGGTCGGCGATCCGCATACCGAGGCCAGCGGCAAAGTCCGGCAGGCCGCCGGCACCGCGCAGAACCTATACGGTCAGGCAAAGGACAGCCTCTCCGACTCGTTCTCGGACGTCGCGGATTCGACGGAGCGGGTCATCAAGTCGGCACGCGATGCCGCTGGTCCGATGAAGGAGACGATCGAGCGCGAGGTCAGCGCGCGTCCGCTCATCGCGCTGCTGATCGCCGCGCTTGTCGGCTACGTCCTGGCGCAGCTCACCTCGAGTTGAGCACCTCTTTCAGAGAAAGACGATCCGACCGCGACCGGCGCTGGCGACGCTGGCGCGTTCGATCGGCGTCATCAACTCGGCGTTGCGGATCGCGAGGTTGGCATCTGCCTGCAAGACCACGGCGACTTGCGTCAGCACCTGCAGCGAGTGAACCTCGCTGTCGAGCGTGAGGCTTTCGCCGGCGATCGCGCGACGCAGCAGCGTCGTCTTGTCCTCGGTGTTGGTCATCATGTGTTTCGGGGCCACGCGCGCGCCCGCGCCTGCGCAATGGCGTTCGAGGCGAGGGCGACCTCGGTACCGATAACGATCCCAGCGAAAAGCATCATGGCGAATCAGGTATCCGTCGCGTCGCACCTGTTCTGCCGCGCCGCGCTTAATAAAGCGTTTACCATGACGGCCGACGCCTGCTGGCGCGGCTATAACATCTGCAAATCCAGCTTGCGAGTCGGCGGCGGGAACGCAGCGTCGAGAGCTGCGAGGTCGGCTGCATCGAGCGCGAGGTCGGCGGCGGCGCGGTTCTCCGCCACATGCCCGAGGCTTGCCGCCTTCGGGATCGCGATCACGTTGGGCCTGGCGAGCAGCCAGGCGAGCGCGACCTGATACGCGGTCGCCGCGTGCTTGCCGGCGATCTCAACGAGAGCGCCACCGCGCGGCAGCCGCCCCTGCTCGACCGGGCTGTAGGCCATCAGCGGCACGCGCTGCTCGGCCAGCCAATCGGCGAGATCGTAGTCCGGCCCGCGTCGCGTCACATTGTAGAGGATCTGGTTCGTCGCGCAGTCATCGCCGCCCGCGGCGACCACGCCCTCCATGTCGTCGACATCGAAATTGCTGACGCCCCAGGCGCGGATCTTGCCCGCCGCCACCAGCGCCTGCAGGCCCTCGACCGTCTCGCCGATCGGCACGCTGCCCGGCCAGTGCAGGAGGTAGAGGTCGAGCCGGTCGGTCTTGAGCCGCCGCAGGCTGCCCTCGCAGGCCTTGGCCAGGCCCGCGCGCGAGCCGTGCTGCGGATAGGCCTTGCTGACGAGGAAGGCGTCGTCGCGCCGCCCCGCGAGCGCCTCGCCGAGGAAGCTCTCTGTGTTGCCGCCGCCATACATCTCGGCGGTGTCGATCAGCGTCATGCCGGCGTCGAGCCCGGCGAGGAGCGCCTCCGCCTCTGTCGCGGCCCTGACCTTGTCCTCTCCCATCCGCCACGTGCCCTGGCCGAGGACTGGGACGGCAATCCCGCCGATCTCGAGCGTGCGCATATCGTTCTCCTTGCCGCCGCCAAACCGGTCGCGGCCCGAAACGATCCATCGCGGTCGCATGCCCTTGAAAGGGCGGGTCGATCGTCCTTAGTACCTGCAAGCCGGCGGCACCGCCCCGGCGGGGATGGGCGATGCGACACCGGCAGATCGAATGGATCGATCCGATCGAGGCGGCCTCCCGCCTCGCCGGCCTGCCGGGCCTGTGCCTGCTCGACAGCGCCATGCCGCATCCGACGCTCGGCCGCTTCTCGTATTTGGCCGCCGACCCGTTCGGCATCTTCACGGTACGGCGCGGCGCGGCCTTCTGGGACGGCGCGCCCGAACCAACGGCGCCGATGGCCGCCCTTCGCGAGCGTCTTGCCGCCTGTCGCGTCGAGCGCGTGCCCGGCTTGCCGCCGTTCCAGGGCGGCGCGATCGGCGTGTTCGGCTATGAACTCGGCTGGACGCTCGAGGACCGCACCACGCCAACGCTCGCGCAGGGCGACGACGTGCATCTGGCGTTTCACGACGTGGTGCTTGCGTTCGACCATCAAGCGCGAGCCTGCTGGCTCATCGCCTCCGGCCTGCCCGCCGTCGATGCGACCTCGCGTGCCGAGGCGCGGCTCGATGTCTTCGCGCGCTTGCTGGCATCACCAGCTCGTGCGGATCGCCGGACCCCGCCCGCCTTAGAGTGGCAACCAACCATCACGCGCGCGGCCTTCTGCGACGGCGTCGAACGCGTGCAGGCGCTGATCCGCGCCGGCGACATCTATCAGGCCAACATCGCCCAGCGTTTCATCGCCGACCTGCCGCCGGGCGCGGACCCCTGGCGGCTCTACCAGACGTTGCGCGCCGCCAACCCGGCCCCGTTCGCGGCCTATTTGGACTGCGGCGCGCGAAAAATCCTATCCTCCTCGCCGGAGCTGTTTTTGCGCACGGCCGGCGGCGCGGTCGAGACGCGGCCGATCAAGGGCACCGCGCGCCGGCTCGACGACGCGAGCGCCGACCGCGCGCAACGCGCCGCGCTGCTCGCCTCGCGCAAGGATCGCGCGGAAAACGTGATGATCGTCGATTTGCTGCGCAACGATCTCGCCAAGGTGTGCGTGCCTGCCTCCGTCGAGGTGCCGATGCTCTGCCGTCTCGAGAGCTATGCCGGGCTGCATCATCTCGTCTCGGTCGTGACGGGCACGCTGCGCGACGGCGCGGACAATGTCGATCTGTTCGCCGCGACCTTTCCCGGCGGCTCGATCACCGGCGCGCCGAAGCTGCGCGCGATGGAGATCATCGGCGAGATCGAGGGTGGGCCGCGCGGCATCTATTGCGGGGCGATCGGCGCGGTGGGCTTCGACGGCGACATCGCGCTCAATGTCGCGATCCGCACTCTGGTGGTGGAGGACCAGACGATCGAGCTGCGCACCGGCGGCGGCATCACCATGCTGTCGGATCCGGATGCCGAGTACGAGGAGACGCTCGTGAAGGCGCATCGCATCTTCGACGCGTTCGCCGGAATGCCCGCCGATGCGCCGGCCGAGGCCGACGCGTGATCCTCGTCATCGACAATTACGATAGTTTCGTCCACAACGTCGCGCGCTATTTCGCTGTACTCGGCGCGGACGTCGAGGTCGCGCGCAACGATGCGTTGACGCTCGAAGACATCGGCCGCCTCGCGCCAGACGCGATCGTCATCTCGCCGGGCCCCTGCACGCCGGCGCAGGCGGGCATCTCGAACGACGTGATCGCCGCGCTCGGCACCCGCACCCCGATCCTCGGCGTGTGCCTCGGCCACCAGTGCATCGGCGCGTTGTTCGGCGGGCGCGTCGCGCGGGCGCGCCATCCGATGCATGGGCTCGCCTCGGACATCTCGCACGAGCGCACGGGCCTGTTCGCCGGTCTGCCCGACCCGCTCCCGGTCGGGCGCTACCATTCGCTGATCGTCGAGCCGACGTCTGCGATGGGCGAGAACCTCGCGATCGATGCCTGGTCGGCCGAGGGCGAGGTCATGGCCTTGTCGCACAAGTCGCGGCCTATCTGGGGCGTGCAGTTTCATCCCGAGTCGATCCTGACCCCCTCGGGGTCCAGGCTTTTTGGCAACTTCCTGGCGATGGCGAAGGCCTTCGCGCGGGAGCGGGAGGCGCGCCATCTTCTGGCTTGACGGGACCCTCTATCCGACGAGCCGCGTCACGTTCGACGTGGCCGATCGCGGCCTTCTGCTTGGCGATGGCGTGTTCGACACGTCGCTCGTCCTCGCCGGCAAGATGGTTTGGCGTGCCGCCCATGTCGCGCGGCTCGTCGCCGCCGCGGCGACGCTGGGCTTCGCGGTCGATCCCGCCCGGATCGAGGCCGCGATCACGGCTCTTCTTATGCAAACGACGCATGGGACGCTCCGCCTTACGCTCACGCGCGGCGTCGGCCCGCGCGGCCTCGCGCCGCCGACCGAGGCCAAGCCGAGCCTGCTCGCGTCGATGACGCCGCTACGGCCGCAGGCGCTGTTCGCGCCGCTGAAGCTGCACGTGACCGCGATCCGCCGCAACGAGACTTCGCCGGTCGCGCGAATGAAGAGCCTCAATTATCTCGACGGCGTGCTGGCGAGCCGCGAGGCGCTCGCGGCCGGCTGCGACGATGCGCTGTTTCTCGACACGCGCGGCCGCGTCGCCTGCACGAGCGTCGGCAATCTCTTCGTGCTGATCGGCGATACCCTCGTCACGCCGCCGGTCGAGGATGGGATCGTGCCAGGCATCGCGCGCGGCGTTTTGCTGCAAACCTGCGACGACCTCGGCCTCGAACCGATCGAGCGCACGTTGTCGCCGGACGATCTCGAGCGCGCCGACGAGGTTTTGGTGACGAACAGCCTGCGCCTTGTCGCGCCGGTGCGCGCGATCGGCCGCAAGGTCCGCGTCTCGGCCGGCACGCGCGCCGAGGCGATCATCGCGCATATGGCGCGCCTCGTGCGCGCCGAGACCGGCATCGATCCGCGCACGCTGGCGGAAGGGTAGATCCTTCCCCGCGAAGCGGGGGGAGAGGATAAGCCTCAGCCGCCGGCGTGGACGCCGCCGAGGGCGGCGGCGAGCAGGGCGAGGCCGAACAGCAGCACGCCGAACGCGGCGGCGACCTCGACGAGGCGCCCGACGAGCGCGGCGCGGGGCGAGCCGGTCCCCAAGAACCGCACGGCGGCATCCTTGGCCAGTACCGCGAAGGTCGCGAGCGCGCCGGTCGTCACCGCCGTGCCGAGCGCCATCGCGAAGGCGGCGGTGACGCCCACCGCGAAGACGCCTTGCGAGAGCGCGAACACGAGCACGAGGATCGCGCCGGAGCAGGGGCGGGCGCCGGCGGTGACGATGGCGAGCGCGGCGGCTTTCCAGTCGAAGCGCGCATCGGCGAGCAGGGCCGGGTCCGGCATGTGGGTGCAGTCGCAGCCGGCGCCATGCCGGTGCGTCGCGCTGCCGTCGTCGGCGACAAAACGGCTGCGCTGAACCGGAGCCCAGGCCGTGTGGGGCTCGGCCCGCAACGCCGGTCCGGCCGGCGCGAAGGCGAAGGCCGCAAAGGCCGGCGCGAGGTCCGATCGCGTGGCGCGCGACCCCAGCGGCCACCGCGCGGGGAGCGCCGCGAGCAGCGCGCGGCTCTTGCGCCAGACGAGTGCGAGGCCGAGCGCGACGATGCCGAGATAGCTGGCAAGCTCGATCGCCCGCGAGGCGGCGGTCATCGTCGACGCGGTGGCGTCGAACACATAGGCCGCGATCCCGACGATCGCGGTGGCGATGACGGCCTGCAGCATCGCGGCGAGACACGAGATGACGAGCCCGCGGCGCAGCGCCACCTCGTTCGAGACCATGTAGGAGGTGATCACCGCCTTGCCGTGGCCAGGGCCGGCCGCGTGAAACACGCCGTAGGCGAAGCTCAACCCGATCAGGCCGATCGCGGCGCTCGTGCTCGCCTGCGTCGCGCGCACCGCCTTGGTCAGCTGCAGGTAGAAGTGGCTCTCCTGGCCGAGCAGCCAGGCGCCGAGCGCGTTCTGATGGCCGACCGCGCCCTCGCTGGCGCCGACCGCGAACGGGTGGTGCACGAGCTGCGCCGAGGCATCGCCGGCGACGAGGATCGCGAGAGAAAAGATGGCGAGACAGGCCAGCGGCAGGCGCCCAAACCTGGTCAAGGGCAGGCCACGATGGTGCGGCTCGCCATCTTCAGCGCGAAATCGTCGCTCGGGGTGAGGCCGGTGTCGAAGGCCTTGGCCTGCGACTTGCCGTCCTGCACGATGAGCGGGTTGGCGCCGAGTACCGTCTTCGAACAGCCGGACGGGGCGTCGGCGAGCACGACGGGATCTTTGCTGGCCAGCTCGAAATCGACGAAATAGCTCGGATCGTAGACCTGGAAGGTGAGGAAGTGGCCGGTCTTGGTCGGCGTTTCGAGCGGCAGCGTGAAGTGCAGCACGACGCGCTTGTCCGCTCGCTCCTCGAGCTCGTAATCCTTCGGCGCACCGAAGACGAGCTTGTGCCCGTCGACCTTGGCGTAGGTGAAATAGTCGAAATCCTTCAGCGATTCGACGTTGGTCTTGGCGAGCGGCGCCAGCTCTTTCGAGGTTGCCAGCGCGCCCGGCTTGCCGAGACCCTGCACGGCGAAGGCCGAGTACATCTCGTCGAACACCCAATCGTTGCGGATGCCGTCGACCTTGCCATCCTTGTCGAACAGCACCTGCTCGTGCGCCTCGACCCAGACGTGGGGGTGGGCGAGGACGGGCGTGACCGCCAGCGTCGGCGCGAGCGCCAGCAGGCCGAAGATCGTCCAGGCACTTGCCCGCATCGTGTCCCCTTCGCCAAATCCCCCCGGCGCAAGGCGACTATCGCGCGTGGTTCTGGCTAAAGCGAGGCAGCGGGCGACGCTCCTCGGGACTCCGCTCCACGCTCAAGTAGCCTCATGGTGAGGAGCGCGAGAGCGCGTCTCGAACTACGAGGCGGTCCACGAATGCTGCCTCCTGGACCTTCTGGTTCGAGACGGCGCTTCGCGCCTCCTCACCATGAGCGGGTCGCGCCCGCTGCGGACACCCGAGCATCAAACGGTCCGCGATCCAACCAGCGCCGCCAGCGTCGTGCCGCCGTCGAGGCGGGCGAGTAGGCCGCGCTTGATGTCGGCGACGAGACCGGGGCCGTGGAACACCAGACCCGAATAAAGCTGCACGAGGCTGGCGCCGGCGGCGATCTTGGCGAGGGCGGCATCGGCGCTGTCGACGCCGCCGACGCCGATCAGCGGGAATTGCCGCTCGACGCGCTGGGATGTCGCGGCGAGCGTGCGCGTCGAGAGATCGAACAGGGGCCGCCCGGATAGGCCGCCCGTCTCGCCGCCGTGCTGGTGCGCGGCGATGGCGGCGGGCCGCGCGATCGTCGTGTTCGAGACGATCATCCCGTCGATCGCGCGCGCGCGGGCGACGCGCACGATGCCGTCGAGTTCGCCATCCGAGAGATCGGGCGCGATCTTCAGAAGCACCGGGCGCCGGCCGAACATCTCGGCCTTGACGTCGCGGGCATCAAGCACGCGGGCCAGCAGCTCGTCGAGCGCGTCGGGCTTTTGCAGGTCGCGCAGGCCGGGCGTGTTGGGCGAGGATACGTTGACGGCAAAGTAGTCCGCCACCTCGACGAAGGCGCGGATGCCGGCGACGTAGTCGGCGATGCGGTCGACGGCGTCCTTGTTGGCGCCGATGTTGATGCCGAGCGGGGTCTCGGGTTTGCGCAGATGCGCGAGCGCGTGCGCGTGGCCGCGATTGTTGAAGCCGAACCGATTGATGACGCCGCCCTGCTCGGGCAGGCGGAACAGGCGCGGGCGCGGATTGCCGGGCTGGGGCAGCGGTGTCAGCGTGCCGATCTCGGCGAAGCCGAAGCCGAGCGCGCCTGTCTTGTGGGCGATCGCGCCATTCTTGTCGAAGCCGGCGGCCAAGCCGATCGGGTTGGCGAAGCGCAGGCCGAACGCTTCGACGGCGAGACGCGGGTCGTCGGGCGCCGGCGCCGGCAGGGGCATCGCGGCGAGCGCGCGCAACGTGAGATCGTGCGACCGCTCGGGGTCGAGTGCGTGCAGCAGCGGCCGCGCGAGCGGCCACAGCCGCGTCACGGGATGAGCCCGGAAAAGTCGTGGCGTCCATCGCGGCCGACCGGCAGCGGCTTCGCCCAGGCGACGTCGGCGAGCGCGAGCGGTGCGTAAAGGTGCGGGAAAGGTGCGCCGCCGCGCGAGACCTCCCAGCGGAGCGCCTCGCCGAGCCGCTCGGCCTCGACCGCGACGAGCAGGAGATCGTGCTGCCCGGCGAAATGCCTGGCGGCGGTCTCCTCGGCCTGCGCAAACGTCGAAAAATGGATGAAGCCGTCGGCGAGATCAACCGGGGCGCCGGCGAACGTGCCGATCTCCTCGGCCTCAAGCCACAGGCCGCGCGGGACGATCTTGAGGATGAGCATGCCGCAGCCTAGCCGGATACGGCGCGGGACGCATCCCCAGTCGCCTCTGGTGAGGAGGCCGTCACGAACCACGAGGCGGTTTAAGGAGCTGCCAAGCGAGGTCATCGTGGTTCAAGACGCGCCTGCGGCGCTCCTCACCATGAGGGGCTTGATGCAGGCGGCCGACCCTGAAGGCCGGCTACTTGCCGACCGTCGCCTTGAACTCGCGCAAGTGGTCGCGCTGCTCGGTGGCGACACGGCGCGTCTCGTCGCTGACGGCGCCCTCGATCGCGGCTTCGGCCAGTTCGATGTCATTGTCGAGCACCGCGCCGTCGAGCTTGTCCATCGGGATCGCGAAGTCGGCGAGGATGGTGAAGCCGTCGGGCGACACGTCGGCGAACCCGCCGCGGACGTAGAGATCCTCGTCGGCGCCGCCGCCCTTGATCACGACCTTACCGGGCCGCAGCGTCGTGAGGAACGCGCCATGGTCCTTTAGCACGGTGAATTCGCCCTCGGTGCCGGGCGCGGTGACGGCCTCGACCTCGCCGGAGAAGAGCAGCTTCTCGGGCGATACGAGTTCGAACTGGAAGGCGGCCATCGCGAGGATCCTGACGTGTCGTTATCAACCATCGCACCGCGGATCGGTGCGCATCCAACCTTTGTCGTTTCGGAGCGCCGCAGGCGATCCCGGAACCCAGGAGCCGCTGGGCTCGACCTGTCAACTGCCGCTCCTGGGTTCGGCTGCGCCGCCCCAAAATGACAGAGGTTGCAGCTTAGCGCCGCCGGTCGGTCGCGAAACCGATCAGCAGGCCGATCACGCCGCCGACGACGGCGTAAAGCGCGATGTGCTGGCTCTGCCCGGAGGTGAGCGAGCCCGCCGAGCCGGTCGAGACCTTGTTGTTCGAGAACTCGATCGAGGTGCCACCGATGCTGATCTCGGCAGCTTGCGGCCGCGTCAGATAGCCGATGACGCCGCCGAGGACGAGGCCAAGCAGCAGAAGCGCGACTTTCGAGTTCACGGCCGAGATCCGATCAGCTGTCCGACCGGAGCTTCTTGGCCTTCTCCTCGGCCTGCTCGATCGTGCCGACCATGTAGAAGGCGGCCTCGGGCAGGCTGTCGTACTTGCCCTCGACAAGGCCCTTGAAGCCCTTGATCGTGTCCTCGAGCGGCACCTGGACGCCGTCCGAGCCGGTGAACACCTTGGCGACGTCGAACGGCTGCGAGAAGAACCGCTCGATCTTTCGCGCGCGCGCGACGGTGAGCTTGTCCTCTTCCGACAGCTCGTCCATCCCGAGGATCGCGATGATGTCCTGCAGCGACTTGTAGCGCTGCAGCGTCTGCTGCACGTCGCGGGCGACCTTGTAGTGCTCCTCGCCGACGATCAACGGGGACAGCATGCGCGAGGTCGAGTCGAGCGGGTCGACGGCGGGGTAGATGCCCTTCTCGGCGATGGAGCGCGACAGCACGGTTGTCGCGTCCAAGTGGGCAAACGAAGTGGCCGGTGCTGGGTCGGTCAGATCGTCGGCCGGCACGTAGATGGCCTGCACGGACGTGATCGAGCCTTTTGTCGTCGTCGTGATGCGCTCCTGCAGCGCGCCCATGTCGGTGGCGAGCGTCGGCTGGTAGCCCACCGCCGACGGGATGCGGCCGAGCAGGGCGGACACTTCGGAGCCCGCCTGCGTGAAGCGGAAGATGTTGTCGACGAAGAACAGCACGTCCTGGCCCTTGTCGCGGAAGTCCTCGGCGATCGTCAGGCCGGTCAGCGCGACGCGGGCGCGGGCGCCCGGCGATTCGTTCATCTGGCCGTAGACGAGCGAGCACTTCGAGCCCTCGGCCGAGCCGCCGTTCTCGTGCGGATCGACGTTCACCTTCGACTCGATCATCTCGTGGTAGAGATCGTTGCCCTCGCGGGTGCGCTCGCCGACGCCGGCGAACACCGAGTAGCCGCCGTGCGTCTTGGCGACGTTGTTGATGAGTTCCATGATCAGCACGGTCTTGCCGACGCCGGCGCCGCCGAACAGGCCGACCTTGCCGCCCTTGGCGTAGGGCGCGAGCAGGTCGACGACCTTGATGCCGGTGACGAGAATCTGTGAATCCGTCGACTGCTCGACGTAGGGCGGCGCCTGCGCGTGGATCGGCCGGCGATCCTCGGTGTCGATCGGGCCGAGCTCGTCGACCGGCTCGCCGATCACGTTGATGATGCGCCCGAGCGTCTTCTCGCCGACCGGCACGAGGATCGGCTGGCCGGTGTCGGTCACGTCCTGGCCGCGGGTCAGGCCCTCGGAGACGTCCATCGCGATGCAGCGCACCGAATGCTCGCCGAGATGCTGCGCGACCTCGAGGATCAGCCGGTTGCCGTTGTTCTCGGTCTCGAGGGCGTTGAGAATTTGCGGCAGGTAGCCGTCGAACTTCACGTCGACGACGGGGCCGATCACCTGGGTGACCCGGCCGACGGGCTTGTTGGTGGCGGTTTGGGCTTCAGCCATGTCTAATCTCTCTATCGGTGCGGGTCAGAGCGCCTCGGCGCCCGAGATGATCTCGATCAATTCCTTGGTGATCAGCGCCTGTCGCGTACGGTTGTAGATCAAACTCTGCTTCTTGATCATGTCGCCGGCGTTGCGGGTGGCGTTGTCCATCGCGCTCATGCGCGAGCCCTGCTCGGAGGCGGCGTTCTCCAGCATCGCGCGGAAGACCTGAACGGCGACGTTGCGCGGCAGCAGCGCGGAGAGGATCTCCTCCTCGTCGGGCTCGTATTCGTAGTTGACGCGCGCTTCTTCGTCGTCCTGCTCGGGAATTTCCAGCGGGATCAGCTGCAGCGCCGTCGGGATCTGCGTGACGACGGATTCGAAGCGCGAGAAGAACAGCGTGCAGACGTCGAACTCGCCCTTGTTGAACAAGTCGACGATCTTAGAGCCGACCGGCTGGGCGAGGCCGAACGACAGCACCTTCTCCTTGACCTCGACGAGCTCGATGATCCTGTCGCCGAACTGGCGCTTGAGCTGGTCGTAGCCCTTCTTGCCGATGCACAGGATCTTGACGTCCTTGCCGTCGCGCAAGAGCCTGTTGGCGCGGTCGCGCGCGAGGCGGGCGATCGAGGAGTTGAAGGCGCCGCACAGGCCGCGCTCGCCGGTCGCGACGACGAGGAGGTGCGTCTGGTCCTTGCCGTTGCCGCGCAGCAGCTCCGGCGCGTTCGGGTCGTCGCGCATGCCGGCGGCGAGGCGCGCCAGCATCTTCTCCATGCGCTCGGCATAGGGGCGCGCGGCCTCGGCCGCCGCCTGCGCCTTACGCAGCTTCGCGGCGGCGACCATCTGCATCGCCTTGGTGATCTTCTGCGTCGCCTTGACGGAGGAGATGCGGCCGCGGAGGTCTTTGAGGGAGGCCATTGTCTATCCGATGAGAGGGCGTCTAGATCGTTCGGACCCGTACGATCAGGCGTGCTCGGGCTTCTTGGCCTTGTCGTCGGCCTTCTTGTCGTCGGCCTTCTTGCCCTTGGTATCCTGGTCGGCCTTCGCGGCCGAGGACACCTTGACGTCGTCGCCCTCTTTGTCGAAGCCCTTCGAGACCTCCTCGACGACCTTCTTCAGCTTGTCGGCGTTCTCGTCCGACAGCGCGGTCGTATCGCGGATGGCGTCGAGCAGCTCCTTGTTCTTCGTGCGCATCTGATTGAGCAGTTTGTCCTCGAAGGCGCGGATCTGGTTGACCGGCATCTTGTCGAGGTAGCCGTTCACGCCGGCGTAGATCACGCAGACCTGCTCTTCCATCTTCAGCGGCGAGAACTGCGGCTGCTTGAGCAGCTCGGTCAGGCGGGCGCCTCGGTTGAGCAGCTTCTGCGTGGTCGGATCGAGGTCCGAGCCGAACTGCGCGAAGGCGGCCATCTCGCGGTACTGCGCGAGCTCGCCCTTGATCTTGCCGGCGACCTTCTTCATCGCCTTGGTCTGCGCGGCGGAGCCGACGCGCGACACCGAGAGGCCGACGTTCACGGCTGGCCGGATGCCCTGGTAGAAGAGGTCCGTCTCGAGGAATATCTGGCCGTCGGTGATCGAGATCACGTTGGTCGGGATGTAGGCCGACACGTCGTTGGCCTGCGTCTCGATGACGGGGAGCGCGGTCAGCGAGCCGCCCCCACGGGCGTCGTTGAGCTTGGCGGCGCGCTCGAGCAGGCGCGAGTGCAGGTAGAACACGTCGCCCGGATAGGCCTCGCGGCCCGGCGGGCGGCGCAGCAGCAGCGACATCTGGCGGTAGGCGACGGCCTGCTTGGAGAGATCGTCGTAGACGATCAGCGCGTGCATGGCGTTGTCGCGGAAGAACTCGCCCATCGCGCAGCCGGCGAACGGGGCCAGGAACTGCATCGGCGCCGGGTCGGACGCGGTGGCGGCGACGATGATCGAATATTCGAGCGCGCCGTTCTCTTCCAGGACCTTGACGAACTGCGCGACGGTCGAGCGCTTCTGGCCGACGGCGACGTAGACGCAATAGAGCTTCTTCGACTCGTCGTCGCCCTGGTTCAGCGCCTTCTGGTTGAGGATGGCGTCGAGCGCGACGGCGGTCTTGCCGGTCTGGCGATCGCCGATGATCAGCTCGCGCTGGCCGCGGCCGATCGGGATCAGCGCGTCGATCGCCTTGAGGCCGGTCGCCATCGGCTCGTCCACCGACTTGCGCGGGATGATGCCGGGCGCCTTGACGTCGACGCGGGCGCGGTCGGCCGCCTCGATCGGGCCCTTGCCGTCGATCGGATTGCCGAGCGCGTCGACCACTCGACCGAGCAGGCCTTTGCCGACGGGCACGTCGACGATGGCGCCGGTGCGCTTTACGGTCTGGCCTTCCTTGATCTCGCGATCCGGCCCGAAGATGACGACGCCGACGTTGTCGGTCTCGAGGTTGAGCGCCATGCCGCGCACGCCGGACTCGAACTCGACCATCTCGCCGGCCTGGCACCGGTCGAGCCCGTAGATGCGGGCGATGCCGTCGCCGACGGAAAGCACCTGCCCGACCTCGGTGACTTCGGCCTCGTTTCCGAAGTTCGCGATCTCGCCCTTGAGGATCGACGAGATTTCTGCGGCGCGGATGTCCATCAGCCGACCTCTTTCATGCGTGCACGGAGTGAATTGAGCTTGGTCTTCAGCGAGGAATCGACCATGCGCGAGCCGAGCTTGACGATCATGCCGCCGATGATCGACGGGTCGACCTTGACGGCGACCTCGACCGAGTCCGAGCCGGCGACCTGCGCCAGCGCGTCCTTGATGGCGAGCAGGTGGGCGTCCTTGAGCGGCTCGGCGACGGTGATCTCGGCGCGCGAGACGCCTTTCTCGGAGTCGTTGAGCTTGGTGTAGTCGCGGATCATGTCATCGAGCGCGAACAGGCGGCGCTTGGTGGCGACGAGCCGCATGAACTTGGCGGCGGTGCCGGCGATGCCGGCCTTGGCGAGGAGCGCGTCGATCGCCTTGATCTGATCCTCGGAGGAAAAGGCCGGGCTCTTCAAAAAGCGGCGGAGGTCCGCGCTCTCGTCGATCATGGCCTGGAAGGTCGCGAGATCCTCGCCGACCTTCTCGGTCTCCTTCGATTCCTTGGCGAGATCGAACAGGGCCTGCGCATAGCGTCCCGCCATGCCCGAGACGTATGTTTCCTCTTTCGCCAAACCCCGAGCCCTTCGTCACCGCCCCCGGTGTGGCGCAAGGACCGAGCGGATCGAAGATCGACGCTGTCCGGCTTCACCGTTCTGTCACGGGAAATGCGCCTTCCGGCGCCTCCTCCCGCAAGGCGCCGTCCCGGTACCATAGGGGTTTTGGGGGCGCAACCCTGATGGGGCGCGGCGCGGATCGGGTCCGCCACCGACGTCTCGCCTGAGCACGCGGCGGACAAAGCGGATTTAGAAGGCTCAAGTCGCTCAGCGGCCGGCGATTTCCGTGAGCTTCTTCGCCAGCCCCGAGCCGATCGAGGCCGGGTCGCTGAAGCCCCCGCCGATGCCTTGCCGCCGAGCCTGAGGCGCCGCGCGACTTCCGCAAGGTCGCGCACCCTTGAGCCTCAGCTCCCTCGCGGCTTCGCCCGCAGCGTCGGCACGGCGGCGGCGGGGTCCTCCGGCCACGGGTGCTTCGGGTAGCGGCCACGCATCTCGGCGCGGACGTCGCGCCAGGAGCCGCGCCAAAAACCCGGCAGGTCGCGCGTCACCTGGATCGGCCGGCCGGCGGGGGAGAGCAACTCAAGCACGAGCGGCACCCCGGCGACGCTCGGGTGCGTGGCGAGGCCATAGAGTTCCTGCACCTTGACCGAGAGGGACGGCCCCTGCGCGGCGGCGTAGTCGAGCCGGTGGCTCGCGCCGGCCGGCGTCTCGAAGAACGCCGGCGCCTCGGTGTCGAGCGCCCGCGCGCGATCCCATGGCACCAGCGCCTTCAAGGCCGTATCGAGCCGATCGGCGCCAAGCTCGGCCAAGCTCGTGACGCCTTCGATATGCGGCACGAGCCACGCCGCGCCGTCGGCCGCCAGCGCCGTGTCGGAGAGGTCCGGCCAAGCGTCCGGCGCCGCCCGACGCACGAGCATGACGCGGTCGCGCCATTGAGTGAGGGCGGGTGTCCACGGCAGCCGCTCGATGCCGAGCGCGAGCCCCGCCGCGAGGCAGGCCGCCGCCGCCGCGCCGACCGGCACGGCGCGCGGGCCCTCGGCGAGCACGATCGCGCCGAGGCGCCGCGTGTGTCGGGCCCGCAGCGCCGCGCGAGCCGGATCGAAGTCCAGCGTCTCCGCCTCGACGATGTCACCTGCGGCGACCGCCTCCACCTCGGCCTCGGTCAAGGGTGCCGCCAGCAGGATGCGCGCGCCGGCGGCGCCGCCCGCAACTTCGGCGATCGCGAGGTAGGGCGCACCGGCCAGCGCCGCGTGCGGCTCGAGCGCGGCGGCGCGGCCGTTGGCCATCAAGAACTCGCCGGGTTTTCCACGCGCCTTGGCGATCCTGTCGGGGAAGGCCAGCGCCAACAGGCGCCCGACGGCACCGACATCGCCGTCGCTCCCTGATCTGCCCGCGGCCTTGCCGCCGGCTTGGCGCGCGAACGTCCGTGCCAGCGCCCGCGCGTCGGTGGCACGGGACGCGCGATCGCGCCGGAAGCGCGTCAGCCGCTCGCGCAGGTCCGCGCCGTCGCCGCCGAGGCCGCGCTCGACGATCAGCGTGGCGATCTCCGCCGCCAGGCCCGCCTCGCCGTCCGCCGCCGCCAGCACGACCATGCGCGCGAGTCGCGGCGGCAGCGCCAGCGCGCGGATCTTGCGGCCATCGGCGGTGAGCCCGCCGTCGCCATCGAGCGCGCCGATCGCAGCCAGCATCGCGCGCGCCTCGGCAAGCGCCGGCCCCGGCGGCGGGTCGAGCCAGGCGAGATCGCGCTCGGGCCGCCGCGTGCCCCAGGCGGCGCAGTCGAGCAGCAGGCCGGAGAGGTCGGCCGAGAGGATGGCAGGCCGCGCGAACGGCTCCAGCGCGCCGGTGCCGGCCTCCTCCCACAGCCGGTAGCAGACGCCGGGATCGGTGCGCCCCGCGCGGCCGCGTCGCTGGTCGGCGGAGGCGCGCGACACGCGCCGCGTCTCGAGCCGGGTGAGGCCCAGCGCCGGCTCGTAGACCGGCACGCGGGCGAGCCCGCAATCGATGACCACGCGCACGCCCTCGATCGTCAGCGACGTCTCGGCGATCGATGTCGCCAGCACGATTTTTCGCGTAGCCCGCGGGGCAGGGGTGATGGCGGCGTCCTGCGCGCGACGGTCCATCGCGGCATAGAGGGGCGCGACGACGATATCCGCCGGAATGGCGCGCTCGGCGAGGCGCTGAGCGACGCGCGTGATCTCGCCCTGGCCGGGCAGGAAGGCGAGGATCGAGCCGCTCTCCTCCGCGACCGCGCGCAAAATCGCGCGGGTGACAGAGTCCTCGACCCGCTCGGCGGGGTCGCGGCCGAGATAGCGCGTCTCGACGGGGTAGGCGCGCCCCTGCGATTCGATCACCGGCGCGTTCTCGAGCAGGCGCGCCACCCGCGCGCCGTCGAGCGTCGCCGACATCACGAGCAGCCGCAGATCCGGGCGCAAGGCTCGCGCGTCGAGGGCCAGCGCCAGCCCGAGGTCGGCGTCGAGCGCGCGCTCGTGGAATTCGTCGAACAGGACCGCGGCGATGCCGTCGAGGCCGGGGTCGTCGAGGATCATGCGCACGAAGACGCCCTCGGTGACGACCTCGATGCGGGCATCGGCCGAGGCTCGCGTCTCGAAGCGCGCGCGCAGGCCGACCGCGTGGCCGACCTCCTCGCCGAACGAGGCCGCGAGCCGGGTGGCGGCGGCGCGGGCGGCGAGCCGGCGCGGTTCGAGCAGGATGAGCCGGCGCCCGGCGGCCCAGGGCGTGTCGAGCAGTGCCAGCGGCAGCCGCGTCGTCTTGCCGGCGCCGGGCGGCGCGACGACCACCATGCATGCGCCGTCGGCGGCCATCGCCGCCACCACGCGCGGCAGCACGGCATCGATGGGAAGCTCGGCTAGCGGTGGCACGCGGCCCGACATCCTCGAGCCTTGCCGCGACGCCAGCGGCCGGTCAATGCGGGCGGGCGTTGACGGCACTGACGCGGCCCCTTACACACCGCGGCGGAGCGGGGCTGTAGCTCAGATGGGAGAGCGCTGCAATCGCACTGCAGAGGTCAGGGGTTCGATTCCCCTCAGCTCCACCACCCAGTCCTGCCAATATATCGTATTATATGCGATTTCCAGTAAGCCTTTGTACTTCCGCTACTTAGCTCGCAGCTGCGCGGTATCCAGTTCTTTCCGTCCCTACTTTCGCGACCTTCCTGCGGTAATTTGCGGTTTGTCTCTGTCGCTACTTTTAGCGTTTCCGAATCTTGGCGCGTCGATGATGGAGCATCTTTGCAAGTCCTGGCCTGCAATGCAAAATGCATTGCGGCTTCAGACACGACGGCACTGATGCAGACCGGCCTGGACGATGAGGCAGGAAGCAGTTGTGCGCCGTCGCAGCATCGCGGGCGTCCCATCCGCGATGGCGGTGGATGACAGGTTGATCGCCTTCCGAAGGTGCTGCAGGATTCAGTTCGGCCGCGATAGTCCGATCGCCTGCTGCTGCTCGTGCCAGCCTATTGGCACATCAAGCAAGTGCCGCGTGCTCGCCGGCGCAGCAATGATACGTGCAGGGCCGCCCGCATCAGCTTAGGCAGGAAGGCGAGCGACGGCCGCATCCAGGATCATGCCTTCGCTCCGGCAATTGCGCGACGTGATAGCGCATGCCAGCTGGTGCTGCTCACCCGAATTGACCAAGCGCAGGTCAGGATGAGCGGTCGCGGGCCGGAGGACCTTGCTATGACGCCCGCGCCCATCAAAGGTCACAGGAACGGATGGCTGGCGTTCGCCGTCGCCTTTGTTGCCGCCAGGACATGCTGCGCCAGCATACCCGTGCTCGCCCTCGCGTCCAACGCTTGCCCAAATGAGACGACACGCAGGGTCATCTGTTTCAAGACCGCGCGCCATCTCCGCACGGCGTCGATCAGCTTTCCGGCTTGCAGAACATACGGTGCGACAAGCAGGCCCGTCGCAAGCCGTCCTGTGCGCAAGTCGCGCGGCGCCGTTCGCGTGAACGTGGCAAGCCGTCGTCGTTCGCTACGATCAGATCGCCGATGGCGGCGCAGCAACAGGTCCGGGAGCAGAATGCGACTGGCCGCGACTTCGGACCGGCTCCCAGGATCTCGCCGTGGTGCAGGACGGACAGAGCAGCACCGCTTCCGGCCCCACCCTGCCGGCATGCCGCACGTCCTCGCTCCCCGACGTTCGGGCGAGGTGTCCGACCCGACCAGTCCATCCGCGATGCCATTCAGCAAGGCAACCGCGTGCTGAATCAAGAACTGGATAGCAAGCCGCGCCCGGAAGGTGCACTTGTTCAAACCTTCCCGAAAGGCGTCCACCATGATGGCGATGCTCACCGCCATGCGAAGGCCGCCTGCGATGGGTAGAGCGCAGGGGCGGATGGCCCTGCTCGCGAGCTTGTTTGCCACGTACCCACTCCCCTCCCGTCACGTCCTGCATGCAAGCGTGGTTCACGTCGACAGTCGACGGTAAAGTGCGGAGCGCCTGCACTTTTCTGCGCGGCAGGCCTGCAGTGTCTCAGTGACGAGACACGAACATGACGTGCTGGCGAGATTGCGGGCATCAGACACTTACTACCCACCGGAATACCGGCTCTGCAGCTGAACTCGGATGTTTGCCGGCACACATGGAATGGCACAAGCTGGGCCGAGAGACGACCGTCAGCTTACGGCGCCTTTGAGGCAGTGAGCTGACGGTCGCGGTATTGTTCTTCAGGCAACCAGCGGAAAGAGGCCAACCAAGCTTTCGCTATAACGGGCAGGTGCGACCCAGCGGGGTAGCGCCGGACCTGCGAGGTCGACGCGCAGGAAGGCGTTCTCCTCCAGTCCGTCCCACAGGCTCGCCGGCAACCGCGCGCGGCCGGCGGTCCAGCGCCACGCCGCGTCACCATCTCGCTCGACGGCGTGAAAGCCGATGCAGAGGCGTGGGTCGCCGACCGCGAAGCCACGCGGCACGCCGAGCCGTCATCGAGCGTGAGGGCGGCGACGCACAGGCCGAGCGCGCGGCGATCCGGTGAGGCCGAGATCTCCGCAGGAATGCTAGTCCCGGAGACGAGCCAGACATTCTCGGCGCCTGCCGGAACAGCAAAGCGCGCCGACAGCCCGCGCACGCGCGGCTCAATCCGCACGCCGTCGACCAGGAGGTGGATGTCGCTCAGCCCCTGCTCCTCGGCAGGGCGCTGGCACCTCCACGGCCCGAACGGCGTCGAGGTCGTCGTCAGGCCGCAGGGTCCGCTGCGCGCCAACAACGCGGAAGCGTTGACTCCGGCGCTCCTCGCCGGACTCGGCCTCGCTGTCTATCCCGACTTCCTCGTCTGGGACGATCTGCAGGCCGGACGCCTCGTCCGCGTTCTGCCGAAATGGTCGTCGCCGCCCATCGCGCTGAACCTGGTCACGCCGCCCGGAAGGTTGCGCCCGCCGCGCGTGACCGCCCTGATCGCATTCCTGGAGCGGAGTCTGGCATCGGCGCCATGGGTCGACGTGTAGGCGACACTACTACGAACGTCCGCTTGCAGGCAGCTCGCCCCCGACGCGGGAACAACGACGGTTGCCCCAACGAAGCTCGTGCGCCCCGTGGCCGGCTTGTGGCTCGCCTTCGTCATGGCGGACCACGTCGAGGCGCACCTGCGGGAGGGTCGGCTCGTGCAAGTACTCGAGAACTGGTGCCCGCGTTTTGCCGGCTATCACCTGTAATGATCGAGCCGACGGCGGCCTTTGCGCTGCTGCTTGAGGCGCTGCGCCACCGCGCGTGAAGAAGGATTCGGAATTGAGGAAGAACGCGTTGATCGTGGGCGCCAGCGGCATCGCCGGCAGCGCAGTCGCCGATCTCCTGTCCCGTGAAGGGTGGGCGGTGACGGGTCTCGCCCGTAAGCCCGTCTCGAGCCCGGGAGTGACGCCGTTGGCAGCGAATCTGCTCGATCCTCTAGGCCTGCGCGAGACGCTGGCCGACGCGAGGCCGGAACTCGTCGTGATCACCACCTGGATCAAGCGTCCCACTGAAGCCGAGATGGTGGACGTCAACGGCCGGGCGCTACGCGACCTTCTCGAGGCAATGCGGGTCGGCGGAAGCGTCCGCCACGTCGCGTTGGTGACCGGGCTGAAGCACTACCTCGGCCCCTTCGAGGCTTACGGTCAGGGCAACGTGCCTCCGACTCCATTCCGCGAGACGCAGGGCCGCCTCGACGTACCGAACTTCTACTACGCGCAGGAGGACGCCGTATTCGAAGCCGCGGAGCGCGAGAGCTTCACTTGGAGCGTGCATCGCGCCCACACGATTATCGGCAAGGCCGTGGGCAACGCCATGAACATGGGCACAACGCTGGCCGTCTACGCCACGCTCTGCCGGGAACTCGGCCGGCCGTTCATGTTCCCGGGATCGCCCAAGCAGTGGGAGTGCCTTACCGACATGACCGACGCACGTCTCCTCGCGGACCATGTGCTCTGGGCGGCGACGACACCGCGAGCGGCAAACGAGGCATTTAACGTTGTCGATGGGGACGTCTTTCGCTGGAGTTGGATGTGGGGCCGGATCGCTGGTTGGTTCGGGATCGAGGCCGTGCCGTTCGACGGCGCGGTGCGGCCGCTCGAGGAGCAGATGGCGGACGACTCTGCGGCGTGGGCCAGCATCGCGGAGCGGGATGGTCTCGTGGAACCGAAGCTGGAGGACCTCGCCTCGCCCTGGCACACCGACGGCGACCTCGGGCGCCCAATCGAGGTCGTTACCGACATGAGCAAAAGCCGCAAGATCGGCTTTGCCACCTACCAGGCGACTGACGAGGCCTTCTTCGACCTTTTCAAGAGGTTGCGTTCGGACCGGCTGATCCCCTGATGGATGCTTGACAGCGAGCTTAGATCAAACGGCGCATCAGTCAGCGCCAGATTGGTGGAGGCTCGTGTGCACGTTCGTAACATTCTCGACACTATGGCTGCTTTTGAGACCGGCCGATACGTCCGGAAAGGCGTCAACGGGCGCACTGCGGCCTGGCTGCTCTACGATTGGCTCGCAAGTGTTGCCTCACCTCAGAGAGCGCTGCATCAGATCCGCTACGTGACGGAGTTCGTCACTATTGAGGGCAAGGCTTCCGCGCAGAGCGACAGCAGTCTCCCGGATCAAGCGCTCGGACGTCACCCGACCGGGGTCCGTAAGCGTGACGAGGGTCCGACGCGCATCTAACGGATCGGCTGTAGCAATCACGTGACCTTCCCGCCGCAGTCCATCGATGAGCATGGACACGTTGGCGCGCGAGACCTTTAGGATCGCGACGATCTCGCTCTGCGGGCACGGTTCTTCTCGCGACCACAGGATGGCCAGGACCTGCAGGCGCCCTGGCGTCAGCGCGTCCTGTCCGAGCCAACCGGTAAGCAGCGTGTCGACGCGGTGCGCCGTTTCGCGCAGGACGAACAGAAATTCGAGCGCGGCGGCCTCCGCCGGCTCCAGGACTTCGGCGTAGCGCCGCCGCAAATCGGCGGGCGGCACAAGCGCAGATTTTTTTTTCGATGCCATGCTCGAACTGTTAAGGGCTTAACAAGTTTGCACGAGGTGCTCTCGCGAACCTTCGACCACTCCAGGTCATGGTGGCCCTCGCACGAACGCTGAAGCCACGCCATGCCGTCTTTCGCTCTCGCCACCCTGAAGACCCCAGATGGCCCTAGCGCCGCGATCCGTGTCGCTGGTCGCTACCATCCTCTCTCCTTGCAAGGCCCACGCTGGGAGCGTGCAAGCTGCCGATCGCTGCTAGCCGAATGGGACGATGCTTTTCCCGTCTTGGAAGCCCTCGCTGAGACGCTGAACGCAGAGGCGGGAATTGGCGAGGGCGAAGCCGAACTGATGACCCCGGTGCCCAACCCCGACAAACTGCTCGCCGTCGGCGCCAACTACTCCGGGCATCTTAAAGAGATGGGCCTCGCCGTAGCGCGGTGGGACAGCATGCCCTTCTTCATGCGACCGCCCACCACCACGCTCGTCGGTCCTGGTCCTACGGTGCGGATACCCCGCTCGACGAAGCAATTCGACTGGGAGTGCGAGCTTGCCGTTTTCGTCGGGCGCCGGCTGCGGCACGTCGATCGCAGCACTGCGGCGGCGGCCATCGCGGGCTATGCCGTAGGGCTCGACATGAGCTGCCGCGACCTCATCCGCGTCGACAATGATCTTCAGGTCGACCTCGTCCGCGGCAAGGCCCAGGACACGATGGCTCCTTGCGGGCCGGTGATGATGCCGGCGCGATATGCCGGCGACGTCGGTGATCTTCGTATCACGCTTGCCGTCAACGGCGAGACGATGATGGACGCTTCGACCGATGAGATGCTCTACGCCGTCGACGAGCAGCTCTCCATCATCAGCCGCTACGTCACGCTCGAGCCAGGCGACATCCTGTTCACGGGATCGCCGTCGGGCTCGGCGGGGGTGCACGGTAACCGTTGGCTGAAGAACGGGGATCGCATACGCGCCGAGATCGCTACGGTTGGCGTCCTCGAGGTCACCGTTCATGACGATCGTCACGACGGGCCGCTGGAAGCTTTGCCATGACCAGTCCACGCCCAGCCATCGAAGGCATCCACCACCTTAAGCTGCCCGTTGCTGATCTCGGCCGATCGCTGTGCTTCTACGAGCGCGTTCTCGCTGCCGAGCGTATCGTGGAAGCGGACCATCACCGAGAAGATGACGGCAGCCTCTACGCCCACATCCTCGAGGTGCCCGGCTTGGGAGCCCTCCTGGAATTGCGCCTCGATCCCGAGCAGGCCGAGCGCCAGCGCGGCTTCGATCCCGTCACCTTGGCGGTGAGGGATCGGATCGCGCTCGAGGAATGGGTTGGCCACCTCGACGCGTTCGGCGTGCCGCACTCACCGGTGCTGACGGCAATTCAAGCTTGGCTCGTCGTCCTTGCCGACCCCGATGGACATCGCCTTCGCCTCTACTCCCAGGAGACGCACGGGCGCGAACTGAAGCCCGACGAGGACGATCCCTGGCTTCGCCCATGATCTGACTGTCCCACCCGCAGCCCAAGTCGCGGCATCAATCTTAGAAGAGATAGCGATGACTAATCCCATCCTGATCGTCGGCGCCGGTCCGACTGGCCTGACCGCTGCTCTCGAGCTCTCGCGCCTCGGCGTGCCGGTGCGCCTCGTCGACAAGCGCGACGCACCGGCCACGACCTCCCGCGCCATCGGCGTGCAGGCCAGAACTCTGGAGCTCCTCGCGCAGCGTGGGCTCGCCGAAGAGTTGGTGCAGCTTGGCAACCCGGGCTATTTCGGCAGCGTCTACGGCGGTGGCAAGCGCATCGTGCACCTTGATTTCGGACACGTCGAGAGCCGCTACCCCTACCTGCTCTTCGTCTCGCAGGCGGAGACGGAGCGCGTGCTGCGCAACGCTTGCGCCAGCCATAGGGTCACGCCGGAATGGGGCACGGAGCTCGTCGGCATCCAGCAGGACGCGCACGCCCATGAGGCGAGCCCTGTCCATGCGACGCTTAAGAGATCTGACGCCACCTTGGAGCGGATCGCCACGCCCTGGATAATCGGCGCGGAGGGCGCCCACAGCCTCGTACGCTCGACCCTCGACCTCGCATTCGAGGGTCATACCCGTGCGGAGGATTACGCGCTGGGCGACCTCAAGATCGACGGCGCGCTGGTGGACACCGACTTCCACATCTTCTCTTCCGAGCACGGCTTTATGGGCCTGTTTCCGATGGGCGGCGACCATTTTCGTCTGATCGCCTCGAACCCGATGAGCGAGCCCAAGGAGGGTACCGAACCTTCGCTCGAGGAGCTGCAGGCGATCTACAATCAGCGTTCGCCGATCCCGGCCCGGTTCCACGATCTCACCTGGAGTTCGTGGTTCCGCATCAACAGTCGCATGGTGTCGAGGCTGCGGATCGGTCGGCTGTTCCTCGGCGGCGACGCCGCCCACATCCACTCGCCCGCGGGCGCGCAGGGAATGAACACCGGCATCCAGGACATGATCAACCTGTGCTGGAAGTTGGCGATGGTGACATTGGGCAAGGCGCCTCCTGCGCTGCTCGACACCTACGAGGCCGACCGCCTGCCGGTGATGCGCGGCGTGCTGAAGCGCACCGACGGCCTCACTACCACGATCGGGTCGGAGAACGCGATCGTGCGCTCGCTCGTCAATCACCTCGGCTCTTACCTCGGAAGCGTCGACATCGTGCAGGAGAACGCCACCGCCGAGATGAGCCAGGTCGCGCTCGGCTACCAAGACAGCCCGTTGTCGAAGAACCACCGACACTCCGGCACGCTGCGGGGCGGCGACCGCATCCCCGACATGGCTGTTCGTCGGCGGACGGGAGCGGGATGGAGTGACGCGCAGCTGCACGAGGGGCTGGACCCATCGCATCTCACGCTGCTCGTCGTAGGATCGTCTGACGCCGCCTGCCCTGACGACCTACGATCGTCGGTACCGGACGGGCGCTTGGTCGAGATTGCCGCGCCGGAGGAAAATACGCGCTTCGCGAAGGTCTTCGGCGACGCCGGCCTCGCGATCCTGGTCCGCCCCGACGGCTACGCCGGCCTCGTCTGTCCGCTCGCGCAGGCGGCCGAGGCCATCCGCGAATACCGCACGGAGTGGTTCGAGGCTGCGGTGCGGTCGTGACCTGCATTTAGCGGCAGGGGAAAGGTGGCGAGGGCTGTCGAAGCGCGACCATGAATGTCCGCCCTCGAGCCAGGAAGCTCTGGTGAAAGGAGAAAGCCGATGACGACTAATCCCATAACCGCCAGCAAGGCGCCGATGACTCCGGCATCGACGCAAATCCTGTTCGTCGACCTCCAGCCGGGGATCGTCGGCAACGGCGGCACCAATCCACCCGAGACGCTGATTAAGTCGGCCGTGGCGCTCGCCCGCATCGGCAGGCTGTTCGAGCTGCCGATGTTCGCCAGCGTCGTGCCTACGGGCGACGGCGAGCCTCAAATCCTACCACAGCTCGCCGCCGAACTCGCCGGGGTAGTGCCGATGACCCGCAAGGCGGTCGCCGTCTTCGAGGATACGCCAATCGCTGCGGCGATCGCGGCGACGGGACGCCACGACCTCGTCGTCTGCGGCGTAGTGACGGAGGTCGCCGTGCTGCTGGCGTGTTTCGGCGCCGCCGCGTGTGGCTACGAGGTCCATGTGCCGGTCGACGCATGCTCCGGAATCTCGCGACGCACGGAGGATGCAGCATTCCGGCGGATCGAGTCGTTCGATGCCAACACCGCGGCCGTGGCTACGCTCGGCGCCGTGCTTGCCGGTGATCTCACCAGCGTCAAAGGAGTCGAACTGATGACTATCCTCGAGCCGCTTATGAGGTGATCCACCTAAAGGCACCGCTCTTGAGCATGTCCGCTTCGGAGCGCTGGACGAGGCGTAGTCAATCGGCGGCAAAACTGGTGAAGGTTTTCGGAAGCCGGCTGGCGACGATCGCGCGGCTTGGTGAGGGCCGGCGTCCGAAAGCCGCCAAGCGCGGACCCGCGGCCGTTGCGCGCCGGGCTATGGGATTTGAGGATTGCGCGGTGTCTTCAGAGGGTGCGCTCCGGCGCGCGCGTGACGTCTCCACGCGGCGATGAGCGGCGATCCCCAGCTCGAAGACAGGCTGATGCAGCCGCAGGATGCTTGGTGACGGGCCTCGCGGCGGCGTTGGGCGTGCGCGTGCCCGATGGCCGAAGCGGCGCGGCTTGGACGAACGATCTGATCAGGTCGTGCGGGTCACGACGCCATCATCCCGGAACAGGCTCGCGGGGCCGGTGGGGCACGAGGTTGAGCGGCACCTCGCAAGATCTCGATGACGATCATGCGGCCGCCGCAGCATGGGCACGGCGGTCGATGGTCCGGCGGCTTGGTGGGCTCCTCCGTCGCGCTTGGCGCGGGCACGGCGAGCAGCTCCCTGGCCTTGGCGAGATTGGCCTTGCGGCCGGTGCTGGCGAGCAGGCCGTAGTGCCGAATGCGGTGGAAGCCCCTGGGCAGCACGTGCAGCAGGAAGCGCGGATGAACTCGCCGGTGGCGAGCGTCATGGTGCGGGGGCGCTCGGCACCCTCGCGACGGTAATCCTTGTATCGGAAGGTGACGCCGGTCTCGTCGAGTGAGATCAGCCGGCGGTTCGCGATGGCGACGCGGTGCGTGTAGCGCGACAGGTAGGCGAGCACGGCCTCGGGTCCGGCGAACGGCGGCTTGGCGTAGACGATCCAGCGCTTCTTTCGGACAGGCGCCAGATGGCGCAGGAATGCGCGTCGGTCGGCGTGGCCGAGCTGATCACCGAAGAACTGCAGGCGGCCGGCAGCATGCAGCTCGAGCAGGCGTGTCAGGAACAGTCGCCGGAACAGCTTGCCGAGAACCCGAACCGGCAGCAGGAAGGCCGGGCGTGATGAGATCCAGCGCTGGCCGTCGAGCGAGAGGCCGCCGCCGGGCACGATCATATGGATGTGCGGGTGATGGGTCATCGCCGAGCCCCAGGTGTGGAGCACGGCCGTGATGCCGATACGCGCGCCGAGGTGGCGCGGGTCGGCGGCGATGGTGAGCATGGTCTCCGACGCCGCCTTGAAGAGGAGGTCGTAGACGACCGCCTTGTTGGGGAAGGTGATGGCGGCGATCTCGGCGGGCAGTGTGAAGGCGACATGGAAGTAGCCGACCGGCAGCCCGCAGTCCCGGCAGCCCTCGACGTGGCCGCCCAGCGTGGCCGTGCGACAGGTCTCGATCTCCGACATCACCCGAAGCTGGTCGAGGCTGATATGCCCGGAATGTGCAGCCCGCCAGGCCGGCCCGTGGCGCGCGGAAGACGTCGGCGACCTCCAGCGTGGATCGCACCGCGGGATCAGGTGCCGGGGCTCTCGCCCTCCATCAACAGCTTGAGCGCCTCGATCGGGCTCGTCACGGCCCAGATCGTCTTGGTGGCGACGCGGTAGAGCGCGGTGGTGTCGAGCTTGGCGTGCCCGAGCAGCACCTGGATGACGCGGATGTCGACGTCCTGCTCCATCAGGTGTGTCGCGAAGCTGTGGTGCAGGGTGTGCGGGCTGACCCGCTTGCGGATGCCGGCGGTCTCCGCCGCCTCGTGGACGGCGCGGTTGGGCTGCCTGGTCGAGATCGGCTCGAGCGCGTTGCGACCCGGGAACATCCAGCCATGCGGCAGCATGACGCCCCGGCGCTTGCCTTCGCGCCACCACAGCCGGAGCAACGCCAGGAGCTGCGGCGACAGCATCGCGTTGCGATCCTTGCGGCCCTTGCCTTGCTCGACGCGGATCAGCATGCGTGTCGAAACGATGTCGTCGACCTTCAGCGCCGCTACCTCGGACACGCGCAGCCCCGCGCCATAGGCGGTGCCGAGTGCCGCCTTGTGCTTGGGTCCCGGCGCCGCCTCGAGCAGTCGCCCGACCTCTTCGACGCTCAGCACGTCGGGGAGCTTGCGGGGGTGACGCACCAGGACGAAGCGCCGCGACAAATCGGGCCGATCGAGCGTCATGCTGAAGAGGAAGCGCAGCGCCGACACCGAGCAGTTGATGGTCGGCGGCTGCACGCCGCTCTCGGACTGATGGACCTGGAAGCGGCGAATGTCCTCGGCCGTCGCCGTATCGGGTGCACGACCGAGGAAGCTCGCGAAGCCGCTCACGACGCGAAGATAGTCGCGCTGCGTCTCCTCGCGCAGGCCGCGAATGGCCATGTCTTCGAGCATGCGCCGCCGCAACGGGCTGACGGGGCGCAGAATAGGTTGGTTGGACATCGGATCGTCCTCGAGCTGAAGGTTGACCCTTCATGCTCGGAGACCGACCCGGCCCTCTCAACCTGCGCTAACGACCGTAACTACGAACCGCCTCGCCGCGGGCCTCCCGCGAGGCGGGTTCGTGCTTGGCGCGATGCTGCCGGTAGCAATGGGGCCGCCAAGCGCGGTCAGCCGGTTTAGCGACCTCCAGTCTTCATTCTCTGCCGCAGCCAGTCGTCAAGCTTGGTCCAGCGTTTCCTGGCGTTGGTCGTGCGCACGGCAATGGCAAGCGCGCGGCGCTGTCCGACGACGATGACGAGGCGCTTGCCGCGCGTGACGGCGGTGTAGAGAAGGTTGCGAGCCAACATTGTGTAATGCTGCGTGGCGAGCGTGATCACGACGGCCGGGTATTCCGAGCCCTGCGACTTGTGGATGGTCGTGGCGTAGGCCGGCACGAGAGTGTCCAGCTCGCCAAAGGCGTACTCGATAACGCGTCCATCGAAATTAGCACACAGGATGCCTTCCTCCTCGTTGATCACGGTGATCGTGCCGAGATCGCCGTTGAAGACCTCCTTGTCGTAATCGTTCTCGGTCTGCATGACCTTGTCACCCGTCAAGAAGGTCGACCCGAAGCGCTCGACCCGGGCGGTTGCACTGGGATTGAGGGCCTTCTGCAGGTCGGCGTTGAGCGCACGGGCGCCGAGCGCGCCGCGCTGCATCGGACACAGCACCTGGACGTCGCGGATCGAGTCGAGACCGAAGCGGCGCGGTATGCGGTCGCGGACAATCTCCACGACCTTCTTGGCGCCGTCCTCTGGATCGGTGCACTCGACGTAGTAGAAGTCCGATGCGACGCCCGACTTCGGCCATTCCGGCATCTCGCCCGCGTTAATGCGGTGGGCGTTGACGACGATGCGGCTGTCGGCGGCCTGCCGGAACACCTCGGTCAATCGTGCGACTGTGGCCGCGCCGGACTCGATCACGTCGGCCAGCACCCGGCCGGGGCCGACAGAGGGCAACTGGTCGACGTCGCCGACAAGAAGCAGGCCGGCTCGCTTCGGCACCGCCTTGGTGATCGCGTTCATCAGCGGCACGTCGATCATGCTGGTCTCATCGAGCACCAGGAGATCGCAGTCGAGCGGGTCTTCGACGCCCTTTCGGAAGCCGCCATTCTTCGGGTCGATCTCCAGCAGGCGGTGGATCGTCTTCGCCTCGATGCCAGTCTGCTCGTTCATCCGCTTGGCCGCGCGCCCGGTGGGCGCTCCCAGCAAGATCTTAACGCCTTTTGCCGCGAGGATGCGCAGGATCGTGTCGAGCAGTGTGGTCTTGCCGACGCCGGGACCGCCGGTGACAACGGCCACCTTGGCGCGAAGGACGAGGCCAACGGCGTCACGCTGCGAAGCCGATAGGATCTTACCGGTTCGTGTCTCGACCCACGGCACCGCGCGCTTGGCATCGATCTGCGGCCAGGACGGAGCGCCGCAAGCAAGGCTACGAAGGCGATTTGCGACGTCGCGCTCAGCGGCATGCAGGCCGCGTAAGAAGAGGCAAGGCTCATCCTCGATCGTGTCGAGGATGATGTCGCCCCCCGATAGCTCGACGTCGACGGCGACGCGAATCGGCGCCTCCGCTACCTCAAGCAGCTCTACCGCAAGGCGGACGAGCTCCTCGACAGGCAGGGCGCAGTGACCTTCGTCGGTTGCCGTCTGTAGCGCATAGGAGATGCCGGCGCGTAGCCGCTTGGGCGACTCCTTCGTCAGGCCTAGACGCATCGCAATAGCATCGGCGCTGCGAAACCCGATGCCGCGGATGTCGCGGGCGAGCCGATAAGGATCCTCCGTCATGACGGAGATCGCGTCGTGGCCATAGGTCTTGAAGATGCGAACCGCACGCGACGTGCTGACGCCGTGCCCGTGCAGGAACACCATGATGTCGCGCACGGCCTTCTGCTCGGCCCATCCTGCAGCGATCTTCCCCGCGCGGAAGGTTCCGATGCCAGGCACTTCCTCAAGCCGGGCCGGGTCCGCCTCGATGATCTCGAAGGTCTCCAAGCCGAACAAGCCGACGATCCGCTCGGCGAGCTTGGGACCGATCCCGCGCACCATGCCGGAGCCGAGATAGCGGGTGATACCTTCGACGGTCGTTGGTGGTGTCGTCTTCAGCGTGTCGGCTTTGAACTGCAGACCATGAGTGCGATCGGTGAACCACATGCCGACGGCGTGGATGTACTCGCCCGCGCCGATCGTCGGCGCATGGCCGACGAGCGCGACAAGATCGCGTCTGCCCCGCGCCTTCACCTTGAGCACGGCGAAGCCGGTGTCGGCATTATGGAAGGTCACCCGTTCAACGCTGCCGGCCAGCGTCTCGCGTCCTGGCGCCTCGTCAGGTCTGGCCTTGATGGGACCTCCTCGGCTTGGCCGAACTGACCACCGGCTTGGCGCCGTCGGTTTTTCGTAACCTGTCCACGTCGCGCTCTGAGGGGCTAACCTCGGATTGTGGGACAAGATAGCAGGATCACGTTGATGGCACGACGAGCAACGCTGACGAAGGAGACCCTTGTCGCCCTCGGTGTGGACAAGCTGGCGAAGCTCATCGTCGACGAAGTGCAGCAGAATGCTCCGTTCAAGAGGATCGTCACGGCAGCGCTCGCTGGCGCCAAAGGACCTGACGCCGTGGCGGCGATCATCGACCGGCGGCTTGCAAGCCTCGAACGAGCGCGAGGGTACATCGACTGGGACAAGCGCCGGGCCTTCGCGGCCGATCTTCGAGCAACGGTGGCAACGATCGTCGATGAGCTCGGCAGCGCCGCTCCTGAGGCAGCCGCGGAGCGGATACTTCGCTTCCTGGGCGGCGCCGAAGATGTCTTCGAGCGCATCGACGATTCCTCAGGTTCTATTGGCGGGATCTACCGGGACGCGGCCGCAGCGTTGCCGGCGATCGCTGGGCGGATGGCTGTTGACGACAAGCTGCATCTTCTCGATCGCCTTGTTCCGCGTCTGCTCGCCGACGAGTACGGCTTGATTGAGGAGGCCATACACAGCTTCATGCCCACCCTCTCAGCCGATGAGCTGACGTCACTCGATTGCGCATTGGACAAGGCGCTTGCGGAGCCCTCGTCCAGCAATGCCTCACGCGATTGGGCGCAGCAGGCGCGTCGCGACAGCATCATCAAAGCGCGACAGGCGATCGCCGACGTCAAGGGTGATGTCGACGCCTTCATGAAGCTCGAAGCACAAAGACCAGAGCGAGCGCGAAACGACCTCGCGATTGCTGAGCGTCTGCTTCAGGCCAGCCGCGGTGAGGAGGCTCTGCAGTGGGTTCGCAAATCGAGCCGCCCAGGCCTACGGGTGATGGATCGTCAGGATTTGGCGGACGCTTCGGGCGGTATCGATGTGCAGGAGCGCCATCGCATCGGCCTCGAGATACGCATCCTCACAGCGTTGGGCGACCGGGAGGCCGCTCAACAACTCCGATGGAAAACGTTCCAAGCCACGTTGGAAGTCGATCTACTTCGAGAATACCTCGCGAAGCTTCCCGACTTCGAGGATGAAGATGCTCTTGATGGCGCTTTCGCCTATGTCGCCGCGCATCCTCATCGCTACCGAGCGTTGGTCTTCTTCTTAGGCTGGCCCCGTCACGATCTCGCCTCCAAGCTCGTTCTCGACCATGCCGCTGATTGGAACGGCGGTTACTACGAGGCACTGGCACCTGCGGCTGATTCCTTGGGACAGAATCATTCTTTGGCTGCGGCGGTCCTCTACCGAGCGCTTATCGACGACATTCTCGCAAAAGGTCGCTCACAGGCCTACGGGCATGCAGCCGGATATTTCACAACCCTTGCCTTCCTCGCCGCGGATGGTTTCGCGACACACGGCCTTATGGACCATCACGCGTACGTCGATGCTCTCAGGAAAGCACATGGCCGCAAGTTCGGCTTCTGGGGCCTTCTAGACAAGGAAACGAAGCTTTCGGTGCGATGACTGCTCACCCAAATGCCAAGTCGACCTCGTCAAGCGAACGTCTGCTCACGCGAGCGGCTGGAATAATCAGGAACGGCAGTGATTGGCGCACTGCAGCCGGGCAGGCACCGCCACAAAGGTCTGCTTCTGTCCTTCGTCCGATCGCTCGCTACGGCAAGATTGGGTCGCAAGCCGCCACGCCTTCAATGGCAGCTGTTCTGATTCCTCGAGAGCCGCAAGGCGGCTTCGGCAAGACCTTCTCTGCCCGACAAGTTGCTCCACTGGCTAATCTCGGCCGTGGAGAAAATCGTCATGGGACGATCTGAGTACGATCCTCGCGCAAGCGACCACAAGGCGTGGAATGCAGGTAAGCTCGTTGGCGCCAAGCGAGCGCTGAAGCCGCAGCAAGTCTGGGCCATTCGCTTCCTGCTCGACCGTGAGAAGCGGGTGCGCGACCGAGCCCTGTTCGACCTCGCCATCGACAGCAAGCTTCGCGGATGCGACGTCGTGAAGATCAAGATCGGCGAGCTGGTGAGCGGCGGACATGTACGGGCCCGAGCGATCGTCATGCAGCAGAAGACCGGCAGGCCGGTTCAGTTCGAGATCCTGGAACCCGCTCGAACCACGATCCTGGCGTGGCTCGAGCGTCGGGGCGGTGCCATCGACGACTTCGCCTTTCCAAGCCGGATCGATCATGCCGCCCACATCAGCACTCGCCAATACGCCCGACTGGTCGATGAGTGGGTCATCGGCATCGGTCTACACGCGGAGGACTACGGCACGCACTCGCTCCGCCGCACCAAGGCCTCGATTATCTACAAGCGCACGGGCAACCTACGTGCCGTCCAGATCCTGCTTGGGCACAACCAAGATCGAGAGCACCGTTCGATACCTTGGCGTTGATGTCGAAGACGCTCTGACGTTGGCAGAGGGCACCGAGCTTTAGCGAACAAGCGAGCTTCCCGATCTCGTCGGGAAGCTACCGGACTGCTTCGCGCCAGCTTACGCCGTTTAGCTGGCTCGCTTGCGGACTCCAAAGCTAACGCTCTCGAACGACATCGGATGAGCAGCATGGCGGCTTTAGGGTACGCGGGAGACACAAGCGATTGGCTTTGTCTACCGTGGTCATCGATGGGTGGCTGCCGCGGCGATCGCTTTGACGATCTCGCCCATATCCGCTGCCACGAGATCCGGCCGACGGCCGAGTGCCACGGGGGCATTCTCCGGTCGCAAGATCAGCGCCGTCCGATAGCCGGCGGCCGCGGCGCCCAGCGTATCAAAGGCATGGCACGAGACGAGCCACAGGTCCGCGGGCGGAACGCCAAGGACGGCGGCCAATGCGGTGTAGCTTTCACGCGCCGGCTTGTAGCGGTGGACCGCGTCGTCGATGCTGTGCAGCGACTCGAAATACGACCGCAGTCCCGCCGCGACGAGCTGCTTGTCGACGGCGGCGCTCGGGTTGTTGCTGAGCGTCACCAGCCGAAAGCCGGCATCGCGGAGCCGTGCCAGCGCTGCCGGCGTGTCGGGATAGCTCGGCATGATCGACGAGAGCCGTTTCAGCTCGTCGATGGCGGAGGCCTGCACCGTACGGCCTTTGATCTCGGCCAGCATTTGGAGCACGGCGACGCCGACAAAGCCGGAGTCGACGTATTCGCCGGCGAGCGTCAAGGCTTCCGAATAGAGGATGGTTTGATTGAACCATTCCCGCAGCATCGCGGCGTCATCGAAGAGGCGTTCGAACACCGGTGCCAGCACGGTGAAGTCGAGTAAGGTTTCGTTCACGTCGAAGACGATGAAGGCACTGTCGCCGGGAGCGGCAACCATCTGCGTACTATCGAGAGGCATCGTCGGGGTTCCGAAAGATGGGCCAAGACCGGCACCGCCGCCAAGGCGGCGACGAGGTCGCGACGTGACAGCTGTATGGCGACCGGCGCCTCCTGGTTGATCGGGTTTGGTGAAAGCGGCGGCAGCCTGCGGCGGTCGCGTCGCGTGAGGGAGGCGGGAGCGTTCAGGGCGCAGCCGCCGGACCGCGCAAGAAGTCGAGCAGCGCCGCGTTGAAGCGCTTCGGTTGCTCCTGCTGTACCCAATGGCCGGCGCCTTCGATCAGCTTGACGCCTGCAATGCGCGGACACGTGGTCGTACGCATGCGCTCGATCGCACCTGGCTTGCGGTAGGTTCCCCAGTCCGCGACGCCGGATAGGAACAGGGCGGGGACCTCGATCGCTCTGCCGGAGAAGAGCTCGATCTCGCTCCGGCCGATCGGCCCGGTGTGGCAGCGAAACCAGTTCAGCGCTCCCTGGAAGCCCGTGTGCCGGAAGGCGTGCACGTAGACGTCGAGGTCGCTGTCCGGCAGCCATGTGTTGGCGGCCACCTGAGCTATGCTTGGCATGGCGGGCGCCACCGTCGCGGCCATCCCAACGCCCCTGTCCATGATGTAGTAGGTCGGCAGGGTCGCGAGTTCGCCGGCCGACCCTGACGCCAGCGGGTGCGGGTGGTTACCCGAGAAGTCGGCACTCTTGACGTGGAAGTAGGCTCTAAGGAAGTCGTGCAGCCCCTGGGGGGCGTGGAGCATGTCCGCCGCGGCGCCCGGCGACGAGAAGAAGGTCATGCTGTCCTCGCGGGGACGCGGTAGCGCCGCTAGTTGGGCGGCGAGCGTCGGCTGCGTCGGCGTCGGCGGGGTTCCGGCATCTTCGAAGGGGATGGCCGGCGGCCCGTCGAAGGGGAAGCTGACCATCGCGAGCGAGCGGAACACGTCAGGCCGGACGAGCGCGCAATATGCTGCGACCATCGAACTGAAATCGTGCCCGACTACGGCGGCGACGGAGCGGTGGCCGAGGGCGAAGACCAGCCGCATGGCGTCGAGGGCGTAGGAGTGGGTGCGGAACGTGGCGTAGTCGCCATCGTAGCGCCCGTCCCATCCGCTGGTGCCGCCGTAACCCCGCTGGTCGGGAGCGATGGCGTGGTAGCCGGCCCGGGCCAGCGCCGGCAGCACCTCGCGCCAGCTCCAAGCCACATCGGGGAAGCCGTGCAGCAGGAGCACGACGGGGCGGCCGGGCGTCTCGTAGCCGGCTTCGAGCATCCGGACGAACAGGCCGTTCACGTTGTCGATCGTGCGCTGTCGAATACCGGGCACGGCGGGGTAGTCCTCGAAGGTGTCGGAGGGCATGCGGGATCCTCGATTGGTGGATGGTTCCAGGGGATGGCCGAGACTCATGGCGGGGGTGGCAACAAGTGCCGGCCCGAGCAAAGCGGCAGCGGCGCCGCCCATCAGCTGTCGTCGATCCATCGAGCTCTTTGGTCGATCGTGATCCGTCACGGTGTGCCTCGCTGCTCTAGAGTCATGCCTTGCCATCGACGGAGCGATCGCGGCGGGGCGGTAGCGCGGCTCAGAGGTGATCCGCACCGCAAGCCGCTGCTTCGTTGGTGTTCAAAGGGATGGCATGCGCCGCCGGGGCCGGGCTGCGCGGCTTGCGCTTCGACGCGACGCCGCTTCTACGGCGGTCAGCCTGGGTTGGTGGCCGCCCAGCGCCCGTTCTGCGTCCGGCCGCCGTAGCCGTAGGCGTCGCCGTCGGCGGCGTGCACGAGCACGTAGCATTCCTCGTGACACTTCCCGAGGATCGCCTCCATGCCCTCGAAGGCCGCCTTCACGAAAGCGGTGGTCTCCTCCTTGGTGTTGGTGCCGACCGTCATTTTAAAATCCATCCAGAACGCCGCGAGGCCGTCGTCCGTGGGATGCTTCGATCCGATGAACCAACCCTGCGGATCGGCCTCCTCGATAAGCATCGCGGTGACCTCCGGCTTCTTGCCGAGCTTCTCCGCGCCGAGGCGCGCGGCCAGTTCGGCGATCCGCGCGCGCATCTCGGGACGCGGCGTCGGGGTGACGTAGCGGACTTGGATCATGGGCATCTGGTGAACTCCATCGCTGTCGATGGACGGACAATGGGCGACTGCGGATCATATTGGAACTTCATGCATAGCTATGGCTATGATAGCGATGCAGCATGATGCTTGACCTGGAATCTGTCCGTCTCTTCGTGCTTGCGGCCGAGTATGGCAACCTGACCCGCGCCGCGGAGGCGGCCGGCACCGTGCAGCCGGTGGTGAGCGCGCGCCTCAAGGCGCTGGAACAGTCGATCGGACGCAAGCTCCTCGAGCGTACGCCGCGCTACGTCCGCCTCACCGACGCGGGGTGCGTTTTTCTCGAGCGTGCCCGCACGCTGCTAGCCGCGCACGATCAGGCGCTCGCGCCGGAAAGGGCCGAGCCCTCTCGCATCACAATCGGCGTGAGCGATCATGCGCTGGGGACTTCGTTCGAGGCCGTGCTGCGCCGGATGCGCGCCGTGCTGCCGGGCGATACCGCGTTCACCGTCCGCCTCGGCCAATCCTACGAGGTCCGCGAACTCTACGAGGCGGCGGATATCGACCTCGCGGTGATCCGGCGCGAGGGCCACGGCCAGGACGGCGAGGTCTTGGGTGAGGATCCTCTGCTCTGGTGCGCTTCGCCGGATTGGCAGCCGCGGCAAGGCGCCGTGCCGCTCGTCAGCTTGCCACCGCCGTGCGGTGTGCGTGCCGTCGCCATCAAGACGTTGGACAAGGCCGGGCTGCCGTGGCGCGAAGCCTTTGTCGGCGGCAGCTGTATGACGCTCGTCGCGGCGGTCCGCGCCGGTCTCGGTATCGCTCCGCTCGGCCGCATGATCGGAGGTGAGCTTATGGAGCCGCTAAACCTGCCGGACTTGCCGCCTCTACCGTCGTCCCAGATCGTGATGCTGGCAAGGACGCCCACACCCGAACTTGCTGCGGCAACCCGTGCCTTGGCAGCGAGCGTCCGCGACACGTTGCGTCGTTCGGCATCGTGAAAGTCGTCACGCTCAGCCGATCGCATAATGCCAAGCTTCACTGCATCACGGTGAGCCGTCACATCTGTACATGCGTGTTTGACTGCCTGCTGCGGGGCGAGGACCCAAAGGTGCGCGAGATCGTAGTGACGCCGTGCAGCCATGCATCAGTAGCGCAACCGACGCTTTCGGGTTGTCCGAAGAATGCTGTGTACGACGATGGTGGGTCGTGAGCGGAAGTCTCATATAACGGCGGCAAGTTGGTCGGCTTACTCGCGTGTCGTCCTATTTTCGTGCACCAGAACATCCAGGCGACTATCGACCATGACGTGTCGTCGATCGCCGCGAGATGGTCGAAATTGTGTTAATGTACGAGGCAAAGAGATACTGATGAAGACGCTTGCATTTTCGATCTTTTTCGCTCTGCCGTCTTTAGCCTATGCTTGCACAGGCACAGCTCTCCATAACGTGGACGGCACGCCGATTACACCGGCGTCAGGGTCGGTCAGGAGATGGGCGCCTTGACCAATCTCGATCGCGCGGTTCGCGGCAAGGACGGCTCAATGACCGTCTGCGGGGGAGACACCTGCTATCCCGCGATCGGCATCGATAACGGTTCGGTCAAAGAGATCATCGAGCTGCATCAGTGCAAGATTGGCAACCGGCTCAGCTCCGATAACGGCAAGGAGACGTTCGAGATCATCGACACGGCGCCGGAGAAGCCTGCCGAGGCCGAACCATCTTCGTTCGATGATACCCGAGCGGCTGATAGCGAATGATTGTCTAATCGGTCTCCGAACGTCCGCTCCAGAGCAGACGATGAGATGGACTGAGTGGAAAGGAAGGGTCGCTTGGTGCCGGCGCGCCTATGTCCGCTTCCGCCTGCGACACGCCCGACAGCGGACCGGTTGTTTTCGGCCAGGTTGCGCCGTAGAGCTGTCGGACGGCATTGCGCCCATCCTCGCCGTTGCTGGCACCTTTCAAGGCTTTCAAAAGCGGCCATTCACGCACCAAGCTCCCGGCGCGGCCGGACGACTCGGCCGCTCCGCTCTCGGTTCAGCCTTCGACAAACGCGAGAAGATCGCCGTTGATTCGCGCCGCGTGAGTCGTCGGCATGCCGTGCGGAAAGCCCGGATACGACTTCAATTGCGCACCCTTTACGATGGCGGCGGAGAGTTTGCCCGTGGTCGGGAACGGCACGACTTGGTCGTCTTCGCCATGCATGACCAGCGTCGGTACGTTGATCGCCTTCAAGTCTTCGGTGAAGTCGGTTTCCGAGAACGCCTTGATACCCAGCGTGTGCGCCAGCACGCTGCCCATCATGCCTTGCCGCCACCAGTTCCAGCGAACGCCGTCTTTCACATCCGCGCCGTCGCGGTTGTAGCCGAAGAACGGCGCGGTGAAGTCCCAGAAGAACTGGGCGCGGTTCGTTGCCGTCTGCAGCCGAACGTCGTCGAAGACCTCGATCGGTACGCCGTCGGGATTGGCGGTGGTCTTGACCATGATCGGCGCAACGGCGCTCACTAGCACCGCACGGCCAGGCTTGGCTCGCGCGACGTAGCGCGCGACTTCGCCGCCGCCGGTCGAGTGGCCGATGTGGACCGCGTTCTTGAGATCGAGGGCGTCCGTCAGCTCGATGACGTCGGTGACGTAGGTATCCATGTCGTGGCCTTCCGCGGCCTGCGTCGAGCGGCCATGACCGCGACGGTCGTGCGCAACGACGCGATAGCCCTTCGACAGGAAAAACATCATCTGCGCGTCCCAGTCGTCGGAGCTGAGCGGCCATCCGTGATGGAACATCATGACCTTCGCGTCGCGCGGGCCCCAGTCCTTGTAGAAGATTTCCGTCCCGTCCTTGGTCTTGATCGTGCCCATGCCCAAATAAACTTGATGCGTCTGAGAGGAAGTCTCGGTCGTGTTGACGCTTCACGACCCAAGAAGGTCGAAAGCGGTCAGACTTCCGGTAGCGGAATGAACTCCGAGTCGCCCGGTACGGTGTCGAAACGCGCCTGGCGCCAGTCTGCCTTTGCCTGTTCGATACGCTCGGGCCGCGAAGAGACGAAATTCCACCAGAGATGGCGCGGCCCATCCATCGGTTCGCCACCGAGGATCACGAAGCGCGCTGCGGTCTTGGCGCGTACCGTGATGCGATCGCCGGACTTGAAGATCAGCAGGCGCCCAGGCTCGAAGACGTCGCCCGCGATCTCGATCTCACCATAGACAGTGAAGATCGCGCGCTCTTCGTAGTCGGCATCGAGCGGCACGCTGCTGCCGACCGTCAAATCGACATCGGCGTAGAACATCGGGCTGGAAACACGGACCGGCGAGGTGGTTCCGAACACGCTGCCCGCGATAATGCGCACCGTCTTGCCCTCGCCGGTGAGGGTCGGTAGGTCGGCCTTGTCGTAGTGCTCGAAAGCGGGCGCGTTCTCCTCATCCTTCGCGGACAGCGCCACCCAGCTCTGGAGGCCGAACAGCTTGGATCCCCTCGCGCGCACCTCGGCGCCCGTCCGCTCGGAATGGGTGATCCCCCGACCGGCCGTCATCCAGTTCAATTCGCCAGGCCGTATCGGCAGCTCCGTCCCGAGGCTGTCGCGATGCATGATCTCGCCGTCGAATAGATAGGTGACGGTGGATAGCCCGATGTGCGGATGCGGGCGAACGTCCATGCCTTGTCCGAGGATGAACTCGGATGGCCCCATCTGGTCGAAGAAAATGAAGGGCCCAACCATCTGTCGTTCCTTCGACGGCAGCGCGCGCCGCACATCGAAGGAGCCGAGGTCGCGCGCACGTGGGATGATGATGGTCTCGATCGAATCGCAGCCGCGGGCGTCGCCGGGCTTCGGGTCTTCTGCAGGGTGCCACGTCATTGTTCGTCCTCGTCGGGAGTTGCGGTCAGGCGGCGGCCTTGGTCTCGATGTGGTCGAGCCACGCTCTGGCGAGCGTGACATCTTTCTGCGAAAGCCCGTGACCGCCTGGCACGATCTCGTGCGTGACGGCGGCACCGGACCGTGTCAGTCCGGCTGCGAGCCCAGCGGCGTCGCCGGGGCGAACGATGGGATCGTTCGAGCCTGAAAGGATCAGCACTGGCGTCGCGCGGAGATCGGCGACGGGCATCTGTCGGAACGGGGTCATCGCGCGCAGCAGCACGGCGCCTGCGAGCACCTCCGGCCGCTGCAGCAGCATTGCCGCCGCTATGTTGGCGCCGTTTGAGAAACCGACCGCGATCGGCGCGGCGATGCCATAGGCGGCGCGTGACTCGCCGACGAACTGGGCGAGGTCGTCGACGCGACGGCGCAGGTCCGCCTCGTCGAACACGCCTTCCGACAACCTCCGAAAGAAACGTGGCATGCCGTGCTCGCTGACCTGGCCGCGCGGCGAGAGCCGCGCCGCGCCGGGCGACAGTTCGCGGCCTAGTGGCAGCAGGTCGTCTTCGTTCGCGCCCGTGCCATGCAGAAGCAGAAGCGGCAGGTTTGAAGACATGCCCGGCTCGAACCGGTGGACAAAAGAAAGGCGCCTGGAGTCCATGATGACCTCCTTGGAAGAGAAGATCAGGCGGCCCGATGAACGGGCCGCCCGGGTCAAGTGACCTTCGGCAGTGCGCCCTCGATCCGCGCGCGATGCGGCTCGAGGAAGCCGGGAAGCTTGAGCTCTTCGCCGAGATGCTCGACTAGCTCGTCGATCGCGAAGCCCGGCCCGTCGGTCGCGATCTCGAACAGCACACCGCCTGGCTCGCGGAAGTAGACCGACCGGAAGTAGCAGCGGTCGCGTTGCTCGGTGACGGCGAGTCCGTAGTCGCTCGCGAGCACTGAAGTCATTGAGGCCTGCGCGGCATCGTCGGCGGCGCGGAAAGCAATGTGGTGCACCGACCCGGCGCCCTGACGTCCATGAAGGAAGTCGCCGACGCCCCGCAGCGTGACGAAGCTCCCGACGCTGGCGCCACTTGCGTAGCGAGCCGACGTGCCGTCTCGGGCCGTCTCCGAGAAACCCAGAACGCCAGTCAGGATCTTCGCGGTCGGCGCAATGTCGCGCAGCAGCAGCGTGACACCGTGGAAGCCACGGATCGCGTGTTCGGCGGGGATGTCGCCAACGACCCACGATGCGTCCTCCACTTCTCCTTCGATTCCGACCAGCGCGAGGGGCATGCCGTCCCGGTCCTTGAACCTCAGCACGGACTCGCCGAACGCCTTGACGAGCGGCTCGTAGGTGAGACCGTGTTCGGCAATGCGGCTCGTCCAATAGCCGAGCGAAGCCTTCGGCACGCGGAACGCGGTCTCGCTGGTCTCGCCGACGCCGGCGCGGCCCGGAGCGGCATAGTTGATCGGAAAGAACGTCAACAGCGTGCCGGGGCTACCTTCCTTGTCGCCGTAATAGAGGTGATATGTGCCCGGATCGTCGAAGTTGACGGTCGTCTTGACGAGGCGAAGGCCAAGCGTATCCGTGTAAAACTTGCGATTGCGCGATACGGGTCCGGCGAACGCCGTGACGTGATGGATGCCAGCGTTTGACATGGTGGTCTCCTGCGCCGATCGAGCCTGTGCCCCTCGACGACTTCGAGGCCCAATCTGGCTCTTGCCGGCCATGACGGAAATAGAAACAATGGAAACGTATCGTATCAAGAATCGCCCTCATGCAGCGCCTCCCCGACTTCGAAGCCTGGGCGATCTTCGCCAGGGTCGCCGACGCCGGCTCATTCACGGGCGCGGCGTCTGAGCTTGGACTGACGAAGGCGACGGTGTCGAAGGCAGTCGCCCGGCTCGAAGCGCGGATCGGCGCGACGCTGTTTCACCGCACCTCGCGCCGGCTCTCGCTGACGGAAACCGGCCGCAGCGTGCGAGACCAGGCCGCGACAATTGTCGCGCACGGTGAGGCCGCTGAAGCGATGGCATCGGCCACGAGCGTGGTGCCACGCGGCACGGTGCGGCTCGCGGCTCCGATGTCATTTGGGATCAAGCACGTCGCCCCGTGCCTACCGGAGTTCCTGGCGGCGAATGCCGAAGTCAGCATCGATCTTCATCTGAGCGACGCATTGGTGGACCTTGTCGCAGAGGGTTTTGACCTCGGCTTGCGGATCGCGGCACTGACCGACTCTTCGTTGCGAGCCCGCCGGCTATGTTCCGTCGGCCGTTCGCTCGTCGCGACGCCTGCCTATCTCGCCACCCACGGTCATCCGAAGTCTCCCGACGACCTCATCCGACATTCTTGTCTTGGATATGCCTATCTGCCTACGCCGGACCGCTGGCAGTTCGTTGGGCCGAAGGGCAAGATAGTCGACGTCAAACCGACCGGACCGCTGCGCGCCAACAATGCTGACGCGCTGGCACCCGCTTTACGCGCGGGCCTTGGGCTAGCTGTGCAGCCCGACTTCATGATCTGGGACGAGCTGAAGGCGGAAACCCTCATCCGGTTGATGCCGGGCTGGTCACCACCGCCGATTGCTCTGAACCTCGTCACGCCGCCCAGCACACTGCGCCCCGCGCGGGTCAGCGCGCTTATTGCTTTTCTTGAAAAGCGGATGACGTCAGCGCCTTGGGCGAAACCTGAATAGCGCTCGCCTTGAATGCGATCGCGAGCATGCGCTGCCCGTGTGCACTTCTGCTCCGCGCCAATCTCCGTCATTCAACTCAAGTCATCCCTTTATCGATAGCAGACCTTAGCCTTTCAACACCTCCGCAACCGAAGGGTGCGACGAGGAGAAGTGTCGTGTACAAAGGTCGGGTGCCTGGGAAGAGTGCGATGGCATGGTAGACGCAGTGAAAAAGAGACGTCGCCCCCGAGACGGAAGCGACCGGGCTCGCGCGCCGGGCAAGATTACGCCGCCCACGCTGCCGCGTGTGGTCATTAACAAGCGTCTTCTCGCTCGGCTCGACGCCGCTTTTGCCCATCCGGTGATCTGGGTGCATGGCCCCCCTGGCGCTGGCAAAACAACCCTCGTCGCGAGCTATCTTGTCGCTCGAAAGCTTGAGCCGCTATGGTACAGGCTGGACGAAGGCGATGCAGATCCCGCAACGGTTTTCTTCTATCTTGCGGCTGCGGCTGCAGCTGCGCATCGCGGTGCGGAACGGAGCAAGCCGTACAACGCGCTGCCACTGCTGACACCTGAGGTCCGCGGAGCGCTGCCCCTCTTTACACGCCGCTTCATGCGTCAGTTGTTCGCGCCGCGGTCGACCTGCGTTGTCTTCGATGATTATCACGAGGTGGCTGTCGAGGCACCGTTGCACGAGTGCCTGCCGCACGGGCTTGAGGAGGTGCCGGCGGGATCGCACGTCGTCATCGTGAGCCGGACGCCCCCGCCGCCGCACTTGGCGAGGCTTCGCCTCAACGGCATCGTCGGCGTCGTCGAGCCCGAGACCCTGCGGATCACGCCAGAGGAGGCGCTGGCGTTGGCGCTGGCTCGCGATCCGCAGGCGAGCCCCGAGCGGGTGAAGCGCATTGCCGCCGTAACTCAGGGCTGGGCTGCCGGTATCATTCTCATGCTTGAGGCCGGAGCAACCGACACGCTGCCTACACAGAGGCCGGGGGCGCCGGTGCCCGAGCTCTTGTTTGACTATTTTGCCGGTGAAGTCCTGCGGCGGATGTCCGAGACCAATCGTCGCCTGCTCGCGATGGTCGCGCTTATGCCGTCGACAACCGCCCCTGCCGCCCAGCGCCTGACCGGATCGTCTGAGACCGCCGCTTTGCTCGAGGGCTTAAGCAAGCGCAACTACTTCACTATCCGCGATACCGGGTCCGAACCGCACTATCGGTTCCATCCGCTCTTCCGCGCATTCCTGCTCCACACCGCCCGCACGCTTTTCGCGCAGGACGAAATGCGAGCGCTTCGCGTCGCTGCTGCGGCCATCCTGGATGCCGACGACCAGCCGGACGCAGCCGCCAGCCTTCTTGCGGAGGCGGAAGCCTTCGAGACCCTCGCCGATCTCATTCGACGGCATGCCGTCGCGTTTGTCGATAAAGGTCGTTTCGGCACGCTTTCGAAATGGCTCGGTGCCCTTCCAAGGACCCTCGTCGCCGACGATGCGTGGCTGAGCTTTTACTCCGGCGAGACCCGTGTCTGGAACGGGGAGCCCGAAGACGCGCTCCCGTTTTTTACGCGAGCGTTCAAGCTTTTCGCGTCCGAAGGAGACGTAGCCGCTCAATATCTTGCATGGTCGGGACAGGCGGAAGCCGTGCGCTTGAGCCCTTTCGGCGATCAAGCCCGTTTCGATCCACTCATCCGTACGTTTCACGACCTGCAACAGCGCGACCCACACATCCCGTCTGGCCGAACGATGCATCGCGTGGCCTTCGTCATCGCGTCGGGCCTCGCGCGCCGTGGCAACGCTCGCGAGGAGATCGCGGCTTGGCAGCAACGCGCACTCACGGCTGCGCGAGAGGCAGGCGGTCCAGGGGGTCTGGAGCTGTGCGCAGCGATGTTCGTCATCAGCGACATGCAGGACATAAATTTTGCGCGAGCCCTGCGCCATCTTGAGGAGATACCGGACCCGATGACCCTGACGCATGTCCCGGTCGCTCAGGTTCCGGCGATGATCGCCCATGCGATAACGCTCCTGTACCGGCAGAAGCTAGGCAATTGCGAAAGCTACATCGCCGAGGTCGTCGACCAGATGGCCTTGGCCGGTCGCGGGCTCTGGACTCACCTCTTGGCGGGCATGGCCGTGAACGACGCCTATCGACGCGGCGACATAGCCGCGAGCGGCCTGTGGTTGAAGCGGATGGCAAGCTATGCCGAGGGCATCGCTTCGCATCGGGGATCGCATTACCATTACGCAGCGGCGCAGCATCACATGCTGGTCGGAGATTTTGCGGTTGCAGATACGCACGCCGACGAAGCGGTGACGATCGCTGAAGCGGCGGGCTGGCTATTCTTCGAGGCGCTTGCGCGGGCGACGCGCTGCGAGGTCCTACTAGAGGCCGCCAAGCTCGACGAAGCCGAAGCGGAACTGGAGCGCCTGGAGGCTCTACTCTCGCGGAGTGCGACGCGGATCGTTGCCCTCACTGCAAGGCTTCTCGATGCGGATATTTGTTTCGCTCGCGGGCATGAAGCTGCTGGTATGGAGGCGCTCGGTGCCGCGATGGTGCTTGGCCGTGAGCACGGCAATTACCGCATATCGCTCGGCGCGGCGCGAGTTGCTCGGCTACTTGCCCGGTCGCTGCGCGCAGAGATCGAGCCGGTTTACGTCCGCGAGTTGATCCGTCGCTCGGATGTGGTTTCGCCAGACCCCTTTGACGAGACGTGGCCCTGGCCGATCCGCATCATTACGCTCAGCGCGTTCGCTGTTATTGTCGATGGCGCGCCGCTCGCCTTTCCTCGCAAGACGCCAAAGCGGCTGCTCGCATTGCTCAAGGCGATCGCCGCCTACGGCGGCCGCGCCGTGCCGGAGCAGAAGCTGATCGATGCTCTCTGGCCCGACGACGAGGGCGACTTTGCCCGCAACGCGTTGACGATCGCGATCCACCGGCTCCGCAAGCTTCTCGGTGATGCGGAAGCGATCGTGGTCTCAGGCGGTACTATAGGGCTCAATCCTACGCGATGCTGGCTCGACCTGTGGACGCTCGAGCATCTTCTGGCAATTCACGATCCCGGCGACGCGATCCCGCGCTGCGAGCGCGTCTTCGCGCTGTACCAGGGGGATTTCCTCGCCGGCGACGAGGACGTCCCTTGGACGGCGACGCGTCGCGAACTGCTGCGTGCGCGCTTTGCCAGGATGGTTGAGTCACGCGCGGCGATGCGGGGCGCCGACGACGCGATCGCGGTCTTCGCCCGCGGGATCGAAGCCGCGCCCAAGGTAGAAGCGCTCTATCAAGGTTTGATGCAATACCATCTCGCTCACGGCCGTATGACCGAGGGGCTTGCAGTCTATGCGCGCCTGCGCGAGACGCTTGGCGAGAGCGTGGGGACCGATCCGACGCCTGCAACCGAAAGGCTGCTCGGCTCGCTGCGCGTGAGCCCCCCTTAGACCATGGTATGAGACTGCATCCGGCCCGATCCGCCGATCCGTAAGCGATCGGTATGCTGCCGGGACTTAGGCCTTCGCCACGCCCCGAGCCAATCCGAGGGGCGATCGAAGGAGGGATAGATGTCACGGATCTTCACGACGGCTGCGTTTGCGGCCTGTGGCCTGCTATGGCTTGCAACCGGCGTGAATGCTGCCGAGATGAAAATCGGCGGCACGATGAGCGCCAGCGTCACCCAGCAGCAGGTGATCCCGCTCGGCAGCGCCGACCGTATCGCCATCACGATGCTGGACAAGGGAACAACCAAGAGCTCCGGCTCGCCGCTCGACGGCGCCACGATCATGCTCGCCGAGGAGGCCGTGCTCGACAAGGGCAACGGACCGCAGATCGGAACAATTACACTAGCCAACGACAAGGGCAGCATCACCAACGAGATCCACGGTGCCGTGAAGACCGTGATGGTTGACGGGCAGCCGCGCGTCTCGACCAGCGGCACCTACAAGATGGTCGACGGGACCGGCTTGTTCGCTGGTGCAAGCGGCCATGGCACCTATTCGGCGGCCTTCACTTCGAAGACCGACTGGGAAGGCGAATACAAGGGCGTGCTCGTTCTGCCGAAACACGAGGCATCGCGCTGATCTGCACACGCCATCGTATCGAGAGGGAGGGGTAAGCGATATGACCCCAGATTGGGTCGACTGGCGCACGATCGTGCCGGACCTGTCTTCGGACAGGATCACATACCTCGCCTTTAAGGCGCTCTTCGATCCAAAAACAATGACGGCAGCCGAAATTCAGGAGCTCGCTGCCGCCGTTGTGGCCCACCGGAGCCCGCACCAGCCGGCAACAGGGCCAAACTGAAAATATGCAGTGTTCCTTTCACGCGCTGAGATTATCGGAAGCCGACAGGCAGCTTCCGGCCAGCTTGTGCCATTCCATGTGTGCCGGCAAACATCCGAGTTCAGCTGCAGAGCCGGTATTCCGGTGGGTAGTAAGTGTCTGATGCCCGCAATCTCGCCAGCACGTCATGTTCGTGTCTCGTCACTGAGACACTGCAGGCCTGCCGCGCAGAAAAGTGCAGGCGCTCCGCACTTTACCGTCGACTGTCGACGTGAACCACGCTTGCATGCAGGACGTGACGGGAGGGGAGTGGGTACGTGGCAAACAAGCTCGCGAGCAGGGCCATCCGCCCCTGCGCTCTACCCATCGCAGGCGGCCTTCGCATGGCGGTGAGCATCGCCATCATGGTGGACGCCTTTCGGGAAGGTTTGAACAAGTGCACCTTCCGGGCGCGGCTTGCTGTCCAGTTCTTGATTCAGCACGCGGTTGCCTTGCTGAATGGCATCGCGGATGGACTGGTCGGGTCGGACACCTCGCCCGAACGTCGGGGAGCGAGGACGTGCGGCATGCCGGCAGGGTGGGGCCGGAAGCGGTGCTGCTCTGTCCGTCCTGCACCACGGCGAGATCCTGGGAGCCGGTCCGAAGTCGCGGCCAGTCGCATTCTGCTCCCGGACCTGTTGCTGCGCCGCCATCGGCGATCTGATCGTCGCGAACGACGACGGCTTGCCACGTTCACGCGAACGGCGCCGCGCGACTTGCGCACAGGACGGCTTGCGACGGGCCTGCTTGTCGCACCGTATGTTCTGCAAGCCGGAAAGCTGATCGACGCCGTGCGGAGATGGCGCGCGGTCTTGAAACAGATGACCCTGCGTGTCGTCTCATTTGGGCAAGCGTTGGACGCGAGGGCGAGCACGGGTATGCTGGCGCAGCATGTCCTGGCGGCAACAAAGGCGACGGCGAACGCCAGCCATCCGTTCCTGTGACCTTTGATGGGCGCGGGCGTCATAGCAAGGTCCTCCGGCCCGCGACCGCTCATCCTGACCTGCGCTTGGTCAATTCGGGTGAGCAGCACCAGCTGGCATGCGCTATCACGTCGCGCGATTGCCGGAGCGAAGGCATGATCCTGGATGCGGCCGTCGCTCGCCTTCCTGCCTAAGCTGATGCGGGCGGCCCTGCACGTATCATTGCTGCGCCGGCGAGCACGCGGCACTTGCTTGATGTGCCAATAGGCTGGCACGAGCAGCAGCAGGCGATCGGACTATCGCGGCCGAACTGAATCCTGCAGCACCTTCGGAAGGCGATCAACCTGTCATCCACCGCCATCGCGGATGGGACGCCCGCGATGCTGCGACGGCGCACAACTGCTTCCTGCCTCATCGTCCATGCCGGTCTGCATCAGTGCCGTCGTGTCTGAAGCCGCAATGCATTTTGCATTGCAGGCCAGGACTTGCAAAGATGCTCCATCATCGACGCGCCAAGATTCGGAAACGCTAAAAGTAGCGACAGAGACAAACCGCAAATTACCGCAGGAAGGTCGCGAAAGTAGGGACGGAAAGAACTGGATACCGCGCAGCTGCGAGCTAAGTAGCGGAAGTACAAAGGCTTCCTGGAAATCGCATATAATACGATATATTGGCAGGACTGGGTGGTGGAGCTGAGGGGAATCGAACCCCTGACCTCTGCAGTGCGATTGAAGTGATAAGTATATTTCCATTCATTGCTGGCGATGGGCTTTTTGAGAATACCATCGCCAGAACAACGAGTTAGTTGGCGGGGGCCTAGAGTCGCATTTGCCAGCAGTGCCTGTCGATGGGCGGCAAACTCCCTCGCGCTGTTGCTAATCTGTAGCTAGGGTGGCCTCCTTCGGTGGAGGAGCAATGCATGCTGGGCGACAGCAAGGTGTCCAACCGCCAGCGGATTACAAAGCGTTTAGTCGACGCTCTTGAGCCTGGTCAAACCACCTGGGATGAGGAGCTGACCGGGTTCGGCGTGCGCCGCCAGTCGCGAAATGCTTCCTATGTCCTGAAGTGCTCGGTCCAGGGCCGCCAGCGCTTCTTTACGATCGGCCGACATGGCGTCGTCACCGTCGAACAAGCTCGCACCGAAGCGCGCCGTTTGCTGGGCCTGATAGCTGGAGGCGCCGACCCTACCGCTGCACGCACCACTGCGGCTTTGAAAGCCGACACGCTGACAGTCGAGGCACTTTGCGCAATGTACTTGAATGAGGGTCCGGCCTTTAAACCCAACAAGAAGGCCACCAGCTGGTACACTGATCGATCAAACATATCTCGCCACATTGTTCCACTGCTTGGGGCCACGAAAGCGAGAGAGCTGACCGAGGCACAGGTCTCGGCATTCGTTCATGGCGTAATCAATGGTGCCACCAAGATCGACCAGAAAGCAGGGCTACGCGGCCGAGCCATCGTGCGTGGCGGTATTGGTGTGGCCGCGCGCGCTTTGGCCGTGCTAAGCGCCGTGTATGGCTTTGGCGAACGGCGTAAGCTCGTCGGCAGCAATCCGACAAAATTCGTGAAGGCTCCAAAGGGACAAACCCCCGGACGCTTCCTGAAAGCCGATGAATGGCAGCGCCTCGGAGCGGCGATTAAGCGAGCCCGGCATCGCGGGAGGCGATCGTTCACCGATGCCATTCTGCTGCTTGCTATGACCGGGTGCCGTCGGTCGGAGATCACACGCCTGCATTGGTGCGAGGTCGACTTGGTCGGTGGAATGCTCCGATTGCGGGACAGCAAAAGTGGGCCTCGAACTGTGCCTCTTGGAGACCAAGCGGTTGCGTTGCTTGCTGCCCTGAAAAGTCAAGCTGCGGACAGTTGGGTGTTTCCGTCTGTACGCGGTGCCGGTCCGATCGTCGGTATCCAGAAAGTCTGGATGGACATTCGTGCGGAAGCAGGTTTGCCGAAAGTAAGGTTGCACGACTTGCGTCATAGCTTTGCCTCTCAGGCGGTCAGCGGCGGCGCAACGCTTTACATGACCGGCGTGATCTTAGGGCACCGCCAGAATTCGACGACCCAGCGGTATGCGCACATCCAAGACGATCCAGCCCGTATCGTTGCGTCTCAGGTAGCCAAGGGCATCCATGATGCCCTTGGCCTTAGTGCGCAGCCAGTTCCCTACTTGTCTGGCCGGGGGACAAGAGCGTCCTCTGGACAAAGTTTTTCCTCATAGAAGCAAAGCCATCTGGAGCGGTTTTTCCCTGGAAAGCCTCTCACTTGCATCTGAGGTCGAAGCTTGCTGTCATTGAAAACTGCCACACCCATTTGAATCAGCTTGTCGTAAACAGCAGCTAACGCGGGCTTCGAGCCGCAAATCATCCCTAAAGCATCGGGGGCAATTGCAACAATCCGACCAAATCGCCTGCTTGATCGACGGAAGCCTAAAGCCGACTTTTGCAGCTCTGCCGGAAGGCATTGCTTCTCCTGCAACTCAGGAACCGTTCTGTTATCACTCGTCCATTCAACGAGCTGACTTTTGACCTTTTCAGCCACAGCTTCGACACTCCGAATGCTTCGGCGAGCAACAAGAAACATCCTGCGAGCAATTATGCGCGCATGTTTTTCTGACCACGGGGCTAATTCCAATTCTGAAGCTAGAGTCATACCGGCTAACACCACGCCGATTTTCAAAGCAAATCGACCTTCCCAAGCGTCTGAATCTGCACCCACCCTTCTTGTGAAATCCGCGATAAGATCTTTGAGTTTGCGCCTTAAGGCGGTCCTATCCTTTTCCAGCAGCTGCAAAATGTAGGCCTTCAATGTCACGCCAAAATTCGCCGAAATGGTACGCTCCACCTGCCGGGCAAGCTCTCCATCACTTGGCCTTCCCACACCTTGTCGGTGACGATCGAAAATACCTCCGTGGCTCCTATTGGGAACCTCGATGTCGATATGCCGAACTTGCTCGCCTTCCGCTCGAAGCGCGTTGCCCTTTTCAAGCGGCGTTTCACCACTTGTCATTGCGAGGCATCGCCACGAGAGGTTGGGCAACTTCATGTTCTGCTCGACGGCTTTGGCGATCCGCTTACCTTGACCACTCGGGATCGTATAGGCGAGATGTTTTAGATTTTCGCGAGATCTCTTAGCATCATCCGCCAGACGTCCCTGCTCATCGATGATTACGGCAAGGTCGTTGTATGAAAAACAGAGCTCCTCGATCGCGCGGTTAGTAATATCGTGAGGTTGGATGTCGTTCTTTCGCGCTCGAGCGAAAACAGACACCGCAGTCCTCAGAGCGAGAGATTTACCAGTGGAGGACTGACTGTAAAAGTTAAAGATTGCGCCTTCGTCCTCTCCAAGCAAATCAAGCAAGGGAGCAGCGAACGAGACACCGAGCGCGAAAGTAAGAAAAGAGGAGTATTTGCATGGGATTTGAAGTCCTTTCTTCCACTCTGATAAATTACCTTTCTCTACCTCATTTCCGGCATGTGTGCTCGAAGTCGCCTTTAAGATCTTGCTCCTGCGACCAACCGACCAATTCGGCCGGACATAAGTGTCTGAACCGTGAGCGTCCGGTGACGGCCGCCTTGCGGCATCGATAGCGGAGGGCTCTGCATCCGACCTCAAGGATAGCTTTAAGGTCGGTTCTGATGCGGGTCGAGGTGCTTGGTGGTGTCGAGCGGCGGCGGCGATGGTCGCGCGACGAGAAGATGCGGATCCTGACGGAGAGCCTCGAGCCGGGCGCGAAGGTAGCGGAGGTCGCGCGCCGCAACGATGTCGCGCCGAGCGTCCTGTTCGCCTGGCGTCGGCAGGCGCGGCTGCCTGCGGCTTCCACGACGATGGTCCCGGTGATGATCGCCGAGCCGAGCGTTGCGCCGTCGATCCCCACGAAGCCGCGTCGGACGCGTGGCCCGGCGAAGGAGCGAGGGCTGATCGAGATCGATCTCGGCGGCGGTCGCCGGGTGCGGGTCGATGCGGGTGTCGATGCCAAGGCGCTCGCCCGCGTGCTCGACGTCCTGAGCAGCCGATGATCGCGTTCCCGAGCGGCGTGCGCGTCTGGCTGGCGACCGGCCACACCGATATGCGCAAGGGCTTCGATGGCCTGTCCCTGCTGGTCCAGGAGACGCTGAAGCGCGACCCGCACGATGGCCATCTGTTCGTCTTCCGCGGCCGTCGCGGCGACCTGATCAAGGTCATCTGGCACGACGGCCAGGGGATGTGCCTGTTCTCCAAACGGCTGGAGCGCGGCCGCTTCCTGTGGCCTTCGGTGGCCAACGGCACGGTAACGATCTCCTCGGCGCAGCTCGGCTACCTGCTGGACGGGATCGACTGGCGGGCGCCCCAGCGGACGTGGCGGCCACGCGCCGCGGGATAGCAAGCTGTGCACAGCGCCGTCATCGGCTCCCGGGCAAACCGCATCCGTGATTCTCTTGCTGGGTGAGCACGCCCTCTGAGTCGCTGCCGAAAGACCTCGCCGCCGCGCACGCGATGATCCTCGTGGAACGCCGGGCGCGGCTAGCGGCCGAGCTCGCCGTCGCCAGGGCCCATACAGACCGCATCGTGCTCGACCTCGAACTGGAGCGGTTGCGCTTTCAGCTGGCGAAGGCGCGCCGCGAGGCGTTCGGCCAGTCCTCAGAGGCCGGCACCAGGATCGGCCAGTTCGAGCTGGCGCTCGAGGACGTCGAGGAGACGCTCGCGGCGATGCGGGCTAACGATGAGATGGCGACGCCCGCCACGTCGATCGATGCCTTCACGCGTCGCAAGCCGGCGCGGCGTCCCTTGCCCGAGCATCTGTCGCGTGTCCGGCAGGTCTACCCCAGCCCCTCGGCTTGCCCCTGCTGCGCCGGTCGCCTGCACAAGCTGGGCGAAGACATCACCGAGTCGCTCGAACGTGTCCCGGCGAGCTGGTTCGTCATCCAACATGTTCGGGAGAAGTTCTCCTGCCGATCCTGCGAGGCGATCACGCAGCCGCCCGCGCCCTCGCACCCGATCGCGCGGGGGCGCGCCGGGCCGGTGCTGCTGGCCGAGATCGCCTGTGGCAAGTTCTGCCTGCATCTGCCGCTGCATCGGCAAAGCCGGGCCTTCGCCCGTGAGGGTGTCGAGATCGACGTCTCGACGATGGCGGACTGGATGGGCGCCGTCAGCGTTGCCCTGAAGCCGATGGTCGAGATCATCGAGGCCCACGTTCTGTCAGCCCAGCGCCTCCATGTCGACGACACGCCGGTGCCGGTCCTGGCCAAAGGCAAGACGAAGACCGGTCGGCTATGGACCGCGGTCCGCGACGATCGCCCCTACGGCGGCGCCGATCCGCCGGCCGCCTCCTACCTCTACTCGCCCGATCGTGGCGGCGCGCATCCCGAGGCATTCCTGCGCACTTGGTCCGGCATCATGCAGGCCGACGCCTATGCCGGCTTCAACAAGTTGTACGAGCCGGGGCGCGTGCCGGGGACGATTCTCGAGGCGGGATGCTGGGCGCACTGGCGCCGCAAGTTCTACGAGATCGCCGCTCTCAAGAAGGCACCGATCGCCGTCGAGGCCGTGATGCGCATCGATGCCATCTTCGCGATCGAACGCACCATCAACGGTGCGACGCCTTCCAAGCGACAAGCCGTGCGAGACCAAACGATCAAGCCGCTGGTCGAGGGTCTCGTCGCCTGGCTGAACGGGCAGCGTCGCACCCTGTCGTCGAAGTCCGAGACCGCCAAGGCGATGGACTACGGGCTGAAGCGGATACCGGCCTTCACCCGCTTCCTCGACGACGGCCGCATCTGCCTGTCGAACAATGCCGCCGAGCGCGCCATGCGCTGCGTCGCCATGGGCCGCAAGAACTGGACCTTCGCCGGCTCCGATGCGGGCGGCCGGCGTGCGGCCGCGATCTACACCCTGATCGAGACCTGCAAGCTCAACGACGTCGATCCCCGCGCCTGGCTCGCCGACGTCCTCAGGCGACTGCCGGACCATCCCGCCAAGCGCATCCACGAGCTGCTTCCGTGGAACTGGTCGCCCGCCGTAGCCACCGCTCGCGCTGCCTGAGCAATCCCGTTCTCGCATTATCCAGGACGCGCAAGGCGGCCTTCACCGGACTCCGGAGCCCTTCGTTTTTGAGAAGCCGATGAGCACATTGTAATCTCCTGTCTCCTCGTTTTTGATTTGTGCGATAAGCCAAGGTGCGAGAGGAGAATTCTTGCTACGGGCCATGATGGTGTCCTTTTATTTCATGTTGGGTGAGGGTGAGCAGCGAGCAGATGAGATGCTCACTGCTCACGTCATGATGAGGCAGATAGTGAGCTGCCAGTTGCACCGATAAGATGCAGTTCACCTCTTCATTTTGTCGTCTACTATGAGAATTGATGAGCTTTATGCATTATAATAAGGATCGATCTTACGGTCTTCACCTAACGTGATGAGATGCAAACCTTCTGCTGTTTTTCGCATCTGACAGCGCACTAGAATCAATCTGGCGTCGAGACCAATCTTCATTAGGTGGGTGCCCAGTTCGATGCGCTCATCCGATTGCAAGGGCTTTTCCCGAGTGTTTTTGCACATCGCTCCGGTGCTCTTACGCTTTGCGTCGATGCTAAATCTTCGAAAAAAGTCGAGCTTGTACACGTATCGTAGCCAACGATTTCGACTATCCCATTCCACGAGATTCGTTGGTCGCTTGCCTATATGTTGTTTGCAGAGAAATCCTTGCGGCTTGTCTTTTTCATCCTTGAAAAATGCCTTTAGAGCCTCAACATCTTGGATCGATACCAAACCTTGTAGATGGACCATCCAATACGGCTCAGGCTTGTTGGCTTGGCCAACGCAGCAGGCGTAATCGACACCGAATACGGCCCATTCGATCGGAGCATCAGCAAAAAGCTTCTTCGCTCTGCGCTCGTAATTCTGGTGGTCAAAGGTCGACAGTTTCCCTATCTCGATTGCGCCCTGGTGGCTGATAATGGTCACCGCACAAAGCTTGAGGGCTTTGTTCTTCGCTTCCTTTGCCAGCGTGCGCAGCTCTCGCTCGATCAGCCGTTGCGCTTCCTGCATGCATCGCGGACAATGGCCAGATCCACACGGGTGTTGCGTCTTGCAGTTCTCAATAGCCGCCTTAAGAGCAGTAGCTTTCGGGCGCATAAAAGTCCTTGAACGCAGGAGCTTTTCCCATGCTGCTTTCGCTAGGCGCTTTCGCTTCTTTTCAAACGCGCTCTTGGGCCGAAATCCGTGCTGCCTAATTGCCTTTGTAAGGGTGTCGCGTAGGGTGTCGTACAAGTGTGCCTCCATGGTGCAGGCGTGCGTCGGCGTCGCGCTGACACACGTTGAAATCAAATCAGCTTTGCGGTTGTCGGTAGTGGAGCGAAGGCGGCCTAGCGCTTGCGCTGGGCGGTGTTGCTCAACGGTGGTCCAAGCCGACTTTCAGCCCACGCCATGAGCTCAGCGACGCTGTAAGAGGCTCGGTTGTTCCAGACCTGGTAAGGTGGGCCACCCCCAACGCACGCGAGCTTTGCCAGCGTGGCAGCGGCTATGGGCAGCCCGACCTGTGTGAGCAGCGCGCCTGCTTCTTGACGATTGACTCGTGTTGGTTGCGCGCCGGGATCTCGAGACATGTCGTCTTTCAAAGGCAGCGCGCCGTTATGATTTTTGTCGTCTGGGATGAAGGCCATCATTTCCTCCGCTCGATTGCGTAGGCGCACCATGGCAGGCGCGGGGCTGCGCATCTGGGTGCAAACCTTTCGGACACCGGGATACTTTCGAATTGCCCCTACAATCTCATGTTCATGTATTCGTCGTTGTAGGATGCCATTCGACTCAGCTCCCCGGCTGAGAGAGGCGTCGTCGGAGGCCGCAATGCGCGTAGGCTCGATGGTATAATGTTTTGCCTATCGTATTGATGTTCCCCCAGCATTTCAGCGACATATTTGACCCGGCCAAAGTAGTCACGCAAAAGGCCACAATCTTGAGACTGACTCTGAAGTTTTCTTAGGAAGGCCTTTTCTGCAAATGGTAATAAGACGAGCTCTGGCGCAAAGCGGTATAAAACATACAGAAACACAGCCGTTTTTCGATGCGCAGACCATCTTTTCGAGAGCGTTTTCCAACTCATGGCTGGTCGCGTATTGAGAACAAAATACTGAGAATGAGAAATATTTGCCATAGACTTTTTGTTTCCGCCGTGATCCAAGTACCTAAATCTGTAATCGATCAGTCTACACGTGGTCTCTATCCCAGGAGCTTCTTTACGTGCGAGTCTGTCAAACTCAATACGCGAGGGGGAATTCATCAGCCTAGTCAAGCCACCGTATCTACCAATAACATTTTTATAGACTGCTCTATATTCATTATTATCAAATAGGGTTCTTGCGCCAGGTAAATAGAGAGTGCCGGACTCCTTGATAATGCCCATTTCGATATTCTCAAGCAGGCAAAGACCTAGGAGCCGTGCGGCATTGCGTCGAAGTTCTGGGTCGTTTGAAATTATCCAGGCTTGCAATTGGAAAAGCGTCACTGCCCTATCGTTGGTAAACCTAGAGTTTCTCCGGTTTTTCTCCGCCAGCATCACGATTGCTGATTGCGGATCGAAATCGTTGGCCATCCGGATTCCTTTCGACGCTTCGTAGCGACCTCATGCGCTTGCTGGTTCGCCTCACGCTAATTTGGACCAGGAGGATCAGATGAAGCAATCCAAGCGCCTTTTGCGCGAACACGTTTTGGCGGTTCGCAATGCCGGACAAAAGTGGCACTCACTGGCCGATTGCACCGGCAGCGACACACGTCGCTTGTTCCAGACCCTATATCGTGCGGGCGTACGAGATCGACGAATACGGGTTGGGTCAACGTTATCTCAGATCCATCCCGGGGACTGAAACTGATTTTGCTGATATATTTGCAGCTTTGTCGCGCGGCGAAGCCGAGGTGACATGCCGAAAGACCCGTTGGAAGCTACGCGCCGCGGCGCGATGGGCTCATTCTCGGCATGTAGAGCCAAGGCTTGTACGCCTATTCCTACGAAACGAGGGAGGTTTTAATACAAGCGCAGCAATGCTAGTCCGTCACATGGATCAAAAAGACACGAACAGCTGGCTATAGCCGGCGACACCGCGGCGACAAACAAGGCCCAAGTATCTGAATTTAAAACCACGCGAAGATTGCCTCTTGTAATTCTCAAATATTGCAAAAGTCGCTTGACAGTTCGGCAATCTCAAGGTAAATATGCTTACTTTTTCGTTTTAAATAGGCGTAGATATGCAAAAGACCAATGTTCAGGTAAAGTCGGATGCCTTAGAGCTTCCGCCAATCCAGCGCTTTGATCGGCCGCAGTCGGTTAGAGATCTTGCGGTTGGTCACGTTGTGCTGGCGTTCGAAAGCGACGAACTCGGCTGGTGGGAAGCTATCATTCTCGAGAAAGTTGGTGAGGACTTTACGCTTGCCTGGAACGGCTGCCCAGATCAGCCGACCTTCAAGCGGTCACAACATCAGCTTGCTTTGTTGTGCCCGACAGGTCCCTCAAGCTCAAGCGGCGGCGAAAGGAAGTAGCGCCGCGTGCCGCCACCGACGGGGATGACGGAAGCCATCCCTGAACGGCGAAGTCTGGCCGAATCCAGCCAGTCCGCTTCAACTCGGGTGCGGCTTCCACCGACCTTCGGCAACATAGGTGAAGGCGATCGATGCGAATGTCCTCTGGCATCGACACGCGTGGCCTGTGGCCCGGGGATCCCGGCGGGAGCAGCTACTGGAAAATGTCAGAATGCCTCGCTAGAGAGGCAGTCGTGGAAATTTGTGGGACAGCAATGCCCGGACAGCCGCGTCAGCACCAACACCGCCGCCGATGAACATTTCTGTCTTGTCTTGATCGAGAGACTTATCCTTGATGCTTGCGGTCATGGCCTTTACCAACGCGGTCGACGCGATGGTCAGGGCCGTTTTCGCTGCAGAGGTGACGCCGGTTGATGATGTCGGATCCCTCTCGGTCGCCTGCTCGAGTGCGTCGATGAACAGCGCCGCCAAAGGCTCACGCGATCGCTGTTGTTTTAGCGTCGTGAGACCAAAATTCAGCAGCCGCCATACGCGTTGAGGCTCGTCGCTCCAGAATTCGCGTAGGATCTTCTCTTTATCTTTCACGCTCAATGCCGCGGTCAGTTGCAACAACAATTCACCGGCATCTAGACGTCGGTTATGATCCTCGGCTCTTTTCATGAGCAGGGTCATCCGCTTTTCGGCATCGCCATTCGTTATAGCCGCATACAATCCCGCAGTCGGATTCGCCGGCATTTTGACCGGCGCTACTGCAGCCGGCTCGCGCGTCTGAACCAAGTCGTCGGGCATCTTCAATGCGAGCGGATCGATGTCGTTGATTACGGATGACGAGCTGGTGATTGTTGTTGGCTTGCAGAAAACCATCGAGAAATCGAGCGTCGAAAAGAGTGAGACGCGTGCGTAAGCCGTTCCTTCGACTTCATCGACCCCTACGATGATGCGATGCCCTAGGGGAAATGCGTTCGGCGTCTGTGTCGGGGCATCGAAATCCCACCAAACCAAGTGCTCTCCAGTCCCGCTGATCGTATACTCAATAAATGGTTGCATCGCGTCATCGCGGGCCAATGCTGGAAAGCAATGAGCGAAAAAGGTCTGAGCGACGTAGCCGATCGCACGCAGCCCGTCGGGACCTCCAAATCCGATTTGCGTATGCAGCTGCCCCGGTACATACACCTCAGGCACGCCTTGGCCTGCAATTTGATAGTTGGTGCCCTTGGCTGCCTGCTCAGCTAGGAATACCTGCAACTCGGCCATGCTGGTCACGGCGATGACGGCCGAACCATCATCCTTCGACAGAACGCGCGCGCCGGTCGCCGAGAGCTTCTGACCGTTGAATTCGAAACTTCACCGGTGTCGGGGTCAGTCAACTTGACCGACCGCACCTGCTTGGTTCGCGTATTTCTGATGCCAAGCTGGGCATTGAAGAAGGCGAGCTGTTCGGTCAGCACGGCGGCCAACGGACCGTATTCGTTGTTGTGATTGCCGCAGTAGATGCCATTGTTAACGCGCAGACCACCAAGGGCTGCCGGGAAAATGTGTTCTCCGGAGCCTGCCGGACCGCCTTTGACTGTGTTTCGGCCTGCAAAAGTGACCCCCTTATGGAGTGCGCCCCTGAGGATGGACAGGGATCGTCCGTTGATTTGACCGGGAGAGCTGGGCTTTCACAGGATGAAAGCCATGGCACGCCACCGCACGCACAGCATCGAATTCAAACGTCAGATTGCGCAGGAGTTCATCGCTGGAGAGACGCTCCACGCGCTTGCCAAGCGCCACGACCTGTCTCGCGATCTGATCCGGATCTGGGTCACCAAGCTGGAAGCGGGTGCCTTCGATGAAGACGCCCAGGCTGTCGATCTGCTCGAGAACTACGAGGCCAAGATCGCCGCGTTGGAACGCATGGTCGGTCGGCAGGCTCTGGAGATCGAGTTTCTAAAGGGGGCTTTGAGAAGCGCACCACGGCCGAGAAGCGCGACTACGTCCGTCACGGCCGGCCCGATGGCCTCTCCCTCGCGAAAGGATGTCGTCTGATGGCTCTGCCGCGCTCGACTTTCTACGACGTCCCTGTGTCCGACGCTTCGGACCAAGCGATCGTCGATGCCATCCGTGCCATCTGCTACAGCTTCGAAAGCTACGGCTATCGTCGCGTTGGCGCTGCGCTTCGACATCAAGGCGTGGTCGTCAACGGCAAGAAGATCCGCCGGCTGATGCGCGAGCATGATCTGCAGCCCAGACGTCGGCGGCGCTACGTCGCGACGACCGACAGCGACCATGACAGCCCGATCTATCCCGACCGCGCACGCGATGTCGTGCCTGTCGGCCCGAACCAGCTCTGGGTGGCCGATATCACCTACATCGCGATCGCCTCGGGCTTCGTTTATCTCGCCGCGATCCTCGACGCCTGGTCGCGGCGCGTCGTCGGCTATGCGATCAGCAGATCCATTGACGCCCGCCTCGCAACAGCCGCCTTGAAGGCTGCGATCCGATCACGAGACCCGCCACCCGGCTGCATCCATCACTCCGATCGCGGCTCGCAGTACGCATCCGCGGTCTACAGGCAGATGCTCGCCGACCACGGCCTTGTCGGGTCGATGAGTCGGCGCGGTAATCCATACGACAACGCCAAGGCGGAGAGCTTTATGAAGACGCTCAAGGTCGAGGCCGTGTATCTGATGGACTACGAAACCACGGCGGACGTCACCGCTGACCTTCCGCGCTTCATCGACGAGGTCTATAACACGAGACGCCTTCACTCAGCGCTCGGCTATCTCAGCCCCGCGATGTTCGAGGATCAACACGCCCAGCTCCCGGTCAAACCTGCTGCCTGATGCTGTCCACTCGAAGGGGCGCACTCCACTCCCAAGCGAGTTTTTGAGGCGGTCGGACAGCAAGGAAGCTTCTTCCGGCTTCATCTCGGTCAGGCCACGAAGCATCTCGGCCAGATTTCGCAGTCGCCGACGTTTTCCGTCTGGATATCTCCGTGCAGCCTGGAAGTCTTTCTTGTAGGTTTTGAGCATCGCTTGTTCGATCTGACGGTTCTCGTCGATCTCGGTGCCTTTGATATTATCGTCGCGATCCAGCATCGCCTCGACGGCTCGGCAATCCTCTTCGTTCAAAACGGAAATCGGTTCGAATAAGGCAGGCGAGGTCACGTCTTCCAGAAGCGAGGCGGCGCCGACGAGTATGTTCGGGGTGACTGAGGCTGACGAGCGTCCCGGGACCAGGGTGATGCCTGCCGCCGAATACGCAGTGGTCACCAACTCGGAGCAGAAGAACTTTTCACCGCTTATTCTCGTCCTGATCGGCGCGGCCTTGGTGCCGAGGGCCCCACGAAGATTGTAATTCTTGAACGCCTGGCTGCGAACGGCGCACTCAATGACCTCCTTTTGAAGATCGCCGAGCCCGGGATGCCGGAGTTGGCGGTAGCGATCGGGTTCACGCGTTACGATGCGCGTGGCGGGCATGAACACAACGCCGCGCTGCACCGCCTCGACAACTTGGCCACCGCCGATGCAAATTAGAGCGTGCGAGAACGGTTTTCTCTCGACCGCTCTGATGACCCTTCCGAACTTGGAATCGCCGGTCTCGACGATGACGTCTCCTACCTTCAGAGCCTTGTAGTTCAGGCGGTGATAGGGTCCGTTCTGGTCGGCACTCATCGCTCCTCCTCGGCCGATTAGCATCGCCCTCCAGCGGCGACATGGGTCCGCTGCGTAGCGATCTTCGCCGCTACGTTTGGATATTCTCTCCGCTTTTGCGCCTGAGCCACCCCGGCAATGCCTCCAATGCGGCGTTGAGACTGAAGAGCTGCGTGATTTTCTATACGTCATTGGTCCGCTTTTGGGATGGCGTCGAATCGGTGGAATGACCGTATTTGGCGCGGTGCTGCCGGTAGTGAAAGAGCACCAAACGCGACGTTGAAGGTTCTGACCGTGAAGCGGTTCCGGGCTTCATTTCCGCCGCAGCCATTCGTCGAGTTTCGTCCAGCGTTTCCGTGCGTTCGTTGTGCGGACGGCTATGGCGAGCGCGCGGCGCTGTCCGACGACGATGACGAGACGCTTGGCCCGCGTAACGGCGGTGTAGAGGAGATTGCGGGCAAGCATCGTGTAGTGCTGTGTGGCGAGCGTGATTACGACGGCCAGATACTCCGAGCCCTGCGACTTGTGGATCGTCGTCGCGTAGGCCGGCACCACGGTGTCGAGTTCGCCGAAGGCGTATTCGACGGAACGCCCGTCGAACTCGGCTTGCAGCGTTCCGTCCTCCTCGTCGATCGCTGTAATCGTGCCGAGATCGCCATTGAAGACCTCCTTGTCGTAATCGTTCTCCGACTGCATGACCTTGTCACCGGTCAAGAAGGTGGATCCGAAGCGCTCGACTCGGGCCGCCGCGTTGGGATTGAGGGCCTTCTGTAGGTCGGCGTTGAGCGCGCGGGCGCCTAGCGCGCCGCGTTGCATGGGGCACAGCACCTGAACGTCGCGGATCGGGTCAAGGCCGAAGCGGCGCGGGATGCGGTCGCGCACGATCTCGACGACCTTCGCGGCGCCGTTCTCCGGATCCGAGCATTCGACGAAGTAGAAGTCCGATCTGAGGCCCGATTGCGGCCATTCCGGCATTTGTCCGGCGTTGATGCGGTGCGCGTTGACGACGATGCGGCTGTCGGCGGCCTGCCGGAAGACCTCGGTCAGGCGGGCAACCGTGATTGCGCCGGAGTCGATCACATCGGCGAGGATACGGCCCGGTCCAACCGACGGCAATTGGTCGACGTCATCGACAAGAAGCAGTCCGGCGCGCCTGGGGATTGCCTTCGTGATCGCGTTCATGAGCGGTACGTCGACCATGCTGGTCTCGTCGAGCACCAGGAGATCGCAGTCGAGAGGATCGTTCACACCTTTTTTGAAGCCGCCGTTCTTCGGATCGATCTCCAGCAAGCGGTGAACTGTCTTTGCCTCGATGCCGGTTTGATCACTCATCCTCTTGGCTGCGCGTCCCGTGGGAGCGGCGAGCAAGATGCGGACGCTCTTGGCAACGAGAGCGCGCAGAATCGTGTCGAGGAGCGTCGTCTTGCCAACACCTGGGCCACCTGTGACGACCGCCACCTTGGAGCGCAGGACCAAGCCGACGGCGTCGCGCTGTGAGGTCGAAAGAATTTTGCCGGTGCGAGCCTCAACCCATGGCACCGCACGCTCCGCATCGATCTCCGGCCAGGGCGGCGCGCCGCGAGCGAGCGCCAATAGACGATCGGCAATATCGCGCTCCGCGAGATGCAGACCACGCAGGAACAGGCAGGGCTCGTCTTCGATGCGATCAAGGATGACATCACCACCGGTGAGTTCGCCCTCAATGGCGACGCGGATCGGCGCCTCTGGAACTTCGAGAAGCGTCACCGCGAGGCGGACGAGCTCCTCGACCGGCAGGCCGCAATGGCCTTCATCGGTGGCGGTCTGCAACGCGTAGGAGATTCCAGCCCGCAGTCGCTTCGGTGATTCCTTGGTGACGCCGAGGCGCATCGCAATCGCGTCGGCGCTTCGGAAGCCGATGCCGCGGATGTCGCGAGCCAGCCGATAGGGATCATCCGTCATGACCGTGATCGCATCGAAGCCATAGGTCTTGAAGATGCGCACCGCGCGAGAGGTGCTGACGCCGTGCCCGTGCAGGAACACCATGATGTCACGTACGGCTTTTTGCTCAGCCCATCCCGCCGCGATCCGACCCGCGCGGAACGTGCCGATGCCGGGCACCTCTTCGAGCCGTGCAGGATCGGCTTCGATGATCTCGAAAGTCTCCAGGCCGAATAGGCGGACGATCCGCTCGGCGAGCTTGGGACCGATCCCGCGCACCATGCCGGAGCCGAGATAGCGTGCGATGCCTTCGGCTGTCGTCGGCGGCGTGGTCTTCAGCGTGTCGGCCTTGAACTGCAGTCCGTGGGTGCGGTCGGTGAACCACGTGCCGACAGCATGGATGTATTCGCCGGCGCCGATCGTCGGCGCATGACCGACGAGCGCCACGAGATCGCGCCTGCCGCGCGCTTTCACCTTGAGCACGGCGAAGCCGGTATCCGCGTTGTGGAACGTCACACGCTCGACGCTGCCGACCAGTGTCTCGCGAGCCTGTCCTTGGTCAGGTCTGGCCTTGATAGAACCTCCTCGCATGACCGATCTCACCACGCGTGTGGAGCGGTAGTTCTTCGTGTCCTGTCCACTTCGCGTCGCGGAGCGTCTAAACCTGCTCGACGGTTCGGATAGCAGGATCAAGGAACATGGCACGACGAGCGACACTGACCCAGGAGACTCTGGTCGCACTCGGTGTCGACAAGCTGGCGAAGCTGATCATCGATGAGGTGCAGCAGAACGCTCCGTTCAAGAGGATCATCACGGCGGCGCTCGCAGGCGTAAAGGGGCCAAGTGCCGTTGCCGGGATCATTGATCGGCGCCTCGCCAGTCTGGAGCGAGCGCGGGGTTACATCGACTGGGACAAACGCAAAGCATTCGCAGCCGACCTGAAGGCAACGGTTTCGACCATAGTCGACGAACTCGGCAGCGCCGATCCCGCGGCAGCCGTGGAACGCATCCTGCGATTCGTGAAGAGCGCCGACGGCGTATTCGAGCGTGTCGACGATTCGTCCGGCTCCATTGGCGGGATCTACCAGGATGCCGCCGCCGCGTTGCCTGCGATCGCCGAGCGCATGCCTGCCGACGACAGGCTGCACCTTATCGATCGCCTCGTTCGGCTTCTGCTCGCCGATGAGTTCGGTCTCATTGGAGAAGCCGTCAACGGCTTGATCTCGGCCCTCGCGACCAAGGAACTGACATCGCTCGATCTCGCGCTGGAGCAAATCCTTCCAGAGACCTCGTTTGGCGATGGAGATCGCGATTGGGCGCGCCAGGCGCGACGCGATACAATTATCAAGACGAGGCAGGCGGTTGCCGACGCCCGGAGCGACGTCGACACCTTCATGAAGCTGGAGGCGCAAAGACCGGAGCGCATGCGGGACAACCTCGCGATTGCCGAACGCTTGCTTCAAGCCGGCAGGGCTAAGGAGGCGCTGCAGTGGGTTCGAAGACCGAGCCGGACGGGCTTGCGAGCGATGGATCGACAGGATCCGGCGGACGCCTCGGGGGGCATCGATGTTCTGGAACGCCGTCGCATCGGCCTCGAAATCCGCATTCTTGCGGCGCTGAAGGAACGAGAGGCGGCACAACAGCTTCGATGGAAGACGTTCCACGCCACGTTGGAGGTCGATCTTCTCCGTGAGTATGTCGCGAAGCTTCCCGATTTCGAGGATGAAGAAGCCGTCGATGACGCCTTCGCGTATGTCGCCGCGCATCCTCATCGTTACCGGGCGCTCGGCTTCTTCTTGAATTGGCCGCATCTCGGTTTCGCCGCCAAGCTCGTTCTGGATCACCTCGCCAATTGGGATGGCGGATACTACGAGGCTCTGGCTCCCGCCGCCAAAGCCTTGGAACATGATCATCCTGTGGCCGCGACAGTCCTGTACCGAGCTCTCATCGACGACATCCTGGCAAAGGGTCGTTCACAGGCCTACGGGCACGCGGCCCGATACTTCAGCAAAACTACCCTTCTTGCCGGAAATGAGTTCGCGTCCCGAGGTCTAGCCGCTCCTATTCATGACGGGGTCGTTCGCGGGCCGATCCTTGATCGAGGCGAGCGTCATCGCTCGGTGTTTTGAGCTCGGCTTGCACTGATCGAGAACGCGCTTGAGGGGCGAGGCGGGTGACGGGGCGTCGGCCCCGTCGCTCATGGCGCGGAGGGCCAGAGCGCGCTCGGCAGCGAGCGGAACAGCTCGGCCTCGGGACAGGCGGCGGCGAAGGCAAGGCGGACGCGGCTCGTGGTCTCGATGACGCGGGCGGCGACCTTCAGCAGGCGCAGCCGCAACGTGGCGAACTCGGCTGTGGCGAGATCGCGTGGCCTGGGGATGGCGTCGCGCACGGTGAGCATCAGCCAGTAGGCGGCGGTGTGCAGCACGAGGCGCATCTGGTTGGCCAGCGCCGAGCGGCACGAGGTCCGGTCCGAGGCGAGCTGAGTCTTGTGCAGCTTGATCAGGTTCTCGGCCTGGCCCCTCGCGCAGTACAGGCTGTCGTAGAGCCACTCCGCCGTGCCGAAGCGCAGGCTGGTGACGATGAAGCGGATGTCGAGGCCGAGCGCCGTGGCCTCGATGCGGGCGACGACGCGGCGCTCGCGGGTCCAGGACTTCGCCTTGTGGCGGGTCTCGGCGTAGCCGCGCACGACGGCCTTGCCGGTGAGCGCGCGCTCGGTGCGCACCGCGTCCGCCATCGCCTCGACCTTGGCCGACAAGGGCCTCGATCCGGCGAGGCCGAAGACGAAGTCGATGCCGTTGGCCTCACACCATTCCATCGCCTCGGGCCGGGCGTAGTGGCTGTCGCCTCGGAACAGGAGGCGGGTGCTAGGCCAGCGGGTGCGGATGCGCCGGACGAGGCGCCGAAGGTGACCGCGCACCTCGACGCCCGAAGGCGTCTTGCCCGGGCGCAGCACCACGGCCACCGGACGGCTCCGGTCGGTGTCGTAGACGTGGATCGGCAGAAAGCAGCGCTCGTCGTAATGCGCGTTGAACAACGAAAGCTGCTGATGACCGTGGACGACGTCGCAGGTGTCGTCGATGTCCAGCGTTACGGATCGGGGCGGCTTGGCATAGGAGTCGATCCAGGCATCGACGAGCGCGTAAGTCAGGCGGATCACGTCGCGCAGGCGCGGGGCGTTCTCCAGCCGGGACAGGGTCGGCTGCGAGCACAGGTCGGCGCCACTGTCCGGCAGTCGCCCGCAGGCGAGTTTGAACGCCGGATCGCGACGCAGATGGTCGAGATCGTCAGCATCCTCGTACCCCATGGCGATGGCGAAGATGCGCGCCCGGATCATGTCAGCCAGCGTATGCGTGACCCGCGCCGGATCGCGGCGGTCGGGCACGAGGCGGGCCAGGCGCGCGGCGATGCCGAGCCGCCGTTCGGCCATGGCCAGCAGCATCACGCCGCCATCCGAGGTCAGCCGACCGCCGTCGAAATCGGCTGTGATCTTCCGCCCTCGGACGGCTGGAAACGCGAACGGTGGGATCGTATCGTGGGTCATGGCGGGCGTGGCCAGCAGGCTGGTGCGGATGATTGGTCTCGACACCCAAACCCTACGCAACACCAAAGACTTAGGCTATGCCCGCCAGCCTCTCATGCACCGGTCGATGAATACGACGGGCTAGTGGATCACCATGCTTACTTCGACACTCTCCGAAAGGCACACGGCCGCAAGGCGGGGTTTTGGAGCCTGCTGGTGAAGGACTGACGGAGTTTGTTGCAATGACCTGCAGCGCCAATATCCGCTAACTGCATATGGCGCACCACAACGGACGGCATTGTTTGGCGCAGAGCAGTCGTTGGCCCAACTTGTTGTAACATAATCGACCGTATGCGTGACATCGCAATGTGTCACGATAGCGTGTCCTGCAATCAAAGCTGCAGATATGTGGGCGATCACAAAGGGGGCCTGCAGAGGTCAGACTTCAATCTGGCCCGTCGTCCTTTTGCAGGTAGCGTAGCAAGAGCAGTCGGTGCGTCTCCTGCATCGCTTTGACGACCTCCACCTGTGTGACGACCATGCGTTCAGCGATGCGGCGGGCGGTGGGGTCTGTCGCCCTTTCCAAGAAGCGTTGCTGCCACTGCAAGCGATTGATGGCGTGCGCGACGCGCCGATTAGAGGCTTTCAGCCATTCTGGTTGCGCGGCAGTGATGGCATGGATCCGTAAGCTGCCTAGGGACCCGCTATGCCCTTGACCTCGGCCGCGACGCGAAGGGCTTCGAGTGCCTCTTCGACTTCGTCCCTTTGGCGCTCCAGGGTCTGCAGCTGCTGCTGGATCTCATCGCGGGTAAGGCGCTCGACGAGCGATCCAGGCGCATTCTCTTCGCTCATGGTTTGCCCACCGCAACGAGCTTCGATCATTTCGCGAATTTGCGCCAAGCTCAGTCTTAGCCGTTTGCCCGTGAGGATCAACTCGATACGGACGCGATCCTTGGCAGTGTATATTCGGGTCGAGCGGTACCGGACCGGATTCAGCAAGCCAACCTGCTCGTAAAAGCGTAGTGCCCGCAGGCTCAGACCATAAAAGCGGGCCGTCTCGGAGATGTCGGTCTCGTCGGCGAGCATGGGATGACTCCCTTCGAACAAAGAGCGAAAGCACGACCATGGCTGGCACTTTGCCTCAATCTCTAGTCATGATAGCGTTCGTCTAGCTAAATGGCCACCCGTAGCGCGGGTCGATTGCCGGCGTTCCCTCGGCATGTTTTCGAGATCGAGAAGCGACGGCTGTGCAGGACCGACCCCCTCCTCGCTTTTTGATCGTCGGTGTCGGGGCGTCAGCCGGTGGGATCGAAGCGCTGCGGCTGTTCTTCCGCGACCTCCCGCCATCGCCCGAGATGGCCTTCGTCGTGGTCACGCATCTCAGCCCGGACCACAAAAGCCTGCTAGCCGAGATCGTGCAGCGCTTCACGGCCCTCCCGGTTCGTGTTGTGGCGGATGGCATTATTCTACGGCCCGGCACGGTCTACGTCGCGCCGGAACGCATGGCCCTGCGACTAGCAGGCGGCCGCATTATCAGCGAGGAAATCAGCAAATCTTCATTGCGAGTGAAGACAATCGATCATTTCTTTACCAGCCTGGCGGAACAGCAGGGCGAGTATGCGGCGGGGGTGGTCTTGTCGGGTCTCGATGGCGATGGGACCATGGGCATCAAGGCCATCAAGGAACGCGACGGCTTGACACTCGCCCAAACCGCCTCGGGCGCCTCGCCCAAGTACCCCAGCATGCCGGAAAGTGCGATTGCGACCGGCCTGGTCGATCTAGCCCTGCCGGCGGAGGAAATGGCAGGCCGTCTCGTCGAGTTCGTTCGCGGTATGGACGCGCTGAAGGACTTGAGTGCCGACGGGGCATCGCCGCGGGCGCAGGACGTCTTGCAGCATAAGACCGACATCGCCGCGGCTATCCACGATCACCTCGGCCATGATTTCAGCGGCTACAAAGACGAAACCTTCACCCGCCGAGTCCGCCGGCGCATGGTTTTCCTGGGCCTGCGGGAGATTGGCGAGTACGTCGCAAAGCTGCGGACCGATCCGGCCGAGACGACGGCGCTATTTCGCGACCTCCTGATCAGCGTCACCGATTTCTTTCGCGATGCCGACGCCTTCAAGGTGTTGGCAGACGAGGTCATCCCAGCGATCGTGAAGGGCCGGGACGGCAAGAGCACGGTCCGAGTTTGGGTGCCGGGATGCGCGACCGGCGAAGAGGTATTCTCAATTGCCATCCTGATCCGGGAAGCGACGGATAAGCTGCCAAATCCGCCGCAGGTGCAGATCTTCGCTACCGATATCGACGAGCGGGCGCTCGAGATCGCGCGCACCGGGCGGTATCCGGCGCTGTTGCTGAAAAATGTGTCTGAGGATCGCTTGCGCCGCTTCTTCAGCCGCGACGAAAGCTCCTATGTCATTTCCCGCGACATTCGCGAGCTATGCGTGTTTTCACCGCATAGCGTCTTCCGCGATCCGCCGTTCTCGCGTGTGGACCTCGTCTCATGCCGTAATCTGCTGATCTACCTTGGCGCTGATATGCAGCAGCAGGTGCTGCCTATTTTTCATTATGCGCTGCGGGCCAGCGGCTTTCTGTTTCTCGGGCTCTCCGAGAGCATTAGTCACCATCTCGACCTATTCGAGCCAGTCGATCGCAAGAACCGCATCTTCAAGGCGCGGGGCAAGATGCAGCCCATGCCGACGCTACCCTTCGACCTTGTGAAGCGCACTGCTTTCCCGGCCGGCACGGACAAGCGAACCAGCATACGACACGACGTCGAAGCACAATTGCTGGGCCGTCATGCGCCACAGTACGTGGTGGTGAACCTGGATGGCGACGCCATATTCTTTTCGTCCGACACTGGCCGGTACCTGCAGCCGGCCGCTGGCGTGCCGTCGCGCCAGCTTGCTGACATCACTCGCGCCGGCATTAGGCTTGAGATGCGTGGCGCATTGCGTGAAGCATATGAGACCCGCCAGCCGGTTTTTCGACAGAGCCTAGCTTTGCCGGATGGCGAGGAAAATATTCGCCTGTTTTCGCTGCAGATCGAGACTTTGGATTCCAATGCGACCGACGGTCTCCTGCTCCTTGTATTGTTTAAAGATCACGACACCCTTGGCAAGGTGTCCACAATTAGGCATGCGTCGGCAGATGGGGCCGACGAGTTGTCCTCGCTTGAACTAGATTTGAGGGATACGCGCGACCGGTTGCAGGCGTCGATCGAAGAGTACGAGACGGCTTTGGAGGAGCTGCGCTCTTCAAACGAAGAGTTGGTTTCGCTGAATGAAGAGCACCAGTCGACTAACGAGGAGTTGGAGGCCTCGCGGGAGGAGATGCAGTCGCTGAATGAAGAACTGCAAACCGTCAATGGTGAGCTTAAGCTCAATATCCTGGAGCTTGACGCTGTTAATGACGACCTGCGTCATTTCTTCGAAAGCTCGCAGGTAGCAACTGTGTTTCTTGATAGCAATATGACGATCCGTAACTACACCCCTGCTGCAGCGGACTTGTTTCGTGTTAAGGCAAGTGATCGGGGTCGGCCGCTGACAGATTTATCGATGCGCTTGGTCTTCCCAGACCTCGGAACCGTGCTTAAGGCCGTCCTAACAAGCGGAGAAGCCTTCAAAGCTGATGTAAAAGCCAGCGACGGCAATACGACGTTTCGAATCGCAATTTCTTGTTACGACAAGCTGCGAGGTGACGCAGACGGTCTAATTGTCACGGCGACGGACATCACTGAGTTTGTAAGGCCTAATTCTAGTTGATAAAACGAGGCTGCTTGTCTGCGCGTGTCTTGAAAAGGACCCTTTTAGGGACATACGCAGCCGGCGTCTCGAAACCTATCAACGACCGCCTAAATATGTCCCGTAACTATGTCGCCTTTTCTATTGTGCGGGAATCGGTGTTTGCTACAATCGAGACATGCAAATCGGCTACGCCCGCGTCTCGACCGTCGATCAGAACCTCGACCTGCAGTGCGACGCGCTGACCAAGGCCGGATGCACGCGCATCTTCGAGGAGAAGAAGTCGGGCAGGGCCGGCACGGTGCGGCCGGCGTTCAAGGACGCCCTCGCCTATCTCCGGCCCGATGACGTACTCGTCGTGTGGAAGCTCGACCGGCTGGGCCGCTCCCTCGTCGAGATGATGCGGACGATCGACGGGCTGCGTCGCGACGGAGTGCGGTTTCAGAGTCTCACCGAACACTTCGACAGCGAAACCGCCCACGGGCGCTTCGCCCTGCAAATGCATGGCGCCATGGCCGAGTATTTTCTCGACCTCAACCGCGAGCGGACGATGGAAGGCCTCAAGGCCGCTCTCGCGCGGGGCCGCAAGGGCGGCCGGCCCAAAAAACTGTCGCCGGCCGACATGGCGGCAGCGCGCGCCCTGCTCAAAGACCCGACTATTGCCGTCGCGGAGATTGCCGGCCGGCTCGGCGTTTCGCGTACCGCGTTCTATCGATATTTTCCGGCGGCGCGTGGTCAGGCGGGGGACGCCTGATGCCGATCAAGGCGGAGTACAAATGGCTTTACCCGATCGATTGGCCGCAGCTCTCGGCCCTGATCCGGTTCGATCGCGCCAAAGGGTGTTGCGAAGGATGCGGGCGTCCGCATGGCCGGCTGGTCTGTCATCTCGGCGACGGGCGCTGGTGGGACGAGGAGCGTCAGAGCTGGCGCAACGGACGCGGGCGCGTTCTCCGCGCGGTGCTGCCCCACCCCGCGAACGATGCGCTGACGACGCGGGTGTACTTGGCGACTGCCCATCTCGACCACGACCCCGGCAACAGTCACTTGCGCAACCTGGCGGCGCTTTGCCAGCGCTGCCACTTGCTCCACGATCGCCCGGAACACCGCCGGCGGCGGTGGATTACCTTGCGGATGCGCAAGGCAATCGGCGACTTGTTTTTAGGCCCATACTAGCCGGCGAGCTTGTCCGCCACCTTGTCGAAGAAACCCTTGCCGGTGCCAACTCCGCCACCGAGCGCCTTGACGATGCCGAGTTCGTCGGACGAACCCCAACGCTCGACGATCTTGCCATTTTCATAACGGCCGATTTGCATGCCCCGCGCGCTTATTGTCTTGCCGGTCGGTGCAATGCCGAGGAAATCGCCCTTGTGCGTGCCGTGAATTTTGTAGGCCATCGCAAGGTTGTTTTCGTCCTGAACGACGTGATCCACCGTCACTTTCAGGTCCGGAAACGCGGTGCGCATGGTCGTGAAAAACTCGATGAAGCCCTTGGGGCCCTTGGCCTGACCTGGCGCTGGGTCGTGATCGACGACATTGGCCGCGAAGATTTCGTTCAGCGCCTGAAGATTGCCGGTCGATACTGCCTCGCCGAGCTGCTTGGTGGCGGCGAGGTTTTGTTCTTTGCTCATGATATCTCCTGTTCGGTTCAATCGCGAACAATCCAAACGCTAATTCGATCCCAAATTAGCAAGCTCCATCAGGGCTACGGATCACAGCACAGCCCTCGGCCCGCCATTTGTCCTGAAAGCCGCCTGCTCACCCCTGCGGGCCAGGAAGGCGGTGGGAGATTTGTTCCTAGGCACATATCGGTTTTGAGACCAACCGGATAGCCGGCTCTTGTCATCAGAACGGGCCTGTCACGCGCTTTTGTCGACGCCCGCAGGGCTTAGGAAACGTCGAATGTGCTCGTCACAAATCCACGCCTACGCTATGCGAGGCGGAGCTGAATTCACCCGGATTGGATGATCATGACCGACCAGCCGCGTTTCGAACTTTTTGGCTTCTGGCGGACCTCGGCGACTTATCGCGTGCGGGTCGCGTTGAATCTGAAAGGCATGACGGCGCAGGAGCACAGCGTCAATCTCGACGCGGGCGAGCAGCGCAGCGCAGCGTTCCTGAAGATCAACCCGCTTGGTGCGATCCCGGCGCTCGTCGAGAGAGGACACGCGCCCTTAACCCAGTCGCTGGCCATTCTCGAATTCCTGAATGAGGTGACCCCCGAGCCGCCCTTGCTGCCTGCTAATTCCTATGGCCGCGCGCGCGTTCGCTCGATAGCGGCGGCGCTCGCCACCGACACGCATCCCCTTGTTGTACCGCGCGTCAAAAAGTATCTCACGACAACCGGCGGGTTCGACGATGCGGCCTGGCGTGCTTGGCAAATCAATTGGTTCACCATCGGCTTACAGGCGGTCGAGGCGCGGCTCGCCGCCGAGGGAGAAACCGGCGCGTATTGCCATGGCGACAGCGTCACGATCGCCGATATCTGCCTCGCGAGCATTACCGCCGTGATGAAGATCTTCAAGATTTCCGTCGCCGGCCTGCCGACGATTGAACGGATCATCGAGCGTTGCGAGGCACTTGAGGCCTTCGCGAAGGCCGATCCGTTCAAGCAGGCGGGTGCCCCTGAAAGCTGAGCCCCGTGAAAGCCGAAGCCCGTACGTACGGGCTTCGACTCGTAAGGATGATTTGCCCTCAGGCGGCCAGCCGGCTCGACAGCCAGGACGTAAAGATTCCGACGACTTCAGTCGGTTTCTCAAGGGTGGGGAGATGACCGCATCCCGCGAGGGGGTGCCATTCGGCATGCGGTATGCGCTCGACGAAGGCTTTCCCCTTCTCGATCGGCGCGATCTTGTCGTCTTCGCCCCAGATCGCCAGGACAGGCATCTTTAACGCAGCGGCGTGATCCTCGACCGATCGCCTCGTTGCGAGAGATTTAGCTTGTTTCACCGCCGTATCGCGGCCGACGCGCTTTGCCATCGTCCTAAAGGTTGCGGCTGCCGCTTCGTGCTTTGGCAGCACGACGAGGCCGGCCAGCATGTCGATCACGCCCTCGGTATTGGTCTCAATACCTTGGACGAGCCCCGGGCCCTGCTCGGGGTCGCCGGCGGCCGAATCATTGCCCATGATCCAAAGGCCCTGGACCCGATCCGGCGCGGCGAGCGCAATTTCGACGGCGAGGGCGGCACCGTAGGACGTGCCAGCGAGAATGAAGGTTTCTGGCGCCTGATCGAGGATCGCCGTGACGCTTTCGGCCATCGTGTCGCGTGGTGCGGCGATGACGTGCACGGTCAGGTGTTGCGCGAGTTGAGGCCGGACATCGGCATAGAGGCCCTCGTCGCAAAACAGCGCGGGGATCAAGACGAGGTCTTTCGGCATTTCAGGCATAAAAACTCCTTGTATGCGACCGAGCGAACGACAGTGTCGTCGGGTCAACGCACCAAACATCAAAGCGTCGCGATTAAATTTTGCGCGACTTTTGTGTCATCTCGTTCAGCGCGTTGCCCGCATCTGCCCGTACCTCTGATAACGCCGCTTTATCAGATGTAAGGAGGCTGAGGTGACGATCGATTGGGAATCCTACGACGTGGATATAGCGGCGGCCATTATTGTCGTGGCAATGGCGCTATTTGGCATACATATCGTTTGGGCAATCGACCACAGCAGCGGCGAAGCTTTCAAGAGAGGTGGCGTTCTCTTGGTGTTGGCGGGCGTAGCCTTGGCTGGCTTCCCGTATATTTCACCCCGCGCAGTCGAAATCGAAGCGGGTAAACGGCTTCCGCCCCTTCTAGGGTTTCTCCCCGGCCGCGATTCAGTGGAAGAAGGCAGAAGGCGGGAGAAATCGTTGAGGCCAGCCGCCATCCGCTCTGTGATAATTGAGAGGTACGTATCGTTCGGATTCATTTTGGTCGGCACTCTTATCGATGGCTATGGGGATTGCCTGTTCGGAGCACACTTTTGATGGGTGGCTTAGTTATCCGTTCTACGCAGATGCCTGCACTTATTGCGGCTTCCGGCGAGCGCGCGGCCTATCGCTACCTTGAATTCTTTACCGCGCAGGTCCGCAACCCGAACACCCGCCGTGCCTACGTGCGCAACGTCGGAGACTTCCTCGCCTGGCTAGGGCGCGCCGGCGTCGCGTCGATCGCCGATGTCTCGTCGATCCATGTGGCCACCTACGTCGAGCACCTCGGCCGACAGCAATCCGCCCCCTCAACCAAGCAGAGCCTGGCCGCGATCCGCATGTTGTTCGACTGGCTGGCGACCGGCGGTGTGCTGCCGTTCAATCCGGCGACAGCCGTTCGCGGGCCGAAGCACTCGGCCCGGAGTGGCAAGACGCCGGTGCTCGAGCCGGCCGAGGCCCGGCAGCTGCTCGACGCGATCGACGTCTCGACGCCTATCGGGTTGCGTGATCGGGCGCTGATCGGCCTGATGGTCTACTCGTTCGCCCGCGTCGGCGCGGCGGTCGGCATGAAGGTCGAAGACGCGTTCGTGCAGAACCGCCGCCTGTGGGTACGGCTGCACGAGAAAGGCGGCAAGCGGCACGAGATGCCCTGCCATCACAGCCTCGAGGAGTATCTACACGCCTACATCGACGCCTGCGGCCTCACCAGCGACCCCAAGGGCGCGTTGTTTCGGACGATCGGGCGCGGCACGGGCAGGCTGACGACGACCCCCCTGCCCTCGGACAGCGCCTATCAGATGGTCGGCCGCCGCGCCGCGGCCGCCGGGATCGCAACCAGGATCGGCAATCACACGTTTCGGGCCACCGGGATCACGGCATATCTTAAAAACGGCGGGACGCTCGAAAAGGCAGCGGTGATGGCCAACCACTCGTCCACTAGGACGACCCAGCTCTATGACCGGCGGCGGGATGATGTGACCCTCGACGAGGTCGAACGGGTGATGATTTAGACGTGCGATCTTCTGCAACCTAAGGTATCTATTCATCGATCGGGGAAGGGTTGACGCGATGCCAGGAACTACATTCCACACCAATCCGATTGATCTAATTACGCTTTTGAATGAGTGCCATCAGGGGGCAATCCAGCTCCCCGACTTTCAGCGCAGCTGGGTTTGGGACGAGGAGCGGATCAAGAGTCTGATTGCGTCCGTCTCCCAGGCTTTTCCGGTAGGGGCATTGATGGCTCTGGACACCGGTGGTCCGGTCAATTTCAAGCCACGCCCGGTTGAGGGGGCGCCAGTGGCAGCCAGGACCATCACCCCTCGGTCATTGTTGCTTGACGGCCAACAAAGAATGACCTCGCTTTATCAGGTGACCCTTCGCGGCCAGGTAGTCGAAACGGTCACGCCGAAGAACAAAAAGGTCAAACGCTGGTTCTATATCGACATCGCCCGTGCGCTCGATCCTTCCGTCGATCGAGAGGAAGCCATCATTGGCGTACCTGACAATCGGGTCGAAGTCGCTGCATTTGGACGACCTGATGGCCTCGATCTCAGTTCGCGCGAGAAGGAATATGCGTCATTCATGTACCCTGTTGCCGAAGTGTTCGAATGGGACAGGTGGCAAGATGGCTTTGATAAACACTGGCGCGGAGAGGAGCATGAAAAGACCCGAGACACATTCCGTGAATTCAAACGCACAGTGCTTGAGAATTTTAAATATTATCGTGTTCCCGTTATAACCTTAGACCGGCAGACCTCCAAAGAGGCTGTGTGTGTAGTTTTTGATAAAGTAAACACTGGCGGCAAGGCGCTTGATGCCTTCGAGCTGGTGACTGCACTCTACGCGGCCTCGGGCCACGAACTGCGCAAGGATTGGTTTGGCGACGAGACGACGAAAGGGCGGCTCCGTCGCTTTATGGACCAACTCAGACCCTCTGACGCTGCTGGCGGGATCATTGCCAATGTTGGCGCAACTGATTTCCTACAAGCCATCTCGCTCTTCTATACGCGAGAACGACGTCAGGCCGCCGAAGCCGCAGGCAAGCAAGGTAAAGAGCTGCCCGCCGTCACCGGCAACCGTCAAGCCCTGCTCGACCTGCCGTTGGACGCCTACAAAAAGTATGAGACCCAAATCGAACGAGGGTTTATGCAGGCTGCCAAATTCCTGCACATGCTCCACATCTACCGAATTTTTGACCTTCCCTATCAGTCGCAGATCGTACCACTGGCGGCGATACTTGCCGATATTGGCGACGCTTGGGAACATGAAGCCAACCGATCAAAGCTAGTCGAGTGGTACTGGAACGGGGTGTTTGGCGAATTGTATGGTTCAGCTGTCGACTCTCGCATTGCCCGAGATTTTATCGAGGTTCCGCGTTGGCTAAAGGGTGGCCCTGCCCCCTCGACAGTCAGCGAAACAATCTTCCGGCCGGATCGCCTCAAGACCATGCGGATGAGGCTGTCGGCTGCCTATAAGGGGGTAAATGCCCTACTGATGAAAGAGGGAGCGCAAGACTTTCGCTCAAGTCAGCACTTCGACCATGCGATTTTCTTCGGCGAACACGTCGATATCCACCATATATTTCCCCAAGATTGGTGCAAGAAACAAGGCATACCTCCCAAGGATTTTGACTCGATAATTAACAAGACACCGCTCTCGTATAAGACAAATAGGATTATCGGAGGATGCGCTCCGTCGGAGTATCTTGGAAAACTTGAAAAGGGCAATGCGCAGACACCTTCGATCGCGCCCGATCGTCTCGACTTTTATCTACAGAGCCATTTAATCGATCCGAAGCTTTTACGCGCAGACGATTTCTCTAATTTTATGGAGGACCGCCAGCAAAAGCTGCTCGCATTGATCGAGAAAGCAACCGGCAAAAAATCATTTGCCGGGACCACGCCCGAAGAAGGCGTAGACGTAAGCGAACATGACGAGGCGGTCGAAGAAAGTGTCCCACCTAGCGGAGCTTTTTAAGCGTGACCGCGTTCCTCTCAAAGTATTGCGTCACCGCTAAATTGAGAAGGCGTGCACCATGAAGGAACCAGGTCTCGACGGTCGCCACCGCGACAAGAACTCGCCCAAAAGCGGCGAGATTCAGCAGAAGCGCAGCGATGCCCAGAATGCCAACCTGCCGCGTCCAATTCCCCAATTTGGCGACAAGACCACCGTCGGCCAAATGCGCGACGCTACGGGCAAGGTCGGCATCGAGGCCATTCGCCGAGCTGCGGCTAAGCAGGGGAAATAAGCCGCCAGTCGGTGACGACGCATTTTGGTTTCGGCAGCTTGAAGCTGTGCTAACTTGTTATCATGAGCAAACCAAAGCAGCCGGGTCTCGACGGTCGCCACCGCGATAGCGCAGGGCAGATTCGCCAGAAGCGCAGCGATACACTGACCCTCGGCCTTGGCGCCTTTCAAAAGATCAGCGCTGTTGAAGGCATTCGGGTTGGCGACCCCATGCTCGCCGACCTCCGTGCGATGGCGCAGAAGCACCCCGGCGAAAATGCACGGACCCGCTACATCACCGGCAAGTACGGCAAGAAATAATAGCCAGGAGCGATGTACGCGGCCGTTGCCGACCCGGCATGTTATCCTGGCTCCACCGTCCTTCGGAACATCCCTGGACTCACTCAGCAGGCTACGCTTGACCGTTTCGAGTCGGCCGCTACCGGCCGCAGATTCAATGAGCCCCTCCCTGGGCCGATTGAGCGTCGCGCACTTTCAGGCCATCCATCACCACATCTTCCAAGACGTCTACCCTTGGGCTGGCCGTCCACGTCGCGTGAGGATCAGCAAGGGAGGCAGCGCCTTTTGCTATCCCGAACACATCGCTCAGCAGCTCAAAAGGGTCTTTGCCGACCTACGGAGTCAGACCTGGTTGCGCGGCCGAGATGCGAAGACCTTCGCCGCCGGCGCGGCGCATTTCCTTGCCGAGTTGAACGCGGTCCACCCCTTCCGAGACGGGAATGGGCGTACGCAGCTGGCGTTTCTCGCGGTCTTGGCTGACCAGGCCGGGCACCCACTCGACCTGGCCGCCCGGCTCGAGCCAGAGCCCTTTCTTAAAGCGATGATTGCCAGCTTCTACGGCGATGAAATCTTGCTGAGGAAGCAGCTGCTCGAACTTATGGGCGTCACGTGATCACGTGACGATCGTTCATCAGTGCAGCCCAAACTGCGCCTTGTTGACCAGCTGTCCGTTCTGAAACATCGCATTCATATTTGCGCCGATCGCGCCGGCGCCGTCCCAACCGTACATGACCGTCGTATAGCCGGCCATATCAGAGCGCGACTCTTCCCGGCCGGGGCAGCCCAACGTGCTGACCGCCGACGCGTACGACATACCCGATTGCAGCTGATCGAAGCTGTTGAAGGTCACGTGGCAGGCTGAGCTGTGAATGTTGTTGGTATAGGTCGAGGCCACGTCCTGTAGGCTGGTGACCGGCCCTGCGCTCGCCGACGACGGTCGGCTGCCATTGCTGTTCCCGCCGGAGATCGCCCCCAGCACCATCAGGCCAACAAAGCCCACAACCATCTTGCTGCCAATGCCCATAGCGACCCCTCCAAACAACGGCTCAGCATCCCGTCAGGGTATTAAGCTGCGCCTAATTGCTACCCATGGTCGTGATTACCCCTTCCAAAAGGTTGAGCGCTTCGGTCAAGTCGAGGGCGTTCCCTACGGGCCGCGCTCTCGTGAACAGGGCCGCCAACGCGTCCCTGCCCTGCCGGGCTTCGATCGCTAACGCGGTCACGTGACAGCGTGATCACGTGACTCTAGTTGATTGAGCCTAGCACCGTGCTCGGCCGGTCAAGCCCTGCGGGCTGCTCCGCTGCGCTTCGCCCCTACGGGTGACGCGCCCTTGCGCGCGCTGCTGTTCTGATGGCGTCGGGACAGAGGAACGTCTGCCAAATCGACGAGCCTGCGGCGCGTCGAACTAAGGAACTAGATTTAGCGGGCTAGGCGCCGATCTGCCAAAATGAGCTGCTACGCGCGCTAGGTGCTATGATGGGGATGGAGCGGGACGAGGAAAATACAGAGGCATCACTGCGTGATGCGGATGAAATTGGCATGTCCGAGCTTTCCGGGGCGCTATGTGGCCTGGTCATGCTGGGCGATGACCCATTCCTGCGGATGCAGGCGACCAACATCGCCCTAATCGACAAATGGCTGATGTCCCTCGAGGTCGAGGGGCTGCGCGCACGGGCGCGCGACGAACATTTCGAGATCGCAGGCGGCGTGTTCCTCAATGCGCAGAGCCAAATGTGGCTGTTCGCCGTCTACGAGCTGCTGCGGACCTGGCGGGAGCGCGCTAAAAAAATCCGGGTCTGGGTGGACAACGGCGGCCTGTCTCAGAAGATTGCCTCGCTTAGGCAAAACACCAGCGTCGTCCACGTCAGCAATTCAATTCTGGCCGATTTGCTCGCAAGGATTGCCACCGACCCATCTGTCGCGGCCGGCATCGAAGACGACCTGGCCCGCACCCATGTCGTTTTTCACCAGCTGGAGTTCCTGCGCGTGGCCTTGGCCAAGCACGAAGTCTCTGGCCGGCCCAAACGGCTCGCTAATGCTCCAGGCCATGCCCGCCTAAATATGTGGACAGGTAGTATGTCCTATGAACTCAGCAACGGCGCCGTAATTCTTGACGAGATGACACGGCGTGATTTTGCCGATGGGCTGCGCAATATTGCAGTCGATCGAGCCGTGCCATCCCCTGACGACTTGGCGTCCTTCGACGCCTATATGAAGCTGTCGGAGACCGACAGCCCCTTCTAAAGGTTGTGACTGATTTTGCGCGTGGTCTCACTGGTGTTGTCGAAATGGTCACGTGACGACGTGATCACGTGATGACGCTATAGCATGACAATTTTTAGCGTGTTATGGTTGGTGTATGAAGACGATCACCCTTGCGACTCAGAAGGGCGGCAGTGGCAAAAGCACCCTCGCCGCCTCGCTGGCTGTGGCCGCCTTGGCTGACGGCTTCCTGGTAGCCGCACTCGACACCGATCCGCAGCAGAGCCTTGCCCGATGGGGCAAGCGCCGCGAGAGCGACACCCCCCTCGTCCGTGCCTGCGAACCGCACGAGCTGGAAAAACAGCTTACCGCCCTTCGTGCCGGTCATGACCTGTGCTTCGTCGACACCGCCGGCGCCCACAACACGTCGGTCGCCCCCGCACTGACGCATGCCGACTTCTGCCTGGTGCCGGTCAAGCCCACCATGACCGATCTCGAGGCAGCGATCCCGACCGCCAAGCAGCTCGCCGATCGCAAGAAAAAGTAGCGAAACCGCTGCGTGGTCTCGGCGAAGCGACCGCGCTTCGTCATCGTCTCGTCGACAGGCAGACGCGAGATGCCGTGGCGGACGAGGCAGCGATGCAGGCTCGAACGCGTCAGCTTCGGGATCTGGTCGCGCAGGCACCCTCCGTCGCCACTCCATCATGCTCACGCATGACGGAGCCTCTGGCTCCTCCGCCCATGACGTCGTCGAGCGGCAGCAGCGTTCGCTGCCGGAATGCGATGATTATCGCTTCCTCGGCGGGCGTCAGCACAGTGCTGTGAGGATCACGCGGACTCATCGGCGCATCTGCGGTGCTCGTCCTCGAACGCCACTTGTCGACCGTGGTCCGGCTCAGCCCGTGGCGCTTGGCGAGGACGCCCGCCTTCTCTTTCGACGCTTGGAGTTCGGCTCGAACTCGCGGCGTTGTCCGGGCGCTGCCGTGAAGAATGCTTGCCATAACGCCTCCTCAGCCTCTCGGCTCAGCTTAGCGTCACGACTCCCCGGGACCAAATACCTAGTCCCCTCGGCACGGATTGGCCGGAGGCGGACCGGCCGAAGGCGCAATGCAGCCTGGTCTACTCTCGGCCCCGACAGGCCGGTGAGCCTTATGCCCGGTGTATCTCTGACTTATCGCCTTGCACCGGCCACCCGCGAGAGGGAAGTTCGAAGGCGGAAATACCGGATGTAACGGTGTCTCTCAGGAGGTGCATACGATGAATCATGCCGTGTTCTCGCCGGCGCTGACAGTGAACCTGCTACGTGACCTCCGTCGGGCAAATACCGAGTCGGCGAAGAAGGAACGTCTCATCCAATACGTGACGGCCACGTTCGCCAACGACGATGCCGCTCAGCAACTCATCTCAGACATCACCCTCGGTGCCGAGCGCACGATTTCCAACATCCCGAGGGGGAAGGCAATCGGCCGCGGCAGGGCCGACACGCAGACCGAGACAGTCATCATCGAATGGGAGAAAGACCTGTCGAAGACGGGCGAGCATGCGAAGGATCAGCTGGAGGAGTATCTTGTCGGAAACTGGCGATCGGGACAGACTTACCGATAAGTCCTCATCACGACTGACGGCATCTGTTGGCGACGTTACGCGCCCGACTGGTCGTCACTACCAGCGGAGGGCAAGAAGCTTAAGTCCGTCAATCTTCGCGAGGTGGAAGCTTTCGACCTGAGCGAGGCGACGACGGCGGAATTCCCATTCTTCCTCGACACCTTGCTGTTTGGCAATCAGACCCGTCCGGCGACGCTGGCTCGCATCCAGACCGACTTCGGCGACACTTCGTCGGTGTTCATCAATTCGCTCTCAACCCTCTCGTCGGTCGCAGTCGAAATCGAGACGAGCAGCGAGCTGAGTGTTGCGTTCGAGCAGTGGCAACGATTCTTATCTTTGGCCTACGGCAAGTTCGACGGCTCGCCGCGGATGTTCTTGGTCCACACTTACCTGTCCACATTTGCCAAGTTCATTGCACACGCCGTCACAACGGGCCGCGCTGTTCCTGACGAGGCGACGATGCGTGCCGTCCTCAATGGCGAGGCCTTTCGTTCGATGAATATCGAGCGTTTCGTCGAGGATGACTTCTTCCATTGGGTGCATGCAGACGCCTACTTCGATAGACTAAAGCCGGCATTTCGGGAAATCGCCAGAAGAATACAGGAGTTTGACTTTACGAATGTTGCCGAGGACATTCTTAAGGGCGTCTATCAGGAGCTAATCGACCTCGACACAAGGCATGCGCTCGGCGAATACTACACCCCCGACTGGCTATGCGAAAAGGTTGTAGCCTCGCTCGACTTCGAGGCCGGATCGAAGGTGCTTGATCCAGCGTGTGGCAGCGGCTCCTTCCTCCGTGCTGCGGTTGCCCGACTGCGCGAGCTTGACCCGAAGGCCACGGCGGAGAAGCTTGCATTGCAGGTTGCCGGCATCGATATTCATCCGCTTTCGGTGCAGATCTCAAAAACGACGTTGCTGCTCGCCCTCGGCGACCGCGTCCGCGCCGCCAAGAAGCCGGTGATCCTGCAAGTATTCCTCGCGAACTCGCTTCTGGTTCCGCGAGGTGCAGCAAACCTCTTCGAGACGAGCTTCGAGGTTTCGGTCGACAACAAGCAGCATGTTCTCGACATCGCAGGCCTCAAGGGTGGAGACGCCTTCGACAACCTGATCTCGCTGTGCGACGACCTCGTTCACCGTCACGATCCTATCCTCGAGCGAACGCGATTCATATCCCTGATCGCGAGATCGGTACCAGATGGCACCGCGGCGAGCCTGCCGGGTCAGCTCTATGCTGTCTACGCGTCGATGAAGGAAGCCAAAGGCGCGGGGCGCGACAGCATCTGGAAGTTCATCCTACAAAACTCATACAAGCCGGTGTTCCTCATGCGCCGCTTTGACATCGTTGTCGGCAACCCACCTTGGCTCACCTACGCCGCGATAGGCAGCGCCGAATACCAGCGGCTGCTCCGCATGCTAGCGACGACCTACGGGGTCACACCTTCGAGCACGAACATGCCTCACCTAGAGATCGCGGCAATCTTCCTGGCGCATACCGCGAACTATTTTTTATCAGAAGCTGGCGGCACGCTCGCGTTCGTCCTTCCGCGGTCGTTCATGACAGCCGACCACCATCACAATACGCGGGCTGGCCAGATCAAAGGGATGAGGATCAATCGTGTCTGGGACCTGCAGGACGTAAAGCCGCTGTTCCGCGTCCCGTCTTGTGTGTTGTTCGCCGTGCCAGATGCATCCACCGGCACGCATCCCCTGCCAACGGCGGGCGTACCTGGGCTTTCGGTGTCTGGAACGTTGCCCTCGCATCACCTCGACTACGTCAGGGCGGCGCCGTTCCTAAAGGACACGCCGCAGCGGTGGTTCTATTCAACGTTGACGGGCGAGAAGGTGAAGCGCGTTCGGTCAGCCTTCACTCGCACCCTTGTCGAGGGTCAAAAAGGCGGTAACGCCTACTCGCGGTTTAGGCAGGGGGCGACCATCGTCCCTCGCAACTTCTACTTCGTCGACGTGGACCAAAAACTACCAGCGAATGCGTCGCTCGCGGACCGAACGATCGCCGTGAAGTCGTCCGAAGCGGCGAACGCAGAAGCTAAAGCCCCCTGGAAAAATAAATCCCTCGCCGGGCGGGTCGAAGGCAGCCTTTTATACCGGACCGCAATTTCAAGGAACGTCCTCCCGTTCTGCTTAATCGACCCTCCGCTGATCACGCTTCCCGTGCACGTCGAGGGCGGCAAGCGGGACCGAACATTCTCTCTCACGACGTCCGACGATCTGTTCTCGGCCGGACACACGGAGGGAAGCGAATGGTTCGACAAGGCGACGAAGGTTTTCGACCGTTATAGGACGGAGGCATATAAGAAGGCCGGGATGACGATGCTTAAGCGACTAGACTATCAGCGCGGCGTGGCATCGCAGAACCCGGATGGTAAGTTCTTAGTCCTCTACACATCTTCTGCTACCGACGCGTCCTCAGTTCTGATCGACTGTACGAATTTCGACCTGCCATTTGTTGCTGACCATAAGACCTATTGGTGCGAGGTGAAATCGGCTGCGGAAGGACACTATGTTGCATCATTTCTGAACAGCGGATATGCGAATCTTGCGATCAAGGATTTCCAGAGCAAAGGTCTATTCGGCGAGCGGGACATCCATAAGCTGATCGTAATGCTTCCACTGCCGGCCTTTCAGAAGACCGACGTAAGACATCAGCGCATTTCGGAGCTTGGCAAAGCTTCAGCGACGATAGCGAAGCGGACCGCGGACTCTAAAGGGTGGGAAAGGCTGGACGCCCGCAAGCTCGGCCGTGCTCGTACCCACTTGCGCGAACTTCTTCACGAGGAACTGGGCGAGATCGATGAGCTGCTCCGCGAAATTAACGGGCAGAAAGCGGCAGCCGTCGCTGTGGGACGGGCGAAGAAGCAGCTCGGTGCTGGCCCTCTGTTCGGCGCATGAGCGACATGCCCGAAGAGCAAGGGGAGACGCCGCTCGCGGCGTCGGTCCTCAACTCACTGTATTGGTTGGGAATTTTGGGCGGGCGAAGCGATTCGCACCCTCGACCCCAACCCTGGCAAGGTTTATCTGCGAACACCCATTTTGCCCCTTTGCTCAACAGTGTGAATGCACCGGGGCGACCCACAATGAGGCAGCAGATTTGCCGCAGCCCGTTCCTTGCGAAGGGCCAAACGCGCTACATCGTCGTTGCTAGATTGTAGCTATCCGAGGTTCCAGAACGATCAGATTTCAGCTAAGTTCTTCATATTGCTGGTGGAGCTGAGGGGAATCGAACCCCTGACCTCTGCAGTGCGATTGCAGCGCTCTCCCATCTGAGCTACAGCCCCGCTCCGCCGCGGTGTGTAAGGGGCCGCGTCAGTGCCGTCAACGCCCGCCCGCATTGACCGGCCGCTGGCGTCGCGGCATGGCTCGAGGATGTCGGGCCGCGTGCCACCGCTAGCCGAGCTTCCCATCGATGCCGTGCTGCCGCGCGTGGTGGCGGCGATGGCCGCCGACGGCGCATGCATGGTGGTCGTCGCGCCGCCCGGCGCCGGCAAGACGACGCGGCTGCCGCTGGCGCTGCTCGACACGCCTTGGGCCGCCGGGCGCCGTCTCATCCTGCTCGAACCGCGCCGGCTCGCCGCCCGCGCCGCCGCCACCCGGCTCGCGGCCTCGCTCGGCGAGGAGGTCGGCCACTCGGTCGGCCTGCGCGCGCGCTTCGAGACGCGGGCCTCGGCCGACGCCCGCATCGAGGTCGTCACCGAGGGCGTCTTCGTGCGCATGATCCTCGACGACCCCGGCCTCGACGGCATCGCCGCGGTCCTGTTCGACGAATTCCACGAGCGCGCGCTCGACGCCGACCTCGGGCTGGCGCTGGCCCTCGACGCGCGAGCCTTGCGCCCGGATCTGCGGCTGCTCGTGATGTCGGCGACGCTCGACGGCGCCCGGGTGGCGCGCCTGCTCGAGAACGCGCCGGTGATCGAATCGCAGGGGCGCGCCTACCCCGTCGAGACGCGCTATCTCGGCCGCGACCCCGCCGAGCGGATCGAGGACTCTGTCACCCGCGCGATTTTGCGCGCGGTCGCGGAGGAGAGCGGCTCGATCCTCGCCTTCCTGCCCGGCCAGGGCGAGATCACCCGCGTGACCCAGCGCCTCGCCGAGCGCGCCCTACCGGCGGATATCGTCGTGGCGCCCCTCTACGCCGCGATGGACCGTCGCGCGCAGGACGCCGCCATCACCCCCGCCCCGCGCGCCACGCGAAAAATCGTGCTGGCGACATCGATCGCCGAGACGTCGCTGACGATCGAGGGCGTGCGCGTGGTCATCGATTGCGGGCTCGCCCGCGTGCCGGTCTACGAGCCGGCGCTGGGCCTCACCCGGCTCGAGACGCGGCGCGTGTCGCGCGCCTCCGCCGACCAGCGGCGCGGCCGCGCGGGGCGCACCGAGCCCGGCGTCTGCTACCGGCTGTGGGAGGAGGCCGGCACCGGCGCGCTGGAGCCGTTCGCGCGGCCTGCCATCCTCTCGGCCGACCTCTCCGGCCTGCTGCTCGACTGCGCCGCCTGGGGCGCGCGGCGGCCCGAGCGCGATCTCGCCTGGCTCGACCCGCCGCCGGCGCCGGCGCTCGCCGAGGCGCGCGCGATGCTCACGGCGATCGGCGCGCTCGATGGCGACGGCGGGCTTACCGCCGATGGCCGCAAGATCCGCGCGCTGGCGCTGCCGCCGCGGCTCGCGCGCATGGTCGTGCTCGCGGCGGCGGACGGCGAGGCGGGCCTGGCGGCGGAGATCGCCACGCTGATCGTCGAGCGCGGCCTCGGCGGCGACGGTGCGGACCTGCGCGAGCGGCTGACGCGCTTCCGGCGCGATCGCGCGCCCCGTGCCACCGACGCGCGGGCACTGGCACGGACGTTCGCGCGCCAAGCCGGCGGCAAGGCCGCGGGCAGATCAGGGAGCGACGGCGATGTCGGTGCCGTCGGGCGCCTGTTGGCGCTGGCCTTCCCCGACAGGATCGCCAAGGCACGTGGAAAACCCGGCGAATTCTTGATGGCCAACGGCCGCGCCGCCGCGCTCGAGCCGCACGCCGCTTTGGCCGGTGCGCCCTACCTCGCGATCGCCGAAGTGGCGGGCCGCGCCGCCGGCGCGCGCATCCTGCTGGCGGCACCCTTGACCGAGGCCGAGGTGGAGGCGGTCGCCGCGGGTGACATCGTCGAGGCGGAGACGCTGGACTTTGATCCGGCTCGCGCGGCGCTGCGGGCTCGACACACGCGGCGCCTCGGCGCGATCGTGCTCGCCGAGGGCCCGCGCGCCGTGCCGGTCGGCGCGGCGGCGGCGGCCTGCCTCGCGGCGGGGCTCGCGCTCGGCGTCGAGCGGCTGCCGTGGACACCCGCCCTCACTCAATGGCGCGACCGCGTCATGCTCGTGCGTCGGGCGGCGCCGGACGCTTGGCCGGACCTCTCCGACACGGCGCTGGCGGCCGACGGCGCGGCGTGGCTCGTGCCGCATATCGAGGGCGTCACGAGCCTCGCCGAGCTTGGCGCCGATCGGCTCGAGACGGCCTTGAAGGCGCTGGTGCCATGGGATCGCGCGCGGGCGCTCGACACCGAGGCGCCGGCGTTCTTCGAGACGCCGGCTGGCGCGAGCCACCGGCTCGACTACGCCGCCGCGCTGGGGCCGTCCCTCTCGGTCAAGGTGCAGGAACTCTATGGCCTCGCCACGCACCCGAGCGTCGCCGGGGTGCCGCTCGTGCTTGAGCTGCTCTCCCCCGCCGGCCGGCCGATCCAGGTGACGCGCGACCTGCCGGGTTTTTGGCGCGGCTCCTGGCGCGACGTCCGCGCCGAGATGCGTGGCCGCTACCCGAAGCACCCGTGGCCGGAGGACCCCGCCGCCGCCGTGCCGACGATGCGGGCGAAGCCGCGGGGGAGCTGAGGCTCAGGGGCGCGCGACCTTGCAGAAGTCGCGTGGCGCCTCAGGCTCGGCGGCAAGGCATCGGCGCGGGCTTCAGCGACGCCGGTGCCCGTCTAAGCCGGCTACTCCGGATAGACTTGCCTGAAAAGCGCATCGAGCTTCGTGTCGAGAGATGCGCGACGCGCGAGCGCGATGTCGGCGATTGGCTTTCGTGCCGCTCCCGACGGCGGCGACCGAAACAGCTAGGGTCGCCGCAAAGCGAGGCGCAGCAGGTTGGCCATGCCTTCCGATGGCACGGCCTTCGCGGTCTCGTATTTGTAAAAGGCAGTCGGGCCGCCGCCGAAAACACGGCCGGCATCGCGTTGGGACAAGCCGGCGGACTCGCGTGCGGCGCGCACGGCCAGCGGCGAGATCGGCGAGCCTTTGGCCTGCGCCATGACCTCGCGCAAAGCGGCGTCGTGCACCGCGTTGTCCTCGCCATCCAGAACAGCTCGTCACAGCCGTCGCAATACCAGCCGGGCTGCTCGTAGGTCAGCGAGTGTCCGTCGAAGCGGATCGTCTCTGTCGCCACGCCGCGCCGAAGCCGCTTCCCACAAGCAGGGCACGACCGCTTGTCTTGCTGGTCTCCCATCTAGGCCTCCTTGAAGCTGGTCAACAGGAACGCTCCGGTCTCGTCGGCGTGAACTTGAGGTAGAGATTTCGACCCCCCGACGAGCGGCTTGTAGCTGTCGTGCCACTGCTTCACGTCATGGTGCGCCGTGGCGCTCTTGTCGAAATCGCGCGGATAGACGAGCGACTTGAGCTTTCTAATCCGCTTTGTCCGCCGCGTGCTCAGGCGAGACGTCGGTGGCGGACCCGATCCGCGCCGCGCCCCATCAGGGTTGCGCCCTCAAAACCCCTATGGTACCGGGACGGCGCCTTGCGGGAGGAGGCGCCGGAAGGCGCATTTCCCGTGACAGAACGGTGAAGCTGGACAGCGTCGATCTTCGATCTGCTCGGTCCTTGCGCCACACCGGGGGCGGTGACGAAGGGCTCGGGTTTGGCGAAAGAGGAAACATACGTCTCGGGCATGGCGGGACGCTATGCGCAGGCCCTGTTCGATCTCGCCAAGGACTCGAAGGAGACCGAGAAGGTCGGCGAGGATCTCGCGAGCTTCCAGGCCATGATCGACGAGAGCGCGGACCTCCGCCGCTTTTTGAAGAGCCCAGCCTTTTCCTCCGAGGACCAGATCAAGGCGATCGACGCGCTCCTCGCCAAGGCCGGCATCGCCGGCACCGCCGCCAAGTTCATGCGGCTCGTCGCCACCAAGCGCCGCCTGTTCGCGCTCGATGACATGATCCGCGACTACACCAAGCTCAACGACTCCGAGAAAGGCGTCTCGCGCGCCGAGATCACCGTCGCCGAGCCGCTCAAGGACGCCCACCTGCTCGCCATCAAGGACGCGCTGGCGCAGGTCGCCGGCTCGGACTCGGTCGAGGTCGCCGTCAAGGTCGACCCGTCGATCATCGGCGGCATGATCGTCAAGCTCGGCTCGCGCATGGTCGACTCCTCGCTGAAGACCAAGCTCAATTCACTCCGTGCACGCATGAAAGAGGTCGGCTGATGGACATCCGCGCCGCAGAAATCTCGTCGATCCTCAAGGGCGAGATCGCGAACTTCGGAAACGAGGCCGAAGTCACCGAGGTCGGGCAGGTGCTTTCCGTCGGCGACGGCATCGCCCGCATCTACGGGCTCGACCGGTGCCAGGCCGGCGAGATGGTCGAGTTCGAGTCCGGCGTGCGCGGCATGGCGCTCAACCTCGAGACCGACAACGTCGGCGTCGTCATCTTCGGGCCGGATCGCGAGATCAAGGAAGGCCAGACCGTCAAGCGCACCGGCGCCATCGTCGACGTGCCCGTCGGCAAAGGCCTGCTCGGTCGAGTGGTCGACGCGCTCGGCAATCCGATCGACGGCAAGGGCCCGATCGAGGCGGCCGACCGCGCCCGCGTCGACGTCAAGGCGCCCGGCATCATCCCGCGCAAGTCGGTGGACGAGCCGATGGCGACCGGCCTCAAGGCGATCGACGCGCTGATCCCGATCGGCCGCGGCCAGCGCGAACTGATCATCGGCGACCGCCAGACCGGCAAGACCGCCGTCGCGCTCGACGCGATCCTCAACCAGAAGGCGCTGAACCAGGGCGACGACGAGTCGAAGAAGCTCTATTGCGTCTACGTCGCCGTCGGCCAGAAGCGCTCGACCGTCGCGCAGTTCGTCAAGGTCCTGGAAGAGAACGGCGCGCTCGAATATTCGATCGTCGTCGCCGCCACCGCGTCCGACCCGGCGCCGATGCAGTTCCTGGCCCCGTTCGCCGGCTGCGCGATGGGCGAGTTCTTCCGCGACAACGCCATGCACGCGCTGATCGTCTACGACGATCTCTCCAAGCAGGCTGTCGCCTACCGCCAGATGTCGCTGCTGCTGCGCCGCCCGCCGGGCCGCGAGGCCTATCCGGGCGACGTGTTCTACCTGCACTCGCGCCTGCTCGAGCGCGCCGCCAAGCTCAACGACGCCCGTGGGGGCGGCTCGCTGACCGCGCTCCCCGTCATCGAGACGCAGGCCAACGACGTGTCGGCCTACATCCCGACCAACGTGATCTCGATCACCGACGGCCAGATCTTCCTCGAGACGGACCTCTTCTACCAGGGCATCCGGCCGGCCGTGAACGTCGGCCTCTCGGTGTCGCGCGTCGGCTCCGCCGCGCAGACCAAGGCGATGAAGAAGGTCGCCGGCAAGATCAAGGGCGAGCTCGCGCAGTACCGCGAGATGGCCGCCTTCGCGCAGTTCGGCTCGGACCTCGATCCGACCACGCAGAAGCTGCTCAACCGAGGCGCCCGCCTGACCGAGCTGCTCAAGCAGCCGCAGTTCTCGCCGCTGAAGATGGAAGAGCAGGTCTGCGTGATCTACGCCGGCGTGAACGGCTACCTCGACAAGATGCCGGTCAATCAGATCCGCGCCTTCGAGGACAAGCTGCTCAACCAGATGCGCACGAAGAACAAGGAATTGCTCGACGCCATCCGCGATACGACCGCGCTGTCGGACGAGAACGCCGAAAAGCTGAAGAAGGTCGTCGAGGAGGTCTCGAAGGGCTTCGACAAGGAGGGCGACGACGTCAAGGTGTCCTCGGCCGCGAAGGCCGACCAGGATACCAAGGGCAAGAAGGCCGACGACAAGAAGGCCGACGACAAGGCCAAGAAGCCCGAGCACGCCTGATCGTTCGGGTCCGAACGATCTAGACGCCCTCTCATCGGATAGACAATGGCCTCCCTCAAAGACCTCCGCGGCCGCATCTCCTCCGTCAAGGCGACGCAGAAGATCACCAAGGCGATGCAGATGGTCGCCGCCGCGAAGCTGCGTAAGGCGCAGGCGGCGGCCGAGGCCGCGCGCCCCTACGCCGAGCGCATGGAGAAGATGCTGGCGCGCCTCGCCGCCGGCATGCGCGACGACCCGAACGCGCCGGAGCTGCTGCGCGGCAACGGCAAGGATCAGAAGCACCTCCTCGTCGTCGCGACCGGCGAGCGCGGCCTGTGCGGCGCCTTCAACTCCTCGATCGCCCGCCTCGCGCGCGACCGCGCCAACAGGCTCTTGCGCGACGGCAAGGACGTCAAGATCCTGTGCATCGGCAAGAAGGGCTACGACCAGCTCAAGCGCCAGTTCGGCGACAAGATCATCGAGCTCGTCGAGGTCAAGGAAAAGGTGCTGTCGTTCGGCCTCGCCCAGCCGGTCGGCTCGAAGATCGTCGACTTGTTCAACAAGGGCGAGTTCGACGTCTGCACGCTGTTCTTCTCGCGCTTCGAATCCGTCGTCACGCAGATCCCGACGGCGCTGCAGCTGATCCCGCTGGAAATTCCCGAGCAGGACGACAAGGAAGCGCGCGCCAATTACGAGTACGAGCCCGACGAGGAGGAGATCCTCTCCGCGCTGCTGCCGCGCAACGTCGCCGTTCAGGTCTTCCGCGCGATGCTGGAGAACGCCGCCTCCGAGCAGGGCTCGCGCATGAGCGCGATGGACAACGCCACCCGCAACGCCGGCGACATGATCAAGAAGCAGAGTTTGATCTACAACCGTACGCGACAGGCGCTGATCACCAAGGAATTGATCGAGATCATCTCGGGCGCCGAGGCGCTCTGACCCGCACCGATAGAGAGATTAGACATGGCTGAAGCCCAAACCGCCACCAACAAGCCCGTCGGCCGGGTCACGCAGGTGATCGGCCCCGTCGTCGACGTGAAGTTCGACGGCTACCTGCCGCAGATCCTCAACGCCCTCGAGACCGAGAACAACGGCAACCGGCTGATTCTCGAGGTCGCGCAGCATCTCGGCGAGCATTCGGTGCGCTGCATCGCGATGGACGTCTCCGAGGGCCTGACCCGCGGCCAGGACGTGACCGACACCGGCCAGCCGATCCTCGTGCCGGTCGGCGAGAAGACGCTCGGGCGCATCATCAACGTGATCGGCGAGCCGGTCGACGAGCTCGGCCCGATCGACACCGAGGATCGCCGGCCGATCCACGCGCAGGCGCCGCCCTACGTCGAGCAGTCGACGGATTCGCAGATTCTCGTCACCGGCATCAAGGTCGTCGACCTGCTCGCGCCCTACGCCAAGGGCGGCAAGGTCGGCCTGTTCGGCGGCGCCGGCGTCGGCAAGACCGTGCTGATCATGGAACTCATCAACAACGTCGCCAAGACGCACGGCGGCTACTCGGTGTTCGCCGGCGTCGGCGAGCGCACCCGCGAGGGCAACGATCTCTACCACGAGATGATCGAGTCGAAGGTGAACGTCGATCCGCACGAGAACGGCGGCTCGGCCGAGGGCTCGAAGTGCTCGCTCGTCTACGGCCAGATGAACGAGTCGCCGGGCGCCCGCGCCCGCGTCGCGCTGACCGGCCTGACGATCGCCGAGGACTTCCGCGACAAGGGCCAGGACGTGCTGTTCTTCGTCGACAACATCTTCCGCTTCACGCAGGCGGGCTCGGAAGTGTCCGCCCTGCTCGGCCGCATCCCGTCGGCGGTGGGCTACCAGCCGACGCTCGCCACCGACATGGGCGCGCTGCAGGAGCGCATCACGACGACGACAAAGGGCTCGATCACGTCCGTGCAGGCCATCTACGTGCCGGCCGACGATCTGACCGACCCGGCGCCGGCCACCTCGTTCGCCCACTTGGACGCGACGACCGTGCTGTCGCGCTCCATCGCCGAGAAGGGCATCTACCCCGCCGTCGACCCGCTCGACTCGACCTCGCGCATGCTGTCCCCCTTGATCGTCGGCGAGGAGCACTACAAGGTCGCCCGCGATGTGCAGCAGACGCTGCAGCGCTACAAGTCGCTGCAGGACATCATCGCGATCCTCGGGATGGACGAGTTGTCGGAAGAGGACAAGCTCACCGTCGCGCGCGCGCGAAAGATCGAGCGGTTCTTCTCGCAGCCGTTCGACGTCGCCAAGGTGTTCACCGGCTCGGACGGGGTGCAGGTGCCGCTCGAGGACACGATCAAGGGCTTCAAGGGCCTCGTCGAGGGCAAGTACGACAGCCTGCCCGAGGCCGCCTTCTACATGGTCGGCACGATCGAGCAGGCCGAGGAGAAGGCCAAGAAGCTCCGGTCGGACAGCTGATCGGATCTTGGCCGTGAACTCGAAAGTCGCGCTTCTGCTGCTCGGCCTCGTTCTCGGCGGCGTCATCGGCTATCTGACGCGGCCGCAGGCGGCCGAGATCAGCATCGGTGGCACCTCGATCGAGTTCTCGAACAACAAGGTCTCGACCGGCTCGTCGGGCTCGCTCACCTCCGGGCAGAGCCAGCACATCGCGCTCTACGCCGTCGTCGGCGGCGTGATCGGCCTGCTGATCGGTTTCGCGACCGACCGGCGGCGCTAAGCTGCAACCTCTGTCATTCCGGGGCGGCGCAGCCGAACCCAGGAGCGGCAGTCGATAGATCGAGCCCAGCGGCTCCTGGGTTCCGGGAACGCCTGCGGCGCTCCGAAACGACAAAGGTTGGATGCGCACCGATCCGCGGTGCGATGGTTGATAACGACACGTCAGGATCCTCACGATGGCCGCCTTCCAGTTCGAACTCGTGTCGCCCGAGAAGCTGCTCTTCTCCGGCGAGGTCGAGGCCGTCACCGCGCCCGGCACCGAGGGCGAGTTCACCGTGCTCAAGGACCATGGCGCGTTCCTGACGACGCTGCGGCCCGGCAAGGTCGTGATCAAGGGCGGCGGCGCCGACGAGGATCTCTACGTCCGCGGCGGGTTCGCCGACGTATCGCCCGACGGCTTCACCATCCTCGCCGACTTCGCGATCCCGATGGACAAGCTCGACGGCGCGGTGCTCGACAATGACATCGAACTGGCCGAAGCCGCGATCGAGGGCGCCGTCAGCGACGAGACGCGCCGTGTCGCCACCGAGCAGCGCGACCACTTGCGCGAGTTCAAGGCGACGGTCGGCAAGTAGCCGGCCTTCAGGGTCGGCCGCCTCACCATGAGGCGACTGGGGATGCGTCCCGCGCCGTATCCGGCTAGGCTGCGGCATGCTCATCCTCAAGATCGTCCCGCGCGGGCTATGGCTCGAGGCCGAGGCGGTCGGCACGTTCGCCGGCGCGCCCGTCGATCTCGCCGACGGCTTCATCCATTTCTCGACGGCCGCGCAGGCCGAGGAGACCGCCGCCAGGCATTTCGCCGGACAGCACGATCTCCTGCTCGTTTCGGTCGAGGCCGAGCGGCTCGGCGCGGCGCTGCGCTGGGAGGTCTCGCGCGGCGGCGCGCGTTTCCCGCACCTTTACGCGCAACTCGTGCTCGCCGACGTCGCCTGGGCGAAGCCGCTGCCGGTCGGCCGCGACGGACGCCACGACTTTACCGGTCTTGTTCCGTGATGGGGCTCTGGCCGCTCGCGCGGCCGCTGCTGCATGCCCTCGACCCCGAGCGGTCGCACGATCTCACGTTGCGCGCGCTCGCCGCGATGCCCCTGCCGGCGCCGGCGCCCGACGACCCGCGTCTCGCCGTCGAAGCATTCGGCCTGCGCTTCGCCAACCCGATCGGCTTGGCCGCCGGCTTCGATAAGAATGGCGCGATCGCCCACAAGACAGGCGCGCTCGGCTTCGGCTTCGCCGAGATCGGCACGCTGACACCGCTGCCCCAGCCCGGCAATCCGCGCCCGCGCCTGTTCCGCCTGCCCGAGCAGGGCGGCGTCATCAATCGGTTCGGCTTCAACAATCGCGGCCACGCGCATGCGCTCGCGCATCTGCGCAAACCCGAGACCCCGCTCGGCATCAACATCGGCGCCAACAAGGACGCCGTCGACCGCATCGCCGACTACGTCGCCGGCATCCGCGCCTTCGTCGAGGTGGCGGACTACTTTGCCGTCAACGTATCCTCGCCCAACACGCCCGGCCTGCGCGACCTGCAAAAGCCCGACGCGCTCGACGAGCTGCTGGCCCGCGTGCTTGATGCCCGCGACGCGAAGGCCGAGATGTTCGGCTGGCGCCCGGTGCTGCTCAAGATCGCGCCCGATCTCTCGGATGGCGAACTCGACGGCATCGTCCGCGTCGCCCGCGCGCGCGCGATCGACGGGATGATCGTCTCGAACACGACGATCGCGCGGCCCACCGCCATCGCCGCGCACCGGCACGGCGGCGAGACGGGCGGCCTGTCCGGGCGGCCCCTGTTCGATCTCTCGACGCGCACGCTCGCCGCGACCTCCCAGCGCGTCGAGCGGCAATTCCCGCTGATCGGCGTCGGCGGCGTCGACAGCGCCGATGCCGCCCTCGCCAAGATCGCCGCCGGCGCCAGCCTCGTGCAGCTTTATTCGGGTCTGGTGTTCCACGGCCCCGGTCTCGTCGCCGACATCAAGCGCGGCCTACTCGCCCGCCTCGACGGCGGCACGACGCTGGCGGCGCTGGTCGGCACATGGGCCGTTTGATGCTCGAGTGTCCGCAGCGGGCGCGACCCCCTCATGGTGAGGAGGCGCGAAGCGCCGTCTCGAACCAGGAGGTCCAGGAGGCAGCATTCGTGGACCGCCTCGTGGTTCGAGACGCGCTCTCGCGTTCCTCGCCATGAGGCGACTTGAGCGTGGAGCGGACTCCCGAGGAGCGTCGCCCGCTGCCTCGCTTTAGCCAGAACCACGCGCGATAGTCGCCTTGCGCCGGGGGATTTGGCGAAGGGGACACGATGCGGGCAAGTGCCTGGACGATCTTCGGCCTGCTGGCGCTCGCGCCGACGCTGGCGGTCACGCCCGTCCTCGCCCACCCCCACGTCTGGGTCGAGGCGCACGAGCAGGTGCTGTTCGACAAGGATGGCAAGGTCGACGGCATCCGCAACGATTGGGTGTTCGACGAGATGTACTCGGCCTTCGCCGTGCAGGGTCTCGGCAAGCCGGGCGCGCTGGCAACCTCGAAAGAGCTGGCGCCGCTCGCCAAGACCAACGTCGAATCGCTGAAGGACTTCGACTATTTCACCTACGCCAAGGTCGACGGGCACAAGCTCGTCTTCGGTGCGCCGACGGATTACGAGCTCGAGGAGCGAGCGGACAAGCGCGTCGTGCTGCACTTCACGCTGCCGCTCGAAACGCCGACCAAGACCGGCCACTTCCTCACCTTCCAGGTCTACGATCCGAGTTATTTCGTCGATTTCGAGCTGGCCAGCAAAGATCCCGTCGTGCTCGCCGACGCCCCGTCCGGCTGCTCGAAGACGGTACTCGGCGCCAACCCGCTCATCGTGCAGGACGGCAAGTCGCAGGCCAAGGCCTTCGACACCGGCCTCACCCCGAGCGACGACTTCGCGCTGAAGATGGCGAGCCGCACCATCGTGGCCTGCCCGTGACAAGGTTTGGGCGCCTGCCGCTGGCCTGTCTCGCCATCATTTCTCTCGCGATCCTCGTCGCCGGCGATGCCTCGGCGCAGCTCGTGCACCACCCGTTCGCGGTCGGCGCCAGCGAGGGCGCGGTCGGCCATCAGAACGCGCTCGGCGCCTGGCTGCTCGGCCAGGAGAGCCACTTCTACCTGCAGCTGACCCAGGCGGTGCGCGCGACGCAGGCGAGCACGAGCGCCGCGATCGGCCTGATCGGGTTGAGCTTCGCCTACGGCGTGTTTCACGCGGCCGGCCCCGGCCACGGCAAGGCGGTGATCACCTCCTACATGGTCTCGAACGAGGTGGCGCTGCGCCGCGGGCTCGTCATCTCGTGTCTCGCCGCGATGCTGCAGGCCGTCATCGCCACCGCGATCGTCGGGATCGCGGCCTATGTGTTCGACGCCACCGCGTCGACGATGACCGCCGCCTCGCGGGCGATCGAGCTTGCCAGCTATCTCGGCATCGTCGCGCTCGGCCTCGCCCTCGCCTGGCGCAAGAGCCGCGCGCTGCTCGCGGCGCACCCCGCGCGGTGGCCGCTGGGGTCGCGCGCCGCGCGATCGGACCTCGCGCCGGCCTTCGCGGCCTTCGCCTTCGCGCCGGCCGGACCGGCGTTGCGGGCCGAGCCCCACACGGCCTGGGCTCCGGTTCAGCGCAGCCGTTTTGTCGCTGACGACGGCAGCGCGACGCACCGGCATGGCGCCGGCTGCGACTGCATCCACATGCCGGACCCGGCCCTGCTCGCCGACGCACGCTTCGATTGGAAAGCCGCCGCGCTCGCCATCGTCACCGCCGGCGCCCGCCCCTGCTCCGGCGCGATCCTGGTGCTCGTGTTCGCGCTCGCGCAAGGCGTCTTCGCGATGGGCGTCGCCGCCGCCTTCGCGATGGCGCTCGGCACGGCGGTGACGACCGGCGCGCTCGCGACCTTCGCGGTACTGGCCAAGGATGCCGCCGTGCGGTTCTTGGGGACCGGCTCGCCCCGCGCCGCGCTCGTCGGGCGCCTCGTCGAGGTCGCCGCCGCGTTCGGCGTGCTGCTGTTCGGCCTCGCCCTGCTCGTCGCCGCCCTCGGCGGCGTCCACGCCGGCGGCTGAGGCTTATCCTCTCCCCCCGCTTCGCGGGGAAGGATCTACCGCTCCGCCAGCGTGCGCGGATCGATGCCGGTTTCAGCGCGCACGAGGCGCGCCATATGCGCGATGATCGCCTCGGCGCGCGCGCCGGCCGAGACGCGGACCTTGCGGCCGATCGCGCGCACCGGCGCGACGAGGCGCAGGCTGTTCGTCACCAAAACCTCGTCGGCGCGCTCGAGATCGTCCGGCGACAACGTGCGCTCGATCGGTTCGAGGCCGAGGTCGTCGCAGGTTTGCAGCAAGACGCCGCGCGCGATGCCTGGCACGATCCCATCCTCGACCGGCGGCGTGACGAGCGTATCGCCGATCAGCACGAAGAGATTGCCGACGCTCGTGCAGGCGACGCGGCCGCGCGTGTCGAGAAACAGCGCATCGTCGCAGCCGGCCGTTAGCGCCTCGCGGCTCGCCAGCACGCCGTCCAGATAATTGAGGCTCTTCATTCGCGCGACCGGCGAGGTCTCGTTGCGGCGGATCGCGGTCACGTGCAGCTTGAGCGGCGCGAACAGCGCCTGCGGCCGTGGCGGCGTCATCGACGCGAGCAGGCTCGGCTTGGCCTCGGTCGGCGGCGCGAGGCCGCGCGGGCCGACGCCGCGCGTGAGCGTAAGGCGGAGCGTCCCATGCGTCGTTTGCATAAGAAGAGCCGTGATCGCGGCCTCGATCCGGGCGGGATCGACCGCGAAGCCCAGCGTCGCCGCGGCGGCGACGAGCCGCGCGACATGGGCGGCCCGCCAAACCATCGTGCCGGCGAGGACGAGCGACGTGTCGAACACGCCATCGCCAAGCAGAAGGCCGCGATCGGCCATGTCGAAGGTGACGCGGCTCGTCGGATAGAGGGTCCCGTCAAGCCAGAAGATGACGCGCCTCCCGCTCCCGCGCGAAGGCCTTCGCCATCGCCAGGAAATTGCCAAACAGCCTGGACCCCGAGGGGGTCAGGATCGACTCGGGATGAAACTGCACGCCCCAGATAGGCCGCGACTTGTGCGACAAGGCCATGACCTCGCCCTCGGCCGACCAGGCATCGATCGCGAGGTGCTCGCCCATCGCAGGCGTCGGCTCGACGATCAGCGAATGGTAGCGCCCGACCGGCAGCGGGTCGGGCAGACCGGCGAACAGGCCCGTGCGCTCGTGCGAGATGTGCGAGGCGAGCCCATGCATCGGATGGCGCGCCCGCGCGACGCGCCCGCCGAACATCGCGCCGATGCACTGATGGCCGAGGCACACGCCGAGGATCGGAGTGCGGGTGCCGAGCGCGGCGATCACGTCGTTCGAGATGCCCGCCTGGGCCGGCGTGCACGGGCCGGGCGAGATGACGATCGCCTCGGGCGCGAGGCGGCCGATGTCGGCGAGCGTCAACGCGTCGTTGCGCGCGACCTCGACATCGGCGCCGAGCACGGCGAAGTAGCGCGCGACGTTGTGGACGAAGCTGTCGTAATTATCGATGACGAGGATCACGCGTCGGCCTCGGCCGGCGCGCCCGCGGGCATCGCGGCGAACGCGTCGAAGATGCGGTGCGCCTTGACGAGCGTCTCCTCGTATTCGGCATCGGGGTCGGACAGCATCGTGATGCCGCCGCCGGTGCGCAGCTCGATCGTTTGGTCGTCCACCACCAGCGTGCGGATCGCGACGTTGAGCGCGACGTCGCCATCGAAGCCCACCGCGCCGATCGCCCCGCAATAGATGCCGCGCGGCCCACCCTCGATCTCGCCGATGATCTCCATCGCGCGCAGCTTCGGCGCGCCGGTGATCGAGCCGCCGGGAAAGGTCGCGGCGAGCAGATCGACATTGTCCGCGCCGTCGCGCAGCGTGCCCGTCACGACCGAGACGAGATGATGCAGCCCGGCATAGCTCTCGAGACCGCAGAGCATCGGCACCTCGACGGAAGCAGGCACGCACACCTTGGCGAGATCGTTGCGCAGCAAATCGACGATCATCACGTTTTCCGCGCGATCCTTGCGCGAGGCGAGCAGCGCCGCGCGTTGCGCGCGGTCGGCGCTCGCGTCGTCGAGCCGGCGCGCGGTGCCCTTGATCGGCCGCGTCTCGACCGCGCCGCCGGCCGTGCGCAAAAACAGCTCCGGCGAGGAGGATAGGATCTTTCGCGCGCCGCAGTCCAAATAGGCCGCGAACGGGGCCGGGTTGGCGGCGCGCAGCGTCTGGTAGAGCCGCCAGGGGTCCGCGCCCGGCGGCAGGTCGGCGACGAAACGCTGGGCGATGTTGGCCTGATAGATGTCGCCGGCGCGGATCAGCGCCTGCACGCGTTCGATGCCGTCGCGGAAGGCCGCGCGCGTGATGGTTGGTTGCCACTCTATGGCGGGCGGGGTCCGGCGGTCCGCAAGAGCTGGTGACGCCAGCAAGCGCGCGAAGACATCGAGCCGCGCCTCGGCACGCGAGGTCGCATCGACGGCGGGCAGGCCGGAGGCGATGAGCCAGCAGGCCCGCGCTTCATGGTCGAACGCCAGCACCACATCGTGAAACGCCAGATGCACGTCGTCGCCCTGCGCGAGCGTTGGCGGGGCGCGGCCCTCGAGCGTCCAGCCGAGCTCATAGCAGAACACGCCGATCGCGCCGCCCTGGAACGGCGGCAAGCCGGGCACGCGCTCGACGCGACGGGCGGCAAGGCGCTCGCGAAGGGCGGCCATCGGCGCCGTGCGTTCGGGCGCGCCGTCCCAGAAGGCCGCGCCGCGCCGTACCGTGAAGATGCCGAACGGGTCGGCGGCCAAATACGAGAAGCGGCCGAGCGTCGGATGCGGCATGGCGCTGTCGAGCAGGCACAGGCCCGGCAGGCCGGCGAGGCGGGAGGCCGCCTCGATCGGATCGATCCATTCGATCTGCCGGTGTCGCATCGCCCATCCCCGCCGGGGCGGTGCCGCCGGCTTGCAGGTACTAAGGACGATCGACCCGCCCTTTCAAGGGCATGCGACCGCGATGGATCGTTTCGGGCCGCGACCGGTTTGGCGGCGGCAAGGAGAACGATATGCGCACGCTCGAGATCGGCGGGATCGCCGTCCCAGTCCTCGGCCAGGGCACGTGGCGGATGGGCGAGGACAAGGCCAGGGCCGCGACGGAGGCCAAGGCGCTCCTCGCCGGGCTCGACGCTGGCATGACGCTGATCGACACCGCCGAGATGTATGGCGGCGGCAACACAGAGAGCTTCCTCGGCGAGGCGCTAGCGGGGCGGCGCGACGAGGTCTTCCTTGTCAGCAAGGCCTATCCGCAGCACGGCTCGCGCGCGGGCCTAGCCAAGGCCTGCGAGGGCAGCCTGCGGCGGCTCAAGACCGATCGGCTCGACCTCTACCTCCTGCATTGGCCGGGCAGCGTGCCGATCGGCGAGACGGTCGCGGGCCTGCAGGCGCTGGTGGCGGCGGGCAAGATCCGCGCGTGGGGCGTCAGCAATTTCGATGTCGACGACATGGAGGGCGTGGTCGCCGCGGGCGGCGACGACTGCGCGACGAACCAGATCCTCTACAACGTGACGCGACGCGGGCCGGACTACGACTTGGCCGATTGGCTTGCCGAGCAGCGCGTGCCGCTGATGGCCTACAGCCCGGTCGAGCAGGGGCGGCTGCCGCGCGGCGGCGCTCTCGCCGAGATCGCCGGCAATCACGCGGCGACCGCGTATCAGGTCGCGCTCGCCTGGCTGCTCGCCAGGCCCAACGTGATCGCGATCCCGAAGGCGGCGAGCCTCGCGCATGTGGCGGAAAACCGCGCCGCCGCCGACCTCGCGCTCGATGCCGCCGACCTCGCGGCGCTCGACGCTGCGTTCCCGCCGCCGACGCGCAGGCAACACCTGGCGATGCTATAACCGCGCCGACATCGCGCTGTGAGCACCGCCATGGTAAATGCTTTATTAAGCGCGATACGACACAACCACAGCGACGCAACAGACGCTGATTCGCCATGATGCTTTTTGCTCGGATCGCTTTCGGTACCGCGGTGGCCCTGGCCTCGACCGTCGCTGTGCCGGCGCGCGCGCAGCAGCCGATCAGCCCGCTGCTGAGCGCCGGGCAGATGACCGTCCGCGGTCTCGCGCGGCGCGGGCCCACCCTCGGCGTGCGGCAGGTGATCACGCCGCTCTCGGGCATCGAAAATCCCGGCGATGTCGGGCGACGCGCGCACACCCATTTCCGAGTTGTCGTCCAGCCGCAGGCGGCTGGCGCCCCAGCGACGGGCGCGACGCCCAAGGTCGGACCGCCCTACCCGGGCTATCTGGTCGAGACGCCCGCCTCGCTCGCCTGCATCTATCACCTGACGGTGCTCACGGCCGGCTGCAATCCCAATATCGCGACCACGGTCGCGAGCGGCGGCAGCCGGATGATCGCGATCGTCGATGCCTACGATCTACCGACGGCGCAGACAGACCTGCAGACGTTCTCGAACCAGTTCGGGCTCCCCGCCGCCAATCTTCGGGTCGTCTACGCGTCCGGCACGCAGCCGACGCTCGACAAGGGCTGGGCGATGGAGGAGGCGCTCGACATCGAGATGGCGCATGCGATGGCGCCCAGCGCGCAGATCGCGTTGGTCGAGGCCGCCTCGAACAACTTCGACGATCTCATGGCCGCCGTCGACGTCGCCTATAACCTGGTTCAGGCCGCCGGGGGCGGCGAGATCTCGATGAGCTTCGGCAGCAGCGAGTTCTCCGACGAGACCGCCTACGAGACGCATTTCGCGAAACCGGGCCTCGTCGTCTTTTATGCCTCGACAGGCGACAGCGCCGGCACCGAATACCCGTCCACCTCGCCGAACGTCGTCGCGGTCGGCGGCACGGCCACCTCGCGCGAGACGCTCAATCCCGCCAGCGTCGGCGACTTCCTGCAGGAGACGGCCTGGGCCGACGCCGGCAGCGGACTGAGCTCGGTGTTCCAGCGCCCCGCCTACCAACATTCGCTCAGCGCGCGCACCCTGTACACGAATGGGCGCGCCGTGCCGGACGTGGCGGCGGTTGCCAGCAACCTCACCCCGGTCTGGATCTATTGCGGCACCTCGTGCGGCTCGCAGGGCTGGTACACGGTCGCGGGTACGAGCGTCGCGTCGCCGCTGATGGCGGGGATGGCGAACAAGTGGGGCACGTTCCGCCAGGGCTCGCAAGCGGAACTCACGTATCTCTACTCGACCGCGGCGGCGCGAGCGGCGTTCTTCAACGTCGTCGATGGAGTCTGCGGCCCGGCGGCGGGCTATTTCGCCGCGAGAGGCTACGACCTCTGCACGGGGCTCGGCGCGCCGCGCTCGGCGAGAGCGTTTTGACCGGCCTGCCGGGTACGGCGGTCCCTTGCGCGGTTCGGAGCCCGTGATGACGGATATCGAGGACAAGACGACGCTGCTGCGTCGCGCGATCGCCGGCGAAAGCCTCACGCTCGACAGCGAGATCCACTCGCTGCAGGTGCTGACGCAAGTCGCCGTGGTCTTGCAAGCGGACGCCAACCTCGCGATCCGCAACGCCGAGTTGATGACGCCAATCGAGCGCGCCAGCGTCGCCAGCGCCGGTCGCGGTCGGATCGTCTTTCTCTAGGAAGACGTGCTCAGCTCGACGTGAGCTGCGCCAGGACGTAGCCGACAAGCGCGGCAATCAGCAGCGCGATGAGCGGACGCGCGCTGACCTCGCGCTCGATCGTCTCCTTCATCGGACCAGCGGCATCGCGTGCCGACTTGATGACCCGCTCCGTCGAATCCGCGACGTCCGAGAACGAGTCGGAGAGGCTGTCCTTGGCCTGACCGTAAAGGTTCTGCGCGGTGCCGGCGGCCTGCCGGACGTTGCCGCTGGCCTCGGTATGCGGATCGCCGACCGCGTCGCCGATGGCCGCCTCGGCCTTGCCGACTGTCTCTTTCGCCTTGCCGGTGAAACGATCCGGATCCATGTCGGCCTCCCTCTTTGTGTCTAGGGTGCAGATATGGCGCGGCTTTCCAGCCCAGCAATAGGCCCTACGCCGCCGTGTCGGCCTGCGTCGCGCCGCGAAGGCCGAGCGGCATCGATCCGCCGGTCGTCGTGTCGCGCGCGGTCTGATGCTCCAGCTCCGCGTTCAGCTGGGCGCCGGCCAGCGCGACGAGGATCGATAACCACATCCAAGTCATGAAGCCGACGACGGTGCCGAGCGATCCGTAGGTGCGATCGAAACTGCCGAAGCGCCGCACGTACCAGGAGAAGGCGAACGACACGGCCACCCACGAAATCGCGGCAAAGCCGCCGCCGAACGTCACCCAGCGCCATTTGGGGTTCTCGCGCGACGGCCCGAACCGGTAGAGGCTGGACAGGAAGAGCGCGACGACGACGAGAATGACGGGCCAGCGCAGCCAGCCGTAGACGGCGCGGGCGATGTCGCTGAGCCCGAGTTCGCGCAGCACGATCGGCAGCGCCACGACGGCGATCATCGCGGCGATGACGAAGACGATGGCGCCGAGCGTGAAGGCGAAGGCGACCAGCACGAAATAGGCGTAGGAGCGCTTCTCCTGCTCCCGATAGATGACGTTGAGCGTCTCGAACAACGCCTTCGAGCCCTGGTTGGAGCTCCACAGCGCGGCGCCGAGGCCGACCGCGACGCCGAGGCTGAGGCCGCGCGGGCCGTTGGCGACGAGCCCGTGCACCTGGCCATGCAGCATGTCGATCCCGCCCTGCGGCACGATACCCGCCAGCGCGTCGACGAGCCGGTCGATGGCGGCGGGATCGGCGAACAGGCCGTAGAGCGAGACGGTGGCGGTCAAGGCGGGAAACAGCGCGAGCAACGAGTAGAAGGTGATCGCGGCCGCCTCCGCCATAAGCCGATTGGTCGCGAACAGCACCGCCGTCCGCTTGGCGAGGGCGCCCCAGCCGGCGGGCGGGATCGCGAACGGCGTGTCGGCGTCGAGCCCGGCATCGCCGCCGACGAGGTCGCTTGCCAGGGCGCGCGCGGTGGCGATCGGCGCGCGTTCGCCGAGCTTGGCCGGGCCAGCCAGCAGGAGGCTCGCGGCCGCGAAGCCAGCCAAGCTCGCGGCGGCGATGGCCACGGCCATGCCCGTCGCGCCGGCTTTCGATCGTCTCGGAGTGGTGCGTCTGGACGCTTGGCCGCGCGACATACCGGGCTCGTGGCACCATGCTCGGATGCGGCGGCCTCACGAAAGCCGTTTGCGTCCGTCAGTGAACGGGCAAATCAGGAGGCACACATGCCCGTGTTCATTGTGCAGGCGGTTCAGAGAAGCCAGGACGGCGCGCGATCGGTCCGCGTCGCCAATCGCTGGCCGTTCGAGGCCGACGGCTTGCAGGCGACGAAAGACTTCGTCGACAAGACGCCGACGTTCGATGGTTGGGACAACGCCAATACATTCGAGGTCGTAACGACAGGTGGCAAGCTGCTCGCCAGTCGGTCTTTTGCATCAGCCAAATGGTCGGAGGACGACGTCTAGCGTCGTCGCACTCTATATCGACGCGGACCTCTGTCTTACGCCGCCTTGGCGTAAGTCGCTTCCATGGTGGCCATCTCCACCTGGACGCGCAGCTTGCTCGCCTGCGCGAACATCGCCTGGGCGCGAACCTTCAGGCCCTTGCTGAACATGACCCGGCCGTAGGCCTCGATCGCTCGTGCATTCGCCAACGTTGCTGTCGTATCGGTCATCGAAGCCACCCGCTTTCAAAGTCGATGTGCAGTGTAGGGACGCTAGCCGCGAAACAATTAACCGACAATTAGTCGACGCCGGCCCGACGTTGAAATGGAACGCGGCTGGCTTTTTTATCACAGCGATCCCTAGCGCTGGCGCATTGCGCGACATTTGAAACGCGCTGAGCCTCCCGCGCTGCTTTGCCCTGCTCTGTCGGCGCGGAAATCGACTATATTCGTGGCATGACAGTTCACGTCGACGCTTCCCTGCCGCCGCTCCCCACGCGCCGCATCGTGCCGCCGGCGCCGACCCCGCAGCCGCGCCAGCTGCGGCCGATCGCCTTCCTGCGCACGCTGCGGCGCAACCCGATCGAGACCTGGACGCGGGCGCATTTCGAGGCGCCGATCCTCAGCGGTCGTGGGCTGCTCGGCATCGGCGCGGTGATCAACCACCCGCCGGCGATCCGTCGCGTGCTGCTCGACAATGCTGCCAACTATCGCAAGGACAAGCTGCAAAAGCGCATCCTGTCGCCCGGTCTCACAGATGGCCTGCTGACCGTCGAGGGCGACGCCTGGCGACTGCAACGCCGCGCCATCGCGCCGATCTTCACGCCGCGGCTCGTGCAGTCCTTCGCGGCGCCGATGGCGCGGGCGGCCGACACGCTCGCCACGCGTTGGGATCGCATCCGGCCCGGCCGCGTCATCGACGTGCACAAGGAAATGGCCCGCGTCACGCTGGAGATCCTCGGCGAGACGATCTTTTCCGGCGGCCTCGAGCGCGATCCGGACGCCTTTCTGAAGGCGATGGGTCATTTCTTCACGACGATCGGCGTGCTGGACCCGGCCGACCTGCTCGACTTTCCCGAATGGGTGCCTCGCGTCGCGCAACTTCGGACCAAATCGACGATCGAGTTCTTCGAGCAAGCGGTCGATGCGATTGTCGCCCGACGCAAGAGCCTGCTCGCCCGTGGCGAGGCGGCGCCGCGCGATCTGCTCACCCTGCTGCTCGAGGCCTCCGACCCGCAGACGGGCACCGGCCTCAGCGACGAGGAGGTGCGCGCCAACATCATCACCTTCATCGGCGCGGGCCACGAGACGACCGCGAACGCGCTGACCTGGTCGCTCTACCTGCTGTCGTTGTCGCCCGAATGGCGCGAGCGCCTCGCCGCCGAGGCCGACCGCGTGCTAGATGGGCCGATCGAGCAAGCCCTCGACCGATTGGTCGAGACGCGCGCCGTGATCGAGGAGGCGATGCGGCTTTATCCGCCGGTGGCCAGCCTCAGCCGCGAGGCGATCGGCCCGGACGATCTCTGCGGCCGGCGCATTCGCAAGGGCGCGCTGATCATCGTCTCGCCCTGGGTGCTGCATCGCCACACGCTGTTGTGGCGCGACCCCAACCGTTTCGATCCGAGCCGCTTCCTGCCCGGCGCGCGTGAAGCGATCGACCGTTTCGCCTATCTGCCGTTCGGCGCGGGACCGCGGGTCTGCATCGGCGCAAGCTTCTCGCTGCAGGAGGCGGTCCTGGTGCTGGCCACCGTGATGCGCCGCTTCGCCCTGACGCCGGCGGCCGGGCACAAGGTCGAGCCGGTCCAGCGCATCACGCTGCGGCCGCGCGACGGCCTCAAGCTGACGCTGCAACGACGCCCAGGCGTGTAGCTAAGGCTCGGTCGAAAGACGCACTGATTCGCACTTAGAACGATTCTAAACAGCCTTCGAAGGAGGCGCGGGACCGCGTGGAGTTGGCTAGGTTTCCGCGCGGATCTTTATCACGTCATCTATCGGAGGTTCGCCATGCGAGGCGACACAAAGGTCATCGAATACCTCAACCGCGGCCTGCGCAGCGAACTGACGGCGGTCAGCCAGTACTGGATGCATTTCCGCATTCTCGACAATTGGGGGTACATCGATCTGGCGCGATTTTGGCGCAAGGAATCGATCGAGGAGATGAACCACGCCGATCGTTTCGTCGATCGCATCCTCTTTCTGGAGGGGTTTCCCAACATGCAGGAGCTCGATCCGCTCAAGATCGGCCAGAGCATCGAGGAAATAATCCGCTGCGATTTGTCTGCCGAGGAGGGCGCGCGTGCTCTTTATCTCGAGGCGGCGAAATATTGTGACTCGATCAATGACCGGGTGACGAAGCGGCTGTTCGAGGACCTCGCGACCGACGAGGAAGGCCACATCGACTTTCTCGAGACCCAGCTCGAAGCGATCAAGCAGATGGGGGTTCAGCTCTACGCGCAAAAGCACGTCGGCGGCCTTCTCAGGATCGAGCCCGAGAAGGGCTGAGCAGGGGCTGGCTAGGCCTCCGCCATCATTTGCGCCGGCTGCGCGCCGTGATCAATGTGACCATGATGAACGTGCGCGTGGTCGGGTTTTGCGTGGTCGACTTTTGCGTGATCGACATGCGCGTGGTGCCCCGCGTGCGTGTGCGTCCTGCCGAGGGGGCAGGAGGCCGCGCAATCGGTGGCGCAGGCGGTGACCGCGAACTCGTCCTGCGCGCCGGACAGGGCATTTGCGACAATCGCACGGATCGTGCGGGCACAGCGCCCGCACTTCGGGCTGCAGCCGAGGCATTGATAGACGTCGGCGGCCGTGCGCGGGCAGCCCGGACCCGGCGCGACGCACGCCCGGATCTGGCCGTCAGACAGCACGTTGCAGGAACACACGATCATCGTCTCGAACCCATGCTCGATTTGTCGCGCCAGGCACTCCTCCCGGTCGCGGCAATCCCTGGATCGGCCGTAACCCTCGCGAACGCAAGGGAACTCGCCGCTCTTTAGAATTGCTAAAAACTACAGCTCTTTCAACAACTTAGTCGATGTTTTCGAGGCGTGCAACAGGCCTGCGGCTCGTCTTTCGGGAGAGGCCACGATCGGCCGTCAGTGCACGGCTTTCCGCCGACGCCGCTCGACCGAGGACGGGATGCGCATGCTTTCGCGGTATTTCGCGACGGTGCGCCGGGCGATGTCGATGTCCGCGTCGCGCAGCTTCTCGACGATCGCATCATCGGAGAGCACGTCGCCCACCGTCTCGCGCTCGATCATCTGCTTAATGCGGAAGCGCACCGATTCGGCCGAATGCGCCTCGCCGCCGACATTCGAGGCGATCGAGGCGGTGAAGAAATATTTCAGCTCGAACAACCCGCGCGGGCTCGACAGGTATTTGTTCGAGGTCACGCGCGAGACGGTCGACTCGTGCATGCCGGTCGCCTCGGCGATCGCCTTAAGGTTCAGCGGACGCAGGTGCTCGACGCCGTAGGCGAAGAATGCGTCCTGCTGGCGCACGATCTCGGTCGAGACCTTGAGGATCGTGCGGGCGCGCTGCTCCAGGCTCTTGGTCAGCCAGTTCGCCGTCTGCAGACAGCCGGAAACGAAGCTGCGGTCGGCCTCGCTGCCCTTGCCGCGCGAGATCTTCGCCGCGTAGGTCTGGTTGACGAGCAGGCGCGGCAGCACCTCGGTGTTGAGTTCGATGATCCACGAGCCGTCAGGCGACGCCCGTACGACGACGTCGGGCACCACCGGTTGGATCGCGCTGGACCCGAACGCGCGGCCGGGCTTGGGATCGAGGCGGCGGATCTCGGCGATCATGTCGGCGACGTCGTCCTCGTCGACGCCGCAGACGCGGCGCAGGGCGGTGATGTCGCGCCGCGCCACCAGGTCGAGGTTGGCGACGAGCTTCGCCATCGCCGGATCGAACCGGTCGCGATCGCGCAGCTGGATCGCCAGGCATTCGGCGAGGTCACGCGCGCCGACGCCGGACGGATCGAGGGTTTGCACGCCGGCCAGCACCGCCTCGACACGCTCGACCGGCGCGCCCAGGCGTCCGGCGATATCGGCGAGGGAGTCGGTGAGGTAGCCGGCGTCGTCGATCGCATCGATCAGCGCGTGGCCGATCAGGCGGTCGCCCGGGTCGGCGACGGCGAGCGGCAGTTGCTCGAGCAGATGGTCCTTCAGCGAGAGCTTGGCGGCGAGGTAGGATTCGAGGTTTGAGGCCTCGCCGTCGCCGCCCGGCCCCGACGAGCCCGACCATGACGTCGAGGAGAGCCCCGCCTCGGAAATCGTGTCGCGCGCCTCGGTCGGCGTCGGCGGACGGTCGTCATCGAAGGTGTTGCCGAGTTCCGTGCCGAGGCTGGCTTCGAGATCTGAGCGGTCGGTGGCGAAGCTTTCAGAACTCCAGTCGGCCTCGGCGCGCTCGTTGAACTGCTCGCCGAGCGCGGCGGCCTCGAGGGTCGGGCTCGCCTCGGCGGCATGCTCGGGCGTCTCGTCGGTGCCACCACGCGCCTCCTCGGCGCGTTCGAGGAGCGGATTGCGCTCCAGTTCCTCCTGGACGAACGATGCGAGTTCCATGTTGGAAAACTGCAGCAGCTTGATTGCCTGCAACAGTTGCGGCGTCATGACCAGGGACTGGCCCTGGCGCATCATCAGCTTGGTCGAAAGTGCCATCGCTAAACGCCACGCTACGGAAGCAGATTATTCGGCCCGTTTTTTGCTTGTAGCATCCCCCGCGTTGCTTGTCTTCGGCAAGCGGCATTATTTTCGCATGTCGGTATTTCGAGCGCCAGCGTTTTCAACCCGGTGGCCGCCCAGGCGACCGTCAGAGCTTGAAATCCTCGCCCAGATAATGGCGGCGCACATCAGGGTTGTCGACGATCTCCTCCGGCCGGCCCGACGTCAACACATGGCCCGAATGGATGATGTAGGCGCGGTCGATCAGGCCCAGCGTCTCGCGGACATTGTGGTCCGTGATGAGCACGCCGATCCCGCGCCGCTTGAGATGCTGCACCAGCACGCGGATGTCGCCGACAGCGATCGGATCGATCCCGGCGAACGGCTCGTCGAGCAGCATGAAGCTCGGCCGGTTGGCGAGCGCGCGGGCGATCTCGCAGCGCCGCCGCTCGCCGCCGGAGAGCGCGATCGACGGCGCCTTGCGGAGCCGGGCAAGATCGAACTCCTCCAGCAGGGCATCGAGTTGGCGCTCGCGCTGGGACTTGTCGCTCTCGGAGATCTCGAGCACCGCGCGAATGTTGTCCTCGACGCTGAGGCCGCGGAAGATCGACGCCTCCTGCGGCAGATAGCCGATGCCGAGTCGCGCGCGGCGATACATCGGCAGGCTCGTCACGTCGTTGCCATCGAGCGCGATCGTGCCGGCGTCCGGGCGGACGAGACCGGTGATCATGTAGAAGGTGGTCGTCTTGCCGGCGCCGTTGGGACCCAGCAGGCCCACCGCCTCGCCGCGCCGCACCGTCATCGAGACGTCCTCGACGACGCGGCGCGTCTTGTACGCCTTGGCGACATGCTGGATCGACAGGACGCCATCGCCCGCTTCGGGCGCGACGCTGAACTGCGCGGGCCCGGCGGACGCACCTTCGCCGCGCGACGCCCAATCGTCGGCGGTCGCGGCACCATTCGAGGCCGGCAGCAGATCGTCCATGCGACTGCGCGAACGCCGCAGCGACATGATCGATCCGAACGAGGGCAATCGCATCCGTTGATCCGAGGGTCGACCCAAGAGCGGGCACGGTCGTCACCAGCTGAGCCGGCCGACCCCTTCTATGACATTTCGTGGACGCCGCATACGTACTCGCGGGTTCGGACGTTTTGGTCACGTCCCGCCCGACCCGTCACCGGCCGGCGTCACCCGCCGCCTGGCTGCCCGGCAGGAACATGCTCATCACACGGCGGCCGGTCACGACGGCCTGCCCGGACTTGAGATCGTACGTCAGCTTGTCGCCCTTGGTTACGTTCGGCCCTTGGCTCAGGACCACGTTGCCGGTGAGCACGACGGAGTTCGTCGTGCGGTCATAGACGGCATTGTCGCCGGTGCCGATCTGGTTGCGCTGAAGCATCGTCACCGGCCCGGTCGCCAGCATGCGCTGGACCTGGTTGGAGCCGGCCGCGGATGCGGCGTTGCCGCCCTTGGGCGCCATGAAGATCGTCAACACGCTGGCCTTCAGCCGGGAATCGCCCTGCGTCGCCACGACGCTGCCCGTGTAGATGAGCTTCTGCTCCTTGTCGAAATAGTCGAGCTTGACCGCCTCGATGTTGATCGGCTTGCCGGAGTTGCCGCCCGGAAGGATCGCGCCGGACTTGGCCTTTTGGGCCGCCACCGGCGCCGCCAGCAGCAACGCCGCGGCGAGGCCCGCCAGCGCCGGGCGGCTCATCGCGACGCCTCGGCGGCGATGCCCGGCTCCGACCCCTCGTCGGGCGGATCGAAGGTCGAGGCGATGTGGCCCTGAAAGGCGATCATGTGGCCGTTGTTCGAGATGCTCAGGTCGTCCGCGTTGACCACGCCGCCCTTGAGATCGACGCGCAGTCGCTCGTGCGACGAGAAGATGCCCTGATGGAAGTCCATCGTCGCGCTCTTCATGTTGAGCGTGTAGCCGCTCGTGTTGGCGATCCTGACGGCGCCGTTCAGCGTCATCAGGTCGGCCTTTCCATCGTAGAGGCCGTGGTCGGCGAGGATATGCGTCGTCGTGTGGTCGCCCATGCCGACCTTGGCGTCGATGCCGACCAGCTCCATCACGCTCGGCGCGGTGATGTCCTGGATGCCGGCCCTGGCCTTGATCTCATAGGGACCGCCGCCCTGCTGCACCCCGGAGATCTTCGGATTCTCCATCGTGATCTTGGTGCCGCTGACGCCGACCCCGCTGACGCTGATCGCGCCGGGCAAATGGTGGAACGGATTGAAGACCGCGACGATGGCGATCGTCGAGACGCCGAGAAACGAGCCGAGCACGATGGCGCGCCGCAGGAGCTTGACGCGCGCCGTGTGGCGGCCCGCCGCCTTGAACGCTCCGGCGCGTGGAGGCGGCGTATAGTCCATTCCCGCGCGCGTGCGACCGGCCGGCGCATCGGCGAACGCGAGCGGATCGTGTCCATCGCCGCGCGTCAGGGCCGCCATCCTCGACGAGAGCTCCGGGATTCGGACGTGGTCTGCATGGCCAAAATGTCTGCGCCGCCACAGCGGCGAAGACAAGGCAGGGCTCAGGTGTGGGCGAAGATGTCGGTCTCCGGCCAGCCGTCGAGATCGAGCAGCGCGCGAGTCGGCAGGAAGGCGAAGGCGGCGCCGGCATAATGCGCGCGGCCCTCGCGCAGCAGCATCGCGTCGAGCCTGTCGCGCAACGCGTGCAGATGCAGCACATCGGACGCCGCGTAGGCGAGCTGCGCCTCGCTCAGCGTAGCGGCGCCCCAGTCCGACGATTGCTGCTGCTTCGACAGGTCGATGGCCAGCAGCTCGCGGACGAGGTCCTTCAGACCGTGGCGGTCGGTATAGGTGCGTGCCAGCTTCGAGGCGATCTTGGTGCAATAGATCGACGTCGTCATCACGCCGAACGCCTTGTAGAGCACGGCGACATCGAACCTCGCGTAGTGAAACAGCTTGGTGATGCCGGGATCGGCCAGCAGGCCCTCGAGCACGGGCGCATGCGCCTGGCGAGCGGCGATCTGCACCACGTCGGCGCTGCCGTCGCCGCGCGAGAGCTGGACGACGCAGAGCCGGTCGCGCCCCGGCACAAGACCGAGCGTCTCGGTGTCGATCGCGATCGCGTCACCAAAGCCGTGGTCCGGCGGCAGATCGCCGCGATGGAAGCGAAGGGTCATGGCCGAGCGAGCCTCATGGCTGAGCGAGCCTCATGGCCGACGGAACTTCATGGCCAAGCGGCGGGGAGCTGGGAAGGGAGCGCCGGTAGCACCGCGATGCCCGCGCGACAAGGGACGCGGGCGACCAGGCCACCGTCAAATGACGGAGGAAATCGATAGTGGGTCAGTTTGAAATTTCCGCAGTAGTTTTTGCTATCAGCTCCCATGCATCCCGGTATGGATCGAGCCAACCCAGATGGCGATTAACAGCTGGGTTGAGATATGCGGGCAGCAGGCGACGCATTACGCCATCCTTGTGCGACTGGCCGTTTTTGCCAGGTTTGTCGAGCCACGCCTGGTGAGCAATGTAAAGAGTCTCTGCCACAGCGACACTCGGTAAAATCCAGCATTTTGGAGTATCCAAAACGGTTTTACCAAAATCAACAAAGCAGTAAAAAAGAAGTTCGCGTCTCATATCTTCGTGCTTGGCCTTCATATGCCAACCACCATCCGACCCAATGTCGCGGCGCGCCTTTACCTGTACTGCGGCCAAGGCACTACCTAGACGATCCGATACGATTATGTCGGCATCAGGTACCCCGGGCGGCGCGAGCGCGGCTATCATGTTTCGACGAAGAAGCTGGCTCATTACATAGTGTTCGGCGGCAGCGCCGAGGATTGTCGAATCGCTTACTGCCGCCCGGGCGTCAGGCTCCGGCGACGACTCGCTTTTTATAGGGGCCGCGCTTTTTTGCCGGCCGCCCTTCGGCGTCTTCGACGAGCTTCGCAATGTCGCCGATCTCCCAAAGCTTTTCTGACACGCCCGCCGCCATAGCAGGCGTCACCCGCAGTGTCTTATGAATGCGGACGAAGTTGTAACACATCATGTGGAGCGCAACCGCATAGGCGTGGTTCTCGACCTTCTTCGAGAACGCGTTCGTCAGCCGCGTGAAGCGGCGCATGTGCATCCGCATCGTGAGGTTCGAGCGCTCGCTGTAGGACGTGCTGACGTGCTTTGGGTCGGGATCGCCCTCAACGCGGACCTTCTTGATGCCGGTGCATTCGGCGGGGCTGTAGCGGCCCTTGAAGGCGTCCGGAGCATTCCCGTACATCTTGATTAGCTGGGCATAGTCCACATCCGCCCCAAAGGCCGCCTCAACCGCCTCTAGGTAGGCGCGGTGCCCGTCTGACGTGAGCTGCACGCGATTGGCGAGGCGGGTCCGCAGGTCATCGATGAACCACATGGCGCACTCGCCGTCCCGGCCGCCGACGAAGTAGCTTGCGATCAGCTTCGTATCGGCATCGATCGCGGTCCATGTCCACGTATCGCCAGCCCCGTCCGGCGCAGCCTTGGCTCCCGCGACGTTCTTCTGCTTGGCGTAGGTGAAGCTCCAGATTTCGTCGACCTGGATGCGCTTCGACGTGAGATCGCGCACGTGCTCATCATGGTAGGCGGCGCACGCCTTGCCGGCGTCGATCAGGAGCTTGGTCACGGTGTTCTTGCTGGCGCCGGTTAGCCGGGTGATTGCGCGGATCGACTGGCCTTCGCAGAGAAGGTGCAGGATACGGGCGCGCTCTTCAGTGCCAAGCTTGTTCATGAGATCAACATACAGTTCGATAGCTTACAAGTCAAGCATTAAGGTCAGTTTGGCTCATCTAGCCAATGATGGGTTGAAGGGCGTAGCTATCGCGTGTAATCTGCTCCGATGCGAATCGAATTTGCAGACCGACGGCTATCCCTGATCGAAGCGGACGGGGGCGATATTCGCCTTCCTGTCGGCGCTATTGCGATGGCGCGACGCCGGTTAACGGTTCTTCGGGCAGCTTCTGATGACCGAGCGCTAAGAAACTGGAAGAGTCTTCAGTACGAGCGGCTCGACGGAGATCGCGGGCGACGAGCAATCCGCGTCAACGAGCGGTACCGACTGATCTTCGAACTCGATGAAGCTATTGACCCCCAAACCGCTAGGATTTTGATGATTGAGGGAATGCAATAAATGGCGAAGGCCACACCGTCCCCTTCAGACCACCCAGGAAGCTTTGTTGCCGAAGAGCTTGAAGCCCGCGGCTGGTTGCAGGCGGACCTCGCGTACGTTCTCGATACCGACGTTACGCAGCTCAACAAGATCATTAAGGGAAATACGGACGTCACTGCCGACACCGCTGTCGCGCTTGGCGAAGCATTCGATATGCCGGCCGAATTCTTCCTGAATCTGCAAAGAATGTATGATCTGAAAAAAGCTCGAAAGGCCGATCCGGGAGTGCGGACGCGCGCGGCATGGCTTTCAGTATTCCCAGTCCGGGAAATGATTAAGCGCGGATGGATAGAGGATGCTGAGCCGGCGCTTCTAGATCTCCAGATGATGCGATTCTTTGAAAAGAATCGTGTGGAAGACATACCGTTCGTGAGCGACGCGACAATCATTCCTCACGCCGCCAAGAAATCAAGTTATGAGGAAATAACGGCCGTTCAATACGTTTGGCTATACCGCGTCAGAAAGATTGCGGAGCAATGCGAGTGTCCGCTATATTCGGAAGCTATGCTCAGAGAGAGCATGACCTTGATCCGTGCACATATGCTGGATAAAGACGACCTGATACGAATCCCCTCAATCTTGCAGAAATGCGGTGTGAGGTTTGTTTTAGTGGAGTCGCTACCGGGATCAAAGATCGACGGCGTGTGTTTATGGTTGGAGAACGAACAACCAGTCATCGGGCTAAGCTTGCGTCTCAACCGACTGGATAATTTTTGCTTCGTCCTACGTCATGAGCTAGAGCACGTCCTTCGCGGCGACGGCAAAGACGTTTCTTTTACCCCAGTCGATGTCTTCGAAGGCGACTACGGATTGTCCGAAGATCAACCGGAGTGCGAGCGCATCGCAAACGAGGCTGCGGGAGAGTTCTGCGTGCCGCGCGAATTGTTGAATTCGTTCGTACTTAGGAAGAGCCCCTTTATTTCCGAGCGGGATATGCTGACCTTTGCTGCGAGAGTAGGCATCAATCCGGCAGTCGCTGTCGGGCAAATACAGCACAAAATCATAAACTATGCTTGGCTAAGGAAGTATCATACGAGCATAAAGGAATACCTCTTGGAGTGGCAATGCAAAGATGGTTGGGGCCACCAAGCTCCGACCGGTATCTAGGAGTATTGAGTATGGCTAAGTTCAACGAGCATGTTCTCGATCTTTGGGACGAATGGGCATCCGAGACTGGCGGGTCGTCTGGTGACCCGGCGGAATTCGTCGAATGGGCGCAGTCGGGGCGTCGTCTGTCGCCCAGGCCGGAAGATGTCCGGAATCTCTTGCGCAGGCAGGTGACTACCGCTCTCCGCCAAGCAAAACGCTATGATGAAGAAGGTGGTTTTACTTATCGCGCAAAGCAGAGCGCCACGCTCTTCGATGGCGGTATTGCCACCAAGCATTACTTCGACACTGACACAGGGGGCACGCAAACGCTGCGGCAAAAGTCGGTGAAACAACGCCGAGATGCGATCGCCGACCATGTCTATCGCGGCGTCTGCGACGTGGAACGTATGAACAAGGTGTTCTCAGACGAGCCACAACTAAATTTCTGGCCCGACTTTACTGATGATGTTGCCGATCTACGAGCTGTCGATACAGCGCGGCGCGATGACGAGGAAGATGATGATGAGGAAGCGCTAGGCTAGCTCTTTTTCCAGCGTGCCGACGCCGCCTCGCGCGCGATCTCCGATCGCTGCTCAGGTGTCAGCGCTCGCGCCCGCGCTGGGCCGCCTGCCGCTCCGGCCTTACGCGCCCGAACCACCGTCTTCGCTTCCGGCGTCTCATCTCCCGTGGCGATGTCCACAACCATCTTCGCGAGCTGGTTGGTGTCGCGGGGGCGCTTGGGGGCGGTCATGGATGTATTCCGGGGAAAGGGGTCGGCACGTTCGGCTTCAACTCGTAGCCGCTTGCGACGCTTACTGGCGCCACGCCCAAGCTGCCCTCAATTGTACATCCGTCCCGGATCACCTCGTCCACCAAATCGCAGGCATCTTGCTCGTCTTCAGCCAGAACGATCCATGCTCCAAAGCTTGGGCGCCCTACGCCATAACCGCCGTCTTTGGGGTCTGGCTTGTCTTTGACTAGGATGATGTAGGGCTTCATCCACGGACTATGCGCCGCCCGATCGCGCCGTCAACCGCCTTGGATTTCAAACTGACCCACTACCAGGAAATCCGTCGGGAACTTCATCGAGATCGCGCCGTTTTGCGACAGGTCTCGGAGGAGAGCGGTGATGCATAAGAAGTTTGGCATCGTGGTCGTGGCGGCACTCCCCTCGGTGTCGCCGATCGAGAAGATGCCGCGGCCCGGCATTCGCCGTAAGACCGCCACCTCCAAAGCGCGTCCGCAGGGCCAAGCCGAAGCGGCATAAGCTAAGAAAAAAATCACGAACCACCAAGGCCCGCGCTCTGCGGGCTTTTTTGCGTGTGCAACCGTCAGCGCAAATCGCGACGCAGGATGAAGGCCGTCGCCGCGTTGCCATCCGCCGTCCGATAGTACGACTTCCGCTCGCCGACCTGCGCGAAGCCGAATCGCTTGTAGAGCGCCAACGCCGCGACGTTCTGCGACTCGACCTCCAGGAACCAGCTGCGCGCTCCGGCGACCTGCAGGCGCGACATGCTCTCGGTCATCAGCTTGCGGGCGATCCCCTGCCCGCGGCGGCGCGGCTGCACGGCGATCGTCAGGATCTCAGCCTCGTCGGCGGCCAGCCGCGACAGCAGGAAGCCGATGAGCTCGTTTCCGCGGCCGTAGGCGCCTTCCGCGAACGTGGTGCGGGCGGCGAGCAGCGCCTCGAAGTCGGCCTGCGGCCAAGGGAATGTGAAGCTCGCCGCGTGCAGCGTCGCGCACTCCTCGGCCAACTCGACGCCGACGGCGGCGATGCGTGGAGCCCCTTCCCTCTGGAACAACCCGAACATCTCAGCCGTCCGCGGCGACGGGCGCCGGAACCCGGCTGGCCATCGGCTTGGCGTCCGGCGCCTTCAGATAGAGCGGGCGCGGCGGCGCGCTCACCGGATCGGCGAGCAGGCCGAGGCGCGCCACATACGTGATGTCCGGCGTGATTCGATCGCCGACGATCTCGGCGTCGATGCCGCGCGACCAGGCCTCGATCGCCAGGATCGGCGCGCCTGAGCCGGCCAGCCGCAGCGGACCTGGGCCGATCTCGGCCATCGCATCCGCCTTGGAGGCGAAGCGCGGCATGGTCAGGATGCGACCGTCGCCGTGGAACGCGGCGAAGAAGACATGGCCGTGGCGCGCGTCGACCGCCACCACGACGGTGCCGGGCGCCTCGTCCAGGATCAGCGGCGCGGCGAGCGCGGCCAGCGTCGAGACGCCGACGGCCGGCACCGACCAGGCGAGCGCCATCGCGCGCGCCGCCGCGATGCCGACCCGAAGCCCGGTGAACGACCCCGGCCCGACCGTGACCGCGACGCGGTCGATCGATTCGTAGCCGCCCTCGATGCCGCCGAGCACCCGCTCGATCAAGGGGATCAGCGCCTCCGCGTGGCCGCGCTCCATGCCGAGCGTCTCCTCGGCATCGGGCCGCGTCGCGCCCTCCGTCAGCACGCAGGCCGAGACCGCGGGCAGCGCGGTGTCGATCGCCAAGATCCTCATGGCGCGGCTGTCTTCATGAGAGTGGACTCGTCATGCGGCGGACTGTGACCGCTTTGCGTCCGGCGATCAATCGCGGCGCGCTGTCCAGTCGGTGGGCACGTATGTCAGAAGTACTCGACGTAGACCCTCCCGGCGGCCCAGACGACCGCGACGATCTGCGCAAGCGTCAGCACGACGCCGAGCGGCTTGAGCCGCGCGCTGTGCCAGCACGTGAGACCCAGAACGGCGGCGACCACCAGTCCGACGAACGCCATTGCGGCATAAAGCGCCGTCCACCAGGGCTCCGTGCCGCCCTCGATCATCTCGGTCGGATCGAGCGACGTCGGCATGATGACCAGGATCGTCGCGATGAGACCGCCGACGATCAGGCAGAGGAGAGTCGCCGCCCAGATGGCGGCATTGAGTGTCGTTCGCATGAGCCCGACTGGCGACCGCGCCACGCGGGCGCAAGAGCCGGCAAGTCGCAAAACGACCGTGGTCGTTCCAAGGCGATATCGCGATCACTTCAAGGGCGAGCGGCGAATAGACCGACACCGACCATTTTGCGAAGAGACGCGCGACTCGGGCCGATCGCGGCGCTTGAACAACAAAGTCATTCGAGGGGGAGGCCATGGCCCGTCTGAAGACGAGACTGCTCGCCGGCGTGATCCTGCCGGCTCTGGTGCTGATGCCGCTGCAGCCGACGTTCGCGCAGGCGCCGGATCAGCAGGAGCGCCCGAACGGACGCCCCGAAGGCCCGCGCGGCGAAGGTCCTCGCGGTGGCCAGCGTGGCGAAGGCGGCCAGCGTGGCGAGGGCGGTGGCCAGCGCGGCGAAGGTGGCGGCCAGCGTGGCGAAGGCGGTGGACGTCGCGAGCGTGGCCAGGGCGCCGAAGGGCGCGCGCCGGCGGCGGATCGCGCGCCAGCGGCCGACCGCGCGACGCCCCCCGGCCCCGCCGCCGAAACTGGCCCGGGTGCCGGCGCGGGCGGCCGCAAGGGCAAAGGCGGCGAGCGTGGCGCCGACCGCGCCAACGCGCGAGGCGGCGAGGACAATGCTGGCCAGCCCGGCGCCGGCGCCAAACCGGACGCGGCGGGCGGCGAGACACCCGCGCAGCGAAAGGCGGCGCGCAAGCAGGAGCGCGAGGACCGCATGCAGAAGCGGCAGCAGCGCGACGACGCGGGGACCGGCGACAAGGCCGGCCGCGACGCCACGCCCGGCCAAGGCCCGGGCGGCAAGCGCATGGGCAACGACGGCGCCGCTCCCGAGCGTGGTGCCGGTGATCGTGGAGAGCGCGGATCTGGTGATCGCGGGCCCGGCGAGCGCCGCATGGGCAACAGCCCGGACGGCGGAGCCGGCGAGCGTGGGCCTGGAGGCCGTCGCATGGGCAACGGTCCCGACGGTGGACCCGACGACCGAGGACCGGGTGATCGCGGCCCCGGCGAGCGCCGCATGGGTAACGGTCCGGACGGTGACCGTGGTCCCGGCGAGCGTGGCCCCGGCGAGCGCGGCCCGGGCGAACGTCGCATGGGCAACGCGCCCGACCGCGACGATCGGCGCGGCGGGCTCAGTCCGGCGGGCGCGGTGGCGATCGGCGCCGCGGCGGGCTTCGCCGGCGGCTTCATGGCGGCGACCGGCGCGCGTCGCCTCGACGACATCCGCCGCGACCGCCGTCAGACGGTCGAGGGCGGCCAAACCTTCATCCGCGAGCCCGGCCGCACCATCGTCGAGGACGGCGGCCGCCGCTTCATCGTGCATGACGCCAACGACCGCTTCCGCGAGCTCGGCTACCGGGTCAATCGGCAGCAGCGCGATGGCGCCTATATCGACACGGTCGACCTGCCCGGCGGCGACGCGGTGCTCACCTTCACGACCCCCGACGGTCGCCTGCTGCGGCGCGTGCGCCGTGGCCGCGACGGACGCGAGGTCGTGCTGTTCGAAAACAGCACCGGTGGCCGCGTTCGTTCGCTGCAGGACGATATCGTCGTGCTGCCGCCGCCGCCGCTGCGGATCCCGCGCGACCGCTATGTCGTCGACTACCAGGGCGCCGACGAGAGCGTGATCTACGACACGCTGATCGCCCCGCCGCTGGCGCCGCCGCCGCAGCGCTACACGCTGGATCAGGTGCTCTACAGCCCCGACATCCGCAACTACGTGCGCTCGGTCGACATCAACACGATCAACTTCGACACGGCCTCCTGGATCGTGCCGGGCGACCAGACCGGCAAGCTGCAGGCGCTGGCGCAGGCGGTGAACAAGGCGATCGACCGTAACCCGAACTCGGTCTTCCTGATCGAGGGCTACACCGACGCGACCGGCAATCCCAACGACAACCTGTCGCTGTCGGATCGCCGCGCGCAATCGGTCGCCGCGATTCTCTCCAAGAGCTTCAACGTGCCGGCGGAAAACCTGACGACGCAGGGCTACGGCGACCAGAACTTGAAGGAGAAGACGTCGGGCCCGTCCGCCGTCAACCGCCGCGTCGTGGTCCGCAACATCACGCAGCTGCTCGCCTCCGGCGGCGCCCCGCCGCAATAGGCGGAGACTCTTTCCTTCTCCCGTCGCTGACGGGAGAAGGGAGACGCCGGATCGATGTCGCGCGCGCAAGCGTTGCGCGGACATGGACATCTTCATCCTCACAGGCGCCGGGGTCTCGGCGGAAAGCGGCATCGGCACGTTTCGCGATCCGGGCGGGCTGTGGGAGCAGCACGATCCGCGCAAGCTCGCCACGCCCGAGGCGTTCACGCGAGACCCGCATCTGGTGCACCGCTTCTACAATTGGCGCCGCGCGACGTGCCGGCAAGCCGAGCCCAACGCGGCGCATCTCGCGCTGGCCCGGCTCGAGCGCGAACTCGGCGCCCGCGGCGACCGGATGATGCTGGTCACCCAGAACGTCGACGATCTGCACGAGCGCGCCGGCTCGAAGGTCGTCGCCATGCACGGCAAGCACAACGAGGCGCGCTGCACGCGCTGCGGCGACGTGCATCCGTGGACAGCCGACATGAGCGTCGAGACGCCCTGCCCCACCTGCGAGCGCGCCGGCGGCATGCGACCCAACATCGTCTGGTTCGGCGAGGCGCCGATGCATCAGGGCCGCATCGCATCGGCGCTCGGCGCGGCGGACCTGTTCGTCGCGATCGGCACCTCGGGCGCGGTCTACCCCGCCGCCGGCTACGTCGCCGCCGCCAAGCGGGCGAGCATCCCGACCTGCGAGATCAACCTCGAGCCGGCCGACAACGCCGAGCTGTTCGACGTCGCCTTCTACGGCAAGGCCACCGAGACGGTGCCGCGCTTCGTCGAGCGGCTGCTGGCGGAGGGGCTGGGGGCGTTTCGACGGGGGTAAGCGCCGGATTGGCGGAGGACCCGATTCATGCATGATGCATGGATTGCGTGAGGTGATGACGGACATGATGAAGGTCGCCGCAGCCGATTTCCAACGCAACATCGAACGCTATCAGGACCTGCCTTGCGCCAGCCCGTGGCGGTGACCCGCAACGGACGCGACAGCTCCGTCCTGATCGCGGCGGACGAATACGCCCGCCTCAATCGACGCGATCGGCGCGTGCCGGGCTTGGCGGACTTTTCGGAGTCCGAAATTGCCGCTCTCGAGCGTTCAAGCGGCGCCGCTCGAAGCAAAAGGCTTCGAATACGAGCTGGCATCTAAGGTCGGGTGTCGTTTCCAAAATCCGTTCAGGGCCTGGTGATCCACTACAGCTATCTCTGGCGCGAGGCTTTTCTGCGCGGGATTGTTCGTTTGACCCGGCACCGACCTGCGCTCCCGCGAGCCAGGCGATCCGACAAGCGTGGCCTATGGTTTTCTTCCCTACCGTCTGATCGAGGATATCAGGCTGCGCTTCATCGTGGCCCTGAAGGCGCATCGTGCGACCGCGGTGAAGCGGACCGAGTGAACCGGCTGCAACAATTCAGGAGACACCAGCGGCCCCTGGGTTGCTTCGCCCTCGGCTCGCGATGACAGTGGCGCTACCGCACCACACGCTCCGGAAACGCCGCCGCCAGGGCCTCGCGGGTTGCCGGGATCACGCCGCGCTCGGTGATCAGGCCTGTCACCAGATCGGCCGGCGTGACGTCGAACGCGTAATTCGCGACCGGGCTGCCCTCGGGCACGAGGCGGATGCGCGCGACGTCGCCGGCGTCGGTCATCCCCGTCATGTGCGTCACCTCCTCGGGTCCGCGCTGTTCGATCGGGATGCCGGCGACACCGTCGTCGATCGTGAAGTCGATCGAGGGCGAGGGCGCGGCCACGTAGAACGGGATGCCGTTGGCCTTGGCGGCCAGCGCCTTCAGGTAGGTGCCGATCTTGTTGCAGACGTCGCCCGTCGCGGTCGTGCGGTCGGTGCCGACGATCACGCAATCGACCTTGCCGTGCTGCATGAGATGGCCGCCGACATTGTCGACGACCACGGTGTGCGGGACGCCGTGGCGGCCAAGCTCCCAGGCGGTGAGCGAGGCGCCCTGGTTGCGCGGGCGCGTTTCGTCGACGAAGACGTGGACTTGCAGGCCGGCCTCGTAGGCGGCGTAGATCGGCGCCGTCGCGGTGCCCCAGTCGACCGTCGCGAGCCAGCCGGCGTTGCAGTGGGTGAGCACGTTGATCGGCCGTCCCGCGTGGACGTCGGCGAGCTTGCGGATGAGGCCCAGCCCGTGCTCGGCCATGGCCTTGCACAGGTCGACATCGGCCTCGGCGAGCCCCGCCGCCATGCGATACGCCGCCTCCACGCGGCGGGCGGGCGGCAACGGTGCCAGCACCGCGCGCATCTCGCCGAGCGCCCAGGCGAGGTTGATCGCCGTCGGACGCGTCGCCCGCAGCTTCTCGGAGGCGGCGTCCAGGTTCACGTCGGACGCATCGGCGCGCATGGCGAGCGCGACGCCGTAGGCCGCCGTCACGCCGATCAGCGGCGCGCCACGCACATGCATGTCGCGGATCGCGCGGGCGGCGGTGGCAACATCGGCGAGCGTCATCACCTCGAAGCGATGGGGCAGCGCGACCTGATCGATGATCTGGACATCGCCGCTTTCGGTCGCCCAGATCGTGCGGTGGCTCTGCCCGTCGACGTTCATGCGGCCTCTCCGTCCCCTGTCACGGCGAAGCGATTACACCGTCTCAGCACCCTTTGCAGATGCTGCTGTCCGTTTTGTTGTCCTGCGACTGGATGCCCTTGTCCATCGAGGTCGTGCCCGAACTCTGCGAGGCGCCTGGATTGGGTACCGTCTCGCCGGTCGAGGTGATGTGACCCGAGCGGACGCCCGCGCCGCCGTCGCCGCCGTCCCGCGGTGGAGTCTGCGCGGCGGCGCCGAGAGTCGTCGCCAGGATCAAAGTTCCGGCAAGAAGCAAGCTCGTCGTCATATCGGTCTCCCTTTCACCGAAAAAACGCCTTGCATTGGCGCGGGTTGCACGGGACCTTCCCGGGGCGTGGTTCGGTGGCCGCGGCGCGCGGCGTGACGTATCCGTTAAGAGCGCGTGAAGCTTCAGGAATTGTTAAGCAAGCTTTGCGCAAATCAATCGATAATTAACGCGACCGATGGATGCGATGATGACGCTGTCGACGGGCTCCGGAGACGAGAACGCCCCCAAGGACGAGCTGAGCGGCAAGCCGGCTGACGCGGCTGCTGGCAAGGACGCGGCGGGCAAGGATGCGGCGGGCAAGGATGCGGCGGGAACGTCGCTCGCGCCGGCCGACGCGGGTACCACCGGCATCGATCCGTTCCTCGCTGGCGCCGCCGAGGCGCCCGAGGCCGCGGCGCCGCGACCGTTCTACGCCAAGGCGCTCGACTACAGCGCCCATGCCGCGATGATCGTCGGCCTGATCGGCTTTGCCTGGACCGTCAGCGACCGCGTCGTCGCCCACAAGCCCGCCGCGCCGGCACCGGTCAAGCTCGCCGACAATTCGACCACCGCGACGCCCGCGGCCACGGCGGCGGCGACCACTTCGCCGAAGGACGACGAGATCGGCGAGCTGCGCCGCACCAACCAGAAGATGGCGACCGACCTGCGCAACCTGCACGCCAGCCTCGAGGCGCTGCGCACGACCGTCGTGCGCGAGCGTTCGACGCCCGACGCGGGCCGCGCGACTAGCGCGAGTCTCGACGCGATGAAGACCCAGCTCGACAGCGCCCGTGGCGAGCTCGCGAGCGCGAAGAGCGACCTCGTCGCGACGCGGAGCGAATCGCGTGGCGAGATCGCGTCGCTGTCGGCCAAGATCGACAAGTTGCAGCGCGAGGAGCGCACGCAGCCGGTCGCCGAGCACGCCGCGCGCCCGGATCGCCAGCCTGTCGACACGACGACGACGGCCTCGATCCCCGCGCCCAGGATGGACACGGCACGAGCGGTGCCGACGCCGCCGGCCAAACCGACCGTGCTCGCCTCGGCGCAGCCCGAGGAGCCGGCGAAGCCGCAGGTGATCGCCAACTGGGTCGTGCGCGACGTCTACCAGGGCGTCGCCCTGATCGAAGGCCGGCGCGGCCAGATGGAGGTCGTGCCCGGCGTCAGCATCCCCGGCGCGGGCGTCGTCAAATCGATCGACCGGCACGGCGCCGGCTGGACGGTGACGACCACCAAGGGCCAGCTCGCCTTCGCCGCCCCGCAGCGCAACAATCGCCGCGACTACTACCCGCAGCGCCGCTACGATTTCTAAGCCAATTCTTCCTTCTCCCGTCCGCGACGGAAGAAGGAAGAGTTCGCCTCACCAGTGGCGGAACGGCACGCCGCTCCACGCCTTCAGAAACAGCGTAAGCGGCCGGCCGAGCGTCGCCGCCAGCGTAGTTCCGTCGACGACGAGGCGGCGCGCCAGGCGGGAGCGGCGCTGCCAGCGCGGCAGATCCCTATCGCGCGCGCCAAGATCCAGCTTGATCAGCAGCGCCACCAGATTGAGCTTCAGCCAGATGTTGGGCGCGAAACGATCCGCCTTGGCGACGAGCTGGTCGATGATGACGAGGCGCGCGCGATCGTTGGAATCGCCACCGCCGCCCGGCTTGAAGCAAAGCGTGCGGTCGAGCTGGGCTCGCTGCGTGTAGATGTTGCCGCCGTGGATGCGATAGGCGAACAAAGGCTCGTCGATCAGCGCGCTGCCGCTGAGCGCGCCGATCGCGTGGCCGAAGTACATGTCGGTGCCGGTGCGCAGCGTCGCCAGCTCCGGATTGTCGGCGAACATCATGAGCGCGTCGCGCCGATAGCAGCTGCCGGAGGTCGGCGACCAAACCCAGCGCGTCGACAGCGGCGGCACGAGATGGATGCGCCCGTCGAGCCGGCGGGCGGTGTCGGAGAACATCGTCTCGTCCTCCGGCGCATGTCGAAAAGGGCGGAGCATGTCGGGCCGCGACCCTTTGCCGGAGCGGACGTAGGCGCCGAACCCCTCGCCGCCGGCGACGACGATCTGGCCATCCGCCACCTGCAGCATGTCGCCCGAGGTGAAGCCGACATGCGCGCGCAGCGACAGATGCGCGTAGACGTGGCACTCGACGCAACGCGGCAGCAGCAGATCGTCGGCATCGACGAAGATCACGTAAGCGCCGCGCGCCGCCGCGAGCCCGTCGAGCGAGGCCGGCGTCTGACCATCGTTTTGTGCCCGACGAATCACATAGATCGGATGGCGCGCCTCGAGGTCGGCGAGCACCGTCGCGGTCTCGTCGGTCGAGGCATTGTCGACGACGATGCACTCGACGCGGGCATAGGTTTGCCCCAATACCGACTCGACCAGCGCGGCGAGGAAGCGCCCGTAATTGTAGTTGACGATGACGACGCTGACGAGCGGCAGCGACAGGCCAGCCGAATCCGTGCGTACATCCTGGCCGAGGTCGCTCTTCGTCATCGCCCGCGCGCCTCGCTTCGGCGGAGATCCGGCGCGCCTTCCGGCGCCTCGCGCGCGGCAAGAAGCCCCTGGTAGAGCGTCTCCAGGCTGCCGGCGATCCGGTCCCAGTCGAGATCGGTCCGCGCGCGCACGCCGGCCATCAGCGCGTCGACCCTGCCGTCATCGGCGAGCAGCGGCGCCAGCGCCTCGGCGAGCGCCCCGGGATCGTCCGGCGGCACCAGGATGCCGTCGCGCCCGTCGATGACGGCGTCGGGCAGTCCGCCGACGCGCGAGACGACGACGGGGCGATGGTTTCCGAAGGCCGAGGCCACGACCGCGCTCTGCGTCGCGTCGCGGTATGGCGCGACAACCAGCGAGGCGCGCTGAAACAGCTCGATCGCCTCGTCGTGCGAGATGAAACGATCATGCAGCTCGATGTCGGCGGCCTCGAGCCGCCCGCGAAGCCGCGCGACCTCCGGCCCGCGTCCAGCGACGATCAGCCGGAAGCGGCGGCCTCGGGCGCGCAACACGTCTACGGCGTCGAGCAGGGTTTCCAGACCCTTGTAGGCCTCCATGCGGCCGAAGAAGAGCAGCGTGCCCGGCTCGCGCGGGCGGACCTGCGCCGGGCTCGGCACGAAATGCACGCCCATCGGGCTTGCGAGCACCGGGCGGTCGACGCGCTGCGACGCTCGCAGCTCGCGCTCGCAGTAGGCGCCGTGCACGTGAAAGGCGTCGGCGCCCGCGCGCAACCGCTCGCGCGAGACGCGGCCGGCCTCGGCGAAGTCCGTGTCGGCGCCGCTATGCGGGCGCGGATCGTGCACGGTCAGCACGACCGGCATTCGCCGCGCGAGGCGCGCCAGCATCTTGGCCGTCGGCGCGTCGGCCTGCTCCTGCACGTGCGCGATCATCGGCGCGAACCGCCGGATCCGCCACGGCAGCGCGACCTGCCGGCACCATGGGCCGGCGGGAAAACCGGCGGAGCCGTCGAAGGTCGCGAGCTCGATCTTCGACGCCAGCCCAGCGACCAGCGCGGGCGGGCATTCGGCGGCGAGATCGCGCCGCTCGACGACGAGCATCACGCGCGCGCGGCGGCCGAGCCCGTCCGCCAGTCGAAGCGCGTATTCGGCGAAATGCGGCGCATACAGCAGGATGCGGAGCGGCGCCGCCACGCTCATTCCGCCGGTTGGCCGACGGTGCCGAGCGCCGGCACGCGCACGCGCCGAGAGCCGCCCTGCACGCTGTTTTGGCGCTGCAGCAGCACGAGCGCGACGATCAGCTCGACCAGGATCGCCAGCGCCACCAGCCAGACGAGGTTCGGGTCCTTGCGGACCAGCGTCTCCATCGAGATCAGGAGCGCGATATGCACGGCCGGCACCGCGAGCACGGTCATCGTCGTCGCGGTCGAGCCGCGTCCGGTCGCGCTCGAGACCGTCAGCACGAGCGCGATGCCAAACAGCACGTGCGTCAGCGCGAGGATCGGGATCAGCAGGCGCTTGGCCGCCTCGCTGGTCCACTCGGCGAGCTTGTGCGGATCGAGCGACTCGGTCGAGCGATCGGCGAAGAATTCGGAGCCCGGCAGCTCGAACACGCCGCGCCAGGCGCGTTTGGGCATCCCGCCCGAGCCCTGCATGGCGATCGGCATGACGTATTCGTCGAAGTTCGCCGCGCGCATGTTGAGGCTGCCCTTCGGCCGCGTCTGGATCGAGCCGGTGCTCAGCACCATGACGACGCCCTCCGCGTTGCGGCGGAACTCGGCCTGGTCGGCGGTGATGATCTGCTCTTCCTGCTTCTCGGGGTTGAATTGGTTGATGAAGACGTTGGAGGCGATGTCGGGCGTGCGCCAGCGCTGGAAGTACAGCGTGCGGCGACCATCGTCGAACGTGTAGAAATGGGCCGGTTCCAGCATCCTATGGTTGAGCGAGTTGCGGATCACGTAGATGACGTCGTGCATCTCGCCGACATAGCCCGGCGCCACCCAGGACGAGAGCCAGTAGCCGAGCCCGACCGCGACCAGCGCGACGGCGACCGCCGGCAGGCAGATCGACCACACCGACAGCCGCAGCGAGTAGAGCACGGCGATCATGCCCTCGGACGACATGCGCACGAACTCGAGCATGATCGCGACGCCCACCGCGATCGGCAGGGCGATGTAGAGCACGGTCGGCATGGTGCCCATCAGCGCCGGCAGCAGCAGGCCGCTGCGGACCGCGGTCGGCGGCAGGTAATGGAAGATCGACGTCATCACCACCGGCACGCACAGGCACACCTCGATCAGGAGGGCCGAGAGCGCCATGCGCTTGGCGAGATAGAGGTAGAGGAGCTTCGGCATCCGATCCCTAGGGCCGCCTCGGTGCGGCCGCCACGTCCACCACTGAATTCACTTGGTGGGCGGATGGCCCCTGGCTTACCAGCACCGCGGCCGTCCGCACAACTACGCAGCGCGCTCGACCGGGGTTGCCCTGCCGCCCCGCTCACGCTAGCTCCAACCCATGAATTCGGCCAACCCGACCATCGGGATTGCTATCGTCGCCAACGACAAGGTGATGCACTGGCTTCTCGCGTTCCTCGAAAGCTGGAAGGCGACCAACCCAGGCCTTCCCGTCTACCTCATCCCGTACGACGAGAACGTAGCAACGACGCGCCTCGTCGCACAAGCTTACGAGGTCACCTTCGCTGACGTGGATCCAAAAGCTCTCGACGCGCTGTCGAAGCGCCTTTACCCGCTTGGTTGGAACAAGCGAAACCGTTTGCGTAAGCTGCTAAGCTTGACCCTGCCGCTCGACGAGGTGATCTACTTCGACGTCGACATCATCCTGTTCCACGAGCTGACGCCTATTCTTGGCAAGTTGAAGCCGGGCGTCACCGAGTTCATCGTGATCTCGGAGACCACCGACTACGTATACAACGAAGCTGCCAAGCAAGTCGACTACCTACGCAGCGCGCTTCTTTTTAACGACGGGTTCTTCATCACGTCGCGTAACATCATTTCAATTGACGATTTCCATCAGGCGATGACGGAGGACGAGAAAACGTTCGACCGAGTGCGTCAGCGCGGCGGCCTTTACGCGCAGCCGCTGGTCAACTTCGTGGTTCACAGGAAGCGGCTGAAGATCCGCTCGGTGTCCGATCTTGTACCTGGGGCCTCGACCGAGAGCTACCACAAGGCGGCAGGTGCAGTATTCGGCCCGGACGGCCTGCACGACGAATGGGGTCGCCCAATCTACTTCATCCACTGGCCCGGCGTCGGGCGCCCGGGCAACCTCGCTTTTGACGGAGCTTGGAACGAGCATCTACAGAAAGCTACCGAACGCATGAAGGCCGCAGGCATCGACGCCTCGTAAAGCACTGTAGACGCATCCAGGATTTGAGTTCGCCGCGCCCATCCTCTACATGCCGGAGCCTAGTCAGAAGCCGGGCGTCGCAGGCGGACGAAATAGGATCAATGGCCGAGCCTCATATTCATCCGTCGTCATCCGTCGGGCCGCGGGTGATCGTTTCGCCCGGCGCCGCGATCGGCCCGAACTGCTACATCGAGGGTGCCAGCAGCATAGGCTCGCGGACGATCCTGGTCGGTGGCGTGACGCTCTTCGGCGATGCGACCATCGGCGATGATTGCGTGATCGAACCAGGTGTCGCGCTGACCGACGTCGCGACGGCCGAAAATCCGCCTGGTCCGCTCGTGCTCGGCGCCGGCGTCCGTATCGGGGCAGGAAGCATACTCGCGCGTGGCATCTCGATCGGCGCCAACGCGCGTATCGATGCCGGCACGATCGTTTCCCGTAACGTGCCCCCGTATGCCATCGTGAGAGGGAATCCCGCGGCGATCGTCGGCTACGTCGGATCAACCGCGCCGAAGAGCGCGAAGCACCTGCCGAGCGCGAAGCACCTGCCGAGCGCGAAGCACCTGCCGAGCGCGAAGCACCTGCCGGGCGGCGCGGACGCAGCCCAGACCATCGTTCAGGAGGCGTCCGTCTCTGGGGTGAAATCCTACACGTTTCCGCGCATTCGCGATCTGCGCGGCGACCTCAGCGTAGGCGAGTTTGGGCGAAATTTTCCGTTCGAGCCGAAGCGTTATTTCCTCGTCTTCGACGTCCCTAGCGCGGAGACGCGCGGAGAGCATGCACATCGCGTGTGCGAGCAATTTCTCATTTGCGTCAGCGGCAGCGTGTCGATCGTCGTGGACGACGGCAGGGATCGTGAGGAAATCGAGCTCGACGCGCCGAACCGCGGCCTCTACATCCCCCCTCGAGTTTGGGGGATACAATACAAATACGCCCCGGCCGCAGTCTTGCTCGTCTTCGCGTCGCATTATTACGATTCGAATGATTACATTCGGGACTACACCCAATTTCTATCCGAATGCGGGACGCGAGCATGATTCCGTTCCTCGACGTGAAGGCCGCCTATGTAGAGCTGCGCGACCCTATCGATGCCGCGATCACGCGCGTCATGGAGTCCGGCTGGTACGTGCTCGGCGGCGAGGTCGAAAGCTTCGAGGCCGCGTTCGCGAGCTGGACCGGCGCTCGGCATTGCGTCGGCGTCGCGAACGGTCTCGATGCCATCGCGCTGGCGTTGCGCGCGGTCGGAGTAGGCCCATCCGACGAGGTGATCGTCCCCGCAAATACCTACATCGCAACGTGGCTCGCGGTCGGGATGGTCGGCGCGACCATCGTCCCGGTTGAGCCCGATCCCACCACTTACAACCTCGACCCAAACCGCGTCGAGGCTGCGATCACGCCGCGCACGAAAGCACTGCTGCCGGTGCATCTCTACGGTCAACCGGCGGACCTAACCGCCCTCGAGGACATTTGCCGGCGCCGCCGACTCAAGCTGGTCGAGGACGCCGCGCAGGCGCACGGCGCGGCGATCGGCGAACAGCGCATTGGCGCCCACGGGGATGCCGTGGCCTGGAGCTTCTATCCCGGTAAGAACCTTGGCGCGTACGGCGACGGAGGCGCCGTGACCACCAACGACTCCGATGTCGCGCGCGCGATCAAGCTCCATCGAAACTATGGTTCCGCAGTCAAGTACGTCAACGATGTGCAGGGCGTAAACAGCCGCCTGGACCCGATTCAGGCCGCCGTTCTTCGGGCCAAGCTGCCAGCGCTAGCTGAATGGAACGCGCGCCGCGCGCGGATCGCAAGTCTCTATGCGGCTGGCTTGGCGGGAACATCTTTGGTCCTGCCTGCCGTCGCAATAGGCTGCACGCACGCTTGGCATCTCTACGTCGTCCGCCATCTTCGACGGGACCAGCTGCGGGACGCCTTGCGGGCTAGGGGCGTCGAGACGTTGATTCACTATCCGATCCCGCCATTTCGACAGACTGCCTACTCGTGCATGACGGCAGACGCGGCACGCTGGCCCATCTCCGATCGCCTCGCCGACGATGTCCTCAGCCTGCCGATGGGACCTCATTTGAGCGAAGCTCACGCCCAGGTCATCATCGACATCGTGCGGGAGGAGATCGAGAAGGTGTAGCCGCTAAAACAACTTGGTGGCGTAGGTCGTATAATCGATCTGCCGACAGCCGGTATATCGAGGCGCGACCAGCTGCTGCGTGGCGATCCGATAATTCCCGTCGTGTCCGTCGGCGTACGTCCTCGAGCCGGTGTTATGGAGGATGATCTGTCCACCCGGTTTTACGTGCGGTGACCACAAATCGAAGATGGCGCGCGCGCCGCTCGGCGAATGATCACCATCGAGAAGCAAAAGGTCGATCGGACGGGTCCAACCGACGATGACGTTCGACGACCCGCCCTTGAGCACGACGACCCAGGGCTCGAGCGACCGACGTTGCAGATTTTGACGGAACACGTCCTCCAGAGACGCCGCCCCGGTGCCAGCCAGCTCCTTTTGATAGAACGGGACGGAGAACTCGTCGCCGGAGCAGTCGAATGGATCGACGCAGAACACCTTGCCGCTGCCCCGCCGACGCCGCGGCGCGGCCAGAAGCACGGTCGATCGACCCATGAATACGCCGACCTCGACGATGACCGGATCGCCGGCCAACATATAGCTGCGTGCGGCCACCTCGCGCGCAGCCTGGCCCGATACCCAACCGGGGATCGTCGTCGCGTCTTTGGCTATCTTGTTGACGTCATCGGCCGCCGCAAAAGATCGCGACCTCGCGACCACGGAGAATTGGTGTCGCTTATCGGCGAGTTTATCCCGTAGACGCTCTTTTTCCTGAGCCATTCAAGGTGTCGCCGATACTGTAGCCAGAGACAGAGTCCTCGCGGTGAGCCCTTCCAGAGCGCGACAATGCTGTCAACAGGTGGAAGCCGCCGTGGCTCGAGCGGCTTGCCAGCGGAAGGGACACTGCGCTACCCGGTCGAAACGGTGGAGATGGCCGCGACCGCGAAACCTCTCCCGCCGGTTGCCGCCATTGGTGATAAGATATGACCAAAGCCACCGCAATCATCAATGCGACGGGTTCGGAAACACGAGGGCTGAAGCTGCCGCTCGTGAGCGTCTGCGTCGTTTGCTACAATCATGCGCCGTTTCTGCTCGCTTGCCTCCAATCGATCCTCCACCAGACCTATCCGCACCTTCAGCTGATCGTCGTCGACAACGTGTCGACAGACACGTCTCGCAATGTGATCAAGGCCTTCGGGGTGGAGCTGCCATCGCTTCGCGCCGATATCGCCTTCGAGCCTGTGTACTCGGACGTCAATGGGCACGAAATCGGCGCCGTGGTCCAGGGCTTCGCTCGAATGAGCGGCAGCTACGTGATGTTCGTCGACGGCGACGACCTTCTGCTGCCGGGCTGCGTCGAAACGCACATCAAGGCCCACCTCGTCAGCAGAATCGCGGTCGGCGTCACCTCGGTCGACATGTACCAAAGCAACGGCGACGATATCGTCGTCGCCACCGGTACGCTGCTCTCTCGCTTTGTTATGTCCAAACGGGGGCAAACGAGAGACTTTTGCCGCCTGGAGAATCTCGACGCATTCGACTTCCCGAGCGGCGCGGAAGCCGTGCTGTTATCGGCTTCCGATCTGCACTACCTGCCGCCGAAGCACGCCAATGAATGGGTCTGGTCACCGTCGACGGGTCTGTGCTTTCGGCGTGAAGCGGTAGCCTTGATGCTCGATCCGACGCCGACTTTGCGCGCCGGAGCTGACAATTTTCTCGTGCGCGGCATCAGCGCGCTCACCGGAGGTATCGTCATCGACCGGCCGCTCGCCGTCTACCGAATGCACGGCGCGAATCTGCTATCGCGCCACCCCGCGCTCGCCAACATCCACCCATTCGACACGGCGCAACGCGATCAGCTTGACAGCGACGTAATGGCCGCCATCGTCGCCTGCTACCGCGCACGGATTGCGGACCTCGCTGCCATGCTCGAGGATCCGCACCTGTTCGTCGCCGCGCTCGACCACTTCGGACGCATCGCGCCGAGCCTCAAAGGGGGCACTCGGCATACGTCGTTCACGCTCGGTTTCCTGCGCGAGAACCGCAAGGCGATCATTGCGAGCTTTGGCTTGGCGCGCTATCGCGGCTGGGTCGCCCGTCGCATGCGGCCGAGCGACCTAGTGCCTATGCTATTTGGATGAGAGATCGACCTCGTGAGCTTGAGGCGTGAGTAGCGGCGCCGTGGTCGCCCCTACTGCTCGTCGAGGGGGCTGTAGCGCGGCGCGCCGCCCTGCTCCGTGTCCATCGAATCGTCGCGGTGCGAGCGGCCGCGTGTGCGCGGGGCCGGCGCGTCGTCGCCGCCACCACCGCCGCCGTAGCCCGACTCCGACCCGCCGGCGAGGCGGGTGGCGAAATAGGCGATGGTGCGCGAGTAGACCGCGGACTTGTTCCACTCCTGGATCGCCGCGAAGTTCGGCTGGCCGGGCGCCCAGCCCGCGCCGCGCTGCCACCCGTGCGCCCGCAAGAAATTCGCGGTGGACGACAAGACGTCGGAGACGCTGTGATCGAGGTCGCGGCCGCCGACGGCGTATTTGATGTAGGTCGACGGCATGAACTGGGTCTGGCCGATCTCGCCCGCCCAGGCGCCGCGCGCCTCCGGCGAGACGCCGCGCTGCACCATGCGCAGCGCGTCGAACAACTCGGCCTTGAACATGTCGGAGCGCCGGCAATCGTAGGCCAGCGTCGCGATCGACTGGATCATCCGGTAGGTGCCATGCGTCGAGCCGAAGTCCGTCTCGAGGCCCCAGATCGCCAGCAGGATCGGCGGCGAGACGCCGTATTGCTGCTCGATGCGCTGGAAGATGTCGGCATAGCGCTTCTCGAGCGCGTGCGCGCGGGCGAGACGCGGCGGCACCATGCGCTGCGAGAATTGCTCGAACGACTGGCGAAACACGCCCTGCCCGTGATCGCGCTTGAGCACGCCCTGGTCGAAATGGATGTCGGACAGCCCCTCGTCGACCGCGCGCTCGGAGATGCCCTGGGCGATCGCCTCCTGCTTGATCTTGCCGAGCCAGGCGTCGAAGCCGGCCGGATCGTGGCAGGTCGCCGCCGACGCGTGCCCCGCGGCCATGGCCAAAAAGCCAGCGAGAATGGTGGTTATCCGGAATGCCGCACGCATCGATCGCCCTCTTGATCGCGGTCTCGCGAAATTGCGCAAAGCGTAAGCAGCCCAGTGCGGCTATCGCAAGGCGGCCGTGCTAGGGTGCGCCCCAGGATACCGAGATGGTTAATGCGAAGGGACCACCGAGATGCGCGCGCTGACGATCATCATGGCGACGACGATCGCGCTCTGCGGCGCGAGTGCCCTGGCGGCGAAAACCTATCATGGCGAGGGCGGCGGCGTGCCCGAACTCAACGTCAAGGGCTCCTGCTCTGACGCCCAGAAATTCTCGACCGGCGACGACAAGCAGAATGCCTACAAGGGGTGCATGCAAGACGAGCTGGCCGCCAAGGATTCGCTGAAGAAGCGGTGGTCGCAGTTCAAGCCGAAGGATCGTTCGAATTGCGTCGAGCAATCGCGCACGCCGAGCCCGAGCTATGTCGAGGTGCTGACCTGCCTCGAGATGGACACCGACGCGATCAAAAATGCTCCACGGGTCGACGGCAAGGCTGTCCCGCAGATCGGCGGCCCGTCCGCGGTGGGGCTGTCGACGAGCCCGGTGCCGACGGGGAAATAGCGGGCAAACCCGATCAGCTCTGGCCGACCATGAGGAACTGGCCGCTGAGGCTCGCCTGGATCGCGCGCAAGGCAAGCTTGCAGGTGTAGCGATCGCCGGTGCCCGGGTCGAAATGGCCGATCCGCCAATTGTCGGGCGCGGCGGCGTCATCGACGAGGTAGAGCATCACGCTGCGCGCATCGATGCAGGACGCGCGTGCCCGCAACAAGCCCATCACCTTCTCGTTGAGATCCTTCTCGGTGATCGTCGCCGGCCCGTCCCGGGCGTCTTGTGGTGTCACGACCATTGCTCCGCGTCGGCTGAACCCTACTCTTCCGCCTCCGCGTCGACGGACGCAAGGGCGGCGCGCTTGCGGATCAATCCGAACGATGGCAGCACTTTAGCCGCGACTCTTCGGCGGAGACCATCGGGTCCGACGTCAAAGAACGCGTCAGCCAACAGGAGCGTTCGATGGCCAAGGGACAGATGCGCAGCAACAAGGAAACCAAGAAGCCGAAGAAGGAAGTGCCCAAGACGACCGCCGCCGCGGCGCCCGTCATCAAGGTCGGCAATCAGGCCCCCAAAGAGGGCGGCGCGAAGGGCAAGAAGTAGCGCAGGGTCGTCAGCGCCGGATCGTCCGGCCCGGCCAAGTCGAACAGGCCGAACGTGGCCAGGCCCGCGACGACGGTCGTCATGCTAACGCACCAAGATGTTCTTGAACTGCCAGGGGTCGTCCTCATCGAGATCCTCCGGGAACAACGCGGCGCGGTCGTCGAGCGGCGTCCACTTCGTGTATTCGCCGATCACCGGCCCGAGGTAGGGCCTCTGCACCTCGAGGCAGCGCTGGAAGTCGACCTCGTCGGCCTCGACGATGCCGCGCGCGGGGTTCTCCAGCGCCCAGACCATGCCGGCGAGCACGGCCGAGGTCACCTGTAGGCCGGTCGCGTTCTGGTAGGGCGCGATGCGCCGCGTCTCCTCGATCGAAAGTTGGGAGCCATACCAATACGCGTTGAGCTTGTGGCCATAAAGGAGCACGCCGAGCTCGTCGATGCCGTCGACGATCTCTTTCTCGTCGAGGATCTGGCTGTGCTTTTGCTGCTGCCACTGGCATCCGGCCATTTCATCGAGCGAGAGCACGGCGTCATCGGCCGGGCGATAGGCGTAATGGCAGGTCGGGCGGTAGACGACCTTGTCGCCCTCGCGCAGCGTCAGATAGTCGGCGATCGAGATCGATTCGTTGTGCGTGACGAGAAATCCGTGCTGCGCCTTCGGCGTCGGGCACCACGAGCGCACGCGCGTGCCGGCGCCGGGACGCATCAGGTAGATCGCGCAGCCGGGGCCGAACTCGTGCTCGCGGCCTTCCGCGGGCAGGGATTTTTCGTGCGTGCCCCAACCGAGCTCGGCTGGCTGCAAACCTTCCGAAACGAAACCTTCGACCGACCAGGTGTTGACGAACGTGCCCATCGGCTTGGGCTTCGCCGCGCGCTGCGTGTCGCGCTCGGCGATGTGGATGCCCTTGACGCCGACCTTGTGGGCGAGTGCCGCCCACGCCTGGCTGCCCTGCGGCGAGCCGGCATCGATCCCGCAATCTGCGGCGACGTCGAGCAGCGCCTGCTTGACGAACCAGGAGACCATGCCGGGATTGGCGCCGCAGCACGAGACCGCGGTCGGGCCTTGTCCAGCCCCCAGCTCGCGGCGCAGGTCGAGAATGCCCTCGCGCAGCGCGTAGTTGGAACGCTGCGACACCGATAGCGAGCGGTCGGTGTAAAAGCCCGGCCACGGCTCCGCGACGGTGTCGACGTAGAGCGCGCCGATCTCGTGGGCGAGCCGCATCACGGCGCCGGACGAGACCTCGACGGACAGGTTGACGATGAACGGTTGGCCCTCGCCCTCGGTGAGGAGCGGGCGCAGCAGCGCCTCCATGTTGTCCTTGGTGACGCGCTCCTGGATGAAACGGATCCCGCGCTCGTCGAGCAGCCCCCGGTCCGTGTCGACGGGATCGATGACGGTGAACCGTTTGGGATCGAACGTGAAATGTCGCTCGATCAGCGGCAGCGTGCCGCGCCCGATCGAGCCGAAGCCGATCATCACGATCGGTCCGGTAATCGTCCCATGCATCGGCCAGTCCGTCATTCTATCAAGCTTTCTCTTGTTGAAGATTCCGTCTCCCGCACGGCGGGAGGAGGCGGCTCCGCGCAGCGGAGCCGGATGAGGGCGACGTCGGAAAGAGCCGCGCCGACGACAACACGCAAGACGCCTCGCACCCTCATCCGACCCGACCTTGTCGGGCCACCTTCTCCCGCGAGAGGGGGAAGGAAGGCCGCGGGCTTTTGGTGCAGGCCGCGGATGACAGCCTTATGACACTTCAGTCCTCAAGCCGCGCGAAGGCGCCTCCGCGGCGGGCGGCGCGCGGCGAGGTCGATGGGGCCGGTCGGCCGCACGAGCCCGTCGGCGGGGCCGAGCGCGCCGGGCTCCAATTCGAGCCCGAGGAACCGGTCGTCCTCGACCGGGCCCGGCATCCGCAGACCCAGCGTGTGAGCGCGCGTGAAGCCGAAGCGCGCATAGTATGGCGCATCGCCGACCAGGATGATGGCCCCGTGGCCGAGCGCGGCCGCGCGGTCGAGCGCCTCGCGCATCAGCCGCGCGCCGACGCCGAAGCGGCGCCAGCGATCGTCCACCGCGAGCGGCCCGAGCATCAGCGCCGGCACGCCGCCGGCCTCCACGTGCCACAGACGAACGGTACCCACGACCGCGCCGCCGCCGAGCCCGTTGGCTCTCGCGACCAGCGACAGGCCGCGCGCCGCCAGCCGGCCAGCGCGAAGGCGCTCGCAGGTCTTGGCGAAACGGGCCGGGCCGAACGCGCGGTCGAGCAGCGACTCGCGCGCCTCGACGTCTCCTGGCCGCTCGACGTCGAGCACGATCGGATCGGCGAAGGCCTGACCTTGCAGGTCGGGCACGAAAGCGGCGGCGGGGACGTGGGTATCGTTCTTATAGGTCATCTGTGCGTCCCCTTTCGAAGGGCGGCGGATGACCCTCGCACCGCGCGCTGGTAGCGCCGGCCGTACGGGCATTCGGAGGGATGGGCGATGGGAACGTGGCGGGCGGGCGGAAGCTCCCGCGTCCGCCTGCCTCCTTTCTAGATCACGTAGCTCTTCAGCGGCGGAAAGCCGTTGAAGCCGACGGCCGAATAGGTCGTCGTGTACGCACCCGTGCCCTCGATCAGGACCTTGGCGCCGATCTCCAGGCTCACGGGAAGGTCGTAGGGGACCTTCTCGTAGAGCACGTCGACCGAGTCGCAGGTCGGCCCGGCGAGCACGCAAGGCTCCTTCTCGTCATCGTCGAAGGCGGTCTTGATCGGGTAGCGGATCATCTCGTCCATCGTTTCGGCGAGACCGTTGAACTTGCCGATGTCGAGATAGACCCAACGCACCTGATCCTCGTCCGACTTCTTCGAGATGAGCACCACCTCGGCCTCGATCACGCCGGCGTTGCCGACCATGCCGCGCCCCGGCTCGATGATCGTCTCCGGGATGCGGTTGCCGAAGTGCTTGCGCAGCGCGGCAAAGATCGCATCGCCGTACGAACGCACGGCCGGCACGCTCTTCAGGTACTTCGTCGGAAAACCACCGCCGAGGTTGACCATCGCGAGGTTGATACCGCGCTCGGCCAAATCCTTGAAGATCTCGGACGCCGCCTTCAGCGCGCCGTCCCACATGGCCGGGTTGTTCTGCTGCGAGCCGACGTGGAAGGAGAGGCCGTGGGCCACCAAACCAAGACGGTGCGCATGCTCGAGCACGCGCGGCGCCATCGCGACATCGCAGCCGAACTTGCGCGACAGCGGCCACTCGGCGCCGTCGCCGGCGCAGAGCATGCGGCAGAACACCTTCGAGCCCGGCGCGACGCGCGCGATCTTCTCGACCTCGGCCTCGCAATCCACCGCGAAGAGACGGATGCCGAGCAGGTAGGCCCGCGCGATGTCGCGCTCCTTCTTGATCGTGTTGCCAAACGAGATGCGATCGGCCGTCGCGCCGGTGGCGAGCACCTGCTCGATCTCGACGACGCTGGCGCAATCGAAGCACGAGCCGAGCTGCGCGAGCAGGTTCAGCACGGCCGGCTCCGGGTTCGCCTTCACGGCGTAGAACACGCGGCTGTCGGGCAGCGCGCGCTGGAAGGTGCCATAGTTCTCGCGCACGACGTCGAGGTCGACGACGAGGCACGGGCCGTCATCACGGCGGGTACGGAGGAAGTCGAGGATTTTCTGTGTCATCGCGGCATCCCTTCGTGCCGACCCTTTTTCAGGTCGGACATACGAATTTGAGCAAAGGGGTGAGCGACATCGTTCGCTGCCCACGCGCGTTGGAGACGCGTCGACGACGTGACAATGCCATTCGCGGTGCGGATCGGCCTCTCCGGGGAGAGACCTACGCCGCACCAGATGCTGCGCCGAGGCCAATAGCCTCCGCCGCGAGGATGAACCCGCGTTGAAGCCTAGAGAGCCATCGATTGGATCAGGGTGAGCCCCGCGATCCGCACGCCCGGCAAGAGAGACTAGCCTCTTCGGTAAGTCGGCGTTGGAGGCCGACAGAGACGAAAAAGCCCGGTCCGTCGTTGCTTTAAGTCGTGTCCCCCGTTTGGCGGGGTTCACCGGTTCGCTCCGGCTGCCGGCTTTACGATTGGTTCACCGGCCTCTTGTCCGGAACGCCAACCACCGACACACGACCACAGGCACGTGCGATTTGGGCAAGGCGGAAGATATGCACATTCGCCCGGCACACAAGCCTTTTCTTCTGGCGAAGGCGCATTTTTTCGCGAGCCGCGCCCAAAGAGCACACGCACTCCGAAACCTAACATTCTGTTAAGGATTCATGAGCCTTCGACACTGCTCGTGCGTCGATGATCGACTGCACCGGCGCGGTGGGCGTGCAGCTCAGACATTGCCAATTCACCAATATTATTTACAAACAAAACACTGTCTACTTTTCAGAGGCCGAATATCTATTACGATGCGTCAGCGAGAGGCTGTCATGCTTAATGCCGATTCCGTCAACTTGCTTTGCGCCAATCCCTGGATTATTCGCCGCCGTCTTCGCGACGAGGCCGACCTCGGCCGCTTTCCGAACATCGCGGGCGCCAAGCTGATCACGCTCGACGTGTTCGAAACGGCGCTCGCGCGCACGCTCGCCCATCACGACGACGTCTTCGCGCTCGCGTCCTGGCGGGCGATCCGCCGTCTCGCGCTCGATAGCAAGGTCGAGGATCTCGTTGCCGCTCGCCGCGCCGCGCATCGGGTGGCGCTCGATGCCGCCCGCGCCGCGGGCCGGGCGGAGACGACGATCGAGGAGATCTACGCGCATCATTCGATGACGGACGAGAGCGTCCGCGCCGCGCTGCTCGCGGAGGAGCTTGCGACCGAGCGCGATGTCTGCGTGGCGAACCCGCGCGTCCTGGCGCTTCATCGCGTGCTCACGGCGGGCGGCGCCCGCGTCGCCTTCCTGTCGGACACGCCCTTCTCGGCCGAATTCATCCGCGCGCTCCTGCGAGACGCCGGCTACGCGGGCGAGCTGGAGATCTACGTCTCCAGCGCGTTCGGCACGACGAAAGCGCAAGGCGACCTCTACCGCGATGTCGCGGCGGCGGCCGGCGTCAGCCCCGCCAGCCACTGGCACATCGGCGACAATCTCGGCGCCGACGTGGTGCGGGCGAAGGCGCGCGGCGTGTCGCCGCTCTGGTATCGCCCACGCCTGCGCAAGACCCACGCGGCCACGGCCGGCGGGTCGGACGCGAGCATCGCCCGCTCCGTCCTCGACGGTACGCGCGCGGCGCTGGCGCTGGCGCGACCCTCCGCGCGGGCGACGATCGGCGCCGCGGTGGCGGGCCCCGTCTACCTCGCCTTCGCGCAATGGCTGATGCGCCACCTGGCGCAGGACCCCGTCTCGCGCGTTTTCTTTCTCGCCCGCGACGCGTTCGTGCTGAAAGCCGCCTACGAGCGTCTCGCCGACCCCGAGCGCGACCCGCCGTTCAACTATCTCGTCGTCTCGCGCCGCTCGCTGGTCTTCCCCTTGATCGAGCGGCTCGGCGGGGACGAGCTGGATTTTCTCGTCAGCCACGAGCGGCCGCTGCCCGTCGAGGAGTTCTTCGCCCGGGTTGGTCTCGACGTCACCGCGCACACGGCGCACGCCGAGCGGCTGGGGCTACCGCTCGACAAGCTGGTGGCGACACCAGCCGACGTCGCCGCGCTGCGCGCCCTCTTCCTCGCGCTCGAGCCGCTCGTGCTCGAGCACGCGAGCCGCGAGCGTGCGCTGCTCTTGCGCTATCTCGCGCAGGAGGGGTTTTCAGCGGGACAGCGGCTCGCGCTCTGCGACGTCGGCTGGAACGGCAAGTCGCAGCGCGCGCTCGCCAAGGTGCTCGCGGCGCAAGGCGCGCTTGCCCATCTCGACGGCTATTACGTCGGCACCTCGGAGGCGATGCGCAGGCTTGGCGCCATGGGCGGCACCGCCAGCGGCTGGCTCGTCGACGACGGCAGGCCCGTCTTCGGCATCGACGTGTCGAACCTGAGCTGGGTCCTGATGGAGCTGCTGTTCAGCGCGCCGCACGCCTCCGTGATCCGCTACACCGAGACGGAAGGCCGGATCGCGCCGGTCTACCGCGCGCAACAGGCCGATGCGGGCTTCCAGGCCGCGGTCGCGGAGATCCAGGCGGGCGCCCTGCTCTTCGTCGACGCCTACAAGCGCGCGTTCGGCGGGCTGCCGCCGCTGGCGGTCGATCAGGCCGAGGCGGCGCACGAGCTCGGACGGCTCGTCGCCACGCCGACGTTGGCCGAGGCCGGGGCGCTCGGCGACGTGACGATGATCGAGGGCCTGGGCGACACCCGCACCGGCTACAAGATCGCCGCGCCGCCGACGGGACGCGCGGGGCTGCATCCGGGCGCGCTCGCGGCTGGTTATCGCAGGGCGATGTGGCGGCGGGGCTTCGCGGTCCGTGTCGTGCGGAGCCAAACGATCGTCAGTGCGCTCCACGGCGGCCTCGAGCGGCTGCGCGCGCTACGTGGAGCGACGGCGGCTCGGCCGATGGCGGCGCGACCGCGCGTGGCCGCGACCCAGCGAAAGTGAAGACTATCGCTCCGCGGCTTGCCTCCAGGAAGGCGGCTCCTCCTTCTACCGCTTGCGGGAGAAGGTGGCCCGACGAAGTCGGGTCGGATGAGGCATCGTGCCGCTCGGGTGATCTTTGAAGGCGAGGCGGCGAGTCCCCTCATCCGACCCCGCTTCGCGGCGCCACCTTCTCCCGCAAGCGGGAGAGCCCTATATCAACGATTATCGAGGATGAACGGCGCGATCGCGGCGAGGCTGTCGAGGATCACGGTGGGGCGTCGTGCCGCCAGCACATCGCGCGTCGCGTAGCCCCAGGCGACCGCGCCCGACGCGATGCCCACCGTCTCCGCCGCCTCGATGTCGCGAACCTCGTCGCCGAACGCGATGACGCGCGCCGGCGCCACCTTCGTCCGCTCCAAAACCTCGCGGAACTTGGCGGTCTTGCCAAACAGCGACGCGCCGCAGGCGAAGTCCTCGATCAGGGCCGTCGTTCCGGCGCCGAGCAGGCGGCTCACGTTGGCGCGCGAGTTCGAGCTGACGATCGCGAGCCGCACGCCCGCCGCGTCGAGTTCGCGCAACAGCTCGACGGCGCCGGGAAACAACGCGATCTTGTCGATGTCGCGTGCCATCAGCCGGCGCATGTGTCGCGCGATCAGCGGCAGCTTCCAGCGCGCGACGCCGAGCTCGCGCAGCACGCTCGGCGCGTCCTGGCCGCGCAATGTCTCGAGTTCGGCGCGCGTCGCCTGCTTGAACCGGTAGCGTCGCGCGACCTCGTTGAAGACCTCGACGAACCAGGTGACGCTGTCGGCCAGCGTGCCGTCGAAATCGAAGATCGCGAGCGAATAGCCGACCGATGGCGAAAGCGCGACCGGCTCCGCGATCCGAGGTTCAACGTTTCTCGTCAGCCGGCTTGGCTTGATCTTCGCGAGCATCAGCGACGATCTGCTTGAATTGCGGCAGATCGAGGGGGCTCGCGGTGATGAAGGGCCCGATCAGGTAGACCGGCGTGCCTTTCAGCGTGAGCGCGTCGGCCTCCTGGATGTTGCGCTTCAAGAGCGCGACGATCTCGCCGTCGTGCTTGTCGAGATCCTTGTTGAGCCGCGTCACGTCGGCGCCGGACGAGACCACGGCCTTGCTGATGTCGGCGTCGGTGGCGGGCCGCGCGTTCATGTGCATCAGCGCCGTGTGCACCTCGGCGTACTTGCCCTGCCAATTGGCGGCGATCGCGACCTTCGCCGCCGCGACCGACGATTTCGCCAGGATCGGCCAGTCCTTGTAGATGACCCGGATCTTCGGGTCGTCGGCGACCAGCGCCTCGAGATCGGCCTCGCTCTTGCGGCAGTACGGGCAATTGTAGTCGACGAAGGCGACGATGGTGACGTCGCCATCCGGGTTGCCGACGATCGGCGACGCGGCGTCGTGCAGCAACGCGTCCTTGAGGCTCAGCACGGCGGGCTTGGCGGCGGCGATCGCCTTGGCTCGCGGATCGGTGGTGGTGACGGCCCGCGCCGGCTCGCCGATCAGCCCCGACGCCAGGGACGCCAAAGACGCGACGGTCAGCGCGACGACGGCGAGCGCACGCGGGCCGGGCCGGCGCTTGCGCGCGTGCAGGCTCGGCCGTTCCTCCCGCGATTGTGTGCGGCGTCCCATGGCATGTTTATGCGACCGGGACCCCCGAAACGCAACTCGCCGAACCGTAGTGGACGAGGTAACGCGCCTCGATATCGGCCATCGGCATGATCGCGAAAACATCCGTCGTGCCGAACTGATGGTCGATCACGGCGCTTCGCCCGAAGCGCGCCCCTGTGCGGAGGTAGGCCTTGACGAGCGGCGGCAGCAGCCCGGCCGCGCGCCGCACGTCGATGTCGGCCTCGTCCCTGGGCGTGAATTTCGCGGCGCGGTGTGGCAGCGCCGCCACCTGCCAATCGTCCTCCGCCTGCGCGCATCGCAGCAAAAAGCTCAGCGGCAGGTCGAGGGCGCCGAGGTCGGTGCCGACCAGGCTGGCGCAGCCGATCAGGGCGTCGATCCCGTGATGGTGGGCGTAGAGATAGAGCCCGCGCCACAAAAGCTCGATGACGCGCTTGCCGCGGTAGGCGGCATCGACGCAGGAGCGGCCGAGCTCGAGCAGCCGCGAACGCGGATGCGCCGCCAGCAGCGGGGCGAGGTCGAACTCGCCCTGCGAGTAGAAGCCGCCGTGCCGCGCCGCGACCTCGCGTCGAAGCAGGCGGTAGGTGCCGACGAGGCGTGGCTTGCGCTCGCCAGACCGCGAACGGGCCTCGACGTCGAACACGACGAGATGGTCGCAGTTCGGGTCGAACGCGCAGAGGTCGCGCCGCGCCGCCTTCGCCGCGCCGGACGCAAGCGCGCCGCCGGCCTCGAAGAACACCTCGTAGCGAAGCCGCTGCGCCTGACGCAGATCCTTGTCGCTTACGGCGAGCCGGATCTCGAACGGGCCGGCGCGCTCGTAGAAAGGTGACAGCTTCGCCGCGCGAAACCGTTGCGCGCCCACGTCCAGCAAACCGGTCGGCGGCGCCGCGGCGGGGTCGTGATCGAGGATGGTCATTCGAGTCGCGGGGCTGGTTTGCGAGGCGGACTTGCGTTAGGCAGCCTGGATTAAAGTTTCATGACGCGTTCGTGATCGGTTGTCACGCCAACGATATCGAATCGAGATATCCAGAGTCGATTCTCGATCAGCCTTATCAAACCCGGACCCGCATGGCCGCGTTCAGAGCCGTCTTGATCCTCGCCACCAGTCTCGCCTTCTTCCTTGTCGGCGCGCCGCTGCAATGGCTTGTCTCGCGGCGGGCCGCCGGACAAGCGCATTTGATCCCGGCTCATGTCATCCCGGCTCATGTCATCCCGCGCCTGTTCTGCCGGACGCTGTTGCGGCTGTGCCGCGTCCGCGTAGCGATCACCGGCGCACCGGCGCATGGCCGCCCGGCGGGCCGTCCCGTCCTCGCCGCCGCCAACCACGTGTCGTGGATCGATATCCTCGCGCTCGGCACGATCACGCCGTACTGCTTCCTCGCCAAGAGCGATGTCGCGGGCTGGCCGATCGTCTCCGCCTTCGCCGAGGTGCAGGGCACGGTCTTCGTCGACCGCGGCCGGCGCCGCTCCATCGTGCCGGCGAACCGGCGTCTCGCCGAGCGCATGCTGGCCGGCCGCACGGCGCTGCTGTTTCCCGAGGGCACGACGGTCGCCGGCCCGCGTCCCGGCCCGTTCCGCAGCTCGCATTTCGCCGCCGCCCGCGACGCGCTGGCCATCGCCCCCGCGCATGAGGCCGTCGACGTGCAGCCGATCGCGATCGCGTATTCCTCGCCGGCGGCGGCCTGGGTCGGCGACGACGCGCTGCTGCCGCACGTCTGGCGCATCCTGCGCGGCCGCCCGCTCACCTGCGCGATCACCTTCGGCACGCCGATCGCCTTCGCGCCGGGTTCCGACCGCAAGGCCGTGGCCCGCCAGGCCCGCGCCGCCGTGATCGATCTTCTCGCTTCGCGCGCCACCGCGGTCGCGACGGAGCCCGCGCGACACGAGATCGGCACCGCGACCGCCGCGAGGGCTGTCTGATGGCGCGCGGCCTCTCCAGGATCGGCGGCATTCTGCTCGAGCCGGACGGCGCGGCGGTCGACGCCCGCGACGGCGCGCACGACCGCGCGTCGCTCGCCCTCATTCTCGCCGCCCTGCCCGAGGCCGTGCTGGCGATCGATGCCGACGACCGGATTCTCGAGGTCAACGCGCCCGCCCGCGCGCTGTTTCCGACGCTGCGATCCGGGGTTCCGCTGGCGAGCCACCTGCGCTCGCCGGACGTGCTCGATGCCGTCGCCAAGGCGCGCGACGACGGCGAGACGACGCGCACGAGCTGGCTCGAGCGGGTGCCGGTCGAGCGCCTGTTCGAGGTGAGCGTCGCCCCCGTCGCAGGGCTCGCCTGCGGGCCGATCGTCGTCGTCTATCTGCACGAGATCTCGGAGACGCGGCGCTTCGAGCGCATGCGCGTCGACTTCATCGCCAACGCCAGCCACGAGCTGCGCACGCCGCTCTCCTCGCTGCTCGGCTTCATCGAGACGCTGCAGGGCCCGGCCCGCAACGACGACAAGGTGCGCGGGCGCTTCCTCGGCATCATGCGCGAGCAGGCGCAGCGGATGGCGCGGCTCGTCGACGACCTGCTGTCGCTGTCGCGCATCGAGCAGCACCTGCACCTTCGCCCGAAGGAGCCGGTCGACCTCGCCCTCGTCGCGCGCCACATCGTCGACACGCTGACCCCGCTCGCGCACGACTGCGGCGTGACCCTGGAGCTCGAGGCGCCCGGCCCGGTCATCGTCAACGGCGACCGCGACGAGCTGGTGCGGGTGGCGGAAAACCTGATCGAGAACGCGATCAAGTACGGGGCCAGCGAGGCGCCGGACAAGCAGGTGGCGATCAAGGTCGGGCGGCAGCGGGCGGACGGCTCGCTCGTCGTGCGCGACAACGGGCCTGGCATCGCGCCGGAGCACCTGCCGCGGCTGACCGAGCGGTTCTACCGGGTCGATGCCGGCCAGAGCCGCGCCAAGGGCGGCACCGGCCTCGGCCTCGCGCTGGTCAAGCACGTCGTCGCCCGCCACCGCGGCCACCTGGCGATCGACTCGACGCTCGGCGCCGGCAGCAGCTTCAAGGTGACCCTGCCGCTGCATCGCGCCGGCGCGGACGGCGACGCCGGGTCATGAAGACTTCAAGGACCTTAAAGCTTGTGAAGACCTACGTCATAAAAGTGCAATCTCAGCGTCTTAGAAGCCTCGTCAGGGTGCTCTAGCAGTCGCCGCGGCCGCCAGACCCGATGTTCGGCCCGCCGACGACTTCCTCCCACGAGGCATATCCCCATGACGTCCAACGTACTTCTCCGCGTGGCCCTGGCCGGCGCGGTCTCCTGCGCCGCCGCGCTCCCCCTGCGCGCGGCCGAGATCTCCGGCGCCGGCGCCACCTTCCCCTACCCGATCTACGCCAAGTGGGCCGAGGCCTACCAGAAGGTCGGCGGCGTGCAGCTGAACTACCAGTCGATCGGCTCGGGTGGCGGCATCAAGCAGATCAAGGCCAAGACCGTGACCTTCGGCGCCAGCGACAAGCCGCTGAAGCCAGCCGACCTCAAGGCCGCCTCGCTGGTGCAATGGCCGATGGTCATGGGCGGCATCGTGCCCGTCGTGAACATCGAGGGCGTGACCGCCGGCCAGCTCGTGTTCGACGGCCCGACCCTCGCCAAGATCTATCTCGGCGAGATCAAGATGTGGAACGACCCCGAGATCGCCAAGCTGAACCCCGACGTCAAGCTGCCGGCGTCCGGCATCGCCGTCGTCCACCGCTCGGACGGATCGGGCACCACCTTCAACTTCACCGACTACCTCTCGAAGGTGTCGCCGACCTGGAAGTCGAAGGTCGGTGAGGATGCCTCCGTGCAATGGCCGGTCGGCATCGGCGCCAAGGGCAACGAGGGCGTCGCCGCCAACGTCAAGCAGACCGGCAACTCGATCGGCTACGTCGAATTCGCCTACGCCAAGCAAAACAGCCTGGTCTACGGCGACATGATGAACCATGACGGCAAGAAGGTGGAGCCGATCACCGAGACGTTCGCCGCCGCCGCCGGCAATGCCGACTGGAAGAACGCCGAGGGCTTCTACCTGCTGTTGACCGACCAGCCGGGCGCCAAGTCCTGGCCGATCACGGCGTCGACCTTCATCCTGATGCCGACCGAGCCGAAGGATCCGGTGGCCGCCGCCGCCGCGCTCAAGTTCTTCGACTGGGCCTATGCCAACGGCGACGATGCCGCCAAGGCGCTCGACTACATCCCGATGCCGAAGAACGTCGTCGAGCTGGTCAAGCAGGAGTGGTCGGCCGACATCAAGGGCGCCGACGGCAAGCCGCTGCAGTTCTGATCGATCGGACCGCGCGAACAAGGTGGAGGGGTTGTCGCCCCTCCACCGCCCGGGCAAAGCTCGCCCGGCGTATCTAGATCGAGAGTCGGAGCCCGAGTTGGTCGATATCGCAAGTAGCCCGCAGGCGTTGGCCCGGCCGAGCGAGGATGCCCGCGCCCGCGCCCTCTCCCGCTTCAAGTCCGGCGACACGTTCTTTCACGCGATCTGCCTTGGCTCGGCACTGATCGTGCTGGCGCTGCTCGGCGGCGTGATCGGCTCGCTCGTCATCGGCGCGTGGCCCGCGATGATGCAGTTCGGCTTCGGCTTCATCACCTCGACCGCCTGGGACGCCGTGAACGATCAGTTCGGCGCGCTCGTGGCGATCTACGGGACGCTGATCACCTCGTTCATCGCGCTCGTGATCGCCATTCCGGTCGGCCTCGGCATCGCGATCTTCCTGACCGAGCTGTGCCCGCCGCGCCTGCGCCAGCCGATCGGCATCGCCATCGAGCTGCTCGCCGGCATCCCGTCGATCATCTACGGCATCTGGGGCTTCTTCATCCTGAAGCCGCTGCTGCAGGCCTACGTCGAGCCGGTGATCATCGCGGTGTTCGGCCCGATCCCGGTGCTGAGCACGATCTTCGCCGGGCCGGCCTACGGCACGGACGTCTTCACCGCGGGCTTCATCCTGGCGATCATGGTTCTGCCGTTCATCAGCTCGGTCTCGCGCGACGTCTTCGTCACCGTGCCGTCGGTGCTGAAGGAATCCGCCTATGGCCTTGGCTTCACGACCCGCGAGGTCGTCAGCAGGATCGTCATCCCCTACACGCGGGTCGGCGTCATCGGCGGCGTCATGCTGGCCCTCGGCCGGGCGCTCGGCGAGACGATGGCGGTGACCTTCGTCATCGGCAACGCGCACCAGCTGTCGTCGTCGCTGTTCTCGCCAGGCACCTCGATCTCCGCGACGATCGCCAGCGAGTTCGAGGAGGCCGACCGCGGCCTTTACACCTCGTCCCTGATCGAGCTGGGCTTGATCCTCTTCGTCATCACCTTCATCGTTCTGGCGGCCGCGCGACTGCTGCTGATGCGCGTCGAGCGCAAGGGGGCGCGCTGATGTCGCTCTATTCCTCCCGCCGTCTCAAGAACGGGATCTTCCAAGGCCTCTGCTACGCGGCGTCCGCGTTCGGCATGGCCTTCCTGATCTGGATCCTCGTCGTCTTGATCAGCAAAGGCGCCGCCGGCATCAACTTCAATCTCTTCACCGAGCGGACCCTGTCGCCGGGCTCGGGCGGCGGCCTTTGGAACGCAATCCTCGGCAGCTTGATCATGACGACGCTCGGCACGCTGGTCGGCACGCCGATCGGCATCCTCGCCGGCACATATCTGTCCGAATATGGTGACCGCTCGGCGCTCGCGTTCGTCGTGCGCTTCATCAACGACATTCTTCTTTCGGCGCCCTCGATCGTCATCGGCCTGTTCGTCTACCAGATCGTCGTCGTGCCGATGGGCCATTTCTCGGGCTTCGCCGGCACGATCGCGCTGTCGATCATCGTCATTCCCGTGGTCGTTCGCATCACCGAGGACATGCTGCGGCTGGTGCCGACGCCTCTGCGAGAGGCCTCCGCCGCGCTCGGCATGCCGAAGTCGAAGATCGTGCAGCGCATCGCCTATCGTGCCGCCAAGGCGGGGCTCACCACCGGCGTGCTGCTCGCGGTCTCGCGCATCAGCGGCGAGACCGCGCCGCTGCTCTTCACGGCGCTGAACAATTCCTACACCTCGACCAACCTCAACGCACCGATGGCGAGCCTGCCCTACGTCATCTATCGCTACGCCGGCTCGGCCTACACCGATTGGCAGCAGCTCGCCTGGTCGGGGGCTCTCATCATAACGCTCGCCGTGCTCGCGCTCTCCATCACCGCGCGAACGCTCGGATCGCCGAGGACGAAGTCATGACCAGCAATGCCGAAACGATCTCGCCGATGAAGGGCGTCGACAATTTCCAGAGGCCCGACGATGGTCGACCGATGCCGGGCGCCAACGGCCAGGGCGAGAAGATCCTCGTGCGAAAGCTCGACTTCTTCTACGGCAAGCATCGCGCGCTGAAGAGCATCGACCTCGCGGTACGCGCCAACAAGGTGACGGCGCTGATCGGCCCGTCCGGCTGCGGCAAGTCCACGCTGCTGCGCGTGATGAACCGCATGTACGATCTCTACCCCAATCAGCACGCCGAGGGCGAGGTCCTGCTCGACGGCAACAATATCCTGGCCTCCGGCGTCGATCTCAATCTTCTGCGCGCGCGCGTCGGCATGGTGTTCCAGAAGCCGACGCCGTTTCCGATGTCGATCTTCGACAACATCGCGTTCGGCATCAAACTCTACAACAAGCTGCCGGCGAGCGAGGTCGCCGAGCGCGTCGAAAAGGCGCTGCGCGGCGCCGCGTTGTGGGGCGAGGTGAAGGACAAGCTGCACGAGAGCGGGCTTTCGTTGTCCGGCGGCCAGCAGCAGCGCCTGTGCATCGCGCGCACCGTCGCCGTGCAGCCGGAGGTGATCCTGTTCGACGAGCCGTGCTCCGCGCTCGACCCGATCTCGACCGCCAAGGTCGAGGAGCTGATGGACGAACTGGCGAGGACCTACACGATCGTCATCGTCACGCATTCGATGCAGCAGGCGGCGCGCGTCTCGACCTACACGGCGTTCATGTATCTCGGCGATCTCGTCGAGTTCGGCGAGACGAAGCGCATGTTCACCTCGCCCGAAAAGCAGCAGACCCAGGACTACATCACCGGCCGCTTCGGCTAGCACCCCAATTTCGGGATTGATTTGATGCCAGACCATATCGTCAAGGCCTACGATAAGGAACTCGACCTGCTCAGCCGCAAGATCGCGGAGATGGGCGGCATCGCCGAGAAGATGATGTCTGACGCGATGGACGCGCTGGTCGACTTCGACGCCGATCTCGCCCGCAGGACGGTCGCCGCCGATCCGCGTCTCGATCAGCTGCAGCGCGAGATCGAGGAGCACGCGATCCTCACCATCGCCCGGCGCCAGCCGATGGCGGTGGACCTGCGCGAGATCGTCGCCGCGATCCGCATCTCGGCCGATCTCGAGCGCGTCGGCGACCTCGCCAAGAATATCAGCAAACGCGCGGTGATCGTGGCCGCGGAGGCGCGGCTGCCGCGCGCGATCATCGGCCTGAAGTCGATGAACGAGAACGCCGCGCTGGCCCTGAAGGACGTGCTCGATGCCTACGCGCACCGCGACGTCGAGCGCGCCCGCACCGTCTGGACCCGCGATGCCGAGCTCGACGCGCTCGAGGATTCGGTGTTTCGCGACCTGCTCACCTTCATGATGGAGGATCCGCGCAATATCTCGTTCTGCACGCATCTTCTCTTCTGCTCGAAGAACATCGAGCGGATCGGCGACCACGCGACCAATATCGCCGAGACGATCGTCTACCTCGTGACCGGCGAGCCGCTGCCGGTCGACCGCCCGAAGGGGCGATCCTTCACGAGCCTCCCGCAGAGCGCCTGATTTGATCAACCATGGATAGCCTGACCGAAAAGCCCGCCCGCAGCGCGACGACACCGAGCGCCACGCCGCGCATCCTCGTCGTCGAGGACGAGGAGACGCTGTCGCTGCTGCTCTCCTACAATCTCGAATCCGAGGGCTTCGTCGTCGAGTGCGTCGAGCGCGGCGACGAAGCGGACATTCGTTTGCAGGAAAACCCGCCCGATCTCGTGATCCTCGACTGGATGCTGCCGGGCGTCTCCGGCCTGGAAATCTGCCGCCGCATGCGCGCGCGCCAGGCCACCCGCTCGCTGCCCGTCATCATGCTCACCGCGCGCGGCGAAGAGGGCGAGCGCGTGCGCGGCCTCTCGACGGGCGCCGACGATTACATCGTCAAGCCGTTCTCCGTGCCCGAGCTGATCGCCCGCGTGCGCGCCCTGCTACGGCGTGCAAGCCCCGATCGCGTCGCCTCTCGCCTGTCGGCCGGCGACCTCGAGCTCGACCGCCAGAACTGGCGCGTCCATCGCAACAAGCGCACGATCCATCTCGGCCCGACCGAGTTCCGCCTGCTCGAATACTTGATGGCTAAGCCCGGCCGCGTGTTTTCCCGCGCGCAGTTGCTCGACAGCGTCTGGGGTCTCGCCGTCGAGATCGACGAGCGCACCGTCGACGTCCACGTCGGGCGCCTGCGCAAGGCGCTCTCGCAGGGCGGCGAGACCGACCCGATCCGCACCGTGCGCGGCGCAGGCTACGCCTTCGACGAGACGTTCGGCGGGTAATCGGGCCGAGATAATCGTGCCGCCGCTGATCGGACGACGGCTCTTGCGCCACGCGCGCCGCGCGCCTCACGCCGCGTCGCGCACCTCGACGTCGAGCCGGGGCAGCACGGTCAGCGCGCGCTCCGGCGGGAATGACACCGTGACCTCGGTGCCCTCGCGCACCTTCGAGCGCAGCGTGAACGTGCCGCCGTGCAGCTCGACGAGACCCTTGACGATCGGCAGGCCGAGGCCGGTGCCCTCCTCGGCGTTCTTGTGGGCGAGCGTGCCGCGGCCGAACGAGGCCATCACCAGCGGGATCTCGCTCTCGGGAATGCCGGCGCCGGTGTCGGTGATCGAGAAGAACTGGCCGCCGGCCGCCGTCGTGCCGATGCGGATGCGGACCTGGCCCCCCTGCGGCGTGAACTTGATCGCGTTCGACAACAGGTTCAGCGCCACCTGGCGCAGCGCCCGCCCGTCGGCCCAGAGCCGCGGCAGCCGCTCGCCCGGCTCCTCGAGGATCTGGATGTCCTTCTTCTTCGCGCGCAGCGAGACGAGATGGCGGCACTCGTCGACGATCGAGACGAGGTCGACTGATTCCTCGCGCAGTTCGTAGCGCCCCGCCTCGACGCGCGACAGGTCGAGGATCTCGTTGATGAGCATGAGCAGATGCTCGCCGCTCGAATGGATGTCCTTGGCGTAATCCTTATAGGCCGGCACCGCGTGGCGGCCGAACAGCTCGGCGTGCATCACCTCGGAGAAGCCCAGGATCGCGTTCAACGGCGTGCGCAGCTCATGGCTCATCGTCGCGAGGAAACGCGACTTGGCGAGGTTCGATTCCTCGGCGCGGCTGCGGGCGAGATCGCTGTTCGCCTTGCTCTGCTCGAGCTCGCCGATCAGCGCGTCCTTCTCGACCTGGAACGACAACGCCTGCAGCGCCGCCGCGTGCAGCTTGCGGGCGAGATCGACGAAATAGACGAGCGTGCCGAGCGCCAGCAGCGCGATCAGCCAATCGTTGCCGGCGAAACTCGTCGGTCGCAGCACGACGAGGATCGCGATCGTCATCGGCGCCAAGCCGCCGTAGACCGCGGACGGGATCGTCGCCGTCACGGTGGCGTTCATCGCCGCCACCAGCAGCAGGGCGACGAGGACGAACGAGGCCGCCTGCGGCTCGTGCCGCGTCCAGGCGAGCAGCACGATCAGCGCGAACGCCGCGCCGAGCAGCACCTCGGCAGCCGCGAACAGGCGCGCCCAGCGCTTGACGCTGGTCTCGGCATCGGCGCGGGCGAGGAAGCGGTTGGCAAGGCGGCTCGCGACGAGCAGCGCGGCGCCGACGAGGCCGAGCCACACGAGCAGGCCCTGCAGCGGCGTCCAGTGCAGCGAGACGAAGGCCAGCGCCAGCGCGAGCAGCGCCTGCCCGGGGATCGCCGCGCGGCGCCGCTCGGCATAGAGCCGCAGCAGCTCGAGATCGAAGGCGCGGAAGCCGGAGCCGGTCGAGGTCAGCTTCTCGCGCGCCTCGCGCACGTGGAGGGCGGCGCGGCGACGCTCGGCGACCGAACGCGGGTCGGCGCCACGACCTCGTTCGATCATCTCGGCGGTGACTTCGACCATGCGGGCAGCCGGACTCGGGAACTGCCGCGGAGCATGCCCGGCAAAGATTAACGCGCGACTGACGCCAGATGTCGATTTGTAAACGATTTCGCGACGGCGGAGCGTTCGCCGCGGTGGGCATTGGTCTCGGCGCCGCCGACGAGCGACGCCGCCACGCCACCGCGCGGCAGCCGATCGACCGCGCGGCAGGCCGGCCGCGCTGAAGCGGATCATGGGGAGGTCGGACATCGGAGCGGCAATCCAGGCGACGGAAGGGCAATGAACTGTGAATCTCGTCGGTCTGATCAGTCTTAGCCCGTCGATGACCAGACGTCGGAAGTTTGTCAGTCCTGGCCGCCATGCCGGCGCGCGGCCGGTCGACGATCCGTGACATGCCCGCGCCGCGGGTCGACGGACGCCGACCGCGGCGCGACCGCGTGTCGCCTTGCGTGGACTGGGGCCGGTCCTGCTGTCGTCGGATGCCGACGCGATCGCGACCTGGCGTCATCGTTCGGCGACAACAGCAGGGTGTGCGTCGCCGAACGACGGTATCGGGGCTGTTTTGGCGGGGCGAGCCCTGACATGGCTAAGGATCATGGTTCGCGTTACGGTAAATATACCACATCGCGTGCGGCCGGCAAACGCGAGCTTCGAACCTAGCCGATGACCACCGACCTCACCGCCCTCGCCGCCTCGATCCGCGCCTGCCGGGTCTGCCGCGACGCGCCGTTCGCTGGGCCGCCGCTGCCGCAGGAGCCGCGCCCGATCTTCCGCATCGACCCGCGCGCGCGGCTGCTGATCGCGAGCCAGGCGCCGGGCATCCGCGCGCATGTGGGCGAAAAGCCGTTCCTCGATCCCTCCGGCGATCGCCTGCGCGATTGGCTCGGGCTCGACCACGATCGGTTCTACGACGGATCGAAAATCCTCATCGCGCCCATGGGGTTCTGCTTCCCCGGCCACACCCCGGACAAGGGCGATCTGCCGCCACGCCGAGAATGCGCGCAGATCTGGCACGACGACCTGTTCGCGGCGATGCCGCAGGTCGAGCTGGTGCTCGCGATCGGCCGCTACGCGCAGATTTATCATTTCCGCCGCCTTGGACGGCCGCTGCCGGCGGGGCTGAAGCTGGAGGAGCTGGTGCGGCATTGGCGCGACTACGCCGGCGCGAGCCCGACGATCTTCGCGCTGCCGCACCCCTCCTGGCGCAACAGCGGCTGGCTGAAGCGCAACCCCTGGTTCGACACCGACGTACTCCCGGCGCTGCGCGCGGCCGTTGCCGCCGCCCTCGTTCCAGCCCTGGAGTCGCCTTGAGGGCGGTGTAGAACCTCTCCCGAAATATCGGCAGGGGATGATGGATGCGCGGCGCGCGCGCTTGGCTCGTGGGTGTGATGGCGCTGCTCGCGCTCGCGGCGACTCCCGCCCGGGCGGAGGGGCCGCGGCTGGCGCTCGTCGTCGGCAATGCGGCCTATCCGTCGCGCCCGCTGGCGACGGCGGCGGCCGACGCGAGCCTCGTCGCGCAGGCGCTGGCGCAGGCCGGCTTCGCCGTTACGGCGGCTCGCGACCTCGACAAGCCGCGCCTGCGCGCCGCGCTGAGCGCCTTTGCCGCCACGGCACGCGCGGCCGGCCCCGACGCCACGATCGTGGTCTACCTCGCCGGCTACGGCGTGCAGGTCGATGGCGACAATTACCTCGTCCCCGTCGACGCCGCGCTGGCGCACGACAGCGACGTCCCGTCAGAGGCCGTCGACCTCGACGATTTCGCGCGCGGGCTGCAGGCGGGGCCGGCCCGGGCGCGGGTCCTCGCCTATGATCTCGCCCACGACAATCCCTTCGCCAAGAGCGACGAGATGCCGTTGGCCGATGGGCTGGCGCTGGTCGCGCCCGGCCAGGACACGATCGTCGCGTACAACGCCGCGCCCGGCCTGGTCGCGCCCAACGACGCCCCGCCCTATGGCGCCTACGCCCGCGCGCTGGCCGAGATGATCGGCACGCCGGGCCTGCCCTTGGACGCGCTGTTCGAAAAGGTCCGCCTGCGCGTCGGCGAGCTGACCAACGGCGCGCAGGTGCCGTGGGACGACGGCACGGTCGCGGCCGATGCCGTGTTGGTCCCGGCGCCCGGCGACGGCCCGGCGAAACCCGCGACCTCGCTCGACGCGATCCCGGTCGTCGCGCTCTCGGCCGACATCGCCTATTCCGCCGTGATCGCCCGCGACAGCCTGCCGGGCTACGCCGACTTCGTGCGGACGTTCCCGGATGGCCCGCTGAGCGAGCGCATCCGCGCGCTGCTCGCGGTGCGGCGCGAGGCCTCGATGTGGCGCGCCGCGGTGATCGCCGACGACCCGCGCGCGGACTGGACCTACATGCGCCGCTACCCGCGCGGGCCGCACCGGTTCGACGCGCGGCGGCGCCTCGCCGCGTTGCACGCCGCGCTGGAGCCGCCGCCGCGCTTCGACATCGTCGCGTTTTCCGACGTGCCGCCGCCCCCGCGCGGCGAGCTGCCGCTGACCCGGGCGGTCGATCTCGGTCGCACGATAAGCGCTGGCCTCGCGCCGATCCCGCGGCCGCCGATGGCGCTGCTGCCGATGCCGGACGACGCCTATTACGACGACCTCCCGCCGCCGGCGTCGGCGCCGGGTGGCCTGCTGCCGATCGCGCCGCCTCTGCCGGGGTCGGCGACAGCCCTCACCGCGGCCGGCCACGTCACCCAGGCCAGCGGGCCCGGCGATCGGACGGCGACCTCGACGACGCGTCTTGCGGCCGACGGCGGCTCGACGCTGACGCTCGACGACAGCGCCGGCTTGATCAGCGTGTCGACGACGACGATCGCCAAGGACGGCGCGCGGACCATCACGCAGAACGGGCCGAAGGCGGTCGTCTTGACGAAGACGACCACCATCCGCACCGCCGATGGCCTCACCACGCTGCGGACCGGCGCGGACGGCCGTCGCCTGCTCGAAATCACCGCGCGGGCCGATGCCGACGGCGGCCGCACCACGCGCGTCGTCGATGCACGGGGCGAGACGGTCGCCACCTGGCGTCGCGACAGTCAGGGCATCGTCGTCTCGCGCGAGATCGCCAGCGCGCCAATTGCCGCCGAGCCTGATCTGAAGGAAGCGCGACCGTCCAGCGCCCCGCCGACGCCTCCACCGGCGGCACCCCCCTTGCGTCCCGCGCTGTCGCCGCTCGCGTCGCGGGCCACACCCGAGGCGCCAAAGCCGCCGCCCGCGGCTCCGACCCCGTTGCCCGCCTCGCGCCCGGAGCCTGCCGCTTCGCCTCTCGTGCCCAAACTCCCGACCCTCGCGCCGATCGCGCCGACCCCAGATCCGCCGGAAGCGGCGTTGTCGCCGGCGACAACGCCGCTTCCGGCGCCGCCCCCGCCTGCATCCTCCCCGCCGTTGCTTGCGCCCGCTCCCACCACGCCACCACTACCGCCGCCCCGACCGCTCGAACCGCCAAAAGCCAAAGCTGCTCCGGCAAGAGCCAAAGCAACTCCAGCCAAAGCCAAGATGGCGCCGGCCAAAGGCAGGCCGGCGCCAAAGACGGTTGCTGCTCCGCACAAAAATGGGACGAAGCCGGCGCCCCACGCGCCGGGCAGACGATTCTAAGGTCTTAATCCGCGACGCCGAAAACATGCGGCAAGCGGTTAAGGTCTTGAATATAATGCTTAGCGAGGCCTAAAACTTATAGGTCGATGCAGTGCCGCATCACCGCGGGCGCGCCGCCGCAGGGAACCTTGCCCATATGGATCGGACCGAGCCGGGGATCGACATGGCCGCGCCGAGCGTCGATCCGACGCTCGAGGCGGGCAGCGTGACCGCCTTGGGCCTCCCGCGTGTCGTCGGCGTCACGTCCGAGTTTCAGGCGCCACGGCCGCGCCTGGGCTCGCTCTACGCGGCGCTCGACCTCGGCACGAACAACTGCCGTCTCCTGATCGCCCGCCAGCCTCTGCCGGGCGACGACCCCGGCAATTTCCGCATCGTCGACAGCTTCTGCCGCATCGTCCGGCTCGGCGAAGGGGTGTCCGAGGGCGGTCGGCTCTCCGAGGCGGCGATCGCGCGGACCATCGCCGCGCTGCGGATCTGCCGTGAGAAGATGCAGACGCGCCGCGTCACGCGTGCCCGCCTCATCGCGACGGAGGCCTGCCGCGCCGCGAGCAACAGCGACGAGTTTCTCGCGCGTGTCACCGCCGAGGCCGGCCTCAAGCTCGAGATCGTCGATCGCGAGACCGAGGCGATGCTGGCGACGGCGGGCTGCTCGAGCCTCGCCGACCCCGACGCGGAGAGCGTCGTGTTGTTCGACATCGGTGGCGGCTCGTCCGAGATCGTCTGGCTGCGCGGTCCCGGCTCGACGCGGCACGGCCATGCCAAGCTTCGCGACCGCGTCCGCGCCTGGGACTCGCTGAAGCTCGGTGTCGTCAGCCTCGCCGAGCGCTTCGGCGGCCGCGACGTCACCCCTCAAATCTACGAGGCGATGGTCGCCCATGTGCTCGGCGAACTCGCCCCGTTCGCGGCCCGCGTCGCCGCCGAGCCGCGCTGCGGGCGCTTCCATCTTCTCGGCACGTCCGGCACGGTGACGACGATCGCCGGCGTCCACCTCGGCCTCGTCCGCTACGACCGCCGCAAGGTGGATGGGCTGTGGATGTCCGAACGGGAGGTCGCCACGGCCGTCGCCGACCTTCGCGGCATGTCCTTCGAGGAGCGCGCGCTGAATGGGTGCATCGGCATCGAGCGCGCCGACCTCGTGCTCGCCGGCTGCGCCATCTTCGAGGCGATCCGACGCACCTTCCCGGCGGAGCGCGTGCGCATTGCCGACCGCGGTCTGCGCGAGGGTATTCTCATGGAGATGATGGCCTCGGATCGGATTTGGTCGCGGGACGGGTTTTGAGCCGCGCACCATGAGCGCCACATCATGAGCACCGGATCTCGAGTGACGACACTTGAGTAACGACACGCCTCGCGGTGACCTCAAGACGCGGGTGAAGACGGCGCGCAAGCGCTCGCTCTCCTCGACGCTCTGGCTGGAGCGCCAGCTCAACGATCCGTACGTCGCGCAGGCCAAGCGCGACGGCTATCGCTCGCGCGCGGCCTACAAGCTGCTGGAGATCGACAAGCGCTACCACATCCTCAAAAGCGGCCAGCGGATCCTCGATCTCGGCGCGGCGCCGGGCGGCTGGGCGCAGGTCGCGGCGAAGAAGGTCGGCGTCACGGCCGGCAAGGGCAAGATCGTCGGAATCGACCTGCTGCCCATCGATCCGCTCCCCGGCGTGACGTTCGAGATCCTGGATTTCCTCGCGCCCGAGGCGCCGGAGCGGCTGAAGGCGATGCTCGGCGGCCCCGCCGACGTCGTGCTTTCCGACATGGCGGCCAACACGACCGGCCACAAGAAGACCGACCACATCCGCATCATGAGCCTGCTGGAGCTGGCGATCGACTTCGCCTGCGAGGTGCTCGACGAGCGCGGGATATTTTTGGCGAAGGTCTTTCAAGGCGGCACCGAGGGCGAGCTCTTGAAGCGGCTCAAGACGGACTTCGCCGCCGTCCATCACGTGAAACCGAGCGCCAGCCGCGCGGGGTCGGCCGAGCTTTACGTGCTGGCGACGGGGTTTCGCGGCGGGTAATCCGGCCCACGGATCACCTGTCGTGCCGCAGCAAGCCGACAGCGAGCGTGCGGAGCGCATCGACGGCGGCCGCAAACGCCGCGAGGATCGTCAGACGTGCCCGCCGCCGCCTGACCTCAGCCGGTGCCTGTGTCCCAAGGCCCCCCGCTCGGCGACCCGCCGGACCGGATGGTCCCGCCGTCGGGCTGGCCGTTCGTCATCTCGTTCCCGAGCACGACCGCCTGCCGGATCTGCTCGCCGAAATCCTTCATCGCGGCGGGTGAGTGCGGCACCAGCAGCACCTTGGTGGCCGGCGCGGTGCCGAACTCCTTGAGCGTGTCGAAATACTGCGTCAGCAGCAGCATCTGCATCACCTCCCCCGCGGGCACGCCGGCGACATGCTTCTGGAACTCCTCGACCGAGGCTTGATAGCCCTCCATGATCGCCTTGCGCTGATTGGCGATGCCCTCGCCCTGGAGGCGCTTCGAGGCGGCTTCGGCCTCGGCTCGCTTGATGACCAGGATCTTTTCGGCCTCGCCCTTCGAGGCGGCGGCGACCTGCAGGCGCGCCTGCGCCTGGATGTCGTTCATCGCCGCCACCACCTGCGCGGCCGGGGTGATGTCGATGACGAGGCAGGAGACGATGGCGATGCCGTACTGGCCCATCGATGGCCCGACGTGCTGCTGGATCGCGTTGGCGATGTCGTCCTTGCGCTCGAACACGTGGTCGAGGTCCATGATCGGAACATGCGAGCGCACGGAATCGAGCGCATAGGCACGGATCTGCGCCGGCACGTCGGCCAGGCCATAATAGGCCAGCGTCTCGCGGCCCATCTCGATGCGGTAGTTCACCGCGAAATGGACCTTCACGAAGACGTTGTCCTTGGTCTTGGTGTCGGCTTCGAGCGTGACCTGGTCGACCATCAGATTGATCGTCGCGGCGATGCGATCGACGAACGGGAGCTTGACGTTGAGCCCGGGCCCGGCCACGCGCAAAAATTTGCCGAAGCGCTCGATCACCGCCCGGTTCTGCTGCTCGACCGTGAACAGGCTCATCGCGAGAAGGACGAGCGCGACGACGACAAGGATCCCGACGACGGTCGAGCTGGCGAAAAACTCGGCGGAATTCATGAGGGCTCCGTAGGCCGGACGGCGGCAGCTTACGCGCGCGGGATGACGGGCGTCTATCACCGCGCCTCGGTTCGCGCCCCGGTTCGCGCCCAAATCGCCAGGCAGGCGGCGGTGGCCAGCTCCCAGGCGGTGATCGTGTAGACGCTCGTCCGCTCCCAGATCCCATCCGGCAGCACGGCGGGGGCGCCCTGGGCGCGCGCGAGCAGAAGCATCGTGAACGCGAATGCGGCGAGGCACGGGAGGGCGAAGCTGGCAAGCCGATGCACGCGCGGCAGGCCGAGTTCGCGGAAAGCGAAGGCCGAGATCAGCGCCGTCGCGTTGCCGGCGACGATCGAGAGCAAGGCGCCGAGCGCGTGATACTTCAGGGCACCCGGGGGCTGCGCGGCGGCGCTCTCGGGGAAAAGACCGACGAGACAGATGCCGATGCCGTTCACCGCGGCGCTGGCGACGAGCGCGTATTTCGCCCGGCTCGACAGCGCCCGCGCGATCGCGATCGCGGCGGTCAGGAAGAGCACGCCTTGCAGCACGAAATCCGTGTTGACCCACGCATGCAGCGGCGAGCAGATCGCCCGCCCATCGAAGATCGCGCCGCACAGCGGGACGCCGAGGTCGCTGATGTAATTGTGCGCGTAGCTGTAGGGTGGCGAGAACGCGACCGCTGCCGCCGCCTCGCTCGCGAGGTAGGTCGCTGCGGCAGCGAACCAGCATATGGCGGCGAGCCGCGCCGCGCGGTGGAGCTGGAGACCGTCTGTCGCCACGGGAGCACCTATGGTTTCGTTTGCGACCTCTGTCCCACGGCATTCGAGCCTTAATCGGGCTGCTCTCGCGCAGGCGGGCAACGGTGGAAGGGATGCGGCTGCCACGCGATAGATCAACGCACGACTTAGGACGGTCTAGCTCAGACGAGTCATATCGTTGCTCGAAGGAGCAGACATGTCCGACCTCCCGCGCGCGTCAGAGGCAAAGCGGATCATCGGAGATCTCTCGTTCGCGCAGGGCATGGCGTTCGAGGCGCTGAATATGTCCGCCGCGACCATCAACCGGAAGGCGGCGCGCGACCAGACGCTGTCCACGGATGAGAGCGAGCGCGTCATCGGCGTAGCCAAGCTCATCGGCCAGCTCGTGGCGATGATCGAGGACTCGGGCGACCCTGGCGGGTTCGATGTAGCAGCCTGGTTGTCGCGATGGCTTGGGGAACCCCTTCTCGCGCTCGGCGGACGCCTGCCGCTCGACCTTCTCGATACAATGGAAGGGCAGGCGCTCGTCGGCGCGACCCTCGCCAGGATGCAGACCGGTGCCTACGCAGGAGCCACATCGTCTGGCGGATCGCACCCGCTACGCCGGACTACGAAGCTGACGACCTTGCCGGAAAGGGAGCCGAACAGAGCGGCGGCCGCTGGAACGAGAGAGGCGTTCCTCTCGTGTACGCCTCCGAGACCCGTGCTCTGGCTTGCCTCGAGACCATCGTGCATCTGAATGGCGCGGCCTTCCGTTCAACCGTTACCTCGTGACAATCGAGATCCCGACGACGTGTGGTCGGGCGCGCGTCGTCAGACGGCCGCGGCGAAGAAGCGCCGACGCTGGTTGTACGATCCACGGTTTCGGCACGCCACGTGACCGATGTTACGGCGCCTCGACAGCCCCACGCCCCCTCGCTAGAACACCCCTCCACTCTCCGCGCCTCCACGAGCACGAACCAGGCATGATCGGCACCGGCGTCAACGAGATCCGCGCGGCGTTTCTCGAGTCTTTCGGGCGCGAGGGGCACGAGATCGTGCCGTCGGCGCCGCTGGTGCCGCGTAACGATCCGTCCCTGATGTTCACCAATGCCGGAATGGTGCCGTTCAAGAACGTCTTCACCGGGCACGAGAAGCGCGCCTACACCCGCGCCGCCTCGTCGCAGAAGTGCGTGCGCGCGGGCGGCAAGCATAACGATCTCGACAACGTCGGCTACACCGCGCGCCACCACACGTTCTTCGAGATGCTCGGCAATTTCTCGTTCGGCGACTACTTCAAGGCCGAGGCGATCGAGCTGGCGTGGACGTTGATCACCAAGACCTTCGAGCTGCCGGTCGAAAAGCTGCTCGTCACGATCTATCACGACGACGAAGAGGCGTTTGGCCTCTGGCGCAAGATCGCCGGCCTGCCGGAATCGAAGATCATCCGCATCGCGACATCCGACAATTTCTGGTCGATGGGCGAGACCGGGCCGTGCGGTCCCTGCTCGGAGATTTTCTATGACCAGGGCGAGGCGCTTGCCGGCGGCCCGCCCGGCAGCGCGGATGAGGACGGCGACCGGTTCCTGGAATTCTGGAACCTCGTCTTTATGCAGTACGAGCAGGTTTCGAAGGCCGAGCGCCGTACCCTGCCCCGCCCGTCGATCGACACCGGCATGGGGCTGGAGCGGATCGCCGCGCTGCTGCAAGGTGTGACGTCGAACTACGACATCGATCTCTTCCGCGCGCTGATCGCGGCGATCGCCGACGCGACCTCGACCGACCCGCATGGCCCGCTGCGCGCCAGCCATCGTGTGATCGCCGACCATCTGCGCGCGTGCTCGTTCCTCGTCGCCGACGGCGTGCTGCCGGGCAACGAAGGGCGCGGCTATGTGCTCCGTCGCATCATGCGCCGCGCCATGCGTCACGCGCAGATCCTTGGCGCCAAGGAGCCCTTGATGTGGCGCCTCGTGCCGGCGCTCACCCGCGAGATGGGCCAGGCCTTCCCAGAGCTGATGCGCGCGGAAGCCCTCATCACGGAGACGCTCCGGCTCGAGGAGACGCGCTTTCGCATCACGCTCGCGCGCGGCCTGGCCATCCTCGACGATGAGACCCATACCTTGCCCGACAAGGGCACGCTGCCGGGCGAGGTGGCGTTCAAGCTCTACGATACCTACGGCTTCCCGCTCGATCTGACGCAGGACGCGCTGCGTGCCAAAGGTTTGGGCGTCGACCTTGTCGGCTTCGAGACCGCGATGGCGCGCCAGAAGACCGAGGCGCGAGCGGCCTGGTCGGGCTCGGGCGACGCCTCGACCGAGACCCAATGGTTCGCCGTTCGCGACGCCGCCGGCGCCACCGAGTTCCTCGGCTACGCGACCGAGCGCGTCGAGGCGAAGGTCTTGTCGATCCTGAAGGATGGCGCGGAGGTCGCGCACGTCGCCACCGGCGAGACCGCGACGGTGATTTTGAATCAGACGCCGTTCTACGGCGAGTCGGGCGGCCAGGTCGGCGACACGGGCCTCATGCTGGCCGACGGCGTGCGCTTCGTCGTGACGGACACGCAAAAGAAGCTCGGCAACCTCTTCGTCCACGAAGGCACCGTTGAGGAAGGCGCGATCGAGACCGGCATGACGCTCGACTGCATCGTCGACCATTCGCGCCGCGGAAAAATCCGCGCCAACCATTCGGCGACCCACCTCCTGCACGAAGCGCTGCGCCTCACGCTCGGCGACCACGTCGCGCAAAAAGGCTCGCTCGTCGCGCCGGAGCGCCTGCGCTTCGATATTTCTCACCCCAAACCGATCGGCGCCGACGAGTTGGCGGCGGTGGAGGACATCGCCAACCGCGCCGTGCTCGAGAACGCCGAGGTGCTGACGCGACAGATGCCGATCGACGCGGCGATGAAGTCGGGCGCGCGAGCGCTGTTCGGCGAAAAATACGGCGACGAGGTGCGCGTCGTCTCGATGGGCCTCGCGCAAGACGACGAGCGGGACCCGCACGGCCCGGCCTTCTCCATCGAGCTGTGCGGTGGCACGCATGTCGCGCGCACCGGCGACATCGGTTTGATCACCATCATCGGCGAGACCGCGGTGGGCTCCGGCGTGCGCCGGGTCGAGGCGAAGACCGGCGCCGCCGCGCGCCACCACCTGAACGCGCGCGCCGACAAGCTCGAGGCGCTCGCCGGCCTGCTCAAGACGCCGGAGGACGAGGCGGCCAAGCGCCTCGCCATCCTCCTCGACGAGCGCCGCAAGCTCGACCGCGAGCTGTCGGACGCGCGGAAAAAACTGGCGATGGGCGGCGACGCGGGGGCGCCCGTCTTCGCCGAGATCGGCGGCGTCAAGTACCTCGGCAAGGCCGTTTCGGGCGTCGAAATGAAGGATCTGAAGGCGCTCGCCGACGAGGCCAAGCAGACGCTGGGCTCCGGCATCGTCGCGATCGTCGGCGTCGCCGGCGACGGCAAGGCCGGCGTCGTCGTCAGCGTCACGCAGGACCTCGTCGCGCGCTTTGATGCGGTGGCGCTGGTGCGCGCCGCGGCGGCCGCGCTCGGCGGCAAGGGCGGCGGCGGCCGGCGCGACATGGCGCAGGCCGGCGGCCCGGATGGCGCCGCCTCGCAACAGGCGCTCGACGCCGTCGGCGCCCTGCTGCAACAAGACGCCGCCTGACGATGATCCTCGCCTTTTGACGGAAGAACCCGACGGCCTGCCGACGCCGCGTCGCTATTGGGCGATGGCGGCGATCGGGCTCGGCATCACGATGTCGGTGCTCGACACGTCGGTCGCCAACGTCGCGCTGCCAACCATCGCCCGGCAGGTGCACGCCTCGCCCGCGGAGGCGACCTGGGTCGTCAACGCCTACCAGATCGCGACCATCGTCACGCTCTTGCCCTTCGCCGCGCTCGGAGAGAGGCTCGGCTTTCGGCGCGTCTATCTCGCCGGCCTCGTCGTCTTCACGGTGGGATCGCTCGCCTGCGCGCTGTCGCACAGCCTCGCAGCGCTGGTGGCGTCGCGCGTCCTGCAGGGGATCGGCGCCTCCGGCATCATGGGCATCAACGGCGCGCTCGTGCGCCACACCTATCCGCAGAAGCTTCTGGGCCGCGGCGTCGGGCTCAACGCGCTCGTGGTCTCCGTCGCCGCCGCCATCGCGCCGACCGTCGCCGCCGGCATCCTGGCGATCGGCTCGTGGGAATGGCTCTTCGCGATCAACGTGCCGCTCGGCATCGCCAACGTCGTGCTGGCGGCCCGCGCGCTGCCGGACGCGGAGACATCGGGCCGCCCGCTCGACTGGACAAGCGCCGCGCTCAACGCGATCGCCTTCGGCATGTTTTTCCTCGGCGCCGACGGACTCACGCATGGCGACGGCATCATCGCGCTTGCCGAGATCGCCGTCGCCCTCGTCGCGGCGGCGCTACTATGGCGGCGCGCGCTCGCGACGACGCATCCGCTGATCCCGGTCGACCTGATGCGCAACCCCATCTTCGCGCTGTCGGTGGCGACCTCGATCTGCTCGTTCACGGCCTACATGCTGGCCTATGTCGCGCTGCCCTTCTACTTCGAGACGGCGCTCGGCCGCGATCCCGTGCAGACGGGCCTGCTGATGACCGCCTGGCCGGCCGCGCTTGGCGTCGCGGCGCCGCTCGCCGGCGGCCTGTCCGACCGGATGCCTGCGGCACTCCTCGGCGCGGCCGGGCTCGCGCTGCTGGCCACCGGCCTCGCCCTGCTCGCGACGATGCCGACGCATGCCGAGACCGGCGCCATCATCTGGCGCATGGCGCTGTGCGGCTTCGGCTTCGGCTTCTTCCAGGCGCCGAACAACCGCACCTTGCTCGGCACCGCGCCGCGCGAGCGGGCAGGCGCGGCGGGCGGCATGCTCGCCATGTCGCGGCTCGTCGGCTTCACGGTCGGCGCGACGATCGCGGCGGCGATGTTCCGCTTCGCGGCCAACGCCGAGACCATCGATCTGTCGTTGGCGGCCGGCTTCGGCGCGATCGCCGCGGTGGTCAGCCTGCTGCGGCTCGGGCGGCCGGGCGCCCCAAGCCCAGCCTCCGCGGCAGCGCTGGAGACGCCAAGCCACTAGCGAACCCGCTTTGTTTTCAAGACGCTCACCGGAACCACGCGCAGTCGCCACGGTTTTGCCGCCATCTCGGGTCGACGGCTGCTTGGAGGCAGGGCTTATGGGAACCGGCAATCTTCTCTATTGGGCGCTCATCTTTCTCATCGTCGCGCTCGTCGCCGGCGTGCTCGGCTTCGGCGGCGTCGCCGCGGGCGCGGAAAGCATCGGGCGGATCATCTTCTATGTCGCGATTATCCTGCTGCTGATCTCCCTGGTGTTGAACTTCACGCGACGTTGATCCTCGGGCATCGCCGGCGCGGGCGCATGGCCTCGCCTCGGCCTCAAAAAATTAGCAGTTCCAGGCGAAAACACCGGATCGATCCTTAGCGAACGAACCGATGCTTCGCCTGTCTCTCGGCCTCCTTGTCGGGGTCTTCTTGTTCCTGCCCAAGCTCGGCGTCGACGCGCAGCGCGGCGTGCTGTGGCGTGTCGTGCAGGCGTGCGTCGCCGATCAGGGCCTCACCGGCGCGCCCTTCCCCTGCCTCGCCGTCGAGACGCCGCACGGGTTGGCCGACGGCTACGTCGTGCTGCGCGCGCCGTTCGTGAAGTCCCACACGATCGTTTCGCCGACGGCCCAGACGATCGGCATCGAGGCCACGCGGCTTCGCGGGCCCGGCGCGCCAGATTATTTCGAGGACGCCTGGGCGTCGCGCTCCTTTGCGATCGAAGGCCTCGCGCGCATGCCCGGCCGCGCCGACCTCGCGCTGGCGGTGAACTCGCGGATCGGTCGCAGCCAGGACCAGCTCCACATCCACGTCGATTGCATTCGCCCGCAGATCAAGCAGGCGCTCGCCCGCGCCGGCGACCGTATCGCGGTCGGCCGCTGGACACGCGCCAAGGTCATGGCGCTGGCGCCGCATTACTGGACCACCGCCGTCCAGGGCGACGGGCTGGGCGGCGTCAACGTGTTCGACCTCGTCGCCGACGGGCTGAAGGTCGCGCCCGACGACATGGATGACATCACCATCGTCGTCGTCGGCAGCGACGACATCGCCGGCAAGCCGGGCTTCTTCGTGTTGGCGCGCCGGCGTATCGAGAACTCTCGTGACGAAGCGCATGGCGAGGCGCTGATGGATCACTCCTGCTCGGCCTTCCGCTGATCGACCGGCAACCCGTAATTGCAAAGTCCGCTCCATGCGGGAAAGATCGGGCGGCGGCGTGATCGCGTCGACGTGACGATCGCCGGCGTGAGCTTCGCCAAGATCTTCATCCCGGGCGGCGCTCGCTTCGACCCGTACCGTTTCGCGATCGCGCTCGGCTGGCGGCAGTTCGCGCTGTTCTTCTTCGCGATCGAGCTGGCGATGAACGTGCTGTTCGCCGGCCTCTATCTCCTGCAGCCCGGCTCGATCGGCGATCTCAAGCCGCACGGGTTCCTCGGTGCGTTCTTCTTCTCCGTCGAGACCCTGTCGACGGCGGGCTGTGGCGAGATGTACCCGAGCTCGATCTACGGCCACGCGGTCGCCAGCCTCGAGCTGATCGTCGGCGTCGGCATCACCGCGATCATGACGGGCCTGCTGTTCGTGCGCTTCTCGCGACCCAGGACGCGGATCGTCTATGCGGAGAGGGCGATCGTCACGACGCGGCGCGGCACGCCGACGCTGATGTATCGGTTCTGCAACGTCGGCGTCGAGACGCTGCACACCGCGACCGCCACGCTCTACGTTCTCACCACGACCGTGGTGGCGCCAACATCCGCGCGCGGCCGATCGAGCTGAAGCTCGTGCGCGACAGGCTGTCGATCTTCAGCGCCGGCTGGGAGATCCGCCACGTGATCGACGAGAAGAGCCCGCGGCACGCGATCGCGCCGGACACGGCTAGCTTCAAGCAGTTGCGCTTCGTCCTGATGGTCGCCGCGCATGACGCGACCTTCGGGCAAGACGTCTCGGACCTGCACGTTTTCACGGGCGCCGATATCGCGTTTTCGCGCGCTACGTCGACTTCCCCACCCTGCTCAAAGGCAACACGCCGGTGGTCGATCTGTCCGTTCTCAGCGAGATCGAGCCGGACTTGGCGGCCACTGCCGCCCGATGACGAATGTCACGCCAGCTCGCGCACCGGGCTTCGGTGCCGCCCGATCGGGAGATCGAGCTGAATCTCGCGACAAGGAACACGCGGCTCGATCGCGCCGCCGTCTCCTTTGATCAACTCGACCAGGCCGAAGCGCTCCATGCTTTTCAGAGTCCGTGAAAGATTGGATTTCGCGCGTCCCGATCAGGTTCGAACGGCGTTACACACGCATCGGCATGAGCACGTAGAGCGCGGAGGCGCCGTCGCGGTCGAGCACCAGGGTCGGCGAGCCGGGGTCGGCCATCTTGAACAACGCCGTGTCGGACTCGATCTGCGCGGTGATGTCGAGCAGGTAGCGGGCATTGAAGCCGATATCGAGCGGCGCGGCATCGTAGTCGACCTCGAGCTCCTCGACGGCCGAGCCCGAATCCGGGTTGGTGACGGACAGGGTGAGCTTGCCGTCGGCGACGGCGAGCTTGACCGCGCGGCCGCGCTCCGACGAGATCGTCGAAACGCGATCGACGGCGGCCGCGAACGGCGCGCGATCGACGACAAGGCGCTTGTCGTTGCCCGTCGGGATGACGCGCAGATAGTCCGGGAACGTCCCATCGATCAGCTTCGAGGTCAGCACGACCTCGCCGAAGGTGAAGCGGATCTTCGCCGTCGAGACCTCGACCTTGACCTCGTCGGCGCCCACCTCGGCGAGGCGCTGCACCTCGGCCACCGTCTTGCGCGGCACGATGATGCCCGGCATGCCCGCCGCGCCCGACGGTGCCGGCACCTCGACGCGGGCGAGGCGATGCCCGTCGGTCGCGACCGCGCGCAGCATCATCGTGCCCTCGGCGTCGATCGTGTGCATGTAGATGCCGTTGAGGTAATAGCGCGTCTCCTCGTTGGAGATCGCGAACTGCGTCTTGTCGATGAGCTTCTTCAGGTCGCCCGCGGCGATCGAGAAGGAATGGCTCATCTCGCCCGGCGTGAGATCGGGAAAGTCGGCCTCGGGCAGCGATTGCAGGTTGAAGCGCGAGCGGCCGGAGCGGAGCGTGAGCTGACCGCTATCCCCGCTATTTTCGAGCGAGACCTGGGCGCCATCGGGAAACTTGCGGACGATGTCGTGCAGGATATGCGCGGGCAGCGTCGTCGCGCCCTTCTGGCCGACCTCCGCCGCCACGATCTCGGTCACCTCGAGATCGAGGTCGGTCGCCTTCAGGGTGAGCGATTGGCCGTCCGCCCGGAGCAGCACGTTCGACAGGATCGGGATCGTGTTGCGCCGTTCGACCACGCGATGCACGTGGCTGAGCGACTTGAGCAACGTGGCTCGTTCCAGGGTGACTTTCATGACGCTCGATCCTACGCCCGCTCGCGAGGTGTATGACGGGGCGGGGACTGTGGCGTGACGCGACGCCGAGCGCAAGGCGCGGGAACGACAAACCCCAAGGCTCGTGACGCGCGCGATTTACGCAACCGAGCCGCGCCGTTATCGTCGCGCGATGACAAGCCTGCGCACCGTGATCGATAGCCTCGTCGAGGAGGACGGGACCTACCTTGTCGAGGCGCCGGAGACCTGGTCGCAGGGCCGCACGCTCTATGGCGGCGTCACGACGGCGCTGTGCGCGGCGGCGGCGGCGCGCGAGGTCCCGGATCTCGCGCCCTTGCGCGCGGTGCAGGTGGCCTTCGTCGGCCCGGCCAGCGGTCGCATCAAGCTGGAGCCGCGGGTGCTGCGGCGCGGTCGGTCGGCGACGTTCATCGCCGTGGACGCGACCGGCGAGGGCGGCCCCGCCGTCCGCGCCACGCTCGTCCATGGCGGCGACCGGCCGAGCGAGATCGGCCACGATTCCGCCGTTGGGCCAGACGTGCCACCGCCCGAGGCCTGCGACGCGTTCTTCGAGCACGCCGCCCGGCCGGCCTTCTTCCAGAACTTCGAGCTGCGGCTGGCCGCCGGGGCGCGACCGATCTCGAAGGCCGAGGACCCCGAATTCACGGTCTGGGTCCGCCACCGCGATGCCGCGGGCGTCGACCCTGTCATCGCGCTGCTCGCGCTGGCGGATTGTCCGCCGCCGGCCGCGATGACCAGCTTCGCCAAGGCCGGCGCGATCAGCACCATGACGTGGTCGCTCGATCTGTTCCATCCGATCGAGTCGGGGGACTGGTACCTGCTGCGCTCGCGCAGCGAGCAAGCCGCGAACGGCTATTCGCTGCAGGCCATGTCGTTGTGGGCTCCGGACGGCAGGCGACTGGCGGTTGGCCGGCAGATCGTCGCGCTGTTCCTTTGATCGTTCACCTCTACGATTAGGCTTAATCAAGACTAGTTCGCCGCGACGGCTTCCCTAAAGACATGAGAAATGTAAACTAGCATCTGGATTTAATTTTTAGCTCTGCGAGGCCGTATGACCGAGCGCCGAAAGTATTGCCGCCGTCGTACATTGCTGAACGGCCGCATCGAGATCGAGAAGCTGAACGGCTGGGCCGTCGAGTGCACGGTCCGCAACATCAGCGACACGGGCGCCCGCGTCGTCCTCCCCATCGGCCCCGTCGTCCCGGACCGCTGCGAACTGACGATCTCCGCCTCGCAAAGACGGCCCGCGCGACTCGTCTGGTATCGGGATGGCCAGGCCGGTTTCGAGATGGTCGACCAGCGTGCGACGGCGTCGATGACATACGAGCACTGCCGCCGCGCGCCGGCGGAACTCCCGCGCCCGGCCAACGCCATCGACATGCTGGCGGCACGGGTCGCGGCCATCGCCGCCAAGCCGCCGGCCGGCCACTTTACGCGCCCTTAAGCCTGGGCTCCTAGCCTTGCATCGCCGGCCCGGGGGTAACGGGCGAACGGCGGCGGGGCGTTGTTCGAGTCACATGGGTAAGCGCGGCACACCGGAACGGCGCGAGCCGCGCTTCGGGCGCGACGACGAGGCGGACGAGCGCGCCGCGCGCGGACGGGAACGCGCGCCAAGACCGAAAAAGCGTCGGCGCCGATCCCTGCCCCTCGTCGGCCTGATCCGCACGACGCTCGTCATCGGCCTGTGGGGCGGCATCGCCGGCGCGGCGGTGATCGGCTACGAGGCCGCCAAGCTGCCGGCGATCGACCAGCTCGCCGTGCCGAAACGCCCGCCCAATATCGCGATCCTCGCGTCCGACGGCACCCTGCTCGCCAACCGTGGCGACACCGGCGGCGCCGCGGTCAAGATCGCCGATCTGCCGCCCTACCTGCCGCACGCCTTCGTCGCGATCGAGGACCGGCGCTTCTACTCGCATTTCGGCATCGATCCCGTCGGGATCGTGCGCGCGGTCTTCTCCGACGTGGTGCTGCACCGCTCGATGCAGGGCGGCTCGACGCTGACGCAGCAGCTCGCCAAGAACGTCTTCCTGACGCAGGAGCGCACGCTCTCGCGCAAGATCCAGGAGGCGATCCTCGCGGTCTGGCTGGAGCACAAGTACACAAAGAACCAGATCCTCGAACTGTACCTGAACCGCGTCTACTTCGGCGCGGGTGCATTCGGCGTCGAGGCGGCGGCGCACAAGTACTTCAACTCCGACGCCCGCAACGTGACAGTGCAGCAGGCGGCGATGCTGGCCGGCCTGATGAAGGCGCCGACCAAGCTGGCGCCGAACCGCAACATCATCGCCGCGACCGATCGCGCCGCGCAGGTGATCGCGGCGATGCGCGACGAGCACTACATCACCGACGCGCAAGCGGCGCAGGCGCTGGCCGCCCCCGCGCGCGTCGTCCGCCCGCCCGGCGCGGGCTCGGCGAACTACGCGGCGGACTACGTCGTCGACACGCTGGACGACGTGATCGGCGCGATCGACGAAGATATCACCGTCGACACCACCGTCGACCGCGCGTTGGAAAGCGACGCCGAGCATGCGCTCGACGACGTCCTGGCCAAGAAGGGCGGCAAGTTCGGCGTCAGCCAAGGCGCGCTCGTCGCGATGGCGCCGGACGGCGCGATCCGCGCGCTGATCGGCGGCCGGGACTACGCGGCGAGCCAATTCAACCGCGCGATCTCCGCCAAACGGCAGCCCGGCTCGGCGTTCAAGCCGTTCGTCTATCTCGCCGGCATCGAGAAGGGGCTGACGCCCGAGACCGTGCGCGAGGATGCGCCGATCGACGTGCGCGGCTGGCGGCCCGAGAATTACAGCCACGCCTATTTCGGCCCGGTGACGCTGACCAAGGCGTTGTCGATGTCGCTGAACACGGTGGCGGTACGCGTCTGCCTCGAGGCCGGGCCGAAGACCGTGGTCGCTGTGGCGCACCGCCTCGGCATCGGCTCGGAGCTGCAGCCCAACGCCTCGATCGCGCTCGGCACCTCCGAGGTGTCGCCGCTCGAACTCGTCACCGCCTACGTGCCGTTCGCCAACGGCGGCATCGGCGTCCAGCCGCATGCCATCGCGCGGATCCGGACGACCGGCGGCCGCTTGCTGTATCAGCGCCGTCCCGGCAACAACGGCCGCGTGATCGCGCCGCACGACGTCGCGCTGATGAACACGATGATGACCGAGACGCTGCTGTCTGGCACGGCACGGAAGGGCGAACTGGAAGGCTGGCAGGCCGGTGGCAAGACCGGCACCAGCCAGGATTATCGCGACGCGTGGTTCGTCGGCTACACGAGCCGCCTCGTCGCCGGCGTCTGGCTGGGAAACGACGATTCATCGCCCACGCGGAAGGCGACCGGCGGCACGCTGCCGACCGAGATCTGGTCACGTTTCATGAAGCAGGCCTCGGCCGGGCAGACGCCGAGCCCCCTGCCCTATGGCACCGCGCACGGAGCGCCGATGCTCGCGCCCGACCAACCCTCGGCATTGCAGACCGCGCTGCCCTCGAGCCTGTTCGGCATCCCGATCCCCGGGCTCGGACACGCGGAGCCTGCCCCCGTCGTCGCGTCGCGGACGCCGACCCGCGCTCATGATGCCTACGACGAGATGTCGCCGTCGCAACCGCCGCGGCCCTTGGCGCGCGCGCGAGACGACGAGAGCGGGCAGGACGGCCCACGTCAGGCCACCGCCGGCCGCGACCGGTCGCTCGTGGAGAAGCTATTCGGCGCGCCGCTGTAACTCCACGGCTGACCTATCCAAGCATGACGCGGACACAGAAACGGCCCCGAAAGGGGCCGCTTCGATCATCGATCGCCGTGCGACTACATGTGCTTCTTCTTCATCTTGTGCTTCTTCGACATCTTCTTCATCGATTTCGAGGACGACATATCGCCTTTGGACATGTCGCCCTTCGACATATCGCCCTTGGACATGTCGCCGCCCTTCATGGCGGCGTCGGGCGTCGGCGCGGTCGGCGGCTCGTTGGCCTGCGCCTGGGCGACGACAACTGTCGCGGGGATCGTCGCGAACGACATGGCGGCGACGAGCGCCGCAGTGGACAGCTTCCTCAGCATGGTGGTTCCTCTCGCTTATCGGAGCGTTGATCGCTCTCGGCGTGCGACAATGGCCTCGGCGCAGCAAGGTTGCGTCGAACGAGCATCCGCGAAAGTCGCTAAGTGACGGCTCGCAAGAGCCGAAAGTCCTACTTTTTGCCGAAAGCCAATCCGCCGAAGCGCGAGTTGAAGCGCGACAGGCGACCGCCGCGATCGAGCAGCTGCGCCGAGCCGCCGGTCCACGCCGGGTGCGTCGTCGGGTCGATATCGAGCTGCATCGTGTCGCCCTCGGCCCCATAGGTCGAGCGGGTCATGAACTCGGTGCCATCGGTCATCACGACCTTGATCATGTGATAGGACGGATGGATGTCGGCTTTCATCGTCGGCTCGGGAATTTGAGAAAAGGATCGCGCTTCGGCGCTGGCGCTGCGCGAGCCTATAGAGCAGCCGATCCCAGGCGGCAAGGCGGCGCGAACGCCGCCAGCCGCCGGGACGGGATCAGTGCACGCTCACCATGTGCAGCTCGTTCTGCATGGCGTTCGCGAGGGCGGCGTCCTTCGAGTCCGTCAGGACAAGCGGCTTGCCGCTGGCGCCGAGCAGCGCGAACAGCTGCATGCCGGGCTGGATGCCAGCCGGTACCTCGGGAAACAGCGTGCCGAGGTCTTCCGCGCGGATCGGCTTCAGATAGGCGACGAGGCCCTCGCCGAGATGCTCGAGTTGCTCCTCGCTCAGCACCGGGGTCTTCGGCTCTTTCTGCGTCACGTTCAACATTGGTTTCATCCTCTCTGCCGCGGTCGTCACGACCCGCGCGCCGGTGCCGACCTAGTCGCGCACGTTGATGCCGATCACCGTCCCTCGCCGTTGCGGTTCGGGCCGATGTAGATCGATGGACAGGAGCCCGTTGACCAGGTCCGCGCTGGCGACCTGCATTCCGTCGGCGAGAAGAAAGACGCGTTGGAACTGCCGCGCGGCGATACCGCGATGCAGATAGACGCGCTCCCGTTCGTCGACTTGCCGCCCCCTGATCAGGAGCTGCCCATCCTCGACGAGAACCTCGAGGGCGTCGCGGGTGAAGCCGGCGACGGCCAACGTGATCCTCAGCGTATCGGGCGTGCTCTCGGTCCGGGCGATCCGCTCGATATTGCAGGGCGGATAGCCCTCCGGCGCGGATCGAGCGACGCGGTCGAGCGCGCGTTCGATCTCGTCGAACCCCAGCAGAAACGGGGTACCCGGAGGCGGCATGCGGGACATGGCGTACCTTGTCGAAGCCTTCCGGCCTTCGCTAGAACAGGAGCCCCGAAGGCGCTCCACACGGCTTTCGCCGTCAAGCCAATATGGCCTCTTTTGGAAGCCGTTCAAGCAAACCGCGTCGTCATGGTTTGTGCTTCCTTGCGTCATGCGGCCTGGGACATGTCAGCGCGCAAGGTTGGGCTTGGCGCCGCCCCGGCCTATGCTCGGCCGACGAATCGAGACCGGCGCACGATCATCGGGAAACCTTGATGCGGCACATCGATCCAGTGGGCGCTCGTCTGGCGTTGAGCGCCTTGGTCCTCGCCAGCGCGACCGGCACGGCCGGCGCGGCGCCGTTCGATTTCCTGTTCGAGCGTACGCCACCCCCGTCGGCGCCCACCCGAGCGCGCCGCGGTCTGCCACACAGACCGCCGGCACCGCGGCCATCGACCGCCGCCGAGATCCCGCTACCCGTGCCCCGTCCGCGTTTCGCGGGTGACCGGCCGATCACGCCCGGCGTCGCGACAGAAGACCGCCTCAAGCCGGCTGACGCCAAGTCAGCGGAGCCCACGGTTGCCGAGAGTGCAGGCACGCCGCCCTTGCCGCCGCCGAAGCCCGCCGAGCTCGAGACGCCCTCGGCGCCGGCGACGGCACACGCCGATCATGTCGAGCTCGCCCAGCACGTCGAGCCGCCACCCAAGCCCGCCGAGGTCGCCAAGCCTCTCGCGCAGAGCCCGCCCGCACCCGGCCCGCCGGCGGTCGCGCCCAGTGGTGCCACCACCGCCTTCGTTCCGCTGTCGCCGGACGACGATCCGCAATGCCCGGGCCGCCTTGTCGCGCGCCATGTCGCAGTCGCGTCGATCGCCATCGGCCCGCAACCCGACGAGCGCTGCACGGTGGTCGAGGCGGTGCGGCTCACCGAGCTGACGATGCCGGACGGCGGCACGGTCGCCTTCCCCGACCACCCGACCATCGCCTGCACCACGGCGGACGCGTTCTCGTCCTTCGTGCGCGACCTGATGGTGCCGCTCGCCAAGGGGACGTTCGGCTCGCCCGTCCAGGCGATCTGGACGGGCCCCGGCCTCGAGTGCCGCTCGCGCGACCACATCTTTGGCGCCAAGCTGTCCGCGCACGGCCAGGGGCTCGCCATCGACATCGCCCAGCTGAAGCTCGCCGACGGCCGCGTCATCGAGGTCGGCGATCCCAAGACCGACACCGAGACCGGGTTCGAAAGCGCGTCGCGGGCCGGCGCCTGCGGCTATTTCCACACCGTGCTGGGGCCGGGCTCCGACGCCTACCACCGCACGCACTGGCATTTCGATCTCGAGGTGCGCGGGTCCAAAGGCGACGGCAAATATTGCAAATGAACTATTGCGGATGAGCCGGTCGAACTAGCGAGCATCGAAATCGCGGCTTCCGCGGCTGAATTTTCGAGCGTACCGCGAGATAGATCAGTTCCGGGAGGCAACCGCTTCACCAAAGCTTCGATTGTCGCAGGCACGACCAGCCCGTTCCGAGGGCGACTAGTCGCTGCATGGGCCAGGAGCTTCGACATGGGCATTCTCGATACGATCATTGGCAGCCTGCTGGGCGGCTCGAATGCGTCACCCGGCATGAGCAACGTGCTGACCGACATCCTCGGCGGCGGCAACCAGGCCGGCGGCCAGGGCTATACTCAGAGCGGCTCCCAGGCCGGAGGCGGCGGTAACGTCCAGGGCACGGCGGGCGGGCTCGGCGGCCTGATCTCGATGTTCGAGGGCGCGGGGCTCGGCCAGGTCGTCCAATCGTGGATCGGCAACGGCGCCAACAGCTCGGTCTCCCCCAGCGATCTGCAAAACGTCTTCGGCGATCGCGTGCCCGGCATGGCGCAGCAGGCTGGAATGAACCAGGGCGATTTCCTCAACCAGCTCAGCCAGCATCTGCCGAACGCGGTGAACGGCATGACGCCGGATGGGCAGGTGCCGACCAACTCTTCGGTCGACGTCTGAGCATGCTCGCACGCATCGTCACGGCCACAACGGCCGCCGTCCTCATCGGCACGCAGGCCGTCACGGGCACGGCGTTCGCGGACAACAAGATGGGGTATCAGCTCGAGACCCCACAGCTGGCGGCGGGGCTCGCACGCGCCGGCGGCTCGCTGGGCATGCGGGTCGGCCCCGAGCAGGAGATCACCAGCGAGGGCCTCACCTTCGAACTCCTGAAGGTCGAGGGCGTCGGCGCGAACTCGCCGGCCGCGCAGGCCGGCCTCGCGGTCGGCGACCGCATCATCGCGGTGAACGGCCACGTGTTTCCGAGCACGGCGACCTTCGCCGACTATGTCGGCGCCGTTCCGCCGGGCAAGCAGATCGAGGTCGACTACATCCCCTCCGGCGGCGGCCCGGACAAGGCGCAGCGCGTCGGCGTCACCGTCGGCGAGAAGGGGCAGGCCGCGCCGGCGCATCAGGCCACGGACGGCGGGCAAGGCGGCGGGCGGGAGGGTCTTTCGACCGGCGCCAAGGTCGCGATTGGGCTCGGCGCGGCTGCCGTCTTCGGCTGCTACGAGCTGAATTGCTTCGCCCGCCTGAAGAAGAAGTACGAGGAGGAGCGGGTCAAGTACCGGCAGAAAACGCCGGCGCCCGCCCCGAGGTAAGGCGATCGACCAAAGCGCGAGCGTCTTGACAGAAGCGAGCCAACCCTGCCGGTAGGAGCCTCGGATGGAGGTCTTTCGTGCGCTGGTGGTGGCGGATTGTCGTGACGCTCGTGCTGGCGCCGATCGTATGGCTGCTGGCGGCGATCTATCTCGGCACGACGACGGGTGGCACTGCCGATGCGCTCGCCAAAGCCTCGCTCGCGAGCCTGCCCAAGCTCTACCTGATCTACAACTTGCCGGCGCTCGCGGTCATCGCGCTGGTGCTCCTGCCGGTCGACCGGCTGCTGACGTCGATCGGCGCCGATCTGCTGATCGTCGCCGTCGCACCGATCCTCGCCTATCTTGTCCCGGTCGTGCTCTCGCTCGTCATCCGCGACCCGCGTCTCGATGCCACCGCGATCCATGGTCTATCCTTCACCTATGGTCTCGTCTTCGGCTTGACCATCCGCGAGCCGCGGTGGACGACCGGCGCCGCCGCCGCCAACAATGAGCGAAACGCATGAGCGAGGACAAAGGGGAGCTGGAACCCCAGCCCGGCCAGGATCCCGCTTTTGCCCCGCTCGCGGAATCGAAACGGCTGTTGCGCCAGACCCGCGCCGGCACGCTGGCGACGCTGAACGGCTCGGGCGACCCGTTCGCCTCGCTGGTCACGGTCGCGACCGACCCCGACGGCGCGCCGCTGATCCTCGTGTCGCAGCTCTCCGCGCATACCCGCCACATGGACCGGGACCCGCGCGTCTCGCTGCTGCTCGCCGAGACCGGCGCCGGCGACCCGCTGGCGCATCCACGTCTCACCATCACCGGCCGAGCCGCCAAAGTGACAGAGCCGGCGGCGCGCCTGGCCGTGCGGACGCGGTTCCTCGCCCGCCACCCCAAGGCCGAACTCTACGCGGACTTCGGCGACTTCTCGTTCTGGCGCATCGCGATGGAACAGATCCATCTGAACGGCGGCTTTGCGCGCGCCGCGCGTTTTCCCGCGAGCCGCTTGCTGACGCCGCTCGCCGGTGCCGAGACCCTGCTCGCGGCCGAAGCCGGCGCGGTGGCGCACATGAACGCCGACCACCTCGACGCGCTTGCCCTCTATGCCGAAAAGCTCGCCGGCAAGCCGCCCGGCGCCTGGCTCGCCACCGGCATCGACCCCGACGGCATGGACCTCGCCTGCGGCGACGATACGGCCCGCATCCCCTTCGCGGCGCCGATCGCGCACCCTGGGGATCTGCGGAAAGTGCTGGTGGAGATGGCCCGCGCGGCGCGGGGGTGAGCGAGCTATTCCGCCGTTCCCCACCTGCGGGAGAAGGACAGTCCGCGCCTTTCCGGTAGCGCTCGGAGATGACCACGGCATCAGCCCCGCCCGCCATCGAGATGTTCGCCGCCGAGAAAGTCTTCGCGGACGGCACGACGGCGCTCGCGCCGATCGACCTCGCGGTGGCGCAGGGCGAGTTCGTCTCGCTGATCGGGCCGTCGGGCTGCGGCAAGAGCACCTTGCTTCGGCTCGTGGCCGGCCTGGAGCGCCCGAGCGCCGGACGCGTCGCCCGGTTCGGCGGCGACGCGCCCGGCGGCCCGGATCGGCGCCTCGCCTTCGTCTTCCAGGACGCCACGCTGATGCCGTGGGCGCGGGTCGCGACCAACGTGCGCCTGCCGCTCGACCTCGCGGCCGTCACCAGGTCCGAAAGCGCGCCGAAGGTCGAGCAAGCCCTCGCCCGCGTCGGTCTCGCCTCCCAAGCGCGCAAATACCCGCGCCAGCTCTCCGGTGGGATGCGCATGCGCGTCTCGATCGCCCGCGCGCTCGTCACCGAGCCTGATCTCCTGCTGATGGACGAGCCGTTCGGCGCGCTCGACGAGTTCAGCCGCGACGCCCTCGATGCCGACCTCGCCGCGCTGTGGTGGCAGCGGCGCTTCTGCGCGCTCTTCGTGACGCATTCGATCACCGAGGCGGTGTTCCTCTCGACGCGCATCGTCGTGATGGCGGCGAGGCCGGGCCGGATCTTTCGCGAGATCGTGATCGACGCGCCGCTGCCGCGCGACGCGGCGTTCCGCGCGAGCGCGCGCTTCGCCGATCTCTGCCGCGACCTGTCGCTCGCGCTGACGGACGCCTCGCTCTCCGACGGTCCCGCGTCATGACGCGCGCCAAACTCGCCGCGGCGATCCTCCCGCCGCTCGTCACGGGCCTCGTCGTTCTCGCGGCGTGGGAAGGGGCGTGTCGCGTCTTCGCGATCCCGCCGTACTTGTTCCCGGCGCCGAGCGCGATCGCGGCCACGTTCATCGCGAACTGGCCGGCGCTCCTGCGCGCGCTCGCGAACACCATGGCGGTGACGTTCGCGGCCTTTGCCCTTGCCATCGTGATCGGCGTGCTCGTCGCCGCCCTCTTCGTGCAGAGCCGGTCGATCGAGCGCAGCCTGTTTCCCTATGCGGTGATGCTGCAGGTGACGCCGATCGTCGCGATCGCGCCGCTCATCATCATCCTCGTCAAGAACACGCAAGCCGCGCTCGTCATCTGCGCGACGCTGGTCGCGCTGTTTCCGATCATTTCCAACACGACGCTCGGGCTGCGCACCATCGATCCCGGCCTGCGCGACATCTTTGAGCTCAACAACGCGAGCGGCTGGCAGACGCTGGTCCGCCTGCGCATCCCCTCGGCGCTGCCGTACTTCTTCGCGGGGCTGCGGATTTCGAGCGGACTCGCGCTGATCGGCGCCGTCGTCGCCGAGTTTGTCGCCGGCACGGGCGGGCGCGGCGCCGGCCTCGCCAACGAGATCCTGCAGTCGGGCTACGAACTCGACATCCCGCGCATGTTCGCCGCGCTGCTGCTCATCACGCTCGCGGGCGTCGCGCTGTTTCTCGCGATGGCCGGGCTCAGCACCTGGGCGCTCGGCGGTTGGCACGACAGCGCGCGCCGGCCGGAGACTTGACGGTACGATCAGTCCCCGGCGCCACCGCGGCTGCAGGCCAGGATGCCGATCGTCGTGGCGCCGAAGTCATGGCACCGCCATCCCGGCATGCGCGCGATCGTCGGGGGGAATACCGTTGCCGCCGTATCATGGACGCGGGTGTCGTAGAGCCACAGGATGGAAGCGTGCGGCGCCTGCGCCGTGGCGAGCAGGCGCGGGTTCGGATCGCGCCCACGCGCGTTGATCAAAGGCGCGACGGCGACGTCGACCCCGCGCCGCTGAAAGAAGAAGCCGCCGACGATGGCGAGCTGCTCCGGCGATTCGACGGCATTGTTCGGATTGTCCCAGAAGAACGCGAGGCTCCGCGTACCCTGCGCCATCAGCGCGTCGGACGCGCGCTCGAAGCTGTAGACCTTCGGCGGGACGCCGGCGACGGCCGCGTCGAACGCCGTCTTGGCGAAGAGGAGGATCAGCACCGCCGACGACAGCCGCCACACGCGCCGCAGCGATTCGGCGAGCAGCACGAGGCCGAGCAGCAGGCCGGGCTCGAACGGCATCAGGTAGCGCATCGTGAAGGTCGGGCGCAGGAACGCGAGCGCGACCCAGAAGGCGGTGCCGCCGAGCGCGGTGAGCGCCGCGACGATCGCGCCTCGGCTGCTCTCCGGCACCAGATCAGCGGCCGCTGTCGCGCCGCGCGCGAGGCGGACGACGCCGAGCGCGATGAAGAGGAGCGCCACCGGGATCAGCGAGCCGGTCGCGAAGGCGAGGACATGCATCAAGCCCATCGGGCGCATGCGATCATACCAGGCGACGCCCGCGGCGGTGAAGGCGACGATGCGCTCGCTGTGGACCACGAGCCAGCCGAACAGCGGCACGAACAGCAGCGCCGCCGGCCATGCCTTCAGCGCGCGAGCGCGGTGGATCGCCAGGAAGGCCAGGCCCTGCAGCCCGATCAGCGCGAGCGCGTGATAATGCGCGAGCACGGCGAGGCAACCGAGCCCTGCCCAGACAATGGCCCGGCGCCGGCTCGGCGCGTCGATCAGCGCGATGAAGGCGATCGTCGCCGCCAGGCCGAGGCAGAAGACGAGCGAGTAGCACCGCGCCTCCTGCGCATAGGCGAAGCCCGGCGCCCATAGCGCGATGAGAGCGCACCATACGAGCCGCGTGCGCCGGGCGAGGCCGGGCGCGACGAGGCACAGCAGCGGCGCGACAGCGGACACGACGAGAGCGGGAAACCGCAGCGACGCGTTCGACAGGCCGAAGACGAGCGCCCAGAGGTGCGCGATCACGTAGTAGAAGGGCGAGTTCACATCGAGCAGGATCTGGTGACCGACATCGGAGAGCGTCGGCTGCGCGGCGATCGCGCCGGTGAACGTCTCGTCGAGCCAGAGCGGCTGGCTCGCGCCGAGCCTGGCACGGATCGCGGTGCCGGCGACGACCGCCGCCACGGTGGCGGCGACTAGCGGATCGGGCAACGCCAAGGCCCAGCGGCGCGCGGGGCGCAAGGGGCGCAAGGGGCGCAAGGGGCGCGAGAGGCGCGAGAGGCGCGAGAGGCGCGAGAGGCGCGAGAGGCGCAACGGGCGCAAGACGGTATCGGGTGGCGCGGCGGCCGGAGTGGCGAGCATGGTCGGCCGGGTTCTCGCGCGTCGGGACCCTCAGTGTTGCGGTCGCGGCGTTGCGCAATCGTTAAGCGCGTTGTCCCGCGGGGCTTATTCGCGTGACGACCCGAGGGGTCCCTCGTAGAAGTCCGCCGCGGATCTGGCGGCTGTAGCCTACTATGTCCGACACGCTCTGGAAGGTCGGCCACATCTCCGGGAGATTGCCGATCAAGAGTGAACCGCTCTAAAAAATAGGCTGCGTGGGAAAGCTAAGTGTCAAATGTGGAACCTGATGCGTCAGGAAGATTGCGCGAAACGGTTTTAGGGCAGGAGGAAGTTGGTCTTATTGTCGACAGCTGGAGAAATCATGCGGTTGCTCGCGACATTCTGCATCATGAGCTTGGTTACAATGGAGAAAGAAGACCAAGCTATGATTTGGGTGCAGCTACTCGCGACCTCTTACTTGCTCACGGCCGTCAAGACACAGCTCATGCCCTTGCAAACACGATCGCGCTGCTGGCAGGGTACGGACCCTCTCGCGTATCATAGCAATGCTCACGTTTGTCGTTGCTGTCTCGCTGGTTCTCACCGTGTGTTCGGCGTTAAAAATCTTTTACCCCGCGATTTTGTCACACCGATTGACGACCCACTCGACGGGCGATTTGTAGGCGGTCACCGCCTCCTATATGAGGAGCGGCTCGCGCCCCAGGGGTGCGGCGGAGAGCAAACTCAATCATGCCGTGGAACAGCAACGGCGGGACCAGCGGCGGCCAGGGCGGTGGCCGAGGCGGCTGGAAGCCCGGCAATCCCGGGCCGTGGGGCCAGGGGCCCGGCGGCGGTGGCGGCGGTCCCGGCCGGCCCGATTTCGAGGGCTGGTGGCGTCGCATCCTCGAGCGCTTCGGTTCGATGACGGGCGGCGGCGGCTTCGGCGCGCCGGGCATCCTCATCGTGGTCGTGCTCGGTATCGGCTTCTGGCTGCTGTCCGGCTTCTACACGGTCGAGCCCAACCAGGTCGGCCTCAATCTCGTCTTCGGCAAGTATATCGGCAAGACATCGCCCGGCCTAAACTACAACTGGCCCTACCCGATCGGCGATGTCGACAAGCTCAACGTCACAGATCGCAACGCCGTCAACGTCGGCTTCACCAGCCAGCCGGACTACACGCGCCCGAACGCCGCGACTCAGGTCGACGTGCCGGAGGAGAGCCTGATGCTGACAGGCGACGAGAATATCGCCGACGTGAAGTTCGTCGTGTTCTGGCAGATCGATCCGTCGCAGCCGGAGAACTACGCCTTCAACGTCGCCGACCCGCGCGAGACGGTGAAGGCTGTGGCCGAGAGCGCGATGCGCGAGGTGATCGGCCAGAGCCAGATCCAGGACATTCTCACCGCCGGCCGCAAGGTGATCGAGCCGAAGGTGCAGAAGCTGATGCAGGACATCCTCGTGTCGTACAACGCGGGTGTCCTCGTGCTCCAGGTGCAGCTGCAATCGGTCGATCCGCCGGCCGAGGTCATCGCCTCGTTTCGCGACGTGACGGCGGCGCAGCAGGACCAGAGCCGCTTGCGGAACGAGGCGCAGGCCTACGCCAACAAGGCGGTGCCGGTGGCGCGCGGCAAGGCGGCCGCGATCGTCCAGGAGGCCGAGGGCTACAAGCTGCAGACCGTGGCCGAAGCCAAGGGTCAGGCGTCGCGCTTCGATCAGGTCTACACGCAATACAAGAACGCGCCGGCGGTGACGCGCGAGCGCCTCTACATCGAGACGATGCAGAACATCTTCGCCAAGACCGACAACGTGATCATCGACGATCCTTCCGGGAAGGGTTCGGGCGTCGTGCCGTACCTGCCGCTGCCCCGCCTCGACAACAAGGGCGAGGCGACGCCATGAAGGACTACGGCCTCATCGGCACCGCGTCCGCCATCGTCGTCATTCTCGTGCTGACGATCAGCGGCACGTTCCAGGTCGGGCAGACCGAGCAGGCGCTGGTGCTGCGCTTCGGCGAGCCGGTCGGCGGGCGCGGCCTCGTCAACGATCCGGGCCTGCACTTCAAGATCCCGCTGATCGAGAACGTCGTGCTGCGCTCGAACAAGATCCTGAACCTGGAATCGCCGAATCAGGAGGTGCTCGCCTCCGACAACACGCGCATCCAGGTCGACGCGTTCCTGCGCTACAAGATCGTCGACCTCCTGAAATTCTATCAATCGGTGCAGACGGTCGACCGCGCCAACAGCCAGCTCGGCTACATCTTGAACTCGGCGATCCGCCGCGTGCTCGGCGACGCCGATCTCGCGCAGATCGTGCGCACCGGCCGCCAGGCGCTGATGGACAATATCCGCGTCGAGGTGAACCGCGAGAGCGAGCGGCTCGGCATCGACGCGATCGACGTCCGCATCCGCCGCGCCGACCTGCCAGAGCAGATCTCGGAACAGGTGTACCAGCGCATGAACTCCGAGCGCGCCCGCGAGGCGGCAAGCTATCGCGCGCAGGGGCAGCAGGAGGCGCAGACGGTCCGCGCGCAGGCCGATCGCGACGTCGTCGTGCTGCTCGGCGACGCGCAGCAGAAGGCCGACACGACGCGCGGCGAAGGCGAGGCGACGCGCAACAAGATCTTCGCCGACGCCTACGGCCGCGACCCCGACTTCTTCGCCTTCTACCGGCTGATGAACGCCTACGGCGAGGCGCTGGCGAAGCCGCAGACGCGCCTCGTGCTGACGCCTGGCACCGCCAACGAGTTCTTCCGGTTCTTCAAGTCGCCGGACGGCACCGGGGCCCCGCCGCCGAAGCAGCCGGAAGCGCCGCAGGGTCAGCCCTCCGCGTCGCGTTGACTTCTTGGGTAGGCGGTCGGCCGCCTATCCCTCGCCGCGCATGACCTTGTCGACGTAGTCCGGCATCGTCAGGATGCCCTCGGCTTCGGCCCGCGTCTTGTCCTCGGTCGCGATGACCTCCTGCACGAAGTCGAGCCGCTTCCAGGCGGCGAGTGGCGTGACCTTGCCGTCGCGCGGCACGTAAGAGGATTGCGCGTCCTTCGTGTAACGGTGGATGTAGCGCGGGCAATTTCCCCAAATCTTGTCGATGGCGACGCGAACGACGTATTGCGCCTCGACGAAGTCGCCGATCAGCGGATCATCCGTGGACAGGCTCGCCGTGCCCTGCACGCGCAGGCGATTTGGCGTCTCGAAGTCGATGAACAGCAGGCCGACCTTGCCCTGCCCCTCGATGTTGCCGGTCGAGAGGAACATGCCGTTGCCGTCGAAGCCGGGAAACGCCAGCGTGCGATCGTCCAGCACCCGCACCATGCCGGTCGGGCCACCCTTGTAGGAGACCGTCGGCCAGCCGTGCGGATCGACGCTCGAGAGGAAGAACATGTCGCGGCTGCCGATGAAGCCCTGCTCCATCTCGGTCAGCGCGTCGTGGACGAAGCTCGTGTCGAGAAAGTCGGCGAGCTTCGTCGTGCCGAACCGCTCCTGCAGCGCGCGATGTTCCCGCGAGTATAGCGATGCCATGTGTCCTCCCTCGATGAGCCGCAGCGTCGGCACGAGCGACGCAGGCCCGCAACCCGGCCTTGCGTCGGGTTGCGGTGGCGGCGCAACCTTGCCAAGGCGGGATCGTCCTCGTACCAAAACGGCGGATTTCAGCCGGCCGCCAACGAGGAACCGCCCGCCCATGAACAAGGTCTATCCCGACGCGAAAACCGCGCTCGACGGTATCCTCAAGGACGGCATGACGATGATGTCGGGCGGGTTCGGCCTGTGCGGCTCGCCGCAGATCCTGATCGAGGCGGTGCGAGATAGCGGCGCCAAGAACCTGACCGTCGTCTCCAACAACGCCGGCATCGACGGCGCGGGCCTCGGCATCCTGCTCGAGACGCGGCAGATCAAGAAGATGATCGCGAGCTATGTCGGCGAGAACAAGCTGTTCGCCCAGCAATACCTCTCCGGCGAGCTCGAGCTCGAGTTCAACCCGCAGGGCACGATGGCCGAGCGCATCCGCGCCGGCGGCGCCGGCATCCCCGCCTTCTTCACCAAGACCGGCGTCGGCACGCTCGCCGCCGAGGGCAAGGAGCTGCGCGAGTTCGAAGGCGACACCTACGTGATGGAGAGCTGGCTGCGCGCCGACGTCTCGCTGATCCACGCCTGGAAAGCCGACCGCGAAGGCAACCTCGTGTTCCGCAAGACCGCGCGCAACTTCAACCCCGCGATGGCCACCGCGGGCGAGACGACCGTCGTGCAGGTCGAGCACCTGGTCGAGAACGGCGAACTCGATGGCGACGCGATCCACCTGCCGGGCATCTACGTGCACCGCATCGTCGAGGTGCCGGGCTTCCACAAGCCGATCGAGAAGCGCACCACGCGGGCGAAAGCGGCGTGAGGTCCGACACCCTCATGGTGAGGAGCCGCGCAGCGGCGTCTCGAACCACGAGGGCTCCAGGAGGCGACACGCGTGGACCGCCTCGTGGTTCGAGACGGCCTTCGGCCTCCTCACCATGAGGCTACTGGGAGGTCGCGGGTGACCCGATCAGATCCGAACACCACCGCAGGTTTCCGCGTCGTCCGCGAGGGCGCGGCGTTTCGCGGCAAGCAGGGGCACATCTACCGCCCCGCCATCTCCGCCGAAGCGGTGGGCGCGCGGGCGCTGCACATGCAGCTGCTCGAGATCCCGCCCGGCGAGCGGGCGCACGCGCACAAGCACGCCGCGCACGAGACCGCGCTGCACGTGCTGAAGGGCGTGTCCGGCTGTTTCTGGGGCGAGCGGCTCGAGCATCACGCGATCGCCGGCGCCGGCGACTTCGTCTACATCGCCGCCGACATGCCGCACCTGCCCTACAACAGGAGCGACACCGAGCCCTGCCTCGCCGTCATCGCGCGCACCGACCCCAACGAGCAGGAGAGCGTCGTGCTGCTGCCCGAGCTGGAGGCGGGGGTGGACTGGTCGAAGGCGCGGGAAACAGCTTGAGCTGAGCCGTTCGCGGATGACGCATGACGCATCCTGACGCAAAAACCGCAAATCACGTGTCGTGCAAAAAAGTCGACCGTCGCGGCTTCGGCGCGGTAAAGGCTGGCGGTGTGATGCCAACGGAGGCTTGAAATGCCCTGGACCCGCGAACAGATGGCCGCCCGCGCCGCGCAGGAGCTGCGGGACGGGTACTACGTGAACCTCGGCATCGGCATTCCGACGCTGGTCTCGAACTACATTCCGGACGGCATGCACGTGCAGCTGCAGAGCGAGAACGGCATGCTCGGCATGGGGCCGTTTCCCTACGAGGGCGAGGAAGACCCCGACCTCATCAACGCCGGCAAGCAGACGGTGACCGAGCTGCCGTCGACGAGCTTCTTCTCGTCGGCCGAGAGCTTCGCGATGATCCGCGGCGGCCACATCGATCTCGCCATCCTGGGCGCGATGGAGGTGGCGGAGAACGGCGACCTCGCCAACTGGATGATCCCCGGCAAGATGGTGAAGGGCATGGGCGGCGCCATGGACCTCGTCGCCGGCGTCAAGCGCGTCATCGTCATCATGGACCAGACCTCGAAGGACGGCGCCTCGAAGCTGCTGCACCGCTGCACCCTGCCGCTGACCGGCTCCGGCGTGATCGACATGGTGATCACCGACCTCGGCGTGTTCGAAATCGACAAGGTCGCCGGCACGATGGTCCTGATCGAACTCGCCGACGGCGTCTCGCTCGCGGAGATCGAGGGTAAGACCGAGGGGCGCTACACGGTGGCGGACGGGCTGCGCGCCGAGGCGGCATAGGGTCGGCGTGACCGAGGCCACCCCCCTCACGCCGACCAAGCTCGCCGAGGTCCACGCGAGCTTCGCGCGGCAGGGTCTGATGCGGCTCGTCGGCGCCAGCCTCACCGAGGTGGCACCTGGCCGCTGCACGATCGAGCTGCCGTTCTCGGAGATCTTGTCGCAGCAACAGGGCTTCTTCCACGGCGGAATCATCGCGGCGGTGGGCGACAATGCCGGCGGCTACGCGGCGCTGAGCCTGATGCCGGAGGGCAGTGAGGTTGTGACGCTGGAGTACAAGGTCAATTTCCTCCGCCCCGCGGCGGGCGAGCGGCTTGTCGCGGAGGCGCTCGTGCTGCGCGCGGGCCGGCAGGTCACCGTCGCGCGGATCGACGTCTCGATCGTGCAGGGCACCCGACGCGTGCTCTGCGCGGCGCTCCAGCAGAGCCTGATGGCCTCGCCGAAAGCGCTCGGCGGGTAGCGCTCATTCCTTGGGCGCGAGCGTGTCGATACGGCGCTGCAGCGCCTCGACTTGGCGGCGCATGTCGTCGAACTCTTCCCGGGTCTGCGGCGCCCCGGAGGGCGCCGGCGGCTGCGCGGCTGGGGCGGCCGGCGTGTCGCGTGGCGCGGAAGGTGTCGATTGCCCGGCGAACGGCGTGAACATCGACAGGGCCTGGCGGAACATCGCCATGTTCTGGCGGGTCTGCTCCTCGATCTGCCCGAACATCGGCCGCGCGGCGCTGGCGAGCGGATTGGCGCCGAACATCGCGGCATACTGGTCGGCGATGCCGCCCTTCTCCTTGGTGAGCTTGTCGAGCGAGAATTCGAGGTAGCTCGGCACCATCATCTGCATCGAGTCGCCGTAGAAGCGGATCAGCTGACGCAGGAACGTGATCGGCAGCAGGCTCTGGCCGCCCTTGCCCTCCTGCTCGAAAATGATCTGGGTCAGGACCGAACGGGTGATCTCGTCGCCACTCTTGGCGTCGAAGACGACGAAATCCTCGCCCTTCTTCACCATCAAGGCGAGATCCTCGAGCGTGACGTAGGCGCTGGTGCCGGTGTTGTAGAGGCGCCGGTTGGCGTATTTCTTGATCGTGACCGGGGCCTTGTCGCTCGTCATCGCGTCGATGTCCTAAAGCTTACGCTTATTGGTCGCGCAACCGAGCCGCTCGCGCCCTGGGTCTACGCAGCTGCGATGAACATAGGCGCTGGGGAACCTGACCAAAAGACAATTTTGTTGCAGCGCACTCCGTCATGCGACCGATACCGCGTCGCTTGTCTTACGGCGGATTGACCCGACATTGGATTTGTATCGAGCGTTGCCGGGATCATACCGCAATGCACGCCTCGGGTCGTGCCGGTCGGCGCGCCGCAACAAGGAGCTGTTCTTTCATGAGCCAGGATATCGTCGTCGTCGCCGCCGGGCGCACCGCGGTCGGGTCGTTCAACGGGGCATTCGGTTCGACGCCCGCCCACGACCTGGGCGCCGCCGTCATCAAGGGCGTGATGGAGCGTGCTAAGATCGACGGCGCCGAGGTCGACGAGGTGATCCTCGGCCAGGTGCTCACGGCGGGCCAGGGCCAGAACCCGGCTCGTCAGGCGGCGATGATGGCCGGCGTGCCGAAGGAGAAGACGGCGTGGAGCCTCAACCAGGTGTGCGGCTCGGGTCTGCGCGCGGTTGCGCTCGGCCAGCAGCAGATCGCCAATGGCGATGCCGACATCATCATCGCCGGCGGGCAGGAGAGCATGTCGCTGTCGCCGCACGCCGCCTACCTGCGCTCGGGCACCAAGATGGGCGAGATGAAGCTCATCGATACGATGATCAAGGACGGCCTGATGGATGCCTTCCAGGGCTACCACATGGGCACGACGGCCGAGAATATCGCCACCAAGTGGCAGCTCTCGCGCGAGGACCAGGACCGTTTCGCGCTCGGCTCGCAGAACAAGGCCGAGGCGGCGCAGAAGGCGGGTAGGTTCAAGGACGAGATCATCGCCTTCACCGTGCCTGGCAAGAAAGGCGACACGATCGTCGACCAGGACGAGTACATCCGCCTGAACGCGGTGATGGATAATTTCTCGAAGCTCAAGCCGGCCTTCTCGAAGGACGGCACGGTGACGGCGGGCTCGGCTTCCGGCATCAACGACGGCGCCGCCGCCGTGGTGCTGATGAGCGCCGACGAGGCCAAGAAACGCGGCCTCACGCCGCTCGCGCGCATCGCCTCGTGGGCGACGGCCGGCGTCGATCCCGCGATCATGGGCACGGGCCCGATCCCCGCCTCGCGCAAGGCGCTCGAGAAGGCCGGCTGGAAGGTCAAGGATCTCGATCTCGTCGAGGCCAACGAGGCCTTCGCCGCGCAGGCGCTGTCGGTCAACAAGGACATGGGCTGGGATCCGGAGATCGTGAACGTCAACGGCGGCGCGATCGCCATCGGCCATCCGATCGGCGCCTCGGGCGCGCGGATCTTCGTGACGCTGCTGCACGAGATGCAGAAGCGCGACGCGAAGAAGGGCCTGGCCACCTTGTGCATCGGCGGCGGCATGGGCATTGCCATGTGCGTAGAGCGCTAGGCGGCGGTTGAGACGCCTGCACGCGTGCCTCGGCGGCTTTCCTTGGGGGCCCGAGGCCGAGTGATGAAACGAAGCGCTGATAGTCTACGGCGATCCGATCTCGGGCAATTGTCTCAAGGTCAGGTGGGTCGCCGAGTACTTGCGCAGCCCCCCCATCGCCTGGACGACGGTCGTCGTCCTGGCGGGCGAGGCTAGATCCCCTGCGGTCCTGGCGGTGAACCCGGCCGCGAGGGTGCCGGCCGTCGTTCTCGCGGAAGGACGCGTGCTGTCGGAATCAAACGCGATCATCTCCTATCTGGCCAGTGGGTCCGTGCTCGTTCCTGCCGACCGGTTCGATCGAGCGCGCATGCTCCAATGGATGTTTGGGAGCAATACAGCCACGAGCCGTACATCGCCGTACGCCGGCTTCAGTTCGCCTTTTCGAAGCGCGCGCCGGACGACGTCGACCCCCAAGCTGATGGAGCGCGGCAACGACGCTCTGGCCCTGATGCAGTCGACCTTGCGATCCTGGACCTTCTTCGTCGGCGAGCAGCTTACGTTGGCCGACGTCGCGCTCGTCGCCTACACGAGAATGGCGCACGAAGGAGGCTTCGACCTCGCCGCCTACCCAGCCGTGACGGCGTGGGCCGCGCGGTCGAGGCCGGTCTGGGCATCGAGAGCGCCAGACAACGTAGGCCGGGACGACCGCGCCGACCTTGACCTAACGGCGCCCTTGTCCGACGCGACGTGCCGGACATATCGAACAGACGGGGCCGAGAGAGCCCCGCGGAGGAAATCCAATGGCACGAGTTGCGGTGGTAAGCGGCGGATCGCGCGGGATCGGCGCGGCGGTCAGCAAGGCCCTGAAGGAGGCGGGTTACACGGTCGCCGCGACCTATGCCGGCAACGACGAGGCCGCGCACGGCTTCAAGGAGGCGACCGGCATCGCCGTCTACAAGTGGGATGTGGCCGACTACGACGCCTGCGCCGCCGGCCTCAAGAAGGTCGAGGAGGATCTCGGCCCGGTCGACATTCTCGTCAACAACGCGGGCATCACGCGTGACGCGCCATTCCACAAGATGAAGCCAGAGCAGTGGTCCGCCGTCATCAACACCAATCTCAATTCACTCTTCAACATGACGCGACCGGTGATCGAGGGCATGCGCTATCGCGGCTTCGGACGCATCATCAACATCTCGTCGATCAACGGCCAGAAGGGCCAATTCGGCCAGACCAATTACGCCGCCGCCAAGTCCGGCGACATCGGCTTCACCAAGGCGCTCGCGCAGGAGAACGCCAGCAAGAACGTCACCGTGAACGTGATCGCGCCGGGCTACATCGCGACCGAGATGGTGAAGGCGGTGCCGGCCGAGATCCTGAACACCAAGATCCTGCCGCACATCCCGTGCGGCCGCCTCGGCGAGCCCGAGGAGATCGCCCGCTGCGTGCTGTTTCTCGCCTCGGATGACGCCAGCTTCATCACCGGTTCGACGCTGACGGTGAACGGCGGTCAGTACATGACCTGAGTGCGGAGCGAGGGGCGCCAAATGCTCGCGCCCCTCCTGCATCGCGTGCTCAGTAATTGTAGTGGGGGCGATGGCCACGACGGAATTGCGGTGGGATGGGGAGACCATGACGTCGGAACAGCATGCGTGACGCCGTGCGTCCCCCGTGCGGTCGACCCTGAACACCTTCGCCGATGTAAGCTTGCGCGGCGGACGTCGAGATCATCGCGCCGGCCGCCACCAAGATCGCCGCCGCGATCACTTTGCGCACCATGATTGTCTCCTCAGCTTTTCGTACGAGTGAACTCGCGGCAAATTGGCAGGTTCGGTCGTGGGCGTCTCGTGAATTTTTGGACATACCGACATGTCGTCTCGTCCGATCCCTGAGGGCGCCAGCGTGCGCCGCCGCCGATCGTTTGGGTGGCGACGCATATGAAGCGCGTCACTCTCGCCTCGCAAACCGATTTCGACGGCTGGCGCACGGCGGCCCGCGCGGCGGCTCTCGCGAGCGTCGCGCCGGAAGAGCTGGTGTGGGGCGTGGCGGGGGGTGACGGCGACCTGTTCGCGACCGACGAGGTTTCCGATCTTCCGCCTGCCGGAAAGCCGCGGTTCAACGTCTCCAAAGCCTTCGTGGCAATGGCGAAAGAGATCGTGCTGCATGCCGATCCCGAGCGCTTCGGGCTGCTCTACCGGCTGCTGTGGCGGTTGCGATCGACACCGCACCTGCTCGACGACGCGAGCGACCCCGACGTGCATGCGGCCCGCGCGATGGCGAAGTCGATCCACCGCGACATCCATAAGATGCACGCGTTCGTCCGCTTCAAGGAGATCGCGGCGCCGGATGGCGAGCCGGCCTACATCGCCTGGTTCGAGCCCGACCATTACATCGTCGAGGCGGTCGGCGACTTCTTCGTGCGCCGCTTCACGGGCATGCGCTGGTCGATCCTGACGCCGCACCGCTCGGCGTTCTGGGACCTCGAGACGCTGAGCTACGGCCCCGGCGCCGACAAGGCGCAAGTGCCCGACCAGGATCGGCTCGAGGAGTATTGGCGCACGTACTACGCCTCGATCTTCAATCCAGCGCGCCTCAAGATCGACGCGATGCAAAAGGAGATGCCAAAGAAATACTGGAAGAACCTGCCCGAGGCGCGGCTCATCGACGGCCTCGTCCGCGACGCCGCGACGCGGGAGCAGGCGATGCTGGCCGCGGAACCGACCGCGCCGTCGCGCCTTGCTCAAGCCGCGACGAGACAAGCCGTGGCGAGACAGCAGCCGGGAGACGAAACAATGCAAGGCGAGCTCACCGAAGGCGCGATGCCGCGAAGCCTCGACGCGGCGCGCGCGGCGGCGGCGACCTGCACGCGCTGCGACCTGCATGGACCGGCGACGCAGGTGGTATTCGGCGAGGGGCCGGCGACGGCCGAGATCATCTTCGTCGGCGAGCAGCCGGGCGACAAGGAGGATCTGGCTGGCCGCCCCTTCGTCGGCCCCGCCGGCCAGGTGCTCGACAAGGCGCTGCGCGAAGCCGGCATCTCCCGCGACAAAGCCTACATCACGAATGCGGTGAAGCATTTCAAATACGAGCCGCGCGGCAAGTTCCGGCTGCACAAGACGCCGGAAACCAAGGAGATCTCCGCCTGCCGCTATTGGCTCGACCTCGAGAAAAGCTTTCTGGAGCCGAAGATCATCGTGGCTCTAGGTGCGTCCGCCGGCAAGGCACTGCTCGGCCGCACGGTCCGCATCGGCGCCGAGCGCGGCAAGCCGATCCCGCAAGGCAACGACGCACCGGTGTTCGTGACGGTCCACCCGTCCTATCTGCTTCGTCTGCCCGACGAGGCGGCCAAGGCGCGCGAGTACGCGCGCTTCGTCGAGGACCTCACGGCGATAAAAGTCGCGGCGGGGCTTTAGCTGGCGCCTTCCAAGCGCAGTAGCCGCGCCTTCACGTCCAACCCACCGGCGAAGCCGATCAGCTTGCCGGTCGAACCAAGGACGCGGTGGCATGGGGCGATGATCGAGATCGGGTTCTTGCCGTTCGCCGCGCCGACCGCGCGGGACGCGCTCGCTTGGCCGATCTGGCGGGCGATCGCGCCGTAGGTGCGCGTCTCGCCGAACGGGATCGTCAGCAGCGCGGCCCAGACGCGTCGCTGGAACGCGGTACCCTGAAAATCGAGCGGGACCGTGAACGCTTGCAGCGTACCGGCGAAATAGGCGGCGAGTTGTCGTTCGGTCTCGCGCAGGAGGGGGTGATCGGGCATCTGCACGAGCGGCGCGGACGCGACGCGGATCGTCGTTCTCCCAGAGGATCCCCACGAGGCCTTGTTCGCTTGCGATCAGCTTGAGGTCGCCGACGGGGGTCGGTGCGATCTTGTAGGCATACGGCGCGATCACCTTGCGCCGAGGACTCGCGCCGGATTGCCGACCACGGTCGCGCCGGCCGGCACGTCGCGCGTGACGACGCTGCCGGCACCGACGATCGCATCGTCGCCGATCGTCACGCCCGGCAAGATGATCGCGCCGCCGCCGATCCAGACATCGGCGCCGATCCGCACGGGGCGGCCGTTCTCGAGCATGTCGCGGCGCAGAGCCGGATCGCGCGGATGGTCGGCGGCAAGGATCTGCACGCCAGGCCCGATCTGCGTCCGCGCGCCGATCGTCACGGCGCAGACGTCGAGGATCACGCAATTGAAGTTCATGAACACGCCGTCGCCGAACGCGATATTTGAACCGTAGTCGCAAAAGAACGGCGGCCTGATGTTGACCCCCGCGCCGACCTGGCCGATCAGCTCGCGAAGCAGGGTTTCGCGCGCGGCGATCGTGGCGCCGAACGTCTCCTTGTAGCGGCCGACCCAGGCGATCGCGCGCCGACAGCGCCGCGAGCTCGGCGTCGTCGGAGCGGTAGAGCGCGCCGGCCAGCATCTTGTCCTTTTCGGAAGCCGCCATTTCAGTCGATCGGGCGCGCCTCTTCCGGCAGCATGATCGGGATGCCGTCGCGAATTGGATAGGCGAGCTTGGCCGCCCGCGAGACCAGCTCCTGCGCGTGCGGGTCGTATTCAAGGACGGTCTTGGTCAGCGGGCAGACCAGGATTTCGAGCAGGCGCGGATCGATCCGCGTCGCCTCCACGGCCGTGTCCACCGGCACGAGCGCCTGCGCCTTGGCTTCAGGGTCCATTCGTGGCTCCGTCGCGGCTACTGCAGCGAGGTGGGCGCGTTGCGTCCACGCGCCAGCTCGATCTCGGTGATGGCGACGAGCACCTCGGCGCGGCCCTTCAGGTCGCTCGCTTCGAGCAGGGCCTGCTTCTCGCGCGGCCCGAACGGGCTCATCATCGAAAGCGCATTGACGAGCGCCTCGTTCGGCGCCTGGTTGATCGAATCCCAATCGATCTGCAGGTTGTTCTCCTCCGCGAAATCACGCAGCGCCTTGAGGACGCCATCGCGATCGACCATGTCCTCGCCCTCGCGCGGCTTGAAGTCGGAGGCAAACGCCTGGAAGTCGACGCTGCTCTGCCGGTAAGGCGTCACCGTCGTGACCTCCTCGATCAGCGCGAACCGTGACACGCCAGTCAGCGTGACGATGTAGCGGCCGTCGCCAGATTCCGCGAATTGCGTGATGCGGCCGGCGCAGCCCACCTTGAACAACGGCGGCTTGTCCTCGCCGCCCTCCGGGTCCGGCTGGATCATGCCGAGCAGGCGGTGCGTGCGCAGCGCGTCGTCGATCATCGCCAGGTAGCGCGGCTCGAAGATATTGAGCGGCAGTTGCCCGCGCGGCAGCAGCAGCGCCCCCGACAGCGGAAACAGCGGCAGGACGCCAGGCATTTCATCGGCGCAGGTGGCGCTCGTGAAGACGGTCACGACTTTGGCCCCGGCACGAGACGGGTGCCGACGAGGCGATGAGCTGAAGGCGTCATGCGAAATCCGTCATGAAAAGAGAAGCGTCGACAACTTGCGACGCGCCGCGAGCGTGGTCTGATCCATCAGGCCCCAGGCCTCGAACAACTGCAGCAGCTGCTTGCGCGCGGCGCCGTCGTTCCACGTCTTGTCCCGACGCATGATCTCGATCAAAGCCTCGGCGGCTTCCATCCGCTCGCCGTTGCCGTTCAAGCCGAGAGCCAGATCGAAGCGAGCCTGATGATTGTCCGGGTCGCGATCGAGCGTGCGGGTGATCTCGCCGAGATCGCCAACTTCGCTCGCCTGCGTGGCGACCTCAAACGCGGCCCGGGCGGCGACGACCGCTTTGTCGGTTTCGCCCGGCGGTGGCACCTGCGCAAGGACGTCGCGGGCCGCGTCGAGATCGCCGGCGGCGACAAGCGCGCGCACCAACCCACCCAGGGCGCCGAGATGCTCGGGCTCGCCGTCCAGCACCGAGGCATAGATCTCCGTCGCCGTGGCGGCGTCACCTGCGGCGAGCGCGGCCTCGGCCTCGGCGAAAATCTCCTCGAGCCCGTCCTCGAGCGGGCCGACCAGGCGTTCGATGAAGCCCTTGATCTGCGGTTCCGGCAGCGGCCCCATGAAGCCGTCGACCGGCTGGCCGCGCTGAAACGCGTAGATCGCCGGCACCGCTTTGACGCCGAGGCGCTGCGCGATCTGCGGATGCGCGTCGATGTCCATGGTGACGAGCTTGACCTTGCCCGCGGCCGCCTGCACGGCGCGCTGCAGCGGCCCCAGCAATGCGCGGCACGCCTCGCTACGCGCCGAGGCGAACATCACGATGACGGGCTGACGCGCCGATTCCGTGATCACGTCGGCGGAGAAGCCGGTGGCGGTCGTCGCCTTCGCGGCGGCGGGCGCGGTCCGCACCGCTGTCCCGACCAGGTCCGTCATCGTCGCTCGTCTCCCGCCATATCGTTGGCGCCAAGATGGGTCAGCCAAGGCCGAAGCGCAACCGGCCTAGAGGGCGGTGGCGCGGCGACTAGATCGCGCTCGCGTGCATTTCCGCGCGGTCCAGCTCGAACTCGATGCGGGCGAAGGCATCGTTGCCAATCTCGCCGGACGCCCGCATCGCATGAAGCCGCGACCGCGCGGCCTCGATCGTGCGCAGGCGCAGCTCGTCCTGCGAGGAGCGCGGCGGCGCGTGCCCGTCCGGGTCATCGTCGGCGAGACGCAGGATCTCGACGTATTCCGTGCGCAGCCCGTCGGCTTCGGGCCCCTCCTCGTTCTCGATCGCCGCCAGCGCCGCGCGGTTGATCTCGGTGCGCGCGCGGCCGATCTCGCGGCCGACGGGATCGTCATCCTCGAGCGCGAGCCAATGCAGCAGGGGCTTCAGCGTCATGCCTTGCAGCACCAGGGTGCCGAGCACGACAACGAACGCCGTCAGCAGCATGAGGTCGCGATGCGGGAATGACGGCGCGCCGTCGCCCCCTGCCGGCAGCGCGATCGCGGCCGCGAGTGTGACGATCCCGCGCATGCCACACCAGCCGATGACCACGCCGCTTTTGGCGAAGACGCGTCCGCTCGCGACGCCGGCGGGCGGCCCCCCGAATCGTCCGATCGGGCGGAAGCGGATCATCGCGTAGAACAGTACCCAACCGAGCCGCGCGAGAATGCAGACGATGAGGATCGCGAACGCGAACGCCAGCGCGAAGGCGAGCTTGCCGCTCGACATGCCCTCGAGGATCGGCCGCAGCTGCAGCCCAATCAAAACGAAGGCGAGCACGTTGAGCACGAAGATCACGGTCTCCCAAACCGAGTAGGCGGGAAGCCGCATGCGGGCGCCGAGCGGGCGCGGACCGCGGTTCGAGATCGTCGCCGCGTAGGCGACCAGGGTGAGCACGGCCGAGAGCTGGAGCGCCTCCGCCAGCATCCAGATGCCGAAGGTGAAGGTGAATTGCAGGAGGATCGACGGCGCGATGTCATCGACGCGGCTTATCAGCCGGGTTGTCACCTGGGCCGCCAGCCAGCCGGCTGCGAGGCTCAATGGAAGCACCAGCACGAACGAGGCGAGCAGAAAGCCGCCGTGGAAGCCGCCGGCCGCGAGCGAGCCGAGCGCCAGCCTGTACAGGAACAGCGCGCTGGCATCGTTGAGCAGGCTCTCACCGCCGAGGATGGTCGACAGGCGGAAGGGCAATCGCACCTGCCGCAGAATCGCCGTGGCGGCGGTCGCGTCCGGCGGCGCGACAATGGCGCCAAGCGCGATCGCCGCCGCCCACGGTAGGTCCGGCAGCATCAGTCGCGCCGCGATCGCCACCGCGGCCGTGGTGACGCCGACGGCGGCGATGACCAGCAGCGATATCGACAGCCAATTGACGCGCAGGTCGCGGAGCGAGGCGTCGTAGGCCGTGTCGACGATCACCGGCGCGACGAACAGGGCCAGCGCGAGGTCCGGCTCGAGCGCGAGGTTCGGTCCTTGCGGCAGCAGGGCGAGCGCCATGCCGCCCAGCGCCAGGAAGGCGGGATAGGGCACGCCGAGCCGCTCCGCCAAGGCGGTGAGCGCGACGGCGCCGATCAGAAGGGGACGAGCCATTCGAACAGGAGCATCGGCATGCTGTCTCCCCGGCCGAGCCGGCGCGGTCAAGCCTCGGCTGCGCGCGGCCCGACCCTAGTAATGCGGCGGTGGCGGCTCCGGCGCGTCCGGCTCTCGCCGGCCGAGATCGGAGAGGCGGTCGGTCAGCATCGCCATCTCGCGGGCCAATGCCTCGATGCGCCGCCACTGCGCCGTCACCGTCGCGTCGAGCGACTCGATCGTCAGCTCCTGATGCGCCGCGCGCATCTCGAGCGCCTCGAGCCGGCCCGTCGTCTTGTCGGTCATCGTATGTTGTGCTCCAGCCTGCGGCTTGCGACGCGGGGGGGGGAACGGCCCCGCGCTCACGACGGAGCGCGCGATGAGTCCACCACGCTCGCGATCCGATCGAGGTTTGCGATCAATCGCGTGAGCAGCGCAACAAGCTGGTCGGCCTCTTCGTCCGAGAAGCCGTCCAACGCCTCGCGGTTACCTCTTACAAGGGCCGTGATTGCGTCAGGCAGGCGCGCTTCCGCGGTGTCCGTCAACGCCACGTGGCTGCTGCGTCCATCGGCCGGGTGGGCGTACGTTGGATCAGCCCGTCCCGCTCCATGCGGGCGAGCATCTGAGCCATCGGCGGCTGCTCGATCCTGGCGAAGCGGGCGAGATCGCGCTGCGTGCTGGCCCGACCGTCCCGAAGCGCGATCAAGACCGGCAGATGCCCGACGCCAAATCCCAAGGGTTTCAAGCGCGCTTCGCTGAGGCGCGTGAAGCCCCGCGACGCGAGACTGATCAGGTGCCCGGGCGTCGAGAGCACATCCAGGTCCATAGAATCTTCCTGTCGCGTTGGACGATCCTATAATACATACGTGCATATATAAGTAGCGTGCGCTTGCTTGCGAGACGAAACTCGACACCGAGGAGAGAACCCGATGGATCGCGATGTGGAAACCCTCAACAACATCTACGCCCGCTTCAACGCGCGCGACCTCGACGGCGTGCTGGCCGTGCTCGCCGTCGAGGTCGCCTGCGCCAACGGCATGGATGGCGGCCACGTCCACGGTCGCGAGGCGGTGCGCGAATACTGGATGCGCCAATGGGCGATGGTCGATCCGCATGTCGAGCCCGTGGGCTTTCACACGACGGCGGACGGCGCGGTCGTCGCGGAGGTTCGGCAGGTTGTGCGTGATCTCGACGGCGAGCCGCTTCAGGGCCAGACGCACGGGCTGAAGGACAATCGGTCGGACACGTCTTCCGGCTCGTGGACGGCAAGATGACGCGCTTCGATATCGAGGACGCCGAATGAGCAGCCGATCGGCCTCCGAACGCTACGACCCGAGCAGCTTGCGATACTGCACGAAGCCCGAGCGGTCGCCGATCCGACCGTAGAGGACCATCGCGTCGGTGTTGGTCTCGTGCGTCAGCCAATGCACGCGCGAGCAGCCGGCGGCGCGCGCGAGTTCGTAGACGTGCTCGATGAGCTTGCGCCCGACGCCGCGCGCCCGCCCGTCCGGCGCGACGAAGAGGTCTTGCAGGTAGACGTAATCGCCGACGGTCCAGGTCGAGCGGTGGCGGATGTGGTGGACGAGGCCGACCGCGCGCGATCCGTCCCACGCCAGCGCCCCGCCCATCGGCTCGGCCGGATCGACGAGCCGCGCGAAGCTGATCGCGCTGGTCGCGTCCGGGATGGCGGCCTCGTAGAACGCTAGGTAACCGCGCCAGAGCGGCAGCCAGGCGGCATGGTCCGGCTCGCGGAAGGGGCGGATCTCGATGCTAGTCATCGCCCTTTGCCGCGGGCCTCGGCCGCATCATCGCCGATGCTGCGCAGCTTGACCGCTTGGCCTTCCGGGAACGTCACCATCAGCTGGAGATCGCCGCCGATCGCCCTGATATACCCACGCAGGGTCGACAGCTTCATGTCGGCGCGCCGCTCCAAGCGGGAAATATAGACCTGTTTGCCGTCCAACGTCGCGGCGACTTGTGCCTGCGTGATCTGTTTCGCCCGGCGAAGATCGCGGAGCGTGTATTCCTCGGCGATGAGCTGATCCGCGCGCGCCTTGATGCGAGCGCGACGGTCGGCCGGCAGAACGGCCATCACGTCATCGAGGGGAATGCTCTTGCCGTTCATGGTGTCCTCTTCGAGGGTTCCAGCGATCGCAGGTGCGACGCGAACCTCTCGTCCGCTTTCGCGATAAGTCGCTTGTAGAAGCGTGTTTGCGAGATTCCCGCCTTGTCCCCAGCGACGAGCAAGACGGCATTTCGCTCCGGATCGAAAGCGTAGGCCACGCGCCAGACGCCGCTATCCGCGTTGAAAACGAAGCTCCCTCATGTTCTTGAAGGCGGAGCCAGCGAGCGTGTCTGAAGCCGGTCGTTTCATGTTCGAGCCGATGACACGCATCTTCTCGGCCAGGGCCAGGATCTCATCCTGCACGGGATCACTCAAACGATCGAAATCCTCCTTAAAGTCCCGCTGAAATTCCACCAGCCAAGCCATGACTGAGTATGTCATGTAAGGACTATGTTTCGCAAGGTATGTCTTCGTTGTCCCTCGTCATCAGCAACCTTCGCGGCGCGGTCGTCGGACCGGTCAGCCTTACTGTCGAGGCGGGCACCTGCGCGGCGATCACCGGGCCGTCGGGGGCCGGCAAGAGCCTCTTCCTGCGCATGATCGCCGACCTCGATCCGAGCGAGGGCGAGGTGGCCCTCGGCGCCAGCAGGCGCGAAGCCATTCCGGCGCCGGCATGGCGCGCGCGGGCGATGCATCTCGCCGCCGAGTCCGGCTGGTGGGCGGCGCGCGTCGACGCGCATTTCCCGCCCGCCACGCTCGCCGCCGCACGCGATCTCGCCGCGCGCCTCGCGCTTCCAAAGGACGCGTTCGAGCGGCAGGTCGGCACGCTCTCGACCGGCGAACGGCAACGGCTGGCGCTGGTCCGCGCGCTGGTGCGCAAGCCCGCCTGCCTCCTGCTCGACGAGCCGACCAGCGCGCTCGACGCGGACAGCATCGCGCGCGCCGAGACCCTGCTCGTCGAGGAGCTGGCGCGCGAGACGATCCTCGTCCTGGTTTCGCACGATCCGGCGCAGGCCGCGCGGCTCGGCACGCGGCACTATCGGCTCGAGGCCGGCCGGCTGACGCCCGCATGACGCCCGTCGCTCTCTCGCCTAGCGATCTGGCGATCGCCGCCTCGCTGGTGCTGGTCGACGCAAGCCTGTCCTTCGTCTTCCGGCTCGACCTGCACCGGCAGATCGCCATCGCGTCGGTGCGGCTCGTCGTCCAGCTCGTCGCGGTCGGCTACGTGCTGCGTATCGTGTTCGCGCTCGACAGCCCCGCCGCCACTCTGGGCATTGCCGCGATCATGCTGCTGGTTGCCGCGCGCGAGGTGGCGGCCCGCCCTGCCCGCCAGCTGAAGGGCTGGGGCAACCTCCTCGTCGGGGCGACCAGCGTCACGCTGGCGACCGCGCTCACCGCCGTGCTGGCGCTGACGACGGCGATCCGCCCGCAGCCGTGGTACGACCCCCGCTACGCGCTGCCGCTCACCGGCATCATCCTCGGAAGCGTGCTCAACGCCGGCTCGATCACCCTCGACGGCGTCATGTCCGGCTTTCCGCGCGAGCGAGCCGAGATCGAGGCGCGGTTGGCGCTGGGCGAGACGTTCGCCGACGCCACCCGGCCCATCGTGGTCGCCGCGATCCGGCGCGGAATGGTGCCGCTGATCAATCAGATGTCGGCGGCCGGCCTCGTCACGCTGCCCGGAATCATGACCGGCCAGATCCTGGCCGGGATGGACCCGCTCGACGCGGTCAAATACCAGATCCTGCTGATGTTCCTGCTGGCCGGAGCAAGCGGGCTCGTCGCGGTCTCGATCGCGTTCCTCGCGGCACGCCGCTTCACCGACGATCGCCAGCGGCTGCGGCTCGATCGGCTGGTGTGACCCGCCTTAAGCGACGGCGGCGACCGGCTCCAAGGTCAGCACATCGACCGCGACCGCCGACGAGCGCGCCGGCTGCTCGAAGTCGTTCCACAGGCCCGCGTCGATCTGCGCGATGCGCGCGTTCACGGTGCGGACGAGGTATTGCGAGAACGTATAAAGGTGGACGTAGTGCGAGATGTTGCGCACCACGGCCTCGAGCGCCTTGGGGTTGACGCGGTAGATTTCCCACAAGCTCGACCAGAACGGCTTGCGCAGCTCGGGATGCTTCACCGTCATGAACCAGGCGAGCTTGAGGAACGCGCGAAGTTCGCGCAGCTCCCGACCCAGGAAGAACTTGCGCTTGGCGTGTCGCACCGGCCGCAGCAGATGCCCGAGCACGCGGACGCGATGGAAGAATACCTTCGGCGAGTACACCTCGGCGACGACGTCGCGATAGTCCGCCATGATGTCGCGACGCGGACGCAGCGTCTGAAAGTTGAGCCCGGCGGTGCACATGTCGCCCGACTCGGTCATCGTCCGACGGAAGCCGTCGAACAGGCGCCCCTCCTTGGCGAGGCGCCGCGACAGCTGCGTGTTCGGCAGCGCGGTGAGGATCGAGATGGTCGCGGTCGGCACGCTGGTGTCGCGGATGCAGCCAGCCAGCATCGGCGCGATCGTCTGCTGCTCCGTGTCGAAGCCGACCACAAAGCCGGCGACGACATACATGCCGTGCGCGTAGATGCGATGCACGCTCTCGGCGATGCCGCGGCGGATGTTCTGCTTCTTCTGCATCTGAATCAGCGTCGCCTCGTCCGGCGTCTCGATCCCGGTGAACAGCGCGAAATAGCCGGCCGAGCTCATCATCGTCATGAGATCGGCATCGTCGGACAGATTCAGCGAAGCCTCGGTCGACAGCTTGAACGGGTAGCCGCGCTTCTCCTGCCAGTCGATCAGGTGCGGCAGGAAGAGCTTGATCGCTTTCTTGTTGCCGATGAGATTGTCGTCGACGAAGTCGACGTGGCCGCGGTAGCCGAGCTTGTGCAGGGCGTCGAGCTCGGCGAGCATCTGCTCGTTCGTCTTGGTGCGCGGCCTGCGTCCGTACAGCTCGATGATGTCGCAGAACTCGCAGGTGAACGGGCATCCGCGCGAATACTGCACGTTGACCCAGGCGTAATTGTCGAACTTGATGAGATCGAAGCGCGGGATCGGCGTCGTCGTCACGTCGGCCTGGAACTTCGGCGCGACGAAGCGGCCCTTGCGCTCGCCGCGCTCGTAGGCGGCGATGAAGTCGGCTATCACGCTCTCGGCCTCGCCAACGACCATGAAGTCCGCCTCGCCGTAGACGTCGGGCGTCGAGGTCGGCGCCGGGCCACCGACGCAGACGGGCACGCCGAGCCGCACACAGGAGCCGATGATCGCCAGCGTGTCGGGCTCCTGCGGCAGCATCCCGCCGGTCATGACCATGTCGACGGCGGTGATGTCGGCGTCGCTCAGCTCCTCGACGTTGCGGTCGATCAGCTTGATCTTCCAGCTCGTCGGCAGCATCGCGGCGACGGTGATCAGCCCGAGCGGCGGCGCCAGGCTGCACGCGCCGAGAAGCTGCACGGTGCCCTGCATGCTCCAAAACGAGTTCGGATTGAAACGCGGGTTGACGAACAGAACGCGAGGTGGCTGCTGCATCGGCTTGAAATCTCCGCCTGGCGTCGTCGTAGCGCAAATGACATCGCAGGGCCAGCGTGGGCATGCAGACCTCGGGCCACGGTCGCTTTTGTGGCGCGACGGCATCGATAATGCGGTGTGCTTGATCCAAAGGGCAGATGACCCAGTCGCCTAGCTACACCGTCCCCGACCGCGCCGAGGCCGCGACGCTCGCGCCCGGCCTGCATGTCGTCGCGACGCCGATCGGCAATCTCGGTGACATCTCCTTGCGGGCGCTGGCGACGCTGGCCGCCGCGAGCCTCGTCGTCGCCGAGGACACGCGGGTCACCAAGGTGCTGCTGACGCACTACGGTATCGCCACCGCGCTCGTCGCCTATCACGAGCACAACGCCGCCGAGATGCGGCCGCGCCTGATCGCGCGGCTGGCGGCGGGCGAGGCCCTCGCGCTTGTCTCCGATGCGGGCACGCCGCTCGTCTCCGACCCGGGATTTCGCCTCGTCGGCGCGGCGCTGGAGCAGGGGTTCGCGGTCACCGCGATCCCCGGCCCGTCGGCTCTGCTCGCTGGCCTCGTCGTCGCCGGGCTGCCGACGAGCCGGTTTTTCTTCGAGGGGTTCCTGCCGGTGCGGAGCGCCGCGCGCCGCCAGCGCATCGCCGAGCTGGCGGCGGTGCCGGGCACGCTGATCTTCTACGAATCGCCGCGCCGCGTCGCCGAGTTGATGGACGATCTCACCGCCGTGCTCGGGCCGCGCGAGGCGGCGGTCGCGCGCGAGATGACCAAGCTCTACGAGGAGGTGCGTCGCGGGCCCCTGCCCGATCTCGCGGCGGCCTATGCGGCGGAGCCGGCGCCGCGCGGCGAGATCGTCGTGCTGGTGGCGCCGCCCGCCGATGGCGCGCCGGCCCTCGATGGCGACGCGCTCGACACGCGCATCCGCGATGCCCTGCGAACGCACTCGGTGAAAGACGCCGCGGCCGTCGTCGCCGGCGAGACTGGGCAACCCCGCCGCAAGGTTTACGCGCGCGCCATCGCGCTCGCGGCCGACGTTGATTGAGGCGGAGCGAGCCAGTCGCGGCGCCCGTCGATCGGCGCTGTCGCGCGCGCTTGCGTGGCCCGCGCGACACTTCTAGGGTTCGGCCACCTTTGGGATCTTCTTGATGTCAGCGACTTCAGATCAGCTCGTCGACCGTCGCCGCATGCAACGTCGACTGACGCTCTGGCGCAGCCTCGCGTTCGTGGCCGTCGCGATAGCCGTGCTCGCGGTCGGCTGGCGGGTGGTCGGGACGCGCGGGGCGGGCGCGCTGGTGCCGCACATCGCCCGGCTCTCGATCGGCGGCTTGATCACCGGCGACGCCGACACGATCAAGCTGATCGACGAACTCGCCAAGTCGAACGCGTCGGCGGTGTTGGTCGACATCGACAGCCCCGGCGGCACGGTGACGGGGTCGGAGCGCGTGTTCCAGGCGCTGCGGCGCCTCTCGAGCAAGAAGCCGACCGTTGCCGTCGTCAGCGATCTCGCCGCGTCCGGCGCCTACATCGCGGCGATCGGCACCGACCACATCGTGGCGCAGGACAATTCCCTCGTCGGCTCGATCGGCGTGCTGTTCCAGTTCCCGAATTTCTCCTCCGTGCTCGACAAGATCGGCGTGAAGGTCGAGACGATCAAATCGTCGCCGCTGAAGGCCTCGCCGAACGGCTTCGAGCCGACGACCCCGCAGGCCAAGGCCGCCATCGATGCGCTCGTGGTCGACAGCTACGGCTGGTTCAAGGGCCTTGTGAAGTCGCGGCGCGGAATGGACGATCAGCAGCTCGCCGCCGTCGACGACGGGCGCGTGTTCACCGGCCGTCAGGGGATCGGGCTTCGTCTGATCGACTCGCTCGGCGAGGAGCGTGACGCGATCAAATATCTCGAGGAGTCGCGCGGCGTCGCCAAAGGATTGCCGGTGCGCGACTGGAAGCGACCGGCGGGGTTTGGCCTGCACCTGTTCAGCTCCGCGGGCGATGTCGCGCGGCTATTCGGACTCGGCTCGATCGGCGGCCTGCTGGATCAGGCGTCGCGTGTCGCCGAGGCGCGCTCGTTCGATGGGCTGATGGCGATCTGGCAGGCGCCGTCAGGAACCTGAGGCAATACATCTTGTTCTTCCTGCTTATGTTTCTTGATTTCGACACGCACGACAGGGGCTGAGTGATGATCAAGTCGGAGCTGGTCCAGCGCATCGCCGATCGCAACCCGCATCTCTACCTTCGCGACGTCGAGAAGATCGTCAACGCGATCCTCGACGAGATCACCAAGGCGTTGTCGCGCGGCGACCGGGTCGAGTTGCGCGGCTTCGGCGCGTTCTCCGTCAAGCGCCGCGATGCCCGCGTCGGTCGCAATCCGCGCACCGGCGTCCATGTCGAGGTCGAGGAGAAGGCCGTGCCGTTCTTCAAGACCGGCAAGGAGATGCGCGAGCGGCTCAACGAGGGCTATATGTCGTGAGCGCGGCGCTGGTGTCGCGGCGGAGGAGGTCAGCCTGTTGCTTAAGTTCCTGAAGCTTCTGATCCTGGTGCCGATCGCGCTCGTGATCATCGCGTTCGCGATGGCCAACCGCCAAGTCATCTCGATATCGTTCGATCCGTTCTCCGAGCCGGACGCGGCCGCGGCCCTGCTGACCGCACCGCTGTTCATCCTGCTCTTCCTGACGCTCATCGTCGGCGTGATCATCGGCGGCATCGCGACGTGGTTCACGCAGGGGCGCAACCGCACCCGGGCCCGCCTCGCCGAGGACGAGGCCGATCGCTGGCGGGCCGAGGCACGCCGCGCGCAGGAGGCGCCGCCTGTCGTGGTGTCGCCGGTGTCCACGGGACGTGGGCTTGTGCGGAGCGAATACGCGTAGCGCTGTCCGCGGCCTAGTCGGGCAATGCGCATGAGCCGTACATGTCACTGACCATCAAGATCTGCGGGCTCTCGAATACCGAGACCCTCGACGCCGCGCTCGATGCCGGCGCCGACATGGTCGGGTTCGTGTTCTTCGCCAAGAGCCCGCGCAATATCTCGCTGGAGACCGCCCGCGCGCTCGGCGGACACGTCGCGGGTCGCGCGAAAAAGGTCGCGTTGACGGTCGACGCCGACGACGCGGCGCTCGATGCCATCGTGACGGCGCTCGCACCGGACCTGCTGCAACTGCACGGTCGCGAGAGCGTGGAGCGGGTGGCGGCGATCCGTGCGCGTTTCGGCGTACCCTTGATGAAGGCGATCTCGATCGGCGCGCCGGACGATCTCGCGCGGATCGCGCTTTATGAAGCTGTCGCCGACTGGCTGCTGTTCGACGCGCCGCCGCCGGCTGGCGCCGACATGCCGGGCGGCAATGCCGCCGCCTTCGATTGGCGGCTGCTGCGCGGCCTCTCGTGCCGTCGGCCTTGGCTTCTCGCGGGCGGGCTCGATCCGGCGAATGTCGCGTGCGCGCTGCGCGAGACCGGCGCGCCGGGCGTCGATGTCTCGTCCGGCGTCGAGTCGTCGCCGGGCATCAAGGATGCGGGCAGGATCGCGGCCTTCATAGCCGCGGCTCGATCGTTGGACCGCTGACGATATCGTCCGTCATTGCGAGCGCAGCCAAGCAACGCAGGGGCCGCAGCTCGGCTCTAGGTTGCTTCGCCGCGCTCGCAATGACGGAAGGTTCGCTTAATGCGCGCCGATGCCGACGAGCTGGCCGAGATCCTTGAAGAAGATGCGGACCTGCGCGGCAGGCTTGGAGCGCGTCAGCTCCTTGTTCATGTAGGACTGCCAGGTCAGCTCCTGCACGTCCTTGTCCTTGCAGATCGACACGAACTTCTCGCGCCGTTTGTCGGACGAGTACCAGAAGTACTGCATGATCCCGAGCACCAGGAACACCTTGCCGTGCGCTTTCATGAAGCGCTTGCGCGCGGTGCGCAGTGCCTTGACGTTGCCGGTGGCAAGCACGATTGCGACGGCCTCGGCGGCCATGCGCGCGCAGGCCATCGCGTAGTAGATGCCCTCCCCCGACGAGGGCGCGACGACGCCGCAGGCATCGCCGACGAGGATCACGTCGCGGCCGTTGTCCCAGCGCTTCATCGGCTTCAGCGGGATCGGCGCGCCTTCCTTGCGGATGGTCTCGCACTCCGCGAGGCCGGTGCGCCGGCGCAGCTCGGCGATCGCGGCTTTCATGCTGAAGCCCTTGTTGGCGGTACCGGTTCCGATGCTCATGCTCGCGCCGTGCGGAAAGACCCAAGAGTAGAAATCGGGCGACATCGAACCATCGTAGTAGATGTCGCAACGCGTCGGGCTGTAGGCATCGGTCGCGCCGGCCGGTGCCGCGACGATCTCGTGGTAGGCGAACACGAATTTCGCCGTGCGCTCGTTCGGCAGGGCGGAGCGGCCGACGGCGGAGTTCGCGCCGTCCGCGCCGATCACCATGCGCGCGCGCACGCAAACCTCGCCGGCGTCGCTGGCATAATGGACGATCGCGCCGTCGTCGCTGTCGCGGGTGATCTTGGTGAAGGTGCCGGTGCGCCGCGCCGCGCCGTTCTCCGCGGCACGCGTGCGAAGGTATTCGTCGAAGATCTCGCGGTCGACGATGCCGACATAGCCGCCGGCATTGATCGGCATGTCGACCTCCTTGCCGGAGGGCGAGATCATGCGGGCGGACGAGATGCGCGCGCAGAGAAGACTGTCGGGGATCGCGAAGTCGCGCACCGCGCGCGGCGGGATCGCGCCGCCGCACGGCTTGATGCGGCCGGCCCGGTCGAGCAGCATGACGTCGTGCCCGGCGCGGGCGAGATCGTCGGCCGCCGTCGCGCCGGCCGGGCCGCCGCCCACCACCACCACGTCGAACGTATCGAGAGCGCTCATGACAGGGACCCCGCGAAATGCTGGACGGCGAAGGCGCTCGCCATCATGCCGGAAACGAAGAGAGGAATGCCGAAGCCAGAGTACCAGAGCGCGCGCTCGGTCGGCTTGGCAAGGAAGCGCGCCATCATCACGAGCTGCCCGATCAGCAAAGCGCCGACGATGGCGGCATGGATCGGTTTGCCCCAAACGAGCAGGAGCGCGATGACGACGACTTGCGGCACCGCCATCACCGCGCAGGCGACGCGGGCCGCGCAGGCGGCGCCGAGCTGGACCGGGAGTGAGCGAATACCCATGCGGCGGTCGCCCTCGACGGCCTTGAAGTCGTTGAGCGTCATGATGCCGTGCGCGCCGAGGCTGTAGAGCAGCGCGAGCGTCAGGATCGGCCACGCGGGCAGCCCACCGCCGAGCATGACGGCGGCGCCGGTGATCCAGGCAAGGCCCTCGTAGCAGAGGCCGCAAGCGGCATTGCCGAACCAGCCGTTCTGCTTCAAACGGAGCGGCGGCGCGCTATAGACCCAGGCCAGCGCCAGCCCGACGCAGGCGGCGATGAAGACCCATTGGCCGAGCGCGAACGCAACGGCGAGCGACACGCCCGTCCAGGCGCAGGCAATGTAGAAACCCCAGCGGCCGGGAATGCGGCCGGATGGAATCGGACGGTTGGGCTCGTTGATCGCGTCGACATGGCGGTCGTACCAGTCATTCGCCGCCTGGCTCGTCGCGCAGACGAGCGGGCCCGCGAGCAGGATGCCAACGAACGCCGTGAGCCAATGGTGGGAGAGCGGACGACCGGACGAGATGATCCCGCAGGCGAATGCCCACATCGGCGGGAACCAGGTGATCGGCTTGAACAGCTCGAGGATCGCCGACGTCGCCGGGGTCTTCCCTTGTCTCGCAAGCGGGAGAAGGGAAGACCGAGCGTCTTCGGCAGCGATACTCACGCCGCGATCTCGACGCCGACGCCTTCGAGGCGATCCTCGAGGTCCTCGCCGGCGCGTTGCAGCGCGGCCAACGTTTCGGCATCCGGCTGCCAATAGTTGCGCTGATGCGCTTCCATCAAGCGATCGGCGACCTTTGCCGCCGACGTCGGGTTCAGCGTTGCCAGGCGCTCGCGCATGACCGGATCGAGCAGATAGGTCTCGGTGATCTTCTGGTAGACCCAGGGCGCGACGCCGCCGGTGGTCGCGGACCAACCCATCGTGTTGGTGACGTGGGTCTCGATCTGGCGCACGCCCTCGTAGCCGTGCTTCAGCATGCCCTCGTACCATTTCGGGTTGAGGATGCGCGTGCGCGTCTCCAGCGAGACCTGCTCGTCGAGCGTGCGCACGGCGCCCTCGCCGCGCGTCTGGTCGCCGATGTAGACCGGCGCCGCGTCGCCGCCGCCGTTCACCCTCTTGGCGCGGCGCACGGCGCGCGAGATGCCGCCCAACGTATCGAAATAATTATCGACCGTGGTGATGCCGAGCTCGACGCTGTCCAGGTTCTGGTAGGCCAGCTCGACGCCGGCGAGCACGCTGTCGAGCAGCTTCGCCTGTTTCGCCGGGCGGCCGGAGCGGCCATAGGCGAAGCCCTTTCGCTTGGTATAGACCTCGGCCAGCTCGTCCTCGTCCTGCCAGGTGCCGGCTTCGAGCATGTTGTTGACGTTGGCCCCGTAGGCGCCGTCGGCGTTTCCGAACACGCGCAGCGCAGCCGTCTCGATGTCGCCGCCGTGCGTTGCCTGATAGGCCAGCACGTGCTTGCGCACGTAGTTTTGCTCCAAAGGCTCGTCGGCCGAGGCGGCGAGGAAGGCGGCTTCGGCGAGAAGTTTGATCTGCAATGGTAGCAGATCGCGGAAGATGCCCGACATCGTGATCATCACGTCGATGCGCGGCCGGGTCAGCTCGGCGAGCGGCACCAGCGCCGCGCCGGCGAGGCGACCGAACGAATCGAAGCGCGGCTTGGCGCCCATCAGCGCGAGCGCCTGGCCGATCGGCGCGCCCTCGGTCTTCAGGTTATCGGTGCCCCACAGCACCATCGCGATGGTCTCGGGCAGCGCGTTGCCGTCGGCGGCGTGGCGGGCGAGCAGGCGCTCGGCCTGGCGGGCGCCATCCTGGCAGGCGAACGCCGAGGGCAGCTTGAAGGGGTCGAACCCGTGCAGGTTGCGGCCGGTCGGCAGGATCGCCGGCGTGCGCAGCAAATCGCCGGCCGGCGCCGGGCGCAGGAAGCGGCCATCGAGCGCGCGTAGGATCGCCGGGATCTCGTGGTCCTGCGCGAGCAGCGCGTCGATGGCACGGAGCGCGGCAAGGATCTCGGTGGTCGCGGCATCGGGCTCGAGCCCGGCGAGCGAGATCACGTCGGCGATGGGCTCGCCGGCGACCAGCGCGTCCAGCGCGGCGCGCGGCAGACGCATGTCGTGCGAGGCTTCGGCCACCGCCATCAGCTGCTCGGCGCGCTCGGACGCGGACGGCGCGGCGCCAACCTCGTGCAGGCCGTGCGGGATCAACGTATATTCGAGTTCGAGCACGTCCGTCGTCAGCTTGGTGACGCGCGCCTCGGCCTCGTCCACCGTCCAGGCGGGCTCCGGCGCGGCGAGCTCGACCGCGGCGGCCTGCGCCTGGATCATCGCGGCGAGATCGTCGCGTTGCGCGCACGCCTCTGGCGTCAGCGTCCGCCAGCTCTCGATCGAGGCTTTCAGGTCGACAAGGCCGCGATAGAGCCCGGCGTGCGCCACCGGCGGCGTCAGGTAGGAAATCAGCGTCGCCGCCGCGCGTCGCTTGGCGATCGCGCCTTCCGACGGGTTGTTGGCGGCGTAGAGATAAAGGTTTGGCAGGTCGCCGATCAGCCGGTCCGGCCAGTCGGCACCCGTCAGGCCCGCCTGCTTGCCGGGCATGAATTCCAGCGCGCCATGCGTGCCGAAATGCAGAACGGCGTGGGCGCCAAAATCCTCGCGCAGCCAGCGGTAGAACGCCGAGAACGCGTGGGTGGGCGCGAAACCTTTCTCGAACAGCAGGCGCATCGGGTCGCCCTCCCAGCCGAAGGCGGGCTGGATACCGACGAAAACGTTGCCAAATTGCGCGCCGAGTACGAACAGCGAGCGGCCATCGCTCTGCTGGCGACCGGGCGCCGGGCCCCATTGCGCCTCGATCTCGCGCAGGTAGCGCTCGCGCTTGACGTGGTCGTCGACGGAGATGCGGTGATGCACGTTGGCCATCGCGCCGTGCATCGCGGCATTGCCGGTGATCACGCGCGCGCGCAGGTCATCGACATCGCGAGGCAGGTCGATGGCGTAGCCCTCGCGCTTCATCGCGACCAGCGTGCGCTGGAGCGATTCGAAGACCGATAGATAGGCGGCGGTGCCGGTGTTGCCGGCATTTGGCGGGAAGTTGAAGAGCACCACGCCGACCTTGCGTTCGGCGCGCTCGGAACGGCGCAGCGCGACGAGCTTGGCGACGCGCGCCGCCAGCATGTCGGCGCGCTCGGAGCAGGAATGCATCGCCCGCGCGCCGTCCATCGGGAACGAGCAGCCGCGCTCGCAGCCGGTGCAGGTGCCGCCGGCCGAATCGGAACGGCCGCCGAACACCATCGGGCCCGTCGCGCCGTCGAGTTCGGGGATCGCCACCATGATGGTGGTCTCGACTGGCATCAGGCCGCGATCGGACGCGCCCCATTGCTCCAGCGTCTGGAATTCGGCCGGGTGGGCCGCGATGTAGGGCACGTCGAGCCGGGCGAGCACGTCCTCGGCGGCCTTGGCGTCATTGTAGGCGGGGCCGCCGACGAGCGAGAAGCCGGTCAGCGAGACCAGCGCGTCGATGGCGGGGCGCCCGTCGTGAAAGAAGAACTTCTCCACTGCCGGGCGGCCGTCGAGACCGGCGGAAAAGGCCGGGATGACGCGCAGGCCTTTCGCCTCCAGCGAGGCGATGACGCCGTCATAATGTGAGGTATTCTCGGCCAGGAGGTAGGAGCGCATGACCAGCACGCCGACGGTGCCGGCCTTGCCCGCGTTCGGCAGCGCCTCGGCCTTGTCGCCGACGCGGCCTTTCAGGCGCGGGTGGTAGACGCCGACATCGGGGTAATCGATCGGTGGCGCGGCCTTGATCGTGTCGCGCAGGTTCTTGCGCGCGCCGTCCGCGTAACGGCTGACGAGCAGGCGGACCATGTTGCCGAGGTTTTCCTGCGAGCCGCCGAGCCAATATTGCAGGGTGAGAAAGTACGCGCGCACGTCCTGCGCCGTGCCGGGGATAAGCCGCAGGATGCGCGGCAGCTTGCGCAGCATCGCCATCTGCCGGGCACCGCCTTCGGCACCGGGCTTCTTGGCGCCGCGCAGCTTCTTCAGGAGGCTGATCGCGCCGCCGCCCGTGCCGTCCATCTTGAAGCGGCCGATGCGCGTGAGGCGCACGACCTCCTTGGCCGAGAGCGCGCAGACCATCGCGTCGCAGCCGTCGCGCCGCGCCTCGAGGTCCGCGAGGATCGGCAGGAAATGATCTTCCATGAACAGCATGCCGGCGATGACGATATCGCCCTTGGCAATGTCGGCGCGACAGCGGGTCAGCGCGTCGGGATCGCTGGCCCATTCGGAGGCGGCGTGCAGGGTGAGGACAAGGCCCGGCATCTCGCGCTTCAGATCGGCGCGCGCCTTGTCGAGGGCGCCGGCGAAGTGCGTGTCCATGGCGACGATGACCACGCGGATCGGCGTCGCGTTTGTGGCCGACATGGACTTCAACATCGCCGTGGCTCTCGTCCGGTGCGGCGGGCCTGGGAACCCTTGAGAGAGGCTACCTCGCCAGGCGGAAAAGTGTCAACCTAGATTGACGTTCACGGCTGGTGACAAAAGGAGGGTATTCAGCGGGAGGGGGCGTTGATGGTACCGAGAACAAGCTTACGATCGGCTTTCGGGACGTCTCTCGCGTCCATGAGATCGGGAAGGCGGCGCACGGCGTCGCTCACCTGGCCCGCGATCTCCGCGGCCTCGCCGGGTGAGAGCCCGAAGCGCGAGGCGGCGGCAAGCGCCTGCGCCGGGTTCCGGCGAGAGGCCGGGCGCCGGCGCGCAGACATGGCGGTCGCGCCCGGGGGTCGGAACGACATCGAACACCGGCGACAAGCGCCAGCCCGCGCCATCGTCGATGAAGGCATGGTTGCGGAGGTGATCGTCCGTATTGCGAACGGCGGCATTGACGAGGAGACGTCGGAACATGGCGGCGGCCACGTTCGGCGCGCCGATCCGGCGTCCGACCTCGGCGATGTCGGTGTAGGTCTTCGCGGTCGCGTAAGCGTGCGATGGCTCGCCGAGCAGCGTGCCGGCGCTGAGGTAGGCGGCCGGCTTACTCAACGCATCGCGATCGAACCGCGCGACGAGCAGCACCGAGCGGCCCGCGACTGACACCAGCTCGTGGTCCGGGGTCTCGATACCGGCCGCGGCGGCGAGATCAAGGCAGACGGCTTCCATCCTCGGCTCGTCGAACGTGTCGCCCCAAGCGGAAAACTTGGCGATCCACTCGCGCCCGAGATGCCGCAAGCGGGCCTTCGGCCGTGCGCCACCAATATCTGCGCTCGTTCGCACGAGCAGCGCGAGGTGGCTGACGGACGCATCGCCCTGCTCGACCGCCTGCGCCGCGCGCGACACCGCCTCGAGGTCGTCATCTCCTTTCGGAAGCTTGACCAGCGGTTCCTCGCTGGGGCGCCAAGTCTCCGGACGATCGGGCGTCGACCCGAAGGCCAGATCGCCGGTGCGGTCCAGGCCGCCGAGCGCGAGATACTCCGGCATGCTGGCCGACAGGCTCGGGAAGGCCATGTCGATGATGCCCTTGCCCCAGCCGTCGGGCCCCGCGTCGTGGAAGGCGAGGTGCACCTCCTCGGGTGACGCCGGCTGCGATTTGCGCCGCGGCGGCAGGCCGAACGGATCGATCGGCGGCCCGCCGCGCGCGAGCCAGCTCCGCGCATAGACAAAGCGGCCGGAACGTATCCGACCGGTGCCCTCGAACGAGAGCCGGCCCGCGGGCGCGAAGGCGCCGTCGGCGAACTTGAAGACGATGAGCTCGTCGAGCCGGCCGCTTTTAGAAAGGCGCCACATCTGGATAACGTCCGGCTCGCTGCCTGCCCGTGGCGAGGTCGATGTCGTCGCCGATCGGGTCGCTGGCCAGAAGCTCGCCGAGGCGATCGGCATACCCCATAACGGTTAGCGCCTTGAGCAAAACGCCGACGCCAGTGCCGGCGCTGCCTTCCTCGAGCGCAGCGACCGCGCCGCGCGCGACACCCATGCGCTCACCGAGCTCCGCCTGCGTGAGATCGCGGCGCAGTCTCGCCAGTCGCAGCGTGCGGCCGAGGCGGTCGAGCGCCTCCAGCTCAGGCGTCGAAAGGATCATCCGGCGTCTCATGGCGCATCTATAGCGCGTATCATCGCGTAATGTCGCTTTAAATGCGCATGCTCACAGCTCGATGTGCCGGCCGATCTCGACCACTCGTTCGCTCGGCAGACCCAGCACGTCGGTCAGATGCGCCTGGTTGCGCTCCATCGCGGCGAAGACCGTTTCCGTCCACTGGCCGAGCACGCGCGTCTCGCCCTTGCCACGGACGATCGTCTCGTGACCAACGTAGTAGACCACCTTCGACATGTCGATATCGAGGCCACGCGCCTTCAGCGCCGGCAGCATGTCGTCTAGGCCGAGCCGTTCCATGAACCCCGAGTGGATCAGCACCCGCCAGACGTTGTCGCACTCGTTCCTGATCTCGTAGCGCTTTCCCGGCGCCACGCGCGGCGTCAGCGCGGTGGCGATCGTCACGATCAGGACGTCGGCATAGAGGACCCGGTTCTGCCGCACGTGCCAGACCATCAGCGGCGGCGTCGTGTCTCGCGCGCGCGACAGGAAGATCGCCGTGCCCTCCGGCCGCGGGATCCCGTCACGCGCGACCGTCTCGAAGAACGTGTCGAGCGGCTGCGTGGTGGCGCCGAGCCGAGCGCGGATCGCGGCGACGCCCGTGTGCCAGACGCGCATCGTCAGATAGATGATCACGGCGAGGACAAGCGGCACCCAACCACCGTCCGGCACCTTCAAAAGGTTCGAGGCGAAGAACGCGAGATCGACGGCGAGGAAGAAGGCCGCGACGAGGCCGGCGACCACGATGGGCCAGCGCCAGACCTCGCGCATCGCGATATAGAGAAGGCCCGTCGTCAGCAACATCGTCGTCGAAACGGCCATGCCATAGGCGGCGGAGAGATTATCGGACTTCTTGAACGCCAGCGCGAGCGCGATCGTCACGATCATCAAGAGCCAGTTACACGGCCCGACGTAGATCTGCCCATAGCCCTCGTCCGACGTCTGGCGGATGACGAGGCGCGGCATCCAGCCGAGCTGGATCGCCTGCCGCGTCATCGAGAACGCGCCGGTGATGATCGCCTGGCTGGCGATGATCGTCGCGGCGGTCGCCAGCAGCACCAGCGGCACCAGCAGGATGCTCGGGCAAAGCTGGTAGAAGACGCTGTCGTTGGCCGAGGCGCCGCCGAGGACCAGCGCCGACTGCCCGGCGTAATTGATCACCAGCGCCGGAAAGACCATCGCAAACCAGCCGACCCAAATCGGCTTTTTTCCGAAATGCCCCATATCCGCATAGAGCGCCTCGGCTCCCGTCACGCAGAGAAACACGCTGCCGAGCAGCGCGAAGCCGGTGAAGCCGCCGTGCGCGAGATAGTGAATGGCATAGGTCGGCGACAGGCCGGCCAGCACGGCGGGATCATGTGCGATTCCGACCAGCCCGAGCAGCGCGATGACGACGAACCAGAGCGCCGTGATCGGGCCGAACAGCTTGCCGATCGTGGCGGTGCCGAAGGGTTGCAGCAGGAACAGCAGCGCGAGGATGACGATCGTGCCGGGCAGCACGTAGCCGCTTGAGGCCGGGATCGCGAGATGAAGACCTTCAAGCGCCGAGAGCACCGAGATGGCGGGCGTGATCGCGCCGTCGCCGTAGATCAGCGCCGCGCCGAACAGCCCGGCGGCGGCGATGAGCGGGCGGTTCCCCTTCCTCATGCCGATCAGCGACATCAGCGCGAGGATGCCGCCCTCGCCCTCGTTGTCGATGTTCATCGCGAAGAGAATGTACTTGAGCGTCGCGACAATGATCAGCGTCCAGACGAGCAGCGAGAACACGCCAAGGATGAGGGTCGGGTCGGGGTGGCCGCCGGCATCGTTCAGGATTGTCTTCAACGTGTAGAGCGGGCTCGTGCCGATGTCGCCGAAGACGATGCCGAGCGCGGCGAGCGACAGCCCGGCGAGCCCTTGCGTGGTCTCCTCGCGCGCCGGCTCGGCGCCGGCCTCGGTCTCGACCGCCGCGCCGACATGCTCCGCGACCTGATCGTCCATGGATTGGTCTCCAACGAGGCATGACCCGTGATGCTCTCGCAGCGAAAGCTTGGCGCGAGCCGACCGACCGCGCAACCTTGACCTTGGCAGCAAGACCGGTCAGCTCGTTGGAAAGCCTTAACAAAACAACACCGCTGCCTGGCCATGCACCTGTCTTCCGCCGGATAGGCGGCAAAGCGTCGCCCACCTTAACGGTCGATTTACCCTGATCGCGGACAGTTCGGTCGAACGAGCGCCGCGCGCGTTCGTCAGACCGAGGTCCGATGTCCTGCACCGTTCTGATTGTCGATGACGACCCCGTCCAGCGCCGTCTCCTTGAAGCGCTGGTGCGTCGCTTCGGCTACGCCGTCGAGACGGTCGAGAGCGGCGAGCGAGCGCTGGCGCGGCTCGAGCCTGGCCTCGAGGCGCCGATCGACCTCATGATCCTCGATCTTGTCATGCCCGATCTCGACGGCATGGGCGTTCTCACCCGGCTACGCGCCACCGGCCGCGCGGTGCCGACGATCGTTCAGACCGCGCACGGCTCGATCGAGGCGGTGATCTCGGCGATGCGGGCCGGCGCCACGGATTTCGTCGTCAAGCCGGTCGGCGCCGAGCGCCTGCAGGTCTCGATCAAGAACGCGCTGCGGGTCGATGCGCTCGAGGACGAGATCCGCCGCATGAACAAGCGCGCCTCGGGCGTGCTGCACTTGAAAGACCTCGCCAGCAAGAGCGAGGATATGATCCGCGTCGTTCGCCTCGGCGAGCGCGCGGCGAAATCGAATATTCCCGTCTTGTTGGAGGGTGAATCGGGCGTCGGCAAGGAGCTTGTCGCCCGCGCCATCCAGGGTGCCTCGGACCGGCGCGGCCGTGCTTTCGTCACCGTGAACTGCGGCGCGCTGCCGGAAAACCTGATCGAATCGATCCTGTTCGGTCACGAGAAGGGGTCGTTCACCGGCGCCACCGAGAAGCACGCCGGCAAGTTCGTCGAGGCGCACGGGGGCACCCTCTTCCTCGATGAGATCGGCGAGCTGCCGCCCGAGGCGCAGGTCAAGCTGCTCCGCGCGCTGCAAGAGGGCGAGGTCGATCCGATCGGCGGCAAACGGCCGATCAAGGTCGATATCCGCCTGATCTCGGCGACGAACCAGAACCTGATCGAGCTGGTCAAGCGCGGCCTGTTCCGCGAGGACCTCTACTATCGGCTCAACGTCTTCCCGATCCTGATCCCGCCGCTACGCGCGCGCCGCGCCGACATTGCCGATCTCGCCCGCCGCTTCGTCGCCCGCTTCGCGGCCGAGGAAGGCAAGCGCCTGCGCGGGCTCACCGCGGAGGCATCCGCCATGCTCGCCGCCTACGATTGGCCGGGCAACGTGCGCCAGCTCGAGAACGCGGTGTTCCGCGCGGTCGTGCTCGCCGATCATGACGAGCTGACCGTCGCCGAGTTCCCGCAGATCGCCGCGCAGGTCGAAGGCTTCGATGTGCGGATTCCGCCGCTCGCGGCGATGATGCCGCCGGCGCCGCGTCCGGAGCGCGAGATCGTGCGCGTCGAGGTGCGCGATCCCAACGTGCTGGCGCTGCTCGACGAGAGCGGCGACGTCCGCAAGCTCGAGGCGCTGGAAGCCGAGACGATCCGGTTCGCGCTCGCGCACTATCGCGGGCAGATGTCGGCGATGGCGCGCAAGCTCGGCATCGGCCGCTCGACGCTGTACCGCAAGATGAAGGAATACGGCCTCTTTCAGGGCGAAGCGCCCGACGGGGACGAGGAGGCGGCGTAATCTTTCCGTGAGGTGGCGCCCATTTGTGGCGCTGGCGCCACGGCGGAGCTTAAAGCGGGCGGGATGCCGGGCGGCTGTCGGCACGTCGAATTGATTTCGATCGCCGCCCGCCCGACTTGTCATGCGATGGTGATTTGGCGGCGGTGCCGCTCGGGGGTTTCGATGCGCGGGCGTTCGTTACACGCGACCTTGGCGGCGGCCCTTCTTGTCGGCGCGCCGACGCTCGTCCGCGCGCAGGACGCCGACTTGTTCGCCGATGTCGACACGCCATCGGCCGCCAAGCTGGTTCCCGCGACCACGTTTGCTGCGACCACGTCTGGAGCGACCACGTCTGGCGCCACGAAGTTTGTCGCGACTGGCGCAAGCCAAGGTTCGCTCGATACTACAGGCTGGGCGCCCGAGCATGCGCGGCCTCTGGGCCCCACGCTGGCTGACGACAAGGGCGCGGATCCGGTGGCGAGCAAACCGGCGGTCCCGGCGCCGTCGAAGGATCCTCTCGACGCCGCAAACCCCACACCGACAAGCCCGGCCGTTCCCACCGAGGCGCCGCTGGCGCCGATCGATGCCGCGATCAAGGCCGCGCTCGACAAGGGCAGCGCGTCCGAGATCCGCGGCGCGCATGCGAGCGAGCGGCGCAAGGAGCGCGCGGCCGTCGTGGCCTTCTATGCCGCGCACGGCTATGCGCCGATCTGGTCCGAAACCGAGGCGCCGGTCGCCGCGGTCGACTCCGTGCTGGCGCGCCTCCAGCGTGCCGCCGATGACGCGCTGACCACGCCGACGCCGCCGACGAGGCTGCTGACGCAGGGAACGCCCGGGGCGGTCGCGGCGAGCGAAATCGCGTTGAGCGACGCCGTCGTCGCCTACGCGCGCCAGGCGACCGGCAGCCGCGTCGACCCGCGCGCGATCAGCCCGCTGATCGGCGCCCGACCCGAGCTGGCCGACCCCGCCGCCGTGCTCACGACCGTTGCCGCCGCCGGCGCCGAGGCCGGTGACAGGCTCGCGGCGCAAAACCCAACCGATCCTCGCTACGTCGCCCTGCGCGACAAGCTCGCCACGTCGCGCGGCACCCGGGCGACCGACGCGCTGATCCCACCCGGCCCGACCCTCAAGATTGGCATGCACGACGCTCGCGTGCCGTTGCTGCGCGCGCGCTTCGGCCTCGTCGCCAACGACCTGACCGGCGACGACGACACGTACGACGTGTCGATCGCCGAGGCGATCTCGGGCGTCCAGCGCGCCGATGGCCTGCCGGTCAGCGGCCAGCTCAACCGCCGCACGATCGCCGCGATGGCCGGCGGCGGCAAGGCGACGCCGCTCGAGGCGGCGCTGATGGCGAACATGGAAATGTGGCGTTGGATGCCCCGTCACCTTGGCAGCGACCGCATCGAGGTCGACGTGCCGGCCTACACCGTGACTGTCTTCCATGACGGCGAACCGGTGGCGACCAACCGCGTCGTGGTCGGCAAGACCGAGACGCCGACGCCGCTATTCTCGAACACGATGAAATATCTGATCGTCAATCCGGTGTGGAACGTGCCGGACTCGATCATCCAGAAGGAATTCCTGCCGAAGGGCGGCGGCTACATGGCCGCGCACGGGTTCGACGTCAGCACCCACAACGGCAAGCTCGTCGTGAAGCAGCCCGCCGGCGCCAAGAATGCGCTCGGTCGCATCAAGTTCATCTTCCCCAATGATTACTCGGTCTACCTGCACGATACGCCGTCGAAGTCGCTGTTCGCCGCCTCCAAGCGCGCCTTCAGCCACGGCTGCGTCCGCGTCGATCAGCCGTTCGACTTCGCCTACAGCGTCCTCAACGACAGCGTGCAGGAGGGCGGCAAGGTGCTCTACAGCGAAAAGAGGCTGCAGGGCATGCTCGGCGACAAGGAGCGCTACGTGAACCTGCCAAAGCCGCTGCCGATCCACATCGAGTATTTCACCGCCAGCATCGACCCGGAATCGGGCCGAATGATCCAGCGCGACGACATCTACGGCTACGCGCACGATGTCGCGGTCGTGCTCGGTCTGACCGACGGGCCGCTCCAGGCCGGAGAGCATAGGCCGGCGGATCAAAAGGTGGCGGAGCGCAAGCCGCGCCATGACGTGGAGCGCGTCGCGACCGAGCATATCAGGTCCGCCCGCGCGAGGACGGCCGTTGCCGAGCCGGCGCCAACCGAGCCCGGGTTCCCCGCCTTCCCGTTCAGCGAGGACCCGCGCTGAACCCTCGATGGCTGGCGAAAGAGGACCGCGAGACGCGTTGCCAAGGTGGCGAGGCTGATGCAAAGGTCCGCCACCGCAGCGACGGCACGCCAGGGAAACGCCAAGGAACCGCCATGAGCACGAAGTTCGAACGGCCCAAGCAGATCATCGAATATTGTCTCGCGCCGTTGAAGCTCGATCCGGCGGGAGACGACTTCAAGGAGGTCTACCGGCGCATGGAGCACGTCGTGAAGACGTTGCAGCTCGCCGCCGGCAAGAACAACCAGCCCGTAGCGGTCGACTTCTCGCAGATGCGCACGCTGACCATCAACGAGGAAGCGCACGGCCACGACTGAGGCGAGAGGCTATTTGGCGCACGGCGCCCTCCGCCGTTCGCGTGCTTGAAAGCCGGCCGCCGCCCTGATCCAATCTAGTGAGGGCTTTGAGCGGGAGCCGGGCGCGGGAGGCGGCGATGACGGCTGTTGTCGACACCCGACACAAGCGCCCGTGTCGTGGGTTTGTGGCGATCTTCGTGACGCTGTTCGAGCGCTGGATGCCGGACCCGTTCGTGCTGGCGATCGGCCCCACGCTGGCGACCGGGCTCGCCGCTCTGGTGCTCGCGCCCACGGCACCCCGCAGGTCATCATAAGCTCCTGGTACGCCGGGATCTTCAAGATCCTGACCTTCGCGTTTCAGATGATCCTGATCCTCGTCGCCGGGCACGCGCTCGCCAACGCGCCGCCGGTCAAGCGCGGCATCGTCGCCGTGGTCTCGCTCGCCAAGACGCCGAACCAGGCGGTCGTGCTCACCTTCCTTGTCTGCACGGTGGCGGCCTTCCTCAATTGGGGTTTCGGCCTCGTCATCGCGGCGATGGTCTCGCGCGAAATGGCCAAGCCTTCGTCGCCGTCGCCTCGGCGCACCCGCTGCCGTTCTGGAGCTACATCTGCTCGCCGTTCATCACCATGCTGGTGCCCTCGGGCGGCGGCCATTGGGCCGTGCAGGGACCATTCGTGGTGCCGGCCGCCGTGCAGCTCGGCGCCTATGCTGCAGCCGTTCTTCGCGCTGCCGGTGGTGGCGATCGCCGGCATCGGCATTCAGCGGGTGATGGGGTACACGGTGGTCACCTTCCTGGTGACCACCGTGATCTGGAGCGGCGCGACGCTAATGCTGATGTGAACGAAGACGCGCGGCGGCTTACGCGCACATCGCGATGCCGTGGACCTCGCCGAGGAAGTCCGAAGCCTCGTCGGCGATGCTTGCATCGGCGCCAGCATACTTGAGGCCGGTGCCCTCGAGGATACGATCGCGGCCAAGATGAAAAACGAGCTTCGCGAGTTCCGCCTTGGCGTCCTGATCCATGATCCGCGAAATCTCGAGGATGCTAAACGCCCGCGCGTAGGAGGCGCGAAGGGTGCGCAGATCGGAGCGGTCAAAAATGGCGGCGGACGTATCGAACTCGTATGTCATGGCAATGAAACTCAGGTGCAGGAGCGCGAAAACACACCTAGCGATCAAAAAATCAGAGCGCAATTCAAATCTTGACAATCATACTAAGGTCGTAAAGTCGCCGTTCTCACGAACGTTCCACGCGGTCGGATGATCATTTTCGTGGACGATCCGGGAGCGCGACTCAGCTCTTTCCCTGCAAGCCATCGATCAGCTTGTCGACGGCGGGCCGGATTTTCGCGACGATCACGTCGACGCCGGTCGCGCTCGGGTGCATCTGGTCGGCCAGGTGGAGGCCGCGCTCGCCGACGATCCCCTCGAGAAAGAACGGGTAGAGCGGCACGCCGTAGCGCGTCGCGAGCTTCGGGTAGATCGCCTCGAACCGCGCATCGTAATCGGCGCCGAGCGTCGGCGACGCCCGCATGCCGACGAGCAGCACCCTGACGTGCTTGGCCTGGAGCGCCGCGAGCGTCTTCGCAAGGTTCGCCTCGACGAGCTTTGGCTCGATGCCGCGCAGCATGTCGTTGGCGCCGAGCTCGAGAATGGCCGCGTCGGCGCCGTCGCCGAGCGTCCAGTCGAGCCGGGCCAGGCCGTCGGCCGTGGTGTCGCCGGAGACACCGGCATTGACCACCGTCACGTCACGACCCTGCGCCCGCAGCGCTGCTTCGAGCTTGGCTGGAAACGCATCGGCCTCCGGCAGGCCCAATCCCGCCATCAGGCTGTCACCGTAGGCGATCAGCCGCAGCGGACGTGCCGACGCCGGGCTTGCAAAAGCGATCGCGAGCCCGACCGTCAGCGCGCATGTCGGCGCGAACGCCAACGTGGCTAGGAGCCTGTTGGCAGAGGCCCCATATGCGGGCGGCACGCGGCGGTCGCGAGAGTTCATGCGAGAAGGATCATGATGGCGTCACCGGCAATCGAGATGGCGAATGTCGAGCTGAGCCTCGGGCGCGGCGCGGCACGAGTCCACATTCTGAAGGGTATAAGCCTCGCGATCCCCCGCGGCGAGACCGTCGGCCTCACCGGCCCCTCCGGATCGGGCAAATCGACGCTCCTGATGGCGATGGCCGGGCTGGAACGCGCCGATTCGGGGCTGATCGCCGTCGAGGGCACGGACATCGGCCAGCTCGGCGAGGATGCGTTGGCGCGGTTCCGTGGCCAGCGCATCGGCATCGTCTTCCAGTCCTTCCACCTGATCCCGACGATGACGGCGCTCGAGAACGTCGCCGTGCCGCTCGAGCTCGCCGGCAAACGTGACGCCTTTGCCCGCGCCCGCGAAGAGATGGCGGCCGTCGGGCTTGCCGAACGCATGTCGCATTATCCGGCGCAGTTGTCGGGTGGCGAGCAGCAGCGCGTTGCGCTCGCCCGCGCCATCGCGCCGCGCCCGGCCATCCTCGTCGCCGACGAGCCGACGGGCAATCTCGACGAGACCACGGGGGCGTCGATCGTCGATCTCATGTTCGCGCTGAAGCGCGACCGCGGCGCCACCCTAGTTTTGGTGACGCACGATCTCGCGCTCGCCGCACGCTGCGACCGGACGATCCGCCTGCGCTCGGGCCGCATCGAGGCGGAGCCCCGCGCGGTCTCGGCCGCCTGAACGGCTCGGTCGACATCGAGCCGGTCGACATCGAGGCGGTCGACATCGAGCCACTCGACATCGAGCCAGTCGACAGGCGCGGCTTGCTGCCGCGCGCCTTGCCCTTTAAACGGTCGGCTCGACCCGTCCTCGCGGCCCCGGGCCGCCGGAGACCCCATGCGCGCCATTCTCGATGTGATCCTGCTCGTCCTGCACCTCTACACTTACGTGATCATCATCGTGGCGATCATGTCGTGGCTGATCTCGTTCAACGTGATCAACGTCTACAACAACGTAGTCCGGACGATCTGGGACGGTCTCAACGCGCTGACCGAGCCGGTGCTTCGGCCAATCCGTCGCGTTTTGCCCAACTTCAGCGGCCTCGACATCTCGCCGCTGATCTTGATCCTGCTTATCATATTGATCCAGAATGTAATCATCGATTATATCTACCCCAACGTCTTCTGACGGTCGCCAATACCGACTGCATGAACGCCGCCCCATTCGAGACATCTGTTGATGCTTTTGATGCATGACGGTAGCGCGCCACGTGCATGGCGAGGTTTGACGTCTCACGATCTGTTGAAGACCGGCAAACCGCTAGGCGGTTATAAAAACTTTCATTAAGCTTCCATGTCGGGGTCTCGGCGGCGGTCGAGCCGGTGCCCGCCGATCGCGCTCCGAAAGCAGGGTCCGAATGGGTCTCGTCCTTTTTGCGCTGAAGTACCGGGTCACCTTTTTCGTGCTCGCGCTGGTGATGCTACTCGGCGGCATCGGCTCGGCCGTGGTGACCAAGAAGGATGTGCTGCCCGTCGTCAACATTCCGGTCGTCGTGATCGTATGGCAGTACACCGGCCTCGACACGACCGACATGGCGAGCCGCGTCACGACCTACACCGAGTATTCGCTGTCGAACAACGTCAACAACATTGCCCGCCTCGAGAGCCAAACGCTGCAAGGCTACACGATCGAGAAGGTGTGGTTCGAACCGCAGGTGACGATCGGGCTGGCGATCGCCCAGGTCGTATCCTCGGCGAACTCCATTCGCGCGGTTTTGCCGCCCGGCATCAATCCGCCGGTGGTGCTGAGCTTTTCCGCCTCGTCGCAGCCGGTCGTGCAGCTCGCGCTGTCCTCGCCGATCCAAAGCGGCGCCGCGCTTTACGATTACGCGATGTACCGCATCCGCCAGACGCTGCTCTCGTCGCCCGGCGCGACGCTGCCGGCGCCGTCCGGCGGCGCACCGCGCCAGATCCAGGTCGATCTCGACCTCCATGCGCTGCAGGCCAACGGCCTGACCCCGCAGGACGTCGCGAACGCGGTCCTCAGCCAAAATCCCATCGTCCCGTCGGGGCTCGCGAAATTCGGCAATCTGCAATACCCGATCCGCTTGAACGCGGCACCGGAGGCGCTCGCCGATCTCAACAAGATCCCGATCAAGGTCGTCGATGGTATTCCGATCCAGGTGAAGGATGTCGCCTGGGTGCGCGACGGCTCGCCGCCGCAGCAGAGCCTCGTTCAGGAAAACGGCGTCAATGCCGTGCTCATGCCGATCTTCAAGAACGGCACGGCCTCGACGCTGACCGTCGTCGACAACGTCAAGGCGGCGATGCCAACGATTCGCGGCGCCGCGCCAAAAGGCGTCGACATCAAGCTGCTGTTCGATCAGTCGATCTTCGTGTCGGGCGCCATCACGGATGTCATCCGCGAGGCCATCATCGCCGCCGGTCTGACCGGCTTGGCGATCTACGTGTTCCTCGGCTCATGGCGCTCGACCCTCGTCGTGCTGGTCTCGATCCCGCTGGCGATCCTGACGTCGATGTCGATCCTCTCGCTTCTGGGCGAGACGATCAACGTGATGACGTTGGGTGGCTTGGCGCTCGCGGTCGGCATCCTCGTCGACGACGCCACGGTCGCCATCGAGAACACCTACCGGCTGATGGAGGAGGGCCATACCTTCCGCCAGTCGGTGGTGGAGGGCGCGGCCGGCATCGCCAAGCCGGCGCTCATCTCGACGCTGGCGATCTGCTCGGCCTTCGTCAGCGTGCTCTTCCTCGACGGCACGCCGAAATACCTGTTCACGCCGCAGGCGCTCGCCGTCGTCTTCGCGATGCTGACGTCCTACCTCCTGTCACGAACGCTGGTGCCGATCCTGATCGACATCCTCGTCGAAAAAGAGTTCGACCAGCGCTTCGGACCGGAAGGATCGCATCACACCGCGTCCGACTCCCCCGACGCAAAGAAGCCCGGCATCGCGGCGCGCTTCCAGGCCGGCTTCGAGAAGCGCTTCAAGGTCTTCCACCGCGGTTATCTCGGGCTCGTCCATGCCTCGATCGCGCACAGGTTCGTGACGCTCGCCGTCGTCGGCTGCGTGTTCGTGCTCGGCGGCGTGCTCTTCATGTTCGTCGGGGAAGACTACTTCCCGACGATCGACGGCGGCTCGCTGACGCTGCACATCCGCGCGCCCTCCGGGACGCGCATCGAGTCGACGGGGACACGGTTCGCAAAGGTCGAGAAGGTCGTCAAGCAGACGATGCCGGGCGTGGTCGACTCCGTGCTCTTCAACATCGGACTGCCGTCGATCAACTATAACTTCGCCTTCAGCGACGGCTCTTTCGTCGGGTACAACGACGGCGAGATGCTGATTCAGCTCAAGGATGACGTGCCCCGTCAGCCGACCACGTTCTACATGCGCGCGCTCCGCAAGTCCCTGCGGGCGGCGTTCCCCGACATGCTGTTTTACTTCCAGCCGTCCGACATGGTGACCCAGATCCTCGATTTCGGGACGATCACGTCGATCGATGTCCAGGTGACGGGGCGCCACACAGCGCAGGATCTGGCGATCGCCCGGGAAATGGTCGCGCGAATCTCGCGCGTGAAGGGGGCGGTCGACGTCCACCTGCAGCAGATCGTCGACGCGCCGGAATTCTTCGGCACCATGGACCGGAACATGGCGAGCGAGATCGGCATCAACGCGCAGGGGATCGCCAATTCTATAAATGTTTCGCTGTCGGGCTCCTACCAGATCCAGCCGAACTTCTGGTCCGACCCGAAGACGGGCATCCCCTATCAGCTCTGGGTCCAGACCCCGGAATGGCGGACCGATTCGATTGGCGACGTCAAAACCACGCCAGTCTTCATCTCGTCGTCGTCCAACGATCCGGGCGTTCTCACCATGCTGAGTTCGGTCACCGATCTGAAGCGCCAATCCGAGCAGACCGTCGTCAACCACCTCAACGCGCAGCCGGTCTTCGATATCTTCGCCAACGTCCAGGATCGCGACCTCGGGTCGGTGGCAAACGACATCCAGACGATCATGGCCGACGAGCAGAAAAAGCTTCCCGTCCCCGATACGATCGTGGTTCGCGGTCAGATCCAGCAGATGCACGACGCCTTCACCAACATCGGCATCGGCCTGATCATCTCGATCGTCGCGGTCTACCTGCTCATGGTCTTGAACTATCAGAGCTGGGGCGATCCGTTCGTGGTGCTGTGCGCGCTGCCGCTCGCCTTCTGCGGCATGGTCGGCAGCCTCTTCATCACCCAGACGGCGCTGTCGATTCCCTCGCTGTTCGGCGCGATCATGGCGGTCGGCGTCGCGTCGTCGAACTCGATCCTGCTCGTCACCTTCGCCCGCGAGCATCGCGAGGCGACAGGCTGCAGCGCCGTCGAGGCCGCCATCGCCGCCGGCGAAACCCGGTTGCGGCCGGTGCTGATGACAGCGATCGCGATGTTCGTCGGCCTCCTGCCGATGGCGATCGGCATCGGAGAGGGGTCGGAGCAGAACGCCGCCCTGGCACGCGCCGTGCTCGGCGGCGTCGCGGTAGGCACCTGCTCGACCCTGCTGTTCGTCCCCTTCCTCTACAGCGTGCTGCGTCGCGGCAAGGTCACACCCGTCGAGGATTACGCATGACCAAGTCGGGCTTCGACGACAAAGACAACACCGTCGACAACGGCGCCTCTGGTCCGGTCCAGGGCCTCACGCAGGTCGAGGCTCATGCCGACGCGCCGGCCCGCGACGACGCGACCGCCGAGAAGGAGGTCCCGCCACTGCCGCGCAAGCGCGTCTTCTTTGTCGTAGTCCTCGTCCTCGTCTGCGCGCTCGCCTATGGCGCCTTCGAGCATTGGACGACCGACCAGCGCGCAACCGAGACGCGACAGGAGGTGATCGACTTCGTGCCCGAGGTGACGACCATCACCGCCAAGGCCGACGATCAGTCGATCAAGCTCACGCTGCCCGGCCAGACCGAGCCGTTCTTTCAGTCGACCATCTACCCGCGCGCGACAGGCTACGTGGCCGAGCGGCGCGTCGACATCGGCTCGCGCGTCAACAAGGGCGACCTCCTGATCCGCATCGCCGCGCCCGATCTCGACCAGCAGCTGGCGCAAGCCAGGGGCCAGCTGGCGCAGACGGTGGCGGCGCAGGCGCAGGCGCAGGCCGGGCTCGATCAAGCGAAGGCCAACCTCCAGCTCGCGACGATCACCTCGAAGCGCTACCAGACGCTGACCAAGCAGGGCTACGAGACCGTCCAGAACAACGACAACCAATCGACCCAGGTGCAATCGAACCAGGCTACAGTCGAGACGGCGGAGGCCGGCATCAAGGTCGCCGCCGCCAACACGCAGGCGCAGGAGGCGACAGTCGGCAGGCTGGTGGCGTTGGTGTCGTTCGAGAAGGTGTTGGCGCCGTTCGACGGCATCATCACGACGCGCGGCATCGAGATCGGCGACCTCGTCAACGCCGACACAAAGACCGGCGATCCGCTGTTCACGATCGCCGGCGACAAGGTGCTGCGCGTGACCGTGCACGTGCCGCAGGTCAATTCCTTCGCCATCCACGACGGCATCTTCGCCACGGCCTTCCTGCCACAGAAGCCGGAGCAGACCTTTTCAGGCAAGGTCTCGCGGTCCTCTGTCGCGCTGCTGAATTCGGCGCGTACGCTCGACACCGAGGTCGACGTGCAAAACCCGACGGGCGCGCTGAAGCCCGGCGCCTACGTCAACGTCTCCTTCGACGTTCCGCGCGTCCACCCGGCCGTGATCCTGCCGGCCGAGGCGCTGATCTTCAACCATAACGGCATGCAGGTGGCGACCGTCCAGGACGACGAAGTTCACATGCAAACGATCACGATCTATCGCGACTTCGGCAAGACCGTCGAGCTGCGCGATGGCCTGAACGGTGGCGAGCAAGTCGTGATCAATCCGCCGTCCGACCTCGTCGAGCACTCGAAGGTAAAGGTTAAAGCGAAGCCGCCGGAAGAGCAGGCGAAGCAGTAGCGGGTCAACGGGAGAGAGTTGCGGTGCACATCAAGCGAGCTGGGACTCGGCCCTCGGCCCGGGGGCCGGCGGAATGGTTCACCGGTACGGTGCGGATGGATCCGCTGTTCGGGCCCGACCCAGAGCGGGTCGGTGGGGCGCTGGTGACGTCCGAGCCCGGCGCGCGCACCGCGTGGCACACGCATCCGCTCGGCCAGACCCTGATCGTCACCTCGGGCTACGGTTGCGTCCAGCGCGAGGGCGGCCCAATCGTGGAGATCCGCCCGGGCGATGTCGTCTGATTTTCGCCCGGCGAGAAGCACTGGCACGGCGCCTCGCCCGAGACCGCGATGAGCCATATCGCCGTGCAGGAAAAGCTCGACGGCAAGGTCGTCGAGTGGCTGCGCACGTCACAGACGAACAATACGGCGGCTAGAGCGCTCTACGCCGCCCGCGCCGCGGCCTCGCGCAGGTCCGCGGCGAGCGCGTCGATGCGCGTGGGGTCGGCATCCCAGCCGCACATGAAACGAGCCGCGCCGCCTATGAACGTGTAGAAGCGCCAGCCCTTGGCCCGCACCGCCTCGAGCACGGGCGCCGGCGCATGAAGGAAGATCGCGTTGGCCTCGACAGGATAGGCGAGCCGCAGGCCTGGCACGCCGTCGATCGCGGCGGAGAGGCGTCTCGCGCAGGCGTTGGCGTGGGCGGCGTTCTTCAGCCAGGCGCCACTCTCGATCAGCCCGACCCACGGCGCCGCGAGGAAGCGCATCTTGGAGGCGAGTTGTCCGGCCTGCTTGCAGCGGTAATCGAAATCCTCGGCCAGCTTGCGGTCGAAAAAGACAATCGCTTCGCCGAAAGCCATGCCGTTCTTGGTGCCACCGAAGCAGAGCACGTCGACGCCGGCGCGCCAGGTAACATCGGCCGGGCTCGCCCCGAGGCTGGCGCAGGCATTGGCGAACCGGGCGCCATCCATGTGCAGGCGCAGGCCGAGTTCGTGACATGTCGCGGCGATGGCGCGGATCTCGTCGGTCAGGTAGACGCGGCCGGTCTCGGTCGATTGCGTGATCGTCGCCACGCGCGGCTTCGGGAAATGCAGGTCGCGCCGGCCCTCGGTCAGCGCGCGGATCGCGCCGCTGTCGAGCTTGCCGTCCTCGGTCGGCGCGGTGAGCAGCTTCGAGCCGTTCGAGAAGAATTCCGGCGCGCCACACTCGTCGGTCTCGACATGGGCCGAGGCGGCGCAGACGACGGAATGGTAGCTCTGGCAGAGGGCCGCCAGCGCCAGCGCGTTGGCCGCCGTGCCGTTGAAGGCGAAGAAGACCTCGCAATCAGTCTCGAACAAGGTTCGAAAGGCGTCGGCCGCGCGCGCCGTCCACGGGTCCTCGCCGTAGGCCGGCGCATGGCCGGCATTGGCCTCGGCCAGCGCCGTCCAGGCCTCTGGGCAAATGCCAGAATAATTGTCGCTCGCGTATTGCTGGGGGAGATGCTCCATGCCCCGATGAATGCGCGATGGGGCGTGGCCTGGCAAGCCAAGCCAAGGAAGCCAAGCCTCAGCGCAGCATCCGGCCGACGCTTCGGTACAGCACGAACGCCGCGACGGCGAAGATCAGCAGCGCGAGCAGCCGGCGCAGCAGGTCCTTTTTCTCGCACAGGCGGGTCGCGAGGCGCATGCCAAGCCAGCCGCCGCCGATGCCGCCGAGTACGAACAGCGCCGCGATCCGCCAGTCGACGAGGCCGGAGCTGGCATAGTTTGCCGCGGTGGTGACGCTAAAGGCGGCGACCGCGAGCAGCGACGTGCCGACCGCCTCGATCATCGGCATGCTGGTCGCGAACAGGAGGCACGGCACGATGAGGAAGCCGCCACCGATGCCGAAGAAGCCCGAGGTCACGCCGGCGCACAGCGCGAGGCTCGCCACCTTGAAGTCGGAGCGCGTCTCGTAGTCGGGCGGGTCCTCGCGGTCGCTCGAGCGCAGCATGAGGATGCCGACCACGACCATCAGGCAGCCAAACAGGAACAGCAGTTTGCGCCCATCGAACGCCTTGCCGATAGTCGAGCCGACGATCGCCCCGACGATGCCCACCGCCGCGAAGATCACCGCGTTGCGCCACCGCACGTTTCCCGCGCGCGCATGCGCCGTCAGATTGGAGAGCGCGGCGGCCGACACGGCGACCGATCCGGTGCCGATCGCGAGATGCGGCGTGCCGACACCGACGACATAGAGCAGCAACGGCGTCGCCAGGATGGAACCGCCGCCGCCGACGCAGCCCAGCGCGAAGCCGACGAGCACGCCGCAGGCAATCGACAGCGCAGCGGTCATTCGGCCGCGCTGCGGCGCACCTCCGGCGCCTCTGCGAAGAGAAGTCCGGCGATCTTGACCGTCAGCGCGGCGGTGGTGAAGGGCTTGCCGATGAAGCTCACGCCGTCATCGGGGCTGCCGTCCGCGACGATCGCGTCCTTCGTGTAGCCCGTGGTAAAAAGGACCGGCAGATCCGGGCGCACGAGTCCGATCTGCTCGGCGAGTTCGCGCCCATTCAGCGGACCCTTCAGCACGAGGTCGGTGAAGAGCAGTTCCACGTCGGGATGCTGACGCAGCATGGCCAGACCTTCGGGGCCGGTCGCCGCCTCGACGATGGTGTAGCCGGCATCGCGCAGTGCCGTGGTGCTGAAATCGCGAACCATCTCGTCGTCCTCGACGATCAAGATCTTGGCCGGGCGCCGCGCGGGGACGACCTCGGGTTCCGGCACGCTCGGCGCGGCCTCTGCGGCGGGCTCGGCGACCTTGCGCGGCAGGTACAGCTTGATCGTCGTGCCCTGGTCGAGCACGGAATGGATCGCCGCGTGGCCACGCGACTGCCGGGCGAAACCATAGACCTGGCTCAGGCCGAGCCCGGTGCCCTTACCGACGGGCTTTGTCGTGAAGAACGGCTCGAACGCGCGCGCGACGACATCGGGTGGCATGCCGGTCCCGGTATCGGTGACCGCGATCATCACGAACTCGCCGGCGATCATCTCCGCGTGGCGCGCGCAATAGGCCTCGTCGAGCGTGACGTTCGCCGTCGCGAGCGTCAGCTGGCCGCCCTTGGGCATCGCATCGACGGCGTTGACGCAGAGATTGAGGATCGCGTTCTCGAGCTGGTTCTGATCGATGAACGTCGACCAGAGTTCGTCCGCGAAGGCCCATTCGATCGACACCGTCTCGGCGAGCGTGCGCTGCAGGAGATTGGACATGCCGCGAATGAGCACGTTGGCATCGAGCGTCTCGGGATCGAGCGGGTGCTGGCGCGAAAAGGCGAGCAGACGCGAGGTCAGCGCCGCCGCGCGGGTGGCGCCGTCGACCGCGTTGTTGATCAGCATCTTCTGCCGCGGCTCGGCGTCTTTCATGCGCCGCGACAGGAGGTCCAGGCTGCCGATGACGACGGTCAGCAGGTTGTTGAAGTCGTGGGCAATGCCGCCCGTGAGGCGGCCGACCGCCTCCATCTTCTGCGACTGGCGCAGCTGTTCCTCGACCTTGCCGCGCTCGGCGATCTCGTCGGCGAGCTGCGCGGCGGACCGACGCCAGCGGACCGTGGCGGCGCCTTCAAGCGCGATGCGGCGGATCGCGAAGCCCGAGACGGCGAGCAGCACCACGCTCGAGAGCAGCGCGACAAGGCCGTAGGCCCACATGTTGTGCCACCACGGCGCCAACGCCGAGCGCCAACTGATTCCGAAGCCGACCACGATCGGATAATTGCCGCACCGCTCGTAGGCCATGATGCGCTTTGCGCCATCGATCAGCGCCGGCCGGACGAGTAGGTTGCGCGCGCGCCCCTCCAGCTCGAGCCGAAACATCGTCGCGGTCGGCAGCCGCGCGTTGTCCATCGGGGGCTCGGAGGCGAGCACCGAGCCGTCCTCGTGCGCGAGCACGATCACATGGTCGCGATCGTGCTCGTTCTCGCGGTAGAACTCGGTGAAATAGGTTTGGTCGATCGCGATGACGATGACGCCGTTGAAGCGGCCTGGGATCTGACCCTGCAGGCGCTGGGCGATGTGGAAGACCGGCTCGTGCGACTGCCGGCCAATCGTACCGCGGGAGATGTACGGCATCGCCTGGTCGTGCGCTTCCAGCTCGACGAAATAGTCGCGATCCGAGACATCGATTGCGGGGCCGGCCGGCGGTGTCCGCGAGCTGACGCGGACATGGCCGTCGGCATCGGTGATGGCGATCGTGGTGATCTGCGGCAGCAGCGCCTGCAAATGGCCGAGCATGTTGTGGAGATCGGCCACCGCGGTTGGATTGCTCCAGTCGAAGCCGCGCAGCCGATCATTCAGCTGGTCGATCATCAGCTGCTGGGTCTCGAAGACCTTGAGCGCCTGCTCGTGCAGGATGCGCACGGTGCGCTCGACCCGGCGCACGGCGGCGCGCTCGACGTCGCGGCGATTCTGCGTGGCGGCGAGCCCGAACAGCACCAGCGGCACTAGGATCGACATTGCGAGGAGCGCGACCGTCGAGCGCGGCACGCTGTCGGCGCGGCGCGCGAGCTTACGCTGTGTCCGCCGACCGGCGGACACAGGGCGCAAGATCGTCTCGGCCATCAGAGGTCGCATCAACAGTGTTGTGGCCGATCTCGATGACGCAAACATGGCCGTGGCGTCGAACGGCGGACGCTCAGGAGCGCGTCGGCAGGATCTCGACGCGCTGGGCGTCCGGGCCGCGACGTTCGGCGGTGCGGGACTCCGGGCCGCGGCTCTCGCCGGCTCGGACCGACCTGGCCGGCCCATCACGCCGCGCGCGGGTGCTCCAGCGCCACAGACGTTGGATCGGCAGCGGCACCAGCATGAAGACATGCTCGGCGAGCGCGAGGCCGGTGAGCCCGAGCAGCAGCACGTAGCCGACCTCGCTGGCGCGGCTCACCTGCGGATCGACCGCCGCGTTGATGAAACCGACCATCATCAGCACCGCGGCCATCACGCAGATCGGGAACAGGCCATTGACCGGGCCGCGCCGGAAATAGCTGCGCAGATAGGCGATGTTGGCCGGCATGACCTCGTCGTTGAGCACGGGCACGCCGAGGAAGAGATTCAGCTTGGCGCTGACCCGCATGATCCAAAGCACCAGAAACGTGAGCGCTCCGAATTGGTTTGGCGCTTGCCAGGTGACGGCGACAATGGCGGCCGCCGAGGCGAGCAGCGCGACCTCGTGATAGAGGATCGCGCCGAGCGCGGCGCCGAGCCGATCGAGGCCGGTGGCGCCGGGCGGGCATGGCAGCGGACGCGGGCCGGTCAGGAACCCGGTCAGGAAGGCGACCTCCTGCGTGCCCCACAGCATGACGGCGGCCGTGAACGCGGCGTAGGCGCCGAACATGCTGGTCGACGCGCTGCTCGCGGCCAGGGCGAGCAGGCAGACGGGAAACAGCACCGCCGCGCCGACAAGGGCGGCGCGCACGGCGGCCTGCCGGCGGAGCACGACGAGGAACACGAGTCCCGTGGCGAACCACCAGACGAAAAGCGCGTAGAGGATCGCCGCTGCCGCCGTCATCGGCTCGCCTACCAGGCCGCGGCGAGCAGGACGGTCTCCGGCAGCGCGGTGCGCTTCACCGGCAGCAGATAGAGGCGCGCGAACACCGCGGCGGCGGCGACGCCGAGGCCGGCCCGCTTCAGCTTGCCGACCAGGCCGCCCCGGGCCTTGGCGGCGGCGGAGGCCTCGGTGATGCGCAGCAGGCGATCGAGCCCGGGCCGGAAGGCCGGATGGTCGAGATCGAGCGCGACCGGGAACACCTGCTTGGCAATCTCGGCGGTGATGCGGAAAACCTTGAAGTCATAATCGGTCGGATCGACGCCGACGGCCTCGTGGAAGGCCGGGCGCATGTGATCGCGCACGTACATCGTCGCGAACACGGCGAGCAGGAAGAAGCGGATCCACAGCTTGTTGCGGCCGGCCGTCAGCGACGGGTCGGCGCGCATCAGCAGCGCGAACGCCTCGCCGTGCCGGAACTCGTCGTTGCACCACTTCTCGAAGTACTTGAAGATCGGATGGAACAACCGATCGGGGTTGCGCTCGAGCAGCCGGTAGATCGTGATGTAGCGGGCGTAGCCGATCTTCTCCGACAGATAGGTCGCGTAGAAGATGAACTTCGGCTTGAAGTAGGTGTACTTCTTCACCCGCGTGAGGAAGCCGAGATCGATGCCAATGCCGGCGTCCTTCAGCGTCTCGTTGATGAACCCGGCATGCCGCGATTCATCGCGCGCCATGTAGGTGAACAGCTCGCGGATGTCCTTGTTGTTGATCTGCTTCTTGATCTCGGAATAGAGCACGCAGCCGGAGAATTCGGCGGTGAGCGAGGACACCAGAAAATCCTTGAACTCCTTGCGCAGGCCCTCGGGAAGCGCCTCGATGTCGGCGTCGAACGGCCCATCGCGGCGGAAATGCAGCTTGTTGTGATCGGCGCGCAGCTCGCCGATGCAGGCGTCCCACTCGGCGCGCACGAGGTTGACGTCAAGCTTGTCCATCGCGGCGAAATCGGTGGTGTAGAATCGCGGCGAGAGGATCGTATCCTCCTTCGCGGTCTCGATCGAGGTCTTGTCGCCGGCGCCGATCGTGCCGGGCTGGAACATCGAGCGCGAGCCGCCCCCCTCCATCGGAATCATGACGCTCTCCCGTCCGAGAAGCTGACCTCGTAGAGCTCGGTCAGCTCGAGATAGCCCTCGACGTGCGCCCAAAGCCGCTGCAGCGGACCGGCGCGGCGCACGGTCGCCGTACGGGTGACGAAAGAACGCTCGCCGAACGCGATCTGCGTTGGCGCGTCGTGCACCCAAACCTCGTCGCCCGGGCCGACCGCCACGCCGTCGAGATCGACGTAGGCGTGCAGGCTGTCGGGCGATTGCTCGAGATCGATCGTGCATGGCACGTCGAGGGTCTCACGTCCCGCCCAGCCGCTCCGCATCATGGTCTCCCGTTTCGCGCCCTGCCCGCTTCGGCCTTGGCCGCCTCAGCCTTGGCCGGGCTGCTCGAGGAAGCGAGCGAACACCTGTTCGTTGGTCGATCCGAACGCCTCGAGGTCGAAGCTCTCGTGGGTCGCCGGATCCTCGATAGACAAGCGTCCATCGGCCCATTGCGTCAAGTGAAATGCGGTCCCGATCGGCTCGCCGGCGCGGCGATGACCGCGCACCAAGGCACGCATGATGCCGCGCAGGAACCCGCCCGTTTCCGGCGCCACGTTGGCGACGCTGCGGCCTGTCGCGGCGTTGGTGACCGCGATCCCGCCGTTGGGCAGGTCCTGGAACGACAGGTCCATCGCCGCCACCGCGTGTGTCGGCGGGAGCAAGACGTGGTTGGTTTTGGTCGCGTGCGCGATGCCGGCTATCGCGATCGTGACGGCCAGCAACGCGCCGGCACCGACGATGGCGCCGCGCGGGAACCCGCCCTGGATTGTGATGTCGACCATGTCGCGTCTCCCTTTCCGTACTGGTTTCAGGCCGTGGCGACGCCGATGCCCGCGTCTTTATGGCGCTCCGGCACGCGGGCCGGTTCGATCGAGATCGCCGCGCCGCTCGGCGACACGGTCAGCAGCGCGCGCGACAGGACGGCCGCGACCTCGCGGACGTTCGGCACGGCGCGCAGCATCGGCTGCGGCTGCTTGATGCGCCACGGCCGCGCGTGCGGCCACACCAGAAGGTAGGCGAGCTTCTGCTGGCCGAGCGCCAGCGGAATGTCGCCGCTGCCATCGGCGTTCAGCCTGACGTCGGCCGATTCGATGCGGGACAGCGGCAGCGTCAGCGCGATCGGCAGGGCGACGCCGATCTGCAGGATCACGCGGCGATCCGTGATTGTGTAGTGCGTCGTTGCCGCGATGAGCCACGCCATGCCGAGCAGCACCAGCGCGGCGACGATCGTCGGGATCGCGACCCAGGCCGCCGACAGGAACGCCGCGTTGGCGCGGAAGCCATCGGCGTGCGAGGCCGCCAAATTCCAGGCGGCGAGGACGACGAAATAGCCCATCACCGCGCGGATGTGGAACAGGCCGCGGGCGAGGCCGAGAATGGTCGGCCGGCCCTGCCACAGCACCGTCTCGTCGGGCGCGATCGTCTCCGATCCTTCACCGAGGAACAGCGTCTCGAGGAAATGCTCGCGGCGGCTCATAGCAGCGGTCCCATGCGCGAGGGCGTGGCGTAGAGGTGGCCGCCGGCGAAGTAGCCGACGATCATGTCCTCTTCGAGCTTCGTCACCACATCGGGCGTCTTGTGTTGCGGCGCGCCGGCGAACTGCGAGGCGAGGATCGAGGCGACCTTGACGACGCGCTTGGCGCGGCTGACGCGCGCCATCGCCATCGGCAGCAGCACGCTGCGCGCGCCGATGTCGACCTCAAGATAGCGGATCATCGCCTCCGAATGATCGATCCAGGCGTCCCTCACGGTGCCGGCGACGGCCCCGTCGGCGCCGAGCACCGTCATGCCGATCGGGTTCGGGCCCTCCTCGGCGATCGTGTAGGCCGTGGCGACGCGCATCGGCTCGATAACGGGACGGCCGTGAACGCCAAGCTCGGGAACGTCCTCGCGCCGAGCGTAAGAGGCCGGCCCGACGCCGTCGGCCATCGGATTGCCGACCGGCACGAAGGGCGAGCCGGGCCATTCGGCGCCGGGCACCACCGGCGCGTCCGCACGATCGTTGCCATAGGCCGGCACGATGAGGTTGCGGCCGTCGTGGTTGAGATAGACCTTCTTGCTCGGTACATCGGGGAAGCCGCGCACCATCACGCGCGAGCCTGTCGCGCGCTCGGTCTCGAGCGGATAGCCCTCGCGCTTGTTCTCGCGATGCAGGTAGAAGACGAGCCCGGCGAAGAACAGCCAAAACAAATAGAGCGTCACCTGGGCGACGTCGATGTAGCTCCCGACGGCTTGTATCATATCAAACCTCCTCGACTAGTCTGGCCTTGTAAATCGACCAATTCGAAAGATGGGCGGCACGCGACCTTGGAAGACCGGCGCGCGACCACCAGCGGCCCGAGCGCGACCAGCGTGGCGAACAGCAACGCGATCTCGCAGTGATAGACGAAGCTGTAGCCGACCGACGGGTTGTCCATCGCGACGCCGAGCACGCCGCGTTGCGCGAGCGCCGACACGCCATCGCGGATGAGCCCGCCCGACGCGACGGCGATGCCGGCGGCCGACGCCTGCACGGCGCCCCAGATGCCGAGCACCATGCCGGTCTGCCCGGCCTGTGCGAGACCCATCGCGGCCGTCAGCGTGCAATGGGCGAAGATGCCGCTGCCGAGCCCGATCAGCGCCACGCCCATGGCGAACAGCGGCGTCGAGTCGAGCGGCTGCGCGAAGATGACGGCGGTGAAGGCGGCGACGCCGATGACGGCGCCGAGCGCCGCGAATCGATAGGGGTCGACGCCACGGCCGAGCCAGCGCGCGGCCGAAACAAAGCCCGCGAAGCCGCCGAGCGCGAGCATCGCGGTGAGGCCCGTCGTGGCGCCGACCGAGAGATGCAGCACCTGGCCGCCGTAAGGCTCGAGCAGCACGTCCTGCATCGAGAACGCCATCGTGCCGAGACCGACGGCGACGAGGCGGCGCGTCGGCTGCCCCTGCGCCGCGAACAGGGCCCAGGACTCGGAGAAAGTCGGCTGCTTGGTCTCGCGCGCTGTGGCGGCGCGGTTGCGCGGCTCCTGCTTCCAGAGCGCGGCGATGTTCAAGATCATCGTCGCCGCGGCCGCGCCCTGCACGACCTGGATCAGGCGCACCTCGGAGAATTGTGCCAGCATCGTGCCGAATACGATGGCCGAGACCATCATGCCGAGCATCATCATGACGCAGAGCAGCGCCACGACCTTGGGATGCGCGCGCTGCGGCGCGAGGTCGGTCGCGAGCGCGAGGCCCGCCGTCTGCACCGTGTGCAGGCCGGCGCCCATCAACAGGAAGGCGAGCGCCGCGGCCGACTGGCCGACCCAGGCCGGCGCGTGCGTGTCGCCACCGAGAAGTATGAGCGCGAACGGCATGATCGACAGGCCGCCGAACTGCAGCATCGTGCCGAACCACAGGTACGGCACGCGGCGCCAGCCGAGCTGCGAGCGATGCGTGTCCGACTTGAAGCCGACCAGCGCGCGGAACGGCGCGAAGACCAACGGCAGCGAGATCATCGTCGCGACGAGCCAGACCGGCACGCCGAGCTCGACGATCATCACGCGGTTGAGCGTGCCGATGAGCAGTACGATCGCCATGCCGACCGAGACCTGGAACAGCGAGAGCCTGAGCAGCTTCTTCAGCGGCAGCTCCGCCGTCGCGGCGTCGGCGAACGGTAGCAGATCGACGCCAACCTTCATCCAGGCCTTGCCGAGCCCCTTGCGGCTGTCGCGCTCGCGCCCGCTGGTCCGCGTGTCGGTCATGCGATCACGACCTCTTGCGTCTGCGAGATGTAGAAGCCCGAGGCGATCCTTTGCGATCGGCCGAGGCGCCAGGCGGATTGCCCGTTCTGGCGTGCGGCGGCGGCGAGACGGCGCTGGATCGTTCCCGGGGAGGTGGGAACGATGGCCGGCGAACGATCGCCCCTCGGGAAGAGCTTGCCCGCCGCATACATCACGCTGAGAGCGGGCGTGCGCGGCGCGAAGGTGAAGACGATGGAGCGCTCGACGCGCTCGGCCAGCCTGGCGACGGCATCGGCGAGATCATCGGTCTTGTAGTGGATCAGCGAGTCCATCGCGACCGCATGGTCGAAACGCCCGAGCGCGGTATCGAGCATGTCGCCGGCGAGGAACTCGATGCGGCCCTTGCCCAGTGTGGAGGGCGTGCGCTCGCGGGCGAGGTCGACCAGGGTGGGCGACAGGTCGATTGCCACCACATGAGCGCCGCGCCGCGCCGCCTCGATCGCCAGCGCGCCGGTGCCGCAGCCGGCATCGAGCAAGCGGGCGCCGGTAAGATCCTGCGGCAGATACGAGAGGATCTCGGCGCGCATCGCGTCCCGTCCCGCCCGCACGGTCGCGCGGATCTTGGAGACCGGCGCATCCGAGGTGAGGCGCGCCCACGCCTCGACCGCGGTGCGGTCGAAGTAGGTGAGCAGCTGGCTCCGCCGGGTGAGGTAGGACTGCGTCTGCATTGGTTTGTCGTCGCTCAATCGAAACCGAGGAGGTCGAAGATGTCGCGGTCCTTCATCGGCTTCGGCGTCAGCGGCTCGGTGCCTTTGTAAAGCGTCTCGGCGAGCTGCATGTACTCGTTCTGCACGGCGACGATCTCGGGCGTCGCCTCCATCTCGAACAGCGTCTGCTTCTTCAGGCGCGACTTGCGGATCGCGTCCAGCATCGGGAAATGCGCGACCTTGTTGAGGCCGACGACGTTGTTGAACTTGTCGACCTGGTCGGTGCCGTCCGAGCGGTTGACGATCACGCCGCCGAAGCGAACCTTGTAGTTCTTCGCCTTGGCCTCGATGGCGGCGACGATGCGATTCATCGCGAAGATCGAGTCGAAATCATTCGCCGTGACGACCAGCGCCCGATCGGCATGTTGTAGAGGAGCGGCAAAGCCGCCGCACACGACATCACCGAGCACGTCGAAGATGACGACGTCGGTCTCGTCGAGCAGGTGATGCTCCTTGAGCAGCTTGACCGTTTGGCCGACGACGTAGCCGCCGCAGCCGGTGCCCGCCGGCGGGCCGCCCGCCTCGACGCACATCACGCCGTTGTAGCCCTCGAAAACGAAGTCCTCGGTGCGCAGCTCCTCGGTGTGGAAGTCCACCGTCTCAAGGATGTCGATCACGGTCGGCATCAGCTTCTTGGTGAGCGTGAACGTCGAATCGTGCTTGGGGTCGCAGCCGATCTGCAGCACGCGCTTGCCGAGCTTCGAGAAGGCGACCGAGAGGTTCGACGACGTCGTCGACTTGCCGATGCCGCCCTTGCCGTAGACGGCGAAGACCTTCGCCGTACCGAGCTTGACGTTGGGATCGAGGTGCACCTGCACCGAGCCGTCACCGTCGAGAAAGCCGGCGGAACGGCAGGTCGTCGGGCCGGGTGGTTTGACGGGAGCGTTCATGCTGCGCCTCGCGAGCTAACGGGAGAAATGTGCTTTGGCATCGTACAAGGTCTCGATCGTGATCGAAGCCAGGGCGCGGTCTTTCGCGTAGGCCTCGGTGTTGCGGCGCGCCTTGCCGCGGACGAAGAACGGGATCTTGCCGAGTTCTTTTTCGGCTTCGGATGTCCAGGCCGCCGCGGTGGCCTCGGCTGCCACGGGCTTCTCGAGCACCGCGACATCGGCATCTGCTTCGGCGGCCCGCGGCTCAGGCGCGGCGGTGTGGCCGCCCGTCGTCGCGAGATGCGAGGGAACCGCGCGATCATGGAACTCGTCGTCGCCGCGGAACATGCCGAGAAGGTGTTCCTCCAAACCCATCATGAGGGGATGGACGAACGTGTCGAAGATCACGTTGGCGCCCTCGAATCCCATCTGCGGCGAGTAGCGCGCGGGAAAGTCCTGCACGTGCACCGGCGCCGAGATGACGGCGCACGGAATACCGAGCCGCTTGGCGATGTGGCGCTCCATCTGCGTGCCGAGCACGAGCTCGGGCTGCAGCCGCGTGATCGCCTCCTCCACCGCCAGGAAGTCGTCGGAGACGATGGGCTCGGCCTCGTAGGCCTTGGCGAGGTCGCGCACCTCGCGGGCATATTCACGGGTGTAGGTGCCGATCGCGACGACGGTGAAGCCGAGCTCCTCCTTGGCGATCCGGGCGGCGGCGAGCGCATGCGTCGCGTCGCCGAACACGAAGACGCGCTTGCCTGTGAGGTAGGTCGAGTCGACCGAACGCGAGTACCACGGCAGGCGGGATTCGTCCGCGGCCAGCAGGCGCTCGGCCTTCGCCGCGACATCCGCGTCCGCCGCCAGCGCCGCGACCTCCTTGATGAAATCCCGCGTCGCGCCGACGCCGATCGGCACGATCTTCGTCGCCGGCTGCTTGAACGACTTTTCCAGCCACTTCGCCGATGGCGCTGCGATCTCGGGATAGAGTACGACGTTGAAGTCGGCGGCGCCCAGCCGCGTCAGGTCGGCCGGCGTCGCGTCCATGGGTGCCGCGACATTCAGGTCGACGCCCAAACGTTCGAGTAGTCGCGTGACTTCGACGACATCGTCGCGGTGGCGGAAGCCGAGCGCGGTGGCGCCGAGCAGATTGCAGGAGGGGCGGCGCCCCGCCTCACGCGGCGCCCGCGAGCCACCGACGGGAAGCGCATTCGGGCCGGCGAAGGCGCGCACCAGCTGATAGAAGGTCTCCGCCGCGCCCCAGTTCTCTTTCTTCTGATAGGAGGGCAGCTCAAGCGGCACGACAGGGACCGGCAGGTCGAGCGCCGCGGCGAGACCGCCTGGGTCGTCCTGGATCAGCTCGGCCGTGCACGAGGCTCCAACGAGAATTGCATGCGGCTGGAAGCGTGCATAGGCATCGTTCACCGCGCTCTTGAAGAGGTTCGCCGTGTCGCCGCCGAGGTCACGCGCCTGAAACGTCGTATAGGTGACCGGCGGGCGCTTCTTGCGTCGCTCGATCATCGTGAACAGCAGGTCGGCATACGTGTCGCCCTGCGGCGCGTGCAGCACGTAGTGCACGCCTTCCATCGCGGTGGCGATGCGCATCGCGCCGACGTGGGGAGGTCCCTCATACGTCCAGACGGTGAGTTGCATCGCTACACCGCCAGTCGCGTGCGGCGGGCCAGCGGCCGCGCGAACAGCTCGGCGAGATCGCCGGCCTGCTCGAACCCCTGGATCGGCGTGAACACCAGTTCGATCGACCACTTTGTGGTCAAACCGTCCGCCTCGAGCGGGTTGGCGAGACCTAGGCCGCAGACCGTGAGGTCCGGCGCGGCGGCGCGGCAGCGATCGAGCTGGCGATCGACGTCCTGGCCCTCGCTCAGCATCACGTCGGCGGGCAGCATGTCGAGATCGGCCGCGAGGTGCTGGCGGTGCAGGTACGGCGTGCCGACCTCGACGAGGTCCATGCCCAGCTCGCAAGAGAGGAAGCGCGCCAGCGGCACCTCGAGCTGTGAATCCGGGAAGAAGAAGATGCTCTTGCCCTCGAGCGCCGGCCGGTAGCGGGCGAGCGCCGTGCGGGCGCGCTCGCGGGCCGGCGTCAGCACGCGCTCGACAAGGCCGGCGTCGATGCCGAAGCGACACGCCGCCGCTTCGAACCAGCGCCCCGTGCCCTCGGCACCGAGCGGGAACGGCGCCTCGATCCGCGTCGCGCCAAGCCCATCGAGCGCGCGCGCGGTGTCGCCGAGGAACGGCTGCGCCAGAAGGTAAGACGTGTTGCGGCCGATCGCCGGCAGGTCGGCGGCGCGGCGCGGCGGTAGGAAGGTCACCGGCCCGATGCCAAGCGCGGCGAACAATCGCTTGAACTGGTCCTCGACGACGTCGGCCAGCGCGCCGACGACGAGCAGCGAGGGCGCGGCATCGGCGGCTTCGGCCGGCATCTCCGGCACGAGCGAGGCCAGGCAGGCGTCCTCGCCCTGGGTGAAGGTCGTCTCGATGCCGCTGCCGGAATAATTGAGCACACGCACGTCGGGCGAATAGCTTTTCGACAGCCGCAACGCCGCGCGCGAAAGGTCGAGCTTGATGACCTCGCTCGGGCACGAGCCGACGAGAAACAGGAGCTTGATGTCGGGCCGGCGCCCCAGAAGCTGGGCGACGACGCGGTCCAATTCGTCGTTCGCGTCCGACATTCCGGCGAGATCGCGCTCGTCGATGATCGCGGTGGCGAACCGCGGTTCGGCGAAGATCATCACGCCGGCGGCCGACTGGATGAGATGCGCGCAGGTGCGCGAGCCGACCACGAGGAAGAACGCGTCCTGAATTTTTCTGTGCAGCCAGACGATGCCGGTGAGGCCGCAGAAGACCTCGCGCTGGCCGCGCTCACGCAGCACCGGGCGCTGGGTGGCGGCGGGCGCGTCGCAGGTGCCGGTCGACGTCGTCGCGAGGGGCGGGCGCACGAGCGCGTTCATGAAGCAGCGCCCGCGAGCGGCAGCGCCGACAACGCCGTCGATTGCAGCCGCGCCGCGCGCAGCTTCAGAATGAACTGCGTCGCGTTGATCACGTAGCTGGCGTAAGCGGAGAGCGCGAGCAGCATCAGGCCACGCGGCCCGAGCGCGCCGGTGAACAGCGCGGCGAGATAGGCCGTGTGCAGCGCCAGCACCAGCATCGAGAACACGTCCTCCCAGAAGAACGCGCGGGCGAAGAGGTAGCGGCCGAACACCACCTTCTCCCAGATCGAGCCGGTGACCATGATGGCGTAGAGGGCCAGCGTCTTGACGACAACCGAAGCGGTGGCGAGCTCCAGGCCATGGCCGGTGGCGAGATAGCGGAGGACGAGCGCGAGGCTGGCGAGGAAGATCAGAAACTGGACGGGGGCGAGCAGGCCCTGCACGAGCGTCCATGACGTCGCATCACGGCGGCGGCGCTGTTCTGGCGTGTAAAGCCCCGGGGAAACGCCTTTCCCGCTTGTAAACATGGCCGAAGGTCGACTGTCATTCTTGATTGACAAGGCTTGGACCGTTTGCTGCGATGAGACCTGTCCATCGAACGAGTTCGAGAGGCCCGAAACCGGCTGGAATCTAGGCTCGAATGGTTTGATCGCGAAGCGATCTTTCCTGTGCGAGCCGGTCGTCTCAAGCCGTGTTGCGGGATCTCCCATCGGTCGACATCCGGGCTCCGTGCCAAGTTCAAAGCCTAGGCGGGGTGAACGGGAGTGTCAACCGAACTAGACGTAAAAGAAACTTGACGATGGACGGAGGTTACGCCTAGCTTGATGGGGAGACTGGGACCATGGCCGAGATGCTAAATTCGGTTCAAGAGCGCGAGACGGTGGACGTTGCGAGCGTGTCGCCTGTGCGACGCGCTCGTCCGACCGCCTTCGGCGCGCGGATCAACCTGCTGCCCGCCGTGCGGTCCGAGATCATCCCGCGCCTTCACGCGGCGCTGCAGACCAGCCTATCCCTGCCGCGTCCGGTCCTTGCCGGTCCCGGCTCTCTCATCGATGAGCGGCCGGCGCTGACCGAGCGCCTTCTGGCCGGCGACGATCTCGGCGTACGCGACCAGATCGAGCGTCTTCGAATCGCCGGGTGCTCGCTTGAGACGATTTACCTCGATTTGCTGGCCCCGACGGCTTGCCACCTTCGCGATCTTTGGAGCGACGACCAGTGCGGCCTTGCCGACGTGACACTCGCGCTCTGCGCGCTGCAAGGCGTATTGCGCCATTACGCGATCGACTTTCATGCCGAGGGCGCGGCGCGCGGACCCGGGCATCGGGCGCTCCTGGTCTCGCCGACGCAGCGGGGCGTGGACGTCGGTCTGCCAACCTTCGGTCTCGTGCTCATGTCGCAGTTTTTCCGGCGCGAGGGATGGGACACGTGGGTCGAACGCGACATGGCGAGCCCCGGCTTTCGCGGCACGGTGCTGGCCGAATGGTTCGACCTCGTCGAGATCCTGGCGACGGGCGACGATCAGCTCGATGCCATTTCGTCTGGCATCCGCGCGATCCGGCGCGGATCGCCGAACCCGTCCGTGGGCGTGATCGTTTGCGGCCAAATCTTTCTCGATCGGCCGGACTATGTTCGACTGGTCGGAGCGGATCTCGTCGCGGCCGATCCCCTATCGAGCGTGTCGCAAGCCAAGGTTCTGGCGCAAAGTGCCTCGTCGCAAGGTGCTTTGTCGCAAGACAAACCTTTCGTCGCTCTTTCGACGCCGCGCAAACGTCTCTCGTAAGCGTCCCGCGCTTCGACGCGAGGAGCCGCGACGTCCGCAGCGACATCCGCTTTGGTTGTGGAGGTTGCAGGCTCCCGTGAAGGCGTTCCGCGCCCCAGCCGACTCGATCGGCCCCCTTGATGCCGAGACGGCCGCGACGCTCATCGCGACCGCGTCCGACCTCGCGCTCATCCTTGATCGCGACGGCGTCATCCAGGACATGGCGTTCCAGCGCTCCGACCTGTCGCTCGAGCTCGACGGATCCGGCCGCTGGTATGGCAAGACCTGGAGCGAGACGGTCTCGCTCGAGAGCCAGCCCAAGGTCGACACGCTGCTGCGTGAGGCGAACAAGAACACCGCCTCGGGCTGGCGCCAGCTCACGCATCAAAGCGGCCAAGGCCGCGACGTGCCGATCCTCTATGCCGCGGTGAAGCTCGGGTCCGGCGAGCGCATCGTCGCGCTCGGCCGCGACCTGCGGGCCGTCGCCGCCCTGCAGCAGCGGCTTGTCGATGCGCAGATGTCGATGGAGCGCGACTACTCCAAGCTGCGCTTCGCCGAGACGCGCTACCGGCTTTTGTTCCAGGCCTCGGCCGAGCCCGTGGTGATCCTCGACAACGGGACCCACAAGATCATCGAGGCGAACCCTGCCGCCGTCGCCCTGTTCGAGACCGGGTCGCGGCGCACGGTGGGCCGCCAATTCGTCGAGCTGTTCGGCGCCGGCAGCCGCCCTCGCGTGCAGGCGTTCCTCGCCGAGTTGCGCACCGCGGGGCGCGCCGACGAGATCGAGGCGACGCTCGCCGAGGGTGGCGACACGATTGTCGGGGCTTCTGTCTTTCGGCAAGAAGCCGCGACGCTGCTGCTCGTGCGCCTCGCTCCGTCGCGCAAGGCGGTGACGCAGCAAGTGCGCGGCCCGTCCGAGGATCGCGTCGCGTCGTTCGTCGAAGCCTTGCCGGACGGCTTCGTGCTCGCCGACGCGGGCGGCGTCGTCGTCTCCGCCAATCGCGCCTTCGCCGAGATGGCGCAGCTCGCCGACGCCGGAGTCGCGCAGGGCATGGGGCTCGACAACTGGCTCGGCCGCGCCGGGGTCGACCTCGATGTGATGATGGCCAATCTCAAGCAGCACGGCGCGTTGCGGCTGTTTGCCACCGCGCTGCGTGGCGCGCAGGGCGCGACGCTCGACGTCGAGGTGTCCGCCGTGGCGATGGGCCAGGGCCGCGGGGCGACATACGGGTTCGCGATCCGCGACGTCGGCCGCCGCCTCGTGCCGCCGCGCATGGGCGGCGAGCTGCCGCATTCGGCAGAGCAACTGACCGAGCTGATCGGCCGCGTCCCGCTGCGCGATCTCGTGCGCGAGACGACCGACGTCATCGAGAAGCTCTGCATCGAGGCCGCGCTCGATCTCACCGGCGACAATCGCGCCTCCGCCGCCGAGATGCTGGGGCTCAGCCGCCAGAGTCTCTACGTGAAGCTGCGCCGGTTCGGCTTCGCCGACGCCGCGGCCGCCGACGAGGCCTGAGCTTGCGCCAGAAATCGCACTTGTCCCCGCTGATCTCTCCTCTCACTTGGTTCGGCATCGTCCGGCTCGGCCTCGTGCAGACCGCGCTCGGCGCGATTTTTGTGCTCGCCACCTCCACCTTGAACCGCGTCATGGTGATCGAGCTTGCCCTCCCCGCCGTGCTGCCCGGCGCGCTGATCGCATTGCACTACGCGATGCAGGTGCTACGGCCGCGGCTCGGCCACGGCTCCGATGTCGGCGGCCGGCGCACGCCCTGGATCATCGGCGGCATGGCGATGCTGGCGCTGGGCGGCCTCGCCGCGGCGGCGGCGACCGCGCTGATGCGCACCCACCTCGTCGCCGGCATTGCGCTGGCCGTGCCCGCCTTCGTGATGATCGGGCTCGGCGTCGGCGCCGCGGGCACCGCCCTGCTCGTGCTGATCGCCAAGCGCACCGCGCCCGAGCGGCGCCCGGCAGCGGCCACGATCGCCTGGATCATGATGATCGCCGGCTTCATCGTCACGGCGGGCGTTGCCGGCAAGCTGCTCGATCCCTTCTCGCCTACGCGGCTCGTCGAGACCTCGGCGGCGATCTCGGCGCTTGGCTTTTGCGTGACCTGCCTCGCGGTGTGGCGCGTCGAGGGGCCGACCGCCGCCGAGCCCGGTGCGCCCGAGGCGTTCGGCCCTGCCCTACGGCAGGTATGGGCGGAGCCGGTCGCGCGCCGCTTCGCGATCTTCGTGTTCGTCTCGATGCTCGCGTATGGCGGCGAGGATCTGCTGATCGAGCCGTTCGCGGGCGCGCTGTTCGCGCTGTCGCCGGGCGCGACGGCCAAGCTCACCGGCCTGCTGCACACCGGCGCTCTCGTCGGGATGATCGCGGTCCCCGTCAGCGGCGCGCTGCTGCGCCGGCATCGCGCGGCCGCGATGCGGGTGTGGATGATCGGCGGCTGCGTCGCTTCCGCCGCGATGCTGCTGGCGCTGGGCGGTCTCGGGCTCGCCGGCGCGCAAGGTCTGCTCGGGCCGGCGCTGATCGGACTCGGCGCGGCCAATGGCGCCTACGCGATCGCCGCGATCGCCGCGATGATGCAGCTGGTCGGGTCCGGCGGCGGCGCCAAGGAGGGCGTACGGATGGGCCTGTGGGGCGCGGCGCAGGCCTGCGCCTTCGGCGCCGGCGGTCTCGCGGCAACCATCCTCTCGGACGCGGCGCACCGCCTGGTCGGCTGGACGCCCGGCGCCTACGCCATCGTCTTCGCGCTCGAGGCGTCGGTCTTCCTCGCCGCAGCCGTCATCGCCGCTAGGCTCGAGGCGGAGCGACGCCCGGCATCGGCGCGCATGGTCGCCGCAAGGGCATGATCGCCGTCGCGATCGACGTCATCTTGGGGCTCGTGGTGCTGGAAGGCCTCGGCCTGATCCTGCTCAATCGCGCCACCGGCCTCGGCCCGGCCGCGCGAAAAGTCCCCGCGATGCTGGCGGCGGGCTTCTTTCTCATGTTGGCGACGCGGCTCGCGCTCGGCGGCGCTGGCGCGGGGCCGATCGCCACCTGCCTGCTCGGCTCGCTCGTCGCGCATCTCGCCGATCTCGCGAGCCGCTGGCGCGACGCCGCGCGCCTATCGAACGACGGACGCGCCGGCATTGGTGGGGCGCGCTAAAACGCCGCGCCGACACCGACGGGAGAGGCGGCATGAGCGCGCCGTTCAAGGTTCTGCAGGTCCACCACACCGGCATCACGGTGCGCGACATCGATGCCTCGCTGGCCTTCTTCGTAGGCGTGCTCGGCTTCACGCCGCAGTACCGCGCGCGCCGCACCGGCAGCTTCGCCGAGGAGGTGACGGGCGTGCCGGAAGCCGAGATCGAGATCGCCGTGGTGCAGGCGCCCGGCCATCGCATCGAGCTTCTGCAATACATCGCCCCGTGCGACCGCAACCACCTGCGCCCGCGCGCCTGCGACATCGGCTCGGTGCATCTCGCCTTCGACGTCGACGATCTCGACGCGGCCCTTGCCCATCTCGCCGAGCACGATTGGCACCCCGTCGGCTGCCCGCAGACGATCGCCGGCGGCACCCGCGCCGGCAGCCGCGTCGTCTACATCCGCGACCCCGACGGCACGACGCTGGAGCTCATGCAGCCACCGGCCGCCTAGGGTCCAGGCTGGCGTAGGCTGGCCGCGCGAGCGCGATCGTGGTACCTGCGCCGCGCGCGGTCCCGGTAGCTCAGCAGGATAGAGCAACGGTTTCCTAAACCGTAGGCCACTGGTTCGAATCCAGTCCGGGACGCCAGCGTTGTTGGATATCTGACGTTCAGCGATCCGGTTCGGTGCGATTGCGGCTGCTACGTGAGACAGCCGCCCGTCACAGCGGTCAGGCGTGGTGATCCGCGTTGACCCAGGCGTTCACGGTTTCGAACAGCTCCGCCGGCCGGAAGGGTTTGCAGAGGTGACCGTCCATGCCGGCATCCAAGACGTTTTGGATCTGCGTCGGCGCCCCTTCGGCGGTCATGGCGACGATCGGCGTGTTTTGGTTCGGACCCGCGCGATCGCGGATCAATCGCGTCGCGCTGATGCCGTCGAGCGTCGGCATATTCACGTCCATCAGGATCAGGGAATAGCGGCGCGTCGACGCCAGTTGAAGAGCCTTGGCGCCGTCGACGGCGAGGTCGACGGAAAAGCCAGCCCTCGTCAGCAGCGCGTGTCCGATATCCCGCATCGTCACGAGATCATCCACCACGAGAATACGTGGCGTGACTTGCGTCCGCGTTTGCTGATCGGGCGCGGCGGACCCGCTTGATGGCTCATACATGTCAGAACTCACACGACCATTCGCTGCCCCAGCGTAAGCCGGAAACCTTTAAGGCCCGCAAACGCGAGCGCGTCTTTTAAGCAGCTTCAGTTTCGATGCTGGGTTGCGCTGCGATCCTAACGATTACGCAAGCTGGTTGCGGCAGGGCGGCGCCGCCGCTTTCCCATCAGCCCCACGGCGCGCCGGCCAGCGCGTCGAGCGGAAACCGCAAGAACCGGCGACCGTCGTCGTCGGGCTCGGGCAGGCGGCCGGCTTGGATGTTGACTTGCAGGGCGTGCAGGATGAGGCGCGGCATCGCCAGCGTCCTGTCGCGCGCCTGGCGCACGGCGACGAAGGCCTCGCGGGTCGGCCGCGAGGCGAAATGCGTATTCGTCGCGCGCTGCTCGACGACAGTGCTCTCCCACCGCGCCTCGCGGCCGCCGTGACAATAGTCGTGGCCGACGAAGACGCGCGTCGCGTCCGGCAGCGCCAGGATCGCGCCGATCGAATTGTAGAGCCGTTCCGCGCTGCCGCCGGGAAAGTCGGTTCGCGCCGTGCCGCTGTCGGGCATGAACAGCGTGTCGTGCACGAAGGCCGCATCGCCGACGAGGTAGGTGATGGAGGCAAGCGTGTGCCCCGGCGAGAACATCACGCGCGTGTCGATTTCGCCGATGCGGAAGGTCTCGCCATCGGTGAAGAGCTTGTCCCACTGCGAGCCGTCGCAGGCGAGGGTCGGCCAATTGTAGATACGCTTCCAGAGCGCCTGCACATCGGTCACGCGCTCGCCGATCGCGGTCGGCGCGCCGGTCTTGGCCTTGAGGTAGGCGGCAGCGGAGAAATGATCGGCGTGCGGATGCGTGTCGAGGATCCACTCGACGTTCAGCCCCTGCTCGCCAATATAGGCCAGGATCGCGTCGGCACACAGCGTCGCCGTCGCACCCGACTTCTCGTCGAAATCGAGCACCGGATCGATGATGGCGCATCGCATCGTCGCCGGACAGGACGCGACATATTGAATGCTCGACGTCCGAGTGTCGTAGAAGCCCTCGACGATCGGCACGGGCCTCATCGGCAATTTCGCGAGGCATGATCCGCCACGAACACGACATGCGTTGGAAACAACGCGGCGGCCTTTACTTCTTGGCGGCTTCGTTGTCGGCCGAATTCTCGAGCCCGGGCTTCGGCGGCTCCGGCTTGTCGTCCTTGCTCTTGGTTGTTTCGAAGCTCGAGCGTCCGTAGTCCGAATCGACCGTCGACTCCGGCGGGGGTGCTTTGTCCTTGTCGCTCATGGCAACTCCTTGGTTGGTCGAAGGCCAACCGAGCAACCGGCAATTCGTTCAAGCTCTTTGCTTCCATGTGACGTGGACATGTAGTGGCCGCGATTGTCGCACCGTCGAATGGCCCAGGAGCCCTTCCGGAATGCCGCCGTTGCAGTCCTATGAAGACGGAGGGACATGACATGAGTTCTGACTGGATTATCGGCGCACTTGCATTTGTGACAATCGGTCTTGTCGGCGCGCTTGCCGTGTATCACTTCGGATTTTTCTTGAAGGATCCAGAAAATCGGCGCCATGCCCACAATACGTTGGTCGCCGATGGGCAATCGGCGACCTCGAAGGCTCGCCAGGGCGACGGCCCCGACCATGCCCATGGCAAAACCCTCACGGAGCGGCTCGATGCCTCTCCCGCCTCCTCGCATCCGCACGATCCAGACCAGACGCCGACGCGTTGACGAGATCGACAGAACGTTTGGTGGAAACCAGAACTTTGCAAGCGCGGTGACGTCAGTCCCGCGCCGGCGCTTGGCCGCGCGCCTTGATCGACTTTGGCGTGCGCTTGAAGCTTTCGCTGCGGCCGAACGCCGTTCTCAGGATCGAAGGCGCGTTCGACAGCGAGATGAACATCATCGCGGGCGGCAGCAGCACGACAGTGGCGAGATAGCGCCACGCCGAGCCGCGCTTCAGCGCGACATAGGGCAACAGCGTCATGCCGAGCACGATGACGCCAACGGCGGACCAGGTGACGATCAGCGGCCCATAGTACGGGCTGACGTCGCCACCGCGCAGCAGAATGCAGGCGATAAAGGCGACGGTGCCGATCGCCAGGCATGGGTAGAACGCCTGGATGAAGATCAACACGGCCGCGGAGAGCTTGAAGCCGACGCTCCATGGCGCGCGCAAGATCGTCGGCATCAGCTTGCGGGCGACCTCGATGAAGCCGGTCGACCAGCGCCGCTGCTGCACGCGCCAATGCGACACGCGCTCCGGCACGAGGCCTGGAATGCCGGGTTCCATCATGAACAGCCCGTGCCAGCCGGCGAGCGCGACGCGGATCGTCAGATCGAGATCCTCGACCAGCGAATCAGACGACCAGCCGCCGGCCTCGGCGATCGCCTCGCGCCGCCAGATGCCGCCGGTGCCGTTGAACTGGAACAGCCAGCCGCCACGGTAGCGGCCCGCCTGCTCGACGACGAAATGGGCATCGAGCATCATGCCCTGCACCCGCGTCAGCCAGTTCGTGCGGTAGTTGCCGAACTCGCAGCGCGATTGCACGAAGGCGGCGTCCGGGTCCGCGAGCAGCACCGGGATGACGTCGCGCAGCCAGTGCCGTGGCGGCCGAAAGTCGACGTCGAGCATGGCGATGAATGGCTCGCGCGTCGCGGCGAGGCCCTCGGCGAGCGCCCCCGCCTTGAAGCCGCCGCGTCGCGTGCGATGGCGATGCTCGACCAGCACGCCATTTGCCGACAGCTCCGCCGCCGCTGTCGCGGTCATTTCGACGGATTCGTCGGTCGAATCATCGAGCATCTGGATGTGGAGGCGGTCGCGCGGCCAGTCGAGCGCGGCGGCGGCGTGCATCGCGCCGATGCCGATCTCATGCTCGTTGTAGAGCGGGATCTGGACGAGCACGTGCGGCAGTTCGGCCTCGGGCAGGAAGGCGCGGGGCAGATGGTTGCGCCAATGCGGCGGGCCGTTCAGGTCGTAGAACTTGATCGCGATAAGCCAGAGGAAGACGGCGCCAACCGCGAGCAGCCCGACATCGCTGGCGTAGAGAAGCACCTCGCAGACGCCGAGGACCAGCCGGTAGAGCATGAAAGAAGCGTTCCAATCGCGGCGCGGCAGAGGGCTACCGGTGTGCTTGGCCTAAAGCCGTGGCGGTATCAGGGCGCCTACATTGGATTGCAGGCGCAAACGCCGAAAGGCGTGAGCGCCTATCAAATCAAACGCCTTTCGCCTTCGCCCGCTCGATCGACTCGAGGATCAGCCGCTTCGCCGTATCGGCATCGGCGAAGCCCACGACCTTGACCCATTTGTTGGGCTCGAGATCCTTGTAGTGCTCGAAGAAATGCTTGACCTGCTCGATCGTGATGTCGGGCAGGTCGGTGTAGTTGCGCACCTTCTCGTAGCGCCGGGTCAGCTTCTTCGTCGGCACCGCGAGGATCTTCTCGTCGAGGCCGGCCTCGTCCTCCATCATCAGAACGCCGACCGGCCGGCAGGAGATCACGGCGCCGGCCACGATCGCGCGGGTGTTGCAGACGATGACGTCGCACGGGTCGCCGTCCTCGCTGAGCGTGTGCGGGATGAAGCCGTAGTTCCCCGGATAGCGCATCGAGGTGTAGAGGAAGCGGTCGACGAAGAGCGCGCCCGACGCCTTGTCCATCTCGTACTTGATCGGCTCGCCGCCGATCGGCACCTCGATGATAACGTTGACATCCTCCGGCGGGTTCGAGCCGATGGCGAGCTTGTCGATCTGCATGTTGGTCTCCGCGGGCGCGGGTTCGGCTGGCTCCACCACGGCGATCCCGACCCGGCCGGACTAGCAGAGGCGTGTTTCAAAGCAAAGCGGCAGGCCCTGCCCCGCCAGCATGAAGCTTGAATCAGCCCCGAGCCGATTCGGGAAGTAAGCCGATACTTTCCGGATGGGTTCTTAATTCTACTGAGTCACGAACGCCAGTTCGTTCTGCCGACGGCTGATTTGATAAGGTGGCGATTCGCTTTTTTGGATGCGGGCGTCACGATGGATCATGATCTGCCTGCTAGCGAAGCGCGGTTCGCGACTTATGTCGAGGCCTTGGGCAAGTCTCTCGGCCACGCGGATCGGGCCGGCCCGCTGAGGCATTATTGCACCGGACTGCTGTTGCCCGGCGAACGCAAGAGCGTCGAGCCCATGGCGGCAATCGTCGCGCCGGAACGGGCGGCGGCTGAGCATCAATCGCTGCTTCACCTCGTCGGCCAGGCCGCGTGGTCGGATGCGACGGTTCTGCAAACGGTGCGCGATCTTGTGCTGCCGGCGATGGAACGGCAGGCGCCGATCGCGGCGTGGATCGTCGATGACACGGGCTTTGCGAAGAAGGGCGTGCATTCGGTCGGCGTCGCGCGCCAATATTGCGGACGTCTCGGCAAGCAAGACAATTGCCAGATCGCGGTGAGCCTGTCGGTCGCCCATGCCCATGCGAGCCTGCCGATCGCCTACCGGCTCTATCTTCCCGAGGAATGGGCCGGCGATCCCGTCCGGCGTGCCAAGGCGAAGGTTCCCGAGGACGTCGTGTTCCAAACCAAGCCGGAGATCGCGCTCGAGCAGATCGCGACGGCGCGCGCCTCTGGTGTCACGCCCGGTGTCGTGCTGGCCGACGCGGCCTACGGCGGCAACGGGGCGTTCCGCGCCGGCATCACCGCCCTCGGCCTGACCTATGCGGTCGGCATTCAATCCCACACGACGGTCTGGCCGCCCGGCCTCGCGCCGTTGCCACCCAAGCCATGGAGTGGACGCGGCCGTCCGCCGTCGCTGTTGCGCCGCGACGCCGATCACGCGCCCGTCTCCGTCAAGGACCTGGCCCTGAGCCTGCCGGCTGACCGTTGGACCTCATGCATCTGGCGCGAGGGCACAAACACGCCATTGTCCTCGCGCTTCTGTGCGCTGCGCGTGCGGGCCGCCGGACGCGACTGGAACCGGACCACACCTCATCCCGTCGAATGGCTTCTCATCGAATGGCCCGAGGGGGCTGTCGAGCCTGATCATTACTCCCTCGCAACCGTTGCGGACCAAATCGACTTGTCATCGCTCGTCGAGATCACCAAGCTGCGCTGGCGCATCGAGCGTGATTATGAAGAGCTGAAGTCCGAACTCGGCCTCGCCCATTACGAGGGGCGGGGGTGGCGAGGATTCCACCATCACGCCACGCTCTGCATCGCCGCCTACGGCTTTTTGATCCGCGAGAGAGCGGCCGTTCCCCCCTCCGCCACCAAGCTCGGCGAGGCGCCTCGCATTTCCTCGCGTCCAAGACCCAGAGGCGCCCCCGATCCGGCCCGAACGCCACGTCACAAACTCCATCGCGACCTTGCGGAAGAAAATCGCCGTCGCCCTCGCCAGAACCTTGAAACGATGTCCATGCTGTCACGCAATCAAAACGCGACGATGGGGGAACTTCGTGACGCAGTAGAATTAAAAGGCGTCAACGATCGGTCAGCGCCAGCCGCCCACCGTGGTCCCGATCTCGATGCCGCCCTTGCTGGCGCACCCGCGGACATGCCGATCGTGTTGCTCGACCACCAGCCGAAGGACGTCCCACACGCAGCGGCTCGAGATGTCGTGCTACAGCTCTCCGGACATACCCGTGGCGGCATGATCCGCGAACTGGATCGGCTGGTTGCTCGTGGTAACGGCGGGTTTGTCTCGGGCGCATATGCGTTCGGGGGCATGACGCTCTACGTCAGCAACGGGACCGGGCTCTGGCCGGGTTTCGCGCTCAGGCTTGGTCGCCCGTCCGAACTGACGGTCTTCACCCTTCGAGAAGCGCATGCTTGATTTCGAAGTGGGCGGTCTTGCAACAGTCCGCTTTTAGATAGGGAAGACGAAAGCGGACGTTGGTCGGATGGCGTAAGCTGGCCGGGAGCAGCCCGTCTGCTTCCAGTCGGGGCGAGCAGGATAGCGGACGTCGGACTACCAGCTCTTCTCCTAAGAGATAACTGCAGCCGCACGCTCACGTCGTACTCAATGCATTTTCAGCGTGGCCGACTTGGCGGCCGCACAAGTATGGGCGCTCATCTCCGTTTTACCCTAATATACCCATGAGCAGCAACGATGCTTGTGCACCCGAAACCTCATATCTGACGGTTGTCTATCCCCATCGACTGCAACTCACTATCACAACTCTGCAATGCAGACAAGCCTGTTTTCAGATTGGTAAACATGACTGGGCTGTCCCTGTGCGAAACTGCAAGGCTCGACTCTCCTATCGAAAGACGTCCGTCGAGAATTGCTGCGAAGTCGGCGCGGCGGCAGGCGACGATCTCGCGGCGGAGTGCGGAATCCGTGCCGATGTCCGGGCGCATCGTCAGCGACGCGGGGTGGCGCCGGCGGACATAGAGAAACTCATCCACGTTGATGATCTTTGTGGTCAACGACGCACTGAGCCAGAAGGCGACATCGAGACTGTACGAGCGAAACGTCGAGAACCCGCCAACACGGTTGATAACGTCGCGCCTTACAAGTGAGGTTGGAAATAAAAGCTGGTGGTTTGCCCCCGCACGGAGCAGCGATGCGTTGACATCGCGCGGATAGCGGACCGCGTATACTTTCTTGCGGGTCTGATGCACCTGCAATTCGTGTGATCCGACGATGCCGGCGCCGGATCGCACCGCGGCCTCCGCCAAGCATGCGATGCGATGCGGCAGGGACAGGTCGTCGGAATCCTGGTATGCGACCGCATCGGCGCGCGATCGCAAGGACAGCGCATGACGTGCGACGTAGGGTCCGACAGGACAAGGCGCGAGCTGGTAGGCCTCGACACAAGACTTGTCCGCGATATCGGCCAGAAAGCCGGCGCCCGCCTCCGCCTGGTCGATCGCGACGCTTATGTCGGCGGGTTGCGTCTGTTGAAGCAGAGAGTCGAGGCTTAGCCGTAGGTAGTCTTCGGGGCCGCGATGCGGCAACACCACCTCGTGCGTCGCGCCCGACGGAACCGGCGGCGGCTCCGCGTATCGTTTATGGACGACCCGAAGCTCGCAGGGGACGCGGATCTGCGCCAGCACGTGCTCCATAAGCTGGTAGCACCAGTGCTCGAACGGCTCGCGAAAGCCTTGGAGCGCGGCGGCAATCGCCCCCGACGCCAGGAACGACGTCACCTCCAACCCGACCGAGCGGTCGTTCAATGGTGGCGCAATGTCGTCGACGATCAGCGTGAGCGCGTTGGCCAGCCCGCCCGCACGCACGTGAAGGGCGGCGGCGACATCGACAAGATGCGCCACCTTGGGATCAACGATGCCGACGATTCTATCGGTCGCGCCGCCGGCATCGAGGCGCGCAGCATCGTCAAAATGCGTGCCGTTCTCGGAGACGACGAGAGCCGGGGACAGGCCGTCAATATTCATCGCGTTCCTGCCCAGATGCCAAGGAAAGGACGCTGACGCGCGCGAGCCCTAGTCGTAAGCTGCGGATCGAAAGTTGCTTTTGCAGCGTACGGCCGGGAGGTGCGCGATGTCGATGTCTTCGCTGTTCGATCAGCTGAAGCCGGACGCCGTGGGGATCGAATGGCCGAAGGCGCTCACCGGCGAGACGGCATCGCTCTTCACCGCGCTGTTCGACCTTGGCCGGACCGAGCGCCTGCCGCCCGACGAGCTCACGCGATTGCAGGACGCGCAGCTCGAGCGGCTGCTGCGGCATGCGGCGGTCCAGGTGCCCTTCTATGCGGAGCGCTTGCGGGCAGCCGGGTATCGGGCGGGCAAGACGTCGGCCGCCGACATCTGGCACGCGATCCCGATCCTGACGCGGTCCGACATTCAGGAGGCCGGCGACCGGCTGCGCGCCAAAACCTACCCGACATCGCACGGCGCCCTTCGGGTGTGGTCGACGTCGGGATCGACCAGCCGCCCGGTCAGGATCGCCACGACCCAGCTCACGGGGTTTCACTGGACGTGCGCCAACATGCGCGAGCGCGTGTGGCACGATATCGACCTCGGCGGCACGCTCGTCCTGCTGACCGACGGCGGGCGCAAGATGGCGGGAAAGCCCGTCGTCGAGCTGGGCTCGTGGTCGCTCGATCCCTCGTCGCTGCGACGTCCAGGCAAGCAGTTCAAGATCAATCCAAACCTGACGATCGCCGAACAGGTCCGCACCATCCGCAAGAGCGATCCCAACTATATCCAAACCCGGCCGAGCCAGCTCAACCTCGTGCTCAAGGAGTGCGAGACGAGCGGCGAGCGATTTGGACAGCTGCGCGCCGTGTTTTGCGTGAGCGAGATCGTCACGGATACGCTGCGCCAGGCTTGCACGGAGATTCTAGGCGTCCCGATCCTCGAATGCTACAGCTGCGCGGAACTTGGATATCTCGCGCTGCAATGCCCGGAAGCGGGACGCCTCCATGTTCAGTCGGAGATGGTGCGCGTCGAGATTCTAGGCGCCGACAAGATGCCCTGCGCGCCCGGCCAGACCGGCCGCGTCGTCGTCACAAGCCTGCACAATTACGCGATGCCGCTCATCCGCTACGAGATCGGCGACGAGGCCGTGGCCGGCGGATCGTGCGCCTGCGGCCGCGGCCTGCCGGTGATCGACACGGTTTTGGGGCGTACGCAGGACTATTTGAAATTACGCTCCGGGCGGCTGGTTCGGGCAAACATTCGCCATTCCGATATCGCGAAGATTTCCGCGATTATCGAGTTCCAGATCATTCAGCGCGCAATCGGGCGGCTCGAAATCCTGCTGGTCGTGCGGCGAAAGCTCGACGATTGCGAGATCAAACGTCTGAAAGCTTGTCTCGCGGGCCAAGGCGACGAGACCTTCGAGGTCGACGTCACCTACCACCAGACCATCGAACGACCGGAATCTGGCAAGTTCCGGTGCTTCGTCTGCGAGGTCGCGTAGGCACGAGCAGATGAGATTGAGTTGGTTCGCCTCAACGTCCCGATCGTTCGAGATCCATGAATGTTTCGCAATGGCCGAAAATAGCCGCGCCCTCGGCGGTGAACAGCGCATGCTCATTTAAAGTGACCATCGCCGATCGAAACATGCTTAAATTCTCCGCGCGCATGCAGTTGGCCCTCAGACGCTCACGGTCGCTCAAGCATTGAGATGGCGCCAAACAATCGAGCATCATCGTCATCCGGGCGAGCACGAAGGCCGCGTGCGCGATCCCTTCGATTGGCCGTGGCTCCTCTCGCAGCGGTGATGGGTAGCGTTCATGCGAATCGTTGAGCGTGACATTGAGGCCGCCTGCGAGACCGGTGAGAAGGGCGTGCCCCGCCTCGTGCGTCAGCGCCTCGGCCATGGTCAACCGGTCGGGAATTGTGGTCGGATCGATGAAAATGGCACCCCACAGAAAGAGCGTGGCGGCGCCCGAAAACAGGATCCCGCCCGGTCGCCCCCGAGCGAGCACGATCTGACGAACCAGCGCATCCATTTCGGATAGAAGATCCGGGCTGGCGCCGCCGATGAGATCCCGCGCCTCGACGATCAGGGTACGGGCGCGTGTCGCTTCTCCACTGTCGATCGCGACAAGGTCGAGCCGCATGTCGACATCGTCGTCCACGGCTCTTGCGTAGACGGCAGCGTAACCGTCACCCAAATCGCGATCATTCAAATTCGATACGTAAGGCGCCGGTGCCGCGTTCAAGGCCTTGTCCAAGGCAGCCGCTGTCGAGTTGGCGGCGGCGATGTCGTTTGCGGATATGAAGTCGCAAAGCGAGGCATAGCAGGCCCAGAGAACCGGACTGGCGATGAAGCCCGCCTTCAAGACTTCAGTTGCTCGCGCCAACGAACGCGACACGTGACAATCGGCGATGCCTTCGGCCTCGCTTCCGATTGTGGCGAGGCTACCGCGAAGGAGCGACAGCATCCGGCGATCGAGCGTTATTGCGCGTCGCTGGTCAGGCTCGAAGCTGAACTTCGACGGCGCAAGAGAGGCCCTGGTCTCCGCTGGCCCCACTGGGATCCTAAGAATTGTTGGACCTTAACCCAGCACGAAGCGCTACTTCGGCGGTGTCTGGGCTAACTTACCGCCGACTTTCGCGCCGACCTTGGCCATCGGTATCGAGGACGTGATGGGGTTCCCCCAGGTCTCGGTTCGAATCCCAACGAGTGCTTTGTTCGCCAATTTCTCGCGAAGGGTGAGGGGTTTTCCCTCGTCCGGCGTTTTCATGCATCCACCCCTCATGACTTCATATCAACGTAAATCAGCGCATTCTGTTATGCAAGCCGTCATCGAAGGGCCGACCTTTGAGATCTGCGATAGACGTTATAAAGCCGCTTCCTGTCTACAATCCGTCTTGAACTTACGACATCGGCTGAGAAGAACGAGACATCGATGCTGACAGGCGTATGACTCTGGTCGAGCGCTCAGTCGCCGCATTCAACTTTAGTCTAAGGCGGGCCGCTTGATCTACTTCGTGCTGAAGCGGGCTTACAGCTATTGCGTCGCATCGCTGACGTCGGAATTTGGTTATCCGCTGCCGCCGAACGCCGCCCTCGCTTACGAAGATCTATTCGAAGCCAGCCATGCCGAGCCGGGCACCTACATCTTTAGCGACATCGAACGTTTGGCGGACAACGAACTGGAGGTCGCGGCCGAACTCGCCGCGTTGATGACGACCGAGCATGGTTTCCAGGTCTTGAACAACCCGGCCCGGGTCAGGACGCGCTATGCGTTCCTGCGTGCCATGCGGGAGGCAGGCTTGAATGACTTCGATGCCTACCGCGCGGACGGTTTCCCGCGACCGCGAACGTTTCCCGTCTTCGTGCGATCCGAGGCCGCGCACATCGCGCCGAAGAGTGGACTTCTCGCCGATCAAGCACAGCTCGATGCGGCGCTCGCGCAAATGCGTGGCGCGTCGCAACCGCTGCGCGGTCTGATCGTCGTCGAGTTTTGCGCCGAGCCGTTCCGTGCCGACCCTGCCGCTGCCGAGCCGGCAGCCGAGACTGTCTGGCGCCGGAACGGCACCTTCCGGATCGGCGATGCCGTCCATTTCCACGATGTCGTCAGCGAGGCGAACTGGAACGTGAAGTACGGGCAATATGGGCTCGTCGACGAGGCCACCTACGCGCGTGACCACGAGAAGGTCGTGTCGAACTACATGGCGGACGAGCTTCGTGCGGCGTTCGATCTCGCCGGCATCGAATACGGGCGGGCGGATTTCGCGCTGGTTGAGGCGCGACCGCAAGTCTACGAGATCAACACGAACCCTTGCATTCACCCCATGCAGCCGCACGCGTCGCCGGTTCGGTCGAAGTCTCTGGCGCTCGCGCGGGAAATGCTGGCGCGGGATCTCGTCGCGCTGTGTCGTAGGAACGACACGTCGCGGGGCCGCCCGCTGCCGCTGACGGGACCCCGTCTCGAGCGTCTGCGCAAGGAGCGTCGCGGCGAGACGCGCCGTAAGTCGCCCTGTGTCTAACGTATACGGGCTGACCTATACAGGGCGCCAATTTACGTAAGGCTATCGACCATAGTCTTATGTTGCGAACGGGCCACCCGCGCCGACCATATTGGCCGGAAGCTCTACTTAGGCTTGCAAAAGCAACGTGGAAGCGGAGATGTAGCGACGGGGGTGCACTATGAAAAGAATCGCGACTGCGGGCGCGTTTGCGCTGATCTTGATGACACCGGCTTTCGCCGCCGATCTTCCGTCGCGGGCCGCGCCGCCCGTGTACGTTCCGCCGCCGATCCCGGTCTTCAGCTGGACCGGGTTCTACGCCGGCGTCCAAGGCGGCTACGCCTTCGGCAAGGACAACAGCAGCGCCCTCGCGACCGTTCGTGGACGGGCTCCCGTCGGCGGGGAGGGCGGCGGTGGTCGCCCTGTCGCAGCCGCGGCCGAGGCAGCCGCGCCGGCCGCCGTGGTCGGCCTGCGCCGCACCCGCTCGGCCTTCGCCGATCTCTCGTCCAGCCCGAGCGGCGTCGTCGGTGGTGGCCATGTCGGCTACAACTTCTCGACGGCGCAGATCCTGGGCGGCTCGCTTGGGCCGGCCGGCATCTTCGGCATCGAGGGCGACGCCGAGGGACTCGACAGCAGCAAGACCGTCTATGTCGGCACCGCCTACTCGCGCATCAAGAACGATCTGCAGGGCTCGATCCGCGGCCGCCTCGGCATCGGCTTCGACAGGTTCCTCGTGTACGGGACCGGCGGCGCCGCCTTCGCCGAATTCAAGTCGACCTACGGCTTCAATGCCGCGGTCTATCAGGGCTTCGACACCACGCGGGTCGGCTATACGGTCGGCGGCGGCGTCGAATACGCCTTCACCAACAATTGGTCGCTCCGCGCGGAATACCGCTACTCGGACTTCGGCTCGTTCACGAACACGATCACGTTCGGCGCCGCGAGCGTCGTCGTGCATCACCACGATACGGACCAGCGCGTCGAGGGTGGCATCAGCTATCTGTTCACGACGCCGGTGGCCCCGGCGGTCGTCGCCAGGTACTGACGCGACCTGCGACGAAGAGTTGAAAGCCGAGGTCACCCGACCTCGGTTTTCCCGCCGTCTCGGGTGCCGAGTGGTAGCCGCTGCCTTGTCTAGTTCCGCCTGTCGCGTTCCAACAAATGCACCCCCAGGGAGCCTCTCCTTAAGCGGCGGGTTTAATTTTATTGTTCCATGCTTGTCTCCCTCGCGGGCAAAGGCACCGCGCAAAATGATGCGGTGCCGCCCACCAACGGCTGAAACTGGCCGGAAAGCCGACCGCCTACGGTCAACCCGCGTCACCTCATCCCTGGGACCAAACACCTAGGCCGACGCGCGGAGCGAAGTCGCCAATGACGCACTTGGGCGTAGGTCCGCAGGAACAACGCGATCAGGCGACCTTCGCCAGCGAAGAAGGAGCCTGTTGGGTGCTTTGACGGCGGCAGACCAGAGCGACGCGCTCGACTTCGGTCTTTTCACCGCTCGTTTCAAAGGCGGTGAAGGTGCTCCTCTTCACCGAGGCGATCTGAAAGCCAAGGATCCCCATGATGTGTTCGTAAGTGCTGACCGAGTAGGTCCAGAAGATGTAAGACGCGTCCGGCAGGTCTGGTCGGCCGTTGAAACGCGCCATCGGCTCGTCCGTCTCGATGTAGTCGGTATTGATCACGATGATGTCGCTGGCGTGCTTTGCCACACTGGCCAAGGCGCGGATCGGATCGGCCAAATGCTCCAGGATCGCTCCTAGAATGACGACATCGAACTGACCGATCGCACCGGGGAGCGCGTAGACATCACCGTAGACGGCCTTCGCCTTGGACTTCTTCAGAGCGTGCGTGAGCCAATAGGCATTCTTCCAACGCTGGAAGCTCGCAGTCTGTTTGGCGCTCCAACTCGCATGGTCCTTAACGTATTCGCTGTCGGCAAACGGCAGCAGATGCTGACGATCCGCCGTGTCGAGATCAAAAGAGACGACCTCGCGGGCCCCAGCTTCTTCCGCCGAAAAAGAGAGGAATCCCGACGCCGTGCCAACGTCCAAGACTCGCTTGCCTGTAAGATCTAGGCCGCCGATATAATCCACGAAACGGCCGCGTAGATCCCAGCCCCCCTTGAGCGTACCATGCCCGGCAAGGTCCGTCGTATGATAGAAGTAGCAATCCTCGATGTTCTTGACCGACTGCGGAGCTGCATAGCTCATGGAGAGCCTCCTTGGGGTGACGGACGACTCGGCCTTGGAGAGAACCGTTGATCGGTCCGCCAGGTGCCGAAGAATGGATCGGGCCGAAGCGAGTCTCGGCGGGAGAACCCATTCGGAGGTTTCTTCCTTCGCGTAGGACTCGAAGGATCGTGTGACGAATGTGTCGAGGGACAAACAATTATTGTCGTCTTCGCCGACCAGCTTGAAGTGCGTCGATCCGGCTTTTCCCATTCGCGTGGCGATCTCCTTAAATACCGGATAGACGACCCAGCGCGCGAGATGGTCTGGCATGGTGTCGAAACTTGGTGTTGAACGCCCATCCCAGAGCCCAGCCGCTCTGCTTGCCGCGACCGCGACATCGGCGAGAACGAAATGCTTCGGATGATTGACCGAATACATGAAAGGTTCGGGACGCCGGAGCCAGCGCCCGAGCGCATCCCGCAGGTCGATGCCGTGGGAAGCGAAATCGGCTAGCAAGCTCGCCGCGCTTTCGTCCAAATGCCCAAAGTAGCTCAGCGCTTGGTATGTATAGGCATTGTAGAGACGCACCGTCTGCTTGACATCGAACCCGTTCAGATAGGCTGCAGTAGCGATGAGAGAATTGTAGTCCGTCATGGGAGTCTGAACATAGGTTCCGTCGACGCGTTCGAGATAGATGATGTCGGGATGGAAGGCGGCAAACACGACCTGAGGAACAACTTGTATCTTGGGACCTAATGTCTGGATCCGGTCAAACGACAAGTCTCCGAATGTCTTGTCGAGCGGAAGGGTGAATAGGATATCTGCGGAGGCTACATCAGCATGGATTTTTTCCCTATCGCCTCCAAGCAGCCGGTATGTATGGAATCCATTAACGTCCGCAGTAGGAAACAGGATGTGCAGGGCGGAGACGAGGCCGTCCATCTGGCAGCCGGTGAGAACGCGGATCCTCAGCCGGGACATCACGCCACCTTTTGGGCAAGCATTTCTTCGTCGCAAATCACGCCTTTGAATTCGGATTCGAGGCTGGTCGCGGTTGTCGGTGCGGGTTCCGGGAGGGCGACGACCAGCGTTTTTACAAACGTGTCAGATGCCGGGGCGTCTTCGTTCAAGAGAATGCGTTCCCTGAAGACTTTCATGACGGCCGCAACACCCTCAGGTCTGACGGCGCGGTAGTTCTCGTCGAAGTATCGCGCTTTCGGGTGTGTAACGATCATCTCATAAGAAGGGAAGTAGAGAACGTCGCGCCGCTCGCATACTGCCGCGTTCGCAACAACGCGGAGGACCGCCTTCGTATAGGAATTCGAAACGATCACGTGTCGGTCTTCGAAGGTTGCGATGATTGGGACCGGCGAGACCGTTATCAGGAAACGGACTTTCGGATTAATCAGCCGCATGTCGTCGATAAAGGTGATCAGATCGTCGGACAAAGCTTGCACCGACAGGTTGATCGGCGAGAACGTGCTGCGGGCATCAATCGGCGAGCCTATGACGTTCGGCGGCAGAGGAACGGCCGACCCGTCCACATCCGACAGCCAGACCTCCGTCAGACCCAGCGTGAATACGAAGACGTCGCAGCTCTCGAACACCTCGCGAACGGCGGCCATGTGGCTTTTGAGTTCCGCCTCGACGTCGTCGATCGTAGCGAAACCGCCGGGAAATTCGTTGGGTCGAAAGGCATCGATGTAGCGTCCGTCAGCACGTCGCCAGGCGGATGCGTGAGGCTGGAAAAGGCCGTAAGCTCGTTGGAAGAGCTGTAGGAGCTGCCGGCAAGTATAGATATTGCCGTAGCGTGCGGAATAAATTGGCAGCTTGGCGGCACCGGCGTCTTCCGCCTTCTCGACTTGGAGGAAGTGAATGCCCTCGTGCATCAGAGCCTTCGATATATGTTGCGCGAAACAGCTTCCGGCGGTCGCGACCCGATCGGTCTTGGCAATCCTAAACGGTAGGGACGTGATCGGATCGAAAGTCGAAAGTTCGGTTTCTGCAACAGCTATCTTCCAAAATGATTGCGGCGCGAGATTACGATAGGGATGGCCGGATGAAGAAACCAAGAGAAGCCCCTTCCGCATTTAGTGCCTGACGCTCGATCTGCGGATCGTCGCATATGATTTGTGACCTTCAAAGAAGTTTTTGAATTGACGTAACGTCATGCTGGCTGATGACTCAAAGTCACGGTAAAAAAAGTTGCATGGAGATTTAATCCATTTACCGTTATCGAGCTTATTTGTAAATGTCAGGAAATGCGGCGGAGAGCCACTACTCCGCTTGGTGCGCAGTGGCGCGCATCAACGCCGCAAGGCTGCCTGATCCGGGAGGACCATGTCTGAGAATGATGTTGTTGACGGCCACGTCGACGGCGCGCGTAAAGCGGCGCGCCTGTCGCACATCGTGGGTTTGGGCCAGTCGAATGAGCAGGGAGCTCAATCCACGCCTGTCGTCAGCGGAGCCGATCTTGGTCACAGCGCCCTGATGTTCGATCGTGGTATCCAGACGCGGTCGGAAATCTGCGCGCAGGAGGCGCCAGAATTGCGCGCTGCTCTGGGCTTTGCTGTCACGCCGCTGACGCCGGTCGGTCATAAGCTGTGGGTAGGCGAACCCCCTGCCGTCGGCATGATCAGTCAGCTGATGCGTGCCTCGAATTCGGCCAATCACATACCAGCCGATGACATCCCGAACGAGATGCCGCGGTTCCTCTACACGTTCCCGCATATGGGCGGGAAGCATCTGGCTGAGCTCGACTGGAGGGATTACGAGACCCACCCCGCCAATCCGAACCCCGGTCCAGGTGGTTATCACGCGACCTTCGTCGACGACATTTGTCGCGCTCGGGCCACCGCCGAAGCGGTGGGCGAACGTTACGACGTCTTGGCCTTCCATCTCACGCAAGGCGAGAACGAGGGGATCGGCTACCTTCTGCCGGGCGGCCCCTTGCTCACTCACAGCGCCTTCGTGCCAGCTTACAAGGCCGATCTTACGTTTGCCTATGCACGGTGGGATGCGGACGCGCGTGCCGTGTCCGGGCAGTTGCAACGAATTTCGCTCTTCGTATCTCAGGTGGACAATTTCTGGGCGGGGCAGGCGCAGGTGCAACTTGCAAACGAGTGTCCAGGCGTCTTCCTCGTCGGGCCGATCTATTACGTCCCGAGCGCTCTCAATTCGCTGTGGAACGGGAACTTGCGAGGTCACCGAGCTCATCTGAGCGCCGACGGTCAGCGCTGGCGAGGCGAACAGGCCGGCAAGGTCATGTCGCGCGTGCTGTTCGAAAACGAAGACTGGCGTCCGCTCCAGCCGCGGAACATCCGACGAAAATCTGTTACAGCGATTGTCTTGCATTTCGATGTCCCGCGGCCACCCATCGCGTTCGAGATGGATTGGCTTCCGAAGGCGCCGGATTACGGCTTCGAAGTGTATTTGGGGACGCAGGATGTGCCGGGGTCGCGATGCGTGATCGAGGATGTCGCCATCACGGGACCCAACGAAGTGACGATCACGCTGAATCCGCAAACGCCTTTCCCCGAAGGCGCGGCCGCTTTCGTAATCTACGGGCAAGCGCTGACGGTCGGAGTCACGTCGAGCCCGGTGGCGGCGATCCGGCCGGGCGCTTGCTACGACCATGGCGCAGCCTCGACCGAGCTTATATTCTTCGGCGATCTGAGGGCCGAGTTCGAGCCGCTCATCGTCCAGGGCTGCTTCATTCTCCGACAGCTCGCTAAAGCGGACCTCAGCGGCGAAGCTCAGATCGCCGCTGGCCCCATTCCCGGCCCATCGATCGTCGTCCGAGACGTTCGATGCGAGAACGGCACGACGATCGTCCGCGGCGAGACGAGGAGCATCGACAACTCGCTGGTCGTCGGCAACATCTGCTCAATCGAGCGGGATCGGCCCTTCGGCAACCTCCGGGATTCCGATACGGCACAAGCGACCTTCACCTTCGCCGACCCTAGCTACGGCACGCGTTCTGGCAAGCCGTATCCACTTCAGAACTTCTGCATTGTTTTCACCGGTGAGGTGGAAAGCTAAATCGCCGGTGGTTGCGACGCGGGCCGCGAAGCTACGACTGCCGTAGCTTCTACTAAGAGGCAGCAGCGAGCATCGACACAGCAATGCGAGAGCGACGGTCTTCAGCGAGGGGACATACCGCTCTTGTTTGTCACGCCATCGAGAGCTTTCCTTACAGCGGAAGCTGCTCGGTGGCCGAGATAAGCGTATCCCGCGTCGGAGGGGTGGATGCCGTCGGCAGATATATAGGTGTCGGAATTTCCGCCTCCATTCGCGTGCCCAACATAACCGGTTCCGGTAAGCCAAGGGGCCGCGATGTTTTCTTGTGGAATAAAGAAGCTGCTGCCATCATCAAATAGCCGAAAAGCCGCAGCGATCGCGGCTTCTTTGGCGAGAGTGGCCGCGCTTTGGCCCCCCGACCCGGCCCATGGCCCCAGTACCACTATCATCGCTTTTGGAAGGCCGGCGCGAACGGTTCGAAAAGCAAGAACGGCAGCGGCCGTCAGCGGGGCAGCCGGAACTGGGTTGTCATTGTAGCCTGCAGCGAACACCACGACATCGGGTTGAAGGCCGATCCACCTTGGAATTTGCCCCTGGATTGGAAGCCGTGTGCCTCCATCGTTCAAATAGCCCGTCGCGCCGACCGCGACCTGGCGTACATCTCGCCATCCCAAGTCATTCGCCAAAACGTGCGACCACATACCATCTGGGATCGTGCCTGAATTTGGATAACCCATTCGATCCGTGTAGCTGTCGCCGGTCACCACGACCTTGACCACATCGGTTTGCGAAGGTGCCGAGACGGTGCTCTGCGGGTCGACCAGAACGCCACCGAAAAGATTTCCTAGCATGCTGCGAAATTGGATGTGCCGATCACGTCGGACACCGGCGAAATCAAGTTCAATGTAGCTGATGCCACCATTGACTGCAAAGGTTGTCGGAACCTTCATGACATAATGATCGTCGGCGATGACGCGAAAATTTGATTGCGGCGAGGCGTATCCGAAAACCTTGATCATGACGATGGGTGCGTCGGTCGTGAACTCGACCTCCCAACCCCACGCATCGAGACCTTTATTGGTCCCGAACGGCCCAACGTTTCCGTGAACATCGGGAGATTGGTCGGAAACCGGAAAATACCAATAGGTTTGAGAAAAAACGGTGGGGGTACCACCGTGGACCGCGAAAGCCTCGGGCGTTGTGGTCGGAAGGTAGGATTTCGTGAGCGAGGTCATCTGCCGAGCGGTGGTTGTCATTGTGACGCCCACGGCCAGGGGACTATCGAGCGGGTTGGACGTCACCGCCTGAGCGGCCAAGCGCCGAAGCTTGGCAAGGCGGGTTTCGGCCGCGATGTGAAGGGAGCCGGATCGACCCGAAGGGCAGCACGAGGAGTTCGTAGCGACGCCCGCTGACCCCACAAGGATGAAGAAAAGCACGATGATCACATTGTTGGTCATTGTTCGATCTATCGATTAAGGTTCGAACGTAAATTGTGGCGAGTTGATCGAATGCGTTTGTCGTCAGGGTTCTCTTGTCTACTATTTGTTGCGGTCGTCCTAATGACCCTACGTCAAGGAACTTCCGCGGCAGGCTTTGTAGGCGCATATATCTGGGGCGGGACGGTAACGAACCGGCACGGTTCAGGTAGCGCTTTCCGATTCTACGACAGCGTCGAACATGCGCTTGCCGCTGGCTTCGATACGATTCGATTCAAGGTTGGAGTTGGGCAAGTGGACGACTATTCGTTGGGTCCCGACCCCTGCGTTGGTCGCCAGAGCCTCGCCTGTTACGCGCAGGTGATGTTCGCATCGCCGGTCTGGGACAATCCTAGGCTTAGGCGGGTGATCATCACAACGATCGATTTCGCCTGTGATACATATCGTGATGGCAACGGGAACGGCTGCCTCGTCGCCTCGCAGCTGACGGCGAATCGGCTTGCGATCCGGGCCGAATATGCGGACCTGTACAAAATCCTCAAAGTACGCTTCGGCGCACGTCCGATTCAGTTCATCATCGACAATTGGGAGGGCGATAATTTCGCCTATTGTGGCGATAGCTACAGGTTCGCTACGAATGCCGATGGCTTTGCGGAAACTTGCAGGGCATCATGGCCCAGCGGGCAAACAAACCAGCAGCGCGTGCAAGCCGTGCTGCAATGGGTGAGCTATAAGCAGGCGGAGGCAACACGTTTTTTGGCCGCCAACCCGACCTTCGACCTCAAGGTGGCGGTAGAATTCAACGTCTATTCGCTCTTTGCGGCGCAGTGCCCGAGATCGGGCGTCTGCGACGCCGCAACAGATACAGTGCTCGACGCCGTCGCCGCAGCCGGCGGGGTGCCGTATTGCTCATGGTCGAGCTACGACAGCGAGGGGCCTTCGGACGGACCCTACTTCGCTGCGGCCAAAGCCATCGCGAAAGTTTGCAAGGCTCTGTTCGTCGGGGAAGCGGGCTACGACCTCGGCCACGTTCCGAAACGAACGGTGATCGATCTATTCGAGGCGCTGTTTCAAATCCAAACCCTCCCTAGAGTTGTCGGCGTCGTCCCGTGGCACGCCTTCGACTCGGAAATGAGTGAGGGTGCTTATGGTCTTTGGACAGCCGGAGGTCGCCCTCAAGTCATAGCTTTGATGGGGCGCCTACATCCTTCGGTGCATACCGATAGGCGCGGCGGACAAAAGCGCGGCGTCGCATGTGCCAGCGAAAAGGATTTACGTGTTCAGGCCTGGTGCACGGCACGGTGAGGGCAATGATGGCCGCCGAAGTCTCTCGGCGTGGATCTCCCCGGCCACGCCATATAAAAAAACCACACAGGACATGCGCATATGCGACCAGACACGGTTCAGGTGAAAGCCGGCAACGAGGTCTCGCTCGGCCAGGTCATCGGCCGTGTCGGCAATACCGGCTCGTCGGAAGATCCGCACCTTCACATGCACATCGACGACAGGCCGTCGTTCCTTGGCGGCAACGGCGTGCCTACTCGTTTCCGCGTGGCAAGGCGAACGGACCGTTCAATGCGAATGTCGCGTCACCGACCGCGATCTACTTCGGTCCGATCGGCCGCCAGATGCCCTTCGTCAAGGACTATCCGGTCGATAACGCGCTTGTGACTTTCGATAAGCAAATGACGGCTATCTGGTGTATCTTTTCTGATTCACTGACCTCATACAGCTTCAAGGTCGCGCCCACCAATGCGAATACTGGGTTAAGAAGCATTGGTTTGATAGCTAACCTCCTGCTCATCTCGCTCAAACTCAAGCTCAAATTCATTCTGAGTGGTGTCGACAGTTACAAACCGCCCTTGGCCGGCGGTTTTGAGCATAAGCGCCGAATCGAAATCCGACCGTGCGATCGGTGCGTTGCCCTGTTGATAGACGATAAGGTAACCAGATGAGCATGATGGACCCGATCACCCTTGTACGTAATAATCAAATCACCTGGAAAAAGTCTATCCAACAAGTTACTCTCACCAATAATCGAAATCAACTTCAGGTCGTAAACCCGAATTTTTCCGATTTCTGCTTAAAGTACAACCAAAGTGTAATCCCGATTGCGACCAAAGCGAAAACAGCGCCGACAAACTGCCACAACGGGTTTTGGAAAAAATCCAACAAGGTCACTTATCCGCTAAATTGATAGGACGTCAGAACGGAGTGCCGACATGACATGATTCCAATGCGTGCGGGAAACCGAGATAAATTAGTGTGCCTCGTCCCAGTTCGACGCCGCCTTCGCGTCCACCTGCAGCGGCACGGACAGTTGCACGGCCGGGTGCGGCGCCTCGACCATCACGCCGCGTACCACGGCGATCGTCGCCTCGACCTCGGCCTCGGGCACCTCGAACACCAGCTCGTCGTGCACCTGCAGCAGCATCCGCGCGGCGAGCCCCGCGCGCTCCAGCGCCGCGTCCATGCGGATCATCGCGCGACGGATGATGTCGGCGGCGGTGCCCTGGATCGGCGCGTTGATCGCGGCGCGCTCGTTGAAGGCGCGCTCCGACGGGTTCGACGCCGTGATGCGCGGGTAGTGGCAGCGCCGGCCGAACAGGGTCTCGACATAGCGCTTCGAGCGGCATGTCGCCTTCGTCGCCTCCATGTAGGCGCGGATGCCCGGAAACCGCTCGAAATAGCGTTTGATGTAGGCGCCCGCCTCGCTGCGCTCGATGCCGAGCTGGTTGGCGAGGCCGAACGCCGAGATGCCGTAGATGATGCCGAAGTTGATCGCTTTCGCGCGGCGACGAATGTCGCTCGTCATGCTCTCCATCGGCACCGAGAACATTTCCGATGCCGTCATCGCATGGATGTCGTCGCCGCGCGCGAACGCGTCCTTCAGCTGCGGGATGTCGGCGATATGCGCCAGCAGCCGCAGCTCGATCTGCGAATAATCGGCCGACATTAGCACGTTGCCCGGCGTCGCGACGAAGGCGGTGCGGATCTTGCGCCCCGCCTCGTTGCGCACGGGGATGTTCTGCAGGTTGGGCTCGGTGGAGGACAAACGACCCGTTGTCGTCGCGGCGAGCTGGTAGGAGGTGTGGACGCGGCCGTTGCCGTCCATGTGGCCGGGCAGCGCGTCGCAATAATTGTTCTTGAGCTTGGTGGTTTGGCGCCACTCCAGCACCTTGCCGGCGAACGCGTTGCCCTCGTCGGCGAGGTCCTCCAGCACGCCGGCCGCCGTCGACCACGCGCCGGTCGCGGTCTTGCGCGCGCCCGGGAGCCCCATGCGACCGAACAGGATGTCGCCCAATTGCTTCGGCGAACCGATGTTGAAGCTCGAGCCCGCCATCTCGAAGATCTCGCGCTCGAGCCGCTCGGCCTCGACCGCGAACTCGCCCGAGAGTTTCGCGAGAATACGCTTGTCGATGGCGATCCCGCGCTGCTCCATGCGGCCGAGCACGGTGGTCATCGGCCGCTCGAGCGTCTCGTAGACGGCGGTCATGCGCTCGGCCGGCAGCCGCGGCTTCAGGGCCTGCCACAGTCGCAGCGTGACGTCGGTGTCCTCTGCCGCGTATTCGGTCGCGCGCTCGATCGTCACGCGCGGAAAACCGATGAAGGTACGGCCCTGCCCCGCGACCTCGCCGAACTGAATGGGCTTATGCCCAAACATCTTCTCGCAGAGCACGTCCATGCCGTGGTCGGTGCGGCCGGCATCGAGCACGTAGGACAGCAGCAGCGTATCGTCGACCGGCGCGATCTCGATGCCGCGCATCTTCATGATGTGCCAGTCGTACTTCATGTTGTGGGCGATCTTCAGGACGCTACGATCCTCCAGCAGCGGCTTCAACCGCGCCAGCACGGCCTCGGTGTCGAGCTGGCCTTCCAGCTTGGCGGCGCCACCGAACAGGTCGCCCTCGCCTTCGCCGACATGCAGCAGCGGGATGTAGACCGCATCGCCGGCGCCGACGCAGAGCGACAGGCCGACGAGGTCCGCCGTCAGCGGGTTCAGCCCCGAGGTTTCGGTGTCGATCGCGACGATGCCGCCCTCGGTCGCCGCCTCGATCACCATGTCGAGCGCGGCCAGCGTGGTGATCGTAATGTAGCGTTTGAGATCGAACGGTGTCTCGCGCAACGATTTCGCGCGCGCGAGCGCGAGCTGGCCGGGGCCGGTCTCGATCGCGGCGACCGGCGCCTGATCGCCGTAGCGGGCGTTCTGGGCCGGGCCCTCGTAGGGCTTGGCGTCGCCGGCGATCTTGCCGCCCTGCCGGTTGCGCCAGCCGGCTTGGCCGGCGAACTCCGGGTCCGGCTCGATCTCGGCCGCGTCGACCTCGAAACTCTCGGCGGCGCGCTTGGTCAGCGTCGAGAACTCGAGTGCCTTGAAATAGGCGACCAGCGTCTTGCCGTCCGGCGCCGCGAGGCCGAGATCGTCGAGCGGCACCACGACGTCGACGTCGCGCTTCAGCCGCACCAGCTCGCGCGAGAGCTGGATCAGCTTGACGCTCTCGGGGTCGGTCAGCGTCTCGCGCTTCTTCGGCTGCTTGATCTCCTTCGCGCAGGCCAGCAGCGTGTCGAGATCGCCGAACTCGTTGATCAGCTGCGCCGCGGTCTTGACGCCGATGCCCTTGGCGCCCGGCACGTTGTCGGTGGAATCGCCCGCCAGCGCCTGCACGTCGACGACCAACTCGGGGCCGACGCCGAAATAGTCGACCACTTCCTGCTCGCCGATCTTGCGCTCCTCGCGCGAGCCCGCCGCGCCGGCGATGCCCGAGGCCGGGTCGTACATCGCGACGCCGGGGCGGATCAGCTGCATCAGATCCTTGTCGGCCGAGACGATCAGCACGTCGGCGCCGCGCTCGCGCGCCTGCTCGGCATAGGTGGCGATGAGGTCGTCGGCCTCGTAGCGGTCCTGTTCGACGGGCAGCAGCCCGAAGGCGCGCACCGAATCGCGCATCAGCGGGAATTGCGGGATCAGGTCGTCCGGCGGCTCGGAACGGTTCGCCTTGTAGGGAGGGTACATCTCGCGGCGGAACGAGTTTTCCGACTTGTCGAAGATGATGGCGAGGTGGGTCGGCATGATGCCGGCCGCGCCCTCGCGCACGAACTGGAACAGCTTCGTGCAGAACAACCGCACGGCGCCGGTCGGCAGGGCGTCGGAGCGGTAATTGTACTTGGGATCCTGCCGGATCGACTGGAAGTACGCCCGAAACACGAACGACGAGCCATCGACAAGAAAGACGTGGTCGCCGGGGCCGACGGGGCGGACGGTCTGGGCTTCGGCTTCGGGCGCGGAGGAGGTCATGCGGCGATCATAGCCGGTTCAGCCGGGCGCCGACAGGCAGTGCGGCGTCGATCGAACCAACAGCGGCTATACCTGCGTCGGTAATCGCTCGACAATAGTTGTTGAATCCGACAACATCAGCGACAGGGCCATCCGCGAGATCTCATGGCTCAAGGCAGCACGGAAGGTTATCGCAGAATTCCAGCTGACGTGCGGATCGACATGCTGACCGCGCTTCGTATCGCGGCGCGAGGCGCGAAAGCCGGCACCGCGAAGCCATTCAAGGGGGTCGGCGGCGGCGTATTCGAGATCGCTCAGAGACACCGAGGCGATGCCTTCCGGGTCATCTATGCGGTGCAATCGGCGATGCCCTTTGGGTCGTGGATGCATTTCAGAAAAAATCGAAAAGCGGGATCAAAACGCCGCAAGTGGACGCGGATCGGATCGCGGACAGGCTCGAGTGGCTGCGGGAGGCATTGAAGTGAGCGACGAAGACTTCGAGCTGGTGCACGGAGGCGACAATATCTTCCGCGACCTTGGGCTCCCCGAGGCGGACATCTTGCGGATGAAGGCCGACCTCGCGGCGAGGATCATTCACGAGCTCGAAGCGCGCAAGTTGACCGTGCGGGCCGCATCCACATTGACCGGCTTCGCGGCGGCGGACTTCTCGCGCGTGCGGCAAGCCAAGGTGCGAGGCTTCACCCTCGACAAGCTCGTGAGGATGCTCGGCAGGCTCGACCAACACGCGGAGGTCAGCGTGGCCGTGCGGCCGCGCCCCATCGTGGCGACCTCATCGGCCTAAAGCAGCCCCAGCCTTCGCAGCACGGCGGCGACCTCGTCGGGCGGGTCGGCGCGGAGGAGGCCGGCTGGTCGCGGCACGCAGGGGCCCGGCCGCCGATAGAGGCAGATGTCCTCGTACGTGCCGAAGCACGCCGCGCGCTTGAATGTGCCCAAGGTCGCGGGTGCCGAGGCCGTGGGGCCCGCGCGGAGCAGCCGGTTAAATCCCGCCGAGGCGGCCGCGTCCGCCGCGCCGGCGCCGTCGTAAAGGGGTATGTCCGCGCGCAGGCGCACCTGGCCCGTCATCGACCACAGGTCGGGCGGGTCGACGCCCAGGCCGCACGTGTCGGGATCGGCGTTGGCGGCCGCGATCGTCGCCAGCCAGCCATCGTCCCGGTGCCATATTTCCCGCATCCGCGCGTCGGCTCCCACCGCCGCCGAGATCGCCAGCCACGCCATCGACGCCGCGACGACGAGGGTCGGCCGCCGCCCCAAACGCCCGGCGAGCGCCTCGACGAGATCGGCTGTCCCGATGCCGCAGAGCGTGAGCAGCAGCGGCAGGGCCGGATGGACGAAGCGATATTCCTTGTGCGGGACCAGCGAGAAGGAGAGCACGATGACGCCCGCCGTCACCGCGACGAGCGGCAGCCGCCGCGCGCCGATTGCGGCTGTCACGAGGATCGGCACCGCCGCGACGCCCCACAGGCCGAGTTCGCTCACGACGTAGGCGGAGACGGGCGCGACGCCGAACGCCTCCGCGACGCCGCTAGAATTTACCCGGACGTAGGTGAGCGCCGCCTTGAACGGCGCACCGAGCGTGACCCAGTCGAGCGTGCCCAGGACGAGCAGCGGCCCGGCGAAGCCGAGCGCCAGCGGCGCGAGACGATGCCGCGGATGGCGCAGGCCAATCGCCAGCATGGCCACGGCAATGGCCGGCGCGAGCTGCACGCGAAAGACGAAGGCAAGCCCGAACAGCGCGCCCGCGGCGACCATCCGGCGGGCCGTCGGCACCGCGATCCCGGTGCCCACGGCGAAGGCGCCAATCAGCGGGACGGCGGCGAGCGTGTCGGCCAGCACGTGCGGTGACAGCGCGACAAGCTCGCACCAGGACGCCACCAGCAGGCCGGCGAGCCAGGCATGCGTGTCGCCGCCCGCGCGCGCGCCCAGCGCGTAGGCCGCGACGACGGCGCCGAGCGAGACGAGGATCGTCGCCGCGGTGACGATACCGAGGTAGACGGCGGGCGCGGCGGAGATCGCGAGGCCGAGCTTCATGATCGCGGCGACAAGCCCCGGGATCAGCCACGAGCGCGCGCCGACGACATATTCCCACGGCACGAGGCCGCGCCCCGTGTCGAGCCGATAGGCCTGCTCGAGATATTGAAAGGTCTCGTCGGGATGCGCGATGTTGGGCAGCGCCCAGGCGAGGAGTCCGCGTACGGCGGCCGCGCCGAGGCAGAGCGCGACGAGGCTTGCCGTTGGTGCTGCTTTGATCCGGCCGATACCGCCGCTCCCTGATCCCCGCCCGAGCATACCCGCTTCGTTCCCGCCCGGAAGGGTCCGGAAGGGCCTGGGTCCATCAGCGACACCGCGGCGGCTTGTCCGGGCAAGCGACATTCGACAGACTGACCGGATGATCTCCGGCGGATGCTTCTGCGGGCGGGTGCGCCACGAGGTGCGCGGCACGCCGTTCCATGCCACCCTCCGCCATTGCGCGAGCTGCCGGCGCGTGACGGGCGCGCCGATGGTCGCGTGGTTCACCTGCCGCCCGGCCGAACTGGTGTTCGTCACCGGCGCGTCGCGCACATTCGTATCGAGCGATGGCGTCACGCGCGGCTTCTGCGGCGAGTGCGGCACCGCGCTCACCTATGCCCGCGCCGACCTTCTCGACGAGATCGACGTGACGACCGCCTCGCTCGATGTGCCGGACGACGTGCCGCCGCGGGTCCACACGCAGCATCGCCATCGCCTCGCCTGGATCGACGAGCTCGAAGGGTTGCCTGTCCACGCGGACGGCCGTCCGCCGGCATGACTGTCTTCTTCACGGCCGACACGCATTTCGGCGACCGCCACATTCTGCGCCAGCGCGGCGGCGTGTTCGCCACGATCGAGGCGCACGACGATGCGCTGATCGCCTGCTGGAACGCGGTCGTCGGGCGATACGACGACATCTGGCACCTCGGCGATTTCGCCGGCGCCAGTCGCGAGCGTTGCCGCGTGGTCTTCGATGCGCTGCACGGACGCAAGCGACTCGTGCGCGGCAACCACGACACCAACCGCGTGCTCGAGCTGCCCTGGGCGGAGCCGCCGGTCGACACGCTGCGGTGGACGTCGGCCGGACCTGACGGCGAGGAGCTGCGGCTGTTCCTGGCGCACTATCCGCACCGCTCGTGGCCGGGCCTGTGGCGCGGCACGCGGCACCTCTATGGACACACCCACGGCAGGATCCCTGACACCACGCGCGCGTGCGATGTCGGCGTCGATGCCTGGGAGTTCGCGCCCACTTCCCTGCCCGCGATCCTGGCGCGGCAGGACGCGGCCGCCACAGAGCCGGAGGAGCTGGCTATTGGGCGACCGGCAGCACAGTCCCGATGAGGATCGCCACCCAGTGCACGCCGGCCGCCGCCACCACATGGCCGTGCCAGATCGGCTTGGCATAGGCGAGGCGCTCGTTGAGGTGGAAGATCACGCCCGCCGTGTAGACCAGGCCACCAACCACCAGCAGCGTCACCGCCGGCCAGGAGAGGCCGTGCACGATCGGCCGGAACGCGAACACGACGATCCAGCCCATCGCGACGTAGAGCGCGACCCAGATCGCCTCCGGCAGCCGCGGCAGGAAGATCTTGCCCAGGATGCCGAGCGCGGCGATCGTCCAGACGATGATCGTCATCCCCCAGGCCCAGGCGCCGGTGAGGATGTGGGTCGTGAACGGCGTGTAGGAGCCGGCGATCATCACGAAGATGCCGGCATGATCGAACCGCCGCAGCAGCGACCGCCGTCGCCCGCCCGAGAAATTATAGGCCAGCGAGAAGGAGAGCATCATCACCATGCCGAGCGCGTAGACGGCGATCGCGATGAAGGCGTCGTGGCCGAAGCTCAGGGCGAGCAGGATCGCGCCGCCGACAATGGCGAAGGCGAGACCGGCGACATGCACGACGAGATCCGCGAAACGCGCGGCGGGCGTCGGATAGTGAAGGGGGGACGGACGCACGTCGCTCATGACGCCATCAACCTTAGGCCGATATTCGGGGTTATGCGAAAGATCCCGTAAGTGGGCGATACGGCCGATGGCAACATTAATCTCGCGCCTCGCGATCTCCGGCTATCGGTCGCTCCGCGAATTGCGGATCGGCCTCGATCGGCTGACGATCGTGACCGGCCCCAACGGAACAGGCAAATCGAGCCTTTATCGGGCATTGCGCCTGCTGGCCGATGTCGCCGGCGGCCGTGTTGTCCAGTCGCTGGCGGCCGAAGGCGGGCTCGCCTCGACCCTCTGGGCGGGACCGGTCTCGTTCTCGCGTGAGATGAAGCAGGGCCGCCAGCCGGTCGAAGGCCTCGTGCGCAAGACGCCCGTTGCCCTCAAGCTCGGCTTCGCGTCGGAGGATTACGGCTACGCGATCGACCTCGGCCTGCCGCTGCCCATTCCGCCGACGCGTTTCATGTACGATCCCGAGATCAAGGTCGAGAGCCTGTGGACCGGCGAGCGGCTCGGTCGCGCGAACGAGATCGCCCACCGCGCCGGCCCGAGCGTCCGCGTGCGCGACGCGGCGGGCGCCTGGCGCCAGGTCGTCTCGCAGGGCTTTCAGAAAACCGACAGCATGATCAGCCAGTGCGGCGATCCCCGCGAGGCGCCGGAACTCCTCGCGATGCGCGACCTGTTGCGCGACTGGCGCTTCTACGATCAGCTGCGCACCGATGCCGACGCGCCCGCCCGCCGCCGGCAGATCGGCACCCACACGCCGGTGCTCTCCGGCGACGGCGCCGATCTCGCCGCGGCGATCCAGACCATCGACGAGATCGGCGACGCGAGGGCGCTGGCCGCCGCGATCGATGATGCCTTTCCCGGCTCCAGCATCGAGATCGCGGTGAGCGACGGGTACTTCGACGTCGCGATGCGTCAGCACGGTCTCCTGCGCCCGCTGCGAACGGCCGAGCTGTCGGACGGCACCCTGCGCTATCTCATGCTCGTCGCCGCGCTGTTGTCGCCGCGGCCGCCAGCCCTGATGGTCTTGAACGAGCCGGAGACCAGCCTGCACCCCGACCTGCTCGCGCCGCTCGGACGGCTGATCGCCGAAGCGTCGATGCGTTCGCAGGTCATCGTCGTGTCGCACGCGCGGGCGCTGATCGCGGCGCTCGACGCCACCGCCGCGGTCCGGCATGTGGTTCTCGAGAAACGGCTCGGCGAGACCGTCGTCGACGAGGAGATGCCCCTTTGGACCTGGCCGCCACGATGACAGCCGGGCCTGGAGCGCCGGCCGGTCGGCGTCCCACGCAGCGCCGCACGCGGGCGGGCCACGCGCTGGTGATCGGCCCCCTCGCGCTTGGCCTTTGCGTCGCCGCCGCGGGCGGCGCGACCGCCGCGCAGGTGCCGCCGTCCGTGCTTGCCCCGTCCGTCTGCGACGTGATCCGCGAGGCGGCGGCGCTGCATCACCTGCCGGTCGACTATTTCTCCAAGCTGATCTGGCGCGAGAGCCGATTTCACCACGACGCGCAAAGCCCGGTCGGCGCGCAGGGCATCGCCCAGTTCATGCCGCGCACCGCCGCCGAGCGCGGCCTCGCCGATCCGTTCGCGGTTCGCGAGGCGCTGCTGCATTCGGCCGGCTACCTCGAGGAGCTGCGCGCCTCCTTCGGCAATCTCGGGCTGGCGGCGGCGGGCTACAACGCCGGCCCTGGTCGCGTGACCCGCTGGCTCGCCGGCCAGGCCGAACTCCCGCAGGAGACGCTCGACTACGTCGCCGCGATCACCGGGCATGGCGCCGACGAATGGCGCGCCACGCCGGCGCCGGCCCTGGCGACGGACAAGGATTTCTCCTGCGCCCGCTATGCCGTGCTGGCCGCGCGCTCGCGCGAGCCGGCGCATGTGGCCGGGTCCGTCACGAGCCCCTCGCGGCCGTGGGCGGTGATCCTGCTCGGCAGCCCGGCGCGCGACAAGGTGATGAGCGAATACCGCATGGTGCGCGGGCAATTCTCCGGCATTCTCGGCGGCATCGAGCCGAACGTGGTGCACAAGCGCATCTCCGGCATGCAGATGCCCCGCTACATCGTGCAGATCGAGCGAGATACGCGCGGCGCCGCCGACGCGCTGTGTTCGCGCCTGCAACGGGCCGGCGGCGCCTGCTTCGTGCTCGCCAACCGCTTGTAAAGAAATATCCTCCCCGCTTCGCGGTGGGGGATCGCCGGGCGTACGACCACTGCGTTGGGCCGGTCTCGGAACAACCGAGGCCGCATGCGGTTGGCTGTCCTCATTTCGGAGGAGGTCCCACATGATCCGTAAGATTCAGGTTTTTGCCGCGGCTGGCGCCCTGGTGCTGCTGCCGACGTTCGCGATGGCGCAGGGCACCGTACGCGGCGCCGAAGATGGCGCGGACGCGGGCTCGCGCGCGGCTGGCCCGGTTGGCGGGGTGGTCGGCGGTGCTGTCGGCGCGGCGACGGGCACGGTCGGTGGCGTGCTCGGCGTTGGCGGTGATCGCGGTTGCGAATCGAAGACGGTCACCCGCGAGGATGCCGCGGGCAATTCCGAGACGGTCCGCCGCAGCAATTGCAACTGATTTAGCGCTCGAGCGCCGCCTTGGCTGTGGCCCGTCGACGACTGTCGGCGGGCTTCCTCTTGAGATTGGCGGAATTTACACGTCTGCCGAACTCAATCCGGGTCCCGCGCCAATTTGCGATCCCGTTTCGCCAGCGTGCGCAGGCGCAGCGCGTTGAGCTTGATAAAGCCTGCCGCGTCGCGGTGGTCGTAGGCCACCGCCCCCTCCTCGAAGGTCACGAGGTCCTGGTCGTAGAGCGAGTTCGGCGACGACCGCCCGACCAGGATCGTGTTGCCCTTGTATAGTTTGAGCCGCACCTGCCCGGTCACGGGCTCCTGGCTCTTGTCGATCAGCGCCTGCAGCATCTCGCGTTCGGGCGCGAACCAGAAGCCGTTGTAGATGAGCTCGGCGTATTTCGGCATCAGCTCGTCCTTGAGATGCGCCGCGCCGCGATCGAGCGTGAGCTGCTCGATGCCGCGATGCGCCACCGCCAGAATCGTGCCGCCGGGCGTCTCGTACATTCCACGGCTTTTCATGCCGACGAAGCGATTCTCGACGAGATCGAGCCGGCCGATGCCGTTGGCGTGCGCCAAGTCGTTCAGCTTGGCGAGCAGCGTGGCAGGCGACAGCGCCACGCCGTCGATGGCGGTCGGGTCGCCACGCTCGAAATCCACCGTGATGTAGGTCGCATTGTCCGGCGCGTCCTCGGGCGAGATCGTGCGCGAGTAGACGTAGTCCGGCACCTCCTCGTTCGGGTCCTCCAGCACCTTGCCCTCCGAGGAGGCGTGAAGGAGGTTCGCGTCGACCGAGAACGGCGCCTCGCCACGCTTGTCCTTGGCGATCGGAATCTGGTTCTTTTCCGCGAACTCGAGCAGCGCGGTACGGCTGGTGAGGTCCCACTCGCGCCAGGGCGCGATCACCTTGATGTCGGGCTCCAGCGCATAATAGCCGAGCTCGAAGCGCACCTGGTCGTTGCCCTTGCCGGTGGCGCCGTGGCAGACCGCGTCGGCCCCCACCTTGCGTGCGATCTCGATCTGCTTCTTGGCGATCAGCGGCCGCGCGATCGAGGTGCCGAGCAGGTAGCAGCCCTCGTATTGCGCGTTCGCCCGGAACATCGGGAACACGTAGTCGCGCACGAATTCCTCGCGCAGGTCCTCGATGAAGATGTTCTCCGGCTTGACGCCGAGCAGGATCGCCTTGTCGCGCGCCGGCCCCAGCTCCTCGCCCTGGCCGAGATCGGCGGTGAACGTGACAACCTCGCAGCCGTAGGTCGTCTGCAGCCACTTGAGGATGATCGACGTGTCGAGCCCTCCCGAATAGGCGAGGACGACGCGCTTGATCTTCTCGTTCGGCATGGTGGAGGGGCTCTGTGGGGCTGGTTGGAGGCGGTGCAAGTCCGGTGCCCGGCTCTTAGGCGGCGCGCGAAGGGGTGACAAGCGCCTGCCAAACGTCTCGAAACTGTACTACAAACCGTCATGACATTTGGCGGAGGCAGATCCAGGTCGGGATGATCGTCACGGTTCACCGCGGCGACCTTGGCCCGCGCATCGCAGGCTGGAGGATCGGGACATGCTACGGCTAGGTCAGGCTGCCCGGACCTTCATGGCGTTCTGAGCTGGCGCCAACGCTCTCAAGCCGTCTTCAGCCCCGCCAGCTCGTCGAGCCCGCTGTTGCCATCGGCATACGCGGCCTTGAAGCTCGGGCGCTCCTGCCAGCGCTTCCAATAGGCGTCGATGTGCTCGAAGCGCTCGTCGAGCGGCGTGTCGTTGCCGGGATACTTAGCGAAGGCGATCGCCGTGCACATGGTCATGTCGGCGAAGGTCGGCGCGTCGCCCCCGGTCAGCCACTGGCGGCCGTCGGCGAGGTGCTGGTCGACCTTGCCGGCGTGCGCCACCGCCTGCGCGCGGCAATATTCGCCCCAGACCGGGTTGTTCACCGGCTCGAGCTTGAAGCCGAGCCCCTGCTTCAGCACGTGGAACATCGTCACGATGCGATAGAGGATGTGGTTGTAGACACGGTCGTCCCACATGACGTCGAGCGCCTGCGCCTCGGCGCTGTCGCCGGTCACTTTGCGGCCCGGAAACGTGTGATCGAGAAACCGCGCGATCGCGGCGGATTCGGCGAGATACTTGGCGTCCGACAGCATCAGGGTCGGCGTCTCGCCCCAGGGGTTCATCTTGAGGTGCGGCCATTGCCGCTGCTCGCCCCCCGGCGCCATGTCGTAGATCACCTCCTCGATCTCGCCGGCGATGCCCTTCTAGTGCATGAACAGGCGCACCCGCTGCGGGTTCGGGAAAGCGGACGGGCTGGTGAAGAGCTTCATGCGGGCCATGTGAACCTCGGGTCGAAACGATCGTCCGCAAACGATCGACGCGCGCGGCGGTTCAAACAACACGATGGACGACGCATGACCGACATCCTCATCTACGGCGCCACCGGCTACACGGGCGAACTCGTCGCCACACACGCCGTCGCCGCCGGGCTGCGGCCGCTGCTCGCCGGGCGCAGCGCCGACAAGCTGCGCCCGCTCGCGAAAGAACTCGGGCTCGAGTGGGTCGCGGTCCCGCTCGACGACGCGGCGCGGCTGCGGGCTATTCTCGCCGACACGAAGGTCGTGCTGCACATCGCCGGCCCCTTTTCGGCGACATCGGCACCGATGGTGGACGCGTGCCTGGCGACAGGCACGCACTACATCGACATCACAGGCGAGATCGCCGTGCTCGAGGCCGCCGCCGCGCGCGACGCCGAGGCCAGGGCGGCAAACGTCATGCTGCTGCCCGGCGCCGGCTACGATGTCGTGCCGAGCGATTGTCTCGCCGCGCACATCGCCGCCCGCCTGCCGGGCGCGGCGCGGCTACGGCTGTCGATCGGCGGGTTCGCCGGGGTCAGCCACGGCACCGCCAAGACGATGGTCGAGGCAATGGCGCAGGGCACGCTGGTCCGTCGCGGCGGCCGGATCGTCGAGCTGGCGCCGACGCCGCGCGGGCGTGCCGATTTCGGCAAGGGGCCGCGCGCGACGGTGGCGCTGAGCTGGGGCGACGTCGCGACCGCCTGGCACTCGACCGGCATTCCCGACATCGAGGTGTATTTCGAGGCGCCCGCCGCGCTCGGCATCGCGACGGCGCTGCTGCCACGCGTGCGCCGGCTGGTCGGCAGCCGCCTCGCGCAGCGGGTGATGAAGGCGCAGATCGAGACGTTCTTTCCGCGCGGACCCAGCGCCGAGGCGCGCGCGCGGGGCCGCAGCACGTTCATCGCCGAAGCTGTCCATGCCGATGGCCGCCGCGTCGCGAGCCGGCTCGTGACGCCGGAGCCTTACCACCTCACCATGCTGACCGCCGTCGAGATCGCGCGCCGTGCCGCCACCGGCGGGGCCCTGCCCGGCCACCAGACGCCGGCGACCGCCTTCGGCGCCGATTTCATCCTCGGCATCGAGGGCGTGACGCGGAAGGATCTTTGATCCGCCCCGGGTGCCGACGAGCGGCGCGAAAACTACCGCCGCGGCACGATTGCGCGTACGCCGACGACCGCCAAGATCGTGATCAGCGCCGCGCCGCGGACGTCGGAGGGGAAATGCGCGCCGAAGGCCATGCGCAGCGCGCCAGTCGCCGCGGCGAACACCACCGCCGCGCCGAGCGCGAGTCCGCGCCAGGGCGGCGGCACCAAGCTCGCGGGGGCGAGCATCCAGGTCGCGGCCGCCGTCTCGCCGGACGGGAACGAGCAATTGTGCCGGCACGCGCCATTGAAGGCGTCGTACGGGCGGAAGACGGCCGTGCCGCCGAACGCCGCGACGCTGTAGGGCCGCGGCCGGTACGAGATCTCCTTCAGGCCGGCATGCACCAGCAGGCCAAGGCCGAGCGCGAGGCTCAGCGTGAGGAACAGCACGGCCCGGCCGGAGGGCCCCCGTCGCCGCGCGACGACCCCCGCCGTGGCCAGCCCCGCAGCCACGAGGCAGCCGGCCCACACACGACGAACGGCAGCGCCCAGGCGGTGTAGCGGATAATCACGCCCGCCCGCGTGTAGCCGACGAAATGATCCGAGCCGATGTAGAATGCGCGCGCGGCCTCGAGGCCGAGCTCGGGCCATATCGCCAGCTCGACGAGCGCCACGCCGAGCACAAAAGCGAGGGGCAGGCAAAGCTCCAGGAGCGGAGTCATCGTTCGTCCGTGCTGGGCCGGCCTTGTGTCACGGCCGCGCCATCGGGCAAAGGATCGATCCCATGCTCACCCCAGACGAGATCGAGCGCTACGCCCGCCACATCGTGCTGCACGGCGTCGGCGGCCCCGGCCAGCAGAAGCTGCGCGCGGCGCGCGTGCTGGTGGTGGGCGCCGGCGGGCTCGGCGCGCCGCTGCTGCAATATCTGGCCGCGGCCGGCGTCGGCACGCTCGGCATCGTCGACGACGATAAGGTCGCGCTCTCGAACCTCCAGCGCCAGGTGCTGCACGGCACGCCCGATGTCGGCCGGCCCAAGGTGGCGAGCGCGGCGGACGCGATTTCTCGTCTCAATCCGCACGTCTCGGTCGAGTCGATCGCCGCGCGGATCGACGCCGCCAACGCCCGCGCGATGGTGCGCGCCTGGGACATCGTCGCCGATGGCTCGGACAATTTCGCCACCCGCTACGCCGTCTCCGACGCCTGCTTCCACGAGGGCAAGCCCCTGGTGACGGCCGCCGTCGGCGCCTTCGACGGCTCGCTGACGACGCTGCGCCCGCACGAGCGCGCCGCCTCGGGCGAGCCCAACCCCACCTACCGCTGCCTGTTCCCCACCGCGCCGCCCGAGGGCAGCGTGCCGACTTGCACCGAGGCCGGCGTCCTCGGCGCGCTCACCGGGATTTTGGGGGCGATGATGGCGCTGGAAGTCATTCGCGAGATCGTCGGCTTCGGCGAGGGCCTCGTCGGCCGCCTCGTGCTGATCGACGCGATGACGATGCGCTTCGAGACGATCGGCTATGGGTGGGACGCGGACAACCCGCTGAGCGGGCGATCTATCGGTTCGGAGAGGTGACGCAGCGTCCGGCAACCGCTAAAGTTGCCGGGCATGGACCCGCGCAACCTTGACGGACCGGCCACCGCTGGCCTCCGCGACGAGGCGCAGAACTTCGCGCCCTCGATGGCCTCGACCGCGATCAAGGCCTCGGCGATCGCGCTGGCGCGGCAGGGCCGCAAGTTCGGGCTGGGGATGATCTTCGCGACGCAGGCGCCGAAGGGCATCGACACCAATATCGTGTCGAACTGCGTCACGCATTGGCGTCACGCGGCAAGGCCGCGCGGGACCTTGGTACGCTGAGCGCCGGCACGTTCTACTTCTCGACGGAGGGGACGCCGCAGCCGGTCAAGATCAAGACGCCGCTCTGCCTCTCCTGGCACCCGCAGAATCCGGCCTCGCCGGAGGAGGTGGTGGCGCTGGCGCGGGGTGAGTGATCCTTCCCCGCGCGTCACGCAGGGAGCATATGCCGCGCCCAGCGTGACCGATCTTTAAGGTGGCCGACCAGACGAGAATGACTATAAACCCCGCATGACAGATGCCGTCGCCGCCGACGCCGCCTTCGCCGCGCCGTCCCAGAAGCCGAAACGCGGGCGCCCGAACCTTCGCGCGTTGATGCCGATCCTGCCGTACGCGTTGCGCTACAAAGGGCGCATCCTCGGCGCCGTCCTCGCGCTGACCGCGGCATCCGCCGCCACGCTGGTGGTGCCGGTGGCGATCCGCCGGATCGTCGATTTCGGCTTCGCGTCCTCCAAGGCCGGCCTGATCAACTCGTATTTCATCGCGATGATCGGCGTCGTCGTCGTGCTCGCGCTGGCGTCCGCCGCGCGCTACTTCTTCGTGATGACGCTGGGCGAGCGCATCGTCTCGGACCTGCGCCGCGACGTGTTCGCCCACCTCACCGGGCTCGATGCCGTCTTCTACGACAGCGCCCGCATCGGCGAGCTCATCTCGCGGCTGACGGCGGACACGACGCAGCTGAAGTCCTCGTTCGGCTCGTCCGCCTCGGTGCTGCTGCGCAACCTGTTCCTGCTCGTCGGCTCGCTGGCGTTGATGTTCGCGACGAGCCCGAAACTCTCCGTCTCCGTGTTCGTCGTGCTGCCGGTGATCGTGCTGCCGCTGGTCGCCTTCGGCCGCACGGTGCGGAAGCGCTCGCGGGCGGCGCAGGACACGCTGGCGGACGCCACCGCCTACGCCGCCGAGAGCCTCGGCGCGGTGCGCGCGATGCAGGCGTACAACGCGCAGGCCGCGACTTCGGCGCGCTTCGCCGGCGCCGTCGAGGGCGCGTATTCGGCGTCGAAGCACGCCATCATCGCCCGCGCCGTGCTGACCGGCGTCGTCATCCTGCTCGTGTTCTCGAGCGTCGTCGGCGTGCTGTGGTTCGGCGCGCACGACGTGCTCGCGGGCCGCATGAGCGGCGGCGAACTCTCGCAATTCCTGCTCTACGCGGTGCTCGGCGCGAGCGCGCTCGGCCAGCTTTCCGAGGTGTGGAGCGAAATCGTCGCGGCGGCGGGCGCGGCGGGCCGGATCGGCGAGCTGCTTGCCGTGCGCCCGCAGATCGTCGCGCCGGCCGAGCCGCAGCGGCTGCCGGCCCGCACCACTGGCGCGGTGACGTTCGACAATATCGTGTTCGCCTATCCCTCCCGAGGGGAAGACCGCGCTCTTCATAACGTGAGCTTCACCGTGAAACCGGGCGAGACGGTGGCCCTGGTCGGCCCCTCCGGCGCGGGCAAGACGACGCTGTTCCAGCTGATGCTGCGGTTCTACGATCCGCAACTCGGCCGCATCCTCTACGACGGCATCGACATCCGCTCGCTCGACCCCTCCGACCTGCGCGGTAAAATCCGCAGCGTGCCGCAGGACCCGGTGATCTTCGGCGCCTCGATCGCCGACAACATCCGCTACGGCCGCCCCGAGGCCACGGTCGACGAGGTCCGCCGCGCCGCCGAGCAGGCCGCCGCCGACCAGTTCATCCGCATGCTGCCCGACGGCTACGAGACGCAGGTCGGCGAGCGCGGCGTCACCCTGTCAGGCGGCCAGCGCCAGCGCATCGCGATCGCCCGCGCCATCCTCGATGCCGCGCCGCTGCTGCTGCTCGACGAGGCGACATCGGCGCTCGACGCCGAGAACGAGACGCTGGTGCAGGGCGCGCTGGAAAAGCTGATGGAGAGCCGCACGACGCTCGTCATCGCCCACCGGCTCGCGACCGTGCTCAAGGCGGACCGCATCCTGGTGCTCGACAAAGGCCGCATCATCGAAGAGGGCACGCACCGCACGCTCGTCGCCAAGGACGGGCTCTATGCCCGCCTCGCCAAGCTGCAGTTCGAGACGCACGGGATGACGACGGCGGCGGAGTAGCCGCGCCGCCGCAAGGCTCAAATTCGCGCCAGCAGTTCCGTCTTCTTCTCGGCGAACTCCGCCTCCGTGAGGATGCCTTTGCGCTGAAGCGCATGCAGGCGTTCGATCGTCCCAAGCACGTCGGCGTCGTTCGATCGCGGGAGCGACGTGGGTTCCAGTAAAGGCTCGCGGTCAAGGTCGGGCGGCGGCGCGGCGCCCTCCGTCGAGCCGCCCCTCTCATCCGCCCCGATCCGCTTCAGATCGTGCAGCGCGACGATCCCGAGCTGGCTCGTGAACCGCAGATCGTCGCCGCCGCCCTGCTGTTGCGAGACGCCGTGAATGCGATGCTCGCCGGTCTCGTAGAGTTCGACGTGGTCGCCGTGGCCGATGGCCAGGCGACGCGTGTCGGGAAAGCAGGCGTAGCGCCTGTCTTTCTGAGCGCCTGTCGCGCTGGGACGGCCGCAGCCCTCGGGCCACCAGGCGCCGCGCTCGCCTGACCCATCGCGGCCGGCCTTCACGACGCCCGGCTTGTCGAGCAGGGCGGCCGTGTCCCGGCACAGCTCGGCGACGCGGGCCTTGAGGGTCTTGTCGAACATGTCGCCAACCATGATCATCCCGCCGCGCGACCATTGCCCCATGCCGCCGAGGTCAGGATGGGAGAATTGCGCCTGCTCGCCACCGCCGCGCTCAAGCGCGCGCAACAGGACGCCGATGGCGCCCGTGCCGACCCCGTGCCGCCGAGCCAACGCCTCGACGTCGGCGCGGCCCGCGTCGGTCAGCATCTCGCCGCTATCGATGGCCATCACACCACCTTCAGATCGTCGAGGCGCACCTCGCCGTCGCTGGTCGAGAAGCGCGGCGAGCCGCTGTTCTGCTGCGAGACGCCGTTGATCTTGTGATCGCCGCTGTCATAGGTCGTTCGCTTGCCATCCGTTTCGACGATGAGGCGCCGGGCTTCAGGGAAGAACGCGTAACGCATGTCGTTCTGGCCGCCCGACGAGGCCGGCTCGCCGAGATCGGCCGGCCACCACGGATCGCCGAAGTCCATGGGTTTCATCGGCTCCATGGGCTTCATCGGCTTCATCGGCTCCATGGGTTTCATCGGCTTCATTCGTGGTTCTCCTTGGGGGTGAGAGGCGGAGACCGCCTCTCGATGGATCAGTGGATGGCGCGCGAGCCCTGCTCGGGTGGTGCCGCCGGAAAACCCGACGCCTGCACATCGCCGATGATCAGCCCGTCGGGGCCGGCATCGATCGCGATCTCGCTGCCATCTCGCACCTTGCCGGCAAGCAACCGTTCGGCGAGCGGATCCTGCACCGCCTTCTGGATCGCCCGCTTGAGCGGCCGCGCGCCATAGGCCGGATCGTAGCCCTTGTCGGCGAGCCACGTTCGTGCGGCCGGCGACAGATCGAGCGTGATCTTGCGATCCTCCAGCAGCTTCGCGAGGCGAGCCAGCTGGATGTCGACGATCGCGCCCATGTCGTCCCGCCGCAAACGGTGGAACAGGATGATCTCGTCGATCCGGTTCAAGAACTCCGGCCGGAAATGCGCGCGCACGGCATTCATCACCTCGTCGCGCACGGCGGACGAATCCGCCCCGTCCGGCTGCATCACCAGATAGTCGGCGCCGAGGTTCGACGTCATCACGATCAGCACGTTGCGGAAATCGACCGTCCGACCCTGCCCGTCCGTCAGCCGCCCTTCGTCGAGAACTTGCAGAAGCACGTTGAAGACGTCGGCGTGCGCCTTCTCGATCTCGTCGAACAGGATCACCTGGTAGGGCCGACGCCGCACCGCCTCGGTGAGCGCGCCACCTTCCTCGTAGCCGACGTAGCCGGGCGGCGCGCCGATCAAGCGCGAGACCGAGTGCTTCTCCATGTACTCGGACATGTCGATGCGCACCATCGCCGTCTCGTCGTCGAATAGGAAGGACGCCAAAGCTTTCGTCAGCTCGGTCTTGCCGACGCCGGTCGGCCCCAGGAACATGAACGAGCCGATCGGCCGGTTCGGGTCCTGCAGGCCCGCGCGAGCCCTGCGGACAGCGGTCGCCACGGCGTGCACGGCCTCGGGCTGGCCGACGACGCGCTCGCCGATGACGTCTTCCATGCGCAGCAGCTTGTCGCGCTCGCCCTCGAGCATCTTGTCGACCGGCACGCCGGTCCAGCGCGAGACGACGCCCGCCACCATGTCCGGCGTCACCGCCTCGGCGACGAGCACCTCGCCCGCCTTACCCTCGACCTCGGCGAGCTTCTTCTCCAGTTCCGGGATCACGCCGTAGGTCAGCTCGCCGGCACGCTGATACTCGCCGCGCCGTTGCGCGCGCAAAAGATCGTTGCGGGCTTCGTCGAGCTGCTCCTTCAGCTTCTGCGCGTCGCCAAGCTTGCCCTTCTCCGCCTGCCAGCGCTGTGTCAGCGCGGCTGATTTCTCCTCCAGATTGCCCAGCTCCCCGCTGAGCTTGACGAGCCGGTCCCGCGAGGCGGCGTCCGTCTCCTTCTTCAACGCCTCCTGCTCGATGCGCAGCTGCAGGATGCGTCGGTCGAGCTCGTCCAGCTCCTCCGGTTTGCTGTCCACCTGCATGCGCAGGCGGGAGGCGGCCTCGTCGACAAGGTCGATCGCCTTGTCGGGGAGAAAACGATCTGCGATGTAGCGGTTCGACAGAGTGGCGGCGGCGACGATCGCGGCGTCCGTGATGCGGACGCCGTGATGCACCTCGTACTTCTCCTTCAAGCCGCGCAGGATCGAGATCGTGTCCTGCACGTTCGGCTCGGCGACGAAGACCGGCTGAAAACGCCGTGCCAGCGCCGCGTCTTTCTCGACGTGCTTTCGAAACTCGTCGAGCGTCGTCGCGCCGATGCAGTGCAGCTCGCCACGCGCCAGAGCAGGCTTCAACAGGTTCGAGGCGTCCATCGCCCCGTCGGCCTTGCCGGCGCCGACGAGCGTGTGCATCTCGTCGATGAAGAGGATCACGCCGCCCGCCGCCGCCTGCACCTCGTTGAGCACGCCCTTCAGGCGCTCCTCGAACTCGCCGCGATACTTCGCGCCGGCGATCAGCGCACCCATGTCGAGCGCGAGCAGGCGCTTGTCTTTCAAGGACTCGGGCACATCGCCATTGACGATGCGTAGAGACAGACCTTCGGCGATCGCCGTCTTGCCGACGCCGGGCTCGCCGATCAGCACGGGATTGTTCTTGGTGCGCCGCGACAGCACCTGGATGGTGCGGCGGATCTCCTCGTCGCGGCCGATCACGGGGTCGAGCTTGCCCTTGCGCGCCGCATCCGTGAGGTCGCGCGAATATTTCTTCAGCGCGTCATAGGCGTTCTCGGCCGAGGCGTTGTCCGCCGTGCGGCCCTTGCGCAGGTCCTCGATCGCCGCGTTCAGCGTCTGCGCCGTCACGCCGGCGTTCGCCAGGATCTTGCCAGCCTCGACCTGCTTGTCCATAGCGAGCGCGAGCAACATCCGCTCGACCGTGACATACGAGTCGCCGGCCTTCTGCGCGATCTGCTCGCTCTGGTCCAGCATGCGCGCGGTGGCGGGCGCGAGGTACACGTTGCCGGCGCCCGACCCTTGCACCTTCGGCAGCTTGGCCAGCGCGAGTTCGGTCTGCTGCAACGCCGTGCGCGACTGGCCACCCGCCTTGTCGATCAGCCCGCCGCAGAGCCCCTCGGGATCGTCGAGCAGCACCTTCAACAGGTGCTCGGGCGTGAATTGCTGGTGGCCCTCGCGCATCGCGAGGGTCTGGGCGCTCTGGATGAAGCCCCGCGCGCGCTCGGTGTATTTCTCGATGTTCAAATCGTCCCTCCTGCCCGCGCGACGCCCCGAAGCGACGACGCGCGTCACAAAGATTGGCCCCGCGATGCGGCGGCCTCATGGAGGATGTGGGGAGCCGGTATGTGTTGCAAAAGTGCCGACATCGGAGAAATGCCCGCCGCGGCGGCTTCGGCCCATCCGCCCGGTCACTCGCCCGTCGTCGCCGTGTCACGTGGCGGTAATTTCGCGGATCGATAGGTTCGAGCATGTCGAGTAAGGGTAGAGGGACCGAGAGATGGCCAACACGATCACCTCGTTCACCGCGGGCGACATCGTCGTCAGCATCTCCGGAGACGGCGACGGCAGCGGCACCTACACCGACAACCAGGCCTCGGCGATCACGCTCGAGGAGATCGATCCGGCAACGGGCACCGTCGTCGGGCAGCTGGTCCTTCCCCAAACCACCACGACCTATGCCAGCGGCGTCACGGAACCCGCGATCTCCGGCGAGTACGGCTCCTCGTCGGAAGGCACGCTCGAGCAGTCGCTCGACGGCCACAGCCTGACGATCGCCGGCTACGGCATCAAAGCCTCGATGTTCAATGCCGGCGAGTCCAACGGCATGAACGTCTATGGCGACCCCCGGCTCGCGCAGTCGACCAGCAACCCGAACAACACCAGCGGCTTTACAGCGGTGCAGCGCGTCGTCGCCGACATCGGAGCCAACGGGACCGTCGACACCTCGACCGCGCTCTACAACATCTACGACGGGCAGAACCCGCGCAGCGTCGCCACGGTCAGTGGCAGCTCGTTCTATCTGTCGGGCCAGGGCGTCAAGGGCAGCACCAACCAGGGCGTGTTTTTGGCCAACGACGGGGCGTCGACCTATTCGGCGCTCTATACCGGCGTCGATACGCGTACGGCCGAGCTTTACACCACGCCGGGCGCCGCAGGCCCAACGCTCTATGTCTCATCCGACAGCTCGCAGGCGAAGGGCACCGGCAATATCTCGTCCTACGGCATCTTGCCGACGGGGGCGACGACGCCGACGCCGCTGCCGGGCATCACCGGCGTGATCACCCTGACCGCCGCGCAGGCCAACACGGTGAATGCGAGCTCGGTCGGCGCGAAGGTCGACCTCAGCCCCGAGAACTTCTACTTCGCCAACGCCAGCACCCTCTACATCGCCGACGGCGGCAACCCGAAGGGCGGCACGATCGGCGACGGCGGCCTGCAGAAGTGGACCCTGAACGGCGGGACCTGGAGCCTGCAGTACACCTTGTCGTCCGGCCTCGGCCTGGTCGCCAACACGACGGCCGATCCGGGCCAGGGCATGTCCGCGACCACCGGCCTGATTGGTCTAACCGGACAAACGAACGCGGACGGCAGCGTGTCGCTCTACGCCACCAACGCGACCGTGGGAGATCTCAACTCGACCGGCCTTTACGCGATCACCGACACGCTCGCCTCGACCGCCCCGGCCAGTGGCGAGAAATTCACCGAGATCGTGGCCGCGCCGGCCGACAGCAACATCCGCGGCGTCGCCTTCGCCCCGACCGGCGTCACCTGCTTTGCCGCCGGCACCCTGATCCGCACCGTGCGCGGCGACATCGCGGTCGAAGCCCTCCGGGTCGGCGATGGCGTCATCACCGCGTCCGGCGAACGACGCCCCATCAAGTGGCTCGGCCACCGGACCTATGATTGCACGCGCAGTCCCGGGATCCGGGCCGTGTGGCCGGTCCGCGTCGCCGCGCATGCGTTCGGCGCGACCCGGCCGTCTCGCGACCTCTATCTGTCGCCCGGCCATTCGGTCTGCGTCAGCGTGATCGACGAGCTGCTGATCCCGATCCAGGAGCTGGTGAACGGCTCGTCCATCGCTTATGCGCCGATGGACGAGGTCACCTACTGGCATGTCGAGCTCGACAGCCACGATATCCTGCTCGCCAACGGCTTGCCGGCGGAGAGCTTCCTGGAGATGGGCGACAATCGCGCCCTGCTGTCCAACGATGCCGCCGCAAATCTGCCGGTCGAGGTTCTGGACCGCGGCCACGCCGATTTCTGCCGCCTCTTCGTCGATGGCGGCCCGCTGCTCGACGGGGTCCGCGAGGCGCTGGCACGCCGTGCCGCCGACCTCGGCTGGGCGCCGTCGCGGAACGTCGAGATCACCGCCGTTTGCGCGGGCGAATCAATCGAGCTGCTGGTCGTCGATGGCGAAGTCACGCTCGCGCTGCCGGCCGATGCCGGCGACGTCGTGATCCGCTCCTGCCTGACCACGCCGGCCCTGCACGGCGGCACCGACCCGCGCCGCGTCGGCCTGGCGGTCTATGGCCTCGCCGCTTCGAGCGAGATGGGCGAGACGCGTAGCCTCGACCTCGACGCGCCCGAGCTGCGTGACGGCTTCCACGCGGGCGAACGGGACGAGGGGCGGCATTATCGTTGGACGTGCGGCGACCTCGTCATCCCGCGCCCGTTTCTCGACGGGGCGCGGACGCTGCAACTCACCTTCGAGCCGTCGACTATCCGCGGATGGACGAAGCCGGTCACGGCCGCCGAAGCCACGCCGGCTCTACGCGCGGTGGCGTAACGCCATCGCTTCGACATGAAATTGCCGTGAGCCTCGACGACGTCACGTCGGGTGGCCGGCGGCGGATCTCGTATGCGCCTGCCGGTCGCATGGAAGAGGTGCAGCCTCGCCACACGGGAGGAGATTCGTAATCCCTCTCCTGTAAGTGACTTGGCGGCGGGCGCTCCCGTCCGCATGGTTTCGCGTGGCGCCGGCAGGCGTCGAGACTCCAGATGCGATGACCATCGCGTCGACGGTTTTTTGAGGTGGTTATGCCCGAGGTCGTTCTCAAGTATACGGTTCCCGCGTCGACAAACGGCAGGAAGCCGGCGGTTTCGGTCGATGTCACGCTGACCTACACGACGCAGAACCAGAACGGCTCCTACAATGTCGAGTCCGCGACGGGGACCTACACGACCACGGCCTCCGACGGGACGGTCACGACGGACTCGATCTCACTCGAGCACAGGCAATCGCGCGGCAACAACGACAACCGCATCTACCTCGATGGCAACAGCACGTTCGTCGACCAGCGCGGCCTGACGTTCAACGTCGACGAGGCGACGTCGAAGCGCCCGCACCTGTCGACCAACGTCAATTTCTTCTATTCGCATCCCAACAAGCGCTATCAGCAGTTCGGAACCGTGAGCGGTACGGCAACCGTGTCCCAGGCGGCGACCGCAACCACGACGGCGTCGTCCGAAGTGCTCATGTCGGCGGCCGTCCAAGCCGTTTGCTTCGCCTCGGGCACGCGGATCCGCACCTTGCGCGGTGACGTCGCCGTCGAGGCGCTCGCGGTGGGCGATCTGGTCATCACCGCGTCCGGCGCGCCGCGTTCGATCCGCTGGCTGGGCCATCGCACGATCGACTGCCGCCGCCATCCGCGCCCCGCCGAGGTCCTCCCCGTGCGCATCGCCGCGCACGCCTTCGCGCCGAGCAAGCCCGCACGCGACCTCGTCGTCTCGCCTGGCCACTCGCTCTGCGTCGACGCGCTCGGCGAAATGCTGATGCCAGCCTCGGCTCTCATCAACGGCACGACGATCGCCCAGATCGAGGTCGAACGCGTCACCTATTGGCACGTCGAGCTCGACGCCCACGAGATCGTCCTGGCTGAAAATCTGCCGGCGGAGAGCTATCTCGAGATGGGCAATCGCGCCTTCTTCGCCGAGGCCGGCACGGTGGCGCTCGGAGCGATCCCGGATGCCCCGGTGCGCACCCACGCCGACTTCTGCCGTCCCTATCTCGCGTCCGGTCCGCTGGTCGAGGCGGTGCGCGGTCGCCTTGCCGCGCGCGCCGACGATCTCGCCACAACCCAAACCGAGACGCGGGCCGCCTGAGCGCGTCACTCGGCAGGCACGTCAGTCAGCAATGAACGGCGCGACGATCGTGGCAACGGCGTCGGGGAATTCCTCGTGCACCGCCAGCTTGCCGAACGGCAGCCGCTCGAGGCGCACGTTCGGAAGATCGCCGAGCGCCTCGATCTCGACCGTCGATCGTTTCGGGGTTTCGGCTCCGTAGACGGCAAGGAGCGGCACGCGTACGCGCCGCGCCAGATCCAGGAACGCGCCGCGGCTGTCGACGCGATCGAGTGCCCCCGTCACGAAGCGGACCGAGGCGTGGCGCGCGCCCGGCGCCCGCGTGACGGCGCGCTTGGCGAAGGCGCGTTCGCCTGCCAGCCAGGCCGGATCGCTGTAGACGTGCTCGCGCGCCATGCGATCGATGACGGGACCGCTGACGTTCAGCGAGTAGAGCAGCGGGCCGGCGACCGGATGGTCGACGGCGCCACGGACGCGGGCGAACCACGGGCGCTGCCCGTCGACCATCGTCGGGAACGGGCCGCGCCATGTCGGCGCGATGAGCACGAGCCGCTCGGCGAGGCCGGGATCGCGCGCGACCGCCTGCAGGGCGTAGGTCGCCGCGTGGCCGGCCGCGACGATCGCACGGGCGCCTGGCGCGCGCTCACGCATGAACTGCTCGAGGAACGCCGACAGCATCGCCGGGGTCCAGTCCACCCGGGGCCGCGCGAGATCGCCGAAGCCGGGCCAGTCCACGGCGAGCGTATGAAAGCGGCCCGCGAGCCGCTCGGCCAGCGGCTGCATCTCGGCGCGCGTCGAGATGCTGCTGAGCGCCGGCAGCATGGCGATCGTCGGCCCCGCGCCCATCTCGTCGATCGCGAGCTTTACCTCGGCGCCGTCGATGGGAAAGCTGATCGAGCACGTCGTCATCGAGCCTCGCCGCGCGCCGAAGTCCTCGAGATCGTCCGATCCAGGCGGTGGGCCGGGCAGGACTCGAACCTGCAACCAGACCGTTATGAGCGGCCGGCTCTAACCATTGAGCTACCGGCCCGGCCGGAGCCGGCGCGGGGCCGCGCGGCGCCCCGCGGACGCCGGCATTAAAACCCGAATTCGACCCGCATGCAACGCTCGTGAGACGACGGATCGCGTCTCCGACGTCAGGCGACCTTCGCGGCCTTGAGATCATGCCCGATCCGGCGGCTGAGCAGACCGAGCAGCGCGGCCTCCTCCGGCTTCAGCTGATCGGCATCCGCGCGTAGTTCGTCCTCCACCTCGCGCTTGATACCCTCGAGAAGGGAGCCGTCGAGATACGAGCTCAGCACGTGCGGATGGACGTAGCATTTGCGGCAGATCGTCGGCGTGTTGCCGAGCCGCGACGCCACCCGCTCGATCGCCGCCTTGACGTTCTTCTTCATGCGCGCCTGGCTGTCGACCACCTCGAATTCGGCGAGCGCCATCGACGCCAGCACCGTGCCCGCCCAGGTGCGAAAGTCCTTGGCGGTGATGTCCTCGCCGGTGATCTCGCGCAGGTAGTCGTTGACGTCCGATGACGAGACCGGCTGCCGCTTTCCGTCCTCGTCGACGTACTGGAACAGCTGCTGGCCGGGCAGATCCTGGATCGAGCGGACGAGCTTGGCGACGCGGCGATCCTTCAAGTCGAGGTTCCACATCTTGCCGCTTTTGCCCTTGAAGTCGAACCGCAAGGTCGAGCCGTCGATATCGAGGTGGCGGTTGCGCAACGTGGTCAGGCCGAAGCTCTTGTTCTCCTTGGCGTAATCCTCGTTGCCGACGCGGATCAGCGTCTTCTCGAGCAGCGCTATCACCGTCGCCACCACCTTGTCGCGCGGCAGGCCCTGCTTGCGCATATCGGCCGCGACGCGCTTGCGCAGGCCGGGCAGGAGCCGCGCGAACTCCATCATCTTCTCGTACTTGGCGCCGTCGCGCGCCTCGGTCCATTTGGCGTGATAGCGATATTGCTTGCGGCCGCGATCGTCGCGCCCGGTCGCCTGGATGTGGCCGTTGTCCTTCGGGCAGATCCACACGTCGACATAGGCCGGCGGCACAGCGATCTTGTCGATCCGCTTGCGCTCCCAATAGTCCTTGATGGTCTTGCCCTTGGCGTCGAGATAGCGCCAGCCGGTGCCCGACTTCTTGCGGGTGATGCCCGGCTCATCGTCGCTGACGTAGACGAGCCCGGCCGCCTTGGCAGCGGCCTCGCTCTCCTCGCCGCGCTCCTCGCAGGCCTCGATCTTCCGCGCCACCGCCTTGGCCGGCGGCGACATCGCCTTTGCCGCCGCACGCTTCGGCGTCTTGCTGGTCTTCGCTGTCGAGGCGCCTCGTGTCATGGCCGAAAAACGGCACTACTCGGCCTTCGTTCCGGGGACGCCGCGTCGCAGGGCGCTTCAGGGTGAACGCCGGCGCTTGACCGCGGGCGGGCGCGACGTCGATGGGTAGCGACCATCGCGAAACCGGATCTCGCCCATGCTCCTCATCTTCGACTGCGACGGCGTGCTCGTCGATTCCGAGCTCGTCGCGCTCGAGGAGCTGTCCGCGATGATGACGGACTACGGCCACCCGATGGACGTCGCCGCCTGCCGCGACGCCTTCATGGGGCAGCACAACGACGACATCGTCCGTGGCATCGAGGCGCGCGTCGGCCGCGCCCTGCCCGGCGAGGGCGCGCGGATGCGGGGCCGCATGCTGGCGCGGCTGGAACTTGAACTGGAGCCCATGCCCGGCGCCGCCTCGCTGCTGGCGCGCCTCGATGGCCCGCGCTGCGTCGCCTCCTCGTCCGACCGCGCGCGGATCGGCATGACGCTGCGCTGGACCGGCCTCGACCAGTACTTCGGCGACCACATCTTCTCCGGCCTCGATGTCGCGCGCGGCAAGCCCGCCCCCGACATCTTCCTCCACGCCGCCGCCCGAATGAGCGTCGCCCCGGCGGATTGCATCGTGATCGAGGACTCGGTCGCCGGCGTCCAGGCGGGCGTTGCCGCCGGCATGCCGGTGATCGGCTTTACCGGCGGCAGCCACACCGATCCGAGCCACGCCGCGCGACTGCGCGCGGCCGGCGCCGAACGGATCGTCGCCGACATGGCGGAGCTGACGGTGATGCTCGCGTCCAGGTGATGGACACGGCACCGGCTCAACGTTGGCTGATTTCGGTGACGGAGCGCACGCACATGATTTTCAGATATTGCTTGCTCGGGTCGGGCACGAGGGCCGTGGGAGCGATCGCCGTCTGACCCATGAAGCCGCACTGCTGCGGGCTGGAGACGGGCATCGAGCGGACGACATCGATTGCGGTATCAACGTTGCACGCCGAATGACTGAGCGCGATTGGGCAGACAAGAACGAGGACTTTCAGCATAACGGTTGGACCTTCGATGGCGACCCGCCAAATCGTGCGGTGGCGCTAAAGACGACCTGGAGGTCGAGGCGTCATACCTCAGATGAATTACGGAATTCCAGAGCTTTGGTAGGTAGTTTAGCACTTAGCCTAATAGGTCGAAGCCGATGGAAGATTTGGATCTCGTCGACAGCATTTATGAAAGCGCGTTCATTCCTGAGAAGTGGCCGGGCGTTTTGGATCGACTTGCGACAATTGCGGACGCGCACGGCGGATGCTTCGCGACGGGTAACGGCAGGACCTATTCGACCTGGACCGCGTCATCCGTTCTCCAGCCGGGCATGGAGCGTCTTTTCGAAACCGATCTGCTGAACCGATCGCAGCGGCAGGAGCGCGTGCTTGCTACCGGTCATTCCGGGTTCGTCAGAGATTGCGACATCTACACCGCCGGTGAACTCGACAGAAATCCCCTTTACCGGGACTTCCTCAGGCCCGCTGGCCTCGGCAATGCGGCCGGGACGGCGTTCCGTATGCCGACGGGCGACATCTTCATCATCTCGGTCGAACGCGCACTATCCAAGGGTCCAGTCGACAAGACGGCAATCGCGCAGCTGAATGCCTTTCGGCCGCGCATCGGACGAGCCGCCTTCTTGTCCGCCCGGCAAAGCCTGACCCGCGCACGCGCCGCCAGCGATACGCTCGCGATGATCGGCTTGCCGGCGATCGTCATGCATGAGTCGGGCAAGGTGCTCGCGGCGAACGATCTGATCGAAAACTACAAGGATCATCTCGTGTGGCGCGCGGCCGATCGTTTCGCCTTCAACGATCGCGACGCCAACGCCTTGTTGCAGAAAGCGGTCGAGACGATCGAGTTCGCCGGCGCCGTGCGATCGTTCGTCGTCCGCTCCGTCGATCAGGGGGCGGCGATGGTGGCGCATGTCCTACCGTTGCGCGGCTCGGCACGCGACATCTTCCTGCGATGCGCCGCGGTGCTGGTCTTGACGCCTTTGACGATGCCGGACGCGCCGCCGATCGAGCTGGTCCAATCCCTGTTCGATCTGACCCCCGCCGAGGCCCGCGTCGCCCGCAGCATCGCCGCTGGCGAGACCATCCTGGAAATCGCGCATGGGGGTGGCGTCTCCCAGCACACGGTCCGGACGCAGATGCGCGGCGTCCTCGGCAAGACGGGCTGCCGGCGACAGGCCGAAGTCGCGGCCCTGCTCAGTGGCATCAACGTGCGGCGCGACGAGCGACCGCCTTCGTGAGCGACGCCACGCAGAGGCAGCAACAAGAGTTGCGTAGCGTACTGTGAGAGCGTACAGCAGCCGGCATGCTCATCAGGTCCGTCAGACATCGGGGTCTGAAGCGCTTTCTCGAGCATGATGACGCGAAAAGTCTGCCGAGCAATCTCGTCAATCGTATTCGCAATATCCTGGCGGCGCTCGTGGCGGCGCCCTCGATCGCGACGTCGCCGAGCCTCCAGGATGGCGGATGCATCAGCTCGTCGGAGACCGTGCCGGAACCTGGAGTCTCTCCCGTATCGGGGAATTGGCGATCACTCTCACCACCATGGCCGGCGAGGTCCTCGACCTCGATCTCGAGGACTACCCTTGATGACCGTAGACCCTGTGCGCGTCCGGATGAGGCCACCGCATCCCGGCCGCTTTATCCGCGAGGAAATCCTCGAGACTCTCGATCTGAGCGTCACCGACGCGGCGCGCGCGCTAGGCGTCCGTCGCGCCACCCTGTCGAATCTCGTAAATGCCGGGTCGGCGCTTTCCCCGGAAATGGCACTTCGGATGGAGAAAGTCTTCGGGCTGAGCATGGAAACGCTGCTCAACATGCAAGCCTGGTTCGACGCGTGCGCCATGCGCGACAAGTGGGATGATATCGAGGTGGCACCCTATGCCACCCTTCCGCCGCGCGCCGCGGAGTGACCACCGAGCCGCTCGACGCCCCGCATCCCGAAGCCCTCGACGCGCTGCACCGTGTGTTCGGCTTCACCTCGCTGAAGCCCGGCCAGGCCGAGGTGGTGGCGGCGGTGCTCGCCGGCGAGGACGTGCTCGCGGTCATGCCGACGGGTGCGGGCAAGTCGCTCTGCTACCAGCTGCCCGCCGTCGTCGGCCACAAGCTCACCGTGGTCGTCTCGCCGCTGATCGCGCTGATGCGCGATCAGGTCGGCGCGCTGCTCGCCAGGGGCGTCGCGGCGGGCGGCCTGCATTCCGGCAACACCGGCGCGGAGCAGGCCGACGTCGAGGGCGCGCTGCGCCGGCGTGCGCTGCGGCTCGTCTACGTCTCGCCCGAACGGCTGCTGCGGCCGGGCACGATCCGGCTGCTGCTCGAGGCTGGCTGCGACCGCCTCGCGATCGACGAGGCACATTGCGTCTCGCAATGGGGCCACGACTTCCGGCCCGAGTACATGGAGCTTCGCGCGGCGGCGGATGCGCTCGGCGACCCCGCGATCCTCGCCGTCACCGCCTCGGCCGACCACGCGACGCGCGAGGAGATCGTCGCGAAGCTGTTTCGCCGCGAGCCGCGCCGCTTCGTGCGCTCGTTCGACCGGCCGAACCTGCATCTCGCCGTCGCCAAGAAGAACGAGGCGCTTGGGCAGATCAAAAAATTCGTCATGGCCCGCAAGGGCGAGGCCGGCATCGTCTACGCCTCGTCGCGCAAGGGCGTGGAGAAGCTCGCCGAGAAGCTCGCCAACGACGGCATCTGGGCGCTGCCCTATCACGCCGGCATGGAGCAGCACTTGCGCCACGCCCACCAGGACGAGTTCCTGCGCAACAAGGGCGTCGTCGTCGTCGCGACGATCGCCTTCGGCATGGGCATCGACAAGCCGGACGTACGCTTCGTCTGCCACGCCGACCTGCCCGGCTCCGTCGAGGGCTATTACCAGGAGATCGGCCGCGCCGGTCGCGACGGGCAGCGGTCCGACACGATGATGCTGTGGGGCGAGGGCGACGTGCGGCTGCGCGAGCGCCAGATCGCGCTCTCAGACGCGGGCCCCGCGCACAAGGCGGCCGAACACCGGCGCCTCGCCGCGCTGCTGGCGCTTTGCGAAAGCCCGCGTTGCCGCCGTCAGACGCTGCTCGCCGCCTTCGGCGAGGAGGGGCCGACCTGCGGCTTCTGCGATATCTGCGACGGCGCCCACCCGATGGTCGACGGCGCGCTGGCCGCGCAGAAGGCGATGTCGGCGGTGCTGCGCACGGCCGGGCGCTTCTACCCCGGCCACCTCGCCAACCTGCTGATCGGCAAGACCACCGAAGCGATCTCGCGGCATGGCCACGACGAGTTGCCGACGTTCGGCGTCGGCGGCGAGTTCACCGCCGCCGAATGGCGCAGCGTGTTCCGGCAGATCCAGGCCGCCGCGCTGATCGTGCAGGACGAGGAGGATGGCGGCCGCTGGCGCGTCACCGAGGCCGGCCGCGCCGTGCTGAAGGGCGAGGCGCCGCTCGAGCTTGTCGCCGCCGAGCCTGCCACCCGCAAAGGCCGCGCCGCCCGCGCCGCGCTGCGTGACATCGCCGATGGCGACGCGCCGACCCCGCGCGGCGAGGCGGCGCCGTCGGCCGACGCCGAACCGTCGTTGACGACGGACGACGCCCGCCTGTTCGCCAGGCTGAAGGCCTGGCGGCTCGAGATCGCGCGGGCACAAAAGGTGCCGCCCTACGTCGTCTTCAACGACCGCAGCCTGCGCGCCATCGCCCGCGCGAGGCCGCGCGACACGATCGACCTCGGCCGCATCCACGGGGTGGGGCCGGCAAAGATCGCGAGCTATGGGCGGGTCGTGCTGGAAGTTGTGAAGGGGTATGGGGTGGGCGAGTGAAAACTTTGGCAGCGCGCTTCTTGGTCAGCCCAGATCGCTTCGAGCAAGAGCCTCGCGAACCGCGATCGGCGCGCTCGCATCGATCGTGACGGCCCCCCGACCTTCGTGCCGACGAGCCGGGGCACCGCGCCCGAGTTATCGTAGATCCACGCCTGATCGGCCTGCTCGAGAAACCACGGCATCTGCGCGAGCAAACGCGCGTGGCGGGCGAGGATCCTGTCCTCCGGCACATCGTGGCCTCCCTTGGAGACGCGGAGGCGCACGCGCTCAACATTGAGGCCAGGGCTATCGAGGAAGACGTACAGCAAGCGAAACTCGAAGCCTCGGCCTTTGGCGCGTTCGACCAGCCGGCGATATTTCGCCGTCGACAGGACGGTCTCGACGAAGGTCGAGCCCTTCGACCTCCTGGATGCGCGCGGTCAGCAGATCCGGATTTATGATCCAGGCCGAGCGGCCGCCTGTTTCGACATCGGAGCCGACATAAGTGCTGCTTTAGCCCGAACCGTTCGGCCCGGCGATGATCATGAAAAAGGGGCGTTCACCGCTTGCCGGGGACAAAGTCCGCCACGCCCGTCACGCGCTTGTTCTCGCGGCGGGCGGCCTCGACGTTCTTGCAAAAGACGTACAGCATGTCCTCGCCGAAGGTCGGGCTTGCCGCATCGACCTTACGGATCGTCGTGATCCGTCCGTCGGCCAGTCGCACGCGCTTCTCGATCACGCTGGCTGGCGGCCCGCGGCGGGTCATCGGCTTGCTCTTGGCGATGACGTCGGACATACGCAGATCCATTGCTCTCGCCATAATATAGCATCGGTATATAGCATCGGTCGCGCGGCGTGGAAACGAGGCGTGGCTGGCAATCTGGCGTCAGGCCTCGGCCAACCCCTCACCGCCCGCTTTTAAAGCGTCCCGTTTTCAGTTCTACGATAGGTTGCCACTACGCGAGGCCGCGCGCGCATGACCGACTGCCGCAAAATCTTGCTGGTCTATCCGCGCTCCAACGCGAACTCCTTCTGGAAGCCGCATCGACGAGCAGATCGCCAACGTCGATTCAGGTCCGTGGACGCAGCCGCCGCTCGTCCGGCGCGCACGCAGCCGGAGCCCGCCGAGCTGGTGGCGTAGCCTTTCGCGACCAGCCACGCCTTCAAAAGCCGCATTCGCGATGCTAACGATGGCGCTGAATGGATGCGCAACGAGGCACTGGATCGATGATCGCACCGGATGCCCGAGACCTCGATCTTCGCGGCGAGGACCACTGCAACGTCCTGCTGGTCTATCCCCGCTTCAACGCGAACTCGTTCTGGAACTACAAGGCGACGTGCGACATGCTCGGCGCGAAATACCCGGGCGCGCCGCTGGGCTTGATCACCGTCGCCGCGATGCTGCCCGCGCATTGGACCTGCAAGCTCATCAACTGCAACACCGAAGCGCTCGAAGACGCGGATCTCGCCTGGGCGGACATGGTCATGACCGGCGGCATGCTGCCCCAGGAGCCCGACACGCTGGCGATCATCGATCGCGCGCATGCCATGGGCAAGCCCGTGGTGATCGGCGGCCCCGGCGTCACCTCGACGCCCGAGCCATTTCGCGTCGCCGACTTCATCGTGCTCGGTGAGGCCGAGGGGCTGATCGATCGCTTTGTCGCCGATTGGCGCGCCGGCATCCGCGCGGGCACCTACGAGGGCGTGAAGTTCAAGGCCGACGTCTCGGCCTCGCCCAAGCCGCGTTGGGATCTCCTCAAGTTCGACCAGTACCTGCACATCGGCGTGCAATTCTCGCGCGGCTGCCCATTCACCTGCGAGTTCTGCGACATCATCGAGCTGTACGGCCGCGTGCCGCGCACGAAGACCGCGCAGCAGGTGCTGGGCGAACTCGACGCGCTCCACGCGCTCGGCTGGCGCGGCCACGTCGATTTCGTCGACGACAATCTCATCGGCAACAAGAAGGCGGTGAAGGCCTTTCTTCCCCACCTCAAGGCGTGGCAGGAGGCGCACCACTATCCATTCGAGCTGTCGACCGAAGCCTCCGTCAACCTCGCCGACGACGACGAACTCCTCGCGATGATGCGCGATGCGAACTTCTTTGCCGTCTTCATCGGCATCGAGAGCCCCGACCCCGAAACGCTTGTCAAGATGCAGAAGAAGCAGAATACGCGGCGCGTGCTCTCGGACTCGATCCGAAAGATCTACGAGACCGGCATGTTTGTTCTCGGCGGCTTCATCGTCGGATTCGACTCCGAGAAGGGCAGCGTCGCCGCGCCGATCGCCGAGTTGATCGAGGCCGCCGCCATACCGGTTGCGATGGTGGGCCTGCTTTACGCCTTACCGAACACGCAACTGACGCGACGGCTCGAGGCCGAAGGGCGGCTGTTCGATTACGGGAAAATGCTCGGAACGGCGGAGATCTGCGGCGACCAGTGCACGGCGGGCCTCAACTTCGTGACCAAGCGGCCGCGACGCGACGCGCTCGCCGACTATCGCACCGTGCTCGAGCGAATCTATTCGCCCGCGGCCTATTTCGCTCGGGTCCGCGACGTCGGTCGCAACATCAAGGTGCCGAAGCGCCCGGCGAAGGTCGTGCTCGCCGGCTTGATGCGCGAGACGGCGCGCTTCCTGCGGCTGATGACGCGCATCACCCTCACCCGCCCCGACATGCGGCGCGAGCTGTGGTCGACGTTGCTTTACACGCTACGGCACAATCCTCCCGCGATCACGGCGGTGATGCGGCTCACCGCGCTCTATGTCCACCTCGGCCCATTCTCGCGCTTCGTGATGGACCGCATCGACGAGCAGATCGCGACGATCGACGCGGGCCGCTGGGAGCAGCCGTCGCTGGTGCTCCCGCCGAAGGCCAAGGTCGCCGCGCTGGTGGCGTGATCGCTACTTCTGCTTGGCGATGATCTTGTCCTTGATGCCGTCGTAGACCTTCTGCGGCAGGATCTTCTTTTGCACGAGATCGTCCTTCCCCTTGTAGGGGCGGCCCGCGATGATCGCCTTGGCGCGCACGTCGCCGACCCCCTTCATCGCCTTCAGATCGTCCTCCGAAGCCGAGTTGATGTCGAGCGGCGCCGGTGCGGCCTTCGTCATCGAGGGCTTCGACATGGTGGATTTGGACATGCTCGGCTTCATCGCCGGGGCGGTTTGCGGCGCCTGGGCGTAAGCCGAGCCGGCGAGGGTGAGCGAGACGGCGAGGCCGAGAAGGATTTTCTGGATCGACATGAGGAGAAGTCCCGAGGACCGCGATCGCCGCGGCGCGTGAAGCTGCCGTCAATCCCCGAGTCGGGTCAAGGCGGCACGCTGGCCTACGACTGCCGCGGGCGCTGGCCTACGACTGCCGCGGGCGCTCGCGCCGTCTTGCGATCGACACGCAAAGCGCGGCAAGCTCGCGTGTCCGCGAGGCGCGGGCCGCGCGCCGAGACCAATGACCGAGACCGACACCAAGACCGCGAGCACGCTGCGCGCCTTCCTCGCCGACCGCCGCTACCAGGCGATGCTGGGGCTCGGCTTCTCGCAGGGCATCCCCTACCTGCTCGTCTATGCGACGCAATCGGCCTGGCTGATGGAAGCGAAGGTGCCGCTCGGCACGATTGGGCTGATGAGCGAATTGACGCTGGCCTATCGCTTCAAATTCCTGTGGGCGCCATTTCTCGAGCGCTACGATGCGCCGGTGCTGGGCCGCCTGCTCGGCCGACGGCGCGGCTGGATGATCGTCTCGCAGATCGGCGTGATCCTCGCCCTCGCCGGCGTCGCCTTGGGCGATCCCGCGCGCCGGCTCGACTGGACGATCGCCGTCTCGGTCGCGCTCGGCTTCTTCGGCGCGACGCAGGACGTCGTGATCGACGGCTGGCGCATCGCCTCGGTGCCCGTCGAGCAGCAGGCGAAGATGACTTCGATCGCCGAGATGGGCTACCGCGTCGGCGTGCTCGTCGCCGGCGCCGGCGCGCTCCTTTTGTCGGATCGGATCGGCTGGCACGGCGCCTATCTCGTGATGGCCGCGGCGATGGTGCCCGGCATGCTCGCCGCGCTGTGGGCGCGCGAGCCCGAGGCGATCGCCACCGCGTTCGCGCCGCGCGGCGGCATCGTCGCGACCATCCTCAAGCCGATCCTCGATCTCGTGAAGCGGCTCGGGCCGATGGCGGTGCCGATCCTGATCATGGTCGCCGGCTTCCGCATGCCCGGCTACATCTCGAACGCGATGGCGATCCCGCTGTTCAAGAGCCTGCACTACACGAACACCGACATCGCCACGGTCACAAAATTGTTCGGCTTCTGGATCGCCATTGGCGGCGTGTTCGTCGCCGGTGTCGTGGTCACCCGCATCGGCATCATGGCGAGCCTGGTGCTGGGGACGATCGCCGGCTCGGCGTCGCATCTCGCGCTGGCCTATCTCGCCGCGCACGGCGACCACGGCGGCGGCGAATTCTGGACCTTCGCGCTCGCCGTCGGCGTCGACGGCTTCGCCTCGTCCTTCGCGCAGATCGTGCTCATCACCTACATGTCGTCGCTGGCCTCGAGCGCTTTCGCCGGGAGCCAGTTCGGCCTGCTCACCTCGCTTGTCGCGCTGCCGGGCAGCCTGCTCGCCGCGACCTCGGGCTACGCCGTCGCCCATCTCGGCTTCCCGAGCTTCTTCGTCGCGACCTCGCTGATCGGCCTGCCGATCGCGATCCTCTGCGCCTGGGTCTGGCGGGTCGAGGGCAAGCCGGAAAGCGCGAGCTTGACCGAGGAGAGCGCGCCGGCTAGCCGCCCGGGATGACATCGCCCGCCCCCCGCCTCGATCGCGGCCTCGCCGACCTCGCGCCCGCCTACGATTTGCTCCTCTGCGATGTTTGGGGAGTCGTCCACAATGGCGTCGTCCACCACGCCGCCGCGGTCGACGCGCTGCAGCGCTTTCGGCGGGGTGGCGGCAGCGTGGTGCTCGTCACCAACGCGCCGGCGCCGGCGTCGCAGGTGCAGCGCCGGCTCGACAAGCTCGCGGTTCCGCGCGACGCCTACGATGCGATCGCCACCTCGGGCGACGTGACCATCGCGATGATCGTCGCGGCCGGTTGCCCGCCGCTGGTCTCGATCGGCCCCGGCGGCGAATACGCGATCTACACGGAGGCCGCGCGCGTGGGCTCACGCGCGCCGCGTATCGTGCCGGTCGAGGACGCCGAGATGGCGATCTGCATCGGCCTCGACGAGACCGGCGAGCGGCCGGAGGATTACGACGCGACGCTGCGCGCATTGCGCGACCGCGACCTCGCGCTCGTCTGCGCCAATCCCGACATCGTCGTCGAGGTCGGCGACACGCTGGTCTTCTGCGCCGGCGCCATCGCCGAGCGCTACGCCGCGATTGGCGGCAAGGTGATCCAGGCCGGCAAGCCGTACCCGCCAATCTACGAGCGGGCGCTCGCGCTGGCCGCCGCCATGCGCGACCCGATCGCCCCGGCCCGCATCCTGGCGATCGGCGACGCGGTCCACACCGACATGAAGGGCGCCGCGCGGATGGGCTACGGCTCGCTGCTGATCACGTCGGGCATCCATCGCGCGCGGCTGCACGGCGGCGGGACGACCCTCGACGCGGCGGCGCTGGCGCAATTTCTCGACGAGACCTCGGTCCGCCCGACCGCGGCGCTTCCAGCCCTCGCCTGGTCGGTGTGAGCGACGCGAGAACCATCACAGCGCTTCCGACGGCGTATGGCTTTGCGGATCGCGCGCTTTGCGCGGAATCAGTGGGTTGGCCTCCCGATAGCAGGCCCGCAACATCCGTCGGGCAGGTCGAACTCTTTGCGATCCCCGGTTACTTTGGCCTCACACAGGTACGACCGGCGCATTGCCGTTTGGCCATCTGGCGATCGTGTCGGCTGGGACGTTGAGGTGCGCGGTGACCATCTGCGTCGGCGTATGCGTCAACCAGTCGGACAGCAGCACCTCCTGATAAGTGTCGCCGCGGAACACCTCGAGGAACGCGAGGTCCTTGGTGCCGGCGTTCTTGATGTAATGGCCGAGATTGCGCTTCACGTAGCCGATGTCGCCCGGATGAAATTCCATCGTCACGGCTTTCGGCCCGGTGTTGAAGACGCCCATCCGCGCCTCACCCTTGATGTAGTATTGCCACTCGTCGGCGCCGTAGGTGACGTAGGCCCATTCCGCGGCCTGGTGCCAGTGGAACTCGCGAATGGCGCCGGCGGCGAGACGCATGTCGACGCCGGAGATTTCCGTCGCGATCGGAAAGCTCGACGAGGTGACCTGCCGCGCCCAACCGCCGTCCTGGATGCAGCGTGGCGCATTGTTGAATGTCGCCCAGAACTCCGGCATGTCGCCGGCATCCGCCGGAGATGGTTTGAAAGCGGACGGAAACTGATCCGATACCGCAGTATCATGCGGGCCTGGAACCGCCAGATCCGTGGAGTTCTTGGCGTTGATGGCACCTTCCGCCGGCTCGTCCGGATTGCCGAACGTCGCCGCCGCCGCGGACGATGCGAGGCCCGCCATGCCCGCCGCGGCACCTGCCGCCAACATCTTTCGTCGCGTGACGTCATCCATGCGTTGCTCGTCTCCTGGCGACGGAGCCCTGGAGTTGGAGGGCAACCAGTCGAATGCGTCGCGCGTCGGTGGCGGTCGGTCCAATCGAGGGTCGGCATGTCGTCATGCATGACGGTCATGCATTCCATGGCAGCCAGTCCGAACCCTTCGCGGGACGTAGACATCAACCCGAACCTTCCGTCCGGCCACTCGTTGTGCGCTCGACCTTGCGCGGCCGACGGAGACAAAAGTTCCTGTGACGATGGCTGCCAGCAACGTTGGTCCGAGCGATGCCGCTTCGATGTTACGGTCCGCCCGTCTCGTGGCGTCAAACGCTGCCGCGGGCGCCAGCGATGACGATCGAGACGCCGCCTTTCCCACTGACGGAATCCGTCACCTCCACGAGACAGGCCTCCTTCGCGCTGCATTTCCAGCCTCGTGCGATGGCCACGATCGCACCTTTACCGACACCCCGCACCTGCGCGAGATCCTGACCACGATAGGTCGCGGCAGCCTGCCACTCGGGCGGCTGTACGAGGGGCACGTGAACGCCGTCGCGGTTGTGGCGCGCTATGGTTCCTCCGCCAACCTTCGCCTCCTGAAGGCGGAAGCGGATGCCGGCCGGCCGAGCGGCGTCTGGATGGCGGGCGACGCCCTCCGGCTCGAGCGCGCGGGGACACGGTTCGTGTTGCGCGGCCGCAAGATCCTCTGCTCGGGCGCCGGTCACTTCCGACGCCCGCTCGCCGCCGCCGACGTCCAGGGCGGCTCCGTCATGCTGATCCCCAACGTCGAGCCGCGCCGCGCCGACAGTTCGGCTTGGACCGCCCATGGCATGCGCGCCACGGCGACCGGCACGGTCGATTTCGAGGGCATCGAGGTCGGCGAGGACGAAATCGTCGGCAAACCTGGTGACTATCTCCGATCGCCCTGGTTTCGCGGCGGCGCGTGGCGGGTGATCGCCGTGCAGCTCGGTGGCCTCGAGGCCGTGCTCGACCATTACCGGGCTCAGCTCGACCAGAGCCCGCACCGCGACAACCCGATCCAGCTCGCGCGCTTCGGCGAAGCTTCGATCGCGTTCGAGACGGCGCGGCTGTGGGTGCGCGAGGCCTCGGAAATCGCCGAAGGTCCTTTCGACGACGCGGACGCCGTCGATGCCTATGTCGACCTGGCGCGCAACGCCTTCGAGATGGCCGCGCTGCGGCTTGTCGGGCTCGCGCAGAAGGCGATCGGTCTCAAGGCCTTCCTGCGGCCGAACCCGATGGAGCGGATTATCCGCGACCTTACGACCTACATGCGCCAGCCGGCGCTCGATATGTCGCTGATCTCGGGCGCGGCCTTCAATCTCCGCGCGGCGCAAGACCGGACATGACCGCCGGGGACTTTTTCGCGCGCGCCGAGGCGCTGCCGTTCGGCACGCTCGCGGATGTCACCGGCGGAGGCGGTGTCGTCGTCGTGGCGCCGCATCCCGACGATGAGAGCCTCGGCTGCGGCGGTCTGATCGCGGCAGCGCGTGCCAGCGGTGTTTCCGTGCGGGTCGTCGTCATCAGCGACGGCGCTGGCTCGCACCCCAACAGCGCGAGCTATCCGATGGCGAAACTGCGCGACCTTCGAGAGGCCGAGACGCGCGAGGCGATGCGCGAGGTCGGCCTTGCCGACGGCGAGATCCGTTTTCTTCGGCTGCCGGACCGGTTCGTGCCCTGCCGAGGGCCCGAGGCCGAGGCGGCGTGCGACGCGATCGTGGCGGCGGTCGCGGAATGCGAGGCCGGCGCCGTCTGCGTCACCTGGGCTCGCGATCCGCATTGCGACCATCTCGCCGCCGCCGCGATCGTCGATGCGGCGCGCGCGCGGTTGGGCGAGACGCGGGTATGGTCCTACCCCGTTTGGGGTTGGACCTTGCCGCCGGGCACCGATGTCGGCGACGCGCCGCGCGGTCTGCGGCTCGACATCACGCGGCACCTGGCGGCGAAGACGGCGGCGGTTGCCCGACATGGTTCGCAGACCACCGATCTAATCGCCGACGATCCGCACGGCTTTCGCCTCACACCGGCGATGCTCGCGCATTTCGCGCGGCCCTACGAGATCCTGCTCGAGGTCGAGCCGACATGACGGAAAGATTCAAGCAATCGATCCCTCCGACCTACTTCGAAGGGCTTTACGCTGCGGATTCAGATCCCTGGCGGTTCGCGACAAGCTCGTACGAGCGTGAGAAGTACGCGGCGACATTGGAAGCTTTGCCGAGGTCGCATTACGACGCGACGCTGGAGATCGGATGCTCGATCGGCGTCCTGACGCGGCAGCTCGCCACTCGCTGCGCGCGCCTCCTGTCCGTGGATGTTGCCGACACAGCCCTGGCCCAAGCCCGCGACCGTTGCGCCGATCTTCCGCATGTCGCGTTCGCGACCGTCCGCGTGCCGGGCGAGTGGCCGGAGGGGCGCTACGATCTGATCGTCCTTTCGGAGGTCGTCTATTATCTCGACGGTGCCGACGTCGCGCGTTTGGCCGATCGCGTGGGAGGCGCGATCAGACCGGGGGGCGACATTGTTCTCGTCCATTGGCTCGGTGAGACGAACTACCCGCTTACGGGGGACGAGGCCGCCGAGCGCTTCATCGCCTCGATCGCGGCGCACGCTCATGTGCTTGGTCAAGCGAGAACGGATGCGTATCGCCTCGACGTCCTACGCGCTCAGCAATCGACTACAGTTTGATCACGAACTGATGTGTCGGGCTTGAAGCTTAGATCGGCGGCGCTTTCGGCAGCCCGCCCGGCCTCGGCTCGCGCGCAGGCGCATCCCAAGCTCGCGCCCAACTGAAAGCTCGCAGGATCGAGACGAACGCCTGCGCAAGTCTGATCTGGTTCGGCAGCTGCGCCGGTCGCACCGGCCGGTAAGCCAACCGCGGGCTTGCCGCCTCGATGGCGGCATGAGCCTGCCCGAAGCACGTCGCCGCCGCGGCCTCATCGGCGATGTGTCGTCGGAGCGAGAGAAAGGGCGCCCAACGCCACCCTTGGCGCAGGCGCCCTTCGGCGAAAAGACGTCGCAAGCGGCGACGCCAGACCACGCGCATGACCAGGCGCGGAAGCGTTTCCAGCCGATCGTCGCAGGGGCTCTCGGGCACGTCGCAGCGCAGCTTGATCGTATCGGCCACACCGCCGCGGGCGCGACCGTCCAGCCTGCCCGAGGTGACGACCTCGATTCCGGGGTCGTGCCGCACCACGAGATCGTTCGCGCGGATCGCATCGACGAAGGCGCGGTCCTCGCCCGCCGGCAGATCGGGCATGCCGCCGACCTGCCGATACGCCGACAAGCGCACGGCGAGCGTCGCGCCGGATTTCGACCAGTGGCACGGCCACGGATTGCGCGGCTCGGGATCGAGCCGCGCGCCGATCTCCGTCAATAGTCGCTCGTATTGCGCTTCGAGCCGGCCGCGCGCGTGAAGACGGGCCGGCAAACGCGCGGCCTCGTCCGGGTCGAGCGAGATACGGCCGGCGACCGCATCGGCGCCGTCCGCGATCGCCGCGAGATTGCGCGCCACCCAGTCCACGCCGACACGACTGTCGGCATCGGTGGTGAGGAGAACGCCGTTCGACCCACTCTCGCCCAGCCAGTCCGCGGCGGCGTTCATGGCGATCCGCCGAGCCCATCCCGCCGAGGCCGCAGGGTCGGTTCGCTCGATGATCCGCATCGGCCACGGCATCCCCGAATAATCCTTGACGAGCTCGGCCGTCGCATCGGTGCAATTGTTCAAAAAGAGGAGCACGCCGAATGAACGCGGCTCGAGGCCAGTTTGGGCCGCCAGGGCATCGAGGCAGGCGGCGATCCGAGCGGCCTCGTTGTAGACGGGTATCGCCACGACACTGAATGGCTCCAATGCGCGGCACGGCTCCGCCATCGGCGCGCCGCGCAGCACCGGATCGACCCACTCATTCATCGGAGGCTCCAAGTTCGCCGGTTAAAGAGCAGCACGCGTCTCTTAGTTCCAATGTATTTTATCACTATAAATATACGCGGTGGGTCGCCACCGCTCGAAAGTCTAAACCAATTCCATCGGCGAGTTTTATTGAATACCCCTCCGGCGGATGCGACGGGGGCGGGTGCGTGTTTCGGTTTCGCCCGGAACGTCGGCTCCCGAAGCTGCCTTGATCGCGGGCACGCTCTTGACACGACGCCCACGACATCGATCGTCCGTGCAACAAAAAGCACTCTCCAGCGCTTGCCTTGTAATGTCGGCCGGTGCGGGTGACGATCGAACGAGAGATGCGCGGCGGGATGGCACTCGGATACCAGGCACACTCGGGAGGTGAGAGACTCGTGTCGGCGGTGCCTGAGTCCCATCTTGTCCTGCAAGGTCTCAGGATCATGGCGTGGACCGCGGACGCCGATAGCCGGCTCTTCTGGTGCAATGATGCGATGTCCACGTTCTGCGGGCTCCCCAGCCCGCCATCTGCGCGATCCTGGCTCGAATTCGTCCACCCCGACGATCTCGATCGTGCGACCGCGTCCTGGTCGAAGGCGGTCGGTGCCGCGGCCGATTTCGACGTGGACGCGAGACTGCGTCGCGTTGACGGCGAATACTGCTGGCACCTCGTCCAAGCGCGCTCGGCTCCAGCCGCCGATGGCGCGATCTGGACGGGCTCCTGCACGGATATCTCGCGGCTGAAGAAAGCGGCGGACGCCCTGGCGAGGGACAACGAGCAGCTCGAGCAGGATATCTTCCATCAGCTGCACGAGGTGAACCGCACCCGGTCGCGGCTGCAGACCTATTTCGACGCCTCGCCGGAATATCTGTGGTTGATGCGACTGAGCAACGATAGCGGCCTGACGTTCGAGGATGCCAATCCGGCGGCGCTGGCGTTTCTCAAGCAGGACCAGCCGTCGCTTGTCGGACGCCCGCCCGCCGAGATCATCGATGCACCGGCAGCCGCTCGCGCCGACAAGGCCGTCAGGGAGTGCCTGCAGAGTGGCGAGCCGGTTCAATATCTGGCGGACGTGCGCGTCGCGGACGACGTCGTGAATGTAATCGACTTCGTCGGGGCGCCGCTCGAATATTCCAACCAGGTCGAAGGGCTTGTCCTGCTCTGCGGCCGCGACATCACCGAGCAGCGCCGCGTCGAGGACGCGCTGCGCCAATCGCAGAAGATGGAGGCGGTTGGGCAACTGACCGGCGGCCTCGCGCACGATTTCAACAATCTCCTGACCGGCATCACCGGCAGCCTCGACCTGTTACGCGCCCGCATCGCGAAAGGACGGTACGACGCCGTCGACCGGTACGTGTCCGCGGCGCAGGACGCGGCGGCGCGGGCGGCGGCGCTGACGCACCGCCTGCTGGCGTTCTCGCGGCGGCAGACACTCGACCCGAAGCCGACCGATGCGAACAGGCTCGTCGTCGAAATGCAGGAGCTCGTGCAGCGCACGGTAGGCCCGGAGATCTCGGTCCAGGTCGCGGTCGCCGCCGATCTCTGGACCGTCCTGGTCGACCCGAGCCAGCTCGAGAACGCGCTCCTCAACCTCTGCATCAACGCCCGCGACGCGATGCCGAAAGGCGGCCGCATCGCGATCGAGACGAAGAACCTGCGCCTCGACCCGCGCATCGCCGAAAGCCTAGACCTGCCGCCCGGCGATTACAGCTCGCTGAGCGTGACCGACAATGGCACGGGCATGACGCCCGAGGTCATGGCGCGGATCTTCGATCCGTTCTTCACGACGAAGCCGCTCGGCAGCGGGACCGGCCTCGGATTGTCGATGATCTACGGCTTCGCCCGGCAATCGGGCGGCCACGTCCGCGTGCACTCGACCGTAGGCGTCGGCACCACCATGCGCATCCTGCTGCCACGACACCTCGGCGAGGTGGAGGCGCTTGAGCCCGCCCATCTGCCCGACGAGGCCCCGCGCGCGGTCGCCGGCGAGACCGTGCTGGTCGTCGATGACGAGACGACCGTACGGATGCTGGTGACGGACGTACTGCAGGACCTCGGCTACACGGCCTTGGAGGCCGCCGACGGCAAGGGCGGCATCAAGCTGCTCAACTCCGACCGGCGCATCGATCTGCTCGTCACCGACGTCGGCCTCCCCGGCGGGATGAACGGACGCCAGCTGGCCGACTTCGGTCGCGCGGCGCGACCGCGCCTCAAGATCTTGTTCATCACCGGCTACGACGAGAACGCGGCGCTCAACCACGAGCATCTCGAGCCCGGAATGCAGATTCTCACCAAGCCATTCACGATGGACGCGCTGAGAAGCCGCATTAAGCTTCTGCTCAACGAGACACCATGAAGACCCCGACCATCACCGACCAAGCCGGCCAATCCCAATGGGCCTTCCTCGAGACGCTGAGCGATGGCGTCTATGCGATCGATCCAGACGGCTGCTGTCTGTTCATCAACAAGGTGGCGCTGCTCATGCTCGGCTATGGGCAAGCGGAGGATCTGGTCGGCCGCAACATGCACGACATGATCCATCATACGCGCGAGGACGGCACGCCCTATCCGAAAGGTGAGTGCCCGCTCATCCAGTCGACGAAGACCAATGTCGCCGTGCGGCTCAGCAACGAGACGCTGTGGCGGCAGGACGGTTCTTCGTTCTATGCCGAATATTCCGCGTTCCCGATCGTCGAAGGCGCGGACATCGAAGGCAGCATCATCACCTTCAATGATGCCACGCAGCGTGACGAGGCCCAGCAACGGATCGCGACACGCAACAAGCGCGAGAGCGAGGCGAAGTTTCGTACGATCGCCAACGGTATCCCGCAGCTCAGCTGGATGACGGAGGCGGACGGCTCGATCACCTGGTACAATCAGCGCTGGTACGATTACACGGGCACGACTTACGCCGAGATGGCGGGCTGGGGCTGGAAGTCCGTCCACCACCCAGACCACATCGAGCGGGTCGAGCGGCGCTTCCGTCGTGCCCTGGAGGCTGGCGGCTCTTGGGAGGACACGTTTCCGCTGCGCTCGCGCGACGGGACGTTCAGCTGGTTCCTGTCGCGCGCCATGCCGATCCGTGACGAGCCCGACCAGACCCACCCCGAAGGCCGCATCCTCGGCTGGTTCGGCACCAACACCGACATCACATCGATCCGCGACGCCGAGCAGAAGCTGGAGCAGGCGCGCGACGAGGCCGAGGCAGCCAACCGCGCGAAAAGCACCTTCATCGCCAATATGAGCCATGAGCTGCGCACGCCGCTGTCCGCCATTATCGGCTACGCGGAAATGCTGTCGGAGGAGATCGAGGAAGGCATCGAGCCGAGCGACCTCGCCCGCGACGTCAGCAAGATCGAGGGCAACGCCCGACATCTGCTCGGACTGATCAACGACGTGCTTGATCTCTCGAAGGTCGAGAGCGGCAAGATGGAAGCGTTCTGCGAGACCTTCGATCTGGCCTCGATGGTGGAGGAAGTCGCCTCGACCGTGAGCGCGCTCCTGGAGAAGAAGAGCAACCGCCTCGTGGTCGAGTTGGGCGCCGATCTCGGCACGATGTACTCGGACGTGACGCGGGTGCGTCAGATCCTGCTCAACCTCCTGGGCAATGCCGCCAAATTCACGGAGGGCGGGACCGTGACGCTCGCCGTCGTGCGAGGCCCGGACGCGCGAGGCGTGGACAAAGTCCGGTTCCGCGTGACGGACACCGGGATCGGCATGAGCGAGGAGCAGGTCGCCAAGCTGTTCCAGCGATTCCAGCAGGCGGACGCCTCGACGACGCGGCAATTCGGCGGGACCGGCCTCGGCCTCGCGCTGACGAAGGCCTTCGTGGCGCTTCTCGGCGGCGAGGTCACGGTCAGCTCCCACCCAGGGGCGGGCAGCACGTTCGCGGTCGTGCTTCCCGCGCTGCTGGGGACTGCGCCAGACGCCCAACACGTCGGATCCGAGCTGGAGCATGCGCCCGTCGGCGACCGCGACGTGGTGCTGGTCGTCGACGACGATCAGACGTCGCGCGAGCTGATGAGCCGGTTTCTCGTGCGGGAGGGCTATGCCGCGCGCACCGCCGCGGACGGCCCGACAGGCCTGACGCTGGCCAAGCGTCTCAAGCCGCGTGCGATCCTGCTCGACGTCACGATGCCCGGCATGGACGGCTGGTCGGTCCTCAGCGCGCTGAAGGCCGATCCCGAGTTGGCCTCGATCCCGGTGGTGATGGTCACCTTCGTCACCGAGCGCGCGCTGGCATCGTCGCTCGGCGCGGCCGACTATGTCGTGAAGCCGGTGGACTGGAACAGGCTCCGACACGTCATGGAGGCATTCCGCGACGCCGAGGGCGACGTTCTCATCGTGGACGACGAGCAGGACACCCGGGCGCGCGTCCGGCAGGCCTTGGAGAAAAACGGCTGGAGCGTCGTCGAGGCTTCGAATGGGCGCGAGGGACTGGAGCAGGTGGCACGGTCCATCCCCCGTGTCATTCTGCTCGACCTCAACATGCCGGTGATGGACGGTTTCGACTTCCTGCAGGCGCTGCGCGATCGGCCCGGCTGCGGAAGCGTGCCAGTGGTCGTTCTCACGGCGCTCGATCTCACCGCGGACGACAGGCGCCGGCTCCGCGGCGCGAATCAGGTCCTGAACAAGGGCTCGACCAGCATGCTTGCCCTTGCGGAAAAGCTGCGACGTCTCGATTCGGGCGCGGTCGCGGCGGTCTGACGCCTAGTCGGCCGATGCCTCGCGCCGAAGCAGCGCCTCGTCGACCTGGTTCAAGAGCCGGCTGAAGTCGACGGGCTTTGGATGATACTCGTCGCACCCTGCTTCGAGCGCCTTGGTCCGATCGCCGCTCATCGCGTGGGCGGTCAGGGCGATGATGGGAAGCGTATTGCTCTGCTGGCGCAGGGTTCGGGCGACCGTCCAGCCGTCCATGATCGGAAGATCCATGTCGAGCAACATCAGATCGGGCGTCTCCTTGGCGACCTGCTCGAGAGCCTGCTGACCGTTGTGCGCCAGCACGACGTCGAAGCCACGCCGCCGCAGCCGACGCGACAGGAAGTCCCAAAGCTCTTCATGGTCCTCGACGAGGAGAAGTTTCGTCATAGTCGCCTCGATACGTCACGCGGTGCGCTGCCGACGCGGCCAGGACAAGCCAAGGCGCTGCCACAGCCTACAGCGAGGAAACGCGAATTCAAACAGCCCTTTTTGAGCCGCCGCGAAGCGCTGGCGCACCTCTTGCTGCGTTTTGCCACTTGCGTTCGGCCCGTTCGAGCCAAGATCATGTCCGAAGGTCTTTGGGCAGCACGTCGGCATTAGCTGCCTTGGGGCGACGAGACCAGTCGCAGGACGAAGGCCTCGCACGAAAGGAGTGCCATGACGTATTGGCATATTGGACAGAAGATCGTCTGCATCGCCTCCTTGGCGGCGCCGTATGGCGCGCGGATCGAGAAAGACGAGGTCTACACGATCCGCGATATCTTCCGCCGCCCGCAATGGACGGACGATGCCTTGGGGTTCGCGCTCGAGGAGGTGCTATGCTTCCAGCGCGAGGACGGCGAGGATTGCTGGCACGAGCGGCACTTTCGGCCTGTCCGCACGACGACGATCGAGTCCCTGAAGGAGCTTCTGGTTTCGCCGGAGGTCCGCGCGGCCGGGCGCGTCCCCGAGAAGGTGGACGGCGACCGCCGCGACCCGTAGATCCTCGCGGTACATGACCGATGCGCGAACGGGAATGATGACGGTGGACGATCCGCAACTCGACGAGGAGACGTTGGCGTTCGCCGCGCGCGTCTTCGACATGGCACGGCACGGCACGGCGGCCGATCTGGCCCCGCTCCTCGATCATGGTTTGCCACCCAACATGCAAAACGACAAGGGCGACAGCCTGCTCATGCTGGCCGCCTATAACGAGAATAGGCCGGTGGCGCGACTGCTGCTGGAACGCGGTGCAGACCCGGATCTCATCAACGACAAGGGTCAGACGCCGCTGGCTGGCGTCTGCTTCAAGGGCGATCTCGAGTTGGTCGATCTGCTGCTCGCGCATGGCGCCGCTGTCGATGGCCCACCGGGAAGCGATCGCAGTCCGCTGATGACGGCGGCGATGTTCGACAAGGTCGACATCGTCGAGGCGCTGCTCGCCAAGGGCGCCGACCCCGCACGCAAGGATGGCGGCGGCCTATCGGCGGTGGACCTCGCCACGTCGATGGGCGCGACGAGAGTGCTCGAGCGGATAGTGCGGCAATAGCGCTTGCCGCGGATAGGTGATTGCCAGTGCCACGAAACCTTATTGTGTCGGCGGCGTAGGAGAATTCATGACCGATCGCGCATGCCCCTTCGCCAGCCCTAGCGTTGCCGAGCACCTCGCGCGAGGCGCCGGCGCGGCCGTGCTCCTCGTCGCCACCTATTGGCTGTTCCAAGCGGCGAGCCCGCTGCGCACCGGCGGCGCCGTCGCGACCTTGGTGGGGGCGGTCATCCTCATGCGCGGCTGCCCGACATGCTGGCTGACGGGCCTCGTTGCGACGATCGCCGCGCGGTCGCGGCGCCCGGCCCGGGAACCCGAGCCGAGGCTTCAGGTGGCGCGTGCCGCCTCGGCGCTGTCGGCCTCGACGCGCCCCGCCGCTGTACCGACGCCGCGCTGACGCGCCCAGACGATCAGGCATAGGACGGTAACCGGAATGGCGATCGTCGAGGTCGAGGCGAAAAACGCCGGAAAGCCGACCGCCTTGACCGCGTAGCCGGAAAAACCGCCGAGAAATTTGCCGAGCAGCGCATAGAGCGAGCTGAGCAACGCGTACTGGCTGGCGGCCAAGCCTGGCGAGGTCAGCGACGACATGTAGGCGATCAGCGCCGCCCCGGCGAAATTGCCGGCGAAGCTCTCGACGCTGACGGAGAGCCCGAGCAGCGCGATGCTCTTGCCGCTGGCGGCAAGCAGCGCTAGCGCGAGATGCGAGGCGGACGCGGCGATGCCGCCAATTAGTAGGGCCGGCATCAGCCCGATCCGGGTGATCGCGTAGCCTCCCGCGAACGCTCCGGCGATGCCGATCCAGACGCCATAGACCTTGGACATCGTGGCGATGTCGCTCTTCGAGAAGCCAAGCCCGATGTAGAGCGGATTGGCCATCACGCCGGTCAAGAAGTCCGGCAGGCGGTAGAGCGCGACCAGGAGCAGGATCGCGACGAGCAACCATCCGTAGCGCCGAGCGAGGTCGGTGAGCGGCGCGGTAAAGCTGTGGACGAACGACACCCCCGCCTTACGCGCCGCACGCTCGGGCAAGCGTGGCGACAGGAGGCCCGCTGCGATGCCGACCGACATCAGCGCGGCCATCGTGAGATAGGCGCGGGACCAGCCGGCGAAATCGGCGATGTAAAGCGCGAGGGCGCCAGCGCTCAGGAGGCCGAGCCGATAGCCGAAGTTGTAGGTCGCCGCCATCATCCCCTGGCGTTCGGGCGGCGCGGAATCAATCCGCCAGCCGTCGATGACGATGTCCTGCGTCGCCGCCGCGAAGGCGGTCATCGTCGCGATGGCGATAAGGCCTGGCAACGCCTGCGCCGGATTGGCGAACGCCAGCGCGACGAGGCCCGCCGCGACGCCCAGCTGCGCGACGAGCAGCCAGGCGCGTCGCCGCCCGAGCAGGCGTGCCAGACCCGGCACGTCGATCTCGTCGATCACCGGCGCCCACAGGAATTTCAGCGAGTAGCAGAGCCCGACCCAGCTGATCAGCCCGATCTTCTCGATCGGCACCTTGGCCTCGGCAAGGCGTGCCGCCTGCGTGCCGAGCACGAGCAGGAACGGCAGGCCCGACGAGAAGCCGAGCGCCAGCATCAGGGCGAGCGTCTTGTCGGCGAGGATGTCCTTCAGGCGGGGGCGGCTGCGACTCATCACGAGTGGTATCGCATGCGGCTCCCTCCGGGGCGACCGCCAAAGCCGGATGCCATGACTTCGTCACAGCGCTTCGCCAAGCACGCCCCCATACGAAAAAGGATGGCGCATGGCCCGACCCCTGAAGCTCGTCGTCGGCGTTGCCGCCCTCCTGGTGGTGCTCGTCGCCGGCCTCTACGGCTATCGCCAGTTGAAGCTCTACGATGGTCGCACCCCGGAGGGCTACGCTCTCCTCACCGCGATGCCGAATGCCGCCAGCTTCGAGCCGCACGTGCTGCCGGCGAGCCCCGTCCTCGAGATCGCGGCCTCGGACCCGCTCGATATCGACTTCGGCTACCGGGTCGGCGGCATCTCCTACTCCTACTCGCTCGCCCTCGCCTTCCCGCCCGATGCCGACGAGGGCAAGGCGACGCTGACCGCCCGCCACTCCAATCGCGTCGACACGAAGGAGGCTCCGACGACGCGCCTCTGGGACGCGCCGCGCGACGCCTATTCGGTGGCGCTCCAGAAGACGTTCGACATCGATCCCGCCGTGCCCTCGCTGTGCATCAAGGCCGTCATCGGCCCGAGCAAGACCCGTTACGATCTCGGCGCCGCCTCGCTGTGCGTCGCGCAGCGCGACGGCAAGGGGTTCTGCCACCCGGAAACCCTAGCCTGCGGCTTGATTCGCCAACGATCGTAGCACGTTGCCTGATGTCGCGACGCTGTTCACTCGGCGTTCACGCTAGAATCGCGTGCCGGCAACGATTGTGTCGTCGAAGTGGCGCTGTTAACGTGTTAAGGCCTCTCCGGGCCTGTGTTAACCATTGTTAACTCGAGTGATTTCAATATCTTGGCTCGCGTTTGACTATCGTGCCCTGGTTAATCCGATCCGCTCGAATTCGAAGGGTTTTCTTGCGCCGCCGCTAGCGCGCCGAGCGGCACTCTTGCCCCATCGAGAACGGGGCTCACCATCGTGCGCGTCTACACCAAGACCATCGTCATCGCCTTCAGCCTGATCGTCGGGTTGTGCGCGGCTCATTACGCGGATGCTCAGGAGATGCGTCTCCCGCAGATGCAGGCGAGCTACGCGGCGGTCGGCGACGCGACCCGCGTTCCCTACGGCTGGGCCGACCTCTGCGGGCGCCAGCCGCAGGAGTGCCAGGTCGACGTGCTCGACGCGGTCGACCTGCGCCTGACCGCCAAGACCGCCCAGATCCTCGAGGCGATCAACGCCAAGGTCAATGACGAGATCATCCCGGTCTCGAACCTCGACCATTGGGGCACGATGCTCGACCATTGGGATTACCCCAGCGACGGCAAGGGCGACTGCAAGATCTACGCGCTATGGAAGCGCAAGCTGCTGATGGACGCCGGCATCCCGCGCCAGGCGCTGCTGATGACGATCGTCCGTGATCTCGAGGGCAACGGCCACACGATCCTGACCGTCAAGACCGACCACGGCGAGTTCGTCCTCGACAACCTCGTCGGCGAGATCCGCCCCTGGGACGCGACCGGCTACACCTACGTGAAGCGCCAGTCGCAGTCCGACCCGAACATCTGGGTGTCGGTTGGCCCGACCGACGACCGCCGCGCCGTCGCCGGCCTGGCGGGCGACGAGGCACACGTCAACTGATCGCCACGACTTCGGAGGCAAGCCCGTCGCGCTTGCGCCGAGCACGGATAACAGCGAGCTTGGCTTCCGTGGGCGCACGCAGCGCCCGCGCCAAGGAGCCGCCACCATCACCATCCTCGGCACTGTCTCCGCGCTTCGCCGCTTTCCGATCAAATCCATGCTCGGCGAGGTGCTCGATCGCTGCGCTGTCGACCGGCGGGGCCTCGACGGCGACCGCGCCTATGCCCTGATCGACGCGGAGACGGGCAAGGTGGCCACGGCCAAACGCCCGCACCTGTGGCGTGGCCTCCTCACCTTCGGCATCGCGCACGGCGACGACGGGGTGCGCATCATCTTCCCGAATGGCGCCGTCGTGGCCGCCGAGGATCCGGCCGTCGACGACCTGCTCTCGCAGGTGCTGGGTCGGCGCGTGACCCTCTCGGCGCTCCGCGCGCCCGGCGCGAGCGTCGAACGGGCGCGCCCGGACGAGGTGATGGAGAAGGGCTTCGACTCGGACGACGTCATCGCCGATCCGCTGGAGCTGGCCCAGGCGGCGCCGGACGGCGGCTTCTTCGATTATGCGCCAGTCAGCCTACTGACGGCCTCGAGCCTCGCCCGCATCGTCGATGCGGTGCCCAACGAGCAGATCGCGCTCGAACGCTACCGACCGAACATCGTCCTCGAAACGCCCGGCCTCGCGCCGTTCGCCGAAAACGATTGGCGCGGCAGGCGGCTGCGGGTCGGCCGGCATCTCGAGTTGCGGCTCGATATCCCCACCCCGCGCTGCGCCGTGCCGATGCTCGCCTATGCGGACAAGCCGGCGGCGAAAGGCGCGGTGGCTGCGGTCAATACGCTCAACCGCGTGGAGATTCCCGAGCTCGGGCCAGGCCTGTTCCCATGCCTCGGTGCTTTCGCCACGGTGGTCGCGGCGGGCGAGGTGCGCATCGGCGATCAGGTGATCCTCGACGGCTAGGGCGACGGCCGCGCCCGTTAACTACCTCTTAACCATTCGATTGACCCGCCGCCCTTCTGCCACGAAAGTGCCTTCGTTGGACGGGGGTCGCAATGCTGAGCTGGGTCTCGAGACTGAGTATCGTCGCCGCGATCGTTCTCCTCGCGATGCCGGCCGATGCCGCGCGGGCGCACCGCCAATCGTCGATCGACGTGGACGCGACTCCGGCCGATGCCATCAGCGACGTACTGGCGCCTGCGCATTACGCGCAGGTCGGCCAGGTCACCCGCGTGCCCTACGGTTGGGCTGATTTCTGTTCGCGTCGTCCGACCGAGTGCCGCGTCGACGTCGCCGACCCGGTCGATGTCGTGCTCACCCCCGACGTCATGGAGACGCTGGACGCGGTAAACGCACGCGCCAACGCCGAGATCGAGCCCGTGTCCAACCTCGAACATTGGGGCACCCTGCTCGACCACTGGGACTACCCCGTCGACGGCAAGGGCGATTGCAAGATCTACGCGCTGTGGAAGCGGCGTCTGCTGCTCGACATGGGCTTTCCGCGCCAGGCGGTGCTGATGACGATCGTCCGCGACCTCGAGGGCAATGGCCACACGATCCTGACCGTCAAGACGAACAAGGGCGACCTGGTGCTCGACAACATGGTCGGCGAGATCCGCTACTGGGACGAGACCGGCTACAAGTTCGTCAAGCGCCAGTCGCAAGAGGATCCCAACGTGTGGGTTTCGATCGGCCCGGCGACAATGCCGGTGACGACGGCGGGCGTGCGCTAGCCATCTTGGCCCGTTCCGGGCATCTCTTGCGGTCATGCGCAAGACGTCGTTTGCACGACCCTTCCTTCACGGCCTCGCCTGGCGTGCGATCGCGACGACCGCGCGGATCATGACGCGCGACGGGCGCTATCACGAGGCCGAGGGCGCGCTCGATCTCGGCGCGCGATGTGTGGCGGTCAACCTCAAGGGCTTCGCGGGCGGGTCGAACACTCCAGAGTTGGCGGCGCGTGCCTGGGAAGCCGCAGTTTGCGCCCTGCCCGATCGGCCGATCTGCCGATCGAGACTGACGTCGAGCCTGCGACGGGCCGGGAACCTCGCGCGGGCCGGCGAAGCGATCGAGGAGGCGAGCCGGCTGTTTCCCGACGACCTCGGCATTCTGATCGAGGCGGCCCGCGTCGCCGACCGGCGCGACGACTTCGCGCGCGCCCTGGGCTATTGGCGGCGCGTCGAGGCGAAGACCACCCTTCGACCATTGTGGTCGACCGGCGTCGCCCATGCGCTGGTGATGCTCGGCCGGTTCGACGAGGCGGAGACCTTGCTGGCCAAGGAACGAACGAAGCATCCGCGTCACCGTGGCCTCATGGCGATCGAATGCATGCTCGCGTCGAGCCGCGAGGACTGGCCGCGGGCCGTGTCCCTCGCGCGGGCATTCCGCTTGCGTTTCCCGAAACATTCCGACGGCTGGCGCATCGAGGGACACGCGGTAGAGGGCGCCAAGCTGGCCGCGATGACCGCGCGCCGCCGACCGACGGCGCTGGTGAATGCGCCAGCCGACGTCGGGCGCGCGAAGGACGACGAGGCCTGCCGGCTGCTGCTCGGGTTCATCAGCCTCGGGGAGAATTGCGAATTCGGCCTGGTGCAGCGCCGCTATGGCGCCGAGCCGCTCGATCTTTTGCGATGGAACATCGTCTACGTCGGGGATCTCGTCGACGCGCTCGACCAGGATTTGAAGGGGCTCGGCGAGCCCGAGAACACCGAACTCACCGTCTTGAGCAACGGGGAATATTTCGTCCACGACCGGCGCTGGTATCTCGGGATGCACACGTTCCTTCGCGAAGGCCAAGCCGCTCGCGATGATCTGTACGAGGCCGTGTGTCTCAGGATCGAGGCGTTGAAAGCCGGCTTCTTCGACGAGCTGGCGTCGGCGAGGCGAATTTTCGTCTACAGCGCGCCCGACCTCGACGGCGACGCCATCGCCATGATCCATCGAGCGCTTCGCCGCTTCGGGCCCAACCGTCTCCTCGTGGTCCAGCCCGCCGAACCGACCGTGCCGTCGGGGTTCAGGGGCCAGCCGGGCGACGTGCGGGTCGTCGAGCCTGGGCTCTACGTCGGCTTCGTCCGCCACCTCGGCATCAACGCCGGCGGCCGCTGGAATATCGCTTTCGACGACTGGGTCTCGATGTGCCGTAAGGCCGCCGTGGCTGCCGCGGCCGAGGCACAAGCCCCCGCCGCGAACGCGACGCTCGCGGTGACCCCGGCGACCCATTAGGCGGCTGAGCCTCTCCTGGACAAAGCCGGGCACCTCTGGTACCTGCCGTCGCCTGGCTGCAGGTGCGACTCGCGCGCCGGCCGTTCCCATTTCATGACGCCGCCTGGCGCCCGCCGGCCGCAAGAAGGATCGATGCGTGCAAGTTCTCGTTCGCGACAATAACGTCGACCAAGCCTTGAAGGCGCTGAAGAAGAAGATGCAGCGCGAAGGTATCTTTCGCGAGATGAAGCTGCGCGGTCATTACGAAAAGCCGTCCGAAAAGCGCGCTCGCGAGAAGGCCGAGGCCGTACGCCGCGCGCGCAAGCTCGCCCGCAAGAAAATGCAGCGCGAGGGCCTGCTGCCGATGAAGCCGAAGCCCGTCCCCGGCGCGCCGCGCTGAGTTTGGCGGCAGATCAGCCGCCTCGTTAATCGTTTCTCAACGACGGCGCGGTAAACGCTGAGTTAAGCATACCGCCCGCGTCCAATTCTTGCCGGATTGGTCCTGCCATAACCGCGCGCGTGATCAAAACACGCCAGCGGGCGAGGCCGAGAGGGACACATGCAAGAGGGACGCATGATCGCATCGCCAGATTTGCCCGCGCGCGGCCTTCGAGACGCCGCCGCGCGGACGCTCGTCTCTCGGACGTTCGTCGCGGGCGGCCTGCTGCTCGGAGCGCTCGCGCTAACGGCCTGCGGCTCGACAGGACCCGGCGTCGCGGGCTTGCCTGGCAACGGCGTCGCCGAGATCGCCAAGGAATCGCCGGAGGCGGCGTCGGCGAATATCGCGTCCCTGAGCGATGTCGTCGACCGCAATCCGCAGAGCGTCGAGGCGCTCACGACGCGCGGCGTGGCCTACGCGAAGGCCGGCCAATTCGACAGTGCGATCGGCGATTTCAGCCACGCCATTCAACTCGATCCCAATAACGCCGCGGCGCTGACCGATCGCGCGCTCGCCTACCGCCAGATCAATCGCAACGAAGAGGCGATGGCCGACTTCAACCGGGCCGTCACGGCAAACTCCGGCCATATGCCGGCCTATCTCGGCCGGGCCAATCTCGAACGCGTGCAGGGCCAGCTCGTCCCCGCCAAGAACGATCTCGACCGGGCGATCAAGCTCAACCCCGAAAGCGCGCAGGCCTTCCACGCCCGCGGGCTGATCTACCAGCGCGAGGGCAATCAGACCGCCGCCATCACCGACTTCGACAATGCGATCGATCGCGATCCTTTCAATGGCGCGCCCTACCAGGCGCGCGGCGAGAGCCTGCTGGCGATCAACAAGCCCGAAAAGGCGATCGAGGACTTCAACGCCGCGCTCAACGTCAACAACAAGAACGGAAGCGCGTGGGCCGGCCTTGGCCTCGCCTACGAGAAGCAGGGCAATCGCGCCAGGGCGTCGGAAAACTACAGCCGCGCGCTGAGCCTCGATCCGGCTAATCCGGTGGCCCGGGGCGGCCAGCAGCGCCTGGGCGCGTGACGCACACGACATCGCGTCTGTTTGACAGGCCGCCGCCGAGCCGTTAGGTCTCGCGGCCTTCGTCGCTGCCACAACGCTGGCGCGCGTGGTCAAAAACACACAAGAAGCCGGTCGCCCGTGGGTAACCCCTCGGTAAGCCCGGAGTGAAAACGAGGATAGAATGTTCGCGGTCATCAAGACGGGCGGCAAGCAATATAGCGTTGCCGCCGAAGACACGATTACGGTCATGAGCCTGGCTGGCGAGCCAGGTGACAAGATCACCTTCGACACGGTCATGATGCTGGTCGGTGACGGCGAGCCCAAGTTTGGCGCCCCATTCCTTGCAGGCGCGACCGTCATGGGCGAGATTGTCGCCCATACGCGCGGTCCCAAGGCCATCGCGTTCAAGAAGCGCCGGCGGCAGAACTCGAAGCGCAAGCGCGGTCATCGCCAGGACCTCACGACCATCAAGATCATCGAGCTGAACGTCGGCTGACGACGACACTGGAATTCTTTCTATAGGCTCGGCGCACGGCGCGGGCCGGGAGCAGGACCATGGCACATAAGAAAGCGGGCGGCTCGTCCCGCAACGGCCGCGACTCGGACGGGCGCCGCCTCGGCGTCAAGAAGTTCGGCGGCGAGCGCGTGATCGGCGGCAACATCATCATCCGCCAGCGCGGGACCAGGTGGCACCCCGGCGCGAACGTCGGAATCGGCACCGACCACACGTTGTTCGCGATGGCGGACGGCAAGGTTCAATTTACGACCAAGGCCAATGGGCGTGCCTTCGTCTCGGTTGTCACGGCGCTCGAAGCCGCGGAGTAGCGGCCTCCTAACGGGATCGTTGACCAAGGCCGGTCCGCGTCGGTAGATCAGGGATCGACGCGCGAGGCGCGGCTGTCCGCGGGGCATGACGGCTTGGCCTTGTTCCCGGATATCACCTGCGACGACATCTTCCGCCTGGAGACGGCGCACCTTTGGCTGCGTTGGCTGCGCGCCACGGATGCGCCAACCGTGACAGCGATCGCAAGCATCGCCGCCGTGGCGCAGATGACCGCCTCGATCCCGCATCCCTACCCGCCCGGCGAGGCGGAGCGGTTCATTCTCACTGCCCGCGCGTCGACCGCGGCCGGCGACGCGCTGATCCTCGCCGTCACCTTGAAGACCAAAGGCCAGACACTGGTCGGCGTGGTCAGCGCTCAGGTTTCGGACGGGCGGGACGTCGAGATCGGCTATATGATCGCGCCGTCCGCAAGCGGCCACGGATATGCGGCGGAAGCGGCGATCGCGCTGATCGATGCCGTCTTCAACTTGACCGAGACGCGCCTCGTCAACGCCAACAGCCGGGTCGTCAACCCGGCCTCGCGCCGAGTCCTCGAGAAGTGCGGCTTCATGCCATGCGGGACCGGGCCGAAGCTTCTGCCGGCGCGCGGCGGCCAATATCCGTGCGACTTCTTCATGCTGGACCGCCATGTATGGTCGGCGCGCATGCGGGTGCCACGACTGCCGGCGATGGCGCAACAGCGTGCCAGGGACTGGCCGCAGGTAAGCGGCGAGCACCCGGAATGAACGGTCAGGGTCGTGGTTTGAGCGTCCTGCTCGGATTTGCAGCTTAGGCCGTCTTGACGCGAGGCTCATTGTGCCACGGCATGGAGCGGTCGGTCATATACGCGATGAGTGACTCGTTTGGCATCGGCCGGCTGAAGTAAAAGCCCTGGATCAACCGCGCGTTCGCCTGTCCGACCAGGGCAAGATGCTCGGCCGTCTCGACGCCCTCGATCACCAGCTCCTTGCGCATGATGTTGGCCATCTGGACGATCGACGAGACGAGCGCGATGGCGCTGGGGTCGACGTCGAGCTTCCGGACGAAGCTCTGGTCGAGCTTGACCTTCTGGATCGGCAACGTGTGCAGCAAGCCGAGCGAGGAATAGCCGGCGCCGAAATCATCGAGCGCGATCGAGACACCGGTCGCGTGGAGCGCCTCCAGCTCGGCCGTCATCGCATCGAGGTCGTCCGCCAGCACACTTTCGGTGATCTCGATCTCGAGGCGATCGATGGACAAGCCGCTCGTGGACACGATGTCGGCAACCGTGCGGGATATATGCTCGGCCTTGAACTGGGCGGGCGACAGGTTGACCGCGACCTTGATCGTGGAGTCGGGCCAAGACTGCGCATCGTGACAGGCCTGGGCAAGCGACCAATGGCCGAGCTTGTGGATGAGGTCGCTCTCCTCGGCGAGGGGAATGAAGACCGATGGCGAGACGATCCCGCGCGTTGAGCTGGTCCAGCGCGCAAGCGCCTCGCAGCAGACGATGCGCCCGGTGCGATAGTCGGTGATAGGCTGGTAGTGCAAGACGAGGCAGCCGGTCTCGATCGCCTCGCGGAGCTCCTGCGTCATCTGGCGATGCTCGCGGGCGCGATCGTCCATCTCCGGCGTGAACCAGACTGCCTGCCCGCGCCCGGACGTCTTCGCTTTGTAGAGCGCGACGTCTGCGAGCCGTAGCACCTCCTCGGGCTCGGTATCGCTCGACGCGATCAAGGCAAGGCCGGCGCTGGCGCCGATCTCGATCGTCTTCTCGTCGATGACGTATGGCCGAGCGAGTTCCGAGAGCAGCCGACCGGCGATCCGCGAGACATCGTCGACGTTCTCGATCTCCCGAAAGCATACGACGAACTCGTCGCCGCCAATGCGCGCGGTGAGATCGACGGCCCGCGTCGCAGCGGCGATCCGCTCGGCCACCCGTACGAGAAGCCGATCGCCGACGCCATGACCGAAATAGTCGTTGACCGATTTGAAGCCATCGAGATCGATGTACATCGCGACGCTTCGGACGTCGGCGCCGGCACGAGAAATCATTGTCGCCATCTGGCGGCTGAGATCGAGGCGGTTGGCCATTCCCGTCAACGCGTCCTGATGCGCGAGTCGGAAAATCTCCTCGTCCTGCTTGTGCTTCTCGGTGACGTCGTCGATCACGACGACGATGCCGCCGCCCGCGGTGCGCGAGAGCCGCATCCCGTAGCAGCGGTGACGAACGTGGTCATCGATCAGAAAATCCAACTCGCCTCCGCTAGCTACCGCGGTCTGCACTCGGCGGCTCAGCGCCAAAGAAGTCGCCCGCGGTATCGCCAGGCCTTTGACGACTTCGCGCGAGACTACAGGGAACGTCGCGCCGAGCAGCCCGTCGACGAAAGCTTTGCCCCACAACGTCTTGACACGATCGTTGGCGACGACGAGCCGCATGCGGTCATCGAACATCAGGAGGCCACTGCTCATCGTGTTCAGCGCCGTGTCGAAGCGCATGGCGGTGCGTTGGACGCGCACTTTCAGTGCGTCACTGCGCTCGTTGCTGCTCATGGCTGTGCGCAGCGAGCCGTAAAATGCCTTTGTCGAGAGATAGGTCGCGAGGAAATAGATGGTGAACAGGATCGCGATGATCAAATCGAGGCGGCTGCCCGCGGCCATCAGCGCGAGGCAGAAGGGCGCCATCACCGCGGTGATCTGCGCAAAGACGATGCGTGGTCTGCTGCCATTGCGGCTTGTTACACCGCCCGCGACGCCCATCACGACGATGATCGTGACGATCATCGCGGATGAATCGGCGTCGGTCAGCGTATTGTACGCCGAGACCAAACCAATCATCAGCCCCATCAGCGCGCCGAGGATCGCGTAGGCGGCCTCCCAGGCCGCGATAAGGGTGGCGCGGCGCGATCCTACGGCACGCCACCGCCGGTACCGCACGAGGAGAACAACTCGACCGACGAAGATCGCCGACATGATGTCGAGCATGACGAGCGTCGTGAAATTCGGCCTATTGCCGTAGGCGACGATCGCCATGATCATTGCCGCCACGACCAGCATCATATAACCGGCGGCCGCGCCGCCCCCGAATAGCTGGTCGACGAGTGCGGCGTACACCTTTACCGTCAAACGCTCGGAGCGAGCGTTTGCGACAAAACGCGCGAGAATCCCTCTTTTCAGACTCATCACAGGCGGCTCAGAGGCGGACTCCCCTACGAAAGCTAGCGCTGAATGCTTTCTTTTTTGTTTGCCGAACGCCGCGTTTGCATCCGAGCGATCCGGTCGATCTCGTCCAGCCGCCCCTCCGAAAGCCCGAGGACCGCCTCGACCCAAACGTCGACGACGGCAATCGCTTCCTCGATCGCGTAAGACTGACCGCGCCTCCGCGCCAATGCTGACCGGCGCCGCGCCTCCGCGCTCGCGGTTGCAGGAACAAGGGCTTGCTTGGCATAGGCCTCCGCTCCCTCCGGTCCAGCGACATCGTCGATCGCGTGCATTTCGAGGGCATGTGCCGCTTCGAGCTTGCGCCCGGACAAGATGAACGCTTCCGCCAGCGCGGGAGAGGCGCGGCGGCCGAGAAGACTCGTCGCGCCCATCCCGGGAAACAGCCCGAAGCGCGCCTCGGGAAACGCGAAAGTGGCATCGGCGCCCGCGACGGCGATCTGGCACGCGAGGATCGCCTCGAAGCCAGATCCGAACGCCTTGCCGTCGACTGCGCCGATCGTGAGCACATCCCGGCCGAGGCCGGTCCACAGCGCGTGAACGACGCGCACCGAGAGATGCGCATAATGGCGAAGCATCGTCTCGTCGCGCGCCCGCGCCAATGCCGCGATCGTGGCCAGATCTCCCCCCATGCTGAAGGTGGCCGGCGTGGCCGAGGTGAACAGGAGCGTGTCGGCGGCGACCTCCCCCGCCCGCCATCGGGCGAAGAACGAATCGATCGCTTCGAGCAAGGCGATCGAGAAGCACGGCACCGCGGCGTTTCGGAGCCGGATTGTTGCCAGACGTCCGTCGACGTCGATCGCGACGCCTTCGTCGACGACGGACCAGTTTGGCACGGCGAAGCGGCGCGCCCGGGCGAGCGCCCAAAGGGTGTCGGCAAGGCCAAGTATCCGGTCGAGCGGCGGCGCAGCGCCGGCCTCGATCGCGAACAGGGCAAGCCCCGAGGCGAGCAAAGCCGCGGCGCTGATCCTTTCGCCCTCCACCGCTTGGCCTAGCGCACCCCCGGCACGCCGCCGCAGCATCGGGAGATCGACGAGGGCAAGCGACGCGCCAGCCTCGACGGCGAGCACGTCGCACGCGAAGGCCTTCCGCGAGTCGACGAAATCCAGCGCTCCGTTCGCCAGCGCGACCGTGAAGGCGCGGGTCGACGCGTCGGGCGGATCGCCGACCTCGAAGCCCGAACGACCCTCGCGGATGCCGATCACACTGAGCGGCAGAGTCGACACCACGTCCACCCGCCGTACCCGCGTTACAGCATGCTCGCCAGAACGCGATCGGGTGGCCGGTGCCCATCCCAGAAGGCTTTCACGTTGACGATGACCTTGTCGCCCATGTCGATGCGGCCCTCGGTCGTCGCGGAGCCCATGTGCGGCAGCAGGGTCACCTTGCCGGTTTTGGCGAGCTTGATCAGCTTGGGCGAGACCGACGGCTCGTGCTCGAAGACATCGAGGCCGGCGCCGGCGAGCTCGCCCGCCTCCAGCATGCGGGTCAGCGCGTTCTCATCGATCACCTCGCCGCGCGAGGTGTTGATGATCAGCGCTTCCGGCCGCAGGTACTTCAGCCGGCGCGCCGAGAGCAGATGGTACGTTGCCGGCGTGTGCGGGCAATTGACGGACACGATGTCCATGCGCGCCAGCATCTGGTCGAGCGAATCCCAGTAGGTCGCCTCGAGCTTCTCCTCAATCAGCGTGCCGAGCCGGCGCCGGTTGTGGTAGTGGATCTGCAGCCCGAAGGCGCGGGCGCGACGCGCGACCGCCTGGCCGATACGACCCATGCCGACGATGCCGAGCCGCTTGCCGGTGATGCGGCGCCCAAGCATCCAGGTCGGCGCCCAGCCCGACCATTCGTTGGAGGGGATCGCGCCGGCCCCTTCGACGATGCGGCGGGCGACGGCAAGGATCAGCGCCATCGTCATGTCGGCGGTATCGTCGGTGAGGACACCTGGCGTGTTGGTGACCGTGATGCCACGCTCGAGCGCGGCACCGAGGGCGATGTTGTCGATCCCGTTGCCGAAGTTGGCGATGAGCTTCAGCTGCGGGCCAGCCTCGCGGATGATCTCGGCGTCGAGCCGGTCGGTGACGGTCGGCACGAGCACGTCGGCCACCTTCACCGCCTCGATCAGCTGGGCGCGGGTCATCGCCTGGTCGTCAATGTTGAGCCGCGTATCGAACAGCTCGCACATGCGCGTTTCGACGCGATCCGGCAGCCGGCGCGTGATGATGACGAGCGGTTTCTTCTTGCCCATGAGTGTCCCGCGCGAAGCCCCCGCTGCCCAAAGTGGACGGTGCCGGGATGAAATCAGCGCCGAACGGCCCGGATTTCACCCCCCTTTAACCACGTCGGGCCATCAAGGAGAGGACAGGATACCGCCTCGTGCTCCTTTGGCATCTCGTAACAGATGATGGCCCAAAGACAAGAAGCGCGGCGCATTCCAGAACGCCCGCGCCGACGGCGGGCAGGATCAGGACGAGGCCCATGCTTGCTCGCGCAGCCGTCTCTCGCCTCGCATCGCCAGGGCGGTACGCCGCGCCCGCCGCGTTGCTGCTGTATCTCGGGCTGGGTCTCATGGGGGTCGCCACCGCGCAGCAGACCGGGTCGGCGAGCGGCCTGCCGGTGCCGCGCTACGTCAGCTTGAAGTCCGACCGCGTCAATCTTCGCGAGGGCCCCTCGAAGGACCATCGCACGACCTGGATCTTCGAGCGCGCCGGCCTGCCCGTCGAGATCACCGCCGAGTTCGAGACGTGGCGCAAGGTGCGTGACTCGGAAGGCTCGGAGGGCTGGGTGCTCCACTCGCTCCTCTCGGGGCGCCGGACCGGCCTCGTGACGCCATGGAAAAAGGCGGGCGCGGTGGTCACGCTCTACGCGAAGCCGATCGACACCGCAGCGGCCGCCGCCAAGCTCGAGCCGAACGTACTCGCCAACATACGCTCCTGCGACAAAACCTGGTGCCGCGTGAATGGCGACGGCTTCGACGGGTTCATCAAGCAGGCCGACTTGTGGGGCGTCTATCCCGATGAGGTGGTCGAGTAGCGCGGTCCGACGCTTGCAGAGCGAGTCCGCTTGCGTCGCCGATCGGATCGACGTAGCGTATGTTATATCGTAACATATGGAGCGGATCGATGGGGTTCGGCGAACTGTTGGGCGATACGCTCCAGGTCGAGGATCAGGACGTGATCGCCAGCCGGTGCCAGCACGACCTGCCCGCGCATGCGTTGGCGCTTCACCGCAACGACGACGGCATCACCTGGGCCGTGCTGACGCCACCGGCGATCACGCCGGAGCTGCTCCGTTTCACGATCTGCCGCGTCGCGCCCTCGATCATGGTGATGATCGAGGATGAGGCGGCCCGCCGCCAGTTCCGCGGCCTTGCCTCGGTCGAGGAGGCGATCGACTTCGTCTGCACCATGGCCGCCGAGGCGATGCAGGCGCTGGTCGGCATCCACGCGGTAAGCCGGATGGTGCATTGAGGCGCCTGGAATGCGCGGTCGCGAAGCTCCTCGGCTCGTATTGACAGCCGCGACCCCAGCGCCGAAACCACCGGCGTACCGCCGGACCGTCGCCACCATGTCAGACGAACACGAGACCCTCTCCACCACGATCGAGGCGGCGTTTCGCGACCGCGCCGCGGTCTCAGCGGAGACGCGCGGCGAGGTCCGCGACGCGGTCGACGAGGCGCTCGGTCTGCTCGACACCGGCAAGCTGCGTGTCGCCGAACGGCGCGAGGGCGACGGCCCGGAGGCGTGGCACGTCAATCAATGGCTGAAGAAGGCCGTGCTGCTGTCGTTTCGGCTCAACGACATGAGCGCGATCCCAGGCGGCCCGGGCGGCGCCACCTGGTGGGACAAGGTGCCGTCGAAGTTCGATGGCTGGAGGCCGGCCGAGCACAAGGCGGCGGGCTTCCGCTCGGTGCCGAACTGCATTGTGCGCCGCTCCGCCTATATCGCGCCCGGCGTCGTTTTGATGCCCTCCTTCGTCAACCTCGGCGCCTACGTCGATACCGGCACCATGGTCGACACCTGGTCGACCGTCGGCTCCTGCGCGCAGATCGGCAAGAACGTGCATCTCTCCGGCGGCGTCGGCATCGGCGGCGTGCTCGAGCCGCTTCAGGCCAATCCGACGATCATCGAGGACGATTGCTTCATCGGCGCGCGCTCGGAGGTCGTCGAGGGCGTCGTCGTCGGCCGCGGCGCGGTCGTCTCGATGGGCACGTTCATCTCGGCCTCGACCAAGATCATCGACCGGACGACCGGCCAGATTCACGTCGGCCACGTGCCGCCCTACTCCGTCGTCGTTTCCGGCAACATGCCGGGCAAGCCGCTGCCCGACGGGACGCCCGGCCCGTCGCTCTACTGCGCCGTGATCGTCAAGACGGTCGACGCGCGTACGCGTGAGAAGACCGCGATCAACGAGCTGCTGCGGACATGATCGCGACGCGGAGCGAGCGCGCGCGCTTCCTGTTCCGCCAGGACTACGGGATCATCGACGCCGCCACATGGCGGTTCCATGTCGGCTGGCTCCTCCTGCTGCTGATCGCGCTGACGCTGCTGCTGCTGCCGCTGCGCCCCTACACGCGGCACGATCTGGCGACGACCCGGTTCATCGCGCCGCTGACGATCCTCGCCTACAGCTACGTGATCATCTACTCGTTCGCCGTCCTCTTCATCGCGATCTCCTACACGATGCTGTCGATCAAGCGGCTGCGCGACCGCGGCAAGCCGACGGCGGTGGCGGGGCTGGTGCCGCTGCTCGCGCTGCTGGCCGGCTCGGCGCACTTTCTGCAGCCGCAGGTGCCGGAGGCGATCTCGATCTGGTATGTCGTCCTGATCGACACGATGCTCGTCGTCGCCATTGTCGCGACCGGTTTCGAGCTGGGCTTCCGGCCGACGGCCTAGCGCGCGGGAGCGGTCCCATGGTCGCGATCAAGTCGGCCGAGGCCGATCGCTTCATCAATCGCCCGCCGGCCGGCGTCTTCCTCTACCTGGTATTCGGCCCCGATGCGGGCCTCGTCGCCGAGCGGGCGCGCACGATCCTGACGCGCGCCGTCGATGACCCCAAGGACGCGTTCCAGCTGATGCGGCTCGACGGCGACGATGTCGCGAGCGACCCGCTGTGTCTCGCCGACGAGGCCAACGCGGTGCCGATGTTCGGCGGCCGCAAGGCGATCGGGATCGAGGCCACCGCCAAATCCCTGATCCCGGCGATCGAGCCGCTGCTGAAGGCGCCGCCGCGCGACTGCATCGTCGTCGTCGAGGCCGGCGCGCTGAAGCGCGACCACCTTCTGCGCAAGCTGTGCGAGCGGGAGAGCGCCGCCGCCGCTATCGAGTGCTACGCCGATGGTCCGCGCGAGGTCGGCCAGCTTGTCGATTCCGAGCTGGCCGCCGCCGACCTGACGATCGAGCCCGACGCGCGCGAACTGCTCGTGTCGCTGCTCGGGCAAGACCGGCTCACCACCCGCTCCGAGCTCGAGAAGCTCGCGACCTACGCCCACGGGGAGCATCGCGTCGAGGTCGCGCATGTCGAGGCGATCGTCGCGGATGCCTCGGCGCTGGTGCTCGACCACGCTGTCGACGGCGCGTTCTCGGGCGACGTCGTGGCGGTCGAGACGACGACCGAGCGGCTGTTCGCCGAGAACGGCGACGTCAATCAGCTGCTCGGCAGCGCGCTGCGCCACGCCAGCGCGCTGCATCGCGCGCGCGTCGCAATCGATGCGGGCGGCTCGGGCGATGGTGCCTTTTACGGCCCGCGCCGCGCGGTGGCGCAGCAGCAGCTGCGCCAATGGAACACGCCGCGCCTCGGCCGGGCGGTGACGGTGCTGGGCGACGCCGTTGGCCGCGCCCGCCGCGAGCCGCGGCTGGCACAGGCGATCGCCGTCCGCGCGTTGTGGACCGTGGCGCTCGCCGCACGCGGCCGCGAGTGATCAAACAATGACGGAAAAAAAACCGCCAGCGCGAACGCGCCAGCGGTTTGATAAGTCATTGGGAGGAAGTCACCCGGGGCAAACCCGGGGGCGAAAGGATCGCCTTCGCTTCCGAACATATGCGACGCTGCGGCGGCGAACTCCACCCCGATTGCGGCATGGCTGCCGTGCATTCCTGGCACGTCGTTCCAGATGTTTAACCTTCGACCGCCAGCGCCTCCGGCTGACGCTGCGTCATGAATTGCGCCCTGGCGAGCGCGCCAAACCGCTCATCCCTTTTGACAAGCTCGTCGAATGTGCCCTGCTCGACGACTCGGCCGCCCTCGAGCAGCAGGATGCGCGTCGCGTTGCGGATCGTCGCAAGCCGATGCGCGATAACGAACGTGGTGCGACCCTGGGTCGCGCTCGCCAGTGCCAACTGCAGCTTTTGCTCGGTCGACGCGTCTAGCGCGGCCGTCGCCTCGTCGAAGATCATGATCGGCGGGTCCTTGAGCAGCGCGCGAGCGATCGCGACGCGCTGACGCTCGCCGCCCGACAACGATCGACCACGCTCCCCGACCGGGGTCGCCAGCCCTTGCGACTGACCCGCCACGAACTCCGCCGCCTGCGCCAGATCGAGGGCGCGGGCGATCTCGGCTGGCGACGCGTCGGGCTTGCCGATCCGCAGGTTCTCCTCGATCGAGCGGGCGAACAGCATCGGCTCCTGAAACACGACGCCGATGTTGCGCCGCAGCGCCTCGAGCGGCATGTCGCGAATGTCGATCCCATCGATCGTGATGCGGCCTTGCGCCGGATCGAACGCGCGATGCAGCAGCGCCAGCGTCGTCGACTTGCCGGAGCCGGTGGCGCCGACCAGCGCGATCGTCTCGCCGGGCTCGGCGACGATGTCGAGATCGACGACGGCGGGTCGCGTCGGTTTGCGGGAGACGGGTTCTAGAGGATCGGCATTGCCGCTCTCGCCCGGCGGGTACGCGAAGGTCACCCGCTCGAAGACGACGCGGCCGGCGAGCTTACCGGGGTCCGGGGCGCCCGGCTTGTCGGCCACCTGCGGCATCGTATCGAGCACCGCGAAGAAATCGGTCAGCTTCGTCGCCTGCTGGAACAGCAGGTTGGAGAAGTTCGACAATTGCTCCAGCCGACCGATCAGCATGCCGGCGAAGCTCATGAACATGACGATGCCGCCGATCGAGCCGACGCCGTGCAGATAGAGAATCGTGCCGACCAGGAAGATGAGAAGCAGCGTGATCGTCGAAGCGGCGCGGCCGAACACCACGGCCGTCGCCCACCAGGACAGCACCGGCATTTGCGCCGCGAGCAGCGTGCGCGACAGGCTGCGCATCGCCGCGAGCTCGCTGTCGACGCGGGTGAAGCTCTGGATCACCGGCACGTTGCCGAGCACGTCGGACGCGCGCTCGGCTAGCGTCGTGTTGTAGCCTTCGACTTCGTGCTGCAACACCTCGGTGCGACGCCGCACGAAGGTGGCGATAACGCCCATTGCGACGATGAGCACGAGGAGGAGAAGTCCGAGCCGCCAGTTGAACCACAGCGCCGCGGGCAGAATGACAATCAGGGAGAGGACGGCGACCAGGTTCTCGCGGAAGAAGCTGAGGTAGATCACGAACATGCCGGTCGCGCTCTCGATCATGATCTTGAGCGAGCGGCCCGAATGCGTGGCCGAGTGAAAGCTGAGCGGCAACTCGAGCGCATGTTCGAAGAAGATCGCCATGACGGCGAGCCGGCGGCGATGCGCGAGCCGATCGGCGACCAGCGACACGATGACGGCCGCGACGATCGAGCCTAGCGCGAACCCGATCCAGGCGAGGATCGTCGGCATCAGCTCGACAAGCGTTGGCAGGTGACCGCTCGAGGCACCGGCGCTGAGCCTGTTGATCAGCCGCCCGAGCAGCACCGGCTCGGCGAATTGCGTGCCGACCATCGCCGCGGCGGCGATCACGAGAATGGTCGCGCTGCGCCGTTCCGAATCCAGCATGCCGAGCACGCGCCAATAGATGCGGAAGAACGACATCGCGTGCTTTCGAAGAGAGGGCTAAGAGCGGTGCGCCTCTTACGCCGGAGGCGAAGGCAACGCAAAGGGCCGCGATTGGACGAGCATCACGAGGACGACGGGACGGACGCCTTCAGCGTGACGGCAGGCGCCGCCGACGTCGGACGCCGTCTCGACGTCGCGCTGACCGCCGCCGCGGCCGACGCCGGACTTGTGCTGTCGCGCACGCGGATCAAGGCGCTGATCGAAGGCGGCGGGCTGACGATCGACGGCGCGGTCGCGTCCGATGCCAACCGCAAGCTGAAGGAGGGCGAGGCGCTCGTTCTCGTCGTGCCGCCGGCCGAGGAGGCCGAGCCCGAGGGCGAGCCGATCCCGCTGACGATCGTTTTCGAGGACGCGCATCTTGTCGTGATCGACAAGCCGGCCGGGCTCGTCGTCCACCCTGCACCCGGCCACGCGACGGGGACGCTCGTCAACGCGCTGATCGCTCACTGCGGCGACAGCCTCTCCGGCATCGGCGGCGTCAAGCGGCCGGGCATCGTCCACCGGCTCGACAAGGACACGTCAGGGCTCCTGGTGGTCGCGAAAAACGACCGGGCGCATCGCGGCCTCGCCGCGCTGTTCGCCGACCACGGCCGCAGCCTCCCGCTGACGCGCGCCTACCGGGCGTTCGTCTGGGGCAGGCCGGAGCGGGTGTTCGGCACGATCGAGACCGAGATCGGCCGCCACCCGACCGATCGCCTGCGAATGGCCGTGCTGCCGGAGGGGCGTGGCCGCGTCGCCATCACGCATTGGCGCACCGAGGCGACGTTCGGCACCGAGACGAGCCTCGTCGGCTGCGAACTCGAGACCGGGCGCACCCATCAGATCCGCGTGCACATGGCGCATCTCGGCCATCCGGTGATCGGCGACCCGTTGTACGGCAAGGGCTTCCGCACCAAAGCGGTCAAGCTGGTGGATGCCGCGCGCGAAGCGGTCGAGGGGCTCCGCCGTCAGGCGTTGCATGCCGCCGTGCTGGGCTTTGCGCATCCGGTCACCGGCGAGGCGTTGGAGTTCGAGAGCGAACTGCCAGCCGATCTGCTGGCGCTCGAGTCCGCGCTCCGCGGGTGACTTGTCGCCGAAGGCTACGCAACGCGCGGACGGGCGATCTCGCCGCCGGCGGTCTTGATGACGACCGGCACCGACTTGGCGGCGGGCACCTTGGAGCGCTCGGCGTAGTGCCAGAGCGGAATGAGCACGTTGCATTCGGGATAATAGCCGCCGACGCAGCCATCGGGGATCGAGTAGCGGTGCACGCGCAGCCCCGGCACCTCGCGCACGACGTTGTCGCGCGTGAACGCCGACAGCGTCACCTCCTGCCCCTCGGCGAGGCCGAAGCGCTCGATGTCGCGGCCGTTCATGAGCAAAATCGCGCGCGTGCCCTTGATGCCGCGAAAGCGGTCGTCGTAGCCGTAGACGGTGGTGTTGAACTGATCGTTTGATCGCAAGGTGATGAGTTGCAGCACGTCGCCGCGCTTCACCTCGTCGGGGTCCTCGTCGAGGCCGGCGGGCACGATGAAGGTCGCCTTGCCGCTTTTCGTGTTCCACTTGCGGTCGCGCGCGGCAAGCTTGCGCGGGAAGCCACCCGGCGTGAACAGGCGCGCGTTGAAGGCGTCGAAATCCTTCGGGTAGGTCGCCTGGATCGCGTCGCGCACGAGCGCGTAATCGCTGACCCAGGCGTTCCAGTCGACCTTGGCCGCGTCCGGCGGCAGCGTTGCCTTGGCGAGCGCCGCGACGATCCAGGGCTCCGAGCGCAGGTGCCGCGAGATCGGCTTGCGCACGCCCTTGGAGCCGTGAATGCGCGCCGTCGAATCCTCCATGCTCACAGCCTGTCGGCCGGTTGCCTGACGATCGGTCTCGATGCGGCCGAGCGTCGGCAAGATGTAGGCCTCCGCACCGAAGATCAGGTGCGATCGGTTGAGCTTCGTCGAGATCTGCACCGACAACGGGATCGCGGCCCAGGCAGCCTCCATGAGCCCAGTCTCGGGGACGGCGCGAACAAAGTTTCCGCCCAGGCCGACGAAGGCCTCGATCTCGCCTTTGAGGATCCCCTCGCAAGCTTCGATCGTATTCAAACCTATCTTTTCGGGCGGCTCGAAGTGATAAAGCGCGCGGAGCTTGTCGTAGGGCACCAGCGCCGGCTTCTCGGTGATGCCGACGGTGCGCTGGCCCTGAACGTTGGAATGGCCGCGCACGGGGCAGATGCCCGCGCCCGGTTTGCCAATGTTGCCGCGGATCAGGAGCAGGTTTGCCACCATTTGGCAGGCCTCGACGCCCTTGCGGTGCTGGGTCAGCCCCATGCCGTAGACGCCTATGGCCGCCGTCGAGCGCATGTAGGCGTCAGCGGCACGTTCCAGATCAGCCCGGCTCAGACCTGATGCGGCTTCGAGCGCGGCCCATTCGTATTCGCGCGCCGCCTGAGCGAACGCCTCGAAGCCGCTGGTGTGCTCTCCAACGAAGCCGATATCGACCTTGCGGCTTTCGCCGCGCGCGCGGGCCTCGTCGTCGGCGGCGAGGATCGCCTTGCAGAGCCCGTACATCGCCGCGATGTCGCCGCCGCACTTCACCTGATGATATTGCGTCGAGATGACCTCGCCCTTGTCGAGCGCCAGCTCGATCGGGTTTTGCGGATTCGCGAACCGTTCGAGCCCGCGCTCCCGCAGGGGATTGAAGGTGATGATCTCGCAGCCGCGCCGGCGCGCCTCCTGCAGCTGGTGCAGCATGCGCGGCGCGTTCGAGCCGACGTTCTGGCCGAAGAAGAAGATCAGGTCGCAATGCTCGAAGTCGTCGAGGTCGACGGTGCCAACGGGCTGGCCGATCGATTCCGGCAGCGCGACCGACGTGGACTCGTGGCACATGTTGGAAGAGTCGGGGAAATTGTTGGTGCCGTAGATGCGGCCGAACAGGGCATACATGTACGACGCCTCGAGCGACGTGCGACCCGACGAGTAGAGCACCACCTTTTCCGGGTTCATGCCCTTCAAGGCCGCGCCGATCGCGTTGATCGCAAGCGCCCAGTCGACCGGCACGTAGCGGTCCTTCTCGCGATCATAGCGCATGGGCTTCGTCAGACGGCCGGCCTCCTCGAGCCGATAGTCCGACCAGGTGCGCAGCTCGCTAACCGTATGATTGGCGAAAAACGCGTCGTCGATCGTGTGGCTGGTCAGCTCCCACGCCGTCGCCTTGGCGCCATTCTCGCAATACTCAAACGTATGCGGCTTGGCGGGCTTGGCCCAGGCGCAGGAGACGCACATGAAGCCATGCGTCTTGTTCTGCTTCAGCATCAGCGCGCCGCTCTCGACGAGCGTATCCTCGCGCACCAGGATTTCGGCGACGGATTTCAGCGAGCCCTGACCGCCGGCAGGACCTTTGTAGGGTCGCAGGTCGACGGCACGGTGCTCTTGATCGGTCATTCTCGTCCCCCGGCCATATGCCAAGCTGTTTTGAAAGCCGGCAGCGCGCGCGAGGTTCCGGGGCCGCCGGTTTGGCGGATCGTCGCGGCGTCGAAGGGCCGACAAGCTCGGCAAAATGCTTTATGCTCGAACTTGCGAGGTCGTTCGACTTCGGCAGCCCCGGGGCGGTACGAAAGCATGTTGCTCGCGGACCTGAAGAACGACCCCGTGCTGACGCGCTTCCGTGCCGCGTTGGACGAGATGTACGGGGACGAGATCGACCGCGTGGTGCTGTTCGGCTCTCGTGCCCGCGGCGATGCGCGCGCCGACTCGGACTACGATGTGGCGATCTTCCTGAAGTCGATGACGGGTATGTGGGAGGAGCTAGACCGTTTGGTGGATCTGAAGATCGCGTTCGTCGAAAGCGCAGGCGCCTTTTTCGATGCGAAACCATTTCCGAAGAGTGCGTATGACGAGCGGACACCGCTCATGCATGACATCCGGCTCGACGGCCTGGATATATGAGGCCTGAGACGGCAATCTTCCTTCGGCATGCGAACGTTTGCTTAAGCCGCGCGGATGTCATGATGACCGTGAACTTGAATGATGATTCAGGACGCGCCGCCTACATTGCCTGTTTCCACGCTGCGCAAGCTTTCATCTTCGAAAACACTGGGAAGGCTGCGAAGACACATAAAGGCGTGCGATCGGAGTTCGTACGACTGACGAGAGACGACAGGCGCGTCGATGCGGCCCTGCGACGCTTCCTATTCAAGTCCTACGATTTCAAATCCGCCGCGGATTATTTCACCAGCGGCGATGATACGCTCTCTCCGGAGCAGGCGGCTGACGCGGTCGCGACCGCGAAGCGGTTCGTCGCTCACGTGATCGACTTGCTCTAAGCTCCCTTAAAGCCAAGCTTCGATCCCGCTCCAGTCGCACCCCGCCGCAGCATCTCCGATCCTCCGGCCGGCGATCACGAGGTCCGGCGCGATCTCGGCGAGCGGCACCAGCACGAAGGCGCGCTCGAACAGGCTCTGGTGCGGGATGACGAGGTCGGGCGCGTCGTGCGTTTCGCCGGCATAGAAGAGGATGTCGATATCGATCGCGCGCGGCCCCCAGCGCTCGCCGGCCACCCGCCCGACGAGGTCCTCGACCGCCTTCACCTCGGCGAGCAGCGCGCGCGGCGGCAGGTCCGTCGCGGCAAGCGCGCAGGCGTTGGCGAAATCCGGCTGCGCGACCGGGCCCCATGGCCTGGTGCGGTACAACGAGGACGTGATCTCGATCCGAACATGGCCACGCTCCGCCAGCAGGCGCAGCGCGGCGCCGATCGCGGCGGCGGGATCGCCGAGGTTGCCGCCAAGCCCGAGACCGATCGGCGTCCATCCCTCAGCCATCGGCAATCGCCGTCGTGACGGCGAAGGCGTCGCGGTGCTCGGCGCAATCGTGGACGCGAAAGATCGTCGCGCCGCGGGCGTGCGCGGCGAGGTTTGCCGCCAAAGTGCCGACGAGCCGCTCGTCTGGCGCGGCCTTGCCGATCAGCGCCGCGAACAGCGACTTGCGCGACACGCCCACCAGCACCGGAAGCCCGTAGGCCGCAAGCGCGGCGACACCGGCACCCAGCGCGCGGATGTTCTGCGCCTTCGTCTTGCCGAAGCCAATGCCGGGGTCGAGCACGATCCGCTCCCGCGCGATCCCCGCCTTCGTCGCGATGTCGAGCGAGCGATCGAAGAAGGCACGCAGGTCGTCGACAACATCGCGTCCCTCGTCGAGATCCGCACGATTGTGCATCATCACGAGCCCGGCGCGGGATGTCGCGACGACATCCGCCATCGCGGGATCGCCTTGCAGCCCCCATTGATCGTTGACGATCGCCGCGCCTGCCGCCAGCGCCGCCGAAGCGATCGAGGCTTTCGTCGTGTCGATGGAAACGGGCACGTCCACCGCCGCGATCAAGGCGGCAAGCACCGGTGCGAGGCGCGCCGCCTCGTCCCCGGGCGAGACGACAACGTGGCCGGGCCGGGTCGATTCGGCGCCGACATCGATGATCGCCGCGCCGCCCGCGATATGGCGATGCGCTTCGGCGATCGCCGCGTCCGGCGCGAGGAAGCGGCCGCCATCCGAAAACGAGTCCGGCGTCACGTTGACGATACCCATCAGGATCGGCGTCTTGCGCACCGCCAGCAACAGGGAGAGCGCGTCGGGCCGAGTCGTCATGCCAAGGGGCGCCGCCGCGTGATCTCGATGCCGACCGCGCCGTCGATGACGTCGAGCTTCTCGACCTTCACGGTGACGGCGGTGAGCGCCGGATCGGCGATCAGCGAGGCGGCGATCTCCTCGGCTAGCGTCTCGACGAAGGTGACATGCGGCCGCTGGGCGAGCATGCGGATGGTCTCGATGATGACGTCGTAGGAAAAGACGTCGCGCATGTCGTGCGGCGCGACCGGCGCGCGTTTGACGTCGGCCTCGACCGAGAAGCGGACGCGCTGACGGGCACCGTGCTCGGCCCGATAAGCGCCGATCGACAGCGGGACGACGAAGTCGCGCACGAAGACGCGGTCGTTGGCGATCAGCGCGGGGGCGCTCGGCGCGAGGGCTGCGCCATGGCGCGGGATCAGTGCGCGGATCGCGTCGAGCGCCGCACGATCGAGCCTTGCGTCGGCGCGATGGTCGTGCCGCACGGCCCGATCGAAGCCGATCACGTCGGGCTCGAGCAGCAGCAGACGGGCGACGTCCGGCGCCTCGAGGCCTCCGGCGAGGCCGAACGGCAGCGAGGCCGCCCGGCAGGCGAAGGCGAAGGCGTCGAGCGCGGCGACGCCGGCCGCATCGAGCAGCCGCCCCAGGTCGTCGGCCTCCAACATGATGGCACCGGCGTGCCCCTTGACCCGCGCGATCGCGTCGAGACGGTCGCCGCAGGTGGCGCCGATGACGGCGACGAAGTCGGGAGACGCGGCGGCCGCACCTGCCGGCGGCACCGACCCATCGAACGGAAGCGCGATCTCGTTGGCCGCCAGCGCGGTCGCGGCCGCGACGAGTTCCGGCGTCAGGCCCGGACCATCGAGACGCAGCCGCAGCGTTCCGGTGAAGGCCGCGCGCACAGCCCGCGCGGCGGCAAGATCAGGCGGCGTGCACGCCCGCAGACGAAGCTCGACGGCATCGACGTCCGCCGCGGCCGCTTCTGTCGCGTCCTGCGCGTCCGCGACGCGAACAAGCATGCGGGTCATCGGCCGGCCCCCCTGCGGGCTTTCGTCGTCGTCGAGATCATGGCGGCCCGGTTTCGCGTGCGCGTCTGCTCTAGCGGAGAAAGCCGAACGTCTCCATCGCGTTCGATGTGATCCGCGCTCAGATCTGGCCGCGCAGGCGATTCCAGATCAACCAGCCCAACCCGATCAGGATCGTGAAGAAGGCGATCGAGCCGAACAAATCGATAAGGAACGCGAAGGTCGCGGCGGCGACACGTCGCGTCGTGGACCTGCGGCGTCGTGTCGGTGGACCAGATGCTTCCGACAGAGGCGGATTTGGCGAGCGCCTGGTCGGCTGGACCGAGCGCCTCGGCGGCGGCCCGCGAACGCCATCCTCGTCGTCCGCGGCGGCGGCCAGGGCCTTGTCGCGCTCGAGCAGGCGGCGGGCGACGTAGTCCGTCACCGCGTCGACCATCCTGTCGACGCTGTCGCTCTCCGCGAGGACCACGCGACCGTGCCGCGTGTCCTGCAGCAGGCGGTAGCCGCGGGCGTCGCGCGCCATCTCGACAAAGCCGATCATGTCGATGAAGAGGCGAGGGTGCGCACCTGGCATCAGCCCGAAGTCGAACATGTCGACATCTTCCGGAATCTGCGCCGACAACGGCCGCAGCGCATCCTCTAGCAGCTCGAGCCGGCCGAGCCGAGCCGCGCGGAGATCCGCCATCACGCCGACGCGCTCGGCGTCGTCGTAGCGGGCGCGCCGCATCGCCTGTTTCAGGGACTGCACGGCAGCCGGGGCGTGCGACCTCGTGTCCTGGGATATCGTAGGAGAGGCCGGCATCGGCGCATCGACGGCGGACGGCATCGTGGCCTCGCGCGATGCTCCTTCGGGCGGCAGCTCCTGCGTCATCACACTCCTACGCGCCGCAACGATCCGCTCGGCCCAGAGCCAAGGGAGCATAGACCGAATAAGCCCTTGCGGTCACCGTTACCAGTCGAGCGTAGTAAAGATGACGCGCGAGGCGCCGGCCGACCGCACCAGCCCGATCCACGGCGAATTAGGTCGTGGTAGGGCTGGAACGGCGCGGTGTCAGGCGCGGATCAAGCTTGCTGGATCGCGGCCAGGCTCCAGCCGGCCGCGCCGGCACCAGCCCCGCGCGCGAAAGTCCAGACTTCCGTCACCTGCTGCGGCGCGGTCGAGCTGCCGCTGACGACCTGCCCCGAGCGCTGGTCGATCGTCGCGTCGATGAGCGAAAAGCGCATCGCCACCGTCGCATAATCGGTGCTGTTCTCGCGCCAGGCTTCGGAAAGATCGCCGCTCAAAAGGTGGACCTCGCCGATCTTGTTGACGACGCCCTGGCTGTGGTTGGCCGCCAGCTCGCTCTCGAAGTTCTGCAGCATCTCCGCCGTCGCGATCCGCCGCAGCGCATCAACATCACCGTTCGAATAGGCCGTCTGGCTGTCGACGAGCCGCCTCTCGAAAGCCTCGTAGTCGGCCGGCCCGATCGTGATCGGCGTCGTCCGCGGCGCGTTGCTCGCTCCGCCAAAGCCACTACCAGCGGCGCCGTCCGGAGTCCCCCCGAAGGCCGAGGCGCCGCCAAAGGCCGGCCGGCGATTGCGGAAAAAGCCCATCACGAGACGGAAGCCGAGGTAGAGCAGGCCGAGCTGGAAGATGAGCCCGATCAGCGACATGCCGCCACCCAGCCCACCAAACAGACCGTTGCCGAACAAAAGGCCGAACAGGCCGGCGCCGAGGAAGCCGCCGATCAGACCGCGTCCCAAGCCACCGCCGAACATGCCGGGTTGACGCATGCCGGAGGACATCCCGGCATTGCCGAAATTCGGCGTGGCCGAGCGCTGGAACGGCGAGACGCTGGGCGCGGTCGGCGTCGCGGACGGCATGTTGAAGGTGCGCGACCCACGGCTGCCGAACGAGCCACCGCCACCGAGGCGCGCGTCGGCGCCGCCGGACAGCACGACCACGCCGGAGAGACCAAGCAGCGATGCGAGCACGACGGTACGGAATACTGTTGATGTCGAAGCGGAAGACATGGTCGGACCCTGTCGAAACGGGGCCAATCCCCGCTGGGCATATATGTGGATCGACTTCAACGTCCGCAAATGTCGCCAAACGGCTCAGGTCCGCGCGATCGGCGCGTCACCATGCTATCTTGGGGATCCGCCGCTTCCACGCCTGGCCCGGCTTCAACTTGGTGCGCACCCAGGCATAGCGGTCGCCACGCGGAGCAGGCGCCCGCGCGACACGGGGTATGGCGGGGACGGCGGCGATCCTCGCGACGACCGGAAGTGCCGGCGGTGCGCTCGCGATGGCGGGCGGCATGGCCAGCGGCTGTTCGATAGCGGCGACCGGCAGCGTCTTGGGCTTGTTCTTCGAGCCTGGCTTGCGGCCTCGCCGCTTCGGCGCGAACTCGGCCTCGAGGCGGAGCAGCTCCTCGGGCGGCTGCTCGTCCATGGCGCGAAGCACGCGACCGCCGGCCGGGTGCGAGCCTTGCGTCTCGTCCGCGCCCTCGTCATTCGAAGTCGGCCGTGCGCCCGACTCGGCTTCGGCCGGGCGGCGCGCGCCTGAGAACAGCGCGTCCGCGGCACGCAACGCCGCCTCGTAACCATCTTCCTGCGGCGGTGACGCGAAACGTGCAGACCCAGAGCCCCACGGCTCGGGCGAACGGGCCTCGCCCGGCTCCATGTCGTCTTTCGAAGGATCGGCCTTGAAGGGATCCGGCTTTTGCCCTGGCCCGGTGCTCCCGGGCTGACGTCGCGCGTTTCCTCGGTATTCGGTTACGAACGGTTTGACCGGACGTCGCATTCTGTTCTCACCAATCACGTTGCAATCGCGAGCCGCGGCTCGGCGCGGAATCACCAGAATTGCCCACCTCTGATAAGTCGGGCATGTCGCGATGACCAGCGTCTTCTTTGCAGTGAATTGCAAACCTGTCTTTTTTGTTGTGCGTAGCCATATCTCCAGTATCCGAAGTTGGCAATGATGATCGAGACACTTAATGCGCGAAGCGCTCAACGCTGCTTTGAAGATCGCGATGAAGGCGGGCGAGAAACGTCGGGTCGAGACGATCCGCATGGTCAACGCGGCCTTGAAAGATCGCGATATCGAGGCGCGTGGCCAAGGTAAGACCGTGAGCGAGCAGGATATTCTTGCGCTGCTTCAGAAGATGGTGAAGAGCCGAGAGGAATCACGCGACATCTTCGCCAAGGCCGGCCGCGACGAGCTGGCGCGGACGGAGGCCGAGGAGATCGCGATCATCCAGGGCTTTCTGCCGCGGCAGATGGACGATGCCGACGTCGCCACCGCGATCGACGCGGCAATCACCGAGGTCGGTGCCGCCTCGATCAAGGACATGGGCAAGGTCGTCGCCTCGTTGAAGGCAAAGCACCCAGGGCAGATGGATTTCGGGAAGGCGAGCGGGATCGTCAAGGCGCGGCTGGCGGGCTGAAGAAGGTCGGATCTCGCTCAGCCGGCATCCTGCAGCAGCGCGAGCTCGGCCTTCGGCATCGGGAACACGTTGGCGCGGGAAGGAAATGCCCGCGCGCGAACCGCGGCCACGTAATCGGCGGCGGCCTTGCGCGTCGCCGCGCCGACTTCGGCGAAGCGGTGATTGTGACGAAAGGCGGCCTGCGTGTAGCCGAGCACGTCGGTGATCACGAGAACCTGCCCGTCGGTGCCGCGCCCAGCGCCGATGCCGATGGTCGGCGCCGCGACGGCCCGGGTGACGCGCGCGGCCAGCTCCTCGGGGATCATCTCGAGAACCAGCAGGGTGATCCCCGCTTGGTCCATCGCGATGGCGTCGGTCTCGAGCCGACGCGCGGCGGCGGCCGTCTTGGCCTTCAGGCGCTTCTCCTCGTGATGCTGCGGCTCGAGCCCGAGATGGCCGCTCACCGCGATGCCGGCGCTCACGAGTGCCCGCACGATCTCCGGCCGCGCGCCCTCGAACTTGACCAGATCGGCTCCAGCCTCCACGAGCCGGCGCGCATTCTCCACCGCCTGCCGTTCGCGGTCGTACGTTGCGTAAGGCAGGTCCGCGACGATCGTCGCCGCGGGCGCGCCCCGACGGACGGCACGCAGGTGATGCAGGATGTCCTCCAACGTCACCTCGCGCTCGCTTGCGTAACCAAGGAAATTCGTGCCGAGACTGTCGCCGACGAGGATCACGTCGACGCCCGCCTCGGCCTCGGCGCGCGCCGTCGGCGCATCATAGGCGGTGAGAACGGCGATCGGCTCGCCGCGCCGCTTCATGTCGAGAAGACGGCTGGTCCTGCCCATCCCCGTCATCCTCCCCGAATCCCCACCTTCGATCATTCGCATCGGAAGCCTTGTTGATACGGGGGAAAACGACAAGCCGGCGCTCCTCGACGCGCCGCGCGCCGCAGACATCCATATAAGTGTGGGCACCATGCGCTTCCCGCCATCCTTTCTCGACGACATCAAGGCGCGGCTGCCCGTGTCCGAGGTCGTGCGTCAGCGCGTCAAGCTGAAAAAGTCCGGACGGGAGTTCGTCGGCCTGTCGCCCTTCGGGACGGAGAAGACGCCGAGCTTCTTCGTGAACGACCAGAAGATGGCGTGGTTCGACTTCTCGTCGGGCAAGAACGGCAACATTTTCGACTTCGTGATCGAGACCGAGGGCCTGTCGTTTCCCGAGGCCGTTGAGCGCCTCGCGGCCGAGGCCGGACTCGTCCTGCCGGCGCGTTCGCCCGAGCGTGAGCGACAGGAGCAACGCCGGGCCAGCCTGGTCGAGGTGATGGACTGGGCCACCGCGTTCTTCGAGGCGGAGCTGCGCGGCTCGCGCGGCGACATGGCGCGCGCCTACCTCGACAAGCGCGGCATCGCCGGCCAAAGCCGCGCCGACTTTCGCATCGGGTACGCGCCGGCCGAACGGCATGCGTTGCGCGACGCCCTCGCCGCCAGGGGCGCGAGCGTCGAGGCCATGTGCGAGACGGGCCTGCTGATCCACGGCGAGGACATCCCGGTGCCCTACGACCGCTTCCGCGATCGCGTGATGTTCCCGATCACCGACCGCGGCGGCCGCGTCATCGCCTTTGGCGGGCGGGCGCTGCAGAAGGACGTGCCGGCGAAATATCTCAACTCGCCGGAGACGCCGCTCTTCCACAAGGGCGCGGTGCTGTTCAACCACGCCCGCGCCCGCAAGGCCGCGCACGACAAGGGCCGAGTCATCGTCGTCGAAGGCTACATCGACGTGATCGCGATGCACGCGGCGGGCTTTCCCGAGACGGTGGCGACGCTTGGCACCACGCTGGGCGAGGAGCAGATTGGAATGCTGTGGCAGATGGCGCCGCAGCCGATCCTCTGCTTCGACGGCGACGCCGCCGGCCGCAAGGCGGCCTATCGATCCGCCGAGATGGCGCTGCCACTCGTCGCCGCCGACCGCACGCTTGCCTTCGCGCTCCTGCCGGGCGGACAGGACCCCGACGAGATGCTTCGCGCCGCGGGCTCTGGCGCCATGGCCACCGCGCTCGAGGCCGCCGTCCCTCTGGTCGACCTCGTCTGGTCGCGGGAGACGGAGGGACGCCCGCTGGCGACGCCGGAGCAGCGCAAGGCGCTGCGGGACGGGCTCCGCGCGATCGCCTGGGCGGTCCGCGACCGCGAACTCGGCCAGTTGTACTGGGCCGCGTTCGAGGACCGGCTGCGCACGCTGTTCGAGGGCGATCGCGGCGCCGGCCAGCCGACCCGTCGAGCGGCGCCGTTCGTACCTTTCCGCAAGGGTGCGCCCGCGCCGGTGCGGACCGGGCACCTCTCGTCGCCGCCCACGGCGAGCCAAAGCCTCGCCGCCAGCCCGTTCCTCCGGCCGGCGAAGTCGCCGCTGCCGCCACGCGAGGCGATGATCATGGTGATCCTGCTCGCGCGGCCGACGCTCGCGGCGGACTCGGCCGAGGCGCTCGCGGCGCTCCAGTTCGAGGCCGGAGATCTCGCCGGGCTTCGCGATCGGCTGCTCGACCACGCGCACGACGAACTCGAGAGCGGGCACGAGACCGAGAGCCTGCGCGCGCGACTGGCCGACGAGGGGTTCGAGCCGACGATTGCCAAGCTCGAGAGCTCGGGCGCGGGCCTCGCCTGGTATGCCCGCCCCGAGGCCGCGATCCAGGACGTGATCGAGGTCCTGAAGCAGGCGCTGACGCTGCACTACGTGACGCATGTCCTGCAAGCAGAGCTCCGCTCCGCCGGCGAGGACATGGCACAGGACCCAAGCGAGGCGAACCTGGCTCACCTAGCGGCAATCCAGGAGCAGATCCACGCGCTACCGGGGAAGGAGGCGGCGATCGAGGGGTTCGGCGCCCATTCCGGCCGGCTGGTCTCGGCGCTGTGAGAGCGTGCCGATCTCGCGAGGCCGAGTTCGCGCTCGAAATCGACGTTACATGCGTGCCGCCGCCACTGTGTCTTGCGAGACGCGAGACGCGCGCTACATGAGATGTTGCTTTCCACCTCGGTGGCCCTAGCTACCCTTGTTGGCGCTGCTTGTGTTTCCGCTGCTTGTGTTTCCGCTGCCCTCTGGGAGCCGACGGCGCGCCGACCGAGACGAAGGCACTCGAGAGGATGGCACCGGTCCCTAGTGGACGCTCGTGTTTGTCGCGTTGGCGAGACAGGCTTCAGCGGCCTCGGCTCTGTGGCTGGAAGACGACGGACGATGCTTAGGCTTCTTACCGATCGAGCGGTGACTTCCGGCGACGGCAATGATGCCGCGTCTGGGTAGAGTGAATGCGCCGGCTTGCGACAGCCTAGGCGCCGGGTACGACGAGGACCGGATGGCGAAGAAAGAAAACGAAAAGCCCGAGAACGACGGCGCCGTTGCGGAAAACACCGATGGGCCTCTGCTCGACCTTTCGGATGCCGCCGTCAAGCGGATGATCAAGGCCGCCAAGAAGCGCGGCTTCGTAACCTATGCCGAGCTGAACGCGGTCCTGCCGTCCGAGGAAGTGAATTCCGAGCAGATCGAGGACATCCTCGCCATGCTCAACGAGATGGGCATCAACGTCGTCGAGGCGGAAGAGTCCGACAGCGACGAGACCGAGGAAAAGGAAGAGGAGGAGGAAGCCGAAGGCGGCGACCTCGTCGAAGCCTCGCAGGCGAAGGCCGTCACGGTCCGCTCGTCCGAGCCGGCCGACCGGACCGACGATCCGGTCCGCATGTACCTGCGCGAGATGGGCTCGGTCGAGTTGCTGTCGCGCGAGGGCGAAATCGCGATCGCCAAGCGCATCGAGGCCGGCCGCGAGGCGATGATCGCGGGGCTCTGCGAAAGCCCGCTGACGTTCCAGGCCATCATCATCTGGCGCGACGAACTCAACGGCTCGAAGGTGCTGTTGCGCGACATCATCGATCTCGAGGCGACCTACGCGGGCCCCGACGGCAAGAACCAGCCGAAGATCGACATGACGGCACCCGGCGCCCAGGAGGCGCTCGCGGCGCAGCAGGCAGCGCGCGCGCCGGCGACCGCGCCGATCAATCCCCCGGCTGGCCTGCGCCCGGCGGCCGAGGACGGCGACGCGACGATCCCGGACGAGAATTTCGACGACGAGGACGACATGGAAAATTCCGTGTCGCTGTCGGCGATGGAAGCCGAGCTGAAGCCGAAGGTGCTGGATACCTTCGATCGCATCGCAGATTCCTACAAGAAGCTGCGTAAGCTGCAGGACCAGAACGTCGAGAACAAGCTCAAGAACGAGGCGCTGACCCCAACCCAGGAGCGCCGCTACAAGGCCTTCAAGAAGGAAGTCGTCGCCGACGTGAAGTCGCTGTCGCTCAACCAGAATCGTATCGATTCGCTGGTCGAGCAGCTCTACGACATCAACAAGCGGTTGATCGGCTACGAGACGAAGCTGCTGCGCCTGTGCGAGAGCCACGGCGTCTCGCGCGAGGACTTTCTCAAGAACTACCAGAACTCGGAACTCGATCCGAAGTGGATCTTGCGCGTCTCGAAGCTCGGCACGCGCGGCTGGAAGGATCTCATCACCAAGGCGATCGAGACGGTGAAGGATATCCGCGGCGACATCCACAATCTGGCGACCGAGACGGGCCTCGAAATCCTCGAGTTCCGCAAGATCGTCCACATGGTGCAAAAGGGCGAGCGCGAGGCCCGCCAGGCCAAGAAGGAGATGGTCGAGGCCAACCTCCGCCTCGTGATCTCGATCGCCAAGAAGTACACGAACCGTGGCTTGCAGTTCCTGGATCTGATCCAGGAGGGCAACATCGGCCTGATGAAGGCCGTCGACAAGTTCGAGTATCGCCGCGGCTACAAGTTCTCGACATATGCGACCTGGTGGATCCGCCAGGCGATTACCCGTTCGATCGCCGATCAGGCACGCACGATTCGCATTCCGGTGCACATGATCGAGACGATCAACAAGATCGTTCGCACCTCGCGCCAGATGCTGCACGAGATCGGCCGCGAACCGACCCCGGAAGAGCTGGCCGAGAAGCTCGCGATGCCGCTCGAGAAGGTGCGCAAGGTGTTGAAGATCGCCAAGGAGCCGATCTCTCTCGAGACGCCGATCGGCGACGAGGAGGATTCGCATCTCGGCGACTTCATCGAGGACAAGAACGCGATCCTGCCGATCGACGCGGCGATCCAGTCGAACCTGCGCGAGACCACGACGCGGGTTCTCGCGTCACTGACGCCACGCGAGGAGCGCGTGCTGCGCATGCGCTTCGGCATCGGCATGAATACCGACCACACCTTGGAAGAGGTCGGCCAGCAGTTCTCGGTGACGCGCGAGCGCATTCGTCAGATCGAGGCGAAAGCGTTGCGCAAGCTGAAGCATCCGTCGCGGTCGCGGAAGCTCCGAAGCTTCCTCGACAACTAAAGTGTCGTCGCGCGGCTAGATCCGCGCGGCGACGTGCTTCTCGATAATCGCGAGATTGCGGACGTTGGCCTTGAACCACGTGTCCGCGAGATCGCCGAGGATCGGCGTCGCGCCCAGGACCAGGTCGAGCACCACGTTTCCCGCCATCGCGGCGAGCGCGGTCTTCGGAAGGCCAAGCCGCTTGCCCTCGTAGACGAAGTAGCAGGCGATGCCCGCCGTCGCGAGATCGCCGATGCCTGGCGCCAGCCCGATGATGGAGTCGGCACCGAAGCGGAACCCGCCCGGCAGGCGGATCGCGGTGTCGAGAAAGTTTGCAAGCCAACGCAGGCGCTTCATCGTCGCCTCGACATCGTCGATCGCGGCGGTCTCGTAACGGCCGACAAACCCTGTTGCAGCGGTCATGGTGTCATCCTTGCCGGACCTGCCGGCAGCGGGAGAAGACATGGGCGCGGCGGGTCGGCCGCGCAAGCGCCCCGAGACCATGTGAAAACATACCTTTATAGGTCGTCAATCGCCTGTTGCCTGGCGCCGACGGATTGCGGCACCAGCACCGGCTGAAGGGCCGGCGCCATCCGCCGCGCGAGACGACGCAGGCCGACCGGGCGATAGAGCTGCTTCGTCGCCTCGACAACGAGAACGCCGGCACCGGGCAGCGCGAGCTGAGCGCCGACCTTCTCGAAGGCCGAGGCCGACCGCAGGAACAGGCCGCGGCCCAGCGGCGGAACGTACAGTGCCTCCGTCCAGTGCGTCGGCGAAAACAGTGTCTCGCGCATCAGATCCCGCAATTGGCTGCGCGAGTACGGCTGGCCGTGGCCGAACGGCGTCGAGTCGAGCCGCGCCCATAGCCCGGCGCGGCTCGGCGCGACGGCGATGACGCGGCCGCCCGGCGTCAGCACGCGCCATACCTCGGCGAGCAGGTCGCGGGGATGCTCGGTGATCTCGAGCGCATGGACGAGCAGGACGCGGTCGACGCAGCTGTCGGGCAGTGGCAGCGCTGTCGTGTCGACGAGAGCGGACGCCGAGCGACCGTTCGAGGGCCAGTTCACCACGCCCTGCTCGGCCGGCATGAAGGCCATGACGCGCATCGCCTCGCCGCGAAAGTCCTCGAGGTAGGGCGTCGCATAGCCGATGCCGAGCACAGACTGGCCATGGCAGGCATCGAAGCGTTTGCGCAGGATGCGACCGACCAGGCGACGCGTCACCTCGCCGAGCGGCGAGGCGTAGAACGTGCGCAGGTCGACGATGTCGAGGGCCATGCCGGAAGTGTCGCACGTTTGCGCACGTCGCGCATCGGTCAGGTCCACGGCGAAAAGCGCCGGCGATCGAGCTCGTTGAAACTAGGGCGGCAACCGTTGCACGGCGCGTCCGTTTCCCGATCCATCCCACAGAGCCGTCCGCGGCGCGTCGAGGAGACCACCATGGCCGCCCAAGTCCACCAATTCATGTGCCTGTCCGACAATTACGGGGTGCTCCTGCACGATCCCGAGACGCGGCGCACGGCGACAATCGATGCGCCGGACGCGACGCCGATCCTCGCCGCGCTGAAGGCGAAAGGCTGGGATCTGACCGATATCCTCGTCACCCACCATCATGCCGACCACACCCAGGGTCTCGCGGCGCTGAAGGCGGAGTACCCCGACGCGATAATCGTCGGGCCGGCGAAGGAGGTCGAGAAGATCAAGGCGGCCGGCAAGATCAGTGGCCTCGACGTCACCGTTGGCGAAGGCGATCGCGTCAAGGTCGGCTCGCTGGAGGCGCATGTGATCGAGGTCCCGGGACACACCTCGGGCCATATCGCCTATTATTTCGACGACGAGGACCTGCTGTTTGCCGGCGACACCCTGTTCGCGCTCGGCTGCGGTCGCCCGTTCGAGGAAAAGCCCAGCGTCCTCTACCATTCGTTGATGAAGCTCGCCCGGCTGCCCGGGTCGACACAGGTCTATTGCGGCCACGAATATACCCAGTCGAACGCGCGCTTCGCGATGTCGGTTGACGGCGGCAACAGCCTTCTCGCCGATCGCGCCGCCGAGATCGATCGTCTGCGCGAGGCGAAGAGCTTCACGCTGCCGACCACGATCGCGCTCGAGCAGGCCACGAACCCCTTCCTGCGGGCCGAGGAGTCGGAGCTCAAGGCAGCGCTCGGCATGCCGGACGCGGATGCTGTCGCGATCTTCGCCGAGCTGCGCGAACGTAAAAATCGGGGATAAATCCGAGTTTTCAACACGCGGCGGTATATTGGCTCGAATGCGACCGCCGTGCTCAACGCCCCATTAAGGATCACGCTTTACGTTGCGTCGTGGCGCCATTATCGGCGAGCTGTCGCGTGATATTGAGGAGATGGCGGGTGCAGCTTGCACGCGACGGCGGCGATCAGCCCGGCCAATCCAAGATGGCTTTTCTCGATACCGCCGACGCGGGCGCGGGAGAGGTCCTCTACGACTGGGACATCGCGACCGACCAGATCCGTTGGGGATCAAACCTCACTGCGGTCGTCGGCATCGTCGATTCCTCGCGGCTCGCCACCGGTCTCGGCTACGCCGAGCACCTTGCCGCCGAAAGCACGACCTCACGATACGACGCGGTGATGGCGCCCGGCGGCTGCGACGCCGGCGGCGGCGTGCCCTACACCGCCGTCTACGCCCTGCTTCCAGCGCACCGATCGATGGCCGCCCCAGTCTGGATCGAGGATCGTGGCCGCTGGTTCGCGGATGCCAAGGACAGGCCAGGTCGCGCGCACGGCATGATCCGGGTCATCACCAAAAGGATCGAGGCGGAACGCGCCGCGCTGACCGCGGCACGCGATCCCCTCACCGGCGCGTTCGACCGCGCCCATTTCATCGAACATATCGCCCGCAAGCTCAGCCTCGCGGGAAAGCGACAGGCTACCTTCGCCGTCCTGCTGATCGGCATCGAGACGAGCGCCGCGCCGCACGGGCATTCCAATCCCATGCTTGCCGCCGCGATCGGCCGGCTGCGGTCTCAGATGCGCGCGCAAGAGATCTGCGCGCGGCTTGCGGCGACGCGGTTCGCGGTCCTGCTCGAGAATTGTAACGCGGAGCAGGCGGAAGCCGCGGCGACACGCTTCATCGCGGCGATCGAGACGGTCGAGCCCAAGGCCTTGTTGGCGCCGCATGCGCGCATCGGCGCCGTCCTTGGCCCATGTCACGGCCGCACGCCGCAAGCGCTTCTGCAATTCGCCGAGGAGGCGCTCGAAGCGGCGCGGCAGCCGACCAGCCCCGCCTATCTGCGCCACGATCCCGATATGGCGCGAACCGTCGGCCGGCCGGCCGCGCAGGACGAGGTGCTCGCCGCGCTGAACGAGGGCCGCGTTCTGCTGGCCTTGCAGCCGGTGGTCGATGCCCGCACCCGCAAGGTCGTGTTCCACGAGGCCCTCGTGCGCATCCGCCGCCACGACGGCACCTTGCTGATGCCCGACGCGCTGGTCCCGAACGCGGAACGAAGCGGGCTCGTCGCGCTGCTCGACCGTCGCGTGCTCGATCTGGCACTCGCCATGCTGGCCACCGATCGCAAGCTTTCGCTGTCGATCAACGCCTCGGTCGCGAGCATCGCCGAGAGCTGCTGGCTCGACCATCTGCGCGCCGCGTGCAAGCTCCGGCCCGACGCGGCCCGCCGCCTGACCGTCGAGATCACCGAGACCTGCCTCGTCGAGGACCTCGAAGCGACGCGCGCGTCGCTGGCCGAGATCAAACCGCTCGGCGTGAAAATCGCGATCGACGATTTCGGCGCCGGCCATTCCTCGTTCCGCACGCTGCGCCAGCTGCCGATCGACTTCCTCAAGATCGACGGCGCCTTCGCGCAGAACCTGTCGACGTCGCCCGACGATCGCTTCTTCATCCGCACGCTGATCGACCTCGCGCGAAATCTGCGCATCCCGACGGTCGCGGAATGGATCGAGGACGAGGCGACCGCCCGCCTTCTGACCGATTGGGGCGTCGAGTATCTGCAAGGCCATTTGTTCGGAAAGGCCGAGCTGCCACCCGACGTGGCGGCCTCGCGCGCCACCGCCTGACGGGAGACCGCTCGCGGCCTACGCCCGCTTCGAAAAGGGGATGAAGTGCGCCGGCATGATCGGCGCCGCCCCGTCGATCCTCTGAAAAAACGGGATCGGCCGCAGGCCCGGCACGGACGCGACCAAGATCCTGGGACGCGGCGGCGGCAGCGGGATGCCGTCGTCGGGCGAGCCGGTGACGACGTCGGGCGCGCGCGGCGCCGGCTCGCTCGGCATCGCGGTCTCTGGCGCGTCTGGCGCGGTCGTGGCCAGCGTGACAGGACGCTCCGGTGGCAACGGAATGGTCGGCGCCAGCATGCCGTCCGGCACCGCGGGCGCCGCGCGGCGCGCCCGTTGGCTCGACGCCGGGCCCAGTTCGGGTTTCGCGCCGAAGCCGGGGATCATGCCCTGCAGCCTGCCCGTCAGCATCGAGAACGTGGACGCGCCGGTCGCTGTGCCCTCCGGCAACGGCTTGATCATCGCCTGCGCGACCATGATGCGCGGCTGCGGCGCGGTGCAATCGCGCACGCCGAGATCGATCAGCTCCTGCCCGCGCAGGATCGTGAAGCTCTTGGTCAGCGTGCCGAGGCGATCGCGCACCGCCACCGGATAGGTGTTGAAGAGCTGGTCCGAGACGTCCCAATTGGTGACGTGGTTGCGTGGATCGTAGGCTTGGTGAAACTTGAACACCGAATCGCGGTAGACGCAGACGTTCGGCAGGCCCAGCGCCATCGTGCAGGCCGAATGGCACTCGTGGATGCGCACCTCGCGGTTTGTACGCCGGTAGGTCTCGGTGATCGCCGAGTATTGATCGACGTAACCGCCAAAATCCTTGACGACCACGACGGGCGACATGTTCGGGGGCGGCTGCAGGTAGCTCAAGACCGGTGTGTCCCACTCCGCCCGTCGAGGACTCGACCAGTCCGTTCTATCGAGAACGTGGTAAACGCCTTGTTAAGTCCAACAATGGTCGTCGACCATGAGTGGCCCCGACGCCGGTATCGCGGGGCTTGGCGGCCGAAATCGGGCGACCGATGGGTTTTAAACGCAGTGATCCGCCTCGTGCGACTGCGCGGGCTGTTTTGACTAAAGTCGACTTGTTGGCTCGCCTGCGACATGGCACCGAAGCAACCTGATTTCTTTCTTGGTGTTTCGTCATGTTTGGCTCGGATATTCTGGAAGCCGCCATCGGCATGGTATTCCTTTTCTTGTTCATGAGCACAATCGCCTCGGCTCTGCGCGAAGCCTTCGAGGCTTTTTTGAAAGAAAGATCCGTTTTTCTCGAACGCGGCCTGGGCGAGATGCTGAGGATATCTGATAAAGAGACGCTAGTTGATCAGTTTTATAAGCATCCCCTGATATCGTCACTCTATAAGGGGAGGCGTGGAGAAGAGGGTGTGATTTTGCCATCCTATATTCCGAAGGAGAGCTTCTCTTTGGCGCTGTTGGATTTGGCCGCGGGCGCAAGCAAGGCCGGTGATTTGCTGTCCATCACCGACCTTAAGAGCAAGCTGCGGCTCGCCAAACCGCCAAACGATCTTCAGCGTGTCCTGCTGACGGCGCTCTCCGCCGCGGGAGACGATCTCGCTGACGTCCGCAAGCATCTGGAAACTTGGTACGACGGGACAATGGATCGCGTCACCGGGTGGTACGCACGGCGGTCGGCTGTGTTTCTGTTCGTCTTCGGTTTCGGCGCGGCCGTCGCGCTGAACGTCGATTCGATCACGATCGCCAAGAGCTTGCTTGTCGACCGCCCGCTCCGTCAGGCTGTCGTCGCCGAGGCTGAAGGATACGTGCAACGTACGTCCGCTCGCCCGCCGAAGACGCAGGATCAGGCGCGGGCGGGACAGGCCGCGGACGCGCAGCCGACGGCTTCCGCTCCGCCCGACGAAAAGCCGCCGAAGAGCTTCGAGGAGCTGCGCACCGAGTTCAACGAGATCGGCTTTCCAACCGGTTGGACCATTGCCAACGGATGGCTCTACCCCGCGCCGCAAGCCTGCGTGCGCGATACGGCGGCGGCCTACCAGTGCGACACGAAGGGCTGGTACCTTGTGGCGGCATGGGCACTCTCCCTCATGGGCTGGCTGGTCACGGCGATCGCGATCATGCTCGGCGCGCCGTTCTGGTTCGACCTGTTGAACAAGCTCGTCTCGCTCCGCTCGGCCTTGAAGCCGCCGGAGGACAAGCAGAAACGCGACGTCGCGGCGACGCCCGAGCCCGTCCAGCAAGGCGCGCCGCCAGATCGTGGCGCAACCACGCAGCGGGCCACGCAGACGGGATGATACCGCGACCTCGCGGGACCGAGCCGCACGGCGTTAACCACCTTTTTATCTCGCCAACGCGAACGTGGTGAACGCATTCTTAAGACCCCCCGTGCACGCTAACCATGATAGGGATCAGGCAGATCTCATGGGGCGTTCATGGCGAGCCACATCTACAAGGCCGGCAATCCGGGCTTCGCGGTTTACGTGCACTGGCCGTTCTGCCTGTCGAAATGCCCCTATTGCGACTTCAACAGCCACGTCCGCGCCCAGGCGATCGACGAGGAGCGCTTCGTCCAGGCGTTCCGCACCGAGCTGTCGCATCGCGCCAAGCTCACCAAGGGCCGCACCGTCGCCTCGATCTTCTTCGGCGGCGGCACGCCGTCCCTGATGAAGCCCGGCACCGTCGCCGGCATTCTCGACGCCATCGCCGCGAACTGGACGATCGAGCCGAACTGCGAGGTCACGCTGGAGGCCAATCCGACCAGCGTCGAGGCGAACCGCTTCACCGGCTACCGCCGCGCCGGCGTCAATCGCGTCTCGCTCGGCGTGCAGGCGCTCAACGATCCGGATCTGAAGGCGCTCGGTCGACTGCATACGGCGGAGGAGGCGCTGAAAGCGGTCGCCATCGCCGCCTCGATCTTCGAGCGCTTCTCGTTCGATCTGATCTACGCCCGCTCTGGTCAGACACCGGCCGCCTGGACAGCCGAGCTGACGCAGGCGCTGGCGCGCGCGAAAGATCACATGTCGCTCTATCAGCTGACAATCGAGCCGGACACGATGTTCGAGCGGCTCCGCAACGCCGGCAAGCTCAAGGTGCCCTCGCCCGACGAGTGCCGGGTGCTGTGGGACGTGACGCAGGAGACGATGGATCGGGCTGGCCTGCCGGCCTACGAGATCTCCAACCACGCCCGGCCTGGCGCGGAGAGCCGGCACAATCTCATCTACTGGCGCTATGGCGAGTACGTCGGCGTCGGCCCCGGCGCGCATGGGCGCATCGTGACGCCGAAGGGCCGTCGCGCGCACGCGACCGAAGCGCACCCGGAGATGTGGCTGACCTGCGTCGAGACCGAAGGCCACGGGCTCGTCGAGGACGAGCTGCTGTCGACCGAGGAGCAGGGCGACGAGTTCCTGCTGATGGGCCTGCGCCTCGCCGAGGGGATCGAGCCAACGCAATTCGAGGCACTCTCGAGCCGCATGCTCGACCAGAGCCGGATCGCTTCGCTCGTCGAGGACGGCATGGTCGAGATGACCCAGCACGGCCGCCTGCGCGTCAGCGCCGCCGGCTTTCCGCTGCTCGACACGGTGGTCGCCGACCTCGCCGCCTGAGCCGGCGACGCTCAGCTCATCGATTTACGTGGCTCGTACGGCTGCTCGGCGGCAAGCTTGCGAGCGAGGTCGGCGAGCTCGCCCGAATTGTCCGGCAGCACGATCCGCAGCGCCACCAGAAGATCGCCGCGCGTCTTGGCGGGCGTGAGCAAGCCCTTGCCGCGAAGCCGCAAGGTCCGGCCGCCGTTCGAGTTCGGCGGCACGCCCATCTCGACCTGTCCCTCCAGTGTCGGCACGTTGATCTTGGCGCCGAGCACGGCCTCGTAGAGCGTGATCGGCAGTTCGAGCCGCAGATCGTATCCATCGGGACGGAAATGCGCGTGCGGCGCGATCTGGATGGTGACGATCGCATCGCCCGTCGAGCCGCCCGACACGCCGGGCTGACCCTGCGCCTTCAGGCGGATCGACTTGCCGTCCTCGATCCCAGCCGGCACGGAAACATTCAGCGCGCGGCCGGTCGGCAACTCCACCCGCTTGGTCGCGCCGTGCACACTCTCCGCCAGCGTGACGCCGACGTTGGCTTTCACATCCTCGCCGCGGATCGGAGTGCGCTGCTGGCCGAAACCGCCCGGTCGCCCGCCGCGCGCGGCACCGCCACCCCCGAAGAGGTCGGAGAAGATGTCGCTGGCATCGAACCCGCCGGCGCGCCCGGCGCGGGCGCCGCCCATGTTGAATTCGAAGTTGTCGAAGCCGCCGCGGCCGGGACTGCCGCCGCCGCCGGAGAAGCCCTCGAAGCCCTGGAACTTCGGCTTGCCTTCGGCATCGATCTCGCCGCGATCGAACTGTCCGCGCTTCTTCTCGTCGCCGAGGATCTCGTAGGCGGAGCCGACCTCGGCGAACCGGTCCTTCGCCTTCGGCTCCTTGCTCTGGTCGGGATGGTATTTCTTGGCGAGGCGCCGATACGCCTTCTTGATGTCGTCGTGTGCCGCGCCTTTGGCGACGCCGAGCACGGTGTAGGGATCGCGCATGTGTCTGAAGAGCCCAAGCGGTCGGCCACCCGAGGCGCGGCCGTGATGTCTCCGTCATAATGTGGGATCACGCCGGGTGCGCGCAAGCGCGAGACGACGCCCGTCGTGCATTGCGTGTTTCGGCCCCCGCCGGGGTCGACCGCGCCTGCCCCACAAGCATCTTTTTGTTGCTTCGGAGATACTTAATACCTTTTAACGTTTACAATCGAGGCTTTTTGGTGAGCGGATGTTCATCTTAAACCCGTCTTTAACTCGGCGCACCGTTAATGTCATTACCGACCCCGCGTTGACAGGTTGCGTCATGTGTAAAGATGTTGCTCCTTATGGCTTGCGCCTCGTCGCGCGGTTCGCCTTCGCCAGCCTGACCGCCGCCCTTCTCGCGGGTTGCGCCGACTCCAGCCGGTTTACCGGCGATCCGCTCGGTAATCCGTTCCGAAGCGCCTCGACCGACATGTCGCCCACCGGCAGCATCGATCGCCCCCCGGCCTACGGCAACGACATGGCACCGCCGCCCTACCAGCCGAGCAGCGCGATCGTATCGCGTCCGCTCGCCGCGCCGAGCGACGCGCCCCGCCACGTCGCGTCCTACGAGACGCCGGCTCACACGAGCCCGTCCTATAACGACAGCTATGTCGCCCCCAAGCCGGTCGCCCCCAAGCCGGAGCATACCGCCTCCTATGCCGCGCCGAGCGGGCACGGCTCCTGGTCGGCCAGCGGCGGCATGGCGATCATCGTCGCGAACGGCGAAACCGCGGCGATCCTCGGCTCGCGCTACAACGTGCCGACCGATGCGCTGCTGCACGCCAACGGGTTCTCGTCGTCCGGCGATCTCCGCCCCGGCACCCGGCTGGTGATCCCGGTCTACAACGCCAACGGCGGCTCGCGCGTCGCCGAGGTCGCGCCGCGCCAGGTTGCGGTGCGCCGCCCGCATGACCATTCGGCCCGCGAGCGTCTCGCCCGCCAGATCGCCGACCGCGAAGCCGTTCGCCGGGCGAAAATCGCCGCCGAACACGACGCCGCCGCGCAAGCCGCAGCCGATCGCGATCTCGCCGTTCGCGAGGCGGCGACCCGCGATGCCCTCAAGCACAAGGCGGCCAGGCGCGAGATCGAGACCGAGCACGAGACGATGCACTGGAAGCGCGGTCCGCAGCCGGCCCGCACCAGCGAGATCGACACGCGCGGCCAGCGCAAGGCCGAGGCGGACGCGCAGCTCACCGACACGCGCGCCGCGCGCAAGGCCGCCCGGGCCGAGCGTCAGGCGAAGATCGCCGAGGCCAAGGCCGACGCGGCCACCGCCGCCAAGCCTGCCCGCATCGCCAAGGTCGAGACCGTGCCGGAGCGCCCCCCCACCAAGGTCGCGCGGCTCGAGGAAACCGCACCCGCGCGCAAGGCGCAGGCCGACCCGACGCCGACCGCCAGCCTGCCGCCGGCCGAAGAGAAAGTCTCGGCCAACGGCGCGCCGGAATTCCGCTGGCCGGCGCACGGCCGCATCATCCAGGGCTTCAAGACAGGCGGCAACGACGGCATCAACATCGCGGTGCCGGAAGGCACCTCGGTGAAGGCGGCGGAAAGCGGCGTCGTCGCCTACGCCGGCAGCGAGATCAAGGGCTTCGGCAATCTCGTCCTGATCCGTCACCCGAACGGCTTCGTCTCGGCCTACGCCAATAACGGTGGCCTCTCGGTGCACCGCGGCGAGCAGGTCAAGCGCGGCCAGACGATCGCCACCTCGGGCCAGAGCGGCAATGTCGCCTCGCCGCAGCTGCACTTCGAGCTGCGCAAGGGCTCGACGCCGGTCGACCCGACGCGTTATCTCGCCGGTCTCTGATCGGCGTCACGGAATCCTCCGCCACCACCCGCGAGACACGTGCGGTGGCGGTCGGTAAAGGGCGGCGGGATCATCCCGCCGCCTTTTCGCGTTCCGGAATGCTTGGAGGAGGCAGACTCATGCCGGAACCAATGGATCGGCTGGTCGCGACCAGCGTGAACTATTTCCACGCAAACGACGAGAGAGCCTTCTTCGAATGGATCGAGCGCGTCCCGTGCGTCGCGAGCCTCGATGGCATCCTGTGCGATCTTCTCATCGATCTGGCGCGACCGCCGGACGACGCCGATCTGCGCGAGCTTCTGGCGATCTTCTTTCGATATGGGATCGAGATGCGGCAACTCGCCCGCTTCGAAAGCGACTCAAATCGGGCCTGGCTGCGCGATCCAAGAAAGTTTTGGTACGCACGAGTCTTCGCGCCGGACGCGACGCGAGGGCCGTTCGAGTGAAGCGGCAGAACGATCAGCCCGCGGCGAAGACGAGATAGACGGCGATCTCGACGAGTTGCTGCGTGGCGCCGGCGACGTCGCCCGTGTAACCACCGACCTGCCGCCGTGCCAGCGCGCAAAATGAGAGTGCGACGAGCGCGGCGAGCCCGACCGCGACGATGATGCTGCCGAGGCCCGCGCCGGTCCAGAGAACGCCCGTGGCGACTGCGATCGCAAGCACGACCGAGACGGCGAAGGCGTTTCTTCCCGGGCGGCCGGCTCCGCGTCCGACGCCTTCGTCGCGCGCCGGCGGAAGGAGAACCAACGGCAGCAGGCTCGCCGCGCGGGAGAGCGCCGCGGCGGCGATGACGACGGCGACAGCCGAGCCGACCCCGTGCGCCATCACGACCGCGAGCGCGGCGGCGCGAAGATACAGCGAGAGCGCGATGGCGCAGGCGCCGTAGGTGCCGATGCGGCTGTCGCGCATGATCTCGAGCTTGCGCGCGCGCGTCGCGCCGCCACCGAAACCGTCGGCGCAATCGGCGAGCGCGTCCTCGTGCAACGCGCCGGTGACGAGGACGAGTGACGCGATCGCCAGCGGCGCGGCGATGGCGGCGGGCAATCCAGCGGCGTCGGCTGCGAGGACCACCAACGCCGGGACGAGCCCGATGAGCGCGCCGGCGAGCGGGACGAGGGGCGCGGCCTGGGCGAGGCCGGCCAGGCCGAGCGCGCGCTCGCGCGCCGTCACCGGGACGGGCAGGCGCGAGAAGAATCGTAGCGCGATGAGGAGATCGGCGAAGACGATCGAAGCGAGCCTACCGGCGGCCCTTGAAGGCGTCCTTGATGTCGCCGACGATGCCACGGACCGCGCCCTTCGCCTTGTCGATCTTGCCCTCGGCCTGCATCTGGCGGTTGCCCGTCGCGCCGCCAACCGCGTCCTTCACGGCGCCCTTGGCCTTGTCGACCGCGCCCTTCACGTGTTGCTTGTCCATCGTCGTTCGTCTCCCGGAAGTCGACATCTTCGCTTGGCGGGAAACCCTTGGCGATCGAAATTTGGCGCCGGGTCGAAAATTCCCTTAAGACCACGCGCTTCTGGAAAAACGATCGCGAGACTCTCATGTCGGCCAGCGGGTTGCCCTTCGACGATGTTCGCGCCCTGCTCCCGCTGATGCCCGTGGCCTCGGCAAAGGCCGAGGCGGCGGTACGAGCGCGGCAGGATCAGCTGACCAAGCCGCCCGGCTCGCTCGGCCGGCTCGACGATCTCGTCGCCTTTCTCGCCGCCTGGCAGGACAAGGAGACGCCCACCATCGCCCACCCGCTGATGGCCGTCTTCGCGGGCAACCACGGCGTCGTCGCCAAGGGCGTGTCTGCCTATCCAGCTTCGGTGACGCGCGCCATGCTCGAAAACTTCGCGGCGGGCGGCGCCGCGGTGAACCAGATCTGCGCCATCTACGGGATCGGCCTCAAGGTGTTCGAGCTGGCGCTGGACATCCCGACCGCCGACATCACCGAGGCGCCGGCGCTCGACGAGGCGGCCTGCGCGGCCACCATCGCCTTCGGCATGGAGGCGATCGCCGGCGACGTCGACGTGCTCTGCCTCGGCGAAATGGGGATCGGCAACACGACGATCGCGTCGGCGATCTACGCCGCGCTCTACGGCGGCACGGCGCAGGACTGGGTCGGGCGCGGCACCGGCGTCGACGACGTCGGACTCGCGCGCAAGCGCGACGCGGTCGAGGCGGCGCTCGCCCTGCATCGCGACCACCTCGGCGATCCGCTCGAGGTACTGCGCCGCCTCGGCGGGCGCGAAATCGCCGCGCTGGTCGGCGCGATCCTCGCCGCACGGATGCAGCGCGTGCCGGTGATCCTCGATGGCTTTGTCGTCTGCGCGGCGGCGGCGGTGCTGCACGCGCTCGAGCCGACCGCGACCGACCATTGCCTGGCCGCGCACGTCTCGGCCGAACAGGCGCATCGCCGGGTCCTGGAAAAGCTCGGCAAGGCGCCGCTGCTCGATCTCGGCATGCGCCTCGGCGAGGGGTCCGGCGCCGGGCTGGCTCTCGGCCTGCTGAAGGCCGCGCTCGCCTGCACCCGCGACATGGCGACCTTCGCCGAGGCGGGCGTCGCGGGCAGGACGGAGAGCTAGCTAGTGCATGCCGCGCTGGCGCGGATTGGCGCTGACGCGGGCAGGCTTCGACCGCAGCGCCATCAACATGCAGGGGCCGAGGCGCTCGGCGCGCTCCGCGTCGGCGAGCTTCTTCAGGCAGCGCAACCGTGCCGTGAGGTCGCGCGCGGCGCTCGTGCGGATCGGGGCCGGGATCGGCTCGTGCGGCACGGAGGCGGTGATCTCGTGCGTGTAGCCGAGGTCGAGATACGGGTGGCGATACATGGGATATCCCAGGCGGCGGCGAAGCCCCATCCTCGCCCGGCGAATCGAAGAATAAGCTTAATAGGTTCGCGCGTTGACGACGAAGTTGGCCATCGCGGTGAACAAGGCCTTAACGCGCGGGGCGGCGCGTGACGATCGTCGGCGTCGGCATCGACTTCGGCACGACGAACAGCGTCGTTGCCGTGGCCCATGAGGACGGACGCGTCGAGACCCGGACATGGCCGACCGCCGACGGGCCGACCGCGACGTTCCGCACCGCGCTCACCTTCTGGCGCGAAGGACGCGCCGTACGACACGTCGCCGGCCCGGACGCCATCGCCCGCGCGGCCGCGCCGATCGGCGATCAGCGCTTCCTGCAATCGCTGAAGACGCATCTCGCCAGCCGCGCCTTTACCGAGACGCGGCTCTACGGTCAGCGCTTCACGATCGAGGCCTTGATCGCGACCTTCTTGCGCGACCTCGCACCCGACGCCCCCGCCGTCCCGGTCGTCGCAGGCCGCCCCGTCGTCTTCGCTGGCGGCAATCCCGACGCGGATCTCGCCGTCGCGCGGCTCGGCGCAGCTTACGCCGAAGCCGGAATGGCGGACATCGAGCTCGCCTTCGAGCCGCTGGGCGCCGCCTATTGGTACGCGCGCGCGCTCGAGCGCGACGAAACCGTTCTCGTCGCCGACTTCGGTGGCGGCACCAGCGATTTCTCGGTGCTGCGGTTCACCCGCGCGAGTGGGCGGCTCGTCGCGACACCGCTGGCGCATTCCGGCGTCGGCATCGCCGGCGACACGTTCGACTATCGCATCATCGACCACGCCGTCGCGCCGCGTCTCGGCAAGGGCGCGACCTACCGCTCGTTCGAGAAGTCGCTGCCGATCCCCGCCTACATCCATGCCTCGTTCGCGCAATGGCACCAGCTGTCCTGGCTGAAGTCCGGCAACACGCTGGCCGAGCTGCACAAGCTCGCCGAGGCAAGCGCGCGTGGCGACGAGTTGGAGGCGCTGATCACCATCGTCGAGATGGACATGGGGTTCGCCCTCTACCAGGCGATCGGCGGCCTGAAGACGGCGCTATCGCGGGACGCGCGGGCCAGTCTGCGCTTCGCCGGCTGGGGCGTCGACATCGCGGCCGAGGTCACGCGCGCGGACTTCGAAAGCTGGATCGCCGGCGATCTCGAGCGGATCGACGCCGCCATCGACGAGGCGCTCGTCGCGGCGGGCCTCGACGAAAGAGCGATCGACGCCGTCTTCATCACCGGCGGCACCTCGTACGTGCCGGCCGTGCGCGCCCTGTTCGACCGCCGCTTTCCGGCCGACCGCATCCATCAGGGCGACGCGTTCCAGTCGGTGGCGTCCGGCCTGGCGCTGATGGCGGCGGATCGGGCAGGTCCGCCTGCCGCCGGCGGGTAGGGCAAGGCTGATTGAATCATCCTTGCTTGCTCGCGGTCCACGCTGCGTAATCCCGCAGCAGACCGGCGAACCTGTCGGGTGACGGAAATTCCTCGAAGCTGTGCACGGCCAGCGTCGTCGCCCAGGGTAACTTCTCGCGGGTCCAGGTCTCGATGAACGGCACATACCAGCGCGCATCGTCGAGCATGGTCGGACGCAGGTTGACGAACTCCATGCCGTCGATGCGGGTGAACATCCAGCTCATGCAGCATGGGCAGAAGAAATGATGAAGCGGCCCGCACCGCAGGCCGCCGCGGATCGGCTCGCCCAGCACGGCAAAGGCCTCGGCAGGAATAGCAGCGCTGAGCGAAAAGGCGCTCGCGCTCATCTTCCGGCAGCCTTTGCAATGGCAGGCCGCCGTAAACAGCGGCGGAGCGGAGGCTCGAAGACGTACCTTGCCACAGCGGCAACCGCCGTCCCGAGGTCCGTGTCCGAAGCCCATCGTAACTCCTGCTTATCACGCCCAGCCCCCGTGAAGATGGGGCGCACGTTTCCGCCGTCAGCCCTCGTCGCGGTGCGCGCGGGCGAGATCGGCGAGGCTCGAGAAACGGAAATCCGGCGTCGGCACGTCATCGGGGACCGGTGTCGCCCCTGCGTCCGAAGCGCCGCCGCGGCGGTCGATCCAGCAGCGGGCGAGGCCGATCTCGGCGGCGGTGACATGATCGTGGAACAGACTCTGCGCGGCGTGCAGGATCGAGGCTTTGGCGAGGCCGCGCTCGCCGAGCCGCGCGAGCATGTAATCGAACCCAGTCCGATCCGGCTTGTAGGCGCCTGTCTCCTCGGCGGTGAAGACGGCATCGAATGTGACGCCGAGCTTGGCCTTGCTCGCGGTGAACGAGGCGTTGTCGACATTCGACAGGATCACGAGTTTGGTGCTTTTCGCGAGATAGGCGAGCGCCTCGGCGCTGTCGGGAAAAGCCGGCCAATGCGCGATGCTGGCGCCAAAGGTTTGGCATGCTTCCCATTCCGCGGGGCGGCCCCAGGCTTCGGCGAGGCGCTTGTAGACGATCGCGAGGATGTCGCGATAGGGCTTCGTCGGCGTCGCGCGCTGCTGCATGCTTTCGAAGCGCGCGAAGGCCGCGAGGACATCGTCACGCGACCGCGCCGGCTCGAGCCCATCGAGAAGCGGGCGCAGCGCCGCGAGGAGACCGCTCTCCCAGTCGATCAGCGTGCCGTAGCAGTCGAAGCTCAGCACCTCGAAATCGCGCAGTCGCGTCATGCTCTCGTGCTACCGCGAATAGAGACGAAACGGCAAAAAAAAGAGGCCGCTCGCGCGACCTCTTTCGTCACCGCACGCTGATTCAATCAGTAGCGGCGAAAGCCACGATGATAGTGGCGCGCGAACGGACGACGGTAGCCGCGATGATAGCCGCCACGGTGACCGAGATTGACGCCGACGCCACGCGGGCCGAGGTGAATGCCGAGCGCGGACGCGGGCGCGGGAATGGCAAGCGCCATCGAGGCGGCGATCAGGGCGGTGGCGAAGAGTGTTTTCACGGTGTGAGTTCCTTCAAGGTTCGGTGGGACTGGCCGCTCCTCGTTAGAACGAGGTAAAACCAATTCCGAGAGCCGCGAGATCGACCTAGAGCCGCGCCCATGAAGCGCGGATGAACGGTTTGGAAGTAGGCCAATCGTCCCGGCGTTGTTCGCTGGCATCCGGATAAAAAAGAGGCCGCTCGCGCGACCTCCTTTGCTCGATTTCGAACGACGCGAGATCAGAAACGGCGATAGCCGCGGCCGTAGTAGCGGCCGACGAGCGGGCGGCGATAACCGTAGCCATAGCCACGACGGTAGCCGTAGCCACCGCGATAGCCGAAGCCGCCGAGGCGGACGCCGACGCCGCCGCGCGGGCCGACAAAGACGCCGATCGCGGACGCGGGCGTGGGAACGGAGAGAGCAACGGTGGCGGCGATCAGGGCGCCGGCGATAAAAGTCTTCACAGGTTCGATCCTTCTTCAATTCGTTGGGGCCGGACGTGGCCTCGCGGCAGAGCGAGCCAAACCATCCCGGCGGCCTAGGGTTGCGATTAGGCGAATTCGAATGAATCCGAGGTGAATGGACAGGGTTAAGCAAGCGGCTCGGGCGCCCTTCCTACGGCATGGTTGAGAGGCCGCGCGGACCGCGCGACGCGCTGGGCGCGGCGAGCCGACAGGGTACACCCGGCCGACGCCGCGATGATGCAGGCGATCGCCAGCCATTGCACCGTGCCGAGGTGCTGACCGAGCAAGGCAAGCCCGGCGAGCGAGCCGATCGCCGGCTCGAGACTGAGCAGGACGCCGAAGGTCTGCCGCGGCAGCTTCCGCAGCGCGTAGATCTCGAGGGAATACGGCACCGCGCTCGACAGGATCGCGACGATAACCCCAACGGCGATGAAGCGCGGATCGAGCAGCGCGGCGCCCGCCCCGGCGATGCCGAACGGCAGCACGCAGAGCGCGCCCACGGACAGGCCGATCGCCACGGCCTGACCGCCATCGAGGTGGCCGATCCGCTTGCCGCACAGGATGTAGAGCGCCCAGCACACGGCCGCGCCGAGCGCATAGGCGACGCCGACGGGATCGAGCGCGCGGGCGCCCTCGGCCACCGGCAGCAGCAGGGCGAGGCCCGCCGCCGCGTCCTCGCCGAGCAGGTTGGCCTGTCCGAGAGCGCCGTGCTGCGGCGGTTGAAGCGATTGCGGCACGACAAGGTCATCGTCGCCGATGTCGCGGTGGTGCGACCCGCCGCGCTCGGGCTGACGCTGACGATGCATGTGCTCGTCTCGATGGAGCGCGAGGGCTCGGCCGTGCTCGATGCCTTCGCCCGCAAGATCAAGCGCCGGCCCGAGGTGCACGGCGCCTGGTACGTCACCGGCGAGAGCGATTTCATGCTTCTCTTGCGCGTCGCCGACATGGCCGCCTACGAGCGGTTCTCGCGCGCGATGCTGAATGACGATCCCGACGTGCGCGCCTTCCGCACGCTGATCACGATCCGCGAGCTGGTCGAGATCGGCCCCGCCGCCGCGCCCGCTTGAGGGGTCGCCCCGGGCCGAGGACGCATGCTTGCCACGTCCCGGCCGAGCCGCTATGCAAGCCGCCTCGCGGGGCCCTGCCCCGCACCACCGTCCGCGGCTCCGCCCGCATCGGTCGCGCGCCCGTAGCTCAGCTGGATAGAGCACTAGACTACGAATCTAGGGGTCAGGAGTTCGAATCTCTTCGGGCGCGCCAAAGATTTTCCTTGCTTAGCAGTAAGAACGATGCGGGATGCTCGGTCGTGAAGTGGCTGCGGGGAACCGTTGGTTCGCTTCGGCGGCAGTTCCCGCTGTCGGAACCGGCGCGGCGCCGCTCACCCGATAGGCTGCGACACTCTGGCATTCTGCCGTGTATTTTTAACGGCGAAGATCAAGCAATAACAACGAGGTATGGCCCCTACCGAGCCGCTCAGCTGCGTGCATGTTCACAGGAGCGGCGCCAACCGTCTTCTGTTCGTTGGCGAGGGCCGTCGCTAGAACGGGACAGCCGATCCATCCCAGGCGAAGAAGCCGCCGCTGTCCTCGACCGTCAAACCATCGATCACTCCCAGAAGATAGCCCGCGGCTTGCTCTGCGTTGAACACCTTCGGCGGACGGGTGGTGCCGAGGAATGGCGCGCTCAGTTCCGTGTCGACCGTGCCCGGGTGCAGCGCGACGACGATGGCATCCGGCCGCGTGCGTCGCGTCTCGATCGCGAGCGTGCGGACGAGCTGGTTCAACGCCGCCTTGGAGGCACGATAGCCGTACCAGCCGCCGCGCCGGTTGTCCGCGATGCTCCCGACGCGGGCCGACAGCACGGCGAAGACGCTACGCCCCGCGCGGGGCAGCAACGGCAGCACGTGCTTGGCGACGAGGGCGGGGCCGATGGCATTGACCGCGAAGCTGCGGGCCAGGCGCGCCGCGTCGAGATCGCGGATGTTCTTCTCCGGGCTCAAGTGCGCGTCCTGGAGCAGGCCTGTGGCGATGACGACCAGGCGCGGCGCGACGTCCGGCGGCAGAGCCGCGACCGCCGCTACGATGCTGGCTTCGTCGAGGAGGTCGAACCCGTCGTCCCGGCGCGACAGCCCGGTGACGGCGACGTCGCGCCGCTCGAGAGCCTCGACCAGGGCCCGCCCGATCCCACCAGAGCTTCCGACGACGAGGGCTCGAGTCCCCGCGACATGCCGAACCTGGTTGACGGGCGCTTCCATGGCGCGACCGAAGCACCTGGGTCGCGGGCTGTCGAGCGGCGGCGGCCGGGCCAGGCAAGTCGACCCCCTACTCCAACGCCGCCCGGATGGTTAACCAAGCCTAGAGATTTTTCGCGGAAAGCTTAACCATCGGCTTATCGGCTCTGCCACGCCGAGGCGGGATCGTCCCCGCGTGTCCTCGGCTCTGGAGTCGCGCGCTGGCCGGCCCGTCGCTCAAAGATCGTCTGCGCCTGCTCGCGATCCTCGCCACTCGGGCGGGACGCCAGGGCCGCCGCGCGCTCGCGCTGCCGACCCGCGCCGCGGCGCGCCTGCGCACCCGCACGCCGGATCGCCTGCTGATCGCGCCGCAGGACATCCGCACCGCGGACCCGACGACGGCGACCGACATCGCGGCCGGCTATTTCGCGTTCGGCGGCAAGATCGTCCATGCCAGCGGCCGTTCCCCCTTCGCGATCGAGCCGGGCACCGACAGCGCGAGCAACCGCGCCTGGGCCCAGGGCCTCGCCGGCTTCGGCTGGCTGCGCCATCTGCGCGCGGCCGACCAGCCCGCCGCCGGCGCCCGCGGCCGCGATCTCGTCACGGCCTTCCTCGATGCCCACGCGCGGCCGGGCCAAGATCCGGCCTGGGAGCCCCGCGTCGCCGCGCGACGCATGCTCGCCTGGCTGTCGCAATCTCCGGTGCTGCTGGCGCAGGCCGATCGCGCCTTCTACACGCGCTTCATGCAGTCGCTCGCCACCCACCGCGCCTTTCTGGCGCGGCGGATCGGCAGCGGTCTCGATGGCGAGGATCGGCTCCTCGCCGCGCTGGCGCTCGCCGAATATGGCCTCTGCGCGGCCGACGGCGGCGCCCTGCAGCGCACCGGCACGGCCATGCTCGCCGCCGAGATCGACGCGCAGATCCTGCCGGACGGCGGCCACATCAGCCGCAATCCGCAGATCCTGATCGACCTTCTGCTCGACCTGCTGCCGCTGCGCCACGCCTATGCGGCGCGCGGCATCCAGGCGCCGCAGCAGCTGCTGAACGCGATCGACCGCATGATGCCGATGCTGCGCCTGTTCCGGCATGGCGACGGCTCGCTCGCGCTGTTCAACGGCATGGGCATCACGGCGCCCGAGCTCGTCGCCACCATCCTCGCCTACGACGACGCCCGCGCGCAGCCGGTGACGAACGCGCGCTACGCCGGCTACCAGCGGATCGAGGCGGCCGGCACGATCCTCGTCGTCGATTCGGGGCCGGCGCCGCCGCAGGCCTTTTCGGCGCAGGCGCACGCGGGCTGCCTCGCCTTCGAGCTGTCGTCCGGCTTTCGCCGCATCGTCATCAATTGCGGGGCGCCCGAGGCCGGCCGCGCCACGGCACGAGAGGCCTCGCGCACGACGGCGGCGCACTCGACGCTGATCGTCGACGACACGTCGTCGTGCCGCTTCGCCGCCGGCGCGGGCCTCGGCCGCTGGCTCGGCGACGAGATCCTGGCCGGTCCCTCGGTGGTGACGGCCGAGCGCGCCGACGACGAGGCGGGGACGCGACTCACGCTGTCGCACGACGGATATGTCGCGCGCTTCGGCCTCCTCCATCATCGCGTGCTGGTGCTCGCCCGCGGCGGGGCGCGGCTCGACGGGCACGACCGGCTCGAGACGACGGGCAAGCGCGCGGCGGACGGCGTGCCCTACGCGCTGCGCTTCCACCTGCATCCCTCGGTGAAGGCACGCGCGAGCGACGACGGCTCGGCCGTGCGCCTCGACGCGCCCGACGGCGAGAGCTGGCTGATGGAGGCCGACGTGCCGGCCATCGTCGAGCCGAGCATCCTGTTCTCCGCCGCCGGCGGCCCACGCCCGACCCTGCAGATCAAGCTCGCCGTCCACGCGAGCAAGCCGGAGGTACGCTGGCATCTGCAGCGGACCGCGGAAGGCGAGACGCGGCGGCGCTAGCGTTGGCTATTTTGCCAGCGCCGCGCGATGCAGGTCGGCGGAAGCTTCCGAAAAGCAGCACAGCACGATCCGCTCGAACCCTTCGCCGTGCTGTCGCACCTCCCGCACGGCGATCGCAGCGGCGCGCGCGGGCGGGAAGCGGTAGACGCCCGTCGAGATCGCGGGAAACGCGATCGACGCCGCGCCTGCCGCACGAGCGACCTCGAGTGAGCGCCGGTAGCACGAGGCGAGCAGATCGTCCTCGCCCTCGTCGCCGCCGGTCCAGACCGGGCCGACGGTGTGGACGATGACGCGGGCCGGCAGGTCGTAGCCCCTGGTGAGCTTGGCATCGCCGGTATTGCACTCGCCGAGAGCGCGGCACCCGGCGATCAGGCCCCGGCCCGCCGCGCGGTGGATGGCGCCATCGACCCCGCCACCGCCCAGCAAACTGGTGTTCGCCGCGTTGACGATCGCATCGACGGCGAGCGTGGTGATGTCGCCCTCGATGACCTCGATGACGACCTCTGTCACGCGATCAGGCGCGTCAGACCTTGCTCGGCTGCTTGCAGGCGACGCCGGCCTCGGCGAGATGGGTCGACAGCTCGCCCGATTGGAACATCTCGCGGACGATATCGCAGCCGCCGATGAACTCGCCCTTGACGTAGAGCTGCGGGATCGTGGGCCAGTTCGAAAACGCCTTGATGCCGTTGCGGACTTCCTCGTCGGCGAGCACGTTCACGCTCTCGAACGGCACCTCGAGGTAGGACAGGATCTGGATGACCTGGCTCGAGAAGCCGCACTGCGGGAACTGCGGCGTGCCCTTCATGAAGAGCATCACGTCATGCGAGTCGACGGCGGTCTGGATGGTGTCATGGGCGGACATGCTTGGGGTCCTTCGTTGGAAGCGTCGCGACCGATCTAGGAAGCGTCGCGACTGATCTAGGTCTTCGGTGCCAATGTTTGTAGCTGCAGCGCATGCAATGCCCCGCCGAGATGCGTGCCGAGCGTCTTGTAGACGAGCTGATGCTGCTTCAACTTGGTGAGTCCGACGAAGGCGGACGAGGTGACGATCGCGGAGAAATGGTCGTCGTCGCCCGCGAGATCGATGATCTCGATCTGAGCGTCGGGCAATCCGTCCTTGATCAGGCGCTCGATCTCGGCGGCGGGCATCGGCATGGCATTGGTCCTATCGGTCGCGTCGCACCATAGAGAACCCGTCCAGGAAAGACGAGAGGCCCAAGCGGTCTCTCAGAACGGCTTCACCACCACCAGGATCACGATGCCGATCAGCAGCACCGTCGGCACCTCGTTGATGATGCGGAAGAATCTGGAATCATGCGTGCTCGTGCCGGCGGCGAGCTTCTTGCGCTCGACGGACAGGTAGCCGTGCACGCCGGTCAGGATGAACACGAGCAGCACCTTGGCCTCGAGCCAGTGATGCACCGGCGCCTTGAACCAGGCGCCCTGTAGCACCAGCCACAGCCCGGTGGTCCAGGTGACGATCAGCGCCGGCAGCATGATCGCCTTCTGCAGCCGCCGCTCCATGATCGCGAAGGTGGCGGCCTGCGGCGAGCCTGGGCCGGTCTCGGCATGGTAGACAAACAGCCGCGGCATGTAGAGCATCCCAACCATCCACGAGATGACCGCCAGGATGTGCACGGCTTTCAGCCAAAGGTAGCCCATCATTGTCCCCGCTCGCCCGCCGCCCGCGGGTTCGGCGGCGGCCGGGCTCTGGATGTCCTCAAAGCCGCGCAAAGGCAAGGCGACCAAGCCGCGCAAACGACATCGCGGCCCGTACACCCGCCGATCGGCGGGGCTCGCGACCGACCGTCGCGACGCTACATTGGAGCCATCAGGAGGACGCCATGACCAAGGGATCGATCGACGAGGGCCGCCGAACCTACGGATGCGCTGAGGCGGAGTGGGCCGTCCGCGTCGACCTTGCCGCGGCCTACCGCCTCGTCGCGCACTACGGCTGGGACGATCTCATCTTCACGCATCTTTCGGCGCGGGTGCCCGGGCCGGAGCAGCACTTCCTCATCAATCCCTACGACATGATGTTCGACGAGATCACCGCGTCGTCGCTGGTCAAGATCGACACCGAGGGCAAGCCGGTTGGTCCGGCGACGCAGCCGGTCAATCCGGCGGGCTTCACCATCCATTCGGCGATCCACATGGCGCGCGACGACGCTCACGCGGTAATGCACCTGCACACGCCGCATGGGCAGGCGGTGTCCGCCATGGCCTTCGGCCTGCTGCCCCATACGCAGACGTCGATAATCGCCGGCGGCGACATCGCCTACCACGACTACGAGGGCATCGCGACGGACCTCGACGAGCGGGCGCGGCTCGTCGCCGACATCGGCGGCAAGCACGCGATGATCATGCGCAACCACGGCACGCTCGCCGTCGGCTCGAGCGTCGGCGCCTGCTTCCTGCGGCTGTACCTCCTTGAGCGTGCCTGCGAGGCGCAGGTGCACATGCTGTCGGCCGGCCGCGACAATCTCAACGATCCGCCAGCCGGGGTCGATGCCAAGGTGGCCGGCCAGGCCAGCCCCGAATTTCTCGACGGTCTCGCGGGCAAGCTTGCGTGGCCTGCCCTGCTCCGCAAGCTCGACAGGCTTGATCCCAGCTACCGGAACTGATCGCCGGCCCCTCGGCATTACCCCATCGGGTTCGCCACGGGATCGAACGGTCGCCTCGATCGTTCGCTCCGGCACTCACCGGGGAAGATCAAATGGCGGACGATAAGCTGGCTCAGAAGCGCAACGTCGGCCCGGAGCCTGTGGAGGCCGAGCCGAATCACGTGCGGGAGAAGACCTACAAGGCGCCGGAAACGCCCCAGCGAGTGCGCGAGGAAAAGCAGGCGCTTCCCGAGAACACCGCCAAGGACAAGGTGCGCGAGGAGATGCCGCACGCGGCCGACGAAGTTAGGAAGCGGCTCTAGGCGAGCCGCGAACCGATCAGAGCACGACGACCTTCGTGCCCTCGCCAACCCGCTTGTAGAGGTCGATCGCGTCCTGGTTGATCATTCGGATGCAGCCGGACGACGCGTTGGTGCCGATCGAGTGCGGCTCGAGCGTCCCATGGATACGGAAATACGTATCCTTGTTGCCCTGCCACAGGTACATCGCGCGCGCGCCAAGCGGATTACGATAGCCGCCGGCGACACCCATGCCGCTCTGCAGCTTGTCGAGCTGCGCCTTCAACTCGGGATGACGATCGATCATCTCCTTGGGCGGATACCAGTCCGGCCATTCCTGCTTGGTCTTGATCGTCGCCTCGCCGGACCACGAGAAGCCCTGCTTGCCGACGGCGACCCCGTAGCGCATCGCCTTGCCGTCGGCCTCCACGAGATAGAGGTAGTGCGCGTGCGGATCGACGACGATCGTGCCCGGCGCCTCCTTGCTCGCGTAGGCGACCTCCGTACGCTCGAACCCCTTGCGGACGATGGCCGGCGTCACGCCCGGCACGGGAAACTTGTCGCTGGTGATCGGCTGGTACAGCGCCGCGAAGTGTGGGTCGAGCGCCGCGACGGCGACCGGCTTGGTCATCGCCGAAGGTGTGCCCTGTGTCGCGACCTGGGCGGGCGGCGCGTTAAGGGCGAGGCCCGGCGCGTCAGGCCCGCCACAACCGGCGAGGACGCCGGCGAGCATGGCCAGGGTGAGGGCACCGGCGAGGCGGCGCGCGAAAGATGTGAGCGGGAGCGAGGAAGCCATCATGCGCACAGCATACGGCAGCCGGCTTGCCAAAGCTGTAGTGTTCGTGCAACGGCGGCGGCCCTGATTCGGCGGACGTATGGTCCGACGACGGCATTTTCGCGGCTACTTCTGCACCAGGTACTTGTTGGCGGCCGCGTAAACCGCCTGCCGGAAGCCGCCTTCGAGCGTCACCGCGAAATTGTAGTGCTTCTTCGAGAAGGGCACGGCGTTAAAGGGATGATTCGAGCGCCAGCCGACCAGGATCGCACCGATCTTCGAGCGGTCGCGGTCGAACATGAGGGCCCCGCCCGAGGCGCCGTCGCCGGTATCGCAATCGAAGGAGAACTCGCGCGTGCCTTCGTCCGCCGTCGGCGAGAGCTGGGCATGCAGCTGGCAGTCCTGCATCGACAGCTCCTTGGCGCCGCCCCAGTCGATATGGCCGCGCGCGACGAAGGTCACCGGCTCCTCGTCATGGATATCCTCGGCCAGCCCATAGGGGCGGATGCCGTAGAGCGGACGCGCGAGCCGCGCCACGGCCCAGTCGTGCGAGACGGCGACATCGTAGGGCCGCGTGCTACCGGCGACGATGCTCGACAAGTCGATCGCGACCTGGCTCTCGCGACCGTCGACCGTGATCTTGAAGCTGCAGGAGGACGCGCGCGGTACGCCGTTCTCGTCGAAGAAGACATGCGCCGCCGTGGTGATGACGTCGTCGCTCAGGGTGAGCTGGCCGGCGCCGTGCGCGTTGCCGCACTGGATCAGGCCGGAGGCGGCGTGCTCGCGGGCGACCTCATCGACATCGAGGCCGTGCTCGGCGGCGAAGGCGTCGGGCAGGCGGCGCGCGTTCTGGCCGAAGACGACGACGGGGACGATCTGATTCGCGGCGTTCGAGGAGACGTCAGGCGACCGAAGCGGGAGCAGTGGCGCCGCCGCGACGGAAGAGACCGTCGAGACAAGCAGCGCGCACCCTACCATCATCCCGCCCCAAAACCGCATGCCCCGCCTCGCTGTTCGTCAAAGGGTGAGCGGACTGTGCCGACCGGTTTGGCTGAAATCAAGGCAAGCAAATAGGTAAACCTATAACGGATCGACAACGCGGCATGTCGGCCACACGAGCCGCGCCACCGCTGGCGGCTTGCCCCGCGCGGGACAAGCTGGATAGTGCTGGCGACCCGCCGTTCCGAGCCCCCGCGCACGATGCCGATCCGCCAGATCTACGATGCCAGGGTGCGGAAAGGGGGGCTCGAACGCGACGCGGCGCAGGAGAAGATCGTCGTGCGGCTCGACGCGCTCGGCGAGACGCTCGACGGCTACGCGCCCGCCCGCAAATCGGCCGCGCTCGGCTGGCTGCTCGGGGCGAAATCCGGCGGCGCCGCGCCGAAGGGGCTCTACATCTGGGGCGGCGTCGGCCGCGGTAAGTCCATGCTGATGGACATGTTCTTCGAGGACGTCGCCGTCGCCAAGAAGCGCCGGGTCCACCTGCACGCCTTCATGGCCGAGGTGCACGAGGCGATCTACACCCACCGCCAGGCCGTGAAGCGGGGTACCGCCAAGGGCGAGGATCCGATCGAGCCGGTCGCGGAGGGCATCGCGGGCGGCGCCAGCCTGCTCTGCTTCGACGAGTTCACGGTGACCGACATCGCCGATGCGATGATCCTCGGTCGGCTGTTCAAGGCCTTGTTCGCGCGTGGCGTGGTCGTCGTCGCGACCTCCAACGTCGCGCCGGAGGATCTCTACAGGGACGGGCTGAACCGCGCGCTGTTCCTGCCAACGATCGCGCTCGTCGAGTCACACATGGACATCGTCTTGCTCGAGTCGCGCACCGACTACCGGATGGAGAAGCTCGTCGGCTCGGAGACCTTCCACGTCCCCGCCGACGCCGACGCCGAGGCGGCGCTCACCGCCGCCTTCACGACGATGACCGGGCGCCCGACCGGCAAGCCCGACACGCTGAAGGTACACGGCCGGGCGATCGCCGTGCCGCAGTCGCGCGGCAACGTCGCCCGTTTCGGGTTCGCGGATCTCTGCGGCAAGCCGCTCGGCGCGCAGGATTACCTCGCCATCGCCAAGCGCTATCACAGCGTGATCATCGACGGGATCCCGCGCATCGAGGCGGAGCAGCGCTACGAAGTGCAGCGGTTCATCCGCATGATCGATGCGTTCTACGAGGCGCGCGTCAAGCTCTTCGCCTCGGCCGCGGCCGAGCCGGCGGCGCTGTTCGAGAACGCCGACTCGCGCGACGCGTTCGAGCTGGAGCGCACGGTCTCGCGCCTGATCGAGATGCGCTCGGAGACATACCTCGGCCTGCCGCACGGCGGCGACCGGCATCGCGACGCGGCCGGGATCGTCGATACCTGAGCCCGCACACCGAGGGTGGGTTCACCATCGCCCGATTTTCGCCATAAGCATGAATTTCAACCGAACCCGCGCAAGGTCTCCGCGTTTGTCCAGTGTCTCTCAGTACAGTTCGAGTTGCTCATGCGATGGACCGTGTTGAACGCAATCGGCGGGCTGGCGTGGCTTGCCGGGATTATCTACGCCAAGGGCGCCGAAGGGGCAGCGCTTGGGTCGAACGATCATCACCTTGTCATCGGCGCGTCGATCGGCATCGTCGGCCTGGCCGTATTGCTGTGGGCCAATCTCAGGTCCACGGCCTAGGGCGCGGCGAGCCGACGTCGGCCCAGGTCCAGCCCGCCCCTCGGGCCTCGGCGCGGCGACGTGATCGACGTCGATCTGCAAAACCAGGTGCAGGGTTTCGCACTCGACGTCGCGTTCGCGCACGCGGGAGGGATCACCGCGCTGTTCGGCCGCTCGGGCTCCGGCAAGAGCATGACGCTCGGGCTCATCGCCGGCCTCGCCCGTCCTGACCGCGGTCACGTCAGGGTCGACGGTGTCACGCTCATCGACACTGGGACGCGCACGCTCGTTCCGACACACCGGCGCCGCGTCGGGCTCGTGTTCCAGGATTCGCTGCTCTTCCCGCATCTCTCGGTCAGGCGGAATCTGCTGTTTGGCCGCTGGTTCGCGCCGCGCGGTACGCCGCCGATCACCGTCGAGGCGGTAGTGGAGACGCTCGGCATCGGCGCCCTGCTCGATCGGACACCTGGTCGCCTGTCGGGCGGCGAGCGCCAGCGCGTCGCGATCGGTCGCGCGCTGCTCGCCTGCCCGCGGCTGCTGCTGTTCGACGAGCCCTTCGCCGCGCTCGACCGGCCGCGCCGGCTCGAGATCCTGCCGCTTATCGAGCGCGTGCGCGACGAGTTCGCGATCCCGATCGTCTACGTCTCGCACGCTATGGAGGAGGTCGTGCGCCTCGCCGCGCATGTCGTGGTTCTGGAGGCCGGCAAGGTCACGGCCGCCGGGCCGCCGGAAGCGGTGCTCGGCGCGACCCGTGACCCCGTCGTGGAGCCGCGCTTCGGCCGGGCCTCGATCCTTACCGCCGTCGCTGGCGCCTACGATTCGGAGTTCGGCCTCACCGCGCTCGCGCATCCGGCCGGCACGGTTTGGCTGGCCGGTCCCGCCGGCGCGCCAGGCACGCGCCATCGGCTCATGATCCGCGCGACCGACGTCTCGCTCGCGGCGGGCGACCCCGGACCGACGACGATCCGCAGCGCGCTCGCCGGCCAAATCGCCGCGATCGCGCCCGATGGCCCCCTAGCGGCGGTGACGGTGACGCTTGACGGCGGCGACGCGCTCGTCGCGCTCGTCACCCGTCGTGCCCTGCACGATCTCGGCCTCGGCGAAGGCGTGCCGGTCCGCGCGCTCGTCAAGACCGTCGCCATCGACGAGGGAATTGTCGGCTGAGCCGTGGGCACCGATCTCGGAGGCCTTCGTAAGGGTCTAATTCGGCGCGGTCGCTTTGGAGGTGTGGGCGGTCACTTCGATGTCGATGCCGTCGCCGACCGGGCAATAAAAAGCTGTCCACTCCTCCCCGATCGCATCGAAGGTCTTGAGTGGGCCAGGACAGCATCCGCTGTCACGAAGCTCTTTGTGTTTGGCGTGGACCTCGTTCGGCTCGGTGAGGACGAAGCCGATATGAAAGCTGACACGCATGCCGAAGGCTTCGGCGCTGGGGTAGAGGCTGGGCGAATCAGGTCCAATCGTCATCAGGACAAGCGAAAAGCCATCGCTGCCGCGCAACATCGCGAACCCCTCGCCGGCCTGCTCTTCCTCGAAGGAGAAGTGGCAACGCAGGATGCCACTTCAGCGCGGCCACATCGCTGGTGAAGAGATTGGCATGGTTGAGCCGCATGATGGGTCTCGTTTCCTAAGTACTGGCGGCCGCTACCTCGGAGATGTAGCGCTTCCAACGTTGGTTTGTTCGCTACCGACTGCCGAAAATTCCTGATGTCACGGATCTGCGCCCAGCTTGCAACGACGCGGGAGCGATCCAGGTGAAAGCAAAGGGAATTATATACTTGACTCCCTCGTCCGCCCAAGCTAGATTTCGGACATGGAACGAGGATGTTCGCGGTGAGCAAGTCAACCATTTCGACCTTCCAACTCTTCGAGATGTTCCCGGACCAAGAGATTGCGCGGACGTACCTTGAAGGACGCCTTTGGCCGCACGGCACGCGCTGCCCCACGTGCGGCGGCGGTGAGCGTATCACGGCGCGCAAGGGCGGGTTCTACCGCTGCAACGCCTGCAAAGAAGATTTCACGGTACGCACTGGCACGATCTTCGAACGTAGCCATGTCCCGCTGCACAAGTGGATTTATGCGATGTACCTGCTCGTCACAGCCCGCAAAGGCATTTCGAGCATGCAACTCGCCAAAGAAATCGGCATCACTCAGAAGTCGGCGTGGTTCGTTCTGCATCGACTCCGCGAGGCTTGCGGTTCTGATCTGTCCAAGCTGCAAGGCATCGTCGAGATTGACGAGACCTACGTCGGTGGCATCGAAAAGAACAAACACGAGACCAAGAAGCTTCATAAGGGGCGCGGCACGGTTGGCAAGACGGCCGTCCTTGGTATGCGTGAGCGCGGTGGCCGCACGACTCTGACGACAATCCCGAGCACCGACCGGCGCACCATTCAGGGCGCCATCAAAGCTCAAGTCGAGGCCGGCGCGACGATCCACACCGACGAAGGCGGATCCTACGTCGGCGTCGAGCACGCGGGCTTTGCGCACGCCACGGTGAACCACGGTGCCGGCGAGTACGTTCGTGACGACGTAACGACCAACAGCATGGAGAGCGTTTTCGCCGTACTCAAGCGCGGCTTGATCGGCGTCTATCACCACGCCAGCGTCAAGCACCTTGATCGGTACGTTGACGAATTCGCGTTTCGGCTCAATGAAGGAAACGTCAAGCAACATACCCTCACTCGGTTGGACAGTTTCATCGACGGCACCGCAGGCAAGAGGCTCACGTACAAAGGACTCATCCAATGAGTGAACCTCCCCATACCCCTAAAGAACTCGATGCAATCGTCGATGTCGTTTTGGCTTACAAGCCAAAGCCAAAGCCAAAGACGCGAGAAAATAAGATTAAACGGGACAAAAGACATATACCTGTCAGCAAGAATGATCCTAAATAGTCATGATTATTTTTCCCCTTTAAGTTCAAGAACTCCAGCCGGCATGTTGGTAAAGCTGTGAAATATAAACGATCTATCTGTTTGTGCAAGAATTTCAGTTGGCCCCATTTTCTCAGGATTTGAAAAAGAGGAGACTATCTGTCGTAAGGCTGCTGGATGGTCCATAACTACAAACACGTTCCACGTTGGCGCTAACTGTGGCGCTCCGCTCAGTGGTTTTAGTTCATTACCGTTTTGATCCCGCATTTTTATATCAAGTGACGGCGAAAACATCGCGTACCAGTAATGAACATTTTCCGGTGGACCTACGACAGTAGGAATTCTATTATCTCCGTAAAATTATAGGCGAATAACAGTATTGTCTGACGCTGGGAAAAGTAATATTCTTAATCCTATGATTTGGGACAAAATTATTGCGATGATGACAATAAAAGCACCCCTTACCCACCAAGGCAGCTTCCCTGCAAAAACGTTTATCGTATTAAGAGCTTTTTGATTGAGATGAGGCTTCGCCGACGCCCAAAGTGCTCCCGACAAATAAATTGGAAGCGCGGCTAAGACTAAGACCCAACCTATCCAGAATCGTATCCCCTGTTCCTTTGCCATCATATCACCGCCCGTAAGCACAAGCGTAAAACCGACAGCACCAAGGAACTCTCGAATTGCTTTGTCCGCTGTTTGAGGCACCTCGTCAGACATCTGAACGCTTCCGTAAATTCAAAACGAAAACGATTTGATCCAAGGGGGGTCGGGGAGTCAAATATATAATTCCCAAAGCAAAGCCGGCACTCGCTGAACTGGCGTCCAGATACCTTGGCGGAGCGCATGTGCCCACGTCACCTTCCATGCATTCTCGGGACGCTTGTCTGCGCGGCCGTGCTCGCCACCGCGCCGAACGCTCGCGCTTCGACGGAAAGGCCGGCGGCGAGCATGAGGGATCTGCGCGACGATCTCGCCGCATGCTTTCGGCCACCGGGCACGGTGGCGAACATGCGCGTCACCTTCTATTTTTCGCTCAACAGGGCCGGCGGCCTCATCGGGCCGCCGAGAACGACCCTTCTCGGCTTCACAGGCCCGGACGAAAAAAAGATCGAGCTGCTTCGCCAATTCCAAAGCGCGTTCGGCAGATGCCTGCCGGTTCCGCTGAACGGCGAGATGGCGGCTGACATTCCAGGAGAAGTCTATTTCCTGCAGTATATCGTCGGGCCAAACGGCGTGGACGAGCAGGTTCTTTTGCGCCCGTTCGAAGCCACGGCGGTATCGACGCGAGCGTGCCGTCGAGCATGGGAGCGCGAGAGCCGGAGGCGATGCCGGAGCCGATCGGCCCGCAGCGTCCCTTCAGATCGATCACGCCGTTCCGGCCGCGCCCCTTCCGGGCGACGCTCTTCCGGCGGCGGCTCGCGCTGCCATTCCGCGGCGGACGGGCGCGGTTTCGATAGCCGCCGTCGCGGGTAAGGCAGGCGTCAGGCCTTGAGCCGATAGCCCGTGCGAAAAATCCTCCAAACCACGGCAAGACAAACGACGAGGAAGGCGATCGTCATGCCGAGGCTCACGCCGACACTGACATCGGAGGCGCCGTAAAAACTCCAGCGGAACCCCGAGACGAGATAGACGACCGGGTTCAGCAGCGTCACCTTCTGCCAGAACGGCGGCAGCATCGAGATCGAGTAGAACGAGCCGCCGAGAAAGGTCAGCGGCGTGACGACGAGCAGCGGCACGATCTGCAGCTTCTCGAAATCCCTGGCCCACACGCCTATGATGAAGCCGAACAGGCTGAAGGTGACGGCGGTGAGCACCAGGAACGCGACCATCCAGACGGGATGGGCGATCTGGTAGGACACGAAGAGCCGCGCGGTCGCCAGGATGATCAGCCCGAGCAGGATCGATTTCGTCGCCGCCGCGCCGACGTAGCCGGCGACGACCTCGACCCACGACACGGGGGCCGACAGCAACTCGTAGACCGTGCCCGCCCATTTCGGGATGTAGATGCCGAAAGCGGCGTTCGAGATGCTTTGGGTCAGCAGGCTCAGCATCGTGAGCCCCGGCACGATGAAGGCGCCGTAGCTGATTCCGTCGACGGTGCTCATCCGCGAGCCGATCGCCGAGCCGAACACGATGAAGTAGAGCGCGGTCGAGATCACCGGCGCGATGACGCTCTGCGCCACGGTGCGGAACCAGCGCCGCATCTCGAACACGAAGATCGCGCGCGTGCCGTAGAGGTTCATGTGCGTGTGCTCACCAGGCTGACGAAGATGTCCTCGAGCGAGCTCTGCTTCGTGTTGAGGTCCTTGAAGGCGATGCCCGCGACGTCGAGGTCGCGGAGCAGCGGCGCGATCCCCGTCCCCTCCGCCTGCGCGTCGAACGTGTAGACGAGCTCGCAGCCGCCGGCACGGCGCTCCAGCCCGTAGGCTAAAAGTCCGGCCGGGATCGCCTCCAGCGGCGCCTGCAGCTGCAGGGTGAGCTGCTTGGTGCCAAGCTTGCGCATCAGCGCGGCCTTCTCCTCGACCAGGATGATCTCGCCCTGGCGGATCACGCCGACGCGGTCGGCCAGCTCCTCCGCCTCGTCAATGTAATGGGTGGTGAGGATGATCGTGACGCCGTGCTCGCGCAGGTCCCGCACCATCGCCCACATGTCGCGCCGCAGCTCGACATCGACGCCGGCCGTCGGCTCGTCGAGGAACAGGATCTCCGGCTCGTGCGCCAGCGCCTTGGCGATCATCACGCGGCGCTTCATGCCGCCGGACAGCGTCAAGATCTTCGCGTCGCGCTTGTCCCACAAGGAGAGATCGCGCAGCACCTTCTCGACATAGCCCTTGTCGGCCGGCTTGCCGAACAGGCCGCGGCTGAAGCTCACCGTCGCCCGCACGGTCTCGAAAGCGTCGACGGCGATCTCCTGCGGCACCAGCCCGATCTTGCGGCGCGCGGCGCGGAAGTCGGTCAGGATGTCGTGGCCGCCGGCGGTGACGCGCCCGGACGTTGGGTTGACGAGGCCGCAGACGATCGAGATCAGCGTCGTCTTGCCGGCGCCGTTCGGCCCGAGCAGCGCGAAGATCTCGCCCCGCTCGATCTCGAGATCGACCGACTTCAAAGCCTGGAAGCCGGTCGCGTAGGTCTTGGTGAGGCCGACGACGGAAATGACGGACGGCACACGGGCTCCTCTGATCACGACGGGCTGGGCCGATAGCACAGCCCAACGGTCATTCCCACCGCGCACCATGTCGCCTGCTCGCCCCGAGTTCTGCGGACCGTTGCGCCGGCCGCGTGGTGCCCCTGCGCGTGGCGCGGATGTCGCACCGCACCATCGACCCGATATTGCCTCACGACCCCCGGCGCGCCCCTACGTCGCCGCCCCAACTACGGAGATCTCATGCCCGCGACCTTGTTCGACCCGATCCGCCTCGGCGCGATCGAGGCCCCGAACCGCATCATCATGGCGCCGCTCACACGCGGCCGCGCCACGTACGGCCACGTGCCGACCCCGATCATGGCGGAGTACTACGCGCAGCGCGCCAGCGCCGGGCTCATCATCTCGGAGGCGACCGGCATCAGCCAGCAGGGGCTAGGCTGGCCGTACGCGCCTGGCCTTTGGAGCGAGGACCAGGTCGCGGCGTGGCGCCCGGTGACCGACGCCGTGCACAAGGCCGGCGGCCGCATCGTCGCCCAGCTCTGGCACATGGGCCGGATCGTCCACCCGAGCTTCCTCGACGGAGCGCAGCCGGTCTCCTCGTCGGCGACGACCGCGCCAGGCAAGGCGCACACCTATATCGGCAAGCAGGACTACACCGAAGCGCGCCCGCTGCGCGCGGACGAGATCCCCGCGCTGCTCGATGACTATCGCCGCGCCGCCCGCAACGCGATGGCGGCCGGCTTCGACGGCGTCCAGATCCACGCCGCGAACGGCTACCTGATCGACCAGTTCCTGCGCGACAACTCGAACCTGCGCGACGACGGCTACGGTGGCCCGATCGACCATCGCACGCGGCTCCTGCGCGAGGTGGCGCAGGCCGTCGTCGATACAGTCGGCGGCGACCGGACCGCCGTCCGGCTCTCACCCAATGGCGCGATCCAGGGCGTCGACGACAGCAACGCGCCGGCGCTCTTCGTCGCCGCCGCGGCCGAGCTGGCGAAGATCGGCATCGCCTTTCTGGAGATGCGCGAGCCGAGCCCGGACGGCACCTTCGGCAAGCCGTCGACGCCGCCGGTCGCGCCGGCCATCCGCGAGGTCTTCAAGGGGCCGCTGGTGCTGAACTCCGACTACGATCGCGCGCTCGCTGTATCCGCCATGGCGACGGGCATACCGGACGCCATAGCCTTCGGGCGGCCGTTCCTTGCCAATCCCGACCTCCCCGCGCGCCTCGCCGAGGGCGCGCCGCTGACGAAGGACGTGATGGCGACATGGTACAGTCAGGGGCCCGAAGGCTACATCGACTATCCAAGCATGGCAGCGCAGGCCGCGGAGTAGTTGGTGCGCGATATCACCTGACCGACACGAAAAAGGCCGCCCTCGGGGCGGCCTTTCTCATGACGAAAGAGGAAACGCGCGATCACATCATCTTCTTCTTCATCGCGTGCTTCTTCATCATCATATGCCTCTTCATCGTCATATGCTTTTTCGACATGTGCTTCTTCATCATGTGCTTCTTGGACATGCTCTTCTTCTTCATGCCCTTTTTCATCACGCCTTTCTTCATCGCGCCGGACTTCATGGGCGCCTTGGCCATGGGCGCGGCCATTGGCTTCTCGGCGCCGGCCGGCTTGCTCATGTCACCGCTGCCCTTCTGATCCATGCTCGGCGTCGCCGGCATCTGCGGCGCGGTGGCGCCCGGCGCGGGAGCGGTCGGCGGCTCCTGGGCGAACACACCGCCGGACGCGAGCGCCACGGCGGCCATCACGATGGAGGCGGACAACATCTTCTTGAACATCTCTGTCTCCCGCTTTCGGCGCTCGACAGTGCGCCTCGAAAGGATCTCACCTTTGGGCCACCGGCACTGAACACGCCATGAATGCGCAACAAAAACAAAAACCTGCAGAAAAAAGAGCCGGCCGCATCGACCTCGAAAGGTGATGCGGCCGGCTGATCCAGCGACGCGCGAAAACTACTGCGCGGCGTTTTCCATCATCATCTTCTTTTTCATCATCATCTTCTTCTGCCGCTTGGTCATCGGCTTATCCATCATCGGCTTGTCCATGGCCGGCTCGGCCATCGGCGCCATCGGCTGCGCCATGGGCATCATCGTCGGCGGGCCGGCGTTCATCGGCGCCGCCGGGAAATCCTCGGCATGGGCGATCGCGCCTAGGGACAAAGTTGCGATGGCGGCGAACGCGCCGATCGTGATGGATCTGATCATGTAAAATCTCCCAAATGTTGCATCTCGTACTTGGAAACGCCGGCAATCGAGGCCGGTCGAGCAACGGATGACTGACACGAAATGCGCTCTATGGCATTTTGTTCGAAAAAGACCGGTGCGGAAGGAATCTTATTCGGGCCGAGGGATACTTCGAGCCGCGAACAACCGCCTTCACTGTTGTTTTATTGCGGTGTTCGCGTGATCGAGCGTGGCGGGACGCGGGCCGCCCGTCGCCCAGTCGACCAGCTCGACGGTGTGGACCACGGGCAGGGATGTGCCGCCGGCGATCTGGACCATGCAACCGATATTACCCGCGGCGACCACGTCGGGCCGCATCGTCTCGATGTTGGCGACCTTGCGCCGCTGCAGCTGCCCGGCGATCTCGGGTTGCAGCAAATTGTACGTTCCAGCCGAGCCGCAGCAGATATGCCCCTCCGGCACGCCGACCACCTCGAACCCCGCCGCGCGCAGCACCTCAATCGGCGCCTTCGTCACCTTCTGCCCATGCTGCAGCGAGCAGGCCGAATGGTAGGCGACCCGCAGCTTCGGCGTATCGCCCGTGGGCGCGATCGCGAGCGAGGCCAAGATCTCGCTGACATCGCGCGACAGCGCGGAGACCGTCGCGGCGTCCTCGGCGAGCGCGGGATTTTCGCGCAGCATGAACCCGTAGTCCTTCAGCGTCGTGCCGCAGCCCGACGTGTTGACGACGATGTGGTCGAGCCCGCGCGCGCGTTTCTCGGCCATGAAGGCGCGGATGTTGGCGGCGGCCATCGCATGCGAGGCGTCCTCCTGCCCCATGTGGTGCTGGAGGGCGCCGCAGCAGCCGACGCCCCTCACGACCACGACCTCGACGCCGTGCCGGGTGAGCACCCGGATCGTCGCCTCGTTGATGGCGGGGTCGAGCACGCGCTGGGCGCAGCCGGTGAGCAGCCCGACGCGCATCGTTCGCGTCCCCCGCGCCGCATGGATCGCCGGCAGGTCGCTGGTGCCCTTCGCCGGCAGACGCGGCGGCGCCATCGCCAGCATCGCTCCGAGCTGCTTCGGCAGAAGTCCCGCCAACGGCTTCGCGATCATCGCGCCCCGCAGCGCCAGCCGGAAGCGCGTTGGATAGGGGAGCACGAGACCGAGCATCGCACGCGTCAGCCGATCCAGCAGCGGTCGCTTGTAGGTCCTGGCGATGTGCGCGCGGGCATGGTCGACGAGGTGCATGTAGTTCACGCCCGACGGGCAGGTCGTCATGCAGGAAAGGCAGGAGAGGCAGCGGTCGATATGCTTCACCGTCTCGACATCGGCCGGGCGGTCGTTCTCAAGCATGTCCTTCATCAGGTAGATGCGCCCGCGCGGCGAATCGTTCTCCTCGCCGAGCAGGACGAAGGTCGGGCAGGTCGAGGTGCAGAAGCCGCAGTGCACGCACTTGCGGATGACCTTCTCGCTCGACGCGAAGGCGGGACGCTCGAGAAGCTCGGGGTCGAAGCTGGTTTGCATCAATCAGGAATGGCGGCGACGCGCGGCGCGCGCAAGGGGCGGATTGTCAGAGGCGGATCGTCAGGGGTGCGGCAGGCCGAATCGCGCGATGGCGAAGGCGCCAACGAGGTTGCCGAACACGAGAGTCGCCATCTGCACGATGTTCGGCAGGTTTTTCACCATGCCGCGCAGCTCGGCGACGTCGGCCGACGAGGCCTTGGATTCCAGCACGCCGCGAAGGTCCGCGACCTCGGCGGACGAGGCTTTCGATTCGAGCACGGCTTCGATCCGCGTCAGCCGTAGGACCACGACTTGAAGGCTATCGACAAGCTTATCAAGCTTCGTGTCGATCTTCTCGAAGTTCCGTTCGAGCGCCTGGACCCGCCGTTCCATATCGCCCTCTTCGAAATCCGCGCCGGTCATCTTTGCAACGTCCGAGCTTTGCAATCCGTCGACGTACGATCTTCGCGCGCCGCGCGCGGGTTTGCAAACCTCGCGTCAGGCGCGCAAGCCGAGCCGCCCGCGATTCAGGATATCCAGCGGATCGAAGCTCGCCTTGATCCGGCGCGAGAGCGCGGCGAGCGGGGCGGGCTGCGGCTGGAACACCGGCGCGGCAGCACGGATCGCGTCGTCGGCGCGCACCAGCGTCGCGTGGCCGCCGTGGCGAGCGAGCGAGTCGCGGATCGCCCCGGCGTGCGCCGCGGCACCTTCGAGCGCGAGCCATACGAGCCCGCCAGCCCAGTCGTAGTACCAGCGCGTCAGCGGCACCTCGGCGGCGCGCAGCGCCGCGACGAAGGCCGCGCCTTCCGCCGGCGTCGTCGAGACGCGCCAGACGGGGCCGTCCACGTCCGCCACCGGCTCGGCATCGCGCAGCGCCGCCCACAGCCGCCGCGAGGCTTTGTCGCCGAGATCATCGACCCGTCCGCGCGGACCGAAATGCGCGACGAGGTCCTCGAAGCGCTTGTCGACCGAGACGGCCGGCCCCTCGAGCCGCAACGCCATGCAGCAGCCCGGCGCGAGGTCGGCCCAGCGGCCGTCCGGCAGGCAGGCGTAGCTCGACGTCTCGTAGGACAGGCCCGAGGCCTCGCGCAGGGCCGCCGTCGCCGCCGCCTCGTCGAGGCCAAACATGAGGAAGGTGCGCTCGGTCTCGGCGCGCGGCAGAACCTTCAGCGTCACCTCGGTCATCACCGCCAGCGTGCCGTGCGAGCCGGCCATGAGCTTCGAGAGATCGTAGCCGGTGACGTTCTTCATCACTTGGCCGCCCGACTTGAACAGATCGCCACGTCCCGACACCGCGCGGAAACCCAGCACGTGGTCGCGCGCGGCGCCAGCCTTGATGCGGCGCGGACCGCCAGCGTTGACGGCCACCGTGCCGCCGATCGTGCCGGTACGGTTGCCGCGCCAAAGCTTGCCCGGGCTCATCGGCTCGAAGGCAAGCTCCTGGTTGTGCTCCGCCAGCAGCGACTCGATCTCGTCCATCGGCGTGCCGGGCCTCGCCCGCAGCACCAGCTCGGTCGGCTCGTACATGAGCACGCCGGAGAGGCTAGAAACGTCGAGCTGCGCGGCCGCCTCGACCGCGTGGCCGAGGCCGCGCTTCGAGCCGTGGCCGAGGATCTCGAGCGGCGTCTCGGAGAGAAGCGCGGACTGGACGGCGGCGAGCACCTCGTCCTCGTCGCGCGGCTTGATGATATCCATGGCGCCTGAAAGCGCGGTCGCCGCGCGAAAGCAAGGGTGCACTTCGACATTGGACGACAGAGCCGGACAGCCAGCACCCCTCGTCGACTTCCTCGGCGGGGCGGTCGGCCATCGCTTCCGCAGCGGCGCCGGGCGCGGGCACGCGCTGGTGCGGGCCGTGGGGCTGAAACCCGGCCGGCCGCTTGCGGTGGTGGATGCGACGGCAGGCCTCGGCCGCGACGCGTTCCTGCTCGCCTCGCTGGGCGCCACGGTGACGCTGATCGAGCGCGCCCCCGCCGTGCACGCGATGCTGGCGGATGCGATCGCCGCGCTGGCCGCCGCGGGCCCGGCGGAGGCCGAGATCGCCGCGCGGATGCTGCTGGTCTCAGGAGATGCGCGAGCGCTGCTGGCGGGCATCTCGGCCGACGTCGTCACCGTTGATCCGATGCACCCGGCCCGGCTCGGCACCGCGCTGGTCAAGGCCGAGATGCGGCGGCTGCGCGCCCTCGTCGGCGACGATCCCGATTCGGCCGCGCTGATCGCGGCGGCGCTCGCCGCCGGGCCGCGTGTGATTCTGAAATGGCCGCTGCGGGCGGCGTTGCCGCAAGGTCTGCCGGCGCCCTCGCACAGCCTGGCCGGCAAGACGGTGCGCTACGACGTGTTCGTGCGGCGGTGACGGCTGCTTCCTCCGTGATTGCGAGCGAAGCGAAGCAACCCAGGAGTCACCGAGCGGCCTCTGGGTTGCTTCGCCTTCGGCTCGCAATGACGACGTGACTGCAGGCGCCTCAGCTCCGCAGCCCCGGCGCCTCCTGCCCCGTCCGCGCGACATATTCCAGGTAGCCGCCGCCGTACTTGTGGATGCCGTCGGGGGTCAGTTCGAGCACGCGGTTCGACAGCGCGGCGAGAAAATGCCGGTCGTGCGAGACGAACAGCATCGTGCCCTCGTAGCTCGCGAGCGCGGCGATCAGCATCTCCTTTGTGGCGATGTCGAGGTGGTTGGTCGGCTCGTCGAGCACCAGAAAATTCGGCGGGTCGAACAGCATCTTCGCCATCACGAGCCGCGCCTTCTCGCCGCCGGACAGGATGCGGCAGCGCTTCTCGATGTCGTCGCCCGAGAAGCCGAAGCAGCCGGCGAGCGCGCGCAGCGAACCCTGCCCAGCCTGCGGGAACGTCGCCTCGAGATCCGCGAAGATCGTCGCCTCGCCGTCGAGCAGGTCCATCGCGTGCTGCGCGAAATAGCCGAGCTTGACGCTGCCGCCGAGCGCGACCGTGCCGGCGTCGGGCTTCGTCGTCGCGGTGACGAGCTTCAGCAGCGTCGACTTGCCGGCGCCGTTGATCCCCATCACGCACCAGCGTTCGCGGCGCTGCACGGAGAAGTCGAGCCCTTCGTAGATGCTACGGCTGCCGTAGCGCTTGTCGACCTTCTTCAGCGCGACGACATCGTCGCCCGAACGCGGCGCCGGCTGGAACTCGAAGGCGACGCTCTGGCGCCGTCGCGGCGGTTCGACGCGCTCGATCTTGTCGAGCTTCTTCACCCGGCTCTGTACCTGCGCGGCGTGCGAGGCGCGCGCCTTGAAGCGCTCGATGAACTTGATCTCTTTCGCGAGCATCGCCTGCTGGCGTTCGAACTGCGCCTGCTGCTGCGTCTCGTTTTGCGCGCGCTGACGCTCGTAGAAGGCGTAATCGCCGGAATAGGTGGTCAGCGAACCGCCGTCGATCTCGACGATCTTGGAGACGACGCGGTTCATGAACTCGCGATCGTGCGAGGTCATCAGCAGCGCGCCTTCGAAGCCGGCGAGAAAGCTCTCGAGCCAGATCAGGCTTTCGATATCGAGGTGGTTGGACGGCTCGTCGAGCAGCATGACGTCGGGGTCCATCAAGAGGATGCGGGCGAGCGCCACCCGCATCTTCCAGCCGCCCGACAGCACGCCGACGTCGCCGTCCATCATCTCCTGGCTGAAGCTCAGGCCCGCGAGCACCTCCTGCGCGCGGCCTTCGAGCGCGTAGCCGTCGAGCTCCTCGAAGCGGGCCTGGATTTCGCCGTAGCGCTCGATGAGCGCGTCCATCTCGTCGGCGCGATCGGGATCGGCAAGGGCGCCTTCCAGCTCTTTCAGCTCGACGGCGACCGCGCTGACCGGGCCTGCCCCGTCCATCACCTCGGCGACGACGCTGCGGCCCGCCATCTCGCCGACATCCTGGCTGAAGTAGCCGATGGTGATGCCGCGGTCCTTGGCGACCTGCCCTTCGTCGGGCAGCTCCTCGCCGGTGATCATTCGAAACAGGGTGGTCTTGCCGGCGCCGTTCGGGCCGACCAGCCCGACCTTCTCGCCCTTCTGCAGCGCGGCCGAAGCCTCGATGAAGAGAAGCTGCTTGCCGTTTTGCCGGCCGATCTTTTCGAGGCGTATCATGACATTTCAGGCGCGAGGATCATCCCCGCGACTTAGGCCAAGTGGCGCCGCGGAGAAAGGGTATGTCCGCGCATCAGCTCGTCCCTGGCCCTCCCAGCGGTGAGGCCTGATCAGGGCGCCGAGACGCAAGTGGTAGAAGACATAGGCGCGCCTCTATGATTGTCAGACGCCGTTACCGGCGGGTGGCGTTCCGTTCCCCGCCAACGCCGCCCGCAGGGCATCGAGCCCGTCCGTCAGCGCGGCCGGCCCGGGCTGCAGGATCAGCGGCGACTTGATCTCGACGATGCGGCCGGCGCGCACGGCGGGGATCGCGTCCCAGCCAGGCCGCGCGGCGATCGTCGCGGGGACGACCTTCTTGCCGCACCACGAGGCGACGATCACGTCAGGCGCCGCCACCACGACGGCGTCGGGCGTGACGATGCGGTCCTTCGCCGCCTGCTGGTGGCGCAGCTCCGGAAACACGTCGATGCCGCCGGCGATCTCGATCAACTCCGAGACCCAGCCGATGCCGCTGATCAACGGGCCGTCCCATTCCTCGAAATACACGCGGGGCCGCGCCGCGCCGGCCGCGGCGGCCACATCTATAAGACGGCGCTCGTAGCTCGCCGCCAGCGCCTCGGCCTTGTCCGTCGCCCCGACCAGTGCGCCCAGCGTGCGCACCATCGCCAAAACGCCGGCGATGCCGCGCTGGTTGAAGGCGTGCACCGCGATGCCCGCGCGGATCAACGCGGCGGCGATGTCGGCCTGGATGTCGGAAAAGGTGAGCACGAGATCCGGCTCGAGCGCCAGGATCTTCGGCACGTCCGCGCTCAGGAAGGCTGAGACGCGTGGCTTTTCGCGCCGCACCCGAGGCGGCCGCACGGCGTAGCCGGTGACGCCAACGATGCGCGCCTCCTCGCCCAATAGGTAGAGCGTCTCCACCGTCTCCTCGGTCAGGCAGACGATGCGGGTGGGCGGGAAGGATTTCATCGCTCGCTCACGGTCCGCGAAGCCACGGGTTTACGACAACGACACCGGCACCCTCGAAGTCGACGACGTTGCGCGTCACGACCGTCAAGCAGTGAACGCGTGCTGTTGCGGCGATAAGGGCGTCGCTGTACGGGCGCTTGTTCGGGACATGCAGGGCCGCGCAGGCCCGAGCCACAGGCGGTGTCACCGAAAGCATTCGATCCTTGAACGACGCCACGACGAAATCCTCGACCCAATGTCTGAGAGCTTTGCCCTGTGACGCGTCACGCCGCTCTTTCAGGAGTACACCCTCCTCAAGCTCGAGCAGCGTGATGACCGACATGTAGAAATCGGTCAGCGGAGCTCTCGACCACCATCGTTCGACGTTGGCATCGATCCTCGACGTTTGAGTCTTGCGAAGTTCCGACAGCACGTTGGTGTCGATCAAGAACATCAGGAGAAATCGACGTCCCGCGTGAAATGACCCTCGCGAGAGGGTAGCTCGAAATCGATATCGGCGACGCCGGGCATGTAGAGAGCCTCGCCGAGCGTCAGGCCTTCGCGGGTCAGCTTCTGGTAGGTCGCATATGTCATGAGAACATGCGCCGGCTTGCCGCGATCGGTGATGATGACGGGCCCATCCGCGGCGGCCTGTTTCGCGCGACCGGTGTCTTGGTTGAATGCGCGGCTCGAAATCGTCAGCACGGCTGATGCCTCATGTTGGTACATTGCTACATACAGCTGATATCGCGCTAGATCAACGACGGTTGGCCCGCCATCCCGCCCTTGAAACCCCTCATTAACCCTAACAGGGCCTAATGCACGCCGAGCGTCCGCATACCGCGTCGTCTCCGTCACACGCGTTGCTTCCCACAAAATCCCATGCTATCCCAAATCAACCCGTCTCGGGCCCCACTCGACCTGATCGGTGCCGCCTCGCGCGGCCCGCTCGCGCGATCCGGCGGCTCGACGGATGGGGGCGTGTGGCGTGGATCGGTTCGTCTCGCATTTCTCGAATCGCCTGGATGCCAAGGGCCGGATCTCGATTCCGGCTTCCTTTCGGGCGGTGCTGGCGCGCGACGGGCACGAGGGGCTTTATGTCTACCCCTCGCTCGAGGAAGCCTCGGTGGACTGCGGCGGCAATGCGCTGCTGCGCGGCATCGACGATGTTCTCGCCCGCTATTCCCCCTATTCGCAGGAATGGGAGGCCCTCTCGATCGCGCTAAACGGCACGAGCGAGATCTTGAACATCGACGGCGAGGGCCGCGTGGTCCTCACCGAGATGATCAAGACGACGGCGTGCATCTCCTCGGAGGTGACCTTCGTCGGCCAGGGCCACAAGTTCCAGATCTGGGAGCCAGGCCGGTTCCGCGCGCATCTCGAAGAGGCCAAGCTTCGATTGCGCGAGGTCCGGCGACAGCTGAGCTCCGGATACGCGGCGCCATCGCCGCGGCCTCCTGGAGCACGGGAATGACGGGCGGCGGCGACCAAGATCCGGAGGATCGAGGTGCCGCTGGCGGACCAGCCCGGCACGTTCCCGTGCTCCGCGAGGAGGTCCTCGCCGCGCTCGATCTCGCGCGTGTGGAGGCAAACGGCCTTTACCTCGACGGCACCTTCGGCGCCGGCGGCTATACCGCCGCGATCCTCGCCCGGCCGGGCACGCGCGTGCTCGCGCTCGACCGAGATCCCACCGCGATTTTAGGCGGCGCGCCGCTTGTGGATAAGTTCGGGGATCGCCTGCGCCTCGTCGAGGCGCGGTTCGCCGATCTCGAAGCCGTCGCGGCCGCGGAAAAGCTGGGGACGTTCGACGGCGTCGCGCTCGATATCGGCGTCTCGTCGATGCAGATCGACCAGGCCGAGCGCGGCTTCTCCTTCATGAAGGACGGCCCGCTCGACATGCGCATGGGCGCTTCGGGCCGCACCGCCGCCGACATCGTCAACGAGGCGACGGCTGAGACGCTCGCCGACATCTTCTACCATTACGGCGAGGAGCGGCTGTCGCGCCGCATCGCCAGCGCGATCGTGCTCGACCGCGCGACGACGCCGTTCACGACGACGCGGCCGCTGGCCGAGATGATCGCGCGGATCGTCCCGCACAAGCCGACCGACATCCATCCGGCGACTCGCACGTTCCAGGCGCTGCGGATCGCCGTCAACGACGAGCTGGGCGAGCTCGTCGCCGGCCTTTCGGCGGCCGAGCGCGTGCTGACGCCCGGCGGTCGACTCGTCGTTGTGACCTTTCATTCGCTCGAGGATCGCATCGTGAAGCAGTTTTTCGCGCGCCGCGCCGGCAAGGGCGAGTCGCGCGGGCGCCGCCTGCCCGGCGAGCCGGCCGCGACGCCGCCGAGCTTCACGCTGCCGCGCGGCCAGCCGATCGTCGCTGGCGAGGCCGAGACGAGCGTCAATCCGCGATCGCGCTCCGCCAAGCTGCGCGTCGGCATCCGCACCGACGCGACCGCGATCGCGGTCGAGCCGGAGCTTTCGAGACACGCCAGCCTGCCGCAACGCGCCGCGCCGAAATCGGGGAAGGCCAGATGATCCGCATCCTCAATTTCATCGCGATCGCCGCGCTGATCGGCTCGGCGATCTACGCCTATTCGATCAAGTACCAAACCATCTTCCACGCCGAGACGGTGGCGAGCCTGAAGACCGAGATCAAGAAGGAACAGGATCAGATCGGCAGCCTGCGGGCCGACTGGTCGCACCTGACGCGGCCGGAGCGCGTGCAGGCGCTGGCCGACAAGCTGCTGCCGTTGCAGCCGCTCGCGCTGAACCAGATCGTGCAGGTCGAGGCATTGCCCGACAAGGCGAAGCCCAACGATACGATCGGCCGCAAGCTCGCCGACCTCGGCCTCTCCGAGCCGACGGCGACGCCCGGCGACAAGGCCGCCGCCAGCGCGACGCCGGCCGCGACCGCCACCCCGGGCACGACGCGAAAGGCCAAGCGATGAGCGTCTCGTTCAAGGACCGGGCGCAAGCCCTGGCGCAAGGTCTCGGCGGCCGCCTGGCCCGCGCCTCGGCGCGCGGCGCCCACGCCACTCTTCAGCGCGCACGCGGCTTCAACGTCGTGGCGTTCGTGAAGAGCCTGTTCGAGACGCGCCTCGACAAGTCGCCGCGGCGCACGCTCGTGGTCGCCGGCGTGTTCACGCTCGTCTTCGCGATCATCGCCGGCCGGCTCGTGATGTTCGGCCTCAAACCGCAGGCGGAGGATCGCATCCGCAGCGCCGCCTCCGACCAGGTCGCCGCCGCGCGGCCCGACATCCTCGATCGCAACGGCCAGGTGCTGGCGACCGACATCAAGGTGATGAGCATCTTCGCCGAGCCGCGTCGCCTCATCGACAAGGACGAGGCGGTCGAGCTGCTCACGGCCGCCCTGCCCGACGTCAACGCCGCCGAGCTGCGCCGCAAGCTCGGCTCGCGCAAGGGCTTCGTCTGGGTGAAGCGCGCCGTGACGGCAAAGGAGCAGCAGGAGATATTCCACCTCGGCCTGCCCGGCGTCGGCTTCCTGCCGGAGAACAAGCGCATCTACCCGAACGGGCCGATCGCCGCCCACGTCCTCGGCTACGCCAATCTCGACGGCGTCGGAATCTCCGGCCTCGAGAAATACATCGACAACCAGGGCCTGTCGGATCTGACCAGCATGGGCTTCAAGGTCGCCGCCGACGATCTGAAACCGGTGACGACCTCGCTCGACCTGCGCGCCACCTACGCCGTGCGCGACGAACTCGAGAAGGGCATCGCCAGGTTCCACGCCAAGAACGGCGCCGCCGCGATCCTCGACGTCAACACCGGCGAGGTCATCGCGATGGCCTCGCTGCCGGACTTCGACCCGAACACGCCGGTCGACGCCCTCGATCCGAACCGCATCAACCGGCTCTCGGTCGGCGTCTACGAGATGGGCTCGACCTTCAAGGCGCTGTCGGTCGCGATGGGGCTCGAGTCCAACAAGATCACGCTGCGCTCGGTGGTCGACGCGCGCCAGTCGCTGCAATACGGGCGCTTCACCATCCACGACTTCCACGCCGAGCATCGCATGCTGACGATCCCCGAAGTGTTCTACCATTCCTCGAACATCGGCGCGGCGCGCATCGCGATGATGGTCGGCATCGAGGGCCACCAGGCGTTCCTGCGCAAGATGGGCCAGCTGACCCGCCTGCGCACCGAGCTGCCGGAAAGCGCCGAGCCGCTGATCCCGAAGCACTGGGGCATGCTGAACACGATCACCATCGCCTTCGGCCAGGGCATCAACGTCGCGCCGCTGCAATCGCTGATGGCGGTCGGCGCGCTCGCCAACGGTGGCCTGCTCATCAAGCCGACCTTCTTGAAGCGATCGGAGGAGGATGCCAAGGTCGACGCGCCGCGCGTGGTGCGCCCGGAGGTGTCCGAGAGCATCCGCTATGTGATGCGGCTCAACGCGGAGATCGGCTCGGCGCGCAACGCCAACATCCCCGGCTATTTCATCGGCGGCAAGACCGGCACGGCCGACAAGCTCGTGCATGGCCATTACGACCACGACAAGGTGTTCACGACGTTCATGGCCATCCTCCCCGCGGACAAGCCGAAGTACCTGTTCCTGACGCTGATGGACGAGCCGCAGGCGATCCCCGGCACCTACGGCTACCACACGGCCGCCTGGAACTCGGGCGACGTCACCGGCAAGATCATCGAGCGCGTGACCCCGTTGCTCGGCCTGCCGCCGGAGATCCGGCTGCCGCAGATGCCGTTCCCGCTGCTGGCGCGGATGGGCTACGGCCAGGCCAACACGCCCGCGCATTCGGCGGAAGGTCTCCACTGACCCGGCTCGCGACCCTGCTGCCCGAGGCCGCCTGCCCCGCCGGGCTCGGCTGCATCGAGGTCTGCGGCGTCGCCGCCGACAGCCGCAAGGTCGCGCCCGGCTTCGTCTTTTTCGCGCTCGCCGGCACCAAGGCCGACGGGGGCGGCTTCGTCGCCGACGCGATCGGCCGCGGCGCCATCGCGATCGTCGCCGAGCGCCAGCCACAGGCGCCGCTGCCGCCGGGCATCGCCTTCATCCTGGTCGACGATGCCCGCCACGCGCTGGCCCGCGCCGCCGCGGCGTTCCACCCGCGCCAGCCGGCGACGCTCGCTGCGATCACCGGCACCAGCGGCAAGACATCGGTCGCCGCCTTCTGCCGGCAGATCTGGGCGAGCCTCGGCCACCAGGCGGCCTCGCTCGGAACGATCGGCATCGTCGCGCCGTCTGGCAATCTCTACGGCTCGCTGACGACGCCGGACCCGATCGGCCTGCACGAAAGCCTCGACCGGCTCGCGAACGACGGCATCACGCATCTGGCGATGGAGGCGTCCTCGCACGGGATCGAGCAGCGCCGCCTCGACGGCGTGCGCCTCACCGCCGCCGCTTTCACCAACCTCTCGCGCGACCACCTCGACTATCATTTGACACTCGAGGCCTACCTCGCCGCCAAGCTGCGACTGTTCGACACGCTGATGCCGCGGGGCGGCCCGGCAATCGTCGATGCGGACGGCGACATGGCCGAGCAGGTGTTCGCCGCCTGCCGCGCGCGCGGGCTCGAGATCTTCGACGTCGGCCGCAAGGGTCGCCGCCTGCGCCTCGTCGACGTGACGCCGGACGATCTCGCCGCCGTGCTGACCGTCGAGGTCGACGGCCGCAGGATTGAGGCGCGGCTGCCGCTGGCCGGCGAATTCCAGGTGTCGAACGCCCTCGTCGCCGCCGGCCTCTGCATCGCCACCGGCGATCCGGCCGAGGCGGTGCTCGCGGCCCTCGCCACGCTGGAAGGCGCGCCAGGACGTCTCGAGCTCGTCGGCCGGCGCGGCGCGGCGCCGGTGTTCGTCGATTACGCCCATAAGCCCGACGCGCTCGACAAGGTGCTGGCCACCCTCCGCCCGCTGACGCGGCACACGCTCACCGTGGTGCTCGGCTGCGGCGGCGACCGCGACCAGGGCAAGCGCCCGATCATGGGCGAGATCGCCGCCCGCCTCGCCGACCATGTGATCGTCACCGACGACAACCCGCGCTCGGAGGAGCCCGCCGCGATCCGCCGCGCGATCCTAGAGGGCATGCGTGGCGGCCACGCCCGGGTCTTCGAGATCGCCGACCGGGCCACGGCGATCGAGGAGGCCGTCGCCTCCCTCATGGAGGACGACGTGCTCGTGATCGCCGGCAAGGGCCACGAGACCGGCCAGATCGTCGGCGAAATCGTCCTGCCTTTCTCCGACCTTGACGCGGCCCGCCTCGCTTTGCAGAAGCACCCCCGATGAATGTCGCGAACGATCCGCTTTGGACGGGCCTCGGCCTCGTCGCCCCGCTCCGCGCGCGAGTCGGTGGCGCCGTGGCGCCGCCTGTCACCGGCATCTCGATCGACACGCGCACGCTCGAGCCCGGCGACCTGTTCTTCGCGATCACGGGCGAGAACAGCGACGGCCACGACTACGTCGACAAGGCGTTCGCCGCCGGCGCGGCCGCGGCGGTGGTCGACGAGGCGCACGCCGACAGGATGGCCGGCAAGGGTCCGCTCTACATCGTCCACGACGTGCTCGACAGCATGGCCGACCTCGGCCGCGCCGCCCGCGCCCGCACCGAGGCCCGCGTGGTCGCCGTCACCGGCTCGGTCGGCAAGACCTCGACCAAGGAGGCGCTGCGCCTTGCCCTGACGCCGGCTGGCGCCGTGCACGCCTCGGCGGCCTCCTACAACAACCATTGGGGCGTGCCGCTCACCCTCGCCCGCATGCCGAAGGCGACGCGGTTCCTGGTCTCCGAGATCGGCATGAACCACGCGGGCGAGATCACGCCGTTGACCGCCATGGTGCGCCCGCACGTGGCGATCATCACGACGGTCGCGCCGGTGCACCTCGAGTTCTTCCCCTCGGTCGAGGCGATCGCCGACGCCAAGGCCGAGATCTTCGCCGGGCTCGAGCCCGGCGGCGTGGCGATCCTCAACCGCGACAGCCCCTATTTCGAGCGCCTCGACGCGGCCGCCCGCCTGTCGCCGGCCGGGCACATCTCGACCTTCGGCGCGCACGAGGCGGCCGACGCGCGGCTCCTCGAGTATCGAGCGGCGGCGGACCACGCGAGCATTCGCGCGCGCATCGTCGGCCGCGACATCTCCGTCCGGCTCGGCGCGCCGGGCCGCCACTTTGCCGAGAACGCGCTGGCCGTGCTCCTCGCCGCGCATGCGCTCGGGGCCGATCTCGAGGTCGCCGCCATCTCGCTCGCCTTCTTCCAGGCGCAGCAGGGCCGCGGCGAGCAGCTCGCGATCGCGACGGCGGACGGCCCCTTCACGCTGCTCGACGAGAGCTACAACGCCAACCCCGCCTCGATGAAGGCCGCGCTCGATGTCGCCGGCAGCCTCGAGCCCAAGGGCGACGGCCGCCGCATCGCCGTGCTTGGCGACATGCTGGAGCTCGGCGCGCAATCGCCGGACCTGCACGCGGCGCTGGCGGAGGCGATCGTCGCCAACGGCTTCGACCGCGTGCTGCTGGCCGGCCCGATGATGCGCGCGCTCGCCGATTCCCTCGAGGGGCGACTTCCGGTCGAATGGCGCCAGGTCGCGGCCGACCTCCAGCCCGCCGTGGTCGATGTCGTGCGCGCGGGCGACGTCGTCGTCGTCAAGGGCTCGAACGGCAGCCGCATGGCGCCGATCGTCGCCGCCCTCAAACAACGCCAGGCGCAAAGCGCCGAAGCCGCCGCCGATAAGGCACCGGCGCTCGCATAAGGAACGCCGATGCTCGCCTGGCTCGCGGATTTCACGCCCCACGCGGGGCCACTCAACATCTTTCGCTACATCACGTTCCGCACCGGCGGGGCGATCGGCACGGCCCTGCTGTTCGTGTTCTTCTTCGGACCGCGCATGATCGCGGCGTTGCGCCTGAAGCAGGGCAAGGGCCAGCCGATCCGCGCCGACGGGCCGGCCTCGCACCTACTCACCAAGAAGGGCACGCCGACGATGGGCGGGCTGATGATCCTGGCAGGACTCATCGTCTCGACGCTTCTGTGGGCCAACCTCGACAATTACTTCGTCTGGGTCGTGCTGCTTGTCGTCACCGGCTTCGGCGCGGTCGGCTTCTACGACGATTATCTCAAGGTGACACGGCAGACGCATGCCGGCTTCTCCGGCCGGTCGCGGCTCGCGATCGAAGGCGGCGTCGCGCTCGCCGCCTGCTCGATCATGTACACGTTCGGCACCGTGCACACGGCGAGCCTGTCGATCCCGGGCATCAACGGCTACGTCGCCAATCTCGGCTGGCTGTTCCCGGTCTTCGGCGCCTTCGTCATCGTCGCCGCCGGCAACGCGGTGAATCTGACCGATGGGCTCGACGGCCTCGCCATCGTCCCGGTGATCATCGCCGCCGGCTCGTTCGGCTTCATCGCCTATCTGGTCGGCAACGCGATCTTCTCGAAATATCTCGGCGTCAATTTCGTGATCGGCGCCGGCGAGCTCGCCGTCGTCTGCGGCGCGCTGATCGGCGCCGGCATGGGCTTTCTGTGGTTCAACGCACCGCCCGCGCAGATCTTCATGGGCGACACCGGCTCGCTCGCGCTCGGCGGCCTGCTCGGCACGATCGCGGTCGCGGTCAAGCACGAGATCGTGCTCGTCGTCGTCGGCGGCCTGTTCGTGCTCGAGGCCGTCTCGGTGATCGTCCAGGTCACCTCGTTCAAGCTGACCGGCAAGCGCGTCTTCCGCATGGCGCCGATCCACCACCATTTCGAGCAGCTCGGCTGGTCCGAGCCGCAGATCGTCATCCGCTTCTGGATCATCGCCTTCGGCCTCGCGCTGATCGGGCTGTCGACGCTGAAGCTGCGATGACGCAAGCCGCGGCCTCTCCTTCGCCCGCTTGCGGGAGAAGGCAGCCTCGCGACGCGAGGTCGGATGAGGGGCTTCTCCGCCACTCTGACCTGCGTCGCCCAAACGGCAAGATCCCTCATCCGACCCGACTTCGTCGGGCCACCTTCTTCCGCAAGCGGGAGAAGGAAGAGACGCACCCGTGACCCCGCTCACCGCCTTCGCCGGCAAGCACGTCGCCCTGTTCGGCCTCGGCGCCTCCGGTCTCGATGCCGCGCGTGCGCTGCTCGCGGGCGGCGCCAGCGTGGCGGCGTGGGACGACAAGCAGACGTCGCGTGACACGGCGGCCGCCGCGGGCATCGCCATCGTCGATCTGCACGAGGCGGACTGGTCCGCCTTTGCCGCCTTCGTGCTTGCGCCGGGCGTGCCGCTGACCCACCCGACCCCGCACTGGACCGTGCCGCTGGCGCGGGCGGCCAACGTCGAGATCATCGGCGACATCGAGCTGTTCGGCCGCGAGCGCCAGGCCATCGCGCCGCACGCGCGTCTCGTCGCCATCACCGGCACCAACGGCAAGTCGACGACGACGGCGCTGACCGCGCACCTGTTCCGAAGCTTCGGCCACGAGGTGGCGATGGGCGGCAACATCGGGACGCCGATCCTGCAACTGCCGCCGCCCTCGCTCGACCGCGTGCACGTCGTCGAGTGCTCGTCGTTTCAGATCGACCTCGCGCCGACGCTCAAGCCCTCCGTCGGCATGCTGATGAACCTGACGCCGGACCACCTCGATCGGCATGGCACGATGGCGAACTACGCGGCGATCAAGGCGCGCCTCGTCGCTGGCGCCGACCGTGCGGTGGTCTCGATCGACGATCACGATTGCCTGGCGATCGCCACGCATCTGCGCGACCAGGGCCACGACGTCGCGATGATCTCGGTCGCCGGCAGCATCGTCGCCGACGGCATCACGCGCGACGGCACGACGCTTGTCCGTTGGCGTAGAGGCCGACCCGAACCAATTGCCGACCTCGCCGGAATCGCCTCGTTGCGCGGTGCCCACAACGCGCAGAACGCCGCCGCCGCGATCCTCGCGCTCGGCGCCGAGGCCGACGATCTCGACCGGCTGCGGGCGGCGCTGCGAAGTTTTCCCGGCCTCGCCCATCGCATGGAGCAGATCGGCCGGCACGATGGCGTGCTCTTCATCAACGATTCGAAGGCCACGAACGCCGACGCGGCCGAGAAGGCGCTGCTCGCGTTTCCGCGCGTGCACTGGATCATCGGTGGCCGTGCCAAGGAGGGCGGCATCGAGCCGCTGCGCCCGCTGTTTTCCCGCGTCGCCAAGGCCTACCTGATCGGCGAGGCGGCGCCGGCATTCCGAGCGACCTTGCTCGATGCTGTCCCCGTCGAGATGTGCGGCACGCTCGACGTCGCCACGCGGCGGGCCGCCGCCGACGCGCGGGCCGCCGCCCGGCACTCGGGCACGGACGAAGTCGTGCTGCTCTCGCCGGCGTGTGCCTCCTACGACCAGTTCCCCGATTTCGAGAAGCGCGGCGACGCGTTTCGCCATCTGGTCGAAGGTCTGCTAAACGCTCCCGCGTGAAAGGCATGGTTAATCGTTCCCTGCGATGATCCGAGGAGGAGTGCCGGGGCGTCCCCGGCCGTGAGGTCTCGCCCATGGTATCGCGCGCGCAACGGACGGCCCTTGCCGACTGGTGGTGGACCGTCGACCGCTGGCTTCTCGCCGCGTTGGCGATCCTCATCGTCGCCGGCATGATCCTCACCATGGCGGCGAGCCCCGCCGTCGCCGAGCGCATCAACCTCCCCACCTTCCACTTCGTCGATCGTCAGGCCATCGCGCTCATCCCAGCGATCGGCGTGTTGATCGCGGTCTCGTTCCTGACGCCGCGCCAGGTCCGGCGCATGGCGGTCATCGTCTTTCTCGTCTCGATGGCCCTCATCATCGTCGCACTGCTGTTTGGCCACGAGGTCAAGGGCTCGCGCCGGTGGATCTTCGGCATCCAACCGTCCGAGTTCCTGAAGCCCGCCTTCGTCGTGCTCGTCGCCTGGGCCTTCGCCGAGGGCGGCAAGCGGCGCGACGTGCCGGGCACGCTGATCGCCCTGCTGCTCCTCCCGGCGACGATCATTCCGCTCATGCTGCAGCCCGATTTCGGCCAGACCATGCTGGTCTCCCTCGTCTGGATGGCGCTATTCTTCATGGCGGGACTGCACTGGTTCTGGATGTTCGGCCTCGGCGGCTTCGGCATGTCGGGCGTGTTCCTGGCCTACAAGTTCGTGCCGCACGTGCGCGCCCGCATCCTGAAATTCATGGACCCGGCGTCGGGCAACGGCGTCTCCGACACGTTCCAGGTCGATACCGCGCTGGAGACGATCAAGGCCGGCCGCTGGCTCGGCAAGGGGCCCGGCGAGGGCACGGTGAAGCGCATCCTGCCCGACGCCCACACCGACTTCATCTTCGCCGTCACCGGCGAGGAGTTCGGCCTGCTCGCCTGCATCGCGCTTTGCGGCCTGTTCGGCTTCATCGTCGTGCGCGGGCTGGTCAAGGCCGCCAAGAGCGAGGACCCGTTCTGCGCCTTTGCCGGGGCCGGTCTCGTGATGCTGTTCGGCATCCAGGCGGCGATCAACATGGCGGTGAACCTGCATCTGATGCCGGCCAAGGGCATGACCCTGCCCTTCATCTCCTACGGCGGCTCGTCGCTCGTCTCGGTGGCGCTCGGCATGGGCTTCCTCGTCGCGGTCACGCGCAAGCGTCCACGCTCGGAGATCCTGTTCGATCGCGGCGTCCCGAAGAACGCGACGCCCAAGGGGACCGCCAAGGCCTCGGGACCCGACCACGCCCCGGAATACGCCCTGTGACGCAGCGTCCCGTCCTCGTCGCGGCCGGCGGTACCGGCGGCCATCTCTTCCCCGCGCAGGCGCTCAGCGAAGCGCTCGCCAAGCGCAACATCCCGGTCGAGCTCGTCACCGACGATCGCGCGATCCGCTATGGCGCGGAGTTTCCGGCGCGCATCATCCACCACGTGCCCGCGGCGACGCCGACCGGCGGCGGCCCGATCGGCCGGGCGCGCGCGATCGTCACCCTGCTGCGCGGCACGCAGGTGGCGCGGCGCATCATCCGCCGCGTCAAGCCGCGCTGCGTGATCGGCTTCGGCGGCTACCCGACCGTGCCGCCCGTGCTCGCCGGCACGCAGCTCAAGGTGCCGACGATCCTGCACGAGCAGAACGCCGTGATGGGCCGCGCCAACAAGTTCCTGGCCGGCCGGGTCCAGGCCGTCGCCAAGGGCTTCGACAATCTCGTCATCGCCAACCCGAAGGTCGCCGCCAAGGCGACGCTGATCGGCAATCCGGTGCGGCCCGCCGTGCTCGCGGCGGCGCTGGTGCCCTATCCGGCCTTCGCCGGCCAGCTCCGCATCCTCGTCACCGGCGGCTCGCAGGGTGCCCGCGTGATGTCGGACGTCGTGCCGGCGGCGATCGAGCGGCTCGACCCGCTCGAGCGCGCCCGCCTCATCATCGTCCAGCAGGCACGCGGCGAGGACGAGACGCGGGTGCGCCAAGCCTATGACTCGATGGGCCTCGTCGCCGAGGTGCAGCCGTTCTTCGCCGACCTGCCGATGCGCATCGCGCAGGCGCATCTCGTGATCGCGCGCGCCGGCGCCTCGACCATCTCCGAACTCGCCGTGATCGGCCGCCCGTCGATCCTCGTCCCGTTCCCGCACGCGCTCGACCAGGACCAGGCGGCGAATGCCGCGCTGCTCGAGAAGACCGGCGCCGCGCTCGTGGTGAAACAGACGAGCTTCACCGCCGACTGGCTGGCCGACGCGATCCGTCTCGCGCTGGCCGACCGCGAGGGCCTCGAGGCCCGCGCCCACGCCGCCCGCGCCGCCGGCATCACGGACGCCGCCGAACGCCTCGCCGATCTGGTGGAGAGCCTGATGCTCCCGGAGGAAGCGTGATGATCCTTGGGCCGCCAAGCGCCCTGCCTTCTCCCGCTTGCGGGAGAAGGTGGCCTCGCGACGCGAGGTCGAATGAGGGGTCTCGCCGCTTGCACTCGCATCGAAGAAGAGGTGGCAACGCCCCTCATCCGACCCAACTTCGTTGGGCCACCTTCTCCCGCAATCGGGAGAAGGAATGTCGCGCGTCACCTTCGCGCTCTGCGGCGCGCCTCGCATCAAAGGAACACGCATGAGGCTTCCGTCCGAACTCGGTCCGATCCATTTCGTCGGAATCGGCGGCATCGGCATGTCGGGCATCGCCGAGGTGCTGTTGAACCTCGGCTACACCGTGCAGGGCTCCGATGCCGCAGAGAACGCCAACGTCCAGCGCCTGCGCGACAAGGGCGCGACAGTGCACGTCGGCCATTGCCCCGAAAACATCGCCAATGCCGAGGTCGTCGTCGTCTCGACCGCGATCCGCCGGGACAATCCCGAGCTCGTCGCCGCCCGCCTCGCGCGCCTGCCGGTGGTCCGTCGCGCGGAAATGCTGGCGGAGCTGATGCGCCTCAAACATTGCGTCGCGATCGCCGGCACGCATGGCAAGACCACCACGACTTCTCTCGTCGCCACCCTGCTCGACGCGGGCAAGTTCGATCCGACCGTCATCAACGGCGGCATCATCAACGCCTACGGGACCAACGCGCGCCTCGGCGGCGGCGACTGGATGGTCGTCGAGGCCGACGAGTCCGACGGCACGTTCCTCAAGTTGCCGGCCGACGTCACCGTCGTCACCAACATCGATCCCGAGCACCTCGACCATTTCGGCACGTTCGACGCCATCAAGGAGGCGTTTCGCGCCTTTGTCGAAAACATCCCGTTCTACGGCTTCGCCGTGATGTGCCTCGACCACCCGACCGTGCAGGAGCTGGTCGGTCGCATCGAGGACCGCCACGTCGTCACTTACGGCGAGACCCCGCAGGCGGACGTACGCCTCGTCGACGTCGACCTCAGCGGCGGCCAGTCGAAGTTCTCGATCATCATCCGCGACCGCAAGACGCGAAGCGAGACGCGGCTCGAGAACCTCGTCGTGCCGATGCCGGGGCTGCACAACGCGCTGAACGCCACCGCCGCCGTCGCCGTCGCCTACGAGCTCGGCATGCGCGCGGACGCGATCCGCGAGGGCCTGAGCAAGTTCGGCGGCGTCAAGCGGCGCTTCACCAAGACCGGCGAATGGAACGGCGTCGCGATCTACGACGACTACGGCCACCATCCCGTCGAGATCGCCGCCGTGCTGCGGGCGGCACGCGCGTCGACCAAGCACAAGGTGATCGCCGTCGTGCAGCCGCACCGCTACACGCGTCTGCAATCCCTCTTCAACGAGTTCGCGACCTGCTTCAACGACGCCGACGCCGTGCTCGTCGCCGACGTCTACGCGGCCGGCGAGGCGCCGATCCCCGACATCAACCGCGACGCGCTCGTCACCGCGCTGAAGGCGCACGGCCACCGCCGGCCGCTGGCGCTCGCGAGCCCGGACGACCTGCCCTACATCATCCGCTCGCTCGCCCAGCCCGGCGACTACGTCGTCTGCCTCGGCGCCGGCAACATCACGCAATGGGCCTATGCCCTGCCGGGCCAGCTCGCCGCCGCGGACGGCGGGTGATGTGATGGACGAGGCCGAGAAGGAGCACATCGAGTATTTTGCGACGCTGCTGAACAACCGCGCCGTTGCTTACTTCACGATCGGTGTCGTCGGACCCCGGCGCAGCCGCGGCCTACGGCACACTGCCCCATGTCGGAGTCGGGCTGTTCGTCCTTGTGGCTGTCGGTTGGCTTTTGGTCGCGTTCTCCCTACACTCGGCCGTAAGATACGTCCTGGGATGGCTTCCATGGAACGATCTCCAGATTTTCGCCTTCATCGTGCTCCCGATTGCCGTCGCGGTCCTCGGCTGGCCGGCTGCGTTTGCTGTTGTTCCACGCAGACGATCGGGCGAGCCCGATGAGCGACCGCTGCCCGGGACACATCGACATAACCCCTAGACCTGACCGCCCCTAGCGTGAGCCTCGCCGACGACCTTCGACGCGCAATGCCGCGGCTGCGCGGCGAATTGCGCGCCGACTTCCCTCTGGCGCCGCTCATTTGGTTCAAGACTGGCGGCCCGGCGGAAGCCTTCTTCCAGCCCGCCGACGAGGATGATCTTGCCTATTTCCTCGACCGCTGCGACGCGTCGGTGCCGGTCCTCGTCATCGGTTTGGGCTCCAATCTACTCGTGCGCGACGGCGGCGTCGACGGCGTGGTGATCCAGCTCGGCAAGCCGTTCGCGTCGATCGCGGTGGATGGCGAGACGATCGCCGCCGGCGCCGCCGTGCCGGACGTCAAGCTCGCCTCCGCCGCGGCGCGGGCGGGCGTTGCCGGCCTCGCCTTTTTGCGCGGCATCCCGGGCGCGATCGGCGGCGCGCTGCGCATGAACGGCGGCGCCTATGGGGCCGAGACGGCCGACGTGCTGATCGATGCGCGCGGGGTCGGCCGCGATGGTTCGATCCACATCTATTCGCGCGCGGAGATGGGCTTCACCTATCGGCATTGCGGCGTGCCCAACGACGTGATCTTCACCCACGCGCGCTTTCGTGGACGCTTCGGCGACCCCGACACGATCCGCAAGGAGATGGCCGAGATCACCACCGCCCGCGCGGCGACGCAGCCCGTCAACACCCGCACCGGCGGCTCGACCTTCAAGAACCCGCCGGGCGCGAAAGCCTGGCAGCTGGTCGACGCGGCCGGCTGCCGTGGCCTCGTGCACGGCGACGCGCAGGTCTCCGAGCTGCACACGAATTTCCTGATCAACCGGGGCAGCGCCACCGCCGCCGATCTCGAGGAACTGGGCGAGATCGTGCGCGCGCGCGTGCTGGAGATTAGCGGCGTCTCGCTCGAGTGGGAGATCGCGCGGGTCGGGAGGCGCGCATGAACGGATCGAAGCCTTATCCTTCTCCCGCTCGCGAGAGAAGGTGGGCCCGCGAAGCGGGGTCGGATGAGGGATCTCTCCACCTCTCCTGCCTCCGCCACCCGAGCGGCACGTTTCCTCATCCGACCCGACTTCATCGGGCCACCTTCTCCCGCGAGCGGGAGAAGAACAGGCCGCCCGTCCCCAGCAACAAGGTATCCCTCACATGGCCCTGAGAAAGCACGTCGCCGTCCTGCTGGGCGGCTTGTCGGCGGAGCGCGAGGTGTCGCTTCGCTCGGGCGCGGCCTGCGCCGCGGCGCTCGAGGCGCAGGGCTACAAGGTGACCGCGATCGATGTCGACCGCACGATTGGCCAGCGGCTCGCCGAGCTGCGGCCCGACGTCGCCTTCAACGCGCTGCATGGGCGCTTCGGCGAGGACGGCATCGTCCAGGGCATCCTGGAGATGCTGGCGATCCCGTACACGCATTCGGGCGTGCTCGCGTCCTCGCTCGCCATGCAGAAGGACCGCGCCAAGGACGTGATGAAGGCGGCCGGCATCCCGGTCGCCGCCGGCCTCACGATGCACCGGGCGGAGATTGCCAAGGGGCACCCGATGGCGCCGCCCTACGTCGTCAAGCCGGTCAGCGAGGGCTCGTCGGTCGGCGTGCTCATCGTCAACGAGGATCATGCGCATCCGCCGCAGGAGCTGACGCGCGCCGACTGGGATCACGGCGAGATCATGCTCGTGGAAAAATTCGTCGCCGGGCGCGAGCTGACGTGCGCGGTGATCGGCGATAAAGCCTTGGATGTCATAGACATACGCGCGGCTGACGGGGGCTGGTACGATTATCATGCGAAATACGCCAAGGGCGGCTCGATCCATGTCCTTCCGGCAAATCTTAAAGAAAATATTTACCATTCTGTACAAGACTTCACCTTAAGGGCGCATCGCGCTCTCGGATGTCGCGGCGTCAGTCGTGCGGATTTTCGTTACGACGATCGCCCCGGAGGTACGGGTGATCTCGTCGTCTTGGAGGTCAACACGCAGCCCGGCATGACCGAGACGTCCCTCGTGCCCGAGTTGGCGGCCCACGTCGGCCTATCATTCGGTGAGTTGGTACGATGGATGGTGGAGGACGCCTCCTGCGATCGCTAGGCCTGCTCGGCGCAAAGCTCGCGCCGTCCTCGCCCGTCGCCTACGCCGGCGGCATCGACCCCTTCGCCTTCCCCGTCCTGCCCCAGGCCGCGCCGCGGCTGCCGCGCCGCCGGATGCGGCGGCGCCACATCGTCCGTCACGGCCTCGATCGCCTGGTCCGCGCGCGCTTCACCGGCACCGCGCTCGTGATCGCCCTCTTCACGGCGATCGGCCTTTTCGGCGCCTCCAAGGGTGGCCAGCTCGCGCAGTTCGCCGAGGCGCAGGGCACGGTCCCCGACATCCTCGCCAAGGCGGCCGGCTTCCAGGTCAAGGGCGTCACCATCACCGGCACGCACGAGCTTCGCGACAGCGAGATCCTCGAGATCGCCGGCGTACGGCAACGCAACTCGCTGATCTTCCTCGATGTCGCGGCGCTGCGCGCGCGGCTGAAGGCGGTGCCGCTGATCAAGGAGGCGAGCGTCTCCAAGCTTTATCCGAACCGCCTCCTCATCGAACTCGAGGAGCGCCAGCCCTACGCGCTGTGGCAGAAGGACGGCGCCGTCTCGATCGTCTCGCGCGACGGCACGCCCATCGACGACATGCATGACGCCCGCTTCGAGCGCCTGCCGCTGGTCGTCGGTGACGGCGCCAACGGCCGCATCGCCGACTACGTCGCGATCCTCGACGCGGCGGGCGAGCTACGCGACCGCATCCGCGCCGGGATCTACGTCTCCGGCCGCCGCTGGACCTTGAAGACCGATGGCGGCATCGACATCGCGCTGCCTGAGACGGACCCGGCCGACGCGATCGCCAAGCTCGCCGATCTCGAGCACGACGGCCACATTCTCGAGCGCGACATCGTCTCGCTCGATCTGCGCGTGCCGGGCCGCGTCGTCGCCCGCCTCACCGCCGACGCGGCGGCCGCGCGCGAGGCTGCCCTCGCCAAGAAGCCCAAGAAGAAAGGCGCGACGACATGAGCTCGGCCACCATGCCTCCGCGCATGCGTCCCCTGTCGGCCCGGCGCAGCGCGATCCTCTCGGTGCTCGACGTCGGCACATCGAAGATCGTCTGCCTGATCGCCCGGCTGCAGCCGATCGAGCCGTCCGAGATGCTGCGGGGGCGCACCCATCGCTGCCGCATCCTCGGCATCGGCCACCAGCGCTCGCGCGGCATCAAGAGCGGCACCGTCGTCGACATGGAGGCCGCCGAGGGCGCGATCCGCCTCGCCGTCGACGCGGCCGAGCGGATGGCCGGCGTGCAGGTGCAGAGCGTCATCGTCAACACGACGGGCGGCCGGCTCGCCTCGAACTTCTTCAACGCCAAGATCGCGGTCGGCGGCCACGCCGTGTCCGACAACGAGGTCCACCGCGTGCTCGAGGCCTGCCACGCCTCGGTCGCCGACGGTCGCAGCGCGCTGCACTCGCTGCCGACCGGCTTCACGCTCGGCAGCGCCGGCCAGATCCGCGACCCGCGCGGTCTCGTCGGCGACGAACTCGGCGCGGCCATGCATGTCGTCTCGACGGACTCGGTCGCGGCGCGCAACCTGATGCTCGCGATCGAGCGCTGCCATCTCGCGATCGAGGCGGTCGTCGCGACGCCCTACGCCTCCGGTCTGTCGGCGCTGGTCGACGACGAGGCCGAACTCGGCACCGCGCTGATCGACATCGGCGGCGGCACCACATCGGTCGGCCTGTTCGCCGGCGGCAACCTCACCCACGTCGACGCCTTCGCGGTCGGCGGCCGGCACGTGACGATGGATCTCGCGCGTGGGCTCAACATTCCGCTGGCCGACGCCGAGCGGCTGAAGACGCTGCACGGCTCCTGCATGGGTTCGGCCTCGGACGACCGCGAGACCATCGCCGTGACGCAGGTCGGCGAGGACGGCGATCACGCCACCCACATGCCGAAGTCGCAGCTGACCCGCATCATCAAGCCGCGCGTCGAGGAGATCCTCGAGCTCGTGCGCGATCGTTTGAAGGCGGCCGGTCTGCCGTCGCATTCGGGCCGTCGCATCGTGCTCACCGGCGGCGCCAGCCAGCTCGCCGGCCTACCCGAGGCCGCCAAGCGCATCATCTCGGGCCAGGTCCGCATCGGCCGCCCGCTCGGCATCCAGGGCCTGCCGGAATCGGCCAAGGGCCCCGGCTTCTCGGCGGCGGTCGGACTTCTCGTCTATCCGCAGGTGAGCGGCATCGAGCACTTTCGCCCAGTCGGCTCACGGGTGCGCGAGCCGACCAACGACAATTACATCAGCCGCGTCGGACGCTGGCTGAAAGACAGTTTCTGAGATGTCGCAGGGAAAGAGAATGGCGCGGCGGCCATTTCCTTCCTTGCTCGAATCAGTTGGAATCCAAACTGCGCTCCGGCGCTTGAACCCGCAAGAGGCCATGCGATGACGATCAACCTGAAAGCCCCCGAGCTGCGCGAGCTGAAGCCACGCATCATGGTCTGCGGCGTCGGCGGCGCCGGCGGCAACGCGGTCAACAACATGATCGTCTCGGGTCTCGTCGGCGTCGACTTCATCGTCGCCAACACCGACGCCCAGGCGCTCACCGCGTCCAAGGCAGAGCGCATCATCCAGATGGGCCTGCAGGTGACCGAAGGCCTCGGCGCCGGCTCGCAGCCGGAAGTCGGCCGCGCGGCCGCCGAAGAGGCGCTCGAGGAAATCCGCGATCACCTGATGGGCGCGCACATGGTGTTCGTCACCGCCGGCATGGGCGGCGGCACCGGCACCGGCGCGGCGCCCGTCATCGCGCGGATCGCGCGCGACATGGGCATCCTCACGGTCGGCGTCGTCACCAAGCCGTTCCAGTTCGAAGGCCAGCGCCGCATGCGCGTCGCCGACGGCGGCATCAGCGAGTTGCACAAGGCCGTCGACACGCTGATCACGATCCCGAACCAGAACCTGTTCCGCATCGCCAACGAGAAGACGACGTTCGCCGACGCCTTCTCGATGGCCGACCAGGTCCTCTACTCGGGCGTCGCCTGCATCACCGACCTGATGGTGAAGGAAGGCCTCATCAACCTCGACTTCGCCGACGTCCGCGCGATCATGCGCGAGATGGGCAAGGCGATGATGGGCACCGGCGAGGCGTCCGGCGACAAGCGCGCGATCCTCGCGGCCGAGGCCGCCATCGCCAACCCGCTCCTCGACGAGGTGTCGATGAAGGGCGCGCGCGGCCTGCTCATCTCGATCACCGGCGGCAACGATCTCACCCTCTATGAAGTGGACGAGGCGGCGAGCCGCATCCGCCAGGAGGTCGACGAGGACGCCAACATCATTCTCGGCGCGACCTTCGACGAGAGCCTCGATGGCATCGTCCGCGTGTCGGTCGTCGCGACCGGCATCGACAAGGTCATGGAACAGCGCGAGCTGCAGGCCGCCGAGGCGCGCATCGCCGACGCCGCCGCCCGACTGCGCGCGCAGTCGGAGGCCCGCCGGATCGAGACGCAGCCGGCACCGCAGGCCGCGGCTCCGGTCTACGAGATGATCGCCACCGCGCCCGCCCCGGCGCCGCAGCATTACGCCCCCGCTCCGGCGCCGGCCCACTACGCGCCCGCGCCGACCGGCGGCGTGCAGCTGCAGCAGGTGACCCCGCAGCCGGCGCAGACCTATGCCGAAGCGCCGCGTCCGGCGCCGCGCGAGCCCGAGCGCTTCGAGGCAGGCCCGTACATCCCGCCGGCTCCCGAGGGCCCGGTGCTGCGCCCGCAGCGCATGCCGCAGATCGACGACCTGCCGCGCCCGGTGCAGGAGCAGATCCGCCAGCAATACGTCTCGGGCGACCAGGCCGACGTCAAGCGCCGCACCCTGCTCGAGCGGCTCGCCGCCTTCGGCATGAGCCGCGACGAGACCGCGCCGGCGATCGAGCATCGGGCGACGCCGCAGCTCGGCTACCAGCCGCAGCAAGCGCCGCAGCACCACCAGGCGCCCCCGCACCACCAGCCGCCGCACCAACGCCCGGCCGCGCCCGGCCCGGCGCATGCGGATTACGCCAAGCGTCCGGCACCGCCGGCCCCGCCGCGCCCCGTGCAGCACCAGCTCGACCCGCACGGCCGCATGGCGCCGCCGCCGCGCCAGAGCGAGGATGACCAGCTCGAGATTCCGGCCTTCCTGCGCCGCCAGACGAGCTGATCCACGCAATCGCGGATGAAGATCGAAGCCGGCGCCTCAAGCGCCGGCTTATCTGCGTTGTGGCATTCGCGTGCCACCTTCGGAATTATTTTCGAGCGGGCGCGTCGCGCCACATTATCGCCGCCCGGCCCCGTGACGACTTCGCCTCGCGATCACGCTCCAGTGTCCGCTCCGGCCTTCACGAGAGACCCATGTCCCTGACCTTCGGAAGCTTCGCTCGATTGCCCGCGTTTGCGTTGCCCGCGTTTGCATTGCCCGCATGCGGCGTCGGCGCGGCCCTCGCCATCCTGTTCACGCCCGTCGCCGCGCGCGCCGACTTCATGGATTCTGTCAATCCGATGAACTGGTTCGCCGCCGAGAAATACGCGCCGAAGACGATCAACGATCCGCCGCCCAACGAGCTTTACAAGAAGGGTGTGAAGGACATGCAGGAGCGTGACTTCGAGACGTCGGCGAAGACGTTCTCGACGCTCGAGAAGGCGTATCCGTACTCGCAGTACCAGCGCAAAGGTCTCATCATGACGACCTACGCGCAGTACCAGAACAAGAGCTACGACGACGCGATCGGCACGGCCAAGCGCTACCTCGGCCTTTATCCGAACTCGCCGGAATCGCCGTACGTGACCTACATCGAGGGCATGTCGTATTACGACCAGATTCCCGACATCAACCACGACCTGACCCGCGCCGAGAAGGCCGTCGAGGTCTTCAACGACGTCGTCACGAAATACCCGTCCTCCGAATATGCCCCCGACGCGCGGTACAAGCTGTCGATCGCCCGCGACCAGCTCGCCGGCAAGGAGATGGAGGTCGGCCGCTACTACCTCAACGACCGCAACTACACCGGCGCGATCAACCGCTTCCGCAACGTGCTCGCCAAATACCAGATGACGCGCCAGACCGAGGAGGCGCTGGAGCGCCTGACGGAAGCCTATCTCGCGATGGGTCTGCCCCAGGAGGCGCAGACCGCCGCCGCCGTGCTCGGCCACAACTACCCGGACTCGGACTGGTACAAGCGCGCCTACGACGATCTGCAGAAAAACGGCGGCCTGAAGCCGAGCGAGGACAAGGGCTCCTGGATCTCGCGGGCGTTCGGCAAGGTGACGCAAGCGAAGCTCTGACTTCACACGGCGGACCTCGAAGCGGTAAGGAAGGCTCCCGGGGCCGCCGCCACCTTCGAGTTCCTGTGCTCGTCCAGCTTGCGATTCGCGACATCGTCCTGATCGATCGGCTCGACCTCGATCTCGGGTCTGGCATGACGGTGCTGACCGGCGAGACCGGCGCCGGCAAATCAATCCTCCTCGACGCCTTCTCGTTGGCGCTCGGCGCGCGCGGCGACGGCGCGCTGGTACGCGAGGGCCAAACGCAAGGCCAAGTGACGGCCGTCTTCGACATCGCCGCCGACCATGCCGCGCGTGCCGTCGCGGCGGCCCAGGATATCGACGTCGATGGCGAACTGATTTTGCGCCGCGTGCAGAGCGCCGACGGACGGACCCGCGCCTTCCTCAACGATCAGCCGGTCTCCGCCCAGGTGCTGCGCGCGGTTGGCCGAACGCTGGTCGAGATCCACGGCCAGCATGACGACCGCGCCATGGTCGAGGCGGCGACGCATCGCCAGCTCGTCGATACGTTTGGTGGTTTGGGTCGCCTGCTGGCCGATGTGCGCGAGGCGCACGCGCGTCTGCGCGCGCTCGAAGCCGAGTGCCGCAGCGAAGAGGCTCGCGTCGCGGCGATCCGCGCCGAAGCGGACTATCTGCGCCACGCCCACGCCGAGCTGACGGCGCTCGCCGTCGAGCCGGGCGAGGAGCCGATGCTGGCAGAGCGCCGCCAGGATCTGCAAGCAGCCGAGAAGGTCGTCGTCGACCTGCGCGATACCCAGGAAATCCTTGCCGCCGAAGGCTTTGTCTCCAGCTTGAACGGCGCGCTGCGCCGGCTCGATCGCCGCCAGGCGCAGGCGCCGCATCTGGTCGAGCCCAGCGTGCAGGCGATCGACGCGGCGCTGCTCGCGCTCGATGCCGCGCGCGACGCGCTCGATCAGGCGATCCGCGACGCCGAATTCGACCCGCGCGAGCTGGAGCAGCTGGAGGAGCGGCTGTTCGCCATCCGCGCCGCCGCGCGCAAGCACAATGTCGCGGCCGACGCCCTGCCCGCGCTCGCCGAACAGCATGCTGAGACGCTGGCCGCGCTCGATGCCGACGAGGCCAAGCTCGTCGCGCTCGCGCTGGCCGCTGTCGAGGCGCAGGCGCGCTACGATGAGGCCGGCGCAACGCTGTCGGCCGCGCGCAAGCGCACGGCGGCCGCGCTCGACAAGGCGGTCAACGTCGAGCTGGCGCCGCTGAAGCTCGAGCGGGCCCGCTTCACGACGCAGGTCGAGCCCGAGGCGGCGAGCGCCGACGGCATCGACGCGGTGAGCTTTTGGGTCGCCACCAACCCCGGCACGCGGCCCGGCCCCTTGATGAAGATCGCGTCGGGCGGCGAACTCGCGCGCTTCATGCTGGCGCTGAAGGTGGCGCTGGCGGCGAAGGGCTCGGCGCCGACGCTTGTGTTCGACGAGATCGACACCGGCGTCGGCGGCGCGGTGGCGGACGCGATGGGCCAGCGCCTCGCCCGCCTCGCCTTGACGGCGCAGGTGCTGGCGGTGACGCACGCGCCGCAGGTGGCCGCGCGTGCTGCGGGGCATTTTCGCATCGCCAAGACCGCGACGGATCGCGGCAAGCGCGTCGCCACGCGCGTCACCCCGCTCGAACCCGCCGCGCGTCAGGAGGAGATCGCCCGCATGCTGGCCGGCGCGACGATCACCGAGGAAGCGCGCGCGGCGGCGGGGCGCCTACTGGCGGAAACGGGCTAGGCGCGGCGATGACAGGCTTGCTGGAGGGCCGGGTCGCGTTCGTGACGGGCGGCGCGCGCGGGCTCGGCCGGGCGATCGCCGCGCTGTTCGCGCTGGAAGGCGCCACCGGCCTCGTGCTCGATCAGGCGGAGGCGCTCGAGGCCGCCCCCGCGCTCGACGGATTCACGCCGCTGGCCGGCGACGTGACGGACGAGGCGTCCCTGGCAGGCGCGATCCGCGCCATCGAGGAGCGCTTCGGCCGGCTCGACATCGTCGTCGCCAACGCCGGCATCGTGCCGCCCTGGCGGCCGACCGCCGCGCTTGACCTCGACGAGTGGGATCGCGTGATGGCGGTCAACGTTCGCGGCATGGCCGCGACCCTGAAGCACGCGGCGCCCGCCATGCGGGATAACGGCGGCTCGATCGTCGCGATGGCGTCCATCAACGCCTATGCCGCGCATCCCCGGCAGATGGCGTACACGGCCTCGAAGCACGCGGTGCTCGGCATCGTCCGCGCCGCCGCCCGCGACCTCGGACGCCACGGCATCCGCGTCAACGCGCTCGCGCCGGGGCCGATCGCGACCGACGCGCTGGTGATCGTGTCAGGGGCCGCGCCCGCGCCGGCCGATCGCAAGGCGAGGCGCTCGCCGCGATGGCCGCGCGCAACGCGCTGGGCCGGCTCGCGACCGAGGACGACGTGGCGAAGGCGGCCCTCTTCCTCGCCAGCGACCTCGCGAGCGGCGTCACCGGGTCGGTGCTGCCGGTGGATGCGGGGCGGCAATGAGGGAGCTCGGTCCGTCGCGACAATCGCCAACCTGACGCGCTGGTCGCGCATGCCAAGCCCGGGTCGTCGAGTTCGACATGGCCCTTTCGTCCCGGACGCTCATGTGTCCTTTGGCGCCAAACGATGTCGCGGCCGCCTCACAACGTCGGCGCTCGCCAGATCTCCTCGGCGTATTCACGGATCGTGCGGTCGGACGAGAACCAGCCCATGCCGGCGATGTTCTTGGTCCGGGCGCGCGCCCATTCCTTCGGCTCGCCCCACATCGTGTCGACGTCGCGCTGGCGCTTCCAGTAGAATTCGAAGTCGGCCGCCACCATGAACGTGTCGTAGCCGAGCACGGCGTCGACCAGCGAATGATAGCGCGAGCGATCGTCGGGCGAGAACTGGCCGTCGTAGATCGCGTCGAGCACGTCCTTCAGCCGGTACGAGTTGATCAGCGCGTCGCGGCCGCGGAAGCCCTGTTCGCGCCGCGCCTCGACCTCGGGCGTGGTCATGCCGAAGATGAAGATGTTGTCGAGCCCGACGGCCTCCGAGATCTCGATGTTGGCGCCATCCATCGTGCCGATCGTCAGCGCGCCGTTCAGCGCCATCTTCATGTTGCCGGTGCCCGACGCCTCCATGCCGGCCGTCGAGATCTGCTCGGAGAGATCGGCCGCCGGAATGATGATCTCGGCGAGCGAGACGTTATAGTTCGGCAGGAACGCCACCTTCAGCTTGTCGCCGATATCGGGGTCGTTGTTGACGACCTGCGCGACGTCGTTGGCGAGCTTGATGATCAGCTTGGCCTTCGCGTAGCTCGCCGCCGCCTTGCCCGCGAAGATCTTGACCCGCGGCGTGTACGGCATCGAGGGGTTCATCTTCATCTCGCGGTAGAGCGCCGCGGTCGACAGGATGTTGAGCAGCTGGCGCTTGTACTCGTGGATGCGCTTGATCTGCACGTCGAACAGCGCGTCGGTCGAGACGGTGACACCGAGCCGGTCCTGGATCACGGCCGCCAGGGCGTCCTTCTTGCGCTTGCGGACCTTCTTCATCCGGTCCTGGAAGGCCGCGTCGTCGGCATAGGCCTCGAGACCCTTCAGCTGGTTCGGATCGTCGAGGACCTTGGGCGACAGCGTCTCGACGAGCAGCGAGGTCAGCTCGGGGTTTGCTTCCATCAACCAGCGGCGGAAGGTGATGCCGTTGGTCTTGTTGACGATGCGGCCGGGATAGATCGCGTTGAGATCGGCGAAGATCGTCTGCTTCATCAGGTCGGTGTGCAGCGCCGACACGCCGTTGACGCGGCGCGAGCCGATGAAGGCGAGATGGCCCATGCGGACGCGCTTCTGATCGCCTTCCTCGATGAGCGAGACGCTGGCGAGCTTGGCGACATCGGTTTTCATCTCGTCGGGCACCTTCTTCAGGTGCTTGTGGTTGATGAGGAAGATGATCTGCATGTGGCGCGGCAGCAGGTCGTTCATCAGCGCCAGCGGCCACGCCTCCAGCGCCTCCGGCAGCAGCGTGTGGTTGGTGTAGTTCAAGGTCGCCGACGTGATCGTCCAGGCCTTGTTCCAGAGCATGCCGTACTCGTCGACGAGCAGGCGCATCAGTTCGGCGACGGCGATCGCCGGATGCGTGTCGTTCATGTGGATCGCCGCGCAATCGGCGAGGTTGTCGAGCGTCTTGTGCATCGACAGGTGGCGGCGGATCAGGTCCTGCAGCGAGGCGGAGGTGAAGAAATATTCCTGCCGCAAACGCAGCGCCTGGCCGGACGGCGTCTCGTCCGACGGGTACAGCACGCGGGAAATGCTCTCGGCATGGGCACGGGCGGCGAACGAGCCGACGTGGTCGCCGCGGTTGAAGGCGGTGAGCTCGATCTGGTCGACCGCGCGCGCCGACCACAGCCGCAGCGTGTTGGCGTGGCGGCCCTGCCAGCCGATGATCGGCGTGTCGTAGGCGACGGCGTTCACCGTCTCTCGCGGGTGCCAGATGTTCTTCAGCGGGATCGATTCCGACTCGCCGCCGACCTGTTCCACGAACCCGCCGAACTGGATCGCGTAGACGACTTCGGGGCGCTCGAACTCCCACGGATTGCCGTGCGCGAGCCAATCCTCCGGCGCCTCGTGCTGCCAGCCGTCCGAGATCATCTGGCGGAACAGGCCGTGCTCGTAGCGGATGCCGTAGCCGTAGGCCGGCAGGCCGACGGAGGCCATCGATTCCATGAAACAGGCGGCGAGCCGGCCGAGGCCGCCGTTGCCGAGCGCGGCGTCGGGCTCCTCCTGGCGGATTTCGGCGAGGTCGACGCCCAGGGCGGCGAGCGCCTCGCGGGCGGGCTCGGTCAGGCCGAGGTTGGTAAGGCCGTCCATCAGCAGGCGGCCGATCAGGAACTCGACGGAGAGGTAATACACCTGCTTGCCGGCCGCCTGATGGCTGCGGCGCGTGGCGCTCATCCAACGATCGACGATGCGGTCGCGCACGGCGAGCGCCAGCGCCACGAACCAGTCGCGCGAGCTTGCGGTCCTGGTATCCTTGCCGACGGCATAGATGAGCTTGGCGAGGATCGCCTCGCGCAGCTCCTCGCTGTCGGTCGGACCCGAGCGGCCCTTCACGGGTTCGGACTTACGTCGGTCGACCTCGGGATTCAGCATGGGCTGGGTCCGCTCCTGATTCGTCACGCGTAGACTATCAACTTTTGCGCCAGGGGCCGCGACACTATGTGAAATGATGAAACCGAGCCTTTCCCGCAACGGGCGGATTTTCACGATCCGCGAGCCCGTCGACAGCCGTATTGAAACAGTCGCGATCTTGGGCCATCTTTAGTGGCGAACAGCCCGATGAGCGGGTCACATCGAGGATAGACGCACTGATCAATACGGTAATGAGCGAAGCGACCATGTTGCCGCTTCCCCCGTCGGCGGACCGAGTGCCCGGAGACGGAACACTTGTGCGGACCCTGCTGGCTTGCCTCGACGACGCCAAGGCCGAATCGACGACCGTGATCGATCTGCACGGCAAGACCTCCATCGCCGACGCGATGATCATCACGACGGGGCGCTCCAGCACGCACGTCAGCTCGATCGCCGACCGCGTCCTGCGCGCCCTGAAGGAGGCCGGCTTCGCCCTGCCCCGCACCGAGGGCCTCGTGAACGGCGACTGGGTGCTGATCGACGCGGGCGACGCGATCGTCCACATCTTCCGGCCCGAGGTGCGCGAGTTCTACAATCTCGAGAAGATGTGGGGCGCCGACCGGCCGCGGCCGATCTGATCTTCTTCTACGTTTGTTTTGGGTCGACGCGGGGCTCTCGTCGATGCTGCGCGTGACGCTCGTTTGTGTTGGTCGCTTAAAGGCGGGCGCCGAGCGTGATTTGGCGACCCGCTATCTTGACCGTGCCGCCGCGGCAGGTCGCGCTGTCGGGCTCGGCTTCGAGCTGCGCGAGATCGATGAATCGCCAGCCCGCCGTCCTGAATTGCGCAAGCTCGAAGAGGCCAAGGCGATCCGGGCTTCGGTCGGCCTCGACACGCATCTCGTTGTTCTCGATGAGCGCGGCGTCGCGATCGACAGTGTCGGCTTTTCGACCTTGATCGGTGCGGCCCGCGACGATGGCGCGCCAGCTCTATCTCTTGTGATCGGCGGGCCGGACGGGCTCGACCCGGAACTTCGGCAATCCGCTCACAGGGCTATCGCCTTCGGCGCGATGACATGGCCGCACCAACTTGTGCGCATCATGGCCGCCGAACAACTCTACCGTGCCGTCACGATCCTCTCGGGCCACCCCTATCACCGCGCGTGAGTCCGCCGTCATAACGACATGATCCGCTCCACTCTGGAGCACCGCGGCGGAGATCGGACGATGCGGACAGGACGCGGGGGTGTGCCGCTCGTTGCGGCGATCTTGCTCGCCGCGGTGCCGGTCCAAGCGCGCGCCGACGAGGCCGCGCCGGCCCAGGCAACACCCCTCGATCAGAAGCAGTCGCAGCTGCGCGGGCTGCAGGGGTCGATCGACGCCGCCACCGCGCGCCGCGCCGCGTTGTCGACCGACATCGCCGGGCTCGAGGCCGACCACGCCAAGCTCGCCGCGGCGTTGATCGAGACGGCGGCGAAAGTGAACGCGGATCAGGCCAAGGTCGCCGACGCCGAATCACGCCTCGCGGGGCTGACGGGCCGCGAGGATGCCGCCAAGCATTCGCTCGAGGCGCGCCGCGCCGTCGTCGCCGAGGTGCTGGCCGCCCTGCAGCGGATGGGCCGCAAGCCACCGCCGGCGCTGCTGGTCGACCCCGAGGATGTCCTGAAGGCGATCCGCACCTCGATGCTGCTCGGCGCGGTGCTGCCGGGCATGCGCGCCGAGACCGAGCGCCTCGTCGCCGACCTCACCGAGCTGACCCGCACCCGCGCGGCGATCGAGACCGAGCGGCGGGGCCTCGATGCCGAGCTGTCGTCGCTCGCCGCCGAGCGCGAGCGGATGGCGGCGCTGGTCGACGCGCGCCAGGCGGCGCTCGGCAAGGCGCAGGGCGAGATGCAGGCGGCTGCCGCCACCGCGACACGGCTCGCCGGCGAGGCCGGCTCTCTCAAAGATTTGATCGGCCGCCTGGAGCGCGACAATGCCGCGGCGGCCAAGGCCGCGGAGGCGGCGCGTCAATCGGACGCGAAGCTCGCGCAAGCCGCGCCGACAGCCGGAATCGCCGCCGCGCCGTTCCAGGATTCGGCGCGGCTGGCGCCGGCCGTCGCCTTCGACAAGACGCGGGGACTGCTGCCGCTTCCCGTCGCGGGCACGCTGCTTCGCGGCTTCGGCGAGGACGACGGACTCGGCGGAAACGAGAAGGGCTTGCTGGTCGAGACGCAGGCCTCGGCGCTGGTCGCGGCACCGGCCGATGGGTGGATCGCCTATGCCGGCCCCTATCGGTCGTTCGGCCAGTTGCTCATCCTCAACGTCGGCGCGGGCTACTACATAGTCCTTGCCGGCATGGATCGGATCAACGTAGGCTTGGGGCAGTTCGTATTGGCTGGCGAACCTGTTGCCATGATGGGTGACGGCTCGACGAAAACTGCCGCCGCCGTCGCCCTCGGTGCCGCGCGGCCTGTCCTCTACGTCGAGTTTCGCAAGGACGGGGCGACGATCGATCCGGGCCCATGGTGGGCGAGACCGGAGCTGCAAAAGGTTCGCGGATGATGCGCAAAGTCTCGCTGGTGTTGTTTGGTGCGGCGCTTGGCGCGGCGACCGTGACGGTCGGTACGCAGTCGCATATCCTCGACCGGGCGAACGCGGCCGCCTCTGACACCTATCGCAGCCTCAATCTGTTCGGCGACGTCTTCGAGAAGATCCGCACCGACTACGTCGAGAAGCCCGACGATCAGAAGCTGATCGAGGCCTCGATCAACGGCATGCTGACCTCGCTCGACCCGCACTCCTCCTACATGGACGCCAAGGGCTTCCGCGAGATGACCGTGCAGACGCACGGCGAGTTCGGCGGGCTCGGCATCGAGGTCAGCCAGGAAGACGGGCAGATCAAGGTCGTCACGCCGATCGACGACACGCCGGCGTCGAAGGCCGGCATCCTCTCGGGCGACGTCATCGCCGCGATCGACGGCGATCCGGTCTCCGGCATGAGCCTCAACCAGGCCGTCGACAAGATGCGCGGCGCCGTCAACACCGCCGTCACCTTGAAGATCGTGCGTGGTCCGAAGAAGGAAGCGAAAGACTACAAGCTGATGCGCGCGGTCATCACCATCAAGTCGGTCCGCAACAAGATCGAGGGCGGCGATATCGGCTACATCCGCATCACCCAGTTCAACGAGCAGACCTACGACGGCGTGAAGGAGGCGATCGACAAGTTCGAGAAGGACGTCCCCGCCGACAAGTTCAAGGGCTACATCCTCGATCTGCGCAACAACCCCGGCGGCCTGCTCGACCAGTCGATCGCGGTGTCGAACGCCTTCATCGACAAGGGCGAGATCGTCTCGACGCGCGGCCGCAACGCGGACGAGACGCAGCGCTACAATGCGCGGCCGGGTGACATCTCGCACGGCAAGCCGCTCGTGGTGCTGATCAACGGCGGCTCGGCCTCGGCGTCCGAGATTGTCGCCGGCGCGCTGCAGGATCACAAGCGCGGCACGATCATGGGCACGCGCTCGTTCGGCAAGGGCTCGGTGCAGACGATCATCCCGCTCGGCGGCAGCAACGGCGCGATCCGGCTGACGACGGCGCGCTATTACACGCCGTCGGGTCGCTCGATCCAGGCCAAGGGCATCGAGCCGGACGTGATCGTCAACGAGGATGTGCCGAAGGATCTCGCCGACAAGGACGACGTGAAGGGCGAGGCCTCGCTGAAGGGCCATCTGCTCAACGGCAACGAGGAGCATGGCTCGAGCGCCTACGTCCCGGCCGACCCTGCCAAGGACATCCAGCTGATCGCCGCCGAGGACCTGCTGCGGGGCATCAAGCGCGCCGCCAACGCGACGCCGACGAACCCGATGCCGGTCGCGCCGATGCCGGCCGGCGGCCCGACGACGAGCGTGGCGCCCGGCGCGCCCGTTCCCGCCGCGCCGACCACGGGCGGCACCCCGCCGAGCGCGCCGCCGGCGAAGATGCCCGCGACCAAGATGCCGTAACGTCGTTTCAGCCTTGGATGGATGCGGCTCCGCCTTATGTCGCCGGGCTGTTGCATCGTATAAGGCGGCGGTGCTCGGACCCGCCGCCCGGCCTCGGTGATTCGCAGGAGGGCAACCCGGCGGTGGGCCGCACGAGGATCGACCCGATGGACCTGGACGCGCCGCTCGGCATGAAGCCGCCACCCAAGCCGAAACGCGCCGGCTTGGCGCTCGGCGTGGTCGGCGTTCTCGCCGCGGTCGTCGCGCTGGCGGGTGTCGGCGTCTTCCTCGCGACCGCCGATCCGCATGGCGGCGAGCCCTATGCCGTTGCCGCGATACCCCCTGCCCTGCCAAAGCCGCCGCCCCGAGCCGTGATCCCACCCCCGCTCGATCCCACCGCCACCGGCTCGCTCCCGCGCGTCGAGCATGATCCCACGCTCGGCGCCGAGCCCCGATCGACGCGCGCGGCCGTCGCGCCGACCGGCGTGGCGGGGGCCCCGCTCATCATCGATGTCGCCAAGGCGCTCGCCGATCGCCAGCATATCGTCATGGTGCCGCCCGCCGAGACGCCGGCATCCGCCCCGGTGGAAGCGCCCGCACCGTCGTTCGTCCCGGCCCCCGCGATCGTCACGCCTCCAGCGCCGCCGCCCATCGCGCAGAGCCCAGTCGCCGAGCCGCGCGTGGCGATCTTCATCAGCGGCATGGGGCTCAACCAGACGGCGACGCGCACGGCGACGGAGATCATGCCGGCGGGCGTCACCTTCGCCTTCGTGCCGTATGGCGACACGGTCGGCGCCGACGTCGCGGCCGCCAAGGCGAAGGGGCATGAGATCGTACTGCTGATCCCGATGCAAAATGCCGGCGGCCCCGCGCAGACGCCGCACGCGCTGCGGGAGAACGAACCGCCGAGCGAGGTCGCCGACGACGCGGCCTGGCTGATGAACCGTCTCGAGGACTACGATGGCATCGGCAACCTCCTCGGCGCACCGGTGACCGAGGACCGCGCGGCGATGGGGGCTCTCCTCAAGGCCATCGGATCGCGCGACCTCTTCTACCTCGACGATAATACCTCGCGCCGCAGCGTCGGTCCGGCGGTGGCGCTCGAGCAGGGCGTGCCGGCCGCGCGCGCCGACATCGTCCTCGATGCGACCGGCGATCCCGCGGTAGTGCGCGCCAATCTCGAGACGCTGGTGGCCATCGCGCGTCGAAAAGGCTCGGCGATCGGCGTGGCGAGCGGCCTGCCCGACCATTTCGCGGCGATCGCGGACTTCGCGTCGAAGCTGTCGACCCTCAAGGTAAAGCTCGTGCCGGTCGGCACGCTCGTCGCGCGCAACGCCGCCGTGGCGGTCGCGCGATGACGGATTTCTCGCAATACCGGCCCTGCGTCGGCATCATGCTTCTCAACAAGGAGGGTCTCGTCTTCGTCGGACGGCGGCGACCCAAGCGACCCTCCGACACGGCCGAGGGCGGGCACCTCTGGCAGATGCCGCAAGGCGGGATCGACCCGGGCGAGGACCCCTATGCCGCGGCCCTGCGCGAGCTGGAGGAGGAGACCAACGTCACCTCCGTCGAGCGTCTCGCCGAGGCGCCGGACTGGTACACCTATGATCTGCCAGGCGATGCGAGCAAGAAGTCTTGGCGCGGTCGCTACCAGGGCCAGCGGCAGAAGTGGTTCGCGCTGCGCTTCGTCGGCCCGGACAGCGAAATCAACGTGCTGGCGCCCGCAGGCGGCGTGAAGCCGGAGTTCGACACGTGGCGCTGGGCTCGCATGGAGACGCTGCCAGACCTGATCATCCCCTTCAAGCGCCAGGTCTACGAGCGTGTCATCGTCGCGTTCGCGCCGTTCGCCGCGCCTTGATCGACAAGTGGTGCGGTTCCGCCACAGGCCGGCCCAATCGCGTCTGGCACGGCGGCGTTGCCTCCCGAAACGTCCACCAGAGCTTGTCTGTAACACTTCGGTCGCCATACGGTAATCTGTGGCACGAAGGGGGATCGGGCTTTTGCGACTTGTTAAGCTGCGCGGGGGCGCACGCAGACTTCGCGCCCTGGCCGCCGCGGGCGTCCTCTCCACGATGGCGGCCTGGCTCGTCATGCCGAGCTCGACCCAGAACGCGGTCGCCGACGGCGAGACCCGAACCCTGCATCTCTACCATACGCACACCGGCGAGACGATCGACGCCACCTTCCGCCTCGACGGGCGCTACGACCCCGAGGTGCTGCGCCAGCTGAACCACTTCTTGCGAGATTGGCGGAATAACGACGAGATCAGCATGGATCCGCGTCTGTTCGACGCGATCTGGGAGGCCTACCGGACGGCTGGCAACACCGACCGCATTCAGATCTATTCGTCCTACCGCTCGCCCGAGACCAACGCGATGCTGCGCCGTCGCTCCAAGGCGGTCGCCGAGCACTCGCAGCACATGCTCGGCAAGGCGATGGACACGACCGTGCCTGGCTTCCCGATGGAGCGCATCCGCGAGGCCGGCATGAAGCTCCAGCACGGCGGCGTCGGCTGGTACCCGTCGGCCAATTTCGTCCACATCGACGTCGGCGGCGTGCGCTCCTGGCCGCGCATGTCCTACGACCAGCTCTCGCAGCTTTTCCCCGACGGCAAGACCGTGCACATCGCCTCGAACGGGCAGACGCTGCCGGGCTACGAGCAGGCCCGGCTCGAGCTCGCGCAGCGCGGCCAGACCGAGCTGCCGCCGTCGCAGGAATCGGGTGGCCTGTTCGCGTGGCTGTTCGGCGGGAGCGGCGGCGGGTCCGGCACCGCGCACGAGGACGAGGAGGATCGCCGCGTCGCGGTCGCCAGCGCAGCGCCGCCGGCACGCGCCGTCGCGCCGCCGCAAGTTCAAGCGCAGCCGGAGCCGCAACCCGTGCCGGTCCAGGCGCAGGCGCCCGCCGAGCCGCCGCCGCAACCGGCCGCGATCGCCTACGCCGCGCCTGAGGCGCAGCCGGTCGACACCCCGTCGAAAGTCATCGGCGCCGACGGCCTGACCCCGCAGGCGCAGCCCGCGCAGGTGGCGAGCCTCGAGCCCGCGCCCGGCCCGGTCGCCGATGCCGGCCCCATCCAATCCCCGACACCAGTCGCCACGGCGCCCGAAGCCACGATGCCGGAAACCGCGGCACCCAAAGCCGCGATGCGCGACGCGCCGATGCCGCCGCGCCGGCCGGCCGATCTCGTCGCGGCACCCGAGATTCCGCTGCCGCCGATCCGCCCCAGCATCGTCGCGGCGATCGCGGAGGCCCCGTTGCGGACGGCGGAAGCCGAGCAGTCGACGCCGCAAACGGACGCGCCGCGATCAGAGAGAGCGATCGTCGCGCAGCCGGCGAGCGTGGCGTTGCCGGCCATCATCGCACGCGGCGGCGGCGCGTCCCCCGTCGAGGCGCTCGCGTTCGCTGGCGACCATGTCGCGGCCGCCGAGCCGCGCATCGCGATGGAGCCCGTTCAAGGTCTCGCGCGATTCGCGCTGCGCGCTAGCGCCAGGCAGCGCCGCGTGGCGACAGGCATCAGCACGGTGGCGCGCTCGATGCCGCTGGAGACCCCCTCTGTCGCGACAGAGGTGGCGAGCGGGACCGTCGTCGGGCCGCATCTGACCGGCCTACGCCGCGCCGCGCACCAGCTCGCCGACAACGCCGCGCTGTAAGCCTCTCTACTCGGCGATCGAGAGATGCTGCTGGTGCAGCGTCCGCTCGGGGCTGGCGAGATGCTCGTCCTCGACGAGTTTGCGCGCCTTGCCGACCACAAGTCGCGAGCCGCGCCCGTAGGTGAAGAACGCCCACGCCCAGTTCGTGAACACCATGATCCTATTGCGGAAGCCGATCAGCAGCAGCAGGTGGACCATCGACCAGGCGAGCCAGGCAAGGCGCCCCTTCAGCTGCATGCCGAACATCACGGCGATCGCGTGCGAGCGGCCGATCACCGCCATCGTGCCGAGGTTGGTGTACTTGAACGGGCCTGGGTGCTTGCGCGTGCCGATGCGACTGGCGATCACCTTGGCGACATAGGCGCCCTGCTGCTTGGCGACCGGGGCTAAGCTCGGCAGCGTCTTGCCGTCCTTCGTCTTGTAGCTGGCGACATCGCCGATCGCGAAGATCTCGGGGTGGTTCGGGACCGAACAATCATTCGTCACCTCGACGCAGCCGTTCCTGGCCGTCGCGGCGCCGATCCACTCGCCGGCGGGCTCGGCCTTGGTGCCGGCGCACCAGAAGACGTTGGCCGTCTCGATGCGCTCGTCCTTCAGCGTGATCCCGCGCGCGTCGATGCATTCGCAGGGCGTGTCGAGCCTGACCTCGACGCCAAGCTCCTCAAGGGTGGTCTTGGTGTAGGCGGAGAGGTGCTCGGGGAATTCCCCGAGGATGCGCGGCGCGGCGTCGACGAGGACGATGCGCGCCTTCGAGGGATCGATGTGGCGATACTCGGACTTGAGCGTCGCGCGCGCGAGTTCGGCGAGCGAGCCGGTCAGCTCGACGCCGGTCGGCCCGCCGCCGACGACGACGAAGGTCATCAGCGCCGTCCTGGCCTCGGGGTCGGTGCGCGTCTCCGCCCAGTCGAACGCCTCGAGGATGCGCCGACGGATCTGTAGCGCGTCCGGCAGCGTCTTCAGCACCGCCGCGTGGTCGGACCATTCGTCGTGGCCGAACCAGGCGTAAGCCGAGCCTGTCGCCAGCAGGAGATAATCATAGGGGACGACGCCGGTGTCCTTGATGCCGACCGTCCGGGCGACCTTGTCGATGCCTTCGACCTCGCCGAGGATCACCGACACGTTCGGCTGCGTTCCGAGCAGCGCGCGTATCGGCGAGGCGATGTCGGACGGCGCCAGCGCCGCGGTCGACACCTGGTACAGCAGCGGCTGAAACAGGTGGTGGTTGGTGCGGTCGATCATGACAAGCTCGATATCGAGCTTGTGGAGGTGCATCGCCGCCTGCAGCCCGCCGAAGCCGCAGCCGACGATGACCACGATCGGCTTCTTGGCCTGCGCGCGCGTAAAGAGGACGGTGTCGGTTTGGCTCGGCATGGTGGTGTCCGGACTCGGTCAACGGCAGCATAAGGTGATCGGCGCGCCCGCGCGACGGCCTTTCCAGGCATATGCCTAGCGAACCGCTTCTTCGCAAGTGCAGCATTTATTTCGCAGGTGCGAAAGAATTTCGCGGTTCAGGTGGCTGGCAGCGTGTCGCCCTTGCCTCTGGATCTTGTCGCGCATGGCCGCATCGGCGTATCAAAGTCGCATCAACACCGTGCTCAGGCGCTACGTCGAGGCCAATCTGGAGATTCGGCGCTAGGCCACCATGGCTGCGCTCGTCCGCTAAACCAGCGCGAACGCGGTCACCACCGCGGCGAAGCCGACGGCGATCCAGGCGACGTAATCGTTGATCAGGCCGCTGTGGATCGTTTCGAGAGCCCGAAAAATTGGTCCGATCGTGCCACGCGTCGTGCCCTTGAAGACGCGAGGCATGCGCTCGCGAAACAGCCCATAGCCGGCGATGGTGATCGACAGCGCGACCGAGATCCACAAAATGAAGGCGTGCGGGGCCGCCTCGGGTAACGCCGCGAGCGACACCGGCTTCGCCGCGGCCAGCCCGAGCAAGGCGGCGCCGTCGGGATGCGCGAAGGCGGCGATCGCGGTCTCGGCCCAGTGTCGCGCCACCTCGCCCGGCACGAGGGCCAGCGCGGTGAGCAGCGCGGCTGGCGCGATCATCAGCCAGAACGGCCGGTCGGCGCGCTCCTGCTCGTTCTCGGTCGGCGCGCCGGCTTCGCCGCCGGGGTCTGGCCCGAGCCCAAGGAAGATGCGGCCCGTCGCGCGCAGCACCGCGCCGCCGGTCATCGCCGCGCCGAGCGACAGCGCATAGATGACCCAGCCGCGCCCGCCGGCGCTGAGGCCGGCGTCGATCAGCTTGAAGCCCTCGTCGGTGATGCCGAACGGCAGCCCGCCGAGCACAAGGCCGCCGAGGCCCATGACGATGCCGGCCGGCCAGATCCCCTCGCGGCCGAGGCCGCGCAGGCCGATCTCGTCGATCGACGCGCGTGTCGCCAACAGGATGCCGGCGACCATGAACAGCGCGCCTTTCACAAGCCCGTGGCCGACGACATAGGTCAGCATGCCAGCGGTGCCGGCGTTGGTGAGCGCCGCGATGCCCGCCAGCATGATGCCGGCGTGCGAGATCGTCGAGAAGGCGAGCATGCGCTTCACGTGGCGCTGCGTCAGTGCCATCAGCCCGCCGACGAGCGCGCCGAGCGCGGCGAAGCCGATGATCACGGTGTGCACGACGTTGGTGACGTCGGCGTAGCCCGCGAACACCGCGGCCATCAGCTTGGCGACGCCGAACAGGCCGATCGACACCATCGAGCCGGAGAAGATGATGCACACGGGCGACGGCGCCACCGCATGCGCGTCGGCGAGCCAGAAATGGAACGGCACCATCGCCGACTTGATGAGCAGCGCGCACACGATCATGCAGAATGCCGCCTCTATCACCGGATCGTTCGGGCTCGCCGCCACATGCTGCGCCAGCGACGAGAAGTCGAGCGCGCCGGCCCGCGAATAGATGAGGCCGATGCCGGCCAGCATCATGAAGCCGCCGAGCGAATTGGTGACCGTGAAATTGAGCGCGCCGCCGATCGCCGAGCCTTCGAGCTTGTAGCCGGTCAACGCGAAGGCCGTGACGCTCATCACCTCGAACCAGACGAACAGGTTGAAGAGATCATGCGTCAGCGTGAAGCCGACCATCGCCGCCAGGAACAGCAGCATCAGCACCTGGAAGTGCGCGCTGATCTTGCCGAAGTACCCCCACGAGAACACGAAGCTCGACGTGAAGAGCAGGCACACCAGCGTGGCGATCGTCGCCGAGGCGCGATCGGCCGAGAACGCGATGCCGAGCGTGATGCCGTCGCGCGGCACCCAGCCGCCGAACCACACCGTGATCGGCCCGTGGCCCGAGCGCGCGGCGAGGATCGCGCAGGCAAGGCCGGCGACGACGGCGGTCAGGGTGGCGACGATGTCCGGCGCGTGCTTCGGCAAAAAGTGCCCGAGCATGAGCAGAACCGCCGCGATCGCCATCGGCCCGGCGACAGGGAGCGGCAGGAGGATCGTGTCGGGGATCATGCGCGCGTCTCCTTCTCCCGCAGCGCGGGAGAAGGAAGAGCTGCGGCCTTCATTCCCATCAACACCGGCTCTTTCATTTGTGGAGCGGCTTCAGCCGGTGCGGGTCGACCGTGCCTTTGCGTTTGTGCATCTGCAGGGTCAGCGCGAGCAGCAGCGCGGAGATCGTGGCGCCAACGACGATGTCGGTGAGGACGAGCGCCTGCACGACAGGGTCGACGGCGGGGGTGCCGGGCGGGTGATCGTAGAAGATCGGCGCGCCGGCGTTCCATTTGTAGCCGATCGCCAGCAGCAGCACGTAGGTGGCGGATTGGCAGACCGCGAGGCAGCCGATCAGGTGCACGTAATTGCGGCTCGTCACGATTCCGTAGATTCCGATGATGAAGAGCCACGCGGCGACCAGCCAGGGCAGCAGAGACGGAAGCGTGCTCATGAACGGGGGGCTCACGAACGCGTCCCTTCCTCGTTGCCGCCCGGCTCCTTGTCGCCCGCCTCGTAGCTGCGCGTCTCCTCCATGAACTCGAGGAAGACGAGCGCGAACGAGCCGGTGACGGCGAAGGTGACGCCGATATTGTCGACGAACATCGAGCCGCCCGACCACGCGCTCTTCATGGTGCCGAGCGGCAGAATGTTCGTCGCGAAAGCAAGCCCCATGAACAGCGGCGCGAAGCCCATGATCGCGAAGAGCAGCGCGCCGCCCGACTCGCTGAAATCGAGCAGCGGCGAGCGGACGATGCGCCGCCAGCCGGGATAGGTCTCGGCGAGATAGACCAGCAGCAGGCTCGTCGCGATGATGACGCCGCCCTGGAAGCCGCCGCCCGGCGTCGTCGAGGCGTGGATCGACACGTAGATGCCGAAGATCAGCGTGAACGGCGCGAGGATGCGGGTGACGAGCACGGACGCGTCCGAGCGGCGCGGTCGGCCCCGGCCCTCGACGAAGCCGGGCGCGGCCGACAGATCCTCGCCGCGCGAGCCGCGCAGCAGCACGACGGTGCCGGTGACGGCGGCGAGCAGCATGAATTCCTCGCCCAGCGTATCGAAGCCACGATAGTCGAAATTCACGGCGGTGACGGTGTTGGTGACGTGGCGCTCCTTCGGCGCAAGCGCGTTGATGGCGTCGCCATAGGGGAGCGGATGCGCGCCGAACGTCGGCAGCGCGGCGGCGAGCTTGAACGCCGCCGGCACGAGAATCAGCGCTGCCAGGACGAGGAAGATAAGCCGAACGCGGTCGCTCATGTATCTTCGTCTTGCGGCGAGACGTCGTGCGTCATCCGCATGCTGGCGAGCGTGACCAGGAAGAGAAGCGGCGTCGCGGCGGCGCCAACGGCGATCTCGGCGAATGCGACGTCGGGTGCCTGCAGCGCCATGAAGAGCAGCGTGAGCACAAAGCCGTTGGCGGCGATCGCGAGCACCTGCCGGCGCGGCTCGCGCGTCAGTACGACGCCGGTCCCCGCGATGGCGACGAGGATGAGCAGCAGCGGCAGCAGGATATTCAAGTGCGCTCGCCCGCCTCGTCGCGTGTGAAGATCGCACGCGCGGCCGCCATGTTGACGGCGGCGCCGGCGATGAGCGCGATGAGCCACAGCACGAGGATCTTGAAGGCGCGAGTCGACGGCCCATCGGCGACGAAGGCGGCGGCGACCACGGCGAGGCCGGACCCGACCGTCACGAAAGCGACCGCGTGCAGCCGATCCAGCGCCGAGGCCATCCGCGCGAGGCCGATGGCGCCGAGCCACGCGCAGGCGATGCTCACTCCGATCAGCAGGTCGACGACGATCGTCTTCACAGGAAGCGCTCCATGAACAGAGTGAAGAACAGGGTGCCGGGGACCGACAGCAGCGTCAGACACAACGCGAGATCGACGAACGAGGGTTGGTCGAAGGCAAACGTCATCAGCGCGAGGATCAGCGCCGACAGCGAGCCCGCGAGCTGCACGGCGGCGAGACGCTGGTTGGCGGTTCCGCGTAACGCCAGCAGGACCGGAACGGCAAGCGGCGGCAGGAGCAGGATCGACGCGAGCAGCCAAACCGTCACGCCGGCCACGCCGTATCGCGCGACGCGGGCTTCGGCGGCAGGCCGTGCAATAAGAGCGTGTCCGTGCGCTCGCCGCGGATCGCGAAAGTGCGCGGCGCGAGCGAGATCCCGATGATCGTCAGCGCGCGCCGGCCCGACGAACGCGTATCGTCGGCGCCCGGCTCGAATGGCTGCCGCACGAACGTGCCACGCTGGGCGGCGGCGCCATGGAGCGCCACGGCGACCAGCTCGCGTCCGACGACAAGAAGCTCGGGCAGCAGCGCGGCAAAAGGACGAAGGATCGCCTTCGGCGGCGGCAGCGGCGCGTAATTGCGCTTGGCGACAGTCTCGAGCGCGACCGCGAGAGCGGTGCCGGCGGCGGCACACACGACCATCGCGATGATCTCGACCGCGTCGACCGTGCCCGCGAGAAAGAGATAGAGCCCGGACAAGACGACAAAGACGGCGACGCCCCAGACAATCCTACCCATAGGCCCCTCGGTGTCCGGACTCGCCAAGCGGCAGAATGCTCGGCCATCCGGTTCCGTTCCGTGAGACGCGTCAGGGCGCGCGGCCGAAGTCCAGGATCTCGCGCGTATAGTGCTCGGCGACCTCGCTGAACGGGCGGTGCGCCGCATCATACAGCACGGCGTGATGCGAAAAGAGGATCGGCGGAATGGCGAGCGGACGCTCCGGATGATCCGCCGCCGGTGGCGTGATCTGCCAGTCGTCCGGCAGCGGCGACCAGACGCCGTCGACGGCGAACGTCTCGCGGGTGAACCGCAGCGCCGCCACGGCCTTGCCGAACGGCGTGTCCGTGGTCTCGAGCAGGCGGTTCATCTCGGGTGACAGCCGGCCAGGCACGTACCAATTGTCGGCCTCGGAGAGCACATGATTGCCGCAGGCAAGCCGGACGTGGCGGTACTTGACCGGCTCGCCGGGCGCGAGGGCGAGGCGTGTGCGCCCCGCATCGTCGAGCGGCTTCGCCGCGCCCGCGACGAGTTCGGCGTGCACCTTGGGATTGGCAGCCATCGCGTGAACGGCGCACCAATGTTCCAGGCTCCGCGTCGCGCTGGTGCTTGCCAGGACCTCGGCGTTCAGCGTCTCGATCGAGGCCAGCGTCTCGACGCGCGCGAGAAACGTATCCGGCGCGGCGACGACCGGCGCGCTGAGGGCCGTGACGAGCGCGAGGGCGAGGAGGCGAAGGGTCACGGGGGGGGTTGCACTCGGCGGGGCGGGAGCGTTGTCTAGCCGTCCCGCTCTCCCCCGTCAGGACCGCATGCGCGTCGCCTTGTTCGTCCCCTGCTATATCGACGCGTTCTTTCCCGAGGTTGGCATCGCCACGCTCGAGTTGCTCGAGCGGCTCGGCTGCGAGGTCGACTATCCGTACGACCAGACCTGCTGCGGCCAGCCGATGGCGAACTCGGGGTGCCAGGCCGAGGCGGCCGCGACCGAACGCCTGTTCGTCGAGAATTTTGCTGGCTACGAGCACGTCGTCTGTCCCTCCGGCAGCTGCGTCCATCACGTGCGCTCGAAGCTCACCGCGATCCCGCAGACGGATGCCGTTCGCGCGGTGCGCTCGCGCACGTTCGAACTCGTCGAGTTCCTGCACGACATCCTCAAGGTCGAGGCATTTCCATGGGCCGCGTTCCCGCACAAGGTCGGCTACCACAACGGCTGCGGCTCGCTGCGCGGCCTCGGCCACGCGCGACCCTCCGAGATCGTCGCGCCGTACTTCTCGAAGCCCTTAGATCTGCTACGCAAGGTCGACGGCATCGAGTTCGTCGAGCCGGCGCGGCCAGACGAATGCTGCGGCTTCGGCGGCACCTTCTCGGTCTTCGAGGAGGCGGTATCGGTAAAGGCGGGGCAGGACAAGGTGAGCGACCACGCGCGCGCCGGGGCGGCATACATCGTCTCGGCGGATACATCGTGCCTGATGCACCAGAAGGGCTGCGCGGAGCGGACGGGGACGCCGATGCGGTTCATCCACATCGCGCAGGTTCTGAACGGGGCGGCGGGGTGATGTAGCCACCAACGGCTGCCGCTTGTATGATCTGTCTGAAGCGCGCGGCGAGGACACGACGATGCCGATCGACAACGCCCACAAGATCTTGGACATCTATGCCGCGCTCAAGGCCGAAACCGGTCGGACGCTGATCTCCAACCACTTCCTCGCGATCGGCGAGCGCCGCCGCTGGACCCCCGTCGATCTTCAGTCCGGCATCGAGGACGCGCATCGCCGAGGCTGGGTTGAAAAGGGTCGAGGCTGGACACTGACCCAATCCGGCTTCGAGGAAATGGAACGGCTGCTCCACGTCTGAGGCCGGCATGGCACGCGGCGAGGATGTCAGCAGCGAGCATTTTGATTGGCTTGTGGACGCGCGCGCGCAATCAGCGCGGCGCTGCCGCCCTCTACAGGATCATCGAGCGGCACGCCATCTTCTTGGAAACCGATCTGCTCTTTCAAAGCTCGATGCAGGACCTTACCGCGGTGACCTTCTCGTTGTGGCGGGCAGTGTTCCTCAGCGACCTGACGGGTGAGCTCGGACACCAGCTTGCGGATGTTCGGCGGTTCCTGCGCAGCCTGATCGCACACAACACCGTTTTATACCAAACTGACTTCACCTCGAGAGAATGGGCCTTCCGCTACTATCTTCAGAACGCCGACTTTCGCTTGCGCCAGATTGCGGCTGGCACCAACCCCGTGCCTCCGCCGCCCGAGGTTCTCGGACAGGTCGCCGGATCGGCCAAGGATGACTGGATGGCGGCGCAACAAGCCCTCGACACCGCGATCTCGGAATTCGCGAAGGCGATCGACGTGCATGACCAGCCCTGACTCCGAGCGCGGCCAGGATGGGCGTCGCCTCGATCATGCGGAGGGCGCGTCGCGGCCTCTCGAGGCGTCGCAGCGCGAGGCGCAGCCGCGCGGCGCGGTGACGCGGGCCGGCAGGCGCGTCGATCATGCGGAGGCGGCCGAGCGCTTCATCGCCGCGCCGAAGCATCAGACGTTTCATGACGAACGGTTGTGGGATCTACGCAAGAAGCGCGACGCGCATGCGCATGCGATCCCCGAATGGGAAGCGCTGCGCGAGTTGGCGTCGCGGATCAAGGAGCACACGCTCACGCACCTCGACACCTACCTCGAGCAATTCGAGGCGGCGGCGCAAGCGAACGGCGTCACGGTGCACTGGGCGAAGAATGGCGCCGAGCACAATGCCATCGTGCTCGGCATTCTGCGCGATCACGGCGCGCGGACGCTGATCAAGTCGAAGTCGATGCTGACGGAAGAGTGCGGGATGCGCGAGCATCTCGTCGAAAACGGCATCGAGATCACCGAGACCGATCTTGGCGAGCGCATCCAGCAGCTCGACGACGAGGCGCCGAGCCACATCGTCGTGCCGGCCGTGCACAAGCTGCGCAGCGACGTCGCCGACGTTTTTTCCCGCACGCTCGGTACGGAGCCGGGCAACGACGACATCCATTATCTGGCCGAAAGCCAGCGCCGCACGACGCGCCCGCTGATCCTGGAGGCCGACGCCGGGCTTACCGGCTGCAATTTCGCGATCGCCGAGACGGGCGCGATCGTCACCTGCACCAACGAGGGCAACGCCGACCTCTCGGCCAATACGCCGAAGCTGCACATCGCCTCCGTCGGTATAGAAAAGCTGATCCCGCGCATCAGCGATCTCGGCGTGTTCATCCGGCTTTTGTCGCGCAGCGCGCTCGGCTCGCCGATCACGCAATACACGTCGCACTTTCGTGCGGCGCGCGCTGGGGCCTCGATGCACATCGTGCTCGTCGACAACGGGCGCGCGGCGCGGCTCGGGATGGAGCAGTTCTGGACATCGCTCAAGTGCATCCGTTGCGGCGCCTGCATGAACACCTGCCCGGTCTATCGCCGCTCGGGCGGGCTCTCCTACGGCTTCACCTATGCCGGGCCGATCGGTTTGGTGATCGACCCGACGTTCGACAAGCACAAGTTCTCGAACCTGCCGTTCGCCTCGACGCTGAATGGCAGCTGCACCGCCGTCTGTCCGACCAAGATCAATCTGCACGAGCAAATCTACGCCTGGCGCGAGGTGATGGCGAAAGAGCACGAGGTGCCGTTCGCCAAGAAGAGCGCGATGGCGGCGGCCGGCCTCGTGCTCGGCAATCCGAAGCTCTATCGCGCGGCGATCTCGACGGCGGACAGCGCGTTGAAGCACCTGCCGCGGTTCGCGACCTACAACAAGCTCAATGCCTGGGGCAAGGGCCGCGAGAACCCCGCGCCGGCGCGACAGAGCTTTCATGATTGGTGGAAGGCAAACCGGATGAAAGATCGATGAGGAAGGTTGCGGCGCATGAGTAGCCGCGACGCCATCCTGGCGACCATTCGCGCCGGCAAGCCCTCGCCTGTCGCGCTACCCGACGTGCCGCTGTTCGATGCGGATCGCGGCGACGATCTGCTCGGCCGCTTCGCCGAGGCCTTCAAGGCGATGGGCGGCAAGATGCTCGAGCCCACGCCCTGCGATCCGCTCGCCCCCGTGCGCGAGCGGATTGCGGACGCGGGCATCGTCGTCTCGATGGTGCCGGAGATCGCCGGCACTCAGGTGCTCGACCCCGCCGCCGCGCCCGCGTCGCTCGCCGACGTCGATGTCGCCATCGTGCGCGCGGCCTTCGGCGTCGCCGAGACCGGCTCGGTCGCGCTCACCGAGCACGAGCTCGGCATCAACACGCTCGCCTATCTCGCCCAGCACCTCATCGTGCTGCTCGACCCCGCCGACATCGTGATCAACCTGCACCACGCCTACCACCGCCTGGAATTCGGGACCGCGCGCTACACCGTATTCCACACCGGCCCGTCCGCGACGGCCGACATCGAGGGCGTGCTGATCCGCGGCGCGCAGGGCGTGCGCTCGCTGTCGATCCTGCCGCTCACCCGGACTTCGTGAGCTTTCGGCTGAGCCGCGACAGATAGATCGACAGGATCAGCACCAGTGTCAGCATGCCGAGCACGCCGAGTTCGATCATCGCGTGATCGAACTGCGTCGGGTCGGCGGCCTTCGCCTTGTCCGAGACCTCGACGGTGACGATCAGGATTCGCCGCACCGAAGCGATCAAGCCGACGATGAGGAACGGTTCGATGGCGATCTGGTCCGAGGTGATCGATTGGCGCACCGTGTGCAAAATCTCGACGAGCATCAGCGTGAACAGCAGCTTGTCGACGATCAGGAAGATGTTGCTCGTCGACGGCCAGTTCTTGAAGGCGTCGAAGAGTCCGGCGAGCGAGCCGGTGAGCAGCAGCAGCGTGGCGACGACGAGCACCGCGCCGATGCCCATCGTGATCCAGTGCTCGATGTCGGTGAAGAGCCGCGCGATCTTCTGGTTCTCGGAGCCGCCGCTCTCCTCCGTGTCAGCCTGGGCTTGGTCGTTCATGGCATCAGCTCCCCTACGGCCGCGCCTCGATGACCATGTTGAAATGCGTCTCGGTCGCCTTGCGCACGCGCGAGAAGCCGCCGCCGCCGATCACCTCGGACAGTCGCTTGAAGCCCGCCTGCGCGCCGAGCGCCAGGCCGACCGGCTGGTCGAGCGAGGTCGGGATGCAGATCATCGTCGAGCCGGCATAGGAGAGGCGGCCCACCGGGTTCAGGTTCTCCTCCACCGTGTCGCCGGCCTGCGGCTCCACCACCATCCAAGTGCCGTCGGGCTTCAGCGTCTCGCGCACGTGGCGGGCGGCGCCTGCGGGGTCGCCCATGTCGTGCAGGCAATCGAAGAAGGTGACGAGGTCGAGGTCCTTGCCTCCGAAGTCGTGCGCCATCGCGACCTCGAACGACGTGTTGGCCGACACCCCATGGTCCTCGGCATGCCGGCGCGCCTGCGCCACCGAGCCGGCGTGGAAATCGTAGCCGACGAAATGCGCCTTCGGGAACGCCTTCGCCATCATGATCGTGGAATAGCCGTGGCCGCAGCCGACGTCCGCGACCGTGCCGCCCTGCTCCAGCCGCGCGGCGACGCCGTCGAGCGACGGCAGCCAGGAGGACAGCAGATTGTTGTTGTAGGCCGGGCGAAAGAACCGCCCCGTCGCACAGAACAGGCACGGCGCCTGGTCGCCCCATCCGACCCCCTTGCCGGTCTTGAACGCGGCCTCGACGGCCGGCTGGTTCTCGACCATCACGGCGGCGACATCGAACGCGCCCTGCATGAAGACCGGGCTGTCGGGCAGCGCGAACACCATCGCCTGCTCCTCCGGCAGCTCGAATTTCTGCGTGGCCGGATCATACTCCAGGTAGCCGGAGGCGGCCTGCTGGGCGAGCCATTCGCGGGCATAACGCTCCGCGATACCAGCGTTCGCCGACAGCTCGTGCGAGGTCATCGGCCCGTGCGCGTGCAGTGCCTTGTAGAGGCCGAGCCGATCGCCGATGCGCACCAGCGAGACGGAAAGCGCCCCGCCGAGATCGCCGAGGATCTTCTCGATGAAACGATCGAGGCGCGCGGGATCGGGCATCAGGAATCCTCCAACTGCGTGGCTCGGGTGCCGCGTGGCCTGGCGCCGGGACCAGCGGACGAAGCTCGTACACCACGTTGCCAGGGCAGCGATCCGGTAATATAACCGAATACGCGGGGCGTGTCCACCTGCACGACGCGACGTCGAACTCGTTCCGCGGCCGCGCGCGGCGTTTGGCGCCGCTCGCCGACGCCGGAGATGGCCTTTGGCGGCGTACGCCCCCGCCGGGCGCGGCCGACGAGGCCGTACGGCGCCGTCGAACGGGTCCCGGTCGGCGTATGCCGACGAGCATTTGACCGTGTCGGCGTCCGCCGACGAGGGCCAGGAATGTCGGCGTACGCCGACGGGGGGCCGGGGATGTCGGCGTCCGCCGCCAACCGGGATTTTGACCAGTTTGGAGGTCCACCGATGGACAGGATCAGGTTGCCCACCCGAAAGCGCAAGGCCGCGCTAGATCCAAAGCGCAAGCCCGAGCCGCGCGACGAGCTCGCCAGACCGATCACGACGATGACCCAGCTCGGCGCCTTCGTGCACGATTTGCGCACCGGCCTCGCCATCGGCCAGAGCGAGCTGGCGATGCGCGCCGACGTCGGCCGCCAATGGATCGGCGAGCTCGAGCAGGGCAAGCCGAGCTTGGAGGCCGAAAAGGTGCTGCGCGTCCTGCTCACGCTGGGCTTCGAGCTCGTCCTCTCCCCCTACGACCCACCCCCGCCCTGGATGCTCCGCGCCTGCGCCTTCGCCGCCGCCCATGAGAAGGTCCGCGCCGACGCCCGGCGGGCGAGCCGCACCTCGCGCCGCGAGCGCGCCCGGGTGGCGCGGCTGGCCGCGAACTCGCGGGCGATGGTGGTGGATTTGGAGTGAGGGGGCGGCTAATCTTTTGCCAAAAGGCGCAATTCGGGACCTCCAAGGGCATAACGCAACCGCCAGACGCTTCTTGAATGAACCCCGCACACAGTGGTAGCTTCCCCATGCACTGCCTGGAGTTTTGCAATGAGAGCGAACGCTATTCCGCTTATTGCCCTTTTCGAGACCAAAATGCGTCTTGAGATCCCGCTGTTTCAACGGCAATATGTATGGGGCCTGCAGCAACAGTGGGAACCGCTTTGGGAGGATATTTCTAGAAAGTTTTCTGAATACTTAGAGGGTAGGCTTGACGCACCGAAGCACTTCCTCGGTGCAATTGTCCTCGATCAGAAGCAGACCCCCGCGACTCATGTAGAACGCAGAATGGTGATCGACGGTCAACAAAGACTTACTACACTGCAAGTCTTTTTGGCAGCTTTTAGAGATTATTGTAGGTCTATAGGAGCGGAAGCACTAGCAGACGAGTGCGTAAATTTCACTTTGAATAAAGGGTTGATGCCCAACCCTGAAACCGATAAATTTAAAGTGTGGCCAACGCAACTCGACCGACCCTTTTTTCAAGATGTTATAACATTTAGAAGAAAAATATAAACAAACCAAAAGGAAATATCAGCATAAACCCGATCCGCGGCCAAGACTTGTGGAGTGCTATCTTTTCTTCTTCAGCCAACTAAAGGAGTTTTTCGAAGGGAGTTCGAGCGATCACCCTATTTTTACAGAAATCTCACTTAATGAACGAATAGAACACAGCTTTCAGGCGCTTAGAAACGCTTTGTTGGTGGTTGCGATCGATCTAGAGCAAGGTGACGATCCGCAGGTAATTTTCGAAACCCTCAATGCCAGGGGAGAACCGCTTTTGCCTGCTGATCTATTGCGGAATTATATCTTCCTCCGCGCTTCGAAAGAAGGAACTTCTCAAGAAGATTTATATAAACAATTTTGGCAGCCTTTTGACGATCCTTTTTGGCGCGAAAATGTTAGCCAGGGAAGGCTCAATAGGCCACGCAGCGATCTATTTATGCAGCATTATTTGGCAAGCCAACAAACAATAGATATACCTATCAAGCATCTTTATGTTGAATACAGGCATTGGATCGAACGATCTCATCCTTTTGATTCTATACCAGCGGAACTGGAAATACTCGCATTAAATCGGGATAGATTCAGGAACCTGCTGGAAGCAAAAATGGGAGAAGAATATTCATCTTTATCGCAACTTCTAATTGCTTTCGATATGGGAACGGCCTATCCACTAATGTTGTTGCTGCTACAAGAAGAAAGCGACGATTGTATATACAGTGTTATAGAGTCTTATATTATTCGTCGGGCAGTATGCGGACTAACAAACAAAAACTATAATCGCGTGTTTCTAACGCTTACGAAAAATTTGAAAAAGCAAGGCGTAAGTATTGGGACGGTCGGCCGATACTTCGAAGAATTGCGCGGCGACGCAGCGGCCTGGCCCTCGGACGCGTTGTTTGAAGAAGCTTGGCTTACGAAACCATTATATGCAATCCTTAATAACCCGAGACTTGTATTTATACTATCCAAGATAAATGCCTGCTATGTTTCCTCTAAATCAGAAGATTTAGCTATTTTGAACCCCCTTTCGATCGAACACCTCATGCCGCAGGATTGGATATCGAACTGGCCGCTGCCGAATGGCGCCGGCGGATTGAGTCCGCTTCAGCTCTGGGACACTGACAAAAGTGACCCCCGTTATATGGAGAGTGAGAGCCGAAATCTCCTGGTCCATACGATGGGAAATCTTACGATTACAACCCAACCGCTTAATTCTGCAGCGTCCAACTCTGGTTGGCCAACGAAGAAGGCCGAATTGTCTTATTCTCTGCTCCCGATCAATAAGGACCTCTTAGAAAAAAACATTTGGGATGAAACCATGATTCGGCAACGTGGAAAAAGCCTTCTCGAAAACGCAAAAGCAATTTGGCCGCACTGAAATATAGAAACGGGATCGGAAAGGTAGTCCAAAATTGACCCGCTAACAGCCTTGCCGGGCATAGCTTCCTCGAATAAAGCTCACCAGGCTGCGGCGGCGCACCACAAGCCAAGCGGCGCGGTTCAAAAGTCAGGACCCGTTTCGCCGCCCGCCCAAAAACTTTTCCCGCCTTCCCAGCCTTCCCCGGCGCCCTAAACCTGTGTAGGGACACGCCAAACCCGCACCCCCGAGGAGACACCGAAGATGAAGACCCGCGCCGCCGTAGCGTTCGAAGCCAAGAAGCCGCTCGAGATCGTCGAGGTGGACCTCGAAGGGCCGAAGGCGGGCGAGGTGCTGGTCGAGATCAAGGCGACCGGGCTCTGCCACACCGACGCGTTCACGATGTCGGGCGAGGATTCGGAGGGCATCTTCCCGTCGATCCTCGGGCACGAGGGCGCGGGCATCGTCGTCGAGGTCGGCGAGGGCGTCTCGTCCTTGAAGAAGGGCGACCACGTCATCCCGCTCTACACGGCCGAGTGCCGCACCTGCGATTACTGCCTCTCGCAGAAGACCAACCTCTGCCAGCGCGTCCGCGCCACGCAGGGCAAGGGGCTGATGCCGGATTCGACCAGCCGCTTCTCCTACAAGGGGCAGATGATCCACCATTACATGGGCTGCTCGACGTTCTCGAACTACACGGTGCTGCCGGAGATCTCGCTCGCGAAAGTGCGCGAGGACGCGCCGTTCGAGAAGATCTGCTACATCGGCTGCGGCGTGACGACGGGCGTGGGCGCGGTGCTGTTCACCGCCAAGGCGGAGTACGGCTGCCGCGCGATCGTGTTCGGCCTCGGCGGCATCGGCCTCAACGTGATCCAGGGCCTCAAGATGATCGGCGCGCAGCAGATCGTCGGCGTCGACATCAACGAAGGCAAGATGAACATCGCCAGCCAGTTCGGCATGACCGATTTCGTCAACCCGACCAAGATCAGCGGCGACATGGTCGGCCACCTCGTCGAGCTGACCAAGGGCGGCGCCGACTACACGTTCGACTGCACCGGCAACGTCAAGGTGATGCGCACCGCGCTCGAGGCCGCCCACAAGGGCTGGGGCACGTCCATCGTCATCGGCGTGGCGCCGGCCGGCGCCGAGATCTCGACCCGCCCGTTCCAGCTCGTGACCGGCCGCAACTGGCGCGGCTCGGCGTTCGGCGGCGCGCGCGGCCGCACCGACGTGCCGAAGATCGTCGACTGGTACATGGAAGGCCGCATCAACATCGACGATCTGATCACCGACGTGATCCCGCTCGACAAGATCAACGACGGCTTCCACGCGATGCACGAGGGCAAGGGCATCCGCACCGTGGTGAAGTACTGATGGCTGGCGCTCCCGAGAAGACCGGTAGCCACGTCTGCTTCGGCGGCGACAACACCTTCTACAAGCATCAGTCGTCGGAGATCGGCGGCCCGATGAATTTTTCCGTCTACCTGCCGCCGCAGGTCAAGGCGGGGAAGAAGGTGCCTGCCCTGCTCTACCTCGCCGGGCTCACCTGCGATCACACGACCTTCATCATCAAGGGCGGCGCGCAGCGGCTCGCCGCGAAGCATGGCTTCATCCTTGTGGCGCCGGACACGAGCCCGCGCGACAAGCGCTACCCCGGCGATGACGAAAAGTACGATTTCGGCATCGGCGCCGGCTTCTATGTCGACGCCACGCAGGCGCCCTGGAAAGAGGGCTACCGAATGGGCTCCTACGTCTCGAAGGAGCTGCCGCAGCTCATCGACGAGAACTTTCCCGTCGACGGCCGCTGGGGCGTGTTCGGTCACTCGATGGGCGGGCACGGCGCTCTGATCACGGCGCTGCGTCACCCGGATCGGTTCTCGTCCGTCTCGGCCTTCGCGCCGATCGTGGCGCCGTCGTCCTGCCCCTGGGGTCAGAAGGCGCTCGGCAATTACCTCGGCCCGGACAAGGAGAGCTGGAAGGAGTGGGACGCGACCGAGCTGGTGAAGGCCGGCAAGGCGACCTCGCATATCCTGATCGACCAGGGCACCGGCGACCAGTTCCTCGAGGGCGAGCTGCACCCGCACCTCTTCGAGGCGGCCTGCAAGGACGCCGGCCAGGCGCTGAACCTGCGTATGCAGGAGGGGTACGACCACTCCTACTACACGATGCAGTCCTTCATGGAGGACCACATCATGCACCACGCCAAGGTGCTCGGCGTCGCCTGAGCTCGCCGACGTGGCGAGGAGCGGCGGCAATTCTTCGCCGCTCCTGCGCCTGATGATCGAGAGCCACCGCCGCCTCGTCGGGCGCCCGCTCGTCGACGAACGGCTCGATGCGGCCGCGCAGGCCGCCTGGCTCGCCGACGATGCCCCGCTTGGTTTGCTCGCCCACGACACGCAAGCCGACCCCTGCTTCGTCTTTGCCAATTTGGCCGCGCTCGCCTGCTTCGAATACCCGGAGGACGAACTCATCGGCCTGCCGTCGCGGCTCACCGCCGAGGCGCCGAACCGCGACGAGCGCCAGCGCCTGTTGGACGCGGTCGGGCGTAACGGTTTTGTCGAGAATTATCGCGGCCTGCGCATCGCCAGGTCCGGCCGCCGCTTCTGGATCGAGGACGTCACCGTCTGGATGCTGCGCGACGAGGCCGGCCGCGACCATGGGCAGGCGGCGGTGTATCGCCGGTGGCGCGACGTTTGACGACGTACTTTCTTCGCGTGCGCGACGACGTTCTTCGCTGATACGGCGGACGCCCGATACCGGGCGGCCCGGGAGCCCGTCGGCGGCCACGGGGCTACAGCGTCTTCAAATATTCCAGAAGCGCGCGTTTGTCCTCGGGCGGGAGGCTGGTGCCGTACTCGTGGCCGCAGTTGCTGTCGCCCGACAGGATGTCGTCGCAGCCGGTCGTGCGCAGGGTGAAGCCCGTGGCCGGCTGGTTCGCCGCCAAACCGACAGTCCCGGGATCGTAGGCCGGTCCGAGCTGAAAGATCTTCGTCCGATCCGTGGCCGGCTTCAGCAGCTCCGTCAGGCTCGGCACCGAGCCATTGTGGAGGTAGGGCGCGGCGGCCCAGATGCCCTGCAGCACGCGGGCCTCGTAGCCGTTCTCGACGAGCGGCGGCGGCGGCGGCGGTCCGAAGCCGAACTTCTGCTGGATCGACGCCTTCAGCAGGATCGCGGAGAGGCCGAGCTTGTCGATGGCGAGCTTGCGGATGCGCTCGCGCGGATCCTGCGTCTCCGCCTCCTCCGCGAGCACCTTCGGCTCCGCCTTGTCGGCATCGGCGATGGCGCCGACCACGGCGGCGCGGAGCAGGTCGATCACGCTGTCACGATCGCGCAGCGGCGCCACGAGGCCCTGCAGCGCCGCGCCCTTCATGCTGCCCGTCGCGACCTTGCGGAGGATGACCTTCCACTGCTGACGATCGGTGCCGACGTCGAGCACCGGCGTCTTCCAGGTGTCCTTCACGCCCTGCGCCGAGGTCCCGTTCTCGATGCCGTGGCACGCGACGCAGCCGCCAGCCGCCGTCGGCCCGTTGAAGATCGCCTCGCCGTGCTTGGCCAACGCGGCGTCGATCGCCCAGGGCCACTTTGGCGGCCCCATCGACTTGGTCAGGTTTTCGGCCTCCGTCAAACCTTTCAGGTTGGCGGAATTGTCGATCAGGTAGTTGCGATTGAGGATCGTGAAAGTCGACGACGTCGTCTGCGGGTGCAGCCGCCCGAACACCCCGTATTCCTCGCCGAGGTTGCGGGTCAGCGCGTAGAACGTGTTGCCGTTGGCGGCGAAGCCCGTCCATTGCGTGATCGCCTGGCGATAGGCGTTCCACAGGAACGGATAGCGCACCGGCGCGTGCCCGACCTCGAGATTTTTCGGTATCAAGTACGTCGGCGGCGGCCCGATATCGAGGCCGGCGAGACGGTTGTAGATCATGCTGATCGCATCCATCCGCCCCGGCCCCCAGAGCCGATCGTCGGGCAGCGAACGCGCGATGAACGCGTGGTATTGCACCCACCAGAGGTCGACCGACGAGCGCAGGATGTCGACGGCGGCGGCATCCGACGCGTTCGTGCCGAGCACCGCTTTCGCGAAGACCTGGAACGTGCTGTCGTCGGAGCGCACACGCGACATCGCGGTGTCGAGATCGCGGGCGAACGGCGCGAAATCGATGAAGGCGGGGCCGCCGTCGATTCGATAGGTCGTCTTGTCGAATGTGAGATCGCGTACGTGGCAGGCCGCGCAGGTGATCCCGGCCATCACGCCCTGGTTCGACGGCATCGTCGAGAAGCCGATCGGAAGATTTCGCGCGAACGCTGGATCGGCCGACGGCGAGAAGCCGTAGCGCGCCAGCGAGCCGTCGAGAAACGGTTTGCCGTCCGGCTGCTTCAGCGCTTCGAGCCAGGCGAGCGGGATCAGCTCCGAGCCCTGGTCGATACCGTAGTAGAGCGTGCGCTTGTCGTCCGTCCAAGCCGGACCCTGATCGATGTAGTGCACCGCGGGCGACGGCGTCGGCGCCTGCGCGGCGGCCGGAAGCCCCGGCAGGGCGAGGCCCGCGGCGATCAGAAGGGTCAGGCGGGCGGCACGCATCGGCTTAGCTCCCGGCGTCGGCGTCACAGCGTCTTCAGATATTCGAGCAGTGCGGTCTTGTCCTCATCCGGAAGTTGGGTGCCGTAGGCATGGCCGCAATTGCTGTTGCCCGAATTTAGATCGTCGCACCCTGTCACCTCGAGCTTGAAGCTCGCGGCCGGCTGCTGCGACGACAGGCCGACGCTCGTCACATCGTAGTTCGGTCCTACCGCGAACGCTCGGGGGCGTTGGCCCGCCGGCGCCAGCAAGGCCCGGAGGGTCGGGACCGAGCCGTCATGAAGGTAGGGTGCCGCGGCCCAGATGCCGTGCAGGACGCGGGCCTCGTAGCCATTGCGCTTCGGTTTTGCGGCGGCATCGCCTTTCGCCGACGACGAGGCGAATGTCGTGGCGATGATGGCGCCGATCGGATGGGCCAACGCCGCCGCCGCCTTGGTGCCGACCAGCGTGCCGGCGACCGAAACACGCATGAGGTTGATCGCGAGATCGCGCGGCTTCAACGGCTCGATGGCGCCGGGTACCGAGGCGCCGGTCATGCTGCCCGTTTCGACCGACCGGGACAGGACATCCCAGGCCCGCGTGTCCGACCCGACATCGACGATCGGCGTCCGCCACAGATCCTTGGCGGCCGGGTGCTCGGGCGAGGCTTCGCCGTGGCAGGAGACACACCCGCCGTTGTCGGCCGCACGCTCGAACACGGCCTTGCCTCTGTCCGCAAGCGCGTGGTCGATCGGCCAGGGCCAAACGGGCGGCCCAATCCGCGCGCTGAGGTCGGTCAGCGTCTGCAGGGCGGCGAACGACGTCGAGTTATGGAGCAGATAGTCGCGATCGAGCGCGCCGAGGGCGCCCGGTGTCCGAACCGGCCGGAAGCGGCCGAACGTGCCATAGGACTCGCCGATGCTGCGCGCGAGGCCAAGAACCTCGGTGCCGTTCTCCGCGAAGCCCGTCCATTGCGTGCGATCCTGCCGGCCGGCGTTCCAAAGAAACGGGTAGCGGACAGGCGCGTCGGCCGGCAACACGTTGCGCGGCAGCAGATGGGTCGGCGGCGGTCCAAGCGAGAGGCCCGCGACGGCATCGAAGATCATGCCGAACGCGTCGAGGCGCGCCGGCCCCCACGGGTGGTCCTTGGGGATGGCTCCCGCAAGCGTATGGAAGCGGACGCCCCAGAAGCGCACTTCGGTTCGCAGGATATCGCGCGACAAGGCATCGGCGGCATCCGCGCCGAGCACGAGATCGGCGAAATGCGCGAAGGTCGTATCGCTCGCGAGCGTCCGTTGGACGGCCGCGTCGAGATCAGTGAGGAACGCGCCGATGTCGGCCATCGCTGGCCCGCCGTCGATCCGGTAGGTCGTGCCATTGGCGACGATCTGACGGGTGTGGCAGGCCGCGCAGGTCATGCCGACCATCGGGCCCTGCGAGGACGTTGGATGGGTGAATCCGATCGGCAAGCCGGCGGTACCGCTCGCGTCCGGGTTCGGCAGATACCCGTAGCGTGGCAGCGAGGCGATGAACGGTGTCCCGTCCGGCTGCGTCAGCGCCCGGAGCCAGGCGAGAGGGATCAGCCTGGAGCCCTGGTCCAACTGATAGAACTGCGCCCGCGCGCCCTCCGTCCAGGCCGCGCCTTGCTCCATGTGGACGACGGCCGACCCTTCGGCACGTGGCGTGGCGACGGCGGGCAGAAGCAACGCGACCGCCGACGCGGCAAGCATCGCCGCGCGGCCCCCTCTTCGCAGCAGTCTCAGTCTCGTCATGTCCTCTTATACGCGATGAGACGAAACGACGTAACGTTGCAAAACGACGCCCTGACCTGAGTTTCCGACTACGAAAGGCGGCTCATCCGGACACGAGCTCATGCACGCTGAAGAGGCCCTGTCCATCGATCCACTCCCGCCGTGCCGCCCACCCGGCCTGCCCGGCAAGCGCCTGGAACGCCGCAACCGTGTACTTGTGCGAATTCTCGGTGTGGATCGTCTCGCCAGGACGAAACGCGAACCGCTTCCCGAGCAGTGACACCGTCTGGGCTTGGCGGCTGACGAGATGCATCTCGATGCGGCTCTTCTCGGCATTGAAGATCGCCTCGTGGACGAAGCCATCCAGATCGAAATCGGCGCCCAGCTCTCGGTTGGCGCGCACCAGCAGGTTCTTGTTGAACGCCGCCGTCACGCCGGCCGCGTCGTTGTAGGCCGGCAGCAACGCGCCGAGGTCCTTGCGCAGGTCGACCCCGACGATCAGCCGGGCGGCGACGCCCAGCGTATCGTGCATGATGCGCAGGAGGTCGATCGCCTGGGACGGCTGGAAGTTGCCGATCGTCGAGCCGGGAAAGAAGCCGATGCGGGGCCGGTCGCGCAGATCCTCGGGAAGCTCGAACGGCGAGCGGAAATCGCCAACAACTGCATGCACGCGCAATCCGTCGAAACGGCGGACAAGCCGCTGCCGCGCCGCCTCGAGCGCGCTCGCCGACACATCGATCGGCACGTAAGCCGCCAGCTTGTCGAAAGCGGCGAGCAAAATCTCGGTCTTGCGGCTCGATCCCGAGCCGAACTCGACGAGAACGGCACCCGCCGGCGTGTCGGCGACGATCTCCTCGACGCATCCGCTCAGGATGCCGATCTCGGTCCGCGTCGGATAATATTCGGGGACGTCGGTGATCCGCTCGAACAGGACGCTGCCGCGCGCGTCATAAAGGTATTCGCAGGGCAGCGTCTTCTGGGGCTCGCCGAGGCCGTGCAGGGCGGCTTCGGCAAAGAGCGATGCGTCGGCGTCTCCGTCGACGTGCTCGATACGCGTACTGTTGGTCATCGATCGCTCGCGAGGCGCAGGCCGCTGAACTGCCAGCGCTGCTGGGGATAGAAAAAGTTGCGGTAGGTGGCGCGGGCATGGCCGGGCGGCGTCGCGCAGGACGAGCCGCGCAAGACGTGCTGACCGCACATGAACTTGCCGTTGTACTCGCCGATCGCGCCCTCGGCGGCCTTGTAGCCGGGGTAAGGGAGATAGGCGCTCTGCGTCCACTGCCAGACTTGGCCGTAGAGCTGGCGGTCGCCATCCTCCGCCGCAACGGGCGCAACGGCGCTCGACCAACTCCGCGGCGCGCCTTCGCCCGAGGCAACCGCTGCGTGTTCCCATTCGAACTCGGTCGGCAGCCGCTTGCCGGCCCAACGGGCATAGGCGTCCGCCTCGTAATAGCTGACGTTGCAGACGGGCGCGGCGGGGTCGACCGGGCGCAGTCCGTTGAGGCCCATCTGCAACCACGCGCCGTCGCGCTGCTCCCAATAGAGAGGCGCGCGCCAATCCTGCGCTTTCACCGTGCCCCAGCCATCGGCGAGCCAAAGGGCCGCGTTGCGATAGCCGCCGTCCTCGACGAACGCGGCCCAGTCGCCGTTGGTGACGAGCCGATCCGCGAGCGCGAACGGCTGCAGCAACGCGCGGTGACGCGGCCCCTCGTTGTCGAAGCTGAAGCCGTCGCCGGCATGCCCGATCTCGACGATCCCGCCATCGTAGTTCGAGAAGCCCAGCGGCGCGGTCGCGACGCTCGAAGAAAGCGCGCTCTCGACGTAGGCCGGCCGAAGCGGCTGCGAGGCGAACAGGCTCAAGACGTCGGTGAGCAGCAGTTCCTGATGCTGCTGCTCGTGGTGGATGCCGACCTCCAGCAGGCCGGCGATCTCAGGGTCGGCGACACGCCCGCCGTTGATCAAAGCCTCGAGCCCGGCGTCGACATGGGCGCGATAGGCGATCACCTCGTCATGCGAAGGTCGGGTCAACAGTCCACGCAGGCCGCGCGGATGGCGGGCGCCGATCGCCTCGTAGTACGAGTTGAAGCAGAACGGGAACCGCTCGTCGAACAATCGGTAGGATGGCAGATACGGCACCAGCACGAAGGTTTCGAAAAACCACGTCACGTGCGCCAGATGCCATTTGGTGGGGCTGGCGTCGTCGTTCGCTTGGACCACCTGGTCCTCCGGCGACAGCGGCGCGGCAAGATCGAGCGAATGACGACGGGTCGCCAACAACCGGGTCGCGAGAGGCGAAGTGGAGATGTCGGCCGGCGATGTGATCGCACGAGACGTGCGATCGTCAGGGTCAAGTCCCTTCGTCATGATCTCTCCAGTCGCCGCGATCGCAATGGCCGGCAGAACAAAAGCGGTCCGCTTTGGTTCCGCAGCGAGCCTGGGCGGTGGACGCCGCCTCCGATCGACAGATAGGTGCGTGGGTGCCGGAGCGAAAGGCTCTCTCGTCAGCGCCGAAGGCGAGTCCAGACGCGGTCGATCAGCTTGATCGCCGGCTCCGGGCAGGTCGGCGTGAAGACGATCTTCTCGTCACTCGGCACGTTCAGCTCCGGCGCAGCGCGGATCGCCGGATCGAGGTAGGGCGCGACGCCGTCGAGCGCGCTCGAATAGTGGGTGAAGTTCTCGGAGAGCGCGCCGTTCTCCGGTTTCAGCATGAATTCGATGAAGCGACGTGCGTTGTCCGGATCCTTGGCGCTCGTGGGAATCGCCATGTTGTCCATCCAGCCGACGACGCCCTCCTTCGGGAAGACGAACTTGATATCCGGGTTGTTGTCGCGCGCGCGCGCCGCGTCGCCGTTCCAGATCTGGATGATCCAGGTCTCGCCCGAGGCCTCGCGCTCGATCGCGCCGTCGGAGGCGTAGACCTTGACGGCCGGCGATTGCGCCTCGAGCACGCCGGACACCTTCTTCATGGCGGCGACGTCGGTCTGGCAGGGCGACATTCCCAGGAAGAGTTCGGTCGTCGACATGATTTCGCTGGGCGCGCTCAGCATGCCGACCTTGCCCGCGGCCTCGGCCGGCGGCGTCAGCAGCGTCGACAAGGAGTCGACATCGCCCTTGATGTACTTCGTGTTGATATCGAACGAGGTCACGCCCCAGTCGAACGGGACCGTGTAGGCGTTCGCCGTATCCCAGGCCGGCCGACGCCAGCGCGCCTGGATGTTGCCGTAGCCGGCCATTTTTGGCGCGTCGATCGGCTGGATCAGCTTCTCGGCGACGAAGATCGGCACGAAGTCGGAGGAGATGACGACGATGTCGTAGCCCGCCCCGCCGGCCTTCAGCTTGGCGAGCAATGTCTCATTCGAATCGTAGGTGTCGACGGTGACCTTGATCCCCGTCTCCTTCTCGAACTTCTGGATCAGCGCGGGCGCCGTGTAGTCGGTCCAGTTGTAGATGTAGAGATTGCCGCTGGCGTGCGCCGCGAGCGCCGGTGCGGCAGCCGCCAGGACGATCAGCGGTAAGCGCGCAAGCATTCCGATCTCCGTCATGCGCGGTGTTCACCCCAGCATCGTCGTCTTGACCCACCAGCCCGGATGCGCGCGGTGGATCGCCTTCTTCGCGCGCGCGGCCCCTCGACACGTGGCGAACAGGCCGAAGCAGGTCGCGCCTGAGCCCGACATGCGGGCCAGCCGGCAGCCAGGCGCCGCGCCGAGCACGGCGAGCACGTCCGAGACCACCGGCGCAAGCACGCAGGCGGGGTCCTCGAGATCGTTGCGGCCGCGTCGCAAGGCCGTGAAGATCGCGTCCGCCGCCTGGCCATCGCCGACCGCCGGATGCGCGCTCGCGCTGGTGCGCCAACCCGCCGGCAGGTCCATGCGCTTGAACACGGCGCGCGTCTCGAGCGGCACGCCGGGATTGACGATCAGCGCCGGCAGCGGCGGCAGCGCGAGCAATGGCCCGAGCTCTTCGCCGATGCCGCGCATCATCCGCGCCTTCGCCGCGAGGCAGACCGGAATATCGGCCCCCGTCTCCGCCGCCGCGGCCACCACGCGGGGGTCGTCCAGCGCGAGACAATTGTGCCGCGCGAGAAGCCGCAACGCCGCCGCGGCATCGGACGAGCCGCCGCCGATACCGGCCGCCACGGGCAGGCGCTTGACGAGATGGAAGCGCCCGAGCGCGAGCCCCTCGACGCGACGCGCCAGAGCCCGCGCGACGCGGATCACCAGGTTCTGCTCGATGTCCCCAGCCGCCGCGGCCGTCGGCCCCTCGACCTCGAGACCGAGATCGACGCCCGGCGCCAGGGTCAGCGTATCGCCACTGCGGGTGAAGACGACGAGGCTCTCCAGCGCATGGTAGCCGTCGTCGCGGCGCGCGACGACGTGCAAGGTCAGGTTGATCTTGGCGGGCGCGCGCTCGATCAGGCGCGGGGCGGACGTCGTCGAACGCACGGCCGGGAGGCGGTCAGCCGCCATCCTTCTTCGGAACGTCGGCCGCCGGCTTGTCCTTCGAGTCCGCCTTCGTGGCATCCGCCGAAACCGGCGCTGTTTCCGGCGGCAGGCCGTGCGCGATCTTCTCGAGGATCGTCTTCTTTTCGTCGGCGTCGGGGCCGAGATCGCGCGCGTGGTTCCACTGGAACCGCGCCTCGAGCTTGCGGCCGATCCGCCAATAGGCGTCGCCGAGATGATCGTTGATCGTCGGGTCGCCCGGCTTCAAGTCGATCGCCCGCTCCAGCTCCTTCACGGCCTCTTCGTATTTGCCGAGCTTGTAATAAGCCCAGCCGAGGCTGTCGACGATGTAGCCATCGGAGGGCCGCGCCTCGACGGCCTGGTGCAGCATCTTGAAAGCCTCGTCGAGGTTCTCGCCCCGGTCGACCCAGCTGTAGCCGAGGTAGTTCAGCACCAGCGGCTGATCGGGATAAAGCTCGAGCGCCTTTCGGAAGTCGGCGATGGCCTTCGGCCATTGCTTGTCGCGCTCGTACGAGATCCCGCGGAAATAGTAGAGCGGCCACTCGACCTTCTCGGGCTTGTTCGAGGCCGCGAGCGCCTTGGTGTAGGTCGCCGCCGCCGCCCCGTAATCCTTCGCGTCACGCTCGGCATTGCCGAGCGCCATCAGCGCGTCCTCGTCCTTGGGATGATCGTCGACGATGCGCTCCAGGTATTTCTGGCTCTGCGCGGTCTTTCCGAGATTCGCGAGCAGCTGCGCGATCTGGATGTCGGCCGTCGTCCGCAGCGGGCTCTGATCGCCCACCGTCTCGTAAAGGGCGATCGCCTCTTCGTTCTGCTTCAGCCGATCGTAGACATCGGCCAGGGTGATGAGGGTGAGCCCGTTCTTCGGCCACAGGAACAACGACAGGCGCAGATAGATCATCGCCGCGAGCTCGTCGCCTTGCCGGCCGCCAGCCGCGCCGAGGCCGTAGAGCACCTCGGCCGCGCCCTGGTCGGCGGTCTTGATCATCGGCTCCGGCGGCTTATCGGCCTTGACGTCGGCCATCGCGGCGACGATCAGCGGATGGCTCGGCAGCACCGCGTCGAAGTCCTGGTAGACCTTGAGGGCGCCTGGCTTGTCGCCGTGCCGCGCCAGGAAACGCCCGTAGGCGTCGACGAGGCGCAGCGTGGTCTTGTCGGCGTTGTAGGCGGCGGCAAGCCGCGTCTTGGCGGTGGCCTGGTCGCCCATGAAATCGGCGATCAATCCAGCGTGGAAGTTGCGGAACACCGCGAAGTTCTCGTCGCTGAGGCGGTCGCAATAATCGAGCGCTTTCTTCTCGTCGCCGCTGCCGGCGTAAGCCCAGGCGGTCAAGAGCGTCGCGAGGACGTCGCGCTGCTGGCTCGGGCCGCCCTTCGCGAACTGCGCGCGGGCGGTCGCCCATTGCTTGTTCTTCAGCGCCCGGATGCCGAGCGCCAGATGCGCGAGCCCGTCCGACGGATCGCGCAGAACAAGGCGATCGGCGAGCGTGAACGCGTCCAGCATGTTGCCGTTCGACAGGGCGGCCACGAACGCCCGCTCGATCAGCTGGGGGTTGCGAGGATCGAACCGCAACGCCTCGCGGGCGAAGGTCGCCGCCGCGGTCGTGTCGTGGTCCAACCCGGCGATGAACGCGGCGAGGTAATTGCCGGCCGGGCTGTCGGAGACCTCGAAAGGCGTCGAGAGGTTGAGGCTCTCCCGCCCCGCCGAAGCCGGCGTGACGGCGAGCGCGCTTGCCATAACGAGCGAGCCGGCAACGAGAGCGCGAACCCGAGCCGACCTCTGCCGCGGGTACAAGAAGGGCTTCACCAGCATGGGCGGCACGCGATCCTCGGGCTGAGACTCAGGGAATTCGCCCTGCATTTGGGCGCGCACCATGGCCGTTTTAGGTTGACCGGGCAAGCATGGCCGGAGCGGGCACGACGCCCAGCGCGACAGGCGATCAAGCGGGATCGACGACCAAAGGCTTGCCGCTTTCGCGCCAGCGCGAACTCCTAGACTTTCGTCGAAATATTCAGGCCATGGTCTCGAACTCGCCGAATATGTCGCGAGACAGTCGATCCGAAAGACAGATTGACCGTCCGAAGGCAAAAGACCAACCTGCGAACGCTTGCGTATGCATGGGACTGGTCACGACGCCTGTAACGTTTCTGAACAACAGTGACCGTACGGACCGACGGCTCGCCAAACGGCATAGAAGACAAGCCGACTATAATACTCGGGGGGTTGATTCATGGGTCTACTAACGGCTCTCGCCATCAGCATTGGCGTGCTCGGCGGCATCGCGACATATCTTTTTCTTGGACCATTGGGCACGAGCGGCATCCAGCTTTGGTGCGTGTTTCTCGCCTGGGCGGCGTTCTACAGCGTCGGCGGCACCGAGAAGGGCATCGTGACCACCGTGGTCCACATGATCTTCGGCGCCTTCTGCGGCTGGGCGGCCTTCATGGTGATCACCCACGTGCCGCTCGCCGCCACGCTCACCCTTCCCGTCTGGGCCGGGATCTGCGTCGGCGTCTCCGTCATCGTGCTCGTGCTCGCGGCGAACCTGCCGGCGCTTTCGGTGATCCCCGCCTCGGTCTACGGCTACGCGGCGATCGCGGCCTTCTTCCTGCTGCACACGTTCCCCATCACGTCGCCGACTCCGGGCGAGGCGCTGACGCTGCCCTCGATGGAGAACCCGCTGATCGCAATCGCGGTCTCGACCGTCGTCGGTTCGCTTTTCGCTTACGTGTCGCAGAAGATCGGCCTCGCGATGAACACCGCGCCGGCCGCCGTCCCGGCGGAATAGCAAGACTTTCAACGCCGGCGTGTTGAAGGGTGGCTGGATAAGCCACCCTTTTTCGTGTCTGCTCGCACAGGGCCACAGCCCCCGCTCGGGGCCGAACTCGGCGTTGACGTGCACTGGGCATCGGGCGAGGTTTGCGCCGCTCGGCACCGCCGATCTGTCTGGGGCCGATATGGATACCGCGCAGACCATCCTCGTCGTTCTCGCGGCGGCATTGCTCGTCGCCGCCGCCAGCTATTGCGTGTTCAAGCTCGTGGGCGTCGAGCTCCGCCGCCGCCACCTCGAGGTCGGCACGGCGATCTTCCTGCAGGCCGGCGTCATCTACGCCGTCTTTCTCGCCTTCATCTTCGGCCAGGCGCTGACGAGCTACGTCGACGCCGACAATGCCATCGACACGGAGTGCGCGGCGCTGCATGGCGCCGCGATCATCAGTCATTCCCTGCCTGCGCCGCAGCGCGCGCGAATGGCGGCGGCGATCGACACCTACATCTCGAGCGTGCTCGATTCGGAATGGCGTGCGATGCGCGAGACGCGGCTCGGCAGCCCGATGGCGCAGGAGGCACAGATCGCGCTCCTCGAGCAAGCCGACGACCTCGACGTTCACGAGGCCAAGGACATCGCCATCCAGTCGCGTCTGGTCAATCTGCTGATCGAGGCGCATCGCGATCGCGAGGAGCGCGTCTTCCAGGCCGGCCAGGGCATTCCGGGCGGCCTTTGGGCGATGATCCTCGTCTACTGCGGCGTGCTGGTCGCGCTCGTCTTCTTCTCGAGCCTCGAATACGCGTGGTCGCACGCGACCCTGTCAGGCATCTTCGGCGGCCTCAACGCGATCGTGCTGCTCGCCTGCTTTCTGCTGCAATACCCCTTCCAGGGACCGTTCGCGCTATCGCCCGCAAGCTTCGTCCTGACACAAGCGCGGGTGCAGGCGACGCTCGCCAGATGAGCCGGTGGAGGTCCCGGCGAAAGCCTCGACAGACGGGGCCCTCGCCGAATTTGATTGCGGCGTAGTCGCGCGATCAGACGCCGAGCTTGTCCGACGCCATCCTGGTGCCCTCGACCCGCGCCCTGATCTTCTTGAAGGCGATGTCTCGGGCGACGTCGGGCGAGCCGTGCTTTGGTTTGACGTCGATCGAGAACGGCGAGAACCCGCAATCGTCCGTCGTCGCGAGGCGCTCCTTCGGGATATGCTTCGAGGCCTTCATCACCTCGTCGCGGATCTCCTCCGCCGTCTCGACGCGCGGGTTTTGCGGGTTGGTCACGCCGATGAAGCAGACCTGCGCCACGCCGTTGGCATCCTCGCGGCTATGTTGGCCGCAGAGCTTGTAGACGTGCTCCTTGTCCTTCTCGGACGAGAGCTGCATCAGAAAGTAGCCGGCATTCATCTTGAACATCGAGGGCAGCAGCTCGGCGTAGTCGACGTCGGCCGAGTGCGTCGCGTCGCAGTCGCCGCCGGGGCAGGTGTGAATGCCGATGTCCTTGCGCTCTTCGGCCGTGAACCGATCGAGCACCCTGTTGTTGAGCTCGATGAAGTGCGGCAGCATCTTCCGCCCGGTCCAGGGATTGTCGGGATCGTTGCGGCAGGCGAGGCGGCCTTCCGTGAAATCGATCGAGACCCGCTTGGCGCCGGCCTTGAACGCACCGCGAATGTCGTTCTCGCACTCGTCGCAGAGGTCGGACAGAAAGTCCTCGCGCGAGTAGCCGTCGACCTTGGCGTCGAGCGGATAGAGCAGTGCAAGCATGGACGGCGCGATGACCGCCTGCTTCAGCGGCTTCTTCGCCATCTTCATGGCCTTCTCGACATATTGCGAGGCAAACGTCTTGTAGCGGAACGGTCCCCCGGTCAGTCGCGGAAGCTGGCGATGGTGGCCGTCGGTGAAGATCGCGAAATATTGTCCGTCACCGGCGAGGTTCTTGGCGAGCCCGGTGCCAGCAAGCGTGTCGGTGATCGGGTAGGTCGCGAAGCTCGACATGCGCTGCTCGCCGTCGGACACGATCGGCGAGCCGGTCTCTTCCATCCGCGAGATCGAATCCTGGCAGGCCTCATCCTGGATCTTGATGACGTCGTCGTGCTTGATCTTGCCGGCATCGTAGTCGGCGAGCGCGTGCTGCAGCTTCATGGGTCGGGGCAACGACCCGACGGGTTCGGTGAGCATCGACATGGAATACCTCCCTGGTAGTCGCCGCCCCGTTTTCGGGGTCGGCGTATTCCGACCGTTTGGTCGAAAACGACATATCTGCTTGAGAAGCGGCCGCGAGAATCCTGGTATGGCCGGCGAGCTTCTATCGTCGGCGTTCGTCCGCCGACCCGCGCGTCGGCTCGCCACGCGCCGCAGACTGCACCCATTTGTTGGCCTTGCGCACCCCCCCGAGTGGATAGACGTGGAAGCCTTCGAGCAGGGCCCGGCGATCGGCCGGCGCGTCCGCGATTCCATGAACGACCTCGTCGGGCCCGGCGTCGACGAGAAGGCGGCCGAAGCGTCCGATGCTGCCACGCAGCGCCTTGATCGACGCGCCGATCCCGCAACGCAACGCGAATTTCATCAGCGTTGCCGGTGTTGCCGGGCCCGCGAGGCCCACGCGCACCGGCAGGCGCGCGCCACGCGCCTCGAGCGCGCGCATCAACGCGAGGATCGGCTCGCTCTGAAAGCAGAACTGCGTGATCATGCCGAGTTCGATTCCGGCGCCGCTCGCCCACTCGAGCCGCGCGGCGATCGCGGCGAACGCTTCGTCCGCGTCGACATGCGGATGACCTTCGGGATGGCCGGCGATGGTGACCCGCTTGATCCCATGTCCCTCGATGACGCCGCTGAGACACGCGTCGAGCGTCGAGGCGAACGGCCCGCGCGGGACCGCGATGTCGCCGGCGATCAGCAGGATATGCGAAACATCGGCCTCGCCGCGAACCCGCGTCAAAAAGTCGTCGAGCGCCTCGCGCGACGGCAGCCCGCGGGCGGCCACATGCGGCACGGGCGTATAGCCGAGCTGTCGCAGCCGCGTCGCCGTCTCGATGTTGTGGTGATAGTCGTCGCCGGGCAGAAAGGTGATCGTGACCTCGGTGCCGGGCGCGAAACCGTCGCGCAGCAGCTCGATATCATGCCCGCGCGAGGACACCTCGACGGAGGCGGACGACACAAGCGCCCCGATGTCGTGCGGTGTGGAGTCCAACCGTTCCGGCTCGGATGATGTCATGCTGGCGCTCCCGGCGCTTCTATCCTCGGCGGCGTGAGATCACGTAGGTTTCGTCGTTGAACCAAAGGCCGCCGTGCGTCTTCAGGACGCGATCCGTCGCCTCGAGATAGCGGTCGTCCTTGATAGCCTCGGAGAGGCGCGCGTCCTCGATCTGCGCGACGTAGATCGCCGCGTTCCAAGCCGCGAACAGCGTCGAGGTGCCGATCGGCCCGCTGACCTCGTCGGGCAACGTGTGCATGTGGTAGCGAAACAGCGATCGTGCGTCGGCCAGCGCGTTGAAGTTGAATTGCGTCGCCGCCGCGCCCAGCTCGTGCTTCACCTGCTTGAGGATCGCGTGGCGATCGACCGTGAAGGGATTGTCGTCCGGCCACACGCCGCGCACGATCTCGAGCCCGGGATCGTTTCCGTAGGAATGGATGCCGATCAGGCGGCCGCCGGCCCGCAAGGCGCGCGCCAGCGGCGCGATCACTTTCTTGGCCTTGAATTCCGCCGATGCGCGCGCGCGGTAGGGCTGCGAGGCGATCACCAGATCGTAGTCGGCGGTGACGCGCCCGGGCCTCGGCAGGATGTGATCGAGCAGGAACGTGTGGTCCTCGCGGTGGATCGTCAGGATAATCGGGCGCTGATAGACAGGGTTGCCTGTCGTGCGGCTGATGCCGGCGCGCCAGTTCTCGGCCAGGAACGACTCGAGCGCGCCGATCTGCTCGGCAAAGCCGTCCGACGTGTTACCGGTGAGGACGACGTCTTTCCAGATCAGGCTCTGCGCGGCGGCCGGCGAGCGCGGCGTCAGCCACGGTGCCTCCGCGTAATAGAGGTTGGTAAGGACCAAAACCGTCGCCGGATGCTCGAACAGGCGGTCGGGCATCTTGTCGAGCGCGAGCCGCACATCCTCGTAGCTGATCTCCTTGGCGACGATGTAGAGCGGCAGGGTCGGAAACCGCGCATGCAGCGCGCGCATGACACGGGCGAGCACGGTGCCGTCGCCGACGCCGGCATCGAAGACCCGCAATGCCGGCGGCGCGGGATGGATGTTGGCGAGCTCGAGCGAGATGCGCGCCGCGACGTCGGCCTTCTCGCTGCAGGTCGAAACGAAGAGCTGGTATTTCTGACGATTGTCGAAGAAGCGGAAGCCTGCCGGCAGCACCTCGGGCTCCGCTTCGGGGCCGCGATGCGATCCGTCGATCGGGGTTCGCGCGCCGCCCGGTGATGCAACTCGCGCGGTGTCCCGATGCTCCGACAGAAAGGTTCGGACTTTTCCCAGCGTGTCGGTCGTGATGCGTGCGCCGTCACGGAGCCTAGACACGAGCTTGCCGTCGTTGACGACGCGCCGGCCGAATGTCGACTCCGCCGTCTGCGTCTCGCGGCAGAAGGCGCGGATCGCGCCGAGGATCTGCTCGTTCGTCGCCGAAGCCCCTAGATCATTTGCCTGCTGCGTTGCATCCATGTTGCACCCCGAAGGTTCGGCGCTCCCGTTGCTACAACAGGTGCTGAGCAACCCTGCGTCAACCACAAAGCGAGTGGGCAAGATCAGTGGGCAGCAATAATGCGATCGCTCTCCGACGCGAGCAGCGGGCGCCCTGATCTTCGCAGCAAGCCGGCGGTGCTGGCGGCCACCCTCCGGTGGGCAGCACGGCTGAGAGACAAACCTCTCCGTCGATGAATAGTGACGATCAGCGCCGTCGGAGCCACGACCGTGCACCGCGCAGGAGACGGAGGACGAAGTCTCGACCTCCTCCGGCACGCCGGCACCGAAGGTGCGCGGCAAGCTCCTCGCGCGCTTGCGGGAAGACGGCGACTCGATCGTGCCGCTTGGCTGCCTTCGACGCGCGTCGAACCTCACGCCCCGCCCGGCCGCGCGAGGCTGTGCTGCAGTCCGAACTGGTCGATGCCGAGGCAGATCTCGTCGATGATCGCGGCGCCGTTGGCGACGAGATAGTCGCGCAAGCCCTTCTGCACAGGCAACAGCGGCGCGGCGCGGCGCTGGGCGATGTACCAGGCGCGCTCGACGGGAAAGCCGGCGACCGGCAGCGTCGCGAGGAGGCCGAGCGACAGTTCGAGGCTGATGGTGTGGCGCGAGATGATCGCGAGCCCCATGCCGGCGACCACCGCCTGCTTGATCATCTCGTTGCTCGAGGTCTCCATCGCGACCCGCGGCGAGATGCCGGCGCTCGCGAAGAAGCGATCCGCCAGCGCACGCGTGCCGGATCCCTCCTCGCGTACGACGAACCACTCGCGCGCGAGGCTGCCGGGAATGACACCGGTTCGGCCGACGAGACGATGGTCCGGGGAGGCGACGACCACACTCGGATGAACGGCGAATTTCTCCGCCACGACGTCGCCGTCGGGCGGCTGTCCCATGATCGCGAGGTCGACCGCGCCGTCGGTCAGATACGCGAGGATCGCGCCGCGATTGCCCTCCTTGAGCTCGACCGACACGCCGGGGTAGAGCGATCGAAACCGGGCGATCATGTGCGGCACGATGTATTTCGCCGTCGAGACGAGGCCGAGGCGCACGCGTCCTCGGTCGACGCCTTTCAAGGCGAGCATCGCCTGCTCGACATCGCCCATGCTCTGCAGCACGCCGCGCGCGTAGCCGAGCAGCACGCGGCCGGCCTCGGTCAACGCGACCTTGCGGCCGATCCGGGCGAACAGCTCGAAGCCCGTCTGCGTCTCGATCTGCTTGATCTGGAAAGAGACCGCCGAGGGCGTGAGGTGCAGCCGCTCGGCGACGCGCGCGAACGACAACGCGTCGGCCGCGGCGACGAACACCTCGAGCTGGCGGAACGTGAGATGCGACAGTTGAGGAAACCCTTGTTGAAACGATCAGAATATCTCGTTTTCTCTCAAGCTAGGCGTGGGCTATGTTCGGGGCAAGCAAAAAGGATCGATTCCGAGATCGAACGGAGGAGCGCGCAATGAACAAGCCCGTCGACATCAAGATCACGGACATGAAGGAGCGCTATACCTCTGGCGTCCTCAAGTATCGGCAGATGGGCTATTGGGAGCCGGATTACGAGCCGAAGGACACCGACATCCTCGCCGTGTTTCGCATCACGCCGCAGGAGGGCGTCGATCCGATCGAGGCGGCCGCCGCCGTCGCCGGCGAGAGCTCGACGGCCACCTGGACCGTCGTTTGGACCGACCGCCTGACCGACAGCGAGTACTATCGCGCCAAGGCCTATCGGGTCGACCCGGTCCCAGGCACGGACGGCCAGTTCTTCGCCTACATCGCCTACGATCTCGATCTCTTCGAGGAAGGATCGATCGCCAACCTCACGGCCTCGATCATCGGCAACGTGTTCGGCTTCAAGCCGCTGAAGGCGCTGCGCCTCGAGGACATGCGCATTCCGCCGCATTATCTGAAGACGTTCCAGGGCCCGGCGACCGGCATCATCGCCGAGCGCGAACGTTTGAACTGCTACGGTCGGCCATTGCTCGGCGCGACGATGAAGCCGAAGCTCGGTCTCTCCGGCCGCAACTACGGCCGCGTGGTGTACGAGGCGCTCAAGGGCGGGCTCGACTTCACCAAGGACGACGAGAACATCAACTCGCAGCCCTTCATGCATTGGCGCGATCGCTTCCTCTATTGCATGGAGGGCGTCAACAAGGCGATGGCCGAGACCGGCGAGATCAAGGGCACCTATCTCAACGTGACCGCCGCGACGATGGAGGACATGTACGAGCGCGCCGAATTCGCGAAAGCGCTCGGCAGCGTCATCGTCATGATCGACCTCGTCATCGGCTACACCGCGATCCAGTCGATGGCGAAGTGGTGCCGGAAAAACGACATGATCCTGCACCTGCATCGCGCCGGTCACTCGACCTACACGCGCCAGAAGAACCACGGCGTGTCGTTCCGCGTCATCGCCAAATGGATGCGCATGGCGGGCGTCGACCACATCCACGCCGGCACGGTCGTCGGTAAGCTCGAGGGCGACCCCAACGTCGTCGCCGGCATCTACGACACCTGCCGCGAGATCCACGTGCCGCAGGACATGACGCACGGCATCTTCTTCGATCAGCCGTGGGCGAGCCTGAAGAAGCTGATGCCGGTGGCATCGGGCGGCATCCACGCCGGGCAGATGCATCAACTGCTGCACTACCTCGGCGAGGACGTGGTGCTGCAGTTCGGCGGCGGCACGATCGGCCATCCGATGGGCATCCAGGCCGGCGCCATCGCCAACCGCGTCGCGCTCGAGACGATGGTGAAGGCGCGCAACGAGGGCAAGGACATCTGGAACGAGGGTCCGGAGATCCTCACCGCCGCCGCGCGCTGGTGCGCGCCGCTGCGGGCCGCGCTCGACACCTGGAAGGACGTGACCTTCAACTACCAGTCGACCGATACGCTCGACACCGTACCGACGCCGACACCGTCGTAGCAGTTTGCGCGATGGCGCTCCGTCATTGCGAGCGCAGCGAAACCACCCAGGGCCACCGCCGCGATCTCGGCGAGCGAACGCCCTGCGGCTCCTGGGTTGCTTCGCCTGCGGCTCGCAATGACGACCCCGAGACAACACAGCTTGGAGACCCCGATGAAGCTCACGCAAGGCCAGTTCTCGTTCCTGCCCGATCTCACGAACGAGGAGATTTCGGCGCAGATCCAATATGCGCTCGACCAGGGCTGGTCGCTCGCCGTCGAGCACACCGACGACCCACACCCGCGCAATACCTACTGGACGATGTGGGGCGAGCCGATGTTCGACCTGAAAGACGCGGCCGGCGTGATGATGGAGGTGAAGGCGTGCCGCGAGGCGAACCCGAACCGCTACATCAAGGTGCTGGCGTTCGACTCCAAGAAGGGGTTCGAGACGATTCGCATGTCCTTCATGGTCCAGCGACCGGAGGAGGAGCCGGGCTTCGAGCTGATGCGCGCCGAAGGCCCCGGCCGGCAGGTCCATTACGCGATCCGCAGCTACGCGACCGCGCGGCCGCAAGCCGAACGGCAGACGATCGGGCACGACCCCGGGCGGTAGGCGGAGCCCCTTCCTTCTCCTGCTTGCAAGAGAAGGTGGCCCGACATGGTCGGGTCGGATGAGGGGTCGCCCCGCTTGGTTACGTGAATTGAGAGGTGGAGAGTCCCCTCATCCGGCCCCGCTTCGCGGCGCCACCTTCTCCCGCAGGCGAGAAGGAAGAGGCATCGCCCAACCAAACAGGACCTCGCATGAGCGGGACGGACACGAGAAAACAACCCGCCGACGCCCCGCCGACCTCCGTCGATCTCGGCGCGCTCTACGACCAGTCGTCGATTGGCGACGTGCTCGCGGGACTCGACCGCGACCTCGTCGGGCTGCGCCCAGTCAAGACGCGCATCCGCGAGGTCGCCGCGCTGCTGCTCGTCGAGTCGGCGCGCCGCAGCATGGGGATAGGCGCCGACTCGCCGCCGCTGCACATGAGCTTCACCGGCAATCCCGGCACCGGCAAGACCACGGTCGCCCGGCGGATGGCCGACGTGCTGCATCGCCTGAAATATATCCGCCGCAACCACGTCGTGACCGTCTCGCGCGACGACCTCGTCGGCCAGTATATCGGCCATACCGCGCCCAAGACCAAAGAGGTTCTCAAGAAGGCGATGGGAGGCGTCCTGTTCATCGACGAGGCCTACTACCTGTATCGGCCGGAAAACGAGCGTGACTACGGGCAGGAGGCGATCGAGATCCTGCTGCAGGTCATGGAGGATCACCGCGACGACCTCGTGGTGATCATGGCCGGCTACAAGGATCGCATCGACACGTTCTTCAAGTCGAACCCCGGCATGGGCTCGCGCATCGCCCATCACATCGACTTCCCGGACTACACCGCCGACGAGCTGTTCCAGATCGCCGGGATCATGATCCGAGACATGAACTACACGTTAGACGCCGACGCGGAGGCGGCGATGCGCGCGTATATCGAACTACGGATGACGCAGCCGCGCTTCTCGAACGCCCGCTCGATCCGCAACGCGCTTGACCGAACACGGCTGCGGATGGCGAACCGGCTGTTCGAGACGCGGGAGCGCCCGCTGACCCGAACCGATCTGGAGACCCTGACCGCCGCCGACATAAGGGCCAGCCGTGTCTTTGCTGAGGGAGCCTAGGCGACGGCGTAAACCGAATGAAGTCACCGGCTTGACGGTCCGCTTGTGAAACTGGATCGGCTCTGTCGTAATGCGGCTTGGGCTTTCTCGGGGCGCGCAAGACGCCGCGGAAGCCGCGTGAGGGAGTGGGAAACACGATGTTGTACCATCGTCCGACGTTGTCGAAGTTCATCATCGAGGATCAGCGGCGCTCCGCCAATCCCGACCCGAACCTGACGTCGCTCCTCAACGACATTCAGACCGCGTGCAAACTGATCGCGGTCGCGGTCTCGCGCGGCACGCTCGACGCCGGTCAGGGCGACGCCATACCGGAGAAGATGGAGCTCGGCCGCCAGCAGCGCGGCATCGATCGCAGCGCCAACAAGATCATGGTGTCGACCTGCGAGTGGGGCGGCCAGCTCGCCGGCATCGTCTCCGAGGACATGGCCGAGCCCTACCAGATTCCGGACAGCTATCCGCGCGGGCGTTACCTGCTGCTGTTCGCGCCGCTCGACGGCGCGCCGAACATGGACGTCAATGCCACGGTCGGCACGATCTTCTCGGTGCTGCGCTGCCCCGACGGGATCGACGAGCCGACGGCCGAGCATTTCCTGCAGCCCGGCACCAGCCAGGTCGCCGCCGGCTACGCGATGTACGGGCCGGTCGCGATGATGGTCCTCACCCTCGGCGCCGGCGTTCACGGTTTCACGCTCGACCATTCGATCGGCGCCTTCACGCTCTCGCATCCGGCGATGACGATTCCGCCGACGACGCGCGAGTTCGCCGTCAACATCTCGAACGAGCGCTATTGGGAAGCGCCGGTGCGCCGCTACGTCGAGGAGTGCATCGGGGGCGAGGCCGGCCCGCGCGGCGCCGACTTCTCGATGCGTTGGATCGCCTCGATGGTCGCCGAGGTGCACCGCATCCTCATCCGCGGCGGCCTTTTCATGCACCCACGCGACAGCCGCGAACCCGGCCTCGATGGCCGCGCGCACCTGCTCTACGAGGCGAACCCGATGGCGATGATCGTCGAGCAGGCCGGCGGCGCCGCCTCGACCGGACGCACGCGCCTGCTCGACGTACATCCCAGCGAAATCCATCAGCGCGTGCCCGTGATCCTCGGCTCGCGTGAGGAGGTCGAACGCCTCGTCGCCTATCACGAAGACGAAAACCACGAGCGCGAGCCCGTGTTCTCGACGCCGTTGTTTCAAGCCCGCTCGCTGTTTCGCACCGCCTGATACAGGCCCGCCCGGATAGACCCATGTCGAAGAAGCACCCGATCATCGCGATCACCGGCTCCTCGGGCGCCGGCACGACGACCGTGACTCAGACGTTCGAGCACATCTTTCGCCGCGAGAAGGTCAAGCCGGTGATCGTCGAGGGCGACTCCTTTCATCGCTACGATCGGCTCGAGATGCGCGAACTGGTCAAGGAGGCGAACGAGCGCGGCAACAGTCAGGTCAGCCATTTCGGACCCGACGCCAACCTCTTCAAGGAGCTCGAAGCCCTGTTTCGGAGCTACGGGGACAACGGCCGCGGCAAACTACGCAAATATCTGCATGACATGGAGGAGGCCGCGCCCTTCAAGCAGGAGCCAGGCACGTTCACGCCTTGGATGGACATCGAGCCCGGCACCGACATCCTCTTCTACGAAGGGCTGCACGGCGGCGTCATCGACGGCGAGACCAACGTCGCCAAGCATACCGACCTGCTCGTCGGCGTGGTGCCGATCATCAACCTCGAGTGGATCCAGAAGCTGCACCGCGACAAGCGCTATCGCGGCTACACGCACGAGGCTGTCGTCGACACGATCCTGCGCCGCATGCCGGACTACGTGAAGTACATCTGCCCGCAATTTTCCGAGACGCACGTCAACTTCCAGCGCGTGCCGACGGTGGACACGTCGAACCCCTTCACCTCGCGCGACGTGCCGTCGGCCGACGAGAGCATGCTGATCATCCGCTTCCGCGACCCGCGCGGCATCGACATGCCGTACCTTCTGTCGATGCTCGCTGACTCGTTCATGTCGCGCGCCAACACGATCGTCTGCCCGGGATCGAAAATGCCGCTGGCGATGCAGCTGATCTTCACGCCGATGATCATGCAGCTGATGGATCGCAAGAAGCGGTCGTTGTAGCGCTCACCGCCCCGCAGCCACCAACGCGAACATCGCACCTTGCGGGTCGGTGCACTGGACGATCCATTGGCCGCCGGGCACCTCGGTGGGGCCATGCGTCACCTGCCCCCCCGCTTCGGTCACTCGCGTCGCGGCGGCGTCGATGGCATCGACGTTGAAATAGTACAGCCAGTACGGCTTCGGCTGATGCGCCATCCTGGTCATCACGCCGCCGATCTGGACGCCGTCGGCCGCGAAGGTTTGGTACACCCCCATCGGCCCCATCGGGATCGCCTGGTCCTTGATCCAACCGAACAGACCGGCATAAAACGCGAACGCGCTCGCGCCGTCGCCGGCATAAAGCTCGTTCCAGCCGACGTGCCCCTGCGTATGCGGCGCCGCTTGCGCCGCGTCGCCGTCACCCTTGAACAAATAGAAGCCTGCGCCGTGTGGATCGGCGACATAGGCGAAACGGCCGACGCCGGGGATATCGTCTGGTCCCTGCTGGACCGCACCGCCCGCCGCCGCCACTTTGTCGGCATGGGCATCGACGTCGTCGACACAAATGTAGCCCATCCATCGCGGCGGGGCGCCGGCCGCCAAGGCCTCCGGCGGCAGCGCCATCAACCCGCAGACCGGCGTCGCTCCCGCCGAGAGCAGCGTGTACGCCATGCCTGGCATGCCGGCGTCGGCCGAGGTCCAGCCGACGACGCCCTCATAGAAGGCCGTCGCCGCCGCCGTATCGGTGGTCATGATGTCGTACCAGACAAAGTCGCCAAGTTTCGGAGCCATCTCGGTCCTCGCTATCGAAAGTAAAATTAAATGAAGCCATACAAATCCAAGCCGCGAGTCTGCAACACGCCCGTCCTCTGATCAACCTGCCTGATGTTTCGCCAGCCAGGACGTGAAGATCGAGACCACCTCGGCCGGCTTCTCCAGCGTCGGAAGGTGGCCACAGCCGGCGAGCGGGTGCCATGACGCATCGGGCATGTCCTTCACGAAGGCGTGCCCCTTCGCGATCGGCGCGATCTTGTCGTCCTCGCCCCAGATCGCCAGCACCGGCATCTTCAGCACGGCGGCCTTGTCCTCCACCGATCGCCGCGTCGCCAGCGACCGCGCCTGCTTGGCGGCGATGTCCGAGCCGACGCGCCCGGCCATCGTCTTGAAGGTCGCGGCGGCCTTCTCGTGCTTCGGATGCGTGATGACGCCCGTCAGCATGTCGATGACGCCGTCGGTGTTGCTTTCGATGCCCTGCACCAGGCCGCCGCCCTGCTCGGGGTCACCGGCGGCGGGATCGTTGCCCATGATCCATAGGCCTTTCACGCGGTCCGGCGCGGCAAGCGCGACCTCGACCGCGAGCGCGGCTCCATAGGAGACGCCGGCGACCACGAAGGTTTTCGGTGCCTTCTCGAGGATCGCGGTCACGCTCTCGGCCATCGTATCGCGCGGCGCGGCGAGGACGTGGACCGTCATGTGCTTCTCGAGGTCCGGGATCACATCGGCATACAGCGCCTCGTCGCTGAATAGCGCCGGGATGAGAACGAGGTCTTTCGGGAAGTCCGCCATGAGAATGTCCTTCATTCGAGGAGATAGCGGCGAGGTCATGCCGCATGTTTGACGTCCGCAAATCCGAAGCCAGTCGATACGAGCGACCGACGAACGGCTCGAATGCCGGCTTGTTCCTCCGACCGGGAACGCGGCGGATGACGTCTTGCACGATCGACGCGTGGCGCTACGATCGACGCCTCTGGACGGACAGCCGATGCCGCGATCGCTCTCGACCCTGACGGCGGCCTGCCTCGCGTGTCTGACGATGACCGCGCCCGCCCACGCCGCCGACAAGGTACGCTTCCTCACCTCCTGGTACGCCGAGCCCGAGCAGGGCGGCTTCTACGAGGCGAAGGCGGAGGGCCTCTACGAGAAGGCCGGGCTCGACGTCTCGATCACGATGGGTGGCCCGCAGGTGAACACGGTGCAGCTGCTGCTCGCGGGCGAGGCGGACCTCATCATCGGCTATGACTTCGAGATCCTGAACGCGCGGGCGCGCGGCCTCCCCGTCGTCACCGTCGCGACGTCGTTCCAGACCGACATCGCCGGCATCCTCGCGCATGACGACGTGCCGAGCCTCGCCTCGCTGAGAGGCAAGCCGATCGCCATCGGCGCCGCGTCGCGGCTCACCTTCTGGCCGTGGCTGAAGCAGAAGTACGGCTTCACCGACGATCAGATCCGCCCCTACACGTTCAACATGCAACCGTTCTTCGTCGACCCAGCGCTCTCGCAGCAGGGCTATCTGACGTTCGAGCCGTTCGTCGCGGCGCGGCACGGCATGAAGACAAAGTTCTTCCTGCTGTCGGACGATGGCTACGCGCCCTATTCGACGACGATCGTCACCACCGACGCCTATGTCGCGGCCCACCCCGATCGGGTGGCGCGCTTCGTCAAGGCGTCGCTGCAGGGCTGGCGCGACTATCTGGAAAACCCCGCGCCGGCCAACACGCTGATCCAAGCCGACAATCCGAAGATGACCGACGCCGAGCTCGCCTACGCCGACAAGGTGATGAAGGAGAAGGCGATCGTCACGGGAGGCGACGCGGCGACGCAAGGCATCGGCATGATGACCGACCAGCATTGGAAGAACACGGCGGACTTCATGATCGGCGCCGGTCTCCTGCCGGCGAGTACGGATTGGCGCGCCGCCTACACGGCTCGCTTCGTGAAAGGTCTCGTCATCCGCTGATCGCGGCACGACACTTGTTTGACGACATGACCAATCGAGGAGCGATCATGCGCGATGACGGCGACGAAGATGCCTTTACGCTCGGCGCGCTGCTTGCGGGCCGCGAGGCGGCCGAGCAGGCCGGCGACGACGACGAGGCGGCACGGCGCCTCGGCGCGTTCACCGCTTATGCCGACGCCTTTGTCGCGCATGTGCCGCGCGACGATGGCGAGGCCGTCGAGTCGCTGCTGCTCGCGCGATACTTCAGCTTCCTCCCGCTCGTGCCAGCCGAGATCACGGAGCCGATCCGTGCCGATCTCGAAGCCGCGCTGGCGCATCTGACGCAAGGCGCGGAGCCGGCCGAGGTTCTCGAGGCGCTCTGGCGGGCGCTGGCGACGGCCGAGGACGCATCGAAGGCCGGCCGTTGGGTCGAGGACGAACGCGACCTGCCGATCATCACGGTGATTCGCAACGTCTTGAGCTGGGGCCGCGGCGCGCTGACGGCGTAGCGGGCCCGGTCGGCTATCCGCACCGGCGAGTGTCGGACTTGGAACGCCGGATCCGCTGACACCCGCCAAGGCTTCGCGGCAGCCGCGCATGGCAGTCTGTCGATCAATCCGCCGCGTTCGGCGGAATCAAGATCTGGTGGCCTCTTCGGGACTCGAACCCGAACGCCTTTTGGGCCCAGCATTTTAAGTGCTGTGCGTCTACCAGTTTCGCCAAGAGGCCAGCCTTACATCTATCCCACCAGCCGAAAGACGTTGGCAATCGCTTTCGGCCGTATGCCGGTGCGCTGGGCTAGGCCGCCATACCGCCGGTAATCTTGTCAAGAAGCGACATCAGGCGGCTTTTGGACGTGCCGACGATCCGGTCGAGCTCATCCTCGTGCTCCTTGGCGCGGGCGTGCAGGCGATCGAGCGTGCGCTCGCCCTTCTTGGTCAGCGAAAGCGTCACGCTGCGGCGATCGTGCGCCGAGGGCTTGCGGCTGATGAAGCCGTTCTTCTGCAGATCCTTGATCAATGGACTGACCGTCGACTTGTCGCGCGCGATCGCGCGCCCGAGCGCGCTCTGCGAGATGCCGGGATTGAGATAGATGATCGCCAGCGCCGGAAAGCGACCGGGCTTGATGAGATCCTTGTCGCGATGGCGGGCGAAGGACCGATAGGCCGCGTCCTGCGCCAAACGTAGATGGAAGCCGATGAAGTCGGCCAGAAATCCTATCTGAACATCTTGTCCCTCGACCTTGACGGACGCCGGTTCTTTCAGCTTCGTCGGCGCCGTCCTCGTTTGGGTCGAGCCTTTTGTCGTCTTCCTTTTAGCGCGTTCGACCATCTGCCTTCGACTCCTCGACCTCGAGCTTGACCCTGCCAGCCCGCCCGCTATGGTCCGAACAGGAAACTATTTTGATTGCAAGCCGCCTCGGTTTGAGACCAAACGTTAAAAAGCCACGCGACGCAAGCGAAACGTTTGGGTTCGCAGTGGATAACGCGCGCTGTTTGACGATAACGCCTCTTTTGTACGATAGCGCCTCTCGAAATGAAGGCGGACCTAAAACTTTCGGATGAGACCCTCTCGGACGGGACCGGCCGCGCGCCGGTCCGCGTCCTCGCCGCCAGCCTCGCCGGCACGGCGGTCGAGTTCTACGACTTCTATGTCTACGCGACGGCTGCCTCTTTGGTTCTGGGCCCGCGCTTTTTCCCGGCCTCGTCGGCGTCGGCACAACTGCTCGCGGCCTACGGCAGCTTCGCCCTCGCCTTCGTCGCGCGCCCGCTCGGCGCGATCGTATTCGGACATTACGGCGATCGCATCGGGCGGAAATCGACCCTTGTCGCGTCGCTTCTTACAATGGGCTCGTCGACCATCGCGATCGGTCTGTTGCCCACCTATGCCGCGCTCGGCTGGCTGGCGCCGCTCATGCTGTGCGTTCTGCGCTTCGGTCAGGGTTTCGGCCTCGGCGGCGAATGGGGCGGCGCGGCCTTGCTCGCGACCGAGAACGCACCGCCGGGCTATCGCGCGCGATACGGAATGGTGCCGCAACTCGGCGCGCCGGTCGGCTTCATCGCCGCGAATGGGCTCTTTCTCGTGCTCGGTGTCGTGCTGGCGCCGGCGCAATTCGAGAGCTGGGGCTGGCGGCTGCCGTTTATCGCCAGCGTCGTGCTCGTCGGGCTCGGCCTCTGGGTCCGCCTCGAGCTGAGCGAGACGCCGGCCTTTTCCCGCGCGGTCGCCAGCGCGCCGCCCGCGCCCGTCCCGCTTCGCGAGGTGCTGGTCGAGTATCCGCGCGAGGTCATCACCGGCACGTTCGCCGTCGTCGTCTGCTTCGCGCTCTTCTATCTTTCGACCGCCTTCGCGCTCGGCTACGGCGTCGGCACGTTGCACTACGACCGGCGCGCGTTCCTCGGCGTGCTACTCGCCGCGATCGTCGCGCTCGCCATCGGCATCGTCGCGGCCGGCATCTGGTCGGATCGCACCAATCCGCGCCGCGTGCTGATTTTCGGATGTCTCGCGACCGTCGCGCTCGGTGGCTTGCTCGCGCCGATGCTCGGCAGCGGCTCGCTCCTGGTGATCTGGCTGTTCCTCACGCTGGCGCTCTTTACCATGGGCTTTGTCTACGGCCCGCTCGGCGCCTGGCTGCCGGGCCTCTTTCCGGCCCGCGTGCGCTACACCGGCGCGTCGTTGGCCTTCAATGCCGGCGGCATTCTCGGCGGCGGCCTGGCACCACTTCTCGCGCAAGCGCTCGCCGATCGCGGCGGTCTACGCTTTGTCGGCGCATACCTCGCTGGTGCCGCGCTGGTGAGCCTCTGTTCCCTGCTGACCACATCGCTTGAGAGCGAGCGCGGGCGGTAATGTGCAGTCGAAGCGACTGGCTCCACCCGTCGTCTTGAGGCCATCGAGTATCCCGAAGCGAGACGGGTTTGGCCCGTGGCCAAAAGATCATACGCAAGACCAGTGTTGCCGTTGTATCTATAAGGATATAACGTTCTCCGGGCGCGACACCGACCGACGTGAGTCAAGGCGGCACCAGAAACCGCCACTCCGTCGATTAGGTCGTGGACCGCATCAAGGAGACGTCATGAACAAGCCAGAATTCCTCGGCTCGACCCACAAGCCCCCCTTCCAGGCCCGTTACGGCAATTTCATCGGCGGCAGGTTCGTCGACCCGGTCGCCGGCCGCTATTTCGAGAACACCTCTTCGGTCAACGGGAAGGTGATCTGCGAGGTCGCCCGCTCCGACGCGAAGGACGTCGAGAAGGCGCTCGACGCCGCGCACGCCGCCAAGGAGGCCTGGGGACGGACGTCGCCCGCCGCCCGCGGCATCATCTTGAACAAGATCGCCGACCGCATGGAGGAAAACCTCGACATGCTGGCCCTGGCCGAGACCTGGGACAACGGCAAGCCGCTGCGCGAGACGACATTCGCCGACATGCCGCTGGCGATCGACCATTTCCGTTACTTCGCCGGCGCCATCCGCGCCCAGGAAGGCGGCATCTCGGAGATCGACCACGACACGGTCGCCTACCACTTCCACGAGCCGCTCGGCGTCGTCGGCCAGATCATCCCCTGGAACTTCCCGATCCTGATGGCGGTGTGGAAGCTCGCCCCCGCGCTCGCCGCCGGCAATTGCGTGGTCCTGAAGCCGGCCGAGCAGACGCCAGCCTCGATCCTCGTCCTGATGGAGCTTATCGGCGACCTACTGCCGCCGGGCGTGCTCAACATCGTCAACGGCTTCGGCCTCGAGTGCGGCAAGCCGCTCGCCTCATCGAACCGCATCGCCAAGATCGCCTTCACCGGCGAGACGACGACCGGCCGCCTGATCATGCAATACGCCTCGCAAAACCTCATCCCCGTGACCCTGGAGCTCGGCGGCAAGTCGCCGAACATCTTCTTCAAGGACGTGATGGACGAGGACGACGACTTCTTCGACAAGGCGCTCGAAGGCTTCACCATGTTCGCGCTGAACCAGGGCGAGGTCTGCACCTGCCCGTCGCGCGCACTGGTGCACGAGTCGATCTACGATCGCTTCATGGAGCGCGCCGTCAAGCGCGTCGAGGCCGTGACGCAGGGCTCGCCCTTCGACATGTCGACGATGATCGGCGCCCAGGCGTCGTCGGAGCAGCTCGAGAAGATCCTGTCCTACATCGACATCGGCAAGCAGGAAGGCGCCAAGGTGCTGACCGGCGGCGAGCGCAACGTTCTCGAAGGCGACTTCAAGGACGGCTATTACGTCAAGCCGACGGTCTTCCAGGGCCATAACAAGATGCGTATCTTCCAGGAGGAGATCTTCGGGCCGGTGCTTTCGGTCACGACCTTCAAGGACGACGAGGACGCACTCGCCATCGCCAACGACACGCTCTACGGCCTCGGCGCCGGCGTGTGGACCCGCAACGGCAACCGCGCCTACCGCTTCGGCCGCGCCATCCAGGCCGGCCGCGTGTGGACGAACTGCTACCACGCCTACCCGGCCCATGCGGCCTTCGGCGGCTACAAGCAGTCCGGCATCGGTCGCGAGAACCACAAGATGATGCTCGATCACTACCAGCAGACCAAGAACATGCTGGTCAGCTACAGCGCCAAGAAGCTCGGCTTCTTCTGAGCCATACGCCTACAGGCCAAATAGACCGGCGCCCTCCGTGGCGCCGGTTTCTTTTTAAAAGCCGTGACACCGATCTCGGGCTCGCAGGGAGAACAAGGAATGGACCAGGAAGAGGTCGTCCGCGTCAAGGCAACGCCGGACACGCTCGAGTTGATCAAGAGCCTGCAGGATGAGCACGGCGAGGTCTTGTTTCATCAATCGGGCGGCTGCTGCGATGGCTCGGCACCGATGTGCTATCCGGTCAGCGACTACATGGTGGGAGATGGTGACGTACAGCTCGGCGCGATCGGCGGCGCCCAGGTCTACATCAGCCGCTCGCAATTCGAGTATTGGCAGCACACACAGCTGATCATCGACGTCGTGCCTGGCCGCGGCGGCATGTTCTCGCTCGAGAACGGCTCCGGCAAGCGCTTCCTGACCCGCGGCCGCGTCTTCACGGATGATGAGGTCGCCGCGCTGAAGCCGGCCGCTTACGGCAGATACGAAAAAGCTGTCGGCGCCTGAGCCGACAGCTTGCGAGTCGAGCGAAGCTCGACGGCTGTCAGAGCTTCGCCTTCAGATCGCGCGCGACCGAGAAGCCGACACGCTTCGACGCCTTGATCTTGATCGCCTCGCCAGTGTTGGGGTTGCGCCCCTTGCGAGCGGCGCGCTTCTTGACCTGGAAGACGCCGAGGCCTGCGATACGGACCTTGTTGCCCTTCTTCAGGTTCTTGGCCATCAGCGCGACGGCCTCGGTCAAGTAGATCTTGGCGTGCGACTTCGGGATGTCGAAGGTCGAGGCGAGGTGCTCGCCAATCTCCGTCGTCGTGAGGACAACACCCGAACTCTTTTTCACCGGCGCGGCCGCTGCATCCTTTGGGACCGGTGGTTTCTTGGCCATGCCGAATCATCTCCGCTCGTGATATTTCGCAGCATCTTGCAAGCGGCGACTTGCCATGCAAGGCGCGAACACGCGCGATCCCCAGCGCCTTGCGCCAGAAACGCTGTCGCCACGGCAATACTTCGAATTCCAAAGCGCACGACGGGCGTAAACCAGTGTCGTATGATATAACATTGCAACGCAAGACTATTCGATCGGGCTCGAAAACCTTTTTGCTAGGAAAGGACCGTCACGGTCGCTAGAACCGGCGCGCGCCGACTGCCACGGCGAACGCGCGTATCGGAATGGCCGGCCCGCTGACAAAGGGCTCGGATCTCGATGCGCCGCGAGGAAACACCCATCTCGAAGAGGACCTACGCATGTCTCTGCACCCCATGATCGACAACGGCTTTCAAAAAGGTACCGGCAGCTTCGCCGGCGGCAAGCTTCACTGCCATTGCCCGTCCGACAAGGTCGAGGTGACGATCACCGGCGATGTCGCCCACAACCACGCGTGCGGCTGCTCGAAATGCTGGAAGCCCAAGGGCGCTGAGTTTTCGATCGTCGCGGTCGTGCCGATGGACCACCTGAAGGTGACCGCGCACGAGGAGAAGCTGCACATCGTCGACCCGTCGGCGACGATCCAGCGCCACGCCTGCAAGCAGTGCGGCGTCCACATGTTCGGCCGTATCGTCAACGAGCATCCCTTCAAGGGCCTCGACTTCATTCATGTCGAGCTGTCGAACGAGAAGGGCTGGCAGGAGCCGCAGTTCGCCGGCTTCGTCTCGTCGATCATCGAGCAGGGCCACGATCCCGAGGACATGGGCAACGTCCGCTCGAAGCTGAAGTCGGCCGGTCTCGTGTCCTACGACGTGCTGTCGCCGCCGCTGATGGACGCGATCGCGACCTTCATGGGCAAGAAGGCCGGCGCCCTGAAGGCGTAAGCTCTCGCGCCTTCGTCATCGCGAGCAAGGGCGAAGCAACCTGGAGCTGGGTTGCGTCGCTGCGTTCGCGATGACGGATGCTAGGCCGCCAGTGCCGCGCGCAGCACGTCCTCGATGTATGGTTTCGAGATGACGTAGATATTCTGGAAGCGCTCCGGCACGACGACCGTTTCGCCGTATCCGGTGGCGAACACGAACGGGATCGCGCGCTCCTGAAGCTCCTGCGCGATCGCGAAGCTCGTCTCCGTGTAGAGATTGACGTCGAGGATCGCCGCGTCGAACGTGTTGAGATTGAGCGCGCGCTTGGCGTCCGCCGTCGTCGCGGCGAGTTCGACCTCGGCACCGCAATTTTGCAGCATGGTCTGCGCATCGAGCGCGATCATCATGGAATCCTCGACCAGCAGCAGCGACTTGCCCTTCAGATCGGCCCGCTCGACCGGCAGGTCTCGGCGCGGCGCGGTCGCCTCGGCGCCGGCCTGAACGAAGTCGGCCGGGATCGTGAACGTCGCCCTCACCCCCTCCGGCGGGTGCTCGATCAGCGCGGTCCCCCGCAGCTCGAACGGTATCGATTGCTCGACCACGATCGTTCCGAAACCTCGCCGGGTCGGCGGGTTCACTTCCGGCCCATTCGCCTCGCGCCAGGACAAGACGAGCGCTCCATCCGGCTCGATGGACCAGTCGATCGAGAGATCCCCGCCCTTGACGCTGAGCGCTCCGTATTTGGCGGCGTTCGTCATCATCTCGTGCAGCACCAGCGCCAGCGTCTGATAGGCGCGCGCCTCGATCATCACCGGCGGCCCGGTCAGCGCGAGGCGGGAGTCGCCCGCCTCGGTCCAGGCCTGCGCCTCCGCCTCGATCAGCGCGGCCAGAGGCGCAGCCTTCCAATGCGCCTGCGTAAGCTGGTCGTGCGCGATCGAGAGCGCATGCAGGCGGCTCTGCAAGTCGGTCGTGAATGTCTCCAGCGAGGTCGATCCATGTCGGCTTTGGCCCACGAGCGAGCGGATCACGGCGAGGATGTTCTTCACGCGATGGTTGAGCTCGGCGACCAGCAGCAGCTGGCTTTCCTGTGCGACCCGGCGCTCGCGGTCGACCATGTTGGCGCGGCGCAGGATGATGTCGAGCAGCGAGACACGCAGGGTCTCGGCGATGTCGGTCTCGCCGCGGCGCCAGGGCAACGAGCTGCCCGACACGATTTGCTTCCACGCCGCGAAGCTCGCGCGCGGTCCGATCTGGCCCGAGCCGTCGGCGTTGACCGCCTTGTTGGGATCGCCGCCCCACGTGACGGTCTGCAAGACCTCGCGGCGGAACAACAGCAGGAAGTCCTTCGGCGCGCGGGAGAATGGGATCGCCATCACGCCGGCCACGCGATCGGCGTAGGTCACCGCGTCCGGAAGGTGGCGCTTCAGCTCGTTGGTGGTGAAGACGCGATCGACCGGCTTGGCATTGAGGAGCCGCACCAGATCGTCGATCGCCTCGGGCGGGGGAGCAGTGCCGCAACTCTCGAAGCGGCCGTCGGTCCAGATCGCGATGCCGTCCGCAGGAATGACCTCGCGGAGCGGGCCGTCGAAGCGGGCGAGATTCTCGAAGATCGTCTCGTCCGGCGTCATGCCGATAATCAAACGATCGTGCGCCTCGCGCGCATTCGCCATGTAGGCCAATTCGTCGTGCTGCTGCTTCGCCTCGATCTGCGTCGAAAACACCTGGGCGAACAGCTCGACCGCCGCCGTCGTCGCGCTCGAGATGCGTCGCGGCGTCTCGTGATGGCAGGCAATCAGTCCCCACAGCCTATCGCCACGTAGGATCGAGACGGTCATCGTCGCCGCGCTGCCCATGTTGCGCAGATATTGGAGGTGGATCGGCGAGGCGCTGCGGAGCGTCGAAAGGCTCAGGTCGAGCGGGGTGCCCTTCGCCGTGATCGTCGGCGTGATCGCGATCGGCATGTAGTCGACCTGCGGGATCATGCGCAGCCATTGTCGTTCGAACAGCGCGCGGGCCTGCGCGGGAATGTCGCTTGCCGGATAATGCAGCCCCATGAACGGCGGCAGGCCGGCGCGGAGCGCCTCGGCGATCACCTCGCCGCTGTCGTCCTCGAGGAACTTGTAGATCATCACCCGATCGAACCCGGTCACGGCTCGGATCTGGCGCGCGGCGGAGGTGAGAAAGCCCTTGAAGCTCGTCGTGCGGCGCAAACGGTCGATGATCGTCTTGACGAGCGTGGTCGGGTCGGCGCGAACCGATTCGGCGCCCGCGCAAGGCAGGAACTCGGTGATCGCCAGCTGTCCCGAAGGATGAATCAGCACGTCGTGCGGCTCGGCCGCCGTGCCGATCGCGATGCCGGCCATGCGCTCCGCGAAACCTGAGATCATCGCCGCCTGAAACGTATTGCGAAGGTCGTGTATGAGCTTGGGGGCAAGGATCGTCTCGATCGCGGCGCCGATCATCGCGTCCGGCCCTGCCGCGCCGAACACGGTGGCGGCGTTGGTGGAGACGTGGGCGATGGTCCAGGTCGGCAGCAAAAACGCGACAAGGCACCCGAACGGTTGAATGGCGCCGGGAATATGAACCGGCTCGCGCTCGCATTGCGAGATGTCGACCGAAGGCGTCGGCGTGGCGCTGCTGGTCACGCAAATCCTTTCCCATTGTGAAGCCAAATCAATATCGCACCTTGGTTCAAACGACCACCGCGTCCAATCCGCCGACGCGCCCAATCGTTTCGCTAGCCCGTCGCGCGGTGCCAGGAACCATCCCGCGAACGGTGGAATTGCCCGGCCAGCGGACCAACGTCGCATACTCTGGGAGACTTACTGAATGGCTTTCGACCTGTCGCAATATGCCAACGCGGACCCGCACCTGTCAGCGGGCGAGCGCGCGGTCTCGGTGCTGGTCGGCCTCGGGCTGACCTCGATCGCCGCGCAGCCGCGGTCGAACGTCTTCATCAGCATGCTGGCGTTGGCGACCGGATCCTACCTCGCCTATCGCGGCGCGACCGGCTATTGCCCGATCAAGGCATCGCTTAACGACGAGCATCTCGTTGCGCATACCCCTGCCCCCGCCCAGGTCTCCGATAGCTAGGGGCAAAGAAGCTTTTCAGCGCATCCGGTTCGGCCTCGGCGTCGGTAGCTCGTCGGGGACGATGATCGTCGGCAGCGAATAGCGGCGGTCGTAGAACGGACTGTAGGCGTCATCGAGATAGGTTCGCGTGCCATGGCGCTCCTGCAGCCGTGTCATTTCCTGCTTGAAGCGGAGATTCCGCGGTCCTTCCTCGTCGCTTCCACGCGTCGCCGATTCGTGGTGGATCAAACGGGCGAACGGCGTCCAGACAGTGCGGATCCCAGAGTCGCGAGCGCGGACGCACAGGTCGATGTCATTATATGCGATCGCGAAGCTCTCGTCGTCGAAGCCGCCGACTGTGTCCAAACATTCGCGTGTCACCAGCATGCAGGCGCCGGTGACGGCGGTCAGCGTCTGTCGGACGAAGAGGCGACCCATCGGGCCCGGCTCGCTCGGTTCGGTCTCCATGTACCAATGGCCCGCCGCTTCGCCGAGCCCGACGATCACGCCGTTATGCTGCGCCTTGCCCGTGGGATACGCGAGCTTCGCGCCGACGATGCCTGTCGCCTCGAAGGCGAGGCACTCGACCATCTCGTCGAGCCAGTCGGCATTGTCCGGCCGCACCTCGATATCGTTGTTGAGAAAGAGGATCGCGTCGCCCTCGGCGAGCCGGATGCCGCGATTGCACATCCGCGCGAAATTGAATGGCTCCGGGACGATCTCGATCTTGGCCGCGCCATCCCGGCGCAGCGTTTCGTAGAACGCGAGCACGGCCGGGTCGGTCGTGCCGTTATCGACGATCAGGACCTCCATCGGCGCGTAGGTGGTGCGTTCGCGAAGGTCGGACACGATGCGCGTGATCAGGGCCAGGCTGTCGCGGTTCGGGATCACGACCGAGACGAGCGGGCGGGTCGAGCGTAGGCGGACGCGATGGAACGTCGGCTCCAGCGCCGGCTCGACGGGCAAAGGCTCTCCACCGTTAGCGTAAGCCACCGCCAGCGTGCGTCGAGCGTTGGCCATGGCGCGCTCGGAATGGACCATCGAGTAGCTGGCCGTCTCGCGGCGCCACAGATACGCGAGAAACGGGATGTGCACGATCGTGCCCGGCGGCGAAGCGGGCAGATAGCGCAGCAGCAAGTCGTAGTCCTGCGAGCCCTCGCGATCCTCGCGCAGGCCGCCGACCTCGGCGAGAAGGTCGGCGCGGTACACCGACAGATGGTTGATGTAATTCAGCCCCGACAGCAGCACCGAATCGTAGGCCGGCTTGCAGAACTCGCCAATCGGCGTCAGCGCGGCGTCGACGATCAGCTCGTCCGTATAGAAGAAGCGCGCATCGGGATGATGCAGGATCGCGTCGGCCACTACCGCGATCGCGCCGGGCACCAGCATGTCGTCGTGATCGACCAGGGCGATCCAGCGTCCCCGCGCGGCGGCGATACCGGCATTTGTCGTCGCCGCGATCCCTCGGTTTCTGGGATTCGCGACGAGGCGGACGCCCGGCCGTGCCGCGGCGGCCTGGAGATCGGCTCGCGTGGTCCTGTCGGTCGAGCCGTCGTCGGACAGGATCAACTCGGCGTAGCTGGCCTTCTGCAAGCTGAAGGAATCGAGCAGGTCGCGCAGGAACGCCGGCGGCGTGTTGTAGGTCGGCACGACGAACGAGATCAGCGGCATGTCGCGATCGGCCAGCGCCGAGTTCATCCGCGCCTCGACCTCGAGGGCCTGCTGCGACAGCGACATGCGCAGGATCGGCAGCATCGCCTGGGCGCCCTGCTGCACGCGGACGCCGCCGCCCTTCGAGACGTCGCCGAAGAACTTGGCGATGCGCGCGACATTGCTGCGCAGGTTGCGAATCATCCCATCGCCCTTGGCGTCGCGGGCGACCAGCGCGACCTTCTGGTAGCGCAGGTGAAGAGGTAGTGGAGGATCGCGACGAGGATCGAATTGCGCGTCTGGAACGCCAGGAACCGGAACGTCGCAAGCTCCCCACACGGCTGGAAGCGCAGGCGCCGCAGGTCGCGCAGTCGGTCGCGCGACACGTGGTAGAACGCGATCGGAAAGCTCTTCAGGACGAGCGCGGTGATGTCGCTGAAGCCGTCTCCCTGGTCGAAGGTAATGCGGGGCGCCAGGTCGCCCCGCGCGCGCACCAGAAAGAAGCCGACGAGCGGGCCGTGCGCCGGGTCGATCTCGAAGACGAGGCCCGGATCAGCGCCCGTGCTCGCGTAGACGACCGGCGACAGGCGCTCCAAACGTTCCAGCGCGACAGCCTGCAAAAGCTTCATGCGCTCTCGCTCAATGAGCGTGCTCGGCCGGCGGCGGCTCGCGGCAGACGAGCGACGCCGGCTGGCAGGCGATGCCCGGCGTCGAGCACGCGAACGCATCGCCGGCCGCCATGCGTTGGCAGACGGCGCAACCGTCGGACCAGGAGCGGCACGTCGGGTTGGCGGTCGCGAACTGCGCCAGGCTGTGCTGCTCCGCCGGTGGTACCGCCACGGGATCGGCCAGCGCGGCGAACGTCGTAAAGGCAAGGGCCGTGATGAGAGATGCGCGCGCGAGAACCATGCGGCCTTCTAGCCTGCCGGCGCCCAGGCTTCCAGAGCGCCCCCTGTTTGCCGCCCTCTCGCGCCCATGTTAGGCGCCGGCATGCTCGAAGGCCTGCCTCCCAACGGCGCCGCGCACGTCATGCGGCTCGACTGCGACGAGGCGACCGCGCGCCGGGTCGTCGACATCGTGGTCGAGAGCTTCGACCCGGCCGAGACGGCGGCGGCGGCTTTCGAGACGCCAGGCGCCCCGCCCTCCTGGTCCGGTGCGCCCTGGGTCGTCGAGCTGTTTTTCGGCCACGCGCCGGACGAGGAGGCCGTGCGGGCGCTCGTCGCGCTCGCTACAGACGAGGCCACCGCGTCCCGCGTGACCTTCGCCGACGTGCCGAAGCGCGACTGGGTCGCGGCTTCGCTCGAAGGCCTCGACGCCGTCCGCGAGGGCCGCTTCGTCATCCACGGGTCGCACGGCCGCGGCTCGGTCACGGTCGGCGACATCGGCATCGAGATCGAGGCGGCGCTCGCCTTCGGGACCGGGCACCATGGCACCACGCGCGGCTGCCTCGCCGCCTTGAACGATGTCGGCCGGCGGCGCCGCCCGCGCCGCATCCTCGACGTCGGCACCGGCACCGGCATTCTCGCCATCGCCGCCGCGCGGCGCTTTCGCCGCCGCGTTGCCGCCGGCGATATCGACGCGATCGCCGTCGCCGCCGCCCGTGACAACGTCAAGCTGAACCGCGCCCACCCTCACGTGCGTCCGGTGCGCGCGACGGGCCTCGGCCATCCGGCGATCCGCGCAGGGGCGCCCTACGATCTCATCCTGGCCAACATCCTGGCACGACCGCTGCGCGGCCTTGCGCCGTCGATCCGGCGTCGCGTCGCGCCGGGCGGCGAGATCATCCTGTCGGGGCTGCTCGCCTGCGACGTCCCCGGGGTCGTGTCCGCCTACCGCGGCCAGGGCCTCGTCCTCATGCGCCGCCGCCTGATCGAGGGGTGGGCGACGCTCGTCTTCCGGCGCCCGTTCAGCTCGGCTTGAATCGGGCGACGCCCGGCCGCAGGCGCCCGACCACAAGACCTCGAAGTCCGGCGATGTCGAGCAGCATGACGAGCGCGCCGTAGACGGACACGCCGGCGACGATCTGCGCCGCGAGGATAAGGATGCCGGGCGCATGCGCGCGCAGCGGCAGCAGAACGGCGGCCATGGCGATCGTCGCGAAGGCGGTCATCGTCAGATCGCGCGCGCGCGGCCACACCGGCTTCGAAACGCTGGCGATGACGACCAGCGCGACCATCGCGCAGACGAAGGCGCCCGACTGGGCGATCGCCAGACGCGAGGCATCCTGGGTGCGCGGCAAGGTCAGCAGGATCAGCGGGTCGGCGACGCAGCCGACGACCGCCGCGCCGATCAGCGGCGCCGTACGCTTGGCGATCTGGAAGATCGGATTGATCACGTAGAGGATCATCGCGAAGCAGAACAGGCCCGGCATCATCAAGGTGAGAAGCTGGTCGAACGGCCCGCGGTATTGCTCCGGAACGATCAGCGCCTGCAACGAGGGCAGCACCAGCCAGATGCCGGTGCAGGCCGGCAGGATCACCGCGATCGTGATCGCCATGTTGTCGGCGACGCGCTGCTTGGCGTGATCGTGACCGAGCCGCTCGTGCGCCGCCACCGCGATCTGGAACAAAAGGACATCGAGCGTCGAGCCGATCGCCTGCACCGCCTTGGTGCCGATGTCGTAGGCCAGCGAGAACTGGCCAGTCTCGGAGAAGCCGTAGTAGATCGCGATCAGCGACCGATTGGCGAGCGGGATGCCCATGTAGAGCACGTTGGCGGCCACGATAGGCATCGAGTAGCGCAGGATCGACCGGGCGATCGATTTCCGCGCGAGATGGGCATCGGCGCCGGGATCGCTGAGCGCCGCCCGCGCGGCGATGACGGAGCCGGCCAAGCTGACGACGCCGCCGATCAGCGCCATCTTCGCCGAGCCGAAATAGAACGCGCCACCGCCCGTCAGCGCGAGCGCCATCACGTTCTTGACGATGATCAGTTTGATGTAGAGCGCGTCGTGGAAGCGCGCGCGCACCAGCGCCGTGTTGAAGTCGAACAGGCCGTTCGCCACCGCGGCGCCGAGCGCCAGAGCGATCAGGCTGTTGGGCAGCGGGAAGTGGATGCCGCTCATGAACAGGATCGCCGCGCCGACGGCAAGGCCGACCGTGACCAGCGCAAAGGCCACGTCGAGCGTCGCCCGCAGCGATGGGTCCTCGCCACGCGCGCGCTCGGAATAGAAGCGGGTGGCGCCAAGACGTAGCCAATCGAGGAAGCCGGCCTGGACCGACATCGCCGTGGCGAGCGCGAGAGCGAAGCGCCCGTATTCCGCCGGCCCGAGGAATTTCGCGACGAGCAGGCCGATCGCGAAATTGAACAGGACGTTCACGAAGAAGGCGATCAGCACCCTCACGCCGGATCACCTCCGGCAGGGCTGGGCAAGCGGGGCTCGTGGGTCACGGGCGAGCGCATCGACCGGATTTAACGTGGCGGCGGTAACAATGTCTTGCCGGGGCAAGCGAATTGCGGCGTCTGCGACATAGAAGACGCTGACCACCTCACGAGGCCGCCTCGTCGTCGAACGCCAGGCGCCCACTTGCGCCGCGATGCCAGACGTAGACGGTGAGGTCCGGCACCGCGAGATCGCCCTTGGCGTCGAAGGCGATGTCGCCGAGCACCGTCTTGAAGGTCGTCCCCTTGTGCATCGTCTCGGCGAGGACGCGTGGGTCGATCGATCCGGCGGCGACCGCGGCTTGGGCGATGATCTGGACGGCGGCGTAGGCGTAGAAGACGCCGCCGTCGGGCGCGATCCCTTTTGCTTGAAAGCGCCGCAGCAAGGCCGCGCCGGCCGGTCGCGTGCGAGGGTCCTTCGGGAAGACGACCAGCGTGCCCTCCGCCGACGCGCCGGCGGCGGCTGCAAAGTCCTCGGACGCGATGCCAAGGCCGCCGAGCACGGGGATACGCAGCCCCGCCTCCTTGATCTGGCGAACCAGCAGGCCGGCCTCGGCCGGGCCGCCGCCCCAGACGGCGACCTGCGCACCGGAGGCTTTCAATCGCGCGACCAAGGCGGCGGCATCGCGCGCGCCTTTCTCGATACTGCCGTAGTAAACATCCCTCACACCCTCTCCGGCGAGATCCTTGCGCACATTGTCCGCGAGCGCTTTCGCGGATGCCGTACGATCATGCAGGATCGCGATCCGAGCGAAGTGCCGGGCGAGGTATCGCGCCGCGACCGGTCCCTGCGCATCCTCCCTCGCGCAATCCCGGAATACGGTCGACAAGCCGCGCTCGGTCACCAGCGGCGTGATCGCCGAGGGCGAGATGTCGAGCGTGCCCGCCTGGGCATAGATCGCCGAGGCCGGCACCGCGACGGCCGACCCGACCGGCCCGATCACGAACGAGACGCCTGAACGCACAAATGCCTGAGCGACCTCGACTCCCTTTTTGGGATCGCCGCCGTCGTCCGCCGCCGCGACGCGCGCCCGCTCGCCGAGGAACCCGCCGGCCGCGTTCGTGTCAGCGACCGCCTGCGCGACACCGAGCTTGACTTGGTCGCCGAACACCGCATCGGGACCGCTGAGCGGGGCACTCACGCCGATCGTCAGGGGCTCGCCCCGCGCCGTGAGGGGGGCGAGCAGCAGCGCGAACACGCAAACGACGGCGCCGCACCTCATCGTCTCGGGCCGACCGACCCGGCGCCCTCACCAGGCGACGCCGTGCGGACATCTCCAATCGTCCAACGGTGGCCCATCGAGATCAGGCTAAAGTACATCGCGCCGTTCTCCAGCATGTTCAGGATCGCCAGCTCTTTTGGTTTCCATCGCATCAAGCCGTGGCGGCGATTGCCTCGAGATACCGTCCGTAGCCCGACTTCCCATATCGTTTCGCGCTCTGGAGGAGCATCGCCTTGTCGATGAAGCCCTGGTTGAACGCGATCTCCTCGATGCAGCACATCTTGAGACCTTGGCGGCGTTCGAGGATCTCGACGAACTGGCCCGCCTCGGCGAGGCTGTCGTGCGTGCCCGTATCGAGCCAGGCGAAGCCGCGGCCCATCATCTGGACGGCAAGGTCGCCGCGCGCGAGATAGGCGCGATTGACGTCGGTGATCTCGAGCTCGCCGCGCTGGGACGGCTTGATGGCGGCGGCGATGTCGAGGACATCGTTGTCGTAGAAATAGAGACCTGTGACGGCGAGCTTCGACCGCGGCGCCGCGGGCTTCTCCTCGATCGAGCGCGCCATGCCGCGGTCGTCGATCTCGACGACGCCGTAGCGCTCGGGGTCCGACACGACATAGCCGAACACCGTCGCGCCGGTCTCGCGGGCGACGGCGAAACCTAGGAGTTCGGGCAGCCCGTGGCCGTAGAAGATGTTGTCGCCCAGGACCAAGGCGACGCGATCCCCGCCGACGAAGGCGCGGCCGATGATGAATGCCTCGGCGAGGCCGTTCGGCTCGGGTTGGACCGCGTAGGAGAGCGAGATGCCAAGCGCGGCCCCATCGCCGAGAAGCTGTTGGAAGAGCGGCTGATCGTGCGGCGTCGTGATGATGAGAATGTCTCGGATGCCCGCCATCATGAGGGTGCCGAGCGGGTAATAGATCATCGGCTTGTCGTAGATGGGCAGCAGTTGCTTCGAGAGCACGAGGGTCAGCGGATAGAGCCGCGTCCCCGAGCCGCCAGCGAGTATGATCCCTTTCATCCGATTTCTCTGATGCTCGCTCTCAGCTGCAGTCGACGCCGACCTGACCCGAGCTTTACGGCGCTTTGCCGGTTCAGAACAGGCTCGGTTGTTCATTGGCCGGCGGCGCCGCGGGCGGGGCGCCCAGGGCGGGACCGATCGACTGCATGATGTCGGGCCTGTCGTTGTCGGCCTTGTTCACGGCGTCCGCGATCGGCGCGAAGGTGAGCACGTCGTTGGGGGGCGGGCGCAGCAACGCGACGGCCGCCTCGTTCGCGCGCTCGTCGGGATCGAGCCATGTGGCGACGGCGGTCGACTCGATCACCACTGGCAGCCGAGGATGGATCGCCGCCGAGACCCGATTCGCGCCGGTCGTTATGATGCAGGCGGTATCGACCTCCTCGCCGTTCGGACCGACCCAGGTTTCAAAAAGCCCGGCCAGCGCCATTGTCGTCCCATCCGCCCGCCTGCAAATGTAGGGCTGCGTCAGCGCCGGCTTGCCGCCTCCAGGCTTTCCGAGACGCTGCCACTCGTAGAAGGCATCGGCCGGGATGATGCATCGCCGCCGCCGCAGCGCATTGCGAAAGCTCGCCTTGTCACCGATCCCCTCCGCCCGAGCGTTGAATAGCAGCGGGAATGCCTTCGGGTCTTTCGCGAAACCCGGCAGGAAGGCCCAGCGGGCAAGCCCGAAATGGCGAACGATTCGCCCGTCCTCGAGAGCGGAGCGGATGATCGGGATCGGCTGCGTCGGAGCGATGTTGTAGCGCGGCGGGAAATTCGGCCGCTCGTCGTACGCGAACATCGCGCGCATCGCCTCGGGCGGCAGCGTGATCGCGAAGCGCCCACACATCGGTGTGTCCCCAAGCCGAGCCCAGCTGTTCCCCAGACGACGAATATCTATCGTTCAGGGGGCGTGACAGACTGAAAACTAAGCGGCATCTGATGCGTAAATGCGCAACACGAGCCTAAATCATGCAAACATCGATCACCTATCAGGCAACACTCACCCGCGCGAGGCTCAAGCCGACACGCTCGCAGATGGATGCCGCCTCCGTTGTCGTCGTGCTGCTTCTCGCCGGCCTGTTCGCCGCCGCGCTCATCGCGGCCTTGCAGCCGCCGCGTCTCGTGCCGGCGCCGCAGGCGGCAATCGAGGGCGGACTGTAGATGCGAGTTTAACGGGCACTTGAACCGTTTGTTAGAGTGTCGCGTGGTTATCTCCAGGGACCGACGAGCCTGAGATTGCAATGAGCTTTTTGTCCGACGAGGAACGCGCGGCGATCCAGGCCATGTCGCCGCTCGCGACCGGGTCGCGTGTTCGGCGTGCCGAGGCGCTCGTCAATCCGGCGTCAGGGCTCGCCAACGATTATCTGAACCTCTTCAACGAGATCGTCATGCTCGTCGAGCAACTGCCGGCGATGCCGGAACTCTTCGAGGACGTGCAGCGGTGGCGGCCGATCTCGTATGTCGAATATTTCCGCCGCTCGATCCTGCCCGGGCGCGGGTCGGCACTCGACAATTACGAGCGACTCGACGCGCGATTCCGTCAGGATTTCGAGGCCGTCGTCGCGGAGCTCGACCGCCGCTCCACGGGTGCGGTCGCGGCGGTGCGCAAGCAATTCAAGGGCGAGCCCGATCCGAATGCGTTGACCATCCTGTGCGAGCGCGCGGGCTCGAGCATCCGCGAGGTGCTCGATCAGGCGACGATGCTCGTCAATCACGGCGAACTCGTCTCCGGCGATATCGTCCAGAAGCGCACCGACCTCCTCATGAGCAAGCTTGCGGCGCCAACGGCCTGACCGAGGCGTAGTCTTGACGCCTGGTCCCGAGGCTCGACCCAGCTTGGTCGAGGCTTAAGGCTCCAGCCGGGATCGAGACCTCCAAAAGATAACGGTTCGGATTGTCGACGACACGTCGTAGACGGTCGCCATGATCGACCATCGCGACGCCCCGCGCGAGGGCGAGATAGTCTCCGAGGGACGGCTCGCCGCCGACGCGACGCTCTGCTTCATCGGCCGCATCGAGACGCCTTGGACAACGCGCGCCGATTGTCCGCGCCGCGGCGACGCGGACGGCGGCCCCGTCTGCCGCATCGTCCTCGACGCGCGTTGGCTGCCAGCCTGCGACGGCCTCGAGCCGGGCGCGGAGCTGCAGGTGCTTTATTGGATGCACAAGGCCCGGCGCGACCTCGTGCGGCTGAGCCCTGGCCATGGCGAGCAGCGCGGTCCCTTCGCCCTGCGTGCGCCGACACGGCCGAATCCGATCGCCTCGTCCCGGGTCATCCTCGTCGCACGGGACAGCGCGACGCTGGAGGTACGCGGCCTCGACTGCCTCTCGGGCACGCCGCTCCTCGACATCAAGCCCTGGCGCGCGCGCTGAGCGCCTCGACCGGGTCACAAACATCCCTTCAAAACCGCGCGGCCTATGGTAGACCGATAGGCATGACTGGACACGCGCCCCTGGTGGAGGACGACGCCGTTCGCCTTCGCGACCGGCGCGCGGCGAGCCTTGTCAAGGCGCTGGGCAATCGCTCGCTCGTCCTCGTCGGCTTGATGGGATGTGGCAAATCCTCGACCGGGCGCTGCCTCGCGCGGCGCCTCGGGCTCGACTTCGTCGATGCCGATTGCGAGATCGAATGGGCGCACAAGATGTCGATCTCGGAGATCTTCGAGACGCATGGCGAGGCCTATTTTCGTGACGGCGAACGCCGCGTCATGGCGCGCCTGCTCGTCGGGGGCCCTCGCGTCATCGCCACCGGTGGCGGCGCGTTCCTGAACGACCAGACACGCGCGCGGATCACCGAGGGGGCGATCTCGATCTGGCTGAAGGCCGATCTCGATGTGATCTGGCGCCGCGTTCGCCGCCGCTCGAACCGACCCCTCCTGAAGACGGATGACCCGGAGGGCACCCTCCGCGCGCTGATGGAACGCCGCTATCCCGTCTACGGGCGCGCCGACGTCACGGTCGAGTCGCGTGACGGCCCGCACGAGGCGGTCGTCGAGGACGCCATCGCCGCCCTCGAGTTTCACCTCCGCTTTTCTTCCGAGACACCACCTGCCGCCATGCCGCCAACCCTGTCTTCCTCCACGGGAATGCCTTCCCCAGGTCTCTCGCCTTCCCCAGGTCTCTCGCCGATCACGTCTACATCGACGCTCCCCGGCGTGCACCGGGTGCCCGTCGACCTGCCGGGCCGCGCCTACGAGATCTCGATCGGCCCCGGGCTGCTCGCCGATGCCGGGACGATGATCGCGGCGCGCGCGCCGGGCGCCGCCTGCGCGATCGTCACGGACGATAACGTCGCCCGCCACCACCTGGCCGCGCTGGAGGCGAGCCTGGAGCGCAGCGGCATCCGTCACACGAGCGTCGTCGTGCGGCCGGGCGAGGCGTCGAAGTCCTATGCCGTTTTCGAGACGGTCTGCGACGCGATCATCGGCGCCGGGCTCGAGCGCGGCGATCTCGTCGTGGGGTTGGGCGGCGGTGTCGTCGGCGACCTCGCGGGCTTTGCCGCCGCCAGCGTGCGGCGCGGCATGCGCATGGTGCAGATCCCGACATCGCTGCTCGCCCAGGTGGATTCCTCCGTCGGCGGCAAGACCGGCATCAACTCGCCGCTCGGCAAGAACCTGATCGGCGCGTTCCATCAGCCCTCGCTGGTGATCGCCGATGCCGACGTGCTCGCGACGCTGCCGCCGCGCGAGTTCGCCGCCGGCTACGCCGAACTCGCGAAATGGGCGCTGATCGGCGACGCCGCCTTCTTCGATTGGCTCGACGTCCACCGCGAGGAGATATTCGCCGGTGGGCCGGCCCGCGCGGAGGCGGTCGCCAAAGCCTGCGCCGGCAAGGCCGGCGTCGTGATGCGCGACGAGCACGAGCATGGCGAACGGGCGTTGCTGAACCTCGGCCACACGTTCGGCCATGCCTTCGAAAAGCTGACCGGCTACGATGGTGCGCGCCTCGTTCACGGCGAGGGCGTCGCGATCGGCATCGCCTGCGCGTTCCGGTTCTCGCATCGGCTCGGCCTCTGCGCCGCCATCGATGTCGCCCGCGTCGAAGGCCATCTCGCCGCCGCCGGCCTGCCGACCCGGATCGAGCAAATCCCGAGGTTCGATGCGTCGCCCGCCGCGATCCTGGAGACGATGCGACAGGACAAGAAGGTGGAGCGCGGCGCGCTGACGTTCATCCTCGTGCGCGGCATCGGCCGCGCGTTCATCGCCAAGTCGATCGCCGCCGACGAGGTCTTGTCCTTTCTCGATCACGATCTTCTCGCAAAGGCCTGAGCTCCATGCACGGCGCCACGCCGCCAGAGCTGCCCGTCGACATCTGGATCGCCGGCGCCATCATCATCTTTTGCATCGCCATGTCGGCGTTCTTCGCGGCGTCCGAGACCGCGCTGACCGGCGCCTCGCGGGCGCGCATGCACGCGCTGGAGCGCAACGGCGACAAGCGCGCCATGCTCGTCAACCGGCTGCTGCGCCGGCGCGAGCGGTTGATCGGCACCACCCTGCTCGGCAACACGCTCGTCAACATCGGCTCGTCCGCCTTCATGACGAGCGTGCTCGACGTGCTGGTCGGCGCGCAGGGCGCCGTCTGGGCGACAGCCATCATGACGGTGCTGCTGCTGGTCTTCGCCGAGGTGTTGCCCAAAACGGTCGCCATCAACAACGCCGACCGCGTCTCGCTCCTCTTCGTGCGCGTGCTGGCCCCGTTCGTCGCGATCTTCGGGCCGATCCTTCTAGGGGTCGAGGTGCTGGTGCAAGGCGTGCTCATGCTGTTCGGCAGCCCAATGGATCGCCAGAAATCGATCCTGACCGGCGCCGAGGAGCTGAAGAGCACCGTCGATCTCCTGCACAAGGAGGGCAACGTCGAGCGCTCGGATCGCGACATGTTCGGCGGCCTGCTCGACCTCGACGAGCTCACCGTGCTCGACATCATGGTGCATCGCACCTCGATGACGGCGATCTGCGCCGACCTGCCGCCGGCCGCGCTCGTGCGCGAGGTCGTCGCCTCGCCCTACTCCCGCCTGCCGCTGTGGCGCCAGGAGCCCGACAACATCGTCGCCGTGCTGCATGCCAAGGATCTGGTGCGCGCGCTCGACGCGGTGGCGGGCGATGTCACCCGGCTCGAGATCGACAAGGTCGCGGTCGAGCCGTGGTTCATCCCGGCGACGACCTCGCTGAAGGACCAGCTGCAGGCCTTCCGGCGCCGCAAGACGCACTTTGGTTTGGTGGTCGACGAGTATGGCGTGGTGATGGGCCTCGTCACGCTCGAGGATATCATCGAGGAGATCGTCGGCGACATCAAGGACGAGCACGATCTCGCCGTGCAGGGCGTCCGCCCGCAGACCGACGGCTCGGTGCTGGTCGAGGGCTCGGTGCCGATCCGCGACCTCAATCGCGTGATGGCCTGGGACCTGCCCGACGAGGAGGCCACCACGATCGCCGGGCTCGTGATCCACGAGGCCCGCGCGATCCCCGAAAGCGGGCAGGTCTTCACCTTCCATCGCTTCCGCTTCGAGGTGCTGCGCAAGGTGCGCAACCGCATCGCCTCGTTGCGCATCGTCCCGGCTGGCGCGCGGGATCGAGCGGCCGAGCGGAGCTAAGCACCTTTCCGGTTCAGGTGAGCGCGGCTCGACGCGCGAGCAATTGCCCGATCTTTTCGATTTGAAAGCAAGCGGCGGAGCGCGAGGACGACGCCCGTTGGGCATGGTCGACGAACGAGATCAAACGAAGGATCGCCGATATGTCGAATGCAAGAAAACGCGAGGAGATCTTGACATCGTCGATGGTCGACGATCCTCGCTGGCACCAGGTTCTGGCCCGCGACCCGAGCGCGGATGGCCGGTTTTGGTATTCCGTCGCGACCACGGGCGTCTACTGTCGGCCGTCGTGTCCGTCGCGGACCGCCAACCCCAAGAATGTCGCCCTGCACGATACGCTCGAGGCGGCGAAAGCCACGGGCTTTCGTCCCTGCAAGCGCTGCCGGCCGGAGGAACCATCGGCGGACATCGAGACCGCGGCGCTTGTCGCCCGGGTCTGCCGCCTGATCGAGAGCAGCGAGACGGCGCCATCGCTTGCCGAGCTCGCCGCCGCGGTCGGGCGCAGTCCCGGGTACCTCCATCGCTTGTTCAAGGCGTCGACCGGCCTCACGCCGAAGGGCTACGGCGCCGCGCGTCGGGCGGCGCGGGTCCGCGACGCGCTTGTCGCCGATAGTACCGTGACGAACGCGATCTACGACGCCGGTTTCAATTCGAGCGGCCGGTTCTACGAGACGTCGAACAAGATCCTCGGCATGACGCCGTCGCGTTACAAGGCGGGTGGGATGAACGAAGAGATCAAGTTCGCCATCGGGCAATCCTCGCTCGGTGCGATCCTGGTCGCCTCGAGCGCCAAGGGCGTCGCGGCGATCCTGATCGGCGACGATCCGGACTGTTTGGCCCGGAACCTTCAGGACCGTTTTCCGAAAGCCCGTCTCGTCGGCGCGGATCGCGACTACGAGGCCCTTGTCGCGAAGGTCGTGGCCCTGGTGGAGGCGCCGCGCCTCGGCCTCGGCTTGCCGCTGGACGTCCGCGGGACAGCGTTCCAGCAAAGGGTGTGGCAAGCGCTTGGCGAGATCCCGGCGGGACGCACCGTGTCCTACGCCGATATCGCGCACGCGATCGGCGTCCCGACGGCCGTCCGCGCGGTCGCCGGTGCCTGCGCGGCCAACAAGATCGCGCTGGCGATCCCCTGCCACAGGGTCGTGAGGAGCGACGGCGCCCTGTCCGGCTATGCCTGGGGCGTCGACCGCAAGCGCGCCTTGCTGGACCGCGAGAAGATGCCTGCCTCGCGAGCCGCGTTGGAAGGAAGGCCGTCCGGAAACTGAAACGCCGGCGGTCTAGGCCATACTCATCAAGCGCGAAGCCAGATTCGCAGCGACGCGAGTTGGATCGAGGCGAGGAAGTTGTCGGCTCGCTTGTCGTAGCGCGTCGCGACAGCACGGACGTGCTTGAGCTTTTTGAAGAAGCACTCGACGAGATTGCGGTAGCGATAGAGGTAGTCGCTGAAGGCCGGCTTGGTCTTGCGATTGGAGAGCGGCTTGATGTTCGCCCAGGCGCCGCGGTTGGCCAGCGTCTCGCGCCGCTCGTTGGACTCGTAGGCGCGGTCGGCAAGCAGAATCGTTCCCTCACGAACCGTTTCGAGCATGTCCTCGGCACTGCGCCCGTCATCGGCTTGGCCCTCGGTCAGCTTGAGCGCGATTAGCAGTCGCGCGGTCGCTGCATTGGCTGATGGCGGTGATGATCCGGTCCATGCTGCCGACCCGGGAGGCCGCTTCCCCCGGCCACGTAACGGCGTTCCCGTCGCGGCGGACCTGCGACAGGAGGTCCCCGCCGGCCTTTTGGATGGCACGCCTGTAACCGCGACACCGCTCGCGGCGATGAATGTCGGGGACGGAGCC
>CBDCBQ010000003.1:0-3127500 GCA_965214415.1 uncultured Lichenihabitans sp.
CGCGGCACCTATTGGCAGTTCGATGCCGAGGGCCGGATCGACGAGGATCTGCGCGAGCGATGGGCCGAGCATCTCGACACCGGCATGGCGGCAGCTCGAGCAAAGCGCGCCGCCGTCATCGATCTCGTGCCAGAGATCAAGCGCCGCGAGGCTGAGGCGCGCAACGCTTGGACCCTGACGGCGGACGACCTCGACAGGATCGCCGCCGATCTCTGGCCCGGCGTGCATGGTCCCGCCGACGAGGTGACGAGCGTCAAGGGCAAAGCGCCCAGGAAGCCGCCGCTCACGAGCGAGGCCCGTTGGGCGCTGGACGACATCGCGAAGCACGTGAATGCCATCACGGGCAAGCTCGACGGCCTATCCGAGCGGTCACTGAAGGGCTTGGCGTTCGAAGCGGCCCGCACGAGCACCGTGCAGGAAGAGGCGCTCGACAAAGGCGTTGCCGAGGAGGCGAAGCGGCTCGAGGCCTTCCGCGCGGCTCACCGCATTGGCCGCGGCGAGTGGTACGCGGTAGTCGAGTTGGCGCGCGCGAGCCGGGACTATCCGCACGTCTGGGAAGAGGTCGCGGGTCGCGCACGAGAAATGCTCGAGCCGGAAGGCGGCGGTGGAGGCCGGCCGGCGGCTGATGGCGGAGAAGGCGGAATGGGTCGGCCCGGACATGGAGATCAGCGTCAACGTCCGATCGGCGCTGGAATGGCGGCCCGACTGATTCGAACGGTTGTCTCCAGATCACGCCTCGCGGTAGTGGGTCAGTTTGAATTCTATCGAAGGCGCTTTGCCATGAAGCGGTAGGCCGCAGCCAACATCCCGGTAAGCCAGAGGCTGAACAGCAATCGGAGCGACCAAAGGCTCATGTAGAAGACGTTGCGACTGACCTCGTGCTCAGGTGCGCCATCATTGTGCGCGACAAAAAACCGGCCTGCGATCTTTCGGCCGTGCCACGCGTCTCCACCACCAAAAAAAGCGGTGAGCAAATATAAAAGCAAAGAAGAAATTAAGCTAAGATAGAAAATGAGGATTATAACGCGCTTAAGCGGTGGCTGCCTTTCTATAAGGTCCACGTTTTCTCGCAGGCTCTTCGGCATCCTCGACCAGCCTCGCAATGTCGCCGATCTCCCAAAGCTTTTCTGACACGCCAGCGGCCATGGCCGGCGTCACCCGCAGCTTCTGATGGATGCGGACGAAGTCGTAATACATCATGTGGAGCGCAACCATATAGGCGTGGTGTTCGACTTTTTTCGAGAAGGCATTCGTCAGCCGCGTGAACCGGCGCATGCGCATGCGGATCGTCAGGTTCTGCCGCTCGCTGTAGGACGTGCTGACGTGCTTGGGATCGGGGTTGCCCTCCATCCGCACCCGCTCTTTAGGCTCGCTGGATGACGGTCGCCGGAAGCACGACGATTGAAACATGCGCTGATCGGCGGTTTTCCAAATTCTAGGTGGCCCCTGGGTTTGTAGCCGAGTGGATCTACCCGTCGGCAGCGCAGCGTGGCCAATTCGTTGTACCCAGATCCAGAATTGCCGGAGCTCAAATGGAAACCCCTCTCCCTATGTCTCCCCGCACAAAGCTTCGGAGATATAACTGGCTCGCGAAGTACGATCGCGACACCATCAACCAAATCATAGATGCGGGCGTGATTTGTCAGGTCGGATACATTTTCGATGGCGTACCTTATGTTACGCCTACAAGTCATTGGCGTATCGATGATCACGTCTACTGGCATGGCTCCTCGGCAAGCCAGATGCTGAAGGCCCAACAAAAGAACATACCGGTTTGCTTCAGCGTCACGCACATCGATGGCATCGTGTTCGCTCGTGCCGCGATGAACCATAACGTCCCTGTACAGATCGGTGATGGCTTTTGGTGCCGCTGACCTCGTCGAGGAAGAAGAGAAGCGGCATGCGATGTCGGTGTTTACTGATCGATTGGCACCTGGGCTTTGGGATTACGCGCGCAAGCCGAGCGAACAGGAATGGAAGGCCACGAAGCTCATAAAGCTGCGGCTCGACGAAGTCGCGGCAAAGGTCAACGATACGCTCCCAGGCGATGAGCCGCAGGATCTTTCCACCGACCGCTGGGCCGGCATGGTGGCGTTGGAATTGTCGCAGAAACCACCTGTTGCCGATCCACGCGTCGGCGATGGCGTCGATATGCCGGATTTCGTCAGACGCTTTCAATATCTCGGCCGCGCGGGGCGATAGATCAGCTTGGTCGACGTCCGCTCCGAAGAGCGGCGAGTCGTCGACGTAGCTCGTCCCGCCTCTGCGATCTTATCGAGCGAAGGCCGAGGCAAGAAACGCCAGCGCCGCGCCTGTGGCGATTGCCCATCGCCCGACGTTTCGCGCCGTGGACGATAAACTCGCTTTGCGCCGGACGCGGGTTTCGTTTCACGAGGCTTTCCCCGCGCGACAATCCACCTGCTTTCCGACCAAAGGCTTCTGCTACATACCTCCGAATAGGCGAACCGTTCCCTCACGCCGACATCTGTCGGCGCCGATAAGGGCCTCGAGAGCCTGGCAGCGCGGCGATCCCGAGAGCAGTTGCATCGGCGGTATATCGAGTCTTGCCGGGCAGCTCTTGAACCGCCGGGACGTGAGCTTCCCCCGCCCAACCTCCGTTCGGGTCTCTCCCGATCATGCCAACCCGCAACATTTGAGCGCTTGGTACGATCTCGTACAAGTAATTCGCGGCGCGGTTGAGCCGCGCACTCACCGCACCGATCTCGAAATTCGATCGCGTTGCCGACACCGGCTCATCTGGTGGCCATTCGTCGACATGGTGTGCCTGTAAACAAATCTCCGGCTCGCGGGCTGGGTCGCGTTTGACCTGACCAATCGCGGGGCGCGCGGTCGCATCGCATTGACGGTTCCGCGCGCTCTCAATGCACTGCGTCCGAGCTCGTCAGAGCACCGGAGGCAGAGGCGAGCATGGCGGCGGCGATCAGCGCGCTCGCGTGCGCGCGAGCCAGGGCGATGCGGCCCTGCAGAAGGGATCGCTGCGCGTCCAGCGCTGCGGTGATCGTGCCGATTCCCGATTTGTAGGCCGCGAGCGCCGCGTCATAAGTCACCTTCGAGGCCGCGACGACGGCGCCTGCGGCACGGTACGATTGCGTCGAGCTTCGCACCGCGTTCGAAGCAAGCACGATTTCGTGCACCGCGTTCTGCTGGGTGAGGGTGAAGCTTTGCTCCCGCGATATCGCTGCTGTCACGTGCCTGGAGGACGTGCGCCCGCCCGCGTACCCGCCCAATCGTAGAGCGGGATCGCGATCCCGCCGAGAACGGTCGCGTTGCTCTGGTTCGTCTGCGCGCTGGTCGCCGAGCCCTCGCCGATCGACGGCAGCGATGAAATGTCGAGCGAGCCGGTCGTGTAGGTGCCCGAAGCGGACATGAAGATCTTCGGCAGGAACGCCCGCTCGGCGACGACTACGTCCGCCCGGCTCGCCCTCGACGTCCGCGAACGCCTGTCGCACGTCGGTCCGATGAGCGAGCGCGTCGGAGACGAGACGCTCGACGGTCGCGGTCGCGCTGGGGCCGATTGGCCGCGCCGAGACATCGAGCACGTGTAAAGCGGTGAGCGGTGAGACGCCCATCGCCGCGAGAAGCGAGCTGTAGGAAGCACGAGCCGCGCTCCTTGAGCTAACCTCGCTGTAAACGGCCTGGGCGACAAGCTGCTTGCCTTGCGCGACCTCGAGCGACGTGCCGATCCCGCCCTTGAACTTGGCATTCGCCGCGTCGAGCACGGCCTCGGGCGTCGTGGCGGGAGGCGGCGTAGATGCGCGCGGCATCGCGCCGTCGCATTGTACTCGTAGAACTGTCGCGCGACGTCGTAGATGATCTTTTGGTGGCTCGCGTTGAACGAGATGCCGCTGGCGATTGCCCCGCTGCGTCGCGGCGCTTACCCTTTGCCTCGCGCTGGCCAAAGTCGAACAGCAGCCAGCGCAACGAGAGCGAGGAGACGGTTCCGTTCAGATCGGTGCCGGTACTGCTGGTGCCCGATGCCGTCCCGCTTCCCGTGCCGCTCGAGGTTTGCAGCGGACCCGGTGGTGAGCGAGGCTCCCGTATTGCTCGATGTCCGCTGATAGCCGCCCCACCACGGTGGCGGTGATCGAAGGCAGATAGGCCGCCTCGACCTCGCCGACAGAGAGAGGGCCGACGAGCGAGCCTCCTCCCACGCGATCCGGGGTCGAGGGGTTGGACACTTCGGCGAGGTCGATCAACTCGGGCAGGCCGTAGATGCGCTGCTCGTCGCTCTCTGGCGGAGGCCGGAGGATCGCGAGGTTCCGGCTGCGCGGCGAGACCGTAGTCCCGGCTTTGCCGCGTCGCCCGCATCGAGAGGTATCGCGGACTGCCGGCCCGAGGCCGGTCTCCTGATAGGGCGTCTGCGGCGACGCCGGCGCAAGATCGATGGCGTCGGTCGCGCAGCCGGCCGTCACCAGACAAACGAAGAGGACAGCAATCGTCCGCGCGTCAGCCATTGCCGATACCTGCATGGCCGGCACTCGCATGGCCGGCACTCGCATGGCGCGGCACCCGCATAGGACGAGGCCTTATCGGGGCCCGCGGGTTCGGACCTCGAACCCGGCGCTTGTCCAGCGTCTCGCGGATCTCCGAATCGAGGATGCCTAACCACAGGGCGCGTGTGCGCGCCGTCGGGCCCGCGTCGTCCATGACGGGTCCGTTGGGCGGCCGCGGCAACGCATCGGGGAGGCTCCGGTGGCCACGCCCGACGCGCACCCAGTCCCCGCATGCTTGCAGCCAGCCCGCCATGGCGCGCTCGTGCGCATCCAATGCCGCCCGACTGTCGGTCCCACCCTCGCCCGGCCCCGTCCGCGCGAGAACCGCGATCGGCACGCCGAGGGACTGCACGTTGGCGAGCACCGTCGGCATCGATGCGCGGTCCTGCCCCCCGGCCGTCGCATCCGTTCGGGCTCGAACGGATCGAAGCCGACAAGCGACCGCGCCGCACCGATCGCGCTCGTTGAATTTGCGCCCGATCGACCAAGGGTCGGCGCGCCGCTCGCCGGCGAGCAGGTCCGCCAGCCGGTCGAAGGCGCTCGCCACGTTCTGGCGGATCAGCTCGGTGACGCTGACCGGCCAGACGTTGATGAAGATGGTCGAGAAAACGATTTCGCCGATCAGGATGCCGACGACGCGGTCGCGCCCGGTCTGGAAGTCCGTGGTCGGGCCGTAGTCCTGCACCATCATAAGCATGAAGGCGAAGCCGAACTGCTGCCCGGCGTAGCTGATCCGCTCGCTCCCCGCCCTGATCCAGGTCGCCACGAAGATGACCGGCGCCATGACGAGGAGGAGCTGGCCGATGTCGGTCAGCAGCGGCATCAGGAGGAGGATGAAGACGAAGCCGATGAAGGCGCCGACGAGCGCGCCCGAGATCCGCAGCATCATCTTCTGAAAGGATTGTCCGACGCTCTCGGTCGCCAGGACGAAGCACGTCGTGGTGCAGGTGCTGATCGCCGACCAGTCGGTCAAGTTCATGAAGATGTAGCAGACCGTCGCGGCCAGCGAGACCTTGAGGCCGAACTTCGTGTAGGCCGGATTGGTGAACGCGTCGGGCTTGAAGAACCCCGCGCCCGCCGCCTTCGCGCCGGGCTCGATCATCGGCGGATCGACTGCGGCGGCGTGCAACTCGTCGACGGCATCGTCCAGCTCGGCGAGCAGAGGCGCGGCGATGGTCGTAGCATCGACCTCCCGCTTCGTGAGACGGCTCCTTGGCGGTTCGCGGTTCGCCATGGTTCCAGATCGAACCGCCATCTCGGCCGTCGACAGCGGCGGCCCATACGCGGCAAGTTGCTTGAACCAGTGGCTATCCCCCGGCAGACGATCGAGGGCGAGCAACGTGATGGTCACGCGCGACATCGCCGCGATGACGCGCTGCCCGTAGATGGGGGCATAGCTGCCGGTCTTGACCTTCCCCGCGAGGGCATTCTGCGCGAGCAGCCCAGCGCTGCCTTGCCGCGCGTCGGCGGCCATCTCCTGTCGCGCGCCTGCCTCCCCCATGCAGAAGCGCTTCAAGACTTCGACACGACTGGCGATCGCATCGCGGACAACGCGCTCGGGGTCGGGCGCCGCGAGGCTGCTGACGAAGATCGCGACGAAGCTACCCAGCCCGAACGCGAGCGCGAGCCATAGCAGGTTGTGCAACAGCGCCTCTTCCGGCGACATGAAGAGGATGTCGGGCGCGCCGTTTTGGTCGAGATTGCTCGCGTGGTAGGTCCCGAGCGCGCCTTTGAAAAGATTGTCTCCGTTCGACAACGAGATGAACATGAAGAGACCGGCCATGAAGGCGCCAGGGCCGAGCGAGGACGCGCGCGACAGGTACATCGAGCCAAACGCGATCAGCACCATCGCGGGGATGCGGAGGGCGTCGTTGGACAATGTCACCATGATCACGAGGATCGAGCTGAAGATCCCGACGAGCACAAAGGTGACGCCGAGTTTCGCGAGGCCGATCGTAGCGTTGGCGTCGTCCTTGAAGAGGATCAGGGCGACGTAGGCGCTGATCGCGATGTCGGGGAGTTGGAAGATCTCGCCGATCGTGATGATGATGCAGATCGCCGTCGTGATGCGAAGCGCGCCGCCGAGCCGTCCTGGCCGCGGTGCCATCTCCGCGAGCACGAAACTGGCGAGCGAGCTCTGCGGCTGGTCGGTCGAAATTTCGGGCGGAACCCGCAAGGCCCGCTCCTGCGTGCCGAGCCGCGTCATCGATCGATCACGATGACGGCGGAGGCACCGATCCGCATCAGGTCAGCCGGCGGGTGATCGAGCAGGATCCACATCGGGAAGCGCTGGGCGATCTGCACCCAGTTCAGGCTGCGCGGCACGGACGGGAGATTGCTGGACGTCGTGCCCCCCTCCGGCTGTACGCCCACCCCTGGCTGTCGACCACCCCGGCGACCGGCTGGTACGGATCGCTCATGACGAAGACCTTGGCGCGCTGCCCGTCGCGGAGTCCGGCGAGATCCGTCTCCCGGAAATCACCGACCGCCCACCATCGCGTCGTGTCGATGATCGTGAAGATCGACTTGCCGGTCGTAGCGTATTCACCGGCAGCGATGGTGAGCCCGGTGATGCGCCCCGCGCAGGGCGCGCGGACCGTCGTGAGGCGCAAGTCGCGCTCGTCCATAGCAAGCGTGACTTTGGCCTCGGCCAGTTGCTCTTCCGTCGCCTGGATGCTTGTGATGCCTTCGCGCGCGGCGCGCGCTTCCTGCTCGGCTTGCTGGAGGGACGTCGTGGCAGTCCGCGCCTCCGTCCGCGCCTCGTCGACCTGCTGCGCGGAGACGTAGCCGGGCGGCTGCAGTGGGACCAGCCTCGCGAGCGTGAGCTTCGCCTGTTTCTGTTTCGCCTGCGCGGTGGCGACGCTGGTCGCGGCGGCCTCGGCACGCGAGGTCTGCGATGCGACCTGGTTCTTCAGGTTCGCGAGCTCGGCTTCCAGCATGCGGACCTGCGCCTGCGCTTGCTTGACGCGCAGCCGATAAGGCGTCGGATCGATGACGAGCAGGACGCCATCGGCCTCGACAAGCTGGTTGTTTCTGATCCGTAGCTCGACGATGCGCCCGCTGACATCCGGAGCCATGTGCACCAGATTGGCCTGCAAATAGGCGTCGGATGTCCGCGGCCGATGCTCGAGCTTCTCGAGAACGATGAGGCCGAGGACCACCGCCATCGCATAGGCCGACACGCTGAACAGGGCGGCTACGATCTTTTGAAGCGCAGTCAATCGTCAGTCGCCAAAACGCGCGAGCCAGACGAGGAACGTCACGGACAGCGCCACGGCTCCGTAGGTCGCGAGAGGCAGCATGACGAACCCATCGATGCCAACGGCCGACAGGATCTGCCGCACGATCAACGCGGCGACGACACCGATGCCGAGGCAGAGCAGCCACGACGGGAAGAACGAGCCCATGATGTCCTGCGACGGCGACGCGCTGCAACTGGGAAGCAGCAGCAGGACCATCGCCGCTGAGATGGCCGGCGCGAGATTGGCCGATCGACCGGTTCGGTGTCGAGACATAGACGACACACTCCAAGCAACCCTGATCCAATCAGGCATGTCTCTGTAGCCGGGCGATTTCATGTCCTTGGGAATTTGATCACGCAAGCGCAATTTTAAAACGGTGGTTAAATATTCCCTGCAGGGCACGTTAGGTTGACGATTGGTTATGCCGCCGGCCCCTGCTTGCGACAGGCAAGCGCTTTCGCCTAAGCGGGACCCGGATCGATTTCGGGAACGATTTCGAAAATGGAGCGACGTTGAGCGACATTACCGGTGGACTGCTCGGGCAGGACCAGATCACGACACTCCTGACGATCGTCAGGACACGAAGCTTCAGCGCTGCCGCCGCCGAACTCGGCGTGAGTCAGCCGGCTGTCAGCAAGCAGGTCAAGCGATTGGAAGCCTGGGCTGGGCGCAAGCTGTTTCGGCGAGGGTCGTCGCGGATCGAACTCACGCCGGAGGGCGAGGCGCTCGTCATCTATTGCGAGGCGATGACGACGCTCAACGACGACCTGAGGCAGCAATTCCGCCGCGCGACGGGCGTGGTCAAGCTCCGCATCGGCATGAGCGAGGATTTCTGCCGCACGGCATTGCCGAGCGTGCTCGCGATGTTCATTCGCGACAATCCATCGATCGAGATGTTTATCTCTTCGGGACGGCGCCAGACCATGACGGCCGAGCTCGGCGCGCGCATGCTCGACGTCTTGGTCATTCGCAAAAGCGAAAATCTCGAGGGAGCGCTGCCGTTGTCGCGAGAGAAGCTTGTGTGGGTCGGGCGCGAGAACTTGCCTTTCCCGGTCGCCGATCCGATCCCGCTGGTCCTTCCGCCGGCCCCGAGCGGGACTCGCGACGCGATCCTGAGGACATTGCGGCAGCATCGCCGCACATGGCGCATCCCCTTTGAAACGGTGCACTTGGCCGGCATCGAGGCTGCGGTGCAGGCCGGCATAGGGATCTGCGGCTTCCCCCAAAGCATGCGGCGGCTCGGCGTCTGCGAGCTTGGTGGCGAAAGCGGGTTGCCGCCTCTGCCCGATGCGGAATACGTCATGTTGATGCCCGAGCCGGTGGTGTCCGACCTAGTGCCGTTGTTCTGCGAGGTTCTCCGCCGGTGCGCTTCGCTCGGCTTCCGCCGGGGGCAAGGACCGGCTTAGAGCCGTTTCCGATCATGTTGCATCGTATCCCGCGGCGGCGAAGTAGGCTTGGCATTCGGCTGGTGTGAACCGCTCGATTGCGTCGGCGATGGTACTCCAAAGATTGGCGATGGTTCGCGGCGCGGCGGCGCGCATCAGGGCCTTGAACTTCGAGAAGGCCATCTCGATCGGGTTGAAGTCGGGCGAGTAGGCCGGCAGGTAGAGCAGGCTGGCCTTTGCGCCTTGTCCGCTGTTGTCTTTAGGGCAGACAGCGGTCAGTCCGTTGTCGTGCAGAGCTTCGGATGCCTTCAGGCGTACGAAAGGCCCCGAAAAACGAACCCGCGGGCGGTGAAGGTTCTTTGGGGTTTTGAGGAACGGCTCGGGCCTGCGGGCGCGAGGACAGCCTCGAGAGGTGTCGCTGGCGGCGGCTTGGAAGCGGTCCGACGGAGCCGTTAGGCGGTCGCTGCAAGGCAGCTGAAGTCTGGCAAGCACATCCTGCAGGACGTACTTTGGCGAGCGACGCCACGCATGCGAGCACGACCGATCCCGATGCTCGGCTCTACCGCAAGGGACGCGGACGCGAGGCCAAGCTCTGCTACCTCGTTCCGCGCTGATGGAGAACCGCAACGGGCTCATCGTCGATGCCTGCGTGACTCTGGCCGACGGATCGGCCGGGCGCAATGCTGCCCTGGCCATGATCGAGCCCTTTGCCGACCGTCCAGACAGGATCACGCTCGGCGCCGACAAGGCGTTCGATACGCCGACTTCGTCAACGAGGCGCGATCGATGAACGTCACGCGCATGTCACGCAAAATCTCTCCGGACGTCGCTCCGCCGTCGATGGCCGGGTGACGCGGCGTGCGAGCTACGCGGTGAGCTTGAGGATCCGCAAGCGGATCGAGGCGGCGTTCGGCTGGGGCAAGGAGGTCGGCCGGATGCGCCGCACCAGATTCAGGGGCCTCCCTCGCGTTGGGCTCTCGTTCGGCTTCACCGCCCTTGCCTACAATCTGGTTCGCCTGCCGAAGCTGCTCGCGCCATGACGACGACCTCGCCGACGACCTCGCCGACGATCGTCGGCCGGTGGCGCTTCACCGGCATGAGCACCTGGGACAACGCGTGCATCGATCTCGTCGAGCCGGGCTTCATCACCTTGGCAACGCGGGACATGGGCGAGATGGCCTTCGGCGTCGTCACCGCGAGCCCCGACTGCGCCTTCGACAAGACCAGATGCGATGTCAGCTTCCACACCGGCGACGACACGACGCTCGGCGCACGTCGCTGGTGACGACGAAGGTTTGTCAGCGACCTGCTAGGCGGCTCACGGCCTGACACAACGCCGTCGGCGATACGAAGGGTCCGCGCGCCACGGCCTGGGGTAATAACGGTAACACGCATGGAAATCGACGCCGAGAACAGCGTTTTGGTTACGCAATATTAACTCTTGCGTTCGCCCGCCATGGCAATAGCTAGTGAATGCAAGGGCTTGCTAGGATGCGCGACCTGCCATGTCTGGATTAGCGAGGACCGCCTCGCAGCGCTGAGCGAAGCCGAGGTAATTATTCGATAACGTCTTTACTTGAGACTGCTTCGCCGCCAAGTTGCCATATTGCAGAGAAATAGAAGGCTTGAGAATGAACATCCCGAGCGCTTGACATCTATGACAATCGCGACCGGCACGCGACCAGCCGTTACGAAGCTAATCGCAGTTATGCGGTACGATTTTTGCCTTGAGACACAGGCGCGTAAAGCCCGGAGTGTCGGCTGATGCTGATCGAATTCTCGTTGTCGCGAGCGCACGGCTCGACCCTCCAAGACCAACTCGTCGAGCAAATTCGCGATCACATCCGCTCAGGTGCCCTGCCTCCGGGTGCGACCCTTCCGTCGTCGCGAGAACTTGCCGCCCAATACGGCATCAGCCGGAACACGATCACCCACGCCTACGAGCGGCTGATTAACGAAGGCTATCTCGAGACCGTCAAGGGGATCGGGACGAGGACGTCTCGGATAACGCCCGATGACTGCCAGCTAATTCAGAGCCGGGCACGCAGCAGGAAGCTCGGCGGCGCCAGCGCGCGCGCACCTCTCTCGCATCGCTGCGCACAGCTGCGGCTTCCTGCTCGCCCGATTGCCAAACCGGCCATAGACTTTTGGCCAGGACGGCCCAACCGCGACCTTTTTCCGCTGGCGACTTGGCGGCGCCTCGCGGACGAAGTCCTTGCTACATCCTCGGCCAAGCTTGTCGACTACGGCGATCCGATGGGCTTGCCGGAGCTGCGCGAAGGTATTGCGCGACATGTGTCGGCAAGCCCCGGGCTTCATTGCAAGGCCGAGCAGGTGATCGTGACGGCGGGCACCCAAGAGGCACTCAACCTGCTCGCGAGGATGTTCGTCGAGAACGGCACCGGCATCGTCATCGAAAACCCGGGCTACGGAAGCGCGGCCGAAACCTTCAAGAGCTATGGCGCGCGCCTGTTTCCGGTTCCTGTCGATGCGCAGGGCATCGATGTCGATCAACTACCCCTCGCTGGCGCGACTCTCGCCTATGTGACGCCATCCCATCAATTTCCAACGGGGGCTTTGCTCTCGACCGAGCGACGCAAAGCGCTGCTGGAATGGTCGTACCGTACGGGAGCCTATGTCATCGAAGACGACTACGACTGCGACGTCAATTACAGTGGACGACCGCAACTTTCGCTGGCCGGGGCATGCTCCGAAAACTCGGTCATTTACATCGGAACGCTTTCGAAGGCGCTGGGAGCGGGGGTGCGTACCGGCTACGTCATTTTCCCGCCGGAGCTTCTCGACGTGGCCCGCGCCGTCAAGACGATGACCAACTATGGCCATCCCTGGCTCGACCAGGCGATCGTTGCAGGCTTCTTGAAGGGAGAGATCTTCACGCGGCATCTACGCCTGATACGGAAAGCGTATCTCGGGATCCTCGAGCGACTGACCCGCGGCCTGAATTCTGAGTTCGGCGCCGTTCAGTTTTGGGGCGAACAAAGCGGCATGCACGTCATGTGGCGGCTACCCGAGTGGGTTGGACCGGCCGCAGCGTTCAAAGCTCGCCTCGAGGAGCACGGCGTTTACGTCCATACCCTTGCGTCAGGTGGCGCATACGACGTGGACAGCGGCTATGGAGAACGGTCGATACTCCTTGGCTATGCCGCACTCCGCGAGAAGGAGGTCGATGCGGCCGTAAGGATCATGGCAAAGGTCGCGGAGTTGAATGCAACTTGCGATCTTCGACAGAGCGCGAGATCGGCCGTCCACGCCTTCTAAGCTCCAAATCCATTGTGAGAATGCCGGATGTCGCTGACGAACCTTCTCGTGCCTACCTACAGGATATGTTGCGGACTCTACCCGGGTTGCCCGACAAGGCAGCACAGCAGACGCCTGATCACGCCGAAACACTGCTGTCGAGGCGCTTGGCGCCTCTGACATGTTCCAATAAGAGTCCGTCCCGATAGTCATTGGGCCTTTCGAGGCGCCTGACGAGGGTCACGACGGATGCGGCGTAGAGGAGGGCCTTTGCCGATGCGAGGGTCGCCTCGGGGTCTTCCCACAGACGCCTGTTGCAGCTGATCCAGGCGAAGAACCTTTCGACAACCCAGCAACGCGGATGAACGGCGAAGCCGACCTGGTGCTTGGGCTCACGAACGATCTCGACGTCGATAATTGTTGCGGTCGCGGGCCGATCGCCCGCGTAGTGGACCGCCACCAGTGACGCGATCTTCGTAAAGTTGGAACGCTTATTTAAAGCAATTGACGGGACAGCACACTAGACACGGGTGGCCCATGCGCACCATTGGTCGGGACCGTGCGCGCAGCCGTTCAGCGCGGCGACGTCCGATAGAAACTCCGCCATCAGTTCATCGACATCGATCGGATCGCTCCCGGGCGAGATGCGAGGCTGGAGCACCGCGTAGCTCGAGGCGGCCCAGCGGAAAAAGGTCGATGCGCCTTTCATCCCGATCGGCCGCTCGCAAAATCCCGTCGGCGCGGCCAAGCCCGCTTCGGCGAAGATGCCGGCCAACCGGGTCGCGGCGGTCACATCGGCAGCCGTCCCGGCCATGATCGCGACGATCTCGTTGAGCATCCGATCGAGCTTTGCCATCGGGGGCACCGCTTCGATCGCACGCGTGAAATCGACCTCCTGAAACGCCAGCATACCGCTCGGTCGCAACCGCGTGGCGAGGCTGCGAACGAACCCTGCGGGGTCGGGTTGATAGATCAGGATATAGCGACCGATGACAAAATCGAACTGCGCTTTCGCATCGAGATCGGCCTCGGTTCCTTTTTCGAACGAAACCTGTCCAAGACCGGCCGCATCCGCACGCTGCCGCGCAAAATCGATCGGCTCGGGGGCCAGGTCCACCCCGAGAACGTGGCCGTCGGGTCCGACAAGTCGGGCGGCCAACATGGTCGCGTCGCCGGCACCACAGCCGATGTCAAGCACGCGCATGCCCGGACGCAAACCTGCGGATCTCAACATGCGTTCCGTTATCGGCTCGAGGAAATCGGCCTGATCGATGAGTCGCTCGAGTGCCTTCTCCGAATGCCCAAGCACATATTCGGACATGATTTCTTCCTCGGAGCCGCTTCGTTTCGTATCGCGTCATACCGCCCAAACTTAACCGCGCCAGGCCCGTTTGCGAAGTGGGCAGTCGACTAACGGCGCGCATCACGATGAGCGCTGAGTTCGCGACGGGGGTGAGGTCAGATCCGAAGGCGCCGTCTGCGTCTCGAGTACCATTTAGCACGAAGCGATAGAGCCATTTCAGAGTCGGCCGTCGAGGCCGAACGCGAACGTCGTCGACGTAGCCGGATCGATGGTCACTCCTTCACGGAACAACCGCGGACCGGGCGTCATGATTTTCTCACCCCCGCAGGATGTCCGTCAGATTGTCGTCGATCTGCCGCGCGGTCCGCCGAAAGTCGGGCAGCTTTCGAACGGCGGCGCTCCTGAGAGCCGCCGCCCCTTGCGGGCCGAGCGCTCGGTCGAGGCTCGCCTTGTACTCGGGAATACGCTCCCAGTCGGTGACCGTTGAGGACGTGAGCTCGACGTGGCATTGGAACCCATAGGCATGCCGTCCCCAGCGGAACGCTTGTACAGGGCACGCAGCGTTGGAGGCGAGGATCACCGCATCGTTGGGAAGGCGCGTGACCTCAGCGCTGTGCCACTGAAGCGTCTCGACGGCCGAGCCCAGGCCGGCAAACAGCGGATCTTTTTGTCCGACCGGGGTGACCTCGATATTGGCCAGGCCCACCTCTGGCCTCGCCATCAAACCCACCTGGCCGCCGAGCGCTTCCGCTAGTAACTGATGGCCAAGGCAGATGCCGAGATAGGGCCGGACGAGGTCGCTCACCCAACGGCGGACCGCGGCCTTTTCAGGCTTGAGCCAGGGGTACTCCTGCGCCTGCCACACATCCATAGGGCCGCCCATCACGGCCAGCAGATCGAACCCATCAAGCTCTGGAATAGCGTCGCCCGCGTCGAGTTCGACGGTGTGGGTCTCGTGTCCCCTCTCGGCCCAGAACTCGCGGAAAACGCCGGGGTGTTCGACGTCGAGATGTTGAAAGACAAGGATGCGCATCAAGGGTAGGCCCGCGTTGCGCGGGGGCCCGACACCCTCGACAAATCGCCGGAGAAAAACGGCATGGTTGGCTCCAACTCGATCTCTTCATAACAGGCAGCGGGCTCGGCCTGTCGCCCGGCCCCCGACGCGAACACCACATCGAGCCGCTTCTCACGTCGATCAACGTGATCAGCTCCAGCAAGAATCCATGTGTTCGAGGATGCGCGTGAACTGCGCTCCACCGGGTTCCCGCCAAGCGGACAGAACTGAGTAGTGGTCGCGCCCTTCGACCGGATACAGGGTCGCTTCATTTCCGGCCGCGACATAGGCGGCGTGGAACGTCTCGGATTGACGCCAGAATTCCCGGGTCTCGTCGGCGCCCCAGACGATCAGGAGCGGGGGTGCATTCGAACGGATGTTGGAAATCGGACTGCAGCGTTGGACCTGTTCGGCATCGAGCTGAAGCTTGGGTTGCAGCCACGTGTATCTGAGTGGCGTGAGGTCGTAGAGCCCGCTGAAGGGGCACGCCCCCTTGATGATGTCCGCCGGCAAACCATAAATCGCTTCCCAGTCGGTGAGGGACAGCATGGCCGCAAGATGTCCGCCGGCTGAATTGCCGGTGACGTAGATTCGATTCCGGTCGCCGCCGAACTTCTCGGCGTTGCAATAGATCCAGGCGAGCGCGGCACGGCATTGGCGCACGACTTCGTCGATCGTCACCGAGGGGCAGAGCGCGTAGTCCATCACGACGGTGGTGACGCCGTGCTTCAGCGGCGCACTTGCAATCCAACCGAGCGTCTCCTTTACGGGTCGGGGATCGGACCAGTAGCCCCCGTGCATATACAGGAGCACCGGCGCACCCCGCTTTTCCGCCGGGTAGATGTCGAGCCTCTCCGCGAGGGTTGGACCATAATGTTGGTTGGCGATCCGTTCGGACCGGGCCATCATGCCAAGGTTGATCTCCGCGCGGCCGGCGCGAAGCGCGATGAGGCCCTCGGGGGTCGTGACGGTCCGTTCGGTGTCATATTCCTCGTCGAGCTGGTCCTGCGTCGAGAATTGCCGGTAGAGCGTCATACGGCCTCCATTGTCATCATGCAGTCCGCGAACCATGATTGGAGTTGTCGACTAATACATCTCGAAGTATTCGGTCTGTTCCCAGTCGGTCACGGCCGCCAGGAACCGGTTGATCTCGCATTTCTTGAGTAGGATCATGTAATTATGAAACTCCGCCCCCAGTTCAGCCTTGATCACCTCATCGACCGCGAAGGCATCCAGTGCCTCCATCAGACTTCCTGGAAGGATCGGATGATCGGCCAGATAGGCGGCGCGGACCGGTTCGCCCGGATCCATGGACTTCCGTATCCCGTCACGGCCCGCGATGATCTGGGACGCGATATATAGGTAGGGATTGGCCGTGGGCTCGCCGATCCGGTTCTCGATCCGTGAAGCGGTATCACCCGGACCACCGATCACGCGGAGCATCGCACCGCGGTTCTCGTGAGCCCAAGCGGCCTTGTAGGGCGCGAAACCATCCGGGCGCTGGCGTTTGTAGCCGTTGATCGTCGGCGTCGTCATCATCGCCGTGCCGGCTGCGTGCTTGAGCAGACCTGCCAGATAGGACATGCCGGTGCCTGACAATGGTCCTGCCCCGGACTCCGCCGTGAAGGCGTTTTGGCCGTTCTTGGTCAACGATTGGTGCATGTGCCAGCCGCTTGGGAACACACCTTCCACCTTCGGCTGCGCCATGAAGCTCGCATGGAGGCCGTTGCGGCGGCAGAGCTGCTTGATTGCGGATCTGAAAAGCAGGGCGGAATCAGCGGCCTGCATGGCGGGCAGCGGTCCGAACGTCACTTCGCATTGGCCTGGGCCCCACTCGTCCTCCATCGTCGACAGAGGAAGGCCGAGCTTCTCGATGTTGTCCTGGAGCATCGACATGATGCCCTCGATTTCGTCACCGCGGTTTTCCGTCAGGTACTGGTAACCATGCGAGATCATCGACACTTCGGGAGGAGAGGGCGGGTACCCCGAGGACCGTGGATCGAGCTTGGCATCAACCATGCGAAACACGTAGAACTCGAATTCCAGCCCGACCGTCATCTCGAAGCCCTCCTGCGACAGTCGAGCGAGCTGATCGCGCAGGACATGGCGGGTCGAAAGGGTGCAGGGCTTTCCGCTCGAGAAATACGCGTCGCTCAAGCACCAGCCGGTGTTCTTGACCCATGGCAGCACGCGGAACGTAAAAGGATCCGGGACCAGGACTCCGTCGCCCAGACCAACGAGCTCGGGGATATTCAATGCATTCTCGGCGCTGAACGGCGCCACGATCGGGTGGTTCGTCGTATCGACGATTGCGGGCAGAAGCTGGAAGTCCTTGCCGCTCCGGAGATTGGATTTGAATTCTTCGGCTGTGACCGTCTTGCCCCTGACGATCCCGTGCTGGTCTCCCCAGCCAATCCTGATGTTACGAATACCCTCCTTATCGATGCGTTTGATCAGGTCATCGGCTTGCTTGACCTGATCGCTCGTCCACAGCATATGCCGCTCAATAAAGCGCGCGTCGTCTTTAGACATCGTCTTCCCTCAACTGCGATGACAGCGCGATTCGGAAGACTGCTTCCTTACGCAAGATGATAGCCTTTTCGGTCGAGCTCATTCAATGCGAGGCGGCGATTTATGTTTAAGCAGCCATAGCACGTTCCATGCGCCGCCCCAAAGTAAACGGCAGGGTCGCGAACCTTGACCAAGTGGAGCCATAAACCGCTGCAGCGCTAAATAAAGCAAGCGCCAGCGGGCGGTAAATTCATGGGTCCACCCGAAAGTGTGTTTTGGCTTCAGCAAACATGATGTGTCCGAGAATGACGTCCGGCAGGCATTCGCGGCGGATCATTCATCAGCATCGACGCTACATATAAGAAGATACCTTACTTACAGCATAAGCAGTAGCAGGCCGTTGAAAATCCCGCTCGCCGTTCGCGTGGTTGCGTGATTCAGTCTGTTTGACCGGAACTTCCTGGAGACGCTTCTCGCGCGGCCGAGGGTGAAGCGCCTCCTGTCGAGCGATTACTTCAGCGTCGACGGCACGCTGATCCAGGCCTGGTCCTCGATGAAGAGCTTCAAGCCTCGTGAGGGAGGCGATGCGCCGGGTGACGACGAGCCGGGTGACGACGCGCCGTCCGGCGGCCGCAACGCCGAGACGCGCTTCCGTGGCGAGCGGCGCTCGAACGCGACGCACGCCTCGACGAGCGACCCCGAGGCCAAGCTCTATCGCAAGGGGCCGGGCATGGAGGCGCGGCTCGCCTTTCTCGGCCACGCCCTGATGGAGAACCGCCACGGCCTCGTCATCGACGCCTGCCTGACGCAGGCCTCGGTCACGCCGAGCGTCCCGCCGCGCTGGCGATGATCGAGAGGCACGCCGATCGTCCCCGCGCCGTGACGCTCGGCGCCGACAAGGGGTATGATGCAGCCGACTTCGTGAACGAGCAGCGCGCCATGAACGTGCGCCCGCACGTGGCACGGAACAACGAGCGGCGTGGCGGCTCGGCGATCGACCGGCGCACGACACGCCATCCCGGCTACGCGGTGAGCCAGCGCATCCGCAAACGGATCGGGGAGGCGTTCGGCTGGATGAAGACGATCGGCGGCATGCGGCGACCGATGCTGCGCGGCATCGACCGCGTCGGATGGGCATTCACGTTCGCGGCGGTGGCCTACGACTTGGTGCGATTGCCGAAGCTCATGGCGACCACAGCGGCCTGACCGGACCATCCGGGGGCTCACACGATCGAAACGCATCGTCGTAACCCGCTCAGCCTGAGTCCCGACTTCTCGGATGGGCTCGTTATGGAACTGCGGTGATGCTTACGGCTGCCACTTTATCAATGGGATGTGCACCGGAAAGGTAATGCATAAACGGAGCATCGAGGCTGAAGGCTCGACGAATAAAGTGGCACTAAAGCTTATCGCCTCCGGAATGACGGATCATTTCAGGAGAACGACAATTGTCGTCGACAAAGAATACCTCGAAGCGAGTTGGTACTTGGCTTCGAGGCAGGAAAGTTGCATGCCGAGATCATCCGCATTGTTGATCGTGCCAGCGATCGGCATCACCAATCGGCGCCTACGCAAACGCCTGGTATCCGTTGAAGGACGACGTCACCGAGCCGGCTTTGCACCCGATGGTAATTTAACCAGGTCGAATACTCTCCGCTCCAAAGGCAGCGAAAAACTATCCATCTGCGTATCATTCCCGCATATGAAAGCTGCCGATTGGATTGGTGTCGACCACGGCATCGTGGCACGTATGAGGGCGTCGAAAATTCAAGCTAAACACAATCTCATGAGTCGGCCTTCAGCCAAACGCTCGTGTAACCATTAAACATCGGATGACTGTTGTGCAACACGGAGTGGTCGGGATCGAGACGCAGTGCGGGAAATCGCGCGAATAGACTTTGCAGCGCTATCTGCGCCTCTAGCCGGGCCAACGACGCACCTAAGCAGAAATGCTGACCACCGCCAAAGCTGAAGTGTCTCTGGTCCTTCCTGAATATGTCGAAGCGAGCTGGGTCTTGGTGCAGGGCCGGATCATGATTAGCGGATGCGAGTATGGCAGCGATCACTTGGCCGGCTTCGACTGGACAGCCCCCGACTTCGCGATCGTCGAGGGTCTGCCGGTTCGCGAGCGTGACAGGTGCATCGTAGCGCAAGATCTCTTCCACCGCGGCGGGCCACAGAGACTTATCTGCCCGAAGGTCGGCCAATGCATCTCCGTGGCGCAACAGGAGCACGGTCCCATTCGCAATCAGATCCGAGGTCGTGATGTTCCCCGCTGCGAGAAGAAGACGGGTGTTCTGGACGATCTCTGTCTCGCTGAGCCGGTCACCTTCGCTACCGGCAGCCAACAACGTGCTGATGAGGTCATCACGGGGGCGCGTGCGGCGTTGGTCGACCTCCCTGGCGACCAACGAGTCCAGTCCCGCGACCGCGGCGACCATGCGCTGGACCTGCTCGTCTGATTTGTCGGCAACCAGCATGAGCTGCAGGTCGTCCGCCCAGGCCTTGAACCGCACCAGATCCATGTCGCCGATGCCGAGCATTGCGGCTATCACCAGGGTCGGCAAGCTCGTAGCATAGCTGGTAACGAGCTCGAAAGGCTCTCGCGGATCGACCTCGTTCAGAAGCGTGTCCGCGATCGCCTTTATCTTGGGTCGCATCTGCTCGATCGAGCGTGCCGAGAACGCATGGGCCACGAGCCTCCGGACGCGATCATGGGCAGCGCCGTCCATCCAGGACATGATCCTCGCGGCGTCGCGGTCTTCGGGCCGAAATCCCATGCCGGCGAGAGCCGTCGGACGTGCGTTAAATGGATCTGACGACAAGGATTTGTTCGATAGAACCGCCGCGACATCGTCAGCCTTCGATACGACAACGCGATCCAAAGCGTCGTCGAGTCTGGCCCGGTTGTCATTCAGGAGGCTTGAGGTGCTCACCAAGAATCAAGATCCTTCTAACAGGCACAGGCCTCAAGGCTTCACGAATGCCAGTTCCATCCCGTTCACGGCTCGCTCGACGCGATCAATGTGACGAAAAACCTTTCCAGGCTTTGGAACATCAGCATCTACCAAGCATGGCGCGTACCATCCCAGTTGAAAAATTGGCCAGTCGTTTTCACGTCTATGCCATCCGACACATGCTTGATCCCACGCGCGCTCTCTTCCGGGGAAATGTCTCCTTGAAGTCCCGTCATATCGGTTTTGACGACACCGGGATGGATCAGGCCAACCGACACCCCTCGTTCCCGCAGGTCCACGGCCAAGCTCTTCATCGATCGGTTCAGCGCCGCTTTTGCCGCGCCATAGGCGTAGAAGCCGCCTGCTTCCCAATCACTGGCACCCACCTGGCTTGTGATGCTGACCGCCTTGCCCTTGGCGATTTCAAGATTTGGCAGCAGTGCGGTCAGCATCCGCATGGGGCCGATCGCCATAACGTCGAAAGACGTGGCCCATGCATTGAAGTCGACGTCCTCTGGGCAACGCTCAAGATGAAAGTATCCCGCCACGTTCAGCAAGACATGCACGGGGGTGTTGCCAATCGATGCTTTGACGTCCGCGACCGATGCTGCATCGGACACATCGCCTCGCTGAATCACCAGATCCGGATGACTCTCACGAAGCTTTGAGAGATCATGGGCCGAAGCCGGATCTCGGCAGACGGCGAGCACTTTGTGATGCCACGCTAGATATTCCTGGACCAGCGCCAGTCCGATGCCGCGGCTCGCGCCCGATATCACCACGTTCATCAGCACCATCCTCTATTGTAATGCATGTCATAGCTGTGCCCGATATAATAGCTAAATTCGCCTTGAATTCTTCTTCATGCGGGCGATAAGAGCGCCGGCTTGCTTCGCTTGTTCGCCAGTCCGGAGACCGTTGCGCTCGATAAAGCCCAATTTCTTAACGGAGATGACCTGGTTCCCTTTGTCCAGTCGAGCGCATTGTCACTGGCACGGCTAGTTTGGCACGCAACGAAATGATCGAAGCCCTCGGGGCGAACGGAGGCGCCGATCGGACATGCGCTAGGCCTTCTGCCTGCCACACACAGCCTTTTAAAGCAAATTCCACAAGGTCCAGTCACGCCAAAACCGGTGATACCACTGAACCGGCCAATACTCCAACCGCGGCGCGTCTTTTGGCCTACTACTAGTCAGTCTGCTCGGATCATCGGCATTTTCGCGAGTTAAGCGAGCAAAAATCAGGCGATGCCATAACGGTCGGTGCATCGCATAGACGCGAGTTCGCCGGAAGGGTGGACGAAATCTGTCTGGCACCATCGAGCTAAAGTCTCGTGGATCTTTACAATCTTCGTTGCTCTCAATCTTGTCGACACTGCATCGAGCACATGCGCCGGCCATCCATAGCAACGGAATCTCCTATGCTCGTCACCGAGACGAGACGTCCAGACATCATCTTTAGGGGCAAACTAAGTGAAGAAACTCGCACCTGTTCTCCTGGCGTTTACCCTGGCGTTTCTCCCGTCGCAGTCATTTGCCAAGGACTGGTATCCGATGACAGTCGATATCACTGAACCGCCGTTCGGTCCTGGAGGCAAGGTTTCGCAGTTCGATTACAGTCCTCTCGTCAAGGCGCAACAAAAATACCCGATTTGCGTTTCCTTTCCGCACCTGAAGGACGCCTACTGGATAGGTGTCGACTACGGCATCGTCGCTCAAGCGAAGGACGAGGGCGTACGGATCCAGTTGTTGGAGGCTGGTGGCTACACGAACCTCAGCAAGCAACTTGCGCAAATCGAGGATTGCATCTCGGCTGGCGCCAAAGCGCTCATAGTCGGCGGCATCTCGCAGGATGGCCTGACGAACGTCGTGAATAACCTCAGAAGCAAGAACATCCCGGTCGTCGACGTCATAAATGGCATTCATGCGCCAGTGGCGGCCAAGGCGCTCGTGTCCTGGATCGTTCTCGGGCGCATCGTCGGCAAGTACATGGCCGGCCTTCACCCCGCCGGGTCACCGCCGGTGAAGATCGTTTGGCTGCCGGGGCCGGCCGGCGCCGGGTGGGTCGAGGACAGCAACACCGGCTTCATCGAAGCGATCAAGGGTTCGGCCATTCAGGTCGTAGATACGAAGTACGGTGATACCGGCAAGGAAATTCAGGCCAAGCTGGTCGAAGACATGCTCGAGGCTCATCCCGACATCGACTACATCGTCGGAACCGCTGTAACCGCCGAAGCAGCCTACCCGATCCTTCGTGCACAAGGCCTTACCGGCAAGATAAAGGTCGTTGCCGATTATTATACCCCTGGCACCGACCAACTCATCCGCAGCGGCAAGATCCTCGCAGCTCCGACCGACAAGCCGGTGATTCAAGGCCGGCTGGCAGTCGACGAAGCTGTCAGAGCTCTCGAGGGAAAGCTTGTGCATGCGCACGTGGGGCCGATCATCGAGATGGTCAACAAGGACAACGTCAAGTCGATCGATATGACGACGACCCTGGCGCCGAGTTCGTTCAAGCCGACGTTCAACGTCGACTAGAAAATCGCGCCGGGACACCGGCGGCGGCGCGATCATGCGCTCTCCTTTTGTAGGCTCTGCCATGTCCCATCCGCCCCGCCTGCGCGAACCCGGCGAGCCGCCTTTGCTCGAGCTGGTCAAGGTAAGCAAGTCCTATCCGGGTGTGCGAGCTCTGGATCAGGTGGACTTCGACATCCACGCTGGCGAAGTGCACGTGCTGTTCGGAGAGAATGGCGCCGGTAAGTCCACCCTCATCTCAATCATCGCCGGCGCGACGGCTCGTACGGAGGGATCCGTACTGATGCGGGGATACCCTGCGGAGTACCAATCGGTCCATGAGGCGAGAGCGCTCGGCATCACCACCGTTTTTCAGGAGTTCTCGCTGGTCCCGTCGATGACCATCGAGGAAAATCTCTTCCTTGGCTCCGAAATGGTGAAAGGCGGTCTACTCGATCGGCGCGGCTTGCGCCGCGCCGCCGAAGATATCCTCGACAAGCTCGCCTTCGACCTGGACCCGCGCCGCATCGTCTCGACGCTCTCGCGCGCGGAACAGCAGATGGTCGAGATCGCGCGCGCCTTTCGATCGGAGCTGTCCGTGCTCATCCTCGACGAGCCGACCGCCAGCCTGACCGACAAAGAGACCAACCGCTTGTTCGAGCTTATCGCGCAGGCAAAGGAAAGCGGGGTGGGCATCATCTACATCACGCACCGGATGAACGAGATCGCCCGTATCGCAGACCGCATCACGATCCTGCGGGACGGGCGCCGCGTCGCCACCGTCAATGCGGCCGAGGTGACAGGAAGCGATCTCGTTCAGATGATGACCGGTCGCGTGATCGGACAGATCTTTCCAGACATTCCCTCGAACCCCGGCGACGTCCTGCTGCAAGTCCGGGCCGTTTCGACGAGATCTCAATCGGTACGCGGCGCTTCGTTGATCGCGCGCGCGGGGGAAATCGTCGGTCTCGCGGGGCTGGTCGGTTCGGGCAAGTCCGAGGTGATCCGCGCCGCGTTCGGCGTCGAGCCCATCGTGTCCGGCAGTATCGTCCTCCAAGGGCAGGACGTGACGCGCAAATCGCAGCGAAAGCTTCTCGATGCGGGATTCATGTACCTGCCGGGCGATCGCAAGGCCGAGGGTCTGGTCATGATGCGTTCGTGTCGCGAGAACGTGTCCCTCCCTTCGCTCGATCAGAGCCTGGTGGCGGGCGCCTTGCTCGACCGACGATCCGAGTCCGCGAAGACGAGTGGCATCCTGCAGCGGATGGAGCTGAGCCCGTTCCAGCCGGAACGCGCGGTCGAAGCCTTCTCCGGCGGCAACCAACAGAAGGTCCTCCTCGGCAGAAGTCTCACGCGGCCGATCTCGGTCTACGCGTTCGACGAACCGACGGTCGGCGTCGATGTCGGGACCCGCGCCGCGATCTACCGCTTCATGGCTCTTCTTTGCGAAGCGGGTGCGGCCGTGATTCTCATCTCTTCGGATCTTCCCGAAATCCTCAACCTTGCTCATCGCGCCTACGTCTTCGCTGGCGGCCGCGTTCGCGCGGAGCTCCGCAAAGATCAGCTCACGGAAGAAAACGTCCTACCGTACTTCTTCGAACAAGACGCTGCCTGACCTGGGGACCGGATAACAAAATGTCGACCATCAGCGTAGACCGACCGAAACCATCAGCCGGTCGCATGGCAGAACTTGTCTTCGTCAGGGCTGGCGTGCTGCCGTTCTTGCTCATCGTCGCCTTCGTCGTGTTCTCGGCGATGTCGAACAAGTTCCTCAACATCAGCAACCTCATCAATGTCGTTCGCCAGTCGGTGTTTCTCGCGATCGTCTCACTGGGTCAGATGATGGTTCTGCTCACTGGCGGGTTCGACCTTTCCGTCGGCACGGTCATCGCCCTGACCTCCGTGGTCACCGCCACAGCCATGGCGGCAGCGATGGCCGCCATGCCGGACTCCATCCCGCTGGCCATCGCGCTCGGCTGTCTGGCGGGCATCGTGGCCGGCATGGTCGTCGGGCTGGTCAATGGCACCGGGGTCGCGTTCTTCGAGGTCTCGCCGTTCATCATGACGCTCGGCGTCTCCTCGATCGGCTTCGGCGGCGCCTTGTTCATGACCGGCGGCACGCCCGTCTACGGCATGCCGACCGAGTTCGGTGACTGGATCGGCTTCGGGTCGTTCCTATGGCTCCCCGTGCCGGTATGGGCCGCCATCGTGCTCGTTGGCTTGTCCTACCTGCTCGTGAACTGGACCAAATACGGTCGAGCCCTCTACGCGGTTGGCGGCAACCCGCGGGCCGCCATGCTGTCTGGCATCAACACCGCCCGTACACAGCTTCTCGTCTACGTGCTTTCGGGCCTTCTCGCTTCGATCGCCGGCGTGCTGCTGACGGCCCGACTGGATTCCGGAGAGGCCAACATCGGGTCCACGATGCCCCTCGAGTCCATCGCGGCCTGCGTCATCGCCGGTGTCAGCCTCCGCGGAGGCATCGGCAAGATCGAGAACGTCGTGCTCGGAGCCTTTTTCATCAACATCGTGCAGAACGGAATGAACCTCGGTCACGTCGAGTCCTATCTGCAGACCGTTGTGATCGGCGTCATCCTCATCCTCGCGGTGGTTGCAGACAGGCTCAGGCTTCAAAGTATTGCACGCCTGTTCACGTAACGGCGGCGCGGCCCCGCCGCCGCGCGGCTTCTGACCTCGCCAGACGCGGCGCGGAGAGACACCGCCCGCATCGCCGCCGAAGAACGGCGCCTGTATGTCTCGAGCTTAAGCAAACCGAATGGCGCCTTCCGAACATTCGGGCTTCGCAGATGTCTGAGGACAACCAATAGAGGTTTGCTGGTGTCGATTCCATTGGACTGGGATTCGACGCCGCCGATCAGCCTGCAAATCGCGGCGTGCCTGCGCAGCGACATACTTCTTCGCCGGATCACGCCGGCTGCGAAAATTCCCTCATGCCGTATCTTGGCCGACGAGATGGGAGTTTCCAGAAACAGCGTCACGCAGGTCTTCGATATCCTCGGTGTCTGTTCCGGGAACATGTTGGGTCGCATGAGTCTGTTGTGATTCGAGGGAGCGGTTTGATTCGGGGCCGCTTCGCAGATGTGGACGAACGAGAACCGTGGTCGCTACGAACGTAGCCGCCTTCGCTATTTAAGCGATCTCACCGACAAGGGAGTGTCGCGCGGATCGAGCCTTTGATCCGGCCTGCCAAGCGCGGCCGGCAACAAGCGGACCGTGAACGTCCACGAGGTCGTCAACGGGCTGATGTACGTGCTCGCCAACAGCTGCCAGTGGCGGGCAATCCTGAAGCCCGGCAGCGGGTGACTGTTGGCGACGGTCGTCGTGGTCGTTGTCGTCGTCGTCCAATTGGCGGTATCGTACCAATCGTCGGTGGTGCCCGGGTTCCAGGTCCGGGTCGCGCGCGTAGGAACGGGCGCGTAGGCGCCTGCCGCCGCACTCGCCGCCGATTTTGGTTCCGCAGCCTGCGTGCCTTGTGCCAGCACGACGTCATCGAAATCACGGGCTCGGACATCCGAAATTCCTGCTGATCTGTGTGTCCCACTGCTTCGAACTCGGCCGAACGCGGAGGGCGGTATCATTTCGTAGCGAACGGGTTTTGCGCCTGTGTCGCGATTTCGCTCCGATCGTGACGTTTTGTTGCAGGCGGCGACGCCGCGGAGCGGCGGCTGCCTCGGAGCTGGTCGAGCACGCCGATGTCGTCGCGCCGCACCCTGTAGGCGCTGCAATAAGATCGCTGACCGCCGAGACGGTCGCGTCTGGACGCATCGGTGGTCGGCCGCGTCGCGCTAAAGCTTCCTGCTGAGTGGATTGCGCGCGGGAAACATTTTGTCACGCGCCGGCCGTCGTCGGGAAACCGACGTCGGGGATAGTCGGCCTGTGCCCGATAGGGGCTCGACCAAGAGGATTTGATTTTATGCCCAGGCTCGCGAAACGCTTGGCCACTTATGCCTACAACAGCAATACGATCGCCGCCGCGCTGCTCGCGGCTGTCGTTCTCGCCGGTTCGACAGCACCGTCGTCGGCGTTCATCGAGGCATCGCCGCGGACGACCTGGATGCACCATCACCACCACCACGCTCCGTCCGGGGCGAACGTCATCGGCCGTGGCGTCGGTGGTCTCCATGGGCGCCTCGCGGCCGATGCCGACCGCGAGCAATTCGCGGCGCAGGTCGACGACGCGCAAACCTCCTGCGCGGATCGCTACCGCTCCTACGATCCGACAACAGGCACCTTCCTCGGCTACGACGGCCGCGAGCATCCCTGCCCTTGACCTAGGACGGCCAGATCCGGTTCAGCCTGGGCCTCCGCGGCGGATGGCCTGGGTCGCGTGCGCGCGCCATGACGCACGCCGCCGCTCCCGTTGCCGGCCCGCAATGTGCTTTGTGCCGTGCGGAAAGGGCGGGGCATGGATCTCAATTCGGTCGGAGCGTTCGAGCAGCCCAAAACCCGTGACGAGCTGCCGGCGTTCCTGCGCGGCGACGCCTGGCTCGCGGGCGGCACATGGCTGTTCTCCGAGCCGCAGCCGACGATCACGCGGTTGATCGATTTGACCACGCTCGGTTGGCCGCCGATCGAGCCGACCGATGCCGGCCTGTTCGTTTCCGCGACCTGCACGGTCGCCACTCTCGAGGCGTTCACCAGCCCCGTGGACTGGCGCGCGAGCCCGCTGATCGGCCAGTGCTGTCATGCCTTCCTCGCCTCGTTCAAGATCCAGAACGTCGCCACCGTCGGCGGCAATATCTGCATGGCCCTCCCGGCCGGGCCGATGATCTCGCTCGGTGCCGCGCTCGATGCCACCTGCGTCCTGTGGGCGGCCGACGGCTCCGAGCGGCGCGTCTCCGTGCTCGATCTCGTGACCGGCCCGCAGCGGACGTCGATCGCGCCCGGCGAGGTGTTGCGTGGCATCGAGATCGGTGCCGAGGCGTTGCGGCGCGTCACGGCCTTCCGCCGCATCTCGCTGACGGCGCAAGGCCGCTCGGGCGCCCTCGTCATCGGCACCCGCGACGGACAGGGGAGATTCGCCTTGACCGTTACCGCATCGACCCGCCGGCCGCGCCGCGTGGTACCGCCGGACGGGATCGGCGTCGCCGCCCTCGCGATGCTGCTCGACGACGAGATTTCCGCCGACGACTACTACGACGACATCCACGGCCGCCCGGATTGGCGCCGCCACATGACCCATGTCTTCGCGGCGGAGATCCTGGCGGAGCTCGCCGGCAGTCAAAAAACGACCCAAGAATGACCATCACCATCAACGGCACGTCGTTCGCCGAGGCGCCGCGCGCGGGCCAATGCCTGCGGACCTACCTGCGCGAGCGCGGCTGCTTCGGCGTCAAGAAGGGTTGCGACGCCGGCGATTGCGGCGCCTGCACGGTGCATCTCGACGGCGAGCCGGTGCACAGCTGCCTGATGCCGGCCGTGCGCGCGCAGGGGCACGCGGTGACGACCATCGAGGGTCTGGCGGGACCGAACGGGCTGCACCCGATGCAGCAGGCCTTCCTCGACGCGCAGGGCTTCCAGTGCGGGTTCTGCACCGCCGGAATGGTGATGACCTCGGCCTGCCTCGATCAGGCTCAGCGGCGCGACCTTCCTGTTGCTTTGAAGGGCAACCTTTGTCGCTGCACCGGCTATCGGGCGATCGCCGACGCGATCGACGGCGTCCATCACGTCGAGACCCCGGCGCCGGGCGATGCGACCGGCCGCAGCCTCGCAGCGCCCGCCGGTCCGACGATCGTCACCGGGCAGGCCCGCTACACGATGGACCTGGCGCTGGACGGGCTCCTCCACATGAAGATCCTGCGCGCGCCGCATGCCTCCGCGCGGATCGTCGGCATCGACGAGCGCGCGGCCGAGGCCGTGCCGGGCGTCGTACTCGTGCTGACGCACAAAGATGTGCCGCAAAAGCATTTCTCGACGGCGCGCCACGAGAATTGGACCGACGATCCGGACGACACGATGGTGCTCGACCCGGTCATCCGTTTCGCCGGGCAGCGGGTCGCCGCGATCGTCGCCGAGAGCGAGGCGGCGGCGGAGGCCGGATGCGATGCCCTGCGCGTCGAATACGAGATCCTGCCGGCGGTGCTCGACCCGGAGGAGGCGCTGCGAGCGGGCGCGCCGATCGTCCACGACAAGCCGGCTTCGAGCCGGATCGCCAATGCCGCTCGCAATATCGTCGCGGAGGTGCACGGCGGGATCGGCGACGTCGAGGCGGGCTTCGCCGAGGCGGATGTGATCTATGAGGAAACCTTCGAGACGCAGCGGGTGCAGCACGCGGCCCTCGAGACGCACGGGGCGATCGGCTGGCTCGACGACGACGGCCGCCTGACGCTGCGCACCGCGTCGCAGGTGCCGTTCCTGATTCGCGGCGCGATCGCCGACCTGTTCGACCTGCCACGCGAGAAGGTGCGCGTCTTCACGGCGCGCGTCGGCGGCGGGTTCGGCGGCAAGCAGGAGATGCTCACCGAGGACATCGTCGCGCTCGCCGTGCTGCGCACGCGGCGCCCCGTGAAGCTGGAACTCACGCGCGCCGAGCAATTCTCGGCGACGACGACGCGACATCCGATGCGTGTCACCGTGAAGATCGGCGCGCGCCGCGACGGGCGTCTCACGGCGATCGCGATGCGCGTGCTGTCGAACACCGGCGCCTACGGCAACCATGGCCCGGGCGTCATGTTTCACGGCGCCGGCGAGGTGGTGGCGCTGTACCGCTGCCCAAACAAGAAGGTCGACGCGGTCGCGGTCTACACGAATACGCTGCCGGCCGGTGCTTTTCGCGGCTACGGGCTGAGCCAAACGAATTTCGCCGTCGAGTCGGCCATCGACGAGGTGGCGGCGCGGGTCGGCATGGACCCGTTTGCCTTCCGACGACTGAACGTGGTCGTGCCGGGCGATCCGATGGTCTCCTACGAGGTCGGCGCGCACGATGTGGAATACGGCAGCTACGGCCTCGACCAGTGTTTCGACACGGCGCAATCCGCGCTCGATGGGGTCGCGCGAGCGGACCTCGGCGCCGACTGGCTCATCGGGCGCGGCATGGCGGCCGGCATGATCGATACGATCCCGCCGCGCGGTCATTTCGCGGATTGCGAGATCAAGCTCGCCGCCGATGGATGCTACGACCTCTTCGTCGGCACGGCGGAATTCGGCAACGGCACGACGACCGTGCACACCCAGATCGCCGCGACGGCGCTCGGCACGACGCCCGACCGCATCCGCGTGCACCAGGCGGACACGGATGGGGTGCGGCACGACACCGGCGCGTACGGCAGCACCGGTACCGTGGTCGCGGGCATGGCGACGCATCGAGCCGCGAAAGCGCTCGAGGCCAAAATCCTCGACTTCGCGACGAGCTCGCTCGGATGGTCTGGCGAGGGCGGTACGGTGGGATGCGACACCATCGCCTCGCATGCACAGGAGCTTAGCTTGGCCAAGCTGGTCGAACGCGCGGCCGAGGCTGGCGTCCCGCTCGAGGCCAACGGTCGCGCGAACGGGACGCCGCGCTCGGTCGCGTTCAACGTACAGGCGTTCGAGGTGGCCGTGCATCGCCGCAGTGGCGCCATCCGCATCCTGCGCAGCATCCACGCCGCCGACGCGGGCACCGTGATCAACCCGTTGCAATGTCGCGGCCAGGTCGAGGGCGGTGTCGCGCAGGCGATCGGCGCGGCGCTCTACGAGGAGGTGCGGATCGATGCCGAAGGTCGCGTTTCGAACGCCGCGTTTCGCGGATACCACATCCCGTCCTACGCCGACGTGCCGCGCACCGAAGTGCATTTCGCCGAGACCTACGACAGCGTCGGCCCGCTCGGCGCCAAGTCGATGAGCGAGAGCCCGTACAACCCGATCGCCGCCGCGCTCGGCAATGCGATCCGCGACGCGACCGGCGTCCGCCCGACGCGCACGCCTTTTGCCGCCGACGAATTGTACCGGCATGTGATCGAGAAAGATGCGGCGCGCGCTCTATCTAAGTAGCCTCCATGGTGAGCCGCGCGAAGCGCGAGTCGAACCACGAGGCGGCGCCTCCCGGAGCCTCGTGGTTCGAGACGCCGCTATGCGGCTCCTCACCATGAGGGTGTCGGAAACGCTGCGTCGGCTACCGCACGTAGCGGAACGGTTCGCTCGCGGTCCGGTCGTACACGCATTCCCCCGCCACGTAGGTCGCGCGCACGGTGCGATGATCGCCGAGGGTCACGAGCACGAACAGGATGTCCTGCAAACTTTCGCAATAGCCCATCCGGAAGGCGAGCAGCGGCGAACTTTTCAGATCGAGTACGCAAAGATCGGCGTCGTAGCCTGGCGCCACGCGGCCGATCCGGTCGTCGAGATAGAGCGAGCGCGCGCCACCGGCGGTGGCGAGGTAGAAGGCCTGGATCGCGTCGAGCTTGCGGCCGCTCAGGGCCGCGACCTTGTAGGCCTCGCCGAGCGTCTTCAGCTGCGACAGGCTGGTGCCGGCGCCGACGTCCGTGCCGAGGCCGACGCGCACCGGGCGTCGCGCGTCCTGCGCATCGAACAGCTTGAACAGCCCGCTACCGAGAAAAAGGTTGGACGTCGGGCAATGCGACAGCGCCACGCCCGTCGCGTTGCAGGTGCGGAAATCATCCTCGCTCAGGTGGATGGCGTGGCCGAACACCGCGCGCTTTTGCGCGAGCCCGGCGTGGGCGTAGACGTCGAGGTAGCTCGATCGTTTCGGGAACAGGCTTTTGACCCAATCGACCTCGGCGAGGTTCTCGCTGAGGTGCGTCTGCATGAAGACGCCCTCGTGCGCCTTCAGGAGCGCGCCCGCCGCGTCGAGCTGGGCGTCCGTGCTGGTCGGCGCGAAGCGCGGCGTCACGCAATACATGTTGCGGCCGGTGCCGTGCCAGCGCTTGATGAGCGCCTCGCTCTCGTCGAAGCCGCGCTGGGCGGTGTCGAGCAGCGTGTCCGGCGCGTTGCGATCCATCAGCACCTTGCCGGCCACCATCAATGTGCCGTAGCGCTCCGATTCCTCGAAGAACGCGTCCACCGATTGCGGGTGCACCGTGCAATAGACCGCGGCCGTCGTGGTGCCGCAGCTCAACAGCTCGCGGAAGAACAGCTTGGCGATGGCGTCCGCGTGCGCCTTGTCGACGAACTGTGCCTCGGTGACGAACGTGTACTTGTTGAGCCACGCGAGCAGCTGCTCGCCGTAGGCGCCGATCATCTGCATCTGCGGGTAATGCACGTGCGTGTCGACGAAACCCGGGCAGATCAGGGCATCCTCGTAACGCGTGACCGCGACATCCGCGTCGAGGGTCGGCGCAAGCGCGGCGTAATCGCCCACGGCGGAGATCTTGCCGTCTCCGATCACGACGAGACCGTCCTCTATCGCGGCGAGGCAGGTCTCGGAACTCTCCTGAAAAGGATCGCCGTCGAACGATACGATTCGGCCGCGGAGCGCGTGGCGGCCGGCCACGCGCTCAGCCTGCCGCGCCGAGGTAGATGAACTTGAAGACGAAGACCGCGGCGATCACCCAGACGATCCACTTCACGTTGGCCGCCCTGCCGGTCAGCACCTTCAACGCCGCGTAGGACACGAAGCCGAACGAAACGCCGTTGGCGATCGAGTAGGTGAACGGCATCATCAGCGCGGTGAGGCAGGCCGGCAGCACCTCGGTCTTGTCGTCCCAGTCGAGGTCGACGAGGTCGCGCATCATCAGGCAGGCGACGTAGAACAGCGCGGGCGCTGTCGCATAGGCCGGCACCGAGCCGGCGAGCGGCGAGATGAACAGGCAGGCGAGGAACAGGACGGCGACCGTGGCGGCGGTGAGGCCGGTGCGGCCGCCTTCCTCGACGCCGGCCGCGCTCTCGAGATAGGCGGTCGTGCTCGACGTGCCGAGCAGCGAGCCGAGGAAGATGGCCGTCGAATCCGCCATCAGCGCGCGCGACAGCCGGTTCATCTTGCCCTCGACAAGCAGCCCGGCGCGACGCGCCACGCCCATCAGCGTGCCCGTGGCGTCGAACAATTCCACGAGGAAGAAGACCAGGACGACATTGAGGATGCCGTGCGAGATCGCGCCCTTGACGTCGAGCGCGAAGAAGGTCGGCTCGATCGAGGGCGGCAGCGAGACGATGCCGTTGAACTTGTTGCCGGCGACGAAGAAGCTGAGGATCGTCACCGCGAGGATGCTGATGAGCAGCGCGCCCTTCACCTCGAGCACCGAGAGGACCGCGACGAGGATGAAACCGAGCACGGCGAGGACCGTGCCGGGATTGTGCAGGTCGCCCAGCGTGATGAAGGTCGCGGGATTGGCGGCGACGATGCCGGCGTTCTTGAGGGAGATGATCGCCAGGAAGAGGCCGATGCCGACGGTGATCGCGATCCGCAGCGAGATGGGGATGCCTTCGACGATGATGTCGCGGAGGCGAAACAGCGTGACGAGCAGGAACAGCGATCCGGAGATGAACACCGCGCCGAGCGCGGCCTGCCACGGGTAGTGCATCTGCAGCACCACCACGTAGGCGAAGTAGGCGTTGAGCCCCATGCCCGGCGCCAGCGCGATCGGGTAGTTGGCGTAGATCGCCATGATCATCGTGCCGACCGCCGCGACAATGCAGGTCGCCACGAAGACCGAGCCCTTCGGCATGCCCGCGTCGCCGAGGATCAGCGGGTTGATGAAGATGATGTAGGCCATCGTCAGGAAGGTCGTGACGCCGGCGAGAACCTCGGTCCGCGCGTTGGTGCCGGCCTCCTCGAGGTGGAAGAGCCTTTCGAGGATGCCGGTTGCGGCGGGCGGAGCCGGCGGCCGCGGGGACGCCGGCGCGGGCTTCATCTCTTCCGTGACGATGCTCATGAGACCCCCTCGCGAAAATGTCATGCGGCTTTCGCAAAGGCCGTGCCTTGGGGAGCCGCGGCGCTCAAGGTGCCGACGGCGTCTGCGGTCCGTACTGATCCCAGTGATCCGTCAGCTCGTTCACCACCGCGCTTGCCCGTCAGGAACTCGTCCTTCAGGCTTTCCGAAAAGGCCGAGAGCCCCGTCGTGGTCGCGTCCTGCGCGAGAAGCTGCGCCGCTGTCTGGCCCGAGCGGGGTACGGTGAAGTCGCTCGCGGCCCTGAGATCGAGCACGCGGTCGAAATCGATCTGGTGAACCTGCGCGAGGACGGTGAGCGCCTGGAGGTAGCCCGCGTCCTCTTCCGAGCTCATCGTGAACACGGCGTGGCCCTGGCTCCAAAAGGACACCCATTGTTCCGCCCATGCGTTCAGCCGGTGGCCGATCCAGAACGTGCCCGCCGCCAGCGTTGCCCCCTTCGGGATCGCCGGCGGCGCCTGGGTCGCGGGGTGTGCCGCGTATCCCGCCCGGAGCTGACGCAGATTTTCGGTGTCGGGCAATGTCACGTGGCCGCGGCTGAATTGGTACGCCCATCGCACGAGGCCGGCGTTCAGCTGGAACAGGTTGACTCCGTTCGTCGAGCTGACTTGTGGCACCGGACGCTGGTAGGGGGCGGAGCGGCCCAGCGGGACGTAGCCGGTCGAGAACGAGGGCGGGATCTCCCTGGCGTCGATCTCGTAGGCGAGGTCGCCGTCGACGACGGTATCCGCCCAGGATGCCGACGCGACAGGGCCGACGTTGGCGTCGATCCCCGCGATGCCGGCGAGCAGCCAGTAGGCGTGACTCAGATCGAAGCGCGGTTCGTTCGCCAGCGCCTCGATCGATGCCGCTGCGTGAACTGGTCCCTCGCCGGTGTCGATCGCGAGCACCTGACGATCCGGGTTGTATCTGAGATCGTGGTAGCCCTGCGTGACCACGACGACGCGGACTGGCACACGCCCATCGTTCGCCGACGCGCCGCCGGGCACGGCAACGATCGCGACCATGGCAGCTAGCGTCGCCCACAAGCATTTCGAACCGACTTTCTTGAGTAGATCCGAACCAATGAACTCCTGCCCGCGCCACGTAAGCCGCGTAAGGAAAAACATGCCGATCGCGCGCGCGATCGCGAGACGACGGCCGCGACGACATCGTATTGAAAACATGATCTGGACCGAGGACGACCTCTAAGCGCGCCGCCGCCGCGCCCGAGGCGTGCGCGCTACTTGCATGGGGTTTGCGCATTCTTGGAGGCTGTCTTGCTCGATCGTTTCGCCGTCGCGCCGCTGCACACGATGACCCGCCGCCTGGCCGACGTGGCCTCGGGCCGCGCCGCGCCGGACCTGGTGATTACCGGCGCTCGTGCGCTCTCCACCTATTCCGAGCGCATCCTGCCCGAGCGCGAGATCTGGATCGCCGGCGGTCGCATCGCCGCGCTGAAGCCGGCCGGCGCGCACAAGGCCGCGGGCGGCGCCGCGGCGATCTACGACGCGCGCGGCGGCATTCTGGGGCCGGGCCTCGTCGACCCGCATCTGCACATCGAATCGTCGATGGTGACGGCCTGCGCCTACGCCGAGGCGGCGCTGCTCAACGGCACGACGACGATCTTCTGCGACAGCCACGAGATCGGCAACGTCATGGATGTCGCCGGCGTCGAGGCCATGCTCGAGGACGCGCGGCAGGCGCCACTGTCGATCTACCTCACCGTGCCGAGCACCGTGCCGGCGACCTCGCCCGCGCTCGAAACCGCGGGCGGCGATCTCACGCCCGAGAAGATCGGCGCGCTGTTCGACCGCTGGCCGGAGGCGCTCGGGCTCGGCGAGAAGATGGACTTCGTGCCGGTCGCGACGGGCGACGAGCGGAGCCACGCCATCATCGCTGCCGCCCTCAGGCGCGGGCGCCCGGTCTCCGGCCACGTCTACGGCCGCGAGTTCGTCGCGGCCTACGCGGCGGCAGGCGTCACCGACACGCACGAGGCGATCGACCGCGACATCGCCGACGATCTGCTCGAGGCCGGCGTCTGGATCTTTTTGCGCGGCGGGCCGCCCACCACACCGTGGCACAGCCTGCCGCAGGCGATTCGCGCGATCACCGAGCTCGGCGCCTCGCACAAGCGCGTCGCCGTCTGCACGGACGATCGCGATGCCGACGACCTGCTCATGTTCGGGCTCGACTGGGTCGTCCGCGAGGCGCGCGACGCCGGGATGTCGCCGGAACAGGCCTGGTCGATGGGCTCGCTGCATGGCGCGACCCGGTTCGGGCTCGAGAACGAAATCGGCGGTCTCGGCGGCGGCCGCAGGGCCGATCTCGTGCTGATGGACGACGACCTGAAGCCGCGTTGCACCTGGTATGGCGGCGAACTGGTCGTCGAGGATCGCCGCATCACGCCGCGCCTCGATGCGGCATTGTCGGACCGCTACCGCTATCCCGCGGCCTCGTTCACGACCGTGCACATGCCCGCCGTCGCGCGATTGACGCCGAACTGGGCCGCCAACGCGACGACGATCAACGCGATCCGTACTGCGCTCCCTGGCATCACGCTGTTCCACGACAAGATCGCGGTCGAGGACTGCCATGATTGGGCGGACGCGATGCGTAAGTACGATCTCTGCTTCGTGACGGTGGTCGAGCGGCACGGGAAATCACCGGGCAACGTCGCGCATGGCGTATTGAAGGACTTTGGGCTGAAGCGCGGCGCGGTCGCCTCGAGCGTCGGCCACGACAGCCATAACGTCATCGTCGCTGGCACCAACGAGGCGGACATGCGCGTGGCGATCGATGCCATCGCCGCGGCGCAGGGCGGCGTCTGCGTCGTCGCCGAAGGCGCGGTGCTGGCGATGGTGCATTTGCCGATCGCCGGGCTGCTCTCGGACAAGCGCGTCACCGAGGTGGCCGAGACCATGAAGGCGGTGAAGCGCGCTTGGACCGACGCCGGCTGCACGATCCCCTACATGGGCTTCAACCTGATCCCACTCGCCGTCATCCCCGAGATCCGCATCACCGACATGGGGTTGGTGCTCGTGCCGGAGATGGAGCTGGTGCCGCTGTTCGAGTGGTGAGGAGCGCCGCAGGCGCGTCTCGAACCACGAGGCTACGGGAGCCTCAGCTTGTCGCGTGGAATGTCTTGCCGAGGCAGGCGGGCGCGGTGAGGCGGATGCGCGCCTTGTTGGATGAGATCATCACGAGCACGACGATCGTCGCGATGTAGGGCAGGGCCGAGATGAACTGCGACGGGATCGCGACGCCGAGGCCCTGCAGGTAGAACGACATGTACATGATCGCGCCGAAGAGATAGGCGCCGACGACGAGCCAGAACGGTCGCCACATCGAGAACACGACGAGGGCGAGCGCGATCCAGCCGCGGCCCGCCGTCATGTTCTCGGCCCAGCTCGTGTTGTAGGCGAGCGACATGTAGGCGCCGGCGAGGCCCGCCATCGCGCCGCCGAACGTCGTCGCCAGATAACGCACCTTGATCACGTCGTAGCCGAGCGCATGGCCGGCATCGGCCGAGTCGCCAACGGCGCGCAGCACCAGCCCGGCGTGCGTGCGCGTCAGGACGATATGCACCAAAACCACCGCCGCGAAGCTCAGGTAGACAAGGATATCCTCGCCGAACAGGACGGGGCCGATGAACGGCAGATGGCTGAGACCAGGGATATCGAGCTGGGGCAGACGGGTGGTGGCGTTGCCGACAAAGCCGGCCCCGATCAGCGCGCTGAGCCCCGTCCCGAAAATGGTGAGCACCAAACCCGCGGGCACTTGCGCGGCGAGAAAGCTGAGGGCGAGGAGGCTGAAGAGGAGCGAGAACAGCCCGCCGCCGACCATGCCGCCGAGGACGCCGAGCGTCGGGCTGCCGGTCTTGAAGGCGAGCGCGAAGCCGCACACCGCGCCGACCAGCATCATGCCCTCGACGCCGAGGTTGAGGACGCCGGATTTCTCGACGACCAGTTCGCCGGTCGCGGCGAGCAGAAGCGGCGTCGAGGTGACGATGATCGAGAGGACGACATTGGTGAACACGACCATCGTCATGGCGTAACCATCGTCATGGTGTGACCGTCCTCATGGTGTGACCCTCGTCATCGCGTCGGCTCCTTCACTCGGCGGGGTTTGGCTGCGCCAGCGGGGCGGCCGCCACGACGGCCGCGCCCGGCTGGCGCCAGCGGACGCGAAACAGGATGAGCGCGTCGCACGCGAGCAGGAAGAACAGGAGCACGCCCTGGAAGATGCCGGTGACGGCCGAGGGCAGGCCGAGGTCGATCTGCGCCGCCTCGCCGCCGAGATAGGACAGGGCCAGCAGCAGCCCCGCGAGCACGACGCCGCCCGGATGCAGCCGGCCGAGAAACGCGACGATGATCGCGGTGTAGCCGTAGCCAGGCGAGATCTGCCCGGTAAGCTGGCCGATCGGGCCGGAGACCTCGAACAAGCCGGCGAGGCCGGCGAGGCCGCCGCTGACCAGCATGGACAGCCAGATCAGCTTCTTGTCGCTGAAGCCGGCGAACCGTGCCGCGCGCGGCGCCGAGCCCTGCACCCGGAGCTGGAAGCCGAGGATCGTCGCCGACAGGGCGAACCAGCCGGCCAGTGCGACCGCCAACGCCACCGCGACGCCGAGATGCAGGCGCGTGTCGGCGACGAGGATCGGCGCGGTGGCGTTGGCCGAGAACATCGCCGTCTGCGGAAAGCCGAAGCCTTGCGGGTCGCGCCACGGCGCCGAGACGAGGTAGATCAACAGCAGCTGCGCCACGTAGTTCAGCATCAAACTGGTGAGGATCTCGCTGGCGTTGAAGGACACACGTAGCCAGGCGACGATGGCGGCCCAGGCCATGCCGCCGAGCACGCCGGCGACGAGCATCGCCGGATAGAGCAGGAATGGCGACAGGTTGGGCGCGGCGAGCGCGAGGCCGCCGCCGCAGATCGCGCCGACGGTGAACTGCCCCTCGGCGCCGATATTCCAGACGTTGGCGCGCGCGGCGAGCGCGATGCCGACGCCGATCATGATGAGTGGCGCGGCCTTGACGCTGAGCTCGGCGAGGCCGTTGAGGCTCATGATCGGCTCGACCAGGAAGACGTCGAGCGCATGCAGCGGCGGCTTGCCGAAGGCGAGGAACAAGAGCCCGGTGACGAGGATCGTGAGGACGATCGCGAGCGCCGGCGAGGCGAATGCCCAGACCTGCGATCGATGCCCGCGCGCGACGAGACTAGGCAGCGGCGTCACTCCGGACTGACTCGGCGTCCGAGGCGGTGTCGGACTTGCCGGCGCTCCCCATCAGCAGGCCGACCTCGGCGACGCTGGTCTCGGTGACCTTGCGCTTGACCGACAGTTCACCGCCCGCGATGACGGCGATCGTGTCGCAGAGCGAGAAGATCTCGTCGAGATCCTGCGAGATCACGACGACGGCGGTGCCGGCCTCCGCGAGGCGGATCAGCGCGTCGTAGATCGCATTCGCCGCCCCTGCGTCGACGCCCCACGTCGGCTGGCTGACGACGAGGAGCTTTGGCTCCTGCATCACTTCGCGGCCGACCACGAACTTCTGCAGATTGCCGCCGGAAAGCGAGCGCGCCTCGGCGGCGGGGCCGCTGGTGCGCACGTCGAAGTCGCGGATGATGTCTCGGGCGAAAACCGTGGTCTTGCCACGATCGATCAGGCCGAAGCGCGCCAAGGCCTTGCGCACATAGGCGGAAAGCAAAGCATTCTCGGACAGCGTCATGCCGGGCACCGCTGCGTGGCCGTTGCGCTCTTCCGGCACGAAGCAGGCGCCGAGCGCGCGGCGCTCGCTCGGGCGCTTGTGGCCGGCAGCACTGCCCTCGATCTTGATCGTCTCCGGCTTGCCGGCGGGGATCTCGCCCGATAGCGCGTCCATCAGCTCGGTCTGTCCGTTGCCGGCGACACCGGCGATGCCGAGGATCTCGCCGGCGGCGACGGCCATGTCGATCGCCTTCAGGTCGGTGCCGAACTTGCGGTCGGACACGATCGTCAGCCGCTCGACCAGGAGGCAAGGCGCGACGGCGGCGGACGCCTCGCCGGCGCGCCCACGCGGCGCCGCCAGTGTCTCGCCGATCATCAGCTCGGCCAGCCGCGTCGTCGTCTCGACGCGGGGGTCGCAGTGCGCGACCACCTTGCCGGCGCGCATCACGGTCGCGGCGTGGCAGAGCGCTCGGATCTCCTTCAGCTTATGCGAGATGTAGAGGATCGAGCAGCCCTGGTCGGCGAGCTGGCGCAGCGTCTCGAACAGCTTGTCGACCTCTTGCGGCGTCAGCACCGAGGTCGGCTCGTCCATGATGAGGAGCTTGGGCGATTGCATGAGGCAACGCACGATCTCGATGCGCTGGCGCTCGCCGAGCGACAGGTCGGACACGTGCTTGTCGGGATCGAGAGGGAGGCCGTAGCGCGTCGAGATCGACGCGACCTCGTCACGCAGCGCCTTGCGCGAGCGCCGTTCGTTCATGCCGAGCGCGAGGTTCTCGGCGACGGTGAGGCCTTCGAACAGCGAGAAATGCTGGAAGACCATGCCGACGCCGAGCGTGCGCGCGGCATGCGGGCTGGCGATGGCGATGTCCGCCCCGTCCCAGGTGATGACGCCAGCATCGGGCCGGACGACGCCGTAGATGATCTTGACGAGCGTCGACTTGCCGGCGCCGTTCTCGCCGAGCAGCGCGTGGATCTCGCCCTTGGCGACGGTGAGGTCGACGCGGTCGTTGGCGAGCGTCATCGGATATTGCTTGGTGATGCCGCGCAGGCGCAGCAGATCTTGCGAGGTGCCGGACACCTTGCCGGTCGGGTCGGAAGACGTCACGCCCGTTCACACATGCTCGGCCGAGGCCGAGGCGAGGGTCGCCTGCGCGCGCGCCTCGTCGATGTTGCTGAGCCCGTTGAAGAACAAATTCAGGAGCACCGAGACGAGCGCCGCCATGAGGATCCCGGAATCGAGCAGCGGGTGCAGGGCGCTCGGCATGTTCTTGAAGAAGTTCGGCGAGACCATCGTGATCGTGCCGAAGCCGATCGAGATCGCGACGACATAGAGGTTGTAGGCGTTCTCACGAAAATTGACCTCGGTGAGGATCCGCGCGCCGGTCGCCGCCACCATGCCGAACATCACGATGCCGGCGCCGCCGAGCACGGTCTGCGGGATCGCCTCGACGAGCGCGGCGGACTTCGGCAGCAGCCCGAGAACGATCATGATCGAGCCGCCGGTGACGGTCACCCAGCGCGATTTGACGCCGGTGATGCCGACGAGGCCGACGTTCTGCGAGAAGGACGAGTAGGGGAACGTGTTGAAGACGCCGCCGAGGATTGTGCCGACGCCGTCGGCGCGAAGCCCGCGCGTGAGTTCGTGCTGATCGATCACCTTGCCGGTCATCTCGCTCAGCGCCAAGAACATGCCGAGTGATTCGATCATCACGACGATCATCACGACGCACATCGTCAGGATCGGCACGAGATGGAATTGCGGCACGCCGAAGTGGAACGGCGTCACGAAGGCGAACCAGCCGGCTTTGCCGACCTTGTCGAAATGCATCAGCCCGAGCACAACGGCGAGCAGCGCGCCGCCGATGATGCCGAGCAGAACCGAGACGTTGGCGACGAAACCACTGCCCCAGCGGATCAGCGCGAGGATGAGGACCAGCGTGAACAGCGCGAGGCCGAGCCCGCCGAGACCGCCATATGCGGGATTGGGAAAGGCGCCGGGCACGCCGTCGACGATCTTCATGATCGTCGGCTGGCCACCCGCCGCCCAGTTGATGGCGACGCGCATCAGCGACACGCCGATGACGAGGATGATGGTGCCGGTGACGACCGGCGGGAACAGCGGCAGCAGGCGGCTGATGAACGGCGCCATGATCACGCCGAACACGCCGGCGGCGATCACCGAGCCGTAGATGCCGAGCACGCCGATGTCGGGATCGGCCGCCATCGACAGCATCGGCCCGACGGCGGGCGAAAGTGACGCCCATCATCACCGGCAGCCGGATGCCGACATAGGGCAGGCCATAGCTCTGGATGACCGACGCGAGCCCGCAGGTGAACAGGTCGGCGCTGATGAGGAAGGCGACATCCTCGGGCGCGAGCTTGAGCGCGCGACCGATGATCAGCGGCACGGCGACGGCGCCCGCGTACATGACGAGCACGTGCTGGAGGCCGAGTGTCAGGAGCCGCGGCGCGGGAAACATCTCATCGACAGCGTGCGGCTGCATGGTCATTGCTGCTCGTCTCCTGCGTGTCACGCTTCATTCAAGCGCCGTGCCACGTGCGGCGGCGGAGCGAGCACGCGTGAATTTTGAAATGGCATATGCATTGCTGCGCGACGGGCCCGTCCGGGATGGAGGCGACAACGCGATGAGCGGCCTGACAACCCACGTTCTCGATCTGGTGTCCGGGCAGCCGGCGGCCGGCGTGCGCATCGGCGTGTCGCGCTACGTGGATGGAGCGCCGCAAGCGCTGGTCGAGGCGGTCACCAACGCGGACGGACGCGTCGATCGGCCGCTTCTCGAGGGCGCCGCGATGAGTTCCGGCGTTTACGAGCTCACCTTTCATGTCGGCGATTATTTCGCGGGCGCCACGACGCAGCCGTCGGACATCCGCTTTCTCGACGTGGTTCCGCTGCGCTTCGGCATCACCGACCCGAGCCTGCACTACCACGTGCCGCTGCTCGTCACGCCGTGGGCCTACTCGACCTATCGCGGCAGCTGACCGGGTCCGCGGCGAGGGCGGCCCGGAACTTGATTGCCGGCTCGGACCGATCCTCCGACGCCAGCCATATGGAATGAAGGAGCGAAGGCGATGTCTCTCGTCATGAACCGCTACGGCAAGGGTCGCGTGCGCGTGATGCGCATCAAACGCGATACCGAGAGGCACGAGGCGCGCGAGCTGACGGTCGAGGTGCTCCTCGAAGGCGATTTCGGCAAGGCTTACACGGCGGCCGACAACTCGACGACGGTGTCGACCGACACCGTGAAGAACGTCGTCAACGTCGTCGCGCACGGCCACATCGATCTCCCGACCGAGCTGTTCTGCGCGGCGGTGACCGAACGCTTCTTCCACGACTACCCACAGGTTGAAACATGCACCGTCACCGCCAAGGAGACGAAGTGGTCGCGCGTCGTCGTCGACGGCAAGGAGCACCCGCATAGCTTCCTGCTGGATTCCAACGGGAAGCCGTTCGCCATCGTCGCCGCGACGCGCTCCGGGCTGAAGACGACCTCGGGCATCGAGGGCTTCACCTTCCTGAAGACGACGCAATCGGGGTGGTCGAACTTCTACAAGGACCCGCTGACGACGATCCCGGAGACCAACGATCGCATGGCCTCGACGAGCCTGATGGCATCGTGGGACTGGACCAAGGCACCCGCCGATTATCCCGCGACCAACGCCAAGATCCTCGACACGATGATCGAGGTGTTCGCCACCACCTACTCGAACAGCGTGCAAGACAGTCTCTATCGGATGGGGACGGCGGCTTTGGAGCTGGTTCCGGAGATCGCCACGGTGTCGATGGCCGCCCCGAACAAGCACTACCTGCCGATGAGCCTGAAGGCGTTCGATCTCCCGTTCACCGGCACCGTCTTCCTCCCCACCGACGAGCCGTACGGGCAGATCGAATGCACGGTCGGGCGGGATTGACGGAGGCCGAGGCGTGACGCCGACCGCGCTCGCCGCGCTCGACGAGGCCGGCTTCGTGGCAGCCTTCGGCGACGTGTTCGAGCATTCGCCGTGGATCGCCGAGGGCGCGTGGCGGCAGGCGCCGTTCCGTTCGTTCGAGGCGGTTCATCAGGCGATGGCGGAGGTGCTCGATACGGCAGGCCACGAGGCCGCGGTCGCGCTGGTGCGCGCTCATCCAGACCTTGCCGGCAAGGCCGCGCTGGCGGGTGACATTGCGCTGGAATCTCGCGTCGAGCAGAAGGCCTCGGGTCTGTCGAATCTTTCGCCCGAGGAGCACGCGCGGTTCACGCGGCTGAACGATTCCTACAAGCGAAGATTCGGATTTCCGTTCGTGATGGCGGTGCGCAAGAGCGACAAGGACGCGATCCTCACGGCCTTCGAGGAGCGGCTCGGCAACGACGGGCCAGCCGAACTCGCGCGCGCGATCGCCGAGATCAAGACGATCGCACGACTGCGGCTCGAGGCGATCGCCGCGGCGGCGTGAGGGCAGCGGACCTCGCCTTCGTTGCGAGCCGAAGGCGAAGCGTCGCCTTCATTGCGAGCCGAAGGCGAACCTCGCCTTCATTGCGAGCCGAAGGCGAAGCGTCGCCAGGGGTCACGCGCGGCCCCTGGGTTGCTCCGGCCCAATCGCAATGACGGGCCGGAAACATGGGCCGGCCCGAAACTTGCCTCCCCGTATACAATCACCGAGTGCGCGCCATGCCTCAATCCTGCTGCATCGACGCAACGCCCTATCCGCTCACCCTCGATCTCGCCCGCTGCGCGCTCGTCATCATCGACATGCAGCGCGATTTCATCGAGCCGGGCGGCTTCGGCGCCATGCTCGGCAACGATGTCGAGCAGTTGCGCCGGACGATCGAGCCGAACATGCACCTGCTCGCCGCCTGGCGCGCGGCGGGCCTTTTCGCGGTCCACACGCGCGAGGGCCATCGCGCCGATCTGGCCGACCTGCCGCCGGCGAAGAAAGCGCGCGGGCGCGGCAAGATCTCGATCGGCGACGAAGGGCCGATGGGGCGCATCCTCGTGCGCGGCGAGCCCGGCCACGACATCATCGCGGAGCTGCGGCCGGCTCCCGGCGAGCCGGTGATCGACAAGCCCGGCAAGGGCGCGTTCTTCGCCACCGACCTGCAGGCGATCCTCCAGCATCGCGGCATCACGCAGCTCGTGGTCACCGGCGTGACGACCGAGGTCTGCGTCAGCACCACGGTGCGCGAGGCCAACGACCGCGGCTACGAATGCCTGGTGGTCGCCGACTGCTGCGGCTCGTACTTTCCGGAGTTTCACGAGGCGGCGCTGAAGATGATCGTCGCGCAAGGCGGCATCTTCGGCTGGGTGGCGCCGTCCGACATATTGATCGAGGCGCTTCGAGACGCGACGATGGCGAGCCGATGAGGAGGCGACGATGACAGCGGCGACCATCGGCACCAGGCCGAAGCTCTGGGTTCCCGGCGACTGGAACGCCTTCTTCGGCTTCGGCACGAACATCCTCGTCAACCTGCTTGTCCTCACCGGCCTGCTGCGCTTCGTCCTGAAGATGCCCGACGACATCGTGTTCGGTCGCATCCTGCCGGCGACCGGCCTGATGCTCTGCCTGTCGACCGTGTACTACGCCTGGCTCGCATACCGGCTCGCCGACACAACCGGCCGCGACGACGTCTGCGCGCTGCCATCCGGCATCAGCGTGCCGCACATGTTCGTCGTGGTCTTCGTCGTCATGCTGCCGATCCTCGGCAAGACCGGCGATCCCATCAAGGCGTGGGAGGCCGGCCTCACCTGGGTGTTCGTGCAGAGCTTCGTCTTGATGGCTGGCGGCTTCATCGCGCCGATCATACGCCGCATCACGCCGCGCGCGGCGCTGCTCGGCTCGCTCGCCGGCATCTCGATCACCTTCATCTCGATGAGCCCGTCGCTGCAGATGTTCATGACGCCAGTGATCGGGCTGACGTGCTTCGCGATCATCCTTGGCAGCTGGCTTGGCGGGGTGCGTTATTTCGGCGGCGTGCCCGGCGGGCTGGTGGCGATCGCGGTCGGCACGATCATCGCCTGGGGCTCGAACCTGTTCGGGCTCGGCTATGGCGGGCTGACAGCGGCCGGCCTGTCGAGCTCGCTGTCGCGCGTCGGCTTCGCGCTGCCGATCCCGGCGATCGGGCATGTCTTCGGGGGCTTCCAGTTCCTCGGCGTGATCCTCGTCACCGCGATCCCGTTCGGCATCTACGATCTCGTCGAGGCGATGGACAATGTCGAGAGCGCCGCCGCGGCGGGCGATTCCTTCCCGACGACTCGGGTGCTCACCGCCGACGGCATCATCAGCCTGATCGGCTGCTGCATGGGCAACCCGTTCATCAACGCGGTCTACATCGGCCACCCTGGCTGGAAGGCCATGGGCGGGCGCATCGGCTATTCGGCGGCGACCGGCGCGTTCGTCCTCGTCATGTGCCTGCTCGGCATCGTCGCCTTCATGACGGCGCTGATCCCCGTCGTCGCGATCCTGCCGATCCTGCTCTACATCGGCATGCTGATCGGCTCGCAGGCCTTTCAGGAGACCCCGCACAGCCACGCGCCGGCGATCATCCTGGCGATGATCCCGCAGATCGCCAACTGGGGTCGCACGATGATCGACGGCGCGCTCGGCGCCGCCGGCACCAGCGTCGCGGCGATCGGCGCCGACAAGCTCGCGACCAAGGGCGTGCTTTACAACGGGCTCGTCACGATGGGTGGCGGCGCGACGCTGGCCGGCATCATCCTTGGCGCGGTCGCCGTGTTCATCATCGAGCGCGCCTTCGAGAAGGCCGCGGCCTTCGCGCTGGCCGGTGCGGTGCTGACCTTCTTCGGCCTGATCCACGCCGAGGCGATCGGCATCGGCCGGACGCCGACGGTGGCTGTGAGCTACCTCATCGTATCCGCCCTGTTGATGGCGATCGCCAAATTGGGCACCGTGCGCGAGCCCGCCGCGGCGGTCGAGCACGGCGCGACGGAGCCGGTATGACCCCAAACGAGACTTATCTCGACGCGGCGGCCGCGTTGCAGGGGCTGACGATCGCGCCCGAATGGCGCGCGGCCGTGCTCGCCCATTTCGAGGCCATCGCCAAGGCCGCCACGCTCGTCCTCGCCATCCCGCTCGAAGACGAGATCGAGGCGGCGCCCGTGTACACGCTGTGAAGGAGGCGACGCGCCTCTTCCTTCTCCCGCCTGCGGGAGAAGGTGGCCCGACGAAGTCGGGTCCAACGAGGGGACTCTCCGCCTCTCCGCCGTGTGTCACCCGAGCGGCACGATCCCTCATCCGACTCCGCTACGCGGGGCTATCGTCTCCCGCAAGCGGGAGAAGGAAAGCCCGCGGGGCCGCCTCGTGATCACCGCCGCCGCCACCGCCGCGGCTGTCCGCGCGAAGAAGACATCCGCGCGCGCCGTCATCGAGGCGACCCTCGCCCGCATCGCGCGCGTCGATCAGCAGGTCGGTGCCTTCACCGACGTCACCGCCGCGCGCGCCCTCGCCCGGGCAGGCGCGCTCGACGCCAGTCTCGCCGCTGGCGAAGACCCCGGACCGCTCTCCGGCGTACCGTTCGCGGTCAAAAACCTCATCGACATCGCCGGCCTGCCGACGCGGGCAGGCTCCAAGATCAACCGCGCGCGCGCCCCGGCCGCGCGCGACGGCGCGCTCGTGCGCAAGCTCGAGGCGGCCGGGGCGGTGCTCGTCGGCGGGCTCAACATGGGCGAATACGCCTATGATTTCACCGGCGAGAACGTCCACGACGGCCCCTCCCGCAACCCGCACGCGCTCGACCATATGAGCGGCGGCTCGTCGGGCGGGTCGGGCGCGGCGATCGCGGCCGGCCTGGTGCCGCTGGCGCTCGGCTCCGACACCAACGGCTCGATCCGCGTGCCCTCGGCCTTCTGCGGCACCTTTGGTTTGAAGCCAACCTATGGCCGGCTCAGCCGCGCCGGCAGTTTTCCATTCGTCGGCAGCCTCGATCATCTCGGACCGTTCGCCCGCGGCGCGGAGGACCTCGCGCTGGCCTACGATGCGATGCAGGGCGCCGATCCCGATGATCCGCATCTCGCCGCGCGCCCGATCGAGCCGGCCTGGCCGTCCCTGGAGCAGGGCACCGCCGGGCTGCGGATCGCCGTCGCCGACGGCTATTTCGAGCGTCTCGCCGGTGCCGACGTACTCGCGGCTGTCCGCAAGGTCGCCGAGGCCCTCGGCGCGACGCGGCGGGTGACGCTCCCGCACGCGGCGGAGGCACGCGCGGCCGCCTATGTGATCACCGCCGCGGAGGGCGCCTCGCTACACCGCGAGCGCCTGGCCACGCGCGCCGACGACTTCGACCCGGCCGTGCGCGATCGGCTGCTCGCCGGCGCGATGATCCCGGCCGGCTGGGTGGATCGAGCGCAGAAATTCAGGCGCGTCTACCGCGACGCCGTGCGCGTCCTCTACGAGGACATCGACATCATCCTCGCGCCCTCGACACCCTGCCGCGCGCCAAGGATCGGCCAGGCCACCATCGTGCTCGACGGCGTCGAGGTGCCGGCGCGACCCAACATCGGCGTGTTCACGCAGCCGATCTCCTTCATCGGCCTTCCCGTCGTGGCCGTCCCGGTTTGGATCGATGCCGGCCTGCCGCTCGGCGTGCAGGTGATCGCCGCCCCCTGGCGCGAGGTCGACGCCTTGCGGGTGGCGCACGCGCTGGAGCGCCTGTCGGTCGCCCACGCGCCGATCGCCGCGCTGTGATGGATATCGTATGATGGACATCGATCTGGCCGACGTGAGAGCCGAGGTCGAGGCTGTCTTCGCCGCCTACGAAGCGGCGCTGGTCGCCAACGACGTCGCGACCCTGGAGGCGCTGTTCTGGGACGATCCGCGCACGATCCGCTACGGCGGCGCGGAAAATCTCCACGGCATGGACGCGATCCGCGCCTTTCGCCGGGGCCGCTCGCCGGTCGGGCTCGCGCGAGACCTGTCGCGGACCGTGATCACCACCTACGGCCGCGACCTGGCGACGGCGATGACGCTGTTCGCCCGGTCGAGCAGTGCAGGCCGGATCGGCCGCCAGAGCCAGACCTGGGTGCGCCTGTCCGACGGCTGGAAAGTCGTCGCCGCGCATGTGAGCGAGATCGAGGGATCGCTGTAAGCCAAACCAGTAGCCTCATCCCGAGGGCGCGAAGCGCGGCTCGAAGGACGAGGCGGTCCCGCGGTGTTGCCGCCCGGAGCCCTTGTGGTTCGAGACGCGCCTGAAGGCCCTCCTCACCAAAATGGGTTTGAGTCAGCCGCGAAAATCCTTCGCCAACGGAAACGCGTAGTCGCCGAACTTGCTCGTCGCGAGCCCGAGTCCGACGAGCGCTTCGGCGAGCTTGACGGCGGCGGAGACGCTCTCGATCACCGGGACGCCGAGCGATGTCGCGAGGTCGGCCGCAAGGTCCGCCATGCCGGCGCAGCCGAGCACGATCGCGCCGCTGCCGTCCTCGTCGAGCGCGCAACGGCATTCGGCGAGCAGCCGGTCGGCGGCGCCGGAGGAGGGGTCGTGCAGGTCGAGCACCGCGATGTCGATCGCCCGCACGCGCCGGCAGATCCGCTCCATTCCGTAGGTCGTGGAGAGGTGCTCGGCGATGACGATCGTCCGCGGCAGCGTGGTCACGATGCTGAAGTGCGTCGCGACGAGGCTCGCGACATGCATGCTGGCCTCGGCGATGCCGATCACCGGCGCGCGGGCGACCTCGCGCGCCGCGCGCAGCCCAGGATCGCCGAAACAGGCGACGACGTGGGCGTCGCAGCCGTCAGCCTCGCCGTCGCGGATCGCATCGAGCAGGCCTGGCACCGCCATCGCCTCGTCGAGATGACCCTCGATCGACGCCGGGCCACGCGGCGACGTTCGCGCGACGATCTCGGTTCCAGGCGCGGCGCAAGCCCGCGCGGCGGCGGCGATCGTCTCCGTCATGGAGGCGCTGGTGTTTGGATTGACGACGTTGATGCGCATCAGGCCACCGGGTCGGTCGCGATCGCGACCGCCGCGAACGCGGTCTCCTCGCAATTGTCGCCGGGTCCGACTCGGTCGACCACCAGAAAATCCTGGTGCGGCACGAGGATCAGCAGAGGGTGGTGCCAAGCGCCGGCCGCGTAGGTCACGCCCTGGTCGCCGCGCGCGTGGAAGCAGCGCAGGCCCGCGCCGTGCGCATGGCCGACGAGGACGAGCCAGTCGGCGGATTGCAGCGGGTAGAAGCTCTGCGTGCCCAGCGGATGGCGTTCCAGCATGGCGATCGACAGCGGAAATGCACGCCGGCGGCCGGCGAATATCGAAATGATCGGGCGCCCGCCGCCGGCGGCGACATCGACGGATGTCAGCGCATGCAAGCGATCGGTCGTGCCATCGTTGATGAGGCGCAGCTCGGCGCCATCGCGCTCGATGACGTCGCCCCATGGCGCGAAGGCCGCCTTGGTCAGCGGCTCGACCTCGAGCGCGCTCACGCGGGATGGCCGAAGACGCGGAACCGCGAGATACCGCCGTCCGGGTGCATGTTGAGCCTAACATGCGTCACCGGCTCGAGGTCGACCAGCGCCGAGCCCTCTAAGACATGGACATGGTCCGCCTGCGCGGGCCGTGGCGCCATCAATGTCGGCCAGAACATCGCTTGGCAGACGATCGCCGCATCGGTCCCCGGTGCCATGTGGGCGGCCTGCACGGAGACCTCGTGCGGAAAATTGCCTTTGAAATGGGCCGTGTCGATCTCGATCCGGGTGGCGCGGCCGGGCACGCCGAGCGCGATGACCATCCAGTCGTGGCCCGGCTCGCGGCGTCGGCGGGTCTCCCAGCCGTCGCCCATGTCACGGCCGCGGCCCTCGGTGAGGATCACCCAGGGATCGCCGTAATGCGCGTCGCTGAAACCGAGGATGCGGCCGCCGTAGCGCAGCGCCGAGAGCTCGATCTCTCCCCCGGCGGGGAGCGTGGCGCGGTCGAAGACCGGCGTCCCGTAGGCGCGCAAGCGGGCGACCCCGCCATCGGGGAAGATCGACAGGCGGAGCCAGCGCACCGGCGTCGGGTCGGCGACCGGCACGATATGACGGGCACCGGGGCCGAGCGCGGTTGCCGGCACGAGTGGGCGCCACGCGCTCGCGTCGGTCGGCACATCGTCGCCCGCGCAGCCCTCGAGCGCGGCGCCGGGTGGGTAATTGCCGGTGAAGAAACGCGTGTCGATGTCGACGATACTCAGCGATCCCGGGACGCCGAGCCGGACCAGGCACCAGTCGTGCCCGAGGCCGCGGCGTCGCCGCGTCTCCCAGCCGTCCATCCACTTGCCGTTGTCATCGTACCTGTCGGCCAAAAACACCGGCTCGGCGTCCTGGATCAGCCGCTCCTTCGCGGCGAAGAACTCGTCCGACGCGGCCTGCACAAAGGTGCCGAGGCGCGGCGAGGCGAGGTTCACCAGCCGCGCGAGGGCGGCCTCCGCCGGTTCGGTCATGGAGCCCTTTCGCTCGTTGCATCCTCGGCTTAACAACACACGTGCCAGCCCGGCAAGCGCCGTGGCCCCATGCATGCCGTGCTCTTGCCGAGGCGGGCATCATGCGGTCTACGAGACCCTTGTCGCCGGATCGGCGAGAAGGAACGGCATGACCGCGACGAAACCATCGAGCCGCGATTTCAAAGGGTATGGGCGCGACGTCCCCCACGCGGATTGGCCCGGCGGGGCACGGATCGCCGTCATGATCGTCCTCAATTACGAGGAAGGCGGCGAGCGCTCGATCCTGCATGGCGATCCCGCCTCCGAGTCGTTCCTCTCGGAGATCGTCAATGCCGAGCCATGGGTCGGCCAGCGTCACATGAACGTCGAGTCGCTCTACGAGTACGGCGCGCGCGCCGGCTTCTGGCGGATTTGGCGCCTGCTCGCCGGCCGGAAGCTGCCGGTGACGGTGAACGCGGTGACGACGGCGCTTGCGACCTCGCCCGAGCAGACCGCGGCCATGATCGAGGCCGGCTGGGAGATCTCGAGCCATTCGTTGCGGTGGCTCGATTACCGCGATGTCCCCCGCGAGGAGGAGCGACGCCACATCGCCGAGGCGGTTCGCCTGCACACTGCGCTGACCGGCACCCGGCCGCTCGGCTGGTACACCGGGCGCACCAGCGAGAACACGCTCGATCTGGTGATCGAGGAGGGTGGCTTTCTCTATTCATCGGATTCGTACGCCGATGATTTGCCATACTGGGTGCACTCAGCGGGGCGGCCGCCGCATCTCGTGGTGCCCTACGCGATGGACACGAACGACATGCGGTTTCTGCTGGCGCAAGGCTATCGGACGGCGGACGAGTTTTTCACGTACCTGCGCGACACGTTCGACGTGCTGTATGCGGAGGGGACGGATCGCCCGAGGATGATGTCCGTCGGCCTGCACTGCCGGATCATTGGCCGGCCCGGACGCATGGAGGCGCTGATCCGGTTTCTGGACTACGTCGCGAGCAAGAGCGACGTGTGGGTGACGCGCCGCGCCGACCTCGCGAAGCACTGGCATGCGCGACACCCGGCGCGGTGAACGGCGCACCTATCGATACTGGCGCCAGCCTGGCCCGCGGTAGCCCTGTTGAAAAGCCGTGCGTCGTTCCGATGGCCGCAACACCCTGAATTGCTTGCCGCGCTGATCAATCGGCGGCGTCCCGGACAACTCGGACCCGGCGGGAAGTGACCGAGCATGGCCGGTGCTTTGCCCGCCGAGCGAGCCCATCGCGCCGAGACCTATTGATAAGACCACGATCGCGAAGCTGCGCATGGAGCGGCTCATGTCGCCGCTAGCGGTAGCTCCGCCAGCCCGCCCCGCGGTAGCCTTGGCGGACATAGATGCGACGCTGCGAGCGCGACATTGCCCTGAACTGCTTGCCGCGCTGATCGATTGGCGGCGTCGCCGCCAGCGATGAGCCTTTCGGCAAGGCAAGGTTTTGCGCTTGGCTGGCCTCCACGCCGACAAACGAGCCGGAGATGCCGAGCGACAAAGTCAGAAGGGCCATCGAGACGTGACGCACTGTGTTGCTCCAAACGGTGTGGAAAGACGCTGCCGGCACCAGTGCCCGCCTCAATAGGGATGCCTGTGGGGCTGGTAGCCCTGGCGAAGGTACTTGCGCTGGCTGGCATGCGACAGCGCGTGAAACTGCTTGCCGCGCTGGTCGATCGGCGGCGTCGCGGCGAGCGACGAGCCCTTTGGCAGGGTCCGCGATTGCGCATAGGCGCCACCCACATCGCCCAGCATGCCGATCAGCGCGACGGAGGCGATAAACACTGCTTGTACGCGCACGACCATTCTCCTTTAGCCAAGGCAACTTAGCTGGCACTTAAACAAGCGTCAGTATCGAAAGGTTCACGGGTCTGCTACGGTGATTGTGGCAACATGATTAGTGCCTGTGCTTTGGACTAGCCGACGGACCGCGCTGCCTTGTCGAGCAACACGCGACTGTGGATTCGTGACCCGCTGGCGATCTTCGCGGATAATGCCGGCGGTGGCGTCGTCGTCGACGCCGGCACGATCGTCGAACTCGTCGCCGTGGGCCGGTCGCCGACGCAGCCTTGCGAGACGGTCTTCGACGCACGTCGCCACGTTGTCATCCCCGGTCTCGTCAATGCCCACCATCATTTTTATCAGACGCTGACCCGCACGCATCCGGCCGCGCTCGGCAAGGAGCTGTTTGGCTGGCTTCAGGCGCTCTATCCGCTCTGGGCGCGGCTGACGCCGGACAGTTTTCGCGTCGCCGTCCGCCTGGCGCTGGCCGAGCTTCTTCTCTCCGGCTGCACGACGGCGGCGGATCACCACTACCTGTTCCCGGCCGGGCTCGAGACCGCGATCGACATCGAGGTCGAGGAGGCAATGGCGCTCGGCATCCGCATGACGGTCACGCGCGGCTCGATGAACCGGTCGATGAAGGACGGCGGCCTGCCTCCAGACAGCGTGGTACAGGACGCGGCGACGATCCTCGAGGACAGCGAGCGCGTGCTGGCGCGCTACCACGACCCCGCGCCGGGCAGCCGCCTCCAGATCGGGCTCGCGCCGTGCTCGCCCTTCTCGATCACGCCCGAGCTGATGACGGCGACGGCGGCGCTCGCCGCGCGATATGATGCGCCGCTGCACACGCATCTCGGCGAGACGCACGACGAGGACGCGTTCTGCCAATCCATGTACCAGTGCCGCCCGGTCGACCTGCTGGAGGAGACCGGCTGGCTGCACGCCAAGACCTGGCTCGCGCACGGCATCCATTTCGACGCCGGCGAGATCGGCCGCCTCGGCCGCCACGGCGTCGGGATCTGCCATTGCGCGACGTCGAACATGCTGCTCGCCTCGGGCATCTGCGCCACCCGCGAGCTCGAGGCGTCGGGCTGCCCCGTTGGGCTCGGCGTCGATGGTTCGGCCTCGAACGATGCCTCGAACATGATGGAGGCCTTGCGCCACTCGCTGATGCTCGGCCGGCTCAAGTACGGCGCCGCGGCGCTGTCCCACCTCGATGTGCTGCGCTGGGGCACGCAGGGCTCGGCACATTGCCTCGGGCGCGACGACATCGGCGTCATCGCGCCCGGCTACCAGGCCGATCTCGCGCTGTTCACGCTCGACGAGCCGCGCTTCTCGGGCCAGCACGATCCGCTCGCCGCGCTGGTGATCTGCGGCGCGACGCGCGCCGATCGCGTGATGGTCGGCGGCCAATGGCGGGTCGTCGATGGCGCGATCGTCGGGCTCGACCTTCGCGCGCTGCTCGCCGCGCACGGGAAGGCGGCGGCGGCTTTTGCCTGAGCCCTCAGCGATCCCGCCAGAAACGCTCTTGCAGCGCGGCGGCTTCCTCCTCGAGCAGTGGGCCGACGACCTCGACCTGGTGCTGGCCGGCGGCGAAGACCGCGCGGCAGGGCAGGTCGAGCGTGGGGTTCTCGGAATGGTTGCCCGTCACACGTTTGAGATCGGCCTCGCTCTGCCCGTAGACGAGGCGGCCGATCCCCGACCAGTAGATCGCGCCGGCGCACATGGCGCAGGGCTCGGCCGACGAGTAGATCGTGCATTGGGCGAGCAGCGTCGGGTCGAAGACCTTCGCCTGCGCGGCGAGCAGCCGCTCGGCATGCGCGGTGCGATCGCCGCCATCGCTCGCGACCCTGTTGCCGGCCTCGAGCAGCACCGCGCCGTTTGGGTCGACCAGGATCGAGCCGAACGGGTGATTGCCGCCCTCGCGCGAGCGTTCGGCAACGGCGAAAGCGAGACGCAGGAGGCGCTCGTCTTCGGCGCGCGTCACGCCGGCAGCTTGCCCTCGACGCCCTGCACGAGCCAGTTCATCGAGGCGATCTGCCCGTCGTCGAGCGGTTTGCCGGGCGCCGCCTTGACGTCGCCGGACTGGTCCTTGATCGTCGCGCCACCAAACGGCACGATCTTGCCGGACTTGATCCCGTCGACGGTCTGCCGAGCGAGCGTCTTGACGTCGTCCGGCATGTTTCGGAATGGCGCCATCACCAGCATGTCGGAGGCAAGACCGCCCCACACGTCGTCCGGCTTCCACGAGCCGTCGAGCAGCGCCTGCACGCGACCGGTGTAGTAGGGACCCCAATTGTTGACGGGGGCGGTCAGCTGGGCGTTCGGCGCGAACTTGATCATGTCCGTCGCCTCGCCGAAGGCCTTCAAGCCGCGCTGCTGGCAGACCTGCAGCGGCGCCGGCGAATCGGTGTGCTGGGTGATGATATCGCAGCCCTGGTCGAGCAGCGCCTTGGCGGCATCGCCTTCCTTGCCCGGGTCGTACCAGCTGTTGATGAAGACGAACTTCATCTTCGCGTTCGGGTTCACGCTCTGCATGCCGAGAAGCGTGGCGTTCATGCCCATCACGACCTCGGGGATCGGCACCGAGCCGATGTAGCCGATCATGCCGGCCTTCGACATCTTGCCGGCGATCACGCCCTGGACATAGCGGCCCTCGTAGAAGCGGATGTTGTAGACGCCGAGGTTCGGCCCGTGCTTGTAGCCCGCGCAATGCTCGAAGAACGTCTTCGGCATCATGTGCGCCACCTTCACCGTCGGGTTCATGAAGCCGAACGAGGTGGTAAAGATGAGATCGTAGCCCTTGTGCGCCAGCGCCGCGATCACGCGTTCGGCGTCGGCACCCTCCGGCACGTTCTCGACATAGGTGGTTTCGACCTTGTCGCCGAGCTTGGCGACGACCTCCTTGCGGCCGAGCTCGTGCTGATACGACCAGCCGTAGTCGCCGATCGGCCCCACATAGACCCAGGCGGCCTTCGGCGTGGCGGCGCGCGCAGTGCCGATAAAGCCGGGAGCGGCGCCGACGAGCGCGCTCCCGCCGAGCACCTTATTGAACGATCTGCGCGTGATCATGACATTGTCCTCCAGTCGTAGCGCACGACCAGAGGCAAGGTCGATGCCGTTTGCCACTCGGCGTGCTCGAGCAGGCCTAGTTCAGGTGGTAGTCGAAGCCGATGAACGGCTGGCTCTCGTAGGAACCGGGTACAAAGGCGGCATCGCCGTAATGCGCGTCGGAGCCAAACTTGTTGTACCAGAACTTGTAGCCGACGAAGCCGTCGATGATCTTCGGATGGCCGAAGTACTTGCCGACGTCGAGCGTGAAGCGATTTGACGTCAGGACCTCGGTCCGGGTGTGCACGCCGAAGCCGTCGAGCCCCTTTGGCAGATTGCAGATGGCGAAGCCGCTGAAGGTGAGCGGCAGCCCGGTGTATTTGCTGAGCGGCTGCAAGTAGACCGCCTCGAATTGGACGGTCGGCTGAAAGCTCACGCGGCCGCTCGCGGCATTGTAGTCATCGTTGTTGGGCAGCCCGAACTGCTGCGCGAGGCCGTTGTGGTTGTACTCCTTGTAGAGCATCGCCGACAGCGTGAAGACACCCTCGACGTCGAAGGAGAGCTGCGGGCCGACGACGAAATCGGTCTGCTGCGGCGCGAAGGCGGTGTTCTGCGATTCGAGGTCGCCGCCGTATTCGAGCGAGACATCCTTGATGAAGCCATGGCTGAAGATGTGCGAATGCGTCACCGCGTTGCCGCTGAACGTGGCGCGGTAGGTTGCGAACACCTCCGTCGATCCCTCGCCCGTGTACGACGTCAACGCCGGCGCCGCCGGATCCGCGCCGGTTGACTTCAGGACGTCGACGCTGATGAAGTTGGTGCCGTACTGGTAGGCGTCGACATGCGTGATGTTGGCGATCTGCTTCGGGAAGAAGTGTGGAAAGCCCGGGTCCGAGCCCAGCGGCTCGAAGCGATACTCGAGAACGGTGCTCGAGAAGAGAAAGAACGGCGCCGGCGCGATCGGCGGCGGGGCCGCCTGGGTCTGCGGTAGGTCGGCGGCGCACGCCTGATGCATGATTGTCAGGCTGCAAACCAATCCGGCCAAGCCGGTCATGAACGCGTGTCGCATCGAAACCCCCGCATCGATCCCTCTCAAAACCTGTATGTAAATGAATTGCGAACGCGCGAGCCTAAATAACTTGCAGGTTTGACGATTGATAATGCACGGTTATCGAATTTTTCGGCGTCCTCCTCTGAAAATCATCTTCGACAACGCATCAATCAGCGCCAGTGCTTGATCGGGGTCATACAACCTGTCGGTAGCTGTGACATGTCTACGACAGGTTGCGACCCGTGGCGGCGGCCCTACCGCAGGCTTGCGCGGATGAAATCGAGAAACAGTCGCGCGCGCGGCGCCAGATGCTGGCGCCCCAGGTAGACGGCATTGAGCGTGATCTGCGCCTGCCGATAAGGGATCAAAAGGCGCACGAGCGCGCCGGTCTCGAGGTCGTCGGCCACGTCCCAATAGGCCTTCAGCGAGACGCCCATGCCCGCGAGGGTCCAGTCATGGACGACCTCGGCGCTCGTCGAGGATAGCTGGCCGGTCACCCGCAATTCGCGCGGCGCGCCGTCGATCAGGAACGTCCAGCTGTCGAGCACGCGACGACCGCGGACGAGACGGATGCAGTCGTGCGCGAGGATATCGTGCGGGACCCGTGGCGTCCCACGTCGCTCGAGGTAGGCCGGCGCGGCGCAGACGACGAGGTCGCTCGAGAGGATCTTGGTCGCGATCAGCCCCTGTTCGGGCGGTGTGCCGATGTAGAGCACCACGTCGAGCGAATCTCCGACCACATCGAGGATGGCATCGGAGAGCATCAGATGCGCCTCGACCTTGGGATGGAGCGCGACGAAATCGGAGAGGAGCGGCGCGATGCGGCGGCGCCCGATCTCCAGCGGGACGCCGATGCGCAGAAGACCGCGCGGCACGATCCCGCCGGCGGCGGCCTCCGCTTCGGCCTCGTCGATCTCCTCGACGATACGAAGACACCGCTCGTGGAACAGGCCACCCTCGGCGGTGAGGTCGAACGACCGCGTCGTGCGCGACGCGAGCCGGACCCCGAGCCGCGCCTCCAGCGCCGCCAGGCGTCGGCTCATCGCCGCCGGCGATCCGTCGATTGCCCTGGCGGCGGCCGAGAGGCTCCCGGCCGCGACCAGCCGGGTGAAGAAGCGCAGATCGCTGATCTCGTCGGCCATATGCACTTTTCCGCAAACCGCAAAGATGTTGTGCCCGCGAGAGCGATACTGCAACACGCTTGCCCGCCATAGGTCTCCGCTTACAAGACAAACGCACAGATGGAGTGGACCATGCGTTATCAGCTAGTCGCCGCGACGCTCGCGATCGGTTTGGCGAGCCCGGCTTTCGCCCAGAGCCATACGCTTCCCGCCGGCTCCGAATACGCCGCGCAGCCGCCAATCGACTGGACGGTCGGCGGCGCCCGCTCCTTGAACGCGGCGGGGGGCCTCTACGAGGGACGTTCGGTCGCGGTCGACCCGCAGGCCGACGCGTCTCGTCTGGAAGATGGGTCGGGCGACCTCGAGTAGGAGACCCGCGCCGCGGGAGGTCCGACGTGCTAGGGTCCCAGTCTCGTGTGGCTGGGACCAGTGGACCAATGATCGAGCGGGCGTGGTGGTCGTGGCATTGTTCATGAGGAGATCGGCGAAGCTGCTCCTGTTGGCAGCCGTCGCGCTGGCCTTGTCGGACGTCGAGGCGGCGGCGCAGGCGAGAGGCGTCGTCATTCAGATACCCGACGACGTCGGGCCTGGCTCGGCACGGCCCGCGCCGGCGCCACCTGCCGCGGCGCCACCGGCCGCAGGCCCCGTCGCACCTTCGACTGGTGCGGCGCCAACGCTCCCGACGGGCGGCGTGGCGACCGCGTGTCAGGGTGCGGCCTGCGCTCCCCTCTCGAACGCCTGGCATGTCTTGAACACGTCGAACAAGACGTGCCTCGTCTTGTCCAAGAACGACCTCAAGGGTGGCAAGGACGTCCGCAAGCTTTCGACACTGCTCCCGGCGCCCTTGTTCGTCGTCGCATCAGGCGCCTGCCCGTGAAGCCACGCTTGTAAGGTCAAGCGGCGGCGGGTGCGTATCGGCGAAGCAGATCGATACGCGGCGCGATTTGATGATCGGCGCTGAACAGCGTGAGCATGCGGGCTCGGGCTGCCTTGCCGAGGGCGGCGACAAGCCCTGGCTCCCGCGCGAAGTTCATGATCGTCTCGACGATATCGTCGGTGGACGGCGGCACCACGACGAGATCGCGGCCGGCCATGTAGTCCGCGTTGAGCGCGAGCGGGTCGGTGCAGACGACGGCGACCTCGTGCAGTCCCGCCTCCACGCTGCAGCCGGTCGGAAAGCCGTCGAAGGCGCCGGGGTAGAGGACATTGGCGCGGGTTGGCGAGACGATCGCGTCGATGCCCACGTAGAACTCTCGGAAGAACGGCGGGGGCCTCAGGCCATAGAACGTGAAGAGAGCGGCTGCCGCGCCGAGATCGACGATCGAGGGGTCGAAACGCCCGACGACATGGACGCGAATTGCAGCCTGTAGGTCCGCCAGTCGCGTCGCCGCCTCGACAAGGAGGTCGTAGCCCTTGTCGGCGCCGATCGGCGTGTAGCGGTTGGCGACAAAGCAAAGATCCAGCGTTGGCTTGTCGAAGCCGTAGCGCTGCTTGGGCGGCGGCGGCGCGAACAGGGACCGCGGACAGACGCCGCCGTAGATCAGCGTGACCTGGTCGTCGCGGCAGAAGTTGCCGTCGACAAGATAGTCGCGGATCAGCGCCTGGGTCGCGACGACGTGGCGGAAGCACGGCGAGTCGAACACCCGCCGCAGCAGCGCGTCGCATCCTGGCTGATCGAGTGCGAACCCGCCGCCCGGGTACAGCGTGAAGACGAAGGCCGCGCCCACGCTCTCGATGGAATCGAGATGCTCCGCGATCACGTGGAGGAACACGGCGTAGTAGAGCCGCGCCCGTGGAAAGGCGTCCCTCGCGAGTACGTTCACGCGACCGGCAAAACGAGGGTTGGCCTCGACATGCGCCTCGATCACCTGCGCGATCGAGCGGGTCTCGTCGGCATGGTGAAGGGCCGCGCCGGACGAGTAGACCGCCAGGTCCGGCATGGCATCGAGATAGCTCGAGAATTCCTCGTAGCGGAACGTCGATCCATCGTGCGGGAAAAAGTCGTCGAGGACGACAATATCCGCGCTCGCCGCCATCTCAGGCAAGTATCACGCTGGGGCCCGCGGCGTCGAAGGTCGCAGGCGTCCTCCGTTGCCTCCGGGCGGTCGCGACCTGTCGGAGGGGACGCGCGGGATTGCCGGACCACCGCGCGCCGGCCGGGACGTCCTTGGTGACCACGCTGCCCGCCGCGAGCACGGCGCCGGCGCCAATCCGAAGCGGCTTGCCGCGTCTGCCGTTCACAACGATCGTGCCCGCGCCGAGGAATACGTCGGGGCCGATGTCGACGTATCCCGAGATCGTGCAGGAGGGGCACAGCGTCGTGAACGGCCCGATCGAGACGTCGTGCCCGATGGAGCAATTCGACAGGATCTGCACGTGCTCGCCGATCGTCGACAGCGGGCCGATGTAGATGTTCCAGCCGATGATCGCGCCCTCCGCGATCGCGACGCGCGGATACAGGACCGTCGGCCGACGCGCGTACAGCAAGTCGAAGCGCGCGCCGGCGGCCGCCAGCCGCGCGACGACGGCCCGCTTCTTCGGAGGCGACGCGAGCGCGACGAAGCAGGGGAGGTCGCGCAGGTCGAGGTGCCACTCATCGAACGAGACGATCGGAACGCCCTCGAACGCCTCACCGCGGCCGCCCTGTTCATCGTCGATGAAGGCCGCGAGCGGCCCGAGCCCATGCGGCCCGAAACATTGTTCGAGAAAGGTCCCGATGGCGTAGCCGTGACCAGAGGCGCCGAACACGCAGAAGCCCCGCGAGGTCGTGGCGCCCATGTCGCCGTTTTGCATCACGCCAGCACGCTTTCGGTTTGTTCGGCGGGGATCGACATTGAACTCGCGATCTTTTTCATCCAGCTCGCATCTCGATGGGAAAATGCAAGTATACTCGCTAGCTTTGCTTTTTGTCAAATGCTGATGCTAGATCATACCTGACCTATAAAGATTATGGGTAGATAGGTAACAATTTTCCCAGAGTTGTATTTGTAGGTGGTTGGATTTCTGCTGACGTAACGACATGCGGGTGCGACTTCAAGCATATAAGTCGTACTGTGGATCTGGATTGAAATGTGGACGCGTCGGCCCCGACCTCGCGGAGATGGATTTGGACGTTTTCGGTGAGAACGCGCGCGTAGGTTCCGGCAAGTTTGGGAGGGTGGTAGTTGCAGCCAATATGTGATGATTGCGCGAGCGCGTGTGATCCAGCGCGCTGCCGCCTGGAACCTTGGGGAAGCCGAAGGCTGGCACCTGACGTTTGGCGTCTTATTCCTTTCTCAACACCCGGAACGTCGGATGTCGGCGCCCGTTTCCGCAAAGTGAGAGAGGGAGGTGTCTGTGCCGCTGCTTATCTTCTGCATCGCCGCGACGATCTACCTGCTCCCAGCCATCACGGCGGTGCTGCTCGGCCGGCGCCAGCAGTGGGCCGTGCTCGCGCTCAACCTGCTCGTGGGCTGGACATTGGTCGGGTGGATCGCGGCGATGGCATGGGCCTGTGTCGAGCGGTGGCGCTGGAAGCCCAGCTTCGAGGTCAGGTGGGCGCGAAACGTCGCGCGCTCCTTGATGGCCCGCCCCGCGAACGACAACGCGACCGAGGCGAAAGAGACCGAGACGCGTATGACCACGCCCGAGCGTGCGCTCGATCTCCCCAGCGAGCCGGGCGAGGCGTTGGCCGCGAACCATTATGGTGACTGGCTCGAGACGGGGCAGGGCTTGATGGTACAGGGTTCGACATCACAGGGCTTGCCGGCGGGGCCGAAGCCTGATGCGGTTGCGAAACCCGCAGCTTGAGTCCATCCACCACAATGAGCGTTGCGTTCACGAAGGAAGGCGATACCGAGAATGCCGCGGCGGTCGATCTGCCGGATCGAATCGTCTCGCCGCATCTCAATCTCGTCACCGCGACCGGGCTCGCGCAAATCGACGCCGCACTGGCACAGGCACGGGCCGACTACGCGGCAAATCAGTCGAGCGAAACGCAGGTGGGCGATCATCGCGCCCTGGCGCGCGCGGCCCGCGATTTGCGCTATTTCGCCGCCCGCCGCGCGACGGCGCAGGTCGTCCTACCTCCAGCTGATGCGGCAATCGTGCGGTTCGGCTGTCGCGTGACTTTCGAGCGGGACGATGGGCGCACGCAAACCTTGCGCATTGTCGGCGAGGACGAGGCCGAGCCGAAGACCGGGACGGTCTCCTATGTATCGCCGCTGGCCGCGGCCCTGCTCGGCAAGAGCGTCGGCGACAGCGCGATCATCGCGGCGGCGGAGGTCGAGATCCTCGACATCGCATAGCGCGACGGACGCGCTCTGGCGTGCCCCTTGCGAACTCGTGTGGACATTCATCCGAGCAGTGACGGAGGGACGCAATGAGCGGTCTTGGTGGCTTGAACAAATCGCCGAACGGCGTCGTGATCGGGCTCGTCCAGCTCAAGCTCGAGCAGATCGACACGCCGGCCGACCTGAAACGCCAGACGGCGAAGATCGTCGACATGGTCGCCAAGGCGCGGCGTAACATGGCGACGATGGATCTCGTCGTGTTTCCGGAATACGCGCTGCACGGCCTGTCGATGAGCACCGATCCCGCCATCATGTGCGCGATGGACGGGCCGGAGGTCGCGGCCTTTCGCGGCGCTTGCGTCGACAATTCAATCTGGGGTTGCTTCTCCATCATGGAGGCGAACCCCGAAGGCAACCCCTACAATGTCGGCCTGGTGATCGACGACAAGGGGGAGATCAAACTCCATTATCGCAAGCTGCATCCGTGGGTGCCGGTGGAGCCCTGGGAGCCGGGCGACGTCGGCATCCCCGTCATCGACGGTCCGAACGGCTGCAAGCTCGCGCTGATCATCTGCCACGACGGTATGTTTCCCGAGATGGCGCGCGAATGCGCCTACAAGGGCGCCGAGATCATGCTGCGCACGGCCGGTTACACCGCGCCGATCCGCCATTCGTGGCAGATCACCAACCAGTCGAATGCGTTTCAAAACCTGATGGTGACGGCCAATGTCTGCATGTGCGGCTCCGACGGCACGTTCGATTCCATGGGCGAAGGCATGATCGTCGACTTCGACGGCAGGGTGATCGCGCACGGCACGTCCGGTCGGCCCGACGAGATCATCACGGCGGAGGTGCGCCCCGATCTCGTGCGGGAGGCGCGCATCCACTGGGGCGCCGAGAACAACATCTATCAGCTCGGCCACCGCGGCTTTTCGGCCGTGGCCGGCGGCGCGCGGGATTGCCCCTACACGTTCATGCACGACCTCGTCGCCGGCCGGTATCGGTTGCCGTGGGAGGACGCGGTCAAGGTGACCGACGGCACGTCGTGTGGCCTGCCGAAGCCCATCCGCACCTTTGGATCGACTCGCCGCGCGGCCGCCGAATGAGCGGCGGCGACGTGCACGACGGGGCGATCGAGACGACCTTCGTCGACGCGAACCCCTATGCCTGGCCGTTCGACGGCGATCTGCGGTCCGCCAACACCGCGCTCGTCATCATCGACATGCAGGTCGATTTCTGCGGGAAGGGCGGCTACGTCGAGGCGATGGGGTACGACCTCGGCCTCACCCGCGCGCCGATCGCGCCGATCCAGTCCCTGCTCGCGATGATGCGCCCGCAAGGCTACACGATCATCCACACGCGCGAGGGGCACCGGCCGGACCTCGGTGATCTGCCGGCCAACAAGCGCTGGCGCTCGCGCCGGATCGGCGCGGGCATCGGCGATCCCGGCCCATGCGGGCGCGTGCTGGTGCGCGGCGAGGCTGGGTGGCAGATCATTCAGGAGCTTGCGCCGCTCTCCGGCGAGATCGTCATCGACAAGCCCGGCAAAGGCTCCTTCTGCGCCACCGATCTCGAGCTGATCCTGCACACCCGCGGCATCCGCAACCTGATCCTCACCGGTGTGACCACCGACGTTTGCGTTCATACGACGATGCGCGAGGCCAACGATCGCGGCTTCGAGTGTCTGATCGTCGCCGATTGCTGCGCGGCGACCGATGCCGGTAATCACGCGGCGGCGCTCAAGATGGTGACGATGCAGGGCGGCGTGTTCGGGGCCGTGGCCGACAGCCGGGCGGTGCTCGCCACGCTCGCCGGTCGCGCGTAGGCGAGCTGGGCGACCGCGGAGCCGGGCTGCCCAGGCCTCGATCTTGCAAACAGTTTTCGGAGATGATGGATTTTTGAGGAACGGGTCGATGATGGGAACTGGCGCACGGCAACCCACGGTCGAAGGCGATCACATCCTCGGCGACGAATACGAGCATCGCCCGGTGCCCACGGCGGCGCGTCGAACGTTGTTCTCCAACCTGATCGTCTGGCTCGGCTTTCCGATGATCATCACCGGCGCGATCACCGGCTCGCTGCTCGTCATCGGGCTCGGCTTCAAGAACGCCGTCGTCTGCATGGTGATCGGCAATCTCTTCATGCTGGCCTATGTCGGCCTCCTCGGCCTCCTCGGGGAGCGTTCGGGCATGAACTTCGGGCTGATCGCCAGCCGGGTCTTCGGCACCAGGGGGTTCATGCTCGCCTCTGGCCTGCTCTCGACGCTGCTGCTCGGATGGTTTGCCGTCCAAACCGGCATCACCGGCGCGCTCGTCAGCAACGCCTACGGGCTGAACTACGTGCTTATGACGGCCATCGCCGGCGTCCTCTACATCGGTGTCACGTTCGTCGGCGTGCGCGGGCTGCACTGGATCGGCCTCTTGTCGGTGCCGATGTTCGTCGTCCTCGGCGTCTTCGTGGCATGGCACGCGGCCGACACCACTACCTGGGCCGCCATCGTCGATTATCCCGGCAGCAAAGGCGTCGCGACAATGTCGATGGGCGTCGGCATCACGGTCGTGATCGCGCTGTTCGCGGACGCGGGCACCGTGACGCCTGACTTCAACCGCTGGGCCAGGACGGGTTCCGATTCCTGGACCGCGACGTTCGGCGCGTTCCCCTTCGCCAACATGGTGGCGATGCTCGTCGGCGGCATCACGACGGCGGCGCTCGCCGTTCCCAATCCCAACCCCTTCGGCACCGACAACATGTTCGGCTACATGAACGGGCTCGGCGTCGGCTGGCTCGCGGTCCTCGCCTTCGTCTTTCTCTACGTGAACCTCGGTTCGGTCTGCTCCCATTGCCTGTACAACGCGGCGACAGGCTGGTCGCGCATCTTGGGTACCAATATGCGGCTGATGGCGGTGGTTCTCGGCGTCATCGGCATCGCGATCGCGGCGACCAACGTCTGGTCCTTCTTCATACAATGGCTTTCGCTGCTCGGCATTCTCGTCCCGCCGATCGGCGCGATCGTGCTCGTCGATCAATACATCATGCGGCCCGACGCCAGCCTCGTCAAAAGCTGGCGCCCGCTGCCGTTCGCGGCGTGGGCGATCGGGTCGCTGGTGGCGCTGGCGGTCGAGAAGTTGGTGCCCGAACTGTGCACCGCAGTCTCCGCCTTCCTGTTCGCCGGCCTCGCCTATTACGTATTGTGCACGCTAGCGGCACGCCGCGCTCCGGCGCTCGCAAGCTAGCGCGGGCCGCTTCGTCTTACGCGGTGGCCGTGCTCGCCCGCTTGATGGCGAGCGGGCCGGGTGCCTGGCAAGTCGGCATCATCTCGATGCGGTTGATGTTGACATGGCGGGGCAGGGCGATGATCCAGGCCACGGCCTCGGCGATGTCGTCGGCGGTGATCGGCTCGGTGCCCTCGTAGACCGAGGCGGCCTTGGCCGCGTCGCCGGAGAAGCGGATCTCGCTGAACTCCGTGCCGCCGCACAGCCCCGGCTCGATGTCGCTGACGCGCACGAACGTGCCGACGAGATCGGCGCGAAGGTTGAGCGAGAATTGCTTCACGAATGCTTTCGTGGCGCCGTAGACGTGGCCGCCGGGGTAGGGGTAGCTGCCGGCCGTGCTGCCGAGGTTGACGATGTGCCCTCGGTCGCGCGCGACCATGCCCGGCAGCAGCGCCCGCGTCACGTGGATGAGACCGGTGACGTTGGTCGCGACCATCTTGTCCCAGTCCGCGAGATCGGCCTTCTGCGCCGGGTCGAGGCCGAGCGCCAGGCCGGCGTTGTTGACGAGGCCGTCGACCTCGCGCCAGCCCTCCGGCAGGCTGCCGGGCAGGGCGGCGACGACGGCGGCATCGGTGACGTCGAGCACGAACGGCAGCACCTCGCCGTCGGTCTCCTTCGCCAGGGCCTCGAGCCGCTCGACGCGCCGCCCGGTCGCGATCACGCGGTGGCCGTCGCGCACCAGCCGTCGCGCGATCGCCGCGCCGAAGCCGGCCGTCGCGCCGGTGACCAGGATCGTCATGCTCATGCCAGCCTCGTCGCCTTCAATGTGTCGCGGAGGACGTGACATGGCGTCGGCGGCGCGAAGAGTCTAGCGGGCGCCCTCTGGCAGAGCGGTCCCTCCGGGCTTGCGCGAGAAGGCGGCCACCGCGACCAGGGCGACGCTGGCCGCTCCGGCGAGCAGCTGGATGCGCAGGTCGGGCAGGAAGAGCATGGTCACGAAGATCGCGACGATGCCGACGATGGTCGCCCAGCTGAGCCAGGGAAACAGCCACATGCGAAAGGCCAGGTTCTCGCCGGCCGCATCGCGCTGGCGGCGGTCGACGATCTGGGCCAACGCGACCATGATGTAGACCACGAGGATAACAGATCCCGAGGTCTGCAGCAGGAAGGCGAAAACGAGGCCGGGCGACAGCACCGAGGCGATCGCCGCGAGAAAGCCGGCGACGCTGCCGAGCAGGATCGCTCGCGTCGGCACCTTGGCGGCGCCGGTGACCACCAGCGCGCGCGGCGCGTCGCCGGCGTCGGCCAGCTCGAACAAGGTGCGCGAGCAGACGTAGAGCCCCGAGTTGAGGCACGACAGCACCGCGACCAGGATGATCGCCTGCATCAAGGTCGCCGCGCCGGGAATGCCGATCGCCGCCATCGCCGCGACGAACGGGGATTGGCCAGACTGCACGCTCGTCCACGGCACGGTGGCGACGATGAGCAGGATCGCGAGCAGGTAGAAGATCATGATGCGCAGCGCGACCGTGCGCGAGGCGGAGGCGACGTTGCCCGGCGGATCGTCCGATTCGGCCGCGGCGATCGAGGCGATCTCGGAGCCGGTGAGGGAGAAGATCACCACGGGGACGGCGCCGAGCACGGCGGCGAAGCCCTTGGGCCACAGGCCGCCCGACCCGAGCAGCGTCGCGCCAACCGGCGTGCCGTGCGCGACGATGAGCCCGAGGTGGCTCGCGGCGATCGCGATGAAGGCCAGGATCGCGACCACCTTGGTGAGCGAGAACCAATATTCGAACTCGCCGTAGGCCTTCACCGACATCAGGTTCGTCGCGGTGAGCAGCGCGATGAGGACGAGGCCGATCAGCCAGACGGGCAGCGCGATCCAGTCGTGCAGCAGGCTCGCGCCGGCGATCGTCTCGGCGCCGACGGCGATGATCCAGAAGTACCAATAGAGCCAGGCCGAGATGAACCCGGCGCGGGGGCCTAGCGCGGCGCGGATATAGGCGTTGAAGGAGCCCCGCCCGGGTTCGGCCACCGCCATCTCGCCGAGCATGCGCATGACGAGGAAGGCGATCGTGCCGGCGATGGCGTAGCTCACCAGCACGGCGGGCCCGGCCGCGAGGATTGCCGCGCTGGAGCCGACGAACAGGCCCGCCCCGATCACGCCGCCGAGCGCGATCATGGCGACGTGTCGCGCCTTGAGAGCGCTGGACAACGGCGTCGTGTCGGGCGAACCGTGGTCCATCGTGATCGTCATGGGTGACCTTCAACGTCTGTGGCACCTCTGTCTCGCAAGACCAGGGCCGTCGGCGCCAGCCCCGGCTTTCGAGGGGCGCGGCAATTTTCGCCCTCGCGAAACGGGGAGGATAGAACCAAGCATTAAGGCCAAAGGACCCGCATGACGCATACCGTGGCCCTCGCCGTTCTCTGCATCGCCGTCGCGGGCGTCGGGGCGCAATGGGCGGCATGGCGGTTCAAGCTGCCGGCGATCGTCTTGCTCTTTGCTGTTGGTCTCGTCATCGGGCCGGGACTGCTCATCCTGCAGCCCGCCTTGATGTTTGGAGCGGGGCTGCAGCCGATGGTTGGGCTCGCGGTCGCGATCGTCGTGTTCGAGGGCGGCCTCGCGCTCGACATGCGCGAGTTGCGCGCGGCCGGCGAGGGTGTCGCACGCCTCACCACGGTCGCGCTGCCGATCAGCTTCGTGCTCGCCTCGGGCGTGGCCCATGTCGTGGCTGGCATGGGATGGACGGCGGCGTTGCTTTACGGCGCGATCACGGTCGTCACCGGGCCGACCGTCGTGCTGCCGCTGATCCGCAACACCCGTCTGGAGCGGCGCGCGGCGTCCTTCCTCAAGTGGGAGGCGATCGTCAACGATCCGGTCGGCGCGCTGCTCGCCGCGATCGTGCTCGCGCTGATGCTCGCCGGCGGCGAGACGCCGCCTGTGCTGGCGGTTTCCCTCGTCGCAGGGCTCGCGGTGTCGCTCGGGCTCGGCATCGGCGGCGCTTTGCTTGTTCAATGGCTGGTGCGCCACGATCAGGCGCCCGAGATTCTTAAGACGCCGATCCTTCTCGCCATGGCGCTCGGCATCTATGCCGTCTCGAACCTCGTCATCGACGGGGCGGGGCTCGCGGCGGCGACGATCTTCGGCATCGCGCTCGCCAATCTGCATATTCCCGGTCTCGCCGAGATCGCGCGGTTCAAGGAGGCGCTCGTCGTCCTCCTCGTCTCGGCGCTGTTCGTCGTGTTGACTGCGAACCTCGACCGATCGCTGTTCCTCCAACTGTCGTGGCCGGTCGTTCTGCTGACCGCGGCGATGATCTTCGTCGTGCGCCCGGTGGCGATCGCGCTGTCGACATGGCGCAGCGATCTCACCTGGAAGGAACGGCTGCTCGCCGGCTGGATCGCGCCACGCGGCATCGTCGCCGCCGCCGTCGCCGGCGTCGCCAGCACCAAGCTCACGGCGGCCGGCGTACATGGCGCGGACGAGGTGATGCCGGCCGTCTTCGCTCTCATCGCCGCGACGATGGTGCTGCACGGCTTCACGCTGGCGCCGGTGGCGCGTCGGCTCGGCCTGACGCTCGGCGAGCGGCCGGGGCTGGCGATCATCGGCGCGACGGCGTGGAGCATCGACCTCGCCACGGTGCTGCGCGACGCCGGGACGCCCGTGCTCCTCATCGACACCTATCCCGGCGCGCTCGATGCCGCGCGCGAGCGGCGCATCCCCGTCCTGCAGGCGGAGATCCTGTCCGCGCACGGCGAGGACGAGCTGGCGGGGCGGCGGATCGACTACCTGCTCGCGGCGACCGCGAACGATGTCTACAACAGCCTCGTCTGCGCCAAGCTCGCGCCCGAACTCGGTCGTTCCCGCGTCTTCCAGATGGCGCCGGGCGGCGGCGACATCGACGCTTGGGTCGGGCTCGATCGCGAATGGCGCGGCCTCGTCATCGGCCGTCCTCCGCTCGACTTCGCGACCGCGCGCCGGCGCCACAGGGAGGGCTGGCGCTTCGCCCTGCGCGAACATGTCGTTTCCGCGGAGGTTGCCGGCGCGGAACTTACGCAGGCGACGCTCGACGGGGAGTGCTCCGACGACGAGACCGGCCTTCTCGCCCTGCGCGTCGGCGGCGACCTAGCGTTCACCTCGCGCGAAGGCGGCAAGATCTCGGTTGCCGCCGGCGACCGCGTCCTCGTATTGGCCGAGCCGGTGCCCGACCGTCGCGTCGCGCAGTCCACCATCGCGAGTGCCGCCTAGCCTTCGCGCGGATCGGACGGCCGCGCCGGCGCCGTTAGGCTGATGTTCATCTATGCTCTTTTAGACGGATGCCAGCCGTGAGCCTGTGACCAGGCGTTTTCCCCACCAACATACGGAAAAGTCATGACGCGAGCCCAAGCCGCCGGGTTCTTCATCCTTGCCGGTATGATGAGTTGGACGCCAGGGGCGTCTGCGCAGTCCGACCCATACCAGATCACCTCCGCCGAGAAAGCCGCCTGCACCGCGGACGCGATACGGCTCTGCGCCGGCAGCTACCCGGACGAAGGTCAGCTTCTCGCCTGCATGGCGAGCAACCGGGCGTCGCTTTCGAGCGGTTGCCTCGTCGTCTTCGATGCAGGTTTGCGACGGAGGCATATCGCGCAGCGCTGACGTGCGGCCAGTACCGGAGCAGAGGTGACACGGCGACGTCCGGCGCGCCCGTACCAGACCGTGTGCGCGCGATCGCCCGCGCGATGTCGGGGGGCAGTTCTTAAGATTTGCGAGCTATCGTTTCGTCACGAACAATGCAGGTCACCGACCGCATCTCGGAGAACGGAAAGACTTGCGCGCGCGGGCCTCTCTGTCGATTGGAGTCTTGTGCCTGATGGTCGTCCTTCCGGGGGCGATCCTCTGGGAGCTCGACATCCCGGGGCTTGACCGGCAGCCGCTGGCCGCGATCTCCATTCTCGCGCTGCTGATCCTCATCGTGCGGGAAAAGCGCCAGCAGGCGGCGTACGAGTTCGCGCTGACCGAGACCCTAGCGGCGCTGACGGCCGCCGAGTCTGGACTGCGTGGTCTCTTCGACAGCTCGCCGGACGTCTTGTGCGTCTACAGGCTTGCGCCGGACGGAACGATCTTTCTCGAGCGGTTCAATCCGGCTGCCGCCAGGGCGCGCGGCTTCGACAAGAGCGCGGTGGGCAAGCCGCTCGAGCAGCTCGTGCCAGCCAGCACGTTCGCCGCCGCAAGTCGGACGATTGAGCGGGCCGCGGCGACGGGTGAGACGATTCGCCTGCACAGCGACACGGGTCCGTTCGGCATCGACAGCGAGATCATCGTCGTGCCGTTGCCGGTCGAAGACGGCTCGACGGCGCCGATCGATCGAGTCTTCATCAGCATCAGGGACATCAAACACCTCAAGGAGGCACAGGCCGCCGTCGCGCAAAGCGAGACGCGTTATCGCGTGCTCGCGGAATCGGTGAACGACATGATCACGCGGCTCTCGCTGCCGAATCTTGATCGGGTCTACGTCTCGCCGGCGTGCCGTACCCTGCTCGGCTGCGAGCCGCGGGAATTGATGGCGCGCCATCCAAACGATGACGTCCACCCCGACGACATCGGCGGCAACATGGCGGTCATCACGAGCCTGCTGTCGAATCAAGACGCCGAGCCGGCTTCGCCCGTCACATTCAGGATGCGGCATAAGACCGGCCGCTGGATATGGGTCGAGGCGTCGCTCGGACTGACGCGCACGATTGACGGCGTCGTCGATGGCGTCATCTGCGCGGTCCGCGATGTGGATACACCCCGCCGCGCCGAAATGGCTCGGGCGGCGAGCGAGACCCGCTTCCGGCTGCTTGCCGAAAGCGCCAGCGAACTCATCGTGCTCGGCGACGATCAGGGCCGCCGGTCCTATATCTCGCCCGCCTCCGAGCGATTGCTCGGCTTCACGCCGGACGAGCTTGAGTTCGAGATGCGATCGCGGCGCTGGGTGCATCCCGACGACCTCGCTCACCTCAGCGAGGCCGAGCTGAAGCAGGACGGCGGCGACACCGCGGTCTTGTGCCGCGTGCGACGCAAGGACGAAAGCTGGATCTGGGTCGAGGCGATGTTCCGACACATTCCGGCCGAGTTCGAAAACGAGCCGACGGTGATCGCGACTTTCCGCGATGTCAGCGGTCACCAGGCGCAAGCGAACGAGCTGCGTGAGGCGCGCGATGCCGCGGATGCCGCGCGCCACGCCGCCGAGCAGGCGAGCCGTGCGAAGTCCGACTTTCTCGCGACGATGTCGCACGAGATCAGGACCCCCTTGAACGCGATCCTCGGGTTCGCCGATCTCCTTCATGGCGACACGACGCTCGCCCACCAGAGTCGTGGCTATCTCGATCGCGTGCGCAACGCGGGTTCGGCCCTTCGCACGATCGTCGACGATATCCTCGACTTCTCCAAGCTCGAGGTCGGCAAGGTCACGCTGAAGCTCTCGGACTTTCGCCTCGCGGCGCTCGTCGATAACGCGACCTCGATCGTCCAGGAGCTCGCGGACCGCAAGCAGCTTGCACTCGCGGTGTCGATCGAGCCCCGCATCTCGCATTTCGTGCGCGGCGACCACGACCGGCTGCGCCAGATCCTCGTCAACCTTCTCAACAACGCGATCAAGTTCACGCGGCAAGGCTCGGTCACGCTCACGGTACGCGCTTGTGGCAAGCACGACGGCATCGCGATCCTGCGGTTTTGCGTGATCGATACCGGCATCGGCATCGCGGCGGAGCAGGTCGACGCGGTCTTTCAGCGCTTCACGCAGGTCGATACCTCCTTCAGCCGCGAGTTCGGCGGCACTGGGCTCGGACTGACGATCTGCCGACGCCTCGCTGCGGCGATGGGCGGCTCGATCGGTGTCGAAAGCGCCCTAGGCGTCGGCTCGACCTTCTGGCTCGAACTCGCGCTGCCGATAGCCGTGTCTGCGTCCGAAGGCTCTGAAGGCTTCGACGTTGGCGATGTCGAGATGGCGGCCGACGTGGGCGAGTTCGACGATCTTGTATCGGCGATCTCCCGATCGGCAGCGAAGCAGAGGCGGCGCGCCCTCGAAATCCTGCTTGTCGAGGACGTCCTTCTCAATCAAGAGCTGATCGGCGCGATCCTCGAGACCCGCGGCCACCGCGTCGATATCGTCGGCAACGGAGGCGAGGCGATCATGGCCGTCGAGGACAAGGCGTATGACCTTGTGCTGATGGACCTCCAGATGCCGCACGTCGACGGGCTGATGGCGACGCGTTTCATTCGCAACCTCGCGACCCCGCGGCGCTTCGTGCCGATCGTCGCCCTGACGGCGGCGGTGCTGCAGGAGCAGACGGACTTGGCGATTGCCGCCGGCATGGACGGCGTCTTGACGAAACCCGTCTCGCTGCCGGCGCTCGACGAGGTGCTCGGCAAGACCGCGAGCGACGAGTTGCGCGGCGCGATCGACACCTCGGCGCTCGACGAGGACATCGTCGACCAGCTCGCGCGCACGATCGGCAGCGCCAAGGTCGGGTCCATGGGCCCGCTGCTTGCGACGACGCTGACGGCGCGCTTCACGCAAGAGCTGACCGGCGCCAGCTCGGCCTCGCTCAAGGCGGAAGCACACGCGAGCATCGCTGGCGCGGCGATGCTGGGCTTCGCCCGGTTTGGCTTGCTATGCCGCGCCTTCATCGCCGCGACAGGCGCCGAGGAAGCGGTCGCCTACGATCAGCTACGCCGCGAGCTGGCGCTGATCGTGCGTATTCTCGCGGCTGCCGATAAGCACGACGGCAAAGACCAAGACGGCGCAGACATTGACGGCGCAGACATTGACGGCAGAGGCATCGCCAGCAAAAGCATCGCCAGCAAAAGCCTGGCCCGCGTCGCCTGAGGCCGCCAGCCTTGACGTAACGTTAACGCTACTCGCGAATGGCCCGACCGCGCGTTGACGCGCAAGTCCATATTCAAATCAATCATTTACCAGCTGTTGTGCCTATCTCGCGGGCATCTATCACCCGACTGAACGATTCTGTATCGATCATGAACAATTGAACAACGTCCGCCAGCAAGCTTTCTTTACACCATCTTGCCAGGATCGTTCGCAGTTGAGCGTTCGAGTACTCTACCATGTTCAAGCGTGTTGTCCTGGCGTGTTCCTTGTGCACCGCCACGTCGGCGTGGGGCGCGGATTGGTACACGGGCGCGAAGCAGCCGGCGCCTGGCGAGGATTGGGTCGTCGCCGTCGACGCCGCCGTGGACGTGACGACGCAAGGCTCTTACTTCGGTGACCTGCAGATCACGGCGGCACCTGGCGGCACGCTGTCGACCTCGGGCTTTCGCGCTCGGGTCGAAGGCCTGACCGGGCGCTACCAATACTTCGCGACCGACACCAACCAGACCGTGCACGGAACGCAGGATTCGGGCTCCGCGCTGCTCGGCTACCAATGGATATCGCCGAACCTCTCGTTCATGGCGCTCCTCGGCGCGGACATTCGCAACAATCAGCTGTCCATCGCCGATCCGCAAAACCCCGTGATCGGGACCAACTACGGCGCCAAAGGTCAGCTGGAACTCTTCGCGACGCCGACGCCCACCACCATGGTCTCCGCGGCCGCGTCGTTCGCGACCAACAAGACGGCGTATTTCACGCGGCTGCGCTACGGCTACCTGATCGCACCCGAACTCTACATTGGACCCGAGGTCCTGGTGCTCGGCGACGCCTTCTTCAATCAAGAGCGCATCGGCGTGCACCTCACCGGCCTTTCCGCCGGCCCGATCCGCTTCGCATTCGCGGCCGGCTACCTCAACGACCGCGTCCGCGGCTCCGGCGGCTACGGCACCTTCTCCGCGCGCGTCGGCTTTTAGGAATATTGCCATGGGCAAGACAGTGCGCCTCACGGCATGGGTGATGTCGAGCGCGATCGCGCTGGCCTTCATGACCCAGCCAGTCAGCGTCGAGGCTCAGCTGATGCTGGCGCTCGCCGTCATCGCCGCGATGGTCGGCGTCTGGCGCTTCGGCCGCGGCCTCTACGCGCGCTGGGTGTTCCTCGCGCTGGGCAGCCTCGTCGTCGTCCGCTACATCTTCTGGCGCGCCACGAGCACGCTGCCGCCGCTCGATCAGCCGATCAACTTCTCGATCGGCCTCGTACTGCTGATGGCCGAACTCTACTGCGTGCTGATCCTTATCGTAAGCCTCATCATCAACGCCGACCCGTTGACGCGCAAACCATTGGAGCGCGGCGACGACGAGCATCTGCCGACCGTCGACGTCTTCATCCCCACCTATAACGAGGAAGAATATATCCTCGCCACCACGATCGCCGCCGCCAGGTCGATGGACTATCCGGCCGAGAAGCTGACCGTTTGGCTGCTCGACGACGGCGGCAGCGATCAGAAGGTCAACGACTCCAACCCCGAGAAGGCCGCCGCCGCGATGGCGCGTCGCGTGTCGCTGCGGAAGCTCGCGGCCGACCTCGGCGCACGCTACCTGACCCGCGCGCGCAACGAGCACGCCAAGGCCGGCAACATGAACAACGGTCTCCAGTACGCCAAGGGCGAGATCGTCGTCGTGTTCGACGCGGACCACGCGCCGTTCCGCTCCTTCCTGCGCGAGACGATCGGCCATTTCGCGCTCGATCCGAAGCTGTTCCTCGTGCAGACCCCGCACGTCTTCCTCAATCCCGACCCGATCGAGCGCAATCTGCGCACGTTCCAGACGATGCCGTCCGAGAACGAGATGTTCTACTCGGTGACGCAGCGCGGGCTCGACAAGTGGAACGGCTCGTTCTTCTGCGGCTCCGCGGCACTCCTGCGTCGCGAGGCGCTCGATGTCGCCGGCGGCTTCTCGGGCATCACCATCACCGAGGATTGCGAGACCGCTTTCGAGCTGCACGGCAAAGGTTGGAACTCGGTCTATGTCGACAAGCCGCTGATCGCCGGCCTCCAGCCCGAGACGTTCGAGAGCTTTATCGGCCAGCGCTCGCGCTGGTGTCAGGGCATGTTCCAGATCTTGATGTTGAAGAACCCGCTCTTCAAGAAGGGTTTGAAGCCCATCCAGAAGCTCGCCTACCTGTCGAGCATGACCTTCTGGTTCTTCCCGCTACCGCGCATGGTCTTCACCTTCGCGCCGCTGTTGCACGTCTTCTTCGACGTGAAGATTTTTGTATCTTCGATGGACGAAGCGCTCGCCTACACAGCGACCTACATGATTGTGAACCTGATGCTCCAAAACTATCTCTACGGGCGGGTTCGTTGGCCCTTCATCAGCGAGCTCTACGAATACGTGCAGGGAGTCTATCTCGCCAAGGCGATCTTCTCGGTGATCGCCAAGCCGCGCAAGCCGACGTTCAACGTCACGGCGAAGGGCATCTCGCTCGACGAGAACCACCTGTCGGGCCTCGCCTGGCCGTTCTTCGCGATCTTCGGTCTGCTCGCCATCGGCGCCAGCACGGCACTCTACCGCTACATGACGGAGCCGGGCGCCGAGCTCATGCTGGTCGTCGGGCTGTGGACCACCTTCAACCTCGTCATCGCCGGCGCGGCCCTAGGCGTGGTCGCCGAACGACGCGAGCCCGATCGGCACCCGCGGCTCACGATCGATCGCACCGGTATCCTCGGCCTCGGCGGGTCGAGCCTGCCGGTCGCGATCACCTCCGTATCCGCCGGCGGCTGCTCGGTGCGCTTCGCCGACGATGCCGCCATCCCGGCCTCGTTGACCGACGGCGCCACGTGCTCGCTGGTCGTCGCCCCGCTCGAGGGCCGAAAGGCTGGAATGCCGCTGATGATCGACCTCGTGCATGCCACGCCCGCCGGCGGCTCGACCACCTTCGGCTTCTCGTTCGGTGAGATGAGCGCCGGCTCCTACATGGCCCTCGCCGATCTCATGTATGGCGATCCCGGAGCGATCCTCAGGTTTCTCACCAAACGACGCGCGCACAAGAACCTGTTCGCCGGCAGCTGGCAGTTCGTGCGCTGGGGCTTCCTCGAGCCGATGCGCGCCGCGACCTACGCGCTGCACCGCAAGTCCGCCCCCGCTCCGGTGGTCGCGATCGAGGTGCCCGTGCCGGCCGTGCTCGAGCCCGCCACGCTCACCCTGGCCACGGCCCCGAGCCTACCGGCGTCCGCCAAGACCAGCGTACCCGTCGCCGCCGAGCCCGCCGTCGCGTTCGCCGATTTCGACGGGCTCGTCGCGACGCTCGCGGCGCCAGCGCAGCACGGGCTGTCATTCGAGGCTCTCGCCGATGAGCTCATGGCGATCAGCGTCGTCGAAAGCGTCGTCGCGGCGGCATCCGACTGGTCGCTCGCGGTCCTCAAATTGACCGCCAAAGAGATGGAAAACGCTATGGGTCCGAACCTTTCGAGCGTCGAGAAGATCCATGTCGCGGCCTAACCCGTGTCGCGCCGGCGCCGCGCTTCTCGCCCTCGGTCTTGTCGCTGCGCTCGCGTCGCGCGCGGACGCCCAGGTGTTCACCGGCGCCGGCATCGCGACGGGTGTCGCCATGCCGACCCCGCCTGGAGACGCCGCGCCGGCACCGGTGCCGCGGACGCCAACCGAGCTTCTCCGCCATCTGCCGAGCACGCTCGACGGGTTCGATCTCGTCGGCGAGAGTGGCGAGCTGCGCTGGCCCGTGTATCTGACTAAGGCGCAAGCCGCGAGCGCGCTGCGCTTTCGCGTCGGCTACATCTCGGCGATCTCGATCCTGCCCGAGGTGTCGAAGCTCACCGTATCGGTCAACGGACAGCCGGTCGGCACGGAAGTGATCGATGCGGCCTCTGGCCTGCGCACGGTCGAGTTCGCGCTACCGACCGGCCTCGCCAGCGCGGGCTTCAACGCCATCACCCTGTCCGTGCAGCAACGACACCGTGTCGATTGTTCGGTCGCCGCGACCTACGAGCTTTGGACCCGGATCGAGCGAGCGCAGACGGGCCTCGTGCTCCCCGCCGACACGCAAGCGATCCACGATCTCGCCGATCTGCCGGCATTGCTGCCGCGCGCCGACGGCACGCTGCCCATCCACGTGCTTTTGCAAGGCAAGACCAACCCGCAGCAATTGGCCCGGGTCGTCAAAGCGACCAGCGCGGTCGCGCTCGCCGCGCACGCCCTGCAGCCCGTTGTCGATTTCAACGCGAATGCCGCCGACGCCTTTGGCCTCGACATCATTGTCGGTCCGCGCGCCGCGCTCGCCGCCGACCCGCGTGTCGCCGCCTCACTGGAGTCGGCTGGTCCGCTGGCCCGGATCCTTGTCCCTGACGACGCGCGGCCCCCGACCTTGGTCGTCACCGGCGATACCGACGCCGAGATCGATCGCGCCGTCGCCTCCGTGCTGCCGAACACGCGCCCGATCGGCTCGGACGCGGGGGTGGTCGCCCTCGAAAACTACCCGGGACGTCGGACGCGGGGCGGCGAAGCCCTTACCCTGCATGACCTCGACCTGCGGAGCGAGGAAGTCTCCGGCGCCTTCCTTCGCCGCAGCTTCAACCTCGCGCTGCCGGCCGACCTCCTCGTGTCGGACTACGCGCGTGGAACGCTCGATCTCGCCGGCGGCTATGCGGCGGGGCTCGCCCGCGGCGCGCAGGTCCGCGTCGACGTCAACGGCAAAAGCTCGGGCGTGATCAAGCTGCCCTATGCCGGCGGCGACATGTTCCGTCACAATCAGCTGTTTCTGCCGTTGAGCCTGATGCGGCCCGGCCTCAACCGCATCGACGTCTATGCCGAGACGCCGCGACCGGAAGACGCGACCTGCGCGGCGACCGACGCCAAGCGCTTTCTCTTCAGCGACACGTCGAAAATCGTGCTGCCGACGCTCGCGCTCGTTCAGCGCCTGCCCGATCTGGCGCTCGTGGCGGCGGGTGGCCTGCCGTTCGTGCAGGGCAGCCCGGTTCTCGTCGTGCCGTCCGCGGATCGCGATAGCCTCGGCAGCGCGCTCTCGATCGCCACGCGGGCGTCGGTCGCGGCGGGCAAGATCATCCCCTTCACCTTCGCACGCCGCATGCCGACGGATCCGACCGAGTCGGTCCTGGTCGTCGCGCCCGCTCGTGCGCTCGATCCGGCGCTGATGCGCGACGTCGGGCTCGATCCTCGCGAGGTCGAGACCGCTTGGCGCGATGTCGCGTCGCGCTTGCCGGAGGCGCATGACCAGTCGCGCTGGTGGCTTGCCAGCACCGAAGGGCCGGCGGCGTGCCGACTCCCGTCCACCGCACGAACGTCGCTCGAGGCCGCGGCCTCGTTGCGCGCCGCCGCCCCCACCGATGCGCCGGCGCCCGCCAGGACGATCGCCGCCGAGAGTGGTGATCTGCTCGAAAGCTGGACGGAGGAGCGCAATCCCAGCAGGACTTGGCTGGCCTCGTTGTCGAGCCTGTCCGCCGACGCCAAGGCGTGGATCGCCGCGGTCCCGGATGCTGTCAGCAGCCGCGTGCGGCGCGCGCCCAAGGTCGACGGCATCGCGCCCGAGGCCTCGCTGATCCTCGCTCAAAGCATGAGCCGCGGCTCCGACCGAACCGTGACGACGATCGTCACCGCGCCGACCGCGGCGCTGCTGCATCAGTCGGTGGCGTGCCTGTTCGATCCGCAAGTCTGGACGAAGGTGCGCGGACGGCTCGCGGTACTCGACGCTTCGCGCGGTTCGCTCACCACGACGGATACGGGGTCGCACCATTACGTCGCCGGCTCGAGTACCTCGCTCTCCAACGAGCGTCTCGTGATCGCCGGCTGGTTCTCGCTCGAGCCGGCGGCCTTCGTCGCCGTCGCCATGCTCATGGCACTCGCGCTTAGCGGCACCACGCTTTGGTTCGTCCGCGGCGTTGGCAGGAGGTCGGAATGAGCCGGATCGTATCGCTACTCGGCCTCGTCCTCATGACCGTCGTCGTGGCCGCGCTCTCGGGCATGCCAGGCGCGCACGCCGCCGGCGCGGCAAGCCCCGCCGCGGCGGAACCTGCCCCTCAAGCCAACGCCAACCCCGACGATCTCCACGTCCGGCCGCTCGTCGGCATGCTGGGCAATCCGGACGCATGGCACGCCTACAAGGCCCGCTTCGTCACCGAGGCCGGCCGCGTGGTCGACACCGCGAACAAGGGTATCAGCCACAGCGAAGGGCAGGGCTACGGCATGCTGCTCGCGGTCGCCGCCGATGATCGCGCCGCCTTCGATTCGATCTGGGGCTGGACGCGCGCCAACCTCATGGTGCGCGACGACGAGCTCATCGCCTGGCGTTGGGAGCCAAACCAGCGCCCCGCCGTCGCCGACATGAACGACGCCTCCGATGGCGACATCCTCGTCGCCTGGGCCCTGACCGAGGCGGCGGAGGCGTGGCACAGCTTGCCCTACAAGATCGCGGCGCGCCGCATCGCCGTCGAGGTCGGCCGCAAGCTCGTCATTCCCCATACCGCGTCGGGCGCGATCCTTCTGCCCGGCGTCATGGGCTTCGCCGCCGAGGATCGCCAGGATGGTCCCGTCGTCAATCTGTCCTACTGGGTGTTCCCGGCGTTCGCGCGGCTGCCGCTGGTCGCGCCCGACGTCGACTGGGCAGGCCTGAGCCGCGACGGCATGCAGCTCGTCCGCCAGACGCGATTTGGCCCAGCGAACCTGCCGACCGAGTGGATTTCGCTGCACGATCCCGCGCCGCGCCCGGCCGATGGCTTCGCCAAGACCTTCGCCTACAATTCGATCCGCATCCCGCTCTACATCGCCTGGGCCGGCATCGGGCAGCGCGAGATCTATGCGCCGTTCGTCGCGATCTGGCCGAGCCGCGGCCGGCTTCCGATCATCGACGCGACGACGGGCCGCCCGACGGACTACCTCACGGAGCACGGCTATTCCGCCATCGCCGCGCTGACGCGATGCGCGGCGCTCGGCACGCGGTTCTCGCCCGACGAGCAGCGCATCCATACCGATGAGAACTATTACGCCGTGACCCTCAGCATGCTGGCGACGATTGCCGCACACACGAGATATCCGACATGCTCCGCTGGTTGATCTCCTCCTCTTTCTTGGCACTCCTCGCCGTGTCGGCGGCCGCGGCGGAGCCCGTCCAGCGCGTCGACGAGAGCGCGCTGCGCTACTATGCCTCGCTCGGCCAGAAGGACCGGGTCGCGGCCGAGACGCAGCGTCTGCAAAAGATCGACCCGAGCTGGCATCAGCCGGACGATCTGTTCGCGACCAAACCGGGCCGTCCGGACGAACAGCCGCTGTGGACCCTCTATACGGAAGATCGCATGGCCGACCTCGCGGCGGCGATCGCCCTGCGGCAGGCCACCGAACCCGGCTGGGAGCCTTCCGAGGATCTGAAGGCAAAGGTCAGGGTCAAGACGCTGCGCGCCAATATCATGCTGCTGGGCAAGGCGCATGACTGGCGCGCCATCCTGCGCAACTTCAAGACGACCGGCATCGCCTGGGCCAAGGACGACGCCGAGGCGCTCTGGGTGATCGCGGAAGCCTATGCCCGCGAGGACAACAGCAACGAGGCCTATGTCGTCTATCGCCTCATCATCGCCGATCATCGCGATCCGGACGAGCGGCGCGCGACGATCGAGCACGCGATCGCCTTCCTGCCGATGGCGTTGACCGAGAAGCTGATCGCCATGGGGGGCAAGGATGCCGCGGGGCGCAGCGAATTCGAGCCGATCGCGATCGACATCACGCGTGCGCGCATCAGCGCCTTCCTGCATGACGAGCCGGCCAACGAGGTGACGAGCGACGAGCTCAAGCGCTTCGAGGATAATGTCCGCGGCGAGGCGAACCCCAACGAGCCGGGCCTCGTGGCTTGGTACGACTTCAAACGACACGAGTATCCTCAGGCGCTCGACTGGTTCAAGCTCGCGATCGGCCACGGCGGCGACGCGATGGTCGCGCACGGCCTCGCGCACACGCTGCGCCAGCTCGGAATGAAGCGCGAGGCCGAAGAGGTCGCCTACGCTTGGCGCGAGCCGCTCGTCAACAATTCGATCCTGTTCATCGACCTGCTCGAGGAAGATCTGACCAGGGAGCGGCCGCCGGCCATCGAGGCGGCACGTCTCACGCGATATGCGCAGGTCGCGGCGGTGACCCAGTCCGGCGAGGGCGCGCAGGCGCTGGCCTGGTATGCCTACAACACCTGCCAATATCCGCTCGCGCTGCAATGGTTCGAGCACGCGATGGCGTGGCTGCCGAAAGAGGCGACGGCCTACGGCTATGCGCTGGCGTTGCAACGCCTGCGTCGGGGCAAGGATTTCCGCGATGTCGTCAACCGCTACGACGGCTTGTTTCCCAAGGTTGTGTCGCTGGCGTTCGACGACGGCATCCGGCGCCCGCCGCCGCCGTGCGAAGTCCATGCACGCCAGCCGACGCTCGTGCGGCGCGACACCACCGAGTTCGCCGTGCCGACGAATGGGATCGGACGCACGATGGCGGACACGCTGCGGCCGCAAGCCGTCACGCCGCGCGATCCCCGCAGCGCCGCCACGGCGCCCGCGCGGGTGCCGTCACCCGATGCGCTCACGGCCGGCGTGACGGCGACGACGACGCTGAAAAAGAAGACGGAGTTTCCATTTGCCGTGCCGCCGGAGAATGGCCTCCGTTTCTCGGCGCTGAGGACCGCGGCGACGGGTCACGAAATTCTCAACCGCCAGCCGCAGGCCTGGTCGCTCGTCGCGCGCCGCGTCCCCGGCGTCGGCGCCATGCCCTACGAGATATTCGGCTTCAAGCTGCTGCCGGGTTGGGACGGCACAACCGAAGCGTCTTCACCGACCGCCGCCGAGCGTAGCGCGCCGGTCGGAACATTGTGGGCGTTGGAACAATATTTACGCGGCAATGATACGACTGCGTTGCCCGCGCTCGGCGCCGACAGCTTGTCCCGGCGCCCGCTGGCCAAGGTCAGCGCGGACACGACCGCCCATCTGGATCGACGGACATGACGCGATCAAACCATTCGGTGCAGCCTCACGTCGCCCTCGTCGTTGGGCTCTGCCTCGCGCTTGGCGCGTGCAATGGCGCTGGCCCGTCGGGCACGAGCCTGGAAGATAGCATGCCGCCGAGAAATGGCGACATGCTGGCGCTCGCGCCGAGCGGCGGCACGATGCCGACCGCCGCGGTCGTCGCGTTGCCGGACGAGGCGGGCACCGTCGCCTCGGTGCGCGGCCACAGCTACCTAGACGGCTTTCGCCAGGACGTCCTCTTCAAGGCGAGCCCCGTGCGCGGCGTTAAAAACGGCATCACGATCCTGGCGCAGACCTCGCGCCAGTCGACGCTGGACGAGAAGGTCCCGCTGTTCAAGCCGAGCGAAGCCGCGATCCGCGCCGAGATCGGTCGCGCCTTTCCGCATCTGTCCATGCAGGTCGTCGAGCGCCCCGCGAGCAACGCTTATGGCGCGTACGGCTTGGCGATCGGCCGCGCTGGCGGCACCATCCACTGCATCTACATGTGGCAATGGATCGACGCGGGCAGCACCGGCCGCGACGTCGATTTCACCGGCCCCGCCTCGGTACGGGTGCGCCTTTGCAAGTCCGATGCGACGTTCGACGCGCTCGCCGCGATGATGGACCACCTGTCGCTTCGCCGCGAGGCCGGCTCGCAGGGTCTCGCCGTCGTCGATCCGCCGCACGAGGCGGTGGAGCCGCGCAAGCACGTCGCGGCGCGCCGCATGCATCGCGCGCATCGTGTTTCCTTGGCCAGCGCCGAGCCGCGGCCAACCGGCTTTGCCGAGACGCCCGTCTCGGCGCCGGCCGTGTCGCAGCCGCTCGCGAGCAACCTGCCGGCGCAAGCCTATCTCGGTCCAAGATCAGCCGGCGCCGCGTTGCCTGCCACCATGTCCGCCAACCCGGTCAGATAAAGACACCCCGCCAATGGCATCGCAAATCCTTCTGGTCGAGGACGATCCGGTCTCGCGCGAGGTCGTCGCCACGTTGCTGTCGAGCCGAGGCTACTTGGTCGAGACCGCCGAGGACGGTTTCAACGCGCTGCGCATGGCGCAGGAAAAACCCTACGATCTCGTCTTCGTCGACTATCACCTTCCCGAGATGGACGGTTATGCGCTGGCGCGCCTGATGCGCTCGCTCGGCGAGACTCCGGATCGGCCGCTGAAGATGGTGGCGATCACCGCCGACCAGTTCGGCCTCGCCGCGCGGCGCGGCGTCGACACGATCTTCGATCGCGTTCTCTCGAAGCCGATCGAGCCCGCGACCTTGTTCGCGATCGCGGACGAGATCCTGGGCACGCGCGCGCTCGAGGCGCTCGAGACATTCCTCGATCTGGAGACGTCGCCGGCCGAACCCGCGAGCCCGGCCCTGGCGCTGTGGCGCGAGCGCGGGCTCGATCGCATGCCGGTCGCCTGCGTCTTCCCCGAGCCGACGCTGGCCGAGCGCGCGAACCTCGCGGCCTGCTTCCGCATCGTCGACGTGCCGGCCGCGGCGGACTGCCTGCTTCTCACCGCGTCCGCCGGCCTTGTCGCGCTCGAGGCGTTGCGCCGCGACTCGCGGGACTTCCTCAAGCCACTCGTCGCGCTCGACCCGCGCCTGGGCGAGACCGCCGACGCGCTGTTCGGACCTGGCGACGGGGCCAGCTGGGACTTTACGGCGGATGTCCTGACACGCTTCGCCTCGCGACAGCGGCAGCTCCGGATCGAGGCCGTCGCGGGCGCGCCGAAGGAGATACGGCTGGCCGCCTACCTCTTCGTGGCCGAGCGAACTCTCGAGCTGAGCCGGAGCGAAGCCGGGGAGGCGCTGGCTCCCTACACCGCCGGGTTCGACATTGCCACGATCGTCGCGAGCGTTCGATTGCTGACGGCGCAGGGGATGATCTTGCCCGAGCTGAAGCCGGCGACGGACAGCGCGCCGCGCCGCTTGGTCCTGTCGCTCTCCCCGGCCGCGAACGCCAGGTTCTCACACGAGGCGCAGGCAGCTCATGGCGTTCGCGGCCGCTCCTAAGCCGTGATCGGTTGTTGTACGCGCGAGGGCACTCGGATCAATCTCGCCGTGATCGAGGACCTTCGGATGCGGCCGCGCCTTGCGGCTGTCGAAAAGACCACCGTCATCGAGGACAGCCACGAAGCCGTCGAGGCTCACTGAGCGACGGAAGCAAGCAGGCGCCGAGCCAGCGGAGAGACCGCGACGCCGTGCTCCAGGCGACGATCCGCGGCTTCGGCCGCTCGTGCACCGACTTCGGCGCGATCCAGCCGGGCACCGTGCTCGGCTCGAAGGCCAGGCGGCTCGATGTCGCGGGTTGCTCGCCAGCCTAGCGTTAGAGGTAATCGTCGTTAGTGCCGTGACGTGCGCATGAATGGCGTAAACTGGCCGACAGCAGACTGTCCGCTCACGTGCGTGGCGTCGTAGGAGGAGCCCCGTCAGAGCAGATGAGGCAATAATCAGTGGCAGCAGGGTCGGAGCTACTTGCGGCGCAATGAGGGTCGATGACCCGTAAGAGCAGCGAACGCCTGGACGAAAGCGGCCTCGAGGCCCACGCGCAGGGCACCTCCGTCGCGGGCAACACAGCGCAGGATGAGCCCCACTTCGTTTGGAAGCTTGCCGATGCCGCTTAGGCATCCGTCCACGTCGCAGGCGCGCTGGACGTCGGCGAGTACAGGGAGCGACCGGACCCCGGCCGAGGCGAGGATCAGCATCGTCCCTGCGGCCCTGAACGGGCCGAGCGGAGAACGGTCGGTCAAGACGTCGATGCCGGCAAGCGTGCCGTGCTCTCGCACGAGGAGCCTTCCGAATTCGTCGGTGATCTCGAGTTTTTGGGAAAGCGTGTCGAAGGCGCGGTTCTCTTGCCTTGGATCGTGCCAGGCAAAACCATCCTGGACGATCGCACAGGCGCCGGCGGCCATCCGAATCGTCGTCTCGCTGCACAGGGACGACCCCGGGAACAGGACGAGCGGATCCGGCGTGTAGGCGAGGAAAGCGCCATCGTTCGCCTCGAGCGTCGTGCGCAGCCGAGCCGGCGACCCGGTCGTTTGATGGACGATCGTCGCGCTCTGCGTCGTGACGTGGGCGCCGGCTCCAGATCGCGCGACGATGTCGAGCTGGAGATCGTCGCCCCGGTAAAGCCCCCCGGAGGCCGACTGCAGATAGAGCGTCGCGATGTCGGGACGCCCGCGATCGAGCCGGAACACGCGCGTGACGTGGAACGGGTAGGGCGTGATCTGGCGTGCGAGCACCGTCCCTCCGCAAGCGCGGGCGAAGGTCAGCGCGGCTTGCACCGAGCGACCCGTCGCAGCGTCCTGGATCGACACGGGGAGCGTCAAAGCGTGAAGATGACGGAATGACAGATCGCGTCGGCGACCGCTGTGACGCCGACACCGGAGCGGGCCTGAGTTGCGATCGTGGCGCGGCCATCGCGTACCGCGCCAGCCTCCGCCAGCATGCGGTCGAGATCGACACCGACATGAGGGGCGAGGTCGATCTTGTTCACGACGAGCAGATCGCAGCGGATCACGCCGGGACCTTTCTTGCGCGGGATGTCGCCGCCGCCCGCGACGTCGATGACGAAGATCCACCAGTCGACGAGATCGAGCGAGAAGGTCGAGGCGAGGTTGTCGCCGCCGGACTCGAAGATGAGCAGCTCGAGACCCTCGAAGCGAGCCTCGAGCTCGTCGCCGGCCGCGATGTTGAGCGTCGGGTCTTCGCGGATCACCGTATGCGGGCAGGCGCCGGCCTCGACCGCCGCGACGCGTGCGGGATCGATGAGCCCGGATCGGCGTAACCGCTCGGCGTCCTCCTTCGTGACGAGATCGTTGGTGACGACGGCGAGATCGATCCCGCGCGCCGAGAGAACTGGGATGAGTGCCTCGATCAGCGCCGTCTTGCCCGAGCCGACCGGGCCGCCGATGCCGATCCGCGCGGCCGAGGCAGGCTTGCCGGGTGATCCTTCAGTGCCGGTCATCGCAGCATGTAGCGTTGCGCGAGCGGCAGCACCTCCGCCGGCTCGCAGGTCGCGAGGGCTCCGTCGACGAAGACGTCGAAGGTTTGCGGATCGACCCGTATCGCGGGGCAGGCGTCGTTCCAGAGCATGTCGGCCTTCGACAAGTTGCGGGTGCCACATGCCGGCAGCAGCGTCTTACGCAGACCGAGCGTCGCACCCAGCTCGGCCTCGATGGCGAGTGGGTGCACGAAGCAGGCGGAGAGCGCCGACGCGGCCAGTCCGAAGGCGCCCCATTGCGGGCGCAGCCGCATCGGCTCGCAGGTCATCAGCGAGGCCGCGCTGTCGCCCATCGCGCCCCAGGCGATGAATCCGCCCTTGATGACGAGCTCCGGCTTGATGCCGAAGAAAGCGGGGCGCCAAACCACGATGTCGGCGATCTTGCCAGTCTCCAGCGAGCCGACATGCTCGGAGATGCCGAAGGTGCGCGCGGCGTTGATCGTGTACTTGGCGATGTAGCGCTTGATGCGCGCGTTGTCGCCGAAGCCTGGCGTCTCCTCCTGCAGGCTGCCGCGCTGGTCCTTCATCTTGGACGCGAGCTGCCAGGTCCGGCAGATCACCTCGTGGATACGGCCCATGCCCTGGCTGTCGGAACCGAGCATCGAGATCGCGCCGATGTCGTGCAGCACGTCCTCCGCGGCGATCGTTTGCGGGCGGATGCGGCTCTCGGCGAAGGCGACATCCTCGGGAATCGCCGGGTTGAGGTGATGGCACACCATCGTCATGTCGAGGTGCTCGTCGAAGGTGTTCACCGTGTAGGGGTTGGTGGGGTTGGTCGACGACGGCAGGCAATACGCTTCGCCGGCCACACGGATGATGTCTGGCGCATGCCCGCCGCCGGCGCCCTCGGTGTGGTACATGTGGATGACGCGGCCGCCGATGGCGCGCAGCGTATCCTCGACGAAGCCGGACTCGTTCAACGTGTCGGTGTGCAGCTGCACCTGGAAATCGTAATCGTCGGCGATACCGAGGCAGGCGTCGATCGTCGCCGGCATCGCGCCCCAGTCCTCGTGGATCTTGAGGCCGAGGCAGCCGGTCTTCAATTGCTCGACGAGCGGCGCCGTCTTGTGGGAATTGCCGCGCCCGAGGAAGCCGAAGTTCATCGGCCACGCTTCGGCTGCCTGCAGCATCTTGCCGGTGTTGAAAGGGCCGCCTGAATCGATGCCGACCGTGATCGGCCCGAGCGAGCCGCCGAGCATCGTCGTGATGCCGGATGCGATGGCGTGCTCGACGAGCCCGGCGGAATCGAAATGCACGTGCACGTCGATCGCGCCGGGCGTCACGATCATGCCCTCGCAATCGCGCACCGTCGTGCCCGCGCCGACGATGAGGCGCGGATCGACGCCGTCCATGATCGCGGGATTGCCGGCCTTGCCGATGCCGACGATCCTGCCGTCCTTCATGCCGAGGTCGCCCTTGACGATGCCCAGCACGGGATCGATGACGAGCGCGTTGCAGAGCAGGAAGTCGAGCGCGCCGTCGGCGTTGGTGATGCCCGCCGCGAGGCCGAGGCCGTCGCGCAAGGTCTTGCCGCCGCCGTGCAGGCATTCGTCGCCATAGACGGCGTGATCCCTTTCGACGACGGCGACGAGCGACGTGTCGCCGAGACGGACGCCGTCGCCGACCGTCGGCCCGTAGAGCGAGGCGTAGTGCGCGCGGGAGATCGTCACCATTCTTCTGTTCCCTACGCGCCCTTGAAACCGCCGGCCTTCGCCCGATCAACCGCGTCGGCCCAGCTTGCGTCATCCTTCGCGCCGCGGCTGAGGTCGTTGAGGCCGGACAGATCGCGCGTTCCGCCGAAGGTGGTCAGCGTCACGCTCCTGCGCTGGCCAGGCTCGAAACGCACGGCGGTCCCGGCGGGAATGTCGAGACGCATTCCGGTCGCGGCCTTGCGATCGAAGTCGAGCGCGCGGTTGGTCTCGAAGAAATGATAGTGCGAGCCGACCTGGATCGGCCGATCGCCGGTGTTCGTGACGTCGAGCGTCACGCGCGGACGTCCTGCGGACAGCTCGATCTCGCCCTCCATGGCAAGGATCTCGCCTGGCCACAGCAGATCGGCAGGGCTGCCCTCCGTGGCCCGGATCGGCTCGTGGACGGTGACGAGCTTGGTGCCGTCCGGAAACACGCCCTCGACCTGCAGGATGGGCATCATCGCCGCGACGCCGTCCATCACGTCCTCCGTCGAGAGTATGGTCGAACCGTGGCCGATCAGCTCGGCGACGCCGCGCCCCTCCCGCGCGCCTTCGAGGATCTCGTCGCTGATCAGCGCGACCGCCTCGGGAAAGTTCAGGCGCAAACCTTTGGCGCGGTGCTTTCGCGCGAGTTCGGCGGCCGTGAAGATGGTCAGCCGCTCCAGTTCGGTGGGAGTCAGAAGCACCTGTGATCCTCAGCTGGCGAAGAGACGGACGTCGGCGCTGGCCGAACGCATGGCGGCGATCTCGATCAACGGGGTGAAGCTCTTCAGCTCCACGTCGCCGTCGCCAGGATCGGGCAGATCGGCGCAGGTCTCGATCACGGGAAGCAGGTCCCGCACGATTGCCTGGGCATCGATGGCACCAAGCCGGCCGAGGCGTACCGCGGCGCTCACGAAACCGCTCACCGTCTGGTAGCCGGAAATCGCGACGGCCTCCGCCTCGGCGAGACCGATGGAACGCCACAGGCACCCCTGCAGCGTCGCCAAATGTCCGATCAGCCGGGCCTCCTCGATCGCCGCCTTGAGAAGCGCTGCGTTGGCCGTGCCGAGGCGCGCGTGACTGGCGAGCAGAGCACGTCCCGCGCGCCGCGAACCGACGCGCAACGGCTCGGGAAGGGTCGCGCATTCGATCGCCGCATCGATGGACGCCAAACGCTGGATCCGCGGACCAGCGCGATAGGCGTGGATCAGCGCGACACGATCGCTTCCCGCCCACCTGTAGCGGAGCGCGGCCTCGGCATGGCGCCGCAACGCGGCGCGATCGAATGGCAGGGCGAGTGAGGCAAGACCTTCGACGCCATTCGAGAAGGCGAAGGCCCCGTTGGGAAAGGCGGCGTCGGCCTGCTGCATGGCGAGGAGCAGGCTCAGCATGCCGCGTCATCTCCCTCGACCGCGACAGAATCGGCATCGATCATGTGCTGCAGGCGGGCGCGATAGGCCGCAGGCGGCCCCTCCAGAGCGACCAGCAGGACCGCGCCATCGAACTTGACCCGCCAGTGCAGGTTGCCGGCATGGTAGCCGAGCTCGACGGCGGCGGCGACATCGCGCGGCACGACGCGCAGCCAGCGCGGCGTCGTGACCTGCAACAAGAGCGCGTAGTCGGCCTCGAGCAAGAGGACGGCACCGTCGTGGAGGCGCTGGTCGCGCGGCAGCGCGATCGCGACGTCTTGCCCCTGCGCGGTCGTTGCCCTGAAGCGCCGTCGTGAGATCTCGGCGCCGTCGAGAGCCAGGATATCGACGCTGTCGCGATGCTCGAGGCGGTGCAGAGCGCTCGCCAGAGCCGCGTCGTTGCGATTGCCAATGACATTCTCGATCAAGCGCATGTCGCTTCTTTCCATCCGCGCGGTATTGAGGCAGCTCACCCCCAACGCCGTCAAGCAGGCGAGCGAACTCGCCCGCCGCGCCGCTGCGATGCAAATGGCGACGGCCCGAAAGCGGGTACGTCGTCCGCTGCCTCCGCAGCGCCGTTTCCGCAACCCTTTCGGTTGCCGTATCAGCAGGCCGCGAGCGCGGCCGCGGCACCAACCCACGTCGTTGGCACATGCCTTGCCTTTCGTGGAGAGAAAGCTTTTTCTGCTTAGAGAAACACTCCTCCGTCGTATGGGGGATGCGTATTTCTTCCTCAGAAAAAAGGTTTCTCAACGTCAAACAGCAAGCGCTCTGCCTACGAACTGGTCAACGAGGTCTCATGACTGTCTCGCGTCGTCGTTTCCTGCATACCTCCGCCCTCGCAGCCGCCGGTATCGCCTCGCCGTACCTGATTTTGCCTGGCGACGGGGAGGCTCGTGCCTCGACCCTGAAAAAGGGTGAGCCGATCAAGATCGGGCTGCTGTTTTCCTTGACGGGTGCTCTCGCTGTGCCGGAGGAGGATTCCACCCTCGTCATGCAGTACGCGATCGACGAGATCAACAAGAACGGCGGCATCGCCGGCCACCAAGTGCAGCCGATCATCATCGATACGAAGTCGGACTTCGGCGTGTATTCCGAAAAGACCAAGGAACTCATCCTTCGCGACAAGGTCATCGCGATCTTCGGGTGCTACACCTCGGCGAGCCGCAAGGCCATTCTGCCGACCGTGATGGCGCAGAACAATCTGCTGTACTATCCGACCTGCTACGAGGGAGCGGAGTGCACGCAAAACGACATCTGCACCGGTCCGCTGGCCAACCAGCATTCGAAGGACCTGATCCCCTACATGGTCAAGAACTTCGGCAAAAAGGTCTTCTTCGTCGGCTCAAACTACGTCTGGCCGAAGGAGTCGAACAAGAACGCGAAGGTATGGCTGGAGAACGTCAATGGCGAGCTTGTCGGCGAGGAGTACATCCCGCTCGGCAGCTCGGAGTTCGGGCCCGTTCTCGGCAAAATTCGCGACACCAAGCCGAACTTCATCTTCTCCACCGTGGTGGGCGCATCAGATATCGCCTTCCATAAGCAATTCAAGCAGGAAGGCTTCAAGGTAGACACGATGCCGATCGCATCGCTGACGACCGGCGAGATCGAGACCCGCGCCATGGGCAACGAATACGGCGCCGGCCACTTCCTGTCGGCTCCCTACTTCCAGGCGCTCGACAATCCGACCAACCACAAGTTCGTCGAGAACTTTCTGAAGAGCAAGTACGGCAAGAACGGCGTCACCCATTACAACATGGAGGAGACCTACCTTTCCGCCTACGTCTTCAAGCACGGCATCGAGCGCCTGGTGAAACAGAACGGCAGCATCGACGGCATCACGTCCCGGATGATCCGCGACGTCAGCGGCGGCATCCGGATCGAGGCGGATGTCTCGCCGGAAGGGCCGATCTGGATCGACGACCAGAACTTCAACACCTGGCTGAAGCCGAAGATCGGTCAATGTCAGGCGAACGGCAGCTTCAAGATCGTCAAGGAGGCGCCCGAGAACGTTCGCCCGGACCCCTACTCGATCTATCCGAAGCTCGGCGTCTGCACACCGAATGGTTTGAAGGCGCCCGACGGCAAGATCCGCAAGAACGTGATCTGAGGCGCGCCACGGACCGCGAGCAGGAGCTCGCGGTCGCTCCATTGCCGAATGCTCAGGACGGACCATGCATTCCTTCCAGATCGCATCTTTCGCCAACTCCTTGATCCTCGGGCTGAGCATCGCGAGCATCTGGCTCGTCGCCGCCTTGGGTCTGACGATCATCTACGGCACGATCGGCGTCATCAACATGGCGCACGGCGAGCTGATCATGCTCGGCGCCTACACGTCCTACGCGTTGCAGTCCTCGTTCGGCCTGCCGTTCGTGCTCTGCATCCCGGCCTCGTTCATCGTCGTGGCCCTTGTCGGCCTCGTGCTGGAACGAGGCTTGATCCGCTACCTCTACAAACGTCCGCTTGACACGCTGCTCGCCACATGGGGCGTCTCGCTGGTCCTCGTCCAGGGGGTCCGCCTCATCTTCGGCAGCGATCCAAAATATCTCGCCGTCCCGCACATGTTCCAGAGCAACCTGTCGCTCGGCTTTGCCAGCATGTCGGTGTTGCGCCTGGTCGTGTTCGGCTTCGCCATCGTGCTCGTCGTCGCCTTGATCCTGCTGTTCTATCGCACCCGCTTCGGCATGCAGGTTCGCGCCGTCATGCAGAACAAGGAGATGGCGGCGGCCTTCGGCATCAATGCCGATCGCGTCTACATGATCACCTTCGCGCTCGGCGCCGGCTTGGCCGGCCTCGCCGGCTCGCTGTTCGGCGTGCTGGCTATCGTCTTGCCGAACATGGGTGCGAACTACGTGGTCCAGGCTTTCCTCGTCGTCGTCGTCGGTGGTGGCACGATCGTCGGCAGTCTCGTCGCGTCGGGCCTGACCGGCGAGCTCCAATCGGTGTTTGCTCTGGTCTCCAATGATACGTTCGCCCGCTTTATCCTTTACGTGCTGATCGTCGTCCTGCTCCGCTTCAAGCCGAAGGGCCTGTTCGCTCCCACGAAGGCACGCCGATGAACGCGCCGCTGCGGGTCGAAGTGCCGAGGACGCTCGGCCCGGCCAACATCTACGACGCCAGACGGGCGCAATGGATCGCCTACGCGGTGTTGTTCGCCGGGCTTGCCCTGATCCCGGTGCTGACGAGCGACTCGTTCCTGCTCAATCAGTTCGCGACATACGGGGTTTACGCGATGCTTGCCGTCTCGATCAGCCTCTGCTGGGGCTTCGGCGGCATCCTCAACCTCGGACAGGGGATCGCTTTCGGCCTGGCTGCCTACGGCATGGGCATGACCATGCAGATGCAGTCGCAGGATCCGGTCTCGAATCCGATGCCGCCCTTCATGCTCAACAACAGCCTCGATCATCTGCCTGCGCTGTGGGTGCCATTCCAGAACACGGCGGCCGGCATCCTCCTGTCGCTTCTCGTACCGACGGTCTTCTACGTCGTGTTCGGAAGCATCGTCTTCAGGGCGCGCGTTTCGGGTGCCTTCATCGCGATCATGACGCTCGCCCTGCTGAGTGCCTTCTACACGCTCATCGTCGACATGCAGCCCTACACGAATGGCTCCAACGGGATCACGCCCCCGGCTCCCCTGAAGGTCTTCGGGACCGACATCGATCCCTACAGTCCTGTCAGCTTCTGGGTCGTCTATGCTCTGCTGCTCCTCACGACCTTCGGCTCGAAACTTTTGACGCAGAGCAAGTTTGGTCTGGTGACCCAGGCGCTGCGCGGCGACCCGGAGCGCGTCCGCTTCCTCGGCTACAACGTCGCGCTTTACGAGACGGTGATCTACGCCGCCTCGGGGCTCATCGCCGCCATCGCCGGCTGCTGCTTCGTCATGATGGTGCAGTATGTTTCGCCGGCGCAACTCGACACCAACTTCTCGATCACGATGGTGATCTGGGCCGGGATCGGCGGCCGCTTCTCGCTGATCGGATCAATGATCGGAGCGCTCCTCATCCAGGGCGGCCAGAGCTATCTCGGCGACCAGTTTCTCAACACTTGGCTGCTCCTGCTCGGCGGCTTCTTCATCCTGGTGGTGCGCTTCCTGCCGAAGGGATTGGCCGGACTCCTCGAGACAGTGCTTGGAGCTGTCGGGCGCCGTCGGCACCCGCGGAACCGACCGCCCGCAGCCGGCACCGCCGACCTCGCCAGGAAGTAGGAACACCAACCATGGGCGTGCTTGACATCCACCATCTGAGCAAGGACTTCGGCGGGACGCAGGTGATCAACGACTTCAGTCTCGAGGTGACGGAGTTCTGGCTCTGCTGCCTTGTCGGTCCGAACGGCGCGGGCAAGACCACGACGATGGACCTCATCACCGGGCGACAGAAGCCATCGTCAGGCAAGATCGTCCTGCGCGGTAACGACATCACCGGACTGGACGAGCACACGATCGCGCGCAGCGGTATCGGGCGGAAATTTCAGGTGCCAGCGGTCTTCCGCGACCTCACGGTGCGCCACAACCTCGAAGTCGCCTTCAGCCGCGAGACCAACCCGTTTCGCAACATGCTGAGGCGGGTGCCGCGGGGCTTCGACGACAAGCTCGACGAGGTGCTGGGCTTCACCGGCCTCGCGGGGCGCCTCGAGACGGAGGCCGGCATCCTCTCGCACGGCGAAACGCAATGGCTCGAGATCGGCATGGTCTTGATGCAGAACCCGTCCATCCTTTTGCTCGACGAGCCCGTCGCCGGAATGACGGAAGGCGAGATCGAGAACACCGTCGAGATCTTCAACAGGCTGAAGCGCACCAACACGCTGATCGTCGTCGAGCATGACATGGGTTTCGTCCGCAAGATCGCCGACGTCGTCACGGTCATGCACATGGGCAGCCTTCTCGCGCAGGGCACGATCGCCGAGATCGAGGCCGACCCGCGCGTGCGCGAGGTGTACCTCGGCGATGCAGAGGACTAAGCATGCTTCTCTCGATGAAGAAGGTGAGCTCGTTCTACGGTAAGACGCCGATCCTCAAGGATATCGACGTCGATCTGCCGGAAGGTCAGTGCTTGTGCGTGCTCGGTCGCAACGGCGTCGGAAAGACGACGCTGCTCCGCACGATCATGGGTCTCACCGATCGCATGGCCGGCGAGATCCGCATTGAGGACGACGACATCAGCAAGGCGCCGACGCACAAGCGCGCGACCTACGGGCTCGGGTTGATCCCGCAGGGGCGCCAGATCCTGGCCCAGTTCACCGTGCGCGAGAATATCTTGCTGGGCACCTTCGCCCGACGCGATGGCAAGCAGGATATTCCCGATCTCTGTCTCAGCCTGTTTCCCTATCTCGCCGAAAACCTCGACAAGAGGGCGGGACTGCTGTCGGGTGGTCAGCAGCAGCAGCTCGCGATCGCCCGCGCCCTCGCAACCAATCCCCGCATCCTGCTTCTGGACGAACCGACCGAAGGCATCCAGCCGAACATCGTCCACGAGATCGGCCAGACGCTGCTCCGCCTCAACAAGGAATTCGGCATCACGCTGCTCCTGACCGAGCAGCACATCAAGGTGGCGCGAAAGCTCGGCGACGCCTTTCTCATGATGGAGAACGGCCGCATCGTCGCACGGGGCCCGATTGCCGAGATGACCGACGCGCTCGTCACGCGCCACATGACCATCTGACCTCAAACGAAAGGGAAGCCTCATGGAATCGATACCGAAAAAGGGAACTCCCGAGCGGCAACGCCTCATCGACGAGCACAAGGCCTGCATCGTCTCGATGAAGGGCGTCGCCGGCTTCTCCGTGCTCAAATGCGGCACGCCCGGCGACACGACCGAGATCTCCGGCGGTGTCCATGCGGACCCGGTGTTGAAGCGCATACTCCTGCGCATGCGCGGCGAGAGCCCGAAGGGCAAGCTGATCGTCGTGTGCACCAAGGTCGATGCGGAGTGGAGGATCGCCCGCCTGTCCGGTGTCCGCGGAGTGCCGCCGGAGCTCGTCGACGACAAGGTCTATACCGACGAGCAGGAGATCCAGCACCAGATCTTCCTCATGCGTCTCGACGAGTTGCCTGAGAGCTACGGCTTCCCCGAAGACTTCCACGAGGGCTGGAAGCGCAAGGACGACAACTGGCCGGTCACCTGACCGGCGAGATGGATTTTTAACAAACCAGTTCGAGACGTGTTAGCGGAGCGATCGATACATGACATCCATGAGGCTGACTGGCTACGCCGACAAATTCGGTGTTCATCCCGGCGATCCCATCAAGTTCTACGTCAACTGCGACGGTGCGGCCGAGTACGAGGTCGAGATCGTGCAGATGATCAACGGCGATACCAACCCGCGGGGCCCGGGCTATATCGACAAGCCGATCGAGGCCGCCGTCAACGGGACGTACAAGGGGCGCAAACAGATCATCCACGGTGGGTCCTACGGCTTCGTGCCGGATGCCAAGCCGTTCCACGTCGACAGCTTCACGCTGCAATGCTGGATCTGGCCGACGGCGCCGAAGACCCACCCACGCTACTGGAAGCATGGTGCGCAGGGTCTCGTCACCAAATGGTCGAAGGACTGCGGCTACGGGCTCTTCGTCGGCGAGGACGGCTGCCTGGAGCTGCGCATCAACGAGCACAGGATCACGACGGGCGTTCCACTGCGCGACCATGCCTGGCACTTCTGCGCGGCGACCTTCGATGCCGCGACGGGCGACGTCGTCCTATATCACGAGCCGCAGGTCGTCTACGCGCTGGATCCCATCGTCGAGCCGGTGAAGGCGAACCTCAAGGTCGCGATCAGCCATGCGCCGGTACCGACCGCGTTGGGGGCATACGTCGAGGCGCTCTCCCCCGAGGATCCGCTCGCGGCGGCGTCCATGCCGCCCGGGGTCGTGTTCGCTGGCAAATACAACGGGAAGATCGACAGCCCGCGCATCTGCAAGGCCGCGCTGTCGCGCCAGGACATCGAGACGATGAAGCTCGGCGCCCAGCCCGGGCTCACCGAGCGCCGCAACAGTGGGCCGTCGGGGCGCCTGTCCGAAACGATCGTCGTTGCGTGGAACTTCGGCTCGGGCATCGACACGATCGCCTGCAAGGACGAGGGACCCTATTGCTTCGACGCCAAACTGGTGAATTGCCCGAACCGCGGCATGACCGGCTACAATTGGTCGGGCACGGTTTTCGACTGGAAGCACGCCCCGCACGAGTACGGCGCGATCAGTTTCCATGACGACGACGTCGATGATGCGCGCTGGAGCGTCGACTTCGAATGGACGGTGCCGGAGAGCGGCGTCAAGAGCCGCTTCTATGCCGCGAAGCTCACCACCGCGGACGGCGACGAGGACTTCATCCCGTTCTGGGTCGTGCCCCGCGTTGGCGAAGAGACATCGAAGATCGCGGTGATGGTGCCGACGATCAGCTACATGGCCTACGCCAACGAGCACGTCGCCTGCAACGCCGGCGGTGCCGAGCTGTTCATCTACCGCGTGCCGATCATGCAGCAGCAAAACATGTTCCTCGCGGAGCATCGCGAGTACGGCGGTTCGATCTACGACACCCACACCGACGGCACCGGCATCTCGATCTCGTCGCGCCTGCGGCCGATCCTCTCGATCCGTCCGAAGTACGACCACTTCCTGGCGCAGGCGCCGTGGCAATACCCAGCCGATCTCCATCTCATCTACTGGCTCGAGACGATGGGCTACGAGTACGACGTCTTCACCGACGAGGACATCACCTACGACGGTTTGGCCCGCATCGAGAACTACAACGTGATCATCACCGGCACGCATCCGGAACACAACAGCGGGCCGCAGCTCGATGCGCTCCACAACTACACCCAGCGCGGCGGCCGCTTGATGTATATGGGCGCCGACGCCTGGTACTGGGTGCACTCGTACCATCCGGCCTACGAGGGCAAGGGGCGCGGCGTCGTCACCGAGATGCGACGTTGCGAGTCCGGCATCAGGACATGGCGCGCCGAGCCCGGCGAGTATTACCACCAGGGCACCGGCGAACTCGGCGGCATGTGGCGCTACCGGGGGCGCTACCTTCATTCGGTGGCCGGCGTCGGCATGTCATCGGAGGGGTTCGACGTGTCGAGCTACTTCTCGCGCACGCCGGACAGCCTGGACCCGCGCGTCGCCTGGGCCTTCGAAGGCATCGGCTACGACGAGAAGCTCGGCAACTTCGGCCTTGTGGGTGGCGGTGCCGCCGGACTCGAGCTCGACATCGTCGATACGATGCTGGGCTCGCCGCCGCACACGCTCGCCGTCGCGACGTCGGCGGGGCGCCACACCGAGGCCTACCTGCTCGTCATGGAGGACTTCGGCTTCAACCAGCAGGGTCTCGACGGGACGACGCATCCGCGCGTTCGCGGCGACATCGCGTTCCACGAGACACCGAACGGCGGGGGGTGCTTCGCCTTCTCGTCGATCGCTTTCTGCGGCTCGCTGCCGTGGAACAAATGCGACAACAACATCTCGAAGCTGGTGGGGAATGTGCTCGACCGGTTCGCCGCCGACGGGCCCCTCCCGGCACCGCCGGCCGACGCGATCAAGCATCGCGGGCGCGCCGATTACGATCCCGAGCCGATGGAGCATCGCAGCCGCACGGCGCGCGGCGAGCCCTTGCCGGCCTGAGCGCATGCAGCTCGCGACGCGTCGTACCGGGGAGGCGGGCTCGATGAAGCCGGTCTTCCGGTTGCCTCCCTCGGCCTATCGGTCGCTCGCCTTCCAGGCCAGGGAGGACGCGGCGATCTGGACGCGGACATGGGTCGGGCTCGGCTTCGCCACGGACATCTCGCAGGCGGGCGACATCCTGCCGGCCACGGTCGGCAATCATGGTGTCCATGTCGAGCGGCAGGCAGACGACACGATCGTCGGTCGCTTCAACAAGGCCCAGCACGGCGGCTGCCGAGCCGTGCCATTGCAGTGCCAGACCGGCACGAAGACCAGGTGCTCGTTCACGGCCTGCGGCTATAGCCGCGACCGCGGCGCGATCCTGATGCGCGATGCGGATCGGCTGCGGCATCTCGACCAGTATCTCGGCCTTCGGCCCGAACGTCTGCTGACCGTCGCCACGGCGATGTGGGGACCCGTGGTCGCCGCGAGGCTCGATCCGCTGACGACTGCGGCTCTGGACTGGCCGGAACCGGGGATCGGTCTGGAAGCGGCGACACCATGGCCGAACGGCGAGACGCTGTGGCTGGAGCGCGAGGCGAATTGGAAGCATGTGCTGGTCGCCCTCGCCGCGAACGACGGAGGAGTCAGCGCGACCGCGCACTTTCCCAACGTCGTGGTGCTCGACGGACCGGGCGTGCGCTGCTTTATCGTGCTGCAGCCCACGGCGCTGCACCGGACGGTCTGCCGCGTCCGAGTCTTCGACACCGGCACCGCGGGGTCGGCGCTGCTGGAACGCGAAGCGCTGAGCGAAATCAGGGTGCGGTGCGAGCGCGCAGAGGCGTGGCAGGCCGACGAGCCGAACGTCCTGCGAGATGGCGACGCTGCTCCGGCACGTGCCTGGCTCGAAGACCAAGTCGCCGCGGCCTTCGATACGCTCGACGACGAGAAGCGCAGCGGCCCGCTCTATCGAGCAAACGACAAAGGAGACTGTTGATGAGCGGTGCGGCGCGGACTGGTACGACGGACCACCTGAGCGAGGCGGTCGCCGCCTACATGCGCCACGATCACGCGGCCGCGCTGGCGCTGTTCCGCCCGCACGCGGAGGCCGGTGATGCCGAGGCGCAGGCGTGGGTCGGCGCCGTCTATGCCAACGGCAGCGGCAATGCCGGTTCTCTCACCGAGGCCTTTAAATGGTATGTCAAGGCTGCCGACCAGGGGCACGTTGTGGCTCAAACCAATGTCGGTGCCATGTCGGCGATGGGTCAGGGCACGCCACAGGATCTCGAGGGTGGCATGGCCTGGCTCGAAAAGGCCGCGGAGGCGGGCGATCCGATGGCCTGCTACAATCTCGCCACCCTCCACGCGAAGGGCGGCGGCCCGCCGCAGGATCTCGCTCGAGCGACCGAACTGTACCGCTTCGCCGCCGAGACCGGCCATTACCCGTCGCAGGCGCGGCTCGGCCATCATTATGCGCATGGGCTCGGTATCGAGAAGAACCGTGTCTCGGCGTTCGCATGGCTCTCGCTCGCAGCCCAACATGGTGTTGGTGCCGCGCTGAACGCCTTGGAAGCCGTCGTCTCGCAGATGTCCGCCGAGGAAAAACAGAGCGGCCTGGCGCTGGCCCGCAAGCTGCGATCGAGCACCAACTCCGGCGGCTCGACGCTCAACCCCCTGCCGGCCTAGACATGGCCGACAGCGTGCAGCAGATCAAGTTCGAGTTGATCAGCTACGTGAAGGAGTTCGGCGGCGATTTCGCGCAGTGGTCGATCGGCAGAGCTGTCGACGCGCGGAAATCCCTGTTCGAGGTACACGAGGTCGATCCCATCCAGGACATCTGGCTTTGGAAGCCCGCCCTCACCTGTTCGGCAGCAGCGATCGTGGTGAAGTGGATGACACAGCGTCAGAAAACCCGATCTGTGTTTGAAGATGAAGACGGGCATTGCGTCTTTATTTTCAAGAGGCAAGTCTAGAGCGCGCCGGTAAATCGTGCCCGCTGCACAGCGGCCGCATGCAACGACTCCTCCGCCGGTCACCGACTGGTCACCAGCGCCAAACAAGGCCAAAGCAATAATGTAAGATGGGGAACTGTAGAGCAAATTCAGGCACTTAGATGGTGCCGCAAGAGGGATTCGAACCCCCGACCCCGTCATTACGAATGACGTGCTCTACCAGCTGAGCTATTGCGGCAGCCGACGCGTTCGCGCCGAATGCGGCGTGGTTTAGCGAGCACGGCGTGGTTTGGCAATCGCGCCGCGCTACCGCGCAGGTGGATGGGTGTCGTCCGCGACGACCGGCGCGGCGAAGCCATCGGCGGTCGCGGTCTGGTCGGTCGACGCTGGCACCGCGCCGTTCGCGGCGACGTTGGCCGCCTCTACGGAGCTGTGGCGCTCGTCGACCGGATCCGGACCCGCACGGTGAAACAGCGGGCGGCCGGCCGTCACGGGCACAGGCGGGGCCGGCGTAGGCGAAGTTTGCGCATCCGCGTGCCCCTCACCCGCCTCGAGCGCAAGCGCGCGGGGCTCCTGGGCCAGGGTCGCGACCGGCGTCGCCTCGACCGGCTCCGGCATCGGGCGTTGCCGGGCGGGCATCGCCTCGACGGCCGGGCCGAGCCGCTCGGCCGGCACCTGCCAGGCGAAGGCGTCGAGCTTGCCGGTGGTGGGCGAGGCGGGCGCCCAATGATCGTAGACGGTGCCGTCGGCAACCCAGGCAGGATCGAGCGGCGCGCGCGAGGCCCGCGCCAGCCATTCGCGCCACTGACCGAGATCGCCGTGCTCGGCCTCCTCGAGCTCGGCCATCAAAAGGCTCATGCGGACCGTCGGACGCTTGCCCTCGGCGACCAGCGGCGCCATCGCGGCGCGGGCGGCGTCGAAGTCGCGTGTCGCCAGCGCGGCGCGGGCGACGACCATGCGGCTGACCGGATCGAACGAGGCGATGCCCATCAGCGTGCGGGCGCGGGCGAGCCGATCGGTGGTCGAATCGCCTGGACGGACATCGAGATAGGCGCGGGCGATGTCGGGATGCTGGCAGCGTGGCCACGCCTTCTCGATCAGCTTCGAGGCCTTGCCGATGTCGCCGCGCCTGCTGAGCAGGGTCGCCGCCAGCACGATCGCCGGCGCGAGATCGGGCGCGCGTTTCATCGCCGCGCGAGCGAGCACAAGCGCCTCTTCGGGCGCGCTCATCTCCTTGTCGTAGGCGATCGCCGTCTGCAAGACGGCGCGCTGGCGCTCGCCGGTCTCCTTGTCGATCAACTTGGCGCTGATGCTGGTCTCGACGGTGGCCAACGCCTGCTCCCAATCGCCCTGCGAGGCGCGGTGCTCGAGCACGCTCTGCGCCGACCACGGCAGCGGAAGGGTGCGATGCGCCGCGGCGGCGAACTGCCGGGACGCCTCCTCGTCGCCGCGCCGCGCCGCCTCGGCGTGCAGGCCGCGCAGGCCGAGGACGCGCGTGTCGTCGCGCTGCGCCAGCGCCTCGAAGGCGGCGCGCGCCTCGCCGCCGTCGTCGTTCATGTGCGCGGCCTGCGCGCGCAGCATGATGGCGAGCGGGTCGTTGCGCAGGTGGCGGCTCGCCTGCGACGAGGCGCGCTCGGCGGTCCGCGCGTCACCGGCGCCGACCGCGATCAACCCGCGTGAGAGCGCGGCATAGCCCTTCTCGCGTCGGCGCTGCCGGGCGAACACGGCCAGAAATGACGGGAACCCGAGCACGAACCGCACGACCGTCCACACGATGATCGCGGCAAGCGCGATCGCGATGACGAGCAGCGCCGCCGAGGTCGAAACCGCCATGCCGAACCAGTCGAGCGTGACGTGGCCAGGGTGGTGGATCAGCCAGACCCCGCAATAGGCGAGGATCGCGAGGACAACGAGGTAGGCGACGACGCGGATCATGACTTCTTCGTACCCAACGCGGTGATCGCTTGCTGCTGCAGGGCGCGCGCGGCCTCCATCGCCTCGACGTGCGTCTTGGCGAGCGCGCCCCAGGCCTCGGACTTCGCCTTGGCTTCGGGGGGCAGTCCGTCCCAGGTCGAATAGGCACCGGCGACGTCGTCGTGGGCGAGGTCGGCCTCGATGCGCGAGACGCGCGCGCCGAGACTGTCACCCGTGGTGGCATCGATCGGGCGGACGCTGACCATGCTCATCATGCCGCTCTTCAGCTTGTCCATCAGCCCGGCGTTGGGCGCGGCATGGTAGCCCGTCGCCATGATCGGATCGGCCAGCGGCTCGAATTTGGCGGCCAGCACCTGAGCCGAGGGCACGCCCTTGTCGGCGCCCTGGCGCAGCACGGCCACCTTGGCGGGGTCGGCGCCGAGCGAGGCGAGCGCGTCGACCTGACCCGAGTACGGCTGGCCTCGGCCGATCGCATCGACGAGGCTGTCCGCCGCGACGGCGAGGGCCGGCGAGCTGCTGATCTTGCCAGCCAGCTCCTTCTGCGTGCCTTGCAACGTGGTTTGGCCAGTCTGCAGGGCGGCGATGCCGGCCTGCGTCGACGCGTCTTCCTTCTTCATGCCGTCGAGGGTCGTATTGATACCGTCGAGGGCGGTGGCGAGCCCCGATACCTTGCCGTCGAGACCCTTGACGTCGGCGCCCTGCTGCTGCAGCGCCGTCACATTTGTCGCGAGGGCGGTCACCTTCTGGTCGAGCGAGCCGTCGGCGGCCTGCTTTTGCACGGCGTCGACTTTGCCTTGCAGCTCGTCCATCTTCTGCTGGAGGGGCGCCGGATCGAAGGCCGGGTGTGCGTCGGCCGCCTTGCTCGCCGCGTCGACCTTCGACGACAGCGCCGCCACGGAGGATTTCAGCTCGTCGATCGAGGGAGCGGGATCCGGCCGCTTCTCGAGCGCGTCGATGCGGGACGAGAGCGACGTGATCTGAGACGCGACCTGCGCGGTGTCGGTTCCGACGCCGCCGTAGGCATACATCAACGCCGCGCTGCCGGCGCCGATGATCGCGCCGACAATCAGCCCGAGTACGATCGCCACGACCGGCACCGGGCGCTTCTCCTCGACCTGCGTCGCGGCGGCCATCGACGCGCCACGCGGCTCGCTCGCCGGCTCGGCGACGGTTTCGTGCGGATCGAATTCGTGCGGAGCCGCGCCCTCCAAGGGCTCGTGTGTCCCGGCTGGCTCTGGCACATGCTCCGGCATCGTGCCCTCGGGGTCGCCGGCCGCGTTCAGTGGGCCGCGGGAGTCGCTCGCGGTCCACTCGGTCCGCTCACGTGCGCCCTGCGGCGTCGCGCCGGCGGCCTTGTCCTCACCCTCGTCAGCCATGTCGACCTGCATCCTCCGTCCGCCGCGTCGTCTTAGACCGCTTTCGACATTGGGGGAATTGGTCGCGGCGCGAAAGACCCCGCGACACGTCCAGCCAACAGCTTCGCTTGAGCGTCGCTTTGTAATCAAGGGTTTCCCAGCCTTTTCGGGGCGAGCGACCGCCCGATATGAAGGGTCGCTCAGCAAAAGAGGATTCCATGACCGACCAGAACTCCGGTGAGTCTTTCCCCTTCGTGCTTCGTGAGGGCTACGCCGCCTTTTGCGGCGGGCGGCTGCAAGACGAGCGGCAGACCATGGAGACGCTTGCCGAGAAGGGTCAGAAGCCGCCGGTGCTGATCATCAGCTGCTGCGATTCCCGCGCGACGCCGGAGGCGATCTTCGGCGCCGGGCCGGGCGATCTCTTCGTGGTGCGCAACATCGCGAACCTCGTGCCGCCTTTCGGGGCGAAGGACCCGCTGCCGGAGACGCCGGCGGCCGTCGAGTACGCGGTGCTCGCGCTTCAGGTGAAGCATATCGTTGTGATGGGGCATGCCAAATGCGGCGGCGTGCGAGCCTACGCGCAGGGCGAGACGGAAGGGTTCGAGCCGCTGTCGAGCGGCAATTTCGTCGGCCAATGGAAGAGCCTCATCAAGCCCGCCTACGACAAGGTCGAGCCGGCGAGCGACGACTTCGACGCGCATTGCGAGACGCTCTGCAAGGCCTCGGTGGCGCAGGGGCTCGAAAACCTGCGCACCTATCCGTTCGTGCGCGAGCGCGAGGCGGCGGGCAAGCTCTCCCTGCACGGCGCCTACTTCAATATCGCGGACGGCAAACTGGCGGCGATGGATGGGGCGGGGGCGTTCGCACCGGTGGCGTGACCCGGGCGGGACCACGAATTCCCTTCGCCGACCGCCTCACTCTTCCGTAAACAGCCCAAACTGCGCCGCGGTCCGCGCCGGTGCCGCCAGCCCGAGATGCGCGAACGCGTGCGGCGTCAGGAGACGCCCGCGCGGGGTGCGCTGCAGAAGGCCCTGCTGGATGAGGTAGGGCTCGATGATGTCCTCGATCGCATCGCGCGGCTCGGACAGCGCGGCGGCCATCGTCTCGATCCCGACCGGGCCGCCGCCGAACGACAGGGCGATCGTCGTGAGATAGCGGCGATCCATCTGGTCGAGGCCGATCTTGTCGACGTCGAGCAGACCGAGCGCCTTGTCGGCCAACGCTCGCGAAATCTCGGTCTCGCCATCGACGATCGCGAAGTCGCGCACGCGACGCAGCAGCCGCCCCGCGATGCGCGGCGTGCCGCGCGCGCGCCGGGCGATCTCGTTGGCGCCCGCAGCGCTCACGCCGATGCCGAGCACGCGGGCGCCGCGCTTGACGATGCTTTCCAGCTCCGCGACCGTGTAGAACTCGAGCCGGATCGGGATGCCGAAGCGGTCGCGCAGCGGCGTCGTCAGCAAGCCGGCGCGGGTGGTGGCACCGACGAGCGTGAACTTGGCGAGGTCGATCTTCATCGAGCGCGCGCCAGGGCCCTCGCCGATCATCAGGTCGAGCTGGAAATCCTCCATCGCCGGATAGAGGATCTCCTCGATGGCCGGGTTGAGCCGGTGGATTTCGTCGATGAAGAGGACGTCGCGGTCCTCGAGCCCGGTCAGCTGAGCGGCGAGATAGCCGGCCTTGGCGATGACCGGTCCCGAAGTCGAGCGGAAGTTGACGCCGAGTTCGCGCGCGACGATCTGCGCCAGCGTCGTCTTGCCGAGGCCGGGCGGCCCGACGAACAGCACGTGGTCGAGCGCCTCGCGCCGTGCCTTCGCCGCCTCGATGAAGACGCGCAGGTTCTGTCGCGCGGCCGCCTGACCCGTGAAATCGGCGAGGGTGAGCGGGCGCAGCGACGCGTCGGGATCGGCGTCCTGCGAATTTGGGGCGACGAGGCGGGTTGGAGCAAGGGCCAAAAGTGCGTCCGATTCGTACGCCGGGAAGAGTATCGTACAAGAAAACGCGTGATCTGTTAGAAGGAACGAGGGAAGACCGGGCCGGAGCCAATTGCAGTGAGCCTTGCCACGCTCGACACGCACGAGGTCGTCAAGGACCTGCTGACCGCCGGCTTTACCGACGAGCAGGCCACCGCGGTCGCGCGAAACCTCCGCAAGGCCCAGGACCTCGACATCTCATCGCTCGCCACCAAGACGGACCTGCTCGTTACGAAAACGGAGCTCAAGGACGAAATCGACAAGGTCCGTGGTGACGTCGACAAGGTCCGTGGTGACGTCGACAAGGTCCGTGGTGACGTCGAGAAGCTCCGAGGTGACGTCGAGAAGGTTCGGGGTGACGTCGAGAAGGTTCGCGGTGACGTCGAGAAACTCCGTACGGAGGTCGGAAAGGACATCGCCGACGCGAAGGTCGATATCCTCAAGTGGATGGTCGGGACGATGGGGTTCCAAACTCTGATCATTCTCGGCGCCGTCGTGACGTTGATCAAGCTCGTCAAGCCATGAACCGCCCCGCGGCACGACCCACGCCGATGAGCCTCGACGACTTCGACGAGCTGCTCGCCGATGCGCCCGAGGACGAGCGGTGGGAGCTGATCAGCGGCCGCGTCGTACGGATGATGGTCGGCGCCCGCTGGGAGCATAACCGCATCGTCAACAATCTCTCGGAGGGCTTGAACCGCCGCCTTCGCGACCTTGGATCGCCCTGCCGCACCCTGACCGAAACGTTCCGCGTCAAAGACGAGGTCTCGCCGTCGTCGCTGCTGCCGGACATCCTCGTCTACTGCCGCCGGCACCCCGCTGGCGCGACCTTCCTGTCCGACGCAACGATCGTCGTCGAGGTGATGTCGAAAGGCACGGCGCGGCGTGACAGGGAGGACAAGTGGGCGGTCTACCAGACGCTGCCGAGCCTCCGGCACTACGTCCTGGTCACCCGCGACAGCCCACATATCGAGACGATCGATCGCGTCGATGGCGAATGGAGCGCGTTTCGGATCGCCGACGGTCTCGCGGCTTGCCTCGCGTTGCCCGGTCTAGGGCTCGAGGTGCCCCTGGCCGAGATTTACGCCGACGTCCTGGACTAGTTTTTCCACCGTCGGCGCCGCTCCGATCGCGTTGGATTGCCGCCGCACCGGCCCAAAAGTTGCAGGACAATTTCACGCAATCTTTTGGGGGACTAATAGAAATGATCGATGCCGTCATGCCTGCGAAGGTCGTGCAGGGGATGATCGCTGCCGGCGAAGCGAAAACCCGTTTGACCGTCGTGGAGCTGTTCGTGCGCTCCGCCCTGGCCGGGGCCTTTCTTGGCGTCGCGACGACGCTCGCGTTCACCGCGGCCGGCCAGACCGGTCTGCCGATCGTCGGCGCGCTGATCTTCCCCGTCGGCTTCTCGATGATCGTCGTGCTCGGCCTCGATCTCATCACCGGCAGTTTCGCGCTCATGCCGCTCGCGGTGATGGCCGGCAAGGCGACCATCGGCCAGTTGATCACCAACTGGATCATCACCTTCGTCGGCAATTTCGCCGGCTCGCTGATTCTCGCCGGCCTGATGTACTTGTCGCTGACGAGCATGGGACACGACGGTGGCGGCCCCGTCTTCACGCCGGTCGTCGAGGGACTCAAGAAGGCCGTGACGGCGCGCTCGGCCGGCTTCTACAATCTCGGCACGCTCGGCATCGGCACCGCGTTCGTCCGCGCCATGCTCTGCAATTGGATGGTCTGCTTGGGCGTGGTCATGGCGATCGCCTCGTCGACATCGGTCGGCAAGATCATCGGCTGCTGGCTGCCGATCGTGATCTTCTTCGGCCAGGGCTTCGAGCACGCCGTCGTCAACATGTCGCTGTTCCCGCTTGGCCTCCTGCTCGGCGCCAACGCGACGGTGTCGCAATACCTGCTCTACAACGAGTTGCCCGTGACGCTCGGCAATCTCGTTGGCGGATTCCTGTTCACGGGGCTCGCGCTTTATCTCGCCTACCCGACGGGCGCGACCGAACGGGGCCAAGACGTGATGGCCGCGGCGCAGCAGGCAGCGGCGGAATAGGCCATCGAACGAGGCCGTGTCGATCTGAGAAGGCCCGATCGGCCATCGATCGGGCCTTCGCCGTTTCGAAACGATCGCGGCGCAAGCTGTCGGCTTGCCGGTAAGTCCGCCGGAAGAAGTGTGGCTTTCGAGGCACAGCGGATCGATCACGCGCTCCGTCAGACCGCCGTCACAGGACTGAAACACAAGCATGGTGGGAAGCGCTAGGTATCTCCGGGGGGTCGACCGTGCGTGACAAATTCCTAAACCGATGCTCGGCCATCGTGGCCTTGGCATCCCTGATGCAGCCGGTGTTCGCGCCGGTGGCCTTCGCCCAATACAAGGCCAAGGTGACGGCCCAGCCGACCTCGTCGGATCCGCTGGTCGCGCAGTACTTCTCGCAGCCGTCGTCGAGCCCGCAGCTCTCCTACGAGCAGATGACGCAGCTGCTGCGCAAGAATATCAAATACGTCTTCATCATCTTCAACGAGAACCACTCGTTCGATAATGAATACGGGACATTCCCCGGCGTCGACGGCCTCTACTCGACCGGTACCGAGCCGCGCTCGGCCGCCAACACGCCCGGCTTCACGCAGACCTATGTCGACGCCTACACCGGCAAGATGTCGACGGTGCAGCCGTTCCTCATCGGCCCGCAGCAGAACGGCACCGTCGTCGACAGCGTCGACCACAGCCACACCGGCCTTGCCAGCAAGCTGAACGTCGTCAACGGGGTGCCGCAGATGAACGGCTTCGCGCAGGACGAGTTCACCGGCAAGGCGACCTCGGCCGCCAACGAGGCGAAAGGCCGCCAGTTCGCCAACCTCGTGATGTCGCATGTCGACTGCAACACGATCCCGTTCTTCTGGCAATACGCGAACCGATTCACGATCTTCGACAACATTTTCGCGACGGAGGACACGCCGTCCTCGCCGAACGCGATCGCGATGATCGCCGGCCAGTCGGGCGAGACGCAGTGGGTCGAGCACGGCACCGCCGGCGTCACGCAGCCGATCGTGGCGACGACCAACGCCAATTATTCGGGCACCGGTACGACCGCGGGACCGCCAGTCGTCAACGATCCGCAGCCCTACTGGGGGTCGGAGTTCGACACCAAGACGACGACGAACCGCCAGCCGACCTCGGCGTCCGAGTTCTACGGGCCGGCCTCGACCGGCAGCACGGTCTACAACGTGACCAGTAATCTCACGTTCGCCACCGTACCGCTGACCGCGGCGGGTGCCAGCATCACCACGCTGCTCGCAGGCGACAAGAACCCGTCCTCGAACCAGGCCGACATCATCAAGGATATCAAGGCCATCGCCAACCACGGCACGGCGACCGTCCCGTGGCGCTGGTACGAGAACGGCTACGACACCGAGCCGACCGACACGGCGGCGAACGCCAGCATGCATCTGAACTACGTCGCTCACCACAACGGGCCTCAGTATTTCGGCTACATCGCTAACAACACGACCGAGCAGGTGAACATGAAGGGGGAGAACGACTTCTTCACCGACATCGCCGCCGGCAAGCTGCCGTCGAACGGCATCTTCTACATCCGCGGCGGGTACAAGAACCTGCAGGGTCTGAAGACGCCGATCCAGAACCCGAGCTATCCGCGCCCGCTGCTGGGCACCGACATCTCGACGATCCAGACGGTCAAGGCCGGCGACGACGATCATCCGAGCTACTCGGATCGGCAGATTTCGGAAGCGATGAATGCTCGCATCATCAACGCGATTGCCTCCAACCCGACGATCTGGAGCCAGAGCGCGATCATTCTCACCTACGACGAATCGGACGGCTTCTACGATCACGTGCCGCCGCGCATCCTGTCGTATGGCCCGGACGGGCTGCCGCTCGCGCGCGGCATCCGCATTCCGATGATCGTCATCTCGCCCTTCTCTCGCGTGCACGCGGTCTCGCATGCCGAAGGCGACCACAACGCGGTGATCGAGACCTTGAACCAGATCTTCGATCTGCCGTCGCTGTCGACGCTGCCGAACGAGAAGGCGGCGCTCAAGGCCGGCGACTCGGCATCCTTCAACCAGTTCGGTCCCGCCGGCTTCAAACAAAAGTATCTCGGGCCGCGCGATACCAACTCGGCGACGACGGACAGTTTGATCTCGGCCTTCGATCCGGCTCGCCTGCGCGGTCTCACCAAGCCGTTGCCGGCCTCCTACGCGGAGATCGCCAGCAGCGATGTGACGACGCTGCCGCACTACGGCGGCCAGGGGTGCACGCGCATCGGCGTGATGCCGGAGGATCAGCGCCAGGGGATCACCAACACGATTCCCACGGGCTTCAACACGCTGCCTTCGACCCTGCCGCAGTACAACAGCCCGGCGCCGTGATCCGACGGGTTTGGAAGGTCCACGATCTCCGTCGATCGTCATAGCGAGCAAGAGAAGCAACCCAGGGCCGAACCGGCTCCTGGGTTGCTTCGCCTTCGGCCCGCGATGATGTGGGACGCCTGATGAACCTATATTCGAAGACGCTCGCTCGCCTCCCGGAAGGATCGACGTTGCCAAGATCGGGTTTCGTTCTCGCCGCCCTGTCGGCGGTGCCATTGCTCTCATCCATGCCTTCGCGCGCGGCACCCGACACGCCCCCTAAGGTCAGTGCTCAAACCACTGTCGAGAAGGTGCGCGCGCAGGGCTTCGTTCAATGCGGCGCCCAGGAACGCCCCGGCCTCGCGATGCAGGACGGCAATGGCGAGTGGCGCGGGCTCGAGGTCGAGATCTGCCGTGCCGTGGCCGTCGCCGTGCTCGGCCCCAAGGCCCGCTACGCCTTCCACCGCTACGAGGCCGATAAAGATTACCAATCAGTGCGCGATGGATCGGATCAGATCGCGTTCTCGAGCCTCGCCGAGCTGACCGACCATAAAGTGACCGACAAGCTCGCGCCCGGCCCGACGGTGTTCGTCGAGACGCACGACCTGATCGTCGCCGAGGCGTCGCCGGCCAAGCGCGCGGACGATCTGCGCATGGCCTCGATCTGCTTCATGTCCGAGAGCGCGCCGAACTCGAGCCTGGATGCATGGTCCCTGGCACGGAAGATCCCGCTGGTGCGGTTCGGCTTCCGCGAGGATGGCGAAATGTACGATGCCTACGAGGTGCAGCGCTGTAGCGCCATCGTCGGCGAGGCGACCGAGCTCGCGCGCGAGCGGCTGCATGGCGGCCCCAACCATCTGCAAAGCCGTTTTCTGCCCGACCACCTCGCGACGTTTCCGATCGTTGCCGCGACGCCGGTGACAGGCGACGCGCAATGGGCTGGCGTGGTGGCCTGGACGATCGACACGCTGATCGCCGCATCGACCAAGGAGACCTACGAGCGCGGTGGTGGCTTGCGCATCGTCCCGGTCGACGGCGCCGGTCTCGGGCTCGCGGCCGGCTGGCAGCAGACCGTGATCGGCACGGTCGGCACCTACGACGACATCTTCCGCCGAACGCTAGGCGACGGCTCGCCCTACAAGCTTGCCCCGGGGCTGAACGCTCCGGTCGCCGAGGGCGGGTTGCTGCTCGCGCCGTTCGAGGAGTGACGATCTATCCCGCCGCTTCCGCGGCAGCGGATACGCTTGATCATTTCGCCTTCGGCTTGATCGAGAGCGCCAGCGCCTGCAGCCGCGCGGCGAACCTCGAATCGCCCGCCTCGCCCGGCATCTCGCCGCGGACGCGCAACGCGCCGCTGGGCCAGGCGCGTACCATTTCGACGACGTAGTCGGCCCTGCCCAGCACCGAATCTGTCGAAAGCGCCTCGCTGCGCACCCAGTCCACGCCGGCGTCCAAAATAAATTTTGTCTCCAACGGCTTGACCGTCGCGTCCGACCCCGCCAGCAGGTGCTTGGAAAAAGCCTCGAGCGCAATGCCGGGCTTCGGTCCGGCGATCGGCACGGCGAAAACCCGTGGCTGAATAAAAAGCGGATCGACCGCGCGAAACTCCTCCGTGAGCCTCAGCGTCTCGGCGGCGACGGCGCTGGCGCGGAAGCCCTCGAGATAGCCGACCGTGTTGGGCAATGCGGCAAGCTGCGCCGTCACGTCGGGCAGCTTGCGCAGAACGATCGTGCGCAGCGCGCGCTCGACCGCGGCATCGCCGAGCGAGCGGTCGCGCGCTGGCGCCTGCGCCGAAACCATCACCTCTTCCGAGGCGATCGGCGAACAGCATCCACTCGCGCATCGCCAGGCCGCCCATGTCCTGCACGCCGGCGACGAGATAGGCGTGCGGCGCGCCGGGCAGTGGAAAGGCGCGCACCTTGGACGTGACCAGCTGCCGGGTGATCAGCTGCTTGTAGCTCGCGCTCGCGTCGAAGTTTCCGGCAGGAGCTCGCTGATCGAGAACGACGCCTCGCCTTTTTCGAACAGGTTCTGCTCGGTCGAGGCTTTGAAGCGAGGTGGCGGCTCCAGCCCGACGTGCTGGTGCCGGGAAAGACTTGCCCCGCTCCGGCCGGGGCGAGCGCCAGGAGAGAAACGATCGCCGTGCCGGCGATCGTTTTGGATGTGCTCATGCGCGGAGTATAGCCGAACATGGCCGTTCCCTCTCCCACGCGTTGGAAGAAGGTGCCCGATCAGTACCGCGCGACGACAGGTACGGCCGCCTGCAGGAAATTGAACTTGTAGGCGAGGCCGGCCGTCACGGTCGAGGCGGTGAGCTGAGAGCGACCGCCGAAGAAGTCGCCCGAGGCCCCGTTCGGCGAGCCGAAGAAGTTCAGGTTGCGACCGCCGAAGTCGGAATAGCGGTACTCGATGCGCGCGATCAGGTTCGGCGTGATCGCCCCATCGAGACCGCCGCCGATCGTGTAGCCGGTGCGGGTTCCGGAGAAGCTCTGGTACTCGGCCCGCGAGCAGAACGAGCCGACGCCGCCGGAGCAGCTCGCCGTGTAGGAGGCGTCGCGGAACGCCACGCCACCGGTCGCGTAGAAGAGCAGGCTCGGGAAGAGGACGACGCCGAGGCGGCCACGCGCGCTGGCATCGTACCGGCTCCGCGAACTGAAGGAGTCGGTCGTGCCGCCCGTCAGATAGGTCTCGCCCGGAAGGCCGTAGGTCGTCTTGGTCCCGCCGAAGTCGTAGGCGCCGTCGCCCTCGACGCCGATGACGAACTGGCTGATCTCGTAGTTGTAGCCGACGAAGCCGCCAAGCCTCAGGCGTTTGTCGGAGAGGCCGACGTTGGCCGTATTGTAGTTTATGTCGAAGCCGGTGGCGACCTGGTTGGTCGTGTAGTCACTCTTCGGGAAGTCGCCGCCGACGGTGCCACCGATATAAAAACCGGTCCAGCTATAGGCGGCGACCGGGATCACCGGCGCGATCGGCGCGATGACGCGTGACGGCAGATCGGCGGCATGGGCGACCCCCGCCGCCAAGACGCAGATGGCCGACCCCGCGGCCAGACGATGAACGACAGCTCGAAACGACATGACGGCTTTCCCCCAAAGCACGGCTATGCCGCGCACCCCGCATCGAGCCCTAAAAGCCGATTGCTACGGTCGCACGAAGATTTTGTTACGTGGGCCGGCGGCGCGATGTTCGGCGAGGAGGCGCGGCGCCTGGGCAACAGTCGGGGGGAGGGGACGAGGGCCGAGAGCTGAACGTCTGGCGTTCCGCTGGATCAGCCCGCGAGGCCGGCCTTCAGCGCGTGCCGCAGCACGAGGGACGACTTCATCGGCTGCACATTGTTGCGACCGCGCGCGAGCAGGTCGACGGCGACGGCCGCCATCAGGCGGACGCCGGAGATCGTCCGGCCGCTCTTCAGCAGGCCCGAGGCGATCTGGATGCGCGGGGTCGCGACCCCGTTGATCTGGGATCGCAATGGCAAGGCGCCGGCACCGACCGCGGCCTGCAGCTCCTCGGCGCTCGAGCGGCCGCCGGTCTTCTTCATGAACGCGTGCAGGCTGCCGCCGACGGGGCGCGTGTGGCGCACGCAGACGTCGTCGAGAATGGCCGCCCGGGTCCCGAACTCACCGGCGAGCTGCGGCCACAGGAAATCGAGCCCGAACCCGCTCTTGGTCTCCGCCATCGTCGGCAGCGCCTTGGCCATCAGCCGCCGGCTCAGCACCGGTACCATGATCTCGACGAAATTCGTGGTGCGCAGCGCGAAGCTCGGATGATTGAGCGTGATCAGATGCGAGAAGTAGGAGTGCCGATCGAGCGAAGGCTGGAAGAGGTCGAGGTCGTGTCGGGCGCCGGCGCGGACCAGCGCCTCGACGTCTTTGGCGGACGCCGCGATGTCGTCGTCCGGAAACCAGAAGAAGTCGTAGGCGGCGAGCGTCTGGGGGTACGCCTGGAAGAAGGCGTAGAGCCCGTCCCACTTGCCGCCGACCGCGCGGTGCACGTACGCTGCCTCGGGAAATTGCTTGTCCGCGTCGCCGCCGAAATAGCTGACCGCGACATCGAACATCGCGCTGCCGGTCGCCCACTGGCCATGCAGGCTCTTGTCGCCGCAGCGAACGACGGCGAGCAGACGAGGATCACGCATAGACTTTTGTCTCCAACCACTTGTGGACGTTCGTCAGCGACTGATTGATGACTTGATGCATGTCGAGATATTGGTAGGTGCCGCAGCGGCCGATGAACTGCATGCGCTCGTCTTCCGCGGCCAGCGCCTTGTAGTCCTTGTAGATGGCATCGTGGCGGCCATCCGTCGTCTTCACCGGATAGTAGCGTTCGCACCCATTGTCCTTGTAGTCGCAAGGCTCCTCGATCGTGCGGATCACGCGCTTGCCCTCGCGCACGTCGTGCCCGGCGATGTTGTGCCACCAGGTCTCGCGCGTCGTCGGGCCGGCATCGGTGTAGTTCAGCGTCGCGTAGGGCAGGGCGTCCTTGCGCGCATGCGCACTCAGATGAAATTTGATCGAGCGATAGGGCAGCTCGCCGAAGACACAGCCGAAATACTCGTCGATCGGCATGCTGTTGAAGCAGGCGCGATAGTCCTGCGCCATGCCGCGCGTGAAGGCCGTGTCCAGGCTGACATGGATGCGCGAATGGTCGAGCACGCGCTCGAAGAGCCGCGTATAGCCCTTGGCCGGCATCGCCTGAAACGCGTCGTTGGGGAAATACCTATCTTCGCGGTCGGTGCGGATCTGCAGCCGCTGCACGACGGCAGCCGCCGTCTCCGACAGATCCATCGCCCACATCTTCTTTGTGTACGGGCGAAAGAACAGGTCGGTCAGCTCGGGGCCGATGTTGGCATAGAGATGGTCTTCCGCGCTGAGGATCGGGTGGCGCGGCACCGCCCGCGCCGCGAGCGCCCGCGCCATTTCCTCTGGCGTCTCGATATGAGTTCCGAAGACCGCGTTGACGGTGTCGAGATTGACCGGCATCGGCACGCAGCGTCCATCCGGCAGCCGCGCCTTGACCCTGTGAGAATAGGGAAGCCATTCGGTGAATTGCGAGAGCCAATCGACGACCCGCATGTTCGACGTGTGAAAGAGATGCGGCCCGTAGCGGTGAACCCGCACGCCCGTCTCGTGGACGTAGTCGTAGCAATTGCCGGCGATGTGGTCGCGCTTGTCGATGACGTCGACGGCATAGCCGGCCTCGGCCAGCTCGCGGGCGTGAACGGCCCCGGCAAAGCCGGCGCCCACGATCAAGATCCTGTCCAAGAATGCCCCATCTCGCGCGTGTTGAGCCGAGCCAGGAGCTAAGGCAGCAAAACGTTAAAAGCGTCGCCACCGGTTCGTTCGAATGCTTGTTTCGTTCCGCGACAAACGCATCTGCTCTGACGACGGCGAAGCGACCGTGGTGGCATGCCAACGGACACCCGGCCATGGCGTGGAGGCGCGAAACGTGGTTTCGAGAACCTTTCCCGCTCAGCGGCACGTTCGGGGCCCGGCAGTTACACGAGATTTACCGTTTCTCTTAAAACATGCGCGAGCGGGTGCGCCTTTCGTGTTCCTTAGAAGATGCAGGCTGACATGATGGCGCTCCAGCCACGAGGTCTCTCGCTTGCTCAAGCTGCCCAGCTTCGCCGATGCCCAGCGCGCCGCGTCGGAGACGCACGACCACGGCCGTGACCTCCTGCGCAATCTCGCCGCCGGCGGCGCCTCGAGCCTGATCAAGGCGCTGCTCCAGCTGGCGATGCTGCCGATCATGGGTCGGCTGCTCGGGCCGAAGGAGTTCGGCCTCTATGCGACCGCGCTGCCGATCGTCACGTTCTTCACCGTCGTCGCCGACGGCGGCCTCGGCGCGTCGCTCGCCAAGGAGAAATCGGCCGACCAGACGGTTTGGACGACGGCCTTCTACGTGATGCTCGCGGTCGGCGTCGTGCTCGTCGGCGCCGTCAATCTCTGCGGGCTCGCGCTGTCGGCGTTCATGCAGGAACCGCGGCTCTACGAGCTGATGGCGCTGCTGTCCGTCACCTTCCTCTTCATCTCGGCCTCGACGCTGCCCGGCGCCCGCCTCATCCAGCGCAACGATCTCGTCTCGCCGGCGATCATCGAGACGATCGCGACATTCATCGGCGCCGCCGCGGCGGTCGTCTTCGCGTTCAGGGGCTGGGGCGCGATCAGCCTCGCGGTGCAGAGCGTCACGACGTTCGGCGTGCGCGCGATCGGCCTGAACATGGTTGCCTTCGAGCTGCCCGGCCGCAAGATCTCGTTCAAAGGTTTCGCGAGCCATCTCAACACCGGCGGCGTCCTGGTCGGCACCCGCCTGATCGACATGTTCTGCCGCATCGCGGAGAACATCCTGTTCTCGCTCGCCTTCGGTCAAGCCGCGCTCGGCTCTTATACGTTCGCCAACCAGGTCTGCCGCTTCTTGTGTGAATCCGCCAGCAATCCGGTTTGGCATGCGACCTATGCGCAGTCCCTCAAGCTGTCGGGCCGGCCGTTCGCCAACCTCATCTGCAACATGGCGCGGCTGATGATGCTCGCGACCTTCCCCGCCGCCTGCATCGTCGCGGTGGCGGCGCCCGATGTCTTCCCGGTCCTGCTCGGCGCGAAATGGCAGCACGCCGGCCTGTTCCTTCAGGTGCTCGTCTGCTCCTATGCCTTCGCGGCCACGGCGTCGGTCGGCAGCGCCGCCTTTCTCGCCACCGGCGAGAACAAGCTCTTCCTCGGGACCGCCGCGCTGCTCAGCATCGGCCGCGTCGTGGCGGTCGCCGCCGGGCCCTGGCTCGGTGCCCTCGAGGTCGTCGTCGCGATCGCGATCGCCCATCTCGTCTATGCCGTCGCGATGGCCGTCGCGGTCGATCGGTCCTACCGCATCGACATGTCGCGGCTCGTCTCCGCGATCAGCACGCCGTTGGTTTCGGGAACGGTCGGCGGGCTCGCGTGCATCGCCGCCCTGCGCATGCTGCCGGGCTCCGATGCCGGACTTCTCACGAGTCTGATGGTCGGCGGCGTCGCCTTCGTCGCGACCCTGGTCGCGATCGACAAGGACTTTTCGGTGATGAACGTACGCCGCTCGATCCAGCGGGTGCGCGCCCGGGCGTCCTGAGCGCGACGACTACCGCCGCAGTCCCGCTGCCGCCACGCCCGCGATCGCCAGCGACACCAGAGCATTCCACCCGGCGAGCGAAAGCCCGAGAATGCGGATGGCAACCGCGTCGCAGCGCACGACATGGGTCGACTGCAGCTGGCGCAGGAAATCCGCGTTCGACGTCGGGCGGCTGGCCGCGCCGGTGCAGTCGGTCGGGCCGGCCCAGAACTGCCATTCGACGCCGGCATGGTAGGTGCCAAAACCAGCGCTGAACAGGAACAGCAGGGCGAGCAGCACGAGGCCCGCGCGCGCGAGCACCGGCGGTCCGCGCCACGCCAGCGCGAGCGTCACCGCGGCCAGCGCGATGCCGGCGTAATAGGGCAGGCGTTCCTTCAGGCACAGCTCGCACGGCGCGTAGCCCGCGGCCTGGAAGGCGAAGGCGCCGGCGATCGTGGCGACGGCCAGGATGAGCACGAGCGCGGCGGGGCGAACCAGGCCTGCGCGGGGCCGACTGGCGACGGCGACGTCCATCACACCACCTTGGCGGCGATGTAGAAGCCCACGAAGATCGTCGCCACGAGCACCAGCATGAAGACGCCGAAGTAGCGTTCGAGCAGGCCCTTGATCGCGTCGCCGAACAGGTTGAGCAGCACGGCCAGCACGAAGAACCGCGCGCCGCGCGTCAGCGTGCAGAGCACGACGAACAGCGGCAGGCTGTAGCCGAGCAGGCCGCAGGTGATGGTGACGATCTTGAAGGGGATCGGCGTCAGGCCCTTGAGCAGGATCACCGCCCAGCCCCATTGCGCGAACAACGCCTTCAGCTCGACGACGCGGGCGCCGTAGCCGTAAAGGTGGATCAGCCACAGACCGAGCGTGTTGTAGAGAAGCGCGCCGATCGCGTACCCGAGCAGCGCGCCCATTACAGAGCCGAACGTGCAGATCGCCGCGTAGAGCCACGCGCGTTGCGGCCGCGCGAGCGACATCGGCACCAAGATGACGTCGGGGGGAATGGGGAAGAACGAGCTTTCCATGAAGGCGATGATGCCGAGCGCCCAAGGCGCCGACGGCTTTTCGGCCAGCGTCAGCGTCCAGTGATAGAGCCGCTTCATCGGGCCCTCGCCCCGCGCGGGCGCGACCTTGGCCGGATAGACGGCGGTTTGGCTGGGATCGCTCATGTCGCACTCCGACGGCGCCGCGCACCGTGCCCGCCCGGGTCGCACGCGGTTGGGGCCATATGATGATGGCCCGTCGCGACCGAGCGCGCCGACGCGTTTCCATATAGGGCAAGCATGGTTGCGACTTCCTTGCCACGCGGGCGGGCAAAAAGCCGCCCGCTCGCGGCCAAGCCGCCGCAATTCGACGGGCCGCCATGTAAATGCTACCGTTTCGCCAAAGTCGGCTCGATCGGCAGCGAAACGCCCGCGTTCGAAAGAGGTGCCAACACATGACCGACGCTCGATGATCCACGTCCGCTCGGCTGTTTTTCAGGTCGCGTTCTATGCCGCCTTTGTCGCGCTGATGCTCGTTGGCCTGCCGACCATGGTCATGCCCCGCGCGGCGACCATGGTGATCGTGCGGCTCTGGGCGCGCGTCTCGGTCTGGCTGCTTGCGGCGATCTGCGGGACGAAGGTCGAGTTTCGCAACCTGCATCTCCTGCCGAAGGGCGCGTCGATCCTCGCGGTCAAGCACCAGTCCTTCCTCGAGACGTTCGCGCTCATCACGGTGCTCGACGACTTCGCCTACATCTTGAAGAAGGAGCTCACCGCGATCCCGCTCTTTGGATGGTACGTGAAGGGCGCCGATCAGATCGGCATCGACCGCGGCAAGCGTGCGGCGACCCTGGGCTCGCTGCAGCGCGCGGTGCGGGCGAAGCTGGCGGCCGGGCGCCAGGTGATCATCTTTCCCGAGGGGACGCGGCGGCTGATCGGCGTCCCACCGCTCTACAAGGTTGGCGTGTCCGCGCTCGTCACGGACAGCGACGTGCCCTGCACGCCTGTCGCGCTCAATTCCGGCCTGTTCTGGCCGCGCCACAGCTTTCTACGCCGTCCGGGAACGGTGGTGATCGAGTTCCTGCCGCCGATCGCCCCGGGGCTCGCCAAACGCGCCTTCATGGCGGCGATCGAAACCGCGATCGAGCCGGCGACCAACGCGCTCGTCGAGGCGGCGCTGAACGCCGATCCGACGTTGCGTCGGGCGGTTGCGGGGGAACTCGCGGACCGCCAACAAAAAGAGCAGGCCGAACGGTCCGCGGCTGCTGCCTGAGCTTGACTTGTTTGTCGTTTGTTCTATTCTTGTTCTCGATATGAGGGGGCGGGGATGGTTGGTCTCGATAGCGGGGTGATCCACGATTTCGTCCCTTGCGACGGACGGCTCCCGAGCCTCCGCGCGAATGATCTGCGCGACGGGTTTTACGCTTGGCACGGGGCGTCCGGCCGGCGGTACGTGGCCTCCGTGTTCCCGTTCAACTCTCGCGCGGCAGATGCCGGGCTGCCGGCTTTCGAGGCCTTCATCTTGATCCCGGTCGTGCGTGACGGCCCCGCGCGGCGCCCGCGCGCCGTTCTCGCGGTCGAATGGGGCTCCGCCCGGCAGCGCGCGGTGGCCGAGGCCATCGCTGGTGGGGTCGACGAGTGGCACGTCCATCTCCTCGGCGCGACCCGCGGCGAGCGCGAGGCGATTGTCGCCGATCTTCGCGAGGGCGCCGGGCTCGCCGTCGCGGCCCGCTCCGCTTAGCGGGCCGCCTCCTGGCAGGGTGAGATTGCCGCCGAACCCGCGTGCCGCGCCGGCATTACATGATCGGCGAAGCAGCGGAGGCGGCATGGCGGACGGCAGGAAGATCGCGATCGTGGCGGGCGTCGGCGCCGGAACGGGCGCCGCCTTGGCGCGGCGGTTCGACCGGGACGGCTATCGCGTCGCCCTTCTTTCGCGCACGACCGAGGTCTCGGAACAGCTCGCCGGTGATCTCGACGGTGCCAGGGCATATGCCTGCGATGTCGGCGATGGGTCGTCCGTCGATGCCGCGATGACGGCGATCCGCCGCGATCTCGGCGAGCCGGACGTGCTTCTCTACAACGCTGGCGGCGGCTCGTTCGGCGGGATCGACGACATCACGCCCGAGCAGTTCGAAACGACATGGCGGGTCTGCGCGCTCGGTTCGCTCCTCCTCTCGCAGGCCGTATTGCCAGCCATGAAGGCCAGGGGCGCGGGCGCGATCGTCTTCACCGGCGCCACCGCCTCGCGGCGCGGCGGACCGCGGTCCGCTGCTTTCGCGCCAGCCAAGGCAGCGCAGCGGGCGCTGGCCGAGTCGATGGCGCGCAGCCTGTGGCCGCTCGGCATTCATGTCGCGCTGATGGTCGTCGACGGTGTGATCGACATCCCACGCACCCGCAAGATGATGCCGGACAAGCCCGACGACTTCTTCCTGGAGCCAGATGCCATCGCCGAGATCGCGGCCCATCTGGTGGCGCAGCATCGCTCGGCGTGGAGCTTCGAGCTCGAGGCGCGGCCGTTCAGGGAAACATGGTGAGATGAGCAAGGACAAAACCTACGACGAGGCGGAGATCGCCGCGCGGATGTCGAATCTGCCGCGCTGGCGGCACGAGGGCGGCGCGCTGCAACGCACCTACAAGACGTCGAACTGGCGCGCGACGCTGATGGTCGTGACGACGATCGGCCATCTGTGCGAGGCCGCGTGGCATCATCCCGACCTGCTCGTCTCCTATGACAGCGTGACCGTGAAGCTTTCGACCCATTCGCCGAAAGGCATCACCGACAAGGACTTCGCGATGGCCGCCAGGATCGAGGCGGTGATGGCCTGGCAGCCGGCCGCGGAGGGCGGCGCGCTGACCGGGCCGCCGGCCAGCAGCGCCTATCTGAAATATGACTGACGCCACCCCGGCCGCGCTCACCTACGCGATCGCCGACCTGCACGGGCGCCGCGATCTCCTCGAGGCCGCGCTCGCGGCGATCATCGCTCATAGCGCCGGCCGGCCGCGGACGATCGTCTTCCTCGGCGATTACGTGGATCGCGGACCGATGAGCGCCGACGTGCTCGCACGTCTCATCGAGGGCCCGTCCGACGGCTGGCGCTGGATCTGTCTCAAGGGCAACCACGAGGCGATCATGTCACTCGGCCTGCGCCATCCCGATCGACTCGACTGGTGGATCGAGAACGGCGGCGAGTCGACGATCGTCTCGTACCGCGGCCGCCAGGAGCTGATCGCGGGTCACCTCGCCTGGATCGACCAGCTTCGACCGATCCATGTCGACCTGCATCGTGTCTACGTGCACGCCGGCGTCGATCCGCGCGTGCCGCTCGCGGCCCAGGCCGAGCGCACCTTGCTATGGAAACGTACGCCGCCCGCGGACGCGCGTGGGCACGGCACCCACCACGTCGTGCACGGCCACGAACCCAACGTCGATGGCCCGCTGTGCCTCGCCGGGCGGACCGATCTCGACACGCTGGCCTGGTCGACAGGCCGTCTCGTCGTCGGCGTGTTCGCGGACGATTTGGCTGGCGGCCCGATCGATCTCATCGAGGTTCGCCGCGACCCAAGCTGAAGACAGGCGGGCAAGGAGCCTAGCGTCAGGCCGCGCCCGGCACGTCGAAGCTCAAATCAAACAGCGCGTCTGGATTTCCGGTGCGTTTGGAAGCTTCGAGCATCTCGACCCCGACAATCCGGCCGTCGGCGTCGCAGTCCACGCAATGCCATCGGCGACCTCCTCGCTCTCGAGGATCGCGGCATCGGTCAGGTAAAGGTAGATGGCATCGGCGCCACGATCGACCCTTACGCGCTTGGCTTCGTCCTATCGACATAAGCCGTGATGACGAACGTCGGATCGTTGATCGGCGTCACCACGCGCAGCATTGCGCGCTCTCGGATAGGCATTTCAAGGACGATCGACGGCACCCTGATCTTCCGATCGCGTCCGGATCGGAGATCGTCGCTTCGATCCAGACTTTTCAACGCGTCGCCGCACGATCTGGAATTCGGCATGCTCGTCGCATCGGATCATGCTGGAGGTCTAGGACGATTGCTCCCGACCATCTCGCGCTCGGCCTCGTCGAGCAGGCGCTCTTCGTGCATCTTGTAGAAGCGCCACAACAGGAACGCGCCCAGCAGCGCGGCCGCGAGCGCGACCCAGCCGATCGGGCCGGCGATCCGGTCGATACCCTGGCCGAGCAGATAGCCGCCGACGCCGAACAGGCTTGCCCAGACAATGCCGCCGGCGGCGTTCCACAGGAAGAACGTCAGGGGAGCGAGCCGCGTGATGCCGGCGAGCAGCGCCGCGTAGGTCCGCAGCACCGCGGCGAAGCGGCCGAAGAAGACGATCATTCCGCCGTACCGTTTGAAGAGGTATTGCCCGAGCAGCTGCTTGCGTGGATCGAGCCCGATCCTAGGCCCGTACCGCTCGAGCAGAGGCTCGCCGAATTTGCGGCCGACCCAGAAGCCGATGTTGTCGCCGAGGATCGCCGCCACCGCCGCCGCGAGGATGACCAGCCTTATGTCGAGCCCCTGTTTCGAGCCGGCGTAGACCGCCGCCCCGACGAGCACCGTCTCGCCGGGCATCGGAACGCCGGCGCTCTCCAGCATGATGACGGCGAAGATCGCCGCGTAGCCGTAGGTCGCCAGGATATGTGTCAGGCTCGCGGGATCGAACAGGTGCAAGGGGGCCTCGGTGCATCATCCGTCACATGGCGGACGGTCCCCGCTCTATCACGGCCGCCGGCCGTCCGATCGCCGCCGCGGTCGTAAGACTGGCGCGCGGGAAGCTTTTCCGCGATGAAGCGCCCGCTGGAAAGGTCCGGCCGACAAGGGCAACGACGTGACGCTGATCGCGGAACTGTACGGCATCCTGCGGTTCAGCTTCTTGTTGCCGTTGCATATCCTCGCGGCGGCGGCGGTGACGGTCCACGCGCTGCTGCATAAGCGCGACGTCGGCGCGGCGCTGGGGTGGGTCGGCCTATCCTGGCTGGCGCCGTTCGTCGGCGCCTTCCTGTATTTCGTCCTCGGCATCAATCGCGTCCAGCGCCGCGCGCTGCAGCTCCGCCGTCGGGTCAAGAGCCGCCGCGCCAGTACGGAGGTCGACCACGACCCGGACGACGATCTCGAGCCGCTGCAACGCGGCGTCGGTCGTATTTCGCGCCGCCCGCTCGAGGTCGGCAATACGCTCGAGACCTATCAGAACGGCGACGAGGCCTACCCGCCGATGCTGGCCGCGATCGCGGCGGCGACGCGCTCGATCGGGCTCTCCAGTTACATCCTGGCGATCGACGAGACCGGGATGCGCTTCATCGAGGCGCTCGCGGCGGCGAAGCAACGCGGTGTCGAGGTCCGCGTCATCATCGACGGGGTCGGCGGCGGCTGGATCCTGTCGCGCGCCTACAACGCCCTGCGTCGTCGCGGGGTGCCGGCCGCCAGGTTCATGCACTCGCCGCTGCCGTGGCGGATGCCGCTGGTCAATCTACGTTCGCACAAGAAGATCCTGGTCGTCGACGGACGCGTCGGTTTCACCGGCGGCATGAATATTCGCAACGACAACGTGATGGCGCTGAAGCCGAAGCACCCGGTGGAGGACACCCATTTCAAGGTCGAAGGCCCGGTCGTGTCGCAGCTCGTCGATGCCTTCATCGACGACTGGACCTTCGTCACGAAAGAGGAGATCTCGGGCGACGCCTGGTTTCCGGATCTGGCGCCGGTCGGAGCCGCGAAGGCGCGGGTTCTGACCTCGGGGCCCGACCAGGACGTCGAGAAGATCGAGTTCTGCGTCTTGCAGGCGGTCGCCTGCGCACGCGAGAGCATCCACGTGATGACGCCGTATTTCTTGCCGGATGATCGGCTGATCACGGCGCTCGCGCTGGCGGCGATGCGCGGCGTCGCGGTCATTGTCGTGATGCCAAATGCGAGCAACAAGCGTGTCGTCGACTGGGCGGCGCGGGCCAACATCGGCTCGATGCTGAAGGACGGCGTCCACGTGAAGCTCGGCGCGCCGCCGTTCCGCCATTCGAAGCTCATGGTCGTCGACAGCGAATGGTGTCTGATCGGCTCGGCCAATTGGGATATGCGCAGCTTTCGGCTCAACTTCGAGCTGTGCATGGAATTCTACGACGAATCCATCGCGCTCGGCTTGCAGCGTTTCGTGACGCGCCAGACGGGAGAGCCGCTGACCAACCGGGCATTGAGAGCGCGCAGCCTCCCGGTTCGGCTGCGCGACGCGGGCGTTCGGCTGATGATGCCGTACCTGTAGCTCCCGCGCACCTGTGCCCGAATTCACTTGCAGGCGGCCGATCCGTGTTGCAGGGCTGCCGCCGAAACGAAAAGCCGATCCCAGGGAGAACGCCGCGTCATGACGTCAGCACGAAGCCCGCTCCGCCTCTTTGCCTCCGCCCTGGCGCTCGCGCTCGCGATTTCGCCGGCGCTCGCTCAGATGGGTGGCCCCGGCGCGCCGCCAGCCGCCGCTCCGGCGGCCGACGAGAAGCCGGTTCCGCCCGATACCGTGCTGGCGACCGTCAATGGCCAGAAGATCACCCAGCTCGACCTGACGATGGCCTCCGAGGACATCGGCGGCAACCTGTCGCCGCAGCTGAAGGGCAAGGCCCGCGACGCCTATCTGCTCGACTATCTCATCGACGGGGCGATGGTCGCGCAGAAGGCCAAGAGCGACAAGCTGAACGATACCCCCGGCTTCAGCGCCAAGATGGAATATGTGCAGGACAAGGTGCTGATGGAGGCGATGCTGACGCGCATCGCGAAGGGCGCCACGAGCGACGCCGAGCTGCACAAGATCTACGACGACGCCGCCAAGCAGCAGAAGCCCGAGCCCGAGATCCATGCCCGCCACATCCTGGTGGTGACCGAAGCCGACGCCCAGGCGGTGCTGAAGCGGCTGAAAAGCGGCGAGGATTTCGGCAAGGTCGCCAAGGAGGTGTCGAAGGACCCGGGCTCGCAGGGCCCCGAAGCCGGCGACCTCGGCTGGTTCACCAAGGAGAAGATGGTGCCGGCGTTTGCCGACGCCGCCTTCAAGCTGCAGCAGGGGCAGCTGTCCGATCCGGTCAAGACGCAGTTCGGCTGGCACATCATTCAGGTCGAGGGCAAACGCGAGAAGAGCTTCCCCCCCTTCGACCAGGTGAAGGACCAGATCCAGCGCTACGCGATCCAGAAGGCGCAGAGCGAGATGATCATGACCCTGCGCAAGTCGGCCAAGGTTGAGCGGACGGCGGCGGCGCCGCCCGAGGCGCCGGAGATGGCGCCGACGCAGGGCGGCGATAAGTAGCGGCGGGGATAAGTCGCCGCGCCACCCTTGCATGCCCCGCTCTTCGGCGGGACAAGCGGGCAGGCTGACGAGTGTTCAAGCGTCGCCAATTCGGGTTCGTCACCTCTGGTCGCTCACCTCTGGTCCGTCATGCCCCGCCTTTTCACGGGTCTCGAGCTCCCGGGCAGCCTCGCCACGCAGCTGTCGCTGATGCGCGGCGGCCTTTCGGGCGCCCGTTGGATCGACTCCGAGAATTATCACCTGACGCTGCGCTTCATCGGCGATGTCGACGAGCGCGCCGCTCAGGACGTGCATGGCGTGCTGGAACGCATTCGCCGGGCGCCGTTCACCGTGACGCTGGAGCATCTGCATGCCTTTGGTGGCGACAGGCCGCGGGCGATCGTCGCCGCCGCCCGGCCGACGTCGCCGCTGGTCGAGTTGCAGGCCGAGCAGGAGCGGCTGATCCGGCGCGTCGGTCTGCCGGCGGAAACCCGCAAGTTCGCACCCCATGTCACGTTGGCGCGGCTGCGCCAGGCCTCGCCGATGGCGGTCGCGAACTATCTGTCCGTGCGCGGCTGGCTGTCCTCGCTGGCGTTCGAGGTCGACCATTTCACCTTGTTTTCAGCGCGCGATTCGGTCGGCGGCGGCCCCTATGTCGCCGAGGCGATCTATCCTCTGGACTGAGATGTTCGAATGGCGAGATGGTTTTTAATCCTACCTTTTTGCGCGAGCCTGATCGCGGTGTCGATCGCGTCCGGACGTGCGGCGGAGACGCCATCGACGACCAAGATGTTCGAGGGCTGGACGGCGACCTGCAACAACGTCAAGGCCTGCGTGGTCATCGGCACGGCGCAGGACGATCTTTTCTATGTCCGTATCGCGCGCGCGGCCGGCGTCGCGGCGCCACCCGAGGTCAAGATCGTGCTCGCGGCCCAAGAACCCTTCAAGGGCACCTCGCCCGCGTTTCGCCTCACGGCGGTGACGGGCGATCGCCGCGCGGTGCTCGGGCCCTTTCCCGCTGTTGTCACCGACGATGACGCGAGCATCCTCTCCGTGGCTGTTGGGCCGGGCGAGCCTAGCCTCGGCTTCATCGACGCGATTCGTGATGCGACGACGCTCGACTACGCGCTGTTGACCAGCCAGGGCAGCCTGGACCTGAAAGGACTGGCGGCCGCGCTGCGCTTCGTCGATGCGGCACAGGGCCGCGAGGGGACGCCGACCGCGTTGGTCGCGCGTGGCATGACGCCGATCGGGCAGGTGCCGGCGCCGCCGGAGCCGCCGACGGTCGAGGCCGCATCCGCCGGAGCGGCGGCCGCGATCGATAAGCCGACCTTTTCAAAGGCCCTGATCGATATGGCCGCAACGGTTTGCGACGCCGAAGTCGTCAAGGATCAAGCCGATGCGGCCGCATGGCGGCTGGCTCCGGGCACGATCCTTGTCATGTTGCCGTGCTCGCAAGGCGCCTACAACGTGTCGAGTGCGCTCTTTACGACGAACGCCGATGGTGGCGACCCGCAGGCCTTGGTGCTGCCGCGCCCGCCGACGGCACAGGCGTCGGACGAGGCGGCCAATGTTGCCGTCAACGCGAGCTTCGATCCCAAATCGATGGAGCTCAGCTCGCTCGAGAAGGGACGGGGGCTCGGCGATTGTGGGACAGCCGCGACATGGGTCTGGACCGGGCGTCGGTTCGAACTGACCCAGGCCTCATCGCTCGAAGCGTGTCCCGGCGCCTTGCCGGAGGACTGGCCGAGCGTCTACCTCGCGCGGCGTAAGTAACGGTCGGCGGCGGAGTTATCTTCGCCAAAAAAGAGCAAAAATCGCACCCCCAACCCCAAGTACAACCGCCGCTAGCATCAGTGCCGTAGTCCGATCCATGATCGACAAGGCTAAACGTGTCTCGGAGATTCGCATAGACGACGTAAGTCGAATTTGGCGACGCACCATTATTACACCCTGCAACCAGTATAGTTCCGAAGGGTCGGCGCTGCACGCAATGGTTGCTCAGCTCGGGCGCGGACGGACGCAAAAAAAAAGCGCCCCGCAGGGCGCTCTTTCGAAGGCTCGAAACGAAGTGCCTAGAACAGCACGTCGAGGTCGGCCGACTCGTAGCTCGTGACTTCCATGCCGACGCAGATCTCTTCGACGATCGGTGTGTTCCAGCTCATGGCGCGTGCCCCTTTGTTTGAACGACGATGCACTCTGTGTACCCGGACCGGGAAAAAGCACCACTGAGGTGTTTCTTAGAATTCCTATATCGTTCGGGGGATATCGCCGCGGCATGGGCTTTCAGTCGGTCAGTGGCGCCCCGTCGCGCACCGCGTCGCGAATAAGGCCATGCATGAAACCGAGCTTTCCGATCACCGGCGGCGACAGAACGAAAGGATAGAGTTCGTCCCTGCCCATGGTCCGGTTCAGGGAATTCAACGCCGTCGACACCGGCAGCCAAACAGCGATCAGCGATCCGATGTCAGGCGCGTCGTAGGGGTCGATGCCGTAGGCGACAGCGAATTCATGATCGCGGTCGACGGCCGGGGCGAGCTTCAGGTCGTAGGCCTTCGCCATCTCCATCGTGTCGACGATATGAAGGTAATGCGCCCAGGTCTCCGCGAAATCCTCCCAGGCATGCGAGGTCGCGTAGGTCGAGACATAATGCTCCTGCCAGTCGGGTGGGGCGCCCTGCTCGTAATGGCGCTTCAAGGCCTCCTGATAGTCCTCCTCGTCGTCGCCGAACACGGCGCGGCATTCCGCGAGCTTGCCGCCGTCGCGCACCAGCCGATCCCAGACGTAATGCCCGACCTCGTGCCGAAAGTGACCGAGCAGCGTGCGGTAGGGCTCGCCCATCATCTTGCGGCGCAGCTCGCGCTCGGCGTCGTCGGCCTCGCTCAAGGCGATCGTGACGACGCCGTCGTCGTGGCCCGTCATCACCTTCTGGCCCTGCGGGTTCGGGTAGTCCGCCAAGAATTTGAAGACGAGCGGCTCGTGCGCGGCGTTCAAGTCGATCGCCCCGGTCAGGCCGATCCGGCAGAGCGAATAGAACAGCCGGTGCTTGGCATGCTCGATCTTGCGCCAGGCAACCTGGTGCTCGAAATCGGTCAGCTCCGGGATCACGCGGTTATGCCGACAGGCTTCGCAAAAGATCTGCCCCGCGGCAACGTCGACCAGCCAGTTGCAAACGTCATGCACGGCGTTAGCGCAGAGCCGAAACGGGCCGCCCGGCTTACCGACCGCGACCCAGGTGTCGCCAGTGCTGTCGGAGGCCGGCTCCAGGGCGTCCAGCGTCTGCCGCGCCGCATGAAAACCAAGCGCATGCCCGCATCGCTCGCAGCGGACGTTCTCGAAATATAGGATCTGCCCGCAGTTCTGGCACGAGAAGAGCCGCATCGACGTATTCCGTTGAAATGGCTGATCGATCGACAAATAAACCGCTGCGCGACAGGCGAGTTCCGCCGTGCAGACCCGGCTGGATTTCCCGTGCAAGCGGCATGGTGATCGGGTTCGCACGCCGTGTGATCAGCTTTCGTTCAGAAAGATCGTGGCACAGAGCGGTCCGACGCGCGGGCAACGCGCGCGGACTTCGCAATTGCAGCATGGGTGTGGTCTGGCGCCCATAGCACGTGCGGAATCAGGGTGGTAACAGCACGCTCGCGGCTCCGAGCGCGTAGGGGAGCGGCGACAGGGCGGGATCTCGAGGTCTCATGCTGCAACAGGACCGATCATGACCGTCGACGCCTCGTACGCTTCAGCGAGCTCCTATCGTGCCGCCGCGACCAAGCGCGAGTGGAGCACCGTTCAAGCCGTGATGATCTTCACGGTGTTCCTCCTGATCTCGATCATCCCGCTCCTGACGCATCCGTTGCCGCCGCTCGAGGACTACGCGAATCACGTCTCGCGCATGCAGGTTCTCGCCGACCACGGCCAGAACCCGAACCTCGCCAAGTACTACGAGATCGATTGGGAGGTGCTGCCCAACCTGATGATGGACCTCATCGTCCCGCAGATCGCGCGTTACGTGAACGTCTATCTCGCCGGGCAGATCTTCACGGTCGCGATCTTCACGCTGATCATGTCAGGCACGTTCGCGCTCAACCGCGCCCTGTTCAAGCGCTGGTCGATGCTGCCGCTGATCGCCTTCCCGCTGCTCTACAACTACATGTTCTTGATCGGCGTGATGAACTACTTCTTCGGCATCGGCCTCTCGTTGTGGGGCCTCGCCGCCTGGATCCAGCTGCGGAACCGCCCCTGGCCGCTACGCTACGTCGTCTCGGCTCTGATCGCGTTCGCGCTCTATCTCTGCCACCTGTTCGCGGTCGGCGTGTACGGTCTCGGGCTGATGGCCTTCGAGGTCTGGTTCGCGCTCTCGATCGATCGGGCGCCCTGGCCGCATCGCGCCGCGCGGTTCTGCGCCGCCGGCATCCCCTTCCTGCCGCTCGTGCCGTTTCTGCTGACCAGCTCGACCTGGGGTCACGCCAAGGAGTGGGACTGGCAATCCCTCGGCAAGCTCGACGGGCTGGTCTTCGTCGTCGAGACCTATTCCGACATCGTCGCCTTCCTCCTGGCCGCGGTCGTCGTCGTCGCCGGCATCTGGGCCGCGCGCCATCGCATGCTGCGCGTTCACCCGCTTCTGATGCCGCTCTTGGTGACGGGTGCGATCGTCTACATGGCGATGCCGCGCATGCTGTTCGCGAGCTACCTCGCCGATCAGCGGCTGCCGATCGCGATCGCCTTCATGGTGGTCGCCTGCTTCCGGGTCGAGATGCGGCAGGAGTTCGTGCGCCGGCTGTTCCTCGTCGGTACGCTCGGCTTGCTCGGCGCTCGCGTGGCCGAGGTCGATATCGCCTGGGCCAATGCCGAGCCGGGCACGCTCGAGATGCGCGAATCGCTGCGCAAGGTGCAGCGCGGTTCGAAGATCCTCGTCGCCTACATGGACAACAACATGCCCAACGAGGTCGAGCATCTCGGTCTCGTGCACGCCGTGTCCTTGGCGATCATCGAGCGGCAGGCACTGATCACGACGGCCTTCACGACCAACGGCAAGCAGATCATGCACGTTCGGCCGGAGTATCAGAAGATGGTCGACACCGAGGACGGCACGCCGCCGACCATCGACCAGCTGGTGATCGACGCCGTCGGCCGCTCGACGGACCAGACGCCGTACTGGCACGACTGGCTGAAGAAGTACGACTACGTCTATCTGCTGTTCACCGACGAGGATTCCGACAACCCGATGCCGGACAAGCTGAAGACCATGTACGAGGGCGAGAATTTCCAGCTCTACCGCATCATCAAGCCGGGCATGGACGTCAACGCGATGGATACGCCGAAGAAGCCGATCAAGCTCAACGCCGCCGCGACCGCCGCGCAGGCCGCGGGGCAGCCCGCCCCCGCGCCCGTGGGGCCGAGACCGGCGCCCGCGGCCTCGAAACCCTAGCCGCGCATGGTCTCCCCGCTCGCTCCCGCCTCCGTCCCCGAGATGCCGCCCGTCGCGGGCCTGCGCTTCGCGACGGGCGCGGCCGGCATCCGCTACAAGGGCCGCACCGACGTGATGCTGGCGCTGTTCGACAAGGGCACGCGGGTGGCGGGCGTGTTCACAAGCTCGAAGTGCCCCTCGGCGCCGGTCGATTGGTGCCGCGCCCGCCTCGCCGGCGGTCGGGCTCGCGCGCTCCTGGTCAATTCCGGCAACGCCAACGCCTTCACCGGCAAGACTGGCGCCGACGCGGCCGCCTTCTCCGCCAGGCTGTGCGCCACCGCCGTCGGCGTGGCGGCGAAAGATATCTTCCTCGCCTCCACCGGCGTCATCGGCGAGCCGCTCGAGGCGGCGAAATTCGATGGAATCCTCGATACGCTGGTCGCCGAGGCGACGCCCGAGGGCATCAAGGACGCCGCCGCCGCCATCATGACGACCGACACGTTTCCGAAAGTCGCGACCGCGACGGCCGAGATCGGCGGCGTGCGGGTCACCGTCAACGGGATCGCCAAAGGGTCCGGCATGATCGCGCCGGACATGGCGACCATGCTCGCCTTCGTCTTCACCGACGCGCCGATCGCCGCGCCGGCGCTGCAGGCCATGCTGGGCAAGGCCGTCAAGACGAGCTTCAACGCGATCACAGTCGACAGCGACACCTCGACCTCCGACACGCTGCTCCTGTTCGCCACCGGCGCCGCCGCGAAGAAAGGTGCCCCGGAGATCGCCTCGGCCGGCGATCGGCGCCTGAAGGGCTTCAAGGCGGCGCTCGACACGGTGCTGCTCGATCTCGCGCACCAGGTCGTCAAGGACGGCGAGGGGGCGCGCAAATTCATCGAGATCACCGTCGAGGGCGCGCAGACCGACAAGGCGGCCAAGCGCATCGCGCTCTCGATCGCCAACTCGCCATTGGTGAAGACCGCTGTCGCCGGCGAGGACGCCAACTGGGGGCGAGTCGTGATGGCCGTCGGCAAGGCCGGCGAGGCCGCCGATCGCGACAAGCTCGCGATCTGGTTCGGCGGCACCCGCGTCGCCTACAAAGGCCTGCGCGACCCGGCCTACGACGAAGCGCATGTCTCGACGCTGATGCGCGAGCCGCACGTGCCGATCAAGGTCGACCTCGGCCTCGGCAAAGGCAAGGCGACGGTGTGGACCTGCGATTTGACGAAGGAGTACATCGCGATCAACGGCGACTATCGCTCGTGACGCGTCTCGTCCTGGTGGTGGCGGCGGCGCTCGTCGACGTGGACGGTCGGGTGCTGGTCGCGCAACGGCCCGAGGGCAAAGCGCTGGCCGGATTGTGGGAGTTCCCGGGCGGCAAGTTGGAGCCCGGCGAGGGGCCGGAGGCGGCGCTGATCCGCGAGCTTGGCGAGGAGCTTGGCATTGCGGTCGAGGCGTCGTGTCTGGCGCCGCTGACCTTCGCCAGCCACGCCTATCCCGACATGCATTTGCTGATGCCGCTCTATGTCTGCAGGCGGTGGCTAGGGATCGCTCAGCCGCGAGAAGGGCAGGCGCTGCGGTGGGTGTGGCCGCGCGACTTGCGCGGTCTCGCGATGCCGCCGGCCGATGCGCCGCTGATCCCGCCGCTTGTGGAACTCCTCGGCTGAGAGCCGAAACCCGTGTCGTTACCAGGACGAAACTTCATTTGATAATGTCTGGAACGTTTTGTGTCTTTTTACGGTTTTAAGGCACAACCAAGGCGGCTATCTCTGACGTTCGACAGAGAGGCCATTGCCCGCACCGTGAAAGAGGCCCCCGCGTCGGGCCGTGGTCCAAAGACATGCGCATATTTGACGAGCAGCAGCTCAATTCGATTGACCGGGCCGAGCGGATGGGGCGTCTCGAGACGCCGTCCATGGCCGGCTACCGGCATGGCATGTCCTCGTTTTCCGTGATCAGCCGGAAGCTGGGCGCCCTTTACGATGTGCCGTCGGATAGTCGTCGCGACATCGAGGCGGCGCTCCAGACGCTGGACTCCAAGCTGGACTGACGCGAGACAGTCGCCCGCCTAGTCTTTGGCACGCTCGACGTAAGAGCCATCTTCAGTCTGAACTACAACGCGTGTGCCTGTCGCGATATGCGGCGGCACCATGATGCGCGCGCCATTCGACAGTTTCGCCGGCTTATACGATGACGAGGCGGTCTGGCCCTTCATCGCCGGCTCCGTCTCCATGATCTCCAGGGTGACCCGCGCCGGTAGCGAGATGCCGACGGGCGTCCCGTTGAACATCGACAGCACGCAGACCATGCCCTCCTGCAGATAGACGGCCTGGTCGCCGAGAACCTCGTCCGGAACGATGACCTGGTCGTAGGTCTCCTGGTTCATGAACGTGCAGCCGTCGGCGTCCTTGTAGAGATACGAGAAATTCGAGTCCTCGACGAAGGCACGCTCGACCTGCTCGGTCGTCTTGTAGCGATCGGTCGTCTTCACGCCGTCCGACAGGCGGCGCATGTCGATCTGCGTCGTCGGCGTGCCCTTGCCAGGGTGAAAGCTCTCCGCGGTCAGGACGACATAGAGCTGACCATCGTCTCGCTCCAGGATGTTGCCCTTACGAATCGAACTGGCGATGACTTTCACGGACAAGCCCTTATAGAAAACGGGAATGGCATCGCCTGCGCATGCGCTGTGCGGGTATGGCGGATGGATATGCGGTGCCCTCGCTAGCCGTGTTCCGCGCCCCTTTTCAAGCGAAATAAAGATGACCCGACGTTCGCCCTGGTGGCGACCCGACCTTTTCGCCGCCAAGCGCCCGGCGCTTGAGGCACGCGCGCGCCTCAAGGCAGCCATTCGGGCCTACTTCCTCGCCGAGGGCTTTCTCGAGGTCGAGACGCCGATCCTGCAAGTCTCGCCCGGCAATGAGACGCACATCTCCGCCTTCCCGACCGAGATGATCGCCGACGACGGGGGACAGGTCCGCATGTACCTGCGCACCTCGCCGGAATTCGCCTGCAAGACGCTCCTCGCGGCAGGCGTGTCGCGGCTCTTCACCTTCGCCCCCGTGTTCCGCGACCGGGAGCGTGGCCGGCTGCACCACCCCGAGTTCACGATGCTCGAATGGTACCGCGCCGATGCCTCGCTCGACACCCTGATGGAGGACGCGGCGGCACTGCTGCGCCTAGCTGGCGAGGCGGCCGGCACCGACGTGCTGCGCCATCGCGACGTGACGGCGCATATCGCGGAGACGCCGGAGATACTCACCACGGTCGAGGCATTCCGACGCCACGCCGGGCTCGACCTCGCGGCGATGCTGCCCGATGCGCCAGATGCATTCGCCCGGCTCGCCAACGCGACGCGCGCGCGCGACCTCCGCGTCGCGGCGGACGACACCTGGTCGGATCTCTTCAGCAAGATCTTGTCCGCCCACGTCGAGCCTCGCCTCGGGCGTGGGCGCGCGACAATCCTGACGCGCTATCCCGCGAGCGAGGCGGCCCTGGCGCGGCTCTGCCCGGACGATCCGCGCTTCGCGGATCGTTTCGAGCTCTATGCCTGCGGCGTCGAGCTCGCCAACGCCTTCCATGAGCTGCGCGATGCGGCCGAGCAGCGCTCGCGCTTCGAGGCGGCCGAGGCCGAGCGGGCGCGCATCTATGGCGAAACCTATCCAATCGACGAGGATTTTCTGGTCGCGCTCGCCGCGATGCCCGATGCCTGCGGCATCGCGCTCGGCTTCGATCGACTGGTGATGCTGGCGACCGGCGCGGACCACATCGAGGACGTGCTGTGGGCGCCGGTGGCGGAGCCAAAACATTGAGCGAGGCCACTTTGCGCACGGCGTCCGGGCTGGTCGCGCGGGCGCTCCTTGCTCCCGCGCAGCAGCTCGAAGCCGAGGCGGTGGCGCGCCGCTTCGCGATCGGCGTGACGCCGGCGATGGCCGACCTGATCGACCCGCGCGACCGCGCCGACCCGATCGGCCTGCAATTCCTGCCCGATGCTCGCGAGCTGCGCGTTCTAAAGGAGGAGCGCGCCGACCCGATCGGCGATGCCGCGCACAGCCCGTGCGAGGGTATCGTTCACCGCTACCCCGATCGCGTGCTCTTGAAGCTCGTCGCCGTTTGCGCCGTCTATTGCCGCTTCTGCTTCCGGCGCGAGACGATCGGCCCCGGACATGGCGACGCCGCCCTGTCGCCGGCGGCACTCGAGCGGGCGATCGCCTACATCGCCGCGCGCCCCGCCATCTGGGAGGTGATTCTCAGCGGCGGCGATCCTCTCGCCGCCGCGCCGCGCCGGCTGGCGGAGGTCGCGGCGCGGATCGCCGAGATCGCGCATGTGAAAATCCTGCGGGTGCACACGCGCGTGCCCGTGGTCGCGCCCGCCCTGGTGACCGACGCGGTCGTCGCGGCGCTGCGGGCCTCGGGCAAGACGATCTATGTCGCGATCCACGCCAACCATCCGCGCGAGCTCACGCCTGACGCCGTCGCCGCCTGCGCGCGGCTCGCCGACGCGGGATTCTGCCTCGTCAGCCAGAGCGTGCTGCTGCGCGGGGTCAACGACGATGTGGAAACCCTCGCCGCCCTGATGCGCGCCTTCGTCGAGGCGCGGATCAAGCCGTATTACCTGCACCACCCCGACCTCGCGCCGGGCACCTCGCATTTCCGGATGACGATCGACGACGGCCGCGCGCTGGTCGGCGCCCTGCGCGGGCACCTGTCCGGGCTCTGCCAGCCGACTTACGTGCTCGATATTCCCGGCGGCCACGGCAAGGCGCCGCTTGGGCCGGATGCGTGGGACGCGGGCACGGTCGGCGATCATCGCGGCGGTCGGCATCTCTACCCGCCGCACGGGGTGGGAGACGATGGGCCGCGAGCCCCCGAAACCTTCGAGAGCTCGTTCTGAAGGCGTAGCGAAAGGGCCAAGCTCGAACGGTGACCTTCGCGGCGCTGGGAACGCACGCGGAGCTTTTCAAATGACCCGAACCGGTCGGGAAACTGTCCCTCGCGCCGCAACAAAACCGAATTTCCGACGCTCCTTGCCGCGACATGCCTCGTCGCCCGCTCCTCACGATCCTCCTCGTCGTCCTGCTGCAGATCTGGTCCGCCGGGCTGGGCGCCCACGCGCAGACCGCGGCCGTGCCGGCGGCGGCCCAGGCGCCGCCGAGCGAGACCCAGGCGCCGCCGAGCGAGACACAGGCGGCGCCGAGCGAAACACAGGAGCAACTGACCGGCAAGGTCGATGGGCTGGCCAAGAAGATCGGCGATCTCGAGACGGATCTCGACGGCACCGATCTGCGCGAGACGAAGCTCACCAAGCTCGCGACCGACATCGTGCCTCTCTCGACGGACGCGCAGGCGCTGGTCGAGAGGCTGACCCCACGTGTCGCCGCCTTCAAGGCGCGTGTCGAACAGCTCGGCCCCAAGCCCGACAAGGGGCCGGCCGAGCCCGCCGACGTCGCCAAGGACCGCGCCACGCTGCAAAAGGCCTTCGACGATGCCGACGGCCTCCTGAAGCGTGCCAAGCTGCTCGAGGTGAAAGCGCAGCAGGACGCGGCCTATATCGCCAAGCGCCAGCGCGCCTTGTTCACGGTGTCGCTGTTCCAGCGCTCCGCGAGCCTGATGAGCCCGCAACTCTGGCGCAGGGTGGCCGCCGATACGCCGGGCAACGTCGCCGACGTGTCGAGCGTCTTTCATGATTGGATCTCGGGATTCAACGCGAGCCTCACGGGCGGCAAGCTCGTCGCGTTCTGGGTCCTCGTGCTCTCGATCCTGGTGCTCTACTGGCCGCTGACGCGCGGCGCCAAACGCTTGTGGAGCCGCGACGCCAAGGTCGAAAAGGCCGAAGCCAAACCAGACGTCAAGCCCGACACCAAGCCCGACACTTGGCACAAGATCGTCGCCGCCTGCTGGACGAGCTTCTCCGTGGCGGGCGCGATGATCGCCGTCATGTATGGAGTCGTCTACGTCTTCTCGTTCTTCGCCGTGCCCGACGATCGCGTGCTGCCGTTCTTCTACGCGCTGCAGGCCAGCGTCGTGCGCATCGCGCTCGCGGCGGGGCTGTCGCGCGGCATCCTCGCGCCGCACCGCTCGCGCTGGCGGCTCGTCAACCTCGACGATACCACCTGCGACAAGCTGATCCGTATCGTGGTCGGCGTCGCGATCATCGTGTCGGGCGCCAAATGCATCGAGGCTCTCAACGCGGTCATCTACGCGTCGCTGGAATTTTCGGTCGCCGCGCGCGGCATCGGCGCGTTGCTCGTTGCCGCCGCGCTGACGTTGGCCATGCTCGACCTCGGCAGCAATCCCGAGGCCGAGAACCCCGATCGCGAGGAGGGCGCGCCGGCGACGCCGCAGCGGCGCGACTGGTACGGATTGATCCGTGGCGCGACCTGGGCCGTGATCCTCGTCATCACCGTCGCCGTGCTCGCGGGCTACAGCCCGTTCGCGAGCTTCCTCGTCGATCAGATCGTGCTCGTCGCCGGCACGCTGGCGCTGCTGTTTTTGTTGGTCCGGCTGATCGACAAGGCCTGCGAGCTCGGCTTCCGGCCGACCTCGCCGGTTGGCCGCAACCTCATCTACACGATCGGCATGCGCCGCGAGACGCTCGGCCAGGTGTCGATCCTGCTGTCCGGCGCCGCGCGCGTGGCGCTGATCGGCCTCGGCATGCTGATCGTCGCCGCGCCCTGGGGCATGCAGTCGACCGACATCGCAGGCAACCTCAGCGCGGTCTTCTTCGGCTTCAAGATCGGCGACGTGACGATCTCGGTCGAAGGCATCGTCATCGCCGTCGTCAGCTTCGCCGCCGTGCTCGCCGCGACGCATGCCCTGCAGGGCTGGCTCGAGGATCGCTATCTGCCGCAGACCCGGCTCGACGCGGGCCTGCGCAACTCGATCAAGACCAGCCTCGGCTACGTCGGCACGATCCTGGCCCTGGCGATCGGCGCCGCCAACCTCGGCTTCGACTTCCAGAAGCTCGCCATTGTCGCCGGCGCGCTGTCGGTCGGGATCGGCTTCGGCTTGCAGTCCATCGTCAACAATTTCGTCTCCGGCCTGATCCTGCTCTGGGAGCGCGCGGTTCGCGTCGGCGACTGGGTCGTCGTCGGCGCGGACCAGGGCTATGTGCGCAAGATCAACGTGCGCTCGACCGAGATCGAGACGTTCGACCGCGCCTCCGTCATCGTGCCGAACTCGAACCTCGTCAGCGGCGTCGTCAAGAACCTGATGCGCGCCGACAATATCGGCCGGCTGTCGATCGAGGTTACCGTGCATTCGGCGGCGGACCCGGAGAAGGTGCGCGAGACGCTGATCGACATCGCCCGCGACAACGAGGCGGTGCTGTCGTTGCCGTCGCCGCAGGTGCGCTTCACCGACCTGAAGGCCGGCGCGATGTCCTTCGAGCTGTTCTGCTTCGTCGCCGACGTCGAAGGCATGGCACGCACCAAGAGCGACCTTTATTTCGAGATCTACCGGCGGTTCAAGGATGAGGGCTTCTTCAACGGCCCGCCTGCGCCACCCACCGGCATCGACATCATCGGCCTCGACCGGCTCGAGGAGATCCTGAAGGCCGGCCGCGCCCCGGCCGAGGTCGAGCCTGTGCGATCGCTGAAGGCGAGCTGATGACGCGCCGCCTTTTCCGTCTCCCGTCTGCGACGGCCGCCCTTTCTCTGGCCGCCTCTCTCGCCCTCGCCGGCTGTCTCGCCTCCGAGGACAATACCCCCGATGTCGAGTCCCATCCGAGCGTCGTCGTCCGGCTCGATCCGGGCGAGATCCAGCATCGCATCTCGGTCTATCGCGAGGCGCACGGGTTGCCGCCGGTCGTCGTCGATCCCGGCCTGATGGCGCTGGCGCAGTCGCAGGCCAACGCGATGGCGAGCGCGAACCATCTCAGCCACGAGATCGCCGGGAGCCTCGACCGTCGCCTGAACGAGGCGCGCCACGCGAAGGGCTACGCCGTCGAGAACGTGTCGGCCGGCTATGCGAACGCCGACGCGGCGCTCGGCGGTTGGGAGCGCTCGCCCGCCCACAATCTCAATCTGCTCGACAGAAAGATGCGCCGCCTCGGCATCGCCGCCGCCGACGCGCCCGGCACGCGCTTCAAGACCTACTGGGCGCTGATGATGACGGACTGACGCGGTCAACCGCCCGCATAGAGCGCGTGCACTTCGAACGGCAGGTCCGCCATCTCCTGTTCCAGCGCGGGATCGGTCGAGAGCGAGGCCAGCCAATCGGCGAAGGTATCCCCCGTGACGAGGTCCGCCACGGCGGCGACGGCGAGCTGCCGGTTACGCGGCGGAATGAATTCGGCGGTCACCGCCTGGCCGCTGTAGTCGCCCGAGTAGTGTCCGTCGAGGCAATGCGACCAGAACCAATGAATGCCCGGACGGCCCGAAGCTGTTCGGTTGGGCTGCGCCATCGCGCCTGTCAGAAGAGGATGGGCTCCGACCAGCCAAGCGATCACCTGACCGCGCCAGTGCGGCGAGGGAATCGCCAGCACCGATGCAAGCCATGGCCCGACCTCTTCGGCGGCAAGATATTTCAGGCAGAAGAACAGCGACGCCGAGAGCGGCTCGCCGACGTCAAACCAATGCCAGAGCGCGATCCGCGAATTGTAATACTTGCCCAGGCATCGCCGAACATCGATGTCGCCGTCGGGCCAGCAGACCTTGTCCATGATCGCGCGACCCAGCGTCGACAGCACGTCCGCGCGAAACACGGGGTAGGGCGTCTCGAGCATGCCGGCCGGATATTGCGTGATGAAGGCCGTCACCAGAGCATCGAGCAGAGCCGAGCCGCCGAATGACAAGAAGGTCTCATGGCAGCGCGGCAGGACGCGCGGCAGCAGATAGTGAAACCACACCTGCCATTCTTCCAGCGCGCCGAAGCTCGACGTCCCCGAGGCGATCGCCTCGAGCGCCGGCTCGATGTCGCGCGCGGACAGCTCCGCCAATCCACCCTGCAGCTCGGTGTACAGGCAGCGTGTCCCACCGATGAACCAAGCCTCGCCCATCGGCTGCTTCGGCAGCGGAAAGGCGGCCGCGAGGCGGGCAAGGGCGCCCTCGTCGCAGCCCTCGCCGGGATACCAAAGGAAGGTCATGACGTCAGAGCTTTGCGATTTCGCGACGTCCCGAGGCGTCGCCGTTCAGCATGAATCCGCACTGTAGCTGTAAGGATTATTGACATGCCGACCGCGCTCTCGTGAAGTAGTGGCGGGGGAAGGCGTGTCGCGTATTGCGTTTCGGCGACTGATCGGGTGGGGCCGGTCGGAGTCAGAAGGCGCGGCGGGCCTCCGGGGGCTTTCGCCTTGATGAGCGCGAGGACGATCCTTGTCGTCGGTACGTCGGAAGCGCGGCGCGCGAGTCATGTCGCGGTGCTGGCGCAGGCCGGATACGACGTTGTCGATGTCGCCACCTCGGAAGAGGCCTTGGCCAAGGTCGAGGCCGGCCTGCCGCCGCTCGTCGTCGTCGACAGCGAGCTGACCGACGTCATCGGTATCGACCTCTGCCACCGCATCAAGCAGGCAAGCCCCGAGACGTTCCTGCTCCAGATCTCCGCGACCTTCGCCGACGATCCGCAGGCCGTGACCGATGTCGAGAGCTGCCTCGACGCCTACCTCGTCGACCCGATCGATCCGCGCGAGCTGATCGCCCTCGTCCGCTCGCTGCTGCGCCTGCAGAAGGTCGAGGCCAATCTGCGCGACAGCGAGGAGCGATTGCTGCTCGCGCAGGACTCGGCCGGACTCGCGATTCTCGACTGGGTCATCGCGACAAACACGTTCGTGCACTCCGACAATCTGGTCGAGCTGTTCGATCTGCCCTCGCTCGCCCCTGGCGCCGCGATCGCGCCGACGCAGCTCATCGATCGCATCCACCCCGAGGACATCGGGCACCTGATCGGCGAGTTCACGCAAACGAGCCGGACAGACAACAATTTCGAGACCGAGTTCCGCATCGTGCGCTCCGACGGCGAGGTCCGCTGGATCGCCTCGCGCGGGCGCTTCTTCATCGGCCCGAGCGGCATGCCGGAGCGGATGCTCTCGCTCTCCTCCGATGTGACCGACCGCAAGGTAGCCGAGCGCGGCAACGCGGAACTCGCGTCGATCGTCGCCTCGTCGATCGACGCGATCGTCAGCGTCGACCTCCAGGGCGTCGCGACCTCCTGGAACGCTGGCGCCGAGCGCCTGTTCGGCGTCGCCGCCAGCGAGATGATCGGCAAGACGCTCGATACGGCCTTCCCCGAGATGCCGATCGCCGAGCGCGAGGCTTATCGCGCGCGGCTGACCGACGGCAACGCCCATGAGTTCGAGACCCGGCAGAAGCTCAAGACCGGGCAAAACGTCGATCTGTGGATCACGAGCGCGCCGATGCGCGAGCCGAGCGGACGCGTGATCGGCTCCTCGTTCATCATGCGCGACGCGACGCCGCACAAGCAGCGCGAGGATCACGTTCGCTTCCTCATGCGGGAGTTGACGCACCGCTCCAAGAACCTGCTCGCCGTCATCCAGGCGATGGCGCGGCAATCGCTGACGAGCGGCGTGACCCAGGAGGAGTTCGTGCGGCGCTTCAGCAACCGCCTCGCCGCGCTCGCCGGCTCGCACGATCTGCTCTCCAGCGTCGAGTACAAGGGCGCCTCGCTGCTCGAGCTCATCCGATCGCAGCTCAATCACTACGACGAGCTGTTCGGCACGCGCATCCTGCTCGAGGGCGGCGATGTGCTTCTGAAGCCCGAGGCCGCGCAGAACATCGGCATCGCCCTGCACGAGCTGTCGACGAACGCCGCGAAGTACGGCGGCTTGTCGAACGAAGGCGGGCAGGTGACGATCACCTGGGGCTTTACCGACGTGTCGCCGCCGCGCTTCGCGATGACCTGGCGCGAGACGGGCGGGCCGCCGGTGGCCGTGCCGACGCGCAAGGGCTTCGGCACGATCGTCATGGATCGCATCGCCGGTACCGCCCTCGGCGGTCGCTCGTCGGTCGGCTTCGAGCCTTCAGGCGTGGTCTGGTCCATCGACGTGCCGGCCGCCGCCGCGGTGATCGCCTGAGCGCCACGCGCGACGGCTTGCGCCGGGTACGGGTGCTCTCGATGCAAACATCCCGTCGCGGCGGTACGCCGGACCGCCACTCGCGCGATCGGCCGCGGACATCAGCCTGTCGACGCCCAAGGTGATGAGCCCGATGGCCGCCGTCGCGGCGACGAGCACCAGGATCAGGCCACTGTCCAGGAGCCCGGCGCAGACGAGGACGAGCGAGATCCGCGCGGTGACGAGTTTGATGGGGCCAGGTCCTTCGATCGATTGGGCGGCCGATTTCCGATGCTCGCCGCGATGCGAGCGTCGCGCCAACGTGGCATTCTTCGGAATGGAGCGAAGTGGGACGTCGATCCCACCGGCCGGCCGCCGCCAAAAAGAGCGAGCCACCCGGCCCCACCTATGGCAAACAGCGGATGTGGCCGCGATCCCGGCCAGGGCGAGACGACGGACCGAGCACGCGATGGTTGAGCAATCCGGCAAGGGCCTGCGCCCGGCGACCCAGCTCGTGCATGGGGGCACGCTGCGCTCGCAGTTCGGCGAGATGTCGGAGGCGCTCTTTCTCACGCAGGGCTATGCCTACGAGACGATGGAGCAGGCCGAGGCGCGCTTCAAGAACCTCGAGCCGGGCTTCATCTACTCGCGCTACTCCAACCCGACCGTTGCGATGTTCGAGGCGCGCATGGCGCTGCTCGAGGGGGCGGAGGCCGCGCGCTCGACGGCGAGCGGCATGGCGGCGGTCGCCGCGGCGCTGATGAGCCAGGTCAGGGCCGGCGACCACGTCGTCGCCGCGCGCGCGCTGTTTGGCTCGTGCCTCTACATCGTCGAGGACGTGCTGCCGCGCTACGGCATCGCCACCACTCTTGTCGACGGCGCGGACCTCGACCAGTGGCGCGCGGCGATGCGGCCCCAGACGAAGGTGCTGTTCCTCGAGACGCCGACCAATCCGACGCTCGAGATCTACGATATTTCCGCGCTGGCCGAGATCGCGCATGCCGGTGGCGCGACCCTCGTCGTCGACAACGTCTTCGCGACGCCGCTGCTGCAGCGTCCGCTCGCGCTCGGCGCCGATTGCGTCGTCTACTCGACGACAAAACACGTCGACGGGCAGGGGCGCTGTCTCGGCGGCATGATCCTGGGGAGCCAGGCGTTCGTCGACGAGCACCTGCACAACTACCTGCGCCACACGGGTCCGGCGCTCTCGCCGTTCAACGCCTGGGTGATGCTGAAGTCGCTCGAGACGATGCCGGTGCGCGTCGCCCACCAATGCGCGAGCGCCGCGCGGATCGCCGACTATCTCGCCGAGCAACCGGGCATCCGGCGTGTGCTGTATCCCGGCCGGGCCGATCACCCGCAGGCCGACCTCGCCCGTCGCCAGATGGCCGGCGGCTCGACGCTGGTCAGCTTCGAGGTCGAGGGCGGCAAGGCCGGCGCGTTTCGGCTCGCCAACGCGCTCGAGATCGTCAAGATCTCGAACAACCTCGGCGACGCGAAGAGCATCATCACCCACCCGGCGACGACGACGCATCAACGCCTCTCGCCGGACGCGCGCCTGCGGATGGGGATCGACGATGGCTTGCTGCGCCTCTCCGTCGGGCTCGAGGACGTCGAGGATCTGATCGACGACTTGAGCCGCGGCATGTCCGGCGAAGGACGGATCGGCCTCGCCGCGGAGTAGGTCTGACAGCGACGCCGATGCATCAAGATCAGGCGGCGAGCAACGCATCCGCCGCGGGCTCGTTGGCACGTGGCCTGCGCGTTGCATCGTCGCGGGCTTCTCCTATCTAGGAACGACGCGCGCGGGAGCCCCTGACCTATGCTGATCCGGTACGGATACGAACTCGAGTTTTTCTGCCCGCAGCCCGTGCTGATGGTCTGCCTGCTCGATACGCATGCCGATCACACGCAGCAGGTTCGCTGGCAGGGCGAGTTTCAGTCCGACCCCAAGATCACGACCGACGTGTTCCACGACGTGTATGGCAACGATGTGCGCCGGTTCATGGCGCCGGCCGGCAAGCTGACGATCTCTCGCGACCAGGTGTTCGAGTGCGACGGGATGGTCGACCCGATCGTCGAGGACGCGAAGGAGGTGCCGCTTCACGAGGTCCCGCCGGAGTACCTGATGTACCTGCTCGGCAGCCGCTATTGCGAGACGGATCGGTTGTCGAACATCGCCTGGAATCTCTTCGGGAACGTGGCGCCGGGCTGGCGCCGCGTCCAGGCGATCTGCGACTTCGTGCACGGGCACCTCACCTTCGGCTACCAGTATGCGCGCGCGACACGCACCGCCTACGAGGCCTACGAGGAGCGCCTCGGCGTGTGCCGCGACTTCGCGCATCTCGCTGTCACGCTGTGCCGTTGCATGAACATCCCGACCCGCTACGCCAATGGATTCCTGGGCGATATCGGAGTGCCGATCGACCCTGCGCCGATGGATTACAATGCCTGGTTCGAGGTCTATCTCGATCACAAGTGGTATATCTTCGATGCGCGCCACAACACGCCCCGCATCGGCCGGATCACCGTCTCGCGTGGCCGCGATGCCACCGACATCCCGCTTGCCACGTCGTTTGGGCCGCACTTCTTGAATGTCTTCAAGGTGTGGACCGACGAGGTCGGCGAGGATGTGCTGCAAGAGCGTCTGAAGGCGGCCTGAGACCACATTTTGCGGTGCCTGTTTGCGCAGCCGGGTTTCACCGGCTCGAGCACCGAGGCGTGCCGAGCGCACGCCGGTCATAGGCCGCGACATCCTTCCAAGGGATCAGGTTCATGTGGGGTTTCGTCGCCGACAGCGTGTCCGGCAGCTTGTGCAGAGAGTACGCGGCGGCGCTCGGGTTTTTTCCAACGGCCTGCCAGACCCGCGGCGGGACGCCGGCCCTGGCCCTCACGCTCATCGTGCTGTTCGCGGCGTTCGTCCTCGTCAGCCTGGTTCGGGCAAGCCGACGCTGAAACGCGAAGAGCCGAGGCTGACCGCCCCGGCTCTTTCGTTTCCGAACACAATGACGTCAGATTACGCCGCGTTGGCGAGCCGGACCGCGATGCCGGTGGCACAGATGCGCTCGAGTTCGACGCCGCCCTCGTCGCGGGCCTCGACCGGCTCGATCTCATAATCGACCCCGATGATCGCGTCGGCGTCGATGTCCTCGGCGCGGCGGATCAGCTCCTGCAGCACGCGCTCGCGCCAGTTGTTCGAGACGGGGGTATAGCCTGCGGCATGCCAGGCCGTGGCGGCCTTGATCTTACCGAGCTTGTAAAGGACGCGGGCGCCTTCGATGGCGTCTTTTTCGCTGACTTGCATGACCTATTCATTCTCCGCGGCGCTTGGATTGGGTGGTCGTCTGCGCCAGGGACCAAGGTAGGCATCGAAACCGAACAGAAGATGACCAGCGGCGGGCAACACGTCTTAATTTGACGGTGGTTAACGGATTCGCTCGATTTCGATCCGTCAGTGACGGAAATGTCGCGTGCCGGTCATGACCATCGCCAGGCCCGCTTCGTCGGCTGCCGCGATCACCAGATCGTCGCGCATCGAGCCGCCCGGCTGGATCACCGCCGTCGCTCCCGCCTCGGCCGCCGCGAGCAGCCCGTCGGCGAACGGGAAGAACGCGTCGGAGGCGACGACCGAGCCCTTGGCCAACGTCTCCGACAGGCCGGCGGCCGTGGCCGCGTCGCGCGCTTTCAGCGCCGCCATGCGGGACGAGTCGATGCGGCTCATCTGGCCAGCTCCGATGCCGACTGTCGCGCCGTCCTTGGCATAGACGATGGCGTTTGATTTCACGTGCTTCGCCACCGAAAACGCGAACCGCAAATCGGCCATCTCGACGTCCGTCGGCGCGCGCCTGGTGACGACACGCAGGTCGAGATCGCCGACCACGGCAATGTCGCGCCCCTGCACCAGGAAGCCGCCGGCGACGGGCCGCATCGTCAGGCCGCCGGCGCGCGGGTCGGGCAGGGCGCCCGTGAGCAGCAGCCGCAGGTTCGGCTTGGCGGCGACGATGGCGATGGCCTCCTCGTCGGCCTCGGGGGCGACGATCACCTCGGTGAAGATCGCGACGATCTCGCGGGCCGCCGCCGCATCGAGCCGGCCGTTCAGGGCGACGATGCCACCGAACGCCGAGACCGGGTCGCAGCGCAACGCGGCCTGATACGCCGCGACGAGACTGGCGCCGCGTGCGACGCCGCAGGGGTTGGCGTGCTTGATGATGGCGACGGCCGGTCCCTCGGACGCCGGAAACTCGGCGACCAGCTCGAGCGCGGCGTCGGTATCGTTGACGTTGTTGTAGGACAGCGCCTTGCCCTGCACCTGCCGCGCCGTGGCGACGCCGGGCCGCGCTTCGGCGCCGGCATAGAAGGCCGCGCTCTGGTGCGGGTTCTCGCCGTAACGCAGCGCCTCGATCCGCCGGCCGCCGAACGCGCGCCATTCGGGCGCCGCCTCGCCGAGCGCCGCCGCCATCCAGTTCGAGATCGCCGCGTCATAGACGGCGGTGCGGGCGAACGCCTTCTGGGCGAGGCGCTTGCGCAAGGCGAGATCGGTGCCGCCCGCCGCCAGCGCGGCGAGGATCGCCGCGTAGTCGGCCGGATCGACGACGACGGCGACGTCGGCATGGTTCTTCGCGGCGGCGCGGATCATCGCCGGGCCGCCGACGTCGATGTTCTCGATCGCGTCGGCGTAATCGGCGCCCTTCGCGACGGTCGCCTCGAAAGGGTAGAGGTTCGCGACAAGCAGGTCGATCGGCTGGATGTTGTGCGCCAGCATCGCCGCCTCGTGCTCCGGGTTCTCCCGCACGGCCAGCAGTCCGCCATGCACCTTGGGGTGGAGGGTCTTCACCCGCCCATCCATCATCTCCGGGAAGCCGGTCACGTCGGCCACTTCGGCGACCGCGAGTCCCGCCTCGGTGAGCGCCCGGTGCGTGCCGCCCGTGGAGACCAGCGCGACACCGTGCGCGGCGAGGCCCCGCGCGAGGTCGACGAGGCCCGTCTTGTCGGAGACCGAGAGGAGCGCGCGGGCGATGGGACGCGTGTCGGACGTCATGGTGCGGGGCTGCCGAGGAGCTTGCGGCCGTCGTGGCCGGCGATGTCGATGGGGGCGATCACGCCGGGGACGAGCGGTCCGGTGGCGACGGGCGTGAAGTCCGGCGCGCGCCCGCGCCCGCCGCGCTCGACGAGCACCGGCAGCCTGCTGCCGACCTGCGCGTCGAGGTGGCGGCGCAGCGCCTGGTCGCCGGCCTCGCGCAACCGCGCGGCACGCTCGCGGGCGACGGCCGGCGCGACTTGCGGCATGCGCGCGGCCGGCGTGCCGGGGCGCGGCGAGTAGGGGAACACGTGCAAGAACGCGAGGCCGCAATCGTCGATCAGGTCGCGCGTGCGTGCCGCCATCGCGTCGGTCTCGGTCGGGAAGCCGGCGATCAGGTCGGCGCCGAACGCCATGTCCGGCCGCAACCGCCGCAGCTCGGCACACAGTGCGACGGCGTCGGCGCGAGTAGTGGCGGCGCTTCATGCGCTTCAGGACGAGATCGTCGCCGCTCTGCAGGGAAAGGTGGAGGTATGGCATCAGCCGCTCCTCCTCCGCGAAGGCGGCGAGCAGGTCGGCATCGGCCTCGATGCAGTCGATCGATGACAGCCGCAGTCGCTCGAGTGCCGGCGCGCCGCGAAGGATCGCGCGGACGAGCATCCCCAGGCGCGGAGCGTCGGGCAGGTCGCCGCCCCACGAGGTGAGATCGACGCCGGTCAGCACCACCTCGCGGAAGCCGCGCGCCGCCAAGGTCCTGGCGCGTTCCACGACGGCGGCGAGCGGCGCCGAGCGCGCGGCACCGCGCCCGGCCGGGATCGCGCAGAAGGTGCAGCTGTGGTCGCAGCCGTTCTGCACGGCGAGAAACGCGCGGGTGTGCTCTTCGACGCCTTCCTCGAGCGGGCTCGCGCTCTCGGCTTTCTCAAAAGCGGGAGGAGGGCGCAGCGCCCACGTTTCGGGCTTGGTCTTCACCGCGTTGTCGACCAGCCGATCGACCTCCGGCATGGCGGCAAAGGCGGACGGCTCCATCCGCGCGGCGCAGCCGGTAACGACGATTGCGCGCTCCGGCCGCTCGCGCTTCAGCCTGCGGATCGCCTGCCGCGCCTGCCGCGCGGCCTCGGCGGTCACGCCGCATGTATTGACGATCGCGAGGTCGCCGGCCCCGGCCGCCCGCGCCACGCGCGAGATCGCCTCGCCCTCGACGAGATTGAGCCGGCAGCCGAAGCTCACGACCTCGGGCATTAGATCATTCAAGCCGACGGTCACGCCGCCCGGCCGCGCAGGGCGGCGGCGAGCGTCGTCTCGTGCTCGAACTGCACGGGGCCTGCCATGATGATGTGGTCGTCGGCGCGCCATTCAATCGTCAGCGCGCCGCCGGGCAGCTCGACGCGTGCCGCGCGCCCGGTCCGTCCGGTCATCGCCGCGGCGACGAGCGTGGCGCAGGCGCCGGTGCCGCAGCCGAGCGTCGCGCCGGCGCCGCGCTCCCACACGCGCAGCTTGATGGTGGCGCGATCGACGATCTGCGCGAACGAGACGTTTGCGCGCTCCGGAAAGGCCGGCGCGTGCTCGACCGGCCGCCCGAGGCGGGCGAGATCGAGCGCACCGACGTCATCCACGAAGAAGACCGCGTGCGGGTTGCCGACGCTGAGTGCCACCGGGCGGCCGAGCGCGGCGATCGCGGGGTCGTCGAGTCCGAGATCGAGCGCACGGGGATCGCGGTCGACGTCGCGCAACGGGATCAAGGCCCAATCGAAGATGGGCGCGCCCATGTCGACCGAAAACGTCGTCGGCCCGAGCTTGCGGACGTCAAGCTGGCCCGCCGCCGTCGTCAACGCCAGGTGATCGCGGGGAAGGTCGCGCAGCAGCACCCAGGCCACGCAGCGGGTGCCGTTGCCGCACGCGCCGGACGGCGAGCCATCGACGTTGAAGATGCGCACGAACGCGTCCGTGCCCGGCTCGGCCGGATCGTGGATCGTCATCAGCTGGTCGAACAGGAGACCCGGCGCGGCGGCGATCGCCCGTGCCTCCTCGCCCGAGGGAACGAGGTCCGTCCCGCGCAGATCGAGGACGACGATCGCGTTGCCGACGCCGTTCATCCGCACGAGCGGGAGGTCCGCCAGGCGGGGAGTGTGGATCGCGGTGTCCATGCCGCGTTCCGACACCATAAGACCCGGCTGGTCAAGCAAGCGGACCGCTTTCCGCGCGGGCGGCAACAGGGTATCGCAAAGCGTGGCTGGGAGAGCCGCGACAGGACGAGGGAGCCTCGAGGTGACGCAACGCAAGCTGTGCCGAGGTCTCGGCCACCTCGGTCTTTACGTCGCCTTCGCGCTTGGTCTTGGGGTGCCCGCCGTGGCCGCGCAGACGGCCTCGCCGGCCTCGCCGTCGAGCCCGGCCTCGAACGCCACGCCGAAGTCGGTGTCACCGCCGCAGGCGGCTCCGGCCACGCCCGAAGCCAAGTCGCCGCCAGCATCCGCGACACCTTCCACGCCGACGACGCCTCCGGCGCCGATCACACCGCCCGGCCCGCCCGCGCCGGCGCAACCGTCAAAGCAGCTCGCGCCGGCCGGCAAGCCGCAGACGAACGAGATCGAGCCGAACGCCACCCCGACCGTGCCTGGCAAGGCAACGACGGAAAGCGTCGAGGTGCCGGCCCGGCCGATCGTCCTCATCAAGGGCACGTCGACCTACGACGACGCCTTCACGTCGATCAAGGCGTCGCTCGAGACCCTGAAGGTCGCGATGGACAAGGCCGGGCTGAAGCCGACCGGACATCCGATCACGATCTTCTCGGCGCCGAGCGACAAGGGATTCATGTACGAGGCGGCGGTGCCCATCGCCGCCCAGCCGGCGGGCAAGGCCGACCTCGGCGGCGGCGTCACGTTCGGCATGTCGCCGTCCGGCAGCAGCATCAAGTTCCTGCACCGCGGTCCGTACGACGACATCGATTCGACCTACGACGTCATCACCGCCTACCTCGATGCCAAGGGGCTGCAGGTCGACAACCCGTACATCGAGGAATACCTCGGCGAGCTGACGACCCCGGACGATCCCAACCTCGAGGTCGACATCTACGTCTTCGTCAAGAAGTGAGCGCGCCCGATTCGCGCTGGACCAGCGCGCTGCAGGCGTAGCCGCGCTGCTGGCGGTCGACCCCGTGGGCCTCGGCGGCGCCACCGTGCGGAGTTCCGCCGGCCCGGCGCGCGACGCGTGGCTGGCGGCGCTGCGCGGGCTGGCGTCGGCCGAAGGCGACGTCCCGTGGCGCCGGCTGCCGCCGGGCGTCGGCGAAGGTCGCCTGATCGGCGGCCTCGACCTCGCGGCGACGCTGGCGGCGGGGCGGCCGGTCGCCGAGCGCGGCCTTCTCGCGGAGGCGGACGGCGGTTTTCTCGTGGTGCCGATGGCCGAGCGGCTCGGCGCGGCGGCCGGCCCGCTCGCGGGGGCGCTCGACTCGGAAGAGGTCGTGGTCGAGCGCGACGGTATCGCCGCGCGGGTCCCGACACGTTTCGCCTGCATCCTGCTGGACGAGGGCATCGACGAGGAGCGCGCCCCCGTGACGCTGACCGAGCGCCTGGCGTTCGCGCTCGATCTCGACGGGACGCGGGCGTCGTCCGCGCCGGGTGAGCTTGCGCCGGCTGACATCGTGGCCGCCCGTGCGCGCCTGCCCGCGGTCGCCGTCGATGACGAGGCCATCGAGGTCTTCGCCGCGGCGGGGCTGGCGTTCGGCGTGCCGTCGCTGCGCCTCGCCGGGCTCGCTCTTCGGGTCGCCAAGGCGGCCGCGGCGCTCGCCGGGCGCGACAGCGTCGCTGCCGAGGACGTCCAGCTCGCCGCCACCCTCGTTTTCGCGCCACGCGCGACGATGGTGCCGGAGACGTCGGGCGAGGAGTCCGCGCCGGAGGACACGCAACCGGAGGAGCCCACCGAGCCGCCGCCGGAGCCTCCGGAGTGCCAGACCGAGGACGAGACGAGGGGCCCCACCGCGCAGGACCTGACCGACCTCGTGGTCGAGGCGACCCGCGCCGCGATCCCCGCCGATCTGCTGGCGGCATTGCAGGCGGCCTGTGGCGTCGTGAGCCCCGCGCGCGTGGCCGGTCGCGCCGGCGTGGCGCGCCAGTCCGCCAAGCGCGGCCGTCCCGCCGGCGTCCGCCGCGGCGCGCCGGGCCACGGAGTCCGTCTCGCCGTGGTCGATACGCTGCGTGCCGCCGCGCCGTGGCAGCCGTTGCGCCGATCGATGCTGGCCGGGCTGCCCTCGAGCCGCATCCTGGTGCGGCGCGATGATTTCCGCATCGCCCGCTACAAGGAGAAGAGCGAGACGCTCACGCTCTTCGTCGTCGACGCCTCCGGCTCGGCGGCGCTGCATCGGCTCGCCGAGGTGAAGGGCGCCGTCGAGCTGATCCTCGCGGAATGCTACGTTCGCCGCGACCAGGTCGCGCTGATCGCCTTTCGTGGCTCCGGCGCCGAGCTGATCCTGCCACCGACGCGGGCGCTGGCCCGCGCCAAGCGCGCGCTCGCAGGGCAGGCCGGGGGCGGCGGCACGCCGCTCGCCGCGGCGCTCGACCTCGCCGCGCAGGTGGTCGATGCCGCGCGCCGGCGCGGGCAGACGCCGCTCGCGGTGTTTCTCACCGACGGCAAGGCCAATATCACGCGCGCCGGCCGTCCGGGCCGACCCGAGGCGGAGGCCGACGCGATTGCCGCCGCCCGCGTGTTGCGGGCTGGCGGGACGGCGGGTCTCGTGCTCGACATCGCGCCTCGCCCGGGCGAGGCCGCCGCCCGTCTCGCTACCGCCATGGGCGCGCGTTACATCCCGCTGCCGTATGCCGACGCCCACGCGATGTCGCGCGCCGTGGCTGCAGCCATCCCGCGAGGCGCCGGCAACGTTTGAGCGCGCCGCGACGTTCTGCCGGACGCAACGCAAGGACCGCGATGGACTTCCGCTTTCCCACCACGCGTCGACGGAGCCCGGCGCGGCGCGCCGTCACCTGGGGCCTGATCCCGTTTGGCCTCGCCAGCGGCTGGCTCGGCGCGACCGCCCTGCGCGCGCCGCACGATCTGCCGCTCGACTTTCCGCTCGATGCCGAAATGACGACGCTGCACATCCCGTTCGGCGACCTCGCGATCTACGCGGCCGGCCCGGCGGAGGGCACGCCGCTGCTGCTCGTCCACAGCATCAATGCCGCGGCGAGCGCCTACGAGATGCGGCCGCTGTTCGAGCACTACGCCAAGACGCGTCCCGTCTACGCGTTCGATCTGCCCGGATACGGCCTTTCCGACCGGCGCGATCGCATCTACACGCCGCGCCTCATGACCGACGCGCTGATTGCCGTGGTCGAGAAGATCCGCGCCAAGCACGGCGTCTTCCCCATCGATATCGTTGGGCTGTCTCTGTCGAACGAGTTTGTCGCGCGCGCGGCCACCGACCACCCGACCTACTTCCGCAGTCTAGGGCTGATCGCGCCGACGGGCTTCGATTCGAAGCGTGAGGTCGAGGGGCCAGCCGGCGAGACCTACGGCCGGGCGTCCGTGCGCGATGTCGTCTCGTTTCCCGCTTGGGGCCGGCCGTTGTTCGATGCGCTGACGAGCCGCGTCTCGATCCGCTTCTTCCTGCAGAAGACGTTTGGTTCGAAACGGATCGACGAGGGCCTGTTCGAGTACGCCTATGCCGCCGCGCATCAGGCGGATGCCGAGCATGCGCCGTTCTCGTTCCTGTCGGGCTTTCTCTTCAGCAAGGACTCGCTCACGCTCTTCAAGGAGCTGGCGATGCCGGTGTGGATGTCGCATGGCGTACGCGGCGACTTCGTCGACTATCGCCGCAAGACCGAGGTCGAGGGCAGGCCGAATTGGACGATCAGGGTGTTCGAGACGGGGGCCATGCCGCAGTTCGAGCGGCTCGAAGAGGTGGTGGCATCCTACGACGCGTTTATCGACAAGGTCGTCGCCTGATGTTTCCCGCGCCAGGCCCGCTGGATTTCGAGCGCGACGGACAGAGCTGGCCGAATCGCGAGGCGAGCCGCTTCGTTCATGCCGCTGGGATCGACTGGCATGTGCAGGTTATCGGCGCGACCGACCTGCCGGTGCTGCTGCTGCTGCACGGGACCGGTGCCGCCACCCATTCCTGGCGCGGGCTGATTCCGCTGCTGGCGCCGCATGTCCGCATTGTCGCGCTCGATCTGCCGGGGCACGGCTTCACGCGGCGGCCGCCGCAGGCGCTGCTTGGCCTGCCCGGCATGGCCAACGGCGTCTGCCAGCTGTTGCAGACGCTCGGCGTCGATCCCGTGCTCGTCGCCGGCCACTCGGCGGGCGCCGCCGTGATGATCCGCATGGCGCTCGATTGCCGTATCCATTCCAAGGGTCTGGTCAGCCTCAATGGCGCGCTGATGCCCTACGGCGGCGAGGCGGCGAAGCTCCTCTCGCCGGTCGCCAAGTTCCTGTTCCTCAATCCGATCATGCCGCGTCTGTTCGCCTGGCGAGCGAGCGACCGGGCCTCGGTCGAGCGGCTGATCCGCAACACCGGCTCGACCATCGACGCGGACGGGGTCGAGCAATACCGGGTCCTTGTCTCTAGCGCGGACCACGTGTCGGCCGCGCTCGGCATGATGGCGAACTGGGACCTGCAGCCACTCGCCCGCGACATGCGCATGCTCGACGTGCCGCTGCTTCTCGTCGCGGCGACCGGCGACAAGGCGATCAAGTCCGAGGATGCCTTCAAGGTGCGTGACATGGCGCCGGGGGCGAAAGTCGAGATTGTCCGCGGGCTCGGCCACCTGGCGCACGAGGAGGCGCCCGACACGATCGCGGCGCTGATGTTGGCGTTCGCCCGGGAGGTCGGGGTTATCGGTGTCGCCGCCTGATCCTGTGCTCGTCGCGCTTTCGGGGCTTCCCGGCGTCGGCAAATCGACGATCGCGCAAGCCCTCGCCCGGGAGGTCGGCGGCGTCTGGCTCAGGATCGATTCGATCGAGCAGGCGCTGCGTCGGTCCGGCACGCTGAGGGATTCGGTCGACGCTGCCGGGTATCTCGCCGCTTACGCCTTGGCCGAGGACAACCTCGGACTAGGACGGATCGTCATCAGCGACTCGGTCGACGACTGGACCTTGACCCGAGACGCCTGGCGCGATGTCGGACATCGCGCGCACGCACGAGTGCCCGAAGTCGAGGTGACCTGTTCCGACCTCGCCGAGCATCGTCGGCGGGTCGAGACACGAGCCAGCGAAGTCCCCGGGCTCACCCCGCCGGATTGGGACGCGACGACGCGGCGAAAGTACGATGAATGGACCCGAGATCATCTCGTCGTCGACACCGCCAGGCGGTCGATCGGTGCCTGTGTCGCTACGATCCGCGCGGCGATGTGACCGGGATATTGGCCGAGGACGCGTCGGGGATAGAGCGCGACCTAGCGACGCTGACGCGATTGGCCGAGGGGTGAAAATCGCCATTCAAGTCGATGAGGCGCCGAACCATCTAGGCCGAAGTGTCAACTTCGTGTTACATCCCGCGCATGGCCACGTTGACACTCGACGCCGACACGCCACCCCGCGCGCTCCCTCTCCCCGAGGATCGGCGCCCGCACGCGATCGTCATCGGCAGCGGCTTCGGCGGGCTCGCGGCGGCGGTGCGGCTCGGCGCGCGCGGCTATCGCGTGACGGTGCTGGAAAAGCGGGCGATGCTCGGTGGCCGCGCGGCGGTCTATCGGCAGGATGGCTTCACCTTCGATGCCGGGCCGACCATCGTCACCGCGCCGTTCCTGTTCGAAGAGCTGTGGGCGCTCTGCGGCAAGCGGCTCGCGGACGACGTCGACCTGCGGCCGGTCACGCCCTTCTACGAGATCCGCTTCGAAAACGGCGAGACCTTCCACTACACCGGCGATCCCGCGGCCATGCGCGCCGAGGTCGCCCGCTTCTCGCCGGGCGATGTCGCCGGCTACGAGGCGTTCATGCGGGCGAGCGAGGGCATCTTCCGCATCGGCTTCGAGCAGCTCGGCGACGTGCCGTTCTCGTCGTGGCGCGATATGGCGAAGATCGTCCCGGCGATGGTCAAGCTCCGGAGCCACCGCTCGGTCTACGGCTACGTGTCGAGCTTCATCAGGGACGAGCGGCTTCGCACCATCTTCTCGTTTCACCCGCTGCTGATCGGCGGCAATCCGTTCACCGCGACCTCGATCTATTGTTTGATCGCCTTCCTCGAGCGCCGCTGGGGCGTCCATTTCGCGATGGGCGGCACGGGCCGCCTTGTCGAGGGGCTGGCCGGCCTGATCGAGGGGCAGGGCGGAGCGATCCGCACCCGCGCCGGCGTCGACGAGATCCTCGTCACCGATCGACGCGCGACGGGCGTGCGGCTGACCTCGGGCGAGCGGCTCGACGCCGACATCATCGTCTCGAACGCCGATTCCGCCGCAACCTACAAGCATCTGCTGCCGCCAGCCGTGCGCAAGCGCTGGAGCGACAAGCGCATCGACAAGTCGCGCTACTCGATGGGCCTGTTCGTCTGGTACTTCGGGACCAAACGACGCTACGAGAATGTCGCGCATCACACCATCCTGCTCGGCCCCCGCTACCGCGGTCTGCTCGCCGATATCTTCACGAAGAAGCACCTCGCCGAGGATTTCTCGCTCTACCTGCATCGCCCGACCGCGACTGATCCGAGCCTGGCGCCGGATGGCTGCGATGCGTTCTACGTGCTCTCGCCGGTGCCGCATCTGGCGAGCGGGACGGACTGGACGCAGCAAGCCGAGCCCTATCGCCGCGCGATCGCCGCGAAGCTCGAGGCGACCCTGCTGCCGGATCTCGAGGCGAACGTCGTTTCCTCGCGGATGATGACGCCGCTGGATTTCCGCGACGATCTCTCCTCCATCAACGGTGCCGCGTTCGGCCTCGAGCCGGTTTTGACCCAAAGCGCCTGGTTCCGCCCGCACAACGCCAGCGAAGAGGTCGACAACCTCTACCTCGTCGGTGCCGGCACCCATCCCGGCGCCGGTCTGCCCGGCGTCCTTTCCTCCGCCCGTGTCCTCGATAAAGTGGTGCCCGATGCCAAGGCTTTTTCCTGAGGCGATGATCGTCGCGCGCGAGGATCGCGCCGCCTGCCGCGCCCTGCTGCGGACGGGCTCGCGCACCTTCTTTGCCGCCTCGCATCTGCTTCCGGCGGACGTTCGCGAGTCCGCCACCGCGCTCTACGCATTCTGCCGTCTCGCCGATGATGCCGTCGATCTCGATGCCACGCACGAACGCGGCCGTCTCGCCGCCTTGCGGCGGCTGGAGGATCGGCTCGACCGCGCCTATCGCGGCGCGCCGCTGCCGCTGCCTGCCGATCGCGCCTTCGCCGATACGGTGCACCGCTTCGCCATCCCGCGCGAGCTGCCGGGCGCGCTGCTCGAAGGTTTGAAATGGGACGCCGAGGGCCGGCGCTATGCCACCCTCTCCGACCTACATGCCTATGCCGCGCGCGTCGCCGGTGCCGTCGGCGTGATGATGGCGCTCGTGATGGGCGTGCGCGATCCCGCCGCGCTGGCTCGCGCCTGCGACCTCGGCGCGGCGATGCAGCTGACCAACATCGCCCGCGATATCGGCGAGGACGCGCGGGCAAGCCGCCTCTACCTGCCGCTCGACTGGCTCGCCGAGGCGGGGATCGACGCCGACGCCTGGCTCGCCGCGCCCGCCTTCACGCCGGCGATCGGTGGTTTGACAGCCCGCCTTCTCGGCGAGGCCGAACGCCTTTATGCCGCGGGCGAGACCGGCATCGCCGATCTGCCGCTCGCCTGCCGCCCCGGCATTCGCGCCGCGCGTCTGCTCTACGCCGAGATCGGCCAGGAGGTGGCGCGACGCGGTCATGATTCGGTTTCGAGCCGAGCCATCGTGGCGCGCGGGCGCAAGCTGCGGCTCCTCGCCCGCGCCGCGACGCCCAATCGTCGGCGTGCCAACCTGTTCGAGCTGCCGCTGCAGCCGGAGGCGCGGTTCCTGATCGAGGCCGTGACGCCACGAAAAAGCCCCCCGCGCCGCGCGCTCGGCGATCGGGTGGTCTGGGTGCTCGATCTTTTCGAGCGTGTCGAGCGGCGCCGGATCGTGCTGCGCGAAGGCGGTATGTCGGGAGGCTCGTGATGGCCGGCTACGGCGGACTGGTCGAGCTTATTCTCGTCGCCTGCGCGCTGCTCGGCTGGGGCTTCGTCGAGTTGCGCGGTCTCCAGCTCGACAAGAAGAAGGCCGAGGAGGCCGCGCAGAAGGCCAAGGGCGACGAGCCGAGGATCAAGGCCCCTTAGTTGACCGTCGGTCCCGGCTTGGCTCGCGCGGGCTCGCTCACGCGAGGCGCGGCGCGCTGGGGCGCCGGCGCGGTGGCGGTGGCGTAGGCGACGAGGCTCCACTCGGCAAGGACGTCCGCCTTCTGCAAGATCCGGATCGCGACGCGGCCCGGCGCGGGGATCGCGAGCCCCTTGATCGTGTTGACGCTGCGATTGCGGCGCCCGCCGACGAAGTCGACCTGCATGCTGAACGATGCGAGCAGCGCGTCATCGAGGCTGATCGTCATCACGTAGCTCTGCACTTGCGCCTCCGCCGGCTCGCGCTCGAACAGCGTGGCGACGCACAAGCTCGGCAGCTGCAGCGGAAACGCGGCCGCGCCGACCTCGTCGAGCACGTGAAAGAGGCTCAGTTCGTTGGTCTTGTGATCGACGGAGGAGGAGGCGGCGCAAGCCACGTATTGGATCTTCACGCTCGAACCTCGTCAGGCGGCGCCGCGCTGCCGATAAAGAGACTATCGCACCGCGGATGGCCTGTCGCGTCCGGCGCCCGCGCGTCGAAACATCCGGAACGGCAGCATCAGTCGCACGACCGGCGCGGCGACGCGCGTCAGCGAGAGGCTCTCGTGCACGCCATCGGCATCGACGCCGTCGATGCGCGCGCGCACCGCCGAGCGGGCATAGAACGGTGCGTTCTCCAACGTTCGCAGGAGTTGCGGCTGCCCCGCCGGCTCGCACGGCACGGCGCGCGGGATGCGCCAACTCGTCGTCGGCAGCGCCTGCTCGAATGGTGCGACCGTGTGTTCGACGATCCCATCCTCGATGGACAGCGCGAGGCCACGCTTGGTGCCGTCTGTCTGCACGACATCGTAGAAGATGCGCGCGCGCCGGCCGAGATCGAACCGCGACCACGTCCACGATCGGAACGCGGCCTCGAGCGGTTCATCGCCGTCGTTGGTGTCGAGGTATCCCGTGCCGTGCCACGCCAGCGCGGGGGACGCGAGTCGGACGTCGACATCGCAAAGCGGCGCAATCGGCCGCCAGCGATGGCGTCCGGCCGCATCGAGCCCGAAGCCGACCGGGTTCAGCCCGCGCGGGCGTACCACCACCTCGCCGCGCAGCGGCGAGGGGACCGGTACGGTGCGCTCGTCGATCGTGATCGTCAGCGCCGCGCCATCCCACCGCATCGCGCTGGCGCCGATCTTGATCGATGTCTCGTCGCGCGAAAGATCGTGCCGGCCGCGCTCGGTCATCGCCCATTTGTGGGAACGACCGTAGAGCGCGACGTTCATCGCGACGTGATGCTCCGGATCGCCGCGCCCGCGCCGCCGCGCCAGCGCGTAATAGGGCGAGAAGACGCTGCCGACGAAGGCGATAATGGTCAAACCGTGCCGCCCGTCGGCGCTCAGCGCGTCGACGTACCACCATGCATAGCCGTTCTCGCGGACCGTCTGGTCGAAACGCGGGCCGAGCGATCCGCCGTCAGCGCCGCCGCCGCCAGCCGGCCCGACATCGCCGCCATCGGCACGCCGGCCCCGGATGCACGCTGCCCCCCGCCAGGTAGAGGCCCGGCACCTTGCTCCGCGCTCCCGACCGATTGAACGACGCCTGCCAGCCGTGCGACGCCGGGCCGTAGAGCGCCCCGCCCGTCGCCGGAAACAGCGCCTCGAACCCCGCCGGGTCCGTCACCGCCTGCGCGCGCCCCTCGATCGTCAGGCCCGATCGCGCGAGAAGCGCGTGCATCCTGTCCTCGCATCGCGAGATCTCCTGTGCTGGAAAGGCGCGCGCGTCGCCGCTTGCCGGCGCGTTGACGAGACAGAGCAGCCGCTCGGGCCCGTCGCGCGGCGCGTCGTCGTCGTCGCGATCCTGCGCGCAGACGTAGACGGTCGGCGTTTCGGGAATGCAGTCGCGCTTCAGGATCGAGTCGAACTCGCCCGCATAGTCGTTCGAGAAGAAGACGTTGTGGCGCACCAGCGGGAAGCCGCGCGGCGTCGCGCGCATCGCGAATGTGACGGCGGAGAGCGACCGATCGGCGCGCGCGATCCTCGGTGCCGCCGAGGCGAGACTCGTGCCGAAAAGGCCCGAGGTGAGAGCCGCCACGTCGGCATTCAGGATCACCGCGTCGGCGGCGAGGTGCTCGCCGTCCGCAAGCGTCACGCCGGAGACGGCGCCCCGGGCGGTGGTGATCGCCGCGACATGCGCTCCGTAGCGCAGCATGGCGCCCTTGCGCGCGGCGAGATCGGCGATCGCGGCCGCCAGCGCGTGCATGCCGCCGGTTGGGTACCAGACACCGGCGCGCTCGACATGGGCCACGAGCATCAGTGTCGCCGGCGCGAGATACGGCGACGAACCGCAGTAGGTCGCGTAACGCCCGAACAGCTGGCGCAGGCGCGGATCGGAAAAATGTTCGCCGAGGGCGCTCCATAAAATGTTGAAGGGGCTGATCTTGCGCAGATTGCCAAGGCCGAAGAGCCCGTAGGACGCGATGAGCTGATCGAGCCGTGGCCGCTGCGTGCGGATGAACGGCTTGTCGAGCGTTTCGAACATCCCCTTCGCCCGCGCCGCGAAGGCGCGGTAGCCGTCCGCCTCGCGCCGTCCGGCGAAGGCGGCGATCGCCTCCACCGAGCGCTCGAGGTCGGCATGGAGGTCGAGCCGCTCGTCGGCGCCCCACGAGTGGCGGGCGAGGACTTCCGCCGGGCGAAGCGCCACATGCGCGTCGAGCGTCGTGCCGGCGTCGGCGAACAGCTCGTCGAAGATCCAGCGCATCGTGAGCACGGTTGGCCCGGCGTCGATCGCCGCGCCGTCCACCGCAAGTCGACGCATCTTGCCGCCGGGCGTCGCCGCGCGCTCGAGCACGGTCACGTCGTGCCCCTTCACCGCGAGATCGAGCGCGGCCGCCAAGCCGCCGATCCCCGCGCCGATGACGATGATGCGCTCACCCATGCCGATGGAGATGCGCCTGACGAACGCCGTATGTCAATGTGACTTGACACTTGCGACTGACAACGTAGCCTTACAGCAAGGATGAGTACGTCAATCGGAGACGCCGACATGCAGACGGCAGAACGTATCGAGCAGGCGTTGCTCACGGCGATCGACAACGTCGCCGTCCCCTCGTGCCCGCCACGATTGATCGCGGCGATGCGTCACGCGGTCTTCCCCGGCGGCGCCCGCGTGCGCCCGCGCCTGACACTGGCGGTGGCGCGCGCTTGCGGCGAGGATGATCCGTCCGTCACCGACGCCGCCGCCTGCGCGATCGAGCTGATGCACTGCGCCTCGCTCGTGCATGACGATCTGCCGTGCTTCGACGACGCCGAGCTGCGGCGCGGCAAGCCCTCCGTCCACAAAGCCTTTGGCGAGCCGCTCGCGGTGCTGGCTGGCGATTCGCTGATCCTGCTCGCGTTCCAGTCGCTCGGCCTGCTCGCGCATGCGCCGCAAAAGCTGGCGTTGCTGATCATGACGCTGTCGCGTGCGACCGGCGCTCCGTCCGGCATCATCGCCGGGCAGGCGTGGGAATGCGAGCCGCAGATCGATCTGCGCCATTATCACCGCGCCAAGACCGGCGCGCTGTTTGGTGCCGCCGCCATCGCGGGCGCGGCCGCCGTCGGCGCCGAGGCGGAACCCTGGCGTACGCTCGGCGAGACGCTGGGCGAGGCCTATCAGGCCGCCGATGACATCGGCGATGCCTGCGCGCTCGCCGCCGAGGCGGGCAAGCCGATCGGCCGCGATGCCGCGCTGGGCCGCCCGAACGCGGTGCGCGAGCTCGGCGTGGAAGGCGCGGTCGCCCGGCTCGAAAGCCTCGTCAAGCAGGCGATCGACTCGATCCCACCGTGTCGTGGCGCCGCCGATCTCAAGGCGCTCGTGCACCACGAGGCGCATCGGCTGCTGCCGAAAAGCATGGTCGTGGCTTCCCGCACCGCCGCCTGAGTCTTGGCGGCCAGGATCAGGAGGCGGCGATGGCCGACACGGGGACCGTTCCAGGCGACGCGAAACCCGGCTGGCGCACGCGCTGGTTCGAAACGCGCAACCGCACGCTGGCCCGCCCGCGCTTTCAACGTTGGGCCTCCACCTTTCCGCTGACGCGGCCGATCGCTCATAATCGCGCAAACGATCTGTTCGATCTTTGCGCGGGCTTCGTCTATTCGCAGATCCTGTTCGCCTGCGTCGAGCTGAAGCTCTTCGAGTCCTTGGCGGGCGGCCCCGTCGCGGTCGAGCAACTCGCGGCGCAAGGCGGCTTGAAGCCGGAGGCGATGTCGCGCCTGTTGGAGGCCGCGGCGGCGCTGGACCTCGTCGAGAAACACGGCGAAGGCTACGGGCTCGGCGTGCACGGCGCGGCCTATCTCGGCAACCCTGGTATCGGCGCGATGATCGCGCATCATGCGATGCTCTATCGCGATCTCGCCGATCCGGTCGCGTTGCTCAAGGGCGAGGCTGGCGAGACCGAGCTCGCGAAATTCTGGCCCTATGCCACCGCCGGCGACGCCAAGACGCTCGATGACGCGCAGGTCACGGCCTACAGCGAGTTGATGTCGACCTCGCAGGCGCTGATCGCCGACGACGTGCTCGATGCCTATCCCTTCACCGAGCATGCCTGCCTGCTCGACGTCGGCGGCGGCGGTGGCGATTTCCTCGTCGCGGCCGCGCACCGGCGCCCCGATCTGCGCCTCATGCTGTTCGATCTGCCGGCGGTGGCGATGCGCGCGGAGGCGTTGTTTTCGCGCGAGCGATTGGCCGGCCGCGCGAGCGCGATCGGCGGCGACTTCAAGCAAGACGCGCTGCCGACCGGCGCCGATCTCATCTCGCTCGTCCGCGTGGCGCACGATCTCGACGATGCCGACCTCGACGCGCTGCTTCCGAGAATCTTCGAGGCGCTGCCGCCTGGCGGCATCCTTCTTTTGGCGGAGCCATTCGCCGAGACCGCCGGCGCGGAAAAGGTCGGCGCCTATTTCGCGATGTACCTTCTCGCGATGCAGCGCGGCCGCCCGCGCTCGGAAGCCGACCTCACCACACGACTTTACGCGGCGGGATTCGCCCGCGTGCGCCGCGCCGCAACATCGCGGCCGATGCTCACAGGCCTGCTGATCGCGCAAAAAAGCGCGGGATCGCGCAACAGAGCTGTTAGGCGCGATTGACAACAAGAAGTGTCAGCTTAGAGTGACACTAAGGTTTCCGACGACGACTTCCCAGAATGCGGAACCGGGACGCGACAGTGCAAACCAACGCCATCGTCTTGATCGAGCCCGAACACATCGCGATGCGGCCCCTCGGCCTCACCGCGGCGGGTGCCGACGACGTGACGGTGACTGTTGATTGGAGCGCGATCTCGAGCGGGACCGAGCGACTTCTCTATTCCGGCCGGATGCCGCCGTTTCCCGGCATGGGCTACCCGCTGGTCCCCGGCTACGAGGCCGTCGGTCGCGTGATCGTGGCTGACGCGGCTGGCAGCCTCGCCGTTGGACAAACGGTGTTTGTGCCAGGCGCCACCTGCTTTGAAGGCGCGCGCGGGCTGTTTGGTGCTTCCGCCTCGCATCTCGTCGTGCCGGCCGCGCGCGTCGTCGCGCTGCGGCCTTGGCTCGCCGAGAGCGGCGTGCTGCTGGCGCTGGCCGCCACCGCCTACCACACGTTTTCCGCGCCCGGCACGGCGCTGCCGGAGCTGATCGTCGGGCACGGCGTGCTCGGCCGGCTGTTGGCCCGCATCGCGATCGCGATGGGTGGGCATCCCACGGTTTGGGAGACCAATCCCGCGCGCCGCGACAATCACGAGGACTATCGCGTCGTCGACCCCGCGGAGGATTCGCGGCGCGATTACCGCGCGATCACCGACGTCAGCGGCGATCCCGCCATCCTCGATTCGCTCGTCGCGCGCCTGGCGCCAGGCGGCGAGATCTGCCTCGCCGGGTTCTACGCGGAGCCGCTGTCATTCGCCTTCCCGCCAGCCTTCATGCGCGAGGCGCGCCTGCGCATCGCCGCGCAATGGCAGCGCCAGGATCTCGAGATGGTGCGTCGTCTCGCCGAGACCGGCGCGCTCTCGTTCGACGGTTTGATCACGCACCGAGCCGAGGCGTCCGATGCCGCGCGGGCCTATGCGACGGCCTTCAACGATCCAGAGTGCCTGAAGATGGTGCTCGACTGGAGACACAGCTCATGAACGCCATCACGCCGATCAGCATGAAGGACGCCCTTCGTGCCGAGGCCGCGATCGAGCCGGATCCCGTCGCGATGCTCGACGACGACGCGCCGGCGAAGAAAGAGACGCAGATCATCGCGATCTATGGCAAGGGCGGCATCGGCAAGAGCTTCACGCTCGCCAACCTCTCCTACATGATGGCGCAGCAGGGCAAGAAGGTGCTGCTGATCGGCTGCGACCCGAAGAGCGATACGACGTCGCTGCTGTTTGGCGGCAAAGCGTGCCCGACGATCATCGAGACCTCCGCCAAGATGAAGGCGGCCGGCGCCGAGATCACCATCTCCGACGTCTGCTTCAAGCGCGACGGCGTGTTCGCGATGGAGCTCGGCGGCCCCGAGGTCGGCCGTGGCTGCGGCGGGCGCGGTATCATCCACGGCTTCGAGCTGCTCGAGAAGCTCGGCTTCCACGAGTGGGGCTTCGACTTCGTCCTGCTCGACTTTCTCGGCGACGTGGTGTGCGGCGGCTTCGGCCTGCCGATCGCCCGCGACATGTGCCAGAAGGTCATCGTCGTTGCGTCCAACGATCTGCAATCGCTCTACGTCGCCAACAACGTCTGTTCGGCGGTCGAATATTTCCGCAAGCTCGGCGGCAACGTCGGCGTCGCCGGCATGGTCATCAACAAGGATGATCACACCGGCGAGGCGCAGGCTTTCGCCGAAAGCGCGGGGATCCCCGTGCTGGCGGCGATCCCGGCCGACGAGGACATCCGCAGGAAGAGCGCGAATTACGAGATCATCGGCACGCCGGGCAATCGCTGGGCCTCGGTCTTCGAGGACCTCGCGCAGAACGTCGCCGACGCGCCGCCTGTGCGGCCGAAGCCGATGACGCAGGATGGCCTCCTCAACCTGTTCTCGAGCGACACGGTCGGGCGCGACGTCGTCCTCGTGCCAGCGACCATGGAAGACATGTGCGGCCGCGCCGACGTGACGAAGCCGTCCCTCGAAGTCGTCTACGACACGGTTTGACACCCATGGATTACGACGCACCCATCGGCGACGACCTGGCCGGCTCCGAGATCGCCAGCTCCGAGATCGCCAATTGCGACATGGCCAATTCCGACATGGCCAAGTCCGACATCACGATGAGCGAGGCGGGCGAGCCTGTTTCGACCAGCGGCTCGGGCTGCCATGGCGGCAGGGCCGAGATGCGTCGCGCGGCGGCCGCCGCCGGCAAGTCGGAGATCCTCGACCAATACGCCAAGGACTATCCGCTCGGCCCGCACGATCAGCCGCAAAGCATGTGCCCGGCGTTCGGCTCGTTGCGCGTCGGCCTGCGCATGAAGCGCACGGCCACCGTCCTGTCGGGCTCCGCCTGCTGCGTCTACGGCCTCACCTTCACCTCGCACTTCTATGGCGCCCGCCGCTCGGTCGGCTACGTGCCGTTCAACTCCGAGACGCTCGTCACTGGCAAGCTCTTCGAGGACATCCGCGACGCCGTCTACAAGTTGGCGGACCCCAAGGACTACGACGCGATCGTCGTCACCAACCTTTGCGTCCCCACCGCCTCGGGCGTGCCGCTGCGGCTGCTGCCGAAGTCGATCAACGGCGTCCGCATCATCGGCATCGATGTGCCGGGGTTCGGCATTCCGACGCACGCCGAAGCCAAGGACGTGCTCGCCGGGGCGATGCTCGCCTATGCTCGCGAAGAGGTGATGGCCGGCCCGGTCTCGGCGCCCGAGAAGGGCCGCTCCGATCGCCCCACCATCGCCCTCGTCGGCGAGATGTTTCCAGCCGATCCCATCGGCCTCGGCGCGATGCTCGAGCCGCTCGGCCTCGCCGCCGGCCCCGTCGTGCCCACCCGCGAATGGCGCGAGCTCTACGCCGCGCTGGATTGCGCCGCCGTGGCCGCCATCCATCCGTTCTACAAGGCCAGCCTGCGCGAGTTCGAGGCCGCGGGCCGGCCGATCGTCGGCTCGGCACCGGTCGGCGTCGATGGCACCGCGGCCTGGCTCGACGCGATCGGCGGAACCTGCGGCGTTGCCCAGGACAAGATCGACGCCGCCAAGAATCGCTTCCTGCCCGCCATCGCCAGTGCGTTGGCCGCTAAACCGATCAAGGGCCGCATCACCGTCTCGGGCTACGAGGGCTCGGAGCTGCTGGTCGCCCGCCTGCTCGTCGAGAGCGGCGCCGACGTATGCTACGTCGGGACGGCGTGCCCGCGCACGCCCTGGTCCGAGGCCGACCGCGAATGGCTCGACGCCCGCGGCATCCCGGTCACCTACCGCGCCTCGCTCGAGCAGGACCTCGCCGCGATGGAGGCGTTCGCGCCCGATCTCGCGATCGGCACCACGCCGCTCGTGCAGAAGGCCAAGGCGAAAGGCATCCCGGCGCTGTACTTCACCAATCTCATCTCGGCGCGGCCGCTGTTCGGCGTGATGGGGGCGGGCTCGCTCGCGCAGGTCGTCAATGCCGCGATCGCCTCGAAACCGCGCTTCGAAGAGATGAAAGCCTTCTTCGAGGGCGTCGGCGCCGGCCATGCCGCGGGCGTGTGGCAGGACACGCCGGTCGATCGCCCCGAGTTTCGCGAGAAGTACAAGCGCGCCCTCGACATCCAGGCCAAGCGCAAAGCCGCCGAGACGCAGGATCTGGGAGGGCCCAACTGATGCTGGTCCTCGATCACGACAGGGCGGGCGGCTACTGGGGCGCGGTCTACGCGTTCACCGCCATCAAGGGGCTGCAGGTCATCATCGACGGGCCGGTGGGTTGCGAAAACCTGCCGGTGACCGCGGTGCTCCATTACACCGATGGTTTGCCGCCGCACGAGCTGCCGATCGTCGTCACCGGCCTCAGCGAGGAAGAGCTCGGCAAGACGGGCACCGAGGGCGCGATGCGACGCGCCCACAAGGTGCTCGATCCCGCCCAGCCGGCGGTCGTCGTCACCGGCTCGATCGCCGAGATGATCGGCGGCGGCGTGACGCCCGAGGGCACCAACATCAAGCGCTTCCTGCCGCGCACGATCGACGAGGATCAGTGGCAGTCGGCCAATCGCGCGATCAACTGGCTGTGGACCGAGTTCGGTCCGAAGAAGCCGCCGGCGCGCAAGCCCCGGGCGGAAGGCGCCAAGCCCCGCGTCAACATCATCGGGCCGATCTACGGCACCTTCAACATGCCGTCCGATCTCGCCGAGATTCGTCGGCTGGTCGAAGGCATCGGCTGCGAGGTCGCGATGACCTTTCCGCTCGGCAGCCATATCGCCGATGTCGGCAAGCTCGCCGATGCAGAGGTCAACGTCTGCATGTATCGCGAGTTCGGCCGACTGCTCTGCGAGCAGCTCGACCGGCCCTATCTGCAGGCGCCGATCGGCCTGCACTCGACGACGCGCTTTCTTCGCGCGCTGGGTGAGCTCACCGGGCTCGATCCCGAGCCGTTCATCGAGCGCGAGAAGCACACGACGATCAAGCCGCTGTGGGACCTCTGGCGCTCCGTCACGCAGGACTTTTTCGGCACCGCGAGCTTCGCGATCGTCGCGACCGAAACCTATGCGCGAGGGGTGCGCCATTTTCTCGAGGACGAAATGGGGCTGCCCTGCAATTTCGCGGTCGCGCGAAAGCCAGGCGTCAAGCCGCAAAACGACGAGGTCCGCGCGCTCTGCCAGACCAAGACGCCGCTGGTGCTGTTCGGCAGCTTCAACGAGCGCATGTATCTGGCCGAGACCAACGCGCGGGCGACCTACATCCCGCTGTCGTTCCCCGGTGCCATCATCCGCCGTCATACGGGCACGCCGGTGATGGGATATTCCGGCGCGACCTGGATCGTGCAGGAGGTGTGCAACGCGCTGTTCGACGCGCTCTTCCACATCCTGCCGCTGGCGACGGTGATGGACAAGACCGAGGCGACCCCGTCGCGTCTGAGCGCCGATCTCAGCTGGGATGATGACGCGCGCGCCGCGTTGGAGACGCTGGTCCAGGCACAGCCTGTCCTCGTGCGCATCTCCGCCGCGAAGCGCCTGCGCGACGCCGCCGAGGTCGTCGCCCAGAAATCCGGCGAGAAACGTGTGACCGCCACCCATGTCGAGCATTCGGCAAACGATTTCGCGGGGCAATCCGCATGACATTCCCCTCGTCTCCAAGGAGTACCGACCCATGACCGCTCATTTGATCACCGCTCAATCGATGAATGCGCGTCGCCTCGCGGCTCCGGCCACGTCCCATGATCGCGACAGCCTGCACTTCAAGGCGATCTTCGCGTTCAGCTTCGCGATCTACCTTCCGATCGCCATCGCCGCACGCCTCTTCCCCGCCTATTGGCGCGGCGAGGCTCCGCACCGCTCGGTCTTCGCCGATGCGTGCGCCGGCGCGGGAACAACGGCGCAGCTCGCCTTCGCGGGCTAGTCTGGCGCCAAACAATTCGTCCGGGTCCCCGGGCGCATAAGCGTCGCTGCGGTCCGCCGCCGCGACGACCCTGCCGCCCAGTCCAGGGCGGTAACGGCCCCAGGGGCCAAACAGAAGGAGGGTAACATGGCTGATGTCCCGGGACGTGACGTCTCCATTTCAGGAATGACCGAACCGGAAGCACGCGAGTTCCATTCGATCTTCGTCACCAGCTTCATCGCGTTCACGGTGGTCGCGATCATCGCGCACATCCTCGTGTGGCTGTGGCGCCCCTGGCTGCCGGGGCCGAATGGCTACAAGACGTCGATGGACATGCTCCATCACGTTCTCACCACTTTCGCTTAAGGAGAACGAACCATGTGGCGTGTATGGCTGCTCTTTGATCCGCGCAGGACGCTGATCGCTCTCTTCACCTTTCTGTTCGGGCTCGCGCTCCTGATCCACTTCATCTTGCTGTCCACCGACCGGTTCAACTGGCTCGAGGGCATGCATTCGAAGCAGGCCGCGGCGGCGAGCGAAATGTCGCCGATGCCGTCGCCCGCCAAGTAGCGGTTCGACAGCGAAGGTTTCTACACCAACAAATGACGATGGCGGATCCCGACTGATGCCGGGCCGCCGTCGGCACGATGCGGTCCGTGACGAGTGCCGCGCGTTTGCCGGGAGGTTTTGGACATGGCGATGCTCAGTTTCGAGCGAAAATACCGCGTGCCCGGCGGCACGCTGATCGGCGGCGAACTCTTCGATTTTTGGGTCGGCCCCTTCTACGTCGGATTCTTCGGGATCACGACGATGTTCTTCTCCTTCGTCGGCACCGCGCTGATCGTCTACGGTGCCACGCTCGGCACGACGTGGAACATCTGGCAGATCTCGATCGCGCCGCCCGACATCAGCTACGGTCTCGCGCTCGCGCCTCTCAAGGAGGGCGGGCTCTGGCAGCTCATCACCATCTGCGCGATCGGCGCCTTCAGCTCCTGGGCGTTGCGCGAGGTCGAGATCTGCCGCAAGCTCGGCATCGGCCTGCACGTCCCGTTCGCCTTCGCGGTCGCGATCTTCGCCTATGTCTCGTTGGAGGTCATACGACCGGTGCTGCTCGGCGCCTGGGGCTTCGGCTTTCCCTACGGGATCCTGTCGCATCTCGATTGGGTGTCGAACACCGGCTACCAATACCTGCACTTCCACTACAATCCGGCGCACATGCTCGCCATCACCTTCTTCTTCGCGACGACGCTGGCGTTGTCGCTGCATGGCTCGCTGGTTTTGTCCGCGACCAATCCCCAGAAGGGCGAGCGCGTGAAGACGCCGGAGCACGAGAACACCGTGTTCCGCGACTACATCGGCTGGTCGATCGGCACGATCGGCATCCACCGACTGGGTCTCTTCCTGGCACTGTCCGCCGGGTTCTGGAGCGCGGTCTGCATCATCATCTCGGGGCCCTTCTGGTCGAAAGGTTGGCCGGAATGGTGGTCGTGGTGGCTCAACCTTCCGATCTGGCGCTGAGGAGCTCGTCATGCCCGAGTATCAAAACATCTTCACCCAGGTCCAGGTTCGCGGACCACTCCACGCCGGCATCCCGCTCGCCGCGGGCGGCGACCGGGAACGCCTCGGCAAGCCGTTCTTCAACTACTGGGCGGGCGTCATCGGCGACGCGCAGATCGGCCCGGTCTATCTCGGCTTCCTCGGCACGGCGTCGATCCTGTTCGGCGTGCTGGCCTTCGAGGTCATCGGCCTCAACATGTGGGCCTCGGTGAACTGGAGCCCGATCCAGTTTGTCCGCCAACTGCCGTGGCTCGCGCTCGAGCCGCCGCCGCCCTCGATGGGGCTCTGCATGATCTGCCCGCTCGATCAGGGCGGCTGGTGGCAGATCGCCGGCTTCTTCCTGACGACGTCGGTCCTGCTCTGGTGGATGCGCATCTACAGCCGCGCCAAGGCGCTCGGCATGGGCACGCACGCCGCCTGGGCGTTCCTCTCGGCGATCTGGCTGTTCCTCGTGCTCGGCTTCATCCGGCCGTTGCTGATGGGCAGCTGGGGCGAGGCGGTGCCGTTCGGCATCTTCCCGCACCTCGACTGGACCGCGGCGTTCTCGCTGCGTTACGGCAACCTCTTCTACAACCCCTTCCACATGCTCTCGATCGCGTTTCTCTACGGTTCGACACTGCTCTTCGCCATGCACGGCGCGACCATCCTCGCGGTCAGCCGGCTCGGTGGCGAGCGCGAGATCGAGCAGATCGTCGATCGTGGCACCGCCTCGGAACGCGCCGCGCTGTTTTGGCGCTGGACTATGGGGTTCAACGCGACCATGGAATCCATCCATAGATGGGCCTGGTGGTTCGCGGTGCTGACGCCGCTCGTCGGCGGCATCGGCATCCTGCTCACCGGCACGGCCGTCGACAATTGGTACCTCTGGGCGGTCAAGCACGGCGTGGCCCCGCACTATCCGCAGGTCGGGCCGGCCGTCGTCGATCCCGCCACGCTACCGGGAGCGCACTGAGATGAAAAAGCTCGGCATCGGCACGATCATCGCGCTCACCGTCGGCGTGCTGCTGTCCGCCTTCGTCGTCTTCGGGACCTTCCAGCTCCCGACGACGAAGAGCGTCCAGCGCGGCTATCGCGGCACCGCGATGGACCTCATCTACCACCGTGCTCAGCTCGCCTCGGCGGAGTCGGCGAACAAGTTGCCCGGCGTCATCCCGGCCTCTGACCCGGTTGGTCAGAAGGCGGGCACGATCTACAAGAACTTGAAGGTGCTCGGCGACGTCGACATCGGCGAGTTCGGCCGCATCATGGCGAGCATGGCGGAGTGGGTCGCGCCCACGCAGAGCTGCGCCTATTGCCACGGCGCCGACGGCAACTTCGCCTCCGACGCGCTCTACACCAAGCGCGTCGCGCGGCGGATGTTGCAAATGACGCGGCACATCAACACCGACTGGAAGGACCACGTCGGCAAGACCGGTGTCGTCTGCTACACCTGCCACCGCGGGCAGCCGGTGCCGACCTACATCTGGTTCGATCAGCAGGGCCCGGCGGCCGGGATGGGCGTCGCCTCGGCGGTCGCGGGCGACAGCGCGTTGCCGGCCAACCCGTACACGCCGTTCCTCGAGAAGGCGAAAGAGATCCGCGTGATCTCGAAGACGGCGCTGCCCACCGGCGATCGGCAGTCGATCAAGCAGACCGAGTACACCTACTCGCTGATGATCAACATGGCGAATTCGCTCGGCGTGAACTGCACGTTCTGTCACAACACCCGCTCGTTCGCGGCGTGGGATCAAAGCTCGCCGCAGCGCGCGACGGCCTGGTACGGAATCCGTATGGTTCGCGACATCAACGAGATCTACCTGGCGAGCCTGAAGGGGACGTTCCCGGACTACCGGCTCGGACCGCTGGGTGATGTCGCCAAGGTCAACTGCCTGACCTGCCACCAGGGTGCCTACAAGCCGCTGCTCGGCGCGCCGATCGCCGGCACCTACCCGGAGCTGGAGACGAACGTCGACGTCGCCAGCGCCGCCCCGGCACCCGCGCCTGAAACGCCCGCGGCACCTGCGGCACCCGCGCCGGACAACGCGGCTCCAGCCGCGCCGGTCGCCCCGCCGCCGGCCGCGGCGCCCGCGCCAAACTAGGCCGGAGGTCATATCGCATGCGTGAAGGGGCTCCGGTCGATCGACCGGAGCCCCTACGCTTTACCCGAGCGGCACGGGCCGGTATGCGTTCGAGCGTAGCAATCTCGAGACGACATGACCCGCGCCAGCGCCAATGATCCGGGTGCCAACCAAGATGCGGCAGCGGCCGCGACAGACCGGACCGGTTTCGCGGCGATCCTGCGCGCGCGCACCGCCGGCATCCATCGCGAGGCCGAGCGGGCCGGCATCATCGCGAGCCTGATCCGGGGGCGCGCCACCCGGCAGGGCTACGCGCTGTATCTTCGCAATCTCATCCCGGCCTATACCGCGCTGGAGACCGCGCTCGAGGCGTCCCGTGACGAGCCTGCCCTCCGCGCCTTCGCCGATCCGGCGCTGTATCGAATGCCGGCGTTGACCCGCGACCTCGCCGCGATCGTCGGCTCGGGCTGGGCGTCGTCGTGCCGGCTGCTGCCGGAGGCGGAGGCCTATGCCGATGCCATCGCGAGCGCGGCCCCGGCGATCCTGGTGGCGCATGCCTATGCCCGCTACCTCGGCGACCTGAGCGGGGGGCAAATTCTGAAACCGGTCCTTGCTCGGACTCTCGGCTTGGGCTCGGAGGCGCTGACGTTCTACGACTTCCCGGCGATCGCCGATGTCGCGGCGGTGAAGCTCGCCATGCGTGACGCCTTCGACGCGATTTCCGAGGGGCACGCAACCTCTGCGCCCGGCATCCAGGACGCGATCGTCGGGGAGGCGATCGCCGCGTTTCGGCACAACATCGCCGTGTCCGAGGCCGTGCAGGCGGCGATCGGCTGAACGGGGTGCCTGTCAACTCGCACGGCCAGCAAATTGGTGTGCCGCTCGATGGCTGGACGCCGCGCCCGCTTCCGGCGCGGGAGGCGATGGTCGGCCGGACCTGCCGGCTCGAGCCGCTTACGCTGCACCATGCCGCCGATCTCTTCGCGGCCTACGCGTCGGCGCCCGACGATCGCGACTGGACCTACCTGCCGCACGAGCGCCCCGCCGATGCCGATGGCTTTCGCGAACTCATCGCCGCGCAGGCCCTAGCGGTCGACCCGCTGCACCACGCCATCGTCGAGACGGCGCGGGGTAGGGCGCTGGGCACCGCCGCCCTCATGCGGATCGACCCGGCCAACGGAGTCATCGAGATCGGTCACATCAACTACGCGCCCGCCCTCCAGCGGACGCCGGCAGGAACCGAGGCGATCCATCTCCTGATGCGGCGCGTCTTCGACGAGCTCGGCTATCGGCGTCTCGAGTGGAAATGCGACAGCCTCAACGCGCCATCACGCCGCGCGGCGGTGCGCTACGGCTTCACATACGAGGGTACGTTCCAGCAGGCCATCGTCACAAAAGGGCGCAACCGCGACACCGCGTGGTACGCCCTGCTGGATCGCGACTGGCCGCATGTGCGGGCGGCAATGAAGGCGTGGCTAGAACCGGCGAATTTCGATCCGCACGGGGCGCAACGCAAGCTCCTCGCGGCCGGTGCTGATGGCGCTCTCAAAGACGCCGACGCTTGACCCCCGCATCGAACGCGACGAGGCAGGTCGGGCTGAGCGACGCCCTGTTTTCCTTCATGCAATACAGAAGGCGATCCTCATTCGGATATGTCCCGCTGCAGAGCCGCATGGCGTCCATCGTGCAGGCAGCTTTTTCCGCGTCCGTGATCTTGAACCTGTCCGGCTCGGCCGTGGCCAACGCGGGCACCGCGGTCATCAGGAGAAAAAGCGCCGCTGTGCGCCACATGGAGCAGTCATCCAGGTTTCGTCTTCGACTAATGTCTTACTGACAGTCGGGGCGGATTCGCGCCAGCTTTTTTATGTCTAAGGGTTACCGGCGCTCATGCGCCAAGCTTATGCTTTATGCTTTATGCTGGATGCCGGCGCGCCGAGCGCGCTGCGCGCTTGCCGCGCGGCCAAGCTCGGGTATGCTTTCGTCCGATGTCACAATCTCCCACGACCCACATGATGTCTCTGTCGCGCCGCGCCGTTCTCGTCGGCGCGGCGGGTCTGGCCGCGGTCGGCCCGACCAACGCCGACACGACGCCGGCCTTTCGCACCGGGACGCTGCCGTTCGGAACCGGTAACTGGGAGATCGCGACCATCACCGGCCGCGGCCTGGATGGCGCCGCGGGTCTCAAGGTCGAGAACGTGCCGCTCGCGTCGACCGAGTCGGCGCGCATCGCCTTCTTGTCGGGCTCGGTCGACGCCATCATCTCGGATCTGCTCTTCGCCGCGCGTCTCAAGGCCGAAGGCAGGCCGATCCAATTCCTTCCCTACTCGACGACCGAGGGTGCGCTGATGGTCGCGGCGGCCTCGCCGATCGAGGCGATCGCCGACTTGAAGGGCAAGTCGATCGGCGTCGCCGGCGGCCCGCTCGACAAGAGCTGGCTCCTGATGCGCGCCGAGGCGCTGAAGATGGCGAACCTCGATCTGACCAAGGATGCCCGACCGGTGTTCGGCGCGCCGCCGCTGCTCGCCGCGAAGGTCGAGAGCGGCGAACTCGATTGCGGGCTGCTCTATTGGAGCGCTTGCGCGCGCCTGGAGGCGAAGGGTTTCCGCCGCGTGGTGTCTGTCGAGGACATCGCCGCCGCGCTCGGCGCGTCCGGCAAGATCGCGCTGGTCGGATTTCTCATCCGGCCCGGCGTGCAGCCCGCGGTGCTCGAAGCGTTCGGCAAGGCGCTGCGCCTGGCCGACGACCTGCTCGCCAACGATCCCACGGCCTGGACGGCGCTGCGGCCGCTGATGCAGGCCCCGGACGAGGCGACGTTCGAGGCACTGAAACAGGCGTTCGTGCGTGGCATCCCGCACAAGCCGCGGGCGACCGAGATCGCCGACGCGCAGGCCTTCTTCACGATCGTCGCCAAGCTCGGCGGCTCCGCGCTCGTCGGCGACGCCACGAGCCTGCCGGCCGACCTCTACGTGGACCAGGCCACCTACGGGTGATCGAGTTTTCGGCGCGCGGCCTGCGGTTCCTCCTGTCGATCGTCGGCTTCGTCGTGCTCTGGGGCGTCGTCGCGGGCTTTGCGCGATCGCCTCTGCTGCCGGCACCTTGGGATGTCGGCGTCTTCATCGTTGCCGACACCCTGCACGGCGACATGGTCTACAACATCGCCATGACGCTGTGGCGCGCCACCGCCGCGTTCGTGATCGCCATGGCGATCGGCTGCGGCCTGGGCTTCCTGCTCGGGCGCTCGCGGCGCGTGGACGACGCCTTCATGCCATGGGTGCTCGTGCTCATGAACACGCCGGTGCTCGTGATCGCCGCGCTTTGCTACATATGGTTTGGCATCAACGAGATCTCGGCGATCGTCGCCGTGGTGCTGAGCAAGTTTCCCAACAACACGATCATCCTGCGCGACGGGGTGCGGGCGTTCGACCCCGGCCTCGACGACATCGGCGTGATCTACCGCTTTTCGTTGGCGACGCGCTTTCGTCAGATCATGCTGCCGCAGGCGATGCCCTTCGTCATCGCGGCGGCGCGCTCGGGGATCGGCATCGTTTGGAAGATCGTCCTCGTCGTCGAGTTCTTCGGGCTCAGCAACGGCGTCGGCTTCGAGATCTCGAAGTATTTCGGCCTGTTCGCCATCAAGGAGATCATCGGCTACAGCGTCGCGTTCTCGCTCGTCATGCTGGCGGTCGAACTCCTGATCCTGCAACCGCTCGATGATCATGCCCGACGCTGGCGTCTCGCCGCTTCTTGACGTCTCCATCACGCGCAAAAGCCACGGTCGCGGCACCGCGCGCGTCGAGGTCATCGATGGTCTTCGTTTCGCCCTGTTCCGCGGCACGGTCACCTGCCTGCTAGGCCCGTCTGGCTGCGGCAAGACCACGGCACTGCGCATCGCGCTCGGGCTCGACACGAAGTACGAGGGGTCCGTGTCGCCGCCCGCGCACGCGCTCAAGCTCGGCGTCGTCTTCCAGGACCCGAGGCTGCTGCCGTGGCGCACCGTGGCGGAGAATGTCATGCTCGCGGCGCCGGGGCTGCGGCGTGCCGATCTCGATGCACTGCTTGCCGAACTCGGCCTCGAGGCCTGGAGCGCCCATCGCCCGAACCAGCTGTCTCTCGGCATGGCCCGCCGGGTCGCCCTCGCTCGCGCGCTGGCGGTCGACCCGGACCTGCTCGTGTTGGACGAAGCCTTCGTGTCGCTGGACGAGCGCTCGGCGGCGAGCCTGCGCGCGACAGTGTTCACGGCGCTCGGTCGCCGCCGGGCCACGGTGCTGATGGTCACCCATAATATAGATGAGGCGCTGACGTACAGCGACACGGTCCTCGTCTTGGCGCCGCGACCGACACGGATCATCGCGACAGTGCCGCTGGCCGAGCCCCTCGCCGCCCGCGACAACGCCTGGCTCGCCGCACAGCGCCGAAGTCTGGCGGCATCGGGACAGCTGTTTTTGCAGGCGGCGCGATAAGCCCCCTGCCCAAAAACAGAGCAGGGTCGCCGGCGAAACTCCCTACGGACAACACCTCTGCGAAGTTTCGCCGCACGCAAAAAGACTTGTGTTTCGAAGCATTTGCTTCCTGAGGCTCTTTGCTGCACCGCAGCAAGATGCTGTTTTGATGCCTGCTTCTACATTCCTCACTTTCCTATATCGAAAGACGGAGGTTTGCGTATGAGCGTTCCCTAAGAAACAGACTTGCGCGTCGTTTCAAGGTTGGTAGTGTCCGGCCGTCTTCGATAGCGAGATACCACATTCGAGGGGCCTGGCCGTCGCGCAAGAGCACAATAATAAGCGGCGCTATCGAGGTTAAGCTAGGCGACTCTACTTTCACGTAACCTGTGAATATGGGCGATCCTGAACAATCAGGCGACCATGGCACATTGGAGGAAGCCCACATGAAGTATATCGGCTTGGCCGTCGCCACTGCCTGTTTGTTGTCGTACTCGCTGCCTGTCATGGCCGACGATGCCGCGCCCGCGGCTGTCACGGGGCCTTCGGCCGCGAAGCTCATGCAGAACCCGGCCAACTGGGTCGCTCAGCGCGGCGACTATGCCAACACGGCGTATTCGAAGCTCGATCAGATCACCAACAAGAACGTCAAGTCGATGCAGGTCGCCTGGACCTTCTCGACCGGCGTCCTGCGCGGCCACGAGGGCTCGCCGCTCGTGATCGGCGACATGATGTACGTGCACACGCCCTTCCCGAACATCGTCTACGCGCTCGACCTCAACAACGACGGCAAGATCGTGTGGCGCTACACGCCGAAGCAGGATCCGAGCGTGATCCCGGTCATGTGCTGCGACACCGTCAATCGTGGCCTCGCCTACGACAACGGCAAGATCTTCCTGCATCAGGCCGACACCAACGTCGTCGCGCTCGACGCGAAGACCGGCAAGGAGCTTTGGAAGGTTGCTAACGGCGATCCGAAGAAGGGTCAGACCAACACCGCGACCGTCCTGCCCGTCAACGGCAAGATCATCGTCGGCATCTCCGGCGGCGAGTTCGGCGTGCAGTGCCACGTGACCGCTTACGACGAGAACACCGGCAAGCGCGTGTGGCGTGGGTACTCCGAGGGTACCGACGAGATGATGATCATGAACCCCGAGAAGACGATGTCGCTCGGCAAGCCGGTCGGCAAGGATTCGTCGCTGAAGACCTGGGAAGGCGATCAGTGGAAGACGGGCGGCGGCTGCACTTGGGGCTGGTACTCGTACGATCCGAAGCTGAATCTGATGTACTACGGCTCGGGCAACCCCTCGACCTGGAACCCGAAGCAGCGTCCGGGCGACAACAAGTGGTCGATGACCGTGTGGGCGCGTAACCCCGACACGGGCGAGGCCAAGTGGGTCTACCAGATGACCCCGCATGATCAGTGGGACTTCGACGGTATCAACGAGATGCCGCTGGTGAACCAGAAGATCAACGGCAAGGAGACGCCGATGCTGGTCCACTTCGACCGTAACGGTCTCGGCTATACGCTGAACCGCGAGACGGGCGAGCTCCTCGTCGCCGAGAAGTTCGATCCGGCCGTGAACTGGACCACGGGCGTCGTGATGGACAAGTCGTCGCCGGAATACGGCCGTCCCCAGGTCGTCGCCAAGTACTCGACCGAGCACAACGGCGAAGACAACAACTCGAAGGGCATCTGCCCGGCGGCTCTCGGCTCCAAGGACGAGCAGCCTTCGGCGTTCTCGCCCCAGACCGGCCTGTTCTACGTGCCGACGAACCACGTCTGCATGGATTACGAGCCCTTCAAGGTGAGCTACACCCCCGGTCAGCCGTATGTCGGCGCAACCCTCGCGATGTACCCGGCGCCGGGCGGCACCAACATGGGTAACTTCATCGCCTGGGACGCGACCAAGGGCAAGATCGTGTGGTCGGATCCCGAGCAGTTCTCGGCTTGGGGTGGCGCTCTCGCGACCGCTGGTCATCTCGTGTTCTACGGGACCCTCGAGGGTTACCTGAAGGCCGTCGATGCCAGCACCGGCAAGGAGCTCTACAGGTTCAAGACGCCGTCGGGCATCATCGGCAACGTGATGACCTACGAGCACAAGGGCAAGCAGTACGTCGCCGTGTACTCGGGCGTCGGCGGCTGGGCCGGCATCGGCCTCGCGGCCGGTCTGACCGATCCGAACGCCGGTCTCGGTGCCGTCGGTGGCTACGCAGCCCTCAACAACTATACCGCGCTCGGCGGCACCTTGACGGTGTTCGCGATGCCCAACAGCTGATAAGCTGGGCTGAGCTAGGTTGAATCGGGAAGGGCCGGCCAGCTTTGGTCGGCCCTTTTCCTATTGCAGGCGCGTGATGTGACGCACGAACGCGGCAGCGCCCAAAGCATTTGAATTGCATGACGAAAAGGCAGCCTGCGACCACGCAGCCGATTGATTTCGGCGTCACGGCCGGCATAAGATACGGCAATTCGGCGTCGAGTTTTCCAAAGTTCGAGCTGATCAAAGGTCGGAACGCATCCGGCTAATCTTGGAGGACGTTCATGCGCGCTGGCGGGTTTTTGATCGCACTTGGTCTTGGAGTTGGTATGGTCTCTGGCGTGGCGAGAGCCGACAGCGGCCCCTACACCGACGCGCAGGCCGAAGACGGCCATGTCAAGTTCAACAACAATTGCGCGCAGTGCCATGGGCCCAAGCTCGACGGCGCGCTCGGCCCGAACCTGCATGACGCCAAGTTCCAAGCGATCTTCGCTGGCAAGCCGGTCAGCGATCTGCGCGATTTCGTGTACCAGAACATGCCGCAGAACGCGCCGAAGTCGCTGACCGACGAGAATCTCTATCCAATTCTCGCGTGGATCATGAAAAAGAACAACGTCCCCGCCGGCGACAAGCCGTTGACGAAGGACAGCGTTGCGTCGGCGCAGTTCCCCAAAACCGAGAAGTGACAGCCGTCGCTCGAGTGGCGAGACTCTTCGTTGAGGTTGCTCTCTGCGGGACGCCGCGATCGTTGATCGCGGCGTCTTTGCTGTTTATCGCCGGTGGAGCGGGTTCGGCGTCGGCGCAGACCGTTCCTGATCTCGTGTCCCGCACTGCCTTGCGGGTCTGCGGCGACCCGTCGAATCTCCCCTTCAGCAACCGCCGGAAGCAAGGGTTCGAGAACAGGATCGCGGATATTGTCGGCGATCAACTGAAGCGGCCCGTTCGCTATTTTTGGGCGCCGTCGGGCCCCGGGTTTCTCACGAACACGCTCAACGGGGATTTGTGCGACGTCGTGATGGGCTACACGATCGGTGCGGAGATGGTCCAGGCGACCAATCCTTATTACCGCTCGACCTATGTGATCGTCGCGCCGAGGGGCAGTCCGCTCGGCACCGTGACCTCGATGGACGATCCCAGGCTCGAAGGGCACACGATCGGCGTGTTTTCCGCGACTCCGCCGACCGACGCGATGCTCTCGAATGGCCTTCTGCCGCACGCCAAGCTCTATCCGCTCATCGTCGATCATCGGTTTGATTCTCCGCTCGACACGATGCTCGGCGACTTGAAGGCGAAGACGATCGAGGCCGCGATCGTTTGGGGTCCTCTCATCGGCGAGGCCGTGAAGGCCTCCGACGGCGCGCTCGTGATGACGCCGCTTTTGAAGGATGTCGACAGGGCAGGCTTCAGCTACCGCATCGCGTTCGGCGTTCGACATGACGAGAACGATTGGAAGCACACGCTCGAGGGTGTGATCCGCGCGCGCAAGGCAGACATCGCCCGCGTTCTCGAGGACTACAACGTCCCCATGCTCGACAATCTCGGCCACTTGATCCCGCCCGCGAAAACGGGACCCGCGGCGCCGAAGGTCGAGCCGGCCTCCGCCACGACGGCACCGTCGCCGGGCAAAAGCGCCGCGCCGGTGCCGCCGGGTTTCCAGATGCCGGGGCCGGCGCCGACCGCCCAGTAGCCTATCGGAAGCAGCGGATCTCGGCTTCCGCCTGCGCGCGCCGCAAGTCGGCGACAAGATCGTTCAACCCCTTGATCGCATTGAACTCGCGCGTGACGGCGCCGACGCCTTCGCGCATCGAAATGACCGTCTCGGCCTGCTCATACTTGTCGTAGGGCAGGATCGAGGCGATCACGTCGATCGAGCAGGAGCAATGGACGAGCGCCTGCCGCGTCTGATTGTTGGCGGCCATACAACCAAGAACATAGTCGGCGCGGGCGTCCGTCGGGTAGTCGTTGACGCCGCTCGCCGGCGCGGCGGCCAGCGGCGACATCGCCGCGGTACCGATGAAAACAGCCAGAATGAAGCGCGTCACCAAGTGTCTCACGGCGATCCGTCTCATGGCTTGGTCTCGGATTGATATCGGAGAATCTCGCTGAAGCTCGGCTTGTCGCCGGCTGGCGCGTGGACATCGACGGTGGCGATCTGCCCAGGCACGCTGTCGGCGATCTCGACCGTGTAGACCATCGTTTCGAGCCCGCCCATCTGATCCTTCATGGGATCGTTCTGGAACGGCTCGATCGTGATGCGCGTGCCAGGCACTTGCTTTCCGGCCACCGTGATTGGCATGGACTCGATCCTCGCGTCGTCGCGCCAGGACTTGCGGATCGCGTTCTTCAGGTAGCGCGGACTGGCGTGCCAAAGCGCCGAAAGCTCCTCGACGTTCTCCTCGAGGGCGAGCAGCAGCACGGGGTTCTGCGCCACCGACTGAAACGGCCCGGCAGGTTTCGTGCGCGGCGGCGTGAACATCTTCACGTCGACGGTTCGGCTCGCGGCATCGTCCGCCTTCTCGAGCGTCAGCACGATCCTGTCGTCGAAGGACGGCCCGTACAGCGCCTGGGTGGTCGCCTTCGCGTAGCTGTAGGTGATTGTGGAGCCGGCCGGCGCGTTGCTCCATTGCGGTGTCTCGAACAGAAGCGTCGCGACATCGGGCTTCGCGGTCGCGGCGGGCGGCGCCACCGGATCGGCGGCCGCCATCGGCGTACCGAATGTCAGCGCGCCGAATGCCAACGCGCAAGCTGCAAGTCGTCTCACGAAATCTCCTCGACCTGACGCGGCAACGGTTGGCCCGGGCCGCGATAGATGTAATTGGGCGGCGCATCGGTCGCGGCTTCAGCCGTCGCCAGCGCTTCGACCTTGGCGTGGAACGGCGACTTGCCGCAAGCGGGATCGGTCTCGGCCGCGTCGCCGACGAGCGCGAGGGCTTGGCAGCGGCAGCCCCCCCAGTCGATCTCCTTGCGCTCGCACGTGCGGCACAGTTCGGGCATCCAGTCGGTGCCGCGGTAGGCGTTGAACGCCGGCGAGCGGCGCCAGATGTCGGCCAGCGAACGGTCCTTCACGTTCCAGAATTCGAGGCCGGGGATCGACTCCGCCGCGTGGCAGGGCAGAACCTTGCCGGACGGCGCGACATTCATGAGCTTGCGGCCCCAGCCACCCGCGCAGGCCTTTGGGCGCAGCGCGTAATAGTCCGGGACGACGAGATCGATGACGAGGGTGCCGGACAGCCGCTTGCGTGCCGCCTCGACGATGCGGATCGACCGGTCGACCTCCGGCCGCGCCGGCATCAGCGCCGCGCGGTTGGTGTAGGCCCAACCATAATATTGCGTATGCGCGATCTCGAGCCGGCGCGCGCCGAGCGTCTGCGCGAGCTCGATGAAACCCTCGACCTGATCGATATTGCCGCGATGGATGACCGCGTTCACCGTCAGCGCGAGCCCAAGCCGCTTCACCTCGTCGGCGAAGCGCATCTTCGTTTCGTGCGAGCCCTTGAGGCCGGCGACCTTGTCGGCCGATGCGATGTCGATGCCTTGCAGCGAGAGCTGCACATGGTCGAGCCCGGCGTCCGACAAGGCCGGCAGCAAAGCGAGCGCGCGGCCGACGCCCGAGGTGATCAGGTTCGAGTAGAGGCCCGCCGACGCGCATTTGGCGGTGATCTCGACGATGTCCTGGCGCGCCGTCGGCTCGCCGCCGGAGAGGTGCACGTGCAGCACGCCGAGCGCCGCGGCCTCCTCCAACACGCGCAGCACGGTCGCGGTATCCATCTCGGCCGAGCGCTTGTCGAGATCGAGCGGGTTGGAGCAATACGGGCACCTCAGCGGACAGCGGTGCGTCAGCTCCATCAGGATGCCGATCGGGTTCGGCACGGCAGGCGCGGAGCCGGCTGGGCTGGAGCCGGGGAGGACGGAATTGGTCATTGTGCCTCCATCACGCGTTTGGCGATGAGATCGTCGAGCATCCTCGTTATATCGGCTTCGATCACGATTTTGTCCGCCGAATATTTCGTCGCGAGCTCGCCGGCGATATCGCCGACGGTACGCTTGCCGTCGACGAGCTGCAGCACCGCCACCGCGTTGCCGTCGACATTGAACGCGCGCTCCGGGGCCAACAGCACATGCGCCTCGCGCACCTGATCGTAGTGCAGGCGCACGCCGCGCGGCAGCCTGGGTACGCTGGCACCCGAGATCTCGCTCACCAGACCTGCCTCACGAAACCGCGTGGCCGGGCGTCCAGGCGCCCGGCGGGATCACCGCGCCATCCTCGACATAGGCGTGGTGCAGCGCGTCGAGCTGCGCCCACAGCACATTGCATTTGAAGCGGAGCGCATCGAGCACGGCGGCCTGCTCGCGCGCGGTCAGCGCGTTCTCGCGCACATAGGCAAGCGCGAAGTCCGCGTCGCGTGGCGCCTGCGTCAGCCGCTTGCCGAAATAGGCCAGCGTCTTCTCGGAGATGAAGTCGTAGTTCTTCAGCATGCCCGAGACGCGCTCGGAGATGATGTTGGGCGAGAACAGCTCCGTCAGCGACGAGCCGATCGCCTCGAGCAGCGGCTTCTCGCGCACGAAATGCACGTAGGCATCGACCGCGAACCGCGTCGCCGGCAGCAGGCCCTGCAGCGATGTCACGTAGTCGCGCGCAAAACCAAGCCCGTCGGTCAGCATCAGCCAGCGCTCGATGCCGCCGTCGCCGGCGTTTTCGCCGTCGTGGTCGACGATGCGCTGGCGCCAGATGCGGCGCAGCTCGGGGTCCTGCATGCGCGACAGGATCGTCGCGTCCTTGATCGGGATCATCGCCTGGTAATAGAAGCGATTGAGCGCCCACGCCTGGACCTGCTCGCGGTTCAGTTTGCCGTTGTGCAGCAGCTTATGGAACGGATGCAGGTTGTGATACCGGCTCGCGCCGATCGCGCGCAGCTGCTTCTCGAGTTCGTCCGGCGTCAAAAGGTTGTTCATAGATCGATCCTCATCCCGTCGTAGCCGACCTCCCAGCCTGAGGCCTCGGCGCTCGCCCGCTCCCTCGAATCGTCGATGAGGACCGGGTTCGTGTTGTTGATGTGCAGGAAGATTCGACGGCGCGCGCCGACGTCGGCAAGGCCTTCGATCGAGCCGCCCTCGCCCGACATCGGCACATGGCCCATGCGCCGCGCGCTCTTGTGGCCGAGCCCCGCGTCGATCATCTCGTTGTCCGTCCACAACGTGCCGTCGAACAAGAGCACGTCGGCGCCGGCGATGCGCGCCTTGACGGCTTGCGTCACCTCGGCGCAGCCCGGGATGTAGAGCATCCGCTTGCCGTCGGCGACGATGTCGAGCCCGACGGTCGTCTCGGTCGCCTCGCCGATCTTCATCGTCTCGTCCTCGAGCCACAGCGGCACCTTGCCGGGCACGGCGAACATCTCGACGCGCATGCCGGGCACCGCCTCGAACGGCTCGCCCAGCACGATCGGCAGCCGCGGCACGATCTCCGGCGCCGCGACGGAAAAGATTCGATTGGCGTCGACCGACTCGCGCGTCGCGTTCGTCGCGTAGAGCTTGAATGGCTGGCTCTCGCGCAGCGTGAGTAGCCCCGCGACATGGTCGACGTCGCCGTTGGTGAGCAGCACGGCCGCGATCGGCGAATGGCGCGCGCCATGGCGCGGATGCAACTCGGAGGTGGCGGCGATCTGCTGGCGGATGTCCGGCGACGCGTTGACGACCAACCAATTCTCGCCGTCCGACGTGAGCGCCAGGCTCGATTGGGTGCGCGACGCGACGCGGGGATCACCCGCGCGCGCCAGTTCGCACACGTGGCAGCGGCAATTCCATTGCGGAACGCCGCCGCCCGCCGCGGAGCCGAGGATGACCGCTTTCATAGCGGTTCTCTTTTATGGGTAGATCGTTTGGTGCCTCAGAATTCGACGGTCAGGTCGGCCGAATCGTAGCTCGTGACTTCCATGCCGACGCAGATTTCTTCGATAACAGGCGCAATCCAGCTCATGCCACTCTCCTCGAAAGATCGTTGTTCCCAGACAAGTTCGCTCAGGTTTCTCTAAGAAGATCCTAAGACTTATTATCCCGCTTGCTCGCGGGTGAAAGTCATATGTCTTTTTCGGGAAATTTTGGCAAGTATCCGTTAGGTGCGGTCATCGCCGATTTTTTTGTCGAACGCATCACCCTCGAGCCGCGGCTCGTCAGCGCGCCACCTCGAGCATGAAACCGCGACCGCGCACCGTGGAGATGGTTGGGCCACCGGCCCTGCCCACGTCGGCGAGCTTGCCGCGCAGGTACCCGATGTACACGTCGACCACATTGAGTGAGGCACTGCCCTGATCGAGCCACAGCTTGTCGAAGATCTCGCCGCGCGCGATCGGCTTGTTCGGGCATTCCATGAACAGCGCGAGCAGCTCGGCCTCGCGCTGTGTCAGCTTGGCGACGGTGTCGCGGTAGCGGGCGTGGCGCGTGTCGGGGTCGAGCGTGAGACCGCCGGCCTCGGAATATTCGGGTTGGGCCCCAACCGCCGCCCGGCGCATCAGCTGGGCGCGCAGGCGCGCCACCAGCTCGTCGAAGGCGAACGGCTTGACGATGTAGTCGTCGCCGCCGGCGGCGAGCCCGTCGACCCGGTCCGACACCTCGTCCTTGGCGCTGAGGAACAGGATCGGTCCGTGGAAGCCCCTTTGGCGCAGGGCGCGACAGAGCTCGTAGCCGGTGCCGTCGGGCAGCATCACGTCGAGCAGGATCGCGGTCGGCGAATGGCCTGCGATGTATTTCAATGCGTCGTTCGTCGTGTCGACCCAGGTGACGGCAAAGCCGGCGGCGCCGAGGCCGCGATCGAGCAGGGCGCCGATGTCGGGATCGTCTTCCACCACCAGGAGGTCGATGTCGGGCATCACGCGGCAGCCAGCGGGAGGCGGATGAGGATCTCGGCACCATGCGCGGGTGCCGCAACGTCGCGCAGCTCGACGATGCCGTGGTGGTTGTCCACCACCCACCGAACCAGCGCAAGGCCGATTCCGTAGCCCGCCGTCTTGTCCTTGGCGGCGGGGCGGGCGAACCGTTCCAGGAGTTCCCGCGGATCGATGCCGCCAAATCCCGGACCGTCGTCGCGGACGCGCAGCAGCGCCGCGTCGCCCTCGGTCGTGCACGACAAGGCGATCCGCGTGGCGCCGGTGGCGTGGCGCAGCGCGTTGTCGATCATCCCCTCGATGATCTGGCGCAACCACTCGAAATCGCCCTCGATCACGACATCGGCGGGCGACGGCTCGAGCACGATCGCGACGTCCCGGCGCCGCGTCGCGCCCTGGAACGCCTCGATCGCGCTGGTGCAGACCGCCTGCAGCGCGATGCGCTTGGATTGCAGCTCCAGCGTGCCGCTCTCCGAACGGGCGACGCGGAGCATGTCCTCGACGCGGCGCTGCAGACGGGTCGCGCGGCGGCGGATGACGGCGAAAGCGGCCCCGTTCTCGTCGAGCGTGCGCGCTTGCGCCGCTGGCCCCTCGCGGTGCTGCGCGGCCATCGCGATTTCGCATTCGCCGAGGATGACCGTCAGCGGCGTGCGCAGCTCGTGGCTGACGTCGGCGAAGAAGCGGCGGCGGCTGCGATCGATGTCGCTCAGCGTGTCGTTCGCCGCGCGCAGATCGCCCGTGCGATCGGCAATCGTGCGCTCGAGGGCGGCACGGTCGTCGGCGACGCGTTGCTCGCCGCGCCGCAGTCGCGCGGTCATGCGGTTGAAGACGGCGGCGAGCAGGCCGAGTTCGTCGCGATTGCGCACCGGCAGGCGCAGGTTGCGCTCGCCCTGGCCGATCGCGATCGCCGCATCGCGGATCTCGGCGACCGCGGCGAGGATCGGCCGCGAGGTCAGGCGATAAAGCAGCAAAGCGCCGACCAGCGCGATCACGACAAGCACGATCGCCGCCCGCGTCAGGGTCCGCGAGACGACACGCGCCTCCTCGCGGCCGGCATCGACGCCGCGTCGATCGGCCTGCATCAGAAAGAAGAGGTAAGGCCCGGTGAAGGTCGCGAAACCGTTGAAGGCGCCGCGGATCGAGTCGCCGCGCTGTTGCTGGTTGGGCTGCGCGAGCGCGTCGCTGACCTGATGGACCATCACGTGGAAGCCGGCGCGTACCTGCTCCAACGGACGGGCGCGCGCGGCCAGCGCGTTGACGGTCGAGGGAAGGTCGGCCGCGTTCATCGCCTTGGCGATCTCGGGTTCGAAGCTCGCGATCGCCGCGTCGACCGCTGTCTCGGCCTCCTTCAGGCGGCCGGCGCCGGAGGTCGGATCGTCCACCGTCGAGATCGCCACGAGGCCGTATTGCTGGATGCGGCCGGACATCTCGGTCAGCAGGTCGAGGCGGCGCTGCGCGTCGAGCGCGCGGTCGACGGTGCGGTCGGTCACGTGAAGCGTATAGATCACGCCGGCGCCCGCCGAAAACGCGATGAACAGGCAGCCGAAGACGAGCAGGCCGAGCCGGAAGCCGATCGTGCGCATGATGGGCTGCCGAGGCTCGGGTCAGGCGATCAGAGCGCGGTGTCGAGCCGGCTGCGCGGGACGCATTTCCATTTCTTGATTACCCATTGCGGATGCTCGGTCTGCCAGATCGCGACCGTGCTCTGGCCCTCGACGATGCAGGCGATCGGCGGGCGCTCCTCCACCGTCTGCTGCACGCGTTCTTCCTTGCAGGTTCCGGGCGAGGCGAGGAGGCAGACGGACAGGATGACGAACATGAAACCTCTCGCTCTCGGGACACGCGCCTACGGGTCGGACTTCTCGCGCCGGCACAGCGTCTTGACGTAATTGCCGCCCTTGACGCTCTCCTGCAGGCCGCCGCGCGCGATGATCTCCTGCCAGCCCGTCGAGCAGCCGAGCTCGTTGCCGACATGCACCGAGCGTAGCACCAGGGCGTTGTTCTCGTCGCACTCCTGCACGGGCGTCGAGCCGAGACAAATGAGCACGATCGCCGCGAAGCCGTTCATTGTGGTGTCCTGGTGCGAAGCTCCCGATGCTCTGTCAGCGCAGATGGGCTCCGTCACCTCTGTCGTTCGGCGGATGCGCGGCGGCTACTTCTTGCAATCGGTCAGCTGCTTCTCGTCGATCGAGAACACCTCGCCATCCTTCACCGCGACGCCCTTCACGAGGCAGGTGCGGCCCTTGGCATCGATCAGGCGGGCGTCGTAGCTGCCGGACGGCACACCTTGCACCTTCATGCGCTCGTCGTGGTCGACCGAGCCGTCGGGGTCGGCCTTGGCGAGGTCAGGCCCGAACGTGTCCGTGCCGGTCGGCGCCAGCGCGAAGCTCGTGATCGTGTTCGCGGTCAGGTTCCAGAAACGGGTGGTCTTCGCCGATGCCGGCGCGCCGAGCGCGAGCAGGGCGATCAAGCCTAGGGGGATCGCGCGCATCAAATCTGCGCCTGGATGCGCTTGCCGATCTCGTAGGCGCGGCGCTCGAGCAGGCTCGGCGTCTCGCACACATAGGAGAGCGCCTGCTTGCGCTCCTTGAAGATGCGCTGGTCCCAGCCGAAGTCGGTGTTGGTCTGGTCCCGCGCGAGGCCGAGACCCTTGGCCGTCGCATCATCCTGCGCCTCGGAGATCTTGTCGGATTCCTCGCGCATCCGCTCGGCGAGGCGCTCCTGGCCACGCGCGTAACGCATGATGCCCTCGAGGATCTCGGATCGATTGCCGTTGATGATGTCGAGCGTGCCGACGAACAGCTTGGTCAATTGCTTGTCCTTGTCGGGACCCGCCTTCCTGGCGAAGTCGACGATGAGGTCGTTGGCCTCGTCGAGCGTCGTGCGGCGCGAGGCGAGCTTCTGCGCCACCTCGGCCAGCGCGTTGTCCTCGTCCCAATCCTTGCCTTGGGATACGTCGGGGCCGGTCCAGATCGTGCCGGCGCTGATCGTCGAGACCTTCGGCTGCGCGCAGGGCCATTTGACGGCTGCGTCGGCCGTCGAGGGGGCAAAAAACGTCGTCGTGCCGGAGTTCTCGTTGGCGCCCGGCAGCACGGTGCCCATGTCGGCCTTCGAGCCGGGCGCGCCCGTGGCCTCCGCGCCGGCCGGCCCCGCGATCGAGCCGGGCTGCTGGCTCAGTGTCGGCACCTGGCCGGCGGCGGGCGCCGGCGCGTCCGACTGCGGCATCATGCCAGGCACGGGTCCCTGCGCGCGGGCGGCGCCGACAGACAGAAGCGCCGTGGACGCGAGTAGGAGGGCAAGGTTCCGCATGATCAGTCTCCGGGGCCGCCGCGGCGCGCCAGCATGCCGCGACCGGGATCGTAGGCGATCGCGGACAATCCGAACGCCACGATGGTGACGCCAACGACGATGGCGAAGGCTGGCAGGTTGAACTCGAGGTAGAGCGCGAAGCGAACGAGCTCCACCGCATGGGTGAACGGGTTGAGGAGACAGACGACGTAGAGCGTCTGCGAGGCCTCCTGCATCTTCCACAGCGGGTAGAGCGCCGAGGAGGCGAAGAACATCGGGAAGATGATGAAGTTCATCACGCTCGCGAAGTTCTCGAGCTGCTTGATCTGCGAGGAGACGAGCAGGCCGATGGAGCCGAGCATCAGGCCCGACAGGATCAGCGCCGGGAACGCCGCGACATACCCCAGCGGGTCGATCTGGATGCCGTAGATATAGGCGACGACGAAGAATACGTAGACCTGAACGACGGAGACGATGACGCCGGCGAGCAGCTTGGCGAGCAGCAGCGTCCAGCGGGGGAACGGGCTCGTAAGCAGCACTCGCATCGAGCCGACCTCGCGGTCGTAGACCATCGACAGCGACGACTGCATGCCGGCGAAAAGCTGGATCATCACAGCCAGCCCCGGCGTGACGTATTCCTCGTAGAGGACATACGTCTGGTAGGGCGGGATGATCGAGACGCCGAGCGCCGAGCGGAAGCCGGCGGCGAAGATGAACAGCCAGATGAGCGGGCGCACCAGCGCCGAGAAGAACCGCTCCTTCTGGTTCACGAACTTGAGCAGCTCGCGCTTGGTGATGCCCGCGAGGCAGGTGGCATAGCCCGAGAGCCCGAGCGCGCGGGCCGGGGCTGCGACGGTGTCGGCGGTCGCGTCGGTCATCGCGCCATCTCCGGTCTCGACGTGTCGCGGGTCAGCGCGCGGAAGGCGTCGGCGAGCGAGGCGCCGTCGGCCTTGGCCGAGATCTCCTCCGAGCGACCGTGCGTGATGATCGCGCCGGCGTTGAGCACGTAGACCGCGTCGCTCGCCTCGATCTCGTCGAAGATGTGCGTGGCCCACAACACCGAGAGCCCGTCCTCGCGCACGAGATCGCGGACGATGCGCACGATGTCAGAGCGCGACGCGAGATCGAGCCCGACGGTGGCCTCGTCGAGCAGCAGCAGGCGCGGCCCGTGCACCAGCGAGCGGGCGATCTCGATGCGCCGCGACTGGCCGCCCGACAGCGTGCGCACCTTGTCCCTGGCGCGATCGGAGAGGCCGACGCGGGCGAGCAGCTCCTCGATGCGTCGGCGCGCGGGCTTGCCCGACATCCCGTGCAGCGACGCGTGGTAGGCGAGGTTCTGGCGCACCGTGAGATCGGAATCGAGGGTCGGCTTCTGGAACACGACGCCCATCTCGGCGAGCGCGGCGGAGGGCTCGCGCTTCAGCTCGCGGCCGAAGATGCGGACCTGCCCCTCGCGGGTGTTGTAGAGGCGCGTGATGATGGCAAACAGCGTGGTCTTGCCAGCCCCGTTCGGCCCGAGCAGCGCGGTGAAGGCGCCGCGCTCGACCCGCAACGAGACGTCGCGCAACGCCTGGCGCTGCCCGAACCGATGCGAGACGTCGGCCACCTCGAGCGCGGGATTGTCGAGCATCATGTCATTTCTCGCGTCCTCCCCCGCGGAGCGGGGGCGGATACGCGCGGCATGGTTGAAAGATGACGCCCATCCTCGACCTCAGTTCGGCGAGATCGCCACGCCCCAGGGGTACGAGCCGACCGGGATCGAGCGCGTCACCTTGAGCTTCGGCACATCGATGACCGAGACGTCGTTCGAGATGCCGTTGGTCGTCAGCAGATATTTCATGTCCGGCGTGAACGCCATCTGCCAGACGCGCTGGCCGACCAGCAGGTACTTCTCGACCTTGAACGTCTTGGCGTCGACGACGGCGACCCGGTTGGCGGGGCCGAGCGCGATGAAGGCGGTCGTGCCGTCGGGCGTCAGGCGGATGCCGACCGGCTGGATCGCCTCCGCGTCGACCGAGGGGATCGCGAACGCGATCTGGCCGATGATCTTGCGTGTCTTGGCGTCGATCACGGTGACCTTGCCGCCGACCTCGGACGACACCCAAACCTGGGAACCGTCCTGGCTGAACACCGCGACGCGCGGGCGCGAGGGCACCAGCACGTTGGCGACGATCTTCTGCGTCTTGGTGTCGATGAACGTCGCCATGTTCGTCGTCTCGGACGTGTTGACGATCGTGCCGCCGTCCGGGCTGACGCCCTCGCCCTCCGGCTCGACCCCGACCGGGATCTCGACCAGCGCCTTGTTGGCCGGGACGTCGATGATCGTGACCTGATTGTCGTCCTCGTTCGAGACGTAGAGGTACTTGCCGTCCGGGCTGATCGTGAACGTCTCCGGGTCAGGGCCCGACGGCAGCGTGCGCAGCTGCTTCATGGTCTTGGGATCATAGACCTGGATCGTGTCGTCGTCGGAGGCGCAGATGAAAAGCTGCTTGCCGTCCGGGCTCATGATGATGCCGCGCGGGCGCCGGCCGACGTCGACTGTCTGCGTCACCTTGTAGGTGTCGAGATCGATGACGCTGACGGTATTGTCCTTCTCGTTGGTGATGTAGGCGGTGTAGCCGAACGCCGTTCCGGCGCCAGCGAGCACGGCCAGGGTCGCCAACACGGCCTTCAGCAGCATCGAACCGGTCACGATTTATCTCCCGAGGGGATCTTGCAGCCGGTCTCCGGCTTGTCGAAACCGAGCGTCTCGAGCGGGCTCACCGGATGAAGGAAGCCCGGTTCCGGCGCGATCGAGACGAGCATCTTCGGCTGCACCAGCAGGATCGGTTGCGACAGCTGCCGGTCCCACGGCCGGAAGCGCACCGGCACGCCCTTGAATGCGGCGATCTCGAAATCCGGCCGCATCATGTAGTCGGCGATCGTTTTGGGGTCGCCGCTCTTGGCGCGCGTCGCCGCCTCGCCGATGACGCGGATCGCTTCCCACGCCTGGTAGTCGAGCGGGCGCATCGGCCGCTTGTTGGCGCGCACGAAGCGGCCTTGCAGCTGCGCCGAGCCCCACGCATCGAGCACGCGCGACCAGGTCGCCGGGATCAGCCCCTGCGTGCCGCCGACCAGCTTCGGCTCGGACGTGTGGTACTGGATGTAGTCGCCGAAATTGCCGGCCTCGTCGGCGACGACGATCATGTCGGCGTTGGTCCCGCGCGTGAACACCAGCGCGCTCGCCTGGACCGGGCCGTCGGCGCGGGCGCGCGCCAGCGGGCCGAGGTCCCACGTCTTGTCGCCGGTCACCTTGACGCCGAACTTTTTCGCCGAGTGTCGCACCGCGTCGGCGTACAGCAGATCCTCGGGGTCCTTCCCGGCGACGAGGAAGATGCTCGGCCATTTCGAATAGACCAGGAACTGCATCAGCGCGTCGGTGAGCATCGCCCGCGAGGGCGCGATGTCGAAGATGTTGGCGCGACAGTCGGCGTTGCGCAGGCTGTCGTCCTGCGACTGGATCGAGTAGAGCGCGGCCGGGCTGTCCTTCAGCGCGTCGGACACCGCCAGCAGGTCCGGCATCGACAGGTCCGCGACGATGAGCCCCTCGCCCTTGGCGACCAGCGCCTTGGCGGCGTCGACCGCGGATTGGCCCTTGTTGAGGATCGTCTCGTCGAGCGAGAAATCCTGACCGGTGAGCCTTCCCGTCGTCCGCATGTCGCGCATCGCGATCTTGGCGCCGGCGATCCCGATATCGGACGGGTCGGCCTCGTAATCGTAGATCGGCGGGGCGGGACGGCGGATGCCGAGATAGGCGATCTTGATGGCCTGCGGCGTCTCGCCAGGATTGAGGCCGCCTGGTGCCGGCGCGCCTGCTGCGGGGCCACCCGGCGCGGGCTCTTGCGCCATCGCCTGCATCGTCGAGACGGTCATGAGGGCGCACGATGCAAACAGCGCCACGCGCGCCAGCGGACGGATGCCTGACGTCAAACCCGGTCCCCGGACTGTTTCACTCGCCACCGCGCGGAGCACGGCTTTATCGGATGACGCCAGCCGAAAGCCTTGGCCCTCGGCGCTCGCCACTCCGTGTTTTCGCGACGCTAACAGGCCAAAAAGACCGCAGCAAGCACGGAGCCATAAGCCGTTTCTAAGAGTCTGCGCCGCGACCGCCCAGGATTGACGTCTCGATGCGCGGGCGGGCAGAAAGCCGCGACGAAATGGGGGGTGACGTTCGCGATGAAAGCTCTGGTGTCCGCCGCGCTCGCCATCCTGGTCGCCTCCGCCGCTCCGGTGGTCGCGGCATCGCTCAAGGTGGTCGTCTTCGACATCGAGCCAGTCGATCTGCCGAAGACGCCGGAGATGGTGGCGCGCCTCGCCGCCGAGGGCGCGCTGTTGCGCAAGGCGCTCACCGACAAGGGTCTCGTGGTGGTCGATACGGCGCCGCAGGCGAAGAAGATCGCCGACAACCTGCCGCTCAGCCAGTGCAATGGCTGCGACCAGGATATCGCGCGGGCGCTCGGCGCCGACCTCGAGCTGGCGACGGCGCTCCAGCAGCTGACCTCGTCGACCTACAATCTCTCGGGCTCGATCAAGGACGTGGCGTCGAACCGCGTGCTGCGCTCCGGCGTCGTCAGCATCACCGGCGACAGCGCCGACGAATGGGCGCACGGCGTCAGGTTCCTGGCCAAGGAGCGGCTGCTCGATCCGCCGCTGCCGGCCGACACGGCGGCGCTGAAAGCATTGACGGCGGGCGCGCCCAGGTAGGGCAGGGCGCAGTCCACCTACGTCGTCACGTCCGGCTTCTCGCGGCCCGTGCGCGCTCTGATCCCGGCAAGCTCTTCCGCGATGCGGATCAGCGGACGCACCACCACCTGCGGGTCCTGGTCGTGCTTGAGGCCGTCCGGCTCGTAATATTCGTAGTAGACCCGCAGCGTCGCGCCCGATGTGCCGGTGCCGGACAGGCGAAAGATGATGCGCGAGCCGTCCGAGAACAGCAGCCGGACGCCCTGGCTTGTCGAGACCGAGTGGTCGACCGGGTCGGTGTAGGAAAAGTCGTCCGCCGTCGCGATCTCGTAGGCGCCGAACCGGCGGCCGGGCAGGGTGGCGAGGGCGTCGCGCAGGTGCGTCATCAGCCCGTTCGCCGCGGCGAGGTCGACTCCCTCGTAGTCGTGGCGCGAGTAGAAGTTGCGGCCGTATTCCTCCCAATGCTCGATGGCGATGACCATCACCGGCAGCCGGCGCACGGCGATGATGTTGAGCCAGAGCAGCACCGCCCACAGCCCGTCCTTCTCGCGCACGTGGTCGGAGCCGGTCCCGAAGCTCTCCTCGCCGCACAGCGTCGCCTCGCCGACGTCGAGCAGGTTGCCGAAGAACTTCCAGCCGGTCGGCGTCTCGTGGCAGGGGATGCCGAGCTTGGCGGCGACACGGTCGACGGCGCAGCTCGTCGGCATCGAACGGGCGACGCCAGCGAGGCCGTCGGCATAGCCCGGCGCGAGATGGGCGTTGGCCGCCAGCATGGCGAGGCTGTCCGAGGGATTGATGTAGAGCCCCTTGCCGATGATCAGATTGCGGTCGCCGTCGCCGTCCGAGGCGGCGGCGATGTCGGGCGCGTCGAAGCCCATCATCATCACGAAGAGATCGTGGCAATGGTGGAGGTTCGGGTCTGGGTGATGGCCGCCGAAATCGGGGAGCGGCTCGGCGTTCACCACGCACTCCGCCGGCAGGCCGAGCTCGTCGACGAGGATCGCCTTGGCGTAGGGGCCGGTCGCCGCGTGCATGGCGTCGAAGCGCAGGGTGACGCCCTCGGCGAAGGCCTCGCGGATCAGCTCGAAGTCGAACAGCTTGGCCATCAAGGCCTTGTAGTCGGCGACCGGGTCGATCACCTCGACGACCGCGTTGCCGAGCGCGAACGTACCGATCGTCGCGAGGTCGAGATCGCCCGCCTCCAGCGTCTTGTAGGACTCGATCGTCTTGGTGCGGGCGAAGATCGCCTCGGTGATCTTCTCCGGTGCCGGGCCGCCATTCGAGATGTTGTACTTGATGCCGAAGTCGCCGTCGGCGCCGCCGGGATTGTGCGAGGCCGACAGGATGATGCCGCCGAACGCCATGCGGGTGCGGATCACGCAGGAGGCGGCCGGCGTCGACAACAGCCCGCCCCGGCCGACCAGGATGCGGCCGAACCCGTTCGCCGCCGCCATCCGGAGAATGACCTGGATCGCCTGCGCGTTGTAGTAACGCCCGTCGCCACCGACGACGAGGGTCTGGCCCTCGTAGCCCTCGAGCGAGTCGAAGATCGACTGCACGAAGTTCTCGAGATAGCGCGGCGACTCGAACACCCGCACCTTCTTGCGCAGGCCGGACGTGCCGGGCCTCTGCCCCTCGATCGGCTGCGTTGCGACCGTCCTCACGTCCATGCCGACCTCCCGTACTCGACGCCACGCCTAAGACGTGCCGCGCGCGAGGCACGTGTCAATTCGACGGGTGGCAGGCCGCGGGCGGCTCTTTAGGCCGACATGCGGTGCAGCATCTCGGTGATGCGGTCGGCGCTGTAAGGTTTGGCGAAGAAGTGGCCGCGCGCCGGCATCTCGGCCTTGCTCGGCATGCTCTTGCCGGAGGTGATGATGATCTCGATCGGCGGCCATTTGGCGCGGATCGCGGCGGCGAGCTTGAGCCCGTCCATCGAGCCGGGCATGTCGATGTCGGTGAACACGATGTGGATGTCGGCTCCCGCCAGCAGCACGGCGATGGCATCGTCGGCGTTGGTCGCCGTCACGGCCTCGAAGCCTGCGTCCTCGACGATCTCGGCGGCGAGCATCAACAGCAGCGGCTCGTCCTCCACGACGAGGACCCTCGTCACATTGTCGCAAATCACAGCCATACGCATCCTTGTACCCTAAAAATGTTAACCCGTTCACTTTCTTCGAAAGCGTTCGACCGCGGGTCGCGGCGACCCTCGCGCGCGTTCGTGGCTAGAACGTGGACCCTTCGAGGTCCCCAAAGGCGGCTTCCCAGCCGGGCGCCGGTGTGCTTTCGCTCATTCGTTATGGCAAGCCCGTCCGACCTCGCCGAACTCGAGCGCCACATCCCCTCGCTTCGGCGCTATGCCGCCGCGCTCGCGCACGAGCTGGGCGATGCCGACGACCTCGTGCAGGATTGCCTGGAGCGCGCCCTCGCCAAGCTCGACGGACGTCGCGGCGGCGCGATGCGGCCGTGGCTGTTCTCTATTTTGCACAATGTCTCGATCAACCGCTGGCGGCGCTGGCGCCGGAGCGGACTCCGCGGCGATCCAGTGTCCGAACTCCCGGTCCCGCCGGCACAACAAGCCAGCGCCGAGCTGCGCGCGGCCTTGCGTGGCCTCGATCGCCTGCCGCCGGAGCAGCGGCAGGTCCTGCTGCTGATCGCCGTCGAAGGCTTCGACTACGCCGAGGCGGCGGCGATCCTGGCGATCCCGGTCGGCACGGTGATGTCGCGGTTGAGCCGCGCCCGCGACAGGCTGCGCGAGGTCATGGAGCCGCAGCGTCCACATCTGCGGAGGGTCAAATGAGCACGCGCCCCGTCAACGAGGACGATCTGCACGCCTATGTCGACGGCCGTCTCGATGCCGACGGCGCCCGTTGCGTCGCGCGCTACCTCGACGCCAATCCGGAGGCGGCGGCGCGGACTCGCGCCTGGCAGGCCGGTGGCGAGATGCTGCGCGCGGCGCTCGCCGCGAAGGCTGCCGAGCCGGTGCCGAGCCGGCTCAATCTCGCCCGGCTCGCCGAGACGCGGCAGGCGCGGGCCTGGGCGCCGGCGCGGATCGCGGCGACCCTCGCCCTGGCGCTCGGCATGGGCGGCGCGTTCGGCTGGTGGGCGCGTGGCTCCGACGTGCCGCACGGGCTCGCCGGGCTCGGCGCGGAGGCGGCGCTGACCCAGCGCGTCTACGCGACGAGCGGCCTGGTCGACTTTGGGCCGGCCGCGCGCGAGCAGCAGCTCGGCTTCGTCGGCGGCGCGCCCGTTCGCGCCGTCCAGGCTCCGGATCTGGCGGGCGCCGGCTACCGCCTGCTTGGGGGCCGGCTCGTGCCCACCGCGCAGGGCTCGGCGACCCTGTTCGTCTACGAGAACGCGGCGGGCGAACGGATCAGCCTATTCGTCCGCCTGATGATCGGCCTCGACGAGAACGCATCCATGCGCCAGGTCGGCTCGGACGGACTTGCCGGCTTCGCCTGGTCGCGAGACGGCGTCGGCTACAGCCTGATCTCCGGCGCGGCCACCCCGGCGCTCCGCACGCTGTCGGACGAGGTGCGGCGCGAGACGGAGCGGACGTAGAAGCGACCGTGCCCTCATGGTGAGGCTGCGCTGTCTCGAACCCCAAGAGGCCCGACGACAGGATCGTGGACCACCTCGCGGCACCTCCGACTGTCCGCTCAATGCAGGACGCGATCAGGTCGTCGGCGGTCGACGGGGACCGTCCGTTGGCGCCATGGTGGTGCCGAAAGAGACGATGTAGATGGCAATGGCGACGACCCACGCAATCAGGGCGAAGGCCATCACCGTTCCAACGTGGCTTTTCTCCATCGCCATGGCGTCATCTCATCGATCGAGCCGCCTTTCGCCCGCGGACCAGCACAGACCGGGCGCGGTCCTTCGTCCCCGCGATCGATAGGTTTTGCCAGATGGCGCGAGGGTTGCCAGAAGAACGATGGGGGAGTGGAGCCGAAGGATGACGGGACACGAGACGACGACGGGGCCGGTGGGCCTGTTGCGCGCCGCGCGGATGGTGCCGGTGCTGACGATCGCGCGCGAGGCGGATGCCGTGCCCCTCGCTCGCGCGTTGGTGGCGGGCGGCGTGTGCACGCTCGAGATCACGCTGCGTACCGCGGCCGGCATGCCGGCGGCCAAACTCATCCATGCCGAGGTCGAGGGCGCGATCGTTGGGCTCGGGACCGTCCTGACGCGGCGCGATCTCGATGTCTGCGTCAACAACGGGTTGAAGTTCGCCTTCTCGCCCGGTGCCTCGCCGGCGCTGCTCGACGCGGCGGCGACGATGGGGCTCGACTTCGTGCCCGGCGTGCAGACGGCGTCGGAGATCATGGCCTGCCTCGAGCGCGGCTTCGATGCGATGAAGTTCTTCCCCGCCGTGCCGGCCGGCGGTATCCCCGCGCTGAAGGCGCTGGCCGGCCCGTTCCCGCAAGTGAAATTCTGCCCGACCGGCGGCATCGGCGAGGCCGATGCCGCGACGTGGTTGGCCCTGCCGAACGTGCTCGCCGTCGGCGGCTCGTGGCTGGCGCCGGCCGAGCTGGTCGCCGTCGGCGACTGGGCCGCCATCACCGCGCGTGCGAAACACTCGATGGACCTGCTGGCCGCCTGAGCGGTCCTCAACCAAGGACACCCATGACCCTTCACGACCGCGTCGCCGAGGTCACCGCGCGCATCGCGACCCGCTCGCACGATGGGCGCTCGCGCTATCTCGAGCGCCTCGACGCGGCCGCCACGCAGGCGAAGACGCCGCGCGCGCGCCTCGGCTGCGCCAACCAGGCGCACGCGTTCGCCGCGGCGCCGGCCAACGACAAGGCCAAGCTCGCGGTGGGCCGCACGCCGAACCTCGGGATCGTCACCGCCTACAACGACATGCTGTCGGCGCATCAGCCCTACGAGACATATCCCGAGCTGATCCGCGGCGCGGCGCGGGCGGCGGGCGCCACCGCGCAGGTCGCGGGCGGCGTGCCGGCCATGTGCGATGGCGTCACCCAGGGCGAGGCGGGGATGGAGCTGTCGCTGTTCTCGCGCGACGTGATCGCGATGGCGACAGCGGTGGCGCTCTCGCACCAGACCTTCGACGCCGCCGTCTATCTCGGCATCTGCGACAAGATCGTGCCCGGTCTCGTCATCGGCGCGCTGTCGTTCGGCCACCTGCCGGCGGTGTTCGTGCCGGCCGGGCCGATGACGACGGGCCTCTCCAACATGGAGAAGAGCCACATCCGTCAGCTCTATGCCGAGGGCAAGGCCAGCCGCGAGGAGCTGCTCGCCTCCGAGATGGCCGCCTACCACGGGCCGGGCACCTGCACCTTCTACGGCACGGCCAATACCAATCAGATGCTGATGGAGATCATGGGCCTGCACCTGCCCGGCGCCGCCTTCATCACCCCCGGCACGCGGCTGCGCGAGGCCCTGACCGAGGAGGCCGCGCGCCGCGCGCTCTCACTCACCGCCGCGGGCAACGCCTTCACGCCGATCGGTCGCATGCTGGACGAGCGCGTCTTCGTCAACGGCATTGTCGGCCTGCACGCGACAGGTGGGTCGACCAACCATACGATCCACCTGATCGCCATGGCCGCCGCCGCCGGCATCCGTTTGACCTGGGAGGATTTCTCGGATCTCGCCGAGATCTCGCCGCTGCTCGCGCGCGTCTATCCAAACGGCAAGGCGGACGTGAACCATTTCCATGCGGCCGGCGGCATGGCCTTCCTCATCCGCGAGCTGCTGGACGGTGGTTTGCTGCACGACGATGTCACGACGATCGCCGGCGACCTGCGCGCCTATGCCAGCGAGCCGTTCCTCGAACCGGACGGCGGCGTCGTGTGGCGCGATATCCCAGCCGAGAGCGCGGATACGACCGTGCTGCGCGGCGTCGCCGATCCGTTCAACTCGTCGGGCGGCCTGCGCGTGCTGCACGGCGACCTCGGCCACGCGATCATCAAGCTCTCCGCCGTCCATCCCGAGCGCCACATCGTCGAGGCGCCGGCCATCGTGTTCCACAGCCAGGAAGAGATGCAGGAGGCCTTCAGGACCGGCGAACTCGAGCGCGACTTCATCGCCGTCGTCCGCTTCCAGGGTCCCAAGGCCAACGGCATGCCCGAGCTGCACAAGCTGATGCCGCCGCTCGGCGTCCTGCAGGACCGTGGCTTTCGCGTCGCCCTGGTGACGGACGGCCGCCTGTCGGGCGCGTCGGGCAAGGTGCCTGCCGCGATCCACGTGACGCCGGAGGCGGTCGATGGCGGCGGCATCGCCAAGATCATCGACGGCGACATCATCCGGGTCGATGGCGACGCGGGCATGGTGACCGTGCTGGTCGATCCCGCCGTTTGGGCCGCGCGTCCGACGGCCGAGGCGGACCTGTCGGGCAACGCGTTCGGCTGCGGGCGCGACCTGTTCGCGATGTTCCGCGCGAATGTCGGCGGGGCGGACACGGGCGCGGCGGTGTTTTGAGGCTTGATACAGAGATCCCTGCAGCCAAGCCCAAGCTGTTCGCCTGACGCATCCTGACGCAAATGACGCATATAACGCATGCTGAAATTTCGCGGAGACAGGTCCGGATCCATCTGCGCTCTCGATTGGCCGGCAGCCCCAAAAGCCTTCTCAACCCTCCTTAAATGCCCTACGGACACGCAGCCGTCGGGAGGTTGCGGATGCTGGACAAGACCCGGGTGAGCGCGCCGCTCTCCCGCCACGCGATGGCCTATGTGCTGGCGGGCGGGCGCGGCAGCCGGCTCCTCGAGCTGACAGACACGCGCGCCAAGCCCGCGGTGTACTTCGGCGGCAAGTCGCGCATCATCGATTTCGCGCTGTCGAACGCGCTGAACTCCGGCATCCGCCGCATCGGCGTCGCGACGCAGTACAAGGCGCATTCGCTGATCCGCCACCTGCAGCGCGGCTGGAACTTCTTCCGCCCCGAGCGCAACGAGAGCTTCGATATTCTGCCCGCCAGCCAGCAGGTGTCGGAAAACGCCTGGTACGCGGGCACGGCGGACGCCGTCTTCCAGAACACCCAGATCATCCGCGATTATGGGCCGCGCTTCATGGTCATCCTCGCCGGCGACCACATCTACAAGCAGGATTACGAGCTGATGCTGCAGCAGCACGTCGATTCGGGCGCCGACGTCACCGTCGGCTGTCTCGAGGTGGCGCGCATGGAGGCCACCGGGTTCGGGGTGATGGCTGTCGACGAGAACGACACCATCATCTCCTTCCTCGAGAAACCCGCCGACCCGCCGGCGATGCCCGGCAAGCCCGACATCGCGCTCGCCTCGATGGGCATCTACGTCTTCGAATCGGAGTTCCTGTTCGAGCAGCTGCGCCGCGATGCCGCCGATCCGACCTCGAGCCACGATTTCGGCAAGGACATCGTTCCCTACATCGTCAAGCACGGCAAGGCGGTGGCACACCCGTTCGGGCGTTCCTGCGTGCGTTCGTCGGGCGAGGCGCAAGCCTATTGGCGCGACGCCGGCACGCTCGATTCCTACTGGGAGTCGAACCTCGACCTGACCGATGTCGTGCCCGGCCTCGATCTCTACGATCGGGACTGGCCGATCTGGACCTATGGCGAGATCACCCCGCCGGCGAAATTCGTCCACGACGACGACGGCCGGCGCGGTCGCGCGACCAACTCGCTGGTGTCGGGTGGCTGCATCATCTCCGGCACCGACATGTCGCGCTCGCTCCTGTTCACCGGCGTGCATGTCCATTCCTACGGCCGCATCCACGGCGCGGTGATCCTTCCCTATGCCGACATCGGTCGCGGCGCGCGGCTGCGGCGGGTGATCATCGATCGCGGCGTGAAGATCCCCGATGGCCTTGTCGTCGGCGAGGATCCCGAGCACGACGCCGCCCGCTTCCGCCGCACGGACAAGGGGATCTGCCTCATCACCCAGCCGATGATCGATCGACTCGTCAATTGAGGATCAATTCAGCCGGTCCAAGCTTTCCAGCAAATCCGGCAGGGCTCTTTGAAGCGTTGCCCAAATGACTTCAAAGTCCAGGGCGAAATAGGCATGGGCAATGCGGTTTGCGCATGCCGCGAAGGTTTGTCCATGGAACGGCCGGATTGTTTGCGACGAAATCGGGATGATGGTCCATCATTCGAGCGGCGGCCTCTCCTATAAGTAGAAAGCTCATCAGGACTGCTCGACGTGTTCGGCGATCAGCGAGAAGACGTTCTCGGTCAAAGCCCTCGACGAACTCGAGGGCCTCGCGAGCACTTTGTCGCATTTGCTCGACGTATTTTGATGATGGCGTGGCCGTCAAATCGGCCGCGCGACCGCGAGCACAAGCTCACGTATGTCTGACGGCAAGTCGCCAGTCGTTAGAAGGTCGACCCGCACGCCAAGAAGAGTTTCGAGCGCAATTTGCAGTCCCCCGAGATCGAACAAGGTTGTGCCGGGTAGAGCGTCGACCAAAAGATCGAGAGTGCCGGTGCCGCTACCATTCCGCGTGTTCGGCCGACGACACGCGGATTGGCGGCGTGAAACTGCTCCGCCAACCCGTGAATCGCGTCCCGCTGAAGATCAAGCTTCTCATTGGGATTCATATCACGGCCATACCAAAACTCCGCGCAATAAGACAGGGGGCCTCGGCACCGCAGCCAAGCCAAGATCATCCTTCCCTGCTACATTAGTCTATGAGCATGCCCTTGAAAGTCGCCCTCTTCTCCAAGGAATACCCGCCCAACGTCTACGGCGGCGCCGGCGTCCACGTAGAGTACCTCGCCCGCGCTTTGGCGAAGAGCGTCGAGGTCGAGGTGCGCTGCTTCGGCGACCAGCACGCCGAAGACGGCCGTCTCGCCGTGCGCGGCACTCCGCAATGGGACAAAACCCAAGCCAACACAGATCCGCGATTTGTCGGGGCGATCGACGCGTTCGCCCGCTCGCTCGTGATGGCCAAGGACACGCTCGACGCCGACCTGGTCCATTGCCACACCTGGTACACCGACATGGGCGGGCTCATCGCCGCCAAGCTGTGGGGCGTGCCCTACGTGCTCACCATCCACTCGCTCGAGCCGCTGCGGCCGTGGAAGGTCGAGCAACTCGGCAACGGCTATCATCTTTCGGCCTGGATGGAACGCACGGCGATCGAGGCGGCGGACGCCATCGTCGCGGTCTCGAAGGAGACGCGGGCCGACGTCCTGCGGCTGTTCGACATCGCGCCGGAGCGGGTCCACGTCATCCACAACGGAATCGATCTCGACGAGTATCAGGCTGTCGTCGGCACCGACGTCCTGTCCCGCTGGGGCATCGATCCGGCGAAACCATTCATGCTGTTCGTCGGCCGCATCACCCGGCAGAAGGGCATCATCCATCTCGTCGCCGCGATCCCCGAGATCGATTCCGACCTCCAGATCGTGCTCTGCGCCGGCGCGCCGGATACTCCCGAGATCGGCGCCGAGATGGAACAGGCCTTCGCCAAGGCCGCCGCCGCGCGCCCGGGGCTGATCTGGATCCGCGAGATGCTGCCGCGCGCCGACGTGATCCAGCTCTACACGCATGCGGCGGTGTTTTGCTGCCCATCGGTCTACGAGCCGTTCGGCATCATCAACCTCGAGGCGATGGCCTGCGGCACCGCGGTCGTCGCGTCGGCCGTCGGTGGCATCCCCGAGGTCGTGATCCCCGAGGAAACAGGCCTCCTCGTCGACCCTGGCCTCGCGCCCGGCGGCTTCGATCCCGCCGACCCGGCGCGTTTCGCCACCGACCTCGCCGCCGCGATCAATCGGCTCGCCCGGGAACCCGCGCTTCGCGACAGATACGGCGCGGCCGGACGGGCGCGCGTCGTTGCCCATTTCAGCTGGGACGCGATCGCGAAACAGACGCTCGATCTCTATGCCCGGGTCATCGCGGACCATGGCCCCCGTGAAACCTCACTCAAATAAGCTACGACAAAAGTATAAGATCTATACTAAAGACTAACGGCGGTAGTTGTACAATCGCAACAAGACTTGGGTTGTGGCTCAGGCTGAGCTGTTAGATGCAAACGCAATCTTTACAACGATGTTCGGAAGCCCTTAGCTCCCTCTCGCAAAACGAGTCGTTGCTGGGGGCAATGATGATCAAGACGACGGGTGCATTACTTGCAGGCTTGCTGGTCCTGCCAGCCGCGGTTTTGGCCGCCGATCTACCGGCCCGAACCGCGCCGCCTGTCTACGTTGCGCCAGCGTTGCCGATGTTTTCCTGGACCGGCGTCTACGTCGGCGCCAATGCCGGCTACGGCTTCGCGAGAAGCGGCGGCGACCTCGGCCCAACGGCATTGTCCGTTCCGGCAGCCGCGGTCGGCACGTTCGCGGTGAGACCGGCGAACGGCGCGCCGTTCCTCGCCCAGTCGTCCGGACACCGCGACGGCTTCGTCGGGGGTGGCCAGGTCGGGTTCAACTATCAGTTAGGTGCCGGGTCCGGCGTCGTGGTCGGTGTCGAGGCTGATTTCGATTATGCCGATCTCAGGGATGGCAATCAGAGCGGCGGCCTCGGCACCGCGGTCGCTGGCGGCAACCCGCGCGTCGCGCCGAACGGCACCGGACGCGGCGTTGCCCCGCTCGGCACCGGACTGGCCACCGCGGCCGGGAATGTCGCCTTCTTCAACACACAGCGGCGAGGGCCAGGCGACTTTCTCGGGACCGTGCGTGGGCGGCTCGGCTATGGCTTTGACCGCGTCCTCGTCTTCGCGACGGGCGGTTATGCCTACACGGGAGGGCGCAACGGCGGCGTCAGCGGCGGCTACGCGAATGGCGCTGCAGTGCCTGCGAATTTCTATGCCGGCTTCGGCGCTCGGGAAGCCGGTGCCGCAGTGGGGCCGGGCGCCGGCTCCAGCGGTATTCGAAGCGGCTACGTGATCGGCGGCGGCCTCGAATACGCGATCGCGACGGACTCGATCTTCAACGTCTTTCACTCGAGCGCCGTGACCCTCAAGGTCGAAGGCCTCTACTTCAACCTCGGCCACGATGGCGTCGGCGGCTCTCAGGTGGTCGGCGTCTCGAACACCGGCGCCGTCATCACCGGCAGCGGCTTCGCCTCGCGCGACAATACCTTCGCGGTGGTTCGCGCCGGCATCAACTTCAAGTTTGGCTCGCCCGTCGAGGCGCCGGTCGTCGCGCGGTACTGACGCGGCACGACATCACTCGAATTCGCCGGGCCATGCCCGAGTGGACACACAGGCTGGTTGGCCGTCGCGCCAGCCCGTGATCGATCACGCGTGCCGATATCCGGTGCGGACGGAAGGGGGCATCTCATGGCATTCAACACCAAGACTATCCGTATGACCTTGCTGGCGGGCGTCGCGCTCGTCGGGTCGGCGATGGCGGCGCAGGCGCGGCCAACATCCTGTCCGGTCAGCTACAGCCAGCTGAAAAGCGCGCTCGCGGCGGCCGACGCCGCCGATACCTCGGGGCTCAACAATCATTACTGGGCCGTCGTCGTCGACCGCACCGGTGTGGCCTGCGCGGTCGCGTTCTCTGGCGCGGACACCGGCTCGCAATGGCTCGCCAGCCGGCAGATCGCCGCCGCCAAGGCGTTTACCGCGAACAGCCTCAGCCTGAACCTGAATGGGGCGCTCGGTGGCGGCTTCGGTGCGTTGTCGACCGCCGAACTCTACCAGTTCGTGCAGCCGAGCAATCCATCGATCGGCAACCCGCTGTTCGGTTTGAACGGCGGCAACGTTCTCGATTCGACGATCGCGTATCAGGGCAACTACGACAACTTCGGCACGACGAAGGACCCGATGATCGGCTACCGGGTCGGCGGCACGATCACGTTCGGCGGCGGTCTCGCGCTCTACAGCGGCAAAACTGTCGTTGGTGGCCTGGGCCTATCCGGCGATACCGCCTGCGCCGATCACTCGACCGCCTGGCGTACCCGGATCAACCTCGGGCTTGCGTCGGACGGATCGGACGCGCTGCACTTCGCGACCAACGCGAATATGACGGACGGACACCCGCACTGTCCCAACGACGCCGCGACGCAGGGTGTCCAGTAAGCGCCGGTCGCGGACGCGAGACAGCTGAAGACGAACGTCCGGAAACAGCAGGACGGCTAGGAAATGCGGGCGAGACGTCCGCATTTCATCAGGCGAGGTGTCAGGGCCGCGCCTGCGTCTTCCGCGATCACGAGGGATCGCGAACGCCAACCGCGGGCACGTATCCGGCATCCGCCGCCGCCTCGCAAATTCACGAAGCCGAAAGTCTCGCGAAAACAACTCGGGACGCGCCGGCGCCGGCTGCTGTTGTCGCAAAGTCTTAATAAACAGCGCCGCGTCAAATTTGCTACGCGCCGATGAGAACTTGTGGCGCTTTTGCGGTTACGACCACTCCGACGACGGAACAGCTAGCCGCAAGCTACGCCAACCTCTAATCCAGGCCGGGGCGCGACGGGCGACGAGATCGCGCTACTGAGAGGAATGCACCTTTGGTGCGAGTGAGTACCTTCATAGCCTCCGCAGGGCTGCTGGCGCTGGTCGCCGGATGCGACGGGTCGGGCCCGCCGCCCGGTCCAGACATGCGTGCTCTAGATACGCGCATGCCGCTTGCCGTCGATTATTACGAGCACAAGACCTTGCATCCGGTGCCGCGCCGCGACAGCGGTTTCGTCGGGCCCACCGAGGCCGGTGTCGGACGCGAGCGAGATTTTGGCCCGGAGCCGGCGGCGGAGCCCACGTCCACCCCGGCTCCCGCCCGCGAGTCAGCGCCGATCACGGCCGACAAGGACAAGTTGTCAGGTCGGCCGACGGCGCCGAGCAAGGCGCCGGCCGATCCCTCGAAGGCGCCGTCGGGGCCGGTCTCGCGGGCCGAGCCGGCGCCGCACACCACGTTCGCCACCGCGCTCGCCACTTTGCGCGCGAACGAGCATGTCGCCGGCCAGTCTTTCCTTGCGCTGGCCAAGCCGCGCAAGGGGCACAGCAAGGTTGCCAAAACCGAGACGACCGAACCCGACGGCGGCGCGGCCGCCCCCAGCGGCGAGGGCGACGCGACCGAGACCGCGGACACGCGCGGGTTCGATGGCAAGGAGAGCGGCTATCGGCTGAATTTCGAGGATGCCGAGGTCAAGGACGTCATGCAGGCGGTGCTCGGCAACGTGCTCGGCGTTCCGTACACGATCGCACCCAACGTGGCTGGCCGCATCACAATCTCCTCCTCGGCGCCGCAGAACAAGACCGAACTGCTCGGGACGCTCGAGACCGTGCTGTCGATGCAAGGCCTATCGTTGACGCGCGTCGGCAGTACCTACCGGATCGCGCCGCTTGCGCTCGGTGGCGGCACGCTCGATGTCGACGGTGCCGGCTCCGGCTTCGGGATTTTCCGTCGTGCCGCTGCAATATTCCTCCGTCGCGTCGATGAACAAGCTCCTTTCTGGGTTCGTGGTCGAGGCCGACGGCATCAAGATCGATTCCTCGCGCAACACCGTCATCGTGCGGGGCCGGGTCCGCGCCGGCTCGAGGTCGTACGCGCGATCAAGGCGTTCGACGGCGACTGGATGCACACTCAATCGGTCAGCATGTTCGAGCTGAAGCGCTCGCGTCCCGAAGAGGTGATCCAGGAGCTGACCCGCGTCTTCGATAGCGACAAGGAAGGCGATGCGGCGGGCGTGATCGAGTTCAAATCGGTCAAGCGCCTCCGCTCGATCATGGTGATCTCGAAGAACGCGACCTTGATCCGCCGCGCCGGCGCCTGGATTCACCGTCTCGATCATCAGGACACGTCGTCGACCAGCTCGATCTTCGTCTATCGTCCACGCTACCGCGATGCCCGCGAGCTGGCGAAGCTCGTCAACGGGCTGCTCGGCGGGAGCGGCGGCAGCAGCGGCGGCGACTCGGGCAACGGCGGCGTGTCGTTCCAAACTGGCGGGCAGGGCGGCGGGCTCGGTGGCGGCCTCGGCGGCAGCTCAGGTGGGCAGGGTGGCGGCCTGGCGGTCAACGTCATCATCGCCGAGGTCCAGCTCAACGACGAGCTCAAGTACGGCGTGCAGTTCTTTCTCAATCAGAGCGCGAACAGCGCCGGCTCGATCGGCTTCTCGACCAATCCGACCAGCGTCATCGCCAGCGCCGCGCAGGGCGCCGCCGCGGGCGTGACGCAGGCGCTGTCGCCGTCAGCGAGCGGCTTCAACTTCCTCGCGGGCGGCGCGACGAGCCCCAACATCGTCCTGTCGGCGCTCGACTCTATCTCGAAGGTGCACATCCTGTCGACGCCGTCGATCGTCGTGATGGAGAACAAGCCGGCGACGCTCGAGGTCGGCAACCAGGTGCCGGTGACGACTCAGTCGGCGACCAGCAACCTGACGGCCGACGCGCCGACGGTGAACTCGGTCACCTACCTCGACACCGGCATCATCTTGAAGATCATTCCGCGCATCGGCCAGAACGGCAACGTGGACATGCTGATCGACCAGGAGATTTCGAGCGTCGTGCCGGACGCGACCGGTTCGACCACCGGGTCGCTGACGCCGACGATCTCGAAGCGCCGCATCGCCAGCGACATCTCCGTGCGAAGCGGCCAGAACGTGCTGCTCGCCGGCCTCGTCACGGACACGCGCTCGAAGCAAAACGGCCAGGTGCCGTTCGTCGGGCCGCAGCTCGGCAATCTCCTTGGCAACACCGACAATTCGGTCAGCCGGACCGAGCTCGTGATGTTCATCCGCCCGGTGATCGTGCGCAACGGGCAGGACGCGGTCGAGATAACCCAGGACTTCAAGCGCGGCCTGACCGGTATCGACCTGCATGGCGAGCCGGTCTACAAGCCATGAGCGCGACAGGGCCAATCGCGGCGACCCTTCCTGCTTTCGCAAGTAACTTGTACGCCACTCTCGCCGAGTGGTCGGTCGTTGTCCTCGCGGTCGCGGTCGCGGCTTTCGAGATCGGCCACGGCTATCAGGCGGCGGTCATCGTGACCACGGTCGCCATCGCGCCGCTGGTCGTCTGGATCGTCGCGCAGGACCTCATGACATTCACGATCGCCGACGGCGCCGTGGTCGCGCTGGCGGTGCTCGCGCTCGCCACCCGGTTGGTGGCCGGCGATCCCGCGATCCTGCTCGCCCTCGACGTGCTTCTGTCCGGCGGCGTGCTGCTTGCGTTCCGCGAGATCTATTACCGCCGCCGAGGTTTCGACGGGCTCGGCCTTGGCGACGTCAAGCTCGCCGCGGCAGGCGGCCTGCTCGTCGGCGCCGGCGCCTTCGCCTGGGCCTTGCTTGGGGCAAGCCTGCTGGCGCTCTTGGGTGTCGCGATCGTGTACGGCGTCGCGCGAACCCGCCATCGTTCGATCGATTTCGAGGCCTATCGAAAGCTGGCGTTCGGCGCGCTCCTCGCCCCGGCCCTCTATGCCGCTTGGATCGTGCAGGCGCTGCCGATCCTCTGGCCCGCGGGAGGCTAGCCATGCCGAGCTTCCGCTACGAGGCGCTCGATACATCGGGCCGCAAGATGAGCGGACTCATGGACGGGACCTCGGTCGCCGAGATCCTGAAGGAGCTCGACCGCGCCGGGTTTTTGCCGATCAAGGCCGCCGAGGCGCGCGCCCAGAGCGGCCGCTCGCTCCGCGATATGCTCACGCCCGAGCCGAAGTCCGAGGACATCACGGCGATGACGCTCGACGTCGTCATGCTGTTGAAGGGCGGCGTGACGCTCGCGGAGTCGCTGGTGCTGCTGCAGCAGATGGGCGGCAGCCGCTGGCGCACCAAGGTCCTGCGCGAACTGCACCTGGCGATCTCGGTCGGCAAGACCTTCTCGGCGGCGCTTGCGGAGCACCCGCGTCTGTTCTCGCCGATCTACATCAAGATGGTCGAGGTCGCCGAGGCGACCGGGCGGCTCGAGGAGGCGCTGTCGGCGCTTGCCGAGGAGCGCCAGCGCATGGAGCGGATGAAGAAGCGGCTCGTCGGCGCCGTCTCCTATCCCGCGTTCCTGATCCTCTCGGCGCTCAGCGCCATGACCTTTATCTTCCTCTATGTGATTCCGCAGTTCGAGACCGCGCTCGAGGGCTTCCGCGACAAGATCGACCCGACCGCGCTGATGGTCTTCAACATGTCGGCGTTCCTGCGCCACAACCTGCAGCTCATAGGCTTTTCGCTCGGCGCGATCGTGCTCGGCATGCTGCTCGTCGGCAAGCTCGGCTCGCATCGCGGCATCTGGATCTCGCTGCTCGCGCGCCTGCCGTTCCTGCGGACGCTATTCCTCTACGAGGCGACGCTGAAATTCTGCCGCACATTGTCGGTACTGATCGGTAATGGAGTCGACATCTCGACCTCGCTGCGGCTGCTGCGCGACGTTGTGCGGCTGCCGGCCTTCCGCGCGCAGATCGACGGCGTCGTCGCCGATGTGCGCAAGGGGCGCCGCCTTTCGGAGGCGCTGGAGACGCGCGATGTGCTGCCCCGACACGTGGTGCAGATGTTGCGCGTCGGCGAGGAAAGCGGGCGGTTGCCCGACAGTGCCAGCCGTGTCGCGACCTTTTACGAGGCGCGGCTCGACACCGCGCTCGGCCGCGTCATCGCGGTGCTGGGGCCGGCCACGATGATGCTCGTCTCGGTGCTGATCGCCTGGCTGATCATCTCCGTGATGACCGCGCTGATGAGCGTCAACGACCTGTTGAAGTAGATGTTCGAGAGCAAACTTGTTGTGGGGGCGACCATGAGACACCGACTGGCCCAGCTGCGCGACCGACGCGCGACCCGCGATGCGCGCGGCGGCTTCACGCTGGTCGAGCTGCTCGTCGTGCTCGTCATTCTCGGCCTGGTGATGGGGCTCGTCGGCCCGCGTGTGCTCGGCTATCTGTCGAGCTCGCGCGAGCGTACCGCGCATCTGCAGATCGAGTCCTTCGCCTCCGCGCTCGATCTCTTCTACCTCGACTACGGTCGCTACCCGACCAATGGCGAGGGGCTCGAGGCGCTGGTGAAGCGGCCGGGCTCGGGCGAGCACTGGGCCGGCCCCTACCTGAAGCAGCCGAACGTACCCGTCGACCCGTGGGGCAATCCGTACACCTACCATGTCCCGGGCAAGACGACGCCTTATGCGATCACGTCGAACGGTCCTGACGGCGAGCGTAGCGCGAGCGTCCAGCACGCCGCCATCGGCAACGAATGATCGCGCGGGCCGCCACGGCTCGGTCGGCGTTTCGCGCGAGAGAGTCGCGCGCGGGCTTCGCGCTGATCGAGGTGATGCTCGCCTTGATGCTGATCGCCGTCCTCGCATCGCTGGCATTGCCAGGCCTCGTGCGGGGGACCGGCCCGTCGACGTTGCGGATCGCCGCGCTGCAGGTCGCCGCGATGCTGCGCGAGGATCGCAACGTCGCGCTCACGACGGGGCGTTTCACGATGACCTCGGTCGGCCGCGGCGAAATCCGATCGGGCGCCTCGCGGGCCTCGGTCGAGATGCCGGTCGGCGCGACGGCCGGCGTGCTCGGCGCGGCGCTGCCGGGCATCCGCTTCTTCGCCGACGGCCGCTCCTCCGGCGGCACGATCGTCATCGCGTCGGCCACGGCGCGCGCGTTCGTCGCCGTCAGTCCCGATACGGGGGCGATCGATGTCGGCGTGCGCTAGCCCGCGCCGTCCTCGCGCGCGACTCGCCGATCGCGGCGGCTTCACGCTGATCGAGGTCCTGGTCGCCTTCACGATCATGGCGACGCTGCTTGGGGTCATGTATCGCGGCGTCGTCACGCTTCGCCAGAGCGCCGCCGCCTTCGACGACCACACCGATCGCGAGCTGATCGCGCGTGCCGTGCTCGACGAGGCGCTCGCGCAACGTACCCTCAGGCCAGGCACCCATCACGGAGTCCGTGACGGGCATCGTTGGACGATCGTCGCGAAGGCGATCGACCTTTCCGCCCAGCTGCCGCGTGCGGCCGACGAAGGGGAACAGAAACCGGGCGACAAGCCCGGCGAGCCGAAGACGAAGCGAGACTGGGCGACCCAGCGCCTGCTGGTGCGCATCGAGGCCGACGGTCGGCCGCTCGAGGTCGAGACGCTGCGCATCGTCAAGGCGGAGTGAGCGATGCGCCGTCGCCCGCTCGAGAGACGCGCCGCGGCGCGCGGCCGTAACGGCGGCTTTCTGCTTCCGGAGACGCTCGCGACCTTCACGATCTCCGCCTTCATCCTGCTCGGTCTCGTCTCGGCCTCCTCCGTGCTGCTCGGCGCGATCGACCGCAGCATCATCCGCGTTCAGAACGTCGACGACCTCGGCCGTGCGCTCGACGCGATCGCCCGCGATCTGGGGGGCGTGCAGCGCGCACGCTGGAACGGTATCGAGCCGCAATCTTTCGTCTTTCGCGGCGGACCGAACAGCATCTTCTTCGCGCGGCGCGAGCGTGGTCTCGACGGTGGCGGCGTGACGAAGGTCGTCGCGCTACGCGAGATCATCGCGGACGGCGGCACCCGCCTCATAAGGAGCGAGGCGAGGCTGTCGGCGCGGGCAAGCTCGTTCGACGATGTCGTCTTCGGGGCGCCGCGCGAGATCTGGACCGGGCCGGCGCGATTGCGCTTCTCCTATTTGTCGCAGCGGCAGGACGCAAAACCGGCGCCGCCGACGAAGGACTTTCCGAGTGGCCCGACGCTGCCGGCGGCCATCACCGTCGAGGCTGTCGACCGCGCCACGAAGAAGAGCCTCGTTTCGTTGCGCGTGACGATCCGCGCCAATGCCGACATCGGCTGCCTCGAAGAGGGGGGCGGTGACGCGCCCGGTGGCGGCGCCGCGACCGCCGATGCCACCGCGCAGAGCGCGACGCCGGACGCGACCCCGACCGGCGGCGGTGGCGTCGACTTCGGACCTCCGCCGGCACCGACCGCTCTGGCGGCGCCGATCTTGAGCGCCGCCGATGCCGCGCAGGCGGCGAAGAGCGATGCCTTCTGCTCGCGCCCCCAGCGCGACAAGAAGAATCAGCCGGGTGCTCCCGCCGCGCCTCAGGCCACGACCGCTGGGCCAACGTCACCGGAGCCGGCTCCGTGAGCCGCGCCCGATCCTCGCGCGGCGCCGACGACGGCTACATCCTCGTCGCCGTTCTCGGCGTCATGCTGGTGCTGACGGGCTTCATGGCGGCGGGCTCGCTGCTGGCGCGCTCGGCGCTCGACACGGTTCGCGTCGGCGACGCCGATGTCGCGATGGCCGGCCTGACGCGCGCCGGCGTCGAGCTGGCGGCCTACCAGCTCTTCGTCATCAAGGCGGCGCCCGAGGCGATCGACGGGCGGCGGCTGCGCTTTGCCGGTGGCACGATCGCGCCGTACCTCGTCGACGAAGGCGGCAAGGCCGATCTCAACGCCTCGGATTCGAAGCTGCTCGCGAGCGTGTTCCAAAGCGCCGAGCTGGGGGCCGGTCCCGCGGCCGCGCTCGTCGCCTGCATCGTCCAGCTGCGCGGGCCCGATCGCAATGCCTCCGCGGCGAACGCGCCCAGCCCGGCCGCGCCTGCCCAGGCCCAGCCCGGTTCCACGGACCTCGCGACGGCAGCGCCGCAGGCCGCGCCACCGCCCGCTCCGACGCCGCCGGCCGCCGACGCGCCGAGGCTTCGCGGCTTCCAGTCGGTCGACCAGCTGCGCGACTGCCCGAACCTGACCGGCGAGGACTTTCACGCGATCGCGCCGCTGCTGACGGTGTACAACCCCGATGGCAAGATCAACATTCTGTCGGCCAGCGAGGCGATGCTGCGGGCAATGCCGGGTCTCAGCCAGGCCGACGTCGAGATCATCCTGGCGCGACGCGCCGGTGCCGACAAGAAGGCGATCGACGACCTCATGGGCCTGATGAAAGAGGCCAAGGACTACGGCAAGACCACCTTCGGACCTGCCTTCTCCGTGCGCATCGAGGCGACCGCCGCCACGGGTCGAAAAAAATCCACCCACGTCGTCATGGCATCCTCGAAAAGCCCATCTGACCCCTATTATGTCCTCGACTGGTGGGAATGAGCGGCATGACGCACGACACGAGCCTCGCCCCGACCTTCGCCGATTTCCTCCGCGCGCGCGGCGTCGAGGCCGTCGCCGATCGCAAGGCGCGTCGCGACATCGGCGCCGAAATGGGCGAGCTCGAGGCGGCGTGGCGTGGCGGTCGTTCGCCGGCCGGCGACCTCGCGACGATGGCCTGCGAGTTCTTCGAGCTGCCGCGCGGCGACTACGAGGCGATGGCCGACGTCCGGATGCACCACGAAGGTCTCTCGCTGCAGTTCCTGCGCGAGGCCTACGCGATGCCGTTCCACGACGGCGGGGATCTTTGGCTGGCGCTCGCCGATCCGGGCGCGCGCGCGGGCGTGCAAGCCGTTACGCTGGCGCTCGGCGCGGTGCCGCGGCTCTGCGTGCTCTCCTTCGAGGAGCTCGATCTCCTGTTCGAGCGCGTCGGCCGCGAGGACCGCGAGACGGACAAGGCGCCGTCCGCCGAATTCGCCGAGGAGTTCGCCGACGCCGACTCGGTCGAGGCGCTGCAGGATCTCGCGCGCGGCGCGCCGATCGTCCGGGCGATCGACCAGATCCTCGAGCGCGCGTTCGAGAGCGGCGCCACCGACATCCATTTCGAGACCGGCCGCGACGACCTGCGCATCCGCTTTCGGGTCGATGGCCTGCTCCGGCTCGACCAGAACCTGCCGCGCCATCTCGCCGCCGCCGTGATCTCGCGCGTGAAGATTCTGGCGGGCCTCGATATCGCCGAGCGGCGTCTGCCGCAGGACGGCCGCGCCAGCGTCAAGATCCGCAACGCCGAGGCGGATCTGCGTATCGCGCTGTCGCCGACGATGTATGGCGAGACGGCGGTCGCGCGTATCCTGCTCAAGGACGCCAAGCTGCTCGACTTCGCGCGCATCGGCATGACGCAGGCGCACCGATCCGGCATCGAGGCGCTGTTGCGCGAGCCGCACGGCATCATGATCGTCACCGGCCCGACCGGCTCGGGCAAGACGACGACGCTCGCCACCGCCATCGGCATGCTGAACGAGCCGACGCGGAAGATCGTCACCGTCGAGGATCCGATCGAGTATCAGATCCCCGGCATCCATCAGACGCAGATCAAGCCGTCGATCGGGCTCACCTTCGCGTCGGCCTTGCGCTCGTTCCTGCGTCACGACCCTGACGTCATCATGGTCGGCGAGATGCGCGACACCGAGACGGCGCAGATCGGCATCCAGGCCGCGCTGACCGGCCATCTCGTGCTGACGACGCTGCACACGAATTCGGCTTGCGACGCAGTCGTGCGCCTCGCCGACATGGGCGTCGAGCCGTTCCTGATCGCCGCCAGCCTGCGTGGCGTGCTCGGCCAGCGACTGGTGCGCCGGCTCTGCGAGCGTTGCCGCGCGCCGGACCCCAAGCAGGCGGAGATCGTGCGCGGGCTCTGCCGCAAGAATGGCCTTGTCGAGCCCGCCGAGCATGGGTTCCACAAGGCGGTGGGCTGCCCGGCCTGCGGCCAGACGGGCTACCGCGGCCGGGTCGGCGTCTTCGAGGTGCTGCGCGTCGATGGCGCGATCCGCAAGCTGATCGGCATCAAGGCCGAGGGCGCGCGGATCGAGGCGGCCGGGCGCGAGAACGGCCTCACGACCATGCTGGAAGACGGCTTCGCCAAGGCGGGGCGCGGGCACACCTCGGTCGAGGAAGTGCTGAGGACGGTCGGATGAGGGCGCTGCGGCTCAGTGGCGCCGAGGCGATGGCCGATCTGCGGGCCGCCGCGCCGCGGCTGCGCGAGGCAGCGGCGCCCTGGGTGTCGCGCATCGCCACCGCGGTGGCGCCGCTGTGGGCGCGCGCTTGTGCGGCACTGGAGCGGCTCGAGCCGCTGCGAGAGCGCCTCGCGCTAGAGGTTCGCAAGAGCACCACGCTCACCAAGGTGCTCGCCGCGATCAGCGGCGTTTGGTCGAAGCTCGTCGCGGCGTTCTGCGACACGATCGATCCTCTGCTGTCGCGCTGGGTGCCGGACAATCGTCTTGTCGCCGTCGTGACGGAGTCTGGCGCGATCGAGCTGCACAAGGCGCTGAAGAGCGAGGTCACGTTCTTGGGCGCGCCGGGGGCGCTCGATAGCGACTCGCTGGCGGCGCTGACGTCGGCGCGCTGGACCTCGATCGAGCTGAGGGTGCGGCCCGAGCAGGTGATGCATCGCACCCTGTCGCTGCCCGCCGCCGGTCGCGAGTTCCTTGGCTCGATCATCGAGCACAAGCTCGAGCGGCTGACGCCCTGGCGGCCGGACCGAGTGCTCTACGGCTACCGCGTGCTCGAGGAGGGCGATGCCGAGATGGGCCAGGGCCTCACCGTCGCTCTGAGCGCCACCTCGCGCGATCTCGTCGCGGCGCCACTGGCGGCGTTGGCTGATCTGGGTCTCGCTCCAAACGCGATCGGCGTCGAGGATGGGCCCCTGGACGCGCCGCTGCGCATCAACCTCCTGCGCGATGCGGCCAAAACCACGCGGAGCGACTCGCGACGCATGGTCTCGCGGGTTGCCCTGGCGTCGTTCGCGGTGCTCGGTGTGGTTTGGCTCGCGACATCCCTATGGGCGTCGAGCGCCGACGATGCGGCGCAGGTCGCCAGCGTCCGGCTGATGAAGGCGCGCCGCCTGCTCAAATCCGCTTCGATGGGCGATGTCGGCGATCGCGAACGGGCGATGCTGGAGGCCAAGCGCCCGGATCGGGCGATCGTCGTGCTGATCGACAAGATCGCGACCGCGATCCCCGAGGACACCTATCTGAAGGAGCTGTCGATCGCGCCGGACAAAGTGCGCGTCGTCGGCGTCACGACGAACGCGCCGGCCCTCGTCGGCGAGCTCGAGTCGACGGGGCTGTCCAATGTTCGGTTCACCGCCGCGGTGACGCGCGAGAAAGACCAGAAGGACAGCTTCGAGATCAGTGCGGATCGCCCGACGGCCGCCGCGCCGGAGACGCCGTGATGGTTTCAGACAAGACCAAGGCGCAAGCCTGGCGGATCGGCGCGCTTGCGTTCTTTTGCGGCGCCCCGCTGCTCCTCGTCGGTGTCGCCATTTCAAACCTATCCGACGCCTCGCAGGCCGACGACATCGCCGCGCGCAAAGCCGCGACAACGGCGACGATCGTCGCGCAGCTCGAGAAGCACCGCGCGCGTCACGTCAAGCCGGTCGATGTCGCCTCGCTCTACCTCGCCAGCGCCAGCACCAGCCTGGCGCGCGCCGAGATCCAAAAGCTGACGGGCAAGCTCGTGGCGGACGCAGGTGGTCGCGTCGCCGAGGTCCAGCCGGTCGAGACTCCAGAGCAGGAGGCCGACGGCGTCGTCGCGGTCGAGGTCGGGCTCGACATCGACAACAAGGGGTTGCGCGACCTGCTCTACGAGATCGAGGGCGGGCTGCCGTTGTTGACCGTCAGCGACGTCAATGTGCAGCAGGTGAGCAGCCAGGCCGACGACGCGGCCGCAACGGCTGGGCAGCTCCGCGTGCAGATGACGCTCCAAGGCCGCTGGCGAAAGGCGACGGGATGACCCGCCGACGTCTCGTTTGCGCGACATTCGCCGCCGTCCTTCTCGCAGCTTCAGCTGGACGCGCCGCCGCGCAAGACGCCGTCTCGCTCAATCCGCTGAAGACGCTCGACAAGGCGGCGCTGACCGGTTTCCTGGAGCGGCCGTTGTTTGATCCCGAACGACGGCTGCCGCCGCCCGCCCCGGTCCTGGCGGAGGCACCACCGCCGCCAGCGCCCGTCGAGCCGGCGCCGAGCCTGCAGCTACTCGGCATCGTGCATGGCCTCCACGACATGGCGATCGTGCATCGTGACGGCGGCCAGCAAACGATCGTCCTGCACACTGGCGACAAGCTCGGCAGCTGGACGGTCACAGTGCGCCCGCCGGTTGGCGTCAGCCTGAGCAGCGGCGACCGAACGGTCGATTTCGCGATTTTCGCGAAGATGGCTCAGCCTGCCCCGCGTGACCGTCCATTGGCGGTCGGGACCATGATCCGACGCCAGAATCTCGACAATTGATCCTGAGGATATCCGCTTGACCAAGGACTATTCCGGCCTGCCGGACGATCTGCCACGCCCGCACGACGATGGCGCCTGCGCCCACCTGCCTGGCACGCGGATGCCGGCGCTCCGGCTCCCCGCGACCACGGGCGAGGATGTCGATCTCGCGGCGCTGCCGGCAGGTCGCACCGTGGTTTTCGTGTACCCGATGACGGGCCGCCCGGGCGTTGCCTTGCCGGACGGCTGGGACGAGATCCCCGGAGCGCGAGGCTGTACCCCGCAGAATTGCTCGATTCGCGATCTGCACCGCGAGTTCGCGGACCTTGGCGTCGCGATATTCGCGCTCAGCACGCAGTCCACGGACTACCAGGCGGAAATGGCCGAACGCCTGCACCTACCGTACCCTGTGCTCAGCGACGAGAACCACGCGCTGGCCGACGCGCTTCGCCTGCCGACATTCGTCGCCAACCAGCAGCGGCTGATCCGCCGCCTGACCTTGGTGATCAAGGACGGCATGATCGAGCATGTGTTCTACCCAGTCTTCCCGCCGGACACGAGCACCCAGGTCGTTTTTCACTGGCTCCAAGAGCACTGAAGACGCGTCAGATGCCGCTCTTGCGGTCGATCTGGCGGGTAGTTGACACGAGGCGATCCCAGCCCGTCTGCACGTCGCCCGACAGGACGCGGAGGTTTTCGTTGACGACTGTCCAATTGACCATCTGGGGCGCCGGCCGCTCGGCGGCGCCTGGAGCGGTGTGCATCGCATCGACGACATAAGCGCTACCGATTGTCAGTATAACGCCGAGAATAAGCCCGGTGATGAAACGCATGTAAGCCTCCGAAATCATGAGCTGCTAAAGCAACGCTTGGCCGCGTTCGGCCGTTCCGTTGCGGGTGTTCGCGCGGAGAGGCTCTGCATATGTCGTTGAAGATCGAAGATTACGCCATGATCGGCGACAGTCAGACCGCCGCCCTGGTCGGGCGCGACGGCTCGATCGACTGGCTGTGCTGGCCGCGCTTCGATTCCGCCTCTTGCTTCTGTCGTATCCTCGGCGAGGAGGACAACGGCCGCTGGCTCCTGACCGCATCGGACCCCGATGCCAAGGTCACGCGAAGCTACAAGAAGAACACGCTGATTCTCGAGACGCGATACGAGACCAACGACGGCATCGCCGAGGTCATCGATTTCATGCCGGACACGCGGCCCGAGTGCTATCTCGTGCGCATCGTCCGCGGGCTGAAGGGGACGGTTAAGTTTCACACCGAGATGGTCATTCGCCCGAATTACGGGATCGCGATCCCCTGGATCAAGCGCGACAAGGAGGGGCACATCCGCGCCGTGGTCGGCGACGACGCGCTTATCTTGCGGACCAACGTCGAGCTGCACCCGGACCTGCGCCGCCACAGCGCCGATTTCGTGGTCAGCGCCGGCAAGAAGGTCGACTTCGTGCTCGGCTACCATCTCTCGTTCCAGGAGCCGCCGCCAGCCGTCGACCCCGTCAAGCTTTTGGCGCACACCGAGGGACGCTGGCACGGCTGGACCAAGTTCTTCGATGGCGAGAGCGATTACGCCGATCTGGTGCTGCACTCGCTGATCACGCTTCGCGCGCTGATCTACGAGCCCTCGGGCGCGATCGTCGCCGCGCCGACAACATCGCTGCCGGAGGAGCTCGGCGGCGGCCGCAACTGGGACTATCGCTATTGCTGGTTGCGCGATGCAACCTTCACCTTGTTCGCGCTGATGAATGGCGGTTTTGTGCAGGAGGCCAAGAACTGGCGCACCTGGCTGCTGCGATCGATCGGTGGTGATCCCAGCCAGATTCAGATCATGTATGGGATCGGTGGGGAGTCGCGCATTCCGGAAACGGAGCTCGACTACCTCGCTGGCTACGAGGGATCGAAGCCGGTGCGGATCGGCAACGCGGCCGCCGGCCAGCTGCAGATCGATATCTTCGGCGAGTTGCTCGACGCGCTCTATCAGGCGCGCAAGCATGGCCTGACCGACGACGACGACGATTGGCCCGTGCAAATCCAGCTGCTCAAGCACCTAGAAGGCGTCTGGGAGCAGCCCGACGAGGGCATCTGGGAGATACGCGGCGCGCCGCAGCACTTCGTGTATTCGAAGGTGATGGCCTGGGTGGCGTTTGACCGGGCAATCAAGACGGTCGAGGAATTCGGCTTGCAGGGGCCGGTCGATGATTGGCGCAAGCTGCGTGACAAGATCCACGATGACGTCTGCCAGAAGGGCTTCAACAAGAAGCTGAACGCCTTCACGCAGGCCTACGGGTCGGAGGCGATGGATGCCTCGGTCCTGCTCGCTTCGCTGACCGGTTTTCTCAAGGCCGACGATCCGCGTATCAGCGGCACCATCGAGGCCGTTGAAAAATACCTGATGAAAGACGGCTTCGTTCGCCGCTATAACACCGACGGCGGGCACGACGGACTCAAGGGAACGGAGGGCGCGTTCATAGCCTGCTCGTTCTGGTTTGTCGACAACCTGACGTTGATCGGCCGTCGCGACGATGCGCGCGCGATGTTCAAGCGATTGACGTCGCTCGCGACCGATCTCGGCTTCCTCTCGGAAGAATACGACATCGAGAACAAACGGTTGATCGGCAACTTTCCGCAGGCGTTCTCGCACATCGCGCTGATCAACTCGGCGTTCAATCTGCGCGAGCGCAATTCGCCCGCCGAGCAGCGTTCGGGTGATGGCGACACCCGACGCTCCTGACCACGAACGGACGTCAGATGTAGGGGCGCCAAACATCCGGGATGAACGCGTAGCCGCCATCGCCGAGCTTCTCGAGATGCGCGAGCGCGGGAAAATCGAGATGCGATCCGGCGACCAGCAGCTTGTCGGTCGCGACCTTGTCGAACAGCCGCCTGCGGTGAGCCTTGGCCTGCTCTGGGTCGGCATCGAAGGCGACGCAAACGTCGGGATAACGCGACTGCAGCACCGGCATGTGAACAATATCCGTCCACATCAGGAGCGAGTCGTTGCCCGACATGATCTGGAAGCCAGTGTGGCCCGGCGTATGGCCGGGCAGCGGCTCCGCCTCGATGCCCGGCGCGACCTCGCCCTTCGTGAAGGTCCGCATGCGATCCTTGTAGGGTTTGACGGCGCCCTGGGCGACGTCGAAGAACGGCTTCATCTCGGCCGGCGGATTGGTCGTCTCGAGCCAGAACTTCGCTTCGTCGGCATGCAGCAGCATCTCGGCGTTCGGGAAGACGGCGCGTCCATCCTCCGTCGCGAGACCGCCGGCATGATCGGGGTGCAGATGCGACACGAGGATCGTGTCGACTGAGTCGGGCGAGACGCCCGCGGCGTTGAGCGCGGCAGGTAGTCGCCCGCCATCGAACATTGAATTCTTGCCGGCGCCCGAGTCGATCAAAACGACCTTGCCGCCGGTGTGGACGACGAAGCAGTTGATCGTGAAGATCGGCTCGGTCGGTCGGAAACGCGATGCAAGAAGCTTCTTGCCCTCCGCCTCGTCGATGCCTTTGACGAGGCCGAAATTGCAGTTGAGCACGCCGTCGGTGATGGAGGTCACGACAATATCGCCGATCTTCTTGCGATAGAGGCTCGGCGCCTGCGTCGTCGGGGCGTTCTGCATGGTGTCTCCTGCGATACACGGGCTGTTGACGAGGAATATGGTGCGTGGTGGCGAGGGGGGCCACCGCGGCGGCCGACTTAGGCGCACGCCGCGACACGCTTGTACAGCGCGCCGACGGCAACCACCTGCCTCTCAAACGAACGGACAGCTCGGGCGCAGCGCCCGATAGGCAGCCACAGATGGACATCGACGTCTTTACCTGTGACGACAGCGTTTCACGTGATCCCCCGCGAAACGACCCGCTCGACGCCTATTCGCGGACAGTTGCCGGCGTCGTCGATCGCGTCGGGCCAGCGGTCGTGCGCGTGGAGACCGGCGGTGCCGGCCGGCCCGGCGGCATCGGCTCCGGCGTCGTCATCGCCGACGATGGGCTCGTCGTCACCAACTCGCACGTGGTCGCGGGCGCGCGTCGCGTCCGGCTCGTGCTCACCGAGAGCCCGGAGGCAACCGCCGAAGTCATCGGCGATGATCCCGACACCGACTTGGCGCTTCTGCGCGCGCCGCTGCCGCGCGGGACGGCGGTCGCGCGGCTCGGCGATTCGAAGGCGCTCCGGCGCGGCCACCTCTCGTCGCCATCGGCGATCCGCTCGGCTTCGAATCGACGGTCACGGCCGGCGTCGTCTCGGCGCTCGGCCGCTCGCTGCGCGCCCGCGGCGGTCGGCTCATCGAGGACGTGATCCAAACCGATGCGGCTTTGAACCCCGGCAATTCCGGCGGCCCGCTCGTCGCCGGATCAGGCGAGGTCGTCGGCATCAATACCGCGATGATCGGCGGCGCGCAGGGCCTGTGCTTCGCCATCTCCAGCAACACGGCGCGCCTCGTCGTCGGCGAATTCGTCGCGCACGGGCATGTGCGGCGCGCCCACCTCGGCATCGAGGCACAGACGGTGCTGCGGCGCGACGGGTTGCGATCGCGATCGGCAGCGGGCCACGCGGCGTGCGCATCGGCGCGCTCGAGCCGGGCGGCCCGGCCATGGCGGGCGGTCTCCCGGTCGGCGACTCGATCTTCGAACCGGAGGGGCAGGCGATCCAGCTGACCGTGCTGCGGCGCGGACAGTCGAGTGCTTCGTTGTCGTGCCACGCGAGCGCTCGTAGCCACAACCGACGCGGCGGCGAAAATCGCCGACGCCATGAAGACCGACGCGGCGGCGCGTGTTGCCGACGCCATGAACAATAATCCTCTTTGCGGAGCCGATGAGAGGAGAATTTCACTCTAGGCGCGAGATTCAATACGGAAGTTCGACCTCTTGCGACCGGCGAGAAAGCAGACGATATTTGACCTCGCAACTACTGATCGCGGGTTCGCCAAATGTTTGAGCCGTTCGGAATGCTGGTTCGGGTGCCGAAGTCGGCGAGCGAGTTCGCCAGCAATTGCGCGAAGGGCGGTAACTCGCGTCTTTACAAGGCGACGCTGTACGGCTTCTGGCTCGTCGTCTGCGCGATTGTCGTCGCGAGGGTGGTCGTGGTGCAGCACGGCAGCCTGTTCGACTTCGCGCCCTAGCCCCGAAATTCCGTCAAGAAAGCCGGTCGCGGCAAATAACTTCTCTCGATGCGCCTGGCGAGAGAATGTACTAGTCGCCGCGATCAGCAGCTCGCATCACGGCGTCCATGGACCAAACCTCGTCAGAGCCGGGCGCGCCACGGCCACGCCCTTCGGCCGCCAAGCGGATGCTGCGGCTCGTTCCGGGGATCGTGCTCTGCGTTGCCGTTACGCTAGTCTCGGTTGGCCTGCAGATCGTCGAAGAGGGTGCGCTCGGCCACCCCTATGTCGAGGCGCTCGTCCTCGCGATCCTGCTCGGCATGGCGATCCGCACCGCCTGGACGCCTGGGCCGCGGTTCGCGCGCGGCATCGCTTTCAGCGCCAAGCAGTTGCTCGAGGTCGCGGTCATGCTGCTCGGCGCCTCGATCAGCCTCGCCGCGCTCGCCGCCTCCGGCCCAATTCTGCTCGGCGCGATCTTCCTCACGGTCGCGATCGCGCTCCTCGCCAGCCTGCTGATCTGCCGCGTCATCGGCCTGCCGATCCGCATGGCGATCCTGGTGGCGTGTGGCAACTCGATCTGCGGCAATTCCGCGATCGCGGCCGTGGCCCCGGTGATCCACGCCGACGGCGACGACATCGCGTCGTCGATCTCGTTCACCGCCATCCTCGGCGTGCTGATGGTGCTCGGCCTGCCGTTGCTGATCCCTCTGCTGCATCTGAACGCCCGACAATATGGCATCCTCGCCGGGCTCACCGTCTACGCGGTGCCGCAGGTCCTGGCGGCGACCGTCCCGGCGGGGCTTGTCGCCACGCAGATCGGAACGCTCGTCAAGCTCGTGCGCGTCCTGACGCTGGGGCCTGTCGTGATCGTCATGTCGCTGCTCGCCCACCGGCTGCCCGGCGCGCCGCGTTCCGAAGTGCCGGCCAAGAAGCGCTTCAACATCTTCAAGTTCGTGCCGTGGTTCATCCTCGGCTTTCTGCTTTTGACGGGCGTGCGCTCGGCCGGTCTCGTACCGAATGCCGCGATCGTGCCGATCACCAAGCTCGCCGGCATCCTCACCGTCGTGTCGATGGCGGCGCTGGGCCTCGGCGTCGATGTCCGCGTGATTAGCCGCGTCGGTGGCCGCGTGACCGCCGCGGTCACGCTCTCGCTCTTGTTCCTGTTGGTGCTCAGCATTGCGCTGATCCACCTGCTGCGGCTCGGCTGAGGTCTCACGAGATCGCGACGACGACACCTTCGTTCGCGGCAAGTGTCATCGCGCCGTGGACCGTTTCGCCGTCGCGCGCGAGCGACGTCGACAGCACGATGTGCCCCGGCTCCATGCCTTTGACGCCGGCTTCGTCCGCCGTGAAATTCAGCAGGATCGCCAATCGCGCATCGACCAGCGTGCGCTCGAACGACAGCACCGTCCCGTCCGATGCGATCTTTCCGATCGCGCCGCCGACAAGGGCGGGTTGCGCCTTGCGCAGGGTGAGCAGGCGGTCGTAGAGGGCGAGCATCGAGCGTGGATCGCGCGCCTCCGACGCGACGTTGATCGCGGCGTGCTCGCCGAGCGGCAGCCACGGCGTGCCCGTGGTGAAGCCCCCCTCCGCGGAATCGTCCCACGGCATCGGCGTACGCTCGGGGTCGCGGCCAAAGCCGAGGCCGGGCTCGCGCTTCTCGAAGGGGTCTTGCACGATCTCGGGCGGTATCGGCGTATCGAGCATGCCGATTTCCTCGCCATAATAGACTGTCGGCGTGCCGCGCAGCATGAGTAGCAGCATCGCCGCCACGCGGGCCTGGGCCGGCCCGACCCGCGAGCCGATGCGCGACCTGTCGTGGTTCGAGAGGACCCAATTCGGCCACGCGCCCGGCGGCAGCGCGGCGTTGTAGTCGGCGACGATCTTGGCGATGCTGTCGGCGGTCCATGCCGCGCCGATCAGCAGGAAGTTGAACGGCATCTGCGCGCCGCGCAGGCCTGGCCCATAGTAAGCGACCAAACGATCGAGCGGCAGATAGATCTCGCCGATCAGCAGCCGGTCGCCCGGATAATTGTCGAGCACGACGCGCATCTCCTCGACGAGATCCATCATCTCCGGCCGGTCGCAGTCGTAGGTCGGGATCATCCTGTCGCGCGAACTCATGCCGGGCTTCCAGTCAGGATTTGGCGGATTGTCGCGCAGATGCTCGTCCTTGATCAGGCACCAGATCACGTCGACGCGAAAGCCGTCGACGCCCTTTCCGAGCCAGAAGCGCAGCACGTCGAACATCGCCTGCTTGACCTGGGGGTTGCGCCAATTGAGGTCGGGCTGCTCCTTCAGGAACGAGTGCAGGTAATACTGGCCGGTCGCCTCGTCCAAGGTCCAGGCGATGCCGCCGAAATGCGACAGCCAATTGTTCGGCGGCCCACCGCCAGGCGCCGGATCGCGCCAGATGTACCAATCGCGTTTGGAATTGTTGCGCGAGGCGCGGCTCGTGACGAACCAGGGATGCTGGTCCGACGAATGGTTCGGCACGAAATCGAGGACGAGCCTCATGCCACGTGCGTGGACGTCGGCAATCAGCCGGTCGAAGTCCGCCATCGTGCCGAACAGCGAATTGATATCGCCGTAGTCGGCGACGTCGTAACCGAAGTCAGCCATCGGCGAGGGGTAGATCGGCGACAGCCAGATCGTGTCGATGCCGAGCTTGGCGAAGTGGTCGAGCCGCCGCCGCACGCCCTCGAGGTCGCCGATCCCGTCGCCATTGGTATCCTGGAAGGAGCGCGGGTAGACTTGGTAGATGACCGCACGCTGCCACCAGCTGCTCGTGCCGTCCTGCTTCGCCATCGCGGCCCCCCCTCGTCGGAACAATATCTGCTACTGGACGTCCGGGCGACCAATGGCCTTCGGAAAGCAGGTACGACATGTTGATCCGCTTCGGCTACGACATCACGGTGACCTGCTCGCAACCGACACCGATGATCTCGATGTTGACGGTGCGCGAGGAGCATGGGGCCGCCTTGCGGGCGCCGGAGAGTTTCGCCGCGACCCCGGCCATTCCCACGACGGTGTACCGCGACCTGTTCGGCAACGACTGCCGCCGTTTCACCGCGCCGGTCGGCGATCTGCAGATCTGGGGCGACGGGACCATTCTGGACGACGGCACGCATGATCCAGTCGACCTCGAGGCCACCGAGGTCCCGGTCGCCGAACTGCCGGACGATTGCCTCGTCTTCCTGCTCGGCAGCCGTTACTGCGAGACCGATCGGCTGAGCCAGATCGCCTGGGACCTGTTCCAGAATGTCCCGCCCGGCTGGGCGCGCGTCCAGGCGATCTGCGATTTCGTGCACGGCCACATCAAGTTCGACTACCAGCGCGCGCGCTCGACGCGCACCGCGTTCGAGGGCTATGAGGAGCGCATCGGAGTCTGCCGCGACTTCGCGCATCTCGCCATCGCGCTCATCCGCTGCATGAACATGCCGGCGCGCTATGTGAACGGCTACCTTGGCGACATCGGCGTTCCGCTCAACGATCCCATGGACTTCAGCGCCTGGATCGAGGTCTATCTCGGCGGCCGCTGGATCACCTTCGATCCGCGCAACAACATTCCGCGTATAGGCCGCATCGTCGTCGCGCGGGGCCGGGACGCGACCGATGTCCCGCTGATCAATTCGTTCGGCTGGCACCACTTGAAGGCGTTCCGGGTGTGGGCCTACGAGCTTGAGGAGGCCGTCGCGGCACCGCAGCCGGCGTCGGCCTAGGGGGACGCTACACCCAGCCGGCCAGCTCGCGGCGGACGATGTCCTCGATCACGGTCATGCCGATGTCGGAATCGTTGAGGCAGGGCAGGGCGGCGAAGTCCCGACCGCCGTTCTCCAGGAAATAGTGCCGGTTCTCGACGCCGAGCTCCTCGATCGTCTCGAGGCAGTCGGCGGCGAAGCCCGGCGCCACGACCGCCATGGAGCGCACGCCGGCCTTCGCCATGCTCTTGATCGTCTCGTCCGTGTAGGGTTGCAGCCACTCGGCCGGCCCGAACCGGCTCTGAAAGCTCATCCGGAACTCATCCGCGCTGAGGCCCATGGCGTGGCGTAGCCGCTGCCAGGTCTCGATGCACTGGCCCTGGTAGGGATCGCCGAGGTCGACATAGTCCTGCGGCACGCCGTGGAACGAGGCGAGCAGGACCTCGGGCTTGAACGGCAACTCGTCGACCGACGCGCGGATCGAGCGCGCCATGGCGTCCACGTAGGCTTGCGACTGGAAATAGGGGTGCGCCACCCGCATCGTCGGCTGGAAGCGCATCGCGGCCAGCGCCTCGAACGCCTTGTCGCAGACGGTGGCCGAGGTCGCCGCCGCGTATTGCGGATAGAGCGGCACAAGCAGGAATTTGTCGCAGCCCTGCGCGACCAGCGAGTTGATGCCCTGCTTTATCGACGGGTTACCATAACGCATGCCCCATTCGACGACCACATCGTGGCTGCGCCCAATGCCGGCCTTGAGACCCCCCTGGTCGATCCACGCGGCGAGCTTGTCCGACTGCGAGCGGGTGATGGTCCGCAACGGGCTCTCGTCGCGATCGGTGTTCCAGATCGATGCGTAATCCTTCCCCTTGGCCGATGGGCGGACCGAGAGGATGATCAAGTTGAGGATCGGCCACCAGATCAACCGGGGTGTCTCGATGACGCGGCGATCGGACAAGAATTCCTTCAGGTAACGGCGCATCGACCAATAATCGGTCGCATCAGGCGTCCCGAGGTTGACGAGCAGCACGCCGGTCTTCGCCTTTGGAAAGCCGAGCGGCGCCGCGACGGGGCAAGTCGCCTCTCGCGTGTCGGGCTTGTGAAGGGCGATCACTTCGGCGGTCACGTATCCTCGTCCGCGTTCGGCTCAGGTGGCGTTGATGTGGTCTCGGCGAGAGCCATTCTAAGGGGCGCGCGCGGGTCTGTCATGTGCGGTGGGGACGCGCTTTGCCGCACGGCCTGCCGGCCGCCTATGACATTCCGCGTCGCCAGCGCGCGAAGTGATCGACCGGCCCGGGGCCGTGCCCGACGGCGAGACGGTCGGCGCCAGCAAGCGCCTCGCTCAAATAAGCCTTGGCCGCCACGACAGCCTGCCGCAGGTCGGCGCCTTTCGCCAGCTGGGCGGCAATCGCGGACGACAGGGTGCAGCCGGTCCCGTGCGTGTTGCGCGTGGCGATCCGGGGCGCCGACAGCCAGATCGGGCCGGCAGCGTCGAGCAGCAGGTCCTCGGCGCTGTCGCCGTCGCCGTGACCGCCCTTGACGAGCCACGCGGCCGGCCCGTCCCCGCGCAGCGCGCGGGCGGCATCCTCGATCGCGGCCCGGGAGGTGAGTGCAGGGCACCCTGCGAGACGTGCCGCTTCGGGGAGGTTTGGCGTGACGAGCGTGGCCTGCGAAAACAGATGCGCGCGCATCGCGGCCATGACGGCATCGTCGCCGAGTGTCGCGCCGCTCGTCGCGACGAGCACGGGATCGACGACGATGGGTGGCTTGGCGAAGGTCATCGACGCGAGCGCTCGGGCGACGGCCTCGACGATCTCGCGCGACCCGAGCATGCCAATCTTGATCGCCCTTACATCGATGTCGACGAGGATCATCGCGATCTGCTCGGCGACGAAGGCGGCTGGCGGCAGGTGCACCGCGCTTACGCCTTGTGTGTTCTGCGCCGTCAGCGCGCTCACCACCGCCATGCCGTGACAGCCCAGCGCGGCGAAGGTCTTCAGATCCGCCTGGATGCCCGCGCCGCCGCTCGGGTCCGAGCCGGCGATGGAGAGAACATTCGGGACCAAACCATCACCACCCGTCAGTTGAGCGGGCGCTCGTCGACCAGCACGGAATCATCGTCGGCCAGAGTGCCGGGACGTACCATCTCGATCGTGCCCGCGACGCGTGTGACGACGTGCAGCGTCTCCCGCAACCGTTCATTGAGCGCGCTCGCGTCGCCGCCATGCTCGACCTCGACCTTCAGCACAAGCTCGTCGCGATCGCGCGGGCGGCGTGTGTAAGCGCGCATGCGGCCCGCCTCGGGATGACGCGCGGCGATCTCGCGAATATGGGCGATGTGCACGCAAGCATCACCGAGCTCGACGCAATCGGGTCGCATCTCGCGCGGGACGGCGAGCCGCACATTGGTGCGCCCGCACGACGACGGCAGCAACAGCTGCGCCGAGCGCAGGCCTGTCGCGTAGCGCAGAAGCGGATAATCCGGGTTGAGCCGGGTGATGACAAGCTCTCCCTCGTCCCCCGCCGCGACGGGGATCGAGGTCGCGGGGTCGACGATCTCGACGATCATGCCTTCATTGACGAGGAGACCGTCTCGCGTGCCGGCCTCGAAGGCGACCGGTCCGATTTCGGGGATGACGAGCGCGTGGCGGACATGCACCTTGCGCAGGTGGAACTCATGGCGAAGCCCCGGCTTGGAAAAACCCGTCACTAGGGCGGCCTCGATGCTCGACATATCGGCACCGATGGCATCGCCATGGTCCAGCAGCAGCTTGAGATGATCGGAGCCGCCGCAGAAGAAGCGTGGCCGCAAACGAGCGACCGCGTCGGCCTTGCGGTCGAGATCCGCGTTGCCGGCGGGGATGATCGGACAACCGATCGCGCGGGCGCCGGTCTCGGCCATGTTACCCAGCGGCGAAAGGTCGTAGGGAAAACAATTGAACATCGGCGTTCCCTTGCGCAGTCCGGCTGCGAAGAACGCCCGACCCATTCCCCACCAGTCCTTCGCGGGACCGGCGATCGACAGCAAACCACCCGGCGTCGAGAAGGCGTGGCATACCGTGCCCAGGCGTGCCGCGGTCAGGCCGCCGAAGGGTGGCGCCTCCGCCTGGAGGGCGAGTAGTTCGCTGGCGCGCCGTATCGGAATCCTTGCAAGATCCGCGCGCGTCGTCAGGTCTGCTGGGTCAATCCCTTTGAGCTGCGCCCGCAGCGCCGGAGCGCGCGAACGGGCGATCGAGAGGACGTGACGCAGATCGCGAAACAGCGCGCTTTCGCGTGCGGCTGGCGTGCGATTTTCGAGTCGGTCGTAGTGATCGTTCATCGCGACCGTCGTTTACGCACGGGGCGTTAAGGAAGGACTTCCACCACCTTATCGACACATCGCGAACACATGCGAGTCGACTTTCTGCTCGCCGCGCGGCACCATGAGGATTGGACCTGTGTTGTGGCATCCTTGTATCGCTCACGTGGGTCATATCGTGCCTTCCGCCGGCGCACGTCGGACGCGTCGCCGACGCATCTGCTGCCCCGTCACATGAACGACACCGCCACCGAACACGAAGCCGATGAGGCCGAGCGCGAGCGCCTCCGGCGAGGTCGGCACCGCCGGCTCGAAATCGCTGTATGCACCGCGCGCGATCCGGCTGTCGTAGTGGGTCGCGAACGTCGCGAGGCGCGCGATCGGACCCTCATCGCGGAATAGGGATTGCGCGGTGCGCAGTGAGTCGAGCCGTGCGACATCATCGGCGATCTCGTCGCCGCGCTCGCGAACGAACTTGTCGCCATTGGCATGCAGCCGGTCGATGCCGGCGCTCTGCGTCAAACCGTGCTGCGCGCTGTCGCTGTCGAAGCGCGCCACCACGGCGGACAGTTCGTCGATGGCGCCACCCAGGCGCTGGCGGTATTGCTCGACGAACTCGGGCACCTGCGTCATCGCGAGCCCGAACAGCAGGGCTATGAAAAAGGCGATGCGGCGGAAGATCATGATGACGGCGCTCCGATCGCGGACGTCACAAGCCTAGCACCTTCCGAAAACGAGTTCAGGCCGGGATCGCGAGCAGCCAGGCATCGCCGCCCCGTGTGCCGAACAAAAGCCTGTTGCCGTCGGCGCTCCAGGCCATCGCGGACACGGCGTCTCGCGCTGCATCAGGGCGTCGCACGAGAATCTCGCTGGCATCGACGAGGCGGCACAGCATCACCCAGCCGTCCTCGAACCCGACCGCCAGCATGAGGGCTTTGGGATGGAAAGCGACGCACGAGACCTTCGCCCGGCGTCCCGCCACCTCGCGGGGCGGCTTGCGCATCGGACCGTCCTTGTCGCGGAACGGCCAGATCACGCAGGATTCGGCACCCGAGGTGGCGAGCCAGAAGCCATCCGCCGACCACGCCGTGCTCTTCACCTTGGACGGGTAGCCCGACATCCGCATGTGCGCGCGGTCGTCGAGGCGCCAGCCGTGCAGGGCATTCTCCTGCATCGATGTCACCAGGAACCGCCCATCGGGAGAAAACGTCACGCCGACATGGGAGCCTTTCCATTCGAAGAGGTCCGGCGCCGAGGCGGTATTGGGGAACCACAGGCTCGCGCCATTGTAATGCGCGATGGCGAGCCGATAGCCTTTCGGTGCGAACGCCAGACCGCGCGCGGTCGTCGGCGCGATAGTCTCCTTCACAGTGCCCTTCGCATCTCGCGCGAAGACACGCTTGCCGGTTGCCCATGCAACGGCGCCATCATCGCGCGCGGCGAGGGCATCGATCCATTTGCCCTTCGCGTCGTGAAGCGTTTCGGTCGAGCCGTCACCGCGTGTCAGAACGACGAGCCCGTCGTCGCCACCCGTGATCAGGCCCGCGCTGGTCGTGACACTCGCCAGAATGGCGCCGTCCGCGTGCGCGGCGACGACGCCGGTGGTGTCGGGCGATCCAAACACCACGGTACCGTCATCGCGGGCGATCGCGGGCGTACCGTCGATGAACGCGACGGCTTGAACCGGCTCGCCCGTCTCATACGCGATGACGTGATCCGTCAGGGACGTTTGCAGATCGACCATTGTCGTTCAGGCCGCGCAGGCCATGAAGCCTTTGCGGATCTCGTCCTCCTTCAGATGGCGGCCGATGAAGACGATGCGGCTTGTCCGCTTCTCGCCGGATTTCCATTCGCGTTGCAGGTCGCCGTCCATCATCATATGCACGCCTTGGTACACGAAGCGGCGCGGTTCGTCCTTGAACGCAAGGATCCCCTTCGAGCGCAAGATATCGCCGCCCTCCCGCTGCATGTAATCCTGAATCCAGGGCATGAATTTGTCAGGGTCGACGTCACCGTCGATCGTGACGGAGAGCGAGGCCATCTCCTCGTCGTGGTAGTGCTTCAAACCACCATGGTCGTGGTGTTCCTCCTTGTGCGCCTTGTGTTCCTGCCCGTCGTGATCGTGTGCCCCGTGAGCGTGCCCGTGCGTCTCGTCGTGAGCGTGCTCCTTGTGGGCATGCTCGTGACCGTGGTCGTGATGATCGTGGCCATGATCATGGTGGTCATGCGCATGATCGTCATGGTCGAGGAATGTTGGCTCGAGCTCGAGGATGCGCTCGAGGTCGAACGCGCTTCGTTCGAGAACGGCGTCCAGCGGCACGGCGCATCGCTGCGTCTTGTGCAACGTCGCGTAGGGATTGATGGCGCGAATGCGGCCCTCGACCTCGGCGAGTTCGTCGGGCGAGACGAGGTCGGTCTTGTTGAGAACGATGACATCGGCAAAGGCGATCTGGCTCTTCGCCTCGGGTGCATCCTTCAGTCGCGCGGATAGCCATTTCGCGTCGGCGACGGTCACGACCGCATCGAGGCGCGATTTCGCCATCACGTCCTCGTCGACGAAGAAGGTTTGCGCGACCGGCGCCGGATCGGCGAGGCCTGTGGTCTCGACGATGATCGCGTCGAATTTGCCGCGCCGCTTCATCAGCCCTTCGATGATCCGGATCAGGTCGCCGCGCACCGTGCAGCAGACGCAGCCGTTGTTCATCTCGAAGATTTCCTCGTCGGCGTCGACGATAAGTTCGTTATCAATGCCGATCTCGCCGAATTCGTTGACGATCACCGCGTATTTCTTGCCGTGCGGCTCGGAGAGGATGCGGTTCAAAAGCGTTGTCTTGCCGGCGCCGAGGTAGCCGGTCAGAACCGTGACCGGTATCTTGCCTTCGCGAGAGCCGGATCGCCCGCCCTGCATGTCAACTTGGGTCATGGGACTGGTTCTCCGCGCTGCGCCCGGACCATGTCCGGGCAAAATTTCCAGGCTTCGATATAGGGCTACACTATATCATCGTGAAGTGACCATGCACCGGCGTGGCGCCGTCGGCACCGGTCGCGCTATCTCGCTGGCAAGCAGCAGTCGTCAAAAGCAGAGACACACATGCGTAGCCGGGTTGTGGTGATTGGCGCTCTTATTCTCAGCCTCGGGCTGGCTGGCCTCGCGGCCGCGGCGATCCTGATGCCGAGAGGCATCGCCACCAGCACCTCGGCCGTCGGCGGCCCGTTCGCGCTGACCTCGCAGGACGGCAAGACCGTCACGCAGGAGGCACTGCTCGGCCATCCGACGCTGGTCTTCTTCGGCTACACGCACTGTCCCGATGTCTGCCCGGCTACGCTCGCCGAGATTTCACAGCTCTTCAAGACCCTCGGTCCCGACGAGAAGGCCCGCGCGATCTTCATCAGCGTCGATCCCGGACGCGACACGCCGGTCGTCCTCAAGGATTACATGACAAGTTTCGACCCGCGCATCACGGCTCTTACAGGCGCGCCGGAGGCGATCCGAACGGTGGAGCACGAGTATAAGGCCTACGCCAAGGCCGTGCCAGACAAGGACGGCACCTACATTATGGACCACACCGCCATCGCCTATCTGATGGACAAGGACGGGCGGTTCGTCGGCGCGTTCAATCTGGATCGATCGGCGGCCGAAGCGGCCAACGAGCTGAAGACCTATTTTTAGACCACGTAGGCCGCCAACGCTCCCGTCAAAAGAGCAGGTTGCGCACCGCGGCACCAGAGCCGACGGCTGTCGAGAAGCCAGGCCCGGGCACGAAGGTTGATGCTTGCGACGCAGCATAAGCGGGGCGGGTGGCGTTGGTCGCGTGCCAGCCCGAATAGGAGGCAAGCGCGGTCAGCAAGAGGATCGTGAGACCCGCAATGGGCAGGTGGAGCGGCATGTTGATCTATCCTTTGGCAGATGTTGACAGAAAGATAGGCATTTGCTGCAGCGCAGCGAAGGTCTTTTGATGCAGGGCAGACACGCTCCAGGCGCGGACGTCCGAGCGGGTGTCGACCGCACCGGCGCGCTATCGCGGGCGACGGCGCGGGCCGGGGATGGCGTCGTTCTCCTGCACGGCGCGGGTCGAGCATCCGGGTCGATGGCGCAGATGGCCACCGCGCTCGCCGCCGCCGGCTATCGGACCCTGAACCTCGACTATCCGAGCCGCGTCCGTGACCTCGCCGGGCTGGCCGAATACGTGAATGGCCGCGCCGAAGGCTGGTGCGAGCGGCTCGAGGGACGGGTCCATGTCGTCACGCATTCGATGGGCGGGCTCGTCGCACGCGCCCTCGTCGCTCGCCATCGACCGGAACGGCTGGGGCGCGTGGTCATGCTGGCGCCACCGAACGGCGGCAGCGAAATCGCCGACCTTCTCGGTGATACGCGTGCCTACCAGGCCGTCTTCGGGCCGGCAGGCGCGCAGCTCCGCACGCGGCGCGATGCGGCGACGCTCGATCTGCTTAGACCGCTCGATTGGCAGCTCGGCATCGTCGCGGGCACGCGCTCGCTCGACCTCGCCGGCTGGCTGTATCTGCCGAAGCCCAACGACGGCAAGGTCACGGTCGCCAGCACGCGGCTCGACGGGATGGCCGACCATATCGCGGTGCCCGCGACGCACACGTTCATCATGCGCCACCCCGCCGCCATCCGCGCCACGCTCGATTTCCTGCGCGACGGCCGGTTTCGACGCGGATGATCGGGCGAGCGGGGGTCAATCGAGCGGCTTGCCGCGTGTCTCCGGCATCATCAGGGCCGCTAGCGCGCCGACGACCCCGGTCGCCGCGAGGTAGTAGGCGGGCGCCAACTTGTCGCCGGTCACGGCGATCAGCTTGTTGAGGACCCATTGCGTCGAGCCGCCGAACAGGGTGACACTGATCGCGTAGGCAATCGAAAGGCCGGCGCTTCGCACCGCGCGAGGCAGCGCTTCAGGGATGCCGACGATGCTGCCCGCGCTCGCGAACGAGGTGAAGGCCGACACCAGGATCGTCACCGTGACGACGCTTAATGCCGAGGGGGCGTGCACGACCCACAGGAAGATCGGAACGGCGCCAAGCGCCACGATCAGCCGCGGGTAAAGCATCATCGGACGGCGTCCGTAGCGATCGGCAAGCCAGCCGCCGACGAGGCTGAAGACGATCGAGGTCACGCCAAGCGCCACCGTCACCTCGGATGAAATCTTGAGCGACAGACCGAGGGTGGTGTTGGCGTAGGTCGGCATGTTGATGCCGGCATAGGTCGCGACCGTCGAGGCCATGATGAGAAGAACACCAAGCACGATAACGCGGGCGTGATGCCGCGACAGGCGCCCGAGCACCTCGCGCGCCGAGGCCGGTGCGTCGGCTTCGACTGTCTCCGGCAGGTGATTGCGAATGACCAGACCCACCGGCACGATCAGGAAGCCGACGACGAACGGTACGCGCCATCCCCAGGCGCGCATCGCCTCGGCGCTAAGCGTCACCGTGAGCACGACACCTAGCGCGCCGGCGAACAGCTGAGCGACGCCCTGGCTCGCGAGCTGCCAGCTCGCCATGAGCGCGCGCCGGTCCGCGCGGGCCGCCTCGACGAGAAAGGCCGTGCTCGGGCCGACCTCGCCGCCAAGCGCGAAGCCCTGAATCAGTCGGCCGAAGACCACGATCACGGGCGCGGCCCAGCCGATCGTCTGGAAGCTCGGTGTCGCGGCGAGCATCAGCATCCCGACCGCCATCAGCGCGATCGTGACCAGCATGGCCGGCTTCCGGCCCGCCTTGTCGGCATAGGCGCCGAGCACGACGGCGCCGATCGGCCGCGTGAAGAAGCCGATCCAGAATACGAGTAGCGACGAAAGCAGGCTCGCGGTCGGCGTGCCGGAGGGAAAATAAGCGTCGCCAATTTGCTTGGCGAAGAAGGAGTAGGTGATGAAGTCGTAGAATTCGAGGGCGTTACCGAGGACCACGGCGGCGACGGCCCTGCGATCGAGCGGGTTTGGCGTTGATCCCCCATCCATTTGTTTTGTTGCCGCGCCCACGCTGCCCTCAGTCTTCGTCGATTGCCGGCTGCCTGCCGAATTCGTGCCGTCGCCGCGGCGGGGTTGACGGAGGTAGGCAAAGCCTAAATTAGCGGGATCCACGGCACGGGAGCTCCGCTTTGACCTCGAACTCCAATCTCGCGACGCCGACCGATCTCGACGCGTATTTCATGCCCTACACGTCGAGCCGGGCCTTCAAGGCGCGGCCGAAGCTGATTGTCGGCGCCAAGGACATGCACTACATCGCCGCCGACGGTCGCCGTATCCTCGATGGCACCGCGGGACTGTGGTGCTGCAACGCGGGTCACGGTCGCGCGCCGATCGTCGCGGCGATCCAGGCGCAGGCCGCGGAGCTTGATTTCGCGCCGCCGTTCCAGTTCGCGCACCCCAAAGCCTTCCAGCTCGCCACGCGGATCGCCGATTTGGCGCCAGCTGGGCTCGACCATGTCTTCTTCACGAACTCGGGCTCCGAGGCGGTCGACACCGCGCTGAAGCTCGCGCTCGCCTACCACAACGTGCGCGGGCATGGTTCGCGCCAAAGGCTGATCGGGCGCGAGCGCGGATATCACGGCGTCAATTTCGGCGGCACGGCGGTCGGCGGGATCGTCGCCAACCGCAAAATCTACGGCACGCTCGTCGCCGGTGTCGATCATCTTCCGTCGACCTACAATCGCGCCGAGCAGGCGTTCACCATCGGCGAACCGACGTGGGGCGCCCATCTCGCCGACGATCTCGAACGGCTCGTCGCCCTGCACGACGCCTCGACCATCGCCGCCGTCATCGTCGAGCCGATGGCCGGCTCGACGGGCGTGCTGCCGCCGCCGCAAGGCTACCTGCAGAAGCTGCGGGCGATCTGCGACGAGCACGGCATCCTGCTCATCTTTGACGAGGTGATCTCGGGGTTCGGCCGGCTCGGCCATGCCTTCGCCGCCGAACGCTACGGCGTCACGCCGGACCTGATGACCTTCGCGAAGGGCGTGACCTCTGGCACCGTACCGATGGGCGGCGTCCTCGCCAGCCGCGCCATCCACGAGACTTTGATGCGCGGACCGGAGCACGCCGTCGAGGTGACGCACGGCTACACCTATTCGGCGCATCCGCTCGCGTGTGCCGCCGGCCTGGCGACACTGGATCTCTACCGCGAGGAGGGGTTGTTCGAGCGCGCTCGCACGCTCGAGCCGGACTGGGCGGCGGCGGTGCACGGGTTGCGCGGCGCGCGCAATGTCGTCGACATCCGCACGCTTGGTCTCACCGCGGCGGTCGAGCTGGCATCGCTCGAGGGGCTACCGGGGCGGCGCGGGTTCGACGTCGTCGAGATGGCCTTCTGGGAGCACGACCTCGTGCTGCGGCAGGCCGGCGACACGATCGTGATGACGCCGCCGCTGATCGCCACGGAGGATGACATCGCCGTCCTCGTGGGGCGCCTCGGTGCGTGCATCGCGGCGGTCGGTTAGGGTTGGTGTGGCCATCAACCGCGCGAAGAGTGGGCGCGGGCGACGTCGCAGTGCGCGCGCCGCGTGCATCCAATTGCCTTAGGCTCGCCAAAACGGCTGGACATGCTAATAGGTGGGTCTCGAACGGTAAGGGGGATCTTGATGGCGGATGGGATGGACACTTTCACCGAATGGGCAAGCCAGCCATTTCAACCGAGCCACATCGGCGACAATGGCGCCGCGACGGACGTGTCGCTTCGAGTGGCTGTGGCACTCGAGTATATCGCGGCGCAGCTCGGCGAGATCTGCCGGAAAATGGACCACATCGGGTCCGGTTTCGGCGCGACGCGAGTGGATTTCGAGAGCATGAACGAGCTGCTGCGCAGGCTTTGACGCCTCGCCCGACCGGCGACCTTTTCAATATTGTTTTCATCGGCCGCTGTCTCCTAGGGAGGCGGCACCGGCGATGCTCCCGCCTGCATCGTGATATTCCTTCGTGCTTGAACCCACGCCTCCAGTGAGTGACGAACCGGAACGAGCGACCCCCTATAGCGAACCGCGGGCTTTGCATGGCCGGCGATCGGGAAAGCCTTTAGCGGCCTACCAGCGCGACTTGCTGCGGACCCTGCTGCCGCGCCTTGCCCTCGATTGGTCGCAGGCGATCGAGCCGACAAGGGCTTTCACCCGGCCCATGCATGATCTGTGGCTCGAGATCGGCTTTGGCGCCGGCGAGCATCTTCTCGCGACGGCCGCGAGTAGCCCCGACATCGGGCTGATTGGATGCGAACCGTTCTTGAACGGGATGGCGCGCGCCGTCAGCGACCTCGCGACCGCCGATCTCGACAACATCCGCTTACATCTCGGCGATGCGGGCGAGATCGTCGACCAACTGCCGGCCGCCAGTCTCGGGCGTGTGTTCATCTACTACCCCGACCCATGGCCGAAGCGGCGCCAGCGCAAGCGGCGCTTTCTGTCCGATGCGATGCTCGCGAGACTGGCTCGCGTCATGCGCCAAGGCGCCGAACTGCGGTTTGCCACCGACATCGACGATATGTGTGGGTGGGCGCTCGCGCGTGTCCTACGATCGCCGGATTTTTCGTGGTCGGCAACGTCGGCTGTCGATTGGCGGACGCCGTGGCTCGGCTGGGTTGAAACGCGCTACGAGCAAAAGGCGAAAGCCGAAGGTCGGCGGTCCTGCTATCTCACCGTTCTGCGGCGCTGACGTCGCTCTCGGCGCTTGTTCCCGCCGAACCGAACCGCATCAGGCCGACGCCGTGTCCTTTCAGCCAGACTTCGGCCCGGCGGTAGTCCGGTACGAGGCGCTCGGTGACCCGCCAGAACGCATCGGAATGGTTCATGTGACAGAGGTGGGCCACCTCGTGCGCGGCGAGATAGTCCAGCACGAACGGGGGCGCCATCACGAGCCGCCAGGAGAAATTGAGCGCTCCGGTCGAGGAGCATGAGCCCCAACGCGATGTCGTGTCACGCAGGGTGATGCGACGCGCCTTGACGTTCAAGGTCGCCGTATGGCGCGCGACCGAGATCGCGAGGTCGGCGCGCGCCTGGCGGATGAGATAGTCCTGAACCCGGCGAGCGACGAACGGTGCCTCCCCGCTGACGCAGAGCCTGGGCGGCGTGGCCAGGGTCTCGTCCCCGAGCTCGATCCACACCGTCCCGCGAGCGGCCGGCCGGTGGACGATCTCATGGGTCACGCCGCGCAACGGCAGCAGGGCGCCTGGCCCAAAAGGCGTTGGCACCGGCAGGCGGGCGAGGCGCGCGCCAATCCAGGCGGCATGGCGGTCGACGAACAGCTTGGCGCGCGGCAGAGATCCGCGCGGCGGCATCGTCAGGATCGCGTCGCGCGTGGCCGCGCGCACCCGCAGCGTGAACCGCCGCGCGGTGGCGATCCGCTTGATCTGGACCCTGTGGGTCTCGCCGGCATGGCGGACATCGAAGAAACTGATGTCCGTGCTGCGCAGCGCTGATTTCGAGCCGCTCGTCCGCATGTGGCCATCTTATCCATCCAAACCGTGAGTCGCCATGCCGAAGCTAGAAGGCGGGCTCGGCGTTCAGCGTCGCGGAAGCCGGATCGCGACCCGCAGGCCCCCCTCGTCGCGGTTGGCGAGTTCGATCGATCCGCCCTCGCGCGACACGGCGGCGCGCGCGATCGCGAGGCCGAGGCCCATGCCGCCCTTGGCGCGATTGCGCGAGGCGTCGCCGCGGTAGAACGGCTCGAAGACGGCGTCGCGCTCGGTCTCTGGGATCCCTGGCCCTTCGTCGTCCACCAGGACGATGCTTTGGGTCGCCGTCTCCTCGAGAGTGACGCGCGCGCACTCGCCGTAGGCGATCGCGTTGTTGATCAAGTTGGCGAAGGCCCGCTTCAGGGCCAGCGAGCGAACGAGCAGAACGCTTTGATCTGGCCCCGCGTAGCTCGCCTCAAGGCCCGCATCCGTCGCGTTGTCGACGAGTGTTTGCAGCGTGGCGGCGATGTTGGTGCGACGCGCCGGCTCGGGGTCGGTCTCGCCGCGCAGGTAGGCGAGGAGATCGTCGAGCATCGCCTCGAGTTCGGCGAGATCGCGAACGAGGGCGGCTTGATCCTCCCGCGCGCCGCCGACGTCGGCGCGTAGCCGCATCCGCGCGATCGGCGTACGCAGATCATGCGAGACGGCGGCGAGCGCGTCGGTTCTGTCTTTCAGGAGCTTCTCGATTCGCCCCTGCATCGCGTTGAACGCGCGCGCCACGCGGCGGATCTCGCCCGGCCCCCGCGCCGCGTCGAGCTGGACGGGCGGGCCGCGGCCGATGGCGTCGGTCGCGGCGACCAGCATGCGAAGCGGCGCGGCGAGCGTGCGCACGAGGAGCAATGCCGCGAGCAGCACCGCGCCCGACAGAAGCGCGATCGAGCCGAGATTCGCGGCGAGGTCTGGCGGGGCTTGATCGAGCCCCCGCGCGCGGAATGCCAGGCTCGACCGGTCGCCTAGGGTGAGGCTTCCCTCGATGCCGTCCGCCGGATCGGCGTCGTCCGGTTGCAAGCGCAACTCGCGGGAGGCGAGGCGCGGCACATCGGCCAAAAGGCTCGCGCGTAGCCCTCGCGGTTGATCCCCTACAGCCGAGGGCGGCACCGGCAGGGCGGCCGGAGCGCCGGTCCAGACGAAGCTCAGCTCCGGCTCGGACAGCGCCTTGGCCAGGGCTGGGCGCAGCGCCGGCTCGCTCGCGTTCAGGACGCGCATGGCGGCATCGAGCTGCACGGCGATGCGCCTGGCCTGCGCGTCCTCGATCGAGACCAGCTCCGCCCGCTCGAAGATGAACGTCGAGGCGGCGAGTTCGAGCAGGACGGCGGCCAGCAGGACTAGCCCGACGCGGCCGATCAGCCCGGTCGGCCAAATCACGCGCATCAGAGCGTCGAGACGTCGGCGGAAAAGAGATAGCCGACGCCGCGCACCGTGCGGATCAGGTCGTCCTGGCCAAGCTTGCGTCGAAGTCGGCTGACCAGCACGTCGATGGAGCGATCGGAGGACTCGGCGAGGCGGGTACGCGACAGCTCGAGCAGGCGCTCGCGGCCGATCACCCGCTGCGGATTCTCGAGAAAGCTCACGAGCAGATCGTGCTCGGCGCCTGATAGCTCGACGGCGACACCATGCGGGTCGGACAGCTCGCGCCGACGGCGGTCGAGCCGCCAGCCGGCGAAGGCCATGACATCCTGCGGCACGCGACCAGCGGCTGCGGTGCCTTGGCCTCCAGCGACCCGCCGGAGCAGGGCGCGGATGCGGGCGAGCAGCTCCTTGGCGCCAAAGGGTTTCGCCACGTAATCGTCGGCGCCGATCTCGAGCCCGACCACGCGATCGATCTCGTCGCCGCGGGCCGAGACCATGATGATCGGCACCTGGCTCGTCTGGCGGATCTCGCGGCAGAGGTCAAGGCCGCTTTTGCCCGGCAGCATGACGTCGAGCAGGATGAGGTCGAAGCTGGTCTCGGCCAACGTCGCGTGCATCTCGCGCCCGTCGCGCGCGCTCGTCGCGTCGTAGCCGCTCTCCTTGAGCACACGCAGGACCAGCGTGCGCATGGACGGATCGTCCTCGACGACGAGGATGCGGGGAACGGCGGGCTCGCTCATGGCGCGACTGTTAGCGGCCGCGCCGACGATCACAAGTGGACGAACTCAGTTGCCGGTGCCGGGCTTGTAGCCTCGGGCCGATTTGAGATCCTTCGCCTTGTCGAGACCTTTCGAGCCGACGAGCTTGGTGCCGTCGAGTTCGGCGCCGGTCATCGTCGCGCCGGTGAAGTTGGCACCGCTCGCGTCCGCCCCCGACAAGACGGCGCGCGACAGGTCGGCGCCCGCGAAGTTCGCGCCCTTGAGGTTGGCGAAGCTCATGTCGGCGTGGCCGAGGTTCGTGTTCGAGAAATCGACGCCCGCGAGGTTCGCGTCCATCATCTCGGTGTGCATCAAGCCCATCGATTGGTTGTTGAGATGCGCCGAGGCGTCGCCGCGCGGAACGGGTCCGACTCGGCCATCAGCCGGCCGAATACGGGGGCAGGGACGGCGGGAAGGGTGGTATCGGCCTCGGCAATGCTCATCGCCGGAAAGGTGCCGCCCGACAGCAGGCATTGCGTGGTGAGCACGCAGGTGCCCCCGGCAACGACCTTGTAGATGAGGACCTCGCGGCCGGCGGGCGGACATCTTGAAGACGCGCGTGCGGCCGTCGAGGCACGCCAGATAGTTCGGGCAATCCCAGTCGGGCTCGTAGGGTGTCGCCGGCCCGCATGGTCGGGAAGCTCACCCACGAGCCGATCATCTCCAGATGGTCTGGCGCGAGCCCGCAGAGAGTCGGGAAGCGCGCGATGAGGCGGTCGAGCTTCTGCGGATGGGCCATGCGGATCCCCGCCGACGCCGTGCGCCGACCGCTTTCGTGAGCAGTCGTTCTAAGCGCGGGGCCGCAGCGTCAGGAAGTCGCGGAAAGAGTAGTTGCGGAAAGACCAGGGTCGAGCCGTCAGAAGGGGTTCCAGGTCTGGCCGGACGTGAACTTCAGATAGCCGACGTTGATCCCAAGGCGCGCGCCGAGGCCGGTGCGGATCGGCACGACCGTCATGCCGCTGTTGGCGAGCGCCATCATGCCGAGGCCGCCGATGAAATAGGCCGAGCCATCGATGCCGCCGAAGCGCTGAAAGATCGCCTGGCGGGCGGGCATGTTGTAGACGAGCATCATGGTGCGGTCGCCATCGACGCCGCTGTCGAAGCCGATCGAGGGGCCTTGCCAGAAGACGCGCTGGTCGCCGGCGTTGCGGGTGTAGAGCTTGCCCTCGCCGTAGCGCAGGCCGCCGACGAAGGCGCCGCCCGCCTCTTCGCCAAGGATGTAGCCGTTGGGCTGGCCCCAACGCTGCGTCGCCGTCTGCACGACATCGGCGAGGCTGCGCGAGATCGAGCCGAAGAAGCGATGGCCGCTCAGGATGACGTCGTTCGATGTGTAGACGATCGGCCGCTCTTCACCGTAGGCCAGCGCGACGGCTGGAGCGGCAGCCGTGGCCGCGCATGCGGCGACGCCGCGAAGAAATTCTCTCCGACCCTCGAACCGCATCTCGTCCCCCGTCTCTCGTCGAGGCTCGCCGCCGGAAAGCAGATGCGGCATCGCGAGCACCGAGGCGGATGCTTGCAGGGCAGGGTTAACGGAGACTTAAGGCCGCGTTTCAGATCGCGGCGGCAACCAGTTGCGCCGGCCTGTCGCCCCAGGCGACGAAGGAGCCGTTCCGGTACTGGCTCTCCGACTTGCCGTAGCGCATCACGGCGCCGCTTTCGTCGAGCACGATGCCGCCGGCCGCGCGCAGCACCGCATCGCCAGCGGCCGTGTCCCATTCCATGGTCGGCCCAAAGCGCGGATAGACGTCGGCATCGCCCTCGGCGACGAGGCAGAACTTCAAGGACGATCCGGCGCAGCGACGCTCGGCGATCGGCAGCCGCGACAGGAACGCTTCCGTCTTTTCGTCGGCGTGCGAACGGCTGGCGAGCGCGGTGAGCCCGTGACCCGGGACGGTGCGGACCTTGATGGGCGTTCGTTCGGCGACGGGCGGCAAAGGACCACCCGGTGCGACACGGCAGCTCCAGGCATTGGTGCCGGCCATCCAGAGCCGCTCGATCGCCGGCGCGTAGACAGCACCGGCGCGCGGAACGCCGTCCAGGATCAACGCGATGTTGATGGTGAACTCGCCATTTCGATGGAGGAACTCGCGGGTCCCATCGACCGGATCGACCAGGATGAACGCGCGTCCGCAGCGAGGCTTCTCGCCTCGCGAGGCGGCTTCCTCGGCTACCACGGGAATTTGCGGGAGGTGCTTGGCGAGACCTGCGAGAATGATCGCCTCGGCGCGCTCGTCGGCGTCGCAAACCATGCTCTTGTCGGCTTTTTGCCGCGCGTTGGCGTCGCCCGCGTAGACACACATCACTGCGACCGCCGCCTCGACGGTCAGCTCGGCGAAAATCTCCGCGACGTCGTCGCAGTCGATCGTAGCCAGGGTCTTCATCGCGCCATGGGCGGACGCCATTCAATCACCTCTAGGAGATGTGCCGGCGAGTCCTGCGCTCTTCCGACGGTTAGCGCAAGATGGGCATGATTTGGCCTCAATCAATTGGCCCGGATGTTACGTTTGGGTCACGTGTCGACGCGCCGCGCTACCGCACCCGACGGTGCGCTTCGACCGGAGTGCCGGACTATTTCGCGGCAAGCGCGGTGACGCGCTCGGCGAGAATGATCGGCGAGACACCAAACACTTCGAGTTGCCCATCCACCGCCAACATCGCCAGGCCGTGGACGAGGGCCCAATTCGCCAACACCCGATCGCCCATGTCCGCGCCGAAGGGCAGGTTCGGCCATGCACTGGCGACACGCGCCGCCAAAAGATCGAACGAAGCCTGTCCTGCCGCGGCAAGCGTGTCCTTCCTCTCCGGTGTCCCGGCGCCGAACATGAGGCGGAAGAGACCCGGGTTTGCACAGGCAAAGGCAACGTAGGCGACGCCTTGCGCCCGCAGCGCCGCGACCGGCGTGCCAGCCGCCTCCGCGGCACGTTGCGCGTTGGCGAGGCGCTCGAAGCCGACAGTGGCGATAGCCGCGAGCAGCGCGGTCTTGTCGGCGAAATGGCGATAGGGGGCCATTGCCGACACGCCGGCGCGCCGCGCGGCCTCGCGGAGCGTCAACGACGTGACGTCCGCGCCCTCGGCGAGGATCGCGAGTCCGGCCTCGACAAGGGTGCCGCGGAGGTCGCCATGATGGTAGGCGCTTTTCGCCGATTTCAATGTTGACACCGTAAGCATATCGCCTATGTTTACGACGTACGCGAAAGCCGCTGCCTTGGCAACGCGAGCCGAAGCCAGACCCTGCACTCGCAGGCTCGAGACGGAGTCCGTCGCATGACGCGCCGCAAGCTCGGCATGATCTCCGCGTTCCCATACCTCGGCGGGCGCGTGCTCGGCGTGTGTCGATATTGTGAGAGCGTCGAGAAGCTGCTGGCGTACGCGCATTCTCTGGACTTCTTGCACCAGCCGGCGGGGCGGCGCCGCTTCGACGCGCGCGTCGGCACGAGCGGCGACGTTGGCATCCGGCAGGAGACATACGCCATTGCCGCAACGAACTCGGGATTGCTCCACGTCAACATGCCAGACTATGGGCTTGGCACCGCCGCGGCGATGTTCGCCGCCAGGGGCGCGCGTGCGAACGCGGCGGGGTGGCTCGCTCGCCGCGTCGGGAGCGTGGCACCATGACGTCGCCCATGAGCCTTGCGCCGCTGCTGAATGCCGGCCCGCTGATCGCGGCGCATGCCGTGACCGCCATGGCCGCGTTCGGGCTCGGCGCGGCGCAGCTCCTCCGTCGCAAGGGCACGCCGAGCCATCGCATGCTTGGCTGGTTGTGGGTCGCGCTGATGGTCTTCATCGCCGCGGGCTCGTTTGGTATTCATACGATCCGACAATTCGGGCCCTTCAGCTGAATCCATGGGCTGTCGCTGTTCGCGCTCGTCATGCTCGTCGTGGGCGTCGCGCACGCCCGTGCCGGTCGCATCGAGGCTCACCGTTGGACGATGATCGGCTTGTTCGTCGGCGCGCTGGTCATAGCCGGGGCGTTCACGCTCGCACCCGGCCGGGTCATGCACCATGTCGTCTTTGGCAGCTGAACGACCGGGAGACACGGCTTGCGGGAGGTGAGCGCCCTGATCGCGGCGGTGATCCTCGTGACTGCGAGTGCCGTGCATGTCTTTTGGGCGAGGGGCGGGCAGGCCGGGAAAGCCGCGGCGATCCCGACCCGGGATGGGCGCCCGGTCGTCCGACCCTCGCGCTTCGGGATCGCGACGGTCGGGGCGTCGCTCGCCGTCGCGGCTGTCCTCGTACTATCGACGTCCGGAGTGCTCTGGCGGCTCGCGCCGCCGACGGTCGCCAGATCGTCATCCTGTCTGCTGGCGCTGGTCTTCCTCGCCCGCCGGTCGGCGACTTTCGCTATGTCGGCATGTTCAAGCGGATCACCGACAGCCGTTTCGCCAAGCGCGACACGCGCATCTACTCGCCGCTGTGCGGCTTGCTCGCGATCCTCATCGCCTTGGCCCGCGATGTGAGGGATTGACGCGCGCCGCGTCCTGACCGTCACTCGGCTCGATGCCGCGAGGAGCACGCATGCCTGATGATCCGCCGAGCCGGCCGCCTGCCGCGACGGACTTCGTGGTCGTCCCCGGATCGCTCGGACCGCGCCGCGACTTTCGCATCACCGCTGGGCTGCGTGAGGGCTGGGACGAGGAGGGGCGCGTCTACGACGTGTCGGAAGCCGTACGAACCGCCCGCGCGTGGATGCGTCGGCGCGTCGCGGCTGGCATGCCGGCGCTGTCCGGCATGTTCGGCCGCGCCGAGGTGACCTATGCCTGGGTCCGCGCCGACGGCAGCATCGGCTCCGACCGGGAGCCGGTGGCGACTTTCACCGGCGAGGCGGTTCACGCCTATCTCGGCCACCTCGCGGATGCGGAGATCGAGGCTATGTTGAACGAACTCGCGATCGAACTGGGCGTCGCGCTCGGTCAGGAACGCATCTACGTCGCGTTCGCGGATCGTACCTGGATCCTCGATGCCGAGAGCCGCGGCGGCACGGTCAACGCGCCGCCGGCAGGCGGACCGTGACGACCAGCCCGCGATCACCGCCCGCCAGCTCGAGCGAGCCGCCGTAGAGCTCGGCGAGCTCGCGGGCGATCGGCAGGCCGAAGGCGTAACCGGGTACCTCCTCGTCGAGGCGCTGGCCGGGACGCAGCACTTGCGTCGCCTCGCTCGAATCGAGCCCCGGGCCATTGTCGGCGATCTCGACGACAATTTGCCGGCCAACGTCCCTGACCGTGCATCGGACCCTGTCGGTCGTGTACTTGAAGGCGTTGTCGAGGAGGTTGCCGAGGATCTCGTCGACGTCCTGCGCCTCGCGGGCGACGGCGGGGTCGGACGGACAATCGAGCGAGAGCGCGACGGCCGTGCCGGCGTAGATGCGCGCGAGCGCGTCGGCGAGATCGCGCAAGCGCGGCGCCAGCGGCGTTCGGCTGCGCGCCGGTCCTTCGAGCGCGGCGGCGCGCGCGCGGCCGAGATGATGACGGATGCTCTCAATCTGAATGGCAAGGTTCAGCTCGTGTTCCCAGGATCATTTAGGTCTTCGTGTGCGCTGGGTGTCCCAGCCGCTTCAACGAGGTCACCATGAGATGTCTCCCGATCGCACTCGCCGGCATGCTCGTCGCGACGGTTGCCGCCGCGCAGACGTCGCCTCCCGCCGCTGGTGGCGCCGCGCCTGGAATGGCCGCCGCGCCGACCGCGGACTCCGCGCCGCCTCCGCCGCGAGCCGACGCGCCTCCGCACAGAGGGCCGGCGCTCCGCCGCCGCCTGGCGCGGACATTCGGTTCGACCGCGGCCCCGCCGATCTGCACCTGAACGTGCATCGCGCCGAGACCGTTTCGACAACCACCTGCGCCACGATCACCAATCAGCTTATCGATAAGCTAAACCTGGTCGTTCAGCCGAAATAGGAAGGTTTGCCGTCATTCGACTTGCGGCACGACCCGCAAGTTCATATTCACGCCTAGAAAGGACATTCCTTGCCCCAACATCAGCAACTCGAGGTCGAAGGTACGATCGCCGACGTCTTCACCCATCGTTTCACGATCGAGCGCGGCGACGGCAGCCGCGTTCTCGCCGACCTTGGGCCCGAGGGCGCGAAGACCTTCACGCTCTCGCCCGGCCTCGCCATCGTCGCCTTCGGCGAAATGAAGCCGTCCGAACTCAAGGTCGAGCGGATCGCGCGCAAGGGCGCGGCACCGGTCGAGATCACTCACAAGCCCAAGCACGACGCCAAGCACGACGCCAAGCACGACGGCAAGCACGAGCCCGCGGACCCTGGGGTTGCACGTCGCGCTGTCGAGGTTGTCGGGCTGCATCCGATCGGCGAGCCGCGACGCAAGCCGAAGCACTTCGAGGTGCTCGCGCGAAAAGGCCGCGGCTTCGTCGAATGCCACGTCGAGCTCGACGGGCACATCCGCAAGGAGAAGCCGGTCGATGCGCAAGACGATAAGTGGTTGCACGAGCTAAAGACCACGGCCTAGCGGTCGCCGAAGGGGGGCGACGCTGTCCGATACCGAACAGTCGAGGGGATCTGAACGATCCCCCTCGACGCGGAGCCTTCGCGGCCTCGACGCGCTGAATCTTTTTCTCGCCGACGGGACTTGGTTTTTCGCTGTACCTTTTCCTCATGCCGGAGACCCGCGGTTTCGAGCCAACGGGTGCCTCGGCGTCCGGCGCCGTCGCGGCGGCGGCCGCCTTATCCCGAATGATCAGCTCCGGAGCACGGATGAGCGACCCCGAACCGCTTCTGGTGTTCGCCCATATCGGCGACCTCCGCCTGACCACCGAGGACCAAGAGAATTACCGCCACCTTCGTTTGATCGTCGATCTTCTCGCTAGAGACTTCGCGCACGGCATCGACTTCGTTTACTTGCCTGGCGACAACGCCGAAAATGGCAAGCCAGAGCAATACGCACTGGTGGCCCGCGAGATCGCGCGCCTGCCGATGCCGGTCCACATCGTCACCGGCGATCATGACATGGAGGCGGGCGGCCTCGACAATTTTTACGCGGCCCTCGGCGCGGCGCCGCTGCCGAAGGCGGTCGATATCGGCGGCGTGTGCTGCCTGTTCCTCGACATTTGCGGCCCGGGCACCGGCGGCCCTGATTTCCAGTTCGGCGCCGAGCAGACCGCATGGCTCGCCGCCGAGCTCGAGCGGGCGGCGGCGCGGGGCGAACGCTGCGCGATCTTCATGCACACCTATCCGTCCGACCTGCGGGGCGACGGCGAGGCCAGCGCGGTCAACGAAGCGTTCGCAGCGCGTGAGGTCCTGCTCGTCGATATGGGCCACACCCATTACAACGAGCTCGCCAACGACGGCCGTACGATCTACGCCGCGACCCGATTCACCGGGCAGATCGAGGAAGGTCCGGTCGGCTTTTCCATCGCCACGATTGACCGCCGCGCGATCTCCTGGCGCTTCCGAACGTTCGACGACAAAGGACCCGTCGTGCTGGTCACCGCGCCGGTCGATCGCCGTCTCGCGACCGATCCGGACGATCCCGATCATGTGCCGCGGGAGACCTGCGAGGTGCGCGCGAGAATCATCTCGCCGCGCAAGATCGTGCGCTGCACCTGCGGCATCGACGTTGGCCCCGACGAGGCGATGCGCCAGATCGCGCCCGGGCGCTACGTCCTTTCGCTTGAGCTCCCAGCCGATGCCACGACGATCGGCGTCGAGGCCGAGGACGACCAAGGCTGGATCGGCGTCGAACTCGTGGAGATCGCGCGGCATGTTCATCTCGCCGTCGAGCACCGCGCCGACGGCAGCGATGCCGACTCGGTGGGCGCGTGGGAACCGCGCGGGATCTTCGGCACGCAACTCGGCCCTGATCGGAATGGACGCAAATGGTGATGCCGACTGCCCTCGTACCTTACATCACGCCACATACGATCACCTGGGCGATCATCGCGCTGTCGATCCTCGGCGTGATCGCCCACCCGTTCAAGTGGCCGGAATTCATCTGGGCCGCCGGCGGCGCGATCCTGCTCGTCGTTTTCAGGTTGCTGTCGCCGGCCAATGCCTGGGATGGTGTTCTCAAAGGGCTCGACGTCTATCTCTTCCTCGTCGGCATGATGGCGCTGGCCGAGGTGGCGCGGCGCGAAGGGCTGTTCGACTGGCTGGCGACGCTGGCTGTGCGCGGCGCCAAGGGTTCGGCCTCGCGGCTGTTCGCGCTGATCTATGTCGTCGGCACGGTCGTGACGATTTTCCTGTCGAACGACGCCACCGCCGTCGTCTTGACTCCCGCCGTCTACGCCGCGGCGAAGGCGGCGAAAGCCGAGCCGTTGCCGTATCTCTTCATCTGCGCGTTGATCGCCAACGCGGCGAGCTTCGTGCTGCCGATCTCGAACCCGGCAAACCTCGTCGTCTTCGCGAGCCACATGCCGCCGCTCGGGCAATGGCTGATGCGTTTCGGGGTCGCGTCGATCGCCTCGATCGTCGTCACGTTCCTTGTCCTGCGCTGGTCGCAGCGTGCGAATTTGCGCGGGTCGATCGAGACCGATGTCGAGGCCAAGACGCTTTCGACGAGCGGCAAGATCGCAGGCTTCGGCATCATCGCGACGGGCGCGGCGCTCATCGCCGCATCCGCCTTCGACCTTCAGCTTGGACTGCCGACGTTCATCGCCGGCCTGCTTACCGTCGCCATCGTGCTCATCGTCAAGCGCGAGGGGCCGTGGGACACGATGAAGGACATGTCGTGGGCGGTGATCCCGCTCGTGGCCGGACTGTTCGTGCTTGTCGAGGCGCTCGAGACGACAGGCGTTCTCGCGCTGATCGCGGATCAGTTGAAGATGCTTGCGCAGCGCTCCGATCTTCAGGCCGGCTGGATCAGCGGCGCCGTCATTGCGTTTGCCTGCAACCTCGTGAACAACTTGCCGGCGGGGCTGCTCGCCGGCGCGGCAGTGCACACCGAGCATGTATCCGACAAGGTCGCCGGCGCGATCCTGGTCGGTGTCGACATTGGACCGAACCTCTCCGTCACGGGCTCGCTCGCCACGATCCTGTGGCTGACCGCGATCCGCCGCGAAGGCGAGGATGTCGGGGCCTGGACCTTCCTGAAGCTCGGCATCATCGCCATGCCGCCCGCGCTGGTCGCCGCGCTCGCCGGGCTCCTGTACCTTTCCTGATTTTTCTCTCGACCACGAAGGTCGCCAGCCAAACGAGGTGGTCGTATGAACCCGGTGTTTCTCTACCCTCTCATCCTCTTCGCCGGTGTGCTGCAGGCGGCCGGCAATTCGATGAACGCACGGCTTCGCGTCACGCTGATCAATCCCTGGCTCGCGGCGACAGTCTCATTCGGGCTGATCGTCTTCGTCTTCGTGACCCTCTTCCTCGTATTGCCGACCCCGCTGCCCACGGTCGACCAGCTGTCGCATATGCCTTGGTGGGCGCCGCTCGGCGGCCTGACCGGCGCAGTCGCGGTGTTCGCCGGCCTCGTCTTCGTCGACAAGGTCGGGGCCGGCCCGTTCAACGGGCTGCTCATCACGGCAAACATCCTCACATCGCTCGCCGTCGACAATTTCGGCTGGCTGGGCATGCCGCAACATACGCAGAGCCTGACGCACTTGATCGGCGCCGTGCTGATGGTCGGCGGCATCATTCTCATCGCCAAGTTTTAGGGCGCGCGCGAAAATGGAAAAGCTCCTCTACCCCTTCATTCTCGTGGCTGGCGCGATGCAGGCGCTCGGCGTGGTCATGAACGGCCAATTGAAGCACGACCTCGTCAATCCGTGGCTTGCCGCCTCGGTGTCGTTCCTGCCGATCGTCTTCGTGTTCTTGACGATGCTGGCGCTGCGCCCGCTGCCCATGCCCGAGCACAAGGATGTCGCGCGGATGCCGTGGTGGGCCCCGCTCGGAGGCATCACCGGCGCGGTCGCGGTATTCTGCGGGCTACTCTTCGTCGGCGAGGTCGGCGCCGGTCCGTTCAACGGCCTCTTGATCACCGCCAACCTGCTGGCCTCCTTGGCCATCGACCATTTCGGCTGGATCTACATGCCGGTGCACAGGGCCGGCAAGGCGCGGATCGTTGGCGCGCTCCTGATGGTGGGTGGGATCGCGCTCATCGCATTTCGATGATGGGCGGCGTATCGGCATGCTCGACCGTCGTCCGTGCCAACGCGGATCGCAGCTCGCTCAAGGCTTCGTCCAGACGCGTACGCTCGGCCTCGAGCGTCTGAAGCTGCGTTTCGATCTGCGCGAGCGTGAGGTGTCGGGTCGCGTCGGTCGTCGGCGTGGCTTCGAGCGAATCCGCCGACGAGCGAATGATCCGGCGAATCTCCTCGAGCGAGAAGCCGAGCTTCTTGCCTTTCAGGATCAACTGGAGGCGCTGCGCGTCGGCGTCGCTGTAGCGGCGCTCCGTCCCGTCGCGCGTCGGGTTCAAGAGACTCTTCGATTCGTAGAAGCGCAGAGATCGGTGCGATACGCCGAACGTATCCGCCAATTGAGCAATGCCAATCGATTGTGAAACGCTCATCGGTAAAAAACTCTTGTCTCGAATTGAACGATATAAATACTAGAGCAGGCAAGGTGATATTTTCTTTTAAAGAAATGACTACAAACGAACTTTAATAGTAGATGTGACGATTTGGCGTTCGACATGCAGACAGAGATGGCGAGGGCCAACGCGATTGCTGTTGCCGTTGTCCTCGCGTCTGCCGCAGTCCCGCTTTCCAGGCGCCGCGCCGCCCGGTATCATCGGGCGGACGTGCTGTTTGATGATTCGCGGTATGCCGGTAACGACCCGTTAACCATTCGCGGCTTCACTGCACATCGAAAATCGATGTCGCGGCCAGCTTGGATAGAGACGATGACGGACTTCTCCCTAGACCCCCTCGATCTCGCCGCGCTGCTTTGCTCGCGCGTTTGTCATGATGTTATCAGCCCGGTCGGCGCCATCGCAAACGGGCTCGAGGTTCTGGAGTCCGAGAAGGATCCCGACATGCGGGGCTTCGCGATGGACCTCATCAAGAAGTCGACGGCCGTCGCCTCGGCCCGCCTGCAGTTCTGCCGGCTGGCGTTTGGTGCCGCCGGATCCGCCGGTGCCTCGATCGACACTGGCGATGCCGAGAGTGTCGCGCGGGGTCTCACCGGCGACGAGAAGACCAAGCTCGTTTGGACAGCGACACGCGCGCTACTGCCGAAGAACAAGGTGAAGCTCATCTTGAACCTCGTGCTCATCGCGGGCCAGGCGATCCCGCGCGGCGGCGTCATCACCGTGACGCTCGACGGGATGGACGACGAGATGATGATCAAGGTCGAGGCGACAGGGACCAACGCCAAGTTGCAAAGCCATTGGCCGCACCTGCTCTCGTGCGAGCCGGAAAGCACCGTCGACGCACACGGGATCCAGGCCTATTACACCGGGCTCGTCGCCCGTGAAGCGCATCTCGCAATCACCACGCTCGCCGAGGATGGCAAGATCACATTGTCGGCCGCCCCGGACGGGACGATCATGCCGGTCTACGATACCGGCATGATCGGGGTCCCCGCCAACGCCGCCTGACCCGGAGGCTGGGCTCGTTCAGCTTGGATCGACGGCGAGGCCGTGATCGTCTCCTCAGGTCCCCGGATGCTTCCGCTTGCGCTTATGCTTGCCGTGGCGCTTCGGCGCCGGCTTCGCCACGTCCGCATCCTCGGTCGCCGCGGCGGCGGTGTGGGGGAAGATCACCGGCTCGCATGCCGCCGAAAGCTGGCTGTGCTTGGCTTGAAGGCAGGCGAGGATCGGGCCCTCGTTGGGGATGTCCTCCTGGCAGAGTCGAAACACGTCGGGCGTGCAGGCGTCCTGGTCCGCCTGGCTTCCGCGGTCCTGGGCCATGGCCGTGGTGGCGGACAACAGCACGATCGAAGCGAGCAACGCCGCTGTTTTGCGGTGCATGACGTAGTTCCTCCGTGGTGGTCGACTCACGTCGCTGCGTAGCACAAGGGTGGGCGGGCAATTGTGCGTTTGCCGTCACGCTCGCTCAAATTGACCGCTCCGCCGCGTGCTTGTGAACTCGGGCGATCTCGCCCATATCTGGCTCGAAACGGCGGGCGACCGCCACCAGCCTCCTCGAGAGAGGTCCAATCATGTTCATTCACACCGAAGCGACGCCGAACCCGGCGACCTTGAAGTTTCTTCCCGGTGGCAAGGAGGTGCTCGAGGGCGGCACACTCGACATGCGCGATATGCAATCGGCCGCGCCGTCGCCGCTTGCTTCGGCTTTGTTTGCCATCGACGGCGTCTGCGGCGTCTTCTACGGCGCCGACTTCATCTCGGTTACGAAGGCGGACGAGTCCGAGTGGCAGGCGCTGAAGCCCGCCGTGCTCGGGACGATCATGGAGCATTACACGTCGGGTGCGCCGCTGCTCACCGACGAAAGCGCGATCGACCGTAGCGACTTCGAGGAGTTCTTCGACGCCGAGGACGCCGAGATCGTCGACACGATCAAGGATCTGATCGAGACGCGTGTGCGTCCCGCGGTGGCGGGTGACGGCGGCGACATCAAGTTTCGCGGCTTTCGCGAGGGGACGGTCTATCTGGCGATGAAGGGCTCGTGCCAGGGCTGCCCGTCGTCGACGGCGACGCTCAAGCACGGCATTCAGAACCTGCTGTCGCACTTCATCCCAGAGGTCGAGTCGGTCGAGCAGATCTGACGAGGCTCGCCCATCCGACTATGCCGTGAAATGCTCCGCCTGGATTCGGCGGTACGCCTGAGCATAGTCGCGATAATGCTCGATGTTTGCTTGCATCATCGCCCGGCGCGGTTCGTCCAGCCGCGACATCGGCTTCGCCGGGCGTCCACCCCACATCCAGCCCGTTTCGAGCACCTGCCCGGGTTCCGTGTGAGAGCCCGCCGCGAGCAGCACATCGTCCTGCACCCATGTGGCGTCGGCCAGGACCGCGCCGATCCCAACGAGCGAGGCGGCGCCGATGCGCACCGCGCCCATGCGCACGTTATGGCCGATGGTCGTGTCTCGACCTATGATCGTCTCGCCGATGCCAGGGCGGATCACGGTGTTGTCCTGGACGTTGGTATTCTCGCCTATGTAGATTGCACCGGTCCCCGCATCCGCGACACAGCTGAAGAAGAGGCTCGCGCCTGGCGCGCACGTCAGGCGTCCAGCGCGTTGCGCGGTGCGGGCGATGAAGACGGCGTCGCCGAAATCCTGCGCGTTCGGCGGTAGAGCCCGCTCGCTGTCCTGCCGGCTGCGGATGTCGGCCGCGCGTCGCGCGAGTTCGCCGGCCCAAAGCTCGCGTACCGGCTTGGCGGGGCTGCCGCGATAGACCCAGCCGGCATCGAGCCGCTTGCGCGGAAACACTGTCGCGCCGCGCTCGATCAGCACCCCGGATCCGACGATGGCCTCGTCGAGGATCGTGACGTCGTCCTCGATCACGCATCCGTCGCCGACGCTGCACGCATGCACGATCGAATTGGCGCCGATCGTTACGCCATCGCCAATGATCGCCGGCGTCGTGTCATGGACGATGTGCACGGTCGCGCGGCGGCCGAGATAGACATTCGTGCCGATCGACACCGTTTCGCCGTCGGCGCGTATGACCGAGTCCTCGCCGAGCCAGGCGCCCGCTCCTACCGTCGCCCGCCCCAGGACCGCGCAGCGTGGGCCAGCAAACGTTGGCTCGCCGTTGAATACGGGGAAGACACCGGCGAACGGCAGGACGAGCGATGGCTGCATTGCGGATCTTATCCCTGACGAAGGTCAGAGATAAAGATTTGCGCCGTTCGACGTTGGGACAAGTTCGCGCGGGCCCCGCCGCTTACACGATCGCGCTGGTCGACGCGTGCGCCGGGGCCGAGGCGCCGCGCGCTGTGAAGTCGGTGGACTTGAAGTAGTCGGACAGGTAGGCGACGCGGCCCTCGGCATCCAGCCGGACGACGGAGACGACTTCGTTGCGATAGTCGCCGCCGCCGACGAAAGAGCCTTCGACGGTCCATGTCGAAATCATCCAGTCCGGCTCCGCGTGGATCGCCATGGTCTGCGTCCACCGAATGTCTAGGAAACGGCGGCGGATCACGCGCAACATTCGCGTCGTCAGCATCTTACCTTGTACTGGCCGGATGCCGGGGAAAAGGAAGAGGACGTTATCGGCAAGGATGTTCGCCGCGCGAGGAATATCGTCACAAGACAGCGCGTCGAAAAAGTCCGACTGCATGTCGAAGGACGGTTTGCTTTTGAGGCTGGTGGTAGAGGCGACCTGGCCCATGATCTGCTCCGCTCCGCAAACGAGAACATTGTCTGGCACAGGACAAAGATTAACCTGAAGTTAGCCTTTCGGCGACTGGATTCGCGTTGCGGAACGCGAAAACGTTAAGAATCGAACGATTAGCGTTAACGGGTGTCGGGAATGGTTTTCCTGGGGCCGGTCACGCGCTGCCGAGGGTAGCCATGACGGCGAGATGACCCTCTCGCTCCCGATCCATGAGGACCATTTTCGCGAAGAAGGCGTCCCGCTGGCTGCAATCCATTCGGGCGGCAAGTCCCGCGATAATCTCGCTCAACTCTGTCGTGGGATCGAGCAACGGTGCCCGCTCGACGGATAGAGCCGCGCGAATGAAATCCGGCTTCATGTGACGTAAGCCCTTCGTCCAACGTGACAGGTCGACGTTATATGGGCCGTCCTGAGGATCTCTTAAGGTCCGCCAAAGGGTCGCGGAGTCGACAGAGACGGCCTGGCGCAAGCCGGACGGGCCATGGTCTATTGCCATTCTGCCCGTTCTAGATCGACATCTCGTATGGACCTGCCTGCCCACCGTCTCATCGAGCTGTTCCTCGACATGATCGCCGCCGAGCGGGGCGCGGCGACCAACACGCTCGACGCCTATCGTCGCGATCTGCTCGCCTATTCGGCGGCACTCGTCGCGCGCGGCCGCACACCGCTCGATGCGGCAAGCGAGGACGTGCGCGCCTACCTCGCGACACTCGAGGCGCAAGGGTTCAAGCCCACCTCGGCGGCGCGCAAGCTGTCGGCGATCCGCCAGCTCCACCGCTTCCTCGTGGTCGAGGGTAAGCGGGCCGACGATCCGGCGCAGATCCTGGAAGGGCCGCGCCAAGGCCAGCGGCTTCCCAAGATCCTGACGGTGAAGGAGGTTGACCGCCTCCTTGCAATTGCCAAGGAGGGGCTCGAGCCGAGCGCCGCGTCGGAGACATGCCCGCCCGGCGAGCGGATGCGGGCCGCGCGGATGAACGCGCTGCTCGAGCTGCTCTACGCCACCGGCCTGCGCGTCTCGGAGCTGGTCTCGCTACCACGCACCGCCCTTCGCGGCCGCGACCCGCTGATCGCCATCAAGGGCAAGGGCGGCCGTGAGCGGCTGGTGGTCGTGTCCGATCCGGCGCGCGAGGCGGTCGCGCTCTACCGCGCGGTGCTGAAGCAGCGCACGCCCGGCGCGGCGGAGGGGCCGTGGCTGTTTCCAGCCGACTCCGACTCCGGCCATATCACCCGCCAGGCGTTCGCCCGCGATCTGAAGATGGTGGCGGCCGCCGCCGGCATCGCCACCCACCGCGTGAGCCCGCACGTGCTGCGCCACGCCTTCGCCTCGCACCTTCTTCAGAATGGCGCGGATCTCCGCATCGTCCAGGAGCTGCTCGGCCACGCCGATATCGCGACGACGCAGATCTATACCCACGTGCTCGACGAGCGGATGAAGGCGATGGTGCGGGACCTGCACCCGATGGGGGATGCCCGAGAGGGGTAGCCGCTTGCGGAGCCGTCGTCGCCCGGGCTCTAATCAGGCCATGGACACGGCGTGAGCGACACCGCACGCGTGACGCGGTCGAACAGCCGGGCGCCGACCCAATCCTCGAGCGCCTTTATGCGGCGGCTGAAGGCGGGTTGCGTGATGCCGCGCCGTTCCGCCGCGCGCGAGAAGCCGCCCTCCTCGATCACACAGAGGAAGCCCTCGAGCCACAGCGGATCGGCGCCGGACATCGCAGGGAAGGGCATCGCCAATCCGATCGGCCAGATTTGGGCCGGCGCGATGATGCTGGAGCACCTCGGCGAGGACGAGGCCGCGCGCGCCGTGGTGCAAGCGATCGAGACCGTGCTGGGCGACAAGGCAACGCGCACGAAGGATCTGCAAGGGACGGCCACGACGGAGGCATGCGGGAAGGCCGTCGCCGGGGCGATCGCGGGCTGAGCGCGAGCCATATCGTTCTTCCACACGTATATGGATGGCAAGGTCACGCTCAGATGGCTAGAACAACGCAACCATGATCGAGACGTTGAATGTGACCCGGCATTACGAGCGCGATGGGCTCGCGGAGCGGATTGCCGCCGCGCTGACCGCGGCTGGTCTTGACGGCAAGACGCTGTCGCCAAAGGATCTGGCACCGCTCGACCAGTTCCATTCGCGCGGTCTCGCCGCGACGATCGAGATGGCGAAGGCGCTCGCGCCGGCCGCGGGGGCGGAGGTGCTCGATGTTGGGTCGGGTCTCGGCGGACCGTCGCGTTATCTCGCCGCGACCTACGAGTGCCACGTCACCGGTATCGACCTCAGCCCGTCCTACGTCGAGGCCGCCGCCTTCCTCGCCGAGCGCGCGGGCCTGGCCGACAAGGTGACGTACAAATGCGCCGACGCGTTGGCGCTGCCCTTCGCGGACGCCAGCTTCGACGCGGTGTGGACGCAGCACGTGGCGATGAACATCGCCGATCGCGCGGAGCTCTACGCCGAATGCCATCGTGTCCTACGGCTTGGCGGGCGTCTCGCGATCTACGATGTCGTGGCGGGCGACGGGCAGGGGCCGCACTTTCCGGTGCCGTGGTCGCGGGGTCCGGAGACGAGCTTCCTGCTGATGCCGGACGCCATGCGCGCGATGCTGGACGGGCAGGGGTTTCGCGTCGTCTCTTGGGTCGACCACACCGAGGCCGGCAAGGCCTGGTTCGCCGAGATGCGCAAGGCGATGGCCGACGCCCCGGCGCCGCCACCGCTGGGGCTGTATCTCGTGATGGGGCCTGGCTTCAAGGAGATGGCGAGCAATCTCGGCCGCAGTCTGGTCGAGGGCCGCGTCGGCCTGGTCGAGGCGATCCTCCAGCGGGAGTAGCTGCAGCCTATTCCTTCTCAGCAGGCGGGAGAAGGGATAGTTGCGGCCTACACGTGCTCCACCGAGACGATGCCCGGGATGGCCTTGAGCGCGCCGGCGATCTGCGGCGAGATCTTGTAACGGCCCGGCAGCTTGATCTCGGTCTCGGCGCGGTCTGGCGTCATCGCGACGATCGACACCTTGCCCAGACCCGCCTCGGATTGGCCGCCCTCGCCCAGCATGCCGCGGATCGAGGCCAGCGACTCGGGCGTCCGCACGAAGATCTGCAGGCCCTTCTGCACGCGTTGCGCGGCCGCATCGAGCGACTCGACGGAGACAATACGCGCGCGCACGTCCTCGCCCTCGAGCTGCGCCTGAATGCCGAGCAGCAGCGACGCGCCTTTCACGAGCTGGTCGCGGAATTGGTCGAGACCTTCTTGAAATAGTATGGCCTCGTACTGTCCCGATTGATCGGAGAGCTGCACGATGCCCATCTTCGAGCCCGAGCGCGTGCGTCGCTCGGCGCGGTCGAGCACGGTGGCGGCGAGCCGGCCCGCGCCTGTCCCCGCCTTGACCGCGCGCACGAAGTCGGTCCAGCGCTGAACGCGCATGCGGCCGAGCACGTTGGCGTAGCCATCGAGCGGGTGGCCGGAGAGGAAGAAGCCGACGGCATCGAACTCGCGCCGCAGCCGATCGGCCAGCGACCAGCCCGGCACGCTGGGTAGCGCCAGCGTTTCGGTCGTGTCCGCGCCAAACAGCGCGCTCTGACCCGCGGCGCGCTCTCCCGCCCGACGGTTCGCTGTCGCGAGCAACGTTTCGATCCCCGCGAAGACCTTGGCGCGGTCGGCGTCGAGCTCGTCGAACGCGCCTGCGGCGACGAGACTTTCGAGCACGCGCTTGTTGGCGTCGCGCGGATTGAGGCGGCTGGCGAAATCGGCGAGATCCGCGAACGGGCGATTGCCGCGCGCGGCGACGATGCCCTGCGCCTGCCCGTCGCCCACGCCCTTGATCGCGGACAGTGCGTAGCGAATCGCCAGCTTGCCGGCGGCCGTCGTGTGCACCTCGAAATTCGTCCCGCTCGCCACGACCGAGGGCGGCAGCACCTCGACCTCCATACGGCGCGCCTCGTTGGCGAACTCGGCGAGCTTGTCGGTATTTGGTTTGTCGAGCGTCATCGAGGCGGCGAGAAACTCTACGGGGTAGTTCGCCTTGAACCAGGCGGTCTGATAGGCGATGAGCGCATAGGCCGCCGCATGGCTTTTGTTGAAGCCGTAATCGGCGAATTTCGCGAGCAGCTCGAAGATGTCCTTGGCCTGTTTCGTGGGGAGCCCACCCTTCACCGCGCCGGTGACGAAGCGCTCGCGCTGCGCGTCCATCTCGGCCTTGATCTTCTTGCCCATCGCGCGGCGCAGCATGTCGGCCTCGCCCAGCGAATAGCCGGACAGGATCTGCGCGATCTGCATCACCTGTTCCTGGTAGATGACGACGCCGAACGTCTCCTTCAAAACCGTCTCGATCTTCGGGTGGATATAATCGGCCGGCTGTTCGCCGAGCTTCACCGCGCAATAGGTCGGGATGTTCGCCATCGGGCCCGGGCGATAGAGCGCGACGAGCGCGATGATGTCCTCGAAGCGATCGGCACGCATCTCGACGAGCGCCTTGCGCATGCCGCCGGATTCCAGCTGGAACACGCCGACCGTCTCGCCGCGCCCGAGCATCTCGTAGGTGCGCGCGTCATCGAGCGGAATCTTCTCGATATCCACCACCACGTCGCGCAGCGCGAGCAGCTTCACCGCTGTCGCCAGGGTCGTCAGCGTTTTCAGGCCAAGAAAGTCGAACTTCACGAGTCCCGCCGGCTCGACCCACTTCATGTTGAACTGGGTCGCCGGCATGTCCGATTTCGGATCGCGGTAGAGGGGTACGAGCTCGTCGAGCGGGCGGTCGCCGATGACGATACCGGCGGCATGCGTCGAGGCGTTGGAGTACAAACCTTCCAGCGTCCGCGCGATGGCGAGAAGCCGGGCGACCTTGGGCTCGGCCTCGGCCGCCTCGCGCAGTCGCGCCTCGCCCTCGATCGCCTGCGCCAGCGTCACGGGCTTGGCGGGGTTCTGCGGCACGAGCTTGGCGAGCTTGTCGACCTGGCCGAGCGGCATCTCGAGCACGCGGCCGACGTTGCGCACGACGCCACGCGCGAGGAACGAGCCGAAGGTGATGATCTGCGCGACCTTGTCGGCGCCGTAGCGATCGCGCACGTAGCGGATCACCTCGTCGCGTCGATCCTGGCAGAAGTCGATGTCGAAATCCGGCATCGAGATGCGCTCGGGATTGAGGAAACGCTCGAACAGCAGGCCGAATTGCAGGGGATCGAGGTCGGTGATGGTGAGCGAATAGGCCACGAGCGAGCCGGCGCCGGAGCCACGCCCTGGGCCGACGGGGATGCCCTGGTCCTTCGCCCATTTGATGAAGTCGGCGACGATCAGGAAGTAGCCGGGAAACTTCATGTTGGTGATGACGTCGAGCTCGAAGGCGAGCCGCTCGCGGTAGACCGTCTCGTCCATGCCGGCCGCCATGCCGCGCGTCGCGAGGCGTGCGTCGAGCCCGGCCTCGGCCTGGCGAACGAGCTCGGCCGCCTCGTCCGCCGCCGCGCCCGAGGTGAACGCGGGGAGGATCGGCTTGCGGGTGCGCGGACGATAGGCGCAGCGCCGCGCGATCTCGATCGTGCTCGCGGTCGCCTCGGGTAGGTCGGCGAACAACGCCAGCATCTCGCTCCGCGTCTTGAAGCGGTGCTCCGGCGACAGCTGACGGCGCCCCGGCTGCCCGACGACGGCGCCTTCGCTGATGCAGATCAGCGCGTCGTGCGCCTCGTAGTCGGAGAGCGCGGCGAAGTAGGGCTCGTTGGTGGCGACGAGCGGCAGGCCGCGATCGTAGGCGAGCTCGACGAGCGTGCCTTCGGCCTCGCGCTCGGGAGCGAGCCCGTGGCGCTGCAGCTCGACGTAGAGGCGATCGGCAAAGAGCCCCTCGAGCTGGGCGAGCCGGGTCGTGGCGATATCCGGGCGTCCCCGTGCGAGACAGGCATCGAGCGGCCCGAGCGGACCGCCGGTGAGCGCGATGAGGCCTGCCGTGCGCCCCTCGAGCCGCGCAAGCGTCACGTGCGCCGTCTCGCCTGGTTCCGGATCGAGGAACGCGCGCGAGGCGAGATGCATCAAGTTCTGGTAGCCCGCCTCGTCCTTGGCGAGCAGCACCAGCGCGGCACGGCCCGCTTCATCCTCGCCGCCGCGTGGCGCAAGCGTGGCACCGTCGCCAAAGCCGACCGCGAGCTTGATGCCGATGATCGGCTGCAGGCCGGCCTTCGCCGCCTTTTCCGAGAATTCCAGCGCGCCGAATAGGTTGTTCGTGTCGGTGATGGCGAGAGCCGGCATCGCGTCGGCGGCCGCGAAGGTGATGAGCTTGCCGAGCGGCATCGCGCCTTCTCGCAGCGAGTAGGACGAATGCACGTGCAGGTGTACGAAACCCGCGGCGGCCTGGGACATCAAGTCTGCTCCCGACCGCGAGGCCGGATGCCATGCGAGTCGTCGGACGATCGTAGCCGATACCGATCGCGGCAGCGACATCGGCCGGCGCCGCCAATCATCGCGCCGGCGGACCGCGAACAACACAGCTGGGACAGACGCACCTACATCACTGTATTTGTTCAAGTTCAAAGCCGCGTCATGCTGCTGTCGTCAAGACGAATGTGAGCAGATCACGCATCAGAAAAGTTTCAGCGACCTTAGAGTGAACGAATTATTGGTCCCGTTCATAAGCCGTTCACGTAGGGATGGTGATTTAAGACCGCTCTCGGTTTGGCGATGTCGCCTCGGGGGCGAGGAGACTCTCATGACCAGCAAGAAGCTTTCCCTGACCGCGCTCGCGTTGGCGATCCCGCTGTCTTTCGCGGTTCTCGGCTCGGCCCAGGCCGCGATGATGATGCACAAGCCGATGACGTCGAAGCAGAAGATGATGATGAAGAAAAAAATGATGATGAAGAAGAAGATGATGATGAAGAAGCCCATGTAGTCACGGGCATTTTGTCAGTCCAGACAAGGGGCCGCGAGATGTGCGGCCCCTTCGACGGTGGAGACCTGTCGCGTGCGACAAAAGAAGAGGCGGATCCGATCGCGTTCAGCGATCAAACCCACCTCGGCGGCGTGAACCGAATGTAGTCTACTTCTTTTTCTCGAATTCTTTCAGGACATCCGAGGGTGTCGGCTCGTTCGCGCCGGCTGTCGGCTTGCCCCACGCTTGCGACGCGTCTTCCGTCGACTCCGCGGCTGGATTTTCTTTCGGCGTCTCTTTCTTCTTCTCTTCCTCGGTCATATCATTCTCCCAATCAAGACACTGATTTGCTGCATGGGCCACGGGGCGGATGAACCACCGTCTCGGTTGACCTGCATTGAACAAACTCGGCGTCCCATAGGGGGTTCCACTATTTCAAGGGATGAAATTCTGTGCAATGCAGTTGAGTGCAGTCAATGCGGCGCTTGCAAAACAGGCACTCAGCCGTGGAATTGTCTTCCAGACCTTTATTATTGTCGACGAGTCATTCGAAGTCGTTTGTGTTCGGACTAGGTAGTGCGGCTTCCGCGACCATGTCCGCGTAGGCCAGATCCGCCGCCGTATTCACATTGAGGAACGGATCGTGCGGCACCACCGGCCAATCGACGATCGAGACCGCGCGCCTCTCGAGGAACAACCCGACCTTGCGCAGCCCGTCTTCCGTAAATGCGCGGCGCAGGTCGTCGCGCAGCGCGACGGACCACAGCGAGACAACGGGATGCCGCGCGCCGCCCGATGACGCACAGACCACAACCGCGCTGGCGTCCCGCCGTTTTCCGTCGAGGCGGGTGGCGAGATCGGCCGGAAGGAACGGCGTGTCCGCAGGTGCCACGAGCACATGGGAGGCGCCTGGATAGCGCGCGGCGGCCCAATCGAGACAGGCAAGGATGCCGGCCAGCGGGCCTTGGAAGCCCTCGATCGAGTCTGCCACGGTCGGGAGACCGAACTTGGCGAAACGCGCCGGATCGCCGTTGGCGTTGAGGACGAGACCGTCGCATTGCGGTCGAAGGATCGAGACGATACGGGCGAGGATCGGACGGCCGCCGACCTGCATCAGACCCTTGTCGACGCCACCGAGCCGGGTCGCCCGCCCACCTGCTAGGATCGCGCCGATCATCGTGCGCGAGGCGAAGACGCGTCGAGCCGGCGATCGTTCATACGCGTCATGTGCGTTACGCCCTCGGCTGCGCCTTTTGGGCTGGTCCGCCTCGATCCCTAACGCGCCGCGCGAGAGTTGGCGAGACGCAGGCCGGGATCGCTAATCTCCGACCCTCTCGTGTAAGCATTTCCCACTCCTATGGGCATTTATTCACATTTCGAGCTGTAATGTGTCGAAATAGAGTTCAATATAACACCGTGTTGCCTTAGTATCGTAGGCGCTGCAATGAAAATAAAAACTTGTCAAGACTATCATCCGGCATCTCGATCTTCTAGATGCCCTCCTCCGAAAACGGCGGGAGGTAAATTCTTTGTTCAAAGAGACCATGACAATCTTCGTGGCGATCGTCGCCGCGACGATGTCCATGCATGGCGTCGCCACGGCGGCGGCGCAGCGTCACATGCCATTCCACAGCCGCGTTGCGCGTCACGCGTCCCGGCAGGCAGGCGAACGGCCGCGGTTCGCGCGCTCGCCACGCCGCGTTTGGCCCCGCTACGCGCTCTCGCCCCGTTTCGCGCATTCACGCCGTGTCGCCGCTCGGCGTTCGATTGCGACGTCCCCAGCCACCGCGACCTCGGTCTCTGGCGTGCAGACGGGCCGCGCCTCGTTCTATGGCGGTGGCGGGCTGACGGCGGCTGGCGGCCGGGTAGGGGTCGCGACGTGCGCTCATCGCTGGCTTCCGTTCGGCACGCGCGTCCTCGTCACCAACCTCGTGAATGCCCACCGCGCGGTGCTCACGGTCAACGACCGCGGTCCGTTCGTGCGAGGCCGTATCGTCGACGTGTCGGTCGGCGCGGCCGGCGTCCTCGGGATGCTACACACTGGGACGGCGCCGGTGAGCGTGCAGGTCGTCGGGCACAGCTAGTTTGCGACGGCAGGCTCCCTTGCTTCGGATGATCGGTTCAGCGCCGATGATTTCGTGTAGGTCTGCCGGCCGTGGCGCTCTACTTCACCAGTGATACGCATTTCGGCGACACCCGCATTCTGCGGGCGGCGCGGCGACCGTTCTCGACGATCGCCGCGCACGACGCCCATCTCATCGCGCGCTGGCAGGCCGTGGTCGGGGCGGACGACGAGATCTGGCATCTCGGCGATGTCGCGCCGGGCTACGATCGTGCGCGGCTCGATGCATTGATGGCGCAGCTGCCGGGACAAAAACGCCTGGTGACCGGCAACAATGATGACGGCGCCACGCGCGCGCATCCGGCGTGGGCCAGCGTGCACGACTACAAGGAGCTGAGCGTGGATGGTTTGCTCTGCATCCTCTGCCACTATCCGCTGCGGACCTGGAACAAGATCGGCAAGGGCGCGATCGACCTGCACGGTCACTCGCACGCCATGCTGAAGCCGATCACGCGACAATACGATGTCGGCGTAGATGCCTGGGACTATGCGCCGGTCACCCTGGCATCCATCCGCACGCGGCGGCGCCGAATATCTAGCCCGCCCCTGACGCGCAAGCCCGCAGACTGAGCAAGTTATCATCGATTTGGATCCACAATCGCTTGCTTTTTTATCGTCCTGTCCAAAATTGCTCTGCGAATAAGCATCGTAATTAAGTTGGGCTAAATTTAATCGCGCGGCGCCGTTGACAGTTGTTGGTGCCAAATATTAGAGATGGCTTGCCGTGGCAGCAGCGCCACTCGGAATTTGGCAGCAAAGCCTCCTCCCTTCTGCTCGAAAGGCAGTCAAGGTCGGAGGCTTTTTGCGCTCTGAACGATCTGTCACGAACAGATCGACAGCATTGACGACAGTTCGACCTGTCGCAATGCTGCTTAGACGCTCGTCTGCTCGAAGCTCGATTGTGGAAGCTGGCTGTCGGTCTGGCCGTGACGTGATCGCGTGGCGCGATGGCGGCGGCGGACCATCGGAAGTGGAGAGCAAAGATGACGATCCAGGTAGGCGACAAGGTTCCTTCGGTGACCTTCAAGAAATTCACGGGCGAAGGGTTCGCGGACGTGAAGACGGACGAGTTCTTCGCCGGCAAGCGCATCCTCCTGTTTGGCATCCCGGGCGCGTTCACCCCGGTCTGTCAGGGCAACCACATGCCGGGCTATGTCGAGAAGGCCGCCTCCTTCAAGGAGAAGGGGATCGACGAGATCGCTTGCATCTCGATCAACGACACGTTCGTGATGAAGGCGTTCGGCAAGTCGTCGGACGCCGACGGCAAGATCGAGATGCTCGCCGACGATGCCGGTGCCTTCACCAAGGGGATTGGCCTCGATGCCGATGCTTCGAGCTTTGGCCTCGGCACGCGTTCGGAGCGCTATGCGATGATCGTCAAGGATGGTGTCGTCGAGTCGATGAAGGTCGAGAAGAACTTCGTCGACCACGACGTCTCGAGCGCCGACAACATGCTGGCCGCGCTCTAAGCCCCGGTCGCGGTCCGGCGGTCGGAGCGCAGCTCAGATCGCCGGTCGTATCAGTATGCCGGCGCTCGCGAATGCGCCGTCGACAAGCTCGCAGCAGAGCAGGCGTATCGGGTCCACGGGACCGCAGAAGATCAGCCTGCCGTCCGGCACGTGTTGGAAGCCGAACCGCTCGTAATACGGCAGGTCGCCGACGAGTAGCACCAATGCGTGTCCCGCCGCCCGCGCGGTCTCGAGCGATCGGCGCACCAGCGCTGCGCCGATCCCACGCGAGCGAAAGGCCGGATCGACGGTCAACGGCCCTAGCAACAGCGCCGGTGCCTCGCCGCATCGGATCGGCGTGATCAGATTGGCGCCGACGAGCAGCGTGCCGACCCATGCGACGCAGGAGAGTTCGGGGTCGGCGGGCACGCCTTCGCGCAGACGATAGGCCGATCGCGCGAAGCGTCCGGGTCCGAATGCGCGCGCGTTGAGGCGCTCGATTGTGGCGCGGTCGACATCGGTCAGGGGCTTGAGCGTCAGGGGCAGGTCAGGCATTGCCGCGCGCCCTATCATTCCAGCCGTGCGGGGTCACTTTCGTTCGTCGCGCTTGGTTGATATGTCGGCTCACCAGGTCTCGCTGATCGGTTGGCCGCGCAACACCTCGGCAAGGCGGGCTCGCGTCGCCAGCGATGTGCCCTCCGGCAAGGCATCGACGGGAAAGAAGTCCGCCTCGGCGATCTCGAATTCGGGGGCCTTCGGCGTTCGGTCGAAGCGCCGGACGACGTAACAGGCGACATGGTCGTGGGATTTGTTGCGGTAAAAACCATGCAGCGCGGGGCGCTCGGCGCACAGGATGCCGCCCTCCTCGCGCAGTTCGCGAAGCACCGCCGCCTCGGCCGATTCGCCGCGATCGACGCCACCGCCGGGCAGGTACCAGCCTTGTCGATAGGTGTGGCGCACGAGAAAGACCTTGCGGTCGTCGAGCACGAGCGCGCGGACGCCGAGGGTCACGGCGCGCGTCCACCAAAGCGACTGGTGGACGCGAAAGCCTTGGCGAAGCAGCCAAGCGGGAGGCTTCAACGTGCTCATTGTCGGGCAGTCTAGCGGACTTTGGCGGCCTGCGCCTCCGCCCCGGCGGGCATCGCTTCGACGGCCTCGCCCTTGCGAAGTCGCGGATCCTTGTTTAGATCGGTTCTAAACAAGGGCGGCTTCAATGAAGCGATTCACCGATCTCGACGAGCGCGAGATCCTCGCGGTGGCGATCGCCACCGAGGAGGAGGACACGCGCGTCTATCATTGCTTCGCCGAGGATCTCGACGATCGCTACCCGGCGACCGCCAAGATGTTTCGCGAGATGGCGGACGTCGAAAACGACCACCGCCGCGACCTGCTCGAGCTGTACGAGAAGCGCTTCGGCCCGGTCCTCGTCCCGATCCGCCGCGAGGACGTCGAGGGCGCCCTGAAGCGCCGGCCGTTGTGGCTCGCCAAGAACCAGCCGCTCGCGGCGATCCGCAAGGAGCTGTCGAGCCGCGAGGCGGCATCCGCCAACTTCTACGAGCGCGCGGTCGAGCAGACGCGGGATATCGCCACGCGCGACCTCCTGTACGACCTCGCCGTCGTCGAGCGCGGCCACGGCGATACCGTCGGCACGCTGGAGGAGGAGCATCTCTCCTCGGACGTGAAGTCGAGCGAAGAGTCGTCGCGGCGCCGCCAGTTCGTCCTGCAGTACGTGCAGCCTGGGCTCGCCGGGCTGATGGATGGCTCGGTCTCGACACTCGCGCCGCTGTTTGCCGCCGCGTTCGCGACGCATGGCAACTGGCAGACGTTTCTCGTCGGCCTCGCCGCCTCGCTCGGCGCCGGCATCTCGATGGGGTTCGCGGAGGCGCTGTCCGATGACGGCTCGCTCACCGGCCGCGGCGCGCCGGTGCTGCGCGGCGTCATCTGTGGCGTCATGACGGCGCTGGGCGGCCTTGGTCATTCGCTACCCTACCTCGTGCCGGACTCGTGGCCGCACGCCTTCTGGACGGCAACGGGCCTCGCGGGCGTCGTCGTTTTCATCGAGCTATGGGTGATCGCCTGGATCCGCGCGCATTTCATGGACACGCCGCTGTTGAAGGCGATCTTCCAGATCGTTCTCGGCGGCGCCATCGTGCTCGCGACGGGGATCTTGATCGGCGCGTCGTAGAGCTAGCCGACAGGTTCCGTCGGCTCCCAAACCAGGGCGTTACGTAGGGCGCGCACGGTGTCCTTGGTCATGCCGATGTTACGCTCGACTTTTCCGATCGAGGTCTCGACGGGATCGTTGATCGGCCTCAGGCCACCTGCACGAAGCTGCCCGATGGGTTCTTCCATGTCGCCGATGGCGTCGTCGAACTCGACGATCATTTTTAGGACGACCTCGTTGTGCAGGAGGAAGGTATTCATCCGTGCTTGCCAGCCGGAGCCGCTCGAACGGAAGCGGGCCTGGATCTCGGGGTCGAGTCTGAGGCTCACAAGCTGCTTCGTAGAGCTGCCGGTCGGTGGGCGCCCGCGCGCGGGTCTGCCGGCATAAAGCACAGTGGCACGGGCAAATTCCTCGTCCGTCACCTCCGGGATCTCGGCATATTCGGCTTCGGTGATCTCGTGGCGGTCAACCTTGATCAGATTGCTGCCCAAATTTTGCTGCTCCCGCTCATTGGCTTTCCTCATGCTTAAGATGTGACGATCGGTGCCGCGCGGCGTCACACAGGATGACCAGCGCCCCTTATCGGCGCCGACGGTAATCATGCGGATCTCGCCGTAGTCTCGCCGCGTATCCTCGAACTCGATCGTCGCGCCCGAGAAGACGGCATCCGCGGTCGCGAAATCCAATCCGCGCTCTTGAAGCGTTTTGATTGCGTTTGGCCCGGTCGAACGTAATCGCCATACGCATCGACATATCTCAACGCCTTGAATGGCTGTCGAATATCTGTAGCTACAAAACTTCGGTAACAGGCTCGCGTGGACAGGTCGGCACAAAAGGCCTAGTCCGACGCCGCCGACAGGACGCCCCCGCCCGAGACCCGCTTGCCCTTCACGCTGGCCCATCTCTCCGACGCCCATATCGGGCCGCTACCGCACGCACGGCGGCGCGATCTGATCGGCAAGCGCATCACCGGCTACATCAACTGGAAGCGCGGCCGTGGTAACGCGCACGACATGGAGGTGCTTGCCGCCGTCGTCACCGACTTGCGCGACCAGGCGCCGAACCACGTCGCGATGACGGGCGACATTCTGAACATCGGCTTGCCGGGTGAATTCCCGCTCGCGGCCGCCTGGCTCGAGACGCTGGGCGCGGCCGGTACCGAAGTGTCGTTCACCGCCGGCAATCACGATGCCTACACGCGCGGCTCGCTGCCGACGCTGGCGCGCACCTTCGCGCCGTGGACCCAGAGCGACGCGTCCCATGCTCCAGGCTACCCTTATCTGAAGGAGCGCGACGGCGTGGCGCTGATCGGGCTCTGTTCGGGCGTGCCGCGCGCGCCGTTCATCGCCTCGGGCCGGCTCGGCCATCGGCAGCGCGAAATGTGCGAGGACATCCTCGTCGAGACCGGGCGTCGCAAGCTCGTTCGTGTCGTGATGCTGCATCATCCGCCGAAGATCGACGAGCCGACAGGTCATCTCGCGCGCGGTCTGAGCGACCACATCCCCTTCCGGGCGATGATCGAGCGCGTCGGCGCCGAGCTGATCATCCACGGCCACAACCACAAGCTCTCGGTCGACTACATGCCCGCGCCCGGCAAGGCGGTGCCGGTCGTCGGTGTTCCGTCGGCTTCGGCCGTCAAAGGCGCGCTGCGCAACCGTGCCGGCTACCACCTCTTCACGATCGAGCGCGACGGCGATGAGGTGCGGGTCTCGGGCCGCGCGCGTGGCCTTCTGCCGGGCCTGAACGAGATCGGCGACCTCGGCGCCATCGCGATCTAGGGCTCAGGCGCCGAGCTTGAGGCGATAGGCGTAGCTGTCGCCGCGAAACAGGCCCTCCACATATTCGATCATGCGGCCGGCGCTGTCGTAGGACTTGCGCTTGATCAGAAGGCAGGGGACCGGCGTCTTGAACCCGAAGATGTCGCACTCCTGCGGGGTCGGAGTCGCTGCCTCGATCCATTGCTCGCAGCTCGTCAGCTTGGCGCCGAGTTCGTGCAGCTTGGCGTAGATCGATCCGGTCGGCGGGACGCTCTCGAGCTCGGGGACGACGACGAGGTTGTACCATGCGAGCTCGTGCGACAGCGGTACCCCGTCGCCGCGCCGCACGCGTTCGAGCTTGAGCAGCGGCGTCGTCGACGGCAGGCCGAAGATCGATGCGATGGCGCGCTCCCTGGATGGCCGAGCAAAACAGGACATCCGAACTCGGCGTGCGGCCGAGTTCGCGCATGTCCTCGGCGAAACCCTCGAGGCGACCGTCCGGCACACCCGACGATGCTTGTCCCGGCTGGAGTCGTGGGCTAGCGTCCGCGCGATTTCGAGGGAGAGGCTTCCATGACGCAGGGTTCCGCCGACCGGCCCGCGGGGACGTTCGACATCGGCGCGATCCTGGCGGACCGCGAGCCCGAGCGGTACACGCTGCACACCGCGCACATGAACGAGCAGATGGTCCGCGTGCTGCAGACGATCGGCTACGATGTCGGCTTTCGGGCAGGGCAGGGCCAGTACCTGTTCGATCGCAAGGGCGACCGCTATCTCGACTTGCTGTCCGGCTGGGGCGTATTCGGCATCGGCCGCAACCACCCTGTGCTGCGCGATGCGTTGAAGGCGGTTCTGGGCTCGGACCTGCCGAATCTTATCCAGATGGACGTGTCGGTGCTGTCCGGCGTGCTCGCCGAGCGGCTGCTCGCCTACACGCCCTGGCTCGACAAGGTGTTCTTCTCCAACTCCGGCGCCGAGGCGGTCGAGGCCGCGATCAAGTTCGCCCGTTGCACGACCGGGCGGCCCGAGATCGCCTACGCCGACCACGCCTTTCATGGCCTCTCCTATGGCGCGCTCTCGCTGACCGGTGACAAGATGTTCCGCGACGGTTTCGGCACGCTCCTGGCGGGCTGCGTCGAGGTGCCGTTCAACGACCTCGCCGCGCTCGAGCGCACGCTGTCCTCGAAGCAGGTCGCGGCTTTCATCGTCGAGCCGATCCAGGGCAAGGGCGTCAACATCCCCGATGACGACTACCTGCCGGGTGTCCAGGCGCTCTGCCGCAAGTACGGCACGCTGTTCGTCGCCGACGAGATCCAGACGGGGCTCGGCCGCACCGGCAAGTTCCTGGCGGTGGAGCACTGGGGCGTCGACCCGGACATGGTGCTGATCGCCAAATCGCTGTCGGGCGGCCACGTGCCGGTCGGCGCGGTGCTGACGAAAAAGCGCATCTTCGACAAGGTGTTCTCGCGCATGGACAAGGCCGTCGTGCACGGCTCGACATTCGCCAAGAACGATCTGGCGATGGCGGCTGGGCTGGCCACGCTCGAGGTGATCGAGCGCGAGAATCTCGTGGCGAATGCCGCCGCCAAGGGGGAGCGCCTCAAGGCCGCCTTCGCCGAGATGGCGGAGCGCTGGGAGTTCGTGAAGACGGTGCGCGGCAAGGGGTTGATGATCGGCCTCGAGTTCGGCTCGCCCCGATCCTTGAAGCTCAAGGCGGCCTGGTCGCTGCTCGAGACGGCGAATGCCGGCCTGTTCAGCCAGATCATCACCATCCCGATCTTCAAGACGCACAAGATCGTCGTTCAGGTGGCCGGACACGGGCTCAACGTCGTCAAGGTACTGCCGCCGCTTACCATCACGGATACGGACTGCGACTGGATCGAGAGCGCGTTCGAGGACGTGATCGCCGATGCCCACAAGGTGCCTGGCGCCGTGTGGACCCTCGGCAAGACCTTGGCCGGGCACGCCATGAAGGCGCGTGCCCGCGCTTGAGACGTCTCGTCGCTACGCGACGCCTCTTCCGAAAGCTTCGCGCAACCGCGACATCTGTGCCTCGAGCGGCCTCGGCTCGATGGCGAAGGTCGGCGCGAAATCCGGCTCGCTCAGCATCCGGTCGAGCCGCACGATACGTTCCTGCAGCGCCATCGAGCTGGCGATCAGCGCCTGAAGCGTAGGCGGCAGGACGTCGATGGTCGATGCAGCGACAGGCATGTGCTGCCAGGCGATCCGCGTGCGACGCTTGTCGGAGGAGGCCTCCGCCTGGGTCATCTCGCCCTCGTTGATGGCGCGTTGCAGCAGCAGCCAGGATGCGATCTGCATGAGCCGAGTGGTCAGCCGCATGCTCTCCGATGCATAGGCGAGCGCCGCGACCCGGGGCAGGCTCTTTGCCTCGTCCCGCCCGCCACCGTCGAGATAGGCGGCGGTCTCCTCGACGAGCGACATGCCATCGCGGAAAAGATTTTTGAAACTGCCCGAGGTCGCGAGCTTGTACCCGAAACTTATCGCCCGGGATGGGGAGGTGAACTCTTTTGCCATGGCACCCTACGCAGCGACGAACGCATTACACGAAATCTAGCAGCAAGCACGGCGCCAAGCCTGCGCCGATGCCATTAACTCTCCATTAACCTTAATAGGCCTGCAGGGGCGCTCTACAACGGGCCGCTCTGACGAGGGGAGAGGATCCCCGCCACGCCTCAAAGACGCTTTCGATCGACGCCGGGTTCGCTCGCGCCCGCTTCCCAAATTAGAAATGCAACATGTCTCGTTTCGCGACGCCTGTCACGTTTCGATCGCGCTCCGAAAGACCGAGCCGGCATCGTCGCGCGCCTGTCGCTTGGCGTGCCGCGCCGCCTCCAGGCGCTCGATCTCGACCCGTAGCAAGGCGATCCGCTCGTCGAAGTCGCCGACCGACAAGTCGTCGAGCTTCATTCCGATCTCGTGGCTTTTCACGCGAAACGGGCGGTCCTCGTCCTCAGGCATTTTCTGACCCTCGCATGGCTTGTCCGCGCATCGCTTTCCGTCTCCTTCGCGATTTCGGCATGTTGCCTTCGCCGCCCCCCAACCGTATAGCTCGCTGCTTCCCGTTTCGCCGTGTCTCGAAGGTCGCCGTCAGCTCGCTTGCGCGTCCGGCTCGTACCTCGAGGCAGGTTCAGAGCCCGCAGGAGACACCGATGAGCAACGCACCGCTGATGCCGAAGGCGACGGCCGTTTGGCTCGTCGAGAACACCTCGCTGACGTTCGATCAGATCGCCGACTTCTGCAAGCTGCACCCGCTCGAGGTCAAAGGCATCGCCGACGGCGAGGTCGCCGCCGGCATCAAGGGACATGATCCGATCACGTCCGGCCAGCTGACCCGCGAGGAAATCGCCAAGGCCGAAAAGAACGCCGAGCATCACCTGAGCCTCGCCGTGTCGAAGGTCCGCCTCCCCGAGATCAAGCCGCGCCGCGGCGCGCGCTACACGCCGCTGTCGCGGCGCCAGGACCGGCCGAACGCGATCCTGTGGCTGATCCGCAATCATCCGGAGCTGAAGGACGCCCAGATCATGCGTCTCGCCGGCACGACGAAAACGACGCTCGAGGCGATCCGCAACCGCACCCATTGGAACTCGGCCGCGCTGTCCCCGCTCGATCCCGTCACCCTCGGCCTCTGCTCGCAGATCGATCTCGACTTCGAGGTGAATCGCGCGGCGAAGGATCGCCCGGCCAACGTCCCGGAGCGCGGACCGACGCTCATGCCCGCCGAGATCACGACCGGTCCGCGCGAGCAGCCGCAGCCCGAGCAGCCGGTCTTCGCCGACAGTCCGCAGCCGCACGTCGAGCGCGAGGAGGACGTCGACGTCAATTCGGTGTTCGGCAAGCTGAAGCGGCTGAAGACCGAGGGTTGATCGCCGCTGCGAGGATCTTGGCGGCGGCATGACGCTTGGTTTCAGCGCTCCTTAACTTAAGCCATTGATACTGACGCGATCCCACCTCCTGGCCGGGTCGCGCAGACGTTCATGGACGACCTTCTCAACGATTTCCTGGCCGAGACGTCCGAGCATCTCGAGGCGGCGAGTTCGCAGCTCATCCAATTCGAGACGGATCCATCGAACTCGGCGATCGTCGCGAGCATTTTCCGGCTTGTTCACACGATCAAGGGGACTTGCGGATTTCTCGGCCTCGGGCGGCTCGAGGCGCTGACGCATGCGGCCGAGGCCGTCGTCGGGCTGCTGCGCGACGGCCGATCGGCGACGCCCGAGCTCGTGACGCTGGTGCTTTCAGCCGTCGATCGCGTGAAGCTGATCCTGAACGAGCTCGAGCAGATCGGCGTCGAGCCGGCCGGCGACGACGAGGATCTCATCGCCGCGCTCGAGAGCCATCTGCCGCCGTCCGACACGACGTCGGACTTGCCGGCCGACTTCGAGTTCGTGCCGCAGCGCCCCGCGATCGCGCCGATCGCGGCGACGGCGATACCCGACAGGAGCGCAGGGCCCGCGGAGCGGCAGAAGCGGTCGGAGACGATCCGCGTCGACGTCATGTCGCTCGAGCGGATCATGGTACTCGTGTCCGAGCTCGTGCTCACACGCAATCAGCTTCTCGAGCTGACGCGCAAGCAGGAGGACGAGGCTATAAAGGCGCCGATGCAGCGCCTGTCGGGCCTGACGAGCGACCTGCAGGATTCGGTCATGCGCGCGCGCATGCAGCCCTTGTCGCGCCTCTTCGCGCGGCTGCCGCGCCTCATCCGCGAGCTTGCCAGCGAAACCCACAAGAAGCTGACGCTGGTCATGGAGGGCGGCGACACCGAACTCGATCGCCAGCTGATCGAGGTGGTCCGCGACCCGCTGACCCACATCCTGCGCAACTCGGCCGATCACGGCATCGAGTTGCCGCGCGAGCGGATCTCGGCCGGCAAGCCGGAAATGGGCTGCGTTCGCGTCGCGGCCAGCCATGAGGCCGGCTACATCATGGTCGCGATCTCCGATGACGGGCGCGGCCTCGATCTCGAGCGGATCAAAGCGAAGGCGGTGTCGCGCGGCCTCGTCACGGCGGCCGATCTCGAGCAGATGTCGACAGAGGCGATCTACCGCTTCATCTTCGTGCCGGAGTTCTCGACCGCGACGACGGTGACCTCGATCTCGGGTCGTGGTGTCGGCCTCGATGTCGTGCGCGAGAACATCGAGACGATCGGCGGCTCGATCACGGTGACCTCGACCCTCGGCAAGGGGACAAGCTTCAACTTGAAGATCCCGTTGACGCTCGCCATCGCGCCGGCGCTCATCGTCGAGACCGGCGCGCATCGCTTCGCGCTGCCGCAGCAGTCGGTCATCGAGGCGATCGGCTTCGGCGAGGGCTCGAGCCACAAGGTCGAGAGCGTGCAGGGCCGCCTTGTCCTGCGGCTGCGCGACCAGGTCATTCCGCTCGTCGACCTGCGCGAGATCTTCGATCTATCGCCGGCATCACCCACCGGGCGGGACGCCAACCTCGCCGTCATCATGCGCTTTGGCGCCGGCACGTTTGGCATCATCGTCGACACCGTTGCCGACGTGCAGGAGATCGTCGTCAAGCCGCTCGGCGCATCGCTGTCGCATCTCGTCGTCTTCTCCGGTCATACGATCCTGGGCGACGGCTCGGTCGTGCTCATCCTCGATCCCGTGGGGATCGCCAAGACGATCGGGCTGACGCAGGCGCTCGAACTCGGCGTCGAGCATGTGCCCGAGCGCTTCGTGCCGCCGCGCGAGAAGTCGCGGCTCATCTTGTTCCGGTCCGGCGGTGGCGCGCTCAAGGTCGTTCCGCTGTCGCTGATCTCGCGCATCGAATCGGCCGCCTCGAGCGCGATCGCGGTCAGCGACGGGCAGCTCGTCATGCAGCATCGCGGCTTCCTGATGCCGCTGCTGCGCATCGAAGGAAAGCCGACCGAGGAGACGACCCGCGACAAACCGGTTCTCGTGCTCGGCATCGGCGGCGACAGCGTCGGCCTCATCGTCGACGACATCCTCGACATCGTCGAGGACTACCTCGACATCGAGATCGCGAGCTCGACGCCCGGCACCATCGGCTCGGCACGCATCCGCGAGACCGTGGTGGAGATCATCGACATCTCGCACTACGTGCGGCTCGCCCGGCCGGACGCGATCGAGCGCGGCGTCTCGCAGCGCTTCACGGTGCTGCTGATCGACGATCGATTGTTCTTCCGCGACATGCTGGCGCCGATCATGACGGCGGCGGGCTACCGCGTCACAAGCGCCAGCTCGGCACGCGATGCGCTGTTCCTCCTCTCGAAGGGCGCCTCGTTCCACGCCATCGTCACCGACACGGACATGCCGGAAATGGACGGCTACACGCTGGCGCGCGAGATCAAGCGCGACCCACGCAACGCCGTTCTGCCGATCATCGCCTTGGCCGCGCATTCGGCGCCGATCATCGAGGAGGCCGCGCGCGCGAGCGGCATGTGCGGCGTCGTCGGCAAGTTCGACCGCGTCGGACTGCTTGCCGCCCTGAAGGCATGCCTCGACACGCATGCCCTGGGCACGCACAGGCTCGAGGAACGCATCATCCGGGAGTTCGCGGCATGAACCTCGCGCCGGTGAACTCCGCGGCGGCCGCGCCGCCGGCTCTAGGCCTCGATATGCGCTGTTTCACCGTGATGGTCGATGGCCGGACCTACGGCATCTCGGTCGAGGCGATCCATACGGTCTTCCAGATCGTCGCCGTGACCCCCGTGCCGTTGGCGCCCTACCAGATCCTCGGCCTCGTCAATCTGCGCGGCAAGATCGTCACCTCGGTCAGCTTGCGGCGGCGGCTGCGTGCCGACCCGACCGCACTCGAGCCCTCCAATCTCGCGGTCGGTGTCGAGCACCGCGGCGAAAGCTTCGCGCTCGTGGTCGACGAGGTCGGCGACGTGCTGATGCTCGATCGCGGCAGCCAGATCGACGTGCCGCCGCATCTTGGAGCCGACGCGTTGAAGATCAGCTCGGTGCACCGGCTCGACGACATGATCCTGCCCGTCCTTGATCTGGATTGGGTCCTCACCTTCTTTAAAGATTGAGACAACACATGATGCGTTCTCGAAAAGCCGGGGCCCCGTTATGAAGCAGGTTCTGATCGTCGACGACTCGCGGGTCATCCGCAAGGTCGCGCAGCGCATCCTGCAATCGCTGGGCTTCGTCACGCGCGAGGCCGAGAACGGACTCGAGGCTCTCAACGCATGCCGCGTGATGATGCCCGACGCGATCCTCCTCGATTGGAACATGCCGGTGATGGATGGCATCACCTTCCTTGACGCCTTGCGCAAGCTCGGCGGCGGGCTGGACCCGAAGGTCGTCTTCTGCACGACCGAGAACGAGGTGGCGCAGATCGCGCGGGCGATGCGCTCGGGCGCGGACGAGTACATCATGAAGCCGTTCGACAAGCAGATCCTGATGTCCAAATTCGAGGAGGTCGGCCTGCTCGCCTCCTAGCGAACCGGACGAGAACTCCATGGTTCAGCCCGTCTCAAGTCTCAACGCCCCGGCGCGGCCGATCCGCCCGCGCCGTACACTGACGCCGAGCATCATCCTCGTTGGAGCGTCGACGGGGGGACCGCAGGCGATGGTCGTCCTTATCGGGGGCCTCGTATCGGTGCTGGCGCGGCTGCCGATCTGCGTGACGCTGCATCTGCCGTCCGACCTCATGCCGATCATCGCGAGCCACGTCGCGCGCGTTTGCAACGTGGCGACCGAGGTCGTCGACAGTGATCGAGGACTCGAACCGGGCGTGGTCTATTTCGCGCCTGGCAACAAGCACATGACGTTCACCCGAGAGGGCGCGGCTGTCAGGGTCGCGCTCGTGCCGGGGACGCAAAGGGATCTTTGCAAGCCGGCCGTCGATGTCATGTTCAAGTCCGCAGCCCTATCGCATGGCGCGCGCGCGTTGGGCGTGGTCCTGTCGGGAATGGGCAAGGATGGCCTGGATGGCGCGCGCGCGATTGTCGCCGCGGGCGGCAGCGTCCTTGTCCAGGACAAGGAAAGCTCGGCTGTCTGGGGGATGCCTGGTGCGATCGCCAAGGCGGATCTCGCCTCGGCCGTTCTCGAGCCCGCGGCGATGGCGCGCGAGATCATCGCCCGCGTGACGCATCTGGACATGTCGGCATGACCGCCGCCTACGCGCTCATCCAGAAATTCGCGTATGATGTGGCGGGCTTGTCGCTCGACGACGACAAGCGCTACCTCGTCGAGGATCGCCTGGCGCCGGTGCTGCGCCTCGCGAAGCACCCGAACCTCGAAACGTTGGCCGAGGCGATCGCTCGCGATCCGCGTTCGGAGCTCGCGCGGACTGTCGCCGAAACACTCACGATCAACGAGACATCGTTCTTTCGCGATCGCGGTCTTTTCGCCGCCTTCGTCGACACCGTGCTGCCGCGGTTGATCGCGGCACGACAGGACAAACGGCGACTGCGCATCTGGTGCGCGGGTTGCTCGACGGGGCAGGAGCCCTATTCGCTCGCCATGGTCCTCGACGAGCAGGCGCGCAAGCTCGCCGGCTGGCAGGTCGAGATCCTGGCGACGGACTTCTCGCGTGCCGTCGTGGAAACCGCGCGTCGCGGGATCTACAGCCAATTCGAGGTGCAGCGCGGCGTACCGGTGGCGATGCTGTTGCGCCATTTTCGTCGCGAGGGCGAGCACTGGCAGATCAGCGACCATCTGCGCGCCAAGATCAATTTTCGCGCGCATAATCTCGTCGCGGGTGCCCGGGAAGCCGGGACCTTCGACGCGATCTTTTGCCGAAACGTCCTCATCTATTTCGACGTGGCCACCAAGCGCCGCGTTCTCGCCAACCTCAAAGGTGTGCTCGCGGACGACGGCTACCTCGCGCTCGGCGCGGCCGAAGGTGTCGGCGGCCTCTGCGGCGACCTCGAGGCGTTCCCGGGCCAACGCTTCTTGTTCCACAAAGGGACCGAGCACGAGGCGCAGGTCTGACGGACAGCGTCACTGACGGCCGACGCCAAAGCCAAGATCACCAAGTCAGAGCGAAACAAGAAAAAGGCGCCGCGTGGGGCGCCTTCTTGCAATGGTTTGCGACAAAACGTTTTAAGCGGTGATCCGCTCGGCATCTTCGGACGGCTCGCGCAGCACATAGCCGCGTCCCCAGACGGTCTCGATGTAGTTGCGGCCCTGGCTGGCGTTCGCGAGCTTCTTGCGCAGCTTGCAGATGAACACGTCGATGATCTTCAGCTCGGGCTCGTCCATTCCGCCGTAGAGGTGGTTGAGGAACATTTCCTTCGTCAGCGTCGTACCCTTGCGCAGCGAGAGAAGCTCCAGCATCTGGTACTCCTTGCCGGTCAGGTGCACCCGGGCGCCGGAGACTTCGACGGTCTTCTGGTCGAGATTGACGATGAGGTCGCCGGTCGTGATGACCGACTGGGCGTGGCCCTTCGAGCGCCGCACGATCGCATGGATGCGGGCGACCATCTCGTCCTTGTGAAAGGGCTTGGTCAGGTAGTCGTCGGCGCCGAAGCCGAGACCCTTCACCTTGTCCTCGATTCCGGCCAGGCCGGACAGGATCAGGATCGGCGTCTTCACCTTGGCGACGCGCAGTGTGCGCAGAACCTCGTAACCCGACATGTCCGGCAGGTTCAGATCGAGCAGGATGATGTCGTAATCGTAGAGCTTGCCGAGGTCGATTCCTTCCTCGCCGAGGTCCGTGGTGTAGACGTTGAAGTTCTCGGACTTGAGCATGAGCTCGATGCTCTGCGCGGTCGCACTATCATCCTCGATCAAAAGCACGCGCATCTTTGGCCCCCACTTGCCGCGTCAGTCGCCGACGTCCTGTTGGTCTTCGCGACCCGCGCCGGGCGGTCCCCGTAAAACCACCATGGCGCACACGACCGGATTTCCCGTAACCTTAATGAGCAAGGGTTAACAAATTGCAGCCGGAGAGGCCGCCGCGAAGGAAGTCGTCAAGGTTTGCGGCTCGGCAAGCTTTCAGGGTCGGCAAGAGCTGGCTCCACGGCTCGGCGAGAAAGGGATTCGGAACGCGTGCGACCAGGCTGGGCGGGATGGCATCGCCGGCCGAATCACCTGTGACCAATATACACAGATGCGAACGACGTGCGTGAAGGTTTGGCCCGGTAACTAAGCCGCAACTTTGATGCGGCAGGATCATGAGGTCTCGCGGAAGCCTCTAATAAGGATCGGGTTCGTTCAACCTGTGTCGCGGAGTTGAGTATGAAGTCGCGGGATTCCCAGCTGCGTTTGAAGCGCTTCCAGGTTGACGAGAAGCGCCGCCGTGTGGCGCAGATCGAGACGATGATCGCCGAATTCCTCCGGATGGCCGGTGATCTCGATCGCGAGATCTCCGCCGAGGAGCATAAGGCCGGCATCGCCGACACCTCCCATTTCGCCTATCCGACGTACGCGCGGGCGGCCCGGGCGCGGCGCGAAAATCTTTCGCGCTCCGCCGACGAACTCAAGGAGCAGCTCGGCGAGGCCAAGGCCAGGCTCGAGGACGCGCTCGCGGAGCTGACCAAGGTCCAGGGTCTCGAAGGTCGGGAGAAAAGCGCCGAACGCGCCGACTTTCCGGCGGCGGTCTCGATGATGGACGGGATGCTCGGTCTCGGAGCCGCGCGCGCCTGATCCCGGCCCGGCGACGGCGCGCGGCTTTCGAGCGCTCCGTCACATTCCCGACAATCGGCAGGGCCACGGTCCTGCCGCAAGATCGCGCTCCGCCGCCGCCTGTTGCGACCGACCGGCGGTCGCGCGGGTGGCCGCCCAGGCGTGATCCGTCCGGAGACCGATGAAGCGCTTCCTCGACTTCTTATGGCCGGCGTTCGGCCTCTGCGCTGTCGTCGTCTCGATCTGGCTGCTCTCGCGGGACTTCAAGGGAGAGGCGGTCGCCAAGGACGTCTGGCAGGCGCTCTGGGCGATCTCGGGCTGGCACTACCTTCTCTGCATCCTCTCGGCGTTGCTCGCCTATGCCGCGCTTGCGCTCTACGATCGCATCGCGCTGTGGCACCTCGGGATCGACGACATCCCGTTCGCCTTCGTCGCGCTCTGCTCGTTCACGACCTACGCGCTCTCGCACACGATCGGCTTCACGGTGCTGTCGGGCGCCATGGTGCGCTACCGCGCCTACTCGTCGCGTGGCATGAGCGCGGCGCAGGTCGCCGTCCTCGTCGCGATCTGTTCGATCACCTTCGGGCTCGGCGTCCTGCTGGTCGGCGGTCTTGTCCTGCTCCTCGAGCCGCAGGAGCTGAGGCGAATCGCCGGCATGCTGCCGGATTTCCTGACCAACGAGACGACGGCGCATCTCGTCGGCGCGGCGTGCATCACAACGATCGTCGCCTACGCCACCGCCGCGGTGCTGCGCGTCAAGCCGCTCACATTCAAGGGCTTCCGCGTCGACTACCCGCGTCCGGCAATCGCGGCCGCCCAGCTCCTCATCGCGCCGCTCGAGCTCGTCGGGGCGGCCGGCATCATTTATTTCGCGCTTCCGGCGGTCGGCAATCCGGGCTTTCCCGTCGTCATCGCGATCTTCGTTGGCGCCTTCGCCGCCGCTCTCGCCTCGAACGCCCCGGGCGGCGTCGGCGTCTTCGAGCTTCTCTTCATCAACGCGCTGCAAAGCGACAGCCTGCCGCGGACCAAGGTCCTGGCGGCCGTGCTGATGTTTCGCCTTTTCTACCTTCTGATCCCGCTCGCCTTCGCGATCGTGGTGGTGATCCTGTTCGAGCGACGGCGGCTCGGCGTCGTGCTGCACGATCGGGTCGATCATGCCGTCGAGCAGCCGGCGACGGAGGCTTTCGCCGCGCCGCCGAAATGACGAGCACGGAAACGACGAGCGCGGGATCGACGAGCGCCGAAACGAAGACGGCGCCCGCCACTGCAGGGGCGCGCCGTTTTCCTCAATTCATGATAGGAGCCGATCAGGCCCGATAGTGCTGCAGACGCGTGGTGCGCAGTCCGGCGAGCCCGTGCTGATCGATCGACATCTGCCAGGACAGGAACTCGTCGACGGTCAGCGTGTAGCGGTGGCACGCCTCCTCGAGTGAGAGGAGGCCGCCGCGTACGGCCGCGACGACTTCCGCCTTGCGCCGGATCACCCAGCGCTTGGTGGTGCTCGGCGGCAGGTCGGCAATGGTCAGCGGGCTGCCATCGGGTCCGATGACGTATTTAACTCTTGGGCGAAGCGCTTCACTCATGACACGTACTCGCAAACGCGGTCTTCATTGCCACACAATAGTCCCGCGCGTTTAAGATTTACCTAAACCAACCCGCTGGATTTTAAGGGAAATATCGATTTTCGGAGAGGATTGTCTTGCCTAATCGTCAATATTCGCCCGCTTTTGTTTCCGATTGACACAAGAGGGCCGTTCCAGGCCGTGTTTCGGCTGGCGCCTTGCGCCATTGGCCCTAGGCCCGCTATCACGACGACGCGCGCTGACCTCGCGCTCGCCTCAGTCCGGACAAAGACGTGAACAGCCTCGATATCGCCAAGCCGCCGTCCGCGACACGCGTCGTCGTCGCGATGTCGGGCGGCGTCGATTCCTCGGTGGTCGCGGCGCTGCTCAAGGCCGAGGGTTACGACGTCGTCGGCGTGACCCTGCAGCTCTACGACGATCGCGGCGCTGCTGGCCGCAAGGGCACCTGCTGCGCCGGGCGCGACATCGCCGACGCGCGCGACGTGGCGGCCCGGCTCGGCATCCCGCATTACGTGCTGGACTACGAGTCGCGTTTCCGTCGCGCGGTGATCGAGCCGTTCGCGGCGAGCTATGCCGCCGGCGAGACGCCGATCCCCTGCGCGTCGTGCAACGACAAGGTGAAGTTCACCGACCTTCTCGAGACCGCGCGGGACCTCGGCGCCGACGTGCTCGCGACCGGCCATTATTGCGCGACGGCGGCATTGCCGGATGGGGGGCGCGGGCTGTACCGCGCGGCGGATCCGGCGCGCGACCAGAGCTATTTCCTGTTTGGCACGACGCGCGCGCAGCTCGACATGGTGCGCTTCCCGCTCGGCCAGCTGCCCAAGACTCGGGTACGCGAGATCGCACGCGAGCACGGCCTCGTCACGGCCACGAAGGCCGACAGCCAGGATATCTGCTTCGTGCCGTCCGGCCATTACAGCGCGACCGTCGCGCGGCTGCGCCCCGAGGCCTTCGTGCCGGGCGATATCGTCGACGAGACGGGCGCCGTCCAGGGGCGCCACGACGGCATCGCCCATTTCACGATCGGCCAGCGCAAGCACTTGAACCTCGGCGGCGGCGGCGCGCCACTGTTCGTGACGCGGATCGATGCCGCGCGTGCCCGCGTCGTCGTCGGGCCTCGCGACGCCTTGGCGGTGCGCCAGCTCGCGCTGCGCGACGTCAACTGGCTTGGCGACGGCGCGCTCGCCGATATCCCGCCCGCTGGTCTCGCGCTTCGCGTGCGAACTCGCTCGACGCGACCGCCCGTGCCGGCGGTTCTGACGGGGGAGGGGGTCGTGCGCTTTCCGCAAGCCGAGACCGCCGTCGCGCCGGGCCAGGCCTGCGTGTTCTATGCGTCCGACGCGCCGGGCGCGCGCGTGCTCGGCGGCGGCACCGTCACCGCCACAGGCATGGCCGCGGCGCGATCGCAAATGCCGGCCGCGCGGATGGCCGGGTGACGCGCGAGCCGCCCACGCCGTCGGCCGGGCCTCCGGACTCGCATCTCGACAATGCCGATGTCGAGGCGGCGTACGCTCGCTGGGCGCCGATCTACGATCTCACCTTCACGCTGGTGATGCGGCCAGGTCGGCGCGCCGCCGCCGCCGCCGTGCGGCGCCCGGGGGGACGTATTCTGGATGTCGGGGTCGGCACCGGACTCGAGCTGCCGATGATCGATCGCGACACTCAGATCACGGGGGTCGACCTCTCGCGGCCGATGCTGGCACGGGCCCTCGATCGCGTGCGCCGCGAGAAGCTCGTCAACGTCGACGGATTGCTGGCGATGGACGCGATGCGCCTCGGCTTTCTCGACGCAACCTTCGATGCCGTGGTGGCGCCCTATGTTCTGACAGTCGTGCCCGACCCCTGGGCGAGCCTCGACGAGTGGGTCCGCGTCCTCAAGCCCGGCGGCGAAATCGTGCTGGTCAATCACGTCGGTGCCGAGCGGGGCGCAATCGCCGCGATCGAGGCCTGGCTCGCCCGGCGCACCGAAAAGCTCGGCTGGCACCCGCAATTCCCCTGGTCGACGATCGGAGACTGGCTTGCCGCCAACCCCGGGATCCGGCTCGTCGAGCGCCGCACGCTGCCGCCGCTCGGCCTGTTCACGCTGACGCGGCTGCTGAAGAGCTGATCGAGCCCGTCCCAACCGGCGGCAATCATCTTGACACCCGACCGACCTGACCCCTACATCCGCGCCGCACGGACCGATCGTGGGTCTGGCGGAGTAGCTCAGCCGGCTAGAGCAGGGGAATCATAATCCCCGTGTCGGGGGTTCGAGTCCCTCCTCCGCTACCAACACTTTATCCCAAGCTATATCAATTAGTTAGGGGCGGCTCGGCCGCCCGTTCGGGGCCTTATTTGGCTCGAACGCGCCTCCCTCCAAATCCTGCCGGCTCCCTCTGAGAACTTCGGCGTCCTGGGAGGTCCATGCTACAGATCTGCTACACGGTGCTACACGCCGGAACGTCAGCCTGTGAATTGCGTCGGCGACGACCTCAAGGCTGCCGACGGTCGACTTGCGGGGATCGATCACCATTTCCGCCGTGGCGAGGAATTGCTTTGGCGTGACGAGAACGTCGACGATGGCGAGCAGGACAAAAACGCCGATGGTCTTGGCGATGAGCATCCTGTAGCGGACGGCCAACTCCCAAAACACCAGCGCGAGCTCGAGCGGTGACTGAAGCTGCCGCTCGCTCGGCGGAGGAGGATCGAAGCTCGGCGTGCGAAAGTTCATCGTCGTTGGCCCAGGGTTACCCTGGATACGCTCCGACGCTTGGGTCGAAAACATTTTCGCGCCCGTCTCGCGCGTCAGACGCGCGCTGATCGAGACGACCAGCAAGAATCTGTTCCACGAGATAAAGAGCGGCCAGTCTGCGAGGACTTTTGGCAAGCCGGTGAGCCCATTCGAGCCCCATGCGGCCCATCCATCTCGACGGCGAGGCTTGATCGCCGGCGCAGTAGGCGAACGCGGCGCCACCAAGGCCGACAACCGAAATGTCGAGCTGACGCGCGTGGCGGTTCGCGAAGACTTCCTGCCGCGGCATTCCCATGCCGACGAAGAGGATATCGGGCCCGTATTGATTGATTTTCTCAACGACGTCCGCGCAAGCCGCTCGATCGTCGACATCGAAGAAGCCGTCACTCATTTCGACGCGACAAGCCTGGCGGGGGGCCCGCGCGCTGGCATCGCCATGATGACGGCAATCTGCTGCACTAGTATGACGCCGAACTGGAACCCGATCTTCTGTTTGGCAGAGGTCAGAGGTGGTGAGGACTGACCAAAACGTTTGGATTGCGACCTGATCGCGAGGCGTCGAGAGACCGAGACGTGCCTCAGCGGTAGGGATGCACCTGCGGGATCAGCGCCGCGGCGAGCTCCAGGTGGCCCGAGATGACGCCTTTGCGCGTGATCACCTCGTCGGCGATCCGCTGCAGCGCCCGGGCAGGGCCCTGCACGAGGATTACCTCGAGCGTCTGGTTGTCGGCGAGATGCACGTGCAGCGAGGAGATCACTTCCGCGATATTCTCCTGCTGCAGGTCGGCCAGCCGCTCGCGCAGGCCGGCCACCTTGTTGTCGTAGAACAGCGTGATGGTGCCAACCATGACCCGATCGCCGACATCGTGCCGGAAGGCGACCAGCGACCGATGCAGGACGGTCGCGACCGCGTGCGAGCGGCTGGCGAAGCCGCGCCCATCGACCATCGCGTCGAGCTCGCCGAGGAGCTGCTCCGATAGCGAGAGGCTCGTGCGGCAGACCAGCGGTCGGCCGCGGGCGCCGCGCTGCGGGCGATCCGATTTTGTCCCGCTTCTGGATCCTGGCATAGGAATTGTACTTTCACCCAAGCAAGGTATTACGATCTTCCAAAATCGTAATACCGCGTCGAGGAGATGTCATCATGGTTCTATCTCTTTCGCGGATCGCCGGCCGCTGGTCGCACGCCGCCCTATTCTCGCTTACCGCGCTCGTTTGCGCGCCCATGTCTTCGGCAAGCGCCGCCACCCTCCACATCGGCTACAGCGACTGGCCGGGCTGGGTGGCCTGGCAGGTGGCGATCGACAAGGGTTGGGTGAAGGACGCCGGCGTCGACGCCAAATTCGAGTGGTTCGACTATTCCGCCTCGATGGACGCCTTCTCGGCCGGCAAGCTCGATGCCGACATGGTCACCAACGGCGATGCCCTCGTGATGGGCGGCAATGGCGCGAAGAGCGTCATGATCATGCTCACCGACTATTCGAACGGCAACGATATCATCGTCGGCAAACCCGGCGTGAAGAGCCTCGCCGACCTGAAGGGGAAGAAGGTCGGCATCGAGGTCGGGCTCGTCGAGCATCTCCTGCTCGAGAACGGCCTTGCCAAGCTGCACATCCCTGAGTCCGACGTGACGCTCGTCAACGCCAAGACCAACGAGACCCCCCAGGTGCTGTCGTCCGGCTCGGTCTCGGCGATCGGCGCCTGGCAGCCGGTCGCCGGCGAGGCGATGAAGGGCGACCCGGGCTCGCATCCGCTCTACACCTCTGCCCAGCAGCCGGGGCTCATCTATGACGTGATCGCCGTGAAACCGGAGAGCTACGCGGCGAACAAGGAGGCGTGGACGAAGTTGGTCGGCGTTTGGGACAAGGTCGTCGCCTATATCGACGATCCGAAGACGCAGCCCGACGCCTTGAAGATCATGGCGGCGCGCACCGGCGTCACGCCCGAGGCCTACGGCAAGTTCCTGCACGGCACCAAGTTGCTGACGCTGGCGGAAGCGAAGAAGGTCTATGTCGACAAGCCGGGCTTCGGCTCGCTCTATGGCTCGAGCGAGAACGCGGACGCCTTCAACGTCAAGTTCAACGTCTACAAGCAGGCGCAGGACGTGAAGAGCTATATCAACCCGGCCATCACCGACGCCCTCGCCAAGTAGCGATCGAAGCCGGCGGCGATGGCGGAGAGCGGCACGATAGGCGAGAGGATCGGCGACCCGGCACCGCCGATCGCCGTCGTCGCTCCGGCGCCGGCAGGGCCCATCCGCGTCTCTCGCGTGTGGATCGGCGCGCCGAAGCCGCTCGGCCGGCGCAAGCGCCTCGTTCTGGCGATCGCCTCGTTTCTCTTGCCGCTGTTCCTCTGGGCGGCGGTCTCCTACGTGCCCTTCCTCTGGCACCCGCTCGTCGAGATCTCGGACCCGGGCAACGTGGACTACCTCGAGAAGGGCATGCGGCTCGACCGCGGCACCTTCGATACCGAGGTCGCCAACGCGAAGCAGGCCGGCACCGCGCCACCGCGCGGCACGCCGGCCAACCCCGTCTACCTGCCGGCGCCGCACGAGGTCGCGCTGGCGCTGTGGAACGGGCTCGTCCACCCACCGACGGAGGGCGAGGCGATCCGCATGCCCTCCAGCCTGTGGCACTCGATCCAGGTGATCTTCTGGGGCTTTCTGATCTCGTCGCTGCTCGGCGTGCCGCTGGGCGTGTTTTGTGGTGCATCACCAACCATCGCGCGCGTCTTCGAGCCGTTCACCGAGTTCGTGCGCTACATGCCGGCGCCCGCCTTCGGCGCGCTGATGGTGGCGATCCTCGGCATCTACGACGGACCCAAGATCGCGATCATCGTCATCGGCACGTTCTTCCAGCAGGTGCTGGTGATCGCCAACACGGTGCGGCGCGCCGACCACCTCCTCATCGAGGCGGCACTGACGTTGGGCGCGCGTAACCTGCGGCTCGTCCGCCGGGTGATCGTGCCCGCCGTGCTGCCGCAGATCTACCGCGACCAGCGCATCCTGCTCGGCTGGGCCTGGACCTACCTCATCGTCGCCGAGCTGATCGGCACGTCCACGGGGATCACCTTCTTCATCACGCAGCAGGCGCGCTACCAGCATTTCGATAACGTCTACGCCGGCATCCTGGTGATCGGCTTCGTCGGTATCGCCACCGACATCGTGCTCGCGCTGCTCGGGCGCCGGCTGTTCCCCTGGTCGAAGGAGGACGCATGACCGCAAGTTTGGCGCCCGACCTTTCGTATCGCGACCAGGCGCCGGACGTGCGCGAGCGCTTCGATCGCCTCAAGGCCCGCGATGTCGCGCTGCGCGTCGAGCACTTGGGTAAGATCTTCGCCCTGCCGAACGGCGGCACGACCGAGGCCTTGCGCGACATCGAGGTGGTCACGCATCGCCGCGAATTCCTCTGCGTCGTCGGCCCGTCGGGGTGCGGCAAGTCGACGTTCATTCGCATCCTCGCCGGGCTCGAGGATGCGACGTCGGGCGCCGTGCTGGTCGACGGCACGCCGGTCCGTGGGCCCTGCGCCGATCTCGGCATGGTGTTCCAAGGCTACACGCTGTTTCCCTGGCTTACGGTCTTGCGCAACGTGATGTTCGGCCTGCGCGAGCGCGGCGACAGCCGGGCCATGGCCGAGCGCGAGGCGCGTGAATGGCTGGCGCTGATCGGCCTGGAGAAATTCGCCGACGCCTACCCGCACCAGCTCTCCGGCGGCATGAAGCAGCGTGTGGCGATCGCTCGCGCGCTCGCGGTCCGCCCGCGCATCCTGCTCATGGACGAGCCGTTCTCCGCGCTCGACGCGCAATCCCGCGCGCGCATGCAGGCCTACCTGCTCGAGATCTGGCGCAAGATCGACATCACGATCGTCTTCATCACCCACGACCTCGACGAGGCCGTGCTGCTCGCCGATCGCATTCTCGTGCTCGCGTCCAATCCGGGCCGCGTGACCGAGCTGATCGAGGTGCCGGTGCCGCGCCCTCGCAGCGCGGCGCAGGCGATGGGGCCGGAATTCCGCGCCACGCGCGACAGGCTGGACGCGCTGATCCATCCGGCTTTTGACGAAACCGCCGCCGGCGAGGAGGTGCGACCCAACCTTGTCGCGCGGCTGACCAACGTCGGGGACGACGTCGAATGACCGGGCGTGACGAGCCCGTTGCTTGGGCAATGCGCACCTGGGAGGAGCTGCCCGACGAACTCGCGCGCGTCGGCGGCGCGGCGATCCTGCCCGTCGGCGCGACCGAGCAGCACGGCCCGCATCTCGGCTGCGGCATGGACTTCGTGCTCGCCGACCGTTTGTGCGCCGACGTTTCGCGCGAGACTGGCGTGCCGGTCCTGCCGACATTGCCCTACGGCTGCTCGCTCGGCCATTCGCGGCGCTGGCCTGGCACGATCGCGCTCGACCCGGTGCTGATGATCCAGCTCGTCGCGCAGATCGGCACCTGGGCGCACCACTCCGGCGTGCGTCGGCTGTTTTTCGTCAACGCGCATGTCACGAACGCCGCGCCGCTGCGCTGCGCGCTCGAGATGTTGCGCGCGACCCACGACGACATGATGATCGCGGCGGTCGACACCGCGACGATGAGCGAGCGGGTCCGCCGCGCGCACCTTGCCGACGCCGATGATTGGCACGCCAACGAGGCGGAGACGTCGCTGATGATGGCGATCGCGCCCGGTCTCGTTCGCCGCGACCGCCTCGCCGACGCGGATGATCCCGATCGCACAGGCGGCTGCGTCTTCGCGCATCCGGTCAACCGCACCAGCACCAACGGCGTCACCGGCACGCCCTCCAAGGCGACGGCTGCCGCGGGCGAAACTCTCTACCGGTGGATGGTTGAGGACCTGACCGCGATCGTGCGGCGCGGGATCGCCGAGACACCGCCTTTGCCGCACGCTTACGACGACCAAGGCTATACGAGGACGACACGATGAACATGATGCCGCGAGCGCCTGGCGTGAGCGCCATGCAGGACGAGCTGCGCGCCAAGGGCGTGCGCTACGTGATCGGCGCCTATGTCGACATTCACGGTGCGCAGAAGGCCAAGGTCGTGCCGCTCGGTCACCTTGCCCACATGGCGGAAGGATCCGAACTCTACACCGGCTACGCGCTCGACGGGCTCGGCCAGCTTCCCAACGACGACGAGTTCGCCTCGGTGCCGGATCTCGATCGTGTGATCCAGTTGCCGTGGGAGCCCAAACTGGCGTGGGCGCCGGCCGACTTGATGTTTCACGGCGAGCCATACCCGTTATCGACGCGTGTCGCTCTCAAGCGGCAGATCGAACAGGCGACGAAGCTAGGCTTCGGCTTCGACCTCGGCATCGAATGCGAGATCTTTCTCCTCAGGCAGGCCGCGGACGGCACGCTCGAGACGCCCGACCAAACTGACAAGCTCGTCAAGCCCTGCTACGATCTGCGCGGCTTTCTCGGCAACTTCAGCTGGCTCGACAAAATGGCGAGCGTCATCGACGGGCTCGGCTGGGACCTCTATTCGTTCGACCACGAGGACGCCTGCGGCCAATTCGAGTTCGACTTCACCTATGCCGACGCGCTGACGACCTGCGACCGCCTCACCTTCTTTCGTATGATGGCCAAGCATTACGCCGCCGAGGAGGGGCTCGTCGCGACGATGATGCCGAAGCCTTTCGCCGACCGCACCGGCAACGGCGCGCATTTCAACATGTCACTGAAGAGCCTGGAGAGCGGTGTCAACGCGTTCGCCTGCAATCCCGCCGACGATCCGCGCGGCCTTGGCCTAACCGAGACCGGCTATCATTTCATCGGCGGCGTTTTGCGCCACGGTCGCGCGCTCTGCGCCGCCTTCGCGCCGACTGTGAATTCCTACAAGCGGCTCGTCCGCCGCGGCGCGATGGCGACCTTCTCCTGGGCGCCGGTGTTCAATTCCTACGGCTCCAACAACCGCACCAACTCCGTGCGTGTCCCGATGGGCGGTGGGCGCTGCGAATCGCGCAACGCCGACGGCGCCGTGAACCCATACCTCGCCGCCGCGCTCGTGCTTGCGGCCGGGCTCGAGGGCGTGCGCGAAAGGATCGATCCGGGCGACCCGAACGAGGACAACCTCTATGAGCTCGAGGAGGCGGCGCGGGCCGCACGCGGCATCGCCTTCCTGCCGCAGACCTTGCTCGAGGCGGTGCAGGCTTTCGCCGCCGATCCGCTGGTCGAGGCGACGCTCGGCACCGCGCTGCGCGACGAGTTCGTCCGCTACAAAACCGCCGAGTGGGACGAGTACCACCAAACGATCTCCAAATGGGAGATCGCGCGCTACAGCCACATGTTCTAAGGCCCGCGCGCAGCCGGGACGATGGGACGACTGATCGCGGAGACCGGGAGGCACCGGCGGAACTTCCGAAGGACTTAAAACGATGAGCGAGCCGACGATCGCCGATCTGAGACGGCGATACGATGAGCTGAAGGCAAACGGTGAGGCGCCGAAGACCCTGCCGGGGCCGAGCCCGCGCCCGGCACCTGCGCGTCACGTCTTCGCGCGCGAGACGATCCCGGCCGGCTGGTATGCGACGATGACGGTGTGGGCTGGCGAGACGATCCGCATCGCGACCGGCGCGGAGCCGTCCGCCGTGGCGCTTCTCGCCTGGCGCCGCGATGATCCGTCCGAGCGTCTCAACACGGCGGACACGGTGAAGGTGCAGTGGACGAGCGCGCTGGAAAAGGGGCGCGTCGTCTTCTCCGACATGGGCCGGGTCATGCTGTCGATCGTCGAGGATTCATGCGGCTGCCACGATGCGCTCCTCGGCGGCTCGACGGCGGCCTCGAACGCGAAATGCTACGGAGATCGCCTGCGCAACACGCGCGACAACTTTTTGCTCGCCGCCATGAAGCTCGGGCTCGACGCGCGCGACATCCCGCCGTGTCTCACGCTCTTCGCGCCGGTGCGCGTTGATGCGCTAGGCCGCTTTGTGTGGCATGAAGACCGACGGCACGGCGGCGACTACGTCGAGCTACGCGCCGAGATGGACCTGCTGCTCGCGCTCTCGAACTGCCCACATCCGCTCGATCCCACGCCACGCTACGCCGCGGCGTCGGTCGAGGTGTTGCGGATCGAGAGCCCGGAGCCCAGCCTTGACGACCTTTGCCGGACGGCAACGGACGAGGCACGGCGCGGCATCGACAATCTCGCGGCGATCGCGGTCCGAGGGGGCCGAGCATGACGACCATCCTCGACGAAATCGTGCCGGCGCGAGCTCCGTGGTCGGGCCTCGTGCGGAAGGGCCAAACCCTTCGCATCGAGGATACGCACGGCTGCCAGGCCGTCGACACGCTGTTCTACGTCGCGGCGGACATGGGCGAGCGCTACTCCGCGCAGGATACGTTGCGCGAGCAGGGCTCGGCCTACATCACGACCGGCACGAAGATCATGTCGAATCGCGGCAACGTCATGCTGACCGTCGTAGCCGACAGCTGCGGACTGCACGACTCCTGCGCCGGCGCCTGCTCGTGCGAGTCGAACTCCGTACGCTTCGGCCATGAGACGCGTTACCAGCATGCCTGCCGCGAAAACTTCGTGCTGATCATGGCCCGCCACGGCCTTTCGAAACGCGATATCGTGCCCAACATCAATTTTTTCATGAACGTGCCGATCGAGCCCTCCGGCGCGATCAATGTCGTCGACGGCGTCTCGAAGCCGGGCGACCACGTCGAGCTCGTCGCGGAGATGGACGTGATCTGTGCGATCTCGAACTGTCCGCAGGTCAACAATCCCTGCAACGGCTTCGACCCGACGCCGATCCGCGTCATGATTTCCGGCTAGGGCATGTTCGGCAAGATCCTCATCGCCAACCGTGGCGAGATCGCCGCGCGCGTGATGGGTACCTGCCGGCGAATGGGCATCGCCACCGTCGCCGTCTATTCCGACGCCGATCGCTTCACGCGGCCGGTGCTCGATGCCGACGAGGCGGTTCGGCTCGGCCCGGCGTCGCCGGCACGGAGCTATCTCAATATCGATGCTGTCATCGCCGCGTGCAGGGCGACGGGCGCGGAGGCGGTGCATCCCGGCTACGGCTTTTTATCTGAAAACGCGGGCTTCGCCGAGCGGCTCGCGGCGGAGGGCATCGTCTTCATCGGCCCCACGCCCGCGCACCTGCGCGAATTCGGACTCAAACATACGGCGCGGGCACTGGCGGCGGCGAGCCAAGTGCCACTGCTCGCTGGCTCGGAACTGCTCGACAGCGTCGACGATGCGCTGGCCGCGGCGGAACGCTTTGGCTGGCCAGTCATGCTGAAATCGACGGCGGGTGGCGGCGGTATCGGCATGGTGATGTGCTCCGATGCCACGACGTTGCGCGAAACCTACGACGCGGTTCAGCGTACGGCGACAGCGAGCTTCGGCGATGCGCGCGTCTACCTCGAGCGCTTCGTTGCCGACGCGCGTCATATCGAGGTGCAGGTGTTCGGCGATGGGCGCGGACGAGTGCTGGCGCTCGGCGAGCGTGATTGTTCGCTGCAACGGCGCAATCAAAAAGTTTTGGAGGAAACGCCGGCACCCAACCTCTCCGACGAGATGCGAGCAAGGCTTCACGCGGCCGCCGTCCGCCTTTGCGAGAGCGTCGCTTACCAGTCGGCCGGCACCGTCGAGTTTATCTACGATCCCGTGCGGAAGGATTTCGCGTTTCTCGAGGTCAACACGCGGCTGCAGGTCGAGCATCCGGTGACGGAGGCCGTGTTCGGCATCGATCTCGTCGAATGGATGATCCGCCAGGCCGCCGGCGAGGATCCGATCGGCGCCGCGCTCGCTCGCGGACCGCTCGTGCCCGGCGGCGTGGCGATCGAGGCGAGGCTTTACGCCGAAATACCGCATGCCGCCTTTCAGCCGAGCGCCGGTCTGTTGACGGATGTCGCATGGCCGGCGGGCGCCCGCGTCGACACCTGGATCGAGCGTGGCACGGAGGTGAGCGCAAGCTACGACCCGATGCTGGCGAAGATCATCGTCACCAGCGCGCATCGTGCAGCGGCCGTCGCGGCGTTACGCGATGCGCTGGCGGCAACGCGCGTGTCCGGCATCGAGACCAACCTCGCGTACCTGCGCGCGATCGCCGGCTCGGCGATGTTCGAGCGCGCCGACGCGACGACGTCCGCTTTGGGCGCGTTCGCGTATGCGCCGCGAAGCATCGAGGTGATCGCGGCTGGCGCGCAGTCGAGCCTGCAGGAGCTGCCGGGACGCCTTGGCCTGTGGCACGTCGGCGTGCCGCCGTCCGGGCCGATGGACCCGTGGTCCTTCGGCCGCGCCAATGCTTTGGTCTCCAACACACCGGACACCGTCGCGCTCGAGATGACAGTCACTGGGGCGACCCTGCGTTTTCACGCTGCGACCGAGGTGGCGATCGCCGGCGCGCGCATGCCAGCCACACTAGACGGCGCGCTCGTCGCGCACGACGCGGCATTTCACATCGCGGCGGGCCAGATGCTCGTCATCGGCACGATCGATGGGCCGGGCCAGCGCGCCTACCTCGCCGTGCGCGGCGGCTTCGATGCGGCCGCCGTGCTGGGCTCGCGGGCGACATTCGCGCTGGGTGGGTTCGGCGGCCACGCCACCGGTACGCTGAAGGTTGGGGACGTGCTCCGCCTAGCCGACGGTCCTGCGCAGGTCACGCTCACCAACGAGGCCGCGCCGCTCGTCGACGCTTGGACGCTCGCCGTCATCTACGGCCCGCACGGCGCGCCGGACTTCTTCCAGCCCGACGACATCGCCGATCTGTTTTCCGCGACCTACGAGGTGCACTTCAACTCGGCCCGCACGGGCGTCCGGCTGATCGGTCCAACACCGCGCTGGGCCCGCCCCGACGGCGGCGAGGCCGGCCTGCATCCCTCGAACCTGCACGACAACGCCTACGCGATCGGCGCGATCGACTTCACCGGCGACATGCCCATCCTGCTTGGGCCGGACGGGCCGAGCCTCGGTGGCTTCGTTTGCCCGGCCGTGGTCGCGCGCGAGGACCTGTGGAAGCTCGGGCAGCTGAAGCCGGGCGACACCGTCCGTTTCGTGCCCGCCGCGCGGCCGGAGGACGAGGCGCTTTCCGCGAGACAAACACCTCATGTTGGGAGGATCACAAACGATCACGGCAGGCCCATCCTCGCGGTCGGCGAGCCTGGCCCAACGCAGGCCGTCTATCGCCGCCAGGGCGACGACAACATTCTCGTCGAGTACGGCCCGATGGCGCTCGACATCGCCGTGCGCCTGCGCGTGCATCTGCTTGCCTCGGCCGTGGCGCACGCCAAGCTCGACGGGCTGATCGATCTCACGCCCGGCATCCGCTCGCTGCAGGTTCATTACGACGGCTCTCGCGTGACACGAGGCGCCGTGCTCGGCCTGCTTCGCGAAATCGAGCACGGGCTGCCGTCCGCCGACGCCGTCACGGTGCCGAGCCGCACCGTTCATCTTCCGTTGTCCTGGAACGACCCGCACGCTGAGTTGGCGATGCGGCGCTACCAGGAGACGGTGCGTCCCGATGCGCCGTGGTGCCCGTCCAACATCGAGTTCATCCGGCGCATCAACGGGCTCGACAGCGAGGCCGACGTGCGCCGCATCGTATTCGATGCGAGCTATCTCGTCCTGGGGCTCGGCGACGTCTACCTCGGCGCACCGGTGGCGACCCCGACCGATCCGAGACACCGTTTGGTTACCACCAAATACAACCCGGCGCGGACCTGGACGCCGGAGAACGCGGTGGGCATCGGCGGCGCCTACATGTGCATCTACGGCATGGAAGGCCCCGGCGGCTACCAGCTGTTCGGCCGCACGATCCAGGTCTGGAACAGCTGGCGCAAGGTCGGGCCTTTCGCCGAGCATCCATGGCTCCTGCGCTTCTTCGATCAGATCCGCTTCTTCCCCGTGGATGGCAAGGAGTTGGCCGAGGCGCGCGCCGCCTTCCCGCATGGGGCCTATCCGATCCGCATCGAGGACGGACGGTTTTCCTATGCCGATCATACGGCGGCCCTCGCCCCTCATGCCGGTGCCATCGCGGCGGCCCGCGCGCGGCAGCAAGCCGCGTTCGCGGCCGAGCGTGATCGTTGGAAGGCGGACGGCCTCGAGGTCTTCCATGCCGATGAGGCGCCGCCTGCCGCCGAGCCCGGCGCCGTGCCGGCCGGCACGGTCGGCATCGTGACGCATGTGCCCGGCAACGTGTGGAAGCTGCTGATCGAGAGGGGCCAGCGCGTCACCGCCGGCGAGACCGTGGCGATCCTGGAATCGATGAAGATGGAGATCGCGATCCCCGCGCCTGTGGCGGGCACGATCGTGGACTTGCGCACCGGCGAAGGACGCACGCTGCGCGGCGGCGACCTCGTCGCGATCCTGGAAGAGGGCTGATCGATGTTGCCTGACATGCTGGACCTCGCGGGCCTTCGCGACTTCTTCGAGCAAGGATTGTCACCGCTCGACCTCGCCGACGCGATCGCGGCCCGCATGGCCGCCTCGAACGATCCTTCGATCTTCATCACCGCGGTCGATCGCGACGGTCTGCGGGCGCAGGCGGAAGAGCTGCTCCGCCGCGCGCCGACGCCGAACAGCCTCCCGCTGTGGGGCGTTCCCTTCGCGGTGAAGGACAACATCGACGTCGCCGGCCTGCCGACGACCGCCGCATGCCCCGCCTTCGCGTACACGCCCGGGAACGACGCGTTCGCGGTCGCACGTCTCCGTCGAGCGGGCGCGATCGTCGTCGGCAAAACCAACCTCGACCAGTTCGCGACGGGCCTCAACGGGACGCGCTCGCCCTACGGCGCGCCGCGCTGCGTGTTCGATGCCGCCTACATCTCCGGCGGGTCGAGTTCCGGCTCCGCGGTCGCCGTCGCCGCCGGCCTCGCCGCCTTCGCGCTCGGCACGGACACGGCGGGCTCCGGTCGCGTTCCGGCGGCTTTGAACAACATCGTCGGCATCAAGCCGACGCCGGGGCGCGTCAGCTCGACGGGGATGGTGCCGGCCTGCCGGAGCCTCGATACGATCTCGATCTTCGCCGGCTGCGTCGCCGACGCGGTGGCGATCCGCCAAATCGCCGAGGGCGTCGACGCGGCGGACGTCTTCTCGCATGTCGGCGCGCCGGTCCCCCTGTCGGCGCGGCCGCGGATCGGCGTGCTGCGCGCGGAGGATCGCGAGTTCTACGGCGACGGCGACGCGGCACGCCTCTACGACGCCGCCATGGCTCGGCTTGCCGCGCTCGGCGCGACACCAATAGCGTTCGACTTCGCGCCGTTTCGCGAGGCCGCCGTGCTGCTCTACAACGGCCCATGGGTCGCCGAGCGACTCGCCGCGCTGGAGGAGTTCTACGGGACCCATGCCGGCGACTTCGACCCCTCGGTTCGCGCGATCATCGAGGGCGCGGCGCGCTTCAGCGCGGTCGATGCTTTTCGCGGGCGCTATGCGCTGGAAACGTTGCGCCGTCGTACGGATGCGACCTGGGCCGCCTGCGACGCGCTGCTGCTGCCGACCGCGCCGACGACCTACACGGTCGATGCGATGCTGGCCGACCCGATCCGTCTCAACAGCAACCTTGGTCATTATACCAACTTCGCCAACCTGCTCGGGCTCGCCGCGATCGCGGTGCCGGCCGGCTTCACGCCGGCTGGCCTTCCGTTTGGGATCACCCTCGTAGGTCCCGGCTCCAGCGACGATGCTCTGGCGCCGCTGGCCGACGCGCTGCATCGGAGCGCCGCTTGCGGCATGGGCCGCGCCCGCGTCACGCCGAGCGCGGAGCTGCCAGTCGAGCCGCCGGCGGGGCGCATCGAGCTGGCCGTGGTCGGCGCGCATCTCTCCGGGCTGCCGCTCAACCCGGAGGTCCTCGCGCTCGGCGGGATCTTTGTGCGCGAGGTCACGACGACCGGCGATTACCGCCTCTTCGCGTTGCCCGGCACCACGCCTGCCAAACCCGGGCTCGTGCGCGACCCCGGCTTCGCCGGGCCCGGGGTTCCCACCGAGGTCTGGTCGCTCGCGCCCGACGCGTTCGGCCGCTTCGTCGCCGCCATCCCGCAGCCCCTCGGCATCGGCCGCATCACGATGAGCGACGGCTCGTCGCCGAGCGGCTTTCTATGCGAGCGGTGGGCGGTGGAGGGAGCATCGGAGATCGTCGGCGGTTGGCGAACGTTCGTCGAGGCGTAGTGCCCGCGGGCGCACCATCGTTTGCTGCCCGGCGAGACACAAGCTGGTGCGATGAGCTCGCCGACAGCGTCGGCGCGTCTAGAGCCCGTCTTCGATGCAGGCGGACCCCACGGCTGAGATGAAGTGGCGCAAACTCAATCTCAACCTCCAGGTCGTTTTCGATGCGGTCATGGCCGACCGCAACGTGACGCGGGCCGCGGCCAGGCTTGGGATGACGCAGCCATCGATCAGCCACGCGCTGGCAAGGCCGCGGACTGCGCTTGGTGACGAATCATTCGTGCGGACCCTGGACGGCATGTCTCCCACGCCCTTCTCGGTCAACGTCGCCCTTCCTGTTCGACGCGCCCTTTTGGGTATCGAGGCGGCGATCGAGGGAGGGCACGCCTTCGATCCCAAGACGGCCAGCCGCTCTTTCGTCGCGGCGGTCAACAATCAGACGGCGGTCGCCTTGGTGCCCCTTCTCGTCGAAGCGACGACGGAAGCGCCGCAGGCCGCTTCCGCGCCCTAACCAACCTCTCCGCGCGCGAGCTATTTTGGGTGAAACCGCCGGGTGGTGTCGCGGAAATGTCGTTTATGCCGGTGGGCACTTTGGTCGTCGCCAATCGAGCTTGCCCTTCTACCCTCGCGAGAGCCTCGCCACATTTCGATGGCGATGCCAGTCAGCAGGTAGCTGCCCTGCATTGCCACAAGGCCCAAGCCGACATGCCAAATCGCGCCTGACCAATGCGATCAGAGCCGCAACAGCCAGTGTGAGCGATATGAAAAAGACGGACTGCCATTTGAGATACGGTGAAGCAACGGCTCCGATCAACACCAAGAGACACATGAAATCGCAGGATCACGGGAAAAGAGCCTGAGCTTGGCCGAGATGAAGTAGTGCTATCAAACGCATGTGCCAAATGCAACTTGGACTATTGAATAAAGTCGGGTTAGCAGGTGCTGTCGCAGGACGCGCTACCAAGCCGCAGGATGATCATCGCACGCGAAAAAAAAAAGGCGGAGCGACGCTGGACGCGCTCTGATCCGACAAAACTTTGTCGCGAAGTTTTGGAGCGGGCGAAGGGATTCGAACCCTCGACCCCAACCTTGGCAAGGTTGTGCTCTACCACTGAGCTACACCCGCATCCGTAGCGGCGCTGCCGCGAGCGGAGATATGACGCAAACGCGCGGGCGATGCAAACGGCAAATGGCGCGGCTGGACGTTCGCTGGCGATCGCCCTTCTGGGCAGGCTTTTTGCCTCCGCCCGCATCGGCGCGAGCCGGCCCCGCCTCGTGCGCTGATCAACTCGGATACGCCTTGGCTATCAAAGAGGCAGCCGCGACCGCTCCCAAAAGCAGCCTCCGCGACGCGCCACGCACTGGCACGAGCGGGCGGCCTGGCGGCACGGCTTTTGCTTAGGTGGCGGCATGCTTGCTAGCGCAATGATGCGTATGTCCGCGAGCGTTGGGCGTGCAATGGCGTGCGTCGGCGCTTCGATCAATCCACGGCGCGAGGATTGCTCGGGACCTACCTCGATGACCGCCCTTCCATGCCTATCGGCGCTGGAGAGGGGCCGTCCTCCTCCCGAACATTCTCTCGCCCTCGCAGCATAGGGCCATCATGGGCGGTGATTTCTCGGTCGAGCAGAAGCGTTATCTGGAAGGCTTCACGTCGGGCATCCAGGTCGGACGACTGAAGCCAGCTGGCGGCGGCGGACCCGCCGCGCCGGCCGGCCCAGACGCGCCGCATCTCGCGGCCCAGGCCGCGACCGAGGCTGGCGGCAAGAAGCTCGTCGACCAGGAGAAATGGAAGCGGGACGAGCACCCCTTCGATATCTATCATCGGCTGAAGGAGCAGGCGGCCAAGGACGAGTTTCCAAAGCCCGCCGACAACTTTCGCTGGCGCTATTATGGGCTGTTCTACGTCGCGCCGGCGCAGGACGCGTATATGCTGCGCATGCGCATCCACAACGGCGTGCTCAATCACTGGCAATTCGCCGCCATGGCAGAGATGGCGAGGAATTGTGCTGGCGGCTACTCGCACGTGACGACCCGCGCCAACCTGCAGTTGCGGGAGATCCCGGCGCGGCACGCGGTCGACGTGATCGAAAAGGTGATCGATCTCGGGCTTTGTTCGCGTGGCTCGGGCTCGGACAATATCCGCAACGTGACGGGTGATGCCACCGCGGGCGTTGCGCCGAACGAGCTGCTCGACACGCGACCTTACGCCAAGGAGTGGCACTTCCACATCCTCAACAACCGGGTGATGTACGGCCTGCCGCGCAAGTTCAACGTCGCTTTCGACGGCGGCGGGCCGATCCCCACGTTGGAGGATACCAACGACATCGGCTTCCAGGCCGTGGAGGTGACGGACGGGGCGGGGATCGAGCCGGGCGTCTACTTCCGGCTGATGCTGGGTGGCATCACCGGGCATAAGGATCTGGCGCGCGACACCGGCGTGATCGTGAAGCTCTCCGACTCGACCAAGGTGTCGGATGCCATCGTCCGCGTCTTCATCGACTCCGGCGATCGAACGAACCGGGCCAAGGCACGCCTCAAATACGTGCTCGACGACTGGGGATTCGACAAGTTCCTCGAGGCCGTCGAGGCAAAGCTCGGCTGGCAGCTGTCGCGTGTCGACGCGTCGCATGTCGCGCCGCGGCCGGTGCAGGACCGCCACGCCCATGTCGGCGTGCATCGCCAGAAGCAGGACGGTCTGAGCTACATCGGCGTCGTGTTGCCGGTCGGCAAGATCATGGTCGAGCAGATGCACGAGCTGGCCGCCATCTCCCGCGATCTCGGTGACGGCGACATCCGCCTCACCGTCTGGCAGAACCTGCTTCTCTCCGGCATCCCCGACGACAAGCTCGATGAGGCGAAGGCGCGCATCGAGGCCACTGGGCTGGACTGGCGCGCGTCCTCGGTTCGCGCGGGCCTGATCGCTTGTACCGGCTCGCAAGGCTGCAAGTTCGCCGCCTCGCCGACGAAACTGAACGCCGAGGAGATCGCGGCGTGGCTCGAGCCGCGCGTCGACATGAATGTCTCCGTGAACATTCACCTCACCGGCTGCCACAACAGTTGCGCGCAGCACTATATCGGCGATATCGGCCTGATCGGCGCGCGCGTCTCGATCAACGAGGATGGCGACACGGTCGACGGCTACGACATCCACGTCGGCGGCGGGTTCTCCGACACGCCGGCGATCGGTCGCGAGATCTACCCGGCCATCAAGGCGGAGGATTGCCCACAAACCGTCGAGCGGCTGCTCAAGGCCTACCTCGCCAATCGTTCGGGGCCCGACCAGACGTTCCTCGACTTCACCGCGGGCAAGGAGATCGACGAGTTGAAGGCGATGGCTGACAAGGTGACCGCATGACGTTCCAGGGTCCGACACCGACGATCGCGCCGTTCATCCCGGAAAACGCGCCGTTTTCCGAGGAGCAGCGCGCGTGGCTCAACGGCTTCTTCGCGGGTTTCCTCGCGCCGAACCCCGGCGACGCGCAGCCGATCTCCGGCGATGCCGCCGGCGCCGAGGACGACGACGCGCCCTGGCACGACCCGGCGATGGCGATGGACGAGCGCATGAAGCTCGCCGACGGCAAGCCGATCCAGCGCCGCCTGATGGCCGCGATGGCGCAGCAGGACTGCGGCCAGTGCGGCTACGACTGCCACAATTACTCGAAGGCGATCGCCGACGGTGCCGAGGCCAAGCTGAACCTGTGCGTACCCGGCGGCAAGGAGACCGCGCGCAAGGTCAAGGAACTCGCCACTCAACTCGGCGACGCGCCGGCGGGGCCGGTGGAGACCAAGTCGGACGCGATAGCCGAGGCCGCGCCGGCCGCAGGCGAGAGGCCCGGATACGCGCGGAGCGTGCCCGTCGACGTCGTCTTCCAGGACCGCCGCCGGCTCAACAAGTCGGACTCGGAAAAGTCCACGTTCCACGTCGACATCGACCTCTCCGCCGCCGGCATCGAATATACGGTCGGCGATTCCTTCGGCCTGTTCCCGGAAAACGATCCCGCGCTCGTCGACTTGGTGATCGCCGCGATCGGCGCGCCGGCGAACTTTCCGATCGGCGACAAAAGTTTCGCGGAGTACCTCCGCACGGAAGTCTCGCTCGGCTTGGCGCCGGATGCCTTGTTCGAGCTCGTCTCCTACATCACCGGCGGTGACCGCCGGGCCAAGGCGAAGCTCCTTGCCGGCGGCGAGGACCCGGACGGCGATGTCCATACGCTCGACGTGCTGGCGGTTCTGGAAAAGTTTCCGAACCTACGACCGGACCCCGAAGCGTTCATCGAGGCGCTCGACCCGCTGCAGCCGCGGCTCTACTCGATCTCCTCGTCGCACAACGCGACACCTGGTCGCGTGTCACTGACCGTCGACCATGTGCGCTACCTCATCGGCGAGCGCACCCGGCGCGGTGTCGCCTCCTCGTGGCTTTCCGAGCGTCTGCCGCAAGGCTCCAGGATCAAGGCCTACGTGCAGAAGGCACATAATTTCGCGCTGCCGCAGTCGACTGATGTGCCGATCATCATGGTTGGCCCCGGCACCGGCGTCGCGCCGTTCCGCGCCTTCCTGCACGACCGCGACAAAGCGGCGGCCAAGGGAGGCGCCTGGCTGTTCTTCGGCCACCAGCGCCGCGCCGCCGATTTCTTCTACGAGGAGGAGATGGAAGACTTCCTCGGCAACGGTACGCTGTCGAAGCTCTCGCTCGCCTGGTCGCGCGACGGCGACAAGAAGACCTATGTGCAGGACAAGATGCGCGAAGATGCCAAGGAGGTTTGGTCCTGGCTGGAACGAGGCGCGCACTTCTACATCTGCGGTGATGCCAAGCGAATGGCGAGCGATGTCGAGAAGGCTTTGACCGAGATCGTCGCCAAGGAAGGCGGCCAGGACGAGGCCGCCGCCAAGAGCTTCATCGCCGCGCTCAAGAAGAATGGGCGCTACCAGGCCGACGTGTACTGAGGCCGCCATGGGCGCGCCATTCAAGGATGTGACCTCGCAAAAGCTGACCTCGCAAGGGCTTGCATCGCGAGAGCTGTCGTCACAGGAGCTGACGTCGAAGCAGCCGACCTCGAAACGGTCGACATCGGTCAAGACGGCCTGTCCCTATTGCGGCGTCGGCTGCGGAATGGTGCTGCACGTCGAGGACGGCAAGGTCGCCAAGCTGTCGGGCGACAAGGGCCATCCGACCAATTTCGGGCGGCTCTGCACCAAGGGCACGACGGCGGCCAAGGCGATCGCTGGTACCGGGCGGATGGAACGCGCCTCGCTGCGCGCCGACCGCAAGGCCGATCAGGTGCCCGTGGCGATGGACGTCGCGATCGAGCAGACCGCGGCGCGGCTGCGCGGGATTATCGATACACACGGCCCCGACGCCGTGGCGCTTTATGTCTCCGGCCAGATGGCGATGGAGGCGCAATACCTCGCCAACAAGCTCGCCAAGGGCTTCATCGGCACCAACAATATCGAGTCGAACTCGCGTCATTGCATGGCCTCCGCCGCATCGGGCTACAAGCTCTCGCTTGGCGCCGACGGACCGCCGGGCTCGTACCAGGATTTCGATCACGCCGACCTCTTCCTCGTCGCCGGCTCCAACATGGCGGACTGCCATCCGATCCTGTTCCTGCGCATGAAGGACAGGATGAAGAGGTCCGGCGCCAAACTGATCGTCGTCGATCCGCGCCGCACCGCGACGGCCGAGGCCGCCGACCTGTTCCTGCAGCTGAAGCCCGGCACCGACATCGCGCTCTGCAATGGTTTGCTGCACCTCCTTGTCGCCGAGGACCGGATCGACCGCGACTTCATCGCCGAGTTCACCGAGGGCTGGGAGGCGATGCCGGCTTTCCTGGAGGATTACACGCCGGCACGCGTGGCGGAGACGACCGGCCTCGCCGAGGACGACATCCGGCAAGCCGCGCGCTGGATCGGCGAGGCCGGCGAGTGGATGAGCTGCTGGACGATGGGGCTCAGCCAGAGCATCAGCGGCACCTGGAATACCAATGCGCTCTGCAATCTTCACCTGGCGACCGGCACGATCTGCCGGCCAGGTAGCGGCCCGTTCTCGCTGACCGGCCAGCCCAACGCGATGGGCGGGCGCGAGATGGGCTACCTCAACTACGGCCTGCCGGGCCAACGCTCGGTCGCCTTCGACGACGATCGTGGGTTCGCCGAGGACATCTGGGGCCTCGCGCGCGGCACCATCCGCCCGGAGCCGGGGCTCGACGCGGCATCCATGTACAAGTCCATGCAGGCTGGCGGCATCAAGGCGGTGTGGATCATCTGCACCAACCCCGTCGCGACGACGCCGAACCGCGCGCACGCGATTGCCGGTCTGAAGGCGGCCGAACTCGTCATCACCCAGGACGCCTACCAGGACAACGAGACCAACATCTACGCCGACATTCTGCTACCCGGCGCGCTGTGGGCGGAGGCCACCGGCGTGATGGTCAATTCCGAGCGCAATCTGACGTTGCTGGAGAAGGCCGTCGAGCCGCCGGGCGAGGCGTTGCCCGACTGGCAGATCATCGCCAAGGTCGCCTGCGCGATGGGCTATGCCGACGCCTTCTCATATGAATCTTCGGCCGAAATTTTCGACGAGATCAAACGATTCTGGAACCCGAAGACCGGCTGGGACATTCGCGGCGCCTCGTACGAGCGGCTGCACCAGACGTCGTTGCAATGGCCTTGCCCGCCCGATGCAGCGCAAGACCGCAACCCGATCCGCTACCTCAACGACGGCGTCAGCCAGGCGCCGCGCGAGAACGACGACGGGGCGCGGCCGAGGCTGATGTTCCCAACGGCGAGCGGGCGCGCCAGCTTCTTCGCCCGGCCTGTCGTGCCGCAGTCGGAATGTCCGGACGAGACCTATCCGTTCGTGCTCAACACCGGGCGCCTGCCGCATCAGTGGCATACGCTGACCAAGACCGGGAAGGTGTCGACGCTGAACAAGCTCAACCCCGGCCCGTTCATCGAGATTCATCCCGACGATGCGATGGCGGCCGGGATCGCCGAGAAAGACGAGATCGAGGTGCGCTCGCGGCGCGGCAAGGCCGTGCTGCCGGCCTCCGTCACATCGCGCGTGCAGCGCGGCTCGTGCTTCGTGCCGTTTCATTGGAACGATACCTACGGCGACAACCTCGCCATCAACGCCGTGACGACGGACGCTTGCGATCCGATCTCCAAGCAGGCCGCGTTCAAATATTGCGCGGTCTCGCTGGAGCGCGTCGGGCCGGCAGCCTCGGTGGCGGACGGCGGACGCGACTTCGGAAAGGCGCCGGCGGCACCGGCTCTTGCGAAGCAGGCGGCGGGGGCAGGGGGCGGCGTCGCGACGGCGGCGCGACCCAAGCTCGAGATGGCGGCGGGCGCCTTCGCGGCGGCGATCGATCTGAAGCCGGTCGAACCGCCGTCCTTCACCGACGCGGAGACGGTCTATCTCTCCGGCTTCATGTCGGGCCTGCAATCGGCGGACGCGCTCGGCTACACGCCGATCTTGCCGCCCGATGCGCCCGTCGCGCCGCAAACCAAGCTTTGGCTCGATGGCGTACTGGCCGGGCTGTACAGCCGCACCGGCGCCGGTGGGCCTTCAAACGATGCCGCGCCGGAGGCAGGCGGGGGCACATCCGCCGTCACCGTCCTGTGGGCCTCGCAGACGGGCAATTCTGAAGCGCTCGCGGAGACGATCGCCGCTGCCCTCGCCGACGGTGGCACGTCGGCGCACGCGGTCGCCATGGACGATTACGACACCGGCAAGCTCGTCGACGAGACGCGGCTCGTGCTTGTCTCCAGCACCTACGGCGACGGCGATCCGCCCGACAATGGCAAGAGCTTCTGGGATTTCCTCGAGTCGGACGCGGCCCCGCGGCTCGAGCACCTGAGCTTCACGGTCTGCGCGCTCGGCGACCCGAGCTACGATCAATTCTGCAACCACGGCAAAAACCTCGACCGGCGCCTGGAAGAACTCGGCGCCACGCGACTGCGGGACCGCATCGATTGCGATCCCGACTACGAGGAGCAGTCGGCACCCTGGATCGAGACGCTCCCGGAGATCTTCGCGACGTCGGAAGAGGGGCAGTGCTCGACCTCCGCGAAAGCCAATGGCGCGGCGAAGTCGGGGCTCGACGGCACGGCGACGAATGGCACGGCGACGAATCACTTGGCGACCAACGGCGCCTCGCTGAACGGCAAGGCGCATGATGGCTACAGCAAAGCCAATCCGTTCCGTGCCAAACTGATCGGCAACGTGCGCCTCAACGGCGCCGGCGCGAACAAGGACACCCGGTTCTTCAATTTCTCCCTCGCCGACTCCGGCCTCAGCTACGAAACGGGCGATGCGCTCGGCGTCTGGCCGAGCAATTGCGCCGAGATGGTCGCGGAGGTGATCGCGGCGGCGGGACTGCGTGGCGACGACATGATCGCGGTCAAGGGCAAGGGCGATCTCGCGCTGAGCCAGGCACTCTACGAGGACTTCGAGCTGACCCGGCCGAGCCGCGAGATGCTGCGTATCATCGCCGCGCGGAGCTCGAACAAGGATCTGGCCCCGCTGCTCGCGGACGGCCGCAAGGAGGATCTGAAGAGCTTTCTCTGGGGGCGCCAGCTGGCCGACATCCTCGGCGAGTTCCCGATCCGCGCCTCGGCGCAAGACTTCGTCGCCGGCCTCAAGCGGATGCAGCCGCGGCTCTACTCGATCTCGTCGAGCCCAAAGGCGCATCGCGACGAGGTGCATCTCACCGTCTCGGCGGTGCGCTACGGCGCGCGCAATCGCAAAGGGACGGCCTCGACCTTCCTCGCCGATCGCGCGGACGAGTCCGGCGTGCCGATCTTCATCCAGCATTCGTCGCATTTTCACCTGCCCTCGGACCCTGACGCGCGCGTCATCATGATCGGCCCGGGCACCGGCGTCGCGCCGTTCCGCGGCTTTCTGCACGAGCGTCGCGTCTCGGGCTCGAAGGGGCGCAACTGGCTGTTCTTCGGCGAGCAGCATGAGGCGACCGACTTCTATTTCCGCGACGAACTGCTGGAGATGCGGTCTTCGGGTCTCCTCACCGACCTCTCGCTCGCGTTCTCGCGCGATCAGGCGGCGAAAATCTACGTGCAGGACCGCCTGATCGAGCGCGGCGCCGAGGTCTGGGCCTGGCTCGAGGATGGCGCGCACGTCTATGTTTGCGGCGACGCCAGCAAGATGGCCAAGGACGTCGACAACGCGCTGATCGAGATCGCGCACGTCCATGGCCATCTCGATGACGAGCAGGCGCAGGGCTACGTGCAGATGCTGGCGCGCGAGAAGCGCTACCTTCGCGACGTCTACTGAGGCGCGCCGATCATGGCGTGAAGAACAAGAGCACCGCGGCGATTCCGTTGTAGAAGCCGTGCACGGCCATCGAGGCCTTGATGCTGCCGGTCCGCTCGCGGATCCAGGCGAGGCCGAGTCCCACCGGGAACACCGCGAGCGCGTAGAGATGCGTGCGTTCCCAGTGGGCAAGAGCAAACAGGACCGAGACGACGACGATGGATGCGGCCGCGCCGAACACGGCCCGCAGGCTCGTGTAGAGCCAACCACGGAACAGCAGCTCCTCGGCGAACGGCGCGAAAACAGCGGCCAGACATGCGAACGCGATCTTCCAACGAGTGCCGGGTGGTATGTGGACGATCGGGTTGAACCACGGCGCGAAATGCGTCATCGCCGCGTTTGCGCCGAGGCTGTAGACGATCAGGAGCACCGCGAGGCCCCACGTCCAGGCCGCGCCCCGCAGCGGATGCCAGGGCCGCCACGCGACGATCTCGCGCCATTCGGCCTTACCCCTTATGCGCGCGGCCCCGAGGATCACGGCGCTCAGCGCGGCGTAGGCGATGAGCGATACGAGTATTCCTGCCTTTTCGCGGAAGATCGGGTCGCTGTCCGAGGACGCGATATCGACGAATTGATCGATCGCCCCCTGCCATCCGAACGCGACCAGCGACAGCGCCGCGACCGTGGCGACGCTGATGATGATGGTCGCCGCGAGCACGAGCGGGGTCGAGACGATCAGGCCGACCATCCCGTAGGGCCGGGCAGCGGGAGCATCGGCTTCGGTCAAGGACACGCAAACTTCTCCAGTAAGTCCGAACGCACCCTTAGCGCCGTCGGCCTTGCGATGGCGTCAACGGCCAGCGAGGTCGCCGCTCACGTATAGGCGAGCCGGATCGCGATGATGATGAGATTGTAGATCGCATGCAGCGCGATCGTCGGCTTGATGCTGCCCGCGCGTTCGCGCAACAGACCCAGCGCGACCGCAAGGGGCAGGACTTGGACGATCCGCGAGTGGTGGGCGTCCCAGTGAATGCCCGCGAAGACGACGAGCGTCGCGAGAAAGCTCGGCCAGAAGGTGAAGCGCCGTCGTAGCGCGGTGTAGAGCCAGCCGCGAAACAGCAGCTCTTCCGCGATCGGCGCGAAGATGACGAGATTGCCGACGATCGTCGCGATGAGCAGCACGTCGGTTGGGCCGCTGACGAGCAGGCTGTGGTCGCGCGCATGCTCCGCGGCGTAGGTCGAGAGCGCGATATAACCGAGCGTCACAACCGCGATGCCGAGCATGTCGCGGCGCACCGGCCAGCCCGCTCGAATGGGTAGGAGGGCCACGAGCGCTGGCCATCTCCGGCCGCCGCGCAGGATCGCGGCGGCGACCGTCGCGGCGGCGAGGCCAATATAGAGGACGCTGACGACGCCGGCGCCGACGCGGGCGTCGAGCGGGCCGTCGAACTTCAGCTGCTGGACGAGATCGGTCGCGCCGTCGCGGCCGAGCTCCGCCACGATGGCCACGGACAGGACGAGGGCGGCGGCGGCGCAGAACAGCAGAGCGGCGGCGGCGATGCCGACCATGCTGAAGGCGAGCGCCAGCGGCCCGAGTGGGCCGGGCATCGGGACGATGGGGGGCGGGACGCCCTGCGGCTCGTTTGCACCGTTCACGAGGTTCATCGGCCGGCGTTCAGTCCACTCTTCCTATGTCGCGATCTCTCGCTTATATTGCGTTCGCCGCACTCGTGGCGGCTATGGCGATAAACGGCGTCGAAATAAGCTTTTCGGACCCGGGGGCGGTACCCGGCGCCTCCACCCGAGCGCATTGGTCGCATCCATACAGATGAGATGGTGCGCTTCGGCGGGGGCGAAATAGGTTCGACGGGAAGTGTAAAGGACGGACTTTTGCCCGGCATGGTACCGCCGTTATCGGGCTAAACTTATAGTTGCCAACGACAACTATGCTCCGGTGGCCCTCGCCGCGTAATGCGGTGATGGTACCGATTCAAAGCCCTTTGGGGTAGCACTCAAAGGCGGGGTTCGGAGGCACCTGGCAACAGAAGCCTCCACTTTCGTGCTAGGGTCGCCGCACCGAGACGATCGACCTTCACGATCTTCAACCACCACCGCCGAGCCTCGAATGTCGAACGACCTGATCCGCTACGATCTTCTCGTCCAGGAAGCGTTGTGCGGCGTGGTGAAGAAGGTGCTCGGCGATGCCGCGCGCCACGGTCTTCCCGGCGACCATCATTTCTACATCACCTTCCGCACGCACGCGCCGGGCGTTCGCCTGTCGACACGGATGCGCGAGCAATACCCGGAGGAGATGACCATCATCCTCCAGCACCAGTACGAGGATCTGAAGGTCGGCGAGCATGGGTTCGAGGTCGGCCTGTCGTTCAAAAGCATACCGGAAATCCTGCTGATCCCGTTCGAGGCGCTGACCGGCTTCTACGATCCCTCGGTGCCCTTCAACTTCAAGTTCGAGCCGCAGCCGAACGTCGATTCGGAAGAGGCTGGAGAGCCCGGCGCACCGGCACCTGTCGTCCGCAAGCTGCCCGCGCCGGTCGCGGCGCCGCCGGCGCTTGCGGCGGTGCCCAGGATCGGCGCCCCGGAAAAAATCGGCACTCCGGAAAAGACCGTGCCCGAGAAGATCGGATCGCCCGAGAAGCAGGGTGCCCCCGGCAAGGCTCCAAAGCAGCCGGATGTCGCGCCAACGGCCGCGGCCGCTGTGGCGGCGGAGCCGGCGAAGGTCGTGTCCATCGACGCGTTCCGGAAGAAGCCATGACGGCCGACGTCGTCAATCTGCGCCGGGCTCGCAAGACGCGCGATCGCACGACGCAGTCGCGTATCGCCGCCGCCAATCGCGTGACGCATGGGCGCTCGCGCGCCGAACAAGATGCCACGGCGACCGAGCTCCAGCGAACGCGGCGTCTGCTCGACGGGCATCGCCTGACGGGCGATGACGAAACCCCGTAAGCCGGCAGGGCAAAAAACGTCCGGGACCGTTCCGACCGCGATCGTCAAGCATTCCCTCGTCGTCGCGGGACACCGGACCAGCGTGTCGCTCGAGGATGCCTTTTGGAGCGCGCTGAAAGAGATGGCGCGGGAGCGCGGACACTCGATTGCTGCCCTGGTGGCCGAGATCGATGCCGCACGCGGGGACGCCAATCTGTCCTCGGCGATCCGGGTCTATCTGCTGCGCGAGAAATCTGAGAACTGAAGTGTTCGTTTCGCACGCGGACCTGAACGGCAGCTGGCGCGACTAAGCAAGAGCGCTCGACGCGCAACTTGACTTGAGCGCGCTCGGTTAGCGCGGATTGGCACCCTGGCGGAAGGCCGCACCAAAATCCTCGGACGCGACCTCCGCCAGCATCGCGCGCAGCGCGGCCGCCTTCCGCGCGCCGAGCGCGGCTTCCACGCGCGCCTGAGCGACGCGCCACGATTCGATCGTCTCCTCGAGCTTGGCCTCGCCGCCCGACGTGAGGGAGACGCGCTTGGCGCGCGCGTCGCGCGCGTCCGTGTCGAGCCGGAGGTAGCCGTCTCCTTCGAGCGGCTTCAGCGTGTGTCCAAGTGCGTAAAGATCCATCACGAGCTCGCGCGCGAGCTCTTTCATGGTCGGCCGGTCCATCGACTCTACGTAGAAGAGCAGGCCGTGCTGCGCCGCCCGCGGGCCGGACGGACGCATCACTTCGTCGAAGAGCTGCCCCAGGTGCCGCGTCGCTTTTCGCAACTCGTTGTTGTTGCAGGGGCTAGGCCCGGCGAGGAGCTGGACGGTCATGGCGTCGGATCCATCGTTCATGCGCGCAAGGTAGCGGCCTATGCCACCGTTTCAACCTGCCGATAACGGGCGGCCCGGCGCGAAGGCCAGTACCGACGCGATGTTGATGATGGCGCCGCTCCCGCGCGCGGCGAACGCCTTGCCGGCGGATGCGGCGAGACGGGTCGGCGCCGAGATGTTGAGTGCGATGTTTCGCTCGAGAGCGTCGGCGCCGTTGTCGAGCAGGCTGCCGTTGAGGGACATGCCGGCATTGTTCACGAGCATGACGATGTCGGGCGCCGACACCCTCTCTTCCAACGCCGCGAGATCGGCCTCCTTCGTGAGGTCGGCGCCGATCACCTCGATGTCGCGGCCGGTCTGGCCGCGCGAACGTTCGGCGAGCGCGTCGAGGCGGCCGACGTCGCGGGCGGCAAGGACAAGATCGTGGCCGCGCCGGGTGAACGATCGGCGTAGCATGCGCCGATGCCGCTCGACGCGCCCGTGACGACGGCGGTGTTGTTGGACATGGTCGGAGGTCTTCGATTAGGTGCACATGCCACTAAATCGCGCCCGGAGAGATGCATATGCCTGTAAGTTTCCGTGGTCGGGGCCGTTTGATGCTTTCAAGCGGCTAAGGCTCGGCTTCAGCCGACCGGCCGCCGCCCCGAGTTCGGTCAAGCCGCGGCAGGAAGATAAGCCTACCGCTGTCTTGCCAGCACACGCGCGGGCGGGAACACGACCTCGATCAACGTGCCCTGATCGAGCTTGCTGCGGATCATGAAGGTCGCCTCGTTGGCCTCGACGAGCGCCTTCGTCAGCGGCAGCCCGAGCCCGGTACCCTCGGTCATCGAGCGCGTCGAGACCTGGCGGAACGGCTCCAGCGCCGCGGCGATATCGGCTTCCGACATGCCGGCCCCCGTGTCGCGGACGCGGATCACGACCTTGCCGTCCTCCGGCGCGGCGGTGGCGACGATCACCTGGCCACCGGGCTCGTTGAACTTCACCGCGTTCGATAAAAGATTCAGCACGATCTGGCGCACCGAGCGCTCATCCGCCTTGATGAGAGGGAGGGTCGGCGCCAGCGACAACCGCATGATCACCCGCTCGCGGCTCGCCTGCGGCTGCATCAGGCTCACGCATTCGGTGATGACCTTGTTTGCGTCGATCGGGGTCGCCGCCAGCTCCATCCGGCCGGCTTCGATCTTCGAGAGGTCGAGCAGGTCGTTGACCAGGCTCATCACGTGCGTGCCCGACGTGTGGATGTCGCGCAGGTAGTCCTTGTAGCGCTCGTTGCCGACCGGGCCGAAGCGCTCCTCCAGGATCACTTCGGCGAAACCGATGATGGCGTTGAGCGGGGTGCGCACCTCGTGGCTGATCTTCGCCAGGAAGTCGGTCTTGGCCGCGCTTGCCGCCTCGGCGTCGTGCTTGGCGGCCTCGAACTCGTGCTCGACCTTCTTCCAATGGGTCAGGTCGCGGAACAGGGCGCAGAGCCGGTCGTCGGCACCAGCCGGCAACCCTTCCGCCGCCGACGCGACGCGATCGAGCCGGCCGAGCGTCATGAAGACAGGAATGGCGCCGCCCTGCGGTGCCTTGACCATCAGCTCGCGACCGTCGTTGAGCAAGCTGCGGGTGGCGCTCGTCGCCAGGCCGTCGAGATAGTCCTTGGCGAGCGCCTGGGTGTCCTGCGGGAACAGGTCGATGAACGGCTTGCCGATCACTTCGCCGCGGTCGCGGCCGAACAGCGCCTCGCCGGAGCGATTGAGCGACAGCACATCGCCGCGATCGTCGATGACGGCAACGCCATCCGTCGCGGTCTCGAGGATCGCCCGAAGGTGGCGCAGTTCGATGTCGTCGCGGCGGCGGTCATCGGCGTGTTGGCGCGCCATGGTTTCGATCGCCGCCTCGTGCTCGGCCTCGAGATCCTCGGCCGGCTGTTGATCGGGCAGCGGCTGCAGCGTCAGCAAGGTGGCCGGCAGCCCATCCCAATGAATGCGTTGCAGGCGGCCGGCGGTCGGGATCACGGCGCCGTCGCGGTCGCGGACGCCGACAGCTTCGCCGCTCGCGGTATCCGCGGGCTCGCCGCCGAACAGATGCCGAAGCCCACCAACAGCGTGCAACGCGGCCTCGTCGGCGAACCCGAGCATGTCGAGCAGGCGGCGATTGGCGAAGATCGGGACGTTGTCGCGGCTGACGAGCAAGCCGAGCGCGAGCCGGTCGAGCAGGGCGAAGCCATTGCCGGCCGCATCGCCGCCGCGCGGCGCGATCGGGGCTGGCACGGGAGTGGTCGATCCCCCGGGCGGGGGCTCGCTCGGCATGGACGTGGAGATCGCGGTCGGGGCGACCGCTTGGTCGTCGATTTCCACGGGCGTGTCCGCCGCTACGTCCGGTGCGGGCTCGTCGGCCGGCTTCGGCTCCTCGGCCACGAGCCCGGCATGGTCGCGCAGGGCGACGCCGAGTGCGTCGAAGGCCAGCAGGTCCTCCGCCGAAAAGCCCTTCTGAGTGGGAAAGGGGACGACGTTGCTCTGCGCGTCCGACACTCGCGCCGACGGCACGAGCCGCGCCGGCTGGCGGGCGACGACCTTGTCGAGGTGAATGACGCCGTACCCGCGAAAGCCATGGAAGACTCGCTCGCGATCGGTGGTCGCGACGGCGCCAAGCGCGACAATCACGCCGCCGGGGGCGTCGGCGATCGGCCACTCGACCTCGAGGCCGCTCCAATTGGCTCGACCGGCGAGCGCTTCGGCGAGCCGGCCGCTCGGATCGAGTCGCGGGGCGATCTCGTGGAAGTTCTTGCCGATAAGATTGCCGTTCGCCTCGCCGACCACCTGATCGAGCGGGTGCGACATCTGCTGGCAGACGGCCTCCGCATCCGTCTGCCACAAGAAGCGAAGCCGGCGGCTGCCGGGCCACTTGGCGTTCAAGGTGGCTTGGATCGCCTCGATGCTCATATGGCCATCGAAACCGGTCGTCTGTTCGGCGGATGTCGCCGCGCCGGTCCTGTGCGCGGCGGGTTCGCGCGAGATGTCCGGCACTGGAACCAGGAGGCCGGGCCGCACGCCGAGAGCCGCCGCGACGAAGACTGGCACCCCCGACGCCAAGCGCGTCCGACGGCAGAGGAACGTGATGACCTCACTGCCGGGCCCGATCTGGAAGCGCAATCGCTCGAGCCGAGGAGCTCCATCGAGCGGCAGGGATCGGACGAGGTCGACGAGCCGTCGGGCGCCCGGATCGGCGCCTCCGAGCATGCGGCGTGACAACGCCTCGCTGCCGTGGACGCCGAACAAGCCGAAGAAGGGATGGCTCGCCATTACGAGCCGCGCGGCCTGCCTGTCGTCGACGACGACCGCCAGCATCGGCCCGCTCGGCGCGCCGTTGTCGGGGTCGAGACCGAGCGTCTCGAGCAAGCTGTCGTAGTCGGCGCGCGAGAACGAGGGCTCGAACCAGATGTCATTCATCGCGGTCGAGCTTCTCCACCGATGCCATCACGAGGAACCGCGTCCGCCGCGCCAGACAACCTTAAGAGAGGTTTAATTTGACGCACACGATGCGTCCATCCAGGCCGGGACCATCTCCACACCCCAATGGCATCAGGGTTAATTGCGGGGCTTTTGGGGCAGGCTATTCGATCAGGATGGCTCTGAAATCATTGACGTTTGTCAACGTCGGCCCGGTCACCACGCTGTTGCCCAGCGCCTGGAAGAAACCATGACCGTCGTTCGCGGCCAACGACTCGCCGGGGTTGATGCCGAGCGCGAAGGCGCGCGCCAGCGTGGTCGGGCCGATCAGAGCGCCGGCGATCTCCTCGGCGCCGTCGACGCCGTCCGTGTCGCCTGCCATCGCGTGGATCTTCGGGTGCCCGTGCAACGCTATCGCCAGCGAGAGCAGGAATTCCACGTTGCGGCCGCCGCGCCCATCGCCACGGACGGTGACCGTGCTCTCGCCGCCCGACATCAGCACGCAGGGCGTGACGAAGGGCTGGCCGCGCTCGGCGACCTGCCGCGCGATCCCGCCCAGGATGACGCCCATGTCGCGCGATTCGCCCTCGAGGCTGTCGCCGAGGATGTGCGGCGTGACGCCGGCGGCGCGCGCGACCTCCGCCGCCGCCTCGAGCGAGGCCTGTGGGGCCGCGATCAGGTGGAACTCGTACGGCGGCAGGCGGGGGTCGCCGGGCTTCGGCGTCTCGCCAGCGCCGCTCGCGAGCGCGTCACGTACCAAGGCCGGCACCTCGATCTGGTACTTGGCAAGGAGACGCAGCGCGTCGGCGCAAGTCGTCGGATCCGGCACCGTCGGGCCGGAGGCGATGTCGCCCGGCGAATCGCCCGGCACGTCGGAGATTGCGAGCGTCACCACCTTCGCGGGTGCGCAGGCGACGGCGAGGCGGCCACCCTTGATGCCGGACAGGTGACGGCGCACGCAGTTCATCTCGCCGATCGTCGCGCCGCTCTTCAGCAGCGCCTTGTTGACCGCCTGCTTGTCGGCCAGCGTCAGACCCGCCAGCGGCATCGGCAGCAGCGCCGAGCCGCCGCCCGAGATGAGCGCGATCACGAGATCATCCGCGCCGAGGCCCTGGACCAGCGCCATCATGCGGAGGGCCGCCGCGGCGCCGGCCTCGTCCGGGACCGGGTGGCTCGCCTCGACGATCTCGATGCCCTTGGTCGCGGCGCCGTGCCCGTAACGAGTGACGACGAGGCCGGACAGCGGGGTCGGCCAATGCTGCTCCAGCGCGCGCGCCATCTCGGCGGAGGCCTTGCCGGCGCCGATGACGATCGTGCGCCCCTTCGGCGGCGCGGGCAGGTGCGCCTTGATGGTCTCGACAGGGTCGGCGGCGGCGACAGCCGCATCGAACAGCGACCGCAGAAATTGGCTCTGATCCAAGGAGAACGGCTCTTACAGCGAGGAGATTTTCGATCGTGCGCTGTTTAGGGGAGTTGATCCGGCAGCGCCATCCCATCCGCCGGGCGGCGGCGTCACCTCGGTGGCGGCAGCGTCCGGGCTGCGCGGATGGAAGGCCGCCGCGAGCGCCTTGGCGACCGACAATTCGCTGGCGCTGAGCTTGCCAGCCACGTCGTCGCGCTTTTGCGCCGCGTCGGTGTCGCCCTGCGCCGCGGCGATCGCGAACCATTGGTAGGACTGCACGAGCGACTGGTCGACGCCGAGGCCGCGGGCGAGCAGGATCGCCAGATTGAACTCGCTGTCGTGCACGCCATACTGCGCGGCCTTGCGGAACCACGTCGCCGCGCCTTCGTAGTCCGGCTTGCCGTCGCCATCGGCAAGCAGAACCGCGAGATTGTGCATCGCGCGCGGATTGCCGGCATCGGCGGCCTGCTGGTAGAGCCGCTGCGCGCGTGCCTTGTCTTGCGCGACGCCGAGCCCCTTCTCGTAAAGCGCGCCAAGTCGGTATTGCGCTGGCGCGATGCCCTTGTCCGCGGCCTTCGCGTAGAGCTTTGAGGCACGTTCGAGATCGCGCGGCACGACGCGGCCTTCGGCGTAATCGGTCGCCAGCGTGTATTCGGCGGCGCCGTCGCCCGACGCGGCCAGCGAGACGAGCCCGGCCGGTAACGTCGGCGGCACCGGGCGGCCCTGTTCGGTCGCGGCGCCGCGCGCGGCGAACGAGGGAAGGCTCGGAATAGAGGCGGTGACGACTGGGTCGGAGCCTGGGATCCGGGCGGCGATCGCCGGCGTGCTTTTCGGCAGCGCCTTCGGTGCCAACGCACCGAGCTGCGTCTCCGAGCGCCGGGGACGGGCGGCATAGGACGGTTCGGCGGCGGCGACGATCGCCGCGGGGCGTGCCGCGTCCGCCACCTCCGCGCCGCCCGGCGCGAAGGCAAGGTTTTGCAACAAGGCCATCGTTCCGGCGATGACGAAGACGGCGGCAAGGCCGAGCAGCACCGGACGCTTATGGCTCGCGACATAGTCGCGCGACTTCGCCGCGAGACCGATGCGCACCGGATTGTGTCCGTTAGCGCCGGCGGGCCGCTTCATCGCCACGACCGAGGGATCAGTCTGCGCGACATAGGCGGCGCGCCGCGCGGCCGCGATGAAGTCCGCCTTTCCCGCGCGATCGTCGGGGGCGGGTTTGGACGGTTTGACTTCAGGCAGCTTGGGCGCGGGCGCCGCGGGCCTTCTGCCGCGCTCGCCCGCCTTCGCGCCATAGATCGGATCGAGCATCGGCTCGGCGGCGCCAAACGACAAATCGTGGCCGTGCGGTTGCATCGAACCGGCGTTTGGGATCGCCGTCGGCGACGGGGCCACCGAGCGACCGGTCCCCATGCGGGCATCGGCGAGGTCGGTCTCCACGAAGGCCAGGCGATCGACCACTTTCTCCAAGGTCGCGTGCACGGCGTCGAGCGCCGCGCGGGTGCGCAGGTCCGCGTCCTCCTGCATCGCCTTGAGGACGGCGACGTCGGCCCGCGGCGCCGGGCGGTCGAAACCTTTTTCCGCGATGGCGACGCGCACCGCGTCTTGAGCGGCGCGCGCGGCATCGCTCTCGGCGAGGCTGCGGGTCTCCTCGAGATGCGCGAAAAGATCCTGCATCGAACGCTCGAGCAGGGAGAGCGAGGCGAGCCCGCCTTCGGACGCATCGAGCCGCGTGGCGAGCTCGCCGACCTGGCGTTGCAGGGCCTCCATGGCGGGCTGCCCGCCGCCCGGCGCCCGCACCGCCTCGATCCTGCGGCCGAGATCGCGCACCACGGTTTCCAAGGCCGCGACGTCAGACTTCGCCGCCGGCGCCGGGTGACGGACGACGAGGTTCTGGATCTCCTCGATCTGGCTCTGCAGCAGGGCGGCCGAAACCGACTGGCCACCGGCTTCGCCAATCTCCTCGACGCGCCGGTTGATCGCGCGGACCTCGGACCTCAGCTCGTCGACGGATCCGTCGACGCCGCTCGCGCGACCGCGATCGATGCGGGTCTCGAGCTTCGAGATCTGCCCCTGCAGCGCGGCGACCGAGCCCCGCGGCGCGAGGTCATGCAATTGGCCCGCGAGCGTCGCGATCTCGCCTCGCATCGCCTCGATGTCGAGCGCGGGCTCCATCGGCGCCACCGCGCGCCGCACCGACATCTCGCGCCGCATGTCTTCGAACCGATGCGCGAGGGCATCGATCTCGCCGCGCATCTCGCCAAACGACGAGGCCCGTGGATCCTGCGCGCCGGGTTGGTCGCGATCCGCGACCCTGGACGTCGCGCGCCGTTCCGGCGCGGCGCCGGCGCTCTCAAGGATCTCCTGCCGCGCGGCGATGTCGGCGATCGCAGCGCCCAAGCGGCGGCGAGGCGGCTCGGCGAGCGGCGAGGTGCGGCTTTGTGTCGCGGCAATCGCGATCGGCGAAACGCTCGATGTCGCGGCAGCGGGCTTTTGCGCGACCGCCTCGAGAACGGAGTTGAGCTTTGCCTCGAGCCGACGAAGCTCCGACGCCTCCGACGTGCTGGAGGTGGGGGCCTGCTGTCTGGCGCGGGCTTCGGCCTCGCTCCGACGTCCGATCTGGTCGAGCCGGGCCTCGAGCCGGGCCAGCGCGCCCTTGATCGGACTCTCGTCGCGATCCGAAAGCTTCGCCTCGATGTCCGACAGCTTGTGGGCCAGCGACTCGACGCCCACGCGCTCCTGCTCGCGTCGCGTCTCGTTTGTCTCGAGCAGCCTGGTGAAGGAGGCCAGCGCATCGTCGGTGCGGCGCTCGGCGCGCTGGGCGCGATGCTCCATCGCCTCGATCGCGTCGTCGAGCAGAAGCTCGGTCTCCTCGACCGTCGTCCTCGACTTCTGCGCGCGACGGCGGCCGTTCGGTGCCTCGTTCGCGACGAGGCTCGGCCGATCGCGCGACTGTGTCTGCTGGTTGGCTTGGTTTCTGCCGCGATCGTCGCGATCGTCGCCTATAGGCTGTCGATCGCGGTTCGCGGCTTCGCCCATGCGCTCGAGGCGATCCGTGACCGCCTGGATCCGTTCGCGACTGACGACGTCGCGCTCGTCGACGCCGATTTCGGCTGCATGGTCGGCGATCACGCCGTGCAGCCATTCACCCAAGGACTTGCCCTGCCGTCGCGCGGATTCGCGGGCTGCCTCGCGCGCGTCGAAGCCCACACCGCTGATATTCCAGGGAAGAGCCTTGTTCATCGAGTGGTCCGCCGAGGTTGCGACCCGCATTGGAGATGCGGCGGGGCATCGGCGCTTTCGCGCGTGAACGATCGCGACGCTCGCCGGGCCGGGTGCAAAATGCACTTCTCGCGGTAAACAGGAGGTTAAGGCTGGACGATTTTGGCACAATTCCCGGGGAAACAGCCGGTGGATTGCCTCTGCACGGGATTGTAAAGGCGCGGTCCTCGCTTATAAGTAGTAGCTAATGCCGAAAAGGCTTGACGATCCGGAAAGGCAGCACGCGGAGAGACTTAGATGCAAAGTGAACTTTCCCAAATTGTTCCGACGGCGGAGACGGCCACCCGAGGCGAGTATACGATCAGCGATTTGGCGCGCATGTACGACGTCAGCCTGCGGACCCTTCGGTTTTACGAGGACAAGGGTCTTTTGCATCCTCGCAGGCAGGGTACGGCGCGGTTCTACAAGGCCGGTGACCGGATCCGGCTCGAGCTGATCTTGAAAGGCAAGCGGCTCGGTTTCACGCTTGCCGAGATCTACGAATTGATCGCGTCGCGCGAGAAGCAGAAAGCCCCCGGCGCGGATGACCACGAGTCCGACCTGACGGTCAGTCTCGATCGCGATCAGATCTGCGCGCAGATCGCCCATCTCGAACGGCAACGCGACGAGCTTGATTCGGCGATCACCGAGTTGCGCGAGGCGCACACCCGCATGGTCGACGTGGTGGATTGATGTCCGCGCTTCGCGGCGTTGTCCGCGAGGCAGCCTACTCGGCCGCGGTCTTCACGATGCGCCATTGCGCGAGCAAGGAACGCATCGTCGCCGGCTTGAGCGGCTTGTTGAGAAGTCTCACGTCGGCCAGCCTCGCCAGCTCCCGGACGTCGGTGCCGTGGTCCGCCGTGACGAGTACCGCGGGGCAGGGACCGTAGCGCGCGCGTAGCGCCGCGATGACGCCCAGACCGTCGATGTCGCCGATATGATAATCGGCGACGATCGCGTCCGGGACGAGACGGCGGGAGACCAGCGCCCGCTCCACCGCCTCGAGGTCGAGGCCGCAGGCGACGATACAGCCCCAGCCGCGCAGCAGCGCCTCCAATCCCGCGAGGATATGCATCTCGTTGTCGATGGCGGCAACGACGAGCCCCTCGAGAAGGCCGGGACGCACAGGCAGCGCGGTGATCGTGGCCGCGCCGGGCGCGCCCTCCAAGCTGCGCGGCAGCGTCACCGAGAACACGGATCCGTGTCGCAGCTCCGATCGCACCACGACGGCGTGCTCGAGCACACGGCTCAGCCGTTCGACGATCGACAAGCCGAGGCCGGCGCCGGGCGCCGCCAGCGCGCCAGCCGGCAACCGTTCGAACTCACGAAAGATCACCTGCAGCTTGGTCTCGGGAATGCCGAGGCCCGTGTCGAGAACCTCGATCCGCGCCTCGCCGCGCACGTGCCGCACGCCGACCAGCACGCCGCCTTGCGGCGTATATTTCAGCGCGTTCGAGACGAGGTTTTGCAGCAGGCGCCGCAACAGCCGGCGATCGGACCGCACGTTCAGCGTCGTCGCGACGAACGTCAGCCGCAGCTTCCGCTCGATCGCGATGGGCTGGAAATCGATGCGTAGCTGCTCGAGCAGCGGCTGCAGCGCGAAGCAGGTGATCTCGGTCTTGGTCGCGCCCGCGTCGAGCTGGGAGATCTCGAGCAGCGCGCTCATGACCTCCTCGACCGCCTCGAGCGACTGGTCGACGTTGCCGGCCAAAGCGAGCGCCTCGTCGGCGTCGGGCCGCATCCGCAGGCGTTCGCGCAGCGAGGCGGCGTAGAGGCGTGCCGCGCTCAGCGGCTGCAGCACGTCGTGGCTGGCGGCGGCGAGGAAGCGCGACTTGGTGATGTTGGCGTCCTCGGCGTCCGCCTTCGCGCGCGCAAGCTCGAGGTTGAGACTCACGAGCTGCTCGGTGCGCTCGCGCACGCGCAGCTCGAGCGTCTCGTTTTCGGCCTCCAGCTCCTCCTCGGACTGGGCTTGCGCGGTCGCGTCCGTGTAGGTGTAGAACAGGCCGCCGTTGTGCAGGCGCACCGATTGCAGCTCGAGCACGCGTCCCTTCGGGGCGGCGAGCATCCGCAAGCGTTGCGTGGGTTGCGCCAGGATTTCGAGGCGAGCGGACACGAAATCGTCGGTCTCGCCGAGCTGCCCATACACGCCGCGGTCCGCGTTGGACCGAATCAGGGTCTCGAGCGGCATGCCGACGCGCAGAAGCGCCGGCGGCATCTGAAACATGTCCCGATAGGCGCGATTCCACGCGACGAGCCGCAGGTCCGCGTCGAAGATCGCCATGCCGTCGCGCGCGATGTCGATGGCGTGCTGCAGCAGATCGCGGCTGTTCTGGATCTCGAAGGCGACGTCGTCGACGATCTGCCGCGCCGCGTCGCGCGACATCTCTTTCTGCTCGAGCAGCAGCGCGATCACGCGCCGGGCCGATGCCGCGCCGATCGCCGAGGCGATGAGGTGCTCGGCATATTGCACGAGAACCGGCTCCGCGGCCTGCACCGTCTCGAATGGCAGGCTTCGCGCGACGTGATGTTCCCGGAACAATCGCTCGGCGGTGGCCACGCCGATGAAGCGGGCCACCGTCGTGAGCAGCTCGTTGACGGACACGTTGGCATGCTTGAGGCGGAAGGAGGTGGCCTGCGCCATCGCCTTCGCGCGAACGAAGACGTTCGCCTGGAGCCGCTCGGCCGTGTTGGGCCGCCGCGACAACGAAAGCCCGACGTAGGCCAGCACGTTGATCGCGAGGCTCCAGACGACGCCCTGCTGCAGCGGCCCGAGATCGACGCCAAAGAGGTCCGTAGGCCGCAGGAGGTCCAGGCCCAACGGGCCGATCGTCAGGAGCGGCGACGTGTGCGCGACGACGGCGGGCAGAAGAAGCGTGTAGGCCGCGACCGCGATCCCCGCGAGCATGCCGCCGATGGCGCCTCGCGCCGTGCCGCCACTCCAGATCAACGCGCCCATCGTCGCCGGCGCGATCTGGATGATGAAAACAATGGAACTCAAACCAATCGTCGTGATCGTCTTGTTCCCGAGCGCGATCGCGATGAGCGCCGATACCGCGAGGATCAGAACGATGGCGATCCGCCGTATCAGCAAGATCGGTGGCACGACGATGCGGCCGCGACCGGCTCGCGTCCCGGACGAGAGCAGCAGCGGCACCACGAGATCGTTGCAGGCCATCACCGAGAGCGCGAGGGTTCCTACGATGACCGTTCCGGTCGACGCCGCCAGCAGGCCGACCAGCGCGAGCAGGGTGAGCAACGGCTGGCCGGCCTGGATGGGCAGCGCCAGCACGGTGAAATCACGCTCCAGCGTTCCCGGCGGGAATTTCGCCAATCCCGCGACGGCGAGAGGGACGACGAAGAGGCACATCGCGGCGAGGTAGGTCGGCACGACCCACGCGGCCGTGCGGACGTCCGCCTCGTTGCGGTTTTCGACCACGGCGACGTGAAACTGCCGCGGCATCACGAGGGTGGCGCCCATCGTGCAAAGCACGAGCGGGAGCCAGCGGGCGAGGCTCGGCGACGAATCGACGATGGCAGCGATATTCGGATTGCGCGCGATTTGTCCCGTGAGGTCGCCGATCCCTTTGTTCAGCCCCCAACACACGAAGATGCCGATGCCCACGAAGCTGACGAGCCGGACAACCGATTCGGCCGCCAGCGCCATCATCAGGCCGCTCTGGTTTTCGGTGGCGTTGACCCGGCGCGTGCCGATGACGATCGCGAGGCCCGCGAACAGGGCCGCGACCAGCGCGACGGACGTGCGGCAGGTGGTTCCCAAAACGTCGTGGCTAGGCAGACGGCCCTCGTGAAATGCCGCCAGCGCCTGGCCGACCGCCTGGAGCTGGACGGACAGGAAAGGAATGCACGCCACGATCGAGATGATCGTGACGGTCGCCGCGACCGAGGTCGCCTTGCCGTAACGGACCGCCACGAAATCGGCGATCGAGGTGATGTTCTGCGATCTGGCGATCCGGATCATGCGCGTGATGACGGGATGAAACACCGCGAAGATCGCGATGGGCCCGAGGAACAACGGCAGGAAATCGAGGCCGTGCAGGGATGCCGTGCCGACCGCGCCGAAGCTGCTCCAGAAGCCGAACGTCATGCAAGAACTCAAGGCATAGATCGCCTTGCGCACTCCGGCGCGTTGCGGACGCGCGGCCATGCGTTCGCCATGGCGGGCCACGGCCAGAAGAGCCGCCGCGAAAGCGAGAAACACGAGGATGGCAAGCCAGCCTGGAAGCATACATTCGATCTAATACCAGTTTCCGCAACGATGCACATGCCCGGTTGCAATCTGGCGTCGTAGCCACCTTGCGGAGCTGGCGCGGAACGCTAAGGGTACCGCCGCTGACGAACGAAAAGGGGCCAGCAATGCTCAAGGAATTCAAAGATTTCATCATGCGCGGCAACGTCGTCGACCTTGCGGTTGCCGTCGTGATCGGCGCGGCGTTCGGCGCGATCGTGCAGTCGATGGTCAACGATATCATCATGCCGATCGTCGGCGCGCTGACGGGTGGCGTCGACTTCACGAACTACTTTACCGGCATGTCGTCCAAGGTGACGGCGACGACGCTTGCCGATGCGAAGAAGCAAGGCGCCGTGCTTGCCTGGGGCAACTTTCTCCAGATGCTTGTCAACTTCCTGATCATCGCCGCGGTGCTGTTCCTCGTCGTGAAGGGCGTGAACACGCTGAAGGCACGCGTGGCGCCGCCGGAGCCCAAGGGCGCTCCCCCGAAGCCGGCCGACATCGTCCTGCTCGAGGAGATCCGCGATCTTCTCGCCAAGCGTCCGGCGACCGCCTGACGCAAAAAGGGCCGACCCCGGCGGGATCGGCCCTTCTCGGTTTTGAGAGCGAAGCGGCGACTATTCGGCGGCGCGCTTGAAGTCCGAGAACGAGCAGGCGGGATCGAGGTCCTGCACCTTGGGCTTGCGATGCAGCTTGACGATTTTCGGCTCCTCGAAGGGAAGGCCGAGCGCCTTCCAGACATCGACCAGTGCGTCGACGAGTTGCGCCACATGGGCGTCGCTGTGGAAGGGCGTCGGCGTGATGCGCAGGCGCTCGCTTCCCTTGGCGACCGTCGGATAGTTGATCGGCTGGATGTAGACGTTGTGGCGCTCGAGCAGCATGTCGGACGCGGCCTTGCACAGCTCGGCGTCGCCGACGAAGACCGGCACGATATGCGACGGGTTCGCCATCACGGGCAGGCCGGCCGCGGACAGCGCGTGTTTGGTCAGCATCGCCTGGCGCTGGTGCTGCTCGCGCAGCTTGTTGCCCTGCTTGAGGAGGGCGACGGCCTTGGTCGCGGCGGCCGCGATTGGCGGCGGCAGCGCGGTGGTGAAGATGAACGACCCGGCGTAGGAGCGCACGGCGTCGACGATGCACTTGTCGGCCGCGATGTAGCCGCCCAGCGTTCCGAAGCCTTTTGCGAGCGTGCCCTCGATGACGTCGATGCGCGCCATCAGGCCCTCGCGATCGGCGATGCCGCCGCCTCGATTGCCGTAGAGGCCGACGGCATGGACCTCGTCCATGTAGGTCATCGCGTTGTAGCGCTCGGCGAGGTCGCAAATTTCGGCGATCGGCGCGATGTCGCCGTCCATCGAGTACAGGCTCTCGAAAACGATCAGCTTGTTGCGATGCGGGCCAGCCGCGCGCAGCAACTCCTCGAGATGGGCGACATCGTTGTGGCGGAAAATCATCCGCTGCGCCGACGAGCGCCGCACGCCCTCGATCATCGAGTTATGGTTCAGCGCGTCCGACAGGATCAGACAATCGGGAATGAGATCGGCGATGGTCGAGATCGCCGCGAGGTTCGACACCCAGCCGGACGTGAAGACCAGCGCGCCGTCCTTGCCGTGCAGATCGGCGAGTTCGGCCTCGAGCTTGACCAGCGGGTGGCTCGTGCCGGCGATGTTGCGGGTGCCCCCGGCGCCGACGCCGTGCTTGGCAGCGGTCTCGGTCATCGCGGCGATCACCTCGGGGTGACGGCCCATGCCGAGATAATCGTTCGAGCACCAGATCGTCACTTCTTCCACCGCGCGATCGTCACGGTGCCAAAGAGCCGACGGAAAATGCTCGGCGCTGCGCTCCAGGTCAGCGAAGACGCGATAACGCCGTTCGGCTTCGAGCTTGCCGATGGCGTTGGCGAAATGGCGACGGTAGCTCATCAAGATACCTTCACAGTGGTTTGCCCCAACGGACTGTCAATCGAGTGGACTGTCAATCTAGGCTGACACTCGTTTATGCCCCGTGATCCTGTCTTTAGCAATTCCAAAAGCGCCTATCGAGTGACAGATGGTCCCTAGTGCGACGTTTTTTTCATCTAAAGTAGTTTTCTCAGATCGCAGGCGCGTGGTGGAACGTCTTTTGACGTGCAGCCTCTCACGCCGACGTAAATCCAACGTAAGAGCCCACCTGCGTTTTCGCAGAGGGCGACTAGTCGCGGACCGGCTCGTGCGCGAGCGCTGAGCGCATGAAGAAGTACAGCAGCACGAAACCGGACAGGCCGAACACGATCTCGAGGCCGCGACTGATCGTATGCGGCAGCTGCATGATGCCGCCGATCGCCCAGCCAGCCGCCCAGGACGCGCCGACGACCTCGGTGCCGACGAGAATCGACACCGCGACGATCGTCGAGAGCTTCACCAGATTGATCGAGCCGCGCGCTGCCAAGACGTGTCCTGCTTCAGGCCGGCGAGGCCGGCGGCGCTTCTGGTAGCACCAGCCGAGCAGGGCGGCAAACCTTAAACCGCCGGGACGTCGAACGCCTCGCCGGGCCTCTGCACGCGAAAGCGGGACGCCTCGATGCCCGCGGTGGCAAGGGCCTGCGCGAGGCGCCGCGGCGGCTCGTCGATCGGCTCGGCCGTCAGCCGGAACGTGCCCCAGTGATGAGCGAGCGCGTGATGGGCGCCGCAATCGGCGAAGATGCGCACGCTCTCGTCCGGGTCGACATGCTGGTCGCGCATGAACCAGCGCGGCGCGTAGGCGCCGATCGGCAGGATCGCCAATCGGGGTGTCCCGAAACGGGCTCGGACGTCGCGGAAGATCGCGCCGTCGCCATAGGCAGTGTCGCCGATGTGGTAGATCGTGCCGCTGGCCGTCTCGATCACGAAGGCCGCCCACAGCGCCATGCGCCGGTCGCCGATCCACCGCGACGACCAGTGCCGGCACGGCGCCAGCGTCGCGGACATTGTTTCGGAGAGGGCGACGCGATCGCCCCAATCGTAGGCTTCGACCTGCAGCGTCGTGTCATGCCGGCGCAGGATTGTGTCGTTGCCGAGCGGCACGATGATGCGGCACGCGTGGCGCCGCGCCACGGCCGACAGCGTCGCGAGATCCATGTGGTCGTAGTGATTGTGCGTCACGAGGACGATGTCGATCGGCGGCAGCTGGTCGAGCGAGAGTCCCGGCGCGCGCGCCCGCTTCGGCCCGGCAAAGGCGAATGGGCTCGCGCGGTCCGACCAAACCGGGTCGACGAGTATATTGAGGTCCGCCGTCTGGATGAGGTGGCTGGCGTGGCCAATCGAGGTCACCCTCAGCGCGGTGCCGCCGACCCGGGCAGGCGGTGCCTCCGGCTTCGGATCGACGATGTTTCGCGGCCACGCGGCGAGACGCGTGCCGGTCAGGAAGCGCACGAGGTCGCCGGCGCTCTTGTCGCGCGGGCCGTCGGGATTGAAGAAGCGCGTCCCGTCGTAATGGTCGCTGATGGGTCCGGCGTAGTAGCGTTTCTTGGTCATGGTCGCCCGCTCATGACGCCCGTCTTGTCGCGCCAGTGCGGCGGTGGCGGGGCCTTTTTCCTTGATCTCGGCTGCCCGCTGGGGCATACCGATCCCAACTTTGCGCTGGCTCGCTGCCGGTGTTTTCCGGTTCGAGGTCAAGTCGATGAAAGTCCGCAACTCCCTGAAGTCGCTGCGCGGTCGCCACCGCTCCAACCAGCTCGTGCGCCGCAAGGGCCGTGTCTACATCATCAACAAGGTGCAGAAGCGCTTCAAGGCCCGCCAGGGCTGAAGTTTTCTACTCTGTGAGTACGATGCGCCCGGCCTTTGGTCGGGCGTTGTCGTTTGAACCGCGCTCCGGCACAAATCTCGCTGCAAGTCGGCCGGGAGGAGCCAATCTCATGGCAGACGAGCAAACCGAACTCGAGCAGCGCAAGTACGAGACGCTGTCGGGCGTGACCGCCGCGCCGATGTTCATGTGCCTGGCGATCGTCAGCGCGCTGAAGTCGAAAGGTCTCCTTGAGCCAGCCGACGTCGCCAAGTTCGCCGAGGTCTTGTCGAGCGCGGGCCAGCACAACGCACCGCCATTGGCCATCGCGACGATGCAGGCGCGCGTCAAGGAGTTCGCGATGATGGTGCGCGCGCTCGATGGCATGTCGGGCCCGCCCGGCGGACCGGCGTGACGACCTCCTGACCGCCTCGACGCGTATGTGACCGCCGCCCCGATCAGCCCCGGCAGCGTCGCCTGGCGCCAGCCCGGCAACAACGCCCACGTCGCCGGCCTGTGGCGGGGCGACACGACGCCGAGCGGTCCCGTCCTGATCGATTATTACGGTCATTGCGCGCTGCGCCTGACGACACCCTCTGGCCTAACCCTGGTTTTCGATCCCTGGCGCAACGACCCGACGGGCGCCTGGGGCCTTTGGTTTCCGAAACCGTTTCCGCGAATCAGGGTCGACGTGGCGGCCTCGAGCATGCCCATTTCGACCACGACGCGACCGACCGTGTCGATGCGACCTGCGTTCTAGATCGGATGATCGGCACTTGGCGCCCGACAATACGGGCCATCTCGACATGATGACCTACATCGTCGAGACGGGCGGGCTGCGCATCCTGACCTGGGGCGACAATCGGCACGACGCACCCGAGGATGTTTGGGCCGCGTGGGGCCACGTCGATGTGATGACACTGCCCGTGGACGGGTCCGAGCACATCCTCAGCTTCGCGCAGGCCGATGCGATCATCGAGGGGCTCAAGCCAAAGATCGTGACCCCGACCCACTATCTCGTCCCGGGCGTCTCCTCGATCCTGAGCACGCCGCAGGGCATCGACGCCTGGGTCGACGGCAAGCAGGCCAGGCTTCCGGTGGACGGCGCGCGGCTCAACCTGGCGGCGGACATGGTCGCGGCCTGCGATCGACACATCGCCTTTCTTCGGCGCGAACGTCGCCAAGGACTGATCGCGACCGGCTCGCATCGACACCCATCGCCGCCGCGTGGCTTGACCCTCGGTACAAGACCGGCGAGGCCTGCGATCGCGGCGGATGCCGCCGCGAGCCAACGCAAAGATCACGCATGACCGTGCACTTCATCGGCGCCGGCCCTGGTGCCGCCGATCTCATCACCCTGCGCGGGCGCGATCTCATCGCCCGCTGCCCAGTCTGCCTCTATGCCGGCTCGCTGATCCCGCAGGCTTTGCTCGCGCATTGCCCGCCCGGCGCGCGCATCGTCGACACCGCCGCGCTCGACCTCGACGCGATCCTCGCCGAGTTTGTGCGCGCGGACGGGGCGGGCGAGGACGTGGCGCGGCTGCAGTCGGGCGACCTGTCGATCTGGAGCGCCGTCGGCGAGCAGATGCGGCGCCTCGACGAGGTTGGCATTCCCTACACCGTCACGCCCGGCGTGCCGGCCTTCGCGGCGGCGGCGGCGGCGCTGCGGCGCGAGCTGACCCTGCCCGAGGTCGCGCAAAGCGTCGTCCTCACGCGCACGGGCGGCCGCGCGTCGGCGATGCCGCCCGGCGAAACGCTGGCCGCCTTCGCCGCGACCGGCGCGACGCTGGCCATCCACCTGTCGAGCCACGCCCTCGCCAAGGTCGTCGCCGAGCTCGAGCCGCACTACGGCGCCACGTGCCCGGCGGCTGTCGTGGCCTACGCTTCTTGGCCGGAGGAGCAGATCGTGCGCGGCACGCTGGCGACGATCGAGGCGCGGATGGCCGAGAGCCCCGTCGAGCGGACCGCGCTGATCCTCGTCGGGCCGGCGCTGTCGGTCGACGACTTCCGCGAGAGCGCGCTCTACGACACCGACTATCGCCGCCGGTTTCGCTCGTGACGCGCGGCCTGCTCGTCTCGGCGCCGCGTTCGGGCAGCGGCAAGACTGTGGTCGCGCTCGGCCTGATGCGGGCGCTGGCGCGGCGCGGCCTCGCCGTCGCGGCCGCCAAGAACGGGCCGGACTACATCGACCCGGCCTTCCACGCCGCCGCGACAGGCCGGCCGAGCCTCAACCTCGACACCTGGGCGATGGCGCCGGGCCTGCTGCGCGAGCTGGCCGCGTCGGCCGCGCGGGACGCCGACATCCTCGTCTGCGAGGGCTCGATGGGGTTGTTCGACGGCGTCGCCGCGCCACCGCGCCGGTCGGGGGCTTCGGCCGATCTCGCGGCGCTGCTCGGGCTGCCGGTCCTGCTCGTGCTCGACATCTCGGGCCAGGCGCAGACGGCGGCGGCGGTCGCGCTCGGCTGCGCGTCACTCGATCCCGAGGTCAAGGTCGCCGGCGTGATCCTCAACCGCGTCGCGAGCGAGCGGCACGCTCGTTTAGCCGGCGAGGCGTTGCGCGCGCGCGGCTTCGAGGTCGTCGGCACGCTGCCACGCAACGACGCGCTCGCCTTGCCCGAGCGCCATCTCGGCCTCGTCCAGGCCGGCGAGCATCCCGAGCTCGACGCCAAGCTCGACGCGATCGCCGATTTCGTCGCCGCCAACGTCGACCTCGAGTCCGTGCTGCGGGTCGCGGCGCCTCTCTCGATCGAGCCGCCTCGCCCAGCCCCGATCCCCGTCCCGCCGCCGGGGCGGCGCGTCGCGATCGCGCGCGACGCGGCGTTCTCGTTCATCTATCCGCACGTGCTCGACGGCTGGCGCGCGGCCGGCGCGGAGATCGCGTTCTTCTCGCCGCTCGCCGACGAAGCGCCAACAATGTCGTGCGACGCCTGCTGGCTGCCGGGCGGCTATCCCGAACTGCATGCCGCCACGCTGGCGGGGGCCGAACGCTTCATGCGCGCGATGCGCGGCTTCGCCGAGACGCGGCCGGTGCACGGCGAGTGCGGCGGCTACATGGTCCTGGGGCAAACCATCACCGACAAGGAGGGCAGCGTGCATCCGATGCTCGGCCTGCTCGGCGTCGCGACGAGCTTCGCCACACGCAAGATGAACCTCGGCTATCGCGCGGGGACGTTGGCGGCCGATTGCGCGTTCGGCCCCGCCGGCACCGCCTGGCGCGGCCACGAGTTTCACTACGCGACGATCCTCGATGTCGGCCACGACGCGCCCTTCGTGACGATGCGCGATGCGCATGGCTCGGCACCGACCCCCGCCGGCAGCCGCCGGGGCCTCGTCACCGGCTCCTTCTTCCACGTCATCGCGCTTGATGGGTAGGTCGCCTCATCCTGAGGGCGCCGAAGGCGCGAACTCGAAGCATCCTTTAAAGAGACTTGGCGGTCCCAAGATTTTGCCTCCTGGAACCTCGTGGTTCGAGACGGACCCGCGGTCCTCCTCACCATGAGGGTGCGGGAGTTGCGCGCGTGGACGCGCCGGCGCTGCTGTGACATGGCTGCACCAAGCCCATTGGGAGGACGTTCAATGAAGACCGCGGGACTTTCGCTAGCGCTCGGCCTTTCCTTGGTATCGCTGCCCGCGCTGGCCGCGTTGAAGCCCGGCGACGACGCGCCTGATTTCAAGATCGAGGCGGCGCAGGGCGGCAAGACCTTCGCCTTCAGCCTCGCGCAGGCCCTCAAGAAGGGGCCGGTCGTCCTCTACTTTTACCCGAAGTCGTTCACGAGCGTCTGCACCGTGGAGGCGCACGAATTCGCCGACAACATCAAGAACTTCAAGGATGCGGGCGCCACCGTGCTCGGCGTCTCGCGGGACGACATCGCCACGCAGCAGGACTTCTCATCGAAGGAGTGCCGCGACACGTTTCCGGTCGGCGCCGATCCGACCTTCTCGGTCATCAAGGCCTATGATGCAGCCTTCGACGTACCCGTCGCCGGGCCGCTGTTCGCCAACCGCATCTCGTACGTGATCGCGCCGAACGGCAAGGTCATCGAGGCCTATTCGGATTCCGAGGCCGAGAAGCACATCGAGAACGCGCTTGCCGCCGTCCGCGAATGGCGCGCGGCGCAGACGCACTGACTGCATCTGTAAAACCTGCGGGTCCCCGCAACCCTCATGGTGAGGGCCGGCGACGCCGGCGTCTCGAACCAGGAGGGCTCCAGGAGGCGACATCCTGGGACCGCCCCATGGTTCGAGTAGCGCCTTCGGCGCCCTCACCATGAGGCTACTTCATAAACCTCTCTGAAAAGTCGCGTGGAGCGCCGCGGATCAGTGCGCGCGGGTCCAGTTCACCGTCTTGCAGATCATGCCGCCGAGCGCGCAGCCTTGCGTGACGAGCCGATTGCCGGCGAGCACCATCGTGCCGTCGTAGTCGCGACCGTCCTCGGGGTTGTGGGCGGAGCCCGACCACTTGTTCGGGCCGGACTGGCCCATGCCGAAGAACACCTGCTCGCCGATCTGGCCCGGGCCGCCCGTGTCGCGCAGCCACACGATCGTCCCGCAATAGCCGCCGCTGCACGGGCCGAACTGCACCTTGGCCTTGCCGTCCGTGCGCATCCACACCCCGCTCGGGTCACCGGCGAAAGCGGGCGCGGAAAACGCGGTCGCCGCAAGGGCGCAGGCGGCAATGAGCAAACCGTTGAGTCGCATTCTGTTGTCCTCCGGTGGTGAGAAGAACATACCGGTTTTTCGAACCGCGACAATCCGTCAGCCGACGGACGGTCGATGGACGATCAGCCGAGCGTCGCCAGGGCGGCGACGGCGGCATCGCAGATCGCAACGTCCTCGTCGGGCTGGCCGCCGGATGATCCGATGCCGCCGACGACCGTGCCCGCGTGAACGAGCGGAAGCCCCCCGGTGAGCGGCATCCGGCCGGGGAACGAGAGCAAGGCGGGGTTGGCCGCCACCGCGGCCTGCAGCTCCGAGGTCGGCGTCCGCGTGACCGCCGCCGTGCGCGCCTTCAGCCAGGCTGCCTCTGGAGTGTGGAGGCGGGCGCCATCGCGTCGCTCGAGGGCGAGCAGCACGCCCGCCTCGTCGACGATCGCGATCGTCACCTCGAGGTGACGGCGCTCGGCCTCGGCGCGCGCGGCGTCGAGCAACAGCTTGACGTCGGCGGTTGCCAGATACGGCCGGCTGTTCACGTCGAGGGCGCCAGGACGGTGGCCTCCATCACGTAATGATAGAAGGTGCCCTCGAAGAGCTTCATCACCGCGAGCGTCGCCTCGTGCGATTCCGGGCGGATCGAGGACGCCATGCAATCGTCGATCGCCGCCTGGTCCGGGAAATCCATCTCGAGGATCATCGGGATCTTGCGTGCGGAATCATCGGCCGAGAGGCGGCGCTGCACGCGCACGGCGGTCACGTGCGGAAATCGCCGCCACATCGGCTCCAGCTCGTCGCGGACGCGGGCGAAAAACTCCTCCTCCTTGCCGGCGAGGATGGTGCCTTCGTAGATCGCCGTTCGCGTCAGCATCGCGTGGTCCCTCTCGTTTGGTGCATCACCCACACATGGAGCGCGCGGCCGCCGCGACGACCGGTGGAGGCCAGCCTAATTCGACAAGGCCGGGATCGCGCGGAAGTCGTCGAGCGCCTCGGGGTTGGCGAGCGCGTCGGCGTTCTTCACCTCGCGGCCGGCGACGATGTCGCGCACGGCGAGCTCGACGATCTTGCCGGATTTCGTGCGTGGGATGTCGGGCACGGCGAGCACCAGCGCCGGCACATGGCGCGGCGTCGCGCCTCGGCGGACGGCATCCTTGATGCGCTGGACGAGCGCCTCGTCGAGCGTCGCGCCGGGCTTCAGACGCACGAACAGCACGATGCGCGTGTCGTTGTTCCACGCCTGGCCGATCGCCAGCGCCTCGGCGATCTCCTCGATCGTCTCGACCTGCGCGTACAGCTCGGCGGTCCCGATGCGCACGCCGCCGGGGTTCAGCGTCGCGTCCGAGCGGCCGTGGATCACGTAGCCGCCGTTCGCCGTGATCTCCGCGTAGTCACCATGGCGCCAGACGTTGTCGAAGCGCTCGTAATAGGCGGCGTGGTAGCGTGCCCCCTCGGGATCGTTCCAGAAGCCGAGCGGCATCGAGGGAAACGCGTTGGTGCAAACCAGCTCGCCCTTGACGCCCGCCGGCGCCGGCCGCCCCTCGTCGTCCCACACCGTGACGGCGAGGCCGAGCGTCGCCACCTCCAGCTCGCCGACACGCACCGGTCCCATTGGGTTCGTCGCGATCAGCGACGCGCAGAGATCGGTGCCGCCCGACACCGACGAGAGATGCACGTGCGGCGCGACGGCCTCGTAGACGTAGTGGTAATTGGCCGGTGCCAGCGGCGAGCCGGTCGAGGAGATCGAGCGCAGCGCGGGAAACGTGCGCGTCGCCACAGGTTTGATATCGGACTTACGCAGCGCGTCGATGTATTTCGCCGACGTGCCGAGCAGCGTGAAACGCTCCGTCTCGGCATAATCGAGGATCACGTCCTGCGTCGGATGGAACGGCGAGCCCTCGTAAAGCATGATCGTCGCGCCGGCCGAGAGCGCCGAGGCGAGCCAGTTCCACATCATCCAGCTCAGCGTCGTGAACCAGTAGACGCGGTCGCCCTCCTGGATGTCGGCGTGAAGGCGATGCTCCTTGGCGTGCTGCAGGATGAGGCCGGCGCGATGCACGATGCATTTGGGCACCCCCGTCGTGCCCGACGAGAACAGGACGTAGAGCGGATGGTCGAACGGCAGGCGCACGAAGCGCGGTTCGCCGGCGACGTAGGGCGCCAGGAAATCGTCCAGCGTGATCTGCTTGTCACCCAACGATCTCGCGCCGCCGGCGTAGGGCACGATCACGACCTGGCGCAGCGACGGCAGCCGGGCGACGATCTCGTCGATCCTGTCGCCGATCGCGAAGGTCTTGCCCGCGTAGACATAGCCGTCGCAGGTGACGAGCACCGTGGGCTCGATCTGGCCGAAGCGGTCGACGACGCCGGACGGCCCGAAGTCGGGCGACGCGCAGGCCCAGGTGGCGCCGAGGCCGACGGCGGCGAGCATGAAGGCGATCGCCTCCGGCAGGTTGGGCAGCAATCCGACGACGCGATCGCCTGGACCGACTCCCGCGGCGGCGAGGCCCTGCTGGATGCGCGACACCAGCGCGCGCAGCGCGTCCCAGGAGAGACGCGTGCGCGCCCTGTCCTCGCACCAGAAGACGATCGCGTCTTCCGGCCCCCGTTTGACGAGGAGGTTTTCCGCGAAGTTCAGCCGCGCGTCCGGGAGGAAGCGCCAGTGCTTGATGTGCGCGGCAGGCACGATGACGCGCTCGCCCTTGTCGCCGACGATGCCGGCGAAGTCCCACACCGCGCTCCAGAACGCCGCGTTTTCGGCGATCGACCAGGCGTGCAAGGCGGCGTAGTCGACGAGCGGGCTGCCGATACGCTCGGCGCAGAAGCGACGGAACGCGTCCATCGCGGTCGCGCGGATCTGGTCGTCGGATGGCCGCCAAATGGTATCGTGCAAGGGCTCGGCGGCGGCGTCTGGCATTACGTGCGAGTTTCCTCTTCGCGAGGCGGCGGTTCGTCATTGCGAGCCAAAGGCGAAGCAACCCAGGGGCCGAGCTTCGGCTCTGGGTTGCTTCGCTTCGCTCGCAATGGACGTCGACTTCGAGCCGATCCCTAGTTGCCGTCGTAGGTGATGCGGTAGAGCGCGCCGGTGAAATCGTCCGACACGAGCAGCGAGCCGTCGCGCAGCTGCGCGACATCGACCGGGCGGCCGAGATACGAGCCGTCGCCATCGAGCCAGCCCTGCGCGAAGGGCTCGCTCTTGGCCGAGCCGTCCTTGTCGATCGTCGTGACCATCACGCGGGCGCCGACCGGGTCGGTGCGATTCCAGGAGCCGTGCTGGGCGGAGAAGATCGCGCCCTTGTACTTCGCCGGGAACATGCGGCCCGAGTAGAACGTCATGCCGAGGTCGGCCGCGTGCGCCGCCTCCTCGACGGCCGGGAAGACGACGCCGGTCGGCGGCGTCTGGTCGGCGTAGTCCTTGGTGCGGGTGTGACCGCCGCCGTACCAGGGGAAGCCGAAGTTCTCGCCCATCTTGGTCGCGTGGTCGATCTCGCCCGGCGGGATGTCGTCGCCCATGCCGTCGACCTGGTTGTCGGTGAACCACAGAGTCTTGTCGCCCGGCGCGAAGTCGAGGCCGACGGAATTACGGATGCCGTTGGCGTAGATCTCGCGGTTCTTGCCGTCGGCGTCCATGCGGGTGATCGAGCCGACGCCGGCCTTGGTGAACTCGGCCAGGCGGTCGGGTGGCGGCACGTTGTAGGGCTCGCCGATCGCGACATAGACCTTCTTGTCCGGGCCGACGCGACAGTAGCGGAAGGTGTGATTGTAGCTCACCGCGTCCTTCGGGATCAGCTCGCCGTCCTTGACGAGCGTGCCGACCGGCACGTCGGCGCTGTCGAAGTAGAACTCGGCGGCGGGGTAGGTGAGGACGCGGTTCTGCTCGGCCGAGATCAAAAACCCGTCCTTGGTGAAGCAGACGCCGGTCGGGATCGTCTTGGCGACCGTCGGCGCGAACTCCTTGACCTCGACGCCGGCGCCGCCGCGGCCGGTCACCGACCAGATCTTGTCGCGGGTGCCGACGAAGCTCGCCACGCCCTGCGGCCCGACGGCGATCTGGCGCGCGCCCGGCACCATCGCGTAAAGCGCGATATGGAAGCCCGGCGGCAGCTTGATCTTCGCCAGCGAGGCCTTGATGTCGTCGGCCTCGGCGCCGGTCTGCGGCACCAGCGTCATCGGCTTCGCCGCGCCGGTCGTCTTCATGTCGCCGAGCGTCTGGATGTTGTCGGCCGCCGCAAGTCCCGCGACAGGTCCCGGAAATGGCCCCGCGATCAGGGCGCCGGCTACCGCGAGCGCCGCCAGAGACGTCTTCATGCATGCCTCCCTACGGCCGCGACGCTGTTCTCGCGACGCGGCATCGACGCAGGCATAGAGCCGCGCGCGACAGATGGAAATCGGCCGAAGGGCGGGCAGGGGGTGTCAGGTGACGCGAAGGTGTCGCACCCTGTCGAGGCGGCCGACCGGGAGCGCGCGCGGGCTTCGGCGAACACGTCCTCGGGAGCACGATCGCTGATCCCGCTTTTCGTAACCTTCATCGATCTTCTCCGCCCCCGGGAAACTGCTTCAACGATCCGGCTCGTCCTTACGAGCTTTCGCGTCGAGGGACCCCGCGCGGTCGCGGTTCGTAATGGCGATCTCGGGAAAGAATTCGACGAAAGGCTTCGCGGGGCGAAGTTGCTCGTCCGTCCATTCCGGATTGTTCGAGGCCTCGGCAAGGTCGGCATCGGAATAGCCGCGCGCCAAGTCGCGAGCGGCGATCTCGGCCTTTGTCATCGTCTTGGTGGCCGGCAAACGGCTTGTCATAGGATGCCTTTCTCTTTGCGGCTCGCGTTCCGAAGGCTGATGATCGAAACGCCCTCGGAGCCGAGCGGCCGGAAGACGACAGCGTAAGTGCCCGGCCGGCAATAGGACCCAACGCCATGTAGCGTCCGTCCTTGGCAGCCACGACGAACGCGGCGTCGAAGACGGCGGTCACCATCGCGAAGTCCAGCCTGCGTCTAGCAAGAGTAGCCTGTCGTTTTGGCTCGTCCCAGACGATCTTCATATCGCATCGCCCGCCTGCACAAGCGCATGAGGCTAATTATCGTCGACCGCCCGATCGAGTGGATATCAAACAGACCCACCCGCCTCCGTCCGCAACCACGCCGCCCCGCACGCCTTCGCCAATTCGCGCACCCGCAAGATGTAGCTCTGGCGCTCCGTCACGCTGATCACGCCGCGCGCGTCCAGCAGGTTGAACGCGTGGCTCGCCTTGATGCACTGGTCGTACGCCGGCAGCACGATCGTCGCCCGCTCGCCGTCATCGCCCGCCGCCAGCAGCGCCCGGCATTCCAGCTCCGCGTCGGCGAAGTGGCGGAACAGCATCTCGGGGTTCGAGGCTTCGAAGTTGTGCCGCGAGTACTCCTGCTCGGCCTGCAGGAACACGTCGCCGTAGGTGATCTTCTCGGCGCCCTCGCGGCCGTTGAAGTTCAGGTCGTAGATCGAATCCACGCCCTGCACGTACATGGCGAGCCGTTCCAACCCGTAGGTCAGCTCGCCGGAGACGGGCGCGCATTCGATGCCGGCGACCTGCTGGAAGTAGGTGAACTGCGACACCTCCATGCCGTCGCACCAGCACTCCCAGCCGAGCCCCCAGGCACCGAGCGTCGGGCTTTCCCAATCGTCCTCGACGAAGCGGACGTCGTGCAGCGCCAGGTCGATGCCGATGGTCGCGAGCGAGCGCAGGTAAAGGTCTTGCAGGTCCCGCGGGCTCGGCTTCAGGATCACCTGGAACTGATAATAATGCTGCAGGCGGTTGGGGTTCTCGCCGTAGCGCCCGTCCTTCGGGCGGCGCGAGGCCTGCACGTACGCCGCGCGCCACGGCTTCGGGCCCAGCGCGCGCAGCGTGGTCGCGGGGTGGAACGTGCCTGCCCCCACCTCCATGTCGTAGGGCTGCAGGATCACGCAGCCCTGCTCGGCCCAGAATTTTTGCAGGGTGAGGATCAGGCCCTGGAACGAGCGGGTCGGGTCGAAAGAATCGTGCTGTCCGGCGGGCGTGCTCATGCTCGTCTCATGCTGGCTGGGCGGCGAGCCGTAGGCCAAGTAACCGCTGGGGGTCAAACGCTGCTTTGGTAGGCAGGGCCGGAACCCCACGACGTATCGGCAGGTTCGTCAACGTCGCACGCAATGCGATCCTGGTTTCAGACGAAGTCAGCGTGCTCCAATTATGGAGGACCAAATGTCCGAAGATCCGAAAAACCCGGCCGATCTCGCCGACGAAAAAGATGCCGCCATGGAAAAGGACTTGTCCAAGAAGGACCCCGGCACCGTTGCCGAGGAAAGCCCTGGCAGCACCACCGAGGTGTCGCCGTCGGATGCGATGAAGAAGCAGCCTGGGTTCGACAAGCTCAAGGACTGAGATTTCTGGTTGCGGCCCGCTGCTTCGGCAGCGGGCTTTTTTATTCCATCAGCATCTGCATGCCGCGCTCGTAGAGATCCGTCAGTGTCTCGAAATGCTCGAGCAGCCGCTCGCTCGCGCTGGCGATCTCGACCCGCGCCGTCGCATCGCGCGCGCGGGGCAGGGCAACCTGGAACGCCGCCCAATTCGTGTCCGCCGCGTCGAGCTCGGCTTTGATCTCTGGTGTCGTCAGCGGGATCTTGCGCAGATAGGCGAGCCCGTCGACGAAGGCGCTCTCCGTCACCTTCATGGCGTCGCGGCTCGCCGCGGCCGGCACCAGGCTGCCGATGATCGCCTGCTTGGCGAGGCGCTGGGCCAGCATGCGCTGGCGTCCCGAGACGTTGATCACATGAAGCGCCGCCGCGAAGCCCGCCGTCTCCAGCGTCTTCGTCAGCGCCTCCGCCTGGATCAGCAGGCGCTCGGCAAGGGCATCGATCGCGGCGAGGCGCTCGACCGACGGCATTTCCCGCAGCGCGGCTTTCAGAGGCGCCCATGGTCCCAGCACCGCCTCGAGCAGGTCGCCGAACGTGGCCTTCGACAGCGAGCGTGCGAGGATGGCGAGGTTGGCCTCGATTTGCTCCAGCGAATCGCGGCAGAGGTTCGCCGTGATCTCGGGCGTCACGCCCGCGCACATCAGCGCGTAGAGCTTGACGAGCCGCTGCGAAAGCATCCGCAGCTGGCCCGAGCGATTCACGGATTCGGCATACCGCGCGGCGTCGATCACCTGCTGGGCGACCTGGCCGATCCGCTGCTTCGCCTGCATCGCGGCCGTGCGCAGCACGCGATAGGCGTCGTCCTCCGAGACGTTGCGCACCCGCATGAGAATGCCCTTGGCGCGATCGACCAGCTTGCGCTCGGAGAAGCGGTGCTGAACGTCGGAGAGTTCGTCGCGCAGCAACTGGTCGTGCCGGAACCGCGCCTGCGCGACGTGGATCAGCGACCGCAGGCGATGGAGCCCGTAGCCATTGATGACGTAGCAATGGATGCCCGAACTCGTCGCCCGCTCGATCTTCTCGGCGTCGGGATCCGAGGTGAACACGACGACGGGACGCGGCGAGGCGTTGCGAAGCGCCGCCGTGCTCGCGAAAAGCGCATCGTTGGGATGAGATTCATAGCAGACGACTAAATCGGGGGCGCCGCGGATGATGTCCGGCACCATCGTTCTCACCTCGGCCATGCCGAGCACATCGATGCCCACGGTCTCGAGATCATGGCGGAGCGGCGGAGCGCTGGCGCCCCCACTCGAGACGACAAAAGCGGACGTCATGAGAGTGAAGCTGCTCCATTACCCGCGGGGTCCGTGCGAGATCATCCGTCTGGCACAGAACATGCCTATTGGACGACAGGTGCAATGAAGCGCCTGACCTCTTCTTGCACGCCGAGTCATGTCCACGCCGCCGTGGACAGCATGTGCCTCCACCTTTTCCCTGTCGCAAGGGAGACCGGCTTTGATGGAGCGCATTATGTTCGAGACCGCACATGCGGATGCTTCGACACCGCCTTTCCGAATACGTGGCGCTCGCGCGCGCCCTTCGATACCCGCTCCGCTCGTCTTCTCTTCGCTCGCCGTCTCTTCGCTCGCCTTGCCACCGGCTCGCGCCGGCGGAAGCGTCGCGTAGCGAGGCTTTCGGGCCTCGCCGCACGGCCGGGGCGCGCGATTCTGTCTCTCCCAAGGCGCGCGCGCCCCGCAGTCCTTCACTTTTCTACCAAGTCACGTCTTCCACACTACAAACGCCCCAACCGGAGCACCTAAAATGGCGGTCGAAATTCCAAATAAAGCCACCAAGATCGATCTGTTCAGTTTCGCGACGCCGCAGATGCGCGCGTTCCATCTGACTTGGCTCGCCTTTTTCGTCTGCTTCTTCGCGTGGTTCGCGACGGCACCGCTGATGCCGATCATCGCCGGCGATCTGCACCTGCAGAAGGCCGACATCGCCAACATCACCATCGCTGGCGTGTTCGCGACGATCCTGGCGCGCTTCGCCATCGGCCCGCTGTGCGACAAATACGGTCCGCGCATCGCCTACACGCTGATGCTCTCGCTCGGCGCCATTCCGGTGTTCGGCATCGCCTTCGCCTGGGACTACACGTCGTTCCTGGTGTTCCGCCTGCTGATCGGCATCATCGGCGCGAGCTTCGTCATCACCCAGTTCCACACGTCGGTCATGTTCGCGCCGAACGTCGTCGGCACCGCCAACGCCACGGTCGGCGGCTGGGGCAACGCGGGTGGCGGCGTCACGCAGAGCGTCATGCCGCTGGTGTTCGCCGGCATCCTCGCCTTCGGCATGTCGAAGACGATGTCGTGGCGCTACGCCATGATCGTGCCCGGCGTGCTGATGCTCATCGTCGCCGTGCTGTACTACAATTTCACGCAGGATACGCCCGACGGCAACTTCTCCGAGATGCGCGCCAAGGGTCTCTCGACGGACGTCGGCAAGAAGGGCGGCCTCGATGTCATGAAGGAAGCCGGCAAGAACTACCGCGTGTGGCTGCTCGCGCTCTGCTACGGCTGCTCGTTCGGTGTCGAACTGTTCGTGCACTCGATCGCCGTGACCTACTATTACAACAAGTTCCACCTCTCCGTGGAAAACGCCGGCTACGCCGTCGGCGCCTTCGGTCTGCTCGCCTTGTTCGCCCGCGCCGTGGGCGGCATCTTCTCCGACAAGATCGCCAAGACGAAAGGGCTCGACGGCCGCACCTGGCTCCTATTCGGCCTGATGATGCTCGAGGGCGTGTTCCTCATCGCCTTCTCGCGGATGGACTCGGTGGCGCTCGCGATCACCTTGATGCTCACGTTCGGCCTGTTCACCCACATGGCCTGCGGCTCGCTCTACGCCCTGGTGCCGTTCATCGATCGTAAGGTGCTCGGTGGCGTCTGCGGCATCATCGGCGCTGGCGGCAACATCGGCGGCGTCGCGGCGGGCTTCTTGCTGCGCGGCACCGGCAACATCCAGTTCTGCTTCATGATCCTTGGTATCGCCGCGATGATCGCCGCCTGCGGCGCGGCCATCATCCGCTTCTCGGTGAAGAAGAAGCAGGAAGAGCAGTCGCTCTACGACGAGGCGGTCGCGCAGCGTGCCGCTCTGACGGCGGGTGGCATGCCCGCGATGGCGTAAGCCTCGCGCGATAGGCCCTTGACACGACCAAGCCTTCCTTCCGGATTTCGGAAGGGAGGCTTTTTTTTCGAGACGGTTCAATCGTGATGAGGCGAATGCCCATTGCCGGCATGGTCCATCGCGTCGTGAGGCTCCTCGGCCTGGTGGCCGTGCTCGTGATGCATGTGGCTGTGGTCCATCGGCTTCTCATGGTTGACCCAAAACAACCAAGTCGCCCATGGGCCGAAGGCGAGGTTGAGCCAGAACGTGTAGTTCAGCGCGAAATGCGTGATGTCGGCACGCACGTTCGGGTTGGGCGCCGGCGCGAGACCGGCCGCGGCGAAACCGACATTCACGATGATGCCCGTGATCGCCATCGTCGCGAACAGCACCACGAAGATGTAGGCGGCCATCCTCCACCCGAAGTAGCGGCGGTAGGTGTCGAGCAGCGGCAGCACGATCAGGTCCGCGTAGATGAAGCTGAGCATGCCGGCGAAGCTGGCGCCGCCCGCCCACAGGATCGCCGCAAGCGGGACGTTGCCGATCGAGCAGACGAAGGTGACGATCGCGACGATCGGCCCGAGCACCGCGTCGACCGGGATCGCCAGCCAGCTCGCGCGCGGCCTCGAGCAGCGCCTTCGGCGCCGTCGCCTTGACGATGGCCGTCATCACGACGATCAGCACGATGCCGCCGATCCACTGGCCAAGCATGAACTTCCAGCCGAGCAGCACGAGCAGGATCAGCCCCAGCTCGAGCACGAGATTGGTCGAGGCGAACATGAACGCGAGCGCGGTGGCGAGCGCCGCGCCCTTCTTGAACAGGGTGCGCATGATCGCCGCCGAGGCATACGAACACGACGAGCTCGCCGCGCCGGCCACCGAAGCCAGCGCGATCTCCTTCGCCCCGTCCTTGCCAAACGCCTTGCGCATATCGTCGGCCGTGACCGTCGCTTGCAACAGTGCCGAGATGTGAAGCCGAGGATCAGGCTCCAGCCGGTCTGCCAGACCATGCCGGCGGTCATCAATGCCGCCTGGCCGAGTTGATGGATCATGGCTGGGCCCTCCCTGCCGCGACGACGACGCTGCCGTGCATGCCCGCTTCGTAATGGCCGGGGATCAGGCAGGCGAACTCGAACACGCCCGGTTTCGAGAACCGCCAGACGAGGGTCGCGGTCGCGCCCGGCTCGATCGTGACGGCGTTCGGGTCGTGATGCACCATGCCGGGCATCTCGGCCATCGTCGCCTTGTGCGCGCTGCCGCCGGTGATGCTGTCGAGCCGGAACTCGTGGAGGGCCTTGCCGTCGTTGGTGACGACGAAACGGATCTGCTCGCCGAGTTGGGCGCGAACGAGTGTGGTGCCGAAGCTCATCGTGCCGTCGGGCCGCTCGTGGATGGCCAGATCGACGGTCTCGGCGGGCTTGGTCGGATCGCCGGGCGCGCCGGCGGCGAAGGTCTCGTGCGCGTCGTGCGCGCTGGCACCGGGCGCGGCGACCAGCACGGCCGCAAGCGCCATGGAAAGGGCATTCATGGGAAATCTCCAACGTTCGGATCTGATGCGGAAATACGGTCTTGGACCGCGTACGATCAGGCCGACATCGGAGGGCGCAACAGGCGCGGTCGCGCCGCGTCGTCGCGAGGCCGCTCGGCTGTGGGCGGTGCTCGGAGGAGGGCGCGCCACGCGCGAGGCGCGGCGAGCATGGGGGCGGCGAGCTGGATGGCCGCGGGCGCGCAGCACGCCATCACGTCCGGACATTCGTGCCGCGCCCCGTGACGTTCGGCATCTCGAGACAATGCCGGATCACTCGTGCCGATGGCGGCGGCGTGCATCGAGACAGCCAGCGAGCACACCGCCGCCGCCCGGCTCGGCACCATCGCCACCGAGAGGCTCGCCCAACATAAGAGGATTACGCGGATCACGTGCATGTTCGACCGCCTCCGCCTACACTTGGCGTGGCGGTCGTCGTCGCGCAACGGTCGACCAGCTTCATTCCGCGAGAACCGAATGCCGCGCCGCCTGAACCTCGACGAGAAGCGCGTGCTTGCCGCGCAGACGCTGCGCAAGTTCTTCGATCTCTACGGTCGCAAGGCGCCGAAGCACGGCGAGCCCAACGATCGCCGCTACGACCGCGACATGGCGCGTCGGGTCAAGCGCATGCGCGGCGATGAGATCGACGCGACCTTGCGTGGCGACGAGGAGTGAACCCCGCGGCTCACTGCATCGGCATGTCCATCGGCATCTTCGTCGGCACGCCAGGGCCCGGCGTCATCATGTTCAGATCCATGTTGTGCATGATGAACAGGGAGCCGCCGATCACCAGCCCGACGATGAGCACGCCGAAGGCGAGCGCCATCACGTTGTTGACGTTCTCCGAGCCGGTCGTGATGTGCAGGAAGAAGGCGAGATGCACGCCCATCTGCGCGATCGCCAGCGCGGCCAGCGCCATCGTCAGACCCGGCGTGTAGAGCACCGACGGACCACTCGCCACCCAGAACGAGCCGATCGTCAGCACCGTGGCGAGGCCGAGGCCGAGCAGGTAGTTGAGCGCCTCGCGGCCGGAATGGTGCTCGTCCTCGTGGTCGCCCGGCGCGCGGCCAGCCGCGTAGGTGTCGGATGAATCGGCATCGCGATTGGCGTGCTCGTCCGCCGCCTTGTCGCTCATGGTTTGATCGCTCATGGTTTGATCGCTCATCGCTTGATCCTCATGACGCGATCCTTACGGCGCGAGGTTCTCACGGCGTCAGCCCCAGCAGGTAGACGTTCGTGAAGATGCCGACCCAGATGATGTCGAGCGCGTGCCAAAACAGATTGAAGCACAGCCCGCGGCGCTGGATCGACGGCAGGAAGCCCTTGGTGAAATATTGCGCCATCGTCGTGCCGAGCCAGAGCAGGCCGATCGTCACGTGCAGGCCGTGGCAGCCGACGAGCGTGAAGAACGCCGAGAGGAACGCGCTGCGGTCGGGCCCGGCGCCCTGGTGGATCAGCTTGACGAACTCGTTGATCTCGAGCCCGAGGAAGGCGACGCCGAGGAGCCCCGTCAGCAGGTAGCCGACCTGCGTCCAGAGCTGGTTGCGGGCGCTGGTGGCGATCGCCGCCATGCCGCAGGCGAAACTCGACAGCAGCAGACAGGCCGTCTCGATCGCGACCGTCTTGAACTCGAAGAGATCATGTCCCGCCGGGCCGCCGGCGGTGCGGTGGCTGAGCACCGCATAGGCCGCGTAGAAGCCCGAGAACATGATGAAGTCGGAGAGCAGGAACACCCAGAAGCCGAACCCGGTGATGATGCGCTTCGAGGCCGGGCCCGTCTGGCCCTTCATCGGGTCGCGCTCGTTCTGGTCGAGATTCTCGGCCTTGGCCATCGCGACCTCGGTGTAGCCGCCGCGGCCCTCGACCATGTCGACGCGCGCGTCACGACGCTTGCCGTCGAGCCGTGCGACCTCCTCGGCCGAAATCTCGTATTCGGAGTGCGGGCGCCAGGCGAAGACGACGAATGTCGCGAAAGCGCCGGCGAAGCCGACCGCCGCCATCCACCAGATGTGCCAGATCAAGGCGAAGCCGAGCACCACAGAGAAGAACGCGACGACGATGCCCGTCGGGCTGTTCTTCGGCATCTCGATCGGCTCGTAGTTGGGCAGATCGGTAAGCTTGCGCTCCGCGATGGCGCGCTGCTTGATGCCCCAGTAGGCCTCCTCGCCGCGGACGTTCGGCATGACGGCGAAGTTGTAGGCCGGCGGCGGCGAAGTGGTGATCCACTCGAGCGAGCGGCCGTCCCATGGATCGCCCGTCGTATCGCGCAGCTCCTCGCGATGGCGGATCGACACGACGATCTGCGTGATCTGGCAGACGATGCCACCGAGCACGAGAAGCGCGCCGACCTCGGCGACGAGCAGCCACGGGTACCACGCGTAGATATCGTAGTGCTGCAGGCGTCGGGTCATGCCCATCAGGCCGGTGACGTAGAGCGGCACGAAGGCGGTGTAGAAGCCGACCGTCCAGAGCCAGAAGGCCGCCTTGCCCCAGCCGTTGTGCAGCTTGAAGCCGAACGCCTTGGGCCACCAGTAGGTGTAGCCGGCGAAGGCGCCAAAGAGCACGCCGCCGATGATCACGTTGTGGAAATGGGCGACGAGAAAGACCGAGTTGTGCAGCAGGAAGTCGGCCGGCGGCACCGCGAGCAGCACGCCGGTCATGCCGCCGATCACGAAGGTGATCATGAACGAGATCGCCCACATCATCGGCAGCTCGAACTTCACCCGGCCGCCCCACATCGTGAACAGCCAGTTGAAGACCTTCACGCCGGTCGGCACGGCGATGATCATCGACATGATGGCGAAGATGCCATTGACGTCGGCGCCGGCGCCCATCGTGAAGAAGTGGTGCAGCCAAACCATGAAGGCGAGCAGGCAGATCGCCATCGTGGCGATGATCATCGAGCGGTAGCCGAACAAAGGCTTGCGCGAGAAGGTCGAGATCACCTCGGAGAAGATGCCGAACGCCGGCAGGATGAGGATGTACACCTCCGGATGACCCCATGCCCAGATGAGGTTCATGTACATCATCGAGTTGCCGCCCATTTCGTCCGTGAAGAAATGGAAGCCGAGGTAGCGGTCGAGCAGGCTCATCGCCAAGGTGGCGGTGAGGATCGGGAAGGCGGCGACGATCAGCAGGTTGGCGGCGAGCGCCGTCCAGCAGAAGATCGGCATGCGCGTATAGGTCATGCCGGGGGCGCGCATCTTCAGAATCGTCGTCACGAAATTGACGCCGGTGAGCAGCGTGCCGACGCCGGATATCTGCAAGGCCCACAACTGATAGTCGATGCCGACGCCGGGCGAGAACTTCAATTCCGACAGCGGCGGATAGGCGAGCCAGCCCGCCTTGCCGAACTCGCCGATGACGAGCGACATGTTGACGAGCAGCACGCCCGACGCGGTCAGCCAGAACGAGACCGAGTTGAAGGTTGGAAACGCCACGTCGCGTACGCCGAGCTGCAGCGGCAGAACGAAGTTCATCAGCCCGATCATGAATGGCATCGCCACGAAGAAGATCATGATCGTGCCATGCGCGGAAAAGATCTGGTTGTAATGCTCCGGCGGCAGATAGCCTTGCGAATTGTAGGCGAGCGCCTGCTGCGAGCGCATCATGATCGCGTCGGTGAAGCCGCGACACAGCATCACGAGCGCGAGCAGGCAGTACATGACGCCGATCCGCTTGTGATCGACCGAGGTGATCCACTCGTTCCACAAGTAGGGGACCCAACCCTTCACGGTCACCCACGTGAGGAGGCTGATGATCGCGATGATCATGAACGCCGACGCCGCCATCGGCAACGGCTGGCTGAACGGGATCGCGTCCCAGCTGAGCTTACCCAGCATTCTCAATCATCCTTCATTGCTGCGTGACGCGCGCGAACGCGGCTCGCGATCAGGGTGGGTTCGTGATCTTGGGCGGACCGACCTGAGCGGGCGCCGTTCCGCCGACGATCGCGGCGAAAAGGTTTGGGTCGATCCCCTTATATGTCGTGATCGGCGCGGTCGCGCTCTTCTCGGTGAGCTTGGCGTAGCCCGCCGTGTCGAGCGTGTCGGTGGCGGACTTGGCCTGCGTGACCCACGACGAGAAATCGTCGTCCTTCACCGCATGGACCTGGAAGTGCATGTCGGAGAAGCCCTCGCCGGACAGCATCCCGGAGAGGCCGCGGTAGCTGCCGTCGTGATCGGCCTGCAGGTTCAACTGCGTCGTCATGCCGGCCATCGAGTAGATCATGCCGCCGAGCTGCGGCACGAAGAACGTGTTCCAGACGGATGCCGAGGTGATGGTGAAATGCACCGGCTTGCCGGTCGGGATGTAAAGCTCGTTCACGGCGGCCACCCCCTGCTCGGGGTAGATGAACAGCCATTTCCAGTCGAGCGAGACGACTTGGACTTCGAGCGGCTTCTGCCCTTGCGCGATCGGCAGCGGCTTGTAGGGATCGAGCGCGTGCGAGCCGTACCAGGCGACGCCGCCGAGCACGACGATGATGAGCAGCGGGATCGACCACACGACAAGCTCGATCGTCCCGTTGAACTCCCACTCGGGCAGATAGAAGGTCCGCTTCTGGTTCGACTCGCGAAACCACCAGGAAAAGCCCACCGTGGCGGCGATCACCGGCAGCACGATCACCAGCATGATGGCGAGCGAGTCGATCAGGATCAGCCGCTGGGAGACGCCGACCGGCCCTTGTGGATCGAGCACGCCAAGATCGCAGCCGCACAGCAGGAGCGGGAGCGCGGCGACGGCCGCGAGGCGGCCGATACGCGCGGGGTCGACGGAAAGGAAGCGCGGCAAGTCCTCGTCCCGTGTTGGGGTCGACCCGGCGTCGAGCAAGCCTGCTTAGCGCCAAGTCGCGGGCGATCACAACAGGCGCCAACCGTTCCGCGACAACTTGTTGCGCCGCAGCGACACTCGTGCGCATTCGAGCGATCATCGCATAACAGTGGAGCTATGGAGCTCGAGCGGGGCCGACGAACCAGGTCGGGGGCAGCGTCCAGCTGGCCCTCCCGAGATTGGCCTTCGGTGGCGCTTTCCGCGCGACGGATCGTGCCGCCGGAGCAGGAAGGGCGAAATCGACTACCAGGTCCGCGACCCTGGAGCAGCGTGGGTCTGACTGAAGGTCACCCCGTCACGATTGCCTCATCCGTCTAACGAGCGGCGCTCCTCGGGCGCGGCCTTCGAGCGACTCGTACTCCTGGCTCCAACGGATCGCCCATGTCCGCTCAGTCGGTTGGCGTCCAAAGCTTCGCGTCGCCTTGCGCATTCGATGGCTCGGGCACGCCCTCACCGCAATCGAAAGCGTCGATTACGCGATGCCCAACAATCGCCAAATGGGCGCGATCGGATCATGAGGCGCGCCATGTCGGCGAACGGCCACACCGAAGACGCCATGTCGACGAACGCAGCGCCGGCAAAGCCCGAAGTCACCGTGCATCGACCGCGGCCAAGACCCGGGTCGACGAGCGGAGACTTTGGCAGACCTCCATGTCGATCATCGGCGACATGGCGCGGCGGGTCCGCCCGACGAAGCACACAGGTTGACGCGACCATGATGTTCGGTTATTTTACCTGGAAGCTGGAGCAGGCACAACGGCCGTACGAAGCGCTTGCCGGCAAGCGTGCGTCCCTCTATAGCACGGTCCATCCCACACGCGGATCGCGCGCGCCTGATTCAAGGCGTGCTTCCGGTGCCCCCCTTGGGGGCCAACCGATCCGCGGCGGCTCAACCGGAGAATGTTTACGCCATGGCACTTCCCGATTTCACGATGCGTGGGCTCCTCGAGTCCGGCGCCCACTTCGGCCATCAATCGCACCGCTGGAACCCCAAGATGGGGCCCTACATCTTCGGCGCGCGCAACAACATCCACATCATCGATCTCGCGCAGACGGTGCCGCTGCTGCACCAGGCGCTGAAGGCCGTTTCGGACACGGTGGCGCGCGGTGGTCGCGTGCTGTTCGTCGGCACCAAGCGCCAGGCGCAGGACCAGATCGCCGATGCCGCCAAGCGCTCGGCGCAATACTACATCAACTCGCGTTGGCTCGGCGGCATGCTGACCAACTGGAAGACGATCTCCGGGTCGATCCAGCGGCTGCGCAAGATCGACGACCAGCTCGATTCCGGCGCCTCCGGCCTCACCAAGAAAGAGCGCCTGATGATGTCTCGCGAGCGGGAAAAGCTCGAGAAGGCGCTGGGCGGCATCAAGGACATGGGCGGTGTGCCAGACCTCATCTTCGTGATCGACACCAACAAGGAGCAGCTGGCGATCCGCGAGGCCAACCGCCTGGCGATACCGGTCGCGGCGATCCTCGACACCAATTCCGACCCCGACGGCATCACCTTCCCGATCCCGGGCAACGACGATGCCGGCCGCGCGATCGCGTTCTATTGCGATCTCGTCGCCCGCGCCGCGCTCGACGGCATCCAGCGCAGCCAGGGCTCGTCGGGCGTCGACTTCGGCGAGGCTGAAATGCCGGCCGCCGAGGAACTGCCGGGCCGCGTGATCCACGAGGCGATCGACGAGCCGGCCAAGGCGGATCCCGCCGCCGGCCCCGAGGTCGCGCCGGTCGAGACGCTCGAGGCGCCCGCCGAGGCGTTCGAGATCCTGACCGCGCCGCGCGGCGCGCCGGACGATTTCGCCAAGATCCAGGGCGTCGGCCCGCAGATCGTCAAGAAGCTCAACGACGGCGGCATCTTCCATTATTGGCAGATCGCCGCGATGACGCCGGACGATTCCAAGAAGCTCGACAGCGATCTGAAGCTCGGCGGCCGCATCGAGCGAGACGGCTGGATCAACCAGGCCCGTGGCCTGCTGGCGGCGTAAGGCCTGGCCGTCTCCCGTCCGGCGGGAGACGGCGGCCTCCTGAAGCGGGCCGGGACGAGGGCGCCGGGCGTTGCTCTCGAGAGGACCGCGGCGTCACCTTAGAATGCCCACACCCGACCCGACTTCGTCGGGCCACCTTCTCCCGTCAGCGGGAGAAGGAAACCCGTACCGACAAGGACGACCTGCGATGGCGACCATTTCCGCGGCATTGGTGAAGGAGCTTCGCGAGAAGACCGGCGCCGGCATGATGGACTGCAAGAACGCGCTGACCGAGACCGGCGGCGATATCGAGGCCGGCGTCGACTGGCTGCGCAAGAAAGGTCTCTCGAAGGCCGCCAAGAAGGGCGACCGCGTCGCCGCGGAAGGCCTGATCGGCGTCGCGCTCGGCGCGACCGAGGCCGTCGTCGTCGAGGTGAATTCCGAGACCGACTTCGTCGCCCGCAACGAGGATTTCCAGACGCTGGTGCGCAACGTCGCCGACGTGGCGCTGGTGGACAAGAGCGCCGACGTCGAGGCGATCAAGGCCGCGGCCTATCCCAAGGGCGGCACCGTCGGCGACGCGATCACCAACGCGATCGCGACGATCGGCGAGAACATGAACCTGCGTCGCGCGGCGCGCGTCGAGGTCGCCCAGGGCGCGATCGGCTCCTACGTGCACGGCCAGACCGCCGATGGTCTCGGCAAGATCGGCGTGCTCGTCGCGCTCGAATCCGACAAGGAAGCGGGTCCGCTCGAGGCGCTCGGGCGCAAGATCGCCCAGCACATCGCGGCCGCGAGCCCGATCGCGCTCGATTCCGCGGCGATCCCGCCCGAGGTGATCGCCCGCGAGAAGGCCGTGCTCGCCGAGAAGAACGGCGCCGGCAAGCCGGCCAACGTCGTCGAGAAGATCGTCGAGGGCGGCTTGAAGACTTTCTTCAAGGAGAATTGCCTCGTCGATCAGGTCTCGATCCACGAAGATCACGCCAAGAAGACGATCGGCCAGGTCGCCAAGGACGCCGGCGCGACGATCACGGGCTACGTCCGTTTCGGCCTCGGCGAGGGCGTCGAGAAGGTCGATGGTCCGGACTTCGCGAGCGAGGTCGCCGCGGCCGCCGGTCGCTGAGGCGGGGCAACCTGTTCAAGGCAAGGGCGCACCCGTGAGGGCGCGCCCTTTTCGTGTCTGCCGGTCGCTACGAGAGCGGAGGACACGATGATAGCCGCGACCCCCACCACCCTCGCGCTGCTGTTCGCCGTCGCCCTGGTGTCCGGCGCGCTCGACGCGATCGCCGGCGGCGGGGCGTTGCTGACGATCCCCGTCCTCCTCATCACCGGCCTGCATCCGGTGGTGGCGATCGCGACCAGCAAGGCGCAGTCGAGCTTTGGCAACGCCTCGGCGATGCTGTTTTTCGCGCGGCGCGGCTTCTACACGTGGCGGCGCGCCCTGGCGATCGCGGTCGTCGCGGCCGGTTTCGCGTCGCTCGGGGCGCTGTCGGTGACGCACGTGCCGCGGCAGGTCCTGATCGCCGCCGTGCCGCTCGTGCTCATCGGCGTCGCGCTCTACTTCGCCTTCGGGCACCGCCCCCGCGAGGGCGAGCGCCGCGCCCGGCTCACGCTCGCGGTCTTCGTCACGCTCGTGATCCCGCCTCTGGCCTTCTACGATGGCATCTTCGGGCCGGGCACCGGCATGTTCATGATGATCGCCTTCGTGACGCTGCTCGGCCAGCACCTCGTCGAGGCGAACGCCTGGACCAAGCTCTCCAACACCGCGAGCAACGTCGGCGCCTTCCTGAGTTTCCTCGTCACCGGCAACATCGAATGGCGCATCGCCGCCGTGATGATCGTCGGCGCCATCGCCGGCGGCCAGATCGGCTCGCACCTTGCCCTCCGCCACGGCGCCCGCATCATCCGACCCGTGGTGGTGGTGTTCTGCTGCGTGCTCGCCGTAAAGCTGCTCGCCGACCCGGCCAACCCACTGCGGGCGGCGGTGGTGGGGTTGTTTCGTTAGACGGCAGCGGCGCCCGGCCGCTACGCCAACCCACCCCGCCGCCCCTCGTAAAGCCACGCCAGCACCACGCTGCCCAGCAGAAGCAGCAGCCCCAGGAACCCGATCGCCAGCGGCGAGAAGCCGATGCCTTTCACCTCGCTGGCGCCGGTCTTCTTGATGGCGACGTAGTCGGAGCCGCCGTAGATCGGGCTGTCGCGCATCTCGAGCAGGCGCGGCATCGACACGGCCCCGGCCGTACCATCACTGATGCGCCGCACCGTACCGCCGGTCGCCTCGGCGATCGGGCGCAGCTTCTCGGTCGTCGAGACGACCTCCTGGAACTCGCGCGGGTTTTCGGGCCCCACGCTGGCGAGGATCGACAGGTCGCCGTCGGCGACCTTGTAGAGGCCGAGTTCCTTCACATCGATCGTGCCGCTCCACAGCCCCGGCTCGCCGGGCGCCAGCTTGACGCTGACCGTCTTGCCGGAGGGCAGGGTGATTATGGCGGGCGGCACCTCGGCGTGCAGGCTCTGACGGGTGATCGTGAAGGTCTTGCCGTCGACGTTGGCGCGCAGCGCTTCCTCTTCCAGCTCCGGCTCCTTCATCAGCCAGTGCGCGAGGCGGCGCAGCAGGTCGAGGTAGGGGCCGCCGCCGTCGTAGCCGCGTGCCCAAAGCCACATCTGGTCGGACAGCAACTCGGCGACGCGGCCTTTGCCTTCGCGCGACAGAACGAGCACCGGCTTTTGATCCGCGCCGTCCATGATCGACGTGCCGCGTGTCACGCGCGCCGAGATCTGCCGGAACCACGGGCTCCACGCTGGCGGGTTCTGGTCGGAGCCGACGAGACCGCGGGTGACGGGGTGCTTCTTGCCGTCGTCGCTGACGCTGGCGCGAAAGCCCTGCTCGATGATCGTGCCGTCAGGGCGCGCCGGCGCGATGCGGCCGATCGGCGAGAAGAAGATGCCCTCGCTCTTGGCGAAGTCCGGCCCCGCCGCCAGCATCAGGGCGCCACCCTCGCGCACGTAGCGCACGATGTTGTCGAGATAGACCGGCGGCAGCACGCTCTGGTTCGAGTAGCGATCGAAGATGATGAGATCGAAATCCTTGATCTTGCGCCCGAACAGGTCCGCCGTCGGAAAGGCGATCAGCGACAGCTCGTTGATCGGCGTGCCGTCCTGCTTCTCCGGCGGGCGCAGGATCGTGAAATGCACGAGGTCGACGTTGGCGTCGGACTTGAGCAGGTTGCGCCACATGCGCTCGCCCTGGTGCGGCTCGCCCGAGACGAGCAGCACTTTCAGTTTGTCGCGTACGCCGTCGATCGTCACCACCGCCTTGTTGTTGATCGTGGTCAGCTCATTCGGCAGCGCGGCGACTTCCAGCTCGATCACGTTGTTGCCGCCGTGTTCGATCTTCACCGGCACGCGGATCGTCTCGCCGACATTCGCCTCGACGCGGGCCACCTCGTTGCCGTCGCGGCGGACGTCGAGCGTGACCGGCTCGCCCTTGTTGTCGGTGTCGAGCACCTTGAGCGCGATCGTCTGCTCCTTGCCGACAATGCCGAAGCGCGGCGCCTCGATCAGCTCGATGCGGCGATCGCGCTCGCCCTCGTGACCGGTGATCAGCGCGTGCAGCGGCGCCTTGAAGCCGAGCCCCGCGGCATTCGCGGGCACGTCGTGGACGATGCCGTCCGTCACCATGAACACGCCGGCGACCTGCTCGGCCGGCACGTCGGCGAGGCCCGCGTTGAGCGCGGTGAACAGCTGCGTGCCGTCGTTGGCGCCGGCATCCTGGCCCGCCTCGATCGTGCGGATCTCGACGTTGCCGAGCGCCTTCAGCTTGGTGTCGAGGTCGGCCACCGCGGCATCGGTCTGCTTCGTGCGCTCGCCGATCGTTTGCGAGCCGGAGCGATCGACCACGATCGCCACGACCTGCTTGAGCGGCGTGCGCTTCTCGCGCACCAGCGAGGGATCGAACATCGCCAGCAGGACGAGGGCGAGGCCCGCGGCACGCAGCCAGACCGCGCGTTGGCGCAAGACGAGGCCGAGCGCGACGATCGCCACGCCCGCCAACGCGAGCGCCACGAGAGCCGGCAGCGGCAGCAGCGGCGAGAGGGCGAGGGAATAGTCGGTCATGCCGCGCGACCCTTAGCCGGTTTTGCGGCTTTCGTCAGGCGCGCTACTTCGTCCAGATGGAGGTCGTGCCGTTCACATCTCGGCGAGATATTGCTGCAGATAGGCCCGCATCGCCGCCGCCAGCGCAAGGTTCTGAGCCGCGCGCTCGGCGGGATCGGGCAGGGGCGGCGTCGCCTGCGGACCCCAGATCGCCTCGATCAGGGCCTCGGTCTCGCGTCTGTGCGGGTCGCTCGTGTCCATGCTGAATTGCTCCATGCAGGGATTGCACCATCGAGCATGCCACTCCCGGCGGCTACATCCAAGGGTGGCGGCCTATGTCCGGCACCCGAAAGCTGCGGAACCATCGCGTCGAGGTGCGGTTGGCGACCGCATTTTTAAGGACAACACACATGGCCGAGACCTCGAGCACGACCGACGACAAGCAGAAGGTTTGGGAACTGATCAAGGACATCAAGATCGCCTTGATGGTCACGACGGGTGACGGCGGCGAGCTGCACGGGCGGCCGATGGCGGCGATGAACAAGACCTTTGACGGCACGCTCTGGTTCGCATCGCGCGAAGGCACGCCGAAGCTCGGCGAGATCGCCGAGCATATGCAGGTGTTGCTCGCCTATTCCGAGCCGAAGAGCCAGGATTACGTCTCGATCTCCGGGCAGGCCTCGCTCGTGCGCGACGCGGCGATCGTGAAGGAGTTGTGGAGCGAGCCGATGCGCGTGTGGTTCCCGAAAGGCCCCGAGGACCCGGCCATTACTTTGATCAAGGTCGAGGTCGCCAGCGCCGAGTTCTGGGACGCGCCGTCGTCCAAGTGGGTCTACGCGGTTGGCTACGCCAAGGCCCGTCTGACCGGCGAGCCGCCGAAAAATGTCGGCGAGAACAAGGTTGTCCAATTTTGATGTGGATGGCGGCTGGCACGCCCGGCTGCCTGAACCTTTCCTGAACGCCGGCAACGACTCTTGTTGATGAAAGGTCTTAGGCTGGGCGCGACCAATATTTCCGGTTCGAGGCCGGCTTGGACCTTAGGCTAAACATTGTTTGACGGCGCCTTTGACATGGTTCATCTTGGCGATCACCGATTCATGTACTCGGGTGCCACATTTCAGCCGCCAATTGCGCCAACGGTCGGATGTGGCATAAGGGTTCATGAGGTTGGGCGTCCCGTCGTCGTGGGACCTGTACGATGGCAGGGTCTATGCAGGCTGGCCGCGCGTGATCGCCGGATGCCCCCAAGTGACGGCCGCCCCCCGACGGCCGTAAACGAAGCGTGAGAGCCCGATGCCGAACATCGCCCTGGTCGATGACGACCGCAACATCCTGACCTCCGTGTCGATTGCCCTCGAGGGCGAGGGCTATCGCGTTCAGACTTACACCGACGGGTCGATGGCGCTCGATGGGCTGAAGACCCACCCGCCCGATCTCGCGATCTTCGATATCAAGATGCCGCGCATGGACGGCATGGAGTTGCTCCGCCGCCTTCGCCAGAAGTCCGACGTGCCGGTGATCTTCCTCACCTCGAAGGACGAGGAGATCGACGAGCTGTTCGGCCTCAAGATGGGTGCCGACGACTACATCAGGAAACCGTTCTCGCAGCGCCTGCTGGTGGAGCGTGTGAAGGCGATCCTGCGCCGTGCCAATCCGAAAGAGGCGGCGGCGCAAAAGGAGTCCGAAGCCAAGATCCTCGAGCGCGGCCTCCTCAAGATGGATCCCGAGCGCCACACCTGCACCTGGAAGAACGATCCGGTGACTCTGACCGTTACCGAGTTCCTGATCCTGCAGGCGCTCGCCACCCGGCCGGGCGTCGTCAAGAGCCGTAACGCGCTGATGGACGCGGCCTATGACGATCAGGTGTATGTCGACGATCGGACGATCGACAGCCACATCAAGCGCCTGCGCAAGAAGTTCAAGGCCGTCGACGACGACTTCGAAATGATCGAGACGCTCTATGGCGTCGGCTACAGGTTCAAGGAGTAGCGCGCCGCCCGTGGCTCGACGCCCGATGTGGGTGGAGCGGGCAGGATCGTCGTGACCATCGAGACGCAGCAGCAGACTCGGCCCGACATGTGGCCCGGTGCACATCGTCGCGCGCGGCGGGTTCGGCGTGGCCTTGGCCGGCGCGGGCGGGCGCTCACGCGCGCGTTGTCGGCGCGCTTCGCCTCCTCGCTCACCCGCCGCATCGTCTTTCTCAACCTTGGCGGTCTCGTCGCGCTCGCCGTCGCCTTTCTCTACGTCAATCAGTTCCGCGAGGGCCTGATCGATGCGCGGGTGCAGAGCTTGCAGACGCAGGGCGAGATCATCGCCGCCGCGATCTCGGCCTCGGCCAGCGTCGACACCGACACGATCACGGTCGACCCGGAAAAGCTGCTGCAGCTCGCGCCTGGGCAGACCACCAAGCCTTCCGAGGACCCGCCGTCACTTGAGTTCTCGATCAATCCCGAGCGGATCGGCCCGGTGCTGCGCCGCCTCGTCATGCCGACACGCACCCGCGCGCGCATCTTCGACCGCGACGGCTATCTCCTGCTCGACTCGCGCTCGTTGGCACGGCGCGGCACGATCCTGCGCTCCGAGCTGCCGCCGCCCACCGCCGCACAGCCCGACGAAACCCTGACCATCATCGAGAGGACGTGGAACGCCGTGAAAGGCCGATTCGGCCGTGGCCAGCCGCGTCAGACGGAGGATTTCACGGGCCGCACCAGCCGCAACTTTCCGGAGGTTGCCGCGGCGCTCGGCGGTGACGTCCAGAGCGTCGTGCGCGTCAACGCCAAGGGCGACACGATCATTTCCGTCGCCGTGCCGATCCAGCGGCTGCAGGCCGTCAAGGGCGTGTTGCTGCTGTCGACGCTCGGGGGCGACATCGACTCGATCATCGCCGCCGAGCGATGGGCGATCGTGCGCATCTTCCTGGTCTCCGCCGCGATCATGTTCCTCCTGTCGCTGCTGCTCGCCGGCACGATCGCCGAGCCGATGCGCCGCCTCGCCGAGGCCTCCGACCGCGTCCGTCGCGGCACGAAGTCGCGCCAGGAGATCCCGGACTATACCAGCCGCGCCGACGAGATCGGCCACCTGTCCGGCTCGCTGCGCGACATGACCAAGGCGCTGTACAATCGCATCGAGGCGATCGAGCGGTTCGCCGCCGACGTGGCGCACGAACTGAAGAACCCGCTGACCTCGCTGCGCAGCGCCGTCGAGACGCTGCCGATCGCCAAGACCGAGACCTCGCGCGAGCGGCTGCTGGCGATCATCCAGCATGACGTGAAGCGCCTCGATCGGTTGATCAGCGACATCTCCGATGCCTCGCGCCTCGATGCCGAGCTGGCGCGGGCGGACAATCGCGACGTCGATCTCATGCAGGTGCTCGAGGCCGTGGTCGCGGTTGCGAACGGCATCGGCAAGAACGAGGTGCGCGTGCGCCTCGACACCAAGCCGATGCTCGACGAAGACGGCGACCCGACGCCCTACAACGTGCTCGGCTACGATTCGCGTCTCGGCCAGGTCTTCAACAACCTCATCGACAACGCGCGCTCGTTCTCGGCGCATGGCGGCAGCGTCCGTGTCGTGATGCGGCCCCTAAAGGGCGTCGCGCCCTCGCCGCCGAAGCGCGGCTACGAGATCGTCATCGACGACGACGGCCCCGGCATCCCGGCCGACGCGTTCGAGCGTATCTTCGAGCGCTTCTACACCGATCGGCCCGACCAGGGCTTCGGCCAGAACTCCGGCCTCGGCCTGTCCATATCGCGCCAGATCATCGAGGTGCACGGCGGTCGCATCGTGGCGGAGAACCGGGTCGACCCGGCCTTCACGCCGGCGCCGGATGACGAGGATGGCGAGTATGATCGGGAGAAGGGCATCCTCGGCGCGCGCTTCACCGTCTGGTTGCCCGCCGCCTGCGATGCCCGCTGACGCACGCGGGCTTGCGATTCATGCGAGCGCGGTGGCGATCGATGGCGAGGCATTGCTCGCGTGCGGCGCGTCGCGATCCGGCAAGAGCCGACTTACGCTCGCCCTGGTCGCAAGGTCGACGCCGCGATTTCGCATCGGGATCGTCGGCGATGATCGTATTTTGCTCCGCGTCGACGGACCGGACCTTGTCGCCGCGCCGCACCCACGCATCGCGGGCTTCGTCGAGCGACGCGGGCTCGGCATCGTCGCGATGCCCTGGACCGCCTCGGCAAGGGTCGGCGGCGTCGTCCTGCTGGGCGGCGAGGCGTCGAGCCCCGCGGTCCTCGCCCACCTACCGTGTCTCCTCCTGGCGACCGGAACCGAGGCCGATGCCCGGGCGGATGATGTCCTTCGCTGGTGGCGGACCAGGAGCGCGACAAAGGCACCACACCTCGCGCCCAAAGCACGCACGACAAGTTGGCCGTGCGCAAAAGATTAGAATTGGTAAGAGAAACGCGCTCATATATATCGGCCAACTCGAACAGCCCGCCGCTTCGACGGTGTGTCTAGCGTACTGCCTTTGGAGAGGCGTCGGACCATGACCGACGAGACATCGGCGAAAGTGCAGTCCTGATGATCGGGATGGTCCTCGTCACGCACGGCGAGCTCGCCACGCAGTTTCGCGCAGCCCTGGAGCATGTGGTCGGGCCGCAGAAGCAGGTCGCCACCATCTCGATCGGACCCGAGGACGACATCGAGCGCCGCCGCGGCGACATCATCAACGCCGTGAGCGAGGTCGACAGCGGCGCCGGCGTCGTGCTGCTGACCGACATGTTTGGCGGCACACCCTCGAATCTCGCGATCTCGGTGATGAACGGCGCCCATGTCGAGGTCGTCGCCGGCATCAATCTGCCGATGCTCATCAAGCTCGCCTCGGTGCGCGATGCCGCGAGCCTCGAGCAGGCGGTGATCCAGGCGCAGGACGCAGGGCGCAAATATATCTACGTGGCGAGCCGCGTCCTGAGCGGCAAATGAACGAGACCGCTCCCGCGTCCGGCCAGATGCTGCGCCGCGAGATCGCGATCATCAATCGCAAAGGCTTGCACGCGCGAGCGACCGCCAAGTTCGTGCAGTGCGTCGAGAGCTACGATGCCGAGGTGACGGTGACCCGCAACGACGAGACCGTTGGGGGTACCTCGATCATGGGCATTCTGACGCTCGGCGCCGGGATCGGCTCGACGATCTTGGTGACCGCAGAGGGCCCGCAGGCGGGCGAGGCGCTGGACGCGATCACCGCGCTCGTCGAGAGCCGCTTCGGCGAGGACGAGTAAACCTACTTGGGCTTCTTCTGCTTGTCGTCCGGCCCGCCGTCGCCAGGCTGGGTCGCCGCGACCGGGTCGCTGGCGGGAAACGTCTCCTCCAGCCCCTTGTCGAGATCGGTCTCCTTGTCCTCGGCCTTGTCGGCGTTCTTGTCCTTGATGTTCTCGGTCATGCGGTTGGTCTCCGTCGCTCGCCTCAACAGTGAGCCCGGCGCGATGTTCCCGGCCGCGCCGCCTAGATCCCGCTGAACCAATTGTACCCGCGGTCCGCCCAATAGTCGGCGGGGCGGATGTCGGTGACCTCGATCGCGGTGATCCACTTCGGGTTCTTGAAGCCGAGCTTGGTCGAGGTGCGCAGGCGGAGCGGCAGACCGAAGGGATCGGTGATCGGCGCGCCAGCATAATGCGTGGCGAGGATCGTCTGCGGGTGCAGCGCCGTCGGCATGTCGATCGAGGCGGTGTACTTGTCATGGCAGCGAAAACCGACGTAGCGCTTCGTCAGATCGGCGCCGACCTCTTGCAGGAATGTCCGAAACAGGACGCCGGACCAGTCGCCGACATAGCTCCAGCCCTCGACACAGACATGCCGGACGATGGTCCTTGTCATCGGCAACCGCGCGAGGCGCGCGGCGGTCCACGGCGTCTTGTCGGCGATGGCGCCGCTAAGCTCGAGCGTCCAGTCGGCGGGATCGATGGCGTCAATGTCGGTGGCATCGTAGAAGGCGTTGAAGCGCGGCGGGTGGATCACGTCCGCCTCGGCGTAGGTCGGCGCCAGCTTGTGCTGGTCGAACAGCAGCGACTGGACGCGGTCGTTCCAGCCCGACACCTCGACGAGCGCGTCGTGCACCGCGCTTTGGTCGGTGATGTCGCAAGCCGTCAGCATGGTGAGCGCGCCGAGGCTCAGCCCGCCGCGCAGGATCTTGCGCCGGTTGATCGCGTCGACGAGCGGCCGGTGCTCGCGCAGAACCTCGGCCGTCGCGGGGCCTCGAGGCACCAGGCGGCTCACGCCTCGGCCTCGCGGGGCGCGCCGACGGGCGGCCCGCCGGTGACCATGTTGACGAGCGTGCGGGGCACGAGCAGGGCGAGAGCGACGTGGATGGCAAGGAACAGGCAGATCCCCGCCATGCCCCAGAAATGGACCACGCGCGCGGTGTCGTACCCTCCAAATAGCGCCGTTAGCCAGGCGAGCTGAACCGGCTTCCAGATCGCCAATCCGGCCAGCACCTGCACGACGACGAGACCGATGATCCCGACGTAGAGCGTCTTCTGCACGGCGTTGTACATCGTGAGATCGTCGTGGGCGACGTGGAAGCGCAGCGCGTCGCGCGCGGTGGCGAGGATCTCGCGTGGCCGGATCGGCACGAGCATGCGCCGGAACCGGCCCGTCGTCAGGCCGTAGGCCAGGTACGCGAGGCCGTTGAGCATCAGCACCCACATCGCCGCGAAGTGCCAGAGCAGCGCGCCCCCGAAGCCCGGATCGCCATGCTTGGCGAAGGAGATCGCGGGATCGCCGCCGAGGGCGAGCGGGCCGGGGAAAGCGATGACGCCGTAGATCGGCTGATTGTCGTAGATCTTCCAGCCGCTGCCGATCATCACGATCATCGCGACCGCGTTGGTCCAATGCATGAGGCGCACCGCCGCCGGGTGCAGGCGCATGCGGGTGGGATGCGCGTCGATCATGGTGCGGTACCCTTCGCTCGCTCTCGTCCAGCCCTTCGTTGCCCGCACGATCTTGGTTACGGGTAACTTTGTCTTCTCGGCACGCGTAAGCCGCGGCAGGTGCAGGAGCTGCAACATGGCGGAGAGCGAAGACGACACGGACGACAGGCCGGAAACGCCGGAGCAGACGTTCGAGGACCGCTATCCGCAGCCGGTCCGTGTCTCCGATGTCGTCGGCAAGCCGATGATTCAGAACGACAACGCGCGGATCGGCACGGTCCGCCATGTCGCGCGCGCGCCGGATGGCAAGCTCGCGCTGATCGTGCCGTACGGCGGCGTGCTCGGCTTCGGCGGCCGCCTTGTCGCGGTTCCGCTCGAGGCGGTCGGCTCGATCGGCACCGGCATCGTGTCGCTCGACATGGAGCCGGAGGCCTATGCCGCCGCGCCACGCTGGGTGCAGGGCGACGCGACGATCCTACCGCTCGACACGCCGATGCGCATCGCGATCTGCCGGCACTGAAGCCCGCTCAGTAGCGTCCGGCCGCCGACGGATCTCCCACCGTGCCCGGCCGCGCGGGCGCGAAACGCGGCGCGTCGGCGGCCGGGCCATCTGGTCTGGCCGACGGCGTCGGGGCGGCCTCGGGCCTGGCGTCCGGTCTGGCCTCGGGCTTGGCCTGCGCCTTCTCGGCCGCCATCCGATCCTGCTCGCTGTCTTGCTCCTGCGCCGCGCGGGCCTTCTCCGCCTTCGCGGCGCGCGCGGCGGCTTCCTTGCGAGCCCGCGCGTCGTCCTCGGCCTTGGCCTTGTCCTGCGCGCGGCGACGTTCGAACTGCAGGCGTGCGTTGAAGAACGCGCGCTCGCGAACATCGGCCTCGTAGCCCTCGATCCGCGCCGTCTCGCGCGCAAGCGCGCGTGCGGCCACGGCGTTGATGAAGGCGCTGACATCGATGGCGCGTCGCGGCGCGCGCGGTGGCCCCGCCCAGGTGACGACAAGCGATGGTTTGGTTCCGATCCACCCACTCGGCAGCGCGTTCAAGGTCTCGACCGCGCGCGTCGTCAGGGTCGGCGCACGAAGGTCGAGCGTGGCGTCGATGGTGCTCGCGACGGGCATCGCGTCCGCTGGGTTCGCGGGCTTCGGCGCGGCGGCGAGTACGCCGCCCGCCAGGGCGAGATCGAACGAACGCATGCCGGCCTCGAGCGGTCGCGTCGCCGCATCGGCGTAGGCGCGGGACAATGTGTCCGCATCGACCGTGAGATCGTCGCTTTCGACCTGCGCGAACAGCTTGGGCAGCACGGCCGGGTCGGCCTGTGGGATCGCGAGGCCGGCCAGTGTCGCCTCGCCGGAGCCCGCGAGGCTCGACACGAGGCCCAGCGCCGTCGTCCCGCTGCCGGCGAGATCAAGCTTGCCATTGGCGGTGGCCGTGAGACCGGGCAGATCGACACGGATACCATCGGCGGACAGGTGGCCCTCGAGCCCGGCCTGCCGCCCATCGCGGCGCAACGCGATATCGCCGCCGAGCTTGCCGCCGCCTGTGTCCGCGGTGAGGCCCTTCAGCGTCACCAGGCTCGGCGCGACGGCGAGATCGACGGATGTGTTCGTCGCCGAGATCCCGGGCGAGAGGTCGAGCGTCGCCGCCGTCAGGCGCAGCTGGGCGCGCGGCGGATCGACGAGGCCGGTGCCGAAGGCGAGGTTCGACCAGGCGCTTTGCGGCGCCGCGGGCTGCTCTGGCCCGAGCGCGAGGCCGAACAGGGTCGCGAACGACAGCCGATCGAGATCGAGCGCGCCCGTCACGGCCGGGCCGACGCCGACGTCCGGCGCCAGGCGCAGCGTGCCGGTGACCGCCGCGCCGGCGACGTGCCCTTTAAGGTCGGTGAGCCCGATCCCCGCGCCTCCGGAGGCCAGCGAGCCGGCAATTTCGACGGGGATGCGCGCCGTCAAGTCGGGGAAGGCCAGCGCGAGGCTTTGCAGCAGCGGCCCGACGTCGGGTGATTTGAGCGCGACCGACCCGGTCCCGCCGCGCGGCTCTGCGAGCAGTCTGAAGCGTCCGTCGATATCGAGCGTGGTCGCCCCCAGCGCCGCATTCAGCGTGGTGTCGAGCGCGTCGCCCGTCCTGCCGTGCGCGGCGAGCGAGATCTTGCTCGGACCCAGCGCGTCCAGGGGCAGGGCGGACACGCCGAGCTGGCGCAGCAGCGTCGTGCCCTCGGGCGCCGTCAGCGTCACGTTTAGGGCGACGGCCCCAACGTCCTCCGGCGCGAGGGTGGCGTCGAGCGTCGTGGCGCCGAGCGTGCCGTCGAGGTGCCCACGCGACGGGGCCAGCGCGCCCTTCGCCGTGGCGCGCCACTCGGCGTCGAGGCCGAGCTTGGCCGGCGCGAGCGAAGGAGCACGGGCGACGAGTGCGTCTGCATAGTCGCCAGGCGCCACCTGCCGCACGAGCTTGGCCGCCGCATCGAGCTTTGCCGCATCGACGTGCAGCGTGAGGTGCGCGGTGTCGGGGTCGAGCGTGCCGTTCGCCGCGATCGTCGCGCCGCCGAGATTGTCGACCGACAGCGAGGCCAGCTCCAGGTGCCGCCCCGTCTTCGTCATCGCCAACTTGAGGCGTCCGGCGGCAAGAGCGCCGTCACCGGCCTGCGTAACCTTCAGCGCCTGCGCGTCGAGGCGCAGGTCGAGGTCGAGCGCGTGGCTCGCACGCATGTCGGCGATGTCGGGCAAGGCATCGATGGCGAGCGACGACGAGGCGAGCGCCGCGGTCAGCTTGGCCGGGCGCGTGCCGTCGGCCAGATCGAGGCGCGCGCTGCCGGTGAGGCGCGACGGGCCGAGCGTCAGCGCGAGGTTGGTGGCATCGATCGTGTCGTCCGCGATGATGACGTCGGCCGCCAAGGCGGCGGCGCGTGTCGGCGGGACGGCCGCGCCGGGGGCGAGCGGCGGCGCGACCTCGGCGAGCCAGCGCGCGGTGCGCGGCGCGTCGTCGGCGGCGAGCGCGACATGGCCGGCGAAGCGGTCGGGCGCTAGCGTACCATCGATGGATAGATGCGAGCCGCCCGGGCCGCCGCCGGCGAGCTTGAAGGGCTGCGGCCCGGCAACCCCGACATCGATGTGCGCCGAAAGATCGGTCAGCGTCTCGCCGGCCCAGGTCGCGGTCTCGACATCGACATCGACCGTCGCCGGCAGCGGCGGCGTGGCGGCGGCGAGCGCGCGTCGCAGCGTCGCGAGCGACGGCAGTTGCGGCGGTGACGGCGGGCTGCCGTCCGTTGGCGTGCTGGACGTGGGCGTTCCCGAGGTGGGCGTTTCGGCGAGCCTGTCGAGGTCGAGGGTCTTGGCCGAGAGATCGAGATCGAGGTGCGGGCTGGCGCCGAGGTCGGCGGTGCCGGAGGCGGCGAGGGCGAGGTTCTTGTCCTCGGAGCCGAGGCGCAGCTCGCCGCCGTCGAGTGTCGCCTTGCCGGGATCGGCCTTGAGTGGGCCCGACAGCGTCCAGGCGACCGGCGCGCCGGCGCTGTCGTCGAGCTTGCCCGAGACGGTGACGCGGCCATCGAAGCTCTGGCGCACGTTGGCGCGGCCGGCGCTCGACAGCGCCACGGTGCCGTCGAGATCGAGCGCGGCATGGTCGGCGTTGCCGGCGACGATCAGGCGGACGTGGGCGCGGCCGTCACGCGCGGCCTGCGTCGCCAGGCGGAAGCTCGTCGGGCGCGCGTCCGGCCCCTCGGTGCCGGCGAGCTTGAAGGGGCCCGCGAGCGAGGCGGCATCGGCCTCGAAGTCGAGATTGTCGAGCGCGAAGGTGCGGCCCGACAGCGGATCGGCGATCGCCAGCGTGCCGCCGGTGACGGCGATATGGTCGAGCGTGACGTTGGCGTTGAACGCCGGCGCGTCGGGCAGGGCGGGCAGCGTGCGGTCGGGCGCCAGCGCGACGCGAATGGTCGGCTCGACGAGCCGCGCCTGAGTGACGTCGAACTCGCCGTGCAGCAGCGGCGTCACTGACAGTTCGAGATCGAGATGGTGGATCGAGAGCCGCACCGGTCCCTCGTCGCCGCCGATTACCGTCTGGCCGAGCACGAGGTAGGGGGTCGGCAGCAGCTTGACGTCGATCGTCCCGCCGATCGTCACCTTCTGCCCGAGCACCTGGGACAAGCGCGCCTCGATGAACGCGCGCTGCCCGTTCCAGTCGATGACATACGGCGCCACCAGCGCCGTCGTCAGCGCGAGGATCACGAGAATGGCGAGGCCGGTGAGGAGTTCGCGCACGGCGGCAATCTGTCGAAGGTTGAGGTCGGTGCGCGTATGTCCTTGCATCACGCGGAGGCGATTTCAATGAAGCGCGCCGTACAGCGGATGGCTTTCAACGACCTGTTGCAGTCAAATGGCTTTCGCAAACTAGGTGAGTTGCTTCACGTGCGGCGTGGGTCGTCCGCGATGCATAGCCGGGGCTGAATGACCACTTTCGTCCTGATCCACGGTGGATGGCACGGCGGCTGGTGCTGGCGTTTGGTCGTGGATCAACTTCGCGCCCACGGGCATCGGGTTTTCGCGCCGACGCTGACCGGGCTCGGCGAGCGCCGGCATCTGCTGTCGCGCGATCTGACGCTCGACACGCATATCGCCGATGTCGCCAACATCTTCGAGATGGAAGAGCTGACCGACGTCGTCATGGTCGGCCACAGCTACGGCGGCATCATCATCACCGGCGTGGCCGACCGCATGCCCGGGCGGATCCGCCACCTCGTCTTCCTCGATGCCTTGATCTTGGAGAATGGGCAAAGCGCGTTCGACATGCTGCCGGCCGACATCGTCGCGACGCGCCGCAAGCTCGTCATCGAGCAAGGCGGTGGCGTCGCCATTCCGCCGCCGCCGGCGCCTGTGCTCGGCATCCCCGCCGACCATCCACAAGCGGCCTGGGTCGCCCGCCATCTTACGCCGCACCCAGCAGGCACCTACGAGAGCCCGTTGACGCTCGCGAACCCCGTCGGCAACGGGAGGCCTTGCACATACGTGGTCTGCACCGGCGCGGACTTTCCGAGTGTCGTGTACGCGCGAAAATGGTTCGAGCGCCAGGCGGGATGGCGGCGGCGCGAGATCGCCACGGGCCACGATGCGATGGTGACGGCGCCAGCCGAGCTGGCGGCGATGCTGGACGCGATCGACTGAGGCGGCGCTTATCGACAACCGGGCGCGAAGGCCCCACATTCGGGCGATGATTCGTATTTTGTTCCAGTCTGGCCGCGGCGCCGCGGAGGCATGCCGTGGCGCTGCCTAGGTCTGCCCGCGACGACGATGACGACCTCGCGCCCCGCCCCGGCGGAATCGCCGATCGTGCTCGCGCGCGGCCGTCGGCGCGTTATCTCGACGGACTGAACCCGGAGCAGCGCGAGGCGGTCGAGTCGCTGGAAGGCCCCGTCCTCGTCCTGGCGGGCGCGGGCACCGGCAAGACCCGCGTGCTGACGACGCGGATCGCGCATATCCTCGCCACGTCGAAAGCCCGCGCGTGGGAGATCCTCGCGGTCACCTTTACCAACAAGGCGGCGCGCGAGATGAAGGAGCGCGTGGCGCTGCTCGCCGGCCCGGTCGCCGAGGGCATGCCGTGGCTCGGCACCTTCCACGCGGTCTCGACCAAGATCCTGCGCCGTCATGCCGAGCTGGTCGGGCTGAAGTCCGGCTTTACGATTCTCGATACCGACGACCAGATCCGCCTGCTGAAGCAGGTGATCCAGGCCGAGAACATCGACGACAAGCGCTGGCCCGCGCGCGCGCTCGCGCACCAGATCGACGCCTGGAAGAATCGGGGGCTGGCTCCAAAGGACGTGCCGCCCGGCGAGGCGATGGCGTTCGCCAATGGCAAGGGCCGCGACTGCTACGCGCATTATCAGGAGCGGCTGAAGATCCTCAACGCGACGGATTTCGGCGACCTGCTGCTCGAATGCGTGCGGCTGCTGCGCGAAAACCCCGACATTCTCGCCGAGTACCAGAACCGCTTCAAGTTCATGCTGGTCGACGAATACCAGGACACCAACACGATCCAGTACATGTGGCTGCGGCTTTTGGCCGGTTCCGCGACGACGGGTGGCCGCCACAACGTCTGCTGCGTCGGCGACGACGACCAATCGATCTACGGCTGGCGCGGCGCCGAGGTCGATAACATCCTGCGTTTCGAGAAAGACTTTCCCGGCGCCAAGGTCATCCGTTTGGAGCGCAACTATCGCTCGACGGGGCACATCCTGGCGACGGCCGCGCACCTCATCGCCCACAACGAGGGGCGGCTCGGCAAGACGCTGTTCACCGACGGCGAGGACGGCGAGAAGGCCACCGTCACAGGCGTTTGGGATTCAGAGGAGGAAGCGCGCACGATCGGCGAGACGATCGAGCAGCTCCAGCACAAGAACCATTCGCTGGAGGAGATCGCGATCCTCTGCCGCGCCTCGTTCCAGATGCGCGAGTTCGAGGAGCGCTTCATCACGCTCGGACTACCCTATCGCGTGATCGGCGGTCCGCGCTTCTACGAGCGCGCCGAGATCCGCGACGCGCTGGCCTACCTGCGTTGCGTGGCGCAGCCGCAGGACGACCTCGCCTTCGAGCGCATCTTCAACACGCCGAAACGCGGCCTTGGCGATGCCACGCTGCAGCTGCTGCACGATCACGCCCGGCGCGAGCGCATCCCGCTGATGACGTCGGCGCGCATGATGCTCGGGACCGAGGAGCTGAAGCCGAAGCAGCGGCAGACTCTCCGCGGGCTGCTCGACGACTTTTCGCGCTGGGCCTCGCTGATCGACCAGCGCCCGCAGGGCCAGCTCGCCGAGCTGATCCTCGAGGAATCCGGCTACACCGAGATGTGGCAGAAGGACCGCACCGCGGAGGCGGCCGGACGGCTCGAGAACCTGAAGGAGCTGGTCCGCGCGATGGACGAGTTTCCCGATCTGGCGGCGTTCCTCGAGCACATCTCGCTGGTGATGGAGGCGTCGGACGCGAGCGGCGGCGAGAAGGTCAGCGTGATGACGCTGCACGCCGCGAAGGGCCTCGAGTTCGAGACGGTGTTTTTGCCGGGCTGGGAGGAAGGTTTGTTCCCCCACCAGCGCTCGCTCGACGAATCCGGCCGCGCCGGGCTCGAGGAGGAGCGCCGCCTTGCCTATGTCGGCGTCACCCGGGCGAAGCGCCGCGCGAAAATCTACTTCGCCACCAATCGCCGCATCCACGGCCTCTGGCAGACGACGATCCCGTCGCGCTTTCTCGACGAGCTGCCCGAGCGCCACGTCGAGGTAAGCGAGGCCGCGAGCGGCGGCAATGCCTATGGCGGCTACGCGCAATCGCGTTTCGCCAACATGGACCAGTTCGTCTCGCCCTACGCGACGCCAGGCTGGCAACGCGCGCAGCGCAACGCCGGCGCCGCGCCGGCGAGCGGAGGCGGTTACAAGGCCGAGAAGGCGCGGCGCGGGCCGATGCAGATCGAGGGCGAGCTCGTCGCCAAGTCGAGCGTGGTCTCGGGCTTCTCCAAGGGCATGCGCGTGTTCCACCAGAAATTCGGCAATGGCGCGGTGGCGGCGGTCGACGGCAACAAGCTCACCGTCGACTTCGACAAGGCCGGGCGGAAAATGGTGCTGGAGAGCTTCATCCAGGCAACGTGACTCCCTTCTCCCGCGGGGGGAGACGGGCATCACGCCGAGCTATTGCTTGCCCTGCATCATCGCGCCCTCGCCCGGCTCCTTCGGCGCGCCGGCGGGAGGCGGCGATGTCGCCGGGTCGGGTGCCTCGGGGTAGGGCATCACGCCCATGTCCTGCAGCGCGACCGAGGCGTCGGTCTTCGGGGCGAGCGCCGCCTTGAGCTGGTCCGCCACGAACGATTGCGCCTCGGCGGCCTTCTCGACGGACGCGCCCATGCCGAAGAAGTCGTGCGTCACGCCGGGGTAATCGCGCATCTCGACGGGGACGGTGGCGATCTTGAGCTTGCCGCCGAGCCGCTCGCCGTCCGAGCGCAGCGGGTCGTCCTCGGCCGTCACGATCGTCGTCGGCGGCAGGTTGTCGAGCTTGGCCGCGCCGACGAGGTCGATGCGCGGGTCGCGCCGGGCCGCCTCGTCCGGCAGGTACTTGCCGAACGCCCATTTGACGGCCGCCTTGTTCCAAGGCCGCGCGGTCGAATCCTCGACCCAGGAATTGGTCTTCAAGTTGATGCCGGCGGCCGGCGTGATCAGCACCAGCGCCTTGGCCGTCGGGAGCTTCGCGTCCCGCGCGGCGATCGCCGTGTCGGCCGCGAGTTGCGCGCCCGCGCCCTCGCCGGCCAGCGCGATCGCGTCGGGGTTGCCGCCGACGCTCGCCGCGTTCGCCATCACCCATTTGTAGGCGGCGAGGCTGTCGTCCGGCGCGGCCGGAAACTTGTGCTCGGGGGCGAGGCGATAGTCCGGCGCGACGACGATGACGTCAGCGCCTCCTGCGATCGCGCGTGAGGACGCATCGGTCGACGCGCCGTTCTCGAGCACGAAGCCGCCACCGTGAAAGAAGATCACGACGGGCCGCCCCTTGCCTGCGCCGCCGTGCGAGCCCGTGGGCGTGTAGACGCGCGCCTTCAACTCCCCGTCGGGGCCGGGAAAGGTCAAGTCCTTCTGGTCGATGTCGTAGGTGTCGAGCGCCTTGCCCTGGTCCTTGAGGAGGGCGGCGGCGGCCTCGATCGGCGTCGGCTGCCGGCGCGCGTCGGCGGTCGAGAGGTCGTCGAGCGCCTTTGGCTTCATCTCGCGCCAGCGGTCGAGCACATGCTTCAAGTCGATGTCGACACCTGCCGCCGGGTCCCCCATGAAGGTCGCGACGATCTGATCGACGCGATCCATCCAGGTCGCCTTGACCTCGGCATGGGCGGGCACACTTGCGAGCTGCGACGCGACGAGCGCCGCAGCCGCCAGGGGCAACAGAAATCGGGTCATGGACAACGCCTCGCGCGCAAGCCACCGGGCTCGTGTCGCTGTCATCCCACAAGAGCGCGAAGTCGTCGAGAGACCGCGAGCGTCGCAATCGCGTGAGGCTTCAAGCGTGAGCCGTCACGCGTGCATCATCAAGCGTGCATCATCAAGCGTGCATCATCAAGCGTGCATCATCACGCGTGCATCATCACGCGTGGATCGGCTCCGGCGCGCGCACGCGCATGGCCGGCATCGCGCGGCGGCCGCCGGCGATCCACTGGCGCAGGAACGCGTCCAGCCAGCGCGCCACCGTCCCGTCATGGGCGTACCAATCCTGGAAGTGGCGGTCGCGCGGGCGGGCGTTCGGCTCGGTCATCTTCGCCGCCGCGACCGTCGTCCAGCGGCAGATCATCTGGTAGGTGACCTCGGGATGAAACTGTAGCCCGTAGGCATTGCGGCCGTAGCGGAACGCCTGCGCCTCGAAATCGTCGCCCTCTGCCAGCAGGGTGGCGCCAGCTGGCAGGTCGAAGCCCTCGCGGTGCCACTGGTAGACCTTGTCCGGGAACACCGGCCACGTCGACTTGCCGTGCGCCGTAGCGCGGATCGGGTAATAACCGATCTCGACCTTGCCTTCGGGATGCGGCGCCACGCGATGACCGAGATGGCGAGTCAGCATCTGCGCGCCGAGGCAGATGCCGAGGAATGGCTTGCCGGCGGCAAGCGGGACGCCGATCCAATCGATTTCGCGACGAACGAATTCCGCGTCGTCGTTGGCGCTCATCGGACCGCCGAAGATAACGGCGCCATCGTGCGCGTCCATGGTCTTGGGCAGCACGTCGCCGCAGGCCGGGCGCCGAATGTCGAGGCAATAGCCCTGCTCGCGAAGCAGGCGCCCGACACGGCCGGGATTCGAGCGCTCCTGATGCAGTACGACCAGGATGCGGCGCGTCTGCGCTGAGGAGCATCGCATATCGGAACAGTCGGCGTTCATGTCCGAGTCGTCAAGATTGAACCGCGTCTCCACGAACACCGATCGTTCTCCGTCGCAGCGCCACCGTCCCCCCATCAGACGTTTTCGATGGTTAAAGGCCCGTTAACGTGCACCCGTTTCAAGGCAAACATCGGGCCGTGGGTGCATCCGGCAAGGGCCGAGCCAACCGCTCATGCCGCCTCGCCGACAAGTCCTCGCTTTTTCAGCAGCGGCTCGGGCGATGGCGCGCGACCACGAAACGCCTTGTAGGCGGCCTCTGGATCGGCCCGGTTGCCGGCGCCGTACACGTTTTCGCGAAGGCGCTTCGCCGTCGCCGGGTCGAAGATGTCGCCGGCCTCCTTGAACGCGTCGAACCCGTCGGCGTCGAGCACTTCAGACCACAGGTAGCTGTAATAAGCGGAGGAATAGCCGTCGCCGGAGAAGACATGCGCGAAATGCGGCGTGCGGTGACGCATGATGATCCCGTGCGGCATGCCGAGCTTGTCGAGCGTCTGCTTCTCGAAGGCGACGATGTCCACCTCGCCGACGTGCGCGCTCGTGTGCAGGTCGAGATCGACCAGCGCCGACGCCGTGTATTCGACGGAGGCGAACCCCTGATTGAAGTTGCGCGCGGCCAGCAGCCGCTCGAGCAGCGCCTCGGGGATCGGCTCGGCCGTGTCCTTGTGCACGGCGAAGCGGCGCAACAGCTCCGGCTGCTCGAGCCAGTGCTCGTAGAGCTGCGAGGGGAACTCGACGAAGTCGCGCGCGACGCTGGTGCCCGACAACAGCGGGTAGGTGACGTCGCTCAGCATGCCATGCAGGCCGTGGCCGAACTCGTGGAACAGCGTCCGCGCGTCATCGAACGACAGCAGGCTCGCCTCGCCCTTCGGCGCCTTGGCGAAGTTCATGACGTTGACGACGATCGGCAGGGTCACGCCGTCGAGCTTCTTCTGCTCGCGGAAGCCTGACATCCACGCGCCGCTGCGTTTCGAGGCGCGCGCGAAGTAATCGCCGATGAAGAGCGCGATGGGCGACCCGGACTCGTCCCTGACCTCCCAGGCGCGGGCGTCGGGATGGTAGAGCGCGATGTCCGTGCGCGGCGCGAACGTGACGCCGAACAGCTTTCCCGCCGTGAAGAACGCCGCGTCGATCATGCGGTCGAGCTGGAAATACGGCTTGATCTCGCCCTCGTCGAGATCGAACGCGGCCTTGCGGCGCTTCTCGGAGAGATAGCGCCAGTCCCACGGCTCGACGGCGGCGTTGACGCCCTCGGCCGCCGCAAGCGCCTGCAGCTCGACCTCCTCGCGCGCCGCCCGCGCCTTCGCCGGCTCCCATACCGAGCGCAGAAGCGCCCGCGCGTTCTCCGGCGTCTTCGCCATCGAGTCGGCGAGACGGAACGCGGCGAACGAGTCGTAGCCGAGCAGCTTGGCGCGCTCGGAGCGCAGTCTGATCATCTCGGCGGCGATCGCGCGGTTATCGGTCGTGCCGCCATTCTCGCCGCGCATCGCCCACGCCTGGAACGCGCGCTCGCGCAGATCGCGTCGGGTGGAAAATTGCAGGAACGGCTCGATCGAAGAGCGCGAGAGGGTGATCACGTGCCGGCCGGCATGGCCGCGCTCGTCGGCCTTGGCGGCGGCGGCATCGACCATTGCCCGCGGCAGGCCGGCGAGGTCGTCCGGCGCCGTCAGCACCATCTCCCAGCCCTTTTCGTCGGCGAGAAGGTTTTGGCCGAACTGCGTGCCGAGCGTCGCGAGCCGCTCGCCGATCGCCGCGAGTCGGGCCTTGGTGTCCTCGGGCAGACCGCCGCCGGCGCGCGAGAAAATGGTGTGGTAGCGCTCGAGCACGCGGGCCTGCTCGGCATCGAGCCCGAGCGTGGCGCGGCGGACGTACAGCTCGTCGATGCGCCGGAACAGCGCGGCATTGAGGTAGATCGCCGAGGAATGGCGCGCGAGGATCGGTGCCATCGCTCGCTCGACCTCCTGCAGCGCCTCGTTCGTGTGGGCGCCCGTCAGATTGTAAAACACCGAGGCGACACGATCGAGCGTCGCGCCGGCGCGCTCCAGCTCGTCGATCGTGTTCGCGAAGCTGGGCGGCGAGGGATTTTGCGCGACCGTATCGATCTCCGTGACGTTCTCCGCCAGGGCCGCCTCGAACGCCGGGCGGAACTGCGCCGGCTCGATCGCGGCGAACGGCGGCGCTTCGAAGGGGCCGGTCCAGGCGGCGAGGAGCGGGTTGGTCATGGAGCCTCCGTGTGGTCATCGCGGCGCGAGTCGCTGATGCAAGATAGTCACGCGGACGCGCCGACGAAACCATTGGCGCGATCGTCCGCTTGCGCGAAGCGGCCGCGGCGCGTATATCGTGCTCAGCAAGCAGGCGACCGCGGATGTACCGGCGCCGTCATTCCAGAGCCCAAACGCCTTTTCATGAGGCTGACGGCGTGGGTGACCAGCTTGCTTCCCTGACCCCGTCGATTGGCCGCTTGGAGCGATGCTGGTTCGCGCGTAAGTCCGAACGTGCAAGCTCAGCGCTTTCGGCGGGTGTCAGCCGAGATCTCCTCGACCATTCTTGCGGCCCAGTGCCCGATAAATCGTGTTGCGTGACACGTTGAGCCGACGCGATGTCTCGCTGACATTGCCGCCCGCGCGCTCGTAGGCGGCGATGATGCGAGCACGCTGGCTTTCCTTCAGGGACGGATCGGCCACCGATGCCAACTGAGCGGGGCCGACGGCGGCCGCGACCGCGCCCTCGTCGAGCAGCCCGTCGTGCGGGCCGAGCGTGAGGCGGGCCAACATATTGCGCAGCTGGCGGATGTTGCCCGGCCACGGCTGCGCGCAAAGCAGGGCCTTGGCGGCGTTGGTCATCGTGCAGTCAGGATCGATCGTCGCCAGAAGATGGTCGATCACGGCTGGAACGTCGCTCCGCAAGGCGAGCGGCGGCAGCGCAACCTCGAGAGTGTTCAGCCGATACAGGAGATCGGCGCGGAAACGGCCGTCCTTGATCGCCTGATCGAGCGCCGCGTTGGTCGCCGAAACGAGGAATACGTCCACCTTGCCGCCGCTGCCGCCGACCGGCCGCACCGTCCAATCGTCGAGGAAGCGCAGCAGGACGGCCTGCAGCGCGACCGGCATGTCGCCGATCTCGTCGAGGAAAAGGGTGCCGCCGTCGGCCTCCTTCGCGAGGCCGGTGGCGCCGCCGCGTCGCGCGCCGGTGAAGGCGCCGTCGACATAGCCAAACAGCTCCGCCTCGATGAGGCCGGCCGGCAGGGACGCGCAATTGACCGGGACGAACGCGCCGGCGCGACCACTCGCGGCATGAGCGTGCCGCGCCATCTGCTCCTTGCCGGTGCCGGTCTCGCCGCGGATGAGGATCGGGATCTTGCGTCGCGCCGCCGCCTCGACTTGGGCGACGGCTTGGGCGACCGCGGCGTCGTCGGCGATGAAGCGCAGGCCAGCCGATGGCGCCTCGACCGCGACCCGGCGCGGCGGATCGAGCGCGCGGACCATCTCGATCGTCGCGAACACGCGGGCGCCGAAATGCGTCGTCAGCTCCGCGCGCCCGCGCTTGCGCGCCTCGGCGAGCAAGCTTTCGAGGAGTGCCTGGAACAGCGACGCGAATCCCTCGCCGCCCGCGAGACGCGTGGGCGCGAGGATCGCCCGGGCGCGCGCGTTGGCGGCGAGAAGCGTGCCGCCCGCATCGAACGCCAGCAGACCCACCCCCCAGGTGCGCAGCGCGTCCCGCTCGGGATGCACGGCGAGGACGATGTCGCCGCGGTGGCGCTCGCGCAGCATGGCGTTCTCGATCTGCGCGGCCGAGATCGTGATCAGAGCCTGCGTGTGCAGTTGCGCGGCGCGGCGATCGCAGGACGCATCGAGCACGCCGGCCAACGCACCTTCGGGAGCGAAGATCGGCACCGCCGTGCAGGCGAGGCCCGCGTAACGCTCGAAATAATGCTCGTGCCCGAACACCGTGAGCCGCGTCTTCGTCAGCGCCGCCGTGCCGACGCCGTTGGTTCCGCAGCGCGCCTCGGACCACACGCTGCCGGGCCGCAACGCAAGGGCGTGCGGCATCGCCTCGAAGCGTGGATCGCTCATCGTGTCGAGAATCATCCCGTCCGGCGCCGCGAGCGCGACGGCATGGCCCGATCCCTCGATCAGCCGGTGCAGCATGGCCATCTCGGCCAACGCGACACGGCGCAACGGCTCGTGCCGCTCTCGCGCGCGCGACAATGCCGTCGCCGTGTCGACGACATGCGCGGGTGGGCTGCGCGGATCGAGCCCCTGCGACAGGCAGCGGGTCCAGCTCTCGTGGATGGCGGGCGGCATCAGCCCCGCCGAGAGCGGTCCCGCGCCCTCGAGCACGGCGCGCATGTGAGAAACGAAGGCGTTTGAAGTCATGTCGCCGAACCTTGCCAGAACGCTGGGCGATCATTGTTTCAAACGCAAGCGGGACGAAGGACCCGGCGGAACCGCCGTCGCTGGCACCACCGCGGGGGCACGCTCCGCCCGACTTCATTGATGCACTGCAAAATGTTCAACGGCGGAACATCGTGCAACAGATTTTTGTTCAATGCCGCCGCAGCTCGGAATGCTTCTTAATGGCGATTTGGATTAAGTCTCAACTACTTGAGCAGTTGGCACAGGGGTTGCGCTCACTCTTATTCTCTAAGCCGACAAACGGACGTCGATCCGCCGGCACGTGACAAGAACGACGGGGTGAGGAAATGAAGGCTGCGGTCCTGCATCATTACGATGAGAAACTTACCGCAAAAGATTTCGTTTCTTATGAAGACGTCGCCGACCCGAAGATCGTCAATGCGAATGACGTGATCGTCCGCATCGGCGGCGCTGGTGTCTGCCGCACCGATCTCCACGTCGTCGAGGGCATATGGCGCGAGAAGACGGGCATGCAGCTGCCCTACATCATGGGGCATGAGAATGCCGGCTGGATCGAAGAAGTCGGCAAAGGGGTCACGGAGTTCAAGAAGGGCGACTCCGTCATATGTCACCCGCTGGTGACGAGCGGGCATTGCTTGGCCTGCCGACGCGGCGACGACATGCATGCGGACGGCTCGAGCTTTCCCGGGATCAACGCCAACGGCGGCTACGCGCAGTATCTGCTGACCGGCGTCCGCTCGCTGATCAAGCTACCCCAGTCGCTCGCGCCGAAGGATGTCGCGCCCTACACCGACGCGGGTCTCACCGCTTATCGCGCCGCGAAGAAGGCTTCACGCCACCTGGTGCCTGGCCAATTCGCCGTCGTGATCGGGGCTGGTGGCCTCGGCCACATCGGCATCCAAGTTCTGAAGGCGCTATGCGCGGCGGAGATCATCGTCGTCGATCGCGCCGAGGGCTCGCTCGCCTTGGCCAAGAAGTGCGGCGCCGATCACGGCGTCAAGGCGGACGGCAACGAGGTCGAGGCGGTAATGGCGCTGACAGGCGGACATGGCGCCGAGGCGGTGATTGACTTCGTCGGCGAGGGCGAGGCGATCGAGCGCGGGCTCGCGATGACGTGCAACGCCGGCTTCTACTACATCGTCGGATATGGTGGGATGATCAACATTCCGACGCTCGACATGATCACGTCGGAAAAAACGATCGTCGGCAATCTCGTCGGCACCTATCCCGAGCTCGTCGAGCTGATGGCGCTCGCCGACCGCGGTCTCGTAAACTTGGCCACGAAGGAGTACCCGCTCTCGGCCGCGAACGATGCGCTGCACGATCTGCACAACGGCAAGATCCACGGACGGGCCGTCCTCATTCCATGAGCGAGCAGCCCCCGGCTTCGAACAAGACGACCGCATCGAGCAAGATGGATGCGATGCCAACCATGCCGGACCGCGGCGACGCGTGGCAGATTTGGCGGAACCTGGCGACGGAGAATTCGGTGGCAGCGAGCGAGCGCGACAAGACGAGGATGGTCGATCGGCACAAGCTCGTCGTCAGCATCATCGACGTCAACTCGCAGCAGCTGCGTTGCGAAAGCGCGATCGCCGGGCTCGACATCGAACGCGCATGTGCAATCCGTGAGGCAAGTTCGAACGACGACGTCGCGAAAGCCGATGCCGCGAAGAGCGAGGTCATCGCGCTCGACAAGCGCATGATCTTGCTTTGCGACGAAAGCCAGAGATTGGCAACGCAGCGAGAATTCCTCAATACTTCGTTGTCCGAGTTCGATGCCGTCTCCACCGACGACGACAAGCAAGTCGTCGGTCGAGCCTAGGATCGCATGATGGCCGAAGCACACCACGAGACGTCGACCGAGCCGAGCGCGGAAGATCGTTCGAAGGACGACTATTTTTTGAAGCTGGCGGAGTTCGCGGAGAACATGATCTCCGCGCACGGCAAGGAGTTCGCCATGGGCGTGCTCATCATCGCCGCCCGCTTCATCGCCGAGGGCAAGCCGCTGAGCGGCGCGACCTCGCGACAAGGAATTGCGGAGGCGACGCAACCTTCGCAGTAACGGGACGAGCGGCCGTTTTTTTGGTTCGCTTTTCCGAATTTGTTCCGCCGATCGTCCTCGACGCCCGCCGGATCGCAACGAGAGGAAGACTATTATGACTGCAGGATTAACACTGAATAAAATTACAGCTCAGAAGGGTATCACAATCGGCGAAGCGGCCAACCGCGTTGCCGATCTGGGCTGGACACCGAGCTACGTTCAGGAAGCGATGACCTTCCCGACGGACTACAAGATCTCGCGCGTGCCCAAGGACCCGATGAAGCAGGTGCTTCGGTCCTACTTCCCGATGCAGGAAGAAAAGGACAACCGCGTCTACGGTGCTCTCGACGCGGCTCTCCGCGGCGACATGTTCCGCAACGTGGAGCCCCGCTGGATCGAGTGGATGAAGCTGTTCCTCGCCATCATCCCGTTCCCGGAAATCTCCGCGGCGCGCTCGATGGCCATGGTCGCCCGTCTGGCGCCCGGCGAAGAGCTGCGCACCGGCATGACCATGCAGATGGTCGACGAGTTCCGCCATTCCACGATTCAGATGAACCTGAAGAAGTGGTACATGGAGAACTACATCGACCCCGCCGGCTTCGACATCACCGAGGCGGCGTTCGGCAAGTGCTACGCGACCACGATCGGTCGTCAGTTCGCCGAAGGCTTCCTGACCGGTGACGCGATCACCGCCGCGAACGTGTACCTCACGGTCGTCGCCGAGACGGCGTTCACGAACACGCTGTTCGTCGCCATGCCGTCGGAAGCCGCCCGCAACGGCGACTATGCCCTGCCGACCGTGTTCCTCTCGGTTCAGTCCGACGAGTCGCGCCACATCGGTAACGGCCACTCGATGCTGATGTCGATGATCAACGATCCGTCGAACCATCAGCTCCTCGAGCGCGACCTGAAGTATGCCTTCTGGCAGAACCACGCGATCGTCGACGCCGCAATCGGTACGTTCATCGAATACGGCACGACGAACCGCGACAAGGACAAGGAGTCCTACGCGGAGCTCTGGCATCGCTGGATCTACGAGGACTACTATCGCACGTATATGCTGCCGCTCGAGAAGTACGGCATCAAGATTCACCACGACGACGTCTCCCAGGCCTGGGATCGTATCGTCAAGGAGATGTACGTCCACAAGACCGCGCAGTTCTTCTCGGTCGGCTGGACCGTCAACTTCTGGCGCATCGAGTCGCAGAAGGAGAAGGACTTCGAGTGGTTCGAGCATAAGTACCCGGGTTGGTACGCCGAGTTCGGCGATTACTGGAAGTGGTACGAGAAGAAGTCGACCCCGGGCAACGTCAACATGACGTTCGACACCGAGAACGGCTACGCCTACCCGCACCGCTGCTGGAGCTGCATGGTGCCTTGCCTCATCCGCAAGGACATCTGCTGCGACGAAGTGGACGGCAAGGTCTACACGTACTGCTCCGAGCAGTGCCGCTGGACCCACAAGGTCGCCTTCGCGGCCGAGTACGAAGGCCGTTCGACGCCTGCGATGGGCCGCTTCAGCGGTCGCCGCGAGTGGGAGAGCTGCTACCATGGTTGGGATCTCGCCGATGCCATCCAGGACCTCGGCTTCGTCCGCAACGACGGTAAGACGCTGATGCCGCAGCCGCATCTGCGCTTCGACCCGAAGGACCAGTGGACCCTCGACGACGTGCGTGGCTACACGCTGGGCAGCCCGCTCGAGACCATCCGCGGGATGTCGGCCGACGAGCGCAACGCCTCGCTCGAGACCTACAAGCAGGGCTTCAAGATCGCGCCGTTCGCCGGCTGATCTCGATCTTGAACTTCAAGTTGGAGGCCGCCTCGGCGGCCTCCAATCCTCCTTGTTTCTTGCCGCAAGACCTATCCTTCCCTCACCAAAGTACGGTCGTGGGACAACCTATTCAGTTCGTCGGGCATCATGTCAGATCAGGTTCATACCGTCCGTTTGGAGCCCGTTGGCATCGAGATGGAGGTGCGTGAGGGCGAGACGGTTCTCGACGCCGCGTTTCGCCAGGGCATCGCGCTCGCACATGGCTGCAAGGAAGGCCAGTGCTCGAGCTGCAAGTCCATCGTCACAGATGGTATCGACGACATCGAGCTTCTCAAATATTCGACGTTCGCGCTGTCGGAAAGCGAGCGTGACACCGATCACGTGCTTCTATGCCGGACGCATGTCTTTGCCGACGTCACCATCGAGCTTTTGAATTTCGACGAAGATTTGCTCAGCCGCTCGATCGCGGTCAGGGATTTCTGCGGCACGGTCGTCGGCGTCCATTCGTTGACGCACGATATCCGCCTTCTCGAGATCGAACTCGAGGCGCCGATGAAGTTCTGGTCCGGACAATATGTCGATCTGAAGATCACGTCGTGCGGCACGACGCGCGCCTATTCGATGGGCAACAGGTCGGACGGCTCGACCAAGATGAGCTTCATCATCAAGAAGTACCCGGACGGGGCTTTCTCGAGCAAGCTCGATGGCGCCCTCGCGCCCGGCGACAAGGTGGTCGCGAATGGGCCCTATGGCACCTGCTTCCACCGCGAGGGCCGGCCGGGACCAATGCTGCTGATCGGCGGCGGCTCCGGCATGTCGCCGCTCCGCTCGATCCTCGCCAGCCACATGGCGACCGGCGAGCAGCGGCCGATCCGATTCTTCTACGGCGCGCGAACGAAAGCCGATCTGTTCCTGCTCGACGAGTTCGCGGACATCGCTGGCAAGACACCAGACTTCAAATTCATTCCCGCGCTGTCGCACGAGGCGAACGGCGATTGGGATGGCGAGCGCGGTTTTATTCACGAGGTTGTCGCGCGGCATCTGCGCGACGAAAAACTCGACGGCGAAGTGGACGCATATTCGTGCGGTCCGCCGCCGATGATCGATGCCGTGTTGCCGGTTCTGCAGATGGCGGGCGTCGAGCCCGACCATATCTACTTCGACAAGTTCACCCAGCCTTCGCGGTAGACGGCGCCGAGAACAAGCGACGCGGCCTGACGGAAGAAACAGTACGACAACAAACGACCAAAAAAGCAACGTAGGAGAGGGAAGCACATGAGCGACCAGGCCGAGGCGACCACGCCGGTGAAATCCGGGGCCGCGGGATCCGCGACATTTCCGGGTTCGGACAGCCGGAAATACAATTACTACGAGCCGAAGGGCCGCAAGGCCACGCACTACGAGGACATGACCGTCGACGTGCAGCCGGATCCCGAGCGCTATCTGCTCCAGGATTGGATCATCAGCTTTCCCGACGGCACGCCGACCTATTCGAAGACCTGGACCCAGGCTCAGAGCACCGATTGGCACAAGTTCCGCGCCGTCGACCAGGAGTGGGAGCGTACCCACTATCAGCGTCAGTCGACGATTTGCGGGATGATCCAGAACGTGATCGAGAACGGCCGCAAGTCCGGTGCGCCGAACCGGTTCGACAAGGAGTGGGTCAAGATCCTGCAGAACCATCTCGGCGCCTACAAGCACGCGGAGTTCGGCCTCGGCACGTCGACGATGCAGGCGCAGCGCTACGGCTACACGCAGATGATCAACAGCGCGATCCTGACGAACTCGTCCTACAAGCTCCGCTTCTCGCAGGATCTCACGCTGTATCTCAGCGAGGTCGGCCTCGATATCGAGGGGATCGACCCGAAGGCCGGCAAGCAGCATTGGCTCGAGGATCCGATCTGGCAGGGCACGCGCAAGGCGATCGAGTCGATCATGGGCTCGCAGGATTTTCTCGAGCAATATGTGGCCGCGAACCTCGTGTTCGAGCCGCTCGTCGGCGAACTGTTCCGTAGCGGCTTCATCATGCAGTTCGCCGCCGCCAACGGAGACTTCATGACGCCGGCCGTGGTGTCCGCCGCCGAGGCCGACTACCAGCGCAACCTCGCCAACACTGTCGAGCTCGTCAGCATGCTGACCAACGATGCGGAGCACGGCGCGCACAACAAGCAGCTGCTCGGTGGCTGGATCGAGAAGCACACGGCACTTTGCTTGGAGGCCGCCAACAATCTGCAGCCGATCTGGTCGCAGGCGCGCGTCAAGGTGACGACCTTCCCGGAGATCCTGGCGAAGTCGAAGAACCGCATGCAGACGATCATGTCCGAGACTGGGCTTCAGCTGCCGGCTTCCTTGGCGTCGTAGTCTGAGACCAAACCAAGCACATCGAAATTTCATGGAGTAGGGCTATGAGCCAGCCGGAAAAAGTAAACATCTTTAAGTCGATGAAGGACATCAAGTTCGAGGACACGATCTCGGATGAGTGCGGCGTGACCATGAACGACAGCGTCGAGGCACGCGCCATCGCGACGGTCATGAGCCGGAAGGAAGGCGTCAAGGTCACTTACATGCCGGCGATGATCCGCATCGATGGACACGACAAGCTGATCTTCAAGATGGACGAGATCACCGAGGAACTTGGCCGCCCGATGACGATCCACGTGTTCGAGATCTCGACGTCCACCCATTACGGTCGGATGGTCACGGTCGACGACGACACGGTCATCCTGTTCGGCAAGATGGAGGACATGTTCTCCTATATCCACGATTGAGCATCGCGTGACGGAGAGCGGGGCCGCACCTTTGGTGTGGCCCCCCATTGCAACCGGGGGTCCTCGAACCCTCGCAACGTTTGGAGACGGAGCATGTACAGGACGAAGGACGGCGAAGAGGTCTTCGTGATCGATGGCCACACGCATTTTTGGGATGGCAGCCCCGAGAATCAAAAGAACATCCACGGCAAGCAATTCATCGAGTGCTTCTACGCCTATCACTCGAACCTCAGCCCGCCGGACAAGAAGTGGACGCTGCAGGAGTTCGAGAAGTACAGCGCCGAGAAGATGTACAACGACCTGTTCGTCGATGGTTGCGACGACATGGCGATTCTGCAGCCGACCTATCTCGGAGATTTCTATAAGACGGGGTTCAACACCACCGAGCAGAACGCCAAACTGAAGGACGCGCATCCCGATCGCTTCATCCTGAACACCGCGTTCGATCCGCGCGACGGTGAGAAGGGTCTCGAGCACCTGCATGAGATGGTCGAGAAGTACAACGTCAAGGGCGCCAAGATCTACACCGCGGAGTGGAAGGGCGAGTCGAAGGGCTACAAGCTCACCGACAAGGAGAGCTACAAGTTTCTCGAGACGGCGCAGAAGCTCGGCATCAAGAACCTTCACGTCCACAAGGGCCCGACGATCCTGCCACTCAATCGTGACGCGTTCGATGTCGCTGATATCGACGAGGTCGCGACCGAGTTTCAGGACATGAACTTCATCGTCGAGCATTGCGGCCTGCCGCGCCTCGACGATTTCCTCTGGATCGCAACGCAAGAGACGAACGTGTACGCCGGCCTCGCCGTGGCGCTGCCGTTCATCCATACGCGTCCTGGCTATTTCGGACACGTGATCGCCGAGCTTCTGTTCTGGCTGGGCGAGGACAAGATCCTGTTTGGCAGCGATTACGCGATCTGGACCCCGACCTGGCTCGTCGACAAGTTCTGGAACTTCCAGATCCCGGACGCGGAGCGCAAGGAGACCGGCAGCGAGCTGAGCGACACCGCCAAGAGGAAGATCCTCGGCCTTAACGCGGCCCGCCTCTACGGTATCGACGTGGAGACACAGAAGAAAAAGCTGGCCAACGAGAGCCATGCGGCCGTTGCAGCCGAGTGAGTTCGCCATGATGCAAGACAGCGCACGAGAGACACGCCCCGGCGAGATGCCGGGGCGTCACGAGAAGGTCGCCGAGATCTGGCGGCGCCTCGATGCCGTCACGGATCCGGAACTCGATGAATCGGTGGTCGATCTCGCCTTCGTCACGGCGGTTGAGATCGACGTCAACGATCACGTTCGGGTCGGCTTTCGACTGCCCACCTATTGGTGCGCGGCCAACTTCGCGTTCATGATGGCCGACGACATGCGCGAGGCGACGCTCGACGCGCCGTGGGTGAGCGGCGTGACTGTCGTGCTTGGCGAGCACATGTACGCCGAAACGATCAATACAGGTGTCGCAGCGGGCCGATCCTTTCAGGACTCGTTCGGCAGCGAGGCGGATGGCAATCTCGACGAGGTTAGGCGCACGTTCTTGCTCAAGGCGTTCCAGCGGCGGCAAGAGGCGTTGCTGCTGCATCTGTTGGAAGCGGGGTACGCGGCCGAAGCCCTCGTGGCGATGCCGCTGTCCGCGCTCGAGATGTTTTCGAACGAGGCGGAACGGCGCCGACTGGTTGCGCGATATCTGCAGCGCCGGGTCGTTGCCGGGCCGGTGATTTCGGACGCGCTCGCCTTCGTGACGAGCGCCGGCGACCCGCTGCCGGTCGAAGGGTTCGACGTCTATGTCAACAACCTGCGCCGCGTCAGGGTCAACGCCGAATTCAACGGCGCGCTGTGCCGTGGATTGCTCGCGGTGCGGTTTGATGAGCCGCCGACGGTGCCGCGCGAGCCGGCGCTGATGTAGAGCGAACCGCCGTGCGGCCCGAGCCGCGCGGTCGGGTCCCGGGTGCGGTCTGGTCGATAGCCGAATGGTCTCGCTGGATCGCTCCGAATTCTTTTTTCAATGAGCGGCCGCCGATCGTTCGGCGTCGACAATCAAGAACGCGACGAAGATCGCAAAGCGGGGAAACGCTGATGGCGAAGATGATGATCCATGACGAGGCCGCGCGCGAGGCGCTTGGGCGCGGTGTCGCGAAGCTGGCGCGCGCGGTCGGCGGCACGCTCGGCCCGAGCGGCATGAATGCCATCATCGATCGGCCGCAGGGCACGCCAATCATCTCGCGCGATGGCGTCAGCATCGCCGCCGAGGTGGAACTGGCTTGCCCATTCGAGAACATGGGCGCGCAGGTCGCCCGCGAGGTATCGCGCCAAACCAACGAGGTGGCCGGCGACGGCACGACGACGGCGACCGTGCTCGCCGACACGCTCGTGCAGGACGGCCTCGCGGCGCTTCGGGCGGGTGCGAACGCGGTCGAGCTGGTGCAGGGCCTCGAGCAGGCCGTCATCGCCACGATCGAGAATCTGAAGCGCGCGGCGCGGCCGCTGCAGGGCAACGACGGCATTCGCGCGGTCGCCAGCATCGCCGCCAACAACGATCCGGTGCTCGGCGCGATGGTCGCGGAGGCATTCGAGCGCGCCGGCACCCAGGGAATTGTCGACGTGCAGTTCGGCATCTCGGTGGAAACGGTGCTCGAGGTCGTCGAGGGCATGGGCTTCGATCGCGGCTATCTTTCGCACCACATGGTGACCGACGTCGAGAAGATGCAGGTCGTGCTCGACAATCCGCTCGTGCTGATGACCGACAACAAGATCATGCGCCCGGATGACCTCGCCGGCGTCTACGCCATCGCAAAACGAACCGGCCGCCCCTTGCTCGTCATGGCCGAGGAGGTCGCGCCGCCGTGTATCGTCGATATGATGATGCGGCGCGAGCGCGAGAACCTGCCGGTCGCGGCGATTTATCCGCCCGAGTTCGGCCATTGGCGCAAGTCGATGCTCGAGGACATCGCGATCGCGACGGGCGGCAAGGTGATCGCCCGCGATCTCGGCGGCTCCGTTGCCAGCGCGACCGAGGCCGATCTCGGCGGCGCGCGGCAGATTAGGATTTCCGCCAGCCGCACCTTGATCACGGGAGGGCACGGCGACCAGCCGACAATCGCGGCGCGCCGCGAGCAGGTCAAACGCCAGTGGGAGGCCGCGCCCGAGAACATCGAGCGCGACAAGTTCCAGGAGCGCCTCGCCAAGCTCTCCGGCGGCACGGCCGTGATCCTCGCCGGCGGCGCGACGCCGGTCGAGCAGAAGCGTCGCCTCCAATTGATCGAGGATGCGATCAACGCCACCCGGGCGGCGATCGAGGAAGGCACCGTACCGGGCGGCGGCACCGCGCTGGTTCGCGCCGCGCCCCAGCTCGACACACTGATCGGTGAACTCTCCGGCAGCGTCAAGAAGGGCGCCCAGCTGCTGCAGCAGGCGCTGTCCGGCCCGCTGATGCGGATCGCCCTCAACCGCGGCCTCGACGCGCCGGCGCAGGTGGCACGCGTCGCCAAATCCGACATCAACGTCGGCCTCGACGCGCGCACCGGCGAACTTGTCGATCTCTACAAGGCCGGCGTGATCGATCCGGTGCGTGTGTCCTATTGCGCGGTGCGCAATGCCGCCTCGGTGGCGGGGTTGATTCTGACCACGCAGACGCTGATCACCAACCAGCCCGACGATTTCGATCCGACGGCCGGACCGGCGCTCGGTGGTGGCGCCGAAAAGCTCGGCCTCGAGGCCAACCCGAAAGCCTGACCCATACCGCGTTCCTGGCGCGCGTGACGTGACACCCACGACGCGGGGCTTCCCCTGCGTCGTTTTCGTCCAGTCGGGCGCAATTGACTTTTACCGCTTCTATGATCCTCGACTTTTCAAGCCCGTCGAATGGCGTCCTTCCGCCGCAGCTAGTCAGTTGATACTCATTACCTATCGACTGGTTGGAAATCACCATGGACCCTCGGCAAGTCCGCTGCGCCTGGGAGACGTTTATCACCGACGGCGTGGCGACGCCGGCGGTCAGCCGCGCCGTCGCGGCCTCCTGGCAGCGTTCGCGCGCCCACGACATCCGTATCCAGAGCACCAAGGCGCCGCTCGCCCAGGAGGGCGAGATCTATCGCCATCGCGCGGAATGCGCGGCCCTGGTCTCCGCCGCTCGTCCCGTGTTCAGCCGCTCGAGCCCGCTACTCAGCGAGGCCGACGCGATGCTCATCCTCACCGATCCGTCCGGCCTGATTCTCGAGACACAGGGCGACGAGCGGGTGATCGAGGGCGGCCGGGAGATCCACCTCGAGCACGGCGGCCAGTGGCGCGAGGCCGACATTGGCACCAACGCGATCGGCACCGCGGTCGCGACCGCGCGCCCGGTCCAGATCCACGGGCCCGAGCACTTCTGTTCCGAGATCCAGAAATGGACCTGCGCCGCCTCGCCGGTGCGCCATCCCGTCGATCACGAGGTTCTCGGCGTGGTCGACATCTCCGGCCCCGCCGACAAGTTCATCCCGCAGAGCCTGGCGCTCGCGGTCGCGATCAGCCACCACATCGAGGATAATCTCGCCCGTTCCGTCGCGCACGACCGTGAGCGCCTGCTGCAACGATCGATCCTGCAAATGTCGCGCTGGAGCAACGAGGAGCTCATCGTCGTCGATCGGCGCGGCGCGATCCTCCATTGCAGCGACAACGCGGTGCGGGCGCTCAAGCTTGCGCGGGCGGATCTCGTGGTCGACCAGGCGATTCCGTCGCTGCGCGACATTCCGGCCGCGCAATGGGCGCGCAAGCTGTCGTCGATGATGTCGAACGTCAGCGTCGAACTGATCAGCGACGACGCCGCCCACGTTGGCGCGATCATTGTCCTGCGCTCCGGCCGCCGCCTGTCCAGCGAACGACCGCGCGTCGATCTCGCGCGTTCGCGCGGTGCGGTGGGGCCGCCGACTGGGCTCGCGAGGGCACAGCCGGCCGACCCGTGCCGCGCCGCCGCGACGAGCATGATCGCCGACGATTCCAAGGTGGCGAAGCTCGCGCAACGCGTCGAGATGGCCGCCGCGCGCAAGATGCCGATCCTGGTTCTTGGCGAAACCGGCACCGGCAAGGAGCAGATGGCCCGCCACGCCCATGTCGCCAGTGGGCGGCGGGGTGCGTTCGTGCCAGTCAATTGCGCCGCGCTGACGGAGAGCCTGGCCGAGGCCGAGCTGTTTGGTTACGCCGACGGCGCCTTCACCGGCGCGCGGCGGGGCGGCGCGATCGGCTTCGCGCAACAGGCCGACGGCGGCACGCTGTTCCTCGACGAGATCGGCGACATGCCGATCGCCTTGCAGGCTGTCCTGCTGCGCTTCCTCGACGATTGGACCGCGCGCCCGATCGGCGGCACGGCCGCCAAGGTCGACGTGTTTCTCGTCTCCGCCACCAATATGACGCTCGGCAAGGCGATTGCCGAGGCGCGATTTCGCTCCGATCTGCTGTATCGCCTCAACACCGTCGAGATCACGCTGCCGCGCCTCGCCGAGCGGTCGGATTTCGCCGCGATCGCCCGCAAGTTGCTTGCCGGCGTCGCGCCGGACTGCACGATCACGGACGCGGCGCTGCGTCGGCTGGCGTCGCGCGACTGGCCCGGCAACATCCGCGAGCTGCGCAACGCGTTGACCCGCCTGACGCTGACCGCCGAGGATGGCGCGATCGACGAGGGCATGATCGAGCTGGCGGGATCGCACGGCGAGACGTCGGCCGCCACCGCACCCCCCGCGGCCGCGCCCGCGCCGCGCACCCTCCACGAGACCGGGGCCGCGCAGGTCCGTGCCACCTTCGAGGAGGTCGGCCGCAACATCAGCGAGACGTCGCGACGGCTCGGCATCTCGCGCAACACCGTCTACCGTCTGCTCGGCCGCCGGACACGCGAAACCTGAGCGCCAGCGCCCGGACGATAGCCGGACTAGCTCACGCCCCGGACCGTGTGAGGGGCAGCCTCCGCGGTTCGGCCGTTCCGCCGGCGAAGCCGAGAAAGGGACGGAATCGCCGCTCGTCGAAAGCCCGGAACGCGAGCTTGGCCGGCGTCTCGTCGACCGCGATGCCGAGATAGCCGCGCCGGGGCGGCAAGATGCGCTGGACCGTATAGACGGCGCCCTCAGAGAGTTCCGGCGCGTCCGATAGGTCCAAAAACCGATTGTTGACGCAGACGATCTTCTCGCCGACATACCAGCTAGCCTTGACAGCCCACGCTGGAGTGGCCGTCACATCGTACGCCGTGCCGCTCGCGGCAACGGCGCAGGCCAGCACGATGGCGGCGCCGCGGCAGGTCATCGATCCCTCTTGAAGCAAGCTTCGACCGGCGAAGATTAGAGCCAGGACGGTCGCCGCGACAAGGCCACCGGTCGTTAACCGCCATGTTCCGCGCGGCGAGGCTTTGCCTTCCACGATGTCGGCGGCGTATGAGATGGCGATGACCGCCGCGCACCGCTTCAGTGTCGCCCCGATGATGGAATGGACCGATCGGCACTGCCGGGTCTTCCACAGGACGCTGTCGCGCCACGCCCGGCTCTACACCGAGATGGTGACGACCGGCGCGGTGCTGCACGGGCGTGCGAGCCTTATCGCGTTCGATCCCGCCGAGCACCCGGTCGCGGTACAGCTCGGCGGCAACGAGCCCGCGGACCTTGCCCGCGCCGCGCGCATCTGCGCCGATCTTGGCTACGACGAGGTCAATCTCAACGTCGGCTGCCCGTCCGACCGGGTTCGGAGCGGCGCGTTCGGCGCGTGCCTGATGCGCGAGCCGGCCCTCGTCGGCGATTGCGTCGCGGCGATGAAGGCGGCGGTCGCGGTGCCGGTGACGGTGAAGTGCCGGCTCGGCGTCGACGAGCAGGGTTTGGAGGCACTCGACGCGATGGCCGATGCCGTCGTCGCGGCCGGCACCGACGCGCTGGTCGTGCATGCGCGCAAGGCCTGGCTGAAGGGTCTCTCGCCGCGCGAGAACCGCGACGTGCCCCCGCTCGACTATGCGGCGGTGTACGCGCTGAAACGCCGGCTGCCGCACGTGCCGATCGTGCTCAACGGCGGCCTTGTCGCCTGGGACATTGTCGACGCGGCGGTCGCCCAGGTCGACGGCGTCATGCTGGGCCGCGCCGCCTACGGCGATCCCGCGCTGCTGCTCGAGGTCGACGCGCGGCTGTTCGGCGTGGCGGCGGCGCCGCTGTCCCGGCACGCGGCCGTCGAGGCCTACCTGCCCTATATCGCGGCGTGGCTCGCCGAGGGCGTGCCGCTGCACGCGATGACGCGGCACATGCTCGGCCTGTTCAACACCTGGCCCGGCGCTCGCGCCTGGCGCCGTCATCTCGCGACCGAGGGCGTCAAGCCCGGCGCGGGTCTCGTGGTGGTGCGCGATGCCCTGCGCATGGTGCGCGTGCCGGAAGAGCAGATAGCGGCTTGAAGCCGCCGCGTGCTCAGCTACTCCATCGCCTCAAGCTCGACGATCATGCCTTCGATCATGCCGAGGCCAATCTGCCAAAAGGCGGGATCGGTGGCATCCAAACCAAACGGCGCGAGCAGCTCGGAATGGTGCTTGGTGCCGCCGGCCGACAGCATCGCGAGATAGCGGTCCGCGAAACCATCCTGCGCCTTCTCGAAGACGCCGTAGAGCGAGTTCACCAGGCAATCGCCGAATGCGTAGGCATAGACGTAGAACGGCGAGTGGATGAAGTGCGGAATGTAGGCCCAGAAGGTCTCGTAGCCCGGCATCAGTCGGATCGCCGGCCCCAGGCTCTCGGCCTGCACGCTCATCCAGATGTCGGAGATCGCGTCAGCCGTCAGCTCGCCCTCTCGGCGCGCGAGATGCAGTTTGCGCTCGAATGTGTAGAAGGCGATCTGCCGCACCACCGTGTTGATCATGTCCTCGACCTTGGCCGACAGCATCGCGCGGCGCTCGTCCTTGGTCGCCGCGCGCGAGAGCAGCGCGCGGAAGGTCAGCATCTCGCCGAACACGCTGGCGGTCTCGGCCAAGGTCAGCGGCGTCGGCGCCATCAGCGCGCCCTGCGGGCCAGCCAGCACCTGGTGCACGCCATGGCCGAGCTCGTGGGCGAGCGTCATCACGTCGCGCGGCTTGCCCTGGTAATTGAGCAGCACGTAGGGATGCGCCGAAGGGACTGTCGGATGCGCGAAGGCACCCGGCGCCTTGCCGGGCCGCGTCGGCGCGTCGATCCAGCGCTCGTCGAAAAAACGTCGCGCGATGCCGGCCATCTTGGGCGAAAAGCCGTCGTAGGCGTCGAGCACGGTGGCCTTCGCCTCGTCCCAGCGCATCGCCCGCGTCGGCACGTCGGGCAGCGGCGCGTTGCGGTCCCAGTGCGGCAAGGCTTCGACATCAAACCATTTGGCCTTGAGCTTGTAGTAGCGGTGCGACAGGCGCGGATAGGCTTCCGTCACGGCGGTCACCAGCGCGTCGACGACCTCGCGCTCGACGCGGTTCGACAGATGGCGCGCGTCCGCGACGTCGGAAAAACCACGCCAGCGATCGGCGATCTCCTTGTCCTTAGCGAGCGTATTGGTGATCAGCGAGAAGGTCCGCAGGTTCGACTTCAAACCAGCCGCCAGCGCCTCGGCCGCCTTGCGCCGCACCGCGCCGTCCTCGTCCTGCAGCAGCGACAGGGTCGGCTCGAGCGACAGCTCCTCGCCGTCGATATCGAAGCGGATCGCCGCCATCGTCTCGTCGAAGAGGCGGTTCCATGCCGACGCGCCGGTGGTCGATTTCTCGAGGAACAGCTGCTCCAGCTCATCGTCGAGCTGGTACGGCTTGTCCTTGCGCAAGTCGTCGAGCCACGGCTTGTAATGCGCCAGCTCGCCCGCGCCCACGCGATCGAGTAGCGCGTCGTCCAGGCGGTTCAGCTCAAGCTGAAAGAACAGCAGATCCGTCGACGCCTTCGTCACCTTGTCCTGCGCGTCGCCGTAGAACTTCGCGCGCGCGGCATCGGTCGTATCGCCGGCGTAGACGAGGCCGGCGTAGCTCATGATCTTGCCGAGCTTGTCGTCGATCGCCTCGTAGCGCTCGACCGCCGCGAGCAGCCCTCCGTCGCGCGCCAGCGCCTCCAGCTTGCCCTTGTAGTCGGCGGAAAACGCCGCGCAATCGGCGAGGGCCTTGGCCATGTCGTCCAAGAACGCGGGCGAGTCCATCGCGGGATAAAGGTCGGCGAGGTTCCACTCCGGCAGATCGCCAAGGCTGACGTCGGCGCGTGCGGCGGCCTCGGCGGGGGAGGGAAGCGGGAGCATGGCAAGTCCTCTGGAGCGATGGGTCCTGTGGTAGCTCTCGCGGAGGGCCGGCGGCAAGGCGGCATTACGTCGGGTGTGCGAGCCCTGCGACGGCGCGCAGAGCTTATTTCATGCCGGTGGATATCCGCATGCGCGGGCTGTCGTCGAGGCTCTAAGCTTCGCGCTGAGCGATATGTTTCTCGACGATCGCCAGGTTGCGGACATTGGCCTTGAACCAGGTGTCGGCGAGATCGCCGATCAGCGGGGTGATCCCCAGCAACAGATCAAGCCCCACGTTGCCCGCCATCGCTGCTAGCGCCCGCTTCGGGAGGCCAAGTCGCCGACCTTCATAGATGAAGTAGCCGGCGATCGCCGCGTTTGCGACATCTCCGACGACTGGTGCGAGACCCAACAACGACGAGACGCCGACGCGATAGCCGCCCGGCAGCGCCACCGCGGTATCGAAGACCTTCGCGACGCCGCGCAACCGCTTCATCGTCTTGCCGACATCGACGTCGGGCCGCGCGGCGTTTCGGCGTGCGGAAGGGGCGCTGTTCGCCTGCATGGTTTTTCCTCCACCGGACGCCGGTGTCGTAGAAGCAGATGGGGCACGCGAGGCCGCATTCAATGCAAGGAATCAAGCCGGTCTCTTTGCCTCTTGACGAGGAGCCGCGCAGCGGCGTCTCGAACCACGAGGTCCAGAGGTGAAATGACCGCCGAGCTGTCGATAAAGGATTGTTCGAGACGCGCCTTCGGCGGCCTTACCATCAGGCTAACGAGGCTTGGCTACGTCCAAGCGGAACACGCGCTGACGCCATAGATGTTGTTGGTCGGGTCGGCTGCTCAGATGGTCGCTTTCGGAAATGCCCGCTTCACGTCTTCGAACGTTATCACGGTCCCGAATTTGGCGGCATGCGGGGCATAATCCGCAAGCTTTCGCCCGCTGCAGAGCAGCCCGGTCGCCGCATCCGAATGGGGCACGACCCCTTTCGGCGCCGACTTCGACCAGCACATGGCTCGGAGCGCGTAATTGACGGCTTGGTCCCTGTCCTTCGCAAATCGGTCGGTCGGCTGCTTGACCTCGAAATGCAGGGCAAATCGCTCGCCGCAATCAGCTTCGAAGACTGCGAGCAAGTCTGTCTCTCGTCCGCTGCACCCTCGGCATTTCTCCGAGAAATGCGAACGCCACCACGTCGCCGACGATTTCCCTCTTTTGCTCAGCATCTCCTCATCAAGAAGCCGGGCGCCGTCGGAATGGCGATCAAATTTCGTTTGCCGTAAAACCCATGAACGAAAGGCGGGATCCGCCAGCGCGTTTGCAAACGGTTGGGCGTAAGCGAACTCCAACGATCCGTAGAGCATCGATGCACTCCCAGCGCGCAATAAGCGTTCGCATGCGCCAGCCCGGCGCGCCATTCGACCTGCTTCAAAAGGTTTGCTCGTCGCGAGCAGGACCTACACAGCCGCCTAGCACAACCCCCGCCACGGCGGTAAAGCCAGCCCATGCAAATCCGCCGCGCGAGTTCGGACGACAGCCCCGCCAGGTTCAGAAGGACAGGTGCCGGGACGCCGCGATGTCGACCAATGTAATTCGAGAAGGCGATCAAGTATCGTCCGGTCGAGGCAGCGCGGCGAGCTTGCTCAAAATCGCGTCGAGGTCGAGGTCGTCGCGCAGCACGTCGTCCAGTATGAGTGGACATTCGAGGGGCGTGTTGAGCCGACCTCCAAAATCCGCCAGATCGTCCGCGCGTTCATTTCTGGTTTTCTGCCAGATCACGGCGACATCCAACGCTCGTCGCATGCTGGGAGAGAACGTTTCGATCGCAGCGCGGCGAAATCGGCGCGCCTCCGACCGCCAGTGCGGCACATCGAGCGAAAGCGGCGAAGCGTCGATCTTCATGAGATGTTGGAACAAGCGCGAGAGATACGATCGCACCTCACGAAGGTCGCGCTTGCCCAAGTCCTCGATCTCCTCGGCGACGTGCTCGATATCGAAACGCGAGCCGACGGGGATGCCGGTCAGCCCGCGGATCGCTTCCGCCTGCTCCTGTGTCCAGGCGAAAAAATCATCGTCGTAAACCGTAGACTCGGAGGTGCGTGTCATCGTCCTATGAGCCTCGACGAACCAAGCTGCATCGGGATCGGCACATAGCAGCCCCGGTGGCGGGAGCATAGGGAGCCTCCCCTGCACGCGATGCAGGTTAGCACAACCCCCGTCAGGGCGCCAAAGCCCGCCCATGCAAATCCGCGCCGCGATCCCGGACAACGCCCCCGCCATCTGGTCCATCATCGGCCCGGTCATCCGGGCCGGCGAAACGTATGCGCTCGACCCGACCATGAGCGAGACGGACGCGCTGGCCTACTGGTTCGGCGCGGACAAGGAGACGTTCGTCGCGGACGATGACGGCGTGATCCTCGGCACCTATTGCATGCGCCGCAACCAGGCGGGCGGCGGCGGCCATGTCTGCAATTGCGGCTACATGACCGGCGCCGCGGCGGCCGGGCGCGACGTCGCGCGGGCGATGTGCGCGCATTCGCTCGATCATGCCCGCTCGCACGGCTACCGCGCCATGCAATTCAACTTCGTTGTCGCCACTACCGAGCGCGCCGTACGGCTCTGGCAGTCGTTCGGCTTCGACATCGTTGGGCGCCTGCCGAAGGCTTTTTGTCACCCTCGACAGGGCGACGTCGATGCCTTGGTCATGTTCAAGGCGCTGTGATCGCAGGCCAGATCTGTCAAGAGTCACTCGTATCGAGGCAATTCAAGCGCTGCTGGGTGGCACGACGGCAAGCTTCGCCAGGGCTGCTTGGAGATCGAAATCGTCGGCGAGCAGTTCGTCGAGGGCGAACGGGCAATCGGGCTGCGCGATCAGGGTGACACCGATCGCCTCGAGATCCGCCGCTTTTCTCTTGCGGGTCTTTCTCCAGACCACGGCCAAATCGATCGCGCGTCGCATGCTGGGGGAGAACGCTCCCGTCGCTTCCGATTGAAAGAGGCGCGCCTCCTCGCTCCAATGGGGGACGTCGCGCGACGCAGGAGAGCTGTTGATCTTCATCAGATGCTCGAACAGCCGCGCCAGGAACGAGGCGACTTCGCGAAGGTCCCGCTTGCCCAAGTCCTCGATCTCCTCGGCCACGTGCGCGATGTCGATCGCGTCGCCGACGGCCTCGTTCGGAAGCCGCCGCAAAGCCGCCGCCTGCTCCTGCGTCCAGGCAAAGAAGTCGTCATCGTAATTGAACACGCTGGTAGACGCGGGAGTCGATCGGGTCATGATGCGAGCTTCCTTTCGCAATCCGTCGACGAGCCTATCACACCGGCGACGGGTTGCGTTCCTTGAACTGCGCCTGGTGCCAGTAGGGGTAGGCGGCGGGCCTCGCGCTGGCGGCATCGAGCCGTTGCACCTGCTCCTGCGTCAAGTCCCAGCCGACGGCGCCGAGGTTCTGGCGCAGCTGCTCCTCGTTGCGGGCGCCGACGATGACGCTCGACACGGTTGGGCGTTGGAGCAGCCAATTCAGCGCCACCTGCGGCACGCTCCTGCCGGTCTCCTCGGCGATTTGCAGCAGCATGTCGACGACGATGTACACGTACTCCTCGTCGAGCGGCGGCCCGGCATCGGCGGTCTTATGCAGGCGGCTTTTCTCCGGCAGCGGCTGGCCGCGGCGGATCTTGCCGGTGAGCCGGCCCCAGCCGAGCGGGCTCCAGACGATCGCGCCGAGCCCCTGGTCGAGGCCGAGCGGCATCAGCTCCCACTCGTAATCGCGCCCGACGAGCGAATAATACGTTTGGTTGGCGACGTAGCGCGGATAGCCGTGCTTATCGGCGCAGGCGAGCGACTTCATGATGTGCCAGCCGGAGATGTTTGAAGACGCCGAGGTAGCGGATCTTGCCGGCGCGCACGAAGTGATCGAGCGTGACGAGCACCTCCTCGACGGGCGTCATCGCGTCGAAGCCGTGCAGCTGGAAGATGTCGATGTAGTCGGTGCCGAGCCGCTTCAGCTGCTTGTGGATCGACTCGGTGAGATCGGCGCGCGACGACCCGACCTGGTTCGGTCCGTCACCGGCGCGGAAGGTCGCCTTGGTGGAGATGATGAGCTTGTCGCGCGGACGCCCCTTCAGCGCTTCGCCAAACACCTCCTCGGCGCCGCCGCCGGAATAGATGTCGGCGGTGTCGAACATCGTGACGCCGGCATCGAGGCAGATGTCGACGAGGCGGCGCGCCTACGTCACGTCCGTCGAGCCCCGCGCCCCGAAGAACTCGCCGCGGCCGGCGAACGTGCCCGTGCCAAACGAGAGCGCCGGCACGCGCAAGCCGGAAGCGCCGTGACGACGATAGTCCATGTGGTGATCTCCGATGGGGGGGTAGGGGGAGATAGGGGCCGCGCGACGATCCGCCAGCGGCGGGCTCATCGCCAGCGGCGTCGCCGCCCCGCCGCGAACAGCAGCGCGAGCGCGCCGAGGGGCGCCAGCACATCCCACCACAGGATCGAGCCGGCGTTGCCGGGCGCGAAGTTCCGTGTCGCGATCATCTCTCCGATATGGCCGCCCGCATCGCCGAGCAGCGCGAGCGCCAGCGTCCAGACGATGGCGCCCTTGAAGGGCAGGGGGCGGGTGACGGACACGCAGGCGACAAGGCCCATCGCCAGATCGGCGAAGCCGACCTCGCGCTGGAACGGGCTCGGCGCCCAGCCGATCAGTTGCGCCGCCTCGTCCGGCCGGGCGAGGTGGTAATAGGCGGCCCACAGCATCGGCAGGCCGAGGCCGATCAGGAGCACCCAGGAGAGCAGCCGCTCGGCGGTCAGGCGCGCCTCGAGACAGAGCGGGATGACGAAGGCGAGGGCCAGCCCGATGATCGGCACGTTGCCGAGGGCGAGGGCGATGAGGGTGTCTACGGTGATGCCGAACCTCCCCGCCTTCGGCTCGCAAGAACGGGCGCGGCACGACGGCGCCATTTGCGGCCGCCCCGGGCATCCCCTAGATAACGTGTCCGCGCAAGGGAGCACCATGGACACTCGTATCACCCGCCGCTTCGCCGCGCTCGCGCGCGAGGGTCGGGCCGGGCTCGTCACCTTCACGATGGCCGGCGACCCGGATGGGCCGACCTCGCTCGAGATCCTGCGCGCGCTGCCGGGGGCCGGCGCCGACGTCATCGAGCTGGGCATGCCGTTCACCGATCCCATGGCCGATGGTCCGGCGATCCAGGCGGCGGGCCTGCGCGCGCTCGCGGCCGGCATGACGCTGACGCAGACGTTGGAGATTGTCGCCGCCTTTCGCCGGGAGGATCGCGACACGCCGGTGATCCTGATGGGCTATTACAACCCGATCTACATCCACGGCGTCGCGCGCTTTCTCGAGGACGCCAAGGCGGCCGGCGTGGACGGGCTGATCGTCGTCGACCTGCCCCCGGAAGAAGACGAGGAGCTATGCCTGCCCGCGCGCGCCGCCGGGCTCGACTTCATCCGTCTCGCCACGCCGACGACCGACGCCGCGCGACTGCCCGCCGTGCTCGCGAACACGTCTGGTTTTCTCTACTACGTCTCGATCGCTGGCATCACCGGCACGGCGACGCCGTCGTTCGACGCCGTCGGCGCGGCCGTGCGGCGCCTGAAGGCCAAGACAGAGCTGCCGATCGCCGTCGGCTTCGGCGTGAAGACCGCCGCAAGTGCCGCGGCTGTGGTGCGCGCTGGCGCCGAAGCGGCTGTCGTGGGCTCGGCGATCGTCGACGCGCTGCGCGCGTCGCTCGATGGCGAGGGCAAGGCGAGCGCGGGTACGGTCGGCGCCGTGACCGGGCTCGTACGCGAACTCGCCGAAGGCGTGCGGTCGGCGGCGAAGGTGGGCGCATGATGGAGCTGACATGAACTGGATCTCCAACGTCGTTCCCCCGAAGATCCGCTCGTTCCTGCGGCGTGAGACGCCCGAGAACCTGTGGGTGAAATGCCCCGACTCGGGCGAGCTCGTGTTCCATAAGGATCTCGAGGCGAACCTGCATGTCGTGCCGGGGTCGGGCTTCCACATGCGCTTCCCGGTCAAGCAGCGCCTCGCCGCGCTGTTCGACGAGGGACGCTACGAGGACATCGCGACGCCCGACGTGCCAACCGATCCGCTCAAGTTTCGCGACGTGAAGCGTTATACGGATCGTTTGAAGGAGAACCGAGCCAAGACCGGCTCGCCCGACGCGATCAAGCTCGCCGCCGGCACGATCGAGGAGGTGCCGGTTGTCGTGGCGGTGCACGATTTCGAATTTCACGCCGGCTCGCTCGGCATGGCGGCGGGCGAGGCGATCATCACCGGCATGACGGCCGCGATCGACCGGCATGTGCCGTTCATCATCTTCACCGCGTCGGGCGGCGCGCGCATGCAAGAGGGCATGTTCTCGCTGATGCAGATGCCGCGCACGACGCTGCTCGTGCAACGCCTGCGCGCGGCCAAGCTTCCCTACATCGTGGTCCTCACCAATCCGACGACGGGCGGCGTCACCGCGTCCTACGCGATGCTCGGCGACGTCCATCTCGCCGAGCCGGGCGCCGTCATCGGCTTTGCCGGCGCCCGTGTCATCGAGCAGACGATCCGCGAGCGCCTACCGGCTGGCTTCCAGCGCGCCGAATATCTGCAGAAGCACGGCATGGTCGACATCGTGGTCGCGCGCAAGGATATGCGGGCGACGCTGGCGAGCCTGTGCTCGGTGCTGATGAAGCAGCCGAAGGCGGCGGCGTGAAACAGCGCGTCGCCCAAAACTCCGATGCGATCCTCGAGCGGCTGACCGCGCTGCATCCGAAGAAGATCGATCTCTCGCTCGATCGCATCGAGATCCTGCTCGACAAGCTCGGCCGACCGCAGGATCGCCTGCCGCCCGTCATCCATGTCGGCGGCACCAACGGCAAGGGCTCGACTGTCGCGTTTTTGCGGGCGATGCTGGAGGCTGCGGGCAAGCTTGTGCACGTCTACACCTCGCCGCATCTGGTGCGCTTTCACGAACGTATCCGGCTTGGCCAGGCCGGCGGCGGCCGGCTCGTCGACGAGGCGGAACTGGCGGCCACGCTGGAGGCCTGCGAGCGCGTCAACGACGGCGCGCCGATCACCTTCTTCGAGATGACCACGGCGGCCGCGCTGGAGCTGTTTGCCGGCAAACCAGCCGATTGGCTGCTGCTCGAGGTCGGCCTCGGCGGCCGTTTCGACGCGACCAACGTGATCGCGGCGCCAGCCGCCAGCATCGTCACCGCGGTGTCGATGGACCATGTCGAATTCCTGGGTGACTCGCTCGAAGGCATCGCCCGCGAGAAGGCGGGCATCTTCAAGCGCGGCGCCCCGGCGATCGTCGCCGCGCAGGCCGACGTGCAGGAGACGGTGCTGGAACGCGAAGCCCGACGGGTCGGCGCGCCGCTGACATTGGCCGGCCGGGATTTCACGGTGCGCGAGGAGCATGGCCGCCTGCTGTTCGAGGACCGGGACGGGCTGCTCGACCTGCCGTTGCCGCGCCTCGTCGGGCGCCATCAGCATCAAAACGCCGCCGCCGCGATCGCCGCGCTGCGCCGCGTCGCGCCCGAGATCGGCCTCGACGCGATCGAGCGCGGCCTGCAGACGGCGGAATGGCCGGCGCGGCTGCAGCGCCTCTCGCGCGGGCCGCTCGCCGCCGCGGCGCCGGTCGGCGCCGAGCTGTGGCTGGATGGCGGCCACAACGAGGATGGTGGCCGCGCGCTCGGCCAGGCGATGGCCGACCTCGAGGAGAAGGCGGCGCGCCCGCTGATCGTCATCTGCGGCACGCTGACGACGAAAGACACCAAGGCGTTCCTGCACGCCTTCGTCGGGCTGGCGCAGGAGGTGATCGCCGTCCCAGTCGAGGGCGAACATGCGGGGCGACCCGCCCGCGATGTGGCCGCCTGCGCGCTGGCTGTCGGCCTGCCCGCCGCCGCATGCCAGGGCGTCACGCCGGCGCTTCAGTATCTCAAGGCACGCGCATGGCCGGTGGCACCGCGCATCCTCGTCTGCGGCAGCCTCTATCTCGCCGGCGCGGTGCTCGCCGAGAACGGTACGCCGCCGGCTTGAGGCGCGCTTAGTAGCAGATGGTCTTGGCCTCGGTGCCTTCGGTCGTGCTCTCGCAGACCTGTTTTGGCTTGTCGTAATCCTCGCTATAGCGCGACCGCGATGGTGTCGCCGAGAGGTCCACGCCTTTGTCGTTCGCGGAGACGCAGCCGCCGAGCAGCAGCACGGCCAGGATGATGATCGCGCGCGCCATGATGCCTCCATCGACCTATCGGAGTGTCCTTAGGCGCGGTTTCCGGCGAAGGTTGGGCCGCCATCGGCCCGTCATGAGCGGCACGTACGGCTGTCTGCCGCGCCGGACGACAGGAGGCTTTCCGCATGCTCGATACCGTCGATAGTTCGGGTCTCGTCTGCGGCTATCGCATCGACGGTGATGGTACGATGACCGAGCTTGCCTGGGAGGACGCCGAGGCGGCGCTCGACGACGAGACAGGCGTCGTTTGGCTCCATTACAATCTCGTCGATGCGCGAGCGCGTGAGCGGATCGAGTCTTCGCGCCACATCCCCGAGGCCGGCAAGGTGCTGCTGCTCGGCCGCGACACGCACATGCGCCTCGAGGCTTGCGCGGGCGGTCTCGCCGGCGTTGTCGGTGATCTGCACCATGACGAAGCCAACAAGGGCGAGGATTTCGGCACGCTGCGCCTCTACCTCGACAACCATTGCCTGATCTCGGCGCGCAGTCGGCCGCTGCACTCTATGGATAAGCTGCGTCGCCAGATCGGCGGTGGCCTCAAGGTCGAGAAGCCGGTCGCGATCATCACGCATTTCCTGCACCATGTGACCGATACGCTCGGCGACCTTCTTCTCGGGCTGACGAACGACGTCGACGATCTCGAGGACGAGTTGCTCGAAGGTCGGATCCACGACCGAATGCCGGAGCTCGCCCGCATCCGCCGCGTCGCCGCGCGGTTGCGCCGCCATATGGTGCCGCAGCAGCACGCGCTCGCCAGCTTGCTCCTGCGCCTGCCGCCGTGGGTGGACGAGGAGGGCGCGCGCGGCCTGCGCCAGGCGATCGAGCGTCTCGCCGCGCTTGGCCACGATCTCGATCTTGTCCAGGAGCGTGCCCGGCTGGTCGCCGATCAGCTGGCCGGCCGGCTGATGGAGGCGACCAACCGCAACCTCTACATCCTCTCGATCGTCACGGTGATCTTCCTGCCGATGACGCTCGTCACCGGCATCTTCGGCATGAACCTCGGCGGCATGCCCGGCGCCCAGCACCCGATCGGCTTCTGGTACGGGATCGCCTTCATGGTGGTCCTCGGTGGAGCGACGGCGTGGCTGCTGCGGCGCGGGCGGATGCTGTAGGGGCGCGGGCGCACGTCGCCTTCTCCTAGGGGCTCGCGTCTCACCCGCCGCCAAGCGTCGCCTCCGCCGCGCGCGCCGTCGCTCGGACCATCGCGGATTCATCGGCCTGATGGGTCCGCACCGCCGGCGCGAGCCGCGCGTCGCCGGAATTTCCCGCGGCGATGAGCACGTTGCGCTTGAAGCGCGCGTAGCCGAGCCGCCGCACCGGCGTGCCCGCGGACAGCGCGCGAAACCCCGCCTCATCGAGCGCGAGCCACTGGGCGAGGCGCCCATCGGTCAACTCCTGCCGCGCGAACAGCTTCAGCTCGGCGCCGGCCTGCGCCCATTTGTTCCAGGGGCAGACGGCGAGGCAATCGTCGCAGCCGAACACGCGGTTGCCGATCGCCTTGTGAAATTCGAGCGGGATCTCGCCCTGGTGTTCGATCGTCAGGTACGAGATGCAGCGACGCGCATCGAGCTGGTAGGGCGCGGGAAACGCGTTCGTCGGGCAGGCGTCGAGGCAGGCGCGGCAGGAGCCGCAATAGTCGGTTTCGGCCGCGTCGGGCGCGAGCGCGAGCGTCGTGAAGATCGAGCCGAGGAACAGCCACGAACCATGCTCGCGCGAGACGAGATTGGTGTGCTTGCCCTGCCAGCCGAGCCCGGCCGCTTCCGCCAGCGGCTTTTCCATCACCGGCGCCGTGTCGACGAAGACCTTCACCTCCGCCGCGTCGCCGGCCCGGCGCGCCTCGCCGACGAGCCAACCCGCCAGTTGCTTCAGCTTGCCCTTGATGACCTCGTGATAGTCGCGACCGCGCGCATAGACGGAGACGTTGGCCGCGCCCCGATCGGCGAGCTTTTCGAGCGGGTCGCGATCCGGCCCGTAGTTGAGCCCGAGCATGACGATCGCGCGGACCTCGGGCCACAGCACGCGCGGGTCGGCGCGGCGCGGCTCCGTCTCGGCCAGCCAGGCCATGTCGCCGGCATGGCCGGCCTCGATGAAGGCGCGCAGCCTGGCCGGGGCGTCGGGAATCGCGTCCGGCGCACCGATGCGGCAGAGGTCGAAGCCGAGCGCGCGGGCCTTGTCGGCGAGGCCGGGCTTCAGGTCGGGCGTCATGCTCGAAGGCCGGGCGCTAGAAATCCAGGTTCGCGTAGGCGTCCGACGGCGTGATCCCGGCCACGCGGTCGGCGAGCAGGGTGCGGAAGGAGGGGCGCGACTTGACCCGCGCGTACCAGCTCCTCGCCATCTCGTCCTCGGCCCATGGCACGTCGCCCAAAAAGTCCACGCTCGATAGATGCGCCGCCGCCGCGAGATCGGCCATCGTCAGCGCGTCGCCGGCAAGCCAGTTCCGATGGCCGACGAGATAGCCGATATAGCGCAGGTGATGGCGAATGTTGGCGCGGGCCGCGCGCACCAGCTCCATCTCCGGCGCGCCGCCGCCCTGGCTCGCCGGCATGAAGCGCTTGTAGACCTTCTCGCTCACCAGCCAGTGCGACACCTCGTTGAAGAACTTGGTGTTGAACCAGTCGGTGAGACGCCGCACCTCGATGCGCTCGACCGGCGTCTCGGGCATGAGCCGGCGCGGGGCGGCCTCGCTGCCACGCGTCTCGTTCAGGTACTCGGCGATCGGGCCGGCGCCCGGCACGATGACAGGCGGTCCCCCGGCATCCGCCTCCTCGACAAGGACCGGGATGGTGCCGGCTGGGTTCAACACCAAGAACTCGTGGCGGCGCTCGAACGTCCGCTCCTCGACGAGGTCGGGCTCGGCGCCGTACTCGGCGAGAATGAGGCGAACGAAGCGCGAGTTCGGATCGAGCGGGTGGTGGTAAAGCTTGGCCATGAGGGGCTTGCGCGCGCGGTGCACACGAGGGAATCGCTGGCTCAAGGCCTATACGCTCGCCGGCGGCAAGGCCAGCCATCGTGAACGAGAGCTGCGACATCACGGCCCGCAACCTTCAATCAGGGAAGAACATTGGGGGAACGCAAAGGAGCTTGCATGTCCGACCACAATCCAAAGACCGATCCCGCGCCGAATTCGAATACGGTGAAGGACCCCAGCGACTGGACGACAGGCGGCGAGCCGATGACCGGCGCCCAGGCGTCCTATCTCAAGACGCTGAGCGAGAAGACGAACACGCCGTACGAGGACGGGATGAGCAAGGCCGAGGCCTCGAAGCGGATCGACGCGTTGCGCGCCGAATCAGGCCTGGCAAACAAGGGCTGATGGCCTCGCCTAGGCGGGATCGAGCGGGACCGTTCCGGTCGGCTTGCCGTCGCGCGAGAGTGTGATCTTCTCGATCCGCGCCTCGGCATTCTTGAGCAGCCGGTCGCAATGCGCCTTGAGCGCCTCGCCGCGCTCGTAGATCGCGATCGATTCCTCAAGCGCGACTTGCCCTTTCTCGAGCTTGTCGACGATCGCCTCGAGTTCTTTCATCGCCGCTTCGAATGGCATGGCGGCGATGTCTGTATGGGGTTCGGCCTCCGTCATCGGCTTGGCCTCAGGCAAGGTCGAGCGCGAACGGCACGCCCTCCATGCAGTCCTCGCCACGACCGATGTCCGCCACCGCCGCGATCATGCGGCCGTCGCGTCGCAGCATGCCATCGGCGACCTCGACCAGCAGCTTGTTGGGCGTCGCCGTGGCCGAGCGTGCGCGCAGCGACCGGGCGATCTCCAATTCGGAGCGCTCCGGGGCCAACGCGCAGGCGGCGATAAATGCCGCCGCCGTCGAGCGGCTGACGCCCGCGTAGCAATGGATGATCATCGGCGCGGCACGGTCCCACTCGCGCACGAAGGCGAGAATCTCGGTGACATGCGCCTCGGCGGGGAGGATGTGCCCGTCGATCTCGACGATGATGTCGGAGACTGGCACGAACAGGTGCCGGCTCGCCTCGATCTCGCGCGGTCGCGGAACCGGCGTACCCTTGTTGATCAGCGTGACCATCGAGCGCGCGCCCGTGGCGCTGACGGTGGCCGGGATCTTCGAAAGCGGGCAAACATGGATCTGCGGCACGGGTCCTCCAACGCCCGCTTGGTGTCACAGCGGCGCGGCGCTTTCAAGCGTTCCGAGCCGCTGCAAGGAAGGTCCTGGCGGTGGCGGGCGCGCCGACCTCGAAGGGCGTGACGTCATTCCTAAGATGCGGCGTGACGAACGCCTCGTCCGCGTGCTCGGCGAGGCATTCGAAGTCGCGCTGGACGTGTGGATCGTCATGCACGAGGACCTGCGCGGAAGCGCCTGCTGCCGCGCGGTCTTCGACGCCCTGGTCGAAGGCCTCGCCGGGCTGGGCTAGGCGGCCATTCCGCCGTCGATCGTGTGCATGGCGCCCGTGACGATACCGGCCGCCGGCGAGGCGAGATAGGCAACCAAGGCCGCCACCTCGGCGCCGGTGGCGTGGCGCTTGATCGCCATCGTGCTGTGCATCACGTCGCGCTTCGGGCCGTCGGCCGGGTTCATCTCGGTATCGACAGGGCCGGGCTGGACGTCGTTCACGGTGATCCCGCGCGGGCCCAGGTCGCGCGCGAGCCCGCGCGTCAGCCCCTGCATCGCGGATTTCGACATGCTGTAGGCGGCCGAACCCGCCTGCGGCGAGCGATCGCCGTTGACCGAGCCGATGATGATGATGCGGCCATTGTCGTTCATCGTCCGTGCCGCCTCGACCGCGGCGTGGTAGGGCCCGCGAATGTTGATATCGATCAGCCGGTCGACCTCCGCGGGGTCGATCGTCAGCGGATCGCCGCCGACATAGACGCCAGCGTTGATGACCACGATGTCGAGCTTGCCGCGCGCGTTGATCACCTCGGCGACCGCGTTGCGATCGGCGCTGTCGGCCTTGACCGCCTCACCGCCGACCTCCGTCGCCAGCGCCTCGGCCTTGTCCTTGGCGCCGCGATAGGTGAAGGCGACGCGGCCGCCATCGGCCGCCAGCCGCCGCACGATCGCCGCGCCGATGCCGCGGCTGCCGCCGAGCACGAGGATGTTCTTCGAAGCCATGGCTCTCTCCTGGGTTGCTCCTCAGGTAAGTGGTCTGGCGCCGGTTTGCAGCCTGGCTCGCCACGTGGCGAACGCAGCCGGTATCACCTCGTCGTGAGCCGTTCGCCGCCGTGAAACACGGTGAGCGTGTCGCGGCGCGCGATCGCGATCAGCGTGACATCGAGCGCCCGCGCGCGCTCGATCGCGAGCGAAGTCGGCGCCGAGATGGCGACCAAGGTCCGGGCGCCGAACGTCGCCGCCTTCTCCACCATCTCGAACGAGCAGCGACTGGTGATCACGATGAACCCGGTCGTCGGATCCGTCCCCGCGCGCAGCAACGCGCCGATCAGCTTGTCGAGCGCGTTGTGGCGGCCGACGTCCTCGCGGATGTGCAGGATCGCACCCGATGCATTCGCCCAGGCCGCGCCGTGCACCGCGCGCGTCGCGACGTTGAGCACCTGCTCGTCGTCGAGCGCCGCCAGCGCCCGCTCGATCGCGGCGATTCCCACCGCCGGGGCCGTGCCGTGCGCACCCCGCGCGCGGCGCAGCGCCTCGATGTCGTCGATGCCGCAGACGCCGCAGCCGGTTCGCCCGGTCATCGCGCGCTGGCGGGCGAGGTGCTTGTGCAGGCGCTCGCCGACGAGGTCGATCCGCAGCGCGAGCCCGTCCTCGATCTCGCCCGGCGTCACCTCGCGGATCTGATCCGCCCGCTCGATGATGCCCTCGGTGAGGCTGAAGCCGTAGGCGAAGTCGATGAGATCGGCCGGCGTCAGCATCATCACGGCGAACGGCACGTCGGCGAAGGCGATCTGCACCGGCGTCTCGACGGCGACGGTGCGCCGGTCCTCGCGGGCCTCGCCGGTGAAGGCCACGATCCGGGAGGCCACGGTGGCGACGGAGGCGGGCACGACGGACGCGGGCACGACGGGCGCGGACGCGGGAGCTCGGCTTTTCTCGTCCATGCCAGCTCGTCTACCACCGGCCAGATCGGCCGACCATGGGCGCGATCACGAGGCAGTGGCCCTTATCCCCGCTCTTGCCGTTTGCCGCGCCCTCGCCGATAGGTGCCGGAACCCTCGGCGAGGCCCCCAGTGCGTATGATCTTGCTCCTCATCCCCTGCGTGCTGGCGCTGGCCGTGCCGCTCTACAATCGCGACGAACCGCGCCTGTTCGGCTTCCCGTTCCTCTATTGGTCGCTGTTCCTGCTGGTGCCGATCTCGGCGCTGTTCGTCTATGCGGTGTTCCGGCTCGATCGTGCGGACGGCAAGGCGTGATCACGCCCGTGACGCCGCATCTCGAGTTCGCGGCAACCTCCGTCTTCGTGTTCTTCTTCGCGCTCGTGACGATCCTCGGCTTCGTCGCCGGGCGCTGGCGGCGCGGCGATCTCTCGGACCTGAACGAGTGGGGCCTCGGCGGCCGCCGCTTCGGGCCGTGGGTATCGTGGTTCCTGATCGGCGGCGATCTCTATACGGCCTATACCGTGATCGCGGTGCCCGCGCTGGTCTACGCGTCCGGCGCCTTCGGCCTGTTTGCCGTGCCCTACACGATCCTGATCTATCCCTTGCTCTATCTCACCTTCCCGCGGCTGTGGGCGGTGACGCGTGCCAAGGGCTACATCACGGCTGCGGACTACGTCGCCGGGCGCTACGGCAGCCGCTGGCTGGCGCTGGCGGTCGCGGTCACCGGCATCGTCGCCACCATGCCCTACATCGCGCTGCAGCTCGTCGGCATGGAGAAGGTGATCCAGGCGCTCGGCTTCGGCAATCCCGGCCTCGCGCTCACCGTCGCGTTCGTGATCCTGGCGGCCTACACCTATTCGTCCGGCCTGCGCGCGCCGGCCATGATCGCCTTCGTCAAGGACATCATGATCTACATCTTCGTCATCGCGGCGGTGATCGTCGTGCCGCTGAAGCTCGGCGGCTACGGCGCGATCTTCGACAAGGCCGGCGCCGCACTCGCGCTGAAGGCCGCGATCACCCACAAGCCGGCCGGCACGCTGCTGGCGGGATCGCAGGTCGTGCCGTTCATCACGCTGGCGGCCGGCTCGGCGATGGCGCTCTTCATGTATCCGCACTCGATGACCGGCATCCTCTCCGCCTCGTCCGGCACTACGATCCGCCGCAACGCCTTCATGCTGCCGGCCTATTCGCTGGTGCTCGGCCTTATCGCGTTGATGGGCTACATGGCGCTCGCGGCCGGCATCGCGACCACCGACCCGCAGCAGGCGGTGCCGCTGCTGTTCCTACGGATGTTCCCGGGCTGGTTCGCGGGCTTCGCCTTTGCCGGCATCGCGATCGGCGCGCTGGTGCCGGCGGCCGTGATGGCGATCGGCGCGGCCAACACGTTCACCCGCAACATCTGGAAGCCGTTCGTCGACCCCGCCATCGCGCCGCGCGAGGAGGCGCAGCTCGCCAAGCTGATGAGCCTGATCGTCAAGGTCGGCGCGCTGATCGTGATCCTCGCGCTGCCGACGAAGTTCGCGATCGACCTGCAGCTGCTCGGCGGTGTCTGGATGGTACAGATTTTTCCTGCCGTGATCATCGGACTGTTCACGCGCTGGTTCTCGGCCTGGGCGCTACTGGCGGGCTGGGCGGTCGGCATGGCGCTCGGCACCGCGCTCTCGGCGGGGCCTGCCGCGTGGGTGCCGGTGCACGCGCTGTGGGGAGGCATCGCCGCCTACAACGGGATCACCGCGCTCGTCGCCAATCTCGCCGTGGCCGCGGTGCTCTCGGCGCTACTGCCGAACAGGGCGCCTGACGAGACGCGGGCGGAGGACTACGACGATCTACGCGTCGTCGCGGCGGAATAGGGACGGCCACCCCGTCATCGCGAGCCGCGGGCGAAGCAACCAACGGCAAATGCCGCATCGCCGGGCTCGTGACGGCCGGCCGGGAACCGATCGACCCGGCGCGCGATAGCCGCGCATGACACAGCCCGAGACCTACATCGTCGAGATCGATCAACTCCCGGAGGAGCGTTTCGAGGCGATCGACATCCGCGATGCGGCGCGCAAGGTCGCGTCGATGATCGCCGAGCGCCCCGGCCTGCAAGGCCTCGCCGACGACGAACCCGTGCAGATCAAGCGGCCGGATCGTACACCTTGGGGCCGGCACCTGACTCTCGCCGACTTCCGTCGCGGCGACCCGGCCAGCGAAGGCGACGACGCCGAAGGTCCCGTGCGCACGGCCAGTCCGAGCGCCTGAGCATGGCGCTTCCCATCACGCGATGTACAACGACGGCGACGCGGCTTCACCTCACAGCAGCGTCTTCATCTTCTCGAGCCCGGGCGCGAACACGCCGTCGCGGATCATCTCAAGGAGCGCCGTCTCGCGTCCCGGCGCGCAATTGAACGAGACAAACCATTCGACGAAGGTTCGATCGCCATCCGTCACGGGCGTCGCGCGCATCACCCCGAGATAGTCGGTGACGCCGAGCGGGCTTTCGACCATCGAATATTTCAGCACATGATCGACGTCCGACAACTCGACGAGGCTTTCGCGGAGCAGGCCGCCGTCGTGCGTGTGGATGGCACGGATGCAGCCGACCCTGTCGCCCGGCTCGCCCGCTTCGATCTCGCATCGCGCGACGATCGGCCCGAACTTGCCGATGCCGCCGAAGTCCCGGATGAACGGCCACACCTTGCCGATCGGCGCGTCCATGACGCTCGACACAAACACCTTGACCATGAACGCTCCTTACCGCCGCGATCGCCAAGTGTCGGGCGTCGATCGTACGAGATCAAGCAAATTTGCACGCCTCATGGATATGCGTCGCGACCGTCAGTCGTCGTCGCGCCGCGCCGGCCCATGCGCCGAAACCCTGGCTCCGTCGGCATCCCCGCCCGGCCGGCCGCCGTTGACGGGATAGGGCGTGTCCATCAGGCCCGCCCACAGCACCTTGTTGTAGGCGGCGGCATCGAGCTTGTCCTCGACCGAGAAGTCGAAGCCGCGCGAATGGTCGATCCAGTATTGCGCGGTACGGGTCGCGTGCGCCAGCGCGGCGAAACGCGTTCCAGCGGGGAACGGCAGCTGCGTGCTTCGGAGCAGGTAGGAGGCGGATGCCGTGTAGGTCCACTTCGCATCTCGCCTGTCGGGGGCGTCGAAGACGTCGGCCATCGGTCCCTCGTTGGCATCATAGACGCCTAGATGGTCGAGCCCGAGCAGGTCGGAGATCGTCCGCAACATGTTCACCGTCGTGTAGCGTGCGCTGACGACGGCTCCTTGTCTCACGTAGGGGCCGACGACGAGGGCGATGCTGCGATGCGCGTCGACGTGGTCGGCGCCGTCCTGCGCGTCGTCCTCGACGACGAAGATCAGCGTGTCCTTGGCGTAGACGCTGGCGGCCACGGTCTGGACGAGCTTGCCGACCGCGTAATCATTGTCGGCCACCTCGAGGTCGGGCCGATTCACGCCGTCGATCGCCGCCGAATAGCTGCCGGTGTGGTCGGCCATGAAGCGCACGAGGCTCAGGCTCGGCAGGCTGCCGCTGGCGACATAGCCCGTGAACTCGCGCTCCCATTCCTGCTCGCGGTAGAAATCGGGATAGGACGTGTCGAAGCCACGGAAATAGACGTCGGTCACAGGGTTCAGTTGCGGATTGGCCGAATAGGATTGCACGGCGTGGTCGGCGTAGGGCGTCCGATCGCGCGGGATCATGTAGGGCCCGGTCGCCGCGCTGTAGCGCGTGAGATCGATCAGGAAGCCGTAGTTGCGCACGGTGAGGTGGGCCCGCAGCGCGGCGTTCCACAGATAGCCCTGTTGCACCTCGCCGTCCGGCCCATCGGGTGCCGCGACATTGCCGGTGCCCGGCAGCACATCCGGGTCGGCTGGCGTCAGCGGATCGGCGGCCTGGCGGGCCGCGCCGGTCAAGCCGACGTTGATGTTGCGGTTCGTACCTTCCCAATCGTAGGAGCCGCCACCACCGTTGCCGGCGTAATTCGGCGGCAGCATCTTGGCGCCGGCGTCCGATTCACGGGCCGAGGTGCTCCAGGGCCAGCCGTTGCCGCTCACATCGCCGGGATCATAGAAATTGTCGAGCGTGACAAAGTTCGCGGCAAGAGCATGCGTGTTCGGCGTCGTCGTCGCCGGGAACTCCGCGAGACCCGGATCTCCGTTGCCCTTGCCCAGGTCGCCCAGCATCTGATCGTAGGTGCGGTTCTCCTTGACGATGTAGATCACGTGCTTGATCCGGCGGCGGAGCGCGGCCATTTCGCCGGCATACGCCTCCTCGCCGCGAAAGCCGTCGTTGAGCGCGACTTGGCGCGTCAGGCGCTCGAGATCCCTGGGGTTCGGCACCGGCAATGTCGAGAGCGCCGAGCCGGTGATATTCAAGATGTAGTCGTTGGGCGCGAACTGCACCGGCGAGTTTATGACCGGGCAGGGCACGGTCTCGTAGCCGAGGCAATTGCCCGGATCGGGGCCGGGGACGGTCTTCGCGTTGCTGACGTATATGGTCTTTCCATCGGCGGCGACGCGGACGTCTGATGGGTACCAGCCAGTCGGGATCAGCCCCGTCACCTGCGGATTTCGCGCGGTGAGCGAGATCACCGCGAGGTCGTTGGTTCCGCGGTTCGCGACGTAGAGCGTGCCCCCGTCGGGCGACAGCGCGAGCCCGTCGGGCGCGGCGCCCTTGTATCTGGCGCGATTGCGCGGGATCAAACCTTGCGGCGCGAGGGTCGAGATCGTGTCGATCACCGCGTTGCGGGCCGTGTCGATCACCGACACGACATCCTCGGCGTCGCTGGCGACGTAGAGCTTTGCTTGCGTCTTGTCCAAAACCATCTTGTTGGGGTCGCCCTGCACCGGGATGCGCGCCAGGATGCTCGGCTGCTGGCCCCTGATGTCGACGACGACGATCTCTCGGTCGCGCTCGCTCGAGACATACGCGAAGCTGTTGCCGACGATGGCGACGGCATTCGGGTATTCGCCGCCGGGCGTGCCGGCGGGCGCGCCGTTCTTGCCCGGGCGCAGGTCGCGCTCGCCGAGGACCGAGCGCGCGGTGAGATCGATGAGGGAGACGGAATCATTGTACTTGTTGACGACGACGGCTCGTTTGCCGTCCGCCGTCACCGCGATCCCCGACGCGAGCGGCTGCTGGGCGATGCCGACGCCCGCCATGTGGCCGAGCTTCACTGGCGTTCCCGCTTCCGCGAAAGCGCCTCCCGGCGACCTGGCGAAGACGTGCACGTTGTCTTCCGCCGCGCCCGGCACGTAGAACGTGTTGCCGTCGGGCGAGAAGGCGATGCCGACGAAGCTGTTGGAAACCTGCAGGACCTGCGTCTGCACGGGGGCGCCGCCGCTGACATCGAAGACGAACACGAACTGCGTCGAATCGCCGGGGATCTCGTTGCCGGACCCGTTGACCACGTAATTATAGCCCGTCGTGAGCACGAGCAAGGTCCTACCATCGGGGCTGAGCGCCTCGGAAGCGGCGTAGCCGGCCTTGAGGTTCGGCATGTCGGCGAGCCGAGGCAGAAGCGGCTGAAGCGTCGAGCCGGGATCGGCGGTGGGCGTGATCATCTGGCCGGTCGGCAGGTTCGTCTGCGACACCGGTTGGCGATCCTCGCGGTCACCGGCCGCGGCGCTTCCCGCCGACAAGAGAAGAACGGCGGCGATCGCCGATGCCGAATTCGCTAGATGACGCTTCATCAGCTGCTCCAATCGAGGACGCCGGGTCGAACGCGACGCGGCGGACCTCTGAACAATGTTTGATCGCCCATTCAATCGGCCGCCCATGACCGGCTTATGAATGTCGTCGAACTCCGCGTCGTTTCTCCGTCATATGCCCTTTCTATGCTCCCGACGGCTTGGAGCGCTTGCGCGGCGAGCCGGGGGCGGGGGCCCAAACGATGGTTGTGCGTAAAATGTCTCGCGGCGTCCGGCGCCGTGATGTGGCGTTGCTTGTCGCGGTCGTGTCCGTCGCCCCGGCGCGCGCCATGGCCGAGCCGATCCTGCTGCCGACCATCTCGATCTCGCGATCCGACAGCGGCGGGATCACGAGCGACGGCGCCATCGGCTCCAAGGCGCCGCCCGGAAGCGCGCCGGCTCTGGCGCCCTCGCAGGCCAAGCTGTCGACGGCCGAGCCCGTCGCGATCGTCAGCGACAAGGCGCTGCGCGACATCACCAAGCCGGCCTCGGATTACGACGAGGCGCTGAAGTTCACGCCAGGCTTCACCGCCAACAATCCCAACGGCGTCGGCGACTCGCACGGCGCCTGGCGCGGTTTCGCCCAGGGACAATATAATGCAACCTTCGATGGCATCCCGTTCGGCGATCTCGTCGATCAGCACTCGGCGAACTACTTTCCCGCGAGCTTTCTCGGCGCCATCGTCGTCGATCGCGCGCCGGGGCCGGCCTCGCAGCCGGGCTACGCGACGTTCGGCGGAACGCTGGCGCTGTACTCGCTCGACCTGACGGACCGGCCGGGCGGCAGCGTCGACACGTATTACGGCAATTTCAACACGCTGGTTTCGAACGTCACAGTGCAATCCGGCCTGCTGGCGTCCGGCGGCAAGTTTCTGCTTTCCGTCCACCACCAGGGCTCCGACGGCGTGCTCGACCACGGCAAGCAGCGTGGCGACTTCGGCCTCCTGAAGATCGAGCAGCCGCTCGGCGACTTCACGGTGACCGCGGTCTCGACGATCGGCCAGGAATTCGTGCGCAACGTCGGCTTCACGACCTACGCCCAGTATCAGCAGAACGGCAAAAGCTACGGCGCCCTCAGCGGCAACACGGCGCTGAACACCTTCTTCGGCATCAACAGCTACACCCGCCAGTCCGACCTCGAATACGTCGATGTGCGGGGGATCGTGAACGGCTGGCGGATCGACAACAACTTCTACACCTACGCGATCGGCTATCCGCAGCTCGGCAACGCCGGCGCGAACCTGCGCAGCGACGTCGCGAACCCGATCGGCACGACGATCAACGTGCCGAGCCCGACCGGCATGTCGACCCCCACCAAGCTCATCGGTGTGGGGGCAAACGACGTCGTCGGCTACAAGAAGTATGACGACACGCGGGCTTACGGCGACATCGCCAGCGTCGCGCACGATCTCGATGCCGGCTACGCCTCGGGCACGCTGCGCACGGGCCTGTGGTTCCAGGTCGTGGATTACGCGCGCTCGCAGCAATATTTCGACTACACGCAAGGCCAGTATTTTTCGTCGCTCGGCAACGCGCCGAACACCTCCTACAAAGAGCTGTTCTCGGCCAATGTCGCCTCGCTCTATCCATTCGTCGAATACGAATGGCGCCCGACGGACCGGCTGACCATCACCCCCGGCTACAAGTTCGAGATGTTCTCGCGCGAGCATCTGGCGACGGTCAATCAGACGACGCTCGCCATGGCGTATTACGCCAAGACCTACGATGCCAGCCTGCCGTTCCTCACGGCCCGCTACCGCCTCGACCTCAACACGTCGGTGTACGCGCAAGCATCCGAAGGCATGCTCGCGCCCAACGAATCCGCCTATTACGTCTTCAACACGGCGGCGAACCAGGTGCAGCCCGAGCGCACGGAAAACTATCAGACCGGCGTCGTCTACAAGTCCGACCGCATCACCGCCGACGGCGACCTCTACCTCATCAACGCGCAGCATTTCGCGAGCCAGACCACGGATTCGACGGGCGCCACCTTCTACCGCGACAATGGCGGCGCGCGGTATCAGGGCATCGAGGCCGAGATCACCTACGCGCTCTATCGCGGCTACGCGCTCTACGCCAACGGGACCTACAACTCGGGCCGCTTCACCTCGGGCGACGACGCGAACGGCAACAGCCACGCCGGCAACGCCATCGGTGGCACGCCGCGCTACACGGCGGTGGGCGGCGTGATCTACGACGACACGCGCTACTTCGGATCGCTGCTCTGCAAGGTCGTGGGCGACAGCTATGGCACGCAGGGCAGCGATCAGATCGCCAATTCGGCGACCGGGACGGCCTACACGACGAACCGCATTCCCGCCTACGAGGAGACCGATCTCGTCGCCGGCTACCGGATGCTGAATGTCAATTTCGGTGCCATGCCGGGCTCGCTGGAATTCAAGCTCGGCGTCAACAACCTGCTCGATTCCCGGGTCGTCACCGACATCCAGGGGGTTCCGACAACAAACACCGCCGCGACCGCCGGCCTCCAGTACGTATTCCAGGCCGCGCGCACGATCTACGCGGGCGTGAAGGCGCGGTTCTGAATGGATTGCCGTCGCGTCACACGAAGATGTCGAGCGGCAGCACGGGCGACGGTGTTTTATGAGGCGGCAACGCCCCTCATCCGACACCGCTTCGCGGCGCCACCTTCCCCCGCCAGCGGGAGAAGAAAAGTCTTTTACACTCCAGTTGGATAGTTTGGGCTCTCACGAGTGATGGCGACATCGTGCACGTGACTCTCGCGCAGGCCGGCGCCGGAGATCCGGACGAACCTTGCCTTGGCCTGGAACTCCTCGATCGTCGCGGCGCCGAGGTAGCCCATGGCGGCGCGCAGGCCGCCGGAAAGCTGGTGCAGGATGGCGCCGGCCGGGCCACGATACGGCACCTGACCCTCGATGCCCTCGGGCACCAGCTTCAGCGTGTCCTTGATGTCCTGCTGGAAGTAGCGGTCGGCCGAGCCGCGCGCCATCGCGCCGACCGATCCCATGCCTCGATACGATTTGAACGAGCGGCCCTGGTAGAGGTAGACCTCGCCGGGGCTCTCGTCGGTGCCGGCCAGCAGCGAACCGATCATCGCGCAGGACGCGCCGCCGGCGATCGCCTTGGCGACGTCGCCCGAGAACTTGATGCCGCCATCGGCGATCACGGGAATGCCGCCCGCCGCGCCCGCCGCGTCCATGATCGCGGTCAGCTGCGGCACGCCGACACCGGCGACGACGCGCGTGGTGCAGATCGAGCCGGGGCCGATGCCGACCTTGATCGCGTCCGCGCCGGCATCGATCAGCGCCTTGGTGGCATCCGCCGTCGCGACGTTGCCGGCGATGATCGAGGTCCTGTTCGAGATCCGTTTTATGCGCGCGACCTGGTCGAGCACCTGCTGCGAATGGCCATGCGCGGTGTCGATGACGAGGCAGTCGACGCCTGCGTCCATCAGCAGTTCCGCGCGAGAAAATCCCTTGTCGCCGACGGTGGAGGCGGCGGCGACGCGCAGGCGGCCCTCGCCGTCCTTGCAGGCGAGCGGGTAGAGGGTCGCCTTCTCGATGTCCTTCACCGTGAGCAGGCCGACGCAGCGCCCCTCGTCGTCGACGACGACCAGCTTCTCGAGCCGGTGGTGATGCAGCAGCCGCCGCGCCTCGGTCTGCGGCACGCCCTCGCGCACGGTGATGACCTTCGCGGTCATCAGCTCGGCGACCTTCTGGTCGGGGTGATCGGCGAAGCGCATGTCGCGGTTGGTGAGAATGCCGACGAGCCGCGACGGCTTGCCCGGCGTGCCACCGCGCTCGACCACCGGAAAGCCGGAGACGCCGTGCCGTAGCATCAACCCCTGCGCGTCGGCCAGCGTCTGGTCGGGGAACACTGTGATCGGGTTCACCACCATGCCGGATTCGTAGCGCTTCACCTTGCGCACCTCCTCGGCCTGGACGTCGGGCTCGAGGTTGCGGTGGATGACGCCGATGCCGCCGGCCTGCGCCATCGCGATGGCGAGCCGCGACTCGGTCACCGTGTCCATCGCCGAGGAGATGATCGGCATGTTCAGCGCGATCTCGGCGGTGAGGCGGGTCCGCAGGTCGACCATGTTCGGCATGACCTCGGAATGGCCGGGCACGAGCAGCACGTCGTCGAAGGTGAGCGCGTCCTCGATCGGCGGACGAGCAAATTTGGCCATGGATGCCAACTCCGGTTGCGTAAGGCCGGAGCGGGCAGCTCCACGGCCAAGTTGGCAGTGGCTGATATCACGGCGATGACGGAGGTCAAATCGCGCGCGGGATCGAGACCGCGCGAAGGGTGGCGTGCGGGGCTGCCGGCGGCGCTATATGGCCATCCTCACTTGGCCATCCTTCACTTGGCCATCCTCACTTGGCCATCCTCACTTGGCCATCGTCACTCGGCGCAGAACCTCGTCATCGCGTTGCCGCCGTTGCCGCCTCGCTGGTTGGCCTCGACGCAGGGGCCGGGCGGCCGCAGCGGGCTGACGGCGGCGGCCGGCTGGGCGAGGATGCCGGGGCCCGGCTTGTCGAAGCTGCCGCTGGTGACGACGATCTCGGCCAGCACATAGCCGATCCGATCGCCGACCGTGACCTGGCACCAGCCATCGGCGCAACGGCCGACGTCGAGGCTGGTGGCCTGCGGGACCTCGCTGACGACCGAGTAATGGTACCCTGGCCCCTGATACATGTAGCCCGTCCAGGTCGTCTTGCCCGGCTCCGCGTGGGCCGCGCCGGCAAGCACGAGCATCGTCGGGATACAAACCGTGAGGAGCAGCTTCGTGCTTGCCATCGCGAGGACCTCGTCCAATCTGTCACAGGGATTGATTGTCCATTTAAATTGACACCTTATGGTGTCTAGGACAAGTTACATTCGGTCGCGGAAAACGCCTCGGAGACCGAATGGCCCTCCTATCCTTCGAACGCAAATATCGAGTCGGCGGCGGGACATTGGTTGGGGGCTCGACCTTCGACTTCTGGGTCGGGCCGTTCTACGTCGGCTTCTTCGGGGTCACGACGATCCTGTTCTCGTTCGTCGGCACCGCGCTGATCGTCTATGGCGCGGCGATCGGCCCAACCTGGGCGCTGCTCAAGATCTCGATCGATCCGCCGAACCTCGCCTACGGACTGCACTGGGCGCCGTTGCGCGAGGGCGGCCTGTGGCAGCTCATCACGATCTGCGCGCTCGGCGCGTTCTGCTCATGGGCGCTGCGCCAATGCGAGATCGCCCGCAAGCTCGGCATGGGCCTGCACGTGCCGATCGCTTTCGCGGCGGCGATCTTCGCCTATTTTTCGTTGGAGGTCCTACGACCCGTGATGATGGGCGCCTGGGGCTACGGTTTCCCCTACGGTATCATGAGCCATCTCGATTGGGTCTCCAACACCGGCTACCAGTACCTGCACTTCCACTACAATCCCGCCCACATGATCGCCGTCACCTGCTTCTTCACGACGGGCCTGATCCTGGCGATGCATTCCGGCGAGATTCTCTCCGCCGCCAATCCCGGCAAGGGCGAGCCGGTGAAGTACGGCGAGCACGAGAGCATCTACTTCCGCGACACGATCGCCTATTCGATCGGCGAGCTCGGCATCCACCGCATCGGCTGGCTGCTCGCCATCAACGCCTCCTTCTGGAGCGCGATCTGCATCCTCATCTCGGGCCCGTTCTGGACGCAAGGCTGGCCCTATTGGTACAATTGGTACCTCTCGATGCCGATCTGGTCCGCCCAGGGCTTCAACTGAGAAGTCTGCATCCGATCGTTTGGTCTAGAACGGACATTCGAGGGTTTCCCACATGGCGCGTTTCCACACGCTCTACAATGCGATCGAGCTGCGCGGGCCGGACGAGCGCGGGCTGCATCCCCCGCCGCTGCCGCGCTTCGGGTCGCCGAAGTTCCTGACGCACTCGAAGCTGCTCGGCCGGTTCGGCGAGCTGCAGCTCGGCCCGATCTACCTTGGCGCCGAGGGTATCGTCTCGATCTTCTGCGGCATCATCGCGATCGAGATCATCGGCCTCAACATGTGGGCCTCGGTCGACTGGAACGTGCTGCGCTTCATCAAGACCCTGCCGTTCCTCTCGCTCGAGCCGCCGCCGGCGAAATATGGACTCTCCTTTCCACCGTTGGCTGACGGCGGCTGGTGGCTGATGGCCGGCTTCTTTCTCACCATGTCGATCTTCGCCTGGTGGGTGCGCATGTACCGCCGCGCGCGGGCGACCGGCCTCGGCACGCACATCCCGTGGTCGTTCGCCTCGGCGATCTGGCTCTATCTCGTGCTCGGCTTCATTCGGCCCTTGATCATGGGATCATGGTCGGAGGCCGTACCATTCGGCATCATCCCGCATCTGAATTGGACCGCCACGTTCTCGGTGCGGTACGGCAACCTTTTCTACAATCCCTTCCACATGCTCTCGATCACCTTCCTTTATGGCTCGGCGGTCCTGTTCGGCATGCACGGCGGCACGATCCTCGCCGTCACCAAGTTCGGCGGCGATCGCGAGACGCACGAGATCGTCGATCGCGGCACCGCGGCCGAGCGCGGCGCGCTGTTCTGGCGCTGGACGATGGGCTTCAACGCGACGTTCGAATCGATCCACCGCTGGGGCTGGTGGTTCGCCACGCTGACGACGCTGACCGGCGGCATCGGGATCCTCATCACCGGCACCGTCGTCGACAATTGGTACCTTTGGGGCGTCAAGCACGGCATCGCGCCCGAATACCCGAGCATCTACAAACAATTGCCGCCGATCCCGCAAGGCGCGCTCGACGTCAAGAAGCCCTACGTGGTGGTGCCGCGATGAAAACCCTTACCGTCATCGCCACGGTCGCCGCCGTCGTCGCGACCATCGCCATCGTCAAGGTGCCCGATTGGCATCGGCCTGGTACGCCAGGCACGCAGATGGGCTTTCGCGCCTCGTCGATGGTGCAGTTCGCGAGCCGCGCCGAGACGGCGCCGATCAACGCCGACGTGCCGGCGCCGTTGCCGGCGGCCGACACCGGCGGCCAAAAGGCGACCGAGAAGTACAAGAACGTGAAGGTGTTGACCGACGTCAGCGCGGCCGAATTCGACCGCCTGCAGCAGGCGATCACCACCTGGGTCGCGCCCAAGCAGGGTTGCGCCTTTTGCCACGACACGGCCGACTTCTCGTCGGACGCCAAACCGACCAAGCTCGCCGCCCGGCGCATGCTCGAGATGACGCGCTACGTCAACTCGGCCTGGTCGAGCCACGTGCAGCCGTCGGGCGTCACCTGCTACACCTGCCACCGCGGCCAGCCGATCCCGGCCGAGGTCTGGTGGCCGCGCCAGCCGAAGCCGAAGCGGCCGATGTTCGAGCCCGGCGAGCCGTGGAACGAGGCGGCCGACACGGTTTCGACCTTCTTCCCCAACGCCGGCTACGCCGAATATTTTCTGCAAGACAATCCGATCGCCGGGCAATCGCGCACGGCGCTGCGCTCCAACGATGTCGCCGCGCAGGTCGTGGTCAAGCGCATCTATGAGATGATGATGCAGATGTCGCTGCAGATCGGCGTCAACTGCGGCTATTGTCACAACTCGCGCGCCTTGGAGGACTGGAGCCAGTCGACGCCCGAACGTTGGGTCGGCTACTATGCGCTCCGCCTCATCCGCGATTTGAACCGAAACTATCTGTTGCCGCTGGCGCAGGTGATCCCGCAGCAGCGCGTGCTGGTGCAACAGACCGCGATCCCGGTGATCCCGGACTACCAAAAGGGCCAGCAGGCGGGCAATGCTTTGCTCACCTGCGAGACGTGCCATTATCGCCTGCCGAAACCGCTCAACGGCGTCAACATGGTGAAGGATTATCCGGGCCTCACCGGCACCGCGCCGGCTTCGAAGGACGCCGACCCGCATATCGAGTTGACGCGGGCAGCGCTGTCGCAGCTGCAACGCGCCGACCTCGCGGCGACCGCGGCCCAGACCGGCGCGATGTCCGGCGCCAAAGCGGCGACAATGACGGGAGACCATCGATGATCGGCGCCTTCACGCAGCAGATCGACCTCGCGCAGGTGCTGATCGTCGCGTTCGTGATCTTCTGGTTCGGCCTCGTCTTCTACATTCGCCGCGAGGACAAGCGCGAGGGCTACCCGCTCGAGGAGGCGATCCCCGAACTGGGCCACCGCATCGTCGGTTTCCCGGAGGAGCCGGCGCCCAAAACCTATAAGCTGCTCGAAGGCGGCACCGCCACGCTGCCGCAGGAGTACGAACGCCGCGAGCTGAAGGCGCGTCCGCGCGAGTTCTTCCCCGGCGCCCCGCTGTACCCCGTCGGCGAGCCGCTGATCGCCGGCATCGGCCCCGGCGCCTACACGCTGCGTCGCGACGAGCCGTTCGTGATGCTGGACGGCTCGCCGCAGCTCGAGCCGCTGCGCAAGGCGACCGACTATACCTGCGTCGATCCCGACCTCGACCCGCGCGGCCGCCGCGTCCTCGGCGTCGATCTCAAGGACGCGGGCCACGTCGTCGACATCTGGATCGATAAAGGCTCGAAGATCTTGCGCTATATAGAGGTCGCGTTGAACGGCGAGGCGCGGCATCGTTTGATGCCGATCTTCTCCGCCCGGGTCCCACGCGACAGCGCCTCGCTGGTCTGTGACGCGATCAAGGCCAGCCAGTTCCCGCTGGCGCCCATCCTCAAGACGCCCGACACGATCACCGCGCGCGAGGAGGACCGCGTCAATGCGTTCTTCGCCGGCGGCCACATGTATTCGACACCACTACGGGAGGCAGTGCTTTGAGCGCGAACACGCAAGAGCCCCGGCTCGCGCCGGGCGAGGCAATCGTCTGGCATGGGTCGCCGTCGTTCGGCACGATCGCGCGCGACGTGTACCACCTGCGCGGACTCGCCGCCTATCTCGCCTTCCTCGTGGCGCTCGATGCCTATCAGGCTTGGGCCAAGGCCATCCCATTCGGCAAGGCGCTGCATGACAGCGTGCCGCTCGCCGTCATCATCGTCGCGGTGCTGGTGAACTTCGCCGGGCTCGCCTGGCTCACCGCGCGCTCGACCCACTACACCATTACGACGCGCCGCGTGATCCTCGCCTACGGCCTCGCGCTGCCCGCGACGTTGGCGATCCCACATTCGAAGATCAAGACGATCGAACTGTCGCTCGGCCGCCGGCGCGCGGGCGACATCGCGCTGACGCTCACGCATGACAATCGCATGCCCTATCTGAAGCTGTGGCCCTTCGCGCGGCCCTGGCAGGTCACGCACCCGCAGCCGATGCTGCGCGGCGTCCCGCAAGCCGCCGTCGTCGCCGGCCTCGCCACCCGCGCCGTGACGGTGGCCGCGCAGGCCCGCACCGAAGCGCCGCCGCGCGAGATCCTGGCGGCTTGATCGCCACCTCCGTCATCGCGAGCCGAAGGCGAAGCAACCCAGGGGCCGCAGGTTGGCTCCTGGGTTGCTTCGCTGCGCTCGCCATGACAACGACTGCCGATCAACCGGCCTTGCGCACCTCGTCGCGCCGCGGCAGCACCCAGTTCGGGCGCGGGAAGTGGCAGGTGTACCCGTTGGGGATGCGCTCCAGGTAATCCTGGTGTTCGCGCTCGGCCTGCCAGAACGGGCCGGCCTTCTCGACCTCCGTCACCACCTTGCCGGGCCAAAGTCCTGACGCGTCGACGTCGGCGATCGTCTCCTCAGCGACTCGCTTTTGCACGTCGTCGAGATAGTAGATGGCCGAACGGTAGCTCATCCCACGATCGTTGCCTTGTCGGTTCTTCGTCGTCGGGTCGTGGATCTGGAAGAACAGCTCGAGCATCCGGCGATAGCTCGTCCTGGCCGGATCGAACACGATCTCCAGACCTTCGGCATGGGTACCGTGGTTACGATAGGTTGCGTCGGCCACGTCACCGCCGGTGTAGCCCACCCGCGTCGACACGACGCCCGGCTCGCGCCGAACGAGGTCCTGCATGCCCCAAAAACAGCCGCCGGCCAGGATCGCGGTCTCGGTCGTCATCGGGCGGCCTCCGTCTGCTTGGCCTCGAACAACTGCCTGTAGGCGCCGTAGCCCTCGGCTTCGAGCTTGTCGGCGTGCACGAAGCGCAGCGAGGCTGAATTGATGCAGTACCTTAGCCCGCCCTTGTCGCGCGGTCCGTCCGGGAAGACATGGCCGAGATGGCTGTCGCCGGCGGCCGAACGCACCTCGGTGCGCACCATGCCGAAGGTCTTATCCTTGTGCTCCTTCACATAAGCCGTCTCGAGCGGCTTGGTGAAGCTCGGCCAGCCGGAGCCCGATTCGAACTTGTCCGTCGAGGCGAACAGCGGCTCGCCGGAGACGACATCGACGTAGATGCCTGGCGCGTGGTTGTCCCAGAACTCGCCGGTGAAGGCGCGCTCGGTGCCATCCTCCTGCGTCACCCGGTACTGCTCGGGCGTGAGCGCCGCGAGCGCCTGCGGATTCTTGTGATAGTCGGGCATGTGCCGTGCCTCCCTGGTTCGCCGCGCACGCGGCCTATGCCCAAGATGGGCTCAGGGTGGCCGAATTGGAAGCGGGTAGCAGGGTTTGCGACGGCGATGGAGCTACCGTTCGGTGGCTGACGCGCCAAGTTGGGCGTGCAGCCGCAGGCCGAGCGCCTCGCGGAGGCCCTGGTGTGGCGCATTCGCGATGATGCCGACGGCAGTACGGCTGTCCTGCTCGTCGCCCACCGGATCGTTTGGTGCTGCACGATGTGCGCGGTGCGGACGTTGCCTCTAGCGCCGCTCATCGCGTACCGCTTTGGCCGCCATCGCATCGCGCAACCGTTCAAGCAGGTGTTCAGGAAGCATTTCGCCACTGCGGCGAGCTAGCGCTCGGCACGCTGCGCTGTAGCCTGTTGGAGACGCCGGCATCTCGGACGTTCTTACGCCATTGCTCACGTTGCAAAAAGCGCTTTCGGCACCTCTGGTGCCCAGCGCTCGCCGCGGTCGAGCGCCACGCAGGACCAGTCACGGCTGAATCCCCACGCTCGACACGCGCGAACTCACGCAGTCATCGCCGCCTGCGGGTGCTTCTCGGTAAGCGCCATGCGAAGCTTCTCCATCGCCCGGCTCTCGATCTGGCGCACGCGCTCCTTCGAAATTCCAAGCTGGACGCCGAGTTCTTCCAGCGTCATCGAATCCTCGCTTAGGCGGCGCTCGCGCACGATGTTGTACTCGCGCTCCGACAGCCGCGTCAGCGCGTCCTTCAACCAGCCGAGTCGGCGATCGGTGTCGATTTCGCCGCCGACAACCTCGTCCTGCAAAGGCTGCTTGTCGACGAGGAACTCGATCCGCTCGGACGCCGCACTGTTGTCGGCGTCCGCCACCGGCGCGTTCAACGACACATCGGGGCCCGACAGTCGCGTATCCATCATCTCGACGTCGGCGCGATTGACGCCGAGCGCTTTGGCGATCTCGCCGAAAAGAACGACGTTGCCGCGCGGCTCGCCACCAGCCGAAAGCTTGGCGCGCAAGCGGCGGAGGTTGAAGAAGAGCGCTTTCTGCGCCGAGCTGGTGCCGCCGCGAACGATCGACCAGTTGCGCAGGATGTAGTCCTGGATCGAGGCCCGGATCCACCAGGTCGCGTAGGTCGAGAACCGAACCTCGCGCTCGGGATCGAACCGCGCCGCCGCCTCCAACAGGCCCACATGGCCCTCCTGGATCAGGTCGGCGACCGGCAATCCGTAATGACGAAACCGTACGGCGATCGCGATGACGAGGCGCATGTGCGCTTCAGCCAGCAGATGCAGTGCGTCCTCGTCGCGATTGTCGCGCCAGCGGACCGCGAGGTCGTGCTCGTTGTCTCGCTCCAGGAAGGGGGCTGCCATCGCGGTCTTGACGAGTTGTTGCCCGACACCGATCAGCTGGCCCATGACCTCTCCCGCGATGCGGCGGAGGTCGCGATCGACGCATCCGCTTGCGTCCCGAGAACCGTCGGCATGCCGCGTCGGTTCCAGCGGTCTGCGCGGAGAGCGTGCTGGCCGGCTATTCCACCACGAGCTTGTAGCGCTGGCCCGGCTGCAACGCGGTGTCCGCCTCGAGGCCGTTGAGAAGCTCGAAGGTCTCCAGCGGCTTGTCGGGCACCACCATCCGGGTCGAGACGCCGGCCGACGTGTCGCCCGCTTTTGCCGTGTCGAGACCGATGCGCAGGGGCTTCACCTTGTCGGCCTCGTCGGGACCGATCTTGCGGAAGGAATCGATCGCAGCCCGAAAGGCGGTCTCGTGCGCCGCGTCGAGACCATGCGTGGCGAAGATCACGCGATACACCTCGTCGTCGTCGAAGCGGATCACGGCGAGCCGGAAATTCCATTCGCCGGCGCGCGCGGTCGCGGTCACGGCGGGCATGCCGTTGACGGTGATCTTCTCGACCGAGCTGTCGAGGAGCCCGTCGATCCAGCCCGAGCGGACGTAGCTCTCGAGCGAGGTCGCGGCCGGGACCGCAACGCTGTCCAGGCGCATCGCCTCGGCGCCGCCCTCCTTGACGCCGAGCACGGCCTGCGTCGAGTTCTCCAGCACGAAGCCCTCGGGCGCCGTCACGGTGAACCCAAGCTTGGGCTGGCTGAACCGGCGACCGCGGATGGTCCCCTCGGCCGGATCGTCGCCGAACATCATCTTGTCGATCGCGGTCAGATACGCCTCGCGGTCGCGTGTGCCGAGATCCGGCGCGCCGATCTCGCGGGCCACCTTCACCGCGGCGGCGACCCGGTCTGGCGTCGAGGGATGGGTGGCGAGGATGTCGGGTTTCGCGGCGGTGGCGTTCTGGCCGATCAGCGACGCACGCAACGCCGTCGAGCGCGCGAGCGCCGACAGGAACCGGCTTGCGCCAAAGGGGTCGTAGCCCGCGGCGGCGATCGTCTTGATGCCGAGCCGGTCCGCCTCGAGCTCCTGCGCGCGCGAGTAGCCGGCGATCGACAGCTTCGCGGACGCCGCGATCTCCGCGCCGCGCTCCTTGGTCTGGACGAGCTGCGCGACCTTGGAGATCACCGCCGCGCGCTTTTCCTCCTCCTCGCGGCGAACCGCGTGAGCTGCCGTGACATGGGCGATCTCGTGCGCCATCACCGCCGCCACTTCCGACCCGTCGTTGGCGAGCGCGAGCAGGCCGCGCGTGACGAAGAGATCGCCGGACGGCAGCGCGAAGGCGTTGACGATCGGCGAGTTGAGGATCGTCACCTTATAGGTCTTGCCGGCGAGGTTGCCGGTCGCCGCGAACTTGGCGAGCACGCCATCGAGGTAATGCTCGACGGCAGGATCTTTGTAGTCACCACCGAAAAGCGCCACCATCCGCTTGTGCTCGGCCGAGGAGGTCGACTCGGTGATGACCCGGGGTGCCGCCGGCGCCTCGATCGGTTCGACCGTGACGCCCTGGTTGTCCATCGTGGCGCAGCCGGCGAGGACAATTAAGCCGCCGCCGAGCAGGGCGGCGAGCAGCACCGCGCGCGCCGCGTACCTCTCGAGCAGTCCCTCGGCGCGACGGCAAAGCATCGTCGCTTACTTCGCAGGGTTGGAGGGCAACGGAAGCACCTCGACGTCGTCCGGGCTCGCCAGCTCGACCTGCGGTCCGAACCGCTGGTCCAGCAGGCCGCGCAGCCGCATGGTTCGACCGATCAGGGAGGTGAAATCCACGCCTTGGGCCTCGAATTTTTTCATGGCGCGCGGCAGGATCGTCGCCGTGAGCCTAAGGCCTACATGCGGGTCCCCGCGCGGTACGGCGAACCGGAGCGTCGTCCGATAGGGCCCGGGTTCGATCGCGGCCAGCCGCGCTTCGACCAGCACGTTGTGTCCGGCCCGCTCGGCGAAACCGTCTCGATCGTCGACGGCGAGCACGCTGTAATACGGATCGCGCCAAAGTCCAAGCGCGGCACGGCGGGCCGTGTCCTCCGCCGAAAGCAGTTCGGCACGGCAGGAATGGGCGGCGGGCTCGGCGGAAAAGCGGGCGAGACCTGCGGCGATCGCAGCCGCCGCGACCCCGCCGGCGCGACCGGCGTCCGGACCATCCGCGAGGAACGCGAACGCCGCGATCCGCCCCCAACGATCGGGCCTGCTGTCGAACTCTTGGACCATCAGCTTGCGGCCGCGCAGCAGGACGGCAAGCGCATCGTGCGCGGCATAGGTCCGATTGTGATCGCGCGGGCCAGCGCTGGCCGCCTCGAGCCCGACGAGGCGCACGAGGCGGCTGTCGGCGAGACGAAGCTCGAGCCGCGGCGAGATCGCGGCAACCTCGGCCGGCGTGCCACCGCTCGCCGGGCAGCCGTCGGTCTGCGCTCGCGTCGGCGCCACGCTCGCGAGAAACGTCGCGACGATCAGTCCCGGTGCGGTGATGTCGTGACGCTTCACTCCCACCTCGCTTGCATGCGTCGTCTCATCGAACGTGCGAGACGAAAGCCTATGGTTCGTGGCTCGCATTGAATCTAAAGGAGATTGGCGCGGAGGATCACGCCCACGCGACGCGTTCGCAAATCGACGCCCACCCCTGAGACCGTTCACTATGCCGTTCCAAGCCCTCACCAGCGCGCCGTCCCTCAAAGACGGGGTGACACTCAATATCATGGCGGTGCCGCAGATCGCCGATATCACGCCTGAGCGGCTCTCGGTCGGAGCGCTTGTCACCCTGCGATTGGGCCGGTGCTGCCCGATCATCTCCGAAGGACGGATCACGGCTTGCACCGCGGACCCCGAGCGCGCGGTCCTTCGGCTCGATGGCATCGAATGGACCCTGGAGCCGAGCGTGACCGGCATCTTGATCCCGGGCATTGCAAGTGAGGATTGGATCGTCCGCACAGCCTAGACGACGACCGTCGAGACTACCGCGTCGCGACCCTTTTCCAGCGGGCCTCGAGGCGGGCGTTGATCTTGCCCACCTTCGCCTGCAACGCCGACCAGAAGGCCGGACCACTTCGGGCACGGCCGACACCGGGCACCGCCGGAGCGCTACCCGTGTGAGCGACAGCCTGCGTCACGAAAGCGAGATCGCTCGGCGCGATCGTGGCGGCCAGCGGCGAGCCGACCGCCACGAGGTGCGCCCGCGCCCGCGCGCAATAGGAGGCGGAGAGCGCCGACATCACCTCTTCGCCATGGCCGGCGCGGTACTTCATCAAGGTGCGGCAGACGTCGCCCTTGGCCAGGTGCCAGGCTTGGCCGAGGTAGGTCGCGCCGTAGTGAATGTTGGTGGCCGGATCGGCGAGTTCGCCAGGCGGGCCGCGGAACCCCATCATCGCGGCGGTACCAGGCCGCACCTGCATGAGACCGATCTCGCCGACATCGCCGATACGGTCCGGCCGGTAGTCGCTCTCGATCTTGATGACGGCATCGACGAGCGCGTAGGGCAGGCCTGCCTTGGCCGCCTCCTGCAGCGCGAGCAGCCGAAACGCGTCGGCGCCGGCAATCGGGCGGACCGGCACGGGCACGAGTTTTCCGAACGTCGCGGACGCGGGCGGCGTGGAGGGGGTCGGCCTAAACGGTGTCGGCGTGGCCACCGGCTCGGCGCCGGCGGGAGCGGCGGCCGCGAGGAACACGGCACAGGCGATAATCGAACGTCGGAACACGGCTGATCCGGTCAATGTGTCCAGCGCATCATGCCGGATGTGTCTTAACGATTGAAGCAAGAGTCGACCCGATGAGGATGACACGGGTGCCGCGTCGTCAAGATGACCGTTCCGTGTCGGCGAATAGGCCGGAATTCTATGCGTCGACGAGGCCGCCGGGCGCGAGGAGTGTCCGCAATGCCTCGACCGACGTCGTGGGCAGGAGACAGCTCGTACCGACGCAGACCAGCGCGTTGGTGGTCGCGTTGCGTGGCTCGGCGCCCGAACCGGGGCCGAGCACCATGCGATCGGGCAGGGCGCAGTCGAGCGCCACGGCGAGGAGGTCGCGCGTCGCGGCCTGGTCCGGCTGGCCTGATACGGTGATCTTGACGAAGCGAGCGAGCGTCGTGATCGCGTTCACGGCGGTCGCCGTCGCCTGCCCGTAGCGCGGAATGTCGGCGCGGAACGCCTCGACCAGCGCTTCGGCGCGGTCACGAACGCGGCCCTCGCCCGTCAACTCGTGCAGGCGCGCGAGCACGCCGATCATGATGCCGTTGCCGGACGGCAGCGAGGTCTCGGCGATCGTGCGGGTTCGCCTGGTCGGCTGGAACCCGCCCGACGCGCTCATGAAATAGCCGCCGAGATCGGCGTCCCAGAAATCCGCGTTGAGCGTCGCGACCCAGGCTTGCGCGAGCTCGAGATAGCGCCGCTTGCCGAAGGCCTCGTGCAGGCGCAACGCCGCGCGTGCCATGATCGCGTAATCCTCGAGAAATGCGTCCGGGCCCGGCGTGCCGTTGGTCAGGCAATGACGTAGCCGGCCAACCTCCGCGCCCAGCGCGTCGACGAGCTCGTCGAACATCTTGATCGCCAGAGCGAGCCAATCGCGCCGCGCGAAGGCCGAGCCGGCCTCGACCAGCGCGACGATCATCAGTCCGTTCCAATCGAGCATGACCTTGTCGTCGCGCGCGGGGCGCGGGCGCGTCGCGCGGCGATGCATCAGCTTTTCCAGGCAGGCGGCAAGCGCCGCGCCGTCGCCGACGCGCAGCGCCGCCTCCGTCCGCTGCAACGCGCCGCTCGCGTGCTCGCCCATCGGGCAGATTTCGTAAGCGCGGTTGAACAGACCGGCTTCGTCGCCAAGCACTTCGTCGATCTCGGCGGCGCCCCACCGATAGTAGCGACCCGACCCCTCCGCCTCGCTCAGCCCATCCTCGGCGTAGGCGCCGAGGCTCGCTGCGAAGCCGTGTTCGCCGATGGCCATCTCGCGGATCGCCCAATCGAGCGTGCCGGCGACGCGTTCGGCGAACAGCGGCTCGCGGGTGCCGCGCCAGAGCCAGGTCAATAGTTCGACGAGCTGCGCGTTGTCGTAGAGCATCTTCTCGAAGTGCGGGATCGTCCACGCGTCGTCGACGCAGTAGCGATGGAAGCCGCCGCCGACGTGGTCGTACAGGGCGGAGCGGCAGATGCGCGTCATCGAGTCGATGACGGCGTCGCCGAACGCCGCCGAGCCGGAGGTCATGTGGCGGCGCCACAGCAGCTCGTGCAGCGAGGGCTGCGGGAAGCGCGGGCCATTTTGGCCAAAACCACCATAGATCGTGTCCACGTTCTCGAGCAGGCGATCGCCGAGAAAGCGCGCGTAGGTGCCGAGATCGGCGGCCGCCGCGCGGGGCGGTGGAGCGGAGGCCGTCGCATGCCGCTCCGCCTGTCCGTCGGTGGCGTCGCCATGCTTGAACTTCTGCCGCGCGTCGGCCAGCACATCGAGAAAACCGGGCAGGCCGTGTCGCGGCTCCGGCGGGTAGTAGCTGCCGCCCTCGTAGACCTCGCCGTCGAGACGCAGGAACGCGGTGACGGGCCAGCCGGTGCGACCGCCCAGGCGGGCGAGGCTGTCGAGCACGGAGCGATCGACGTCGGGGCGCTCTTCGCGGTCGACCTTGATGGCGATGAAGTCGCGCGCGAGGATCTCGATCACGCGTGGATCGGAGAAGCTTTCCTCCGCCATCACGTGGCACCAGAAACACGCGAGATAGCCGATCGAGACGAGGATCGGCTTGTTGTCTCGCGCCGCTAGGGCGAACGCGGCTTCGCCCCACGGATGCCAGTCGATCGCCTGCCCGGCGTGCTTGAGCAGGTAGGGACTTGTTTCCGCGGCGAGCCGGTTCGCCATCAGTGTCGCGGTCGGACGATCGCGGGGTCGAGCAACAGGCGCTCGACGATCCTGCCGCGCTTCACGTGCTGCGTGAGGATCTCGTCGACGTCCTGCTCCGACTCGTAACGGTACCAGGTACCTTGCGGGTAGATCACCAACACCGGGCCATGCTCGCACATGTTCAGGCAGCCGGCGTGGTTGATGCGGATCCGGACGAGACCAGTTGCCATGCCGCGCCGGCACATCGCGTCGGACAGCCGCTGTGAACCCTTGGCGCCGCACGAGCCGCGCGTATGGCCGTCGGGGCGCTTGTGCGTGCAGCAGAAGACGTGGACGTCGTACATGGCCGGCATCCTTGTTTGAGATCAACGGTCTCGGGGCGTTCGTCGCGGCCGACGGGTTGTGGCAATCGACCTATCGAGTGTCGGGGCGACCAACGTCGTGCGCCGCCCCGCAACCCGCCACGACCTTACGAGGCAACGCAGGCTTCCATGCCGTCAATGAAGGCCTTCTTGTTGAGGTTGCGGCCGATCACGACATAGGTCGTCTCCTTGACCTCGTCGTCGCGCCAGGCCCGCTCGGGTTTGAGGGTCGTCAGCATGCGTACGCTCTGAAATATCAGTCGCTCGCGAAATCCCTTCGCGTAGAAAATGCCCTTCGAGCGAAACAGATCGTCGCCGTGCTCCATCGCGTAATCGTTCATCCAGAGCATGAAGCGATTGATGTCGAGCGGGCGCTTCTCGACGAACACATGCGAAGTGATCGCCGCGTCGTGCTCGTGCTCGTGATCGGTCAGGATGTCGGCGTCGATCTGCAGCTTGGCCTCGAGGTCGAACGCCCCGACGTTGATGACCTTGTCGAGGTCGATCACGCCGTTGGTCGTGTGGTGGATCGGCGCCAGCGGGTTCAAGGCGCGCAGCTTGCGCTCGACGCGGGCAATGCCCTCGGCATCGAGCAGATCGGTCTTGTTGAGCAGCAGGATGTCGGAGAAGGCGACCTGCTCCTGTGCCTCCGTGCTCTGCTCGAGATTGCTGTCGATGTTCACGGCGTCGATGAGACCGACGAAGGAATCGAGGCGGATGTGCTTCTTCACCTCGTCGGAGACGAAGAAGGTGGAGGCGACGGGCGCGGGATCGGCGAGGCCGGTCGTCTCGATGAGGATGCCGTCGAGCTCCGTGCGCGCCTGCAGCTTGCCGAGCGTCTCGACGAGGTCGCCGCGCACCGTGCAGCAGAGGCAGCCGTTGTTGAACTCGACGATCTGCTCCTCGCCCTCGTTGACCACGAGTTGGCCGTCGATCGAGGTCTCGCCGAATTCGTTGACGATCACGGCGATGCGCTTGCCGGTCTGGTTCTTCAGGACATGGTTCAGGAAGCTCGTCTTGCCGGAGCCGAGAAACCCGGTCACGACCGTGGCGGGAATGCGCTTGTCGGGGCTTGCGCTCGTAGGGCTCGGCATACGTGACTCCGGAATTTCAAATAAGAAGAAGGGGGAACCCGGTGTGTACCGGCGTTCCCCCTAATGTGGCAAGAAACAAGCCGGCTGCCAGGGGCAGCCGGACTGTATTCCAAGCTTACGGCGTCATGACGAGCGTACGCGTCATCATGGCAATGCCTTCCTCGAGGATCGGCTTGCGCGAGGGCGGCGGCAGAACGTTGCCGCGCATCTGCTCGTAGGGCACGACGACCCAGCACGCGCAGCCCCAGAGGCACTCGCCGGCCATGCCTTCGAACCGGATCGCCGGCTCGGACAGCATGACGCCGAGGTCGAGCAGCCACGAGTGATTCAGCAGCTTCTCTTCCCACGACAGGGTGTCGTAGACATCGCGGGCCGTGAAGAAGACGTTGAGATCGGTCTTCGCGACACCCGGGAGGATGATCGTCGCATACGCCGTCAGCTGGTCGAAGAACTCGTAGTTTTCGACTTCGATCGTCGCATCGTCACCCGGGAGCAGGAAGGTCTCTTCGATCTTCTTGGTGATGGCTTCGTTGATGTACTTGAAGCCGATCTCGCGCGGCGCATGGACATGCACCTCGGCGAAGTCGGTCTTGAACTCCGCCTTCAGGCCCGACCACTGCGGGATATGGTCGATCCACTTGAGGATGACGTCCTTCCAGCGCTTCTGCGACTCGCCGGGGAGAACCTGCACGCCCGGATGCGTGAACTTGGCGATGTTGAACATCGACCAGTTGCGCGACTTGCCGGAGACGACCTCGTGCGGCGCTCCGGTGAAGCCGGCCGGACGCAGGGCCCGGAACAGCGCGCGACCGTGATCGCGAACCGCGAAGCGCATGAACACGTCCGAGCAGAACTTGTTCGTGACCGAACGACGGAACCCGTCGCGAACCTTCTGTTCGCCCGTGGTCGTGTAGGCCGTCAGGCGCTGGTAGGAATGCTCGGGGTTGACGATCAGGAAGCCGCCGGTGAACGGGCTGCGATAGAGGTCGCCCCATACCGCCGTGCAACCGGCGTTCTTGTCGTCGTCGAGCATGCAGTCGATCTCGTTCAAGGTCGAGAACAGGCTGGGGCTGTTGAACTCCGGCTCGATGACGAGCGGCAGCTGGCCGACACCGATAACCGGGATGCGGCGACCGAGCTTGATCGACGACAGGTGACGGGCGAGATCGACGACGATGCCCGAGCCGACGCCTTCGGCGAGGCCGAAGCAGACCATGACGAGCGACGGCAGGGCGGCGCTCTCGACGAAGCGGGCGAACTTCGACAGCGCGACGTCCATCGGACGGTCACCATCGTAATAGGCCTTGGCGTAGACGGCCTTGGCGACGGCGCGCGGGAACGCCTCGTTGGCCTTCGGCATCACGGTGTCGTTGGGCAGCCACGGCTCGTAGTTCGGGTTCCAGTAGTAGCGCGGATACTCGAGCTTCAGGAACTCGCGCATTCGGCGCAGCGTGCCGAACATCTCGTCACGGGCTGGAACCTCGAGCGAAACGGTGTCGAACTGGAAGCGATCGAGCGGGATGCCGCGCGACTTGAGACGGTCGCTGAAGCCGGCCGCGTAATCCTTGGCCTGCTGCATGCCGGCCTCGCCGATGTCGACGATCAGGGCGGCGAAACGGCCGCGCGGGTCGTCGAGGAAGTCCTCGATCTCGCCGGTGCGCAGCATCGCGTCGACATAGAGCGCGCCGATCTTGCCGACGCCGACGACGTGAACGCAGTGCGGCGACTGCTCGCCGCTGGCGGAATGATACATAGAGAAGTTCATCGTGCTCCTACCTTTTTCCTGGTTAGTGGAGTGGTTCGATCCGAGACGAAGTCCCGGTCTAGCAACGCGGCCCCATCCCCGTGTCGGCGTCGAGAAAGCCGAGGTCACGAAGGATATGAGCTACGGATGTCGCGCGCTCGTCGGTGACGTAGACGCGGTAATCTTCGACGAAGAAGCCGGGATCCCGGGAGATCACGCCTTCCTCGATCAGTGTCACGCCTTTCTCGAGGTCGGTCCGATTGATCATGGCGGTCCACAACGGATTGCGGATCGTGATCGAGTTCTTATCGGCCCCGACGACTTCCAGCGTCTTGTTGCCCGCCACGGTGGGCACTTGCATGCCCTTCGCGTAGCGTTTCTCGACTGTTTTCCAGTCCAGCGGCATAAGTTATCGTCCTTTCAAGGTTACAATCCGGACGATCACTCGGCCGCGGTGGCCATCGCCTTCTCTTTGACGGCAGCGCGGTTGCCGCGGATGTCGTCGTAGGGAACCACGACCCAGCAGGCGCAGCCCCAAAGGCACTCGCCAGCCATGCCCTCGAACCGGATCGCCGGCTCGCAAAGCATCACGCCGAGATCCAACAACCAGGAATGGTCGAGAAGCTTATTCTCCCAGCTCTTGGTGTCGTAGAGATCGCGCGCCGTATAGAAGTCCGCGAGATCCTGCTTGGCGACACAGGGCATGACGAATTGCACCGAGCCCGCCTTGCCGCCCTTGACGGCGACCGCCGGAACGGACGGCTTCCAACCATTGATCGCCGTTACGACAGCATCGACGCCCTTGCCCTCGTCGAGACTGCGCGGCTCGATGAAGGTCGGCTGATAACCCGGCAGCAGGCCGAGCTTCGTCGTGAAGTCCTTGCCGGCCTTGATCGGACCATCGATGTCGGCGAACGCGAACATGTGCGCCCACTTGGTCCCGTACGCGGTGCGCGCCGCCGAATGCTGCGTCGGGGGAGCGCCGACCCAATTCAGGAGACGAAGCGTCTCCCACAGATCGGTGCCGTTGTTGTTGGTGAGGAAGGCCGCGAGCTCCTCGTCGACGCGCTTGTGCGTGGCCGCGAGATCCTTCGTCGCCTCGTAGGTCGGCGCCTGCGGCACGAGGATCACGCCACCGGTGAACGGGTTGCGATCCAGATCGCCCCACACCGCCATGACGCCGTCGTTCTTGGCGCCGTCACCCATGCAGTCGAGCTCGTTGATCGTCGCGAACAGCGAGCCGTCGCGGTGCTCCGGCGTGTCGCCCTCGCAGGGGAGGATCGCGATGCCGACGGACAGCGCGCGTCGGCCGAACACGACATTCGAAAGATGACGGGCCAGATCGACCATGATGCCCGAACCGGTGCCGCCGTTCGCGCCGAAGATCATGCAAACAACCGACTGCGAACGCTCGGCATCGACATCCGCGCCAAACTTGCGAAGCGCCGCCTCGACAGCGCGATCGCCGTCGTAATAGCCACGGCCGTAAAGCGCCTTGGCGTAGGCCCGCTTCATGCTGCCGCCGGCCTTCGGCGTCTCGGTCGACGGCGGCAGCCACGCCTCGTAGTTCGGGTTCCAATAATAGCGAGGATATTCGAGCTTCAAGAATTCGCGGTAACGACGCAGGGTCTGGAAGAGGTCGTCGCGCGACGGAACCTCCAGCGCGATCGTCTCGACGGTGGCGCGTCCGGCCGGCAACGCGGCGGCTGCCTCACGCACGGCCGCCAAGTCTTGGTCGCCGATGTCGACAGCAAGGGCGCACATCTTCGGCCCATCGGCCGGCAGCGCCTTCAACGTCGCCGCAATAATCTCGGCGCCAGCCTTACCAACACCGACCAGATTGACAGTAAACGGAAGCGTTTCGTCCTTGCCGATACGATGAATACCTCGCTTGAGAGCGTCGAGCTTACGCTTTTCGAGCTTGTCGTCCATATCAGCCATGGGTCTGTCCTTCGAAGGAAAGAGGACGGCGCTGTCTGGCAGCGCCATGAACTTCAGGACCAGACCGAATTCGGGCGGCTAAACGAGGCAAACGCCAGCCGATAACGCAAAAAGCCTCCAGTCTACTCGCGGGACGCGAAGAGAAGGGAGGCTATGCTGCCGAATTTCGAGCTGGCTTTGTTGCCGACGCCGAACGTAGGTGGGCGGACCGCGCTTTGTCAACAAGTTTCCGCAGTTCTTGCTCGTATCATTTTTACAACAAACGGCCTGGTTCCTTTGGGCACGCCGTGTGCATAGACTGCTGGAACACAGCCGTTTTATCTGCGGTCGCTTAGCTTGTCACTGCCTTGACGGATTTGGGAGCGCAGGGGACTTGCGCGGAACTGGCCTCGACGGAAGGGGCCAATTTCCGGGCAGGTGTTCGCGACGAACCTGTTTGGGCCTTGTTTGTTGCGAGGGTTGCCGTGGCGGGGATACGCAGTGCGACGACTTCACCCTGGCGCGTCGGTGTGCTGTTTGCACAAACCGGATGCACATCTGATATTGAAACGACGCAACTGCGCGGCACTTTACTCGCCATCGACGAAATAAACGCGGCTGGCGGCGTCAACGGCCGCGAGATCGAGCCGATCGTCTATGATCCAGGCTCCGGCGCTGTCCCACACGCCTACCTCGCCAAGAAGCTGCTCGCCGAAGATGGCGTGTCGTCGATCTTCGGCTGCTACACGTCGGCGAGCCGCAAGGCGATCCTGCCCGTCGTCGAACGGCTGAACGGACTGCTTTGGTACCCGACGCCCTACGAGGGCTTCGAATTCTCGCCGAACGTGATCTACACCGGTGCGTCGCCCAACCAGAACTCGATCGCGCTCTGTCGCTTCATGATGGACACCTACGGGCCGCGGTTTTTCCTGATCGGTTCGGACTACGTCTACCCGCGCCGCTCGAACCGGCTCGTGCGAGAGTTCTTGACCGCGCAGGGCGGCACGGTCGTCGATGAGCGCTACGTCGACATCGACGCGCGGCGCCAGGATTTCCTGCCGATCATGCGCGACATCGCGGAGACCTCCGCCGATGTCATCTTTTCCACCGTCGTAGGGAGCGACACGAGCCTGTTGTACCGCGCCTATGCGGATTACGGCTTCGATCCAAAGCTGATGCCGATCGCGAGCCTGACGACGACCGAGGCCGAGATCGAGGCGATGGGCGCCGACCTCGGCGAGTCGCACATCACGGCCGCCAGCTATTTCGAAGGCGTGAGCAATCCGGCCAACACCGACTTTGTCACGCGCTACAAGAAGCGCTTCGGCGCCGACGCCAGCACCAACGTCTGCGCCGAGACGGCCTATTTCCAGGTCTACCTTTTCGCGAAGGCGCTGCGGCTGACCAATTCGATCGCGACCGACGATCTGCGACCGATCGTGCTCGGATCATCATACGAGGCGCCGCAGGGCCAGGTCCGTATCAACCCCTCGACGGGGCATGCCGATCTCTGGACGCGCATCGGGCGGGCCAACAGGTTGGGTCGGTTCGACCTCATCAGGGAGTCGGTCGCGCCGGTCCAGGCCGATCCTTTTCTTCTCTGCTCCTGCTCGCCTTGAGATCACGCTCGACGCCATTGTCGCGACGCACCATCGACGCGATGTGATCGCGCGGCGGCTGTCGCTAAGGAACGCCACGGGCACTCATCGCCTTGATGGATGCTTCCCGCGAGACGACGCCATCAGGACTTGTCGAATGCCGAGCGTAAAAGCTGTCGCCGGTTTCGCGACAACGTTCTCCATTCGATAAAATAATTTGACAAGGAAAGCGGCACGACCATACGCTCTTCGAGTGGTGCGCGTACGCGACGCGCCCGTCGGGCCGCGTTTGCGACCGTGATTGTCAACGCGGCATCGAGTTCGTCTCGGTGTGCGATCGGCCTGGTCCGCATGCGGTTCGCTCCGCGACTGGCGGGCTTCCGGACAACGGCGTCCGGCGAAATCTCCTCACATACCAGTCTCATCGGCTGCGTTGCCTGCTCGGCCAATCCGGACGCGCTGCGGCGGGTCGTTTGGTGTCCAACATCAACGCGAGGGTTGCTTAATGTCCATGGATCGCCGCGCAGTCCTCAAGACGGGTGTTGGAGGCGCTGCCGCGCTCGCCAGTCCGTTTGTCCGCATCGGCTCCGCGCGAGCGGCGGACACGATCGACGTCGGCGTCCTGTTTTCCCTCTCGGGCGGCCTCACAATCATCGAGAAGTCGCTGCACGACGCGACGCTGATGGCGATCTCGGAGATCAACGCGAAGGGCGGCGTGCTCGGCAAGCAGATCAACCCGATCGTCGAGGACGGCGCCTCCGATCCGAAGACCTATAACGAGAAGGCCTCGAAGCTCGTCATCGAGGACAAGGTGACCACCGTGTTCGGCTGCTACACGTCGGCCAGCCGCAAGGCCGTGCTGCCGGTGTTCGAGAAGCGCAACGCGATGCTTTTCTATCCGACGTACTACGAGGGCTACGAGTGCTCGAAGAACGTGGTCTATACCGGCGCCGTGCCGAACCAGCAGCTGTCGAACTTCATCCCGTGGATCTTCAAGACGCTCGGCAAGAAGAAGTTCTTCATCGTCGGCTCGAACTACATCTACCCACGCGAGATGGCGAAGGTCTGCAAGATCCTGATCAAGCAGAACGGCGGCGAGTACATCGCCGACGAGTACCTCGAGCTCGGCCATTCCGAATGGGGCTCGATGGTCAACAAGATCAAGGACTCCGGCTGCGACGTCGTGCTCTCGAACGTGGTCGGCGATAGCGTCGTGTCGTTCTATCGCGAGTACCGCAACCAGGGCCTGACGATGGACAAGCTGCCGATCTGCGCGACGGTGACGTCGGAGATCGAGGTGGCGGCGATGGGCGCCGAGAACGCGGTCGGCAGCTACACGTCGTTCCCGTATTTCATGGCGATCGACACGCCGATCAACAAGGCGTTCGTCCAGCGCTACCGCGACTACGTCAAGGACCCGAAGGCGGTGACCCACCACGCGCTCGAGTCCTCTTATTTCCAGGTCTTTCTTTGGAAGCAGGCGCTCGAGAAGGCCGGCAGCAACACCGCCAACGGCATTCGCACCGGCGTGCGCGGCCAGGAGTTCGATGCCCCCGGCGGCCACGTGAAGATCGAGCCGGAGAACCTGCACACCTGGCTGACGCCGCGCATCGCGCAATGGCAGCCGGACGGGCAGGGCAAGATCGTCAGCGCCTATCCGGCGCCGATCGAGCCGTTGCCGTACTCGGCGTACGGCGAGACGCCGACCAACCTGATCTGCACGCCGAACGGCGTCGACCGCAAGAAGCTGATGAAAACCTGAGGCGGCGGCCAGCGCGGCATGGCTCCTGCTGAGGTCGTGCCCGCCGGCTAAAGCGTCGGCGGCGCCTTTCGCAAGCGGGGGGCGTCTTTCGCAAGGCCGCCTTCCGCAAGACGAGTAGCATGACAGACATCATCTTCATCGGCCTCAGCCTCGGCTCGATCTTGCTCCTCGTGGCGCTCGGGCTCGCGATCACGTACGGCGCGATGGGTGTCATCAACATGGCGCACGGCGACCTCGTCATGGTTGGCGCCTACACGACGGTGCTGGCCGGCATCTGGCTGCATCTCGGCTTCCTCGCCTCGATACCCCTCGCGTTCATCGTCTCGGCGCTGCTCGGCTACGCGATCGAGAAGCTGATCGTTCGCCGCCTCTACGGACGCCTGCTCGATACGCTGCTCGCGACCTGGGGCGTCGCCATTCTGCTCGAGCAGTTGGTGCGGCTCGACTTCGGCCTGGCTTTCTTCAATCGCCACATCGAAGGCCTCGGCATGGGGCTGCAGCGCGTCAGCCCGCCGGACTATCTCACCGGCTCCGTCACGCTGCTCGGCGTCGACATCAACATCTATCGCGCCTTCATCATTCTCGTGACGGCGCTGCTGTTCGCGATCACCTGGCTCATCATGTACAAGCTGCCGATCGGCATGCAGGTGCGCGCGATCATGCGCAACCCGCGGATGGCGGCGGCGTGCGGCATCGACGTCAAGCGCGTCAACGCGCTGACCTTCGCCTACGGGTCAGGCCTGGCCGGCGTCGCCGGCGTGATGCTGTCGGGCTTCAAGACGGTGTTTCCGGACATGGGGCCACCGCTCGTCGTCGACGGCTTCCTGGTCGTCGTCGTCGGCGGCCTCGGCAGCCTGTTCGGCTCGCTGTTCGCGTCGGGTCTGCTCGGGCAGATCAACAGCGCCGTCGCCACCTTCTCGAACGACATCGTCGCGCGCGCGGTGGTGTTCGGCGTCGTGATCCTTATCATCATCATCAAGCCGCAAGGCCTGTTCTCGTTCAAGGGGCGCTGAGCGATGGTGAGCAAGCGCAACGTCGAGATCCTCTCTTACGTCGTCTTCCTCGCGATCGTCTTCGTGCTGCCGCTGCTCGTCGGCGACTTCTGGCTCAATCGCATGGCCAAGTATCTTTGCTATGGGATGCTCGGCATCGCGATCTGCCTGTCGTGGGGCTACGCGGGCATCCTCAATCTCGGCCAGGGCCTGTTCTTCGGCCTCGGCGCCTACATGATGGCGATGAGCCTGAAGCTCGCCTCGACGACGAGCCAGCAGGGCTCCGGCGGCCCGATACCCGATTTCATGTTCTGGAACGCCGAGCCGGGCGCGCCGCAGGATCTGTGCTGCATCACCAAGGGCTCGTTCCTCTGGATCCCGTTCCAATCGCAATGGTTCGGGCTCGCGATGGCCCTCGTCGTGCCGACGGCTGTGGCTTGGCTGATCGGCACGGTGATCTTCAAGAAGCGCATCGCCGGCGTCTTCGTGTCGATCATCACGCTCGCGGTCGTGCTGCTCGTGCGTCTCCTCGTCATCAACGAGCAGCCGATCACCAACGGCTTCAACGGCCTCACCGATCTCGGCAATTTCTCGATCGGCGACTTCTCCTTCGATTCCTATTCGAAGGCGACCTATTACGCCGTGGCGATCGCGCTGGCGCTCACGCTCATCGGCACGCGCCTGCTGGTCGAGACGCGCGCGGGCGTCGTGCTGCAGGCGATCCGCGACGACAACACGCGCGCCCGCTATCTCGGCTACGACGTGCCCGCCTACCAGATCTTCTTCCTCTCGGTGTCGGCGCTGATCGCCGGCATCGCGGGGATGCTCTATACCAACGTCGCCGAGTTCGCCTCGCCGACCTTCATGGATATCGCCTTCTCGATCAGCATGGTCGTCTGGGCGGCGGTCGGCGGCCGCAACTCGCTGCTCGGCGCCTGCATCGGCGCGATCTTGATCAACATGATCGAGGCGACGATGAGCGAGACCGAGACGTTCCTGCAGGCCTGGCGCCTGGTGGTCGGCTTGCTGTTCATCCTCGTCGTCCTGTTCCTGCCGCGCGGCCTCGCCGGCCTCGCCAACGACGCGCTCGACTGGGTCCTCGCCCGCGTTCGCGGCCGGCCCGAACGCGTGACGAGCGTATCGGACGCCGACCGTCTCCCCGCGCCGAGCGAGGGGGGCGCCTGATGGCCGCCGCGCTCACGCTCGACGGGATCGGCGTCGCCTTTTCCGGATTCAAAGCCGTGTCGGGCGTGTCCAGCATCGTCGAGGAGGGCGAGCTTCGCGTCATGCTCGGCCCCAACGGCGCCGGCAAGACCACCCTGATGGACCTGATCTCGGGCCGCACCAAGAGCACCGAGGGCAAGGTCTACCTGTTCGACCAGGACATCACCAACAAGGAAGAGCATCGGATCGCGCGCGCCGGTGTCGGTCGCAAGTTTCAGATCCCGACCGTGTTTCGCGACCTCTCGGTACGCCGCAACCTGCTCGTCGCCAGCAACAAGAGCCGTGGCGTGTTCGCCAACCTCGGGCTGCGCTTCTCCGCCGAGCAGCGCGGTCGGACGGAGGAAGTGCTGGAGCTGATCGGCCTCGCCGAACTGGGCGACGACGACGCCTCGATCCTGTCGCATGGCCAGACGCAATGGCTCGAGCTCGGGCTGCTGATGATGCAAAACGCCAAGGTCCTGCTGCTGGACGAGCCGACCGCCGGCATGACCCAGGGCGAGACGCGCAAGACGGCCGAGATCATCAAGGGCCTCAAGGGCCGCCACACGATCGTCGTCGTCGAGCACGACATGGCCTTCGTGCGCGAGATCGCCGAGCGCATCACCGTGCTCCATCTCGGCCAGGTCCTCGCCGAGGGCGACATCGCCGCGATCGAGCAGGACCCGAAAGTCCGCGAGGCCTATCTCGGCTCGGGAGGCATCCACTGATGCTGAGCCTCGCGGGAGTCGATTCCTACTACGCGCGCAGCCATGTGCTGCACGGCATCACGATGTCCGTGCCGGACAAGCAGATCTTCTCCGTGCTCGGCCGCAACGGCACCGGCAAGACGACGCTGCTGAAGACGCTGATGGGCCTCACGGACAAATCGACGGGCCAGATCAAGCTCGACGACAAGGAGATCGGCGACAAGCCGACACACGAGCGCGCGCGCGCCGGCATCGCTTATGTGCCACAAGGCCGCGAGATCTTTCCCGAGTTCTCGGTGCGCGACAACATCCTGATGGGCGCGTTCGCCCGCAAGGACCGCAAGCGCGACATACCGGCGCTCGTCGAGACCCTGTTTCCCTATCTTCTCGCCAACCTCGATCGGCCCGGCGGGCTGCTCTCCGGCGGCCAGCAGCAGCAGCTGGCGATCGCCCGCGCGCTCGCCGCCGGGCCGTCCATCCTCCTGATGGACGAGCCGACGGAAGGCATCCAGCCGAATATTGTCGAGGAGATCGAGAACATCATCTTGCGCCTTAACAGCGAGGAGGGCCTGACCATCGTGCTCGTCGAGCAAAACATCGCGTTCGCCCGTCGCGCCGGCCATTCGTTCGCCATGCTGGAGAAGGGTCGCGTCGCGGCCTACGGCACGGCGGCCGAGCTGACCGACGAGCTGATCCACCGCCATCTCGCCGTATGAGCCACCGGTCTCCGCGGCGCGAGACATCGAGCAACCGGACGAAGCGATCCTAACCCCCGAAGGGGATCCAAAACCCAAGGAGCCAAATCATGTTGCACGGTGATATTTCTTCCTCGAACGACACGGTCGGCGTTGCCGTCGTGAACTACACGATGCCTCGCATGCACACGAAGGCCGAGGTGCTCGCCAACGCGCGCAAGATCGGCGAGATGGTCGTCGGCATGAAGTCCGGCCTGCCCGGCATGGACCTCGTGATCTTCCCCGAATATTCGACGCACGGCATCATGTACGACGCCAAGGAGATGTACGAGACCGCCTCGACCATCCCCGGCGACGAGACCGAGATTTTCGCCGAGGCCTGCCGCAAGGCCAAGGTGTGGGGCGTGTTCTCGCTGACCGGCGAGCAGCATGAGGAGCATCCCAACAAGGCGCCCTACAACACGCTGATCCTGATGAACGACCAGGGCGAGATCGTCCAGAAGTACCGCAAGATCATGCCGTGGGTGCCGATCGAGGGCTGGTATCCGGGCGAGTGCACCTACGTCTCCGACGGCCCGAAGGGCATGAAGATCTCGCTGATCATCTGCGATGACGGCAATTACCCCGAGATCTGGCGCGACTGCGCGATGCGCGGCGCCGAGCTGATCATCCGCTGCCAGGGCTACATGTACCCGGCCAAGGAGCAGCAGATCGTCATGGCCAAGGCGATGGCCTGGGCCAACAACTGCTACGTCGCCGTCGCCAACGCGGCCGGCTTCGATGGCGTCTACACCTACTTCGGCCATTCGGCGATCGTCGGCTTCGACGGCCGCACGCTCGGCGAGTGCGGCGAGGAGGCGATGGGCATCCAGTATGCCGCGCTCTCGAAGTTCCTCATCCGCGACTCGCGCAAGAACGGCCAGTCGGAGAACCACCTCTTCAAGCTGCTGCACCGCGGCTACACGGGCGTGATCAACTCGGGCGACGGCGACAAGGGCGTCGCGGCCTGCCCCTACGACTTCTACGCCCGCTGGATCGCCGATCCGGAAGGCACCCGCGAGATGGTCGAGAGCTTCACGCGCGACACCATCGGCACCGACGAGGCACCGATCGAGGGCCTGCCGAACAAGAAGGTCCCCGCGCATCGCTGATTGGTCGCCGGTACGTACTTGAAGAAGAAAAGGCCGGGGGCATTGTCCTCGGCCTTTTTGCTAATGTTCGCCCCGCAACGGTCTTGCTAGGGAAGGGGGTGCCGACATTTGTCGCACCGAGGCGGCAACGTCAGCGATGACCAAGTTTGACATCAATCCGTCTGCCGCGAACGCGATGCGCGATCCCGACGCGATCATCGTGGGGGCCGGGCCCGCCGGCCTCGCCTGCGCCGCGTGTCTGCGCATGGCCGGCCTCGAGGCCGTTGTCCTCGAAAAAGCCGAGACCGTCGGCTCGGTCTGGCGGCGCCATTACGATCGCCTCCACCTGCACACCGACCGCAACCACTCGGGCCTTCCCGGCCTCGCCATGCCACGCGCCTATCCGAAGTATCCCTCGCGCGCGCAGGTCGTCGCCTATCTCGAAGCCTACGCCGCCCATTTCGCGATCGTGCCGGTCTTCGGCGACGCCGTCACCGCGATCGAGCGCGAGGACGACGGCTGGCGGGTCGAGGCGGGCCGCGCTTGGCGCGCGCCGACCGTGATCGTGGCGACGGGAACGGCCGGTTGGCCGCACCGTCCGTCGTGGCCGGGACTCGCCGGCTTTCGCGGCGACATCGTGCACAGCGGCGACTACCGCAACCCGGCGCGCTACGGCGGCAAGCGCGTCCTCGTCGTCGGCTTCGGCAATTCCGGCGGCGAGATCGCGCTCGACCTCGCGGAGGCCGGCGTCGATGTCACGATCGCGGTACGCGGCCCGATCCAGATCCTGCCCCGCGATCTTCTCGGCCTGCCGATCCTGACGTGGGCGATCCTGTACGGCCGTCTGCCGGCCGGCTTCGTCGACTGGATCAACGCGCCGATCCTGCGGCTGGCGGTCGGCCGCGTCGACAACCTCGGCCTGCGGCTCGCCCGCAAAGGCCCTCGTCGCATGGTCGAGGAGGACGGCAAGGTGCCGCTCTTCGACATCGGCACGCTGGCCAGGATCAGGGACGGGTCGATCAAGGTGTCCGGCGCGATCGAGCGCCTGATGCCAGACGGCGTTCTCTTTGAAGGCGCAGCAGGGCCGCAACCGTTCGACGCGATCATTCTCGCCACGGGCTTTCGGCCGGACCTCGGCACGCTTCTGACGAATGTCGAAGACGTGCTCGACAGGCGCGGCCTTCCCCTGAGCACGGCGCAGGAGACCAGTGCGCCCGGCCTCTATTTCTGTGGGCAGAGGCCCTCGCCGACCGGGCAGTTGCGCGAGATCGGGATCGAGGCGCGGAAGATCGAGAAGCTGATCCAGGTGCGTTCGAAAATGCTCAGCCGAGTTCCGGCGTAGAAAATACTCAGTCGCGATTGCGTCGGGCCAGGTGCCCCATCACCGCGCCGCACAGCTCGACGATCTGCTCGCGCGTGAGCTTGCCGGTGTTGAGGCCGATGCTCGCGACCTGCTGGACGTAGGGATCCTCGATATCGAGGTGCTTCGGCACGCCGAACAGCTCCTGCAGCTTGCGGTTCGCCGCCATGTGATCATTGATGTGATCATCGGGATGATCGTCCGAGGGATCTGGGTCGTCGGCCATGCTGCTCCCTCGACGAGGTGTCATCGCCAATGCAATTTCAGGGCCCCGAGGCGGTCTTTCAGGGCACGGTCTTGCCAGCCGGGCTCTTCGCGTTGCCGATGCGGAGCGCGTCACTCGCGTTCGACTTCAGCAGGCCCTCGATCTTGTTCGCCATCTTGGCGAGCAGCCAGGGCAGGTGCACCTCGACGCGGATTTCGGCCGGCTTGATGTCGATCTCGGCCGTCGCGTTCTGGCCAAGCGCGGCGACCCGCAAATGCGCGACGTCGCCGACCCAGGCGATCTCGGCGCGGCCGACCTTGTCGACGTACTCGCGCTTCATCAGCTCGAAACGCTCGCTGATGCGTCGCTTGGCCTCCGCGACACCGAGCTCGTGCGGAAACGTCATGACGATGGATCGGGACATTGGCTCACTCCGGACGCCTCTAGGTAGGGGCTCGGCGGCGCCATGAGAAGGACGGCGGCCGGTGCGATTGGACTAATCCCGGGCGTGCATGCGGCCAGGCCTTGTTTAGGCGACCAAGCCGCGGCGCTTCGCCCAAAGTCGACATTCGAAAGTCGATATTTACGCCGCGATCCAACCTATACTACATTGCGCGCGAGTTCGAAAGCAGGCGTCCAGTTTAGGGCGATCGTAACCGCGCGGGATTTGAAATAATGTCGCCCATCAACCAAGATTTTTTCTTTGCACAAATCCGACGTACGATGTTCGATAGTAATCTTCGACAATCGCAGGTTGATGGCCTGAAGGGCATCATCGACGGTTGGGAAGCGCAATACGCCGAGGCCGATGATCGATGGCTGGCCTATGCGCTGGCAACGACGTATCACGAGACTGATCAGAAGATGCGGCCGATCGAGGAATACGGCAAAGGCCGCGGCCTTGCCTACGGCAAACCTGACGAGGTAACTGGCAAGACCTACTACGGTCGCGGCTTCGTGCAGCTCACGTGGAAGAGCAATTACGAGAAAATGGGCAAAAGGATCGGTGTCGATCTCGTGTCCTATCCGGAGCTGGCGCTCGAGGTCGACAACGCGAGCAAGATCCTGTTCGTGGGTATGATCGAGGGGCTATTCTCGGGCAAATCGCTCAAGACTTATTTCAATCCGTCCAGAGAGGATTGGGTGGGCGCGCGACATATCATCAATGGTGTCGACAAAGCTCAGGCCATTGCCGTTTACGGGCATCACTTCTACGCGGCGATCAGCTACACGGCCGCGGTCGCCGCTTGAGGGCGCCGCGAGGAGCGCTCAGATCTCCTTGAACGCGAACGGCGAGATGCCGCGCATCGTATCGTCGATGTCGAGCGGGCGCAGCGCGGGCGGGGCGGCGCGCTGCGGGCAGGCGGGGCGCTCGCAGAGCCGGCAGGCGACGCCGATCGGCGTCACGTCGGGCGAGGCGAGATCGTGCCGGCGGGCGTAGACGAGGCGATGCGCGTATTTGATCTCGCAGCCGAGCGCGAGGGCGAAACGCGGCGCGATGGCGCCATGCGGGTTGATCGCCCGGCGCACGGTGCGGGCGATCGAGAACCACTGGCCGCCGTCCGGCAGCTCCACCACCTGGGTCATGATGCGCCCCGGCTCGGCGAAGGTCGCGTGCACGTTCCACAGGCCGCAGGTCCCGCCCGTCTGCGCGAACGGGAAACGGCCGGCCGAGAAGCGCTTCGAGACGTTGCCGGCGATGTCGACGCGCACCAGAAAGAACGGGATGCCGCGCGCGGTCGGCCGCCCGAGCGACGTCAGCCGGTGCGCGACCTGCTCGAAGCTCGCGCCGAAGCGCGCGGCGAGCACCTCGAGATCATGCCCAGTCGCCTCGGCGGCGGCGTGGAACCGCGCATACGGCATCATCACCGCGCCGGCGAAATAATTGGCGAGCGTCACGCGCAGCAGGCGGCGGGCGGTGTCGTCCTTGGGCTCGAGCCGGGCGCAGATCGCGTTCACGAGCTGGCCGTGCTCGGAGATGGCGAGCTGGTAGGCGACCTGGAAGGTGCGGCCCGGCGCGTCCATGACTTCGGAGATCAGCAGCTGGCGCCGGTGCAGATCGTACCAGCGCAGGCGTTGTCCCATCACGTCGACCGGCAGCACGCGGACGCGGATGCCGTGGCGCCCGCGCAGCCGCTCGGCCATCGTGTGGAACGGCTCCGGCCCTTCGAGCGCCAGGTCGGACGCGAAGGCCTCGGCGAGGTCGTCGAGCTCGGGAAAATAATTGCGCTGCTCGTGCAGGATCGCGCGCACGCGCTCGATCGGGCTGTCGCCGATTGCGCTCTCGGTGCGGTCGGGATTGGCGTCGACGAGCACGCGCGCCTCGCTCGCCTCCCTGGCCGAGGCATAGGCGCGATAGAGGCGCAGCATCGCCGCGATGACGGAGGGCGCGTATTCCGCGGCGTCGATCAATTCGGCACGGGCGACCGGCGCGTCGCGAAAGATCGGGTCGGCCAGCACCTGCTCGAGGCTCTCGACGGCCTGGTCGGCCCGGTCCTCCATGAACTCGCGCGGGTCGATGCCGTAAACGTCGGTGAGCCGAGCCAGCACGGGCAGGGTGATCGGGCGTTGGTTGCGCTCCATGAGATTGAGGTAGGATGGCGAGACGGACAGCTCGCCCGCCATGCGCGCCTGCGTCAGCCCACGCTCGCGGCGCAGGCGCTTGAGGCGGGGGCCAGCGACGATCTTGCGGCTCGATACCTCAGCGGCCTCGGTCATGTAAATTAATTCACATCTTTACAGGTTATTTCCGTAAACGTTACACATCATGACCTGTTTCTGTCCACCGTTTCCTTGCGTTTTGCGGCACGCTGGATGAACTAGATGCACTGAGCGGCGGGTCCGATGTGGACCGCTGTTAATTCCTGTTAAGATCGCGCCGACACGTCGAGCCGGGCTGTACGACCCGGCGGCGGAGGCGTCACAAGGAGCACGGATCGTGTCGTATCAAGAGCAGATTTCGTCGTTGGAGCAGCTCATCAAGAGCAAGCACGGCACCTGGGCCGGGATCGACCCCGAGTCGGTCACCCGCATGCGGCTGCAGAACCGCTTCAAGACGGGGCTCGACATCGCCCGCTACACCGCCGCGATCATGCGCGAGGACATGGCCGCCTACGACAAGGATCCGGCCAACTACACCCAGTCGCTCGGCTGCTGGCATGGCTTCATCGCGCAGCAGAAGATGATCTCGATCAAGAAGCACTTCGCCTCGACGAAGGGCCGCTACATCTATCTTTCCGGCTGGATGGTCGCCGCGTTGCGCTCCGACTTTGGCCCACTGCCCGACCAATCGATGCACGAGAAGACCACCGTGCCGGCGCTGATCGAGGAGATCTACACCTTCCTGCGCCAGGCCGATGCCCGCGAGCTCGGCAACGCGTTCCGCGCGATCGACGCCGCCCGCAAGGCTGGCGACAGCGCCATGGCGAAGACGCTGCTGGCCGAGGTCGAGGGCTTCCAGACGCATGTCGTGCCGATCATCGCCGACATCGACGCCGGCTTCGGCAACGCCGAGGCGACGTACCTGCTCGCCAAGAAGATGATCGAGGCTGGCGCCTGCGCGCTGCAGATCGAGAACCAGGTCTCGGACGAGAAGCAGTGCGGCCACCAGGACGGCAAGGTCACGGTGCCGCACGAAGACTTCATCGCCAAGGTTCGCGCCTGCCGCTACGCCTTCCTCGAGCTCGGCGTCGAGGACGGCATCATCGTCACGCGCACCGATTCGCTCGGCGCCGGCCTCACCAAGCAGATCGCCGTCAGCCAGAACCCCGGCGACCTCGGCGACCAGTACAACTCGTTCCTCGATTGCGAGGAGATCTCGCCGGCCGACATGAAGAACGGCGACGTCGTCCTCAATCGCGGTGGCAAGCTGGTCCGTCCAAAGCGTTTGCCGAGCAACCTCTTCCAGTTCCGGCCGGGCACCGGCGAGGACCGTTGCGTGCTCGATTCGATCACCTCGCTGCAGAACGGTGCCGACCTGCTGTGGATCGAGACCGAGAAGCCGCATGTCGATCAGATCAAGGTGATGGTCGATCGCATCCGCGAGGTCATCCCGAACGCCAAACTCGTCTACAACAACTCGCCCTCGTTCAACTGGACGCTGAACTTCCGCCAGCAGGTGTTCGATGCCTGGAAGAAGGAAGGCAAGGACGTCTCGAAGTACGACCGTGCCAAGCTGATGGGCATCGATTACGACGCGACCGATCTCGGCAAGGAGGCCGACTCGTGGATCGCCCGCTTCCAGTCCGAAGGCTCGAAGCGCGCCGGCATCTTCCATCACCTGATCACGCTGCCGACCTACCACACGGCGGCGCTGTCGACCGACACGCTGGCGAAGGATTACTTCAGCCCCGAGGGCATGCTGGGCTACGTCCGCGACGTGCAGCGTCAGGAGATCCGCGGCGGCATCGCTTGCGTGAAGCACCAGAACATGGCCGGCTCCGATGTCGGCGATGACCACAAGGAGTATTTTGCCGGTGAAGCGGCCCTCAAGGCTGGCGGTGCCGACAACACGATGAACCAGTTCGGCCACGAGGAGGCGCACCCGCATGCGCCGAAGGCCATCGCGGCGGAGTAGTCCTTCACGACGAAGACGAGCCCCGGCGCGACGCGTCGGGGCTTTTTTATACGCGGTGCGCGGCGCTATCTTCGTGGCGCCGGCCGCCGTTACCAGCCTCGGGCCTAATGCCTTTTGTGGTGATGCCGCGGATGGGTATTCGTAGGCATCTGGAATACCGGTTGGTCCGCGGTCGTTGGCGTCCCGTCAGGCTCGGCGGCCGACCGTCCTTCGGCGAGGCGCGTGTCGGCCATTGCTTCCTGTTGGCGCGGGCTCGCGGTCTGTCGCGCCAGCGAAGGCTGCCCGGCGCAAGCATAGGCGGCGGTGGAGCATTCGACAGCGGAGTGCCCCGCGAACGCAAAGGTCGCGACCCCCGCAACCGCGAAGCCCGCGAACAGCCCGGTAATCCTGCGTCGAGCTAGACGCTCGAACTTTGTCGGCCCCGACTTCTCGATCGGCAAGGACAAGACCGCTTCGACTTCCGACCAATCGTCTTCGGCCAGTTTCGCCGCCGGATGAAATTTCGATGGCCGAAAAGCTTCGTGTCGGGTCATGAGTCCCACGCAACAAATGAATCCAAGGTTGTCCTTAACGATACGTTAGAGGCGCCGCAATCCGCCTATTTGTGAATGTGCGACCTTGGTTCGCGCCACTCGCGGACGCCGCCGGTATTCGGGCGGCTCGCCTACTTTAAATAATACGACCGCAGCTTCTGCCACAGTTCGTCGCGCACGCCGTCGTACTCGGCGAAGCCGCCCTCCAGTGTCTGCAGCAAGCGAACCGCCATGTGAACGAACGGGTAGTAGAGCGGGTCGAACGCGAGCAGCGACACATAGACGAGGAGGGATTCCGGCCGGCTCGGCGCCAAGGCATAACCGGTGTGCGCCGCCCGGATCGCGATCGACCGTCTTCCTTTCGCGTTCAATATCAACGCGAGATTGAGATAGTAATGATAGGATCGGCGTCGGGCATCTTTCGTCCGCCGGACCAAATCGGAGCCGATGGCGCCTTCGAAGATCAGCGCCTCCATATAGGGCGCCAAGAGACCGAGCTCGTGCAGAAATGAGGAGGGAAAGTGGCCGCAGAACGGAAGCCTTATCTCGGTGAAGGTTTGAACCGTCCCAAACATCGCCACGTGGCGTCGATCCTCTGGATTGAACGGATCATAGATAACGTAATTGCGTGACGCATCGGAGACAAAGGTCTCGAGATGATCGTAGATGAAAGTGATCTGGTTGACGGCCTCGCGCCATCGTTTCTCTTCCGGCATGATCGATGGATCGACCGAATATTGCGGCGCGAAGGCCAGCACGATATCCGCCTCGATCATGCCGGAGATCAGAATGGCCCCGTAGGCCCCCATGCTGTTGCCGTAGGTGACGACCCTTTCGTAGTCGCGTCGCCGCGCGTTGATCAGCTCGGCGACCTTGACCAGCTCTTTGGTTTGGTACCAAATATCTTTCTTGCTGACGACATGAACCTGGTCGAAGCTGATGCCGTGGAAGAAATTCGAGGCGGGAATGTGCGGGGGTCGCCCCTGCACCGAGGAGAAGTCGAACGTGACGGCGAGCGACGTGTTGCCGCCCGTCACGCTCGAATAGACCTCGAGGTCGTCAGCGTCGAAAATCTTGATCCAATGCTGGGACATCGCGCCTCGAGGCCATATCGCCCGGACGCTGATTGTCGCGCGAGGGAGGCTTCCTTTACGTGCGGTGCCGCCAGCTGCCAAGGCGGCGGAAGGTCTGGCGAAAGCCTTTACTCCATCACCGCGTTTGTATAGGCCTCGCCTGCAAATGGCCTCGGCGCTTCGTTGCGTCGAGGCCGTTTGCGTTTTCGCGGGACGGTGAACGAGAGCGATGGCGAACGTTGTGGTGGTCGGCGCCCAATGGGGCGACGAAGGCAAGGGCAAGATCGTCGACTGGCTGTCGAACGAGGCCGACGTCGTGGTGCGCTTTCAAGGTGGTCACAACGCGGGTCATACGCTCGTTATCGGCGACCAGGTCTTCAAGCTCGCGCTGCTGCCGTCGGGCATCGTTCGGCCGGGCAAGTTCTCCGTCATCGGCAACGGCGTCGTCGTCGATCCGCACCACCTCATCGAGGAGATCGCCAAGCTCGAAGGGCAAGGCGTGTCGATCACGCCGGACCGGCTCGCGATCGCCGAGAATGTCACGCTGATCTTGAAGCTGCACCGCGAGCTCGACGCGCATCGCGAATCCGCCCTCGCCGCCGGCGTGCAGATCGGCACGACGAAGCGCGGCATCGGCCCAGCCTACGAGGACAAAGTAGGCCGCCGCGCCATCCGCCTGTCCGATCTCGCCGAGCCGGCGACGCTCGACGAGAAAATCGCGCGGCTGCTGTCGCACCACGAGCCGTTGCGGCGCGGGCTCGGCCTCGAGCCGATCGCCGCCGCCGAGATTCGCGACGAACTGCTGAGCGTCGCCCCAAAAATCCTGCCGTTCATGGCGTCCACCTGGGATCGGCTCGAAACGCTGCGCCGCGAGGGCAAGCGGATCCTCTTCGAGGGTGCGCAGGGCGCGCTGCTCGACGTCGACCACGGCACCTATCCCTTCGTCACCTCCTCCAACACGGTTGCCGCGAACGCGGCGACGGGGTCTGGGCTCGGGCCGAAGGCGATCGGCTATGTGCTCGGCATCGCCAAGGCCTACACGACCCGTGTCGGTGGCGGCCCGTTCCCGACCGAGCTCGACGACGAGATCGGCCAACGCATCGGTGATCGCGGCCACGAGTACGGCGTCAACACGGGGCGCCGTCGGCGCTGCGGCTGGTTCGACGCGGTGCTCGTGCGGCAGACGGTGAAGACGTCCGGCATCGATGGCATCGCGTTGACCAAGCTCGACATTCTCGATGGTTTCGAGACGATCGAGGTCTGCACGCACTACGAGCTCGACGGTCGCCGCATCGACCGGCTGCCGGCGAGCCAGGCCGCGCAGGCGCGGGTGAAGCCGATGTACGAGACGATCGAGGGGTGGGTCGGCACCACGGCTGGCGCGCGTTCGTGGGCGGAGCTGCCGGCGCAGGCGATCAAGTATGTGCGGCGCATCGAGGAGCTGATCGAGGCGCCGGTCGCGCTGTTGTCGACCAGCCCGCAGCGGGACGACACGATCCTGGTGCACAACCCCTTCCGGGATTGACCGCTCGCACGAGAGGAAATCGCTCGCGCGTCGATGGATTGACGACGCGGCATTGGAGTGCTCTGAAGCCGCATGGCCGAGTATTACCCGCTTCTTAGGAAGGCCGTTGGAAGCCTCCCCAATTCGACGGCCGACACGCGCCGCATCGTCTACGAACGCGCGCGCAAGGCGCTGATCGGCCAGTTGCGGACGCTGCATCCGCCGGTCCCGGACGAGGACATCGAGCGCGAAGCCGTCGAACTCGACCGCGCGATCGAGCGCATCGAGATGGAACTGGCGGCGGCTGCGAAGTCGGCGGTCGCCGAAACTTCGGTCGCCGGGTCTTCGGTCGCGGAGGCTTCGGTCACCAAGTCGCCGGAGCCTGTCAGAGAGCCACAGCTCGCGGGTGCGGATGATCGCCCCGCGCCGCTGGTTTCCGGGCTCGCGGCGGTCGCGCCCGACAGCCCAAGCGGCACGCTCGGGCCGGTGGCGCGCAAGCCGATCATGCCGCTGCGACCGCGGACGCCGAAGCCGGCATCGATGCCCGTCGTCGCGCCGGTTGCGGACCCGGTCGCCCTGAAGAGCGACCGGCCCCCCGTTTCCGAATCGCCGGTCTCGCAGCCCGGCCTTGCGTCGTCCGCCGAGACGGATGCCAGGCCGCGTCTGGAGGGCCAGCGGCCGATCGCGCCGCTGCCGCCGGTGGCGAAGGGTCCGAAACGCCGGATCTGGATCGTTCCGCTCGGCTTGGGCGTCGTGATCGCGCTGGTGGCCCTGGCCGCCTGGAAGCTGCGCGACCGCCCCGAGACGATCGCGCGCACGACGCCGGCGGCAACGACCCAGTCGCAAAAGGACTCCGGCAAGATCGCCGATCGGGTCGGGGCCAAGAAGGCTCCGGATGACGGGACCAGCTCGACGGACCAGGGCGCCCCCGCGACGCCGGCAGCCGAATCGTCGCCAACCCCGGCTCCACAGGCGGCTGCCCCGTCGCAGACGGCCCAGCAGACCGCGCCCGCGGCGAGCAATCCGGAACTGCCGGTCGCCCATCGCGCGGCATTGCTCGTCGAGGCGCCCGATCTGCCGAGCAAGGTGCAGACGTTTCCGGGCACGGTCGTTTGGAAGCTGAACAATGTCAGCGATGGGCCGAGCGACGCCGTCGGTCTGTCTGTCGAGGCCGACATCGACCTGCCGGACGACAAGACGAAAGCTGTCGTCGTCTTCGAGAAGAACACCGATCCGTCGCTGCCGGCCTCGCACACGATCAAGGTGCGCTTCATGATCGAACCCGGCAGCTATTCGGGCGACATCAAGCAGATCAGCGTGCCGCAGATGCGTCGCGAGGGAAACTCGGACGGCGAGCCGCTGGCCGGCGTCACAGTCCCGGTGATCCAGAACTCGTTCCTCGTCGGTCTGAGCCCAGGCAACGCAGAGACGGCGAACCTTCGGCTCATCAGCGACCTGCCATGGATGGACATCCCGATTCTCTTGACCAGCGGCAAGATCGCCAAGCTGACGTTCGAGAAGGGCGCGTCGGGGCAGCGCGACATCGCCGACGCGCTGGCCTCCTGGCAAAAGCAGTAGGCGCGACGACGCTAGATTGTCGGCTCGCCAGCGCCGGCCGGCGGCGTCGTCGCGGCGCTCACCTTCGCCTCCAACGCGATGATGCGCCGCTCGAGACGCTCGTTCTCGTCGCGCGCGAGCGCCGCCATGCGCTTCACCGCCTCGAACTCGTCGCGCGAGACGACGTCCATCGCCGCCAGAAGGCGCTCGACCTGACCGCGCACGGCGGTCTCCGCCTCGCGGCGCACGCCGGACGCCAGGCCCGACGCATCCGTCATCAGGCGCGAGAAATCATCGAAGATACGGCCGCCGGGCTGGGGCATGGGTTCACTCCTGCGGCCGCTGTGGCTGCGTCGAGAAATGTGGTGAGACGCGCGGGCGCGGCAAGGGCACGCGGCGCCGTTCCTGCCTATTTTGCGCGAGCTGGCGCGATGGCGCGGCGGCTGGGTTCGCGCGGGGGCCGGCTTCAGGCGGTCCCGTACCCCTATCTCGCGCTTGTCATTCGACATACGAACGCCAGATCCTGATCTCACCTCGGAGCATGCCTATGCCGCCCTGCCGTCATCGTCGGCTCGTCGTGTTCAGCCTGATGGTTTTGGAATCGACCTATCTGGGGGCCCAGGCGGTTGCCGGGGGAAAGGTGCCCGTCTTCGACATCAAGAAATCCTGCGCCGACGCCAGGGAGTTCAGCAAGGACTTTCAGGACAACAACGACTATCGCTCGTGCCTGGCCGACGAGACCAGGGCGAGGAAACAGCTGGGCAAGACGTGGTCGTCCTTCAAACCAAGCCAGAGGCGACAATGCCTCGAGCCCGGCCCCGACCCCAGCTACGTCGAGACGCTCACCTGCCTGCAGATGGACAAGAGCGACGGACCGGGGTCGGACGTCGGCGGCCGCGTCGCGCCGGGCCTCGACTTCAAGTAGTCGGGTTCCGCTCCATCGTCACAGAATGAAGCGGCTCAAGTCGGCATCGCGCGCCAGATCGCCGATGTTCCGCTCGACGAAGGCGGCGTCCACGATGATCGTCTCGCCGGCGCGGTCTGAGGCGGTGTAGCTCACCTCGTCGAGCACGCGTTCCATCACCGTCTGCAGTCGTCGCGCGCCGATGTTCTCGACACTGGAATTCACCTGCACGGCGATCTTCGCCAGCGCCAGGACGGCGTCCGGCGTGAACGAGAGCGTCACGCCCTCCGTCGCCATCAGCGCCTCGTATTGCTTGATCAGCGAGGCCTCGGTCTCGGTGAGGATGCGGCGGAAATCATCCTCGCCGAGCGGCGCCAGCTCGACGCGAATTGGCAGGCGGCCCTGCAGCTCCGGCAGCAGATCGGACGGCTTCGAGACGTGGAAGGCGCCCGACGCGATGAACAGGATGTGGTCGGTCTTCACCGCGCCGTGCTTGGTCGAGACGGTCGTCCCTTCAATCAAGGGCAGCAGGTCGCGCTGCACGCCCTCGCGCGAGACGTCGGCGCCGCCGCGATTCTCGCGCGCACAGATCTTGTCGATCTCGTCGAGGAAGACGATCCCGTTGTTTTCGACCTCGTGGATCGCCTCGCGGACGATCTGGTCCTGGTCCATCAGCTTCTCGCCCTCCTCGGCGAGCAGCGGCGCGTGCGCATCGCGCACCAGCAGGCGGCGCGGCTTGGTCTGCTTGCCCATGCCCTTGCCGAGGATGTCACCGAGATTGATGGCGCCGATCGAGGCGCCCGGCATGTTCGGCAGCTCGAACATCGGCATGCCGCTGCCCGGCTGGGCCATTTCGAGCTCGATCTCCTTGTCGTCGAGCTCGCCGGCCCGCAGCTTCTTGCGAAACGAGTCGCGCGTCGCCGGCGAGGAGCTGGCCCCGACCAGCGCCGTCAGCACGCGCTCCTCCGCGGCCAGCTCGGCGCGCGCCTCGAGGCTCTTGCGCTTGACGTCCTTCACCATGGCGATCGCCGTCTCGACGAGGTCGCGGATGATCTGCTCGACATCACGGCCGACGTAGCCGACCTCCGTGAACTTGGTCGCCTCGATCTTCAGAAAGGGCGCGTGCGCCAGCTTGGCGAGGCGACGCGAGATCTCGGTCTTGCCGCAGCCGGTCGGGCCGATCATCAGGATGTTCTTGGGCAACACCTCCTCGCGCATCGGGCCTTCCAGCTTGAGGCGTCGCCAGCGGTTGCGCAGCGCGATCGCGACCGCGCGCTTGGCGTCGTGCTGGCCGACGATGAAGCGGTCGAGCTCGGAGACGATCTCGCGGGGGGAGAAATCGGTCATGCGTGCGATGTCACCAGAGGATGCGGCAAGCGGCCGGCGAGGCGGGGCGGCAGGCGCTTGAGCAAGGCGCGCCGGAGCGGCGCCCAGCCGGCGCTGAGCAGGAGGATGAAGGCACCGAGCGCGAGCGCGGCGGCCGCCAGCGGGTAGACCTGATGCTCGAGGCCGAGCGATCGCACCACCGTTGCGATAGCGATGCCGGCGTAGACGAGCCCGGAGACGAGCATCGCACGACGATCGATGATCACGGCGACGACGCCGAGCGCCAGGAAGATCCAGATGACGCCGATCGCGGCGCGGACATCGAGACGCGAGTCGACGCCGTGCAGGAAGATGCTGATCAGCGGGTGCACGATCAGCGGCGCCGCGAGCAGGTGCAGCCAGAAGGCGATGTCCGTGCGCCGGGTCGCTCGTTGCGGGTCCGACATATCGAAGCGCATCGCGAGCGCGAACACGGCGAGGCCGCAGACGAACAGGACGATGTTGAGCGCCGTCTCGCCGACCTTTGGCATGACGCCGACCGCGATGGCGAGGGCGAGGATGCACAGCGCGGCGGTGCCCGCGGCGATCGTGATCGGAACGCGGAAGCGGATGTAATGGATGGCCGCCAGCGTGGCCGTGACGGCGGCGGCCAGCCCCAACGGAAGATAATCGCGCGCCGTCGGCAGCAAGCCCACCGGCACCGAGGTGCCGGCATGGCCCGGCAGCAGAGCGGCGAAGATCTGCGCCGACAGGACGAAGATCGTCCAGACGAAGACGACGAGCAGTACCAGGCTCGGCAGTGCCATGCGGCGCTTCAGGGTGAAGAACTCGGCGAGCAGCCAGCTCGACGCCGCGAGGCCCGCGTACATCGGCGTCGAGCCGGAGCCGGCATCCATCATGAAGGCGAGCGCGCCTAAAAAGAGCACGAGGCCGATCGTCACGAAGAGATCGGCGAAGCCGGTGACGAACCGCAGGCTCTCGTCGTCCGCCGACTCCTGCGGAATCTCTGGTGCCAGCGCCCGCTCGATCACGCGCAGGCGCCGCGCCTGCTCGGCCGTGACGACGGCCTCGGCCACGGCCCGGTCGAGGGCGCGATCGGAGATCATTCGCCGACCGTCTCGATGACGACATTGCCGTTGGTGTAGACGCAGATCTCGGCGGCGATCTCGAGCGAGCGGCGCACGACAGCTTCGGGGTCGCCCTCGAGAGGAAGCAGGGCGCGCGCGGCGGCGAGCGCGTAATTGCCGCCGGAGCCGATGGCGATGGCGCTGCCGGCATCCGAGCGCTCCGGCTCGAGCACGTCGCCATTGCCGGTGAGGACCAGCCCGACGTCCTTGTCGGCGACGAGCATCATCGCCTCGAGCCGGCGCAGGAAGCGGTCGGTGCGCCAATCCTTGGCGAGCTCGACGCAGGCGCGCATCAGCTGGCCGGGGTACTGGTCGAGCTTGGCCTCGAGCCGCTCGAACAGCGTGAAGGCATCGGCCGTCGCGCCGGCGAACCCGCCGATCACGTCGCCCTTGGCGAGGCGGCGCACCTTGCGCGCGTTGCCCTTGATGATGGTCTGGCCGATCGAAACCTGGCCATCGCCGCCGATCACCGTGCGGCCGCCCTTGCGGACCATCACGATGGTCGTGCCGTGCCAGCCGGGCATCGGCGTGTCGGAGTTTGGCATCGGGGGCTCTGCGGTGGGCGGATGACCCCATCTATGAGCCGGCCGCGAACGCCGCAAGCCTCAGCGTCGGCCGCCGCCCCCGCCGCCGAAGCCGCCGCCGCCCCCACGACCACCGCCGCCACCGAAGCCGCCGCCTCGGCCGCCGCCGCCAAATCCGCCGCCGCCAAATCCGCGCCCGCCGCCGCCAAAGCGTCCGCCGCCGCCGGGTCCACCGCCGCCGCCGAAACGGCCGCCGCCGGGGCCGCCACCGAAGCGACCGCCGCCAGGGCCGCCGCCGAAGCGTCCACCGCCAGGGCCGCCACCGAAACGTCCACCGCCAGGGCCGCCACCGAACCGTCCGCCACCGGGGCCGCGTCCGCCGCCGCCACCGCCATGACCATCACCGCCGCCATGACCGCCACCGCCGCCGCCGTGGCCGCCGCCGCCGCGACCACCACCGCCGTGACCGCCACCGCCGTGGCCACCACCACCGTGGCCGCCACCGCCGTGACCGCCAACGCCATGACCGCCGCCACCGCCGCGTCCGACGCCGCCAGGACCGCGTCCGCCGCCAGGCCCACGTCCGCCGCCAGGCCCACGTCCGCCGCCAGGTCCACGTCCGCCGCCAGGTCCACGTCCGCCACCTGGCGCCCGGTAGGTCCGGCCGCCGGCGCGCAGGCTGTCGAGCGTCAGCCGGCCGTCGCGATCGACCGTCGTGTCGAGCACCGCGCGCACGGACCGCCCCGTGGCGATGCCGAGCGCGCCGCCGCCGGCGACCGCGAAGCCCGAGCCGAGCGCGAGCTCGCCGTCGCGGCGCTCGACATAGGACTCGATCGAAAGCCGCCGCACGCCGCTCGGGAAGGGCGAGGCGTCGCTGGTGCCGCGCGCGACGACGAAGACGCCGTTGCGGACGGTGCCTTCCAGCATGGCGCGATGGCCGATCAGGCTCGAGCTGACGCCGTCGAGCGCGAGCGCGCCGACGCGTAGCCCGCCGCCGGGCACGCGGGCCACGGGGCCGACGACACGCATCGCCGCGCCGGGTCGCGGCTCGATCAGGCTCGCCACGATCGTCCCGTCGTTGCGACGAAGGCCGCTGACGGCGACGGTCTCGCCGACCGTGTAGCCGCGCGCGGGCAGGTCCTCGGTCGACACGGTCTGGCCGAGCACGACGACCTGCTTCGCGCCGCGCGCTTCGACCGGCCCGACGACCTCGTGGGTGATGTTGATGTGCTGCGTCGAGAGTTTGTCGCCTTCGCCACGCGCATCGACGCGGACGACTTGCCCGAGCTTGAGCTCGGAGAGCGCGGCGGGGCGTCCATCGATGCTCACCCGCGCGTCTGGCGGATAGGCGATGCGCAGATCGTTGACGTAGATCGAGCCGAACTTGCGGATGGTGCCGATGACGCCGGTGCCGCCGATCCCGCGGTCGGTTTCGTCGACGGGCGGTGCCGCGCCGGTGCCGCCGATGCCGTGGTCGAGCGGACCGCCGATGCCGCGCTTGCCGCCGGCCGCGGAAAAGATGCCGGCGAGGCCCGTCGAGAGAAGCAGGCCGAGAAAGCGCCGTCGGCTCGGCGGGAGGGGCGCCGTCACGATTTTGTCTCCGATGCTGGCGCCGAGCTTAGCTCGGGTGCGTCTTCGGTGACCTCCTCCTTGTAGACGTACACGCCGAAATTCCAGCGCCACCCGCCACCGGCATCGCTCTCACAGGCCAGGTTCGCCTCCTTGTTGGCCGACCGCAGGGCGTCCATCGCCAGGTCGCGCGAGCGCAACTCCAGTGTCGTCGCGAGCTCCTTCGAGAGGCCGTCGTAATGGACGGCCCGTTCCATGAAGCGGGGCTGCTCGCCGAGCACGTTGGCGACGGCGGCGGCGACGTGGTCGTGCAGGTTGCGGCCAAAATAATAAAGCTGCTGATCGCTGCCGCCGGCCGGCACGAAGGCGGCCTCGGTGAGGACCACGCGGTCTTCGACATCGACGGCGACGAGGCCGCGGTCGAGCCATTCGTCGAGCACGGCACGCGGGCGCACGTCACGGGTGACGGAGGTGACGAGCGTCTCGAAGGAGGGCGCCTTCGCGCTGGCCTCCGCGACGCGCGATAGCGCCAGCGGGTGGCCGGCCGCGTCCGTGAACTCGGGCGCCGACAGCCAGCGCGCCATGATTCGGCTGGTGCGCGAGATCGAGGCCGGCACGACGCTCACCGGCGCCCCCGCCCCACGCAGGCGCGCCACCTCCTTGCGGTGGATGCCGGTCAGCAGGCTGACGCGGCTGTCCGTCTGCGACTTGCCCGGCAGGGCGAAATCATACTCGGCGACGTTGATGTACAGCTCGCGCAAGAGGTTGCAGAGCGCCGGAAAGGTGATCCCGCAGCGGATGAAAAGACGCACGAGCGGACGCAGCAGCCGCGCGAGCGGCATCTGCAAGCGCGCGGCGTCGGGCGCGGATGGTGTGGGATCGGACATTCGAGGCGGACCATACAGATGGAAAGGTGGGAATCAATCCCACATATAAGTTGACGTGGGTAAAATTCCCACGTAAAAGCTTTGTGTGATTAAGACACAGCGAGGCGTCATGCATCTGTCCCTGCTCTCCGACAGCGTCTTCTCCGACCGCATTCACGCCGAGCCGACGATGCAGCCGACTTCGGACGGCCGGGCGCATCGCGACGGCCTGGTTCGCGGCCTGCTCTTCATGGTGGCGGTCGCCATCCCGTTCTGCCTCGCCGTCGCGACCGGCCGCAGCGCGCAGACCCATCCCTCCTCCGGGTACGCGCAATCGTTCGCGGACGAGCGTTGACGCCGAGAAACCAGAGCTGGCGGCCCGCGACAATCCATCCGACCCGTCATTGGGCGAGTTCATCGACTTCCGGCTATGCCGCCGTTTGGAACCGCTGTAAAAAACGGCGCGTTGCGGGGTTGGCTCGGCTACGAGGTGGACACATGGTTCGAAAGCATTGGACGATCGGCAAGACGTTTCGGCGCAGCCTGGTTTCGGTGCTTTTTCTCGGGTCGGTCGCCCCAGCCTTCGCGGCCGACGACAACGCGGATCTCGTCAAGAAGGGCGAGTATCTCGTGACCGCCGGCGATTGCGTCGCCTGCCACACGGCGCCCGGCGGCGAGAAGTTCGCGGGTAACTACTTCCTGCCGACCCCGGTCGGGAAAATCCCGACGCCGAACCTCACGCCCGACAAGGAAACCGGCATCGGCAACTGGACCGATGACCAATTCTACCGAGCCATCCACGAGGGCATCGGCGACAAGGGCGAATACCTCTATCCCGCGCTTCCGTTCCCCTGGTTCACCAAGGTGACCAGGGAGGACGCCATGGCGATCAAGGCGTATCTCTTTTCCCTCAAGCCGGTCCACAATCCGCGCAAGCCGCTCGAGATCGGCTTCCCGTTCGACATCCGCACCGGCCTGCTGACCTGGCGTCTGTTGTTCTTCAAGGAGGGCACGTTCGAGCCGATCCGAAGGCGACCCCAGCCGTCAATCGCGGCGCCTACCTCGTCGAAGGCCTCGGCCATTGCGGCGCCTGCCACAACAGGGACAACATGATGGGGGCGTCCGTCTGGAGCGGTAAGCTGCAGGGCGGCAAGATCTCCGGGTGGTACGCACCCAACATCACCTCCGACGGCCGCGACGGCGTCGGCCGCTGGCCCGAGGACGACATCGTCAAGTTCCTGAAGACAGGTGAGCGCCACAACGCCAAGACGGTCGCGCTCGGGCCGATGCACGAGGTCATCTACGATTCGACGAGCCACATGAGCGACGAGGATCTGCACGCGATCGCCTCCTACCTGAAGGCGACCGCGGCGAAGCAGACGATCTCGGACTCGTCGTCGTCGAAGGACGAGCCGGTCCAGCATGCCGACGCGGCGGCCTATCTCAGCCATTGCGCCTCCTGCCATCAGCAGAACGGCGAAGGCATCAAGGGCGCGATCCCCTCGCTCGCCGGCAACGGCGCCGTCACCGCCAAGGGGCCGGAGAACGTGATCAGCGTGGTGCTTGGTGGCCTGGAGGCGACCAATGGCCTGGCGCCGATGCCGGCCTACGGCGCGACGATGACCAACAAGGAGATCGCCGACGCGGTGAATTACGTGCGGTCGAGCTGGGGCAACCACGCGCCGGCCGATATCGGGGCGGGCGCGGTCGCCGCGCTGCGCAAGGATGCGCAGACGATGCTCGCGATGAATCGGCCGCAGCCTTGCGCGCCCTACACCGACGCGACGCTCGAGAAGGCGATCCAGGGCGCCGACGTCACGCCGCAGCTCGAGAAGATGGACATCTCCAACATGCTGCCGACGATCGACGCCATCGTGCCCGGCATCAAGAAGGGCGCGCCGTCGGCCAATCCCGACAGCATCACCAACGCGCTGATCGCCACCTACTGCCCGATCGCCAACAAGCTCCCGCAGGAGAAGCAGTCGATCGCGATGGGCGACTTCGCCGTTCTGACCTATGGCCAGGCGAAGAAGAACGGCCAGCCGAACTGATGGAGTCGCCTGCCAGCCGACCGGTGCACCCGGTCGGCCCGCATGATCTCGGCGGCCGTAAGGCCGGCGCCGTCGAGCGCGACGAGCACGACCACGCGCTGTGGGAGCGCCGCGTCGATGCGATGATGATGCTCTTGTCGTCGCGCAAGCTGCTCGTGGTCGACGAACTGCGCCGCAACGTCGAGGCGCTCGGTCCCGGCGCTTACGAGCACATGGGCTACTACGAGCGCTGGGTCGCGGCGCTCGCCAGCGCGATGAACGAGCGCGGCATCGTCTCGAGCGGCGAGCTGGGCCGGCGCATGGCCGAGGTCGAGAAGCGCGGATGATGTTCGAGGTTGGGGAGGTGGTCGTCGTGCGCGATGCGTGGCAGGCGGGCCACGTGCGCACGCCCGGCTACATCAAGGGGCGCGCCGGGACGATCGCGCAGGTTCTCGGCCCATATCCAAATCCGGAGGAGCTGGCCTATCGACGCTCCGGTCTGCCGGCCCCGACGCTCTACCGGGTCCGCTTCCGACAACACGACATCTGGTCGGACTACGCGGGCGAGCCGGACGACACGCTCGACATCGAGATCTACGATCACTGGCTGGAGGCGGCGGAGTCGCGATGACCCACGATCATGCCCACGTCGCGCCCGAGGGTCCGCCGACGCATGCCCAGATCATGGAGATCGCCCTGCGCGAGCTGCTGATCGAAAAGGGGGTGTTCTCGGCCGCGGACGTCCGCCGCGAGGTCGAGGCGATGGAGGCGCGCACGCCGGCGACCGGAGCCCGCCTCGTCGCCCGCGCCTGGGTCGATCCCGTATTCAAGTCGCGTCTGCTCGCCGATACGAAGGCGGCGGCGGCCGAACTCGGCATCGAAACGGGCCCCTATCGCGTGCTGACGATTGAGAACACGGCCGATCTCCACAATCTCGTCGTCTGCACGCTCTGTTCCTGCTACCCGCGCATCCTGCTCGGCCTGCCGCCGGCCTGGTACAAAGGCGTCGCCTATCGCGCCCGCGCCGTCCGCGCGCCCCGCGCCGTGCTCGCCGAATTCGGCCTGGTCTTGCCGGAGGGCGTCGCGGTGCGGGTGCACGATTCCACCGCCGACATGCGCTACATGATCTTGCCGATGCGCCCGGCGGGCACCGACGGCTGGGACGAGGATCGACTGGCGGGCCTGGTGACGCGCGACGGCCTGATCGGCGTGGCTCAGGCGGGCAGCCCCGCCGCTTAAGCCTCGCCGCGCGGAGCTGTGGCCAACTCCCGCCTCGCTTGCTAGAAGCACGCCCGTCCCTTCCAGCGAGCCCTCCCATGCGCACCGCGACCGTCGCGCGCGAGACCAAGGAAACATCGATCGACGTCACGGTCGCCCTCGACGGCATGGGCCGGAGCGCGATGAAGACCGGCGTCGGATTCTTCGATCACATGCTCGACCAGCTCGCGCGCCATTCGTTGATCGACATGACGGTGACGGCCAAGGGCGACCTGCACATCGACGATCATCACACGGTCGAGGATACCGGCATCGCGCTCGGCCAGGCGATCCGCCAAGCACTCGGCGACCGCGCCGGGATCACGCGCTATGCCAGCGCCATGCTGCCGATGGACGAGACACTTTCGCGCGCGGCGATCGATGTATCCGGGCGGCCGTTCCTGGTGTTCCGCGCCGAGTTTCCGCGGGAAAAGATCGGGACGTTCGACACCGAGCTGGTGCGTGAGTTCTTCCAGGCGTTCGCGATGAACGCCGGCATCACGCTGCACATCGAGACCTTCTACGGCGCCAACGCGCACCACATCGCCGAGAGCTGCTTCAAGGCGGTCGCCCGCGCCCTGCGGGACGCGATCGCGATCGACCCGCGCCAGGAGGGTGCGATCCCTTCGACGAAGGGGACGCTGTGATGGTGGGCGCCGTCATTGCGAGCGCAGCGAAGCAACCCAGGAGCCATCAAGCGGCCCCTGGGTTGCTTCGCCTTCGGCTCGCGAAGACGGACGGCAACAGCCGCAAGGTGGCGCCATGACCCTCTACGTCGTGCAGGCGCGCGGGAGCGACGAGGCGGCGCTCGTCAAGGCGCAGTTCGTCAAGGACGGCTTCACCTGGGGCGGCTTCTGGCTCGGATGGATCTGGCTGCTCTATCGTCGGCTTTGGCTGGCCGCGGCCGTCTACATCGCGCTCGAGGTCGGCTTCTACTTTCTCGTCCTGCCGCATGCCGCCGCGGGGGCCGCGCTCGCGTGCGACGCGCTCGCCAAGCTCTTCGTCGGGCTCGAGGGCAACCGGCTGCGGCAAGCCAAGGGCGCGCGGCGCGCGGCGCTGACCGACATCATCGAAGCGCGCAACCGGGAAGCCGCCGAGGCGATCTTTTACGCGCGGCATGCGCCCGGCGGGATGCCGGCGTGAGCATCGCGGTCATCGATTACGGCTCGGGCAATCTGCGCTCGGCGACCAAGGCGTTGGAGCGGGCCTCGCGCGAGAGCACCGGCGCGGCCGTCGTCCTCACCGCCGATCCTTACGTCGTCGCCGAGGCCGACCGCATCGTGCTGCCCGGTGTTGGCGCTTTCGCCGACTGCCGGCGCGGGCTCGGGGCGATCTCCGGCATGATCGAGGCTCTCACGCAGGCGGTGCGCGAAAAAGGCCGGCCGTTTCTCGGCATCTGCGTCGGCATGCAGCTTCTCGCGACGCGCGGGCTCGAGCATGGCATCCATCCGGGGCTCGACTGGATCGCCGGCGAGGTGGCCGCGATCACGCCCGACGATCCGACGCTGAAGATACCGCAAATGGGCTGGAATACGCTCGACGTGCGCCATGCGCATCCCGTCATGGCCGGTATACCGACCGGCCCGGATGGTTGGCATGCCTACTTCGTACATTCCTACGGGTTTCGCCCGACCGAGGCCGAGGCCAGCGTGGCGACGTGCGACTACGGCGGGCCGATCGCCGCGATCGTCGGGCGCGACACCATCGTCGGCACGCAGTTCCACCCCGAGAAGAGCCAGGCGCTCGGCCTCGCTTTGCTCGCCAACTTCCTGCGCTGGGCGCCCTGAGCTTCGAGCCATGATTCTCTACCCCGCGATCGATCTCAAAGCCGGCCAGTGCGTGCGCCTGAAGCTCGGCGACATGGCGCAGGCGACCGTCTTCAACGACGATCCGGCCGCGCAGGCGGCGGCCTTCGAGCGGCAAGGATTCACGCACCTGCATGTCGTCGATCTCGACGGGGCGTTTGCCGGCAAACCGATGAACGCGGATGCCGTCGACCGCATTCTCGCCGCCGTCCGCATGCCGGTGCAGCTCGGCGGCGGCATCCGCGATCGGCGGACGCTGGAGGCCTGGCTCGACAAGGGGGTCGCGCGCGCGATCATCGGCACGGCGGCCGTGCGCGATCCCGCCTTCGTGCGCGAGGCCGCGCGCAAACATCCGGGCCGGGTGGCGGTTGGCATCGACGCGCGCGACGGCTTCGTCGCGGTGGAAGGCTGGGCCGAGCGCTCCGAGCTGTCGGCCGCCGAACTCGGCCGTCGCTTCGAGGACGCCGGTGTCGCGGCGATCATCTACACCGACATCTCGCGCGACGGGGTGCTCGCCGGCCTGAACATCGAGGGCACGCTGGCGCTGGCGGATGCCGTGGAGATCCCGGTCATCGCGTCCGGCGGCCTCGCCTCGATCGACGACGTGAAGCGCCTGCTGCAGCCCGACTGCGCCAAGCTCGACGGCGCCATCACCGGCCGCGCCCTCTACGATGGCCGCCTCGATCCGGCCGAGGCGTTGGCGCTGCTGCGGGGGTGATCCTCCCCCCTTTTCGCGGAGAAGGATGCGCGCCTCGTGTGCCGGCTCGCGCGGCGCAGTTGCTTCATCCCGAGGAACACCGAAGGCATGTCTCGAAAGACGGAGCGGTCGACGCGGCTCGCCCAATGGAGCCCTCGCGGTTGGACGCCGCTGCGCGGCTCCTCGCCAAAAGTGAGAACAATAAGTTTTCGCCATGTCGGCGAACGCCGACGCCAACACCCGATGTCAGCGATCGTGCCGGTGGCAAGGCCCGGAGACGCGGACCGTCGACTGTGGCTCGGCTCGAGGTCGACGCTCGTCGACATTGGCACGGCCTGGTGTCGCGCTCTGCCGACATGCGCCGCCGCGGTCGCACCAGCCGGAACGGGATGGACATCGGCCAGGTATTCGGTTAAATTACCGGAACGTTGACGAAGCCGCAAGCGGAGGCGGCGCCGCTGTTTGACAGATGAGACGGTCTACCCGGCCCCGATGGTCGACGGGCTGCGGTCGACGCGGGAGTAAAGCGTGTAGCGCTTGTCGAACAGGAAGGTGAGCCAAAGCGCGGTCCACGACTTGTGGTGCTTCAGCGTGTCGTAGAACTCGGGCGCGGCCTTGCGCAGCATCGGCAGGCGACGCCACGGGATGTCGGGAAAATCGTGGTGCTCGTTGTGGTAGCCGATGTTGAGGGCCGGCAGGTTCAGCGGGCCGTAATAATCGAAGGTCTCCTGGTCGGGGTCGAGCGTGAAGTGCTCCTGCACCCAGCGCGCGCCGAGCGGGTGCAGTCCGACCGAGAACCAGAACGAGGCGAACAGGTAGAGCAGGCCGTTGATGCCGCAGAACCAGACGATCGCCGCGTCGAAGGCGAAGACCGCGGCGCCGTTGTAGATCGTCCAGCGGTTGCGCATCGGCACGGTGCCCTTGAGGCGCTCGAGCCGGGTCAGCTGGAAGATCGCGAAGAAGAACAGCCAGCCGACCTTCATGTACCATTTGTTGCCGACGAGATCGGCCTCCCAGCGCGACGGCAGATCGGCGTCGAAATCATAGTCACCAAGGTGGCTGTGGTGTTTCACGTGGTAGCAGCGAAAGCCCATGCCGGTCGGAATCGTGTTCGGCAGGTCGGCGAGGATCAGGCCCAGCTTGTTCAAGATGACGTTCTTGAACACGAGATTATGCGTGAAGTCGTGAATGGCGACGAACATCGCGTGGTTCGGGAAGGCGCCGAAGCACCAGGCGACGATCAGCGTCAGCCACCAATAGCCGATCCCGAGATGGCCCAGACCGTAGGCGATCGCGACCTGACCGACGACGACACCGAGTGTGATCCAGAACGTCCAGATGTCCTGGCCCATCAGCGCGCGGACCTGCGGGTGCGCCTTGAGGATCGCCATGCGGCGGATCGGATGCGGGCGCTTCAGCTCGGCGGGGAAGAAGCCGCGGCGGAAACCGGCGCCAGCCTTCGCGCGGGTCGTGCGGCCGAGGTCGATCACGTCCGTCATCGTCGTTCCAATCCCCTCACCCTTGAACCTGTATCACGAGTCCAGCCGCTTCTCGTAGACACGGTGGACCTTGTCGATCTCGGCGCCTGACATCTCGATCGGGCGTCGCATCCCCATGTTGTCTTCCAGCACCCAGCCGAACTCGATGTGGTCGATCGAGAAGCTGCGCCCGCGTCGGCGTAGCTCCTCGATGAAGGCAAGCGTCACGACGCCGCCCACCGCCTTGCGCTGCAGCGCCTTGCGGACCCCGAACAGGATGAGGCGCCCGGACTTGAACTCGTGCTTGCGCACGCGCGAGACGACCTTGGCCAGCCCGAACGGGAACAGCTTGCCGTCGCGGTCCGCGATGATCTCGTGCAAGTTTGGCAAGACGATGCCGAAGGCCTGCGCTTCGCCGTCGAGTTCGACCATGAAGCCGCCCTCGACCGGCATGATGTACTTCAGCCCGTCGGCCACCGACATGAATTCGTCGAGCGTGAAGGGGACGAAACCCCAGTTCGCGCTCCAGGCGTCGTTGAAGATATCAACGATGATCTTCGCCTCGCCCTTCAGGTTCTTCAAGTCGAGCTGCCGGATGTTGAGCCGCTGCTTCCACTCGGGCCGAGTCATGATCGACCCCTTGGTCTCGAGTTCCGAGCGGCGGACCGCGTAGCGGTAGGAGAGCAGGTCACGCGCCTTGGCATAACCGCAGCCTTCGAGTCGCTGCGGCAGATAGGCGGGCGACCAGGGCATGAAGATCATCGGCAGCGAGGTGAAGCCTTCGACGAGCATGCCGGCTTCGGCGTTCACCGAGGGCGAGAAGGGCCCGCAGATGATGGTCGCGCCGCGCGCCTGCAGCCAGCGCTCGGCGGCGTCCGTCAAGGCCGCGACAACCTCGTCGTCATCGACCGCGTCGAGGGCGCCGAACTGCGCCGGCGAAGCTTCGACCGGCTTGATCCCATCCTTGTAGACCTGGGCGGCGATGCGGCCGACGTAGACACCGTTCCGTCTGGCGAGGAACGCCTGCGACTCGACGAGCTTGAAATGCGGGTTGAGCTTCGGCGCGAAGTTGGTCCAGCGCTCGGCGTCGAGGGGCGCCGAGAAGCCGGGCATTCCCTTGTAAAGCTGCCGCGGCAAACGGCAGAACGCCAGGAACTTGCCGATCCCCTGGACCGGTACGATCTCGACGCTCATCCCACGCTCATCCGACGTGCGTCCTCAGGAGGCCGCGCTCAGCGCATCCTGATGGAGCTTCGCATCCTGCCGGACGAGGGGATCGCGCATCGCCTCGCGCAGAGCCGCTGCCTGGAGCGACGTCTCGATCTCGGTCGCCTCGAGGCGGCCACGATCCTGCGCCTGGAACGCGGCGAGCGCCGCGATCACGCCGCGGATGTCGGCCTCCGTGTGCATCGCCGACATGAAGAAGCGCAGGCGCGGCTGGTCCTTCGGCACGCCGACCTGGATGATCGGCGGCACGTAGAAGCAGCGCTCGGCGAGGAATTGCGAGGCGGCGAGCGTCGCGTAGCTGTCCCGGAAGAGGATCGGCACGACACCCCGGCCGATCGCCGGGCCGGTGTCGAGGCCGGCCTCGCGGGCCAGCTCGACGAACAGTTCGCTGTTGTGGACGAGACGGCGGATGCGCCAGGTCTCGGTCTGCGCAAGCTCGAGCGCAGCGAGCGCGGCGGCGCTGATCACCGGCGACAGACCGACCGAGTAGACGAAGCCCGGCAGCGTGTAGCGGAACCAGTTGATGACGGCCGCCTTGGCGCAGACGAAGCCGCCGCACGAGGCGAAACTTTTCGAGAGCGTCCCGATGATCAGGTCGATGTCGTTGGGGTCGACGCCGGTGTACTCGCAAAGGCCGCGGCCGGTGTCGCCGAGCACGCCGATCGAATGCGCCTCGTCGAGCAGCAGCCAGGTCGAGTGCTTCTTCTTCAGCTCGACGAGCCGGGGCAGGTCGACGATATCGCCGTCCATCGAGAACAGGCTTTCGGAGACGATCAGGGCCGTCTTGTACGCGCCGCGCTGCTCGGCGAGCAGCGCATCGAGATGCTCGAGATCGTTGTGGCGAAAGAAGATCACCTCCGCGGGCGAGGCCTTGCAGCCGGAGATGATCGAGTTGTGCGACAGCTCGTCCAGAAAAATAACGTCGCGCGATCCCATGATGTGCGAGATCACGGTCACATTGGTGAGGTAGCCGGAGACCAGCGTCATCACCGATTCGACGCCGACGAACTCGGCCAGCGCCAGCTCGAGATCCTTGTGGCGCGCGCGCTCGCCACCGACGAGGCGCGAGGCCAGGGCGCCGAGCCCGGTCATGTCGAGGGCGTCGGCGGCCGAGGCCTTGACGGCGGGATGGTCGCTCAGGCCGAGATAGTCGTAATTGGCGAAGGAAACAAAGCGGGTGCCGCGAGCCTCGGCGTCCATGCGCGCCACGTCGACAGGCACGAAGAATGGATTGTGCTTCGCGAGATAGGCGCCGCCGGCGAGGCGCAGGCGTTTGTCCGCAAAGTCTGCGAGGCTCTTCTGTTTCTGCACGTGGTTCCGTCTCTGCTGGTCGCGGTCCCGCCCGAAGCAGCCGCGATAGGTCGATCATCTCCGTCGAGGGATACCATCTCGAATGTCGCGGACAAGCGTACGAAAGACACGCCCGGGAAAACCTTATGGGACGGCTGTGCGGCCAAGGCTGTTTCAAGCGTTGAAACAGACAGTTAAGCAGCTAGTCAATTCGCATTACAATGCGTTACAAAGGGCGCGGTCACGGCTCGCGGCACGGCAGGCTTGGGAGATCTCTCGACTTTGATCCGGGTCACATCCGCCGTGGGGCGATGTCTCGCGATCGCCCGCGCCGTCGTCGCCGTGCGCCCGGCGCCTGCGCCCCGCGCGGCGATGCTGCGGAGCGGCGGCGCGATCGGCCTCGGCTTCGTGGTATTTCTGGCGTTCGGCTCGATCGATCAGGCGGTCGTCTGCGCGATCTTCACCAACTTCCTCTGCCTGGCCGACAAGGCGAGCCATCTCGGCACGCGGATCTGGGTGCAGGTTCTCGGCTCGCTGCTGGCGATCGGCGCGGGCGGCCTGGGCGTTCTCGTCGCCGGCAACCCGGCGATGATCCTCCTCACCACCTTCGCGTTCGCGCTCTTCGCCGGCTTCGTGCACGGGACCTCTCCGGGTGTCGAAGCGATCCCCCGCTACGCGCTCGTCTGCCTTGTCGTCTGCGCGTTTCTGCCGGTCGGCCATCCGGGCACGCTGGCGGCCGCCGCGCTCGGGACGGCGCTATCGCTCGCCGCTGTCGCTCTCGACGATCACATCCGGCATGGCCGCGGCGGCATCCGGATCGCCCGCATGCGGGGCGCGGTCACATATCCGGGGCCGCGCTTCAGCCTCGTCTATGGGGCGGCGGCGGCGAGCAGCCTCGCGATCGGTCTCGCGTTCGTGGCGACGCGGCCCTACTGGATCACGCTGACGACGCTATTGGTGATGCAGCCCGATCGGCGCGCCAACACGGTCCGCGTGCTCCAGCGCTTCGTCGGGACGTTGGCCGGCGTGATCCTGGCTTTCCTGGTCGTCAAGGCACTGCCGCCGCAAGCGCGGACGCAGGGGCTGCTGCTGATTGTCGTCACGTTGCCGTTTCTCTGGCCGGCCGGATTCGACCGCAACTACGCCCTTGGCGTGTCGATCCTCTCGACATGGGTGCTGCTTCTCATCGACACGGCGTTGCCGCCGGGCGAGCTGGTGGCCCCGCTGTTTCTCGCGCGACTCTCGAATACCGCCATCGGCTGCGCCGTGGCGCTTGCCGGCAGCTTGGTCGTCTTTGAAGCGAGGGCGCAGGATCCGCCAGCGCTCGACAGACGATCATCGGCGGAGTTTTGAAAGACCAGCCCTCGTGGCCGGCGCCTTGCTAGCGGTCGGCGCGCGAACCTGATCCTGCAACGAAGCGTCGCTCGATCGCATTAACGGCGGTAACTCGGCCGGAATAGGGCTAAAGGGATTGTGGCTGAAGGGACGATGGCAGACATCCAGATCATAAAGCAAAGCACAGCGCTGGAAGAAGCCCGGCGCGCCGGGCGTCTCGTGGTCGTTTCGAATCGTGTGCCTGTCCCCAGCCCATCGGGTTCCTCGCCTGGAGGCCTCGCCGTGGCGCTCGGCGCGGCCCTGGAGACGACGGGCGGGCTCTGGTTTGGGTGGTCGGGCAAGGTCGCGACCGAAAGCGAGCCGGAGCTTCACGAGCAGACCCAAGGCAACGTCGACTATGCGGTCGCCGACCTCTCGCGTCGCGACATCGACGAGTACTACCACGGCTTCGCCAACCGCGTGCTTTGGCCGGTCTGCCATTACAGGCTCGATCTCGCGGACCTCTCGCGCCGCGACGTCAATGCCTACTTTCGCGTCAACGAGCAGTTCGCGCGGCGATTGGCCCGGCTGCTCAAGCCGACGGACGTCATCTGGATCCAGGATTACCACTTCATCCCGATGGCGAGCTTTCTTCGCGACCTCGGGTTCGAGAACAAGATCGGCTTCTTTTACCACATTCCCTGGCCGCCCTCTGACATCGCCGCCGCGATCCCAGCCTACGACCGCATCCTGAAGTGCTTCGCGGCCTACGATTTGATCGGCTTCCAGACACCGGTCGATTCCGAGAATTTCCGGAATTGCATTACGCGAGCCCGCGCCGGCGTGGCGAGCTCCGGCGACTGGCTGACTGCCTACGGCCGAAAATTCCGAGCCACCGCTTTTCCCATTTCGATCGAGACCGCGGCGTTCGCCGAGGAGGCGCGGATCGCCGAGAAGAACGCCGTCGTCAAGCGCATGCTGCAGAGCCTCGAGGGCCATCCGCTCGTCATCGGTGTCGACCGGCTCGACTACTCGAAGGGCATCCGCGAGCGCATCGACAGCTTCGCGACATTCGTCGAGAAGTCCCATGCGGCGATGAAGGCGCGCGTGACGCTTCTGCAAGTCACGCCGAAGTCCCGTTCGGAGGTCCCCGAATACGCGGACATGCAGCGCGAGGTCGCCGAGCATGTCGGGCACGTCAACGGCCGACTTGGCGACGTCGACTGGACTCCCGTGCGCTACGTCAACAAGGCCCTGAGCCGCGGTACGCTGGCAGGGCTCTATCGTATCGCCAAGGTGGGACTGGTCACGCCGCTTCGCGACGGCATGAACCTCGTCGCGAAGGAATACATCGCGGCGCAGGATCCCGAGGACCCCGGCGTCCTTGTGCTGTCCAGGTTCGCTGGATCGGTGCACGAACTTGACACGGCGCTGATCGTCAACCCCTACAATCTCGAGGAATGCGCGTCGGCAATTCAACGCGCATTCGAGATGCCGCTTCGCGAGCGACGCGAGCGCTGGGAGACGATGATGGCGACTATCGAGGTCAACGACGTCGACCATTGGTGCAAGACCTTCCTCGCGGAGCTGAAGGGCGGCCAGCCCGCGGCCCAATCGATAACGGATATCGCGGAGCCGGCGGTCGATGTCGAGAAAAGCGGCTCGAGCCGAAGCGGTGCGCCGCCCTTGACCACGGTCGGTCGCTGATTCGGCCTTCATGCGCGATCTGAGCGAAGGGGAGCATCTCCCCCTCGGCGCGACATGGGATGGGCAGGGCGTCAACTTCGCGCTCTTCTCCGCCCACGCGACGGCGGTCGATCTTTGCCTGTTCGATGAAAAGGGCCGGGCTGAAACGCGCAAGCTCGCGCTGCCGTGCTGCACGAATCAGGTCTGGCACGGCTACGTCAAAGGCGTGCGACCCGGCCAGCTCTACGGCTATCGCGTGCATGGCCCCTACGAGCCCGGCTCCGGCCACCGGTTTAACCCGCAAAAGCTGCTGCTCGACCCCTACGCCCGGCAGATCGCCGGACGTATCCGTTGGCACGATGCGCTGTATGGGTACCGCCCCGGCGGTCAGCGCGGCGATCTCGCGCCGGACCGTCGCGATTCGGCGCCGATGATGCCGAAGGCCGTCGTCGAGGACCCGGCGCGAACCTGGGGTGACGACAAGAAGCCCAACGTGCCGTGGCGCGACACCTTGATCTACGAGGCCCACGTTAGGGGCTTCACCGAGCTTCATCCCGAAATCGAGGGGCCGGTGCGCGGCACGTACACCGCGCTCGGCCACCCCGCGGTGATCGACCACCTCGTGAAGCTCGGCATTACCGCGGTCGAGCTGCTTCCCATTCATGCCTTCGCCGACGATCGATTCCTCTACGAGAAGGGCCTCGTCAATTATTGGGGATACTCGACGCTCAACTATTTCGCGCCGGAGCCGCGCTATTTCGGCCGCGATGGCGCCTTCGGTCTGCGCGCGGCGATCGCCGCGCTGCACTCGGCCGGCATCGAGGTGATCCTCGACGTGGTCTACAACCACACCTGCGAGGGCAATTCGCTTGGCCCGACGCTGTCGTTCCGCGGCGTCGACAACAAATCCTACTACAAGCTGGTGCCGGACAACCCGCGTCATTATTGGGACTGCACGGGCTGCGGCAACACGCTGGACCTCGCGCATCCCCGCGTGCTCCAGATGGTGCTCGACAGCTTGCGCCATTGGGTCGAGGCCTATCACATCGATGGCTTCCGCTTCGACCTCGCGCCGGCCTTGGCCCGGACGCCGTTCGACGTCTCGGATCGCGCGGCCTTCCTGCAGGCGGTGGGCCAAGACCCTATGTTGTCGCGCGTCAAGCTCATCGCCGAGGCGTGGGACCTGGGCCCCGGCGGCTACCGGGTCGGCGGCTTCCCGACCGGATGGGGCGACTGGAACGATCGCTTTCGCGACACGATCCGCGCGTTCTGGCGCGGCGACCAGGGGCAGATGCCGAGCCTTGCCAGCCGCCTGTCCGGCTCGAGCGACATCTTCAATCATTCCGGCCGCAAGCCCTGGGCCTCCGTTCAATACGCCGCCTCACACGATGGCTTCACTCTCCAGGACGTCGTCAGCTACAATTCCCGCCACAATCAGAAGAACGGCGAAAACAACAAGGACGGGCACGAGCCCAATTATTCGTCGAATTTCGGCGTCGAAGGGCAGACCCGGGACCAGGCGATCATCGCTGCCCGCAATCGCCAGAAGCGCAATCTGCTCGCCACCGCGATCTTGGCGATCGGCACGCCGATGCTGCTGATGGGCGACGAGCTTTCGCGCAGCCAAAACGGCAACAACAACGCCTATTGCCAGGACAACGAGACGAGCTGGCTCGAGTGGACCGACAAGCTCGATCCCTCGCTCGTCGACTATGTTTCCAATCTCGTCGCGTTGCGAAAAAGCCACGAGGTCTTTCGTCGGCTCGATTTCTTCACCGGCGACGTGGTCGAGGTGACGGGCCTCAAGGACGTGTACTGGCTGGCCGCCGACGGCCGCGAGATGGCGGGCGATGCTTGGGGGCATGCCGAGCGGCGCACGCTCGGCATGCAGATCGGCAACCACGGCGAACCCGAGGAACGGATCCTGCTACTGTTCAATGCCGATGCCGCCGACGTCGACTTTCTCTTACCCGATGATTTCCCGTGCGGCGCGTTCCGGCCTGTCTTCGAATCGACGCGCCCGGAAGGCTCGAGCGATCCGGCGGCAAATTCTGTACGCCCGGGCGAAGCCTTTCCCCTTCCGTCGCGTTCCTTCGTTCTCTTGCAACACGAGCCTTAGAGCCGGAGCGGATGCAAAGCACTCACCTGATGCCGTTTGGCGCCGAGATCGTGAAGGACGGCGTCCGCTTTGCCCTGTGGGCACCGTCGGCCGTGCGGGTCGACCTCGTCTGCGAAGGGCGTCGCGTCGCGATGCCGGCGATCGGGCAGGGCTGGTACAAGCTCGTCGACGCACAGGCAAAGGTCGGTGATCGCTACGGGTTCGCGATCGACGGCGCCGACGACTTGGTGCCGGATCCCGCCTCCCGTTTTCAGGAGGACGATCGCGACCGCCGCAGCTCCGTCGTCGATCCGCGCACCTACGAATGGTCGGACGGCGCCTGGAACGGGCGGCCATGGAGCGAGGTCGTGCTCTGCGAGATGCATCTCGGCACCGCCACCACCGAGGGAACCTATGCCGCGCTTGGCGGCAAGCTCGCGACGCTGAAGGAGACCGGCATCACCGCGATCGAGTTGATGCCGATCGCCGAGACATCGGGGCAGCGCACCTGGGGCTATGACGGCGTTCTGCCCTATTCGCCGAACAACGCCTACGGGTCGCCCGACGAGTTCAAGGCGTTCGTCGACAAGGCGCACGGCCTCGGGCTGATGGTCTTCCTAGACGTCGTCTACAACCACTTCGGGCCGACGGGCAATTTCCTGCACGCCTACGCCAAGAGCTTCTTCACCGAGCGCCACGAGACGCCTTGGGGCGCCGGCATCAATTTCGACGGCAAAGGCGAGGCGAGCGAGGTGGTTCGCGAGTATTTCATCAACAACGTGATGTACTGGCTCGCGGAATATCACATCGACGGCCTGCGCTTCGATGCCGTCCACGCCATCCTCGACGACGGCGATAAGCACTTTCTCGACGAACTCGCCGAACGCACCCGCGAGAAGTTCGGCGACCGCCATGTCCATCTGGTTCTGGAAAACGAGAAGAACGAGGCGCATCGTTTGACGCGCGACGGCGATGGCCGGGCGATCACCTACGATGCGCAATGGGACGACGACATCCATCATTGCTGGCACGTGCTGCTGACGGGCGAGAAGGAGGGCTACTACGGCGATTTCGCCGGTGACACCGTCGAGCGGCTGGGGCGCTGCCTCGCCGAGGGATTCGCCTATCAGGGCGAGTTCTCGCCGAACCTCAAGCACGAGCGCGGTGAGAAGACCGCCGGCCTGCCGCCGCAGGCCTTCGTTGCGTTTCTGCAAAACCACGACCAGATCGGCAACCGCGCGCAGGGCGACCGCCTGACGACGCTGTCGGACCCTGGTCACCTGAAGCTGGCTCGTGCCGTCCTGTACCTCGCGCCGCAGATCCCGATGATCTTCATGGGCGACGAATGGGGCGCGACGACACCGTTCCAGTTCTTCGTGAATTTCGAGATGGAGCCGGATCTCGAGGAAGCCGTGCGCAAGGGTCGTGCGAAGGAATTCGAGAAATTCACGTCGTTCTCCGGCGGCCTCGAGGTGCCCGACCCGACCGCGAGCGACACCTTTCAGCGCTCGAAGCTCGACTGGTCGGACGCCAAACGAGCACCCCACGCCGTAATATTGGCCGAGACACGTGAGCTCTTGGCGATGCGGGCGCGATCGATCATGCCGTTGATGCAGAGCGGTTTCGTCGAGACGAGCTATGCCAGGCACGATGCCGGCGGCCTTCAGGTCGAGTGGCGCTTCGATGCGGGTACGATCACCTTCCTCGGTAACTTTGCCGACGCCCCGTTCAAACCAGACCAGCCGCGGGGCGACGTCGTGTGGCAGAGCGAGGGTGTCGATATTCTCGGGGGCGCCAGCCTCCCGGCCTGGACAGGCGCGGTCCTGATTGGCGCCAAACCATGAGCGACGAGATCCTTCACTCGATCGCCGCGCTGTGCGGTGTCCAGCGCGGCTTTCGCAACGCGCTTGGCGCACACGTCGACTCGCCGCCCCATGCGATCGCCGCGATTCTTCAGGCGCTTGGCTACGATGTCTCCTCCGACACGGCTCGGGAACGGACGTTGAGGGGGCTCCGATCGGTGACGCATGGCGCGGTCGCGGCGACCAATGTGGTGATTGCCGAGGCGCCCGCGACGGTACGGGTCACCACGATCGCCGGCGAGGTCGCATGGCGACTGACTCTCGAGGATGGCGCGATCCGCGAGGGACACGCTGCGGCGGCGCATGGGAGCGGGATGAGCCTCGCTCTCGAGCCGCTGCCAGCCGGTTATCACCGGCTTCATATCGAAGGAGATGGGACGACCGCCGATGCTTGGGTGATCGCCGCGCCAGAGGCCGGCTTTCTGCCCGACGCGCTCCGCAATGGCGGCCGTGGATTTGGCATCACGGCACAGGTCTACGGGCTGCGCTCGTCGAGCAATTTCGGGATCGGCGATCTCTCCGACGTGGGCGACCTGGCCGAGGGTGCGGGACGCTTTGGCGCCGCGTTCCTCGGCCTCTCGCCACTGCACGCGCTGTTTCCCACGGACCGCGGCAAGATCTCGCCGTATTCGCCGTCGTCGCGCCTGTACATCGATCCGATCTTCATCGATCCGACCATGTTGCCGGATTTCGCGTCGAGCACGGCGGCGCGTTCGATGAACGACGCCGACGTCGCCGCCGAACTCGACCGGCTGCGTGCCACCGGCCTCGTCGAACATGCGGCATCGTGGGCCGTCAAACGAGACGTGCTCGCGAAATACTGGCCGCGTTTCGGCAACGCGGCGGACCCGGATTTCTTGGCGTTTCGCGCCGAACTCGGCGAATCGCTGGAGATGCACGCGACCTTCGAGGCGCTCTCGGAGCAGTTTGCCTCCGAAGGCAAGCATTGGGTCGGCGCGTGGCCGGAACCGTTCCGCGACGCGCGGGGGGAGGCGGTAAAGCGGTTTCGCGAGACGAACCCGCAGAAAATCGCCTTCCATGCGTGGCTGCAATGGCTCGCCGATCGCCAGCTCGCCACGGCGCAGACTCGGGCGCTCGAAAGCGGCATGACGATCGGCCTCTATCGCGATCTCGCCGTCGGTGTCGATACGGCGGGCGCCGAGCTGTGGGCGCGGCCGGACTGGTTTGTCCCCGGCGTGGCCGTCGGCGCGCCGCCCGACCTGCTTGGACCGACCGGTCAGAATTGGGGCCTGCCACCGTTCAATCCCAGGACGCTCGAAGAGCAGGGGCTGCAGGGGTTTCGCACGCTCGTCGCCGCCAACATGCGGCATGCCGGCGCGATCCGCATCGATCATGCCTTCCAGCTCCAGCGCCTTTACGTGGTGCCGGATGGCTTGCCGGCGACCGAAGGTGCGTACATCGACTATCCCTTCGAGGCGATGCTGGCAGTGCTGCGCATCGAGAGTCATCGCGCGCGCGCGCTCGTCATTGCCGAGGATCTCGGCACCGCGCCGGAGGGGTTCTCCGACTCGATCATGGCGTCCGACATCCTGAGCTATCGAATTCTCAACTTCGAGCGGGAACAGGATGGTGGCTTCAAGTCGCCGTCCGCCTATCCGCGGAAAGCCCTGGCCGCGATCGCGACGCATGACCTGCCGACTTTCGCGGGCTGGTGGAGGGGTCTCGATACGGATTTGCGGCAAACCTTCAACGTCTACTCGCCCGAGCAGGCCGCCACCGAGCGCCAGGAGCGAGTCGACGATCTCGTAAAATTCGCGCGTGCGCTCGCGGTCGCCGGCATCCAGAAGTCGGATGCCGTACCAGTCGACCCGCCCTACGATGCGGCCTTTCAATATCTCGCCAAGACGCCGTCGATGCTGGTCGCGCTGCAGCTCGAGGATATTTTGGAGGATATCAACCAGGCGAACCTGCCGGGCCCCGACCTCGGCCATCCAAACTGGCGGCGCAAGCTGACCCGTACCGTCGACGCTATTCTCGCGCCCGGCGGCCCGCTTGCCCGCGCCGCCGCGGTGACGATCGACGAGAACCGCGCCCTGGACGCTGCCGCGCCGCGACTGTCCTGGCCGCCGCCGGCGTCCACCTACCGCCTGCAGTTCCACAAGGACTTCACGTTCGCGCAGGCGACCGACGTGTTGCCCTATTTGCAGAAGCTTGGGATTAGCCACGTCTACGCCTCGCCGATCTTGAAGGCGCGGCCAGGCTCGACGCATGGCTACGACACGGTCGACCCGACCGAGATCAATCCCGAGCTCGGCGGCCTCGATGCGTTCGAGCGTTTTGCCGCCGCCATCAAGCAGCACGGCATGCATCTGCTGCTCGACATCGTGCCTAACCACATGGGCGTCGGCGGTGCCGACAATCCGTGGTGGTTGTCGGTTCTCGAGTGGGGCGAGATGTCGCCGCTCGGAGACACCTACGACATCGATTGGGAGCGGCTCGGCGCCCACGGCAAGCTCGTCGCGCCGTTCCTCGGTGGCCAGTACGGCGAGATCCTCGAAAAGGGGGATCTCAAACTTTCGTTCGACCAGGACTCCGGCTCGTTCAGCGTCTGGCACTACGAGCATCGCTTTCCGATTTGCCCGCTGACCTATCCCGAAATCCTGGATCGCGCGGTGGCGGTGGACACAGCCGAAGGCGGCGAGGGTATCGATGGGCTGCTACGTGTCGCCGAGGATCTGCGTGCGCTTGCCTTGGAGCCCGAGCATCGCCGGCACGACGTCGTCGCAACCTGCGAGCGCCTGAAGCGTCGGCTCGCCACGCTGGCACGTCGCGAGAGCGTCGCGCAAACGATCGAGCAGGCGATCGCCGTCTTCAACGGCACGCCCGGCTTGCCGGAGAGCTTCGGCAGCATGCACCGGCTGCTCGAGCGACAATCCTACCGGTTGTCCTACTGGCGCGTGGCGGCGAGCGACGTCAACTACCGCCGCTTCTTCGATATCGATGGGCTCGCGGGCGTTCGGATCGAGGAGCCCGCGGTCTTCGATCGGACGCACGAGCTGATCTTCGATCTTGTGCGCCGAGACCTCGTGCACGGGTTGCGTATCGACCATATTGACGGTCTGGCCGATCCGCGTGCGTACGCGGCCGCGCTGCAGCGCGCGATCGGGCCGAATTTCTACGTCGTCGCCGAGAAGATTCTCGAGCCAGGCGAGGAGCTGCGCCCCTGGCCGCTTGCCGGCACGACCGGCTACGAGATGCTCAACCTGATCGACGGTGTCTTTATCGACGGGGAGAACGACCGCACCTTCGATCGCATCTATCACGAGACTACAGGCTTCTCGCAGAGCTACCATTCGGCGTTGCTCGCGGCCAAGCGCCAGGTTCTGCTCGAAAGCTTCTCGAGCGAGCTCGAGAGCCTCGTCTCCGACATCAAGCGAATCGCCGACGCGAACCGTTTGACGCGCGACTACAGCGTCAACGCGATCCGTGTCGCGCTCGGCGATCTCGTTTGCGCCTTTCCGGTCTACCGCACCTACATCACGCCGCGCGGTGTCTCCAGCGAAGACCGCGCGATGCTCGTCGATGTTCTGAAAGAGGCCAAGGCGATCACCGCGCTGCCGGACCGCAGCGTGCATGATTTCCTCGGGTCCGTGCTGCTCGGCACGATCCCGACCGGGCGTCCGGGGCGCGCCTCCGTGGCGCTCGTCAATCGCTTCTGCAGCCGCTTCCAGCAGCTGACCGGTCCGGTGATGGCGAAGAGCCTGGAGGACACGCTCTTCTATCGCTACGTCCGGTTTCTGGCGCTGAACGAGGTCGGCGGCGAACCAAGCCGTTTTGGCATCCCCGTCTCGAGCTTCCACGCCTTCAATGTCGAGCGTGCCCGCACGTGGCCGCAGGCGATGACCACGACGGCGACCCACGACACCAAACGCGGCGAGGATGCGCGCGCGCGCCTGATCGCGCTGTCCGAAGTCCCGGATCTCTGGGCACAGGCGCTCGCCGCGTGGCGGGCGGAGGTGCGCGGCGCCGCGAAGCCGGACACCAACGATCAGTATATGTTCCTGCAGGCGGTGATCGGCGCGTGGCCGATCGAGCTGCTCGTGGCCGACGATCCGCCAGTGCTCGAGGCTCTGCGCAAACGTTTGGCGGACTACGTTCCCAAGGCGCTGCGCGAGGCCAAGCGGCGCAGTAAATGGATAGAGCCGAACGAATCCTACGAGAGCGCCACGATCGAGCTTCTCAACCGGCTGCTCGCCGATGGCTCTACGTTCGTCACGCGGCTGCGTCCGATCCTGCGTGATCTCGCGCACCGGGGCATGCTGATCTCGCTCGGTCGCACGGTTTTGAAATGCACGCTGCCCGGCGTGCCCGACTTCTACCAGGGGACGGCGCTTTGGGACTTCTCGCTGGTCGACCCCGACAATCGCCGCCCCGTCGACTATTCGGAGCGCGCCGGTATCATCGCCGCCGGCGAATCGCTCGAGGCGCTGCTGGGGCAGTGGGAGAGCGGAGCGATCAAACTTCGTCTCACGGGTGATCTCCTGCGCGACCGACGCGATCACACCCTGTTTTATGCGAAGGCGGACTATCAGCCCTTGACCGTGACCGGCGGAAAGTGGTCGAAGCTCGTGGCGTTCATGCGCCGCTTTGGCGACGAACGCCTTGCCGTGATCGTGCCGCGTTTGTCCGGCGGTGGCAGCGCGACATCGGTTATGCCCGTCGGGGCCACGTTCTGGGCAGCCACGACGATCGATCTTCCGGCCGGCCAGTGGCGCGACGTCTTCGAGGGACGGTTGGTTGAATCAGATGGCGCCGCAGCCGTTGGTGGGCTTTTGCCGAGTCTCCCGTTCGCGGTTTTGAGGATGACCCGATGAGCGAGAAGGCGACGAAAGCCAAGATGAAGGCCAATCCGCCAGGGGTCGAGAAAGGAAGGCCGGGTAAACCCGGCATGACGGTCGAATCTTCCGCATGGAAAGGGGTTGGCTTCGCTGATCAGCGCGAGGATCTCGGTGCCGGGCGCGTCCTGATCGAGGATGTCGTGCCGGAGCTCGACGGGGGTCGCCACCCCGTCAAAGTCGTCGTCGGCGACTTGGTCGAGGTCGAGGCCATCGTTTTCACGGACGGCCACGAGAAGATCGGCTGCGATGTGCTTTGGCGCGCGGTCGATCAAAAGGAATGGAGCCGCGTGCCGATGGCGTTCGTCGCCAACGATCGTTGGACGGCCACCTTTTCGCCGAACCGCAACATCCGGCATGTCTACACGATCGAGGCCTGGCGCGATCCGTTCGCCTCGCTGTTGGATGGCATTATCAAGAAACGTGCGGCGGCTCAGCCGCTCGCGGTCGAAGGCGGTGAGGCGGTTGCGCTGATCGGCCAGGCCGAGCCGCGTGGGCTCGACAAGCGCGCCCACAAGATGCTGCTGTCGCGCCTCGAGAAGGAGCCAGACGGCAGCGACGCGCAACTCGATCTTATCGCATCGGTCGACACCAGGGAGATGATGACCCGCTGCGGGCCTCGTTACCAGGTCTCTCGCTACGATCGCGTGCTCGAGCTTGTCGTCGATCGTAAGGCTGCGGTCTTTTCGGCGTGGTATGAGCTGTTTCCCCGCTCGATCACCGAAAGCGTCGAGCGGCACGGCACATTCCGTGACGTGATCGCTCATCTGCCCTATGTGCGGGATCTGGGGTTCGACGTCCTGTATTTTCCGCCGATCAGCCCGATCGGCAAGAAGAACCGCAAGGGCAAGAACAACACGCTGACGCCGACCGAAGCCGATCCGGGCAGCGTTTACGGCATCGGCTCGCCCGATGGCGGACATGACGCGATCCACCCGGAGCTTGGCACGATCGAGGATTTTCGCGCGCTCGTGGCTGCGGCGAAGGACCATGGTCTCGAGATCGCGATCGATTTCGCGATCCAGTGCTCGCCCGATCATCCGTGGATCAAGGAGCATCCCGAGTGGTTCAAGTGGCGCCCCGACGGCACCATCCAATATGCCGAGAATCCGCCAAAGAAGTACGAAGACATCGTCAACGTCGAGTTCTACGGCGCGTCGCTTCCTTCCCTGTGGAAGGAGCTACGCGACGTCATGCTATTCTGGGTGCGCGAGGGCGTGCGCATCATTCGCGTCGACAATCCGCACACAAAGCCGATCCCGTTCTGGAAATGGGTGATCGACGAGATCAACCGCCAGTACCCCGACGTGATCTTTCTCGCCGAGGCGTTCACCCGCCCTCCGATGATGCGGCAGCTGGCCAAGGTCGGCTATCAGCAATCCTACACCTATTTCACGTGGCGCACCGAGAAGTGGGAGATCGAACAATATATGGCGGAACTCGCTGGCGAGATGGGCGATTATTATCGCCCGAACTTCTTCGTCAACACGCCCGATATCAACCCGGTCTACCTGCAGACGAGCGGACGCGCCGGGCATCTCGTGCGCGCGACGCTAGCCGCGACGTTGAGCGGAAGCTGGGGTGTCTATTCCGGCTTCGAGCTTTGCGAGGCGAGCCCGCTGCCAGGCCGTGAGGAATATCTTGATTCCGAAAAGTACGAGATACGGGTTTGGGATTACGACCGACCCGGCAACATCAAGGACTACATCCGCGCCCTGAACAAGATCCGGCGCGAGAACCCTGCCTTGCACGATTTTCGAAACGCGACGCGGATCAACGCCTACAACGACAACATCATCGCCTACGCGAAATTCAACGCGGACAAGACGAACTGCATCTTCGTGATGGTCAACCTCGATCCGCGGAGCCGGCAGGAGTGCGCCTACGAGATTCCGCTTTGGGAATGGGGGCTGCCGGATACGGGATCGATCGAGGTCGAGGATCTGCTCGGCGGCTATCGGTTCACGCTCTACGGCAAGACAAATCAGATCGCGCTCGATCCGTTCGAGCGCTCCGCCGTGATCTGGCGCCTCGCGGCGCCGGCGGATTGGAAAGGCGGCCGATGATCGATCGCAACGAGACGCAGTGGTATCGCGACGCGATCATCTATCAGCTGCACGTCAAAAGCTTCTTCGACGCCAACAACGATGGGATCGGCGATTTCATCGGGGTCACGCAGAAGCTCGACTACATCAAGGATCTCGGCGCGACGGCGATCTGGGTGATGCCGTTCTACCCCTCGCCGCTGCGTGACGACGGCTACGACATCGCCGACTATCGCGGCATCAATCCGTCTTACGGCGTGCCGAAGGACTTCAAGCACTTCGTGCGATGCGCGCACGAGCGCGGCATCCGCGTCATCATCGAGCTGATCATCAACCACACGTCGGACCAGCATCCCTGGTTCCAGAAGGCGCGCCTCGCAAAGCCGGGCTCGGCCGCGCGTGACTTCTATGTTTGGTCCGACACGGAAAAGAAGTACGAGGACACCCGTATCATTTTCCTCGATACGGAGAAGTCAAACTGGACATGGGACGAAGCGGCACAGTCGTTCTTCTGGCATCGTTTCTATTCCCACCAGCCCGATCTCAACTACGACAATCCGAAGGTCATCGAGGCGGTGCTCGATGTCATGCGCTACTGGCTCGATCTCGGGGTCGACGGGCTTCGCCTCGACGCCATTCCCTATCTGGTCGAGCGCGAGGGCACGAATTGCGAGAACCTGCCCGAAACCCACGCTGTCCTGAAGACCATTCGCGCCGCGGTCGACAAGGATTACCCCGATCGCATGCTGCTAGCCGAGGCCAACCAATGGCCGGAGGAAACCGCGCAATATTTCGGCGACGGCGATGAATGCCACATGGCGTTCCACTTCCCGTTGATGCCGCGCATCTACATGGCGTTGGCGCAGGAGGATCGGCACCCCGTTACCGACATCATGCGCCAAACCCCCGAGATCCCGGAGGGCTGCCAATGGTCGATCTTTCTGCGCAACCATGACGAGATGACCCTCGAAATGGTCACCGACAAGGAGCGCGACTACCTCTGGAAGTTCTATGCGGCCGACAAACGCGCCCGCATCAATCTCGGGATTCGCCGCAGGCTGGCGCCGTTGCTCGACAACGATCGCCGTAAGATCGAGCTTCTGAACTCCTTGCTTCTCTCGATGCCTGGCACGCCGTGCCTTTACTACGGCGACGAGATCGGGATGGGCGACAATATCTATCTCGGCGACCGCGATGGCGTGCGTACGCCGATGCAGTGGTCGGTCGACAGGAACGGCGGCTTTTCGCGCACCGATCCGCAGAAGCTTTTTCTCCCAACCATTCAGGATTCGACGTACGGCTATCTTGCCGTCAACGTCGAGGCGCAGCTGGCCAGCCCGACCTCGCTGCTGAATTGGCTGCGCCGCATGATCGTGGTGCGCAAGTCGCACAAGGCGCTCGGGCGCGGTGCATTGCGCTTTCTCTATCCGAAAAACCGCAAGGTGCTCGCCTATCTGCGCGAGCTCGACGACGAGACGATCCTTTGCGTCGTCAACGTCTCCAACGCGCCGCAAGCGGTCGAGCTCGACTTGAGCGAGTTCGACGGCACCGGGCTCACCGAGCTCACGGCGGGCACTTCGTTTCCGCGGATCGGCGAGCTGCCGTATCTGCTCACGTTGCCCGCCTACGGCTTCTATTGGTTCCGCCTCGAGAAGGTGAGCGAGGACGGCAAGATCGCCTCGCCGTTCCTGCCGGAGCTTTTCACTCTCGTCGCCGTCGGCAGGCTGGAAAATGTCTTCACCGGTCGCGAGCTGCGGATGTTCGAGCAGACCGCGGCGCCGGCCTACCTGCAGACGCGGCGATGGTTTGCCGCCAAAGGCACGCGCATCCCGAAGGTCTCGGTGGAGGATTTCGCGGTCCTGCGCGAGCCGCCGCATGGGCGCTATTTGATGCCGATCGTCGCCGTGCCGGTCTCGGCGCGGGAGCAGCAGATGTATTTCGTGCCCCTCGTCGCCGATCTCTACACGGACGAGGATGATGCCTTGACGCCGTTCGTCGTCGCGCGGTTACGACGCGCGGCGCGCATGGGTCTTCTGTATGATGCCGATGCATCGCCGGCGTTCGCCGGGGCTATCGTCAATGCGATCCGGCGCGGCGACGTGCTCGCCACCCATGACGGCGGGCAGCTGCGGTTCGTGCCGTCGCCGCTGCTCGCCGACGAGCCGCCGGTCGACGTTTCGACCATTCATCGCATGGGCGCGGAGCAGTCGAACTCGTCGATCAATCTCGATGACCGCATGGCGTTGAAGATTTATCGGCGTCTGCAGCCGGGCGCGAACCCAGAAGTCGAAATCGGTCGATTCCTCACCGATGTCGCGCATTTCGGCAATTCGCCGCCGACGCTCGGCGTCGTGGAATATGTCGATCCGTCCGGTCTTGTCACCGCCGTCGCCGTGCTGCAGCGCTTCGTGCGCAATCAGGGCGACGCCTGGACGTGGACCTTGAATGCCCTTACCCGCATCATGGATGCGATCGCATTCTCGAGCGGCCAGAGTTCCGGCGCCGCGCAGCAGGGGTTTGAATCCTACACGCCGCACATGCGGCGGCTCGGCCATCGCACCGCGGAGATGCACAAGGCGCTTGCGACGCAGACGGATGACGGCGCCTTCGCCTTGGAACCTCTAACCCTCGCGGATGTCGAGGCCGCGGCGCGAGATGCCAGCGCGCTCGCCGACAAAGCGTTCGCCCGGCTGGAGAAGCTCGGCGATACCGCGAGCGACAACTCGCGAACATTGGCCGGCCGCCTGATCGCGCGCCGCAAGGAGAGCTACGATCTCATCAAGTCGTGCGCGGTCGACCCGATTGGCGCGATCAAGACGCGTATTCACGGCGACTATCACCTGGGTCAGGTGCTGGTGGTGAAAGACGATGTCGTCATCATCGACTTCGAGGGCGAGCCCTCGCGCACGCTCGAGGAGCGCCGCATGAAGGGCACGCCGCTCCGCGACGTCGCCGGTATGCTGCGAAGCTTTGCCTATGCCGTCGCGACCGCCCGCCGTCGCATTGCCGAGCGCTTGCCGGAGATTTCGTCGCGGCTCAACGAGGAACTGATGGAGTTCTCCCAGATTTTCGTGGAGGCCTACATGGAGGCGGCGAAGGACAGTCCCATCTGGATCGCCGACGAGGCGACTCAGCGGCGCCTCCTCATTCTGCATACTTTGTCGAAGGCCTTTTACGAGATCGATTACGAGGCGGGAAACCGCCCCGACTGGATCGATATTCCCACTGAAGGCGTTCTTACCATTCTCGACTACGTCGCGGAGGCTGCATGACAGCGAGTTCGGATGCAACGCGTGATATGATCCGCTCCGTCGGCGAGTGCGTCGATACCGGCTCGGTCGAGGCCCTCGTCAACGCGTCGCATGGCGATCCCTTCTCGATCCTCGGGCCGCACGAGGTGGCACCTGGCGTATGGGACATCCGCGCCTTCATCCCGTGGGGCGAGACGGTCGAGGCCATCGGCTATGATGACGACGCGGTCGTCGCGTCATTCGAGACCGTGCATCCGGCCGGCCTGAAGGTCGCGCGCGTTGAGGCGGCGGAGCGGCCTGGCTACCGGATCAAGATCACACAAGATGGCTTCGGCCACGTCATCAACGACCCGTACGCGCTTGGCTCGGCGCTTGCCGACTATGATATCGCGGCGATCACCTACTCAAACGATACCGTCTTCTATTATATTTTCGGCGCCCATCCGATCACCCACGGCAAGCTCCCCGGCATTCGCTTCGTGATGTGGGCGCCCAACGCACAGAATGTGAGCGTCATCGGCGAGTTCAACGGGTGGGACAGCCGGCGCCATCCGATGCGATGCCATTCCGAGGTGGGTGTGTGGGAATTGTTCGTCCCGCATCTGGCGTTGGGGAGCCGTTACAAGTTCGAGCTCAAAGGGCATGGCGGCCAACGCGTGCCGCAGAAGGCCGATCCCGTCGCGTTTGCCGCGGAGCATCCGCCGGCCACGGCTTCCGTCGCCAGTGGTTTGCCGCGACACAGCTGGAACGACGACGCGTGGCTTGCCGAGCGCGCGCGGGGCGATGATCGCAAGAAACCGATCACGATCTACGAGGCGCATCTCGGCTCATGGGCGCGCGTGCCGGAAGAGGGCGATCGTCGCCTGACCTATAGAGAACTGGCGGATCGCCTGATCCCATACGTGAAGGACATGGGCTTCACGCATATCGAGATGCTGCCGATCACCGAGTTCCCTTACGACGGATCATGGGGTTACCAGCCGGTTTCGCTGTTCGCGCCGACGAGCCGCTTCGGCACGCCTGAGGATTTCGCCTACTTTGTCGACGCCTCGCATGCGGCGGGGATCGCGCTGATATTGGATTGGGTACCGGCCCATTTCCCGAACGACGCGCACGGGCTTGCCAGCTTCGATTCGACGCATCTCTACGAGCATGCCGACCCGCGCCAGGGGTTCCACCAGGATTGGGGAACCTACATTTACAATTTTGGGCGCAAGGAGGTGCAGGCCTATCTCATCGCAAACGCTCGCTTCTGGCTAGACCAATATCATCTCGACGGGCTCCGCGTCGATGCCGTCGCGTCGATGCTCTACCTCGATTATTCGCGCAAGGCGGATGAGTGGGTTCCAAACCAGTACGGCGGCAACGAGAATCTCGAGGCGATCGCGTTCCTGCGCAAGATGAACGAGGTCGCCTATCAGGCGGCGCCCGGCATCGTCACTATCGCCGAGGAGTCGACGGCGTGGCCGGGCGTGTCGCAGCCGACCTTCAATGGTGGGCTCGGCTTCGGCTTCAAGTGGAACATGGGGTGGATGCACGATAGCTTGCGCTACATCGGCAACGATCCCATCCATCGCCGCCACCACCATTCCGATCTGACGTTCGGGCTGCTCTACGCATTCTCCGAAAACTTCATCCTGCCGATCAGCCATGATGAGGTCGTGCACGGCAAGGGGTCGCTGCTCGACCGCATGCCCGGCGACACGTGGCAGCGTTTCGCAAACCTGCGCGCCTACCTCGGTTTCATGTACGCGCATCCCGGCAAGAAGCTTCTGTTCATGGGCTGCGAGTTCGGCCAGAAGCGCGAGTGGAACTACGATGCCTCGCTCGACTGGCATCTGCTCGACGATCCCAACCATAAGGGCGTTCAGAGCCTCGTCCGCGATCTCAACCACGCCTACGCGGCAACCCCGGCGCTCTATCAACGCGACTGCGACCCCAAGGGCTTCAAATGGCTCGTCGGTGGCGACAGCGAGAACAGCGTCTTCGCGTTCGCGCGGATCGGCGAGGATGGCGCGCTCGCCGTGGCGATCTCGAACTTCACGCCGATGCCGCGAACCAATTACCGGGTCGGCGTGCCGCGCGCGGGCGAGTACAAGGAGACGGTCAACACGGATGTCGAGGCATATGCCGGGTCCAACATGGGCAACATGGGCGGAGTCACGAGCGAGCCGGTTGCATCGCATGGCGAGGACAACTCGATCGTGCTGACACTGCCGCCGCTCTCGACGATGATCTTCACGCTGGCCTGATACCCATCCACTCGGCAGTCGCAAGGCTACGAGCCAAGTCCTGCGATCTGGCTCGAGAGTATGGTGCAATCGTAGGTTTACTACGCCGCGCGGCGCATTTGCGTGCGCGGCGCCGCGTCCGATGGCGCCATGAGATGCGTCTCGTCATGCGCGCGCAGCCATTCGGCGAGGCAGGTTTCCGCATCTTCAAGGCTCTCGCAAACGTGTGCATGGCCGATCGTGTCACCGTCGGCGTTGAGCCGCTCGATGATCCATTTCCCCCGCTTTTGCGAGAACCACACGTCGATCGTGTGAATGTCGTAATGGTCCGGCTCGACGCGTTCTATACCGACGATGCGCACGTGCCCGCTCCCTAGCTCCGGCTGCCAGCCTGCCTGATTCGGAAGCGTTTGAATCCGTGAGCGCGCGGTTGGTTGCTGAAAGGCGTGATCGAGCTGTGCAAAAAGCCAGCAGTCAGCGAAGGGCAGGTCAGGCCGCCGAGGCCTTCTCGTCCTCGCGCTCCTCGACGAGGCGCTTGACGCCGGCGAAGTCGAGCTTCCCGGAGCCGAGGAGCGGGATCGTCGGGATGTGCACGACCTCGGACGGCACCATCACGTCCGCGGCGCCATGCGACTTGGCGTAGGTCGCGAAGTCGTTGCGGGACGCGCCCTTGTGCTGCGTTACGAGCACGATGCGCTCGCCCTTGCGCGCGTCGGGCAAGCTGGCGGCAGCGGAGATTTCATCCGGCCACAGCTTGCCCGCCATCGTCTCGATCGCGGCGAGTGAAACCATCTCGCCTGCGATCTTCGCGAAGCGCTTGGCGCGGCCTTTGATCGAGATAAAGCCGTTCAAATCCAGCGCGACGATATCGCCGGTGTCGTGCCAGCCATCCGGCGGCGGTTGCAGGACGCCGGGCATGTCGTCTTTCAGGTAGCCCAGCATCGTATTGGGGCCCGAAACCACCAGCTTGCCGCCGTCCTCGATGCCGTCGACCGCCTCGAGCCGCATCCGCATGCCCGGCATCAGGCGTCCGACCGAGCCGTTCTTGTTGAACATCGGCGTATTCAGACAAAGCACGGGCGCCATCTCGGTGATGCCGTAACCCTCGAGGATACGTAGGCCAAATTTTTCGAGGTAGGTGTTTCGCGTCGTGTCCTTCACCGGTTCGGCGCCCGACATCACGTAGCGCAGCGAGCGGAAGTCATAGGCGTTGGCGACCCTCGCGTAGCCGGCGAGGAACGTGTCGGTTCCAAACAGGATCGTCGCGTTCGAGCCGTATACCAGCTCGGGAATGATCCGATAGTGCAGGGGCGACGGGTAGAGATATACTTTGACGCCAAACACCAGCGGTACGATCGTGCCGATCGTCAGCCCGAAGGCGTGAAACATCGGCAGCACGTTGAACACCGTATCCTCGCGCCCGAAGTCGACGACCGCACGCGCCTGCGCGGCATTCGACAGCATGTTGCGGTGGGAGAGCACCACCCCCTTCGGCTTGCCTTCCGAACCCGAGGTGAAGAGCACGGCCGCCGGACGGTCGGCGCCGCCGCCGACCGCCGCCGGCTTGAAGATCGGGTGCTTCCAACGCAGCGCCCCGGCGAGCTTGTCCTTGAGACCGACGGTGGCGCGGATGTCCTCGAGATAGACCATCCTGAACGTGCCGCCGATGTCGGCGACGAGCTTGTCGAGCTTGCCCTTTTCGATGAAGGCGCGCGAGGTGATGATCGTCTCGAAGCCGGCGGCATGTCCGGCCGACTTGATGTTGGCGGCACCGGCCGAGAAGTTCACCATCGCCACGACACGACCGGCCGACATCAAACCAAGGAGCGTCACCGTGCAGCCGATCGACGTCGGCAGCATCACGCCGATCGTAGCACCCACGGGCACCAAAGGCGCCAGCTTCTTGCCGAGTACGCGCGCGCCGATGAGCGCGCGTTTGTATGTCATCGTCCCAGAAACCGGATCTTCCAACGCGATGTGCTTGGCCCCGTTCTCGGTCGCCGCATCGACAACGGCTTGGAAGACGGTTCGGTCGGTCGGGGTCGTCTTGAAGATCATCTCCGACATGATGGCATAGAGCGCGGCACCCGCGGCCTGACGACGTTTGCGGCCGCGGAGATCCTCCGGCACCTCGATTTGCCGCGGCTCCATGATCGTGACCTTGATTCGCTTGACGAACGGGCGAAAGACCTGAGTCGGCTTCAGATACGAGAAGCGGCTCTTCTCCGCGCCTTCGATCCGAACCGGGACGATCGGCGCGCCCGACTTGTCGGCGATGAGCCCCGGGCCGTCGTAAACCTTCATCAGGCTGCCGGTCCGCGTGATGCGCCCTTCCGGGAAGATCACCAGCGTCGCGCCGCCTTTCACCGCCTGGATGAGCTGGCGGGTGGCGAGCGGCCGGGTTGGATCGAGCGGCAGCGCGTTCATGTATTTGACGACCGGCTTCATCCACCATTTCTGCGCGAACGTGTGGTCGATCGCGAAGATCGGATTCATGTCGAGGATCGAGAAGGCGATCTGGGCGTCGAGCAGGCTGACGTGGTTGAGCGCGATGATCGCGTTGGGGCCGGCCTTGGCGATGTTCTCGAGACCCGTGACCTTCAGACGATAGACCAGCCGAAACACGAGCGCCGCGAAGTCGCGAAGCGGGTTCGTCGGCAACACGGCGAAGATCCAGGCCGTGGCGACGAAGCTGCCGAGCCCGAGTCCGAGGAAGATCATCGCCATCGTCCAGCCGGCCGCCTGCAGGGCGGCGACGGCAAGCGATCCGACCACCATGAGGAGCGCCGACAGAACGTTGACGCCGGCGACGACGCGCGCGCGATGATCGGCCGGCGACCACGCTTGAACAGCCGCGAACGATGGCACCACGTAAAGGCCGCCGCCCATCGATAGAAGGGCGAGATCGATGCCGACGTGCCAAGCGGTCGGATCGTGCCAGAACATGGCCACCGTCATGTGGGGTTGCTCGACATGGCCGATGCTGTGCAGGACCCAGGCGAGATCGAGCGAGACGAACCCGATCAGGATCGCGGCGAGCGGCGTCGGCAGCATCAGCGTGCGTCCGTCGAGCAGCCAGGATGCGAGCCCGGAGCCTACGGCGATGCCGATCGCGAACAGCGCGAGGTAGAGCGAGACAACCAGTTCGTCGCCGCCGAGCGTCATCTTCACCATCGGCGGCAGCAAGCCGAAGACGACGGCGCCGACCAGCCAGAACATGCTGACGATGATACCGCCGTGCCAAAGCCGCTTGTCGCCGCGCAGGTCGTGCATGAGGTGATAGGTCGAGCGGAAGATGTTGTAGTCGACCTTGAGATGGGGGGCGCCTTCGCCGCTGCGGGGAATCGCCAGCGCGGCGAGCCAGCTCAGCGCGGCGAACGCCAGCGTCAGAGCCGCGAACCAGGTTGCTTTGCCACCGTAGTTCTCGGCAAGCGCGGCGATGAACGTACCCGCGATGATCGCGATGAATGTCGCGCCTTCGACGAGCGCGTTGCCGGCCGGCAGGTCGTGGACCGACAGATGATCCGGCAGGATCCCGTATTTCACTGGGCCGAACATCGCCGACAGGATGCCGAACATCGTCAAGGCGACGAACAGGATCGGCAGCGAGTGGAGGAGGAAGCCGGCGGAGGCGATCGCCACGGCGCCGAATTCAACCAGCTTCAAACGCCGCGCGATGACCGCCTTGTCGTAGCGGTCTGCAAGTTCTCCACCGACCGCCGACAGCAGAAACGACGGCGCGATGAAGAGCGCGCCGGCAAGCTGGATCAGCGGTCCGGAATGCGCGAGCACGACCGGGTAGAGGATCAGAAAGACGATCGCGGTCTTCAGATAGGAATCGTTGAAGGCCGAAAAGAACTGACACCAAAAGAGCGGCGCGAACTTGCGGCTCTTCAACAGCGTACGGCTCATGGGATCACCTCAACGTTCGCCGCCGAGTGTAGTCGGCCAAAGCGGCCTTGCTAACCCCGACAACGGTGATATGAACAACGTTCAACCCAAATAGCACCGCTGTGAACAACGTTCAAGAGAAAACCTCTAAGCGGCTGCCACTTCGGTCGCGAGACGAACAGCGCGAACGGCTTGTCGGTTGCGCCGAACAGGCGATTGCCGGACACGGTCTGGCCGGGCTGCGGGCGCGAGATCTCGCCGTCTGCGCCGGTTGCTCGGTGGGGGCGATCTACAACGCCGTCGCCGACCTCGACGAGCTTGTGCTGTTGGTCGGCCAACGGACATTGGCGGAGCTCGACTTAGCGTTGGGCGCGGTGGACGGGCAGGGGCGCGATATCGGCGACCAGCTTCTGAGTTGGGCGCGAGCGTACGCCATCTTTGCCGCGGCCAATCGGGAGCGGTGGCGGGCATTGTTCGAGTTTCGCATGACGCCGCCGCGCGACTTTCCCGATTGGTTCGAGGCCGCGCAGCGCCGCATTTTCGTCCGCCTCGAGCAGTGCCTGGCGCCGCTCGCGCCAGATCTCGATGCCGCCGCGCTGGAGGCGCGTGCCCGCGTGTTGTTTGCGGCGGTGCATGGAATCGTCGAGCTGGGACAGGAGGGCAAGCTCGCCGCGCTACCGCCGGAGGCGATCGACGCGGAGCTGTCCGCGTTCTTGACGACCTATGTCGCCGGCCTCCGTCAGCTCGGCTAACTCACGGCGTGTCCGGCTCGCACTCGAGCGTCTCCTCGCGATAGAGTCGCGGGTCCGGCAGATCGCGGATGCGCGGCGTCCGATGGCAGACGATCGGTGGCGGCGGCGTCAGATATGCCGCGCCAACGGCCTCCAGCGGGTAGGCCGGCAGCGGCACGACGATATGCGGTGAGTCGATCGGCGGAGGCAGTGGTCGCAGCAGCGTTACGCCTGCCAGCGCCGGCCGTTCGAGATCGACCGGGACCGGCGCGCGGCCGGCATAGGCTCGGCGACGCGAATGCGCGACCGCGCCTTTCTTGCGAACGACGAGCGGGGTCTGCCCGGTTCCAACGAGGCTTTGCACGACCGGCGATCCGGGTTTGGGCGGCGCGAACGGGACAGCGGCGGCCGTTGGGTCGGCACCAGACGGCAGCCTCGGCTGCGCCGACGACGGGCTGGGCGGGGTCGTCTGCGCGCGCGCCGCGAGGGGCGCCGCGAGAAGGAGCAGCGACAAGGCAGCGCCTGGACAACGAGCAAGCACGCGGCGCATCTCACCCCCGTGGAAGGCCAAACCGACCGTCATCGTAGCGGCTTGCTGTCCGGAAAGAATGGTTAGCGTCCTGGCCGGCTCGTATTTGCGAGGCTTTGCGTGATTTTCGCCACCGTCTGGATCGTGGCGGCCTGGGCCATACTACCCGGCGGGGCTTACTTCGGACGATGCCTTCTCGGCGCCGCGCGTGGGCCGCTCATCGTGGCCGTCACATCGGCCTATGTCGTGCTTTGCGGATTGGCGATCTGGTGGCTCGGGGAGGGATGGCAAGGATGGGCGGGCGCGGCCGGCATGCTTGTGCCCTACGCCCTCGCGGTTGCCTTGATCCTGGGGCTGGGTCGCTCGCGGGTACCGCCGGCGGCCTGATCAGCGAAACGGATCGTCGCGGCGCTCACGTGCGATGTCGCGCAAAGCCTTGCCGGACAAGATGGACATCAGGCCCAGCGCGGCCGCCGAGACGAAGTGAACGAAGCCGATCGCCGGCAGATAGAGGAAGATCATGACCGCCGCCTCGTCGAGGCCAGAACCACGACGCCGCCGGCCACCATGCCAAAAGCCAAGCCTCCAAGGACCGATGTCGCGACGACCATGCTGGTCAAAATGCTCGGGCGCGGGAAGAGCCTGAAGGGCAGCATGTGGCGACCTCTCTGATATTGGGGCCAGCCTTGATCTCAGAGACGGCGCATGTCCGCGAGGTCACGCTTTGTCGCGCGACAACGCGATCCTGGCCGCAGCCCGAACCAGCGGCGCTCCGCCGCGGCGCCTGCAGCCGAGGTCGGACGTTGCTCGGCGGCATGAACGAGCAGCTCAAGATCTACCACGATGGCTCCTGTCCGCTCTGTCGGCTCGAGATCGAGCACTACAAGCGGCAGATGGGCAGCGAGCGGCTAGCCTTCGTCGATATTTCGGACGAAGAGGCTGACGTCGGCCACGACCTCGACCGTTCGGCGGCGATGGCGCGCTTTCACGTTCGCGAGCCGGATGGCCGTCTCCTCTCGGGCGCCCCGGCGTTCGCGGCCATCTGGCGGCGCTTGCCGGCGTGGCGATGGGCGGCGCGGTTCGCGGCCTTGCCCGGAGCCTTGTCGTGCCTAGGGCTGGGCTATCGCCTGTTCCTGCCGCTACGCCCGGCTCTCGCCAGGCTTGCTCGGCGCAGGGCGGCAGGGCACTAGCCAATAGGGCGCGCCGCTACCGGGTCGCGATCTTGCCCCGAGTCCGGTTATATCTCGTGGATAGACCTTGCCCTGCGCCGACGCGGCATCGACGCTCTGCCGCGCGCGGGCTAGTAGGCAAGGTCGCGTGGTAGGTCGTTCGAGATGGTTGGAATGAGGGAATTGCGGCTGGTGCTGCTCGGCCTTGCCGCGATCATCGCGCTCTTGCTCGGCGCCGGGTTTCTCCTGCGCGCGTTCAAGACCGCGCCCGCGCAACAGACAGTTGTCATACAGACCGCGACGCCGGCAAGCGAGACGCCGCCGCGCGACACGCCATCGTCGGAGGCACTGACCGCGGCGCGGGCGAAGGTCGAAGCGGCCGTCGCGGACGCACCTGACTACGCGAAATTCTTCGATCGACTGCGGATCGTCTTCCCCGGCGACTACGAGTCGATCATGAACACGCTCGGCGCGGCGAGCCAGGGCCGCGATGTCAACGTCGACTCGATGATGGCCGATGCCGTCTCCGCGCTTCGCCACGCGCATGGCACGCTGGCCGCGAAGGCGCCGGATGCCGCGCTCGCGAAGATCTTCTCGCTGCAGCTGGAAGAGATGCAGGCCTTGGCGACACGCGATACGCACCTGTGCGTCGCCTTCCTCTACGGCGCCAGCGTCCCGGGCTTTGTCGCCTTCGCGGCCGATCACCGCCCGCTGGTCGCCGATGCCGCGATCGCCGGCCTCGACGCGATGAGCAGCGGCCGGACACAGGGCGTCGACCGTGGCGCCCCGACCGATCCCGACTTCCAAACGCTCGACCGTTCTCTCGTCGACAAAGGGCTGACGCGTCCGGAAATCGACGCGCTGCTGGACGGCAAGACGCCAGAACCGCCGATCGCCGATGCGACGATGTGCCAGGCGGGGCAGACCTACCTCTCAACGCTCGCGTCCCTACCAGTGGGCGTCCGCGCGCGGCTTTACGGGCTCGCCGTCGACCTGATGGCGAAATCCTGAGCGAAGCCGCTATGCCGGCAACGGTCATCCGTGCCGGTTCAGACGTCCGCCTGTCATCGGCGCTGGGACGCCGGTCGTGCCGGGGAAGCTGATCGGCAGTTCGCGCAGCTTGCGCACGGCGAGGTAGCCGAAGCACTCGGCCTCGATCGCATCGCCACGCCACCCCACGGTCTCGGCCAGGACGGGGTCGACATTGGCGCGAAGGCGGATCGCGTCCATCAGCGCCGGATTGCGCCGGCCGCCGCCGCAGACGATCAGCCTATCCGGGCGTCTCGGCAAAAGATCGAGCGCGCGGCCCACCGCGCCAGCGGTGAACGCGGTCAACGTCGCGGCGCCGTTCTCGAGGCTCAGGCCGTCCGCCATCCCGGCGCCGAAGTCGTTGCGGTCGAGCGACTTCGGCGGTGGCGCGAAAAGCCAGGCGTGGTCGAGCAGCCTCGCCAGACGCGGCTCGTCGACGGTGCCGCCCCGCGCAAGCGCGCCATCGCGATCCATCGGCGAGCCGGTCGCTCGCTCGACCCAATCGTTGAGCGGCGCATTGGCTGGTCCCGTGTCGAAGGCGACGAGGCGTCCGTCGTCGCCGCGCCACGTGATGTTGGCGACGCCGCCAAGGTTGAGCACGGCCGTTGTCGGCGGCGCGTCGATCCCGGCGAGCAAGGCCGCGTGATAGGAGGCCGCGAGCGGCGCGCCCTGGCCGCCGGCTCGCACATCCGCGGTGCGGAAGTCGTGCACGACGTCGATGCCGGTCAACGCCGCCATCAGGGCGCCGTCGCCGAGCTGGCGCGTATCCCCGGCCCGGCCGTCGCGGGGCGCGCGGTGCAGCACTGTCTGGCCGTGGAAGCCGATAACGCCGACGTCGGCCGCCGCGAAGCCTGCTTCTTCCAGGAAGGCGCTGACGGCGGAAGACTGCGCGCGCGTGAGCGCGTCTTCCGCTTGGCCGAAGATGTCGGGTTCGGCGCCCGCGAAATCCCACGCCCCGGCCGCGGCAAGCGTAAGCGCCAGCAGATCGCGCAGCCCTGGCGGGTAGGGCGCCAGCGTCCAGCGGCCGAACTCAGTCACCGTCGCGCCGTCGGTGCGTAGCATCGCGATGTCGATGTTGCCGTCGAGCACGGTGCCCGTCATCAACCCGACGGCCCAGATCGGCTCCATCTTGTCGTCCTCCACAACGGACGCCGGTATCATGCGCCGACCTCGAGCGGCATCGTCGGCTTGGTTCGTGTCCCAACGATCGTGTACATCGGCATGCGACGGTCCAAAAGACGTTGTCGGTGGTAGGTGACGACGGTCTTCTCGAAGCCGAGCACGCCCAGGAACTCGACGATGACCGCGGGTGGCAGGCTCCACCATGTCTCCCACGGTCCGTTGCGGGCAAAACGTGGTTTGAACTGCATCGTGCGGCCGGAAAACGCGCTGAAGAGGCGCGACAACGCATGCCCGCCGGGCAGGAGATCGGCGACGATCACGGTCTCGCGGGTTAGGCGGAGCGCGTTGTGGAGCGCCAGAAAGGGATCGCGAAGGTGGAGGAGAATGCTGCCGAAGACGCTGATGTCGACCGGTCCAAGCCCGGCATCGATCGCGTAGACGGTGCCATGCGCCATGCGCGCGGCCGAACGATGCGCTGCGTGACAAAGCCAGAAGCCATTGTTGATCGCGGCGATGTGCGCCTTGCGCGCTTGCGCGAGCGCGGCCGCGTCGATTCCGGACAGCGGGACGATGTCCCAGCTTTGCGCCTCGGACAGATCGTAAGCGATCACGTCGGCGCCCGCCTTCTCCATATGAAACGTCAGGAAGCCCGTCGCGGCGCCGACGTCGAGGACCGTCTTACCGGCAAATCCCACGTGGCCGAGATAGGCGTCGATCCCTGGACTCAGATCCCATTCACCCTTGACCGCGTTGCGTCCAGGGATCGCCGTCGTATGGTAGAAGTAGCAGGCCTCTGGCGCCGGGGGCGCCGGCGGGGGTGCCGCAAAGGCGAAATCTGAATTTGACATGCGCTCGGGTGGCCTGCGATCGCGCCGAGCCTCCGACGCGTTCTCCTCACGTTAAGCCTCCCTCTTGGAGCCCCGGCCACGCGAATGCAAATGCGGCTCAGCCGATCCCAGCGGTCTCGGAGGTCGCCGCCTCGACGTTGCTCTTTCCGCCGACCCTGTCGAGTTCTTCGCGCGTCCGTTTGACGAGGAGGTCGGCCAGATAGATCAACATCGGCATCTCCGCCGCCTCGGCACTCGTCCTCACATCGAGACTGCTCAGCAGGATCTCGATCAGCAGCGTCTCCTTATGCGCGAGCAATGTTGGGCTCATGCTGGTCACGTCGTCCTTGTGAGTGAAACCACGGTCTTGCTACGGTCGACCGGCAAGCGGCCACTACGAGCGGCCAACGTGCCGTCGAGAATGCGAGGACACAGATCGTGAGCCGGCTGACCATCTCTTCGTCTCCGCCGGAGGAGAAAGTGCTTCTCAGCGGCCAATACTGGGGAGAGTTGCGGATCTTCGCGGAGGTCGCGCGTTCGAAAAGCTTCAATCGGGCCGCCGAACGCCTCGGCGTCAGCCAGCCCACGATCGGGCGCAAGGTGCGTCGGCTGCAGGATTTGATCGGCACGCGGCTGTTCGTCTCGACCAAGCAGGGCGTGCGTCTCACCTCGCGCGGCGAGGAACTCGCCTCGGCGCTCTTGATTCTCGACCAGTCCCTGTTTTCCATCGCCAGCGACCTGAAGGCACGCGACGACGACGCCGAAGGGATCGTCAGTCTCGCGATCACCGACGGCATGGCGGCGTTCTTCGCCGCGCCTGCGATCCGCGACTTCGCCGCGCGCTACCCGAAGGTCCGCCTGCACATGAAGAGCATGGGCGACATGAACGACCTGCGCGCCAACCAGGCCGACATGATGCTGACCTTCGTTCCGACCGACCGGCCCGACATCCGCTGCGTTCCGGTCGGCTCGCTGCATCTTATTCCGATGGCGAGCGAAGGTTATGTCGCGCGCCATGGTTTTCCGACGCGCGAAAACGTGGAGGAGCATTTCTTTCTTCAATCGTATTTTTACCAGGCTCCGCTGCCGGCTTGGCGCGGCTGGCAGGCGCTCTGCGAACAGGGCCAGATCGCGCATTACTGCGACAATACTTTCGCCTACGGCATGCTCGCCAAGCAGGGCCTGGGAATCGCGCTGCTCGGAAATTATTTGATCCACGGGCGCTCGGCGGTGCCGCTCGATCTCGGCGTCAATGCCTCGCTGCCGATGTACGCGCTCGCGCTGGCGGAGCGCCTCGAATCGCGACCGGTCCGGGTTGCCTTCGAGTGGCTGTGCGAGACGTTTCACGAAAGCAATCCGTGGTTTCGCAAGCAGTTCAGCTTGGCAGGGCTGCCGGAGGTCTTCTCGGCACTGGATTTCATGATGGACCGGTAGAGCGCGATGCGCTTGCCGCGTCATCGCTCGTCCGGCCCGGCTCGTCCCAGTGCCCCTCGATCCGGTACAGCAGCGATGCGCTCGACCCGAGCGAGAGCGCGTCCGGATGCGGCTCGAGGTCCTTCCACAGCTCGTAGTAGGGCTCGTGCCCCTCGAAGTACGCCGGCTCCTTGTTGACGCTGCGAAATCCAAGGACGATCCGCCAGAGGCGCGCGTATTTGGCGCTCGCGTGCGTGATGATGCGCGTATAGCCCTTCCGCGCGCAGTGCTCGAAGCCGAACGCACCGAACGCTTTCAAGACGGCGATGCTGCGATACGCCTTGCGGAAAGACGTCCGCTCGATCTTGGCGAAATCCTTGAACCATCGGACCCGCGCCGTGCCGATCGGGACAGCGCCGTCGTAAATCACGACGTGCGAGGCCATGTAGTCATTGCCGTCGAACAGCCATTCGACGCTCGCGCCATGCTCTTCTAGAAAGCAGATACTGCGGATGGCGCTGGCGATCAGCCACTGCTGCGGTGTGGTGACGACTTCGAAACGCAGCGCCGAGGGCTCGATAATTTCTACCCGCTCTGGCTGCATGTTTCAATCACCGGTTGCTCGAAAGAAGTCGTCAACAGTTCTAGCGATTGTGTTGGCTTATCCTCCGAGCGGAAGCCGTGAAAATCTTAGACCCTTATTCAATTTTGTTGAACGAGCGGCGCCATGGATGATCCCGACCACCTCTTTCAGGAGCTCTGTCTAGAAGCAGCCGTCGCGTGTGGAGACGACATCGCCGCCATCGGCCGCTATATCTCGCGGCGCATCGAGACGATGAACGAGGCCGAACAGAGCGCGATTACCCGCGATATTCGGCGAGTGCTGGCGTTCATGCCTCCGAATCGACCGCTGCAAGAGCACTAGTTTGGCGGTCCCGGCGGTAGGGATTCGTGCCGGCGATCGCAAGCACGGTGTCGAGAACCGCTTGGCGGGTCAGGGGATCGGCTATGCTGATGTAGGCGTCGAGCAGCGCCAGTCCCTCCTCGGGATTTCGGCTATCGTTCGAAGCCACGACGCGGCACGTCCCGGCCACGGTCTTCTCACCGACCGCCGCCGCCAGCGCCGCCAAGGTCACCCTGGCGTCCGGCGAGCGCACCAGTGTCGCGTGATCGTACAAAGTCATGTCGCGAAAGCCCTGCGCGCCTATAGATTTCGAGGACGAGACCTTAAGCCAGCCAAGTTTTCTCTGCAATCAAATAGGTTTCTAAGAGCTAAAGTTGAGCCAGCCTTTTTTGCGAAGCTGGCACGCTGGACAATCGCCGCATCCGAACCCCCAAGCGTGGCGGACACCGCGGTCGCCCAGATAGCAAGTGTGCGTCGCGTCGATGATGAGGTCGACCAGAGGTTTCCCACCCAGCTGGTCGGCGAGCCGCCACGTCGCGGCCTTGTCGAGCCACATCAGCGGCGTCTCGACGACAAATCGGCTCTCCATGCCGAGATTGAGCGCGACTTGCAGTGCTTTCAGCGTGTCGTCGCGGCAATCCGGATAGCCCGAGTAATCGGTCTCGCACATGCCGCCGACGAGGTGACGCAGGCCACGCCGGCGGGCGAGCGCCGCCGCGAACGTGAAGAACAGCAGGTTTCGCCCTGGCACGAAGGTGTTCGGCAGCCCGTTCGCATCGCTCTCGATTGCGATGTCGCGCGTCATCGCGGTGTCGGCGATCGTGCCCAGCGCGGCGAGATCGATCGTGTGATCGGGCCCAAGGCGGCCGCGCCAAGCGAACGGTGCTGCCACGAGCGCTTCGCGGAGCGGCGACCGCTGGTCGAGTTCGACGCGATGGCGCTGGCCGTACTCGAAGCCGACGGTCTCGACCGTGTCGAAGCGCTCAAGCGCCCACGCCAGACAAGTCGTCGAATCCTGACCGCCTGACAACAGGACCAGCGCGCCGCCGCTCAAGCTGGCATCCTCATGCCTCGGCCCAAGCGCGCATCAGCGAGTTGGCGATGGCGAGTCGCGGCGGGCTGACGAGGCCGTCGGGATGGCGTTTCTCGAGGAGCTGCATCGTTTCCTCGCGCGAGAACCAGCGCGCGTCCTCGAGCTCGACAGGATCGAGGACGATCTCGGCCGTCAGCGCCTCCGCCATGCAGCCGAGCATCAGGGACGAGGGAAACGGCCAAGGCTGCGAGGCGAAGAAGTCGACGCGGCCGATCCGCAGTCCTGCCTCTTCCGAGACTTCGCGGCGGACGGCATCCTCCATCGTCTCGCCCGGCTCCACGAAGCCGGCGAGGCAGGTGTACATGCCGGTCGGGAAATGCCGCTGGCGGCCGAGCAGGCAGCGCCCGCCATCCGCCACCATCATGATCACGACAGGGTCGACGCGCGGAAAATGGTGGCGCCCACACTTGTCGCATTCGCGACGTGACCCACCGACCGAGGCGCGCGTCGGCGTTCCGCAATTGGCGCAGAACGTGTTGTGGCCATGCCAGTAGAGCAGGCTCTTCGCCTGACCTAGCGCGCCGACGAGGTCGCCCGCCACGAGGCCCTGCGCGGCAATCGCGCGAAGATCGACGAAGGCGAGGTCGTCGCGCACCTGCGGTGCGTCCGCCGGCTGCGCCGCGATGAGGTGGGCAAACAGCGCGGCCTCGCCGTGGCAGCCGACGAAGATGGTCTGCTCCGGCTTCCCGAGCGCCTTGGCCTCGGCCTCGGTGAAAAGCGCCTCGTGCACGCCGTCTTGCAGCTTCAGCGCCGGGATCTCGCCGGACAACACGAGGAACCGCGCCGACGCGGCCGCCCGAAGGCCGGCGACGAAGGCCGCGTCCTCGCGCTGATTGGCCATCCGATCAAGCGTGTTTTGGGCAAAGCCGGTCTGATGCGATCGATCGAGCAAACAATGTCTCCAGACGGCGGCGCGCGGCTTCGCCCGACGTAATCACTCCACCCGCCTGCCGCAAATGCGAGCCCACACCTGGTGGGCGATGCGGCGTGGTCAGGTGGGTTTTTCCGACATCTCGAACGCGATCCAAGCGTCAGTCTGCGTCATGCGTCAGCAGGTGACCGCAGTATTGTATGCAATCAGGCGAGGCTCACGGCGTCGGTGAGGCTCTCGAACAGGGGCAGCCCGTCCGTCCCGCCGGCGAGCGCATCAATCAGGTTCTCGGGATGCGGCATCATCCCAAGCACCCTTAGATTTCCCGAGTAGAGACCCGCGATCTCGTTCATCGAGCCGTTCGGGCTTCCCTTGTCCTTCACGTGGCCCTCCGCGTCGCAATAGCGGAATGCCACGAGCCCATTACCCTCGAGGCGGGCCAGCGTCTCGGCATCGGCCGTGTAATTCCCCTCGCCGTGGGCGATCGCCACCTCGATTGCCTGGCTTGCCCGATAGCGGTGGGTGAACGGCGTATCCGCGCGCTCGACCTTCAGGTGCTGCATGCGGCAGACGAAGCGCAGGTTGGCGTTGCGCATCAGCACACCCGGCAACAGGCCGCTCTCGACGAGGATCTGGAAGCCGTTGCAGATGCCGAGCACGAGCCCGCCCCGCGCGGCGTGCGCGCGCACCGCATCCATGATCGGCGAGCGGCCGGCGATCGCGCCGCAGCGCAGATAATCGCCGTAGGAGAAGCCGCCGGGTAGCAGCGCCAGATCGGTGCCGGCCGGCAGGTCGTGCTCGCCATGCCAGACGACGCTGGCCACGATGCCGGCTTTGCGCAGCGCGCGCACGGCGTCGCCCTCGCGGTTCGAGCCGGGAAACAGGACGACGGCCGCCTTCACAGCAACTCGACGCGGTAGTTCTCGACGATCGTGTTGGCGAGCAGCTTCTCGCACGCGTCCTTCAGCGCCGCCTCGGCGTCAGTGCCTTCGGCCACCTCGATGTCGAACACCTTGCCCTGGCGCACGCTGTCGATGCCCTGTACCGCCAGCGCGCGCAGCGCCCCCTCGATCGCCTTGCCCTGCGGATCCAGAATGCCGGTCTTCAAGGTGACGGTGACGCGGGCTTTCATCATGCTTTTCCTGGTGCCCATCAGTCCGTTCAGCTCTTATTCGCTGTGCCTTGTAGCATTGCGGTATCACACCATAAATCCTCTTGCCGGTGCAAGCCTGTTGGCGCTTACCGATGGCTTCTTTGATCATCGAAACGATCTGTGCGGCGGTGCCCAATCGTCTACGTCCCGCCCCCCGACGCTCTGAAAGCTTTTCCTGACGCGCATCGGGCAAGGCCGAAAGCTCGCCTTTCAGATGGCACTCTCAGGACGCGCTGGAAAGATCATCATGGCACGATTTACGATGGGACTATATGCGCGGCCAAGTGGAGGTCTATGATCGGCGAGGGCGACATCTAGGTGAATTCGACGCGGTGACCGGCCTCAGGCGCAAGCCGGCTGACCGGAAAAGGCGAGGTGTGGAACCATGAGCGTCGTTCATAGGATTACCGGATACGACAAGCTCACCGAGATGCTCGCGCTACAGTTCGACCTATCGGATGCGGATTTCGTTCGGCTGCAAACTTATACCGCGTTTTACGGATCATGCAAAGACACCTTGGGCGCCATCGAGATCGCCAGCAAGGCGGCTCCAGAAATTTCCTATTTTTGTAAAATCCCGCTGGACGAGGCCTCTCGCTACGATTGGTTCATCGAGCCCTTTGAGAGCGAGGCGGTCCTGGCAGCGAAGTCCTGATTGGAAGAGTTCGTCCGAGATCGAGCGAAGCCCAAGGCGGATAGGTACAGCCGACCCGAACGTCACCCCAGCCCCAGCTTCGCCGCCAGCCCGATGCGCTGCAGCTTGCCCGTCGCGCCCTTCGGAATCTCGTCCATGAACAGGATCTTCGCGGGCACCTTGAACTTCGCGAGGTGGATGCCCGCGAACGCCTGGATCGCCGCTTCGTCGGCCTCGGCGCCGTCGCGCAGCACGATCACGGCGGCGATATCCTCGCCGAGGCGCTCGTGCGGCATGCCGAAGGTCACGCATTGGCGCACGGCCGGGTGGTCCATCAAGACCTCGTCGATCTCGCGCGGAGAGATATTCTCGCCGCCGCGCTTGATGATCTCTTTCAGGCGGCCCGTCAGCGACAGGTAGCCCGCGCCCGTCAGCGAGCCCTGGTCGCCGGTGCGGAACCAGCCGTGCTTGGTGAAGGCTTCCGCGTTGGCCTTGTCGTTCGACTCGTAGCCAGCCATCACGTTGGCACCGCGGATGACGATCTCGCCGATCTCGCCGGCGGCGAGCGGCTCGCCGTCCTCGTCGACGATGGCGATCTCTGGACCAGCGGCGATGCCGACGGAGCCGGGATAATGCGGCTCCGGCGGCAGCGGGTTGGACGCCATCTGGTGCGCCGCCTCGGTCATGCCGTAGGCCTCGAGAACGGGGGCGCCCCAAACCTCTTCCATCTCCTTCATGACCTGCGGCGGCAGCGAGGACGACGACGAGCGGATGAAGCGCAGCTTGTTAGCGGCGACGATCTCGGGATGCTCCTTGGCCTTGCCGAGGATGTCCTGATGCATCGTCGGCACCGCCGTGTACCAGGTCGGATCGGCCTCCTTCATCCAGCCGAAGAATTTTGATGGGCTGTGGCCCGGCGTGCAGCAGATCTGGCCGCCGGCGGACAGTGGCGCCAGCGTGCCGGCGATGAGCCCGTGGATGTGGAACAGCGGCATGATGTTGAGGCCGCGGTCCGCCGCCGTAAAGGCCAGGGTCTCGCGGATGTTGCGCGCCGAGGCGCAGACGTTCGATTGCTTCAGCGGCACGATCTTGGGCCGCGATGTCGTCCCCGAGGTGTGCAGCACCAGCGCGATCTCGTCGGCGTCGGCCGGGCCGCCGTTCGCGGCCACCACGCCCTCCGTGGGGAAGGCGAGGGTGAAGCTGCCGGCGCCCTTATCGGGAGTCGGCTGCAGCCGGGCGATCGCGACGCCGAGTTTTTCCGCGACCTCGATCGCCGGCGAGGCTGCTCCCTCGGCGACGACGAGCAGCTTCGCCTTGAGATCCGTTAGGTAGAACTCGTACTCGTCGGCCTTGTAGGCGGAGTTCAACGGCGCGGACGTGGCACCCGCCGCGATCGCGATGAAGGATGCCGCCATCTCCGACCCGTTGGCGAGCACGATGGCGACGCGGTCGCCGCGGCCGACCCCGTGCGCGTTGAGATCGCCGATGGTGCGCGCGACCAGCGCACGGAGCGCCGCGAAGGTCAGCGGCGCGCCGCCGGGAGCCGAGAGCGCCGTGGCGTCGTCGGCGCCGGCCATGATGAGATCGTGCAGGGTGTCGGCGTCGGCCACGGCATGGGTCCTTGGTGGTGTGAATGATCCAACAATAGCCTCATGGTGAGCGTCCGCGCAGCAGACGTCTCGAACCAAGAGGCGGTCCTGCTATCTTGCCTCCTGGAGCCCTCGTGGTTCGAGACGGTCCTTTGGACCTCCTCACCATGAGGGGATCGGGGAAGCCAGTCAGGCCTTTTCGATCGCGAGCCGTCCCTTGGCTCGGCCCAGGCTCTGGGCCAGAAGCTGCATCAGCGCGTAGATAGTGTCGAGATGCGGCGTCGCGGTGCCGGTCAGCCGCCCGAGCTCGATCACCGAGCCGACCAGCGCCTCCAGCTCGATCGCCCGCCCGGCCTCGACATCCTGCAACATCGAGGTCTTGTGCGGCCCGACCTTCTCGGCGCCGGCGATGCGCTTGTCGATGCCGACCCGGAAGGTGATGCCGAGCTTACCGGCCACCTCCTGCATCTCGCGCATGATGTCGTGCGCGAGCTGGCGCGTCTCCGGAAAGCGGCAGATGTCCTCGAGCGTCGCGTGCGTCAGCGCCGAGATCGGGTTGAACGAGGCGTTGCCCCACAGTTTGAGCCAGATCTCCGCGCGAATGTCGTCGATCACCGGCGCCTTGAAGCCCGCCGCGACGAGCTGGCTCGCGATCGCCTCGACTCGCGCGCTCTTGGCGCCGCCCAGCTCGCCCAGCGTGAAGCGGTTGCCCTCGACGACCTTGACGACATTGGGGGCGGTGAGGATCGCCGCTGGAAAGACCACGCTGCCGATCACGTGGGACGGATCGAGCGCCGCGGCGATCTGGCGGTCGGGATCGGCGGTCGCGATATGCGCGCCCTCGTGCGGGCCCTCGTAGCCGCCGAGGAAGTACCACCAGGGAATGCCGTTCTGCATCGTCACGACGGCCGTTTCCGGTCCGATCAGGTGGCGCAGATCCTGGGCGATCGGCCCGACCTGGTGCGCCTTCACGGTGAGCAGCACCGTGTCGTGGACGCCGGCCTCCTGCATCGATCCGACCGCGCGGAGATCGCGCGTGTGGACGCTGCTGCCGTCCTCCTCGATGAGCGTCATCCCCTCGGCGGCGATCGCCGCGCGGTTGGAGCGGGCGATGACGGTGACGGGCACGCCCGAACGGGCCAGCCGCACGGCGAGATAGCCGCCGATGGCGCCGGTGCCGACGATGGCGATGCTCATGATTTTCCTGGTCTTCCTCGGACAGGACGGGAGCCTTAGCGGAGCCGGCGCCGCCCGTCATCCGAGAAGTGCCGCGTTCGGTGCCGCAGCGGGAGCGCGATCCCCTGCTCGCCGATCACGATCCCCAGCAGCCCATGAGAGCGACGAGCGGCGGCGCCGGCGAGGCGACGCGCAACGCGGCGTAGAGACCGCCGACGAAAACTGCTCGTCCTTGCCGATGTTGATGGGATGCACCGCGTAGGGCATCCCGATCTCTTCCAGCATGATCGAGACCTTCCGGCCGTTCGGCGTCGCCCACGTGTAGAGATGGATCATCGGATCGCTCGCTGTTCGTGTTGGCGGAGGTGAGATTCAACCAAAAAGCTTGGCCGCCGTTTGGGCCACGAGCTCGCCCTGATGACGGGCGCCGTCGAGGTCGATCTGGCTCGGCTGGCGCGATCCGTCGCCGCCGGCAAGCGTCGTCGCGCCATAGGGCGAGCCGCCCGCGACCTCGTCGAGCGTCGTCATCGCCTGGTAGCTGTAGGGCAGGCCGACGATGATCAGACCGAAGTGCATCAGGTTGGTGATGATCGAAAACAGCGTCACCTCCTGCCCGCCGTGTTGGGTCGCGGTCGAGGTGAAGGCGGCACCGACCTTGCCGTTCAGCGCCCCGCGTGCCCACAGACCGCCAGTCTGATCGAGAAACGCCGCCATCTGCGAGGACATGCGGCCGTAGCGCGTACCGGTGCCGACGACGATCGCGTCGTAGTGCTCTAGGTCCGCGACAGTCGCGATGGGCGCCGACTGGTCGAGCTTGAAATGGCTTGTCCGCGCGATCTCCTCGGGCACCGTCTCCGGCACGCGCTTGATGTCGACCGTCGCGCCGCCGGCACGCGCGCCCTCGGCCATCGCGTTGGCCATCGCCTCGATATGCCCATAGGTCGAATAATAGAGGACCAGAACCTTCGCCATTTGTCTCTCCTGCCGGTGCGGGCTGCGATGCGCCGAGGCACGAAGCAGATTTAAGGAAGGCGCCGCGCGAGAAAACTGGCATAATATTGTCGGTAACGTTCGAGGAAATCGACATGTCCTCCGATCCCGGCACGCCCACCCTCGATCAGCTTCGCGTCCTCGTCACCGTGGTCGAGACAGGCAGTTTCGCGGCCGCGGCGCGCGCGCTGAACCGCGCCACCTCGGTTGTCAGCTACACGATCGCCAATCTCGAGGCGCAGCTCGGCTTGCCGCTGTTCGATCGCGAGACCACGCGGAAGCCGCGGCTGACCCCGGCCGGCCGCATCGTGCTGGACGAGGCGCGTCATCTCACCGACGGCATCAGCAGCTTGCGCGCCAAGGTAAAGGGGCTGCGGCAGGGTCTGGAGGGCGAGCTGCATGTCGTGCTCGATTCACTGCTGCCCGGCGAGCGCGTGGTCGATGCGCTGACGGCCTTCGCCGAGGCCTTTCCGACCGTCCAGCTTCATCTGCATGTCGAGACGCTTGGCGCGGTGCTGGAGCTGGTGCTGAACGGCGTCGCCGCGATCGGCGTCAGCGGTCCGCTGGCCGCCGAGCACGACGCGCTCGAGCGCGTCAGCATCGGCGGCTTTCGCGTGATCGCGGCGGCAGCGCCCTCGCATCCGCTCGCCGCGCCGCCGCCGGGAGGCCACGCGCCGGGGGCGGGGCGCCAACACGTCCAGCTCGTCATCTCGGATCGATCGCCGCTGACGGCAGGGCGCGAGTTCAGCGTGATCGGCCACCGCTCCTGGCGGCTGGCCGACCTCGCCTCGAAGCACATGCTGCTGAAGGCTGGCATCGGCTGGGGCATGATGCCGGCGTGGATCGTCGCCGAGGACCTCGCGGCCGGCCGCCTCGTCGAGCTCGACCTGCCGGACCGGACCGCCTTCGAGTTTCCCGTCGACGTGATCTACCGCGCCGACACCCCGCCGGGACCCGCGGCCGCGTGGCTGGTGGAGCGCTTCAGGCGACAGGCCGCAGAGTGAGCTGGCCGCTCGCTACTCGAACCTGTTGCGCAGCACGCCGATGCCGTCGATCGCGATGTCGACCGTCATCCCCTGCTTGATCGTGCCGGCGCCGAGCGAGGTGCCGCAGGAGATGATGTCGCCGGGCTCCAGCGTCATGCCCCGCGAGATCATCGACACGAGCCTGGCGGCCGAAAACACCATGTCGGCGATCGGGTAGCTCTGCCGCTCGACGCCATCGACGATGGCGCGAATGACCAGGGTCGCGGGGTCGAGGTCGGTCGCGATGACCGGGCCGAACGGGCCGAAGCCATCGAGGCCCTTGGAGCGCGTCCATTGCACGAAGCTCGGGTCGGCGCGCAGGATTGGCACCGCGGTCACGTCGTTCACGCAGGTGTAGCCGAAGACATGCGCGGCGGCGTCCGCCTCGGACACGTCACGAGCGCGCGTGCCGATGACGATGCCGAGTTCGGCCTCGAAGATCGCGCGGCCGGCCGCCTCGGGGATCGCGACGACCGCGCCGGAGGGACGGTATGTATTGGCCGGCTTGAGGAAGAACAGCGGCTCGTGCGGGATATCGTTGCAGTTCTTCGCCGCCGCCGCATGAAAATTGTTCCACAGCGCGATCATCTTGGACGGCTGGCACGGCAGGTCGATCGTCACGTCGGCGAGCGCGAGCATCTCGCCGGTTGGCCTCGCGCGGGCAAACATGTCGCCCTCGCAAACCTCGATCCGATCCTCGACCAACCGGCCGAACCCGCGACGGCCCTCGAGCCGGTAGGCAATCCATTTCATGCTGATCGTGGGTCCGTCCGCGCCGCTACGCCTCGCTCAGTACACCTGGCCGTAGACCGGGCTGTAGCCGGACATCTCGCCCCGCTGGGGAGCGGGCGCCGACACGTAGCCGTCGTCGGGGCCGCCCGGATAGGCGGGCGAGCCGGACGCGCTGGCGTCGACGGGCGGCGACACCTCGTCCTCGCCACGATGCTTCAGCTTCTCGGCCACGGCGGTGTTGGCCTCGGTGCCGCCGGTCAACGTGATCTCGGCGCCTTGTTTCTGCACCATGTCGAACAGCATCGCCGACTGGCCGACGGGCAGGCGGACGCAGCCGTGCGAGGCCGGATGGCCCCAGGTCGACTTCGACGCGCCATGGATCGCGTAGCCCGGCGCGAAAAAGATCGCGTTCGGCATCGGCGCCTTGTCGTAGGTGTCCGAGAAATGGTCCTTGTCCATCCACAGCACCTTGTAGGCACCGGCCGGCGTCTCGTAGCCGAACTTGCCGGACGAGACCTTCCAATCGAAGGTCTTGTCGCCGGCCTCGACGTGCATCTTCTGCGTGTCGAGGTCGACGGTGATCTTGACCTTGGCCTGCGCGATCGACGTGAGACTTGCGAGGGCCGCCGCCGCAAGAAGGGCGCGAGCAAGATGGTGCATGTTGGAGACCCCGAATGTCGAACGGATAACGCGCGCCGTGCACGATAGGTCCGTGCCGGCGTCGCGCGCCTGAGCTGAGTGTCGATCTAAGCAGACAACATGGTGAACGCGTGGTCTCCAGGTCGAAAAGTCCGGCCGTCAGCGCATGATCGTCGTGTCCGCGATGAAGCGCATCCGCACCGGCTTCAGGACGAACAGCGCCAGCAGGGCCGCCGTCACGTTGAGCGCGACCGTGATGAGGAACACCGGCTGCCAGCCGTACGCGTTCGACAGCAGGCTCGCGAGCGGCACGAGCAGCGCCGCCGAGCCTTTCGCGGTGTAGAGAAGCCCGGCATTGGTCGCGGCGAATTTCGGCCCGAAGGTGTCGCCGCAGGTCGCCGGGAACAGGCTGTAGATCTCGCCGAAGACGAGAAAGTAGAACGCCGAGGCGAAGACGAAGACGAGCGGGTCGCGGCCCTGCGTGCCGAGCAGCAGCAGCATCAGGGCGGCGATCGAGAACGCCAGGCCCATGGTGTTCTCGCGGCCGATCCGGTCGGAGAGCAATCCGAACAGCGGCCGGCCGAGCCCGTCGAGGATGCGGTCGAGCGACAGCGCCAGCGTCAGCGCGCCGAAGGTCAGGCCGGCCAGTATGACCGGCGATTTGGTGATCCCATAGTCGGCAGCGATCGGCGCGATCTGCGCCGCCGTCATCAGGCCGCCGGCCGCGACCATCACGAAGATCGCGTAGAGCACCCAGAAGACAGGCTGGCGCACTGTCACCGCCGGCTTGAAGTTGCGCTTCGACTGCGGGATGCGCAGCCGGCGTTGCTTGGCCGGATGCAGGATCTCGGGCGCGTGCAGGAAGAACGAGCAGGCGAGCACGACAAGCCCTTGCCCGAGGCCGAATACCAGAAACGCCTGGCGGTAGCCGGCGGTCGCGATCATGTGGCTGATCGGCACGATGGTGAGCGCCGCGCCGGCCCCGAACCCGGCCGCCGTTGCGCCGGCGGCGAGGCCGCGCTTGTCGGGAAACCACTTCAGCGCGTTGCCGACGCAGGTGCCGTAGATCGCCGCCGCGCCGAAACCGCCGACCCCGGCGCCGAGGTAGAGCAGGGGCAGGGTGGTCGCCAGCGAGTTCAGCACCCAGGCGGAGGCGATCAGCACCGCGCCGAGAATCACCACGGGGCGCGGTCCGTAGCGATCGACGAACCACGACTTGACCGGCACCAGCCAAGTCTCGGTGAGGACGAAGATCGTGAAGGCGAGCTGGACGCTCGCGCGGTCCCAATGATTTGCCTTGCCGATCGGATCGACGAACAGCGTCCAGCCGTATTGCAGGTTGGCGATCATCGCCATGCAGACGACGCCGAGCGCGAGTTGCGCCCAGCGCACCCGGCTGATTTGCTCCTGCGCGCCCGTAATGGCCATGGTCTTGTAGTCGCCGGCCCCGGAAACGGGCTCGACGGCATTCACGGTCATGGCGTTTCCCTTTGTTATCTAAAGGGACTTAGCCGGGAAACGCGGGCGGCGACAAGCGGCCGGTCGGCCGCATTCCGTGGCAAAGGTCAGGGCCGTTGCGGTTCGCGAGTCTACCGCGGGTGCATCACCGGATCGAGTGCAGCAATGGCCCGTGTTCGTAGCGTTCCGCGCCTCGATCACGGAGCAGGGTGCGATCGGTTCGGCGCAAGCTGCTTTATGAGCTTGCGGCACCCGCGGCGAGCAGGCGCGGACAAGGATATCGGCGCCGTTGCAATCCGACACCATCGCCCTGAGGTGCGCGCGCGCCGCCGTAAGCTCGCGAAGCGCGGATGTCAGCGCGTCAATCCCGAGTGCCCCGGCGTCGGCCGGGTGCCGACGATGAGCGCGTGCCGTCCACGAAAAACCCAGGCGCCACGTCGCGTCCTGGGTTGCTTCGTTTCGCACGCAACAATGGCGGCGCCTACTGGACCAGCTTCGGCCCGGTCGCGCGCGGCGTCTCGTTTTCCTGCATGATGCCGAGCCGGCGGGCGACCTCGGTGTAGGCCTCGACGAGCCCGCCCATGTCGCGGCGGAAGCGATCCTTGTCGAGCTTGTCGTTGGACTTGATGTCCCACAGCCGGCACGAATCGGGGGAGATCTCGTCGGCGACGACGATGCGCATCATCTCGCCTTCCCACAGCCGGCCGCACTCCATCTTGAAGTCGACGAGGCGGATGCCGCAGCCCAGGAACAGGCCGGAGAGGAAGTCGTTGACGCGGATCGCCAGCGCCATGATGTCGTCGATCTCCTGCGGGGAGGCCCAGCCGAAGGCCGTGACGTGCTCCTCGGAAACCATCGGGTCGTTCAGCGCGTCGTTCTTGTAATAGAACTCGATGATCGAGCGGGGCAGCTGCGTGCCTTCCTCGATGCCGAGACGTGTCGCGAGCGAGCCGGCGGCGACATTGCGTACGACGACCTCGAGCGGCACGATCTCGACCTCGCGGATCAACTGCTCGCGCATGTTGAGGCGGCGGATGAAATGCGTCGGCACGCCGATGTCGTTCAGGTTCTGGAAGATGAACTCGCAGATGCGGTTGTTCAGGACCCCCTTGCCGTCGATCACCTCGTGCTTCTTGGCATTGAACGCCGTCGCGTCGTCCTTGAAATGCTGAATCAGCGTGCCCGGCTCGGGGCCCTCGTAGAGGACCTTGGCCTTGCCTTCGTAGATGCGGCGGCGGCGGTTCATGGGGATCAACCGTGGCTTGAGATGGTCCATGGGTGGCCGTGGCTCCTCTAAGACCCTGGGCAGCGCCTCCGGAACCGGGTCTCGAGTACGGTCCAGTCGCGCGACATAGGATTGCGCGTATGATGCCGCGGTAAGCCTCGCCTCGTAGCCGGTTCCGTCTGAAGACACAACCTAATCGGACTCCGGCGTCCCCGCGGTGCCGGCCTAGGCTATCAACATCCTTAAGCGGCGCGTGGGTTACGGAAACGTAGGCGTCGGAGTCGACACTGATCGCATGACCACATCCCCCGCAACGCTCGCCTTCCCGCCCGCCGAGGCCGATCTCGCCGCGGCCGCCCAGGGATGGCTTCGTCATCTCACCGCGGAACGGCGGCTGTCGGCGCTGAGTCTCGACGCCTATGCCCGCGATCTGCGCCAGTTCATCGCCTTCCTCGCCGACTATCAGGGCGAGCGCCCGAGATTGGCGACCATCGATGGTCTGGCCGCCGGCGACGTGCGCGCCTTCATGGCACGTCGCCGCCAGGGCGCGGTCGTCAACCGATCGTTGCTGCGTCAGCTCGCCGGCATCCGCTCGTTCGCCCGCTACTGCGAGCGCGAGGGTCTTGCCACAACGAGCGCGCTGGCGGCGGTACGGGCGCCAAAGCTGCCGCGCACCTTGCCGAAGCCGATCAGCCCCGGCCTCGCCTGCGAGGTGGTCGGCGGCGACGGCTTCGTCGGCGAGGCGCGTCCGGCCTGGACGGTCGCCCGAGATACCGCGGTGCTGGCGCTGCTTTATGGCGCGGGGCTGCGCATCTCGGAGGCGCTGGCGATCAAGCGCCTGGACGCGCCGATCGGCGATCTCGAGGCGCTGACCGTGCTCGGCAAGGGTCGCAAGATGCGCCAGGTGCCGATCATCGCGCCGGTCCGCCTGGCCGTGGAGGCCTATCTCGCCGCATGCCCGTTCAAGCTGCCGGCGCAGGGACCGTTGTTCATCGGGGTGCGGCAAGGGCCGCTGTCGCCGCGGATCATCCAGCTCGCCGTCGAGCGGCTGCGCGGCGCGCTCGGCCTGCCCGACAGCGCGACCCCACACGCGCTACGCCACTCGTTCGCGACGCATCTGCTCAGCCGGGGTGGCGATCTCCGCACGATCCAGGAGCTGCTCGGTCATGCCTCGCTGTCGACGACGCAGATCTATACCGCGGTCGACGGCGCACGGCTCGTGGAGAGCTACCGGGCGAACCACCCCCGGGCGCAGGCGCCATGATCGCCGCGTTCTGATTATCTCTTGTAAAACGAGCAGCTGCTTCCAATTCGCAGCATAAGTACTGGCAGGCAGTACAATGACCGCAGTCCTGTTCGAGTGGGATAAGCAGAAGGCGGCAGACAACTGGCGCGTCCACGGCATCGCATTCGAGCAGTGCCAGAGGGTTCAACGATCCCTCCGCCGTGGAGACGATCGATGATCGCGAAAGTCATGGCGAGGAGCGCGTGAACCAGCTCGGCATGTCCGGGGCAACCCTGTTGCATGTGACTTACACGGAGCGTGGAGAGCGCATCCGGATCATCTCAGCCAGGCGAGCGGAACGACATGAGCAAGACGACTATTTCCGCGCGAACGCGAGCTGACGGGACCTCTGTCGAGGTTCTCGACGACGGCAGCGAGCGGCTGTTTCCCGACAGGCCGATGCGCGTGATGACGGACGCCGAGATCGAAACCGCCGCAGCGGCCGATCCGGACGCACGTCCGATGACCCCCAAGGAGAGCGAAAGCGCTCGTAGAATCCCTCGGATCAAGACGGTGCGACGGGCGCTCGGCATGACGCGGGAGGATTTCGCGTCGCGCTATCATCTACCTCTAGGGACCCTGCGGGACTGGGAGCAAGGACGCGCCCAACCGGATCAGGCCGCGCAAGCCTACATCCGGGCTATCGCCGGAGATCCCGACGCGGTCCGCAGAGCGTTGGAGGCGAGCCCGCTTCGGTGGAACAAGCGTATAGAACGGGCTCTTCCGCTGGCTCAGTGCCCCTGAAACGACCAGATGATCGCGAAGACGATGAGAATCAATACGACGCCGCCAATCAGAACGTAGATCAGATTCGGCCGTGTCGACCCCTGACGCGCCTCGACTTCGGTCTTCTTGATGTCTGCATTGGGGTCTGACGCCATTGATTCCGCCTCTCGCTGAGCTGGCCGTCTCTAGCGACGGAGCAGCCCGATAAGCAAGGGGCGGGCGGACGAAAGGGTTATCCGGCCTTGCGCGTGGATCGTTTCGCCGCGGCAGGCGCGGATTTCGCGGCCGTGCGAGCCGGCGCCTTCGCCTTGCTTTTCGTCGCGGGCTTGGTGGACTTGGCCCCTATTTTCGGGTCCGGGTCGGACTTCTTGTCCGGCTCGGCCGCCTTCGACGTGCCCTTGCCGGCCTTTCCCTCGTCCTGCCCGAGGCTGCGACGCAAAGCGTCCATCAAGTTGACGACGTTGCTCGGCCGTTCGGCGCCGCCCTCGTTCGGCACCGGGCGGCCGTCCTGCTTGGCGCGGATCAGCTCGACGACGGCATCCTGGTAGCGGTCCTTGAATTCGGACGGCTGGAACTTGCCGGCCTTCGTGTCGATGATGTGCGAGGCAAGATCGAGCAGCTCCTTCGAGATATCGACCTTCGGGATCTCGTCGAAATAGCCGCTTTCGGCGCGCACCTCGTAGGCGTAGCGCAGCGTCGTGCCGACTAGCCCCTTCGAGCGCGGCTCGAGCATGATCATGCGCTCCTTGCCGAACAGCACGACGCGCGCGATGCCGACCATCTTGCGCCGCTCCATCGCCTCGCGGATGACGGCGAAGGCCTCCTCGCCGACCTTGTCGTCGGGCGCGAGATAATAATTGTTGTCGAAATAGAGCGCGTCGATCTCGGTCTTCAGAACGAACTTCTCGATGTCGATCGTATGACTCGACTCGAGCTTGACGTCGGCAAGCTCGTCGTCGCTAACGATCACATAGTCGCCCTTGGACACCTCGTAGCCCTTGACACGGTCGTCGCGCTCGACGATGTCGCCGGTCTCCGAATCGACGTACTGCTGTTTCAGCCGATTGCCGGTCTCGGAGTTCAGCATGTGAAACGAGATCTTCTCGCTCGAGCTGGCGACCGGGTACAATGCCACTGGGCAGGAGACGAGCGAGAGCTTGAGGTAGCCCTTCCAGCTGGGACGCGGCGCCATCTCTCAAACTCCACTCTACAGCTCGCGAATCTGAAACAGCGCAGCTGCCGCCCGGTTCCTGGGATGCCGGTGGCCCATGTTTGGGCCTCCCCACCTCGGGTTCGAGCATCAATCCCACAATAAGATTAAGAGGGAGCGACGATGACCATCACCCTGACCGCGCCGGACGATCCGAAGCCGCCGACGCCAGGCGAGCCGGCTCCGCCAATCTCCGATCCGACGCCCGATCCCATGCAGGACGACCCGCCGCCGATCGAGGAGCCGGACGACGGCGATCCGAGCCCCGGCGACCAGCCACCGCCGATGATCGCGCTGGGATAGCCATCGGCACCAGGAACCCCCCTGAAAAGGCAGCGTTGCTGCCACGTGAACCGCGTCGCGCATGCCGTGCAGCGACAGCTCCAAAAGGCGACGAGGACGATAAATGGCGGACAAGAAAAACTTCGATCGGGCGTCGCAGGACTTCGCGGACGATCTCTCGGATCTGCGCGACGACATCGCCAAGCTGACGAGCACCGTGTCCGGCATGATGCGGTCGCGCGCCGGCGGCGCGGCCGATCAGGCGTCGAGCGCGTATGGCAAGGCGCGTGATCGCGCGCAGCGCCGCGCCTATGCCGCCAAGGACCAGTTCGCGAGCCGGGCCTCGGACATGCGCGACGATTTCGCGAGCCGCGCTTCGGACCTCCGTGACGACCTGGCCGACCGCGCTTCGGACGCGCGCGACCGGATGGCGGGTCACGCCGCCGACGCGCAGGATCGGTTCGGCGCCTTCGGCTCCGACATTGAGACGAAGATCGAGAAGAACCCGTTGACGGCCGTCGTCGTCGCCGCGATCGCGGGTCTTCTCATGGGGATGTTGAGCCGCTCGTTCTGATGCTCGGCTTTATTGCGAGGCTTGTCGGCGGCGCGCTCGATCCGCTGATCGACCGGGTCTCGACAGCGGCGGCGCGCCTTCTTCGGAAGGTCGCGCTTTTTCTTGTCGCGGCGGGCTGCATGGTCGTCGTGCTGATCGCCATGACGATCGCGCTCGACCTTTGGATCGCCAGCAAGTTCGGCCCGATCATCGGCGCGCTGGCGGTCGCTGGCGTTTATCTCGCCGTGGCCGTGCTTGCCGTCGTGCTCGCCTTGATCGACCACGCGCCATCCGAGGCGCCGCAAGCCGAGCCAGCAGAGGCCAAGCGATCCGCGAGCGAGGCTGACCCCGCGCGCAACGAACAGATCGACCAGTTCACCGCGCCGCTGATGGCGATGCTCGCGCAGTTCGGGTTGCGACGCGAGCAGCTCGCGGTGCTGGCCGGTTCGTCGATCGCCAAGCAGCTCGGGCCGTTGCCGCTCGTAGGACTGGCGATCGTCGCCGGCTTCCTGATTGGCCGGATGTTCAAGGGCTGGAAGTCGCTGCTCTCGCTGGACGCGCTGTCGACGATCTTCGCGTCCGGGCTGTTCGGCTTCGGGGGCGAGACCGGCGAGGACGATGAAGCCGACGCGGCTTGAATGGGCCCGCTGGCCCGATCAGCCGGCGACGGGCTGAGACTCGGGCTCTTCCCGGCGATGCGACTTGCGATCGAAGAACAGCGCCTGGCTGATCACGGCCTTGAGGCTGTCGACACCGAACGGCTTGGTGATCAGGAAGGCGGGCTCCGGCGGCGCGCCGGTCAGAAAGCGCTCGGGGTAGGCGGTGATGAAGATCACCGGCACCGAGAACGAGTCGAGGATCTGGTTGACCGCCTCGAGACCCGAGCTGCCGTCGGCGAGCTGGATGTCCGCGAGGATCAATCCTGGACGCTCCTTCATGACGGCGTCAACGGCCTCGCCATGCGTCCGCGCGACATTGACGACGCGATGGCCGAGTTCCTCGACGAGCGTCTGCAGATCGAGAGCGATGAACGGCTCGTCCTCGATGATGAGAACGTCCGTGCGAATCTGGTTGGCGATCTCCTTGCCTGCCGAATCGATCAGCCCGGCGGCCTCGGACGGCGTGCAGTCGAGCACGCGGGCGACCTCGCCGGTGTCGAACCCTTCGAGCGAACTCAGCAGGAACGCGATGCGCGGTCGCAGCGAGATCGCCTCGAGATTGCGGCGAGCGCCGTGCTCGTCACCCGACAGTTCGAGCTGATCGGTATGCTCGTTGACCGGCATCGACCGCCAGACCTGCAGGAACGATTTGTACAGCGAGGCGCGGACGTCGCTACCGGCATCGAAACCGGTCGGGTCGGCAACGATCGATTCGAGTGTCGCCAACACGTAGGCATCGCCGCCGGCCTGATTTCCGGTCAACGCTCGCGAGAACCGACGCAGGTATGGGATGTGTGAAGCGATCGCTTGCGAAACAGACATACACCTACCCCGGCCGCCTATTTGGAACCCAAGCTCAAGCTAGACGTTAGAACGCAAACAGCAACCCTTGGTTCCGTGGGATGACGGCAATTTCTTGCTTGCCGCAAACGATCCCCGCAACGTATTGAAGCCTGCCCCTTGGTCCCGCCGCGCCCCCCGCGTAGCATAAAACGAGGCAACACCGCTTTGTCGTCAAGCCGCAGATCTCAAGTCGTTTTCACCGGTGGAGACAATTTGTTTCGAATTGAATGGGAAGCTTCGCTTAACGCGACGCCATCAAAGTCGAGGTAAGCCTTTGTCGTCTCTTCGTGTCAAAAAAACGACTGCCAAACCCGAGATTTCGGATCAGATCGGCAGGCAGTTACGCTCGGTTTACAACGACATGCTGGCGCAGCCCGTACCCGATCGGTTCCTCGATCTTCTGAAGGATCTCGACGCAATTCCGGGGCTGTCGCGCGCCGACGCCGGGATGGAAAAAAAAGCGGCGAAATAAGCGGCTCTCGCTCATTATGATTGAGAGCCTTTCGAGGCCTGTCCGTGCTCTTCCCGCATGATTTCGCCTGATACGTCCGTTCATCTCCGGCTCAGGCGGATCGCTACAGGCTTATTTCCACCATCGCCGCCGAGGCTATGGTGGACCAACGGTCGAGCATATAGATACGTCGTGATCGGCGGGGTGCTGACCTCGCACGACGCAGCGTGGAACGCGAAGGCGAGCGAGTGACGACAGGGGAACCGAGCCAGCCCGCACGACCGCAGGCCAGCGCGCAGATGAAGGCGGATCTCATTGCCGTCATCCCAAATCTCCGCGCGTTCGCCGTCTCGCTCTGCGGCAATCCCGATCGCGCCGACGATCTCGTGCAGGAGACCCTCGTCAAGGCGTGGAGCAATCTCGGTTCGTTCGTCGAAGGGACGAACCTGCCGGCGTGGCTCTTCACGATCTTGCGCAACATCTACTATTCCGAATACCGCAAGCGCCGCCGCGAGGTGGCGGATACGGACGGTGCCATCGCCGCGAAACTCGCCGCCGCACCGTCGCAGCATGGCCATATGGACTTCCTCGACTTCCGGAGCGCGCTTCAGCGTTTGCCGACCGATCAGCGCGAGGCGCTGATCCTCATTGGTGCCTCGGGGCTGTCGTACGAAGAGGCGGCCACCGTTTGCAATTGCGCGGTCGGCACGATGAAAAGTCGGGTCAATCGTGCCCGCAATCGTCTCGCCGACATGCTGTCTTTGCAGTCGGGCGGCGAATTCGGCAACGACGGCGACTGGCAGGCGATCGACCCGATCTTCCTCGGCCAGCGTTTCTCGCGCACCACCAGCGATTGACGGCGCGACGTTTCACAGGATCACGCATGACTGAAAAGGCGTCCGGCGCGACGCGTTCGGAAACGGATAGCTTCGGCCCGATCGATGTGCCCGCTGACTGCCATTGGGGCGCGCAGACGCAACGCTCGAAAGAGAATTTCGCGATCGGCGGCCAGCATATTCCGATGCCGATCGTTCACGCGCTGGCGATGGTGAAGCGTGCGGCGGCCGAGGTGAACGCCGAGCATGGCGCGCTCGACGCCAAGCTCGCCGCCGCGATCGTGGCGGCCGCCAAGCGCATCGAGAGCGGCGCGCTCGATGATGATTTTCCGCTCGTCGTCTGGCAGACCGGCTCGGGCACGCAGTCGAACATGAACGTCAACGAGGTGATCTCGAACGTCGCCAACGAGACGCTCGGCGGCGCGCGCGGCTCGAAGGCGCCGGTCCACCCCAACGATCACGTCAATCGCGGCCAGTCCTCGAACGATTCGTTTCCGACCGCGATGCACATCGCCGCCGCGATCGAGGTCACAGCGACGTTGCTGCCGGCGCTTGGCCGGCTTCGCGCGGCGCTCGAGGCCAAGCAGGCCGCGTTCGCCGACATCATCAAGATCGGCCGCACGCATCTCCAGGACGCGACGCCGGTGACGCTCGGCCAGGAGTTTTCCGGCTACGTGGCGATGATCGCCAACGCCGAGGAGCGCATCACGCTGACGCTGCCCGGCCTGTACAAGCTCGCGCAGGGCGGCACCGCGGTCGGCACCGGGCTCAATTCGAAGAAAGGTTTCGATACCGACTTCGCGCGGAAGATCGCCGGCTACACCGGCTTGCCGTTCGTCACCGCGCCCAACAAGTTCGAGGCGCTGGCCTCGCACGACGCGCTGTCGTTCGCGCACGGGGCGCTGAACTCGCTCGCCGCCGCGCTGTACAAGATCGCCTGCGACATCCGCCTTGCCGGCTCCGGCCCGCGCTCGGGCATCGGCGAACTGATGCTGCCGGAAAACGAGCCGGGCTCGTCGATCATGCCGGGCAAGGTGAACCCGACCCAGGTCGAGGCGATGACGATGGTCTGTGCCCGCGTGATGGGCAACGAGACGACGGTCGCCTTCGCCGCCAGCCAGGGCCATTTCGAGCTGAACGTGATGAAGCCGGTGATCGCGTTCGCGTTCCTGGAAAGCGTGCGCCTGCTGGCCGACGCCTCCGATTCGTTCCGCGCCCATTGCATCGAAGGTTTGCAGGCGAACGAAGCCCGGATTGCCTCGCTGCTCGAGCGCTCGCTGATGCTCGTCACCGCGCTGGCGCCGACGATCGGCTACGACAAGGCGACCAAGGTCGCAAAGACCGCGCACAAGAATGGTACCACGCTGCGCGAGGAGGCGCTGTCGCTCGGCTACGTCACGGCGGACGAGTTCGATGCGATCGTGCGGCCGGAGAAGATGATCGCGCCGGAGGATTGAAGCCGCGTTGCGCTTCGGGAGACACCGCATGCCCACGTTTGTCGATGCGTCCCGTCGCGATCTGATGCTCGCGCCGCTCCTCGCCGCCTTGCCGCAGCTTCTCGCGGCGGGCATGGCCGAGGCGGCGCCGGATCCGCAAAAGACGATCATCGTGCCGCCTCGGGACATCGTCTTCAAGCCGGCCCTGGGCGCGCCGCCGAAGAGCATCGAGGTCGCCGAACTCTTCTCGACCTCCATAAAGCCCGGCCTCTACCTCAACCTGACGCGCTGGTACCCCGGCTGGATGAGCGCGCCGCATTTCTACGCGAGCGATCGAATCTGCGTCGTCGTCTCGGGCACATGGTGGGTGTCGAGCGGCGACGTGTTCGACCCATCCTCGACAGTGCCGGTGCCGGCCGGCGGCTTCGTCCGACGCGTGGCGGGCACGAGCCATTATGATGGCGTCAAGGCCGGCGAGCCCGATCCCGTGACGATCGCGATCTGCGGCATGGGTCCAATCAAGTTCACGCCCGTCGACCCTTCGCAGCCCAAGGTCCGGAAGGTTTGAGGGCGAACCTCCGAATATTTGACGGCAACCGTCAGGCCGCCGCCATGCCGACCAGCTCGCCGGCCAGCGCCTGGGCGATGAGCGCGCGCGTCTCGACGACGCCGTAGAGCGCGACGAAGGAGCCGAAGCGCGGCCCCTTCTCCTCGCCGAGCAGGACGGCGTAGAGCATGTTGAACCAGTCGTTCGACACGCCCGGCCGCTCGGGCGTGGCGCCTTTCGCGGTCAGGTTCTGATATCGCGCGATCGGCCGCGCGACGTCGTAGAGCGCGGCCTGGATGTCCTCGCCCGACGCGCCGTCCGATAGCGCGCCGAGCGCCTCCGACAGCTCGCCCAAGGCCGCGCGCTCGAGTTCGTCGGGCAGGCGATACACTTTCTTCGGCGCGACGAAATCGCGATAATATGCCACCGCGTAGCGCACCAGCGCGTCGAGCCGCGGATGCGTCACGGGCGAGACGTCGGGCGCGTAACGCTGCAGGAATCCCCACAGCACGGCCGGGTCCTCGCTGTTCGCCACCGTCGCCAGGTTCAGCAACATCGCGAAAGAAACGCTCGTCGAGCCGGACGCGCTCGTCAGCAGCTCGGGTGTGGGCGGCACGCCGCCATGCAGGTGCCAGGCCGGATTGCCGAGCAGGCTCTTGTAGTCCTCGCCATCGGTCTGACGTCGCGCGGCCTCGAGGAAGGCGAGGTACTCGTCGACGTTGCGCGGGATGACGTCGAAGTGCAGCTTCTTCGCCTCGCGCGGGCGCTGATACATGAAGAGCGCGAGGCTTTCCGGGCTCGCGTATTCGAGCCACTGGTCGATCGTCAGCCCGTTGCCCTTGGACTTCGAGATCTTCTGGCCCTTCTCGTCCAAAAACAGCTCGTAATTGAACCCCTCGGGCGGCGTGCCGCCGAGCGCGCGCACGATCTGGCCCGACAGCTTGACGGAGTCGATCAGGTCCTTGCCGGCCATCTCGTAATCGACCTTCAGCGCGTACCAGCGCATCGCCCAATCCGGCTTCCACTGCAGCTTGGCGTGGCCGCCCGTCACCGGCGTCGTGAAGCTCTGGCCGGTCGCCGGGTCGCGCCAGCTGATCGTGCCGGCGTTTGCGTCGATGGCGTCGAGCGGCACCTGCATCACGTCGCCGGTCTCGGGATGCAGCGGCAGGAACGGCGAGTAGGTCGCCGCGCGCTCCTCGCGGAACGTCGGCAGCATGATCGCCATCACCGCCTTGACGTTGCGCAGCATGTGCAGCAGCGCGGCGTCGAAGCGGCCCGAGGTGTAATAGTCCGTCGCGGAGGCGAATTCGTAGTCGAAGCCGAACCGATCGAGGAAGTCACGCAGCCGCGCGTTGTTGTGCGCGCCGAAGCTCGGGTGCGTGCCGAATGGGTCCGGCACCTTCGTCAGCGGCTGGTTCAGATGCCGGCGCAGCAGCTCCTGGTTCGGCATGTTCTCGGGCACCTTGCGAAGCCCATCCATGTCGTCGGAGAAGGCGAGCAGCCGCGTCCTGATCGAGTCCCCCGTCAGAACGCGGAAGGCGTGGCGTACCATCGAGGTGCGCGCGACCTCGCCGAACGTGCCGATGTGCGGCAGGCCCGAAGGACCATAGCCGGTCTCGAACAGAACCTCGCGCTGGCCCGTCTTCTCGACGCGCGCCACGATCTTGCGCGCCTCTTCGAACGGCCAGGCCTTCGCGGAGGCGAGCAGATTCGGGTCGAGAACGGCCGTGGCGTCGGCGCTGGTCATGCGTGGATTCCGAATGTCGTAGGCGCGCCGGGGGCGTTTCGTGTTGCGCGCGCGTGCAGCCAACTTAAAAAGTGCCGCCGCGCCCGTCAAACGGCAGGTGTCGACACGATCGATCTTGCACTCAAACACGCCGCGCGGCATAGAAATTTAGGAGCCGGCGATCTATATCCAGGGCTCGCAACCACCATCAAAGGTCTGAGATTGGCTCGTTTGAAAGACGTCGGCTTTGCCGAACGGCGTGAATCCGCCACGAATACGCGTTTGGCCCTTGTGAAGAAGATGCAGGATCGGCTCGCCAGCCCCGATGTCGAGGAGAAGCTGGCCGAGCGCAGGGCGATCGTCGAGGCCCGTAACGAGCGCAACGCGATCAAGGAAGAGGCTCGTAGGGAGGAAGAGGTGCGGCTCGCCGCCATTCGTGCCGAAGAGGAGGCCCACCAGGTCGCCCTCCGCGCCGAGGAGGAGGCCCGCCTCGAGGCCTTGCGGATGGAAGAAGAAAAGCGGCGCGAAGCCGAAAAGGCGGAGGCCGCTGCTCGTGCCACCGTGAGGGCGGCTTCGGTGCTTGCCGACCTGGCCGGCGCCAAGGCCAAGCGCGATGCGAAATACGCGGCGCGCAAGGCACGCCAATCCTAGCCACAAGGCAAGCCTAGCCAAGAAGCTCCAGGAGCGCCGCCTCGGTAGGCGCTCCAGCGACCTCGATGCGGGGCAGTCCTTGCTCGCGGAGTGGCGCCGCCACATCGTCCGACAGGCAGATGTGTCGCGGTGCGGTCGGGTCGACGCCGTGCGCCTTCGCCAATTCGCAGAAGATCATCGCGCTCCTGCGCGAGAAGTGCAGGATGGCGTCGATGCTTCGCGCGTGCAGAGCGTCGAAGGCACGCTCGTCCAACGTATCGACCGCCTGCGCCTCGTAGACTTCGAGGATCTCGATGGCCTGGTGCGTGATCGCTACCGCGGCCTCGAGGTCGGGCTTGCGATCCCGACCCGCCAGATACACGAGCCTCGACGGCTTGTGCGGCATCGCGCCGAGGCGGAGCGCAAGCTCCGTCGCGTTCGCCGCGACTAGGGCCGCGCTTCGAAAACCTGCGGCGCGCGCGCGTTCGGCTGTCCGCTCGCCGACGAGGAAGAGGGGCGTAAGACGGCGCGCTTCCGAGCTTGGGCCGAATGCGCCGTCGATCATCGGGAAGGCTTGCGCGCTTGTCGCGAGCAGAGCGTCGATCACGCCGGTCGGCCAGGATGCCTCTGTCGCGACGATCTCGATCACCGGCGACACCACGACCCCGTAGCCCGCGGCTTCCAGTTTGGCCCGCGTTCGAGCGGCGTCCTCTGCCGCGCGTGTCAGCAGCACCCGCATCGCATCATTCCGAAAAGAAGCCGGCGGGAAGGCGGCCCTTGATCGCCTCTCCGGCGGCGGTGCCGACAGCCGCAGCATCGACCGCGCTCCCGTAAAGCTCCTCGTCGAAGGCCTGCGATCCATCGGGGCGCAGCACGGTCCCCCGCAGCGTCACGCGATCGTTGTCGAGCACGGCATGCGCGCCGATCGGCGTCCGGCAGGACCCGTCGAGCGCGGTGAGAAACGCGCGCTCGGCCGCCAGTGCCACACCGGTCGCGGTGCACAGGATCGGTGCGAGCAGGGTCACCGTTCCCGCATCATCGGCGCGCGCGGTGATGGCGATCGCGCCCTGGCCGGCGGCGGGAAGGAAATCCTCGACCGGGATCGTGTAGGTGGCCTTGTCCTCGAGCCCGAGCCGACGAAGTCCGGCCAGCGCCAGCAGCGTGCCGGCGAACTCGCCCGCCTCGACTTTTCGCAGGCGTGTCTGCACGTTGCCGCGCAGCAGCGCGATCTCGACGTCCGGTCGCATGCGCCGCAGCATGGCACCGCGCCGCAGCGAGGCGGTGCCGACGATCGCGCCGCGCGGCAGTTCGCGCGGGCTTGGCGAGACAAGCGAAATCCAGGCGTCACGCACGTCCTCGCGCGGCAGGTAGCCGGCGATGGTGATGGCGTCGGGCAGGAAAGTCGGCAGATCCTTCGCCGAATGCACGGCGATATCTATGCCGCCCATCATCAGCGACGTGTCGAGTTCTTTCGTGAAGAGCCCCTTGCCGCCTGCCTCGGACAGAGGCCGATCCTGGATCGCGTCGCCGGAGACTTTGATGATGTGGATCTCGACCTGCGTCTCGTCGAGACCGTGCGCCGCGCGGATGAGGTCGCGCGTCTGATGCGCCTGCGCGAGAGCGAGCGGGCTGCCGCGGGTGCCGATGCGAAGCGGGCGGGACAATGTCATTCAGGGCGCTCGTCTGAGGAAACGTCTCGATGGGTGGGGCCTCTTACATGGCTCCGCGCGATCATGCCACCGGAGGTCAGAGGTCCGGTATCCCAACGGCTGGATCGTAAAGCCCGTGCAGCCGGTGCGCGGCAAGCTGGGCGAAACGCAAGGTCACCATGCGGCGCGTCGTCGGCGACAGGCGATGCTCGGGCGCCTCACGCAGAACCGCGGCCGCGTAGGCGTCGGCGACGATCAGGCCGGCATCTTCCGGGAACAGGCCCGCCGGGACTTGCGCGGTGGTGGCGAAATAGAGCCGGTCGCAGTGCGGACGGTAGTCGCGCCACTTTTGGTCCGCGCGCAGGTCCGCCACGGATGATTTTATCTCGATGATGACGAGCGTCCCATCGCCGCCCAGCGCGACGAGGTCGGCGCGACGCCCCGAGCGCAGGCTCATTTCGGCGAGCGTCGCGAACCCGAGCGCGCGAAGGTAGCGGCGTGTGCCGCGCGCGACGAGCAACGCGGTTTCGGATTGTCGTCCGTCGACCGGCGCGACGGGCTCGATGAGGCGTGGCGGCATGAGGCGTGGCCGGGCAAAACCGAAAGCCCACGGGACAGCCCCGTCGCGGCGCTGTCAACCTTCCGAGCCGGGAACGACTTATAGGCGCCGTCCGTAGCCGCCGCCGACGCCACCGACAAGTCTCAGCAGAAACAGCAAGATGATGGCGCCTATGGTGGCATGGATGATGGCGCCGACGATCCCGACACCGAGGTGCCAATGGAAGTAGGCGAACAGATAATTGCCAATGAAGGCGCCGACGATGCCGACGATGAGATCGCCGATCAAGCCGAGGCCGCCGCCGGCGACGATCATTCCGGCGAGCCAGCCGGCGACGATGCCGACGATGATGATGACGAGTAGGCTTTCCCCGGACATATGTCTCTCCCTGTGGCAGGGAGACGCGCGGAGCGACCGGATGTTCCGCAATTCACGGTCCTCGTCCAAAGGACGCGCGGCAGACTGGTGTTCTATCACTATTCGCGCAGGGCCGGCGAGGGTTGTCGCGCCGCGCCTCGACCGGTGACAGGCATCGCGCCGGCGAAGACGCGGTAGAAGAAGCCGGCGCCCGCGCCCGCCGCCGCATCGATGATGAGGCCGTGCGACGTCACCAGCCCACCGTCGACGAGGCCGGTCCGCGCCAAGACCGCGCCGAGGGCGGACACAGCCAGCGCCACCGCGCCACCGGCGATTGCGTAGACGAGATGCGTAGTGAGGCCAATTCGCCGGAGCACGGCATGCGCGACCAGCAGGCTCGTGGCGGCGGCTTGGGCGCCCCCATAGAGGCCGAGCGCCATCATGACCGGCACAAGACGCCGAGCGTCGCTTGGCGCGAGGAGGCCGCCGGTGAGCGCGCGCAGCGCGTCGCCCGCGTGTGACGCGTCGAGCCCCGTGAGGCAGCAGCCAACGACCAGGCCCGCCAGCAGGGCGGCGCGAAAGGACCGCGGCACGGCAAGCTCGCGGGTGTCGGTCTCCGTCTCGGCACGGACGGCTGCGAAGAACGCGGCGTGGTCCGATGTCGCGACGGCGACCGTCCGCGCCGGCGCGGGGGCACGCAAGGCGGAGCGTTTGCCGAAGACGGGCGCAGGCTGCATTCGGCCATGCTAAAAGACGAAGGATGAAGAAGGGCTTGCCGCCGCGCAACAAAACGTCGGGCGCCGAGGCGGATTCCATCGGGCGGCTGCGTGCGATCTGCCTCGCGCTGCCCGAGGCGACCGAGCGCGAGACGTTCGGCGGCCCGACCTTTCGCGTGCGCGACAAGATCTTCGCGATGGAAACCGGGCGACACGGCTTCCCCGCCTTCTGGTGCAAGGCGCCGCCGGGCAGCCAGGCGGTTCTCGTCGGCGCCGACCCGGCCCGTTTTTACGTGCCGCCTTATGTCGGGTCGAAGGGCTGGATCGGCGTGCGGCTCGACAACGCGCCGGACTGGGCGGAAGTCGAGGCGCTGGTCCACCGCAGCTACCGGCTGATCGCGCCGAAGCGTCTCGGGGCTCCGGTCGCGTGACCCCTCACGCGTAATCCACCCCGACGAGATAGAGCCCCGCCGCCGGCGCGACCATGCCGCACCGTCTTCTGTCTCGCGCCTCCAGCGCGGCGCGCAGATCGTCCGCACGCCAACGACCCGAGCCGACGTGCTCGAGCGAGCCGACCATCGAGCGCACCTGCCGGTGCAGGAACGAGCGCGCCGCCACTCGCATCACGATGAGGTCGCCGTCCTTCATCACCTCGAAGCGCTCGAGCGTCCGCACGGGACTCTCGGCCTGACATTCCGCATCGCGGAAGGTCGAGAAATCATGCCGGCCGACGAGAACCTGCGCGGCCTCATGCATGGCGCCGGCGTCGAGCCCGCGCTTGATCAGCCACGCACGATTCACCTGCAGCGCCAGCGGCGCGCGGCGGTTGGTCAGGCGATAGACGTAGTGCCGACGGATCGCAGAATGCCGCGCGTCGAAATCGTCGGGTACGTCGTCGATGCGGATGATCGCGACGGGATGCGGACGCAGATGCGCGTTGACGGCCTCGCGCAGCTTGTAGGGGTCCCAAACCTTGTCGAGATCGGCATGCGCGACTTGCGCCTCGGCATGCACGCCGGCATCCGTGCGCCCGGCGCCGCGAATGGTGATCGCCTCCCCCGCGACCGCGCGCAAAGCCGTCTCGACCACCTCCTGCACCGCGAGCCCGTTGGTCTGCCGCTGCCAGCCGACGAAGGGGGTGCCGTCATATTCGAGGGTAAGCTTGTAGCGGGGCAAGGGATTCTCGGGCGACCTGAGCACATGCGTCGGATCATGCATTCGGGCCTTCGTCCAGGCCACCGCGACAGCCTTGATCGCACTCGGCCGCTTGAGGAATGCAGGTCCGCCGGCTTGCGGCATCCGTGCTAGGCGGCGATAGAATGCCGACTAGCCCAATCTTGCTGGAAGCGTTCGCAACCGCTTGGTAGGGAAGTTTCTTTCAGGTCCAGCATGACCAGGAGCAAGCTGACGACGAAATCACGGACGACGATCCCGCGACGCGTTCGCGCGGCGCCGCGCCTTAAGGAAGGTGATGAGATCGTCTATGCGATCGAGGCGGAGCGCGTATTCCTGACGAATGCTCGACCCGGTTCTGTCGACGATCCTTTCGCATCTTTGGTGAATGGGGCGGCGCCGCTGATCGGAATGCCTACGGCGAGCTTTGAGCCAGGGGAACGGTCGAGGCAAGTCATGCGGAGCCGCTGGGCCGCATCACCGCGGCATTGACGTCAAAGGTCACGTCCGCGCTGCGCGAGTACCTCGGGCTCTGACGGGCTCGCGGCCATGGGGCACGCTGCCCTCAGACCAGCCCTTCTGCCGCCATTGGTGTCCCGCGCAGAAAGGCGTCCGCCGCCATCGGCGCCTTGCCGGCGCGCTGCACCTCCAGCAGGCGCAGCGCGCCCGCCCCGCAGGCGATGGAGAGCGTGTTGTCGAGCAGCGTGCCCGGTATGCCCGCGCCTGTCGTCGGCGACGCGCGAAGCACCTTCAGCCGTTCCGGCCCCTTGCCGAGGTCCACCTCAAAGTAAGCGCCGGGAAACGGCGACAGCCCGCGGATCAGGTCGTGCACCTTGGCCGCAGGCAAGCTCCAGTCGATGCGCGCTTCGGCCTTGTCGATCTTTTGCGCGTAGACGATCCCGTCCTCGGCCTGCGGGCGCAGGCTCAGCGCGCCCGCCTCGAGCCGCGCGAGCGCCGCCACCATCAGCCGCGCGCCGATCGCGGCCAGCGTGTCGTGCATCGCGCCAGCGGTGGCGTCGGGTGGGATCGGTACGCGCTCCTCCAGTGCGATGGGGCCGGTGTCGAGGCCTTCCTCCATCTTCATGATGGCGGCGGCGGTCTCGGTGTCGCCGGCCATGATCGGCCGCTGGATCGGCGCCGCCCCGCGCCAGCGCGGCAGCAGCGAGGGGTGCAGGTTCAAGAAACCGTCGGGCGGCACGGCGAGCAGCGCCGGTGACAGGATCATGCCGTAGCCGACGACGACGCCGAGCCGCACGCCGAGCGCGGCGAAAGCGGCGAGGGCCTCCCCGTCGCGCAGCGTCTTCGGCGTGAGGACGGGCAGGCCGCGCGCCTCGGTAAGGGCATGTATGGGGGAGGGCGTCAGCGCGAGGCCGCGCCGGCCGGCCGGCTTTGGCGCGCGCGTGTAGACGGCGGCGATGTCATGGCCGGCGTCATGCAACGCGGCAAGCGTCGGGACGGCGAAGGCGGGGGTGCCGAGAAAGGCGATGCGCAAGGCGTCAGACGCGCGAGGACGCGCGCGGCTCGTCTTGGCCCTCGCGCGCGGCCTTCTCGAACCGCTTGACGACGCGGCTGCGCTTCAGGCGCGAGATGTGGTCGATGAAGAGCACGCCGTTCAGATGGTCGATCTCGTGCTGGATGCACACCGAGAGGATACCGTCCGCCTCGATCCTCGTCGGCGTCCCGTCGCGATCGAGACACGAGACGTGGATGACGGCGGGGCGCTCGACGTCCTCGTAGAAATCGGGGATCGACAGGCACCCCTCCTCGTGGACCGCCGTCTCCTGCGAGGCGTAGGTGATCTCGGGGTTGATCAGCACCATCGGCTCGGCGCTCGCTTCCTCGTCGCGGCGCTTGGCGACATCGAGCACGACAACGCGGCGCATCACGCCAATCTGCGGCGCGGCGAGGCCGATGCCCGGCGCCTTGTACATCGTCTCGAACATGTCCTCGACGAGCTGACGCACCTCGGCATCGACCGTCGCCACGAGCGCGGCCCGCTGGCGCAGCTTGGTATCGGGGATGACGAGGATCGGGCGGAGGGCCATGGCGCTTCACATCGGGGGCGGATGGCCGAGATAAGCGGGCTGGCGGGCGAGGTCAATTTGCGCGCCGCGAACCGTTGGACCCGCCGCTGGTTCTCGTCCCACATTCAGCGAAGGACAAGCCCACGTGCCGACCTACATCTGCCGCGCGCCCGAGGCGCTGTTTGGGCCGACCAGCAAGGCCGCGCTCGCCGAGTGCATCACCGCCATCCACGCCGAGGTGACGGGCGGCGGTCGCAAGTTCACGCAGGTGATTTTTCGCGGGTCGTCGCAGGAGGACTGCTACATCGCCGGCAAGGTGCTGGAGGGCCCGCACTGCGTGATCCAGGGCCACATCCGCGCCGGCCGCAGCGCGGTCGAGCGCGCGGCGTTGATCCGCGCCATGCTGCCGGCGATCAGCGAGATCCTGGGTGTGCCGCGCTACGCGATCTGGATCTACCTGAGCGAGTTGCCCGCCCGCGCGATGGCCGAGTTCGGTCACATGCTGCCCGAGCCCGGCGACGACGACGCATGGCTCGCCGCGCTGCCGGAGGAGGATCGCAACCGGCTGAAGCAGCTCTAGGAGAGGCGAGACCCCAACGACGAAGGCTGCGTCGGCGGATCAGTCGAAGTCATCGCTGTACACCGCGTAACCGTGGAAATGTTCCACCTTCGTTCCCCAATCGCGCCGAATCGGCTATCGTGCCGACATGGATCGCATTCTTTTCGTCGTCGACAGTACGCCCGTGACTCTCCTCCACGCCGCGCTCGCGGCGGCGGCGACTGCCGTGCTGCTCGTCTTGTCGCTCGTTGTCGCCCTGGCGCGGGCGAGCGGCGCTCGGCGCGACGATCGCGAGGCCGCGGCGGAGCGGCAGGCGGACATCGAGGCGCAGATGGCGGCGCTGGCGCGGTCCTCGGCCGAGATGACAGGGCGTTTGCAGACGGTGGCGGAGGTGTTCGGCTCGCGCCAGGCCGATCTCGCGCGGCTCGTGTCCGAGCGGCTCGATGCCGTCGGTCACAGGCTGGGGCAGGGCCTCGAGTCCTCGACCAAGACCTCGATGGAGAACCTCACCAGACTGAACGAGCGGCTCGCGGTGATCGACAGGGCGCAGACGCGCCTCACCGATCTCACGCAGGAGGTGCTGGGGCTGAAGGACATCCTCGCCAACAAGCAGGCGCGCGGCGCCTTCGGCCAGGGGCGGATGGAGGCGATCATCCGCGATGCTCTGCCGTCCTCCGCCTACCTGTTCCAACACACGCTGTCGAACCGCTCGCGACCCGACTGCTGCATCCGCCTGCCGGGTGATGATCGCATGATGGTCGTCGACGCCAAGTTTCCGCTCGAGGCGTTCTCCGCCCTTAAGAACGCGGCGGGCGACGAGCAGGCGGTGAAGGCGGCGATGGCGCGCGTACGCGGCGATGTCGGCAAGCACATCAAGGACATCGCCGAGCGCTATTTCGTGCCGGGCGAGACGCAGGACATCGCGATCCTCTTCGTGCCGTCGGAATCGCTTTACGGCGAGATCAACGAGACCTTTGAGGATATCGTCGCCAGGGCGCACAAGGCGCGCATCATCATCGTCTCGCCCTCGCTGCTGATGATGGCGGTGCAGGTGATGCAGGCGATCGTACGCGACGCCCGCGTGCGCGAGCAGGCGCACATGATACAGACCGAGGTGCGCCACCTGGTCGCCGACGTGTCGCGCCTGCACGAGCGCATCGGCAAGTTGCAGACGCATTTCCGGCAGGTCGACGGCGACATCCAGGGCGCGCTGACCTCGTCGGAGAAGATCGCCAAGCGTGGCGAGCGGATCGACGCGATGGATTTCGCCGATGCGCCGGCGGAGGCCCTCGGCGGGTTCGTTCGCGCGGCGGAATAAGCCGTCATTCACGCTGGCGGCAAAGCGCTTACGGGCTTGCAAAGCGGCGCGGAACCCGTGCTTTGGGGCAAGCGAAAGCTTCGAATTGCGGAACCGCCGATGAAACTCATGCAGTACGCGCAGCCGCTTCGCGGCAAGCCCGCGGCGGCCTACGCCCTGGCGATCTTGATCACGCTGATCGAGTTCGGCGTCAGCTATCCCGTCATTCCGACGCTAAGAGGCTTTCCCTTTCTTCTCGGTGTCGCCGCGGTCACATTCGTCGGCTTTCTCGGCGGTCGCGGGCCCGCGATGCTCACGGCGTTCCTGTCCGAGCTGTTCATTCAATATAACCTGTTGCCGCCTTACGACACGTTCGCGACCGATTGGCCGACCGGCTATATCGGCATCGCCTTCTACCTGTCGCTGTGCGCGTTGATCGTGTCGCTCATGCACGCGATGCTGGCGACCAACGCGGCGCTCGAGGTCAGCGAGGCCTCGTTGCAGCAGCTCGCCGGCAAGCTCGAGCAGCGCGTCGCCGAGCGGACCGCCGATCTCGTGCGGGCGCGCGACGAGCTGCGCCATACCAACATCAATCTCGAGGGTATCGTCGAGGCGCGTGTCGGCGACTTGCGGGTCGCCAACGAGGAGATCCAGCGCTTCGCCTATATCGTCAGCCACGATCTGCGCGCGCCGCTCGTCAACGTGCTCGGCTTCACGAGCGAACTCGATGCCGTCCGCTCCGACCTCGCGGCCTTTCTCGCCGATGTCGAGAAGGTGGCGCCGCATCTCGTGACGAAGACTCGGCGCTTGACGATCGAAGAGGATCTGCCCGAGGCGCTGGGGTTCATCCGAACCTCCACCACGAAGATGGATCGGCTGATCAACGCGATCCTGAAGCTGTCGCGCGAGGGCCGACGCAAGCTCACGCCGGAGCCGATCGACATCGCCGCCATGGTCACGGCGCAGTCCGAAAGCCTGACGCAGCAGCTGTCGGCGAAGGAGGCGACGGTGGCGATCGAGGGCGACTTGCCGAACCTCGTCAGCGACCGGCTTGCCGTCGACCAGATCTTCGGCAATCTCATCGAGAACGCGGTGAAATATCTCTCGCCCGAGCGTGCCGGCCGGATCGTCGTGACGGGGGCGACAGAGGGCCGTTTGCTCCGCTACGACATCGCCGACAATGGCCGCGGCATCACGGAAAGGGATTTCGAGCGCATCTTCGAGCTGTTCCGCCGCTCCGGCGAGCAGACTACGCAGGGCGAAGGCATCGGTCTCGCCTACGTGCGCAATCTCGTTCGACGGCTCGGCGGCGACGTCACGGTGCAATCGGTATTCGGCGAAGGATCGACCTTCACGATCTTCTTGCCGGCGAAGCTCGAGGCGGACGCGCGGGCTGCCGCGTGACACGGGCCGATGGTCAGGCAGGCGCCGCCACGTTGAAGCTCGGGATTGGCGTCACCGTGTCGTAGAGCGGATGCCGCCGATGGAGCGCGAGCCCCGATACGCGGATGTCGAGATCGGCGATCGTTTGCGGCAGCTCGAAGCAATAGTGCCGCGTCCATCGGTCGCCGACGGGGTGGGTCACGAGGTCCGCCATCTTCAGCCGGCGCAGGGCGTCATCGACGAGGTAGGCGGCGACCGGGATCCGATCGGAGAGCCGCGCCTCGGCCGCGAAGGAATATTTCAGCGGCACGGCGGCATGCAGCTTGGTGATATGGAGCGTGAAGCAAACCTTCGTCTTGTCGCGGAAAACGTCGTCGATGGGCGCGAAGCGCACGACGGGGGAAAGCTCGGTCTCGAAGGCGGGCAGGACCCGCGTGACGAGCGCGTCGAGGCCACCGAGCGTCACGACGCCGAGATAGCCGCCGAACACCGGCGCGGCGAGCCAGGCGACGGCGTCGCGGACCACGCTCAATGCTCGCCTCCGAAGCCGCCGATGTTGAGCCCGAGCAGCTTCAGCAGGCCGAAGAACATGCCGGTCACCAGCGTGATGCCGAGCCCCGTCGCGAGGCGGTTGACGTTGCGGTGCGTCTTCATCATCGAACGGAAGTCCTCGGCTGTCTGATCGATATGCGCGTCGTCCATGCGGATGCCGATCCGGCGCAGCCAATCCTCGATCTCGCTGCGGACGATCGCCTCGACGCGCTTCTCGAAGGCGGCAAGCTTGCGCTCGACGATGTCGCCGACGATCGTGCGCAGGCGCTCGTCCTCGGGGATGCGGACGAGGCCCGGCTGCGCGGTCGGACCGTCGTTGCGCAAGGCGTCGCGCACCGTCTCGACGATGAACTTGATGCTTGTCTCGCTGAGATCTTCGGCCAAGGGCAGGCTCGCTCAGGTTCGGGGAAAGTGGCGCCGAGTTCTTTCGAGCCCGGCGCGACGGCGTCGGACCTACGCGGCGGTCATCGTCTTCGAGGCTTCCACAGTCCGAGTGATGACGTGGAAAGGCACGGCCGCCGCGGCGACCAGGGCCTCGAAGTCGGAGATCGAGGCGTTGATGTTCATCGCCTTCACGTCGGCCGCGAGCTTGCCGGCCTTTTTGGCGATGTCCGGAACCTCGGCGATCACCTCGGGAATAAGCGGGCCGAAGGTCTCGACGAGGCCGAAGATGGAGGAGAGTGCGGTGAGGGCGCCCATGCGGTTTGTCCTTTCCGTCGTGTGTTGCGATGCGCTCGCCGGCGCGGACGACGGGCCGCTGTTGCCGCGACTGTCGGGGGCATGCGCCGTCGCGGTCTTGGCGATCGGTCGCAGGTGCGAGGTCCACAGCGCGGCCTCGGCGGCGCGGCGTATGGCGAGGCCCTTGAGCGGCTTGCCATGGGCGAAACGGAAGCGCGCGAGCTCTGCTGGCACCGACGCGTAATCGCCGGTATTGAGCCGTCGCAGCAGCGTCGATGTCCGCAGCGTGCCGGCACCGACGTTGAAGACGAAGCTGACGAGCGCGGCGAATTGATCGTCCGACAGCGGGACGGTCACGAGATGCGCGACGGTGGCCTCGGCTGGAGTGAGATCGTCGGCGAACCTGCGCTCGGCCTCCGCCTGCGTGATTGTCATGCCGGCATGGATGCCGCGGGTCGAGCCGTAACCGATCGTCCAGACACCGGCGGCGTCGCGATAGGACTCGAGCCGGCAGGCCTCGAAGCGCTTGATGGCGTCGCGACCCTCGGCAGAGATCTGTCGAACCATTTGACCCTCCCCAAACAAAAAAAGGCCCGCGAGGCGCGGGCCGGACCAAGGTGCCTGCATGACGGCGGGCGGCGATTACGTGGACCGCGGACGAAAAAAAGCCCGCGTCACCGCGGGCTTTTGTTTCGTCGCGTCGATGGGTTCAGAGACGTCTAAGGTTCGCCCGGCTGACGGTCAGGCGTTCGCCATCGGCTGCGATCACGCACTGCGACGAGCCAGGGACCGGTTCGAGATCGACGAGAATGAGTTCGTGCCCGACAAGGCCCCAATCATCGTCAATCACACCGACGCGATCACCCGCGTGGATATCGAACCCGGATGCTCCAGCGATGTCGTCCACGACGGTCTCTCCCGCGACACGATTGATGTGTGTCTTGAACCTAGAAAGCGTAAGGCCCTCGGCGGGTTCCTCAGTCGAACGGACGTATGGTTTGCGGATGAACCTGTGTGACCACGCCGAAGGGGTGGCGGCAACCGCGTCGCGGACGCGGTGAAAGTCAGGGCACGACAGACGGGCCGGGTACCGCCGGGTCCGCCGCGCTCGGCTCACTTCCAGCCTTCAACCACGACTGGTAGGCCTGCCAATCGTGGTTCAGCGGGTCGGCTGGGATGTGCGCGCCGTCGCTGTCGCGGCGGATCATGTCGTCGCGGATCTCGCCGGACGGGAGGCGTCGGACGCGGGTGTAGGCCATGCTCAAAGCTCCGCGCTGATGGTGATGAAGGACCCGTTGGCGCCGGTCTGCACGATGTAGGCGCCCGATGCGGTGCCCGCCGCCGACGTGGTGCAGTTCAACGCGAAGGCACTCGTCGAGGCGCTGTCGACCGCGATATTGCTCGCCGAGAAGCCGAGATTGCCTTGCGCGCCGGTCGCGATGTAGCTGCCGGTGAACACCATCGTCGGGTTCGCGCGCATGGCGACCGGCAGCACGTAGAACAGCTCGACGTAGGACGCCGCGAATGCCGCCGCGTAGGCGATCTTCTGGTACACCGAGCCGCCGATCTGCTGGTAGTAGCGCTGGCACAGCGCGAACTCGCCGTGGCGCCGCTCGTAGCGCGTCGGTCCCGCGCTCGGCAGCGCCGCCTCGAATTGGGCAATGCCGAGCGTGCCCGTCGAGAACTCGACGTTGGCGACCGTGCCGATCGACAGGCCGGTGACGAGCAGCGCGTTGACGGTCACGCCGCCGATCGTCGTCGCGCTGCCGGCGGCATACGCGCCGGAGGCCGAGCCCTGCCACACGCGCGCCGTCGCCGTGCCGGTCCAGGTCAGCCAGTACGAGGTCGCGTAGACGTTCGGCGTGTCGACGGCCTGGATCAGCGTGCCGGCCGTGATCGTGATCGTCGTGTCGGGCGAGGCCTGGGTGAACGTGTAGGTGCAGCCGCCCGAGCCCGCCTTCCAGCGATCGTGCGCGTAGGCGCCCGCCGCCAGCGCCGCGCCGGACGCGTAGGCGCGCTGGTTGACCGTGAAGTTGGCGTTGACGAGGGCATTGCGATTGGTGAGCTGCTGCGTGGTGGCCGTGCCGGCGGCGGCGGACGCGGCCGGCGAGTCGATGATCGTCCAGCGCGACGCGCCATTGCTTTCGAGCGCGATGTAGCCGTAGGCGCTGGCGATCTGCGCGCTCGTCGCGCCGTTGATCGTGTCGGTGCCCGCGCGCGCCAGCGTGATCGTGTTGGTGGCGGAGGCGGCGCCCGACTCGTCGACGATCGTCAGGTACGTCCCCGTCGGATAGGCCGCGGCGGACGGCAGGGTCACGGTGCGCGCGGCTGTCAGCGCGGTGACGGCGATCAGGCGATCGGTGACGAGCGCGGTATAGCTCGCGTCCGCCACGGCGGTCCGCTGCGCGACGTCGGCGAGCTTGGCGGCCGGCCAGCCGCCGGGCGTGGCGCCATCATGGACCTGGACGCGATTGTTGGTGGTGTCGACGAGCAGCTCGCCCTGCGCGCCGACATAGGACGACAGGAAGCTCGCCGCCTCGCGGCGACGGCGGACTTGGACGGACATGGGCTTGATTCCCTAAGAGGCGACGACGGAATCGTCGGACAGCCGGCGCCATTGGCCGTTCGAGAAGCACGCGAGGACGCCCGTGCCGGAGCCGGCCACCTCGGTCATCTTGCGGCCGTTGGTGGCGAAGGCGAGCGCGCCGTTGAGGCCCGCAGGCAGCGCGGCCACCGCGTAGCTCGCGACCGAGAGCAGCGCCTTGAAGGCGGCGTTACCGGTCGCCTGGTCGACGACATAGACTTGGTAGAAGCTTGATCCGTCGGGTGAGACCTTGAGCTGGAAGGCGTCCGATCCTGTCGTGCCGAGCAGCGCGCGGGCGGAAAAATTGGTTTGGAACGACAGGGTCGCGTCATTGGCGGCGGCCTTCTTGGAGAAGGTGAAGCGCACCGAGTCAATCGAGGCCGCGAACAGGAAGGCGGTGCCGAGCACGCCGAGCGCGTTGTTGGCGTCCGCCGTGTAGCCGGCGAGCCCGACATTGCCGGTCGCGGGATCTATGTCGAGCGACTGGCGGAAGGTCGAGCCGTCGGCGGAGACCGCGACGCGATAGCGGTCGGAGGCGAGCAGACCCGCCTGCGCGCGTCCCGAATAGCCGGTCTCGTAGAGGTGCGACGCGGAGGCGGAAGCCGTCGCCTTGTTGACGGCGATCGCGACGCCGGCGCCGGCGTTGTCGAACAGCGCATTGGCCGACTTCATCGCGAACAGGTTCGTGGTCGTGTCGACGCCCGTGCCGATGGCGAGCCCGAGCAGACCCGTCAGGCTCGTGATGTCGGCGTTCGCCCCGCTCGCCGCCGCGCCGAACGCGCCACGGGCGCCCGCCGCCGTGGTGGCGCCCGACCCGCCCTGTGCGACGCTGAGCGCCGTCGTCAGGCCCGAGAGACTCGTGAGGTCGCTGTTGGCGCCGGAGGCCGCGGCCCCGAGATTGGAGCGGGCGCCGCTCGCGGTGGTCGATCCGGTGCCGCCTTGCGCGACCAGGATGGCCGTCGTCAGGCCCGAGAGCTGGTAGATATCGGCATTTGCCCCGGATGCCGCCGCGCCGAGGTTGGAGCGCGCCGCCGCCGCCGTCGTGCCGCCCGTGCCGCCTTGCGTGATCGTCAGCGCGGTCGTGAGACCGGCCAGGCTCGTGATGTCGGCATTGGCCCCGGATGATGCCGCGCCGAGGCTCGAGCGCGCGCCGGCCGGCGATGTCGCGCCGGTGCCGCCGAGCTGCACGGCGAGCGAGGCCGCCGCCTCCGACGCCAGCCCCATGTCGATCGTGCGCGTGTACGGATCGGACGCGAGCCCGTCGTCGTCGCTCTGCGTGACGGCGGCCGACGCAAGCCCCTCGTCGAGCGAGGTGCCGGAGGCGATCGCCTGCGACACAGGGCCGAACAGCCCGGAGCCCACGGGCATGTACGGATAGGCGGTGCAGGTCGAGAGATCCTGCTGGAGGATGCCGAAGACGTTGAAGCTCGCGAGCTTGAACCAGAGCTTCGTGCCGATGACGGCGAGCGGCGGCGCGTAGGTGAACACCGACGCATCGAGGATCAGCGCGGGTGCGCCGACGGCATGGGCGGTGCCGTTCTGCCCGTAGAGCCTGCGCGCGAGGCCGCCGAGCGTGTAGGCATTGGTGCCGGTCAGCGTCGCCGTGGCGAAGCTCATGATCTCGTTGTCGACCAGCACGAGCGTCGGCATCGACGATTGCAGGATGGTGGCGCCGCTCGCGGCGAAGCTCACCTGCAGCGTGTCGCCCGATGCGCCGGGCGGCGCGCCGAGCGCGGCCGTGAGCACGCCCATGCGGCTCGGCGCCGAAACGGAGCCCACCTGGACATACGAGACGTTGTCGCTGGAGGCGAAGACCGCCGCGCCGCCCCAGTTCGGATCGACGATCCCGTTGGCGCCGCCGGAGACGCCGAAGCGGATCTGCTCGACGCCGCCGGTGAGATCGGACGGCGGCTCGACAATGATCGGCGAGTTCACCGGCGCCGGCACGACGCCGCGCGTCACCGCCCCGTCGTTGGTCGAGGCGTCGACCGCGTAGCCCGGCGTCGCGGCGACGGCGCCCGGATACTCCTCCGCCATCACCGATAGCAGGCCGTCGCCATCCTCCTGGATCTCGAGGATGCGGACCGGCGTCCTGGCGAGGCCGAGGTTGGCGTCGCTCAAGGTGACGATGTCCATCGGCTCGAGCAGGCAGCAGTCCCACGAGAGCTTGAAGGCATAGGTGTTGCGGATATAGAGCCCGCGCTGGAGGATCAGCTGGGCGACGATCTGGCCGATCGCCACGGTGCAGATCTCGTGCGCGGCGACGGTCGAGCCGATCCGCAGGCCGTAGAGCTCGATGGCGTTCTGGTCGCGCGCCTGCACCGGCGTCGGCGCGTAATAGTTCGGCTGCGTCGCGATCTGCGATCCGGCAGGCGTCGTCGGCGCGCGGCTCAGCACCTCGAGGTTGACGACGTTCGAGGCCGAATACGGGTCCGTGCGCGTGACGACGACGGGATCGGCATCGGTGCCGGCGATGAAGTCGTCGTCGGTGAGGTCGTAGACGGGCGTCGTGTTGGGCGCGAACCCGACGACGGCGCCCGTGTTCAGCGTGCCGGTCGCCGGCGAATCGCCGTAGGGGATGAACTTCAGCTTGCCGCCGGACCACACCGCGGTGGAGTTGGTGAGCTGCAGCCAGCGCGCCAGCGTCGAGTTCGCGGCCTCCTGGTTGGTCAGCGCCGGCGACATGCCGATGCCGACGGCCGCGCAATAGGCCTGGTACGAGCTGCCGCCGGAGGCGCCATAGAGCGTCGTCGCGTCGATCGAGGCGGCGGGGAAGCCAACCCCGTATTGCGCGTTGGTGAGAAAATCGCCGATGATCATCGCCGGGTCGGCGTCGGTATTGGTGACGCTCGTGCCCGAGTAGGCGCCGACCACCTCGAAGGACAGCGATCCGACCGACGAGGACGAACCGAGATCGTACGCGGGCGAGACGATCAGGGCGGTGCCGGGATAGGCGATGGCCTTCTTCGGGTGATTGGCGCTGAGATAGCTCCACGGCGCCTGCGGCGTCGCGCCCTTGATCAGGCTGCAGTTGAGCGCGCCGAGGCCATACGTGCTCTGGCCATCATAGCCGTAGCGGACGTTGGTGATCGGACCTTCGCAGAGACCGAACACGAGGGCGGTCATGTAATCGTAGCCGCTGACCTGGCCGCCACCGCCGCCGAGCAGGCCGCCCTTGCCGCTCGATTGCGAGTATTGCGCGATCGCGGTGAAGTCGCCGGCCCAGACGACGTTCGGCGCGACCAGCGTCATGCCCCACATGATCGGCACCGGCAGGGCGCTCGACGACGCCTGCATCTGGATGCCGGTATATTGCGGCGTCTGGACCTGGCTGTTGCCGGGCGAGCGCAGGAAGCTCATGTGAAGCGGCTCATGGCGCGTTCCAGAACGAGAAGGCGCGGCGCGCGCGCTCCGGCGCGGCAAGCTCGCCGTCGCGCTCGATCTCGTCCTCGAGCACGCAGCGCGCCGGCGCATAGGCGTGCACGATCGTGAGCGGTCGCCCCCGCGTGACGATGCCGGCGTGCGACCAGCAGCGGCCGTACCGGAAGAGCAGGATGTCGCCCGGCGCGGGCTCGGTGACCTCATGCGCGCGCTCGAGCACGAAGCCGAGGTAGCGCTCCTCGTCGCGGTGCATGTGCCAATCCGGCGTGTAGGGGCGCGGGTCGAACGGCTTGCAAAGGCCGAGGTCGACGAAGACGCGCACGAGCAGCATCCCGCAATCGACGCCGACGCCCCGGATGTCGGCGCACGCATGATAGGGCGTGCCGATCCACGCGCGGGACGCGGCGACGACGTCTTGCCGAGAGATCGCCATGGTCAGAACGCGACCGTCGGCGGCGGCGTGAAGGGAAAGCCCCGGAAGTTCGCCTGGTTGGCGAACTGGGTCTGGCACGTCGTCAGCCTGTGATCGCAGCCCTGGTAGGCGGTGAACGTGTCGCCGGCGGCTGGCGCGGCATAGAGCGGATAGCCCATCGTCAGCGATGTCCCGGCGACGACGCTCTTGATGGTGGCGGAGACGCCCGCGTTGGCGCCTGAGGTGAACAGGATCGTGCCTTGCACCTGCACCGCCGCGGCGCCGCTCCACGGGATCGTCAGCGCGGTCGCGCCCGACCCGACGATGCCGCTGGTGCCGTAGGCGTTCTTCACCAGCGTGCAGCCCGAGTCGTAGAGCGTGTGGACGCAGGTGAGCTGGAACAGGTTGCGCGGCATGTCGATGTCGAGCAGCGTCAGGTCCGAGGCCACCGTCACCTGCGCGCTGGTGCGCCCGACCTGATCGACCGAGGTCATCCGGCCCTTGAACAGGACGACGCTGCCGATCGGTGTGGACCCCCACGAGGTGAGGAACGCGCGCTCGCGCTGCACCGCGCAGCCATCGAAGACGCCGTGATGCAGCGCGATGAGGAACGGCACGCCGCCGACTGTGTCGGTGGGGCGCGCGGAGAGGTTGACCTGCTGCTGGTCGACCTCGAGGCCGGCCTTGCAGTGGAAGGTGAGCCCATCGACAAGAACGCCGTTCGCCGCGAAGGTGACACCGCCGAGCGTGATCGGCACGTCGGCGTTGGTGTAGGTCAACACCGTGCCGTTGCGCAGCGTGAAGGTGTAGCAGTCCGCCAGCAGCATCGGGGCGTCGCGCGCGATGCGCTGTGCTGCCAGGAACGCGACGAGGGCGGCGGGCGCGGCTCTCATGACATTCTCCTCATGACGTGCGCACCGATCGGAACTTGAGCGATTGCATCTGCCAGAGCCCCGCCATGATGTTCTCAAAATCCTGCTGGTCGTCGAGAAAGCGACACAGGAAGGCGAAGGTGAACGACGCCGCGACGGACGCGCCGGATGCCGGCGCGCTCGCCAGCGTGAGCAGGTTCGGCGTCGCCAGCGACCAGCCGCTGATCGTGGCGCCAGCGACGGTGACGGCCGAGATCGCGGTCGCCCACGAAACGGGCTCGGTGAAGCCGCCGATGGTCCGGGAGAGCGCGAAACTCTTGGTCGTGCCGTCGCCCGTGCCCACGGTCTGGCTCGTCACGGCGCTATCGGTCGGATCGACATAGAGGAACGTGCCGAGCTGCCCCTGCGCGGCGAGGTAGAAGCCGAGCAGCGTCTGCAGCGAGGTCGCGCCGGCGCCGGCGAGCGCGGGATTGGACGTGGAGACCAGCGCGCCGAAGGCCACCTCGAACTCGTAGAGGGTCTGCGCGTAGTAGGCCGCACGGACCTCGCGGCCCGAGACGTGCGAGGTCACGCGAGTCGAGAACGTCGGTCGTTTGTGCACGGACCAGGTTTGCCCGGCCAGCGTCGGGAAGATGGGCGGCGCCATCAGCCCTTCACCATGCGCAGCGCGAGCGACTGGACCGCGTAGAGGTGGGCCATGAACTCCTCCATATCGAGCTGGTCATCGGCGAAGCGGCACGGGATCGTTGCGCCGAGGCCAAGCTCCGCTGGCACGGCGACCGTGAAGGGCGCGCCCTGCCCCCGCATCGTGTCGTAGAAGCCGGCTAGCGTCTGGAGGTCCGCGCGCACCAGATCGGTGAGCACGTCGAAGATCAGCGTGATCTCCCATAGCGGCGCCGCGTTGCGCCCCGCCCGCGTCTCGCGCCCCGAGACATTCGCGGCCGCAGCTGTGACGAAGACCGGCTGATAGTGCGCCGACCAACCGAGGCCGAGCAGCGACGGGAATGCTGGCCCTTGCGCGATCACCGGCGCCGCGTCGGGCAAAGACGGCGGCTGCGATGGACCCTTGCCGCCGATCCATGTGCCGGCGCGCCAGTTCGGCGAGTCGCCCCAAAAGGCCGAGATCGGAAAGACCGGGAACGGCCGCGCGTCCCAGTTCCAGGCGCACATGAACGTCGGCTCGATCATCTTGACGCCGGCCGGCGACGTCGCGTTGTGGCCGTCGCTCGTCCAATACTCGACGATCGCTTCCCGCGCGAGGCTCGCCAGCGTGTCGTCCTGCACCGGCCGATAGCCGCCGCCATCGGCCGGCTGCCATGCCGACCAGTAGGGCGTAAAACTCTCGCTCGACTTCGGATCGTAGAAGACGTTGGGCTGGTTGGTGCAGCGGTCGCACGTCGGAAAGCCGTACTCGGCGAAGGTGATCGGCTTCGATTGCGCGATCCACTTGGTGCTCGGCCCGTGCGGCGCGTAGCCGAGCCCGTCGCCGGCGTCGTAGACCGCCTGGTGCGGATTGTTCCACCACCAGCGCAGCATCTTGTTGGCGAGGATCTGCTGGCCGGCATAATATGGCGAGCGCGTCTGCGTCGCGCGATCGCCTTCCGGCCGCGAGATCTGGAGCGCCGACCCGTTGAGATCCCAACCGCGCCCGAGATTGTTCGAGTCGTAGTAGAACCAACCGTACTTCTCCCCGCCCTCGATGTTCACCTTCAGGTAGGGCTTGTAGGACAGGATCGGCGGGCCAGAGAGATGCAGGCCGTTCATGGTAGCGGCCGATGGTGGCCAGCTCGCCGATACCGGCGCCGTCCAGCTCGCGGCGTCGAGACCGCCCGTCCCAGTCGTCCAGTCCGACAGCGGCAGATAGTTGTCGAACGATACCAGGTCGATCGCGGATGATGCGTAGAGCTGGTCGAGATGCGGCCATTGCCCGTTCGCGCCCGGATGCTGAAAGCCCATCCAGTCGGACCAGTCGGCGGAATAGGCGACCAGGTTGTGCAGCCCTGTCGTATCCTTCGTGAGCCCGGCGCTATCGAACACGGCGCGGACGTCGGCGGCGAGCTGCGCAAGGCCGGCGACGAACGGATAGTCCCACGTGACCGTCCCGTCGCTCTGCGTCGTGCCGGCCTTGGTCCATGCCGGCCCGCGGATCGTCTCGAGGCCGCGCAGTTCCGACCCGATGAGGAACAGGTCGACGCCGCCGGCGAGCGCGCAGAGGTTGGCGTAATGCAGGATCATCCGCCGAAACGTCCAATCGGTGGGCGATCCCGAATAGCCGACCGTCAGGTTCGTCGTGTCGCGCGTGAACTGGGACTGTGCCGCCGTGCCGAGGAAGGCGGAGACCGCGGCGCTGGCCGCGCTCGACACGTCGGCGCCAGCGTAGGTGATGCGTCCGCGCCAAGGGTAACCCGGCGCGTCCATGAGGATGAACGGGTAGAACGTGACGCGCAGCCCACGCGCGCGAAGATCGCGGATGCATCGCACGATCGAGGAGTCGGAGGGCGTGCCGCCATAGACGAAGCTGCCGCCCGATTGCGACAGCGGGATCAGGCCGGCCGAGGCTTGCGTCAGCCCGGAGCATCGCCACGGGTCCGACGACCACGCGCCGGCCGACAATGCGGCCGACGACCCGCCGATGTACGTGGTCGACGGATAGATGGAGCACTGCGTGATGTCGGTCGAATTGCCTAACCAGGCGATAACCAGCGACACGGTCTTGCAGCCCGGATAGATCGCCTGCAGGTTGTCGATCGCGAAGGAATAGTCGGTCTTCGTGCCCGCCGGCGCCGCGTTGAGGTTCTGCACGACAGGCGCCGTCTGCACCACCTGTTGCGATCGGTGCGGGATGGTGTCGTAGACCCATTCGCCCGATGCGGGGAGAAGGTTGACCCCCAAAGGATCGGTCATCCGGCACGTCCGAGCTTGCTCAGGCCGAGATGCGAGCCGTTCTTCACGCCATCGTTGATGGCACCGAGGATGGCGCGGCTGTTGCGAGAAAAAAATCGTTTGACGTCGCCGGAGTCCATTGCGCTCACGTGGAAGTGAGTCTGAGGGTGAACATGGACCGAGCCGCCACCGCCCGACATCTCACGCAAGCCCGCGGCGGCGGCGGCCGGAATGATCATCTCACCCTTGTGAACCTGCGCGATCATGTCGGACGGCAGGCTCAACGCGCCCGCCGCGAAGCTCGGCAGGGCGCTCGCCGCCGCCATCACCGTCGCCTGGCCAGCGGCCGCGGGCCCGACTGCGGCCGGTCCCATCAGCGGCGAGAGGAAGCCGAAAATCCCGGCGAACGTCTCCGCCGCCGAGGCGATGATGCTGCGGCCGATCGAGGCCAAGGTCATCGCGGCCCCCGCCGTGGTCGCGGCCTCCTGCGCGCCGGTCCGCGCCGCGGTCCCGGCGATGACGGCGCCCGTCTTCGCCGCCTCGCCAGCGCTGGTCGCCGCGGTCTCGGCGACGACCCCAGCGGCCCAGTCCGCCACCGCCTTCAATCGCGCCTGGATGAAGCTCTCGACGATCGAAAACAGCACGTTGGCGACGGCCTGTCGCAGCGTTTCCTGCCCGCGGATCAGCTGGCCGATCTGCGTTGCCGCGCTCGACGCGATCTGGTCGAACGCCTGCTTGTAATCGGCATAGACTTGGCGCGCATAGGTCGCCTCGATCTGCTGGCGCCGTAACGCCGATTGCGCCGCGAGCTCGTCGATCTGCCGCTGTACGTTGGCGTATTGCGCCGCGTTGTCCCGGTAGGTCGTTTGCAGGTAGGCGAGATGGCGTGCCTCGATCGCCTCGCGATCGTTTTCGAGCGCGACCAGTCGCGCAAGCTCCTCCGCATGCGAAATCTGGTCGAGCTGGGCCTCCTCGCGGACCTGCGCCTGCTTCAGCTTGATGCCGTCGAGCGAGATGTCGGTCGCGGCTTTGTCACCGGCACGGGCGGCGGCAAGCTCGTCATCGCTCGCGCCCTTGATGATCGCGGCGCGCTGTACCATCCCCGCCGCGTAGGCTTGCTGCAACGCGGCGAAAGACTGCCCCACCTGCGTGGCGCCGGCCTTCATCGCCCCCGTCGTGTCGCCAACCCCGGCGACAGCCTGGGCGAGACCGGCCTGCAGGTTCAAGACGTCGGCGGTGAAGACGACTTTGACCTCGTCGGTCATCGTTTACCCTCCTACGTTTCCATCGGGATGGCGCGCGATCATCGCGCCGATGCCGCTCGGGTCGTCTGCGGTGGCCGATGCGGCGGGCGCGATGCGGTGGACGACGGCGAGGATCTCGTGCGTCGGCGGATGCTCGCGCCAGTGTCCGAGAAGCGCGAACGCGTCCTGCGCCGGCATCGCGTCGATCTCGTCGGGTGTATAGTGCGCGCCGGCCATCAGCCGCGCGTAGAGGCTCGTCCAGTCGACGCGGGTCAGGCCGCCGGCGCGCCCTGGCCCGCGCCGGCTTCCCCCGGTGTGGGAGACTCCGGCAGAAAGCCGCCGAGCCGCAGTACGCAGGCCATCGCCGCGCCCACCTCCGGCGCCCGGCCTCGACCAACTCGAGGTCCGCCGCGGCCTCCGCGTGGTCGCGCGCGAGCGCCACGCGGACGATGGCGATCGCCGTCGCGATGCTCGCCGCCTGCGTATCTGTCGGGCCAAACAGCAACGGCTCGATGGCTTGCACCTGCGCCAAGGTGAGCGGGCGTATTTGCCAGCTTTGCGTGCCAAGCGTGATGGTCTCGGGCGGCCGGCGCATCACGAGGCCTCCGCTAAGGACCAGGTCATCACCGTGCCCGTGCCGTCCGCGAAGCAGGAAAAATCGAATTCGGGGATGACGAAATCCTCGAGCTTGGTTTGCAGCGCAAGCTTGCTCGAGGTGCAGGCGTTGAGCTTGAGGGAGACCGCCTGCCCCTGAAAGGTCGTGAAGAACTGCGCCTGGAAGGTCGGTGTCGTTCCAGTGAGCTGGTTTGTGACCGGAAACTTCTGGCCCGTCGTCGCCACGGTGTACGTGTAGTTCAACAGCAGCGCCTTGCCGGCGTCGGCGGCGCTCAAGGTGTAGATCCCGGCCGACAACGCGTATTGGCCCGCGGTTGGCGCGCTGGCGACCTTGACCAGCGGCAAGCCGGTGGACGCATAGATGAGGCCGGCGTCGTCGACCAGGTTCGCGGCATTCGCCGGCGTCACCGTGTAAGGTGAGGTCGAGGGTACCGCTGACGACTCGGCGAACGCGGTTGCAAGCTGACCAGGGATTGGCGTCGCGCCATAGAAGAGGCTGGCGAACGCGAGGCCCGAGATGCGGGCGACCTTGGCCTTGCCGGTCGTCTTGATCGTGCCTCGCGCGATCGCGACGGGATGTTGGAACTGGCCGTACAGTTCCTTGATAGTTGCCGCCTCGTCGATCGTCACCTCCTGGACCAAACCAAAGTTGATCGGAGTGGCATTGAGAATATCCGTGCGCGTCCCGATAAGGACGCCCGAGCCAAAACTGTACATGCAATGATCCTCGAAGGTTTGAGGTTAATCTTCAGCCTCGGTCGCGACGAAGGTGGCGAGGCGACGCTTCAGCTCCTCCTTCGCCGCGTGCACCGTGTTCCAAGTCTCGGTCGAGCGGGCCACGGCGGACCCGTGAAAGGTCTCGAAAAACCAGTGCTCGACGAGCGCGTCGATCTGGCTCGCCTTGTCTCGTCTCGTGTCGGGCATGATGTCTCCTTCAAGGCAGTACGATAGTGAGCGGCACGACGAGCAAGCCGTCGCCGTCGAGATCGCCGGGGTCTTTCAACGGCTTGCCGTCGATGCTGCAGCGGTGCGCGGTTCCGCCGAGCGTCGTCCGGCCCAGCGCGAGGTCGGCACCCGCAGGCGCCAGCGCGGCGTCGAGGGCATCCATGATGGCATTGAGCGTCGCGGCGCCGACGACGGTGGGATCGTGCGCATCGACGTAGATGAAGAGCCGCGGCGCGAGGCTGCGTTTCGGGGCGCCGATGTCGGCATGCGTATAAGTCTCGGCGCCCCCCTCGAAGACGAAGCAGGCCGGTCGCATCGCCGGCGGCACGTCGCTCCACAGCTTGAGACGTCGGGACGGCGGCGTCGCCCAGGCGTAAGCCGAGGCGACGCGCGCCACGAGCGCGGCGATCGCCTGCTCTCGGATGCTCATGTCGTTTGATCTCCGATCAGGCGGCGCCGAGCGCCTCCAGCACGGCGGCCTTGAGGCCACCGGCAATCTCGTCGTGCAACGCGTCGAGCGCGGCGCCGAGCGGAGCCCGCGCTGGCATGCGCGAGCCCGGATGATGAACGCGGCGGGCGAAGCGCATGCCGGCGGCTCCGGCGAACGCGAGCGCCTCCGCTTTGACGCAGACGATATCGTGCGGCGGCGTCGTGCCACCATATTCTTGGATCGCCGCGTAAGGGACGCCGTCGGAGGCGATGGAAGCAGAGACGACGTCCGCATCAGCCGCGATCTCGGCGACGATGGACGCTTTCAACGCGCCCGAGCGTTCCTGCAGGATGTCGCCAGACAGGTTCGAATCGACTTTGGCAAGGAGCGCCTGACGCAGCTCTTCGACCTTGGCGCGCAGCGCGAGCATTACGGAATCAGGATCCATGCGATCACCTCCATCATCCCAGGCAGGAGTATGATCAGCCCGCCACCCGCCGATAGGGGCGGAGCAAACGATCCACCACGTCCGGCATGGACTTGACGATGAAGCTCGCTGTTTCCTGACCGCCCAGCGTCTTGGCGCTTTGTCCGATGCGGGTTCGGCTCGCGTAGCGATCGGCGACCCATTCGCAGGCGGCACGGGCCAGATCGGCCGGGACGTAGCCATAGCTCAGACCGATCGTCTTGCCGGCATCGGCCGCGGTAAAAGTGTAGGTCCCGCTTGCGGCACCATAGGGTGAATCCGCTCCGGTAACCCCGGTGTCGGTCTGCCAGACGCCATAGGGCCCGAGCGCGGTGACCGTGAAGGGCGGGGCGGTCGGCACGATCGCGATCTCACCAATGATCTCGTAGCCCGCTCGGTACGTCACGCTGACGTTTTGCGTGCCGCGCGCGAACGCGCCACCGCGATAATGCAGCCGCTGTGCCGAGCCCGGCGGCGCGGCGTCTGCCGCCTCGAGAACGAGGCCGGGCTGCGTCGGCGTCGGCGCTGGCATCTGGGGCACGCCATCGATCGTACAGCTGAGCAGCCGCGTCGCCGGCCACTGGCGCAGCGTCAAGGTCGCCGCGCCGCCGCCGTCCAGCGTGTCGACATAGGTCGACGGCAAGACGGCCGCGCGGCCGAGATCAGCCAGGATCGCCTGGCTGACCGCGCCGGCGAGCGTCGCGAGCAACGCATCGTCGGTCGTGGTGGTGAGGCCGAGCCAGGCCTTGCAATCGGCGAGGCTCGTCAGAGAACCCGGCATCCCGGCCTCCTCAGCGCGAGGACTTGGCGAGGGCCTGGCGCAGCAGGCCACGCATCGCGATGATGCCGGCGGAGGCTGGCGGCACGATCTGCCGCGCCGCGAGCGCCGCGGCGAGGTCGGACGCGGTCATCGTGTCGATTTGCGTTCGGTCGATCGGCGCGGGATCGCCGAGCGGGACGATCCCATGCGGCGCGAGTAGGGCGATCTGCGCCGGATCGAGGTCGAGCGTGCCGTCGGCGGCGACAGTCACGGCCTTGCCGGCATGCGAAAGGCGCGCGGCGCCTTGGGGAAGACGATACTTCATGCGGGCCTCCTCAGCCGTTGCCGATGTTGGTGATGAGCGCCATCGCCGGCGGGAAGTAGTGCTGCAGCACCTCGTCCGCGTAGATGCCGTACTCGTAGCGTCGAGTCCGCAACGGCCACTCGATTTGATAGTAATCCTGCCGCGTTCGGATCTGCATGAGATTGCCGACGCCTGCGAGCGGGTAGGGCAGCATGCCAGTCGTCATGAGAAGCGTGCCGGCCGGCATGTTGGGGTGCACCTTGATGTCGAGCACGCTGCCGCCCTGCATCGAGAATCGGTTGAGGTAGGTGCGCACCATGATGCCGCCCCCGACGAGATCGTCGGTGACGTAGAAGACGAAGCGCTGCGCGGAGGCCGCCGCCCCGTTGACGATCTTGCGAGAGATGTTGAGCGCCTCTTGCGAGGAGACCCAGATCGTGTCGGGTGACAAACGATAGCGGTCCCACATGGTCTTCAGCACCGCGTCGATCTCGACAAGGCCGCCGGCATTGTCGGAGGTGAGCGGCGTGCCCTGTCCCGCGAGACCCTGCGGCTGGGCAACGATCGTCGCGCCGGAGCCGGGCTTCAGGGCCTGCGTGATGAGCCCGTCGAAGGCGAGCGCGTTGACCGAGTTGTCGGCGTTGCCGAGCGAGGCCGCCGTCTGTGTCCCGGTCGCGGCGGAGCTGATCGTCGTCGAGGCGATCGAGGTGATCGCGCCGAGCACTTCCGCGCCGGCCGCGCCCCAGAACCAGGCGTAGCCGAGCGCGCCATTGATCGGCGCGACGGAGGCGCGGGCGAGATGCGTGGCGTTGCCGTCGCTGGCGGTCGTGATCGTGGCATTGGTCGAGCGGGCGGCGGCGCCGCCGCCGAACGTGTCGCTGGTGCCGTCGGCGTTGGCGCGCGTGATCTGGCCCTGTATGCCGCCCGCGAGCGTCGCGTTCATGACGCCGTCGTGGGTCAGCGCGACGCAGATGACGCTCATGGCGAGGTTGGCCGCCAGCGATCCGCCGGTGCCGACATCGCTGAGGGTCGGCGTCGGCGTGGTGCCAAGCGCCGCCGTGGCGCAGCCGCCGAGGATCATCGCCTCCTCGCCGAGCATCAACGATTCGAGGCCGGTCTTGGCGGCGATGGCGCGGACGTCGTCAAAACCCTGGCCGGCGTATTGCGCCTCGAAGTCGACCGAGGTCTCGACGCCGATGCCCTTGTAGGCGGCGGAATAATCCTGCGTCGCGACGGCGAGCACGCCGCCGCGATTGGCGGCGGAGACGCCGAAGCGCAGGCCCTGCGTGTTGATCGCGGTGACCGAGCGCCAATTCGCCGCGAGGCCGCCTTGGCCGCTGACGCGTGGGATCGCGTTGCGCAGCGGCGTCAGGACGGGGTAGACGAACTTCGCGCCGAGCTCGAGATCGTAGAACGTCAAACCCGAGGTCTGGCTCATGCCCTCGGTGAACGTGCTCTTCGTCAGCATGCTGAGCGGCTTCTGCTGCGCGCTCTTGAGGCCGGAGAGGACCTCCTGGATATCGGTTGCGGGCATACGTTGTGCTCCTGTGAACGGACGTGCGTCGTCAGCCTCCCGCTGGCTGGCGGAAGATGCTGGTCTCCACATTGGCGGAGAGTGAAAGAAGGGCTGTGCGGTTCGGGAACGAACCCGCCGGGTCTACCGGCGCTGGCGCTGTGCCAGCTTGATCGCGAGAAGCGACAGCGTGCCTGGGTCGTCGAGTAGACCCTCGAGCCGCCCGTCGACGCCATCCTCATGCTTGGAGATCGCGCGGGAGGCGCCAGCCAGCGGCAGCGGCAAGGGCTGATCCTCGATCGCTTTCAGCCGCATGCCAACGTCGGCCAGTGCTTTGGTGACGGTCTCGCCCAGCCGGTCGAGCCGCTTCGCGAGATCGTCACCGATCTTGGCGAGATCGGGGGCGGCCTGGACCTTGATCGCGTTGCAGGTCGCGCCGAGCGCGACGGACGTGTCGTGCATGTCCTGGATGCGCGCCTGATCCTCGACGCTGTTGCGGGCACCGTATTTCTCGACGAAATCGTCATCGAGGGCTTTGAAATGGCGCCACTCGTGCGAGCCGTCGGCTTTGACCATCTCGAAGCGTGCTTCGGCAAGGCAGGGCAGATCGACGAGCGAGATCTCGTGCGGGTCGGCGGTATATCGTTTGGCACCAGCCTCATCGGTCCAGCGCCGCGCATAGGCGCCCCCTTGCGAGAAGCCCGTGTAGACGCCTTCCTCGACCTTGGTCCATTCGGCGTCGTCGACGACCTTGGCGCAGATCTCGATCTGCTTGGCCTCGTCGTTGAAGCCGATTGCCGTCACCTTGCCGGCGGCGACCGCGCCGTGCATGGCGCGAAGGTTGCCGAGCGATTTGCCGCCCGAGGACGTGGCGATCGCCTCCGACCAGCGCTCGTACATCGGCTTCGTCGAGGCATAGTCGCAGATCTCGCCGGCACGATCGGTGACCTCCGCCGTAGCGAGGCCGTAGACGAGCCGTTGAGCGGCATCGACCTTGGTGATGGGAATGTCGAGACGCAGCATGGGGGCTCCTTATGATCAGACAAGCGGGTGCGGTCCTTCTCCCACTTGCGGGAAAGAGGCATCCGCGTCGGCGGAAGTTCGAATGCTCGTCTTTTGAAATGAAGGTGCGACTATTCGATCAGTGCCTGTTCAACACAGCGTCGATATCGAGCGCCTTGGATGTAGAGGGGGGGGGACCCGGATCACTCCCCAGCGCCACGTATCCCGCCCCCGTAAGCGCCATCGGCGTGTCGGCGGCCTTGTCGGCCAGCGGGTCGCGGCCGAGCACGGCGCGCGCCTCGTTCAACGTGAGGATGCCGCGGCTCGTGTAGCTCGACAGCATTTGCTCCTGTGCCGCGGGATCGATCGTCTCGGTCGGCGTCCAGGCGAGCTCGAGGTCGGCGCCGTCGAGCTCGTGCGCGAGAATGTCGTCGACGAGCCCCTTCACCCAGGCGAGGATCGGCGCGAGTCCCTCTTCCTCGGCGAGCGTCTTCTGCACCTCGGCGGTGGCGCGGTTCATCTGCGAAACGAGCGCCTGCGGCGACACGGAAGGCGAAGCACACGAGGCGCGCGAGCCAGTCGTCGAACGCGGTCTTGAGCTCCGGCTCCTTGGTCTGGACGAAGCTCTGCGCCGACGCGCCCGGCACGAATTTCGCCCGCCGTCGCCGGCCGCTGTCGCCGGAGAAGTAGGCATCCCAATACTTCTGGTAGGAGGCGATCTGGTCGGGCGTCCACCCTTCGGGGACGCCAATCAGGCTGTCGGGGATGTTGCCCTCGGTGAAATACTCCGTCAGGAAAAGCTGACGGCGTAGCGCGATGTTCACCGTCGTGACGATCTGCTCGACCGGCGAGAAGCCATAGGCGCGATTGACCCGCGGATTGCGTGGCCGGTAGATAAGATCGCGCGTCGAATAGTCGACGGCCGGAAAGCCCTTCAGGATCTGCTGGTAGGCGGTTGGCCAAACCATCCTGCCGCCGTCGGACGAAGGTTGCGGCGTGCGGCCCCAGGCATCGATGATCGGTTTGATCGTCGCGCCATCGAGTGGCAGGAGCGCCGCGAGCCGCCCAGAACGCGTACGCCGACAATAAAGCGCCGGCGCGTCGATCACGAACAGCTCCTCGAGGATCATCCGCAGCCAATCGGCCCAGCAATGGATGCCGTCGGGGCGCGCGAAGAAGGCGGCGAGCCCGTCGCAACGCTTATCGGGCCTACCGGTGCCGCGCGGTTTGATCGACCACGCCATGCGGGCGACCTGGTCCTTGCGCGTCTCGATGACGATCCTGAGCAGGTCCCACCCGTCGCCGAGCTGGCGCAGCGTCGCGAAGGAGATGGGCGAATAGGGGCGCGGCTCCATCGCGAGGTTGTAACCGGGGGAATAGTCCCATTGACGGCCGGCGATGCCGGGCGGCGCGGTCGGGGCGATCGGCGCCGAAGGGCCAAACCAGTCGGCGCCGCCTTGCACCTGGCGCGCGGCAAAGGACAGGCTCACCTGATAGGGGTCGAGCGTCCACGACGCTCGCCCGCTCATGCGGTCGACCATAGGTGTGCTCCAAACAAGAGAAGTCGAGTTTCGTGACTGCGGAGACGCACTCAGCGATCAGGGTCGGTGACGGCCTCGGTCTCGGCGAGCAGCTTGTAGAAGTCGATCACGCCGGTGCCATCGAGCTGTCCGAACAGGTGCGTCAGGGCCAAGATCGCGGCATCGGCGTGATCGGGGCTGCCTTGGCCGCCGTATCCGCCGCCGGTGAAGGCGCAGAGCTGGTCCTCGAGCTTGGCGAAACGGCCGACGTGGTGCACTTGGCCGAGCGCGTAACGCATCGCGATCGGCTCGGCGCGCACGGCCTTGCCGCGGCTCGCCGTGACGAGGCGCACCGGCACATTTGGATCGGCGGCCTGGATGGTCGCGCGCACCATGTCGCCGCCGAAATTGCTCTCGGCGACGATGCAATCCGCGTTGAACTCGTGAAAGGCGTGGACCGCGCGGCGGGCCCAGGTCGGCGCCGCCTCCCGGCAGGATCGGTCGGCAAGGATATAGGCGTCGCCGTCACTGCCGCGCGCGGCGATGACGATACCGATCTCGTCGCGCATGTCGTCTGGGCTCTGCGCGCCGGAGGGATCGACGGCGACGACGACGCTCGCGCGCTCGGACGGCTCGAGCGCCTCGGGCGCGCAGCGATGCATGTCGATGATCTCGTAGGACCACAAAGCATCGTCGACCGCCTCGACATAAACGCCCTCGTAGAAGCGCTTGCGTTGCCGCTCGGGCAACGCCGCGAGGCTAGCCAGGAACGCCGGCGCCAGGTTGGCGGCATTGTCCTGAGGATTGAGAAAAGCGCGCGCGTAGGCGGCGGGGTCCGTCAGCGGCTGCATCGAGGTCGGTTCGCGCTTGTCGCCGAAAAGAACGTTGGTCCAATGCGTCGTGGAGGTCGGGTTGAGGTCGACATAGGCGCGTTGCATCAGGCCCGGCACCATCTGCGCGAGCCGGGTAAAGGCGACGAGCGCGGATTCATAAGGGATCTGCGAAGCCTCGTTGAGAAACACGCTGGCGAACTCGAGGCCGAGGATCTTGTCGACGCGATCGCGATTGTCGAGGCCGCCGATCGTCAGACGCGCGCCATTGCCGAGCGCGAAGAAGCCATCCTGGCGGTACTCCTTCCATGTGACGTGGCTGAAGCACGCGCGCATCACGGTCGGCAAGGTTTCGTTGGCGATGGAGGCGCGCGCATGGTTGGTGTGGAGACGAAGGAAGGCATGACGCGACTCAGGCGCGTTGATCGCGCGCTCGACGATCGCGCGGGTGATGAGAAACGTCTTTCCCGAGCGCGCGCCGCCGGCGAGACAGACATATCGATGCGGGCCGTCGAGCAACTGGCGCGCCGCTTCCTGCGCGCCGCTGAACGACACGGCGCTGTGCGACACCATGCAGGGATATGTCCGGGTTTTTAGGGCTTGCGGAGGCGTCGACGCAGGTCGGGCTCGGCATGCGCGCATAAAAGCGTCCAAAACAGTCGCCCGTCAATCGGTCCGGCGCTGCCGCAATTGCGCAATCATACACGTTCGTGAGGGCGTGCCTGTCCGATCGACCGCCAGGGATATTCGGAGATTTCGCGAAGGCGAGCGGCAAGCGTCAGTTCGGCAGGATGCCGAACACCACGCTGACGATCAGAAAGATGCCGAGCGCGAAGCGGTAGATGACGAACGGCCAGGCGGAGAAGCGCTCGAGCACCCGCATCAAGCCCCAGATCGCGGCGAAGGCCGAGATCGAGGCGATGACGAGACCGAAGGCGAGGATCGACCAGCCGTGCAGGTCGAGCCCCGCCTTGCGGAGCGCGAACAGCTCGGCGAGTCCGGCGAGGGCAATCGCCGGGATGCCCAGGAGAAACGAGAAGCGCGCGGCCTCATCTCGCCGAAGGCCGAGGAAGAGAGCCGCTGTCAACGTCGAGCCGGACCGCGACACGCCGGGGATGAGGGCGCCGACCTGCGCGAAGCCGACAATCATCGCGTCGCGCAACGAGACATGGTCGATCGTGCGCGTGTGACGCGCGGATCTTTCGGCGAAGGCGAGAAGCGCGCCCATCACGATGCAGGCGACCCCGATGACGCTGAGAGTGCGCAATGGTGAATTGCAGGCGTTCAGCTTCGATTTCAGCAGCAGTCCGAAGATGGCGATCGGGAGCGTGGCGAGAACGATCCAGACGAAGAAGCGAAAATTCCAGTCCTGGAAGTCACGTCGCTTGATAGCGGCGAGCGTGCCGTCGATCAGGCCGCGCACATCCGCCCAGAAGTAGGACAGCACGGCGGCGAGCGCGGCGAGCTGCATCGCGGCCGAGAAGGCCGACCCCGGGTCCTGCCAGCCGAGCAGGGCGGGGACGACGCGCATATGCGCGGTCGACGAGATCGGCAGCAACTCGGTGATGCCCTGGACGATGCCCAGGAACCCGACCTTAAGATAACCGAGCGCGACGAACCCTGTGTCGAGACCCGAAGTGCAGGCGTCCTTCATCGAGTTCCCTGTCGCCCCCGTGCGCAAAGGCCGGATGCGTTCATCTCAGAGTCGCGGTGGGAGATCAACGCGGGGGACGGCCGAGCCTGGGGACACGCGCGCCGGAGACGATTGCGCCGGCGAGCCGCCGAACGCCAGATGTCGGCCTCCGCCTTTTGACCGAGGGCGAAACGCCTGTCGCAACAACCCGATACTACCCGGCCGAGCCGGATAAGCCGATTGTCGCCGTCGAAAACATGGAGGGCGAATGCGGGGTCGAGGCGTTTATCGCGGTTTGTTGAGTGTCGTCGTCATGTGCGTTGGCGGGTCCGCGGTCTGGGCGCAGTTCGACGTTCCCGCCGCAAAACCCCTGACCGGGGAGCAGCAGTTCGGTCGTCAATGCGGGACATGCCACACGCTCCACGCGTCCGAGCCGCAGCGACAGGGGCCGACCCTCGATCGGGTGTATGGGCGCAAAGTCGGAAGCGTAAGGGGCTACGGCTATTCGGCCGGCTTCGCGAAGGCGGACTGGGCTTGGGATGATACGCATCTCGACGCCTGGCTCACCAGTCCGCAAGCGGTGATACCGGGCGCCGTCATGCCCTATCGTCAGGCCAAACCGGAGGTTCGGGCCGCGGTAATCGGGTATCTGAAGGGGTTGCAGTGATGACGAAAGCCAAGGCCGTCCATTCGATGGTGCGCGTTCTCGAGGAGAAGCGCTCGGTCCAATTCTACGACACGGCGTTCGGGCTGAAGCTCGCCGACAAGCTCGATTTCGGGTCGTTCGCGCTCATCTATCTGCGTAACGAGGCATCGCCGTTCGAGGTCGAGCTGACCGTGAACGGCGATCAAATCGAGCCTTACGATCTTGGCAACGGCTACGGGCATCTTGCCGTCACGGTCGAGTCGGTCGACGCGGAGCACGAGCGCATGTCGAAGGCTGGTCTCGAGCCGGGTGCGGTAAAGGACTTCAAGCATGAGGGGAAGACGCTCGCGCGCTTCTTCTTCATCGCCGACCCTGACGGCTACAAGATAGAAGTTATCGAACGCGGCGGACGGTTCGTCTGATCGCAAACCAATAAGAAATCCGGGAGGACATCATGAGAGAACTCGATCCGCGATCCAAGTTCAGCCGTCGCTTCGTCCTCAAGGCGGGCGCGGCGACAATCCCGGCCGTGGCGGCGGCCGGTGCGATGACCATCGATACGGCGTGGGCGGAAGGCGGCACGCTGAAGCCGGCGACCATGAAGACACTCGTCAAGGTCGCGCGCGACATCTATCCGCACGATTTCCTCGGCGACTCGGTCTACATCACCGCGGTCAAGCCGTGGAACGACAAGGCCGCCGCCGATCCGAAGGTGGCGAAGATGCTCGAGGACGGCGTGCTGCGCCTCGACCTCGCCGCGCAGGACAAGCACAAGTCCGCCTACAACGACGTTGGTTGGGAAGCCGACCGTGTCGCGCTGCTCCAGGGCATCGAGGATTCGGATTTCTTCCAGAAGGTCCGCTCCGATCTCGTCGTGTCTGTCTACAACCAGCACGATATTTGGCCGAAGTTCGGCTACGAGGGCGCCTCGGCCGACAAGGGCGGCTACATTCACCGCGGCTTCGACGACATCGACTGGCTCCCCAAGGCGTAACCGCGCCGGGTCAGCAATCAAAAAAGAGGCAAGGGAGACAGGACATGGCTCATTTCGATTTGTCCGACGACAGCGTCGTCGTGATCGTGGGTTCCGGCGCCGGCGGCGGTACGCTCGGCAATGAATTGGCGCAAAAGGGTATCAAGGTCGTCATCCTCGAGGCGGGCGCCCGCAACGAGATCGCCGACTTTATCAATGACGAGTGGGAAAGCTTCGCGCAGCTCGCGTGGACGGATAAGCGCACCGACTCCGGCACCTGGCGCGTCGCCAAGGATTTCCCGAATCTTCCGGCCTGGATCGTCAAGTCGGTCGGTGGTTCGACCGTGCATTGGGCCGGCGCCTCGCTGCGCTTCGAGCCGCACGAGTTCAAGACCGCGACCACATATTCGAATATCAAGGGAGCGAACCTGCTCGACTGGCCGATCAGCCGCGAGGAGATGGACCCGTGGTACGCCAAGGCCGAGGACAAGATGGGCGTGACCCGCACCAACGGGATTCCCGGTCTGCCCGGCAACAACAACTTCAAGGTAATGAAGGCCGGCGCCGACAAGATCGGCTACAAGGAGTGCCACACCGGTCGCATGGCGATCAACAGCCAGCCGCGCGACGGCCGCGGCTCCTGCCAACAGATCGGCTTCTGCTTCCAAGGCTGCAAGTCGGGCGCCAAATGGTCGACGCTCTACACCGAGATCCCGAAGGGCGAGGCGACGGGCAACCTCGAGGTTCGGCCGAACTCGATGGTGCTGCAGATCGAGCACGACAAGACCGGCAAGGTCACCGGCGTCGTCTATGCCGACGAGAAGGGCGTGAAGCAGCGTCAGAAGGCACGCATCGTCGCGGTCGCTGGCAACTCGCTCGAGAGCCCGCGCCTGCTTCTCAACAGCGCCACGAACATGTTCCCGGACGGCATGGCCAACTCGTCGGGTCAGGTCGGCCGCAACTACATGCGCCACATGACGGGCACGGTTTTCGGCGTGTTCGAGAAGCCCGTGCACATGTACCGCGGCACGACCATGGCCGGCATCATCCGAGACGAGGCCAAGAACGATCCATCGCGCGGTTTCGTCGGCGGCTACGAGATGGAGACACTGTCGATCGGGCTGCCGTTCATGGCGGCGTTCCTCAATCCAGGTGGTTGGGGCCGCACCTTTACGAGCGCGATGGAATCCTACTCGCACATGGCCGGCATGTGGCTTGTCGGCGAGGATCTGCCGCAGGAGACGAACCGCATCACGCTCGACACCACGATCAAGGACGTTCACGGCCAGCCGGTGGCCGCCGTGCACTTCGACGATCACGAGAACGACGTCGCCATGCGCAACCATGCCTATAAGGCCGGCATGGCCGTCTATGACTCGGTCGGCGCGACGGTGAACTACCCGACCCCGCCGTTCCCCTCGACCCACAACATGGGCACGAACCGGATGAGCGAGAAGCCGCGCGACGGCGTCGTCAACAAGTACGGCCGTACGCACGACATCAAGAACCTGTTCGTCTCGGACGGCAGCCAGTTCACGTCGGGCGCCGGCTGCAACCCGACTTTGACGATCGTGTCGTTGGCGATCCGTCAGGCGGATCACATCGCCAACTCCATGAAGCGGCACGACGTCTAGGTGGCGCGGATGCCACGGACGATCCTCGTCGTGGGAGCGCTTATCGCGCTCCCATCGACGCTCGCGCTTGCTGCCGAAGCCAAGCATCATCATCGCGCCAAGCCGGCGGGCGGCGGACAATCTCAGAAGGTGGATTCTGTCGCGTATCCGAAAGCACCTGGCGGCATGCCGGCATCGGCGGACAAGGGCATGCCAGTGACGCCGAAGCCGGATCCGGCGGCGAAGCCAGGCCCCTCGTCCGCCGCATCGAGCGAAGGCGCGGCGGCGAAGGTCGGAACGCCGTCGACAGCCTACCCTGGAGCACCTGGAGGCGAACCCGCCGCGGCGGACAAGGGCAAGCCGATCAAGCCTTGAGCTCGGCTATTCGGCCGCTAGCGCCGGCGCCTGGCGCAAGCTGGGGTTTTGGGAGACGTAAAGGACGCACGAGCAGCGCAGCAGGGACGCCAAATTATGCACCCTGCCTTGGTGGGCCAGCACTTCGTCGTGGAGCGTCGTCACGAACTTCGCGACGCTTGTGCCTTCTCGAGCGGCGATCTCTTCGAGGATGCTCCAAAACGTATTTTCGAGACGAATGGAGGTCGAGTGGCCGCCGATACGCATGGAGCGCGTCTGCGCCTCGTAATTGCGTATCGGCTGGTGCGCGAACATTCGGCACATGGTTCTAGTCCTGGAAGCGTTCGTTCCTTGGACTTGGTCTAAAACGGACAGGCCGAGGCGGCAAGGCGCCTTTCACCCGTTGCTGCCGTGCCACCCTTGCTGCGGCGCGGCCGAACGCCGCGCCTTTAAAGCTCAGCGCGTGTTGCACTTCGATCATGCCCGCCAAGAAACCAGCATGGCGAATGTTGCGCTCTTCAATCCGGTGTGTGTCGATAGACGCCGGGGAGAATGAGCGAATGGAACGGGAGCGGGCGTGCGGGTGGTCGATAGGATCATCGTTTGGCTCGCCGTGGCGCTGACCGTCGGACCGTTGTTCGCGAGAGTCCCCGCCTTGGCCGATGATGACGATGCGCGGGCGGCAGCGACGGAGAAGCCGCAAAACCGGCCAGCCGCCGTCAATGCCGCGCGCGCGGTCGGCGCCGACGAAATTGACGGGCCATCGATCCTCGAGGGTATCCCCGCTCTCAATCCGATCGACGTCGCGCGAGACCTTCTGCGTGATCGCTACGGCATCTACCTCCACGGCCAATACCTCAGCGATCCTTACGCCGATCTCTCTGGCGGCATGCGACGCGGCGGCACCTACGCTGGGCGCCTCGATGTTCAACTCGACGTCGACGCAAGCAAGGTCGCCGACATCTCCGGCGGAGCCCTGCACGCCAACATGTTCCAGATCCACGGGCGCGATATCTCGCGGGTCTTCATCGGTAATTTCTTGTCGAGCAACGACATTGCCGCCCTGCCGACGACCCGCCTCTACGAGCTGTGGTACGAACAGAGATTCGGCGATGCGCTGGCGATCCGTGCCGGGCAGATCGGTATCGATGTCGAGTTCCTGACAAGCGACTACGCGGCGAATTTCATCGACGCGACCTTCGGCTGGCCTGGCCTGCCATCGCTCGACCTGCCCGAAGGCGGGCCGGCCTATCCGCTCGCCACGCCGGCTGTCCGCGTCAAGCTCGATCCCGCGCCGGGGCTGTCGATCCTTGCGGCCGTCTTCGACGGCGAGCCCGCGGGGCCGGGACCCGGTGATCCGCAACTACGCGATCGCTACGGGCTCAATTTCCGAACCAGCGATCCGCCCCTGATCTTCCTCGAAACGCAATATCGATACAACCGCGGCTCCGCCGCCAGCGGCTTGCCTGGCACGCTGAAGCTCGGCGCCTTCGCGCATTTCGGCAGGTTCGGCGACCAGCAATTGGCGGCCGACGGTCTTCCATTGGCAACTTCGAATAACGCCGTTCCCTTGCAGCACTCCCCCGACACTGGCGTCTATGCGATCCTAGACCAGCAGATCTACCGCGTGCCCGGCGATGACCCTGAGAAGGGCATCGGCGTTTTCGCCCGGGTCATCGGGGCGCCGGGCGACCGCAATCCGATCGATCTCTATGGGGACGCGGGATTTTTCGCGTTCGGGCTGGTGCCGGGACGCGCCACTGATGGCTTCGGCATCGCCGCGGCTGTCGCGAAGACATCCGACGCGGCTAAGGCGTTTGATCGCGATGCAAATTTCGCGGCCGGCCTTGCCGCGCCGGTGCGGGATTATGAAGCAGTTTTGGAGGCGACTTACGATGCCGTCGTCGTGCCCGGCTTATCGCTGCAACCCACCTTGCAATACATCGTCCATCCCGGCGGCAACGTCGCCAATCCCTACGGCAATGGGCTTTCGCCGATCCCCAACGCGGTCGTGCTTGGCGTCACCACAACGGTCAGGTTTTGATCCGCGAGGTTGGCGACGCATCTACGGGCGACGGCTCCTCGTTAGATCGAGATCAAATCTTCTCGTTGTCATCCTCGAACAGGGCCTCGAGCTCTTCCGCGACCTCTTTCGAGCTTTGTATGAACTTCGTCTCGTCGTCGTAGATGTCGCGCTGCAGGATCAGTGCTTTCTCGTCGCGCTCGCGAAATGTCTGAACGGTGCGTCGGGCGTCCTCGGCGTCGAGGCCCACGCCGCGGAGTACCAACTCGGTCAGCCACAAGCTCGAGAAAAAGGTCTCGCGCACGATCCCGGCGATATCATATTCCATCAAGAGGTGGGCGTGGCGTCTGTTGCGGGCTCGTGCGTAGATCTGAAGGTGCGGAAAGGCGGCTTTGGCGCGCTCGACGAGCGAGAGCACCTGTGCCTGATCGTCGAGGGTGACGACAAGGATCTTCGCGCGATCGGCACCGACCGCTCGCAGCAGCTCGACCCGCGTCGGATCGCCGTAAAAGACACGCTGGCCGAAACGGCGGATCGTCTCGACGTTGTCGGCATCGTCGTCGAGCGCGTTGAAAGCGATCTTGCGCATGCGCAGCACGCGTCCGACGATCTGGCCCATGCGGCCGAAACCGGCGACGATGACCGGCGCGGGAGTGGCGTCGTCAAGACCGTCGCGGATGGTCCGCTTCGGCCTCCGCAGACGCGGGACGAGGTAGCGCTCCGAAACGGCGAACAGCATGGGGCTGACCGCCATCGAGAGCGCCACGACAAGCGTCGCGCGCCCGAGCGCATGCTCGCCGATGACGCCCGCCGCAAGCGCCGCGCTGAAGAGGACGAAGCCAAACTCGCTCCCCTGCGGGAGCGCGAGCGAGAAACGTACAGAGCGCGCGCGGTTGCGGGTCAAACCATACTCCAGCGCGAACGCCACGCCGACCTTGATGGCGATGAGCGCGAGTACCGACCCCAAGATCTTCAAAGGTTCGCTGGTGATGAGGCCGAGGTCGGCCGACATGCCGATCGAGATAAAAAAGAAGCCGAGCAGCAAGCCCTCGAACGGCTCGATGTCGACTTGCAGCTCGTGGCGGTACTCCGATTCCGAAAGGATGACGCCGGCCGCGAACGCTCCGAGCGACATCGGCAGGCCGGCGAGTCCGGCGACAACTGCCGCGGCGGCGACCGTCAATAGGGCGGTCGCGGTAAAGACCTCGCCTGTCTTCATGCCACCGACGAGGCGGAACAAAGGCCGCACGAGGTATCGCCCGCCGAGGAGGATTAGGGCCACCGCGCCGAGCGCTTTGAGCACGGGCGGCCAGATCGGACCGGCGGCGCCGGCGTGATCGCCGATGAGCGGAACGAGCGCGGCGAGCGGGACCGTCGCCATGTCCTGGAACAGCAGCACCGCGAAGGCGTCGCGCCCGGCACTTCCGCCCAGGAGGTCGCGCTCGCCGAGCATCGGCAGAACGATCGCTGTGGAGGAGAAAGCGAGGCTGACGCCTAGCACGATGCTTTCGCGCGCATCGAGCGCCGAGGACCAGGCGATCCCAGCAGCGAGCAGGCTGCCGGTGACCACGACCTGCGCGGCGCCGAGACCGAAGACGGCACGGCGCATCAGCCAGATGCGCTGCGGCCGTAGCTCCAGCCCGACGAGGAACAGCAGCATGAGAACGCCGAACTCGGCGATCTCCCTGATCGTCTCGACGTCGGTGACGAGGCGGAGCGCGGCCGGCCCGATCACCGCGCCCGCGACGAGGTACCCCAGGATCGACCCGAAGCCCGCGCGCCGCGACAGGGAGACGAATACGACGGACGCCGTGAGGAGGTAGACGATCGTCGTAAGCATCGCGCCCTTCGAGCTGTCATCGCCGGTTCATCGTGGTAGGCGCAGGGTTCCGGCCAGCACCTGAACCTTGGCTATCACGGTGCGTTTCGTAATAGCGCGGATCGCGCGTTAGGAAGGCTTTTGCGATGAAGAGAAAAATGCTCTCCCTGGCCCTCTGCGGCAGCCTTGCCGCCGGGCTCACGATTTCGGTGCCGGCGGCCGAGGCGGCTCCGGGTGGATGCCTGAAGTACGGCGCGGCCGGCGCCGTCGCGGGCCACATGATGCATCACGGCATCAAGGGCTTCTTCGCTGGCTGCGCCGCCGGCATGTACCGCCGTCATCTCTACAACAAGCAGATGCGTGAGCATAAGATGGCTCCGGCCGTGATGCCGAGCCGCACCTGAGCGTTTGCTCTTCCAACGTGAGCGCCGGCCCTTGGGCCGGCGTTTTCGTGTCGCCATAGACGCTCCGACACGCTCCGTCTTCAAACCAGCCCGGCCGCGATATTGATCGTCAGCGCCAGGATCGCTGAGTTGAAGAAGAACGACAGGATCGAGTGGCCGAGCGACGTACGCCGCATGGCCTTCGAGGTGATCTCGACATCGGCCGTCTGCGAGGCGACGCCGATGATGAACGAGAAGTAGAGGAAATCCCAATAATCGGGCTCCTCGGTTTCGGGAAACCGCAGACCGCCGCGGAGCTGCGGTTTCTCTCCCTCCTCGGTCTTCGTCTCGTCGAAGAACTCGTGCGCGTAGTGCAGCGCGAAGCTCATGTGGATGAAGACCCAGGCGGACATGATCGTGAGCCCGGCGAGGCCGAGATGCAGCGTCTCGGTAAACCCGTGCATACTCTTGGTGATCGCGAGCTGCGCGAAGATCGCCGCGATGGCTGCCGTTGCCGCGACCGTCGTGAAGCCGAGAATCACCCATTTTCCGTCGTCGCTGGCGGCGGCTCGCCAGCGGATCGTCTTCGTCGTCGCAAACGATATTTCCCACAAGTTGAGGCCGATATCGAGGATCGTCCCGATGTTCCAGGCGATCAGAAGCCGCGTGACGCGGTGCCAATTCCCCGGCTCGAGCAGGAAGACGACAACCGCGACGACAACGCTCGCGAAAAGCCGCGGCCGGGCTAGAGCGACGCGGACGACAAGCGAGCGTCGGGCAGGGGTCACGGCCGCCTCGCGAGCGCGGCGTTCAAGTCAGCTCTTGCGTTCTACGGCGAAGCGGGCGGCCTCGCGGAGCACATCGGCCCGCCGCCCCTGGGGAAAGGTATCGAGCGCGGCGATCGCCTCGTCCGCCAAACGGTCGCGCCGCGCGCGGGCGCCCTCAAGCCCGAGCGCCGCCACGAGCGTCGCCTTGTTGCGTCCAGCGTCCTTGCCGGCCTTCTTGCCGAGCGCCTCGGTGTCCGCCTCGACATCGAGAATGTCGTCTGCGACCTGGAACGCGGCACCGATCGCTTTGCCGTAGCGCGACATCGCCGCGCGGGCGTCGCCGTCGGCGCCGCCCAGCAGGGAACCGGCGAGCGCCGCATAGTGCAGCAACGCGCCTGTTTTCATCGACTGGATGCGGATCACGTCCTCCGCCGTGTGCGGTTTCGTCGAGACCTCCGCCTCGAGATCGAGCACCTGGCCGCCGACCATGCCGCCGATGCCGGAGTGGCGGGCAAGCTGAAGAACGAGCTCGACGCGGATCGCCGGATCGCGATGGGTCGCGGCGTCCGCCGTGACATCGAAGGCGTAAGTCAGCAGGCCATCGCCGGCGAGGATAGCGGTCGCTTCGTCGAAGGCTTTGTGCGTCGTCGGCCGACCGCGGCGAAGGTCGTCGTCGTCCATCGCCGGCAGATCGTCGTGAACTAGCGAGTAGCAGTGGATCATCTCGAGCGCGCAGGCGGCTCGAAGCACACCTTCGCCCTCGACGCCGAAGAGGCGGGCGCTTTCCACCATCAAGAACGGGCGAAGACGCTTGCCGCCGCCGAGGCTTGCGTATCGCATCGCCTCCATGAAGCGGGCAGGGCGAGCAAGCTCGCCTCTCAGCGGTGCGTCGCCAAGCAGGCTTTCCAGCATGCGCTCGGTCGCGTCGGCGACGGCAGCAAGACGACCTTGGAACTCGCTGCTCTCGGCAGACCGCGTCATCTCTGGATAGCCCCCTCCCGACTTTCTGTTCGCTTGCCCGATCGAGGGGGGTGGGTCAAGTTTGTCGCAGAGCCGAGGCTTTCCACGCGATCGGGATGGCTCGAGGTGCAAACCTTGCCCAAGATACCCCGTTGCGCCATGCCTGACGGATGGCGGCAAGACGGCGGCGAGTATTTTTCGGCAGCGTCTGGCGCGGCGCGGCGTATGCGGCGCTGGCGCTGATGCTCCTGTTTGTGGGCCTGCTCCTGATCGATTCTGCCGCGCCGCCGATCTCCACCCTGATGATGGGTCGCGTGATGACGGGCAAATCCTACCAGCGGATCTATGTGCCTCTGAAGGCAATCGCCCCGGTCCTCACCGCGTCGGTCATCGCGTCCGAGGACGCGCAATTCTGCCGCAACGACGGCGTCGATTGGACCTCGTTGCATCAGGTGATCGGCGAGGCGGAAGCCGACGGCCCGTCACGTGGGGCCTCCACCATCACGATGCAGACCGCGAAGAACCTGTTCTTGTGGCCGGGCCGTTCGGCGATCCGCAAGGGGATCGAGATCGTCATCGCGCTCGGGCTCGGCAAGGTGTGGACCAAGGCGCATACGATCGAGGTCTATCTCAACATCGCCGAATGGGGCGACGGCATCTTCGGCATAGAGGCTGCAGCGCAGCACTACTTCAGGAAGAGCGCGAGCCGTTTAGACGCGCGCGAAGCCGCGTTGCTCGCGACCTCGCTGCCGAACCCTATCCTGCGCGATGCCGCCGCCCCGCGCCCAATCCAGCGGCGGCTCGCCGCCGGCCTCATGGCACGGGCGCGCTCCAGCCAGGAGTGGCTCGACTGCCTGCCGCGCTGATGGCGTCGGGTCAAAGACCGCCCATCTCGCAGACGTGCGCCCATTCGGGCTCGGTCACCGGCTGAACCGACAGCCGCGAATTGACGACCAGCAACATCTCCTCGAACCGCTTGTCGGCCTTTATCGCCACAAGCGTGACAGGCGTGGGCAGCGGCTTGATCGCGCGAAAGTCGACCATGCCAAATTTGCCGCTCTCGTCGCTGGGATCTGGATAGTAGAGCTTCGTGACGGCGACGATGCCGACGATCTCCTTGCCCTCGTTCGAATGATAGAAGAATGCCTCGTCGCCGACGGCCATCGCCTTGAGGTTTTTCTTGGCGACGTGGTTGCGCACGCCGTTCCAGTGCGTGCCCTTCTTGCCGGCATCGACCATCTGGGTCCAGGACCACGAATCCGGCTCGCTCTTGATGAGCCAATGCGCCATGCGACACCTCCGATGCTGTGCCGATAGCACGCGATCGCCATGGTCGTCGCGCGAGACCCGATCGGATATCGAAAAGGGCCTGCCGGTCGCCACCGAACAGGCCCTTCCCAAAAGAGCGCAACGCAAAGTCGAATCTGAAAGCGTTGGTACGATATCAATTTTCACAAGATGACCAGGAGCCGTTGCCTCCCCTAGCCGCCACCCGTTGCCGAGCCGATAAAATACAACTCAAGGCTGTCCAAACGTCAAGCTTTTATTGGATACGACTTTGGTCGAACAGCACGTGTCAGATGCCCTCGTCGGGGCGGGCCGGCCGCGCAAGCAGCGCGTCGATCATCGCGTCCACCGACGCACGGCCCGTGAGCACGGCATCGACTGCCTCGGCGATCGGCATGTCGATCCCGCCTCGACGCGCAAGGTCACAGAGGATCGCGCACGTCATCGCGCCCTCGACAGTGCCGATGCTGGCTTTGGCGGTCTCGACGTCGGTGCCCCGCCCCAGCGCCAACCCGAGCGAGAAGTTACGCGACTGACGCGATCCGCAGGTCAGCACGAGGTCGCCGAGGCCGGAAAGTCCCGTGAGCGTGCCGGGCCGGGCACCGTTGGCCATGCCGAAGCGGGCGAGCTCCGCGAAGCCGCGCGCGATGAGCGCCGCGCCTGCGCTGGCTCCAAACTCCTTGCCGGCGGCGATGCCGCAAGCGATGGCGAGCACGTTCTTCAAGGCACCGCCGATCTCGACGCCGCGTACATCGGTCGTGTGGTAGAGCCGGAACCAGGGCGCGGCGAGCGCCGCGGCGAGCGCCTTGGCAGTCTCGGTGTCGTGCGCGGCGATGGTAACCGCGGTCGGCATGCCTCTGGCGACGTCTTCGGCGAAGCTCGGGCCGGACAGGATCGCCGGAGGGTGGCCGGGCAGCACCTCGGCCAATATCTCGCTCATATAGCAACCGGTGCCGCGCTCGATGCCCTTCGCGCAGACGACAACCGGGGTGTTCGGCTCCAGATGCGCGCGCGCGCGCTCGGCTGCCTGTCGGATCGACTGCGCGGGGACCGCCAGCAGCATGATCTCGGCGTCTTCGAGCGCGGCGGGATCGCTGGTCGGGGCGACGCCTGACATGAGCGGAATGCCGGGCAGGCGGCGCGCGTTGAAGCCGGCTGCCGCCATCTCGGCGACATGGTCCGGATCGCGCCCCCATAGGCTGACCTCGGCGCCTGCCCGCGCGGCAAGATTGGCGAGCGCCGTGCCCCATGCGCCGGCCCCGAGAACCGCGATGCGGCGCATGGCCGAACTCCAACGATCTTTGACGGGGTCGTGATGCGCTGCTTGGGCGGGGCTTGTCCAGCCGGCCAGTACGCGCGGACCTTCGCTCACGCCTTGCCGTGGTGCGCCGCCTCCGCGTTCGCGTCCAGCGGCCACCGCGGGCGGGCGGCGAAGGTCATGTCGTCGACGAGGTTCATGCCGAGCCGCTCGATGCCCGCCCAGGCGATCATCGCGCCGTTGTCGGTGCAGAGCTTCGGCGGCGGGATCACCAGTTTGACCCCGGCCTCGCCGCAGTAGCGGGCCATGGCGCGGCGGATCGCGTCGTTCGAGGCGACGCCGCCGGCCGCGACGATCGTCTCGCACGCGCCGAATTTTTCGCGGAAAAGCTTGGTCGCGACCCGGACGCGATCGATGATCATGTCGACGACGGCGGCTTGGAACGAGGCGCAGAGATCGTTGACGTCCGTCGCCGTCAGCGGCGCCGCCTTCTCCGATTCGATCCGCACCGCTGTTTTGAGGCCGGACAGCGAGAACTCCGGTTTCGGACGGCCCATCATCGGCCGCGGGAAGACGAAACGCTCGGGGTCGCCGTCGGCGGCGTGCCGCTCGACCAGCGGGCCGCCGGGGTAGGGGAGGCCCAACAGCTTGGCGATCTTGTCGAAGGCCTCGCCGACCGCGTCATCGAGGGTCGCGCCGAGCCGAACGTAATCACCGACGCCGCGCACGGCGACGAGCTGGGTGTGGCCACCCGACACGAGCAACAGCAGATAGGGGAAAGCGACGTTATCCGTGAGGCGCGGCGTCAGCGCGTGAGCCTCGAGGTGATTGATGGCCACGAAGGGCTTGCGCAGCGCCAGCGCCATCGCCTTGCCGGCGGTGAGGCCGACCAGAACGCCACCGATCAACCCGGGTCCAGCGGCGGCGGCGACAGCGTCGATGTCCTTCATCTTCATCCCGGCGGTCGCGACAGCCCGGGCAATAAGGCGGTCCAGCACCTCGACGTGGGCGCGCGCCGCGATCTCCGGCACGACACCGCCATACGCCGCGTGCTGCTTGATCTGGCTCATGATTTCGTTCGACAGGATCTCGCCCGAGCCGTCCGGCTTGCGCAGGACCACCGCGGCGGAGGTCTCGTCGCAGGTCGTCTCGATCCCCAATACACGCATCACTCGCTCCGATTTGTCGGCGCGAGCATAGGCACGCGGGCGGCCATGCCTAGAGCTAATTGCCACCTGGCGAGATCGCCGGTTCTCTTGGCGACCGAAAAGTCCTACAAGGAGCGCAGGGATCGAAGGCGCAAGCGCCGCAGCGGGATCGATGACGCACGACCGGGAGCATCAGAACCAGTTGGATGACGGGCTCGCGGAGTCCGCAGGGCAAGCGTCTGGCGTCGGCGCACCAAGGGTGTTCGTCAAATCCTACGGCTGCCAGATGAACGTCTACGATGCGCAGCGCATGTCCGACATGCTCGGCGCCAGCGGCTACGCCGACACGGCGCATGTCGAGGATGCCGATCTCGTCATCCTCAACACGTGCCATATCCGAGAGCGGGCGACGGAAAAAATATTCTCCGAACTCGGAAAACTGCGCATCCTGAAGCAGGAACGCGCCACTTCGGGCCGCCTGACCCAAATCGTTGTCGCCGGCTGCGTCGCCCAGGCCGAGGGCGGCGAGATCCTGCGCCGTGAACGTGCGGTCGATGTCGTCGTCGGCCCTCAGAGCTACCATCGGCTGCCCGATATGTTGGCGCGGGCGGCGCGGGGTGAGCGCGTCGTCGACACCGAATTTGCCCTGGACGATAAGTTCGAGCACCTGCCGCGACCCAGCGCACGAGGCGTGCTGGCGCGAGGCCCGAGCGCGTTCCTCACGATCCAGGAGGGCTGCGATAAGTTCTGCACGTTCTGTGTCGTGCCATACACGCGCGGCGCCGAGCTGTCGCGGCCGGTCGCGTCAATCCTCGTCGAGGCGCGTGCGCTCGCGGCCGCCGGTGTACGCGAAATCACGCTGCTCGGGCAGAACGTCAACGGCTACCACGGCGAGGGGGGCAATGGCCGGTCGGAGAGCCTCGCGACGCTTTGCCGTCGGCTCGCCGAGATCCCCGGCCTCGATCGCATCCGCTACACGACGAGCCACCCCAACGATCTCGACGACGATCTCGTCGCCGCGCATCGCGATCTGCCCGCCCTAATGCCGTTTCTGCATCTGCCGGTGCAGTCGGGTTCGGACCGGATTCTCGGCGCGATGAACCGCAAGCATACGGCGGCTCGCTACCTCCGGCTTGTCGAAAAGCTTCGTGCGGCAAGGCCGGACATCGCGCTGTCATCCGATTTCATTGTCGGGTTCCCAGGCGAGACAGACGACGACTTCGAGGCGACGCTTGATCTCATCCGCGACGTCGGTTTCGCCTCGACGTTCTCCTTCAAATATTCGCCGCGTCCAGGGACGCCCGGCGCCGACATGGCCGATCAGGTCACGGATGGAGTGTTGCGCGAGCGGCTGGCACGGCTGCAGGATCTCGTCGAGGCGCAGCGTCAGAGCTTCAACGCGGCGACTGTCGGGCGCACGCTCGACGTGCTGCTCGAGCGGGCCGGTCGCCATCCAGGGCAGATCACCGGCAAGACGCCCTATCTTCAGCAGGTCCAGGTCGACGGCCCCGCGAGCCTCATCGGGACGATCGTTCCGGTGACGATCTCGGCGACCGCTCCCAATTCATTGTTCGCAATCTTGGCCGATCACCTAACGAGGTCCGTGGCTTGAAAGCACCGAACCGCGCCTACGTCGCTCCCGCGATCTTGGCCACCGCCCTGCCGGGCGAGCTGACGTTGTCGTTTCCCGACAACCGGCACGCCTCCGCGTTGTTTGGTCAATACGACCAGAATCTCGCGAAGATCGAGCGGGGTCTGGGGGTCGTTTGCAACGCCATCGGGAATCAGGTGACGATCAAGGGGGCGCCCGATGCGTGCGAGCGCGCGCGGCACGTCCTGCAGCTGCTCCATGATCGGATCAAGCTCGGCCAGCCGGTGACAATGGGTGAGGTCGACGGGGCGATACAGGAAGGCCTTCTCCAAGGCGTCTTGTTCCCCGCGAGCGCCGACGGCGGGTCGGAGAAGACGTCCTTCGAGCAGATCGCGACGCGCAAGCGGGGTCCGGTACGCGCCCGCAATGCCGCGCAAAATGTCTATCTCCGCGCGCTGAAAAAGCACGAGCTGGTCTTCGCCGAAGGGCCGGCCGGCACCGGCAAGACCTGGCTTGCGGTCGGCTACGCCGTGTCGTTGCTTGAACAGGGCTTGGTCGAGCGCCTCATCCTCTCGCGGCCAGCGGTCGAGGCGGGCGAGCGGCTCGGCTTCCTGCCTGGCGACATGCGCGACAAGGTCGACCCCTACCTGCGACCGATCTTCGACGCGTTGAACGATTTCATGGACCCGCGCCTCGTGGAACGCGGCATGCAGACGGGCATGATCGAGGTGGCGCCGCTCGCCTTCATGCGCGGGCGGACTCTCTCCAACGCGTGCGTGCTGCTCGACGAGGCGCAGAACGCCGCTTCGATGCAGATGAAGATGTTCTTGACCCGGCTCGGGGAAGGATCTCGCATGATCATCACGGGCGACCCGACGCAGATCGATCTTCCGCACGGCCAGCGCTCCGGGCTGTCGGAGGCGATCTCGCTTCTTTCCGGGCTCGAGGGCATCGGCCACGTCATCTTCAAGGAAGGCGACGTCGTGCGTCACGATCTGGTCCGCCGGATCGTCGGAGCCTACGAGGGCGCCGCGCGGCGCGCGCGCGAGATCGCCGGCGCGGACTTCGCGGCGGGAGGCGGGAGACCGGGCTGACGATGACGCTCGCGATCGATATTGCAATCGAGCACGATGATTGGGCGGCCCTCGGCGATCTGCAGGTGCTCGCCGATCGCGCGATTGCCGCGGCGATCCAAGCGAGCGGTGTTTCGGTCCCGACCGAAGTCGAACTCAGCGTCGTGCTATGCGACGACGACTTCATTCGCGGTCTCAACGCGCGCTGGCGCGGCCTGGACAAGGCGACAAACGTACTGTCGTTTCCAAGCGACATGCCGCGAATGCTGGGCGATATCGTCGTGGCCTATGAGACCAGCGCGCGCGAGGCTGTCGACGAAGGTCGTTCGCTCTCCGACCATCTCGCGCATCTCTTGATCCACGGATGTTTCCATCTTGTCGGCTTCGACCACGACGTCGACGCCGATGCGGACACGATGGAAAGCCTCGAGGCACGTGCGCTGGCGATGCTCGGTATCGCGTCACCTTACGCCGATATGGCACGCTCATGAGCGACCACGCCGCCTTTGCTCGACAGGAGACCGACGAGACGCCGACCCCGGCGCCAAGTCCCGGCCTTTTCGACCGCTTGCGCGCGGTCTTCGGCCTCGGCAACGCGTCGATCCGCGACGACATACAGGATGCTCTCGAGGACAGGTCGGCGCAGACCGACTTCTCGGCGCAAGAGCGCTTGATGATGAAAAACGTCCTCGCCATGCACGAGGTGAGGGTCGAGGACGTGATGGTTCCGCGCGCCGATATCTTTTCCGTCTCGTTGACGATGACGCTCGCCGAGGTCTTGGCGATGTTTCGTACCGCCGGTCACTCGCGCCTGCCGGTGTATGGATCGACGCTCGACGATCCGCGCGGCATGATCCATGTACGCGACCTCGTCGACTACATCGCCGACGCCGAGGAGCCGATGCCGCGCGAGGCGATCGCGCCGGTTGCCGTCGAGGGGCCCGAGGCGGCGCCCGAAAAGATGGTGCGTTCGCTCGGTGCGCTCGACCTGACTCTGCCGCTGTCGGCGGCAAAAATCTTGCGGCCAGTTTTATTTGTGCCGCCGTCGATGCCGGGCCTCGACCTTCTCGTGAAGATGCAGGCGACGCGCACGCATATGGCGCTTGTCATCGACGAGTACGGCGGCACCGAGGGGCTGGCCTCGATCGAGGACATCGTCGAGATGATCGTCGGTGACATCGAGGACGAGCATGACCAGGATGACGAACCAGCCGTCGTCCCGGGCGACGACGGCTGCTTTCTTGTCGATGCGCGCGCGCCGCTCGACGAACTGTCGGCGACCCTGGGGATCGATCTCGAGGCGATGAGCGATGCCGAAGATGTCGAGACGATCGGCGGCCTGATCACGGCGCTTGCGGGTCATGTGCCGGTGCGCGGCGAAATCGTCGTCGAGGGCGGCCTCGAGTTCGAGGTGCTCGATGCTGATCCCAGGAAGGTGAAACGTTTGAAGATCTACCGTTCTGTCGGTAATCCCGCCTCCGAGCAGGCGGGCGATTGATCGCCACCTTATGCTGGGCAACCGCGGGTGAGGACGGTTCGCACTCATTCGAATCTGCTAGAGCCAGCGAGCCATCAGGCTGCCGCTCGCGGAACGGGACCCATCATGCTGCGGCGCCTGGCCGACGCGATCATACATTCTAGCGGTTGGCGACGACGGTTCGTCGCCCTCCTCTGCGGCGCCTGCGGCGCGCTGGCGTTGGCGCCGATCGGTTTCGGCCCGGCCCTGATCGTGACGATGATCGCCGCCGTTTGGCTGCTCGATGGCTGCCACGCCGCGACGGCCGTGCACGGGCCGAGCCGGCTGTGGCCGGGGCTGGCCACGCTCCGGTATGCCTTCGGAGCGGGCTGGTGGCTCGGCTTCGGCTATTTCCTTGCCGGGTTCTGGTGGCTTTCGGCCGCGTTCCTGATCGACCCCGACTTTACGTGGGCGCTGCCGCTCGGGGTGATCGGCGTGCCGGCGATGCTCGCCCTATTCACCGGCGCCGGTTTCGCGCTGGCTCGTTTGCTGTGGGCACCGGGTGTGTCGCGCGTCCTTGCGCTGGCGCTTGGTCTCGGTCTCGCCGAATGGGCGCGCGGACATCTCTTCACCGGGTTTCCCTGGAATCCGCTTGGGATGGCGCTGGGCGGCAACCTGCTGACAGCTCAACTCGCCGCGTTGATCGGCCTCGACGGGCTTACCTTCGTCACGATCGCGCTATGCGCCGCGCCGGCGACGTTGATCGATCGATCTGGTTGGCGCCCGACCTTCGCGGCGCTGGTCGTCTTCGCCGCCGTGTGTGCTTACGGCGGTGTCCGTCTCGCGAGACGCCCTCCAGCCGATGTCCCACGCGTCATCGTGCGTATCATGCAGCCAGGCTTGCGCCCGGACAAAGACTTCAGTCCTGAGAACAAAGGGGAGATCGTCGCTCGTTATATCGCGCTGTCGGAACGCGACGACCGCGCCAAGGGCATCAAGCTCGCCGATGTCACGATGCTGGTCTGGCCTGAATCTGCCTTCCCATTCATTCTGACGCGAGAGCCGGATGAACTGGGGCGGATTGGCGCCATGCTGCCGTCGACGACGACGCTCGTGACGGGTGCCGCGCGCGAAGTGGACGTTCCGGCCGGCCGCGATCACGCGGCCTACAGCGACTACTACAATTCGATCGCGGTTATCGCGAGCGGCGGCGCGATCATCGGCACCTACGACAAGGTGCATCTTGTGCCGTTCGGCGAGTACCTCCCATTCGATCGCTTCCTGAGATCGATCGGCCTGCGGAATTTCGTCGCGATCCCCGGTGGCTTCGAGTTCGGCGCCACCCGGCGCGCTCTCGTTGTCCCGGGCCTCCCATCGGGGGCGCCCCTCATCTGTTACGAGGCGATCTTCCCCGGCGAGGTCCAGCCGACATCGGGCATCAAACCGCGATTTTTGCTCAACATCACGAACGACGGGTGGTTCGGCTTGACGAGCGGCCCATACCAGCATTTCGCGCAAGCTCGTTTGAGAGCCATCGAGGAAGGTCTGCCGATGCTCAGGGGCGCGGCAACAGGAATTTCCGCAATAGTCGATCCCTATGGACGAATATTGGAATCGTTGCCGCTTGGTCCCGACGGAATCATCGATGGACACCTGCCGCAGCCAATCGACCCGCCTCTCTTCACGACTTACGGAGGTTTCGTGCCGATGTTTGTTTGGCTTTCTACCTTGTTGATCTTCTTTTGCTTTCGCGTAGAGAAGATGCGGGTGCGTCCGTGGCGCGGTAGGATGTAAATTCAAAAAAGGACGGTTTACCGGTTGCTTTCGCGTCGGTTTGCCGATTGAAGGCAAGCTTGACCGCACAGCGAGACGATCCTTGGACCGAAGGCTTATTTCCGTGAAAAAGGTACCCAACCCGATAGATAAGCACGTCGGTAGTCGTGTGCGAATGCGACGCGTCCTCTTGGGAATGAGCCAGGAAAAGCTTGGCGAGGCTCTTAATCTCACGTTCCAGCAGGTTCAAAAGTACGAGAAGGGCACGAACAGGATCGGCGCCAGCCGCCTGCAGCAAATATCCAAGACGCTCAATGTGCCGCCGGCCTATTTTTTCGATGGTGCACCGTCCTTCGATGGCGGCGAAAATGTTCCGCATTCCGCCGCGGCCGAGGCGGGCTCGACCTATGTCGTCGATTTTCTATCGACCACGGAAGGTTTGCATCTCAACCGGGCCTTCGCGCGGATCCAGGACCCCAAGGTTCGAAAGCGGATCGTCGACCTGGTGACGACCCTTGCTGGTGACGACGACCCAGGAACGTCGCCATCCCCTCAAGGGTGACGTTTCCCGCCTTGCTATTATGCTTTAAGGAGCTTCTGGCGACCTGGCCGGCGCAAGAACGGCGCGATGTCGCCCTGGAGGTCTCGTGCTCGCGACGGAAACGGCTGAACTCGACAGGCTGCTTCTTTCGGTGGCCGATGGGGATCGCGCCGCGTTCCGCCGCCTCTACGATCTGACCTCGCCGAAACTTTTCGCGACAATCCTGCGTATTGTGAAGGTCAGGGCGCCAGCGGAAGAGATCTTGCAAGACGTATTTTTGCGTGTTTGGCAAAACGCGGGAAATTTTTCTCCGGAGACTGCGCCAGCGCGGGCGTGGATGAACTCTATCGCGCGAAACCGCGCGATCGACGTGTTGCGGCAGAGGGGCTCCTCGCCAACCTCGACATCCGAGGATGGTACGGATTGGTTCGAGCGGATCGCCGAAGATCGTGACAGGGAGGCGGACATGGTCAACACTGCTTCTCTCCGTCGTTGTCTCGGCACGATCGATGCTCAGGCGCGCGACTGCGTTCTGCTGGCCTACTACGAGGGATTCTCGCGCGAAGAACTCGCCCAGCGCTACAATCGGCCAGTCAACACGATCAAGACGTGGCTTCATCGCAGTCTAGCCGCCTTGCGCATCTGTTTGGACGGGGCCGAACGATGACCCCGGTGGAGGATCCGATCGATCTCGAAGCCGCGGAATACGTGCTTGGCACGCTCGCGGTCGACGAGCGGGCCGCGTTCGCGGACAAGCTGAGAAGCAACGGCAGCGCAAAGCGCGCCGTGACCGATTGGGAGAGCCGGCTGTTGGGCTTGTCCGGCAAGGTCGAGCCGATCTCGCCGCCCTCGACGGTGTGGCCTCGAATCGAGCGCGCGTTGCAGGGCTCGGCGGAGCCGACGCGGACGTTCGAGGTGGTCGATGGTGGGGGCCTTATCGCCGACCGATCCCCGACAATCGCGACTTCTCGCAACCGCTGGCGCGCCACGGCTCTGGTGCTCGGGTCTATCGCTGCCGCGCTCGTAGCCTTCATCGCCGTCGATCGAGCAGGCCTCCCGCAGGCCACCCTGGGAGACAGCTACGTCGCCGCCGTGAATCGCGGGGGCGACAAGCCGGCGCTTCTCGTGCGAGTCGACTTCAAGACGCGACAGGTTTTCGTGATGCCGGTCGCCGCGGAAACGCCGTCAGGCCGCAGCCTCGAGCTCTGGTACATCGGCGACGACAAAACCCCGCGCGCGATGGGGATCGTCGACAAGTCTCCGGCGATGATGTCGATCCCGACGGGTGCCGAGGCAAGCTCCGCGACCTTCGCGGTGTCGGTCGAGCCTCCCGGCGGCTCCACCACCGGCGGACCGACCGGACCCGTCGTCTACTCTGGGCAGCTGATCAAGGAATAAGCCGCCTTGTCGTCGGCGGGCTGCTGGGCGAAACTCGGCGCGTCGCTGAGTCTCGATTAAACATCCCTTGACCTTAGGCAATGATCGCATCGGTCCACCTATGGCTCTCGAGAATCAGCCATCGAGCAACGTGCCGGAACTGTCCGTCGGCGAATTGTCAGGTGCGCTGAAACGCACCATCGAGGATCGCTTTGGCTTCGTGCGCGTCCGCGGCGAGATCTCGAACTACCGCGGGCCGCACGCCTCCGGCCACGCCTACTTCTGCCTCAAGGATGATACCGCTCGCATTGACGCTGTCGTGTGGAAGACCGCGTTTCAGCGCCTCAAGGTAAAGCCGCAAGAGGGGCTCGAGGTCGTTGCGACAGGGCGTGTGACGACGTTCCCCGGCAAGTCGACCTACCAGATCGTCATCGAGGCGATCGAGCCCGCCGGCGTTGGCGCCCTGATGGCCCTGCTTGAGGCGCGGCGCAAGGCGTTCGTTGCGGAAGGGCTGTTCGACGAGACGCGCAAACGGACGCTGCCGTTCCTGCCGCGCCTCGTTGGCGTCGTCACCTCTCCGACGGGCGCGGTGATCCGCGACATTCTCAACCGCCTCGCCGATCGTTTTCCGCGTGACGTCCTTGTCTGGCCGGTTCGCGTCCAGGGCGAGACCGCCGCCGCCGAGGTCGCGGCGGCCATATCTGGCTTCAACGCGCTCGGCCGAGGCAATATTGGACGGCCAGACGTGCTCATCGTCGCGCGGGGTGGCGGTTCGCTCGAGGACCTATGGGCGTTCAACGAGGACGTCGTCGTGCGCGCGGCGGCCGCGAGCGAGATTCCGCTCATCGCCGCGGTCGGCCACGAGACCGACTGGACCTTGATTGATCATGTCGCCGACCTGCGCGCGCCGACGCCATCCGGCGCCGCCGAGAAAGCCGTGCCCGTCAGGCGCGATCTGCTCATTCAGACGAGCGAGTTGGGTCGGCGTCACGCCGCGTCGATGCTGCGTCTCCTCGAGCGGCGACGCGCCGATGTGCGGGGCCTCGCGCGTGCTTTACCAGCGGCGGACACCGTCGCTGCCATTCCCAGACAACGCCTCGACCGCGCCGACGGCCGCCTCGCCGCGGCCCTCGCTGGATCGCGCGATCGACGCCACCTCGCCGTGGCACGCCTAGGGCAGCGTCTGTCGCAACAGGCGCCGCGCGCGAAGCTCGCGCGCATTCGACAAAATCTCGCGGGCCTCGAGCAAAAGCTCTCATTTTGGATCGAACGCATACACGAGCGTCGCGAGGGCGGGCTTCAGCATCAAGCGCACCGGTTGAGAAGCGCGTCGATTGGTATAGAAGCCAAGCTGGAGGCGGCACGCGATCGTCGTCTACGCTCCGACGCCGCCCTCGATCGGCTTTGGCAGGCAGGGACCAGCCGGCGTCTCGAACGGCTCGAGCGCTTCGGCCGGCTCCTTTACTCGCTCGGCTACCGCAACGTCCTGGCGCGCGGATTTGCGCTGGTCAGAGACTCAGACGGGTATCCGCTGCGATCCGTTATCGGTTTGACAGCGAATGCCGCTCTCGACATCGAGCTGGCTGATGGCCATATTGCGGTCCTTGCGACGCCGCCACGGGTAACGACAGCACCGCGGAAGCCGCGTCTTCGCGCGGATCAGGGGACGCTTTTCTAAGAGGCGACGTCCTGCCGAAAGCGAATCGATGAACCGCCTGCACCGCCCTCCCGCACCCGACAGCGAAGCCGTGCTCGAATATCTCGACGGCGATTTCAGGATCATCAGGCAGGGCGCCTTCGTGCGATGCGCCATGACAGGCGAGCCCATCCCGATCGAAGAGCTGCGATACTGGAACGTCGAGCTGCAGGAGTCCTACGCCGGGCCCAAGGCGAAGCTGCTTCGCCTCGGGTTCGCGCGCTAGGCTCGATCGCTACCTCGGCGCGCGCTTGGCGAGTATCCGCTGCAGCGTACGACGATGCATGTTGAGACGTCTCGCCGTTTCCGAAACGTTGCGTCCGCACAGCTCATAGATGCGCTGAATGTGCTCCCATCGCACGCGATCGGCCGACATCGGATTTTCCGGCAGCGCCGCCTTATCATGCTGCGTCGCCATGAGCGCGTTGTAGATCTCATCGGCATCGGCGGGCTTGGCGAGGTAGTCGAATGCCCCGAGCTTCACCGCCGTGACGGCCGTGACGATGTTTCCGTAGCCGGTGAGCACGATCGCGCGCGCCTCCGGTCGTCGCGCCTTCAGATCCGAGATCACGTCGAGACCGTTCCCGTCGGCTAGGCGCATGTCGATGATCGCGAAAGCCGGCGGGGAGTCGGCAATCGCCGCTAGACCTTCGGCGGCGGTCGAGACAGCGTTGACGGTGAACCCGCGGGTTTCCATCGCCCGCGCAAGCCGCTGGCAGAATGCTTTGTCGTCGTCGACGATGAGCAACCGCTTGTCCGCACCGACATCAAGTTGCATGACCCCCGGGACCAGGGCTGGCGCCGGCGGCGATCTCGAAAGCTTCCATCAGTAGAACCTCCAGGCGTCGACGGTTTCTTCTAGTTGCATGCCGCGGCCATTCTTTCCGAACAGAGCGCTTGCATTGCGCCCATTCTCGAAGTCGCGACGCTGCCAAAGGATCGTCACTCGGGCGCCTTGAGCGGGCGCTGCCGCGTTGATCATCGTCACACTAGCTCCAGACCGTTCGAGCAAGGTCTTGGCGATAAACAGCCCGAGACCCAACCCAGAGCCGGCTTCGCCTTTGGCCCGTCGATTTGCCTTGTGCGTCAAATAGGGTTCGCCGAGCAGCATCACAACGTCGGACGCAAAGCCCGGTCCGTCATCCTCGATGACGACCGCCACGATCTCCTCCGTCCAACGCGCGACGATGCGGACGTTGTTGGCGGCAAAGTCGATCGCATTCTCGATGAGATTGCCGAGACCGTAGATAACGCCGGGGTTGCGGGCGGCCTGCGGTTCAGTCCCGTAGCCTTCCTTGACGATCTGAATCGACATTCCAAAATCGCGCTGCGGATGAACGACCTCCTCCAGAAGATGGCCGATCGTCAGCGTCCCAATAATGTGGCCGGGCTCGCTGCCGAGCGACGTCAAGGTCCCGAGGATTTCGCGGCATCGTCCCACCTCCTGCATCAGGAGAGTGAGATCCTCGCCAATCGGGCCATCGGACGAAAATTGCTTCTGCATGTCGTTGACCACGAGCTTGATCGTCGCAAGCGGGGTCCCGAGCTCGTGCGCTGCCGCCGCCGCGAGACCATCGAGCTGTGTCAGGTGCTGCTCGCGAACCAGGACGAGCTCGGTCGCGGCGAGCGCGTCGGACAGACGGCGTGCTTCCTCCGCGATGCGCCACGCGTAGGCCGCCGCGAAACTCGCGCCGAGCACGATGGCTCCCCAGATCCCCGCCTGATAGAGCGGCGGAAGGCTCAACGTCTGACCTGGAAACCAGGGCAGGGGCAGGTGATACACCGTCAAGGTCGTCGCGCAGACAATGACCAGCAGCGTCAACAGCGTCGTGTAGAGCGCCGAAAGCGAGACGGCGGCGATCATCAAGGGCGCCAAAAACAGCATTGCGAACGGGTTCTCGAGCCCACCCGTGAGATACAGGAGCACGGTGAGCTGTAGAACGTCGAAGGCCATCAGGACCGTGGCCGGGCGGTCGTCGAGGCGATCGCTGTGCGCGAAACGGATCCGAAGCCCGATGTTGAGCCAAACCGAGGCGCCGACGACGAGGCAGCAGAGCACGAACGGGATCGGGAAGCCGAGCACGAAAAATGTCGCGAGCACCGCCAGAAGCTGGCCCGACACGGCGAGCCAGCGCAGGCGCACGAGCGTATCGACGCGCGGCCGCCGCGAGCGGGCGCCGAGGTCGAGCGGTCGATGCGTCAGATCGGACAACGTTTGGGGTTCCTATATATCCACCGCCGCTTGGTGGACGCACGAGGATGCAATGACAGGAGGCTCAACGACGATCGCTGACAAATGTCCAGATGGCGCGGCGATCCGTCTCGACGCCCTGACGAAGACCTACAATGGCACGATCGCGGTCGATCGGCTCACTTTCGCGATAGCTCGCGGATCTGTCACGGGCCTTCTTGGCGGCAACGGTGCCGGCAAATCGACGACCATAGGCATGATCATGGGGCTGGTCCTGCCCACGTCCGGCCGGGCCAGCGTGCTCGGCATCGATATGGCGCGCGACCGCCATAGGGTGCTCCACCGCATGAATTTCCAATCGCCTTACGTCGACATGCCGCACCGTCTCACTGTCCGGCAGAACCTCGATGTTTTCGCTCGCCTCTATGGCGTTGCTGATCCTGCCACGACAATCGGGCGGCTCGCCGGGGAGCTGGCGCTCGGCGAGGTGCTCGACCGTCCGTCCGGCAAGCTGTCCGCCGGTCAGAAGACACGGGTCGCCCTTGCGAAGTGCCTGGTCAACGAGCCCGATGTGCTCCTCCTCGACGAGCCGACAGCCTCGCTCGATCCGGATACGGCCGATTGGGTCCGCGGGCATCTCGAGGCTTATGTGGCACGGACCGGCGCGACGGTCTTGCTCGCCTCGCACAACATGGCGGAGGTCGAGCGGCTGTGCGACCGCGTGATCATGCTTCGCAGCGGCGCGATCGTCGACGACGGCTCGCCGCAAGAGTTTTTGCGCCGATACGACCGCGCCTCGCTCGAGGAGGTGTTTCTCGACGTGGCCCGTGGCCGTCGTCTGGCGGCGGAGGACGCCGCATGACGTCCGCGAAAGAGACGTTTTTCGAGGGCAGCAGCGGCTCGGCGGTTCGCGAACCGGTGCCATTTTCGCCTGCGCGGATCGTTGCGATGGTACGGCGCTACGTCTATTTGCTGCGCTCGTCGGCGATGAGGATCATCGATCTCGTCTACTGGCCCGCCCTGCAGATGATCACCTGGGGGTTCCTGCAGACCTATCTCACGCGGCTCCCGCACGAGGCGACGGGCACCAAGACCGCTGTCGCGGCTGGGTCCTTGATAGGCGCGATCCTTCTTTGGGACATCCTGCAGCGCGGACAGATCGGCTTCTCGCTCACGTTTCTCGAGGAGATGTGGTCGCGCAACGTCGGCAACCTGATGATGAGCCCGCTGCGGCCAGTCGAGCTTCTACTTGCGCTCATGACCATGAGCATCCTGCGGCTTGCCGTTGGGCTGGTACCGGTCACGTTTCTGGCGATCTGGTTTTTCGGCTTCAATCTTTGGGCGCTCGGCCTCGCGCTCGCCGTCTTTTTCGCAAATCTCATTCTGACGAGCTGGTCGATCGGTCTGGTGGTCGCCGGGCTTCTGCTTCGTAACGGCATGGGCGCCGAAAATGTCGCCTGGACCGTCACGTTCCTGCTGCTTCCGATCTGCGGCGTCTACTATCCAGTGACGACGCTGCCGCACTGGCTTCAGCCTATCGCCTGGGCGCTGCCCCCGACCTATGTGTTCGAAGGCATGCGCCAAATCCTGGCCGATCACGTATTTCGCGGCGACCTCATGCTGGAGGCCTTGGCGATCAACGTGGGTCTGTTCGCGGCGGCCAGCGTCGCCTTCTTCTTATTGATGCGCAGCGCGCGCCATCGTGGCTCCCTGCTCCAGATGGGGGAGTAGCTAGTAAGACTTCGCCGGCTTTGCCGATGCTTCGTCTCCGCGGTGCCGAACCACAGCGCGAGTGCGTCAGCCGCCCGTTTGTTTTATCGCGTACCATTCACCACATGCCGAAAGGTCCACTTTCGCACTGCACAAAGCTGGCCTACTCGTTGGCTCGGCCGTGCTGGAGTCTCCATGAATCCGTTTTCATACCAAGCCCACGAGTTCGCTTATCTAGCGCTAGCGCCGGCGCGGTCCGCCTCCGAGCTCGCCCGGTTCTGGGCTCGGAGCCCGCTCAATCCGCTCGCCAGCACACCCGTCGGCCGCACCATCGTCGCATCGGCCGAGATGTTCGAGCGGTTGACGCGGCGCTATGGAAAGCCGCGCTTTCGCCTCGAGACGACGTCGATCGATGGACAGGAGGTCGCCGTCGAAGAGGTCGTGGTCTGGCAGAAGCCATTTTGTCGCCTGCTTCGATTCAAGCGGGATTTGCCAGCCGGCACCGCGCAGCCGAAGCTGCTGATCGTTGCACCGATGTCGGGCCATTACGCGACGCTGCTGCGGGGGACCGTGGCTGCGTTCCTACCGCATTACGACGTGTACATCACTGATTGGACGAACGCGCGCATGGTGCCGAAAGCCGTCGCGCATTTCGATCTCGACGATTACATCGACTATTTGGTCGATATGTGCGGCGTCTTGAAAGCCGACGGCGGACCTCTGCACACGCTCGGCGTCTGCCAGCCCTCGGTGCCATTGATTGCCGCGGTCGCGCTGATGGAGAACGCAGGAAATCCCGCCGCGCCCGACACGATGACGCTGATGGGCGGTCCGGTCGACACCCGCCGCTCGCCGACCGCGGTCAATCAGCTCGCCGAGAAGCGCGGAAGTGCGTGGTTCCGCGAAAACTGCATCTTCCCGGTGCCCTATCCCTATCCGGGCTTCGGCCGCAGCGTCTATCCGGGCTTCATGCAGCTGTCCGGCTTCATGGCCATGAACATGGATCGCCACGTCGACGCACATCTCGAGATGTATAACCACCTCGTCAAAGGCGACGGCGAGTCAGGCGAGAAGCAGCGTGAGTTCTATGACGAGTATCTTGCGGTGATGGACCTCACCGCCGAGTATTACTTGCGGACTATCGATGTCGTCTTCGTCGAGCATCAGCTGCCCAAGGGGTTGATGACCCACCGCGGCAACGCCGTCGACCTTTCGGCGATACGGCGAACCGGACTGATGACGGTCGAGGGCGAGAACGACGACATTTCGGGGATCGGTCAGACGCAGGCGGCCCATGATCTCTGCACAAACCTGCCGGCGGATCGCCGAAAGCATCATCTCCAGAAGGATGTCGGCCACTACGGCGTCTTCAACGGCTCGCGTTTCCGGCGCGATATCGTGCCCGCCATGGTCGAATTTCAGTCGCGTATGGCTCGGCTTGGCTAAATCGTAGTTGCGTCATTGATGCGCGCAGCACTATCGGAGGCGATGGCCGCCTCCAGAATGATCGCGATTTGAACGTCTCCCGAGCCACGGGCCAGCTCGGCGAGCTGACTGATCATGTCGACCAGGTATTCGTGCGTGGCCCCGCCGTTTGATGGTCGGAGGTCGGGGGTGGTCTGTAACTTTGGCATAGGGCGTTCCCGCGGCTGCGACGCAAGGACATCCTACATATGCAACCCTGGGTTTAATCAACCCCTTGGTTAATGATTTGGGCCACCTGAGCGCCTTTTGTCGAACACGCATAGCGTGTAATCGTCAGGCGGCGTCAATCGGCGTGGGGGCGGGCGAAGAATGGCTTCGATCTCGGTCCGCAGGCTTGAGATCGGTCTGCTCCCACCCCGAACTAGACATTCGGGCGACCGCGAGGCCAAGCGAGTGGATGCTTTCACGCAGGCCCCCGTCGGAGACTTCCGCATTTCGAATGGATGGCATGGTGCGCCGTGCCTCGGTCAGCGCGTCCCGCAACACCTCGTTTTCCGCCTTCAGGCTGTCGACCGTCTCCGCGTGGGTGCGATCGAGCCCGCGGGCCTTGCCGTTCTGGAGGCTGAGCAAGAGGTTCGCGTTCTTTTCGCGCTCGCGCGCACCGACGGCGGCGCCCTCGAGTTCGTGCTCGAGCGCGTGAATTCGCAGGCGGGCTTCGTCGACCTCGCGCCGAAGCGACAGGCCGCTTGTCTCATGACGAGCTGATTGCGCCATCGCCGCCTCGAGGCGTCCAAGCAAACCCTGCTCGCGAAGCACGCCACCGCGTTGAGAGTCCGTGAGCCGCATCTCGAGCCCGCTGACCCGCGTCTCGAGCGACGCAATCAGCGTCCGCTTGTTTTCCAGATCGTGACGCATGGCAGCGCGAGCCTCGGCCGTACGATCGACGAGAGAGCGCCAACGCTCGATAAGCGCGTGGGAATCGTGCAGCTCGACCTGCAACGCCCCTGACTCCGTCGTCGACGCGGTGAGCTCGCTCACGAGGTGGCGGATCTCTTTGTCCTGCGATTGCTCGAGGCGCTTGAGCAAAGCCATCTCGTCGGCGGCCGCTGCAGCCGCCATTCGTTGGCGGCCGATGACTGCCATGTCGCGCGTCTTACCAGCTCGAACCCGCTCCATCGCGTGCTCGGCTCGAAGCCGTTCCACCGCGTATTCGGCCCCCAACTGGTCGCGCTCGGCAAGGATTTCCTGCATCGACAGCGGCACCTGAAGCTGCAAGCGCGCCCGCGTGAGTCGCAATGCCCTGCGCCAGAAGAACGGCGCAAAGGCCAGCGCGGCGAGCGCCGTCACGATGCAGCCGAGCGCGAAATAAATTCCCTGTTCAATCAAATCGGCCGAGCCCGTACGCGCGATCCTGCATCGTCGATCTTATGCCATGGAGGTAGAGGCAGGGCAAAGAGCCCCCACGCTGCGGGCCAACGGCGTGGGCCCTTTGCGAATGTCACGATCTCTGCCTATCCATGCGACGTTCAGCTTCAGAGATCACGCGATGCGTCGCCGTTATTGGCTCATCATACCCGTCATTCTCGTCCTGTTGATTGCCGCGACTTTCTGGCCGTTGCGGAACAGCTTGTATTCGAATGGCCGTGGTGACGCGGTGCCTGAAACCCTTGCGGAAACCGCCCGTCTGCCGGGCTATGAGGATGCGAGATACTGGGGCGACGAGCTGACGCCGCAGTTCGAGAGGTCCGTCACCTACCTTTATGAGCAGATCAAGCAAAACGCCCGAGCCAAAAAAGGCCCGAATTTTCTCGAACGTGCCGACTTTATTGCCATCTCCGGCGGCGGCGACAATGGGGCTTTCACGGCTGGTTTGATGAGGGGTTGGACCAAGCGCGGCAATCGCCCGGTCTTCGAAGCCGTGACAGGTGTCTCGACCGGCGCTCTCGCCGCGCCGTTTGTTTTTCTCGGACCCGGACATGACCAGGATCTCGCCGACATCTATCTCAACAACGGGTCGAAGCAGCTGTACGCGAGCCGCGGGCTCTTCGGCCTGCTCGGAAATTCGCTGGCAAGCACGGCCCCGCTCGAGGCTTTGATACGCCATTACGCGACCGATTCTTTTCTAGACGAGATCGCGGCGCAATCGCAGCTGGGGCGCCGGCTTCTTGTCGCCAGCACCAATCTCGATGCGCAGCGGCCGATGATTTGGAACCTGTCCGCGGTCGCGGGAAGCCGGCGACCGGATCGACGCGACATCTTCGTCAACATCCTGCTCGCCTCCTCGGCGATCCCCGGGATATTTCCGCCGGTCGAGTTCCGCGTCGTCGCGTCCGACGGCAAGGCTTACAGCGAGCTTCATGTCGATGGCGGCGTGACCGCCGAAGTTGTCTTCGTGCCGCCCGAGGCTCAACTGGCGGCTCTCGAGGACAAGATTTTTGGCCAAACGCGTACGCGGACGCTCTACATCATTCGTAACGGCAAGCTCGGACCTGAATATGCCGCCGCGCACGACAGGCTGTTTCCTCTCGCGGCGCGCGGTGTCTTGACGATGGTCAAATACCAAGTGCTATCGAACTTGCGCATCCTCTCGCGAGAGATGGTGGCTGCAAAATCGAGCTTCTTCTTTCAGGGGATCCCGCAGGCGTTCAACACCATCAAGCAGACCCAGTTCGATCGCTCATATGCGAAGGCATTGTTTCAGTGCGGCACGCAAGTTGGTCTGACTGGGACCTGGCTCAAGGATGTGCCGACGACTCCTGTGATGGTGCCGCAAAGTCCGCCGCCACCACCCGGCACGATGGCCGATCCGATCGACAAGGCGTGCCATTCATGAGCGCCGACCTTGCGGGCAGAGCCTACGACCACTCGTTCCGAATCGATCCGATCGTGCGCACACTGCTCGACACCGATTTCTATAAGCTTCTGATGCTGCAGATGATCTGGAAGCTGAAGCCTGACACGCGGGTCGCGTTTGGGCTCTACAATCGCTCGACTTCGGTCAAGCTCGCCGAGCAGGTCGACAAGCAAGAGCTGAAGGCGCAGCTCGACTATACGCGTTCACTGCGCTTTCAGCGCAACGAGCTGGTCTGGCTCGCCGGCAACTCATTTTACGGCAAGGGTCAGATCTTCGAGCCCGGCTTCATCGATTATCTCGCCGACTTCCAGCTGCCACCCTACGATCTGGCCGAGCGCGACGGTCAACTCGAGCTGCGCTTCGACGGCTTGTGGGCGCAGACCACCATGTGGGAGGTGCCGGCGCTCGCCATCATCAACGAAATGCGCGCCCGCGAGGCGATGCGGGCGATGAGCCGTTTCGAACTCGACATCTTCTACGCCCGCGCCAAGGCGAAGCTTTGGGACAAGATCGAGCGGCTGCGGGTGCTCGCGGAGGAAGGGCCGCTGCGGCTAGGCGATTTCGGCACCCGCCGCCGCCACGGGTTCCTGTGGCAGCGCTGGTGCGTCGCCGCGTTGCAGAAGGGGCTCGGGCCGAGCTTCACCGGAACCTCCAACGTCAAGCACGCGCTCGACCTTGGCTGCGAGGCGATCGGCACCAACGCGCACGAGCTGCCGATGGTCTTCGCGGCGCAAGCCAACGATGACGAGGCGCTGCGTCAGGCGCCGTTCGGGGTGCTTCAGGCCTGGGCCCAGCTTTACGCCGGCAACTTGCTCGTCCTTTTGCCCGACACGTTCGGGACCACGAACTTCCTCGCCGCGGCACCGGATTGGGCGGCGGACTGGACCGGCGCGCGCCCCGATTCCAAGCCGCCGATTGAGGCGGCGGAGGAATTGATTCGATGGTGGCGCTCGCGCGGGCGCGACCCGCGGGAGAAACTTGTGGTGTTGTCGGATGCCATGACCATCGACTCGATCGAGGACAGCGTGCGGGCGCTGCGCGACAAGGTGCAGGTCTCGATCGGTTGGGGCACCGCGCTGACGAACGACTTCGTCGGTTGCCTGCCGCGGGCCTATCCGATCGACTTGAAGCCAGTGTCGCTCGTCTGCAAGGTGTTCGAGGTCGATGGTCGGCCGGCGGTCAAGCTGTCCGACAATCCGGCGAAATTTCTTGGGCCGGACGGCGAGGTCGCGCGCTACACTCGCGTGTTTGGCTACCAGCCCGGCGAGCGCCGCGAAGCGTGACCCTATCGCGGAGGGTCGGGCAGCTTCACGGTCTGGGTGATCTCGTGCGACTCGGGATGGAGGAACGTGACCATCGCCAGCATCGCCCCGTAAGCGAGGGCCGCGATCATACCGACGACGACAAGCAGGCGAAGGAGGGTCGGCAACCGAAAGCTCCGTAGCCGGGATCGGCTATTCCGCGACATGAGGTTACGCGGCAAGCGTGAACGTTTCAAAAGCGGCGATCTGGGGCGTGACTCCAGACCGTGTCGTGGCGGCGGCGCCGCGGTCGTAAGACCACGATCCGCGTAGCCAGGCTAGCTACCTTGTATTAGGGTTTCTCGATGAACGAACGTGCCAACCGGGTCGCTTCGACGTACCGGTCTCGGGTTGCTTTCAGGGAGAACCAGAAATGAAGACTATCCTCGCGGGTTTGCTCATCCTCGGCTCGATCTCGGTCGCGGATGCGATGCCGACGGCGCAGCTTTCGTCCGGCGTGTCGCTGCCGGTCGTGAAGGCCGCCATTGTGATCGTTCGTCGTCGTCGTCCGCCGATCGTGCGTCGCAGGGTCGTAAGAAAGGTAATCATCCGGCGTTGAGGCCGGTTGGAACACGCCGGTGTGTTGCAACGAATTTGAAGGGTCGGCGCAGGTTGCGCTGGCCCTTTTGACGAAGGAAAAGCTTCGCGAAACGCGGAGCTATCCTGCATTTGTCGACGATGCAGCGTATTTGCATACGACTGTCAGATCGAGTCGAAGTCTAGCCCGAGGTCTAGCACGGGCGCGCTGTGCGTAAGCCACCCCACCGAGATAAGGTCGACGCCGGTGGCGGCGATGCCGGGCGCGGTTTCTGGTGTCACGCGGCCGGAGGCCTCCGTGATCGCACGACCGCCGACCATTGCCACAGCGCGCGCCAGATCGGCGACCGACATGTTGTCGAGGAGCACGGCGTCGACACCGACGGCAAGCGCCTCCTCGAGCTGAGCCAGCGTGTCGACCTCAACCTCGATCTTGACGAGATGGCCGACACCGGCCTTGGCCCGCTCGATCGCAGGCCGGATGCCGCCAGCCACTGCCACGTGGTTGTCCTTGATCAGCACCGCGTCATCGAGGCCGAAGCGATGGTTGCCCCCGCCACCGGCGCGAACGGCATATTTCTCGATCGCGCGCAGGCCGGGCGTCGTCTTGCGCGTGTCGACGATCGTCGACTTCGTTTCGGCGACCGAGTCGACCATCGCTCGCGTCACGGTGGCGATGCCGCTCATGCGGCCAAGGAAATTGAGCGCCGTGCGTTCGCCCGTCAGCAGGCCGCGAGCTGGCCCGCCCACGATACCGACGATATCCCCCGGCTTGAGCATCGAGCCGTCCGGCATCGCGATCTCGAGGACCACGCGCGGGTCGATCAGCGTGAACGCGAGCCGTGCGAGGTCGAGGCCGGCCACCACGCCGGGCTGACGAGCCCGGATCGTCATGCGAGCACGCGCGTCGATTGGCACGATCGCATCTGTCGTGAGATCGCCGGCGCGGCCGAGGTCCTCGCGCAAGGCCGCGGCGACCAGGGGCTCGATCATCAACCGAGGCAGCGGCGATATCGCCGTCACGCGGCGACGCGGGTCGTGGCGTAGTCCGCCATATGGAGCGCGTCCGCCAATGTCAGATTGCGTGACCGCGCCTGCCATGGATCGGTTTCGTCCCAATCGATCCGGAAATGCCCGCCGCGACTCTCGCGGCGATCGAGTGCGGCAACCGCGATCATCATGGCAACAAGCGCGGGATCGCTTTGCGGTCCGGTCCCGCGTGCCAGCGGCAGAAGTGTTTCGATGCCAGCAAGCAGGCCGGCGCGGTCGCGCAGAACGCCGACGGCGGCGGAGACGATCGCGCGGAGCGGCGTCGGGTCCGGCGCCGTGGGCAGCGCCGGCACGGGGATCGCCCGCACGCGCCGCGCTGGTGTCGCGGCCAAATCGGCTGCGACGCCGCGCGCGCAGACCATGGCCTCGAGCAACGAGTTCGAGGCGAGCCGATTGGCACCGTGTAAACCCGTGCGCGCGACCTCGCCGCACGCCCAAAGGCCCCCGATACTGGCGCGGCCGCGGGCGTCAACGACGATGCCGCCCATGTGGTAATGCTCGACGGTGCGAACCGGGATCGGCTCGCGGTCCGGGTTGATGCCGTGCGCATGGCAGGCTGCGGCGATGGTCGGGAATCGCGTGGCGAAACCGGCCGCGATCAAACCACGCGTTTCGAGGTATACTTGGTGGCCGGCCTGATGCTCGGCCCAGATCGCGCGAGCCACGACGTCGCGCGGCGCCAGCTCCTGCCCCGGCACATCGCGCATGAAGCGCCGCCCGGTCTCGTCGACGAGCCTCGCACCTTCGCCACGCACGGCTTCGCTGACGAGAGCCACTGGCGTGCCCGGTGTATCGAGGGCGGTCGGGTGGAACTGCACGAATTCGAGATCGCCGAGGAGCGCGCCGGCGCGCGCGGCGAGCGCCAGCCCCGTTCCGAAGCAGCCAGATGGATTCGTGCTTTGCGCGAACAGGCCACCTATTCCGCCCGTGGCGATCACGACGCGACTCGTCGGCAGAACGATCGGGCGGGCCCCGTGAGCGGCGAGGACGCCCGTCACGCGGTCGTCGCACGTCGAGAGGCGGCGTGCGACGACGCCTTCCAGAACGGTGATCGACGGGCAGGCGCGAACGGCGGCGACGACCGCGCGCATGATCTCGCGGCCGGTGGCATCGCCTTCCGCATGCACGATACGGCGCCGCCCGTGCGCGGCCTCGAGGCCGAGCTTCAAAGCGCCGGCCGCATCGCGATCGAACCGCGCGCCGATCGCGACGAGGTTCGCGATGGCAGCCGGCGCCTCGCCAAGGATTCGTTGGGCCGCGGACGGATCGCAGAGTCCGTCGCCCGCGGCCAACGTGTCGGCGACATGCAGCGCGGCTTCATCGTCCGGCCCGACGCTGGCGGCGACGCCGCCTTGCGCCCAGGCGCTCGATGACTCGAAGCCGAGCGGAGAGGGCGACAGCACCACGACCGGGCAGGGTGCGAGATGCAGCGCGGTCATCAACCCTGCGAGGCCGGCGCCGATGACGACGGGCTGATTGGCAAGACGCGACAGGCTGCTCATCTCTGGACACTCACGCCACTTGATCGAAGGGTTTCGCTAGGCGATCTCGAGCATGCGCTCGACGGCCCGGCGCGCCCTGCCGGCAACCGCGGGATCGATGATCACCTCGTATGTCATCGTTTCCAGCGACCGGCGGATGTTGGCCAGCGTGATGCGCTTCATATGCGGGCAAAGGTTGCACGGACGCACGAACTCAAGCTCGGGATGCTGGATCGCGACATTGTCCGACATCGAACATTCGGTCAGCAGCATCACCTTGCGCGGCTTCTTCGTCGCGACGTAATCGATCATCGCGGCGGTCGATCCCGCGAAGTCGGCGACCGCGACCACGTTAGGCGGACACTCCGGATGCGCGAGCACCACGACGCCTGGGTTGGCGTCACGGAACTCCTGCACCTCGCCCGGCGTGAAGCGCTCGTGGACCTCGCAGTGCCCCGGCCAAGTGATCATCTCGACGCCGGTCTGCGCGCCGATATTCTGCGCCAGGAATTCGTCCGGAATCATGATGACCCTCGGCACGCGAAGGCTTTCGACGACCTTCACGGCATTGCCCGAGGTGCAGCAGATATCACTTTCCGCCTTCACCGCGGCGGAGGTGTTGACGTAGGTGACCACCGGCACGCCCGGGTGTCGCGCCTTCAGGCCACGCACATCGGCGGCGGTGATCGACTCCGCAAGCGAGCAGCCGGCGCGGGTGTCCGAGATCAGCACCGTGCGATCGGGATTGAGCAGCTTTGCCGTCTCGGCCATGAAATGCACACCGGCAAGCACGATGACCTTCGCCTCGCTCTCCTGCGCCATCCGGGCGAGCGCGAGCGAGTCGCCGACAAGATCGGACACGCAATGGAAGATCTCGGGCGTCTGGTAATTATGCGCGAGGATGACCGCGTCGCGATCGCGCTTGAGCGTCAAGATCGCGTCGACATCGTCGGCGTACGCAGGCCATTCCATCGGCGGAACGAAGCGGCTCACCCGCTCGTAGAGGCCCGCCGTTCGCGCGACAGCGCCACCGACACCTGACCGCATGACTTATACTCCAAACGAGCATTTCCTGTTCGCTAACTTGGCGGCGAGCTTTCCGTTCGTCAAGTGCTTGTCATAGAACCATGTCGTTCGACAGAAGCCATCGAGTTGGCGAAGCTTGGTCTTCGCGGGAGCTTTGCGCATGGACCGGCTGGACGAGCTTTCCATCTTCGTCTCGATCGTCGACGCTGGCAGCCTGGCGGGCGCGGCGCGGCGGCTGCGTCGCTCGACCGCTGCCGTCACACGCGCGCTTGCCGCCCTCGAGACGCGTGCCGGCGCTCGTCTGATCGATCGTACGACACGGCGCCTTGCGGTCACGGAGCCCGGCCGGGCGTTCGCCGAGCGGGCGCGCCTACTCGTGGCGGACTATGCCAGCGCGTTGGGCGACGTCGCGGCCGGCGAGGCGCGTGGCCTCATACGGATCACGGCGCCGACGCCATTCGGTCGGCGTTACGTGACCCCGATCGTCTCTAGCTTTCTCGACAACCATCCCCTCGTTCAGATCGAAATGATCCTCCATGATCGCAACCTGGACCTCGTCGAGCAGAGCCTCGACGTCGCGGTGCGCATCGGCGATCTCGCCGACTCGAGCCTGCGGGTCCGACGCGTTGGAGAGGTACGCACAGTGCTGGTTTGTAGCCCTGCTTATTTGAAGGCAAACGGCACGCCGAGCGTGCCCGCTGATCTCGCCGAGCACGCGACGATCTTCGGAACGAACGGGAGCGGCGTCCTCGAGTGGCGGTTCGGTGTCGCACGAGATATGGTCGTCAAGCTGAGACCGCGCCTGCTCGTCAACGAGGTCGACGCACGAATTATCGCCGCCAAGGCAGGGCGCGGAATTGCCCGCGTCCTGTCATATCAGGCCGCCGATGGGCTCGCCGACGGCTCGCTCGTCCGCCTTCTGACGGAGCACGAGCCGCCGTCGGTGCCAGTCCAGATCGTAACGAGCCAAGGCCCGCGCCCGACCAAGGTCGAAGCATTTCTAGAAGCCGCGACGGCGGCATTGCGCGCCTTGCCGGCGATCCACGCGTGAGTCACTCGGCATGCTTGCGCCTAAGAAGTCTTGCATCAAACAAGTAATCTGTTTAAAATACGTCGCAAGCGCGAGGAGGCAACGTCCAGCATGCGCACCTTGGCGTCTGGAATGTCGTGGCGGCTTCCGCGCCGGCCGGTAGGTAGAATGGGTCGGTTTGGCGCCAAACCGCTAGCGTGTGGACGCATAGCGCATAGTTTAGCATCACGCCCCCGCGAGCGGCAGCTTCGTCCCCGCGACCGCCCGCTCGGCCAGCACGTCGCGCCGGAACGTCACGAGCTTGGCCGGCCGCCCGCCGGTGTCGGTGGCCACGGCACCCGTGTCCTCGACGAGCGACTGTTGCTCGATCAGCCGTCGGAAATTCTGCTTGTGCAGGCGCCGACCGGCCAGCGCCTCGACGCTGCGCTGCAGCTGGAACAGCGTGAACGTCGGTGCCATCAGCTCGAAGACGACCGGGCGGTACTTGATCTTGGCGCGGAGCCTGGCGATGCCAGTCGCGAGAATGCGGCGGTGGTCACCCGTCATCCGCCGGCCGAGATCGAGCGTGTCGCCCGCGACACCCGTCTCGGGGATGGCGCCGGCCTCGAACAGAAGCTCGTAGCGCTGCAGAACAAGCTCCTCGTTCCAGTCGAACGGCGGCAGGCCGAAGCTCACCGCGACGCGCTGCGCCCGCGCCCGTCGGCTGGCATCGTCGTTCGACGCCTCGACCCAGCGCATCAGCGCCGCGCGCAGCGCCGCGTCGCGGCCGGGCGTCTCGCAGCGTCGATCCTCCCAGGGAAAGAAGGCGTACCAGTCGCGCCAAGAGGACATGGTCGCGGCGGCGGCCTCTTCCTCGCGGGTGAGGCCGAGATAGCTGATCGAGACCATGCGCTGGCTGGACTCGTCGCCTCGGTCACGGTCGGCGAACGTATAGAGCTGCTCGACATAGCCGATCGGCCGGTGCGTCTGCTGCTCGACCCAATCGCGCAGGCCCGATTGAAGCGAGCGATGGGCGAGCTCGAACGGCCCTGACGGTAAGGAGACGCCACCGCCAATCGTCAGAACGCGAGGCTGATCGTCCCGTACCGCGACGAGGACCGCGATGAGGTTGACGGCGACCGCTTCGGCGAAATTGAGCGGCGACGATTCGGACATGGCGCGAAGGGACCGCGAGGTCGCGCGCGCGTCAAGCCCTCGAGGCGGATGAACCTGTTCAGCCCCGCGCGGCCCTTGGCCGTCCTTCGAAGGAGGCGACCATCGCCTGCTGCATCGCTTTTGGCCGCATCATGTCGTCGTAGGGTAGTGGGCGCGGCAGGTGATCATAGCTTGCCTCGGCCATCGGATCCGCGTCGCGCCACCACGTGTAGCGGTCGGACAATCCCCATGTCGCGACGAGCTTCACCGCGGGCACGGCGAGCACGGTGTCCATGTAGGACCGCGTCCATGTCGCGACGTCGCCGTCGCATGTCGCGATGTCCGAGGGGAAGCTCGCATCGCAGACGTCGAGTTCGCTGATGTAGATGTCGACGTGTCGCTCGGCGATCGCGTGCAGAAAGTCGGAAAAGCTCGAGGCGTCGTAGGCGACGCCGGGAAACAAATGGCTCTCGAGACCGATCGCGTCGAGCTTCAGCCCGCGATCCTGCATGCGATCCATGAGATTGAGCAGCGATTTGCGTACGGCCAGGCCCACCGGGTCGGCGCGCTCGGTCCAGGCTTCGTTGAGTACCAGCTCCGTATGCGGGTCGAGTTCGGCTGTGCGGCGGAAGGCTCGGTAGATGTAGTCGACGCCGAGCGCGTCGTACCAGGCACCGGGACGGAACGTGCCGGGCTTGTCCTTGCCGAGCCAGAACGGCTCGTTGACGACATCCCAGGACTGCAACCGCCCGGCGAAATGCGGCACGACGGTCTCGAGGTACGTATCAAAGACCTTGTCGATCTCGCGATGCGACAGCTTCGGCAGCCAAGCCGGCGGCCAGTCGTTCCAGAAAAGGTTATGGCCGCGCGCCATCAGGCCGTGCGCGCGCGCCCCGTCGACCAGCGCATCGGCCGGCCCGAAATCGAAGCGGCCTTGTTCGGGCTGCAAGGAATCGAACTTCATCGCATTCTGCGGCACCAGGATCGAGCACTGCGTGACGATGAGGTCGCGGTAGGGGCCGTCCACGAAGACCTCGGGGCCGGCCGCCGAGCCGAAGATCACGCCGGCATCGCGCGCGGCGACTTTCAGGCTTTTGCCATCGACGGGCGTGGCTCCCGCGGGCCCGGCGACGGCGAGGCCCGCGGCACCGGCCGCCATCGCGAGCGCCTCTCTGCGGCTAGGCGCGGACATCTTCATCGTAATCGTCCCAGTATCGACGAGTTGCCCGCGAGCGAGGCTCGACCGGCTCGGGCGGCGGATCGCGGTCGCTATCCCGGGCCCGTGCGAAGTTGAGCGGCGGACTTATGCTTTCGGCAAACAGCGCCGCTGCCAGACCGAAGAACAGTCCGGCCGCCAGCGAGACGGCACCGACGATCGTCTTTTTTGGCCGAGCCGGCGAGACCGGCGGCTGCGCCACGGCGATGACGCGGCCAGGCGGCGAGTTGGCCTCCTGTTGTGAAAGGCTGTCGTTGACCTGGGCAAAGCGATCAAAGCTCGCGCGAAGGACCTTCACGTTGCGCTCCAGCGCCTCCAGAGGAACGAGCGCGCGGTTCATGCCGGCGGATTGCGTTTTCAGAGTACCGACGCCAGCCATGACCTGCTTCTCGTGCTGGCTCGCGACCCGATACTGCTCCAGAGCCGACAGCTTCAGGCGCTTGAGCTCATTGCGGATCAGCGTCTTGATCTCGCGCTTGCGGGCTTCGGCCTCCTTGAGTTCGGGGTGATCGGGGCCGAGCGTCTCGGCGAGCTTGGCGACATTCTGGTCGGTCTCGGCCTGCTGCTGGCGCAGCCGCTCGATCGTCTGCGATTTCAAAGCGTCACTGATGGCGTCGAGCTGCCCCCGTTTGGCCATGGCGTCGATCTCGGTCAGCGCGGCCTTCGCGTCGGATTCCTTGGACCGGGCGTCGCCGAGTGCCTTGGTGAGATCCGTCACCTGCTGCTCGTTGGACCGCAAACCGTTCGCGTCGACGATGTTGTTTTGGACCTTGTAGGTTTCGACCCGGTCCTCGGCATCCTTGATCTGCCCTGACAGCGTCGTCAGCCGATCCTTGACGAAGGCGGTGTCGCCGCGCGCGGCGTCGATGCGCGACGAGATCTGGTCGTCGATGTATGACTTGGTGATGTCGTTTGCGATCTCGGCGGCGAGCTTCGGGTCCCGCGCGAGGACGTCGATGGCGACGACATAGGTCCGCTCGGGTCGCTTGATCGTGATCGCGTCCTCGAGCGCCACCAGGTCGACCTTGTCGGCGAGATATAGCGTGGGGTGCAGCAGTCGCTGGATCAGGCTGCGTTGCGAGCCGTTGAACTCGGACACGTCCTTCAAGTCCGCCATCTTCGCGACGCGCGATAGTACCGTCTGCGACGTGAACAGCTTGATCTGGCTGTCCATCGCGCTCGTGTCCGGAATGAAACCTGGCTGCAGCGGGTCGGTACCGACGCTCTTGCCGAGACGCGGGTCGATCAGCATGGAGGTCGAGGCGAGATAACGCGGCGGCGTGATCATGATGTAGACGATGCCGCCAATGAGGAACAGCGCTAGCGTCGCGAGGATGATGCCCTTGCGGCGCCATAGGACGCGGAGCAGCGTCGGCTCGCTTGCGGATATCTCGCGTGCGCGACCGCGCCGAACGGCGCCGCGATCGGGCGCCTCATACCGCGCGTAGATGTCTCTAAGTGCCATGCTTCTAGGCCAATCCGACGCGCGTCTGGGGCCGATCGGGACGCCAGCGCACATCTTTCTGGAGAAAGGTCTGAATGAGAACGATCGTCAAGGCGAAGATCGTGGTCTTCGTGGACATGCTGGCGGCAACACTCACCAGGATGAAGAAGTAGACGAGCACGATAGCCGCGCCTGGCCCGGCGGTCTTCAAGATCGATCGGACGAAGGCTGCTAGCCCTGTTATCAGGATCCCGGTCACGACGAGACCGTAGCTCAACGCGAGCCCGACCCACGAACTCTCGATCCCGAACTCCAGGCCCTCGAGTCGCTGCCAGGTCGCGACCAAGTCCGGATCGGGGCCAAACAGCATCTCACTGGGCGAGAGCGGCGTGAACAAAGCGAACATCGTGATACGGGTCGTCGCGCTTCCCTCGTCGTTCTGGAAGCGGTCGAGCGTATTGTCGGCGTAGCCGCTTTCATAAACGAGGATCGCGATCCCGATGACAACAATGGCGCCGATCAGCAGCAGCACGAGCTTGCGCGGATCAAGCCTCGCCCCGTCCCGCAGCGAACGGAGATATTGTTCAAACCCCAACATCAAGGAGAATGCGATCGTGAGAACGAGCGCCGTGCGAGCACCGAAGGCGACGAGAAGCGCGATCCCCTGCAGACACATGACCGGGTATCTCACCTTCGCGGGGATCCAGTCCGAGCCCCGCGCGGCGAGGCAGATGATCAAGGCGCCGGTGGCCAGTCCGTTGACGAGCGGGTGCCCCAGCAGTGCCGTCGCGCGCCAGTCCAGGGCGAGCTGAGCTCGCCAGTCGAAGGTCACATCGCCCCGCGTCGGGTCGGAACTCGCGCCTGCGGGGACGTCGATCGACACGAGATGAAAGTGCCGCAGGAATTCCGAGATGGCGATCACGCCATTGGCGCAGATGACAAGCCCCACGAGCAGCGCCATCCAGCGCAAGACGATCGGGTTGAGATCGCGGAGGAGCAGATAAATCAGAACCGGCAGGACGAACGTATCGATCAGCGGCGTCAGCGGCGTATGCGCGATCAACGTCGCATCGAGTGCGGTCACGGCGAACGCGGCGAGCATGAGCGTCACACCAGTGTCGCTTGTCGCGAGACGCCATGCCGTGTGAAGGGGCCGGCGGCCCGCAAGACAGCGCAATATCAACGCGATTGCCGCAAGAATTGTCGAGGGATGGACTTTCGAGAGGAGGCTGCCGCCCGACGTCATGTAGGCGATGCCCGCTGCCTCGAGGGTGACTGGCGAGATCGCGAAAAGGCCCGCCACCGCGAGCGCTGTCGCGACGAGGGCCAAATCCGCCAGAAGGAGCCGGAGGTCCGGCAAACCCCGCAGGGATGTCCCGTGCCGGGCCGGAGCGCTCGCCCCGGTCATGGCGTGGGCTTCATCGGATTGCCGAGTGGCGTCGGCCGGCGGGGAACGGAGGGCGCGAGATCGACGCGCTTTGCCGTGTCGGCTTGCTTCGACTTGCCGGTCCGCTTGGCGAAGCGCCCGAAATAGGCGCGGCCGGGAACCTCGACCCAGCGATAGGCCGCGTAGGCAGTACCAAGAACGATCGCCACGTAGCAGATGAACAGGGCCCAGAGTAGCAGCGGGCTGGCGATATGGAGAACCTCGACCGTCGCCGGCGCGCCCGGATGACCCGCGAGTGGATTAGCTTTTCTGGCGAAGAGCGAAACACTCAAGACCCGCTCCAAGACATGCAGCGACGCGAGCATGAAGATCAGGACGATCGCGTGCACCATGTAAATCGCAAACGAGAGTTCCGCGAAGACCTGCATGGGGCGCGTTGTCAGAATGCGGGACAGCGCTCCGCGTTCGGTGGCGAAGGCAAGGACAAAGGCGCAGAAGACGAACGGAGCGGCGAACACGAGCAGGTTCTTCGACGACAATGTCATCCAGACGATGACCATCGCGAGAGCGCCGATCTCGATGAGCGTCGGCATCGGCCACGTCGGTCGTGCCCATCGCCGTGTCACGTCATAGCAGAGGGTCCCAGCGAAGAAGCCCGCGAAGCAGCGGAAGATACCGTAATCGAAGGTCGAGCGCATGTGATAGGGCGCGACGAAAATCAGGATCGCCAGCGAGCCGGCGATTGTGAGGATCGCGAGTGCGCGGCGCGGCACCGGCCCGATCAGGCAGAAGGCCGCAAACGAGATGTAGGTAAAGAATTCGACGCTGAGGCTCCAGCTCGGGAAGTTCCAGGTCTCGCGGTCGTGCACGCCGAGCGAATGGATGAAGAGCAGGTTTGTCGGGATCGCCCGGAGGATGTTGTAGCCATCGACGGAGAAAGCCGGCGAGGAGTAGGGCCGACCGAGGATCGTTTGCAGGCAAAGCTTGGCCAGCTCGTAGACGATCAGCACGCCGAGGGTGGCGGCCTGGAGCGGCCAGATACGACCGAAGCGGCGGATCATGTATTCGGGGATTGCGCCAGGCCGCGACAGCTTTTCCGAATAGGCCTGCGCGATGATAAGCCCGCTCAATACGAAAAAGAGATCGACCAGAAGCGCGATCGGCTCGATGCGTCGGTACGCGATGAAGTCGGCCGCGACGCTGAAATGCGCGATCGCGATCGCAAGCGCGCCGGGCCCGCGCCATCCGTTGACGGCATGAAACGCCAGTCCTTCGGGCCGCGCGGCGGCTGCGCGCATCGGTTCGGCCTCACGCCGCATTCTCGAACGCCTTCGTCGAGAGCAGCGTCACCGCGAGAATGCGGAGATCGAGACCGATCGACCAATTGTCGATGTAGTAAAGGTCGTGCTCGAGCCGGGACCGCATCTTGGTCTCGGACGTGATCTCCCCGCGCAGACCGTGGATCTGCGCCCACCCCGTCATCCCGGGCTTCACGTTGTGGCGCCGCGCGTAGTCGGCGATGGTGTGCTCGTATTGCTGATTGTGAACCAGCGCGTGCGGTCGTGGCCCGACCAACGACATCTGACCGCTGATGACGTTCAAGAGCTGCGGCAGCTCGTCGATATTCGCGCGGCGTAGAACACGCCCGACCCGCGTCACCCTGGGATCATCGCGCACCACGCCGCGCACGGCGGAACCATCCTCCGTGACCGACACCGAGCGGAATTTCAGTATGCGAAACGTCTCCTGGTTGAACCCGTAGCGGTGCTGCAGGAATATGACCGGGCCAGGGCTATCAAGCTTGATCGCCATGGCGATCAGGAAAAACAACGGCGTGAGGCAAACGAGAAGGCCGCAGCCAGCAACGATGTCGAAGGCTCGCTTCAGGCTACGTTCGACGAAGGTCAGGGGCCGGCGGACGAGGTGGAGGCTCGCGATCGGCCCCATGCGGGAAACGCGCGCCTTGGCGAAACGGTCGAGCACCCGCTGCGGCCCGAGATGGATCGAGGCCGGAACCTGGGTGAACGCCTCGACGCAAGCATCGATCGCGCTGGTCCGCGACCACGGCAGCATGATGAAGATGTCGTCCGGCCTCAACACCCGCGCGGAGGCCGCGGCGAGCGCGAGATCCTCTTTCAGGGTATCGTCGCCGCGCAGAACCGCCGAGGCGACAATGTCGATGCCGACCGTCCAAGGCTGATGACGGGCGACGAAATCGCGGAGTTCGCCTTCCTCGCCGACGAGCACGATCCGAGCCGCCGCGACTCTACCGGTGCTGACATTGGCTTTGACGTGATAGACGATCATGCAACGCAGGATGACCAGGCTGACCAGCCCGCACCCATAAAAGAGCATCATCGCCGCGCGCGAGAACTCCGCGGATTCTTTCGTCAGGAAGAAGACGACGAGGGTTGTGAAAAAAGTAGCGTTCCAAACGAAGATCGCGCGTCGGCAATTGGCGCCGAAATTGAGATACGTCGAGATCGCGTACTCATGCTGCGCCGCGTTGAATGCCACGAACAGGACCGCGACGGAAATACCGATGGCGGCGAACGTGTCGAACATGCCGCCGACGTGGTAGTAGAACGTGTGGTACGTAATACCAGCGACGAGCGCGCTCACGGTAATCGCCGTAATGTCCGCCAGGATCGAAAGTGCGGTAAATACAGTCCTGTGGAACGCGGTCGTCCGTCGCCGCTTGGTCCAATCATGAATTGCCGCAAGACCGCGACGCCGGCGTCTGCTTGTCGTGTCTCGAAGGCCGACGCCGGTACTCACGACAAACTCCAGCACTCACCGTTCGGTGTCATTTTGGGACGTGGCTCATCCCATTTTAACGTTCCTTTAAGCTTTGGCAATTCGTGAGCCTGCTGTTCGGAAATAGACGGTTCGGTAAGTTTTCATAGTTAACGATTTGCAACATCGACTACTGGAATTGGGCGAGGCCTTCTATGCCGAGCGCGCGTGCCTTTCGACATCATGGCTTGCCGGCAAATACCGGCCGCGCGGCGGCGCTGTCGGCTCTAGCCGCGGTTGGCGCGTTGGCGGTGGGCCTGGCCCTGCCGCAGCCCACCTACAAGGCGGCGGCGGTCGTCGCGGTCGAGGGGGGAGCCGCCTCGATACGTCCCGCGATGATACAGGCAGGTCTCGATGCGGCTGTATCACGTTCGGTCATCTCGCATGCGGCGGCGGCGCTCGCTGGTACAGCTCCCAAAGACCCAGCCGCGCTGCACGCCCGAGACGTCGAGCATCTGGCGGTCGGCCTTGCCCATGCGGTGCGAGCCGATCTCGGCAGCATCGGCGGCACGCTCGTCATCCGTGCGGCCGACGCCGATGCCGCTCGCGCGGCGACGCTCGCGACGAGCGTTGCGGTGGCACTCGTCGATGACCTCAACGGGCGAGGATCTGAAAGCCGTCTCGACTGGGCCGACGCCCAGACGCTTCGCCTCGAGAAGCTTCGTGACGCGGCGGCGGCGGCACATCGACGCCTTGTCGCGCTTGGTGGCGACATCGCGGACCCGATTGTGGCGCGTGCCGGTGCCGGCGCTCGCGTCGAAGCGCTGCGAACCCGCCTCGACGCGATCCGGTCTATTTTGGCGTCCGGCACGCCTCCACTCGGCATCGGCAAGGATGTACCGCCGGCCATCGACGCGTTGCAGACCAGCTATCTCGATATGACCCGCCGACTTGCCACGGCCCGCGAAACGCTCGGGGAGCGTCACACGACCGTGATCGGGCTCCAGGACGGAATCAGGCGCGCAACAGCCGACTTATCCGCAGCCTGGGCACGCCTCGCCAAGCTCACCGACGCTGATTTTTTCGATGCGCGGGCTCGCTTGAGCATGGTGGACAAAGGTGATGGCTCGGCCGACGCGACCCGACGGGCCTCGATCGACGCGGCGCGCGCAACGGCGCAGATCGCCGACGACGCGGTCGTGCGGGCACAGTCCGTCGCGCGAGACGGCGAGGACGCCGCACGTTACCGTCTGATCGCCCGGGCGCGTGTCCCCGCGCTCGCGGACGGGCTCGCCGCGCCGTTGCGCTTCGTCGCGGCCACGGGATCCGGCCTGCTGATCTTGGTGCTGGGATTGCCATTCATCCGGCGCCGCCCTCGCACGCCGACCGGACTATCGACCGACACCGTCGGCCAACACATTGCTGAGGCGGTCGGCCAGCGGGAGGAGCCCGTGCCACGATTTTTCGAGGACGAGGTGCCGGTCGCGGCAGCCCTCGAGGAAACCGTGGCGCCCGTGGAACGGACCAAGGCCGTCGCGCCGGTCCGCCGATCTCTCACCGCGACGAGCACCGCGTCCGAGACCGCACGAGACCTTCGTGTGGCGGACAATGCCGAATTGGCTGCTGCCATGGAACGTGTGCTGCCCTTGGTCGCGGGGTGCGCACCTCGCCACGAGATCCCGGTCGTCCTCCTCGCCGCCAACGAGGTAAGCATCGGCACGACGGAAGTGGCCCTCGCGCTGGCCAAGTCGGCGGTCAACGCGGGTCACCGCGTTCTCATTATCGAGGGGAAGACGGCGCGGCCGGTGCTCGCGGCGGCCGTCGCCGTCGAGGCGGTGCCGGCTCTCGTCGATGCCTTCGGTGCCCTGCGCATCGCGATGCTTGCCGATCAAGGAGACGGGCTTCTCTACATCGCGCCAAACCTCCGCAACGGCGCCCGCATCGCGGCGGATCTGGCCCGTGCCGGTGACACGCTCGTTGCGGACACGCTCGCGGACGAATTCGATCTCGTCATCATCGATGGAAATCGCGCGGCCGACGCGGTGGACATGGCCCTCAACGCAGACGTTGTCTTGCGCGTAGGGCTCTTCGCTTCGCCGCAAGACGACGCACATCTCCTGACGACGCTCGCCGCACACGACTGCATCTTGATCGGCACGCTCGCGGCCTCGGTTTTCGTGCCGCGACCGCCCGCGCCCTCGAAGCCGATCGCGGTTGCCGGGAGACCGGTCCCCCCGCGGCCCGTGCTTCGGCAAACGCCGAGAGGCGACCGTCGCGTGGCGACCCCGATTCGACGAAAGGCTGGGCTGCGGTGATCGGCATCCCGCTTAACCAAGCGCGGGTGACGCACGTGACGCAGGGCACACCATCGCGGTAGGCAGGAGCGGACCCGCTTGGTGCGGGACGTTCCGGGGCCTCACTTGCCGGCGCCAGCACTCGCCTTCGTCGACGATCAGGCTGTCACCGTGCGTGACATGGCCGATCTGCTGCGGCAGGTCGAGGCCGCGTTCGCGGCGGGCGACGGATTTTCGATCTTCACGCTGAACCTCGATCATCTCGTCAAGCGACGCCAGAGCGCGGACTTTTGCGCGGCTTACGCACGAGCGACCTTGGTCACGGCTGACGGCTGGCCCGTACTCAATCTCGCGAGGCGTGGTGATCCTTCGATCGAGTTGACGACTGGTGCCGACATGGTGCTGCCGTTATGTCGGCTCGCCGCGCGCCGCCGCGTCCCCATTTTCCTGTTCGGATCGCGTGAAGCAATCCTCGTCGGTGCCGCGGTCAAGCTCAGGGCGCTTTGCCCGGGGCTCGACGTCGTCGGGTGCGAGGCTCCCCCGTTCGGCTTCGATCCTTTCGGGGCAAGCGGGCGCGAGGCGGCCTCGCGCATCTCGGCGAGCGGAGCTGGGCTTTGCTTCGTTGCGCTCGGCGCCCCGAAGCAGGAGTTCTTCGCCGACCTGGCGCGCTCGGCGAGCCCCGCGACTGGCTTTGTCTGCATCGGCGCGGCGCTCGATTTCATCGCAGGAGCGCAGGCACGGGCACCGGCTTTGGTCCGGCGGCTCAAGCTCGAATGGGCCTGGCGCCTGGCGCGTGAGCCCCGCCGCCTCGCGACGCGCTACATTCGATGCGCCGTCCTGTACCTCCGTCTGATGCTGCGGACGGCCGCGTGAGCATGGCCCGATCCCGCCGCCTTGTGCTTCTCCACACGATGGACCCGCGCGGCGACAAGCTCGGCGGCATCGAGACCCACGTCCGTTTGGTCCTGGCACGGCATCCAGATGACGTGAGCATCCTGCTTATCGGGATCGACGAGCGTGGCGATCTTCCGCCTGGGATCGAGACGCCGCTCGATTACGAGGGGCGCCGGATCGCGTTCCTGCCCGTCGCTCGGGTGCCGGCGGAGCGGATCAACACCGCCGCCAAGCGTGTCTTGCAATCGACGACGCTGCGTTTCGTGCTCGGCCTGCTGCGCCATCTATGGGCGATCCACCAAGCGCTACGCGGCTGGCGCGCCTCGGGGGAGATCGAGCGCTACGAGTTCGCGCTCGTCCCGAAGCTCATCGGCTTGCCCTTCGTGCTGCTCGTCCACAACGAGGGCACGAAGGAGGACAAGATGGACAGCCTCCTGAAGCGATATTGGTTTTTGCATACGTTCAACGAGCGCCTGGCACTGACGCTGGCCGATAGCGTCTTCGCGGTGAACGACGCCATTGCCAAGCATATCGACGGGGTCGCGCCGTCGCTCTCGCGCAAGACCGAGGTCATGTCGGTGTCTGTCGATACGGCCAGGTTCGCGCCGAGCCCATTCCGCCGCGACGATGACGCGTTCCACGTCTGCTTCGCCGGGCGGCTCGACGACTTCAAGGATCCGCCACTGATGTTCGCGACGCTGGCGCGGCTGTCGGTTCTGCTTTCGGCCGCGCCGGCCGGCCGCTTCCGGCGGGTCGTCTTCGACTATGTCGGGGCCTCCGATCCGTCGCGCCACGAGGACTTCGCGGCGATCGCAAATCTCACGGTGCGTCACGGGATTCGCAAGGCGCCGGAGGTCGCGGCGATCATGGCGCGCGCGCACGCAGGCATCATCACCTCCTATTTCGAGGGGATGCCGTGCTACCTTCTCGAGACGCTGGCGAGTGGCCGGCCGGTCGGAGCGATCACGCTCCCGCAATTCACGCGGTTGATCCTCTCCGGCGTCACCGGGGTGCTGGTGGAGCGGCAGCTCACACGAGCCGAGTCCGCCGCGATGCTCGCCGAGGCGTTCGTCTCTCTCGCGACGGCTATCGATAACGGCGAACTCGATCCGACGTCGATCGCCGCCTTCGCCGCTCCCTATGCCGTGACCCGCCAAATGGGGCGCCTGTTCGCCTGCCACGAAGCTTTGGCGACGCAGCGGGGCGGCTCATCATCCGCGCAGCGTATCGGCGAGCGCGGCGTAGGCGGCGACGATGACCGGTAGCGCGAACGCCTGTGCCCGCGCCAGCCGGGGGGCCGGGTCGCCCGGCGCCTCGAGGGTGCTGGTCAACGCAGCCGCCATCGCCTCGATATCGCCGATCGGGACGATGCGTCCGTATCTGCCGCGCTCCAGGATTTCCGACGGCCCACCGCAGTCTGTCGTGACGACAGGGAGGCCGAACGCCAGCGCCTCGGCCGCGGTCAGCCCGAAGCTCTCGCTCTCGGACGCGATCACGACGCAGCTCGCACGTCGGTACCAGTTCGACGGATCTTCGACGTGACCCGGCAGCGTGACGCGCGCTTCGAGCCCATATCGCGCGATCGCCGCCTTTATGGTCGGACGGTCTGGTCCCTCGCCGAGGATCGCGAGCCGCGCTGTCGGATCGGACACCGCGCCAAAGGCGGCGACGAGGTCGGGGAAGCGCTTCGCCGCGATCAGACGGCCGCAGGCGAGAACAAGTCTCTCGCGTCGCTCGTCCGTGTCGGGCGGTATAACAAAGTGCGCGACGGTCGGGGGCAGGGGATTGTAGATGCGCGACGTCCGGCGCCGGCTCGCTCGCCAACGCCCTCTGAGGTCGTCGAGCAGGACATCGGAGACGCAGATCGTGTGAGCGGCAAGGCGCGTCGTGAGAGCGGCGAGCATGAACGAGGCTTGCGCGAATGGCTTTGGCTCGGCGGCCGCGAAGCCGTGATAGCCGAGGACGCAATGCGCGCGCCGGCCCGCCAGGATCGCGGCGGCGAGATGCTTCAGGTTCTGCGCGCCGAGGGCCGAGAACGATGCGTCGGGCCGTTCTTCTCGGATCAGGCGAGCGAGCGCGCGCGTTGTGGCCACATGGCCGCCCGCGAGCAGCACGTGGCGCACGGCGGTCCGAGCGGCCGGCGATGTTGCTTCCGCGTGATCCGCCACGAAGATGACGTCGTCGCCAGCGTCCGCGAATGCGGCGGCGAGGCGCGCGAACACCACTTCGGCGCCGCCGCCGCCGAAGGCATGCGTGTAAAACAGGAGTTTGCGCGGCATCTCGTGCGGATCGCGGACGGCGGGTGCCGGCAGGTCATACGGCCGAACGTGGCCACTGTCGCCATCGCCGTGACGGGCACGCGACGGTGAGAATTGTCGTTCGCACCGACGGTCCAGTCCGCGTCTGGCACCAGGATCTGGACGAGAAGCTTCGGCTGGCGGGTCATACGCTGGCGGTCGTGTCCGTGCCAACGTCGCGATCATGGCCTGCGGTCAGCTACGTCCTCCAGGCGGAAAGAAGAATCTACGGTGCCGTCGCCCCATTGTTTGCGCCCGCCGTCTGGGCACCAAACGAGACGGCCGAGATCGCCGGCGATCTCGTGATCGAGCCGCGCTTCGACCGCGTGCCGTCCGAGCGCGGCCTCCTCCTCGCGCTGCTTGCACGCCGGGCACCGCGGGTCGAAATTGTCGCGCTCGGCGATGGCGCCGCACGGACGCTGGCCGTCGGTCTGCCGGCGGTCGAAGACGCCGGCGTTCTTGCGCGGGGGCTCGAAAGCGTGCTCGCTCGCACGATCGACCTTGTGCTTCAGGCAGTCCGCGATCCGGCTATCTGCCGAGCGGTGCACAAGGTATCCGATCCCCTGGAATCCGGTCCGGCGGGGACGCCAGCGCGATTTTTCGCGCGCACATTCTCCGAGAAGCTTCGGCGAAGGCTTGGCTCCGCGCGCGGTCGCCCCAATCATTGGACAATTGCCGTCCGCCGGATGACAGGCGGGCCGGCCCTGGCACCATCCCGATCGTGGTCGGCGCCGCTGTTCATTCCGCTGCCGGACGACGATCTTTGCTTTCGCGCGGATCCCTTCGTGTACGTGCACGAGGGCCGCTCGTTCGTGTTCTTCGAAGAGCTTCCCTACGCCACAGGCAAGGGCGTGATCGCCATGATCGAGATCGATGCCGATGGCGAACCCTCGCCGCCGCATATCGTCCTGGAGCTGCCGGTCCACACCTCGTATCCGCAGGTCTTCGCATTCGATGGTGAAATCTACATGCTGCCCGAGACGAGCGCGGCCGGACGTATCGAGCTGTTTCGCGCGCAAGCCTTTCCCGATCGTTGGGTCTCGGAGCGTGTGCTGATCGAGGGCGTGGTGGCGAGCGACGCTACGCTCGTCCAGCATGCCGGACGCTGGTGGCTCTTTGCCACTGTGGCGGGCGACGGACGCTCGAGCTGGGACGGGCTCTGCCTCTACCACGCGCCACACCCTTTCGGGCCATGGACCGCGCACAGCGGCAATCCCGTTCTGATCGACGCGGGTGCCGCGCGACCTGCTGGCGCGATGTGGCACGACGACGGTGAACTCATGCGGGTCGCGCAAGACTGCCGCGGCGGTTACGGCGTCGGCCTCGCGATCTGCCGCGTCGAACGGCTCGACGCGGACGGCTATGCGCAGAGCGTCGTGGCGCGGTTGGCGCCGCCCGATGGCTTTGGCGCGGATGGTGTGCACACGCTCAACCGCGCCGGCTCGCTCGAGGCCATCGACCTGCGGCATCCGCCGCGCGGCCGATGATCAGGTCTCTTCCTTTTCCGCTCCGGGCAGCTCTTCTCGCACTGGCGCATGGTTGAGGACCGCGACGAGCGAGACACCACCGATCGTGTTGCCGATCAGTGTCGGGACCCAGAACCGCGTGAAGTACTCGCCGAGGCTGATGTGCCCGACAAAGACGTTGAACGCCGCCTCCACGGAGCCGGCGATGATGTGGGAGAAGTGTGCGATCGCCACGACGTAGGTCAGGATCAGGATAAGCAGGAGCCGCGACTGCCCGGCGCCGGGCATCAGCCAGACGATGAGCGCGATGAGCCATCCCGCGAGGATCGCCTTGATCATCGTCGGCACGAATTCGTCTTTCATCGACTCAGCGGCGACCGTGCGGAGCGCCTTGTTCACCTCGTCGTCGAACAGGCCCGAATGACTGACGAGCCATGCGAAGATGAAAGTCCCGACGATGTTGAATGCCAGCACGACCGCCCAAAGACGAGCGACCTGCCAAGTCGTCTTGGCATCCTTTCGGGTCAGCAGCGGCAGGATCGCGCTGAGCGTGCTCTCGGTATAAAGCTGCTGGCGGCCGAGCACGACGATGATGAAGCCGATCGTGTAGCCGAAGCCCGTGACGAGCTTCGCCCAGGGCACTCCCTCGGGCAATTGACCGCGGATGATCGCCATCGTGAAGAACGAGAAGCCCATCGACAGGCCAGCGCCGAGCGCCGACCAGGCCATTGCCATGACCGAGCGTTTGAGCGTTTCCTCGCCTTCCTCGCGGATGATCTCGTGGATGACTCGCGCTTCCGGCGGCGTCGGGCCGGTTCCGGAATGATGGCGCTCATCGTGGTCTAGATCCGGATCATGCTCATCGGAGGGGTCGCGCTCGTCCGAATCGCGCTTCTCGTGCTCGTCTTGCGGTCGATCCATCGAAACTCCTAAGGCGGGCGTCAGCTGATTCCAGTTGGCCCGTCGAGAATGCTTCGCACCCTACGCGCCAGTTCGCTGCGTCCATAGGGTTTGTTGAGCACGTCGAATTCCTGGCCCCCGGCGTCGGTTCGCTCGAGCGAGGCCTCGACGTAGCCAGTCGTCAGCAACACTTTCAGCTGCGGCCAGCGCCGCTTGGCCTCACGGCTCAGACCGACGCCGGAAAGATCGCCGGGCATGATCAGATCGGTGAACAAGAGATCGATCCGCGTCGCATCGAGAATCTCGATCGCGGCGTGGCCGCTCGACGCGTGCAGAACCTTGTACCCGAGATCCTCGAGAATCATCCGCGCGATCTCGGCGACATCCGTCCGGATCTCGACAACCAGGATGGTCTCGTGGCCCCGTCGCCCCGACGCGCGCGTGTCTCGCGACGGCGTTGCTGATGCTGGCTCGTCGACCGCCGGAAAGTAGATGCTGACCGTCGTGCCGACCTCCTCGACGGAATCGATCAGGGCGATGCCGCCCGACTGCTTGGCGAAGCCGTAGAGCATCGACAGCCCAAGCCCGGTGCCATTTCCTTCCTCCTTCGTGGTGAAGAAGGGGTCCATCATGCGCTCGACAGTGCCTGTCGGCATGCCGCGTCCCGTATCGGCGATCGCGATCGAGGCATAGCGTCCGACGCCGAGATTGCCGAAGCGATTGAGATCCTCTCGCTCCACGGTGACGTTGCGTGTTTCGACCTTTACGCGTTTCTCGGGTCGCCCCGCCAGGGCATCGCGAGCGTTGACGATGATGTTGAGCAAGGCGATTTCGACTTGGGTCGGATCGACGCGGCTATTGTATAGATCGTCGCTGAACTTGGTCTCGATCGTCACATCGTCGCCAAGGGTTCGCTCGGCGATCGCGCTGACGGTTTCCGCCAGCATGTTGAGGTTGAAGACCCGACCTTCGAGACGCTGCTTGCGGGCGAATGACAGAAGCTGCTGCGTCAGGCTCGCGGCGCGATCGGCCGCGCCGCGGGCGTTGTTGATGCCGCGCGTCAACTTCTCGATATTGATCTCGGGCTTCTGCAGCCCGCTGCCGATCAGTTCGAGGTATCCGACCATCACCTGCAACAGATTGTTGAAGTCGTGGGCTACACCGCCGGTCAGGCGACCGAGCGCCTCCAGCTTTTGCGCATGACGCAGCTCCTCCTCGGCCTCGCGGCGCCGACTGATATCGAGCTGGGATGCAAAAAAGTAGACCAGGTCGCCGGCTTCATCGAGGATCGGCGAGATGAACAGCGCGTTCCAGAAGCTATAGCCATCCTTGCGGTAATTGAGGATCTCCGCGGCGATCTCCTGGCGGGCCGCGAGCGCGCGCCGAATCTCGTCGACCGTCTCCCGGTCGGTCTCGGGCCCCTGCAAAAAGCGGCAATTGTGGCCGACGACCTCCTCGGGCGCGTAGCCCGTCATGGTCAGAAACGCCTGGTTGGCAAAAACGATCGGATTGTCCGGCTGGCGCGGGTCGGTGACGATCATCGGCAACCGCGTCGTCTCGACCGCGGCAAAGAAGATATCCCCCGGGCGCCCGGTCAGGGCTTGGTCGCCGCTTATGCTGCGGACCCACGGGCGTTTTGCGTCTTCGGGTAGGCCCGAAGCCTCTTTGCTCACATCGATCTCCCGAGTCCGCCGATTGAGAACGACGCGATCCGCCACGACGCAGTGGGAGGATATGGGCGGCGGCATGGCTTCACAACTGCCGAGCGCTTTGCGCGTCCGTCACCAGCCCATCGTGCCAGGAGCGCCCTTGAAAGGCCCGACGAGGTTCGCGGTGACCCAGCCGCCGTAGAAGCCGCCCGGCTGGGGGGTCACCTGCTCGCCATCGACGAAGCACGCGTCCATCGCCCGGCAATAGACCGCGAGATGATCGCGGATCGCGGCAAAGGCCGGGCTCGGATCGGGGTAGCTCCAGGCGCAGTCGGGCGCCAGCCGATCGCCCTCGCGCAGCGACCAATAGAGCGCGCGACCTTTCCACTCGCAGAAGCTCCCGCGCGCGCTCGGCTCGAGCGTGCAAGTGAAGCTCTCGCGCGGCAGGTAATAGACCGGCGGATGGCTTGTTTCGAGGACGCGTTTCGCGTCCCGCGTCTCGACGATCGTGCGACCGCCCAACGCGATGCGGATCGTCTGTGGAACCGGCTCGAGTCGGGGCGGGCGCGGGTAGTCCCAGACGCTCTCGCGGTTCATGCGCGCTCTCCACGGCGGTGTGGGTGTGACCATACACGGCCCGCGTCGGGCGGTCTTCATTGGCCCAAGCTGGACAGTCGTCTGGCCAATGCCTTAGACCCTGTCCCGCCTTCATGCTCGCGCGACCGCGCCGAGCACCATGCCAGAGCCATGCACGACTACCCGAAAAAGATCATGAGCGCGCGGGTTTACGACGTCGCCATCGAGAGCGCGCTCGACCCGATGCCGCGCCTGTCGGAGCGGCTCGGCGTGCCGGTGCTGCTGAAGCGCGAGGACTTGCAGCCCGTCTTCTCGTTCAAGATCCGCGGTGCCTACAACAAGATCGTCAGCCTGCCGGCCGATGTTCGCGCCAAGGGCATCATCACGGCGTCCGCCGGCAACCATGCGCAGGGCGTGGCGCTGGCGGCGAGCAAGCTCGGCATCAAGGCGACGATCGTGATGCCGCGCACGACGCCGAGCATCAAGGTCGATGCCGTCCGCCGGCGCGGCGGCGAGGTGGTGCTTCACGGCGACGGGTTCGACGACGCGCTGGCCGAGGCCCGCCGGCTCGAGGCCGACCGCGAGCTGACGTTTGTGCCGCCCTACGACGATCCGGAGGTCATCGCAGGGCAGGGCACGATCGGCATGGAGATCCTGCGCCAGCACCCGGACCCGATCGAGGCGATCTTCGTGCCGATCGGCGGCGGTGGTCTCGCTGCGGGGGTTGCCGCCTTCGTCAAATACCTGCGGCCGGAGATCAAGGTCATCGGCGTCGAGCCGGAGGAAGCGGCGAGCATGGCGGCGGCGATCGCCGCGGGCGAGCGCGTGACCCTGGCGCAGGTCGGCCTCTTCGCCGACGGCGTCGCCGTGCGCCAGGTCGGCGAGGAGAATTTCCGGGTCTGCCGCGAACTCATAGACGAGATCATCACGGTCACGACCGACGAGATCTGCGCCGCGGTGAAGGATACATTCGATGATACGCGCGCCAGCGCCGAGCCGGCCGGTGCCGTCGGACTCGCGGGGCTGAAAAAATACGCCCTGCGAGGCAACGGAGCTGGCGTGACGGGCCCGCTCGTGACGATCAATTCGGGCGCGAATCTCAATTTCGATCGGCTGCGCCACATCGCCGAGCGCGCCGAACTGGGGGAGCGCCGCGAGGCGCTTCTTGCCGTGACGATCCCGGAGGAGCCGGGCTCCTACCGCGCCTTCATCAAGGCGCTGGGGCCAAAACCTATCACCGAGTTCAACTACCGCTACGCGCAAGCTCGCGAGGCGCATGTCTTCGTCGGCATTCAGCTCGCCGATGGCATGCGCGAGAAGGCCGCGCTGATCGCGACCTTGCGCGAGGCAAGCTACGGCGTGGTCGACCTGTCGGACGACGAGACGGCCAAGGTGCACATCCGCTACATGGTCGGCGGGCGTGCCGACGGCCTTCCGGACGAGCGGCTCTACCGCTTTCAGTTTCCCGAACGGCCGGGCGCGCTGATCAAGTTCCTCGATGGCCTCGCTCAGGGCTGGAACATCTCGTTGTTCCATTACCGCAATCACGGCGCCGATTACGGCCGCGTGCTCGCCGGCATCTCGGTGCCGGAGCGCGATCGGACGCGCTTCATCGACTGTCTCGACGCGCTCGGCTATCCGTATTGGGACGAAAGCGACAACCCGGCTTACCGCATCTTCCTCAACGGCCAGAGGCATCCGACGGCCGAGCGCAAGGTCGCCGAACTCGAGGCGATGCGCGCGTTGATCTAGCGTCGCCAACCCGAAGGAATGCGCACATGCACGCAGTCTACGTGTTCGACGCCTACGGCACGCTGTTCGACGTGCATGCGGCTGTCGGCCGCCACCAGGCGGCGATCGGGCCACATGCCGAGCGTCTGTCCGAGACTTGGCGCATCAAGCAGATCGAATATACGTGGAATTATTCGTTGATGGGCCGCTGGCGCGACTTCCGCGACTTGACCGCTGCCGCGCTCGATGCGGCCGCTGCGATGCATGGGGGGCTGTCGAACGAAATGCGCGAGACGCTGATTGCTGCCTACGAGGAGCTAGATGCCTATCCCGATGTCGCTCCCACCTTGCGGGCCTTGCGCGAGCACGGCGCGAAAACCGCGATCCTGTCGAATGGCTCGGTTGGCATGCTCGAGAACGCCACGCGAGCGGCTGGTCTTTCCGACCTGCTCGATGCCGTGATCTCGGTCGACGAGGTCCGGATCTTCAAGACGAGCCCCAAGGTCTATGCGCTCATCGACGATCGGTTCGGCACGCGGCCTGGCGATGTTGCCTTCCAATCATCGAACCGCTGGGATGTCGCCGGTGCCAAGGCGTTCGGCTTCCACGTCAATTGGGTCAATCGCGGCGGCAAGCCCGACGAATACCTCGATCTGCCGCCGGACCGCGTGATCACTTCGCTCGACGAGCTCGTTGAGGCCTTTTGAAGCCTCGCCTCAAACCGGTCTCGGGAGTCGTCCCTGCCGTGTCACTCGTCGCGTCGTGCGTGAGATCGTCAAGGCTCGTTAGGTCGCGCGAGACCGTTCTAGAAGGTGCAGGCGTTGGGCCCAATCCCGGCTCCTGCCGACCGCCAAGCACTGTCTCGATCAAAAAAGAAGGAGCGTTCTACGCTCCTTCTGCAGAACTAGACGGGGCAGGGCACATCGCGCAGGTCCAGGCCCGACGTTTCGACCGGGCCCGGACGTTGTTGTAATCACGTCGCCGGCTACATGTGCTTCTTCGACTTATGCATCTTCATTTTGTGCTTGCCCATGGGCTTGCCCGACGTCGATGTCGGTGTCCCACTCGTTGACACGGGATTGTTCGGGGTGGGGTTGGCCGTGGTGGGCACCGTGGGCGAGCTGCTTTGCGCGAGCGCCAGGCTAGACCCGGAGAGAAGAGCGACGACCGCTACGGCTGGCGCGAATTTCGAGATGTTCATGGATCCTCCTATCCTCCACACGATCGCCGACAGGCGCTCGCCAGAGCGCAACGTGAAGCGATGAAAGCTCGATGAGGTTGCGCCGGCGCCAGACATTTAGCAGGCGGCGACACGATCACCGCGGCGGCCCAGCGGCGGACGCACGGAGAGGAAAGCAGGCGCGATTGGTGGGAGAGGAAGGACTCGAACCTTCGAAGGCTTAGCCAGCGGATTTACAGTCCGCCCCCTTTGCCGCTCGGGACACTCTCCCCCGTCGCGACTGGCGCCGCGAAGGGCAGGCTTATCGGGAGCGGGGCTCGGCCTGTCAACCCGATGCCCCGGACGTTAACAAGGCACAGCCCGGCTAGCGGCGCGCGATCCGCCGTGGCAAAGCTCGGGATCTCGGCCAGCGAGGCCGTAACGGCGATCCATATGGTCCGGCAGCGTCCCCCGAAGCACGACCGCGATCCGCGCCCCGCGGTCCGGGAGACGACGATGCCGCGTCGTGGCGAGGCGCACGGGCGGCCAATTTCTCCGGGCGTCGCCGTGATCTACGGCTTCCATGCCGTGCGAGCGGCGCTCTCGGCACGGCGCCGGCCATTGCTGACGCTTTCCGCCACAGAGGCGGCGGCGCGAAAACTCGCGGGCGAGATCGCGGCATCGGGACTCACCCCGCGCCTCGTGACGGCCGAGGACCTGTCGCGCCGGCTCGGAGCGCCGGCCGTCCACCAGGGCGTGCTCCTCGAGGCTGGCCCGCTCGCGCCGATCGATCTCTCCGAGATCGAGCACCGCTCCGGCCTCGTGCTCGTGCTCGACCAGATCACCGACCCGCACAACGTCGGCGCCATCTTGCGGACCGCCGCGGCCTTCGCGGTCGACGCGCTGGTGACAACGACACGGCACACGCCCGAGTTCTCGGGCATCGTGGCCAAGGCGGCGTCCGGCGGGGTCGATCTCGTGCCGATTGCCGAGGTCGTCAACCTCGCCCGCGCGCTCGATGACCTTGGTCGCCAGGGCTACTGGCGCATCGGCCTGGATTCCGAGGGTCCGACCAACTTCGAGGCGGCGCCGGTGACGCGGCCGCTGGCGCTCGTGCTCGGCGCCGAGGACAAGGGGTTGCGGCGCCTCACCCGCGAGCGTTGCGATGTCCTGGCGCGGCTCGACATGCCGGGCGCCATCAAGAGCCTCAATGTGTCGAACGCCTGCGCAGTGGCGCTGACGCTCGCCCATCAGCGTCTTGCTCAGAACCCGCCGCAGGCCGGGACGCCATAGCGGACGCGCACATGCGGCGGATGCGTCAGGCCCTGCCCAACCTTCAGGATTTGCGGTGGCAGGCACGGCGGCGGATATCCGTAGGGCGGGGGCGGACCTTCTGCGCCGCCGTCGCCGGGCAAGGGCCCATAGCCCGGATCGGGCCCATAGCCTGGGTCGAACCCTGCGGCGCCGAGGCCGAAGCTCGCCAACCCGATTCCGAGCCCGGCAAGGTCGTTGCCGTACCGCCTGCGCAACCCAAGACCATTGCGCGCGGGGCCATTGCCACGCCCGTCGATGCCACGCCCGTCGATGCCACGCCTGTCGATGCCGCGCCCTTCGCCGATGCCACGTCCAAGCCCGCCCGCTCGGGCCGCGATCGGAACGCGCAGCCCACCGGTAACCGGGACGTGCGGCACGATCGCTGAGGGCATCGCGCCGACAAGGGCGGCGCCGCGCGCGGCATGGGCGGGGGTGGCCGACGAAAGCCAAAGCCCCGCCAAAACAAAGGCAAACCCTGACGAAAGACGCATGAAAACTCCATCGACGCGACAAGGACGCTCGGCTAAAGGTCGCGCCCAATTAATTGGTGCGGGCTGCGTCGATCTGAGGCTAAGTGTCTCGGATCGGCACGCGCTCGGAGGCGGCGCGACAGGGAGAACCATTGGCCGCAAGACTTGCGCCGATGGTGGATCGACCAATGGAAGAGTGGCTCGGCGTACGCTGGCCGTCTAAGAAAGAAACAATGGGAGACGGGTATGGATGAGCAGGTCGACGGTGTGAGGGCCATCATGGCCAACCCGAGGTTCCAGGCGCTGGTGCGCGCGCGGTCGACCCTGGGGTGGTCGCTGACGGCGGTCATGTTCGTCGTCTACTTCGGCTTCATCCTTCTCGTGGCCTTCAATAAGAACGACGGTGCGATCCTGTCGACGAAGGTCGGCGATGGACCCACCACGATCGCCATCGTCGCCGGAACCGGCATCCTCTTCTTCACCTTCCTGATCAACGCGTTCTACGTGATCGTCGCGAACACGAAGTTCGACCGCATGTCCCGCGAGCTGCGCGAGGAGATCGGCCAATGATCCGCGCCCTCCTTCTCGCCGCCACGACCCTGGCGGCCACCGTGACGACCGCGCTCGCGGCGACCGACACGCCGACGCCCGCCGCCACCTCGGCCGCGCCGGACCCGACCTCGACGCTGAACTACAGCGCGATCGCGATGTTTTTCGTCTTCGTCGCGCTGACGCTTTACATCACCTATCGCGCGGCGCGCGCGACCAAGTCGGCGAACGACTTCTACGCCGCCGGCGGCGGCATCACCGCCACGCAGAACGGCATGGCGATCGCCGGCGACTACATGTCCGCCGCATCGTTCCTCGGCATCTCCGACCTAGTCTACAAGTCGGGCTTCGATGGCCTGCTGTACTCGATCGGCTTCATGGTCGGCTGGCCGATCCTGCTGTTCCTGATCGCCGAGCGGCTGCGCAACCTCGGCAAGTACACGTTCGCCGACGTCGCCTCGTTCCGCCTCGCGCAGACGCCGATACGCGTGCTCTCGGCCTTCGGCACGCTGTTTGTGGTCGCCCTTTATCTCATCGCGCAGATGGTCGGCGCCGGCGAACTCATCGTCGTGCTCTCGGCCAAGCACCTGCCCTACATCACCGCCGAGATCATCGTCGGCATCTTGATGATCACCTATGTCGCCTTCGGCGGCATGAAGGCGACGACCTGGGTGCAGATCATCAAGGCCGGGCTGCTCTTGTTCGGCGCGACGATCGTCGCCGGGATCGTGCTCTACAAGTTCGATTTCAGCCCCAACAAGATGTTCGCCGAGGCGATCGCCCATTCCGCGAAGAAGGACGCGATCATGGCGCCGGGCGGGTTCGTCAAGGATCCGATCTCCGGCATCTCGCTCGGCATGGCGCTGATGTTCGGCACCGCCGGCCTGCCGCACATCCTGATGCGCTTCTTCACGGTGAAGGATGCGGCGACCGCGCGTAAATCGGTGCTCGTGACGAGCGGGCTCGTCGGCTACTTCTACATCCTCACCTTCATCATCGGCTTCGGCGCCATCATCTTCGATCCGCCGAACACGGTGAAGAACATGGCGGCGGTGCGCCTCTCCGAGGTGGTCGGCGGCAACCTGCTGTTCGGCTTCATCGCGGCCGTCGCCTTCGCGACGATCCTCGCCGTCGTCGCCGGACTGACGCTGGCCGCCGCCTCGGCGATCAGCCACGACATCTACGCCAACGTTATCGCGCGCGGCCGGTCGGACAAGCACGAGGTCAAGATCTCGAAGGCCGCCGCGGTGGTGATCGGTATCGTCGCGATCGGCCTCGGCGTTGTGTTCGAAGAGCAGAACGTCGCCTTCATGGTCGGCCTCGCCTTCGCGGTCGCGGCGTCGTGCAACTTCCCGGTGCTGCTGATGTCGCTGCTGTGGCGCGGCACGACGACGCTCGGCGCGGTGGTCGGCGGCACGCTCGGCCTCGTCAGCTCGGTCACGATGGTGACGCTGAGCCCGGCGTTCTGGGTGAAGTCGCTGCACCACAAGGCGGCGATCTTCCCCTACGACAACCCGGCGATCTTCTCGATCCCGCTGGCCTTCATCGGCATCTGGCTCGTGTCGACGCTCGACAAGAGCGCCCGCGCGGCCCGCGAGCGGGCTGCCTACGACGCCCAGTTCGTCCGCGCCGAGACCGGCATCGGCGCACTCGGCGTGCACGTGCACTGACACTTCGTGTCCTCTCCCGCGACGCGGGGGAGGATCAGGCCGCCGTCTCCGCGGCGAGCGCGCCGACTACCGCGCGCATTGCGTCGCTCCCGTCGGCTCCGCCTTCGCGCGCGTGGGCATAGACCGCGAGCTGGCGGTCGGCGCTCGATCCCTCGTTGGCGATCGAGCGCGTTCGAGCGGCCCAATCGGCGCAGCCTAGCGCGGTCGCATCCTCCTCGACCAGTGCGAGCACGGCGTCGAGCTGAGCCGCGACGGAGACGACTGCACCCGTCGCCGCGTCGATGAAGCCCGCGCGGACGCCGAGCCGCTGCGCCTGCCAGATATTCTCGGCGGCGATCGCCCGCTCGACCGACCCGATCCCGGCATTTAGATCCGGTCGTCGCGCGACCGCGTGCACGAGGCAGCGGTAGAGCGCGGCGATCGCCAAGGCGTCCTCGACGCGCGTGCAGCTGTCGCAGATGCGCATTTCGAGCGTCGGGTACTTGTTCGACGGGCGGATCAGCCACCAGAGAAAGCTCGCGTTCTCCATCGCGCCCGCCGTCACGAGCCGCTCGACGAGCGTGTCGAATTCCGCCTCGCTCTCGAACAGCTCGGGCAGGCCCATGCGGGGCCATTCGGAAAAGACCGCGAGGCGCGTGCAGCGCAGGCCGCCGTCCTCGCCGCCCCAGAATGGCGACGAGGTCGACAGCGCGAGCAGCAGCGGCAGGAACGGGATCAGCCGGTTCATCAGGCGGACGCGGTCGATCGTTTCCGGGATCTCGACGTGGACATGCATCGCGCAGCACATCGAGCGGTGCGCGATGATGCCGAACTGCGCTTCGAGTTGGCGGTAGCGCTCCTTGTCGGTGGTCTCCTGCCGCTCGAAGCTGCCGAGCGGATGGCTGCCGGCGGCGAAGATGGCCAGCCCGTGCTTGCCGGCCAGTTCGGCCAGCGCTTGGCGGGTCGCGCGCAACGTCGCGCAGGTGGCATCGGCGTCGGTGCCGGGCTTCGAGGCGAACTCGACCTGGCCTTTCAGAAGCTCGTGCTCGGCCGAGTCGATCCGCTCGGCCGCCACAGCGTGGAAACGGTCCATCGCCGCTTCGGGCGGGCTCGCGCCGGTCGCGGCGTCGGCGAGAAAGTACTCCTCCTCGATGCCGAACGCGTAAGTGTCGGCCATTGCAGGCTCCGTTTCGCGGGCCCGTCATGCAATCGCGGCGGGCGTGTTATGCGGACGCGCGTTGCAAGATAGGGTCCATCGGCAACGCGCACGAAAGCCCAGCATGACCCGCGAAAGCCGGCGCCTTTGATCGCTGCGGTCGTCGTGCCGCCGCCGCTGCGATGGTTTGGGTGAGTTCGGGCGGTTCGATGAAGTGATGAGATCGATGCGGCCTGTCGCGATTGATCGTCCTGTTCTCGGATGGTACGGGCAACAGCGCGTCCAAGACGACAACGTCCGGCACACCGATCAGCGCTCGATCTGGACCAGCCCATCCGAGGCACTTGTCTTCAGGTCGCCCACTACCAGGACGGGTGTCGGCACCGAGACCATCGAGCTTGTTGGCTCTGAGTGGTGGCGCCTTCGGCTTTGGCGTAATGGTCGATGTGCGCGCTCTACACCTTTCTCTGCCGCAATTACTGGCTCGGCGACAACGCGCCAAAATGGTGTGTCTCGGCCCGTCGGTGACAGGGTGCATCACGTTTCGCGCTGCTCGCCGCCGGCCGCCTGATGAAGCCGGCGGTCAGTTTCAGGCCTTGCACACGCCGAGCCGCCCGAGCGCCGGCAGCTTCACGGCTGGTCGCCGCAGGTCGAGCCCGGCGACGAAGCCGAGCAGGTTGAGCTCGATGCCCTCGATCCAGCCGATCGTCACGCCGAGATAGCCGCCGAGGTTGAGGCGCAGCCCGGTGCCGGACGGGGTGCGGCCGATCCAGCGGCCGTCATAGGGAAAATCCTTGCCGATCGCCGTCGGCGGCAGGCTTGCGCGCATCTCGGGCACGGCATCCATCACGGCGGCGACGAACGTGTTGGAGTTTGGCCCCGGCCACGCCCGATAATCGCCGGGGTGGGGGTAACGGTAATTCTCGACCGCCGCATCGATGCGCGTCAGCATCCCCGCCGCCGCTTCGCCGTCCGCGGCGAAGACGAGCTCCGGCGCCGCGCCGAACCAGCGCCCGTCTGGCTCGAACCGGTCGACGGAGATCGGCGTGCCCCAGGCCGTGTAGTCGAAGCGCCGGTAAGGGGCCGCGCCCGCCGGCTTGACCACGAGCCAGCAGTGCGACGCGACGATCCCGCGCCAGCTCACCGTGCGCGCGGCGAAGATGCGCACCAGCGCCTCGGGATGCAGCGCGGCCGGCGGCAACAGTCCGGCGCTCGAGCGGTCCGCCAGGTGCCACGCGACACCCCGCGTGCGCCTCGCGTGGAGCACGATGCCGACCAGGATGGGGGCGACGAAGAGGAGCGAGAACAGGAGAAGGAGGAGCACGGGGCGGTCCTGGTGTGGATCGCAGATGTAGGAGTGAGTCCGCGCCGCGCAACGGCGTGGGCGAGGCATTTCGCGGCGCCAGGGCCTTACAGCTTCGGCAGGTAATCCTCGTCTTCCAGCTGGGCGAGGGTGAATGGCGGCTCGGCGGGAACGGCCGATGGCGGCAAGCACGCCTGTCATGTCGCGGCCCCCGCCTTCAAGTCGGCGCGCCTCGACGCGGCTCGCATGGACGCGTAAGTGTCGCGCGACGAGGGAGCATCGAGATGGCGGACGAGAGGCGAAGGCGGCCGCTGGGCGTGATGGACGCCGCGGAAGCCGTGTTCAAGCCGGCGGCACCCAAGATCGAGGCCGCGCCGAAGTCGACGCCTGCGGCCATCCCCGGCGCGCGCGAGACCGTATCGCTGCGCATCGACAAGGACGTGCTCGATCACTTCCAGGAGCAGGGCCCCGGCTGGCAGGACCGGCTCAACGCGACCTTGCGCGCCGCGATCGGGCTGTAGCCGCGCCCATCTGGCGGGATGGCGGGCCCGAGCGTCAGCCCGCCTTCCTTGGCTTCCGCGGCGCTTTTGCGGGTTGGGATACGTCGGCTTCCGCCGGATGCGCAGGCGGCTCGCGCTCGGGTAAGGCCGGCGTCGCCGCCTTCTTCGGCTTCGCGTCGGGGGCGACATCGGTGAAACGGATCATGGACTTCTTCCTTGCCGGTCGCGCGGATCTGGAATCGGCGTCCGGCCCTGGTGGACGACCTTTCGGCTCGCCACAACTGCTGGCGGCCGGCGCCCAGCACCTAGCATGATCCAGGGTGCCGCAGCCGTTTGGCGCGATCGCGCAGAAGCTCGACGAATTGTCCGCCCGCGCTCCGATCGGCTTCGATCTCGAGCCAGGGGATCAGGCCAGGTCGGCCCTGGCCCCACCGACGGATCTGGGTTCTGTCGTCGGTGATCACCAAGTCGGTCATGGCGAGTGCAACGAGGTGCAGGTCGGTGCGATGGCGCGGCGGCGGGGGGCTGGTCCCGCGCCCCTCCAACTCGGCGCTATCGACGTCGTCGAGGTCGGCGTCTCGCGTCTCGTCCATCAGGACGCGCCGCTCGCAGCGCTCCAGCAGCCGGCGGATCAGAGACTTGACGGAGGGCGGCACGTAAACGTGGTCGAGCGCGCGGCGATACTCGATCTCGAGTTCTGGCGTGACGGCGAGTTGAAACTCGCTGCCGGCCAGCTCCTTGGTCGGATCGACGTTGATCAGCGCCAGACGATTGACGGCGCAGCTGTCGATGAAGACCCCGAACACGTTCAGCTCCACCCTCTCGTCGCGCGGCAGGTGTCGCATGTCGGGCACGTCCCGTCGCGCGATCCGGAAAATCCGTGCACATCGAATGCGGATTTTGCGTCAGGATGCGTCATGCGTCAGCCTAGGGTGCTCCCGCCGGAGCGGCTCCACGGGCGGCTGGGTGGCGCGGCGCAGGGGTGCCTCGTCGGTCATGATGTTGCGGCTGGCGAACTCCGGCGGGCTCGTGAACGTGAGGTATTCCATCAGCGCGGGATCGCCCTCGCCGACCGGCCACCAGGGCATGGCGAGATACCGGTCGCGGCTCTTGATCCAGGCCGGCGGGCGCCAGGGAGCCCAGCGCTTGAAGAGATATTCGGCGATGCCGCCGACGAGCGCGTCATAGCGCGGGTCGGTAAAACGCGGCGGCTCGTCGGCCAGCATCGGCACGCGCGCTTGGATATCGCGGGCGAGGTAGTACGATTGCAGGAACTCGCCGACGGCCTTGTCGAACGGCTCACCCGCCTGTGCGCGGCGGCAGGCCTCGGCCAGCGTAGTGGGGCGCATCGATGCTCTTCGCCTCCGCGCTCGGGGTGAGGTGCTTCAGCAGGAAACGCTGCTTGGCCGTATCCTGCGCCGACGCCGGGAAATAGCGCGCGAGAACTTGCATCGCGGCGTCGGCCGAGTCGATCCCAATGACGCGCATCAACTGAAAGATGTCGTCGGTCTCCTTGGCGCCCTTCACCGCGTCGGTCGTGCGCATCGCCTTCAGCTTGAGGGCGAGCATGTATTCGGCGCACGGCACGATGACGGAGAGGCCGATCGGACCGACGCGGGGGTAGGTGCCGTACTCGTGGTGGTCCGATGCCGTCGTCGCGAGCGGGCTGAGGTGGAAGGTGACCGCCTCGTTCAGCCACTCGTCAGACCAACCTCTTTCCCGCGCCACGCGGGCGACGACATCATTGAGCCAGTCCGGCCAATCGCCGATTTCGGCGATATCGACATCCTCCGTGGCAAAACGAAAGTTGCCGGCGAGCATCAGGGCGCCACCGCCGTAGATCGCGAGCGTGAGGCGCGTGCCGTTCGCTGTTGCGGCGGTGCCTATGGCGTCGAGGGCCTCGGTCAGGCCGAGGCGGTCGAAGGGTTTTTCCATTGTCATAGCCACTGCAGGAAATTAGAGACTTTTTGCGGGCCGCGCGATGTCTAGACGGCTGGCCCACCAGGAAGCCGCGTGGCGCGATCTCGTAGGACCTCGAGAAGGCAAATCCGTTGTTTTCTAGCCGCCTCGATGTCGAGCCAAGGGATCAGACCCGGTAGACCTGTGCCCCAGCGGCGTATTTGTTTTCTGTCATCCGTGATCACCAGCTCCGTCACGGCGAGTGCGATGAGATGCGAGTCGGTGCGGTTTTGCGGCAAGGGCTTGTTCCGACGCCCACTCACTGGCACGGCGACGATGGCGGCCATTGCAGCCTTCGACACGAAACTTCCTTCTCCAAAACCAGCACAAGGAGTTCCACCAAATCCGAAGAAACCGCGCCGCTCGCAGCGTTCCAGAAGCTTGCATATCAAGCTTTTGACGTAGGGCGGGACGTACACGTGTTGAAGCGCTTGTCGGTACTCGGTTTCCAGGTCAGGCGTAACGGCGAGCCGAAACTCGCTGTCGGCCAGCTCTCTCGTAGGGTCGACGTTGACCAGCGCGAAGCGGTTGACGGCGCAACTGTCGATGAAGACCCCTGTCCCCTCAGCTACAGCCACTCGTCCCGCCGCACGTGTCGCACTTCAGGCACGTCCCGTTGCGCACGAGCGTGAAATTCCCGCATTCGCCGCAGGCTTCGCCCGTGTACCCTTTCATCCGCGAGAGGCTGCGTTTCTCGGCGGTCGAAGGCATCGGCGCGTCGCCCATCTCGGCCTCCAGCGCCTGGCGCACCTCGGCCAGCTCGGCTTCGGCCGGGTCGACCTGCGAGCCGGGCTTCAGGGCGGTGGCGCCGTCGGTCGGGAGACCGTGCGTGGCGTAGGCGCCGCCCTGCAAGAGCATCAGCTTGTCGGCCTTGTTGCGCACGAACCCTTTGGAGACAAACTTCGCGGTCGAGGCCGGCACTTCGGGCGTGGGCGTCGGCGCGCGGCTTTGCGCCTCTCCCGAGCCCAGCACATCATGGCCGATCTCGCTCGGGTCGATGTGGGCGAGGTCGCCGCGGCCGAGATAGGAGATCGCCAGCTCGCGAAACACGTAGTCGAGGATCGACGTGGCGTTCTTGATCGCGTCGTTGCCCTGCACGAGCCCGGCCGGCTCGAAACGCGTGAAGGTGAAGGCATCGACATATTCGTCGAGCGGCACGCCGTATTGCAGGCCGACCGAGATCGCGATCGCGAAATTGTTCATCAACGAACGGAAGGCCGCGCCCTCCTTGTGCATGTCGATGAAGATCTCGCCGATGCGGCCGTCCTGGTATTCGCCGGTGCGCAAATACACCTTGTGGCCGCCGACCACGGCCTTCTGCGTATAGCCCTTCCGTCGATCGGGCAGGCGCTCGCGGTCGCGCACGCGCTCGACGCGCTCCACCACGCGCTCGACGATGCGCTCGGCGATGGCGGCGGCGCGGGCCGGCAGGGGTGCCGCCTGGATCGCGTCGAGCGCCTCGTCGAGCTCGTCCTCGTCGTCGGAGATCAGTTGGGCGTTCAACGGTTGCGACAGTTTCGAGCCGTCGCGATAGAGCGCGTTGGCCTTCAGCGCGAGGCGCCAGGAGAGCATGTAGGCCTCCTTGCAATCCTCGACCGTGGCGTCGTTCGCCATGTTGATCGTCTTCGAGATCGCGCCCGAGATGAACGGCTGCGCGGCCGCCATCATGCGGATGTGGCTCTCGACGGAGAGGTAGCGCTTGCCGGTGCGCCCGCACGCGTTGGCGCAATCGAACACGGGGTAGTGCTCGAGCTTCAGATGCGGCGCGCCCTCCACCGTCATCGCGCCGCAGACATGCACGTTGGCCATCTCGATCTCGGCCTTGGTGAAGCCGAGATGGGCGAGCACGTCGAAGGCGGGGTCCTCGAGACTGGCCGCCGGCACCTTCAGCGCGCCGGTCAGGAAATCGACGCCGAGCGTCCATTTGTTGAAGACGAACTTGATGTCGAACGCCGACATCAGCGTCTTTTCGACCTCCTCGAGCTTGGCGTCGGTGAAGCCGCGCGCGCGCAGCGTCGCATGGTTGATGCCGGGCGCCTGGCGCAGCGAGCCGTGGCCGACGGCGAACGCCTCGATCTCGGCGAGTTCGCTCTCGCGATAGCCGAGCGCGCGCAGCGCCTCGGGCACCGCGCGGTTGATGATCTTGAAGTAGCCGCCGCCGGCGAGCTTCTTGAATTTGACCAGCGCGAAATCGGGCTCGATGCCCGTGGTGTCGCAATCCATCACGAGACCGATCGTGCCGGTCGGCGCGACGACCGAGACCTGCGCGTTGCGATAGCCGTGCGCCTCGCCCATCGCCAAAGCCCTGTCCCAGGCGGCGGCCGCGGCGTCGGCGAGGCGCTGGTCGCGCAACGCGGAACGGTCGAGCGGCACGGGGGCGATCGACAGGCCCTCGTAGCCCGTCGCCTCGCCATGCGCAGCGCGGCGATGGTTGCGCATCACACGAAGCATGGCGTCGCGATTGTCGGCGAAGCGGACGAAGGCGCCGCGTTCCGCCGCCATCTCGGCGGAGGTCGCGTAGCAGACGCCGGTCATGATCGCGGAGATCGCGCCGCAGAACGCGCGGCCCTCGTCGGAATCGTAGGCGAGGCCGCTCGACATCAGGTAGCCGCCGACGTTGGCGTAGCCGAGGCCGAGCGTGCGGTAGTCGTACGAGAGCTGCGCGATCTCGCGGCTCGGGAACTGCGCCATCAGCACGGAGATCTCGAGCACCACTGTCCACAGCCGCGCGGCGTGCTCGTAGGCGGCGATGTCGAAGCTCTTATCCTGCTGGCGGAACTGCAGCAGGTTCAGCGAGGCGAGATTGCAGGCCGTATCGTCGAGGAACATGTACTCGGAGCACGGGTTCGAGGCGACGATGGCGCCGCCGGCCGGGCAGGTGTGCCAGTCGTTGATGGTCGTGTGATACTGCAGGCCCGGGTCGGCCGAGTGCCACGCGGCATGGCCGATCTTGTTCCACAGGTCGCGCGCCTTCAGCACCTTGTGCGGCTTGCCGGTGATGCGCTTCGTCAGCGTCCAATCGCGATCCTCCTCCACGGCGTGGAGAAAGTCGTCGGTGATGCGCACGGAATTGTTCGAGTTCTGACCAGCCACCGTCAGGTAGGCGTCGGAATCCCAGTCGAGCGTGTAGGTGTCGAGCTTCAGCTCGTTGAACCCCTGGCGGGCGAACTGGATGATCTTCTTGATCGACGCGTCCGGCACGAAGGCGCGACGGGCGAGCTTGATCTCCTTCTTGAGGTTCGGGTTCTTCTCCGGGTTGAAGCAATCGTCGCCCGCGCCCTCGCAGTTGACGCAGGCGCGCAGGATCGCGCGCAGGTGCTTCTGCAGTGCCTTCGAGCCGGCGACGAGGCAGGCGACCTTGTCCTCCTCGCGCACCTTCCAGTCGATATAGGCCTCGATGTCCGGATGATCGGCATCCACCACCACCATCTTGGCGGCGCGGCGCGTCGTGCCGCCGGACTTGATGGCGCCCGCCGCGCGATCGCCGATCTTGAGAAAGCTCATCAGGCCGGATGACTTGCCGCCGCCCGACAGCCGCTCGTTCTCGCCGCGCAGCTTGGAGAAGTTGGAGCCCGTGCCGCTGCCGTACTTGAACAGCCGCGCCTCGCGCACCCACAGGTCCATGATGCCGCCCTCGTTGACGAGGTCGTCCTGCACGCCCTGGATGAAACAGGCGTGCGGCTGCGGGTGCTCGTAGGACGAGGCAGAGGCGGTCAGCTCGCCGGTGCGGTAGTCGACGTAGTAATGGCCCTGGCTCGGGCCATCGATGCCGTAGGCCCAGTGCAGGCCGGTGTTGAACCATTGCGGCGAGTTCGGCGCCGCCATCTGGCGCGCGAGCATGAAGCGCAGCTCGTCCAGGAACGCCCGCGCGTCGTCCTCGCCGGCGAAATAGCCGCCCTTCCAGCCCCAATAGGCCCAGGTGCCGGCGAGCCGGTCGAACACCTGCTTCGAGCTTTTTTCCGGCCCATGGCGCTCGGCCTCGGGGAGGGTGGCGAGCGCCGCCTCGTCGGCGACGTGGCGCCACAGGAACGAGGGCACGTCGTTCTCCTCCACCGCCTTGAGCCGCTCCGGCACGCCCGCCTTGCGAAAGTACTTTTGCGCGATCACGTCGGCCGCGACCTGGCTCCACGTGGCCGGGATCTCGATGCCGTCGAGCGCGAACACGACCGACCCGTCGGGATTGCGGATCTCGCTTTTCGTCGCGCGAAACGCGATCGTCGCGTACGGCGACTGGTCGGCGGTCGTGAAGCGGCGGTCGAAGCGCATGAAGGTCCCCAAGGTGTCGATATTTCCCCAGGACGGAGTATGCTCCGATTCCCGCGAAACGCTAAGGGTAGATTGCCGTTTTCTGTGGAACGCTAGATATGGTGTTCCCTGGTAAGTACGGGAAGAGCGGGGATATCCTCTCGTGGCGCCGTCTCACCCCTGCCGCGTCCCCGCAGCGACGGGGCTCGCCGTGCCCGCGACGAGCTTGACGAGGTCGGCCTGCCGGGTGGCGCCGGTCTTCTGGTAGATCGCCTTCAGGTGCGAGCGCACCGTCGCCTCGGCGATCCCCAGGGCCGCCGCGACGTCGGCGATCCCGCCCAGCTCGACGGCGGCGACGAGGATCGTCAGCTCGCGGCGGGTCAGCCCGTAATGCGCGCCGAGCGTCGAGGCGGCGGCGGGAAGCTCGAACGTCGCCGGCTTGAGACAGACCGCGGCGACGGCGCGGTACATCGAGGCGATCGGCTTGCGACGCCCCGCGAGCAGCGGCATCACGGTCGCGATGTGCCGGCCGCCGTCGCGCGCGGTGACGGCGATCACCACGCCATCGTCGCTCGACACCGCGTCGCTCCGGGCGGCGCTCGCGATCGCCCGAGCAAGCGCCGTCGCGGCGGCGCGGTCGTGCAAGGTGAGACGCGTGGGCGTGTTGCGGGTGATGTTGTCGTCGTAAAGCACCTTCCCCGCCTGCGTGTTGGCGTGCAGGATCGTGCCGAACGCATCGACGAGGACGACGGCGGCGCTCAACGTGTCGAGCGTGTCGGCCAGCGTGCCGGCCTCCAGCGTCTTGCGCTCGAGCAGCTGGCCGATCTTCACCGCGCGATGCGCGTGCGGCGCCAGCAGCGCGAGCTTGCGGCGCACCGTCTCGTCGGCGAAGCCCTGCTCGGCGCCTCGGACCGCCGAGAGGACGGTGATGCAGGTGGCGGATTTCTCGAGCACGGCCACTGCGACATCGACGAGGTCCTTCTCGGCCAGCCACCCCTTGGCGAAGGGAGTGCTCCCGTATTCCTGCGGCGTCATGAAATCGCCGGTCAGGATGATGTCGCCGGCTTCCGCGCTGGCGACCATCGCGAGGCGCATCGGATTGATGAGCATGTAGCTCTCGACGTAGCGCGCGACCCAATCCGGCGCGTCGATCGACGAATAGAACACGGTCTGGCTCGGGTCCTCGGCGTTTTCCGCGACGAGGGCGGCCTGCGATGCGTCGCAGAAGTCGCCGACGCGCGCGAGCACGTCGGGCCAAAGGGAGGGATCGAGCGCCGCGTCGTACAACTGGCCGACGAGGGAAAGAAGCTGCTCCATTGTGTCGTGCTCGGGTGGTCGTGCGTCGCACACTAACAGCCGGCGAGCCGGAAGCGAGTCGGTTTAGATCCGCTCAGCTCGTCGCCGGATCGGGGTCGCGTTCCATCATCGCGGCGGAGCCCATCGCCAGTGTCGCGCACAAGACCTCGTGGCGGCTGGCGAGGTCGTCGCGGGCGGACGCCTCGCTCACCTCGTCGGCGGCGCCGAGCGCGAGGTCGCCGTGGCGGCGCAGCGCGGCGCACCGGCTCGTCAGCCGCTCGACCTCGGCGACGCGCGTCAAGATCTCGATGAGGCGGATCAGCACATAGGCGGAGCCGGCCGCGTTCTGCCGGATCGTGTGGAACATCGCGTCGCACAATCCGTCGTAGTCGGTCACCGGCATGGTGAGGACGACGACGCCCTCGCGCGAGTACACGCCTGTCGGCAGATGGCGCGGCGCCAGGCGGCAGAGCGCGTCGCCGAAGCGCTCGAGGACGCTGCCCGCGGTGAACGGATCATTGATGCCCGGCGACAGCGCGCGCACGGCGATCTCGTTGAGCTGGCGCACCGAGTATTCGAGATCCTGGAGCGCGGCGGGCTTGCGGCCGAAGGTCAGCGCGTCGCCGATCGCCTTGGCCGCCTCGTCGACGACGGCGCTCACCACGGCCACCGGCGCGCCGCGCGGCACGTAGTCGCCCGGCCGGACCCGCAAAGCGATCTCGACGCCATGCTCCTGCGCCCACGCCGCCAGTTCCTTCGTGTCGATCGCCTGCACGTAATTGCTGCCCTCGACCGTGATCGACGCGCCGGCGAGCTTTTGCGTCGGTGGCATCAGGCCTGCCGTCTCGCGCGTGTGCTCGCCGATGGAGCGGACGAGGTCGCCGTGCACGGCATCGACGACGCGCTCGACGTTGATGCTCGTCGCGATGTGATGGACGTACCAGGTCAGCGTGCCGACGCAGAGCAGCGCCAGCACCAGCGCCCCCGTCACCGCGATGTTCGGCACGAACGGGCTCTCCTGCGCCGTCCGCACCGTGCGCAGCACGATGAGCGCGTAGACGAAGGTGCCGAGGAAGATGCCGAGCGCATACTGGTTCTTCGCGTCGCGCACGAAATTGCGGAGCAGCCGCGGCCCCATCTGGCCGGAGGCGAGCGAGAGCGCGGCGATCGTGATCGAGAAGATCGTCGAGGCGACGCCGATCGCGGAGGACGCGACGGATGAAAGCAGCGAGCGCGCACCCTCGCCGCCGCCCGAATAGATGATCCATGCGCCCGCGAAGTCGCCGGCCGACGTCGTCGCATGGTCGATCAGAACGGCGACATGCGCGAGCACGAGGCAGGCGATCACGACCAGCGCCGGCCGCAGCCAGAACTGGTCGCCGAGGTCTTCGATCCATGCTCTGAGGCGCGCCGTCATCCGCCCGCAGCTAGCCGAGCCGTGCCCGCAAGTCCAATGCTCGGATACGGCGCCGGCCTGCTATGATCGCGTCCGGCGGAAGGCAAGGGCGTCGACATGGACGAGGGCTACACGTTCGGAATCGAGGAAGAGTATTTTCTGGCCGATGCCGTCACGGGCCAGAGCCCGGACGCCGCGACGGCGGCACGCTTCCACGCGGGCGCCGCGGCGAGCAACGTGCCGGTGTCTCCCGAACTGCTGACGGGACAGATCGAGGTCGCGACGCCGCCTGGCACAGACCTCGACGCGGCGACGCGCGAATTGCGTACCATGCGCCGCGCGCTGGGCGCGATTGCCGGCGACAACGGCCTCGCGCTCTTCGCCGCCGGGTCGCACCCGCTCGCCACCAGCGCGCGGCAAGTGACGACGCAGAAGCCGCGCTACCAGGAGCTCGAGGCGGAGTTCGGCATCCTCGCGCATCGCATGATGGTCTGCGCCACGCACGTTCACGTGGAGGTGCCGGACCCCGACGCGCGGATTGGGCTGATGCGGCGGCTCGTGCCGTTCCTTCCGCTGCTGCTCGCGCTGTCGGTCGGCTCGCCCTACTGGCAGGGCCATGACACCGGCCTCGACGGCTTCCGACTTGCCGTCTTCCGCGAATGGCCGCGCATGGGATTGCCGGAGCTGGTCGACAGCGAGGCCGAGTACCAGCGTCTCGTCGCGCGAATGGTCGGTGCCGGCGTGATCAAGGACGCGAGCTATCTGTGGTGGTACATCCGCCCGTCGTCGAAATACCCGACGCTCGAGATGCGGATCTGCGATTCCTGCACACGCGTCGACGATGTCGTGGCGATCGCCGCGCTCTACCGCTGCCTGGTGCGCGCCGCCGTCCGACTGCCCGATGCGATGCCTGGCGTCGGCCCGGTCGAGCGGGCGATCGCCGCCGAGAACATCTGGCAGGCGCAGCGCAAGGGCGTCCACGCGACCTTCGTCGATGCGGCGACCGGCGGAACGACCACGGTGGCGGATATGCTCGCGGCGACGCTGGCGCTCGTCGCCGATGAGGCCGCCGCGTTCGGCTGCGCGGATGCGCTGGCGGGCGCGCAACGGATCGTGCGCGAGGGGACCAGCGCCGATCTCCAGCGTGCGGTGTTCCGCGAAGGTCGGGACGGCGGCGCCGACGAAAACGACGCGCTGAAGGCCGTCGTCCGCAAGCTCGCCGAGACGACGGGCGCCTGACGCGCAGGCACTTACCCGCGCAGGACGAGCACCAGCTCGACCGCGACATAGGCCAGCGCGCCGGCGCCGAGCAAACGCCGCCACGGGTTGACGCCACGGATCAGCTCGTCGGACCCCCACCACACGAGGCCGATCGCGCCGATGACCTCCACCGCGAGGCCGAGCCGACCGGCGGGATGCAGCAGAAACTTTACGGCAAACGCGGCGAGAAAGATCCACATCGGCAGGTTTGGCATCTGCGCGACGACGATCTTGCCGGTGCCGCGATCCTCGAAGCACCAGCGCAGCGGCCCCCGCGGCGGCCGCCGCGGCGCGTCACCGGGCGCGCTCATGACGCCACCGAGAAGCGATAGACGATCGTCGCCGAAAAGCGCTCGCCCGGCCGCAGGATCGTCGACGGGAAGTTTTCGTGGTTCGGCGCGTCGGGATAGGCCTGCGCCTCCAGCGCCAACCCGGCCGTCTGCCGGTAGGTGCCGCCGTGGCCGACCAGCGACCCATCGAGGCTGTTGCCGGTATAGACCTGCAGCCCCGCCGTATCCGTCTCGAGATCGAGCACGCGGCCGCTTGCGGCGTGGGTGAGTCGGGCGGCGCGCCGCATCGTGCCGGGATCGTCGAGGACCAAACAATGATCGAAGCCACGCGCGACGAGCAGCTGCGCATCGTGGTCGCGCACGCGCGTCGCGAGCTTCACTGGACGGCGGAAGTCGAACACCGTGCCTTCCACCGGCCGCACCTCGCCGAGCGGGATCTGTTTCTTGTCGGTCGGCAGGAAGTGCGACGCGGCGACCTGCAGCTCGTGGTCCGCGACATCGAGCGCGGCCGCGCCGGCGAGGTTGAAGTAGGGATGCGCGGAGAGATTGATCGGCGTCGGCTTCGTCGTCGTCGCCGCGAGCTCGAGCCGAAGCGCGTCGGTTTCCAGCGTGTAGGTTGCCGTCGCGCTGACCGCGCCCGGAAAACCCTGGTCGCCGTCGGGGCTTTCGAACGTGAAGATCGCCTGCGTCGCCGTGTGTGCGGTCACGCTCCAGAACCGCTTCGAGAAGGCCTGCTTGCCACCATGCAGCGTGTTGTCGCCGTCGTTGACGGAGAGTTGATACGTCTCGCCGTCGAGCGTGAACCGCCCCTTGGCGATGCGGTTGGCGTAGCGCCCGAGCACCGCGCCGAACGAGCCGGCCCTGAGGATCATGTCGGCATGGTCGAAGCCGAGCAGGACATGGTCGAGCCGCCCGTGTCGGTCCGGCGCCTCGATCGACAGCATCCGCGCGCCGTAGTTGGTGAGGCCGACCCGCAGCGTGTCGTTGCCGAGCTTGAGCAGCCCGACCGGCGTCTCATCCGCCGCGTGCCCCAGGATCGCGTCGAAGGTTTCTGTCATCATCGGCTCATGGGTGTCAGGTGCGAGCGTATATGGGGCGGCGGTAGCGCGCCAGAGCGAGTGTGGCGGCAGAGGATACGCGCCGGCCGAGGAACCGCGTTCCGTGCCCCTCGTTTCTGTTCGATGTCGAAACGGAGACGGACAATGGGTAAGCGGTTTTGGGTGGCGGTCGCCGCCTGCGGATTGGGTGCTGCTCTGACGATGCCTCTTCAGGCAAAGCCCGCCCATCACCACGCGGCCCACCACGCTGGCGTTCACTTTGCCCATGGCGCATCGCGCGGCGGCTACCAGAACCTGGTCAGCGACGGGCCGGGGACCAGCTTCGGATTTCATCGTGATCCCGCGCCTTACCGGATCGGCGCGGCGCGGCAGCGCTATCGTCAGGCCAACGCGGTTCACCAGGCGGTGGACGACGACGCACTGACCTCGGGCGGCTACTACGGGTTCCCGGGCGACAGCGTCTATGGCGAGGGCAACGAGGGCGCTCGCGGCGTCTTCAATGGCGCGGATGGGTATGGATCGCCGTACTTCGCGGGCTTTTACGGCCCGGCCGGCGGCACCGATAACGGCGTCTTCGGACATTCCTACGACGACGAGTAGGGCGTCAGTCGCCGACGGCGCGCAGGACATCGTCGAGCGCGTCCTCCGGCACGGTCTCGATGAACAAGGGGAGCTGGTGGCGCGCGAACGTTGCCTGCCGCTTGATGTAGCGGCGCGTGTCCGACTTCCCTTCCGTGATCGCGTCGCCCAGCGTCAGCTCGCCCGAGAGGTGACGGAGCAGGGGCGGAACGCCGTGCGCCCGCATGATCGGCAATGTTGGCTGAAGCCGGCGCTGACCGAGGGCGATGACCTCGTCGAGGGCGCCCGCGCTCATCATGGCATCGAAGCGGGCATCGATACTTTCGCGCAGGAGATCGCGGTCGGGTGCGAGGACCAAGGCCGCGCACCTGTCGATGTCCAGCAGGGCCGGCTGACGGCTCGCCTGGAAGGTGGCGAGGCTGGCGCCGGTCGCGGCGTTCACCTCGAGCGCGCGGATCAACCGCTGCGGATCGCTCGGGCGCAAACGTGCCGCCGTCGCCGGGTCGCGGGCGGCTAGCGCGGCGTGCAGCTCCTCGGGTGGCCGCCCGGTCGCCCAGGCTCTCGTTTCCGCGCGGATCTCCGCCGGCACCTCGGGGATCTCGGACAGCCCTTGCGTCAGTGCCTTGAAGTAGAGCCCCGTGCCGCCGACGAAGATCGGCAGCAGGCTTGCCGCCCGCGCCCGCTCGATCTCCGCCGCCGCGTCGACGAGCCAGCGGCTGACCGAATGGTTGCACGCCCCATCGATCGTGCCGTAGAGCGCGTGCGGCGCTTGGGCTTCGTTGTCGTCGCTCGGGCGGGCGGTGATGATGCGCAGGTCGCGATAGACCTGCATCGAATCGGTATTGATCACCACGCCGCCGATCCGCCGCGCCAGGGCGAGCGCCAGCGCCGACTTGCCGCTCGCGGTCGGCCCTGCGATGAGGACCGCGTCGACGGCCCGGGCCCTCACGCCGCATGACCCAAAGCGCCACCCAAACCGCTGGCCAAACCGCCACGCATGTCGCCACCCTGATCGCCGCGCCCACAGGGGCGCCGCTTGCCGAGGCGCTCGTCGCGCGGGCCGCCGCCGCCCTGCCGGGGGCAGGCGCGCCGCGCATGCTCGATCCGTACGCCGTCGATCTCCCTTTCGCACCGCCGCCGGCTCGCGACAATCGCGGCGACAGCCCTCGTTGGGCCACCGCCGTCCGTACCGTGCTCGATGGCGCTTCGATCGACGTCGTCGTGCAGCCGGCGGCCGGGCGCCGCAAGCGCCTGCTCATCGCCGACATGGATTCGACGATCATCGAGCAGGAGTGCATCGACGAGCTCGCCGACGCGCTCGGCCTCAGGCGAGAGGTCGCCGCCATCACGGAGCGCGCGATGCGTGGCGAGATCGAGTTCGAGACGTCGCTGCGCGAGCGCGTCGCGCTGCTGCGCGGCCTCGAGGTGGCGACCGCGATGCGCGCGGTGACCGAGCGGATCACCCTGACACCGGGCGCCCGTAGACTTGTCGCCACCCTGCGCGCGCATGGCGCGACGACGGTGATCGCCTCGGGCGGCTTCACGCTGTTCACCGCGCACGTGGCGGGCTTGGCTCGGTTCGACCGGCACTACGCCAACACGCTCGCGATCGAGGAGGGCAAGCTTGCCGGCACGGTTCGCGAGCCGATCTTCGGGCGCGAGTCGAAGCGCGAGACGCTGCGCGCGCTGCGCGACGAACTGGGCCTCGCGCGGGACGCGACGATGGCGGTGGGCGACGGCGCCAATGATCTCGCCATGCTGGCGGAGGCGGGGCTCGGCGTCGCCTTCCGCGCCAAGCCGGCCGTGGCGGCTGCCGCGCATGCGCGCATCGAGCATGGCGACCTCACCGCGCTGCTCTACATCCAAGGCTTGTCGAGCCAGGATTTCGAGCGGGGAGAGGGTGACCGATGATCCGCAACGCGATCACCGATGTGGCGGGGATCAAGGTCGGCCACGCCGAGGACCGGCGCATCGCGTCGGGCGTCACCGCGTTGATTTTCGAGAGCCCATGCATCGCCTCGGTCACGATCGGCGGCGGCTCGCCCGGCGTGCGCGACACGGCGCTGCTCGAGCCCGGCATGACGATCGAGCGCGTCGACGCGCTGGTCCTCTCGGGCGGCTCGGCGTTCGGGCTCGACGCGATGGGTGGTGTCCAGGCCTTTTTGCGCGGGCAGGGGAGGGGTCACCAGGTCGGCCTGCCGCCCACCAGCGTGCGCGTGCCGATCGTGCCCGGCGCGATCCTGTTCGATCTGCTGAACGGCGGCGACAAGGCCTGGGGCCAGACGCCGGTGTATTGGCATCTCGGTCACCGCGCGGCCTGGCTCGCCGGGCTCGATGTCGCGCAGGGCAGCGTCGGTGCCGGGCTCGGCGCGACGACGGCCAATCTCAAGGGCGGGATCGGCACGGCCAGCGCGCGCGGCTCGGGCGGCTATACGATCGGCGCGCTCGCCGCCGTCAACGCGCTGGGCTCCGCGACGATCGGCGATGGCCCATACTTCTGGGCCGCGCCCTACGAGCGCGAGGCCGAGTTTGGCGGGCGCGGCTGGCCCGCCCCGCTGCCTGCCGACGCGCTCGCCTGTCGCGTCAAGGGCGGCGCGCCGCAGGCGACGACCATCGCCATCGTCGCGACCGACGCGGCGCTGACCAAGGCCGAGGTGAAGCGCCTCGCCATCATGGCGCAAGACGGCCTCGCCCGCGCCATCCGCCCGAGCCACGCCGCGCACGACGGCGACACGGTCTTCGCCGCGGCGACGGGCGGCGTGGCCGGAGCCCCATTCGACCTGGCCGAGATCGGCATGCTGGCCGCCGATTGCCTCGCGCGGGCGATCGCCCGCGGCGTGTACGAGGCGCAGCCGCTGCCGTTCGCGGGTGCCTTGCCGGGGTGGCAGGGGAGGTTTGGGTAGCGGAGCGCTCTTCCTTCTCCCGTTTGCGGGAGAAGGTCGCGCCGCGAAGCGGGGTCGGATGAGGGCCTCGCGGGATAGGTGCACCCGCCGATATTATCCCAATCGCCCGGCGCCCTCATCCGATCCGACTGCGCTGGGCCAACCTTTTCCCGCGAGCGGGCGAAGGCAACGCCTCGCGTGACTCCGCGCGCGCGGCCCGCTACCTCCCTGCAGATGACGACCGCCGAGCCTCTCGCCTTTGCCGGTGCCCGCCGCGTGACGGCGCGCGCGCTGCTGCTCGGCGACCGCATCGACGCGGCTGGGCTCGAACGGGCCGACATGATCTCGGCCAACCCGCTCGCCTTCCACGCGGGCGCCGTGGGGTTCGTCGTGCTCTACCGGTTCGGCGTTGCCGTGATGATCGGGCTGTCGCCGCTCGAGGAGGATGCCGTTCTCGAGCAGGTCAAGCCGCGCCTGTCCGGCCCGCACGCCCATGTCGACGACGAGACGGCGACGCTGGAGCTGTCGTCGGAGGACGAGGATCGCATCCCGCCGGGGGGTACCGTCGCGCTGCGCGACCTCTCGCCGGCGCGCCTGCTCGTGGTGGCGGACGCGCTCGCCAAGACCGTCTCGCTCGGCCGTGACGAGCGCGAGGTCAACGCCGTGTTCGACGTGATCGAGCCGTTCGCCGCCCGACTGTTCGTGCGCGGGCGCACACCGCGCAATCGTCGCTCGATGCTGAAGCTGATCGGCCAGACGCTGCTCGTGCAGCATCGCGTGTCGGGCCGCGTCGCCGTCGAGGAGAAGCCCGACGTGCTTTGGGACCGGCCCGATCTCGAGCGTCTCCACGCGCGGCTCGAGGACGAGTACGAGCTGAAGGAGCGTGCCGGCATGCTCAAGCGGAAGCTCGACGTCATCGCGGAAACGGCGCGGGCGCTGACCGACATCATCGACGCCGACCGCTCGACCCGGCTCGAGATCGTCGTCGTCCTGCTCATCCTCGCGGAGATCCTGCTGACGATCGGCCAGATCGTCTTCTCGCGGCACTGACGCCGCCGCCCCGCCATGCACCGAGCGCGTCGGTCGCGCATACGTGACCCGCCGGTGCAGGAACCGACGCTGCGCCGACATGGTTCATGCTGCAACCAAGAGGTGTATCATGACCTTGCTTTCATCGCGTCTTCGTTCGACCGCCGGCGTGTTTATCGTGGCGTCTACCGCCGCGGTCAGCTTGGCGTCGCCGGCCCTGGCTTGGCACCGCCATCACGTCCATCGTGCCGCCCAGGCGTACGCGCAACCCGCATACGCCGGCTACGCTTATCCGGCCTACGAGGGCGGTTGGCAGGCGGCGGTCATCGCGCGACGCGCGGCGGAAAATCAGAACGCGCCGGGCGTCACGAATGAGCTGGCGCCCGACAATATCGCGACCGCGACCGGTGGTCCGTCGGGCGGCGTGCCCGGCTTCAGCGGTCACTGAGCGGCCTCTCGTCAGACCGCCTCCACCGCGGCGGTGAAATAGCTGTCGTGCGAACAGACAAGTCTGAACGCGCGACGGTAGCTCGCGCGATAGTCCGCGAACGCGCGAAACTCGTGCTGGACGTCGCCGAACTCGTCGAACACTAAGAATGTCCCGGGCGTGATCAGGCGATCCAGCTGAGTGAGGCAATACAGCGTCGACGAGTAGAGGTCGCAGTCGATATGGATGACGCGCCGCTGGTTGCTTGGCGCGAAGGTGTGCAGAAAGCCGGGCAGCGTGTCCTGGAACAGGCCCTTGGTGAAACGCACGCGCGGATCGTCCGTCGAAGGCGCTTGTCCGTCCGTCGCGAAATGACCCCTCGGAAAGGTTTGGTTCCAGGTCTCCGGGAGTCCCGCGAAGGTGTCGAATCCGAAGAAGCGGCTCTCGGCCGCGCGATTGGCTCCGGCCCAATGCAGAATGCTATGGCCGGCGTAGACGCCGAACTCGAGATAATCGATGGCGCCCTCGTCGCGGGCGGCCAGATGGTCCCACATCGACTCGCGGCTGGGGAAGCTCGGGGCATCGGGAAAGTCCCGCACGAAGTCGCGCAGCAGCGGCAGTCGGTTGAGCCGGTCGACCCCGCGGCTGAAACGTCCATGTCGGGCATAGCGGCGGCTGATCTCCGCCCGCGCGTTACGCAGCATCGCCATGATCGCGCGCCCTCCCTGGCGACCGCCAAGTTGAGTTTCGGTCGCTCGCTTATATCACGCCAGGTCACGCCGCGGTGCGCGCGGTCTTCGAGGAGAGGTCCATCGGTGTGGGCACTCGTCGATTACCGGTGTGACGCTCGCGCGTTCCGGCCTATCGTCCGGCGACTTTCGGGCCCCTCAGGCCGCGTGAACGAGCGAGCGTGAATGCCTATCGAGCGCCTCGATCGCGTGCTCATCGACCGCATCGCCGCCGGTGAGGTGGTCGAGCGGCCGGCCTCCGCGGTCAAGGAGCTGGTCGAGAACGCGCTCGATGCCGGGGCGACCCGCATCGAGATCGTGATCGAGTCCGGTGGGCGCCGGCTGATTCGCGTGAGCGACGATGGCGCCGGCATGGATGCGGCCGATCTGGCGCTGTGCGTCGAGCGGCACGCGACATCGAAGCTGCCGGCCGGCGATCTCGCGTCGATCCGAACGCTCGGCTTTCGCGGCGAGGCGCTGCCGTCGATCGGCTCGGTCGCGCTGCTCTCGATTTCGTCCCGCGCCGCCTCGAGCGAAGGCCACGCGCTCTGCGTCGATGCCGGACACAAGGGCGAGGTGCGGCCGAGCGCGCAGGCGCGCGGGACGCGCGTCGAGGTCCGCGATCTCTTCGCCGCGACGCCGGCCCGCCTCAAGTTCCTGAAGAGCGACCGCGCCGAGGCGCGTGCCGTCGCCGACATCATCCAACGCCTCGCGATGGCGAACCCGCGAGTCCGCTTCGCCTTCGCGAGCACGGAGACGGCTGGTTTCGACCATGCGAGCTGCGGCCCGGGCGCCGGAGGCCTGCTCGAGCGGCTGACCCAGGTACTCGGTCGCGAGTTTCGCCCCAACGCGCTGCCGGTCGACGCGCTGCGCGAGGGGCATGCGCTGACCGGGTTCGCCGGGCTGCCGACCTGGCATCGCGGCGATGCCAACGCGTTGCATCTTTTCGTCAACGGCCGCGCGGTGAAGGACAAGCTGCTCGTCGGTGCGGTGCGCGCGGCCTACGCGGACGTCCTGCCAGCCGGCCGCGCGCCTGTGGTCGCGCTCTATCTCGCCTGCGATCCGGCCGAGGTCGACGTCAACGTGCATCCGGCCAAGTCCGAGGTGCGATTTCGCGATCCCGGCCTCGTGCGCGGGCTCATCGTCGGCGCGCTGAAGCAGACGCTCGCCGCCGCGATGCACCGGGCGACGCCGTCGGCGGCATCGACATTCGCCGATCTCGCACGTCCGGGCGGCAATGGTTTATGGACCGGTCATGCCGCCGCTTCGGCCGATTGGTCGCCCGCCGCCTCTCCCGGCGCGCCGCCGGGTTTTGCCGAGCCAGAGCAGGCGGCGTTCGCGCACGAGTTCGCCGCGCCGAGCGCGCGTTATTCTCCGGAGCAAAACGAGCTCGCCGACGCGCCGCTCGGCGCCGCGCGCACCCAATTGCACGACACCTACATCGTCGCCCAAACGCGCGATGGCGTCGTCCTCGTCGACCAGCACGCCGCGCACGAGCGCCTCGTCTACGAGCGGCTCAAGGCCGACCGCGCCACGCAAGGCATCGCACGCCAGGCGCTGCTCATTCCCGCCGTCGTCGAGATGGACGCGCGCGATGTCGAGCGTCTGGTCGAGGCCGCGGCGCTCCTGGAAACGTTGGGTCTCGCGCTGGAATCGTTTGGGCCGGGCGCCGTGCTGGTGCGCGAGACGCCAGCCACGCTCGGCCCCGTCGATGTCGAAGGTTTGCTGCGCGACCTCGCCGACGCGCTCGCCGAGGACGCCGCCGCGACCCTGCCGCTCGATCGGAGGCTCGACCATTACCTGGCAACGTTTTCCTGCCACCATTCCGTTCGCGCGGGCCGCCGCCTGAGCCCGGACGAGATGAACGCTTTGTTGCGCGACATGGAACGCACGCCAGGCGCCGGCCAGTGCAACCACGGCCGCCCAACCTACGTCGAGCTGAAGCTCGCCGACATCGAGCGTCTGTTCGGTCGCCGCTAGGCGATTGGCCGAATCCAAACATCCGTGGCAGATTGGCGATGCCGCAGCGGCAGCTTCGGCGCCAAACTTGCGACGGGTACGGCGTGTCGGCGAAGACTCAAGTCGGTGATCGCCTCGAGATCAGAGGCAAACCAGGTCTGGCGTTGATCGCGGCCTCCGTCGTGCTGCCGATCCTCCTGTTCGCGCTCGCGGCCTGGTACAGCTACGACGAGACGCTGCGAAAGGCCGAGACGCGGGTCGATCGGACGGTTCGAATTCTCGAGGAGCACGCCCTCAAGGTCTTCGAGACGGATCGGCTCGTCATCGACGAGGTCAATCTTCGCCTGCGGTTCATGGACTGGTCGCGCGAGGGCGAGCGCGCCGACCTGAACCAGATGCTCGCCCACATTCAGGATTCACTCGATCAGGTGTCGACCGTGACGGTCGTCGACGCGGACGGCCGAATGCTCGCCAGCGGGCGGACCTACCCGGCCAATCCGGACATCTCGTTTGCCGATCGCGATTGGTTCAAAGCCGTCAAGGCGGCCGATTCGTCGTCGCCCTACGTCTCGAGCTCCTATCGCGGCCGGCAGTCGGGCGCCACGATCTTCAACCTCGTCGGGCGGATCGCCGCCGGCCCGGGCAAGGCGTTCGCCGGCGCCATCGCGGTGTCCGCCGATCGCGCCTATTTCGAGCGCTTCTACAAGTCGATCGAGCCGGAGATCGACCACCGTGTTCTGCTCATTCGCGACGCTGGCGATATCCTGGCCAGCGAACCAGCCGGCCCGCTTGCCGCGCTGCCCTCCGGCTCGCTGCTGCTGCGGCAGATGCAGACGTATCCGTCCGGCAGCTACACGCATCGCTCGCGCCTGGAGGGGGTCGCGCGGATCTTCGCCTACCGCAAGATCGGACCTTACCCGGTCTATGTCCGCTTCGGCCTCAGCGAATTTGCGGCGCTCGCGCCCTGGCGGGCCAACCTTCTCGTCTACGGCGTTGTCGCCGCGTGCGCCGCGCTCGCCTTGCTGGCCGTGTCCATCCTGGCCGTCCGGCAGACCGAGCGCGAACGCGTCGTTTGGCGCCGCTGGGAAGAGACGGCGGAGGCGCTGCAGGCGGAGGCGGCCGAGCGCGGCCGGGTCGAGCAGCAGCTGCGGCAGGCGCAGAAGATGGAGGCGGTCGGCCGGCTCACCGGTGGCCTCGCGCATGACTTCAACAATCTGCTGACGGCAGTCATCGGCAGCCTCGACCTTGTCAACCGCCGCCCGGATGGGATCGGGCCGCGCAATCTGCAATTCATCGCCAATGCGTTGGAAGGCGCGCGCCGTGCCGCGGCGCTGACGAGCCGGCTGCTCGCCTTCTCGCGCCAGCAACCTCTCGATCCGGTCGTTGTCGACGTGAACACCCTCGTCGAGGGCATGTCGGGTCTTCTGCGTGGGACCCTCGGCGAGGTGGTCGTCGTCGAGACGGTGCTCGCGGGCGATGTCTGGTCCACGCTGGTCGATCCCAATCAGCTCGAGAACGCGATCGTCAATCTCGCGGTGAACGCCCGGGACGCGATGCCGGACGGCGGCCGGATCGTCATCGAGACGGCCAACGCCAATCTCGTCGCGCCGCGCGTCGAGATCCCCGCGGGGGACTACGTCGTGATGTCGGTCGCCGACACCGGCTCCGGCATGACTCCCGAGGTCGTTGCCAACATCTTCGAGCCGTTCTTCACGACGAAACCGATCGGCAAGGGCACCGGCCTCGGCCTGTCGCAGGTCTATGGATTCGCCAAGCAGTCGGGCGGCCTGATCGAGGTCGCCTCGACGCCCGGCGTCGGCAGCACGTTCAGGCTCTTCCTGCCGCGCTCGCAAGCGCGCGTGGCGACATCTCTGATTTCCGAGGCCGAGGACGCCGGCTCGGGTCACGCGACGCGTCCGACGACCGAGCGCGCGCCGGCCGCTTGACGATCGTAGGGTTTTTACCGCCCGGCCATCGCGCTTGCTACAAGGTCGCATCGATGACGGCTGAGCATCCCTGATGAATGTGCTTCTACTCGGGTCGGGCGGTCGCGAACACGCCATGGCGATGGCGCTCGCCGCGAGCCCGCTGCTGGGTCGCCTGCTCGCCGCGCCCGGCAACCCCGGCATCGCCGAGGTGGCGACGTGCCTCGCGCTCGACATCGACGACCACCAGGCCGTCGTCGACGCCTGCCGCGCGCAGGCGATCGACCTCGTTGTCATCGGGCCGGAGGCGCCGCTGGTCGGTGGTCTCGTCGATGCTCTGACGGCGGCCGGCATCCGTGCGTTCGGCCCGACCGCGGCAGCCGCGCGGCTCGAAGGATCGAAAGGCTTCACCAAGGATTTTTGCGCCCGCCACGGCATCCCGACGGCCGCCTATCGGCGCTGCGACACGCTTGCCGAGGCGGTGTCCCACCTCGGCGAGGTCGGCGCGCCGATCGTCGTCAAGGCGGACGGTCTCGCCGCCGGCAAGGGCGTGACCGTCGCCGCGACGATGGCCGAGGCGGAAGCAGCTTTGGAGCGCATCTTCGGCGGCGCGTTCGGGGACGCCGGCGCCAGCGTGGTTCTCGAAGCGGTGCTGGAGGGGGAGGAAGCCTCGTTCTTCGCGCTCTGCGACGGCACGCACGCCCTCGCCTTCGCCTCGGCGCAGGACCACAAGCGGGTCGGTGACGGCGACACCGGTCCGAACACCGGCGGCATGGGCGCGTATTCGCCGGCACCTATCGTCGATGCCGCGATGGAGGCGCGTATCATGCGCGAGATCGTGGCGCCGACGCTGGCCGGCATGGCGGCCGAGGGCGCTCCGTTCCAAGGCGTGCTCTTCGTCGGCCTGATGATCGGCGCCGACGGGCCGCGGTTGATCGAGTTCAACGTCCGCTTCGGTGATCCCGAGACGCAGGCAATGCTGCCACGGCTGCGGGAGGATTTTCTCGCGCTGCTGCTTGCCTGCGCCGATGGGACGATGGACACGCGGCCCCTGCGATTTTCCGACGAGGTCGGCTTGACCGTCGTCTTGGCGGCGGCGGGCTATCCCGGATCGCCCGCGAAGGGCGGTCGCATCCGCGGGCTCGAGCGCCTCGACCTGGTGATCGTCACCCATGCCGGCACCCGGCTCGTCGAAGGCGCCCTCGTCGCCGATGGGGGACGCGTGCTCGGGATTACCGCGTGCGCGCGAGATGTGGCGACCGCGCGCGAGGCTGCCTATGCGGCCGTGGCGGCGATCGATTGGCCGGACGGCTTCTGCCGCGGCGACATCGGCTCGCGAGCCCCGGGTCGCGACAGCACGTGAACTATTGATGACGATATTCGCGATGCGCTGGCAGTAAGTATCGGTGCGCCGCAGCATTGATGTCTGTCTGACTTCAAGCGAACCGTGCTGAACGCCGACTTCCGCAGGGTGTTCCGCGAATTTTTCGAAAACCTTTTGCGGCGGGATGACGTATCATTTGGTTAGGTGGGACCAGACCCGCTTTATAGGGAGATTATCGATGAACTTCGCTCGTATGGCCGTTGCGGCGGCTGCTCTGACCGCGCTCACGACCATGTCCGGCACCGCTTTCGCCAAGGACCCGATGGTCGGTGGCGCGCCGATGTACGCCAACAAGAACATCGTCGAGAACGCCGTCAACTCGAAGGACCACACGACGCTCGTCGCCGCCGTCAAGGCTGCCGGCCTCGTCGATACGCTCGAGGGCCCGGGCCCGTTCACGGTGCTCGCGCCGACGAACGAAGCCTTCAAGAAGCTGCCGGCCGGCACGGTCGACAACCTTCTGAAGCCGGAGAACAAGGCCCAGCTGCAGGCCGTTCTGACCTATCACGTCCTGCCGGGCACGCTGACCGCCAAGGACCTGATGGAGAAGATCAAGGAAGGTGGCGGCAAGTACGAGGCCAAGACCGTCCAGGGCGAGCCGCTGACCTTCGAGAAGAAGGGCAAGGGCATCGAGGTCGTCGACTCGAAGGGCGGCACCGCCAAGGTGACCATCCCCAACGTGATGCAGTCGAACGGAGTGATCCACGTGATCAACGCTGTCCTGCTCCCGTAAGCAGCCGGCACGTTCGATCGAGAGAAGCCCGGCCGTTGCGCCGGGCTTTTTCATGCCTCGGCGGCAAGGACGGCGATCCGCGTGTCCCCGAACGTGCGGTGCTCGCGAACCGCATAGCCCGGCATGGTCGCGAGCGTGGCGCCAGCGGCCTCCTCGACGATCGCCAGCGCGCCTGATCTGAGCCAACCACCCTCGCGCAGCGACGCAAGCGCGGGCTCCGCGAGCCCTTTGTCGTAGGGGGGATCCAGAAACGCGAGATCGAACGGTTCGCCCGCCGGCGCTAGGCCGAGCTTGCGCGCATCGCGTCGAAACATGCGCGTGGCGCCGCCGAGCCCCAGGCTTTCGATATTGGCGCGGATCAATGCACGAGCTTCGGCGCCGTCGTCGACGAGCAGCGCGAAACGCGCCCCGCGCGAGAGCGCCTCGAGCGCGAGCGCACCGGTCCCGGCATATAGGTCGATGACGCGCAGGCCGCCGACGCCGCCGTAGCCGTGTTCGAGAATGTTGAACAACGATTCGCGAAGACGGTCCGACGTCGGCCGGATGCGATCTGAGCTCGGCCCTTTCAGCGTCCTGCCGCCGAGCCGGCCGCCGACCACCCGCACGCTAGCGCTTCGGTCGAGGCGCCGGCTTGCCGCGCGGGGGCCCACCCGTGGGGCCGCGTGTGGGCCCGCGCGGAGGCCGCTTGTCGCCGCCACCGGGTCGAGGTGCTCGTCCCGGCGTCGAGGTTCGCTCCGGGCCGCGGCGGCCATCGCCGGCAGGCGGTCGAGCCTTCCGCTCCGCGCGGCTGGGCGATGTCGCCGATCGTTTCGGCGCGGGTGTCCTCGGTCCCTTGCCGGCCGGCCGGTCGGCTCGCCGATCGTCCGTGGTCGCACCGCGCGCGGCGGGGCGGGCACCGCGAGCCGGGCGTTCTTTTGCCGGGGCGATGCTGGCGCGATCGGTGCCCTGCGGTCGGCGCGGCTTCGATCGCCCCTCCGACGCACGTCCGTCCGGCGCGGTCTCGCGCCGGCCGTCCCGGCCGCCGCCACCGCGATCGAAACGCGGCCGCTCGCTCTGGTCTGTTCGATCACGGCCGCCCGGCCGAGGGCCACGGCTCGGGCGCTCCGCCGCGCCGGGGGCGGAGCGCGTGCGGTCGGGAGAATATGTTCGGCCTCGCGACGGCCGGGCGTCCCCGGACGCGTCGCGCCGCTCTCTCATCGCGCCGCCAACCTTCGGGCTCTCGCGCTCGCGATCCCGTCGCTCGCGCGGCTCGCCCCGGGGCTCGCTATTGCTGCGAGCCGATCGGACGCGTTTCGCCATTGCCGAAGGGCTTGCGTGCCGCGCGGCCGATGGGCTCGCGTGACGTGCGGCTGATGGGCTTGCGTGCCGCGCGGCTGATGGGCTCGCATGGCGTGCGCCTGGCGATCCGCCGCGTGCTTCGCCGCCGTCGCGCGCGGGCCGGACGGCGTCACGCGGGGTGCCACGAACCGCGCCCCGCGGCGCGCCCCGCGTGCGCGTCGGTTCGAGCGGGGCGGGGCGGGCGTCGACGAGGCGTTCGACCTTGATCGTACGGTCCTTTCGATCCTTGGTGTCGGTGCGCTCGATGCGGCGGCGTGGGCCGCGCAACGCGGTATCCGCCTCGGCGGCACGCAACGTCGAGACGTGCTTGCGCGGGCCGGCGGTCGGCCGCTCGCGCAGGGGGGCAGGCGCATCGCTTGGCGGCCGCGGCGACCGCATCGCGCGTCGCTCGCCGCCGCGCTGATCGCGAGCGCCGGGCTCGCGAACGGTGGGACCGCGCGGCGCGGCGGCCGGCTTTCGCGTCTCGGGCCGTCGCTGCGCGGGGGCGCGCTCGACGGGTTGCGGCGCATCGCCGAAGTCGACGCCGGCCGCGGCGGCGAGGGTCGGGCCGAGCTGATCGCGCAGTACCCGTGTGCGCACCTCCTCGACCGCGCCTTCCGCCAGCTCGGCGAGCTGGAACGGCCCGAACGACAGCCGGATCAGCCGGTTCACCTCGAGCCCGAGGTGCTCCAACACGCGTTTGATCTCGCGGTTCTTGCCCTCGCGGAGGCCCATCGTCAGCCACACGTTGGCGCCCTGCGACCGGTCGTGCGTCGCCTCGATCCCGGCATAGTCGACACCGTCGATCGTGATGCCGTCGCGCAGCCGATCGAGCACGCCCTGGTCGGTCTCGCCCTTGGCACGCACGCGGTAGCGCCGCACCCAGCCGGTCTTCGGCAGCTCCAGCAGGCGCGCGAGGCCGCCGTCGTTGGTGAGGAGCAGCAGTCCCTCGGTGTTGATGTCGAGCCGGCCGATGGTGACGACGCGCGGCCCGTCCGGCCAATGCTCGTGCAGATGATCGGCGACCGTCGCGCGGCCTTCGGGATCATGATCGCTGGTGACGAGGCCACGCGGCTTGTGGAACATGAAGAGCCGCGTCTTCTCGGCGGCTGGCAACGGCACGCCGTCGACGACGACGATATCCTGCGGGCCGACATCGGTCGCGGGGCTGGTCAGGATCGCGCCGTTGACGCTGACGCGGCCCTCGACGATCCAGGCCTCGGCATCGCGGCGCGAGCACAGGCCGACACGGGCCATCAGCTTGGCGATGCGCTGGCGCGCCGGCGCCGCGGGCCGCTCCGCCTCGGGGTGCAACGTCTCGTCTCTGGTCATGGCTCCTGATACAGAGGCGACCGGCAAAAGGAAACGCGCGACCGCCATGTCGACCGCCACGACACCCAGCGAATACGCGGCGCCGGACCGACCGATGGCGCTGGCCCTCGCGGCGGCACGCGCCGCCGCGGCGCGCGGCGAGGTGCCGGTCGGCGCGGTCGTGGTGCGAGACGGCGAGGTGCTCGCGGTGGCTGGCAATCGCACGCTCGCCGACAGCGACCCCACCGCGCATGCCGAGCTGCTGGCGATCCGCGCGGCGTGCGCCTCGCGCGGTAGCGAGCGCCTTACGGACTGCGATCTCTACGTCACGCTGGAGCCCTGCGCGATGTGCGCCGCCGCGATCTCGTTCGCCCGCATCCGCCGCCTCTATTTCGGCTGTGACGACCCCAAGGGCGGCGCGGTGGAGAATGGGCCGCGCTTCTTCGGGCAGCCGACCTGCCATCACGCGCCGGAGGTCTACGGCGGTTTCGACTCCAGCGAGGCGGCATCGCTGTTGCGAGACTTCTTCGCGGCGCTGCGCTAGCCTCATCAGAAGGCGAGGCGCAGCCCCACGACGGCCAGCGTCGCCGCCAGGATCGGGCGCAACACCTTGTCGGGCGCCCGACTCGCCACCTGGCTGGCGATGGCGATGCCGGGCAGCGAGCCGATCAGGAGCGAGAGCAGCACCGGCCAATCGACCGAGCCGAGATACCAATGGCCGAGGCCGCCGATGAGGGTGAGCGGCACGGCGTGCGCGATGTCCGCCCCGACGACGCGCACGAGTGGCGCGCGCGGGTACAGCACAAGAAGCGCGGTGACGCCGATCGAGCCGGCGCCGACCGAGGAGATCGACACGAAGACGCCGAGGAACAGCCCAAGCGCGACGGTCAACGCCATCTGCCGGCGGTCGCTCAGCCGCTCCATGGCGGATGCGACGCGGTCGAGCAGGTAGCGGCGCAAGATCAGCGCGATCGCGGTGAGCAGCAGGGCGATGCCGAGGATGGTCGAGATCAGCCGGTGCATCGCCTCGCCCTGGACGCCGACGTGATGCAGGTAGGCGAGCGTCAGGCATGTCGCGGGCACGCTGCCGGCGGCGAGACGCCCGACGATCCGCCAGTCGATCGTCTTGTTGAGGCCGTGGACAAGAACGCCGCCGCTCTTGGTGACGGCGGCATAGAGGAGATCCGTGCCGACCGCCGTGACGGGAGCCATGCCGAACAACAAGACGAGGATCGGCGTCATCAGGGAGCCGCCACCGACGCCGGTCAGACCGACCAGAATCCCGACGACGAACCCCGACACGCTGTACATCCAGTTGATCTGGTGCAGGACGTGCAAACCGGCTCCTACCGCGGCACCCATGCCGCCTTGTGGGCGGATACGCCTGTGCCGTCAACGCCGTGGAGGGGCCACCCTTTGGCGACGCGGGTTGCGCGCGCGCCGCTCAGCGAAGAAACGCGAGCAGCGCCTCGACGCAGGCGTCAGGGTTCTCCTCCGGCACGAAATGCCCCGATTTGATCGCCGCGCCCTCGACGTCGCGCGCGTACTGCCGCCAGATCTCGAGCGGCGCGGCGCCCGCCGCCGGCAGCCCGCCGTCGCCCCAGATCGCCAGTAGCGGCACCTCGATCTTGACGCCCGCGTCGAGGTCCGCCTGGTCGAGCAGCCGGTCGATGAGCGCGCCGGCGCGATAGTCCTCGCAGCTCGCGTGGATGCGCGAGGGATCGTCGAACGCGCGACGGTAATGCTCCATCGCGCGGGGATCGAACGACGACAGGTCCTTGGTGGCCGTCCAGCTCGACAGCGTATGGTCGAGGTAGTAGCGCGCGGACGCGCCGATCAGGGTTTCGGGGAACGGAGCGGGCTGGGCCAGGAACAGCCAATGGTACTTGCGCAGCGCGCCCTCGGTCCGATCCATGTCGGCGAACATCGCCGCGGTCGGCACGATGTCGATCACCGCGAGCTTCTCGAGCCGTCCAGGGTGGTCGAAGGCGAGGCGGTAGGCGACCCGCCCGCCGCGGTCGTGCCCGACGAGGCGGAAGCGGACGTGGCCGAGCTTCTCCATCACGTCGACGGCATCCTGCGCCAACACGCGCTTGCTCATGCCAGCGCCGTTCTCGCCCTCCGGCAGCGACGACCAGCCATACCCGCGCAGGTCCATGGCGACGACGGTGAAATGCTCGGCGAGCCGCGCGGCCACCTTGTGCCACTCGACATGCGTCTGCGGATAGCCGTGCAGCAGCAGCAGCGGCGGCCCGCTGCCACCCGCGCGCGCGAAAAAGCGCCCGTGCTCGGTGTCGACCCAGTGCGACGCGAAGCCCGGAAACAGATCGGCGAGATCGTTCATGCGGCAGTGCTCCCAGGGATGGCTGGCGTCACCACAGCACCCCTTCGACCGGCCGCACCGGCTCCGGCGCGGGCTCGCCGAGCATCTGCTGCAGGTCGATCTCGATCGTCCGGCACATCGCGGTCATCGGCACGTCGTAGATGTCGTCGGCGAACGGGTCCATCAGGTCGAGGCCGATCTGCACGGCCATCAGGAACATCAAGCCGACGAAAGCCGAGCCGAAAGGCGTGTAGAAGCCGAGCTTCTGCACCACCGCGAAGGGCAGGATGATGCAGAAGATGTGGGTGAAGATCACCGGGAAGAAGCGGTATTGGCTCGGCAGCGGCGTGTTCTTGATGCGCTCCATCCCGCCCTGCGCGTTGGCGATGTCGACGAGCGTCGCCTCGATGCGGACGCGGGCGTAGGGGTCGAGCATGCCGGCGCGCATCGCCTTGGTCGAGGTGAGCGCCATGTCGGTGAGGATCATGTTGTGCTTGTTGGCGATATCGGCGAGCCTGGCGACCGCGTCGGGCGTTAGGTAGCGCCGTGCCTCGTCCGCGATCGGCTGGCCGCGCAGGGCGGTGCGTAGCACGTGCACGTAGGCGATCTGGTGGCGCACGATCTCGCGGCCGAGACCTTTGTGCGCGGTGTGCCCGCTCTCGTCGCAAAACGCGATCGCCTCGCGGGCGACGTTGCGCGAGGCGTTGATCATCAGGCCCCAGAGCCCGCGCGCCTCCCACCAGCGCGCGTAGGCGGCATTGACGCAAAAGCCGATGAACAGCGCGAGCACGGTTCCAAAGAGCGTGAGCGGCAGCTCGATCTCCTGCACGTTCGGCGTCACCTTGAAGTAGAGGATCGTGACGAAGACGTCCCACAGGAAGAGATAGAACAGCGGCAGCGCCACCTTGCGCATGGCATAGACGAAGCGCGGCCGTTTCGAGACGATCATCGCGAGTCAGATCCTTTCGCTGGCGAGGGAAGGCTCCTCGTAGACGGCGATTTCCACGAGATTGCGATCTGGATCGCGCAGATAGACCGAATGCATCGCGCCAAGCGCGCCGGTGCGTGGCACGGGGCCGGTCTCGATCTCGATGCCGCATCCGGCAAGGTGGGCGATCACGTCGTCGAGCGACCCCTCGGCGATGAAGCAGAGGTCGCCGGAGCCCGGCGTCGGGTGCGCCGCCTTCGGCTCGAACTCATGGCCGGCCGCGTGCAGGTTGATCTTCTGGCGCCCGAAACGCAGCGCTTGCCGGTCCTCGATCGTCTCCGCCCGCATGCCGAGGACACGCACGTAGAAGGCGACGGTCGCCTCGATGTCGGCCACGGTCAGAACGAGGTGATCAAGTCGATCCATCCGCATTTGGTCGTCTTCTCTCCCGTGCCGGCCATGGCGTCCGCCCTGTCTCGCGGCTAAGCTGAAATCCTAGTCCCGGGTCGAAAGGTCAATCCCTTGGAGTTTCCATTCCCCGTCCTCGTCGGCGACATCGGCGGCACCAACGCCCGCTTTGCCCTGGTCGCGGAGCCGGGCGCGACGCCCTCCACGGCCGAGCATCGCGCGACGCGTGATTTCCCGGGTCTCGAAGCCGCGGTCGCCGACGTGATGTCGAGCTTCGAGGCGCGCCCACGCAGCCTCATCGCATGTGCCGCCGGCCCGGTCCGCGGCCGCAAGGTCGTGATGACAAACGCCAAGTGGGACATCGACGGCGCCAAGGTCGCGAAGGCGAACGGGCTCGACCAGGGTCTGCTGCTCAACGATTTCGAGGCGCAGGCGCTGACCGTGCCGATCGTTCAGGACGGCTGGGTCCGCAAGATCGGCGACGCGACCGAGAACGATCGCGGCGCCCAACTGATTCTCGGTCCTGGCACGGGGCTTGGAGCCGGCGCGCTGCTCGAGATCGAGGGCCGCCATTTCGCGCTCGCGAGCGAGGCGGGCCACGTCGATTTCGGTCCCGTCGGTGCCGAAGAGGCGACGATCTGGCCGCATATCCCGCTCACCCATTACGGGCGGATCAGCGCCGAGACGGTGCTCTCGGGCCCCGGGCTCTTGCGCCTGCACAGCGCGCGCTTTGCCTCCCGTGGCCTGCTGGTGCCGAGCCACGACGAAAAGAGCCTGGTCGAACGAGCGAAGGCGGATCATTACGGGGAGGAGGCGGACACGATCCGGCTGTTCTGGCGGCTGGCGGCGCGTTTCGCCGGCGACATGACGTTGGCGTTCCTCGCCACCGGCGGCGTGACGTTTTCGGGCGGCGTGCTGCCGCGCCTCGTCGACTTTCTCGATCCGGCGGGCTTTCGCGCCCGCTACGAGGACAAGGCGCCGTTCGGCGAGCTTCTACGCAAGGTCGGCACGCGCATCATCATCGCCGACGATGCCGTCCTGTCGGGGCTCGCGGCGATCGCCGCAGGTCCGGATCGTTACGCGTTGGATTACCCGACCCGCAGTTGGCGCTGAGCTTCGCGCGCCGGGGGGAGCCGTCAGGCCGCGTGCGATTTCGGCTCGTCGGCGAGCAGTGCGAACAGCATCCCCGCGTCGCGGGTGGCGCGCAGCTTCGCGGTGGTCGATTGCGACCGCAGCAGGCGCGCGGCACGCGCCAGCGCCTTCAGATGGTCGGCGCCGGCGCTCTCCGGCGCGATCAGCAGCAAGATGAGATCGACAGGTTCGCTATCCAACGCCTCGAAGTCGATCGGCTTGTCGACGCGCGCGAACACGCCAAAAATCCGTTCGACCTTGGCGAGCTTGCCGTGCGGGATGGCGATCCCGTTGCCGATGCCGGTCGAACCCAACCGCTCACGCTGGATGAGCGCATCGAAGATCTCTCGCGCCGGAAGGCCGCACTGACGCGCGGCGACTTCGCTCAGCTCCTGGAGGGCCTGCTTTTTCGACACCGCCTTGAGTGAGGGTATGATCGCACCGCGGGTGATCAGGTCCGTGAGGGTCATCTTGTACAGCGTTTCCAAACGTGCGGGACCGGGACCGAAACAGTGAGCCCGGTTGCGCGAGCCCTAGCGGTTCGGGTTTCCGGTGTCGACAAGCGACGGCGGGACTAAAGCGGGAGTGCCGTTAAGGAAAGGTCTCCAAACGACACGACTCTCGGCATTTGACGCTTCGAGCCGCGGTGCCGGGCCACCGACGGGTCATATCGAATGGCCATTCGCGGTTCGGAAGGGGTCGATCCAGCCGATGTTCCCGTCGGCCCGTCTGTAGACGAGGTTTATACGCTGGTTGTCGGGATAGCGGAAGACGACGACGCCGCATTCGGCCGCATCCAGCTCCCGGACGGCGGCGGCGACTGTCATCTCCTTGAAACCGCTCGGTGATTCCGCGACGACCGCCGGGAACACCTGCTCGTCCGGCAGCTCCGGGACTTCGATCTCCGCAGGTGCCGAATAGGTGTCCGTCGCCAAGGCATCGAGATGATCGTCCGCGCTCTCGCCATGCCGGCCGGTGAGGCGCTTGCGATGGTCGCGCAGCCGGCGCTCGATGCGCTCGGCCGCCTTGTCGAAGCTGGCGTACGGCTCCTGCGCGATGGCCTCGACGTGCAAGGTGATGCCACTCTTCAGGAACAGCGTGCAGTCGGAGCGATAGCCCGAGCCTTCCGGCTCGATCGTGACGTGTCCCGTCGGCGCGCCCGAATGATACTTGGCGGCGACGCCCTCGATCCGCGTATGGACGTGAGTGCGAAGGGCATCTCCGATCGCGAGGTTCTTGCCCGACACGCGCAGCGTCATGGTGGTCTCCGTCGTTTGGCGCCCCCCGGACAGGAGAGGGTGAGAGGCCACCGCGCTCAAGTCAATGCCTTGCTTCGACACGTGTCCGGAGCGTCGGCGGGCGACATCATGACCTTCGCTTCGGCCGCGAACCTTGACACCCCAGCGGGCGATCCCGATACCCAAGGCGGACCCACGCGGAATACGTCCCGGAGTGCGAATGACCGACGCCAACGTTCTCGACGCGCCGAACGGCCTTGCCGCGACGAAGCCGAAGCTGCGCATTTTTCTTTGCGCGCCGCGCGGGTTCTGCGCCGGCGTGGTGCGGGCGATCGACGCCGTCGAGCAGGCGCTCAAGCTCTATGGCGCGCCGGTCTACGTGCGGCACGAGATCGTCCACAACAAGTACGTGGTCGAGGGGCTCAAGGCGAAAGGCGCGGTGTTCGTCGAGGAGCTGTCCGAGATCCCCGAGACCGACAAGCCGGTGATCTTCTCCGCGCATGGCGTGCCGAAATCGATTCCCGCCGAGGCCGGGCGGCGCAAGTTTCATGCGATCGACGCGACCTGCCCGCTGGTCACCAAGGTGCACCGCGAGGCGCAGATCCACTTCAAGCGCGGTCGCCAGATTCTGCTCGTCGGCCATGCCGGGCATCCCGAGGTGGTCGGCACGCTGGGGCAGCTTCCAGAGGGGTCGATCATCCTGGTCCAGCATCCCGAGGATATCGACACGGTCGTGGTCCGCGACGAGGCGAACCTCGCCTACGTGACGCAGACGACGCTGTCGCTCGACGACACCAAGCAGATGGTCGACAAGCTGCATGAGCGCTTTCCGATGATCGTCGGGCCGCAGCGCGAGGACATCTGCTACGCGACCACGAACCGCCAGGAGGCGGTGAAGCGCATCGCGCCGATCGTCGACGCGCTGATCGTCGTCGGCTCGTCCAATTCCTCGAATTCCCAGAGACTGAAAGAGGTCGGCGAGCGCTCGGGGTGCCCGCTTTCCCGCCTGGTGCTGCGCGCCGATGACGTCGAATGGGAGCTGTTCAAGGATATCAAGACGCTCGGCATCACGGCCGGCGCATCCGCCCCCGAGGTGCTCGTCGAGGAGATCATGGACGCCTTCGCCGAGCGCTTCGAGCTCGCGATCGAGACGGTCTCGACGGCCGACGAAAGCGTGTTCTTTCCGCTCCCGCGCGAGCTGCGGCCGGTGGCGTAGGGGTTCGACTAAGTGCGCCTGAGATCGCAGTGCGGCTCAACGGCGGTCGGAGGCGCCCGGCTTGAGGATATTCCAGCTCAAGGCCTGCGCTCGCCACAGCCGACGAGAAAGCGTTTCGGATAAGGCTCTGGCGGATGCTGTCGCGCGAGCCGAGAACGGATCGGTCGACGCTGATCTCGGGCGAGGCCTGATCAAGCAGCGAGTGGCGCGACCCGGAGGCGGGCGGAGCAGCGGCTTTCGTTATTTGATCGCTTTCAAGCGCGCGCATCGCAGCGTATTCCTGTTTGGGTTTGCAAAAAGCGATCGGGCAAACTTGAGTGCTGTCGAACTCGAGACGGCACGAGATCTCGCTGTCGCGTGGCTTTCGGCCCGTGAAGAATTGGTCGAACGTGCGATCTCCAAGGGCGAACTTATCGAGGTGTCTGATGGCAGCTAGAAAGCCGTCCCGACTGGTGCGTGAAATGCTCGAAACCTCAAAATACATGCGAGGCGCTGGCATACTAGACGAGGGTACGCACGACAGGATTTTTGCACGCCATGACGTAAATCCTAATGAGCCTGCCTCGCTGGCGACGCCGCTGTCGGCCTTCGAAATCAGGGCTTTGAGAGAAACCGCCAACCTGAGCCAAGCGGCGTTCGCTCGCCGCTTGAACGTCTCCGCCGGAAATCTTTCGAAATGGGAGCGGGGCGACAGGAGCCCAGCTGGCGCTGCGTTGGTCCTCCTCAACGTGATCCGTCGTCAGGGCATCGCGATCGTGACCTGAGCCTGCTTGCCGCGACACCTTCTTCACGCAATCCACACGGCCGTCCCGCCGCTTCCAAAAAGCCGCCCCGCGTTAAATTTTCGTTAGGCATGTGCGCCGCTCCCATGCCAAAACCACGGCAGCGGCCGTGCGGCGTACCAGGCCGCAAACCCTTGTAACGTCACAGAAAACTTGGCATGACCCTCACGGATCAGGCGCGTACTCGTGCGCCCGCGCGGACCTCCCGCGACCTCGACACAAGCTTCCGCGTCGCCCCGCATAATCTCGAGGCGGAACAGGCGCTGCTGGGTGCCATCTTGATCAACAACGACGCCTTCGACCGCGTCTCGGACTTCCTGCGCCCCGACCATTTCTCCGAGGAACTCCACAAGCGCATCTACGACGTCGCCTCGCAGCTGATCCGCGCCGGCAAGGTCGCGACGCCGATCACGCTGAAGACCTTTTTGGGCGACACCGACCTCGGCGGCGTCACCATCCCGCAATACCTCGCCCGCCTCGCCGCCGAGGCGACGGCGATCATCAACACCGAGGATTACGGTCGCACGGTCTACGATCTCGCGACGCGGCGCGACCTGATCCTGATCGGCGAGGACATCGTCAACGGGGCCTACGACGCGCCCGTCGATGTCTCGCCGCGCGACCAGATCGAGGAAGCCGAGCGCAAGCTCTACTCGATCGCGGAATCCGGCCGCTACGATGGCGGCTTCATGCGCTTCTCGGACGCGCTGACGACCGCGGTCGACATGGCGGCGAAAGCCTTCGAACGCGATGGCGGCCTGTCGGGTGTCGCGACCGGCATGAGCGATCTCGACCGCATGATGGGCGGCCTGCAGGCATCCGACCTGGTGATCATCGCCGGGCGTCCCGGCATGGGTAAGACGGCGCTGGCGACCAATGTCGCCTTCAACATCGCCCGCGCGTACGAATTCCGCACCAAGCCGGATGGGAATCACGAGACGGTCAACGGCGGCATCGTCGGCTTCTTCTCGCTCGAGATGTCGTCGGAGCAGCTCGCCACCCGCATCATCGCCGAGCAGGCGCAGGTCGCCTCCTACAAGATCCGCCGCGGCGACATCACCGAGCAGGACTTTCATCGCATCGCCGAGGCGGCGCGCGAGATGCAGCAGGTGCCCTTCTACATCGACCAGACCGGCGGCATCTCGATTGCCCAGCTGACCGCCCGCGCGCGCCGGCTCAAGCGCCAGCGCGGGCTCGATTTGCTGGTGGTCGACTACCTGCAGCTCCTGTCGGGTTCGAAGTCCAAGGGCGACAACCGCGTGCAGGAGCTGACCGAGATCACGACCGGCCTCAAGGCGCTCGCCAAGGAGCTGAACGTGCCGGTGGTTGCGCTGTCACAGCTGTCGCGCCAGGTCGAGTCGCGCGACGACAAGCGGCCGCAGCTCTCGGACCTGCGCGAATCCGGCTCGATCGAGCAGGACGCCGACGTCGTGCTGTTCGTCTACCGCGAGGAATACTACCTGAAGAACAAGCAGCCGCGCGAGGGCACCGAGGAGTTCCTGACCTGGCAGCAGGACATGGAGCGCGCCTATGGCCGCGCCGAGCTGATCATCGGCAAGCAGCGCCATGGCCCGACCGGTACCGTCGAGCTGGCGTTCGAGGGCGAGTACACGCGCTTCTCGAACCTGGCGCAGGACGAGCGAATGCCCGCTCAGCATTAGGGCTAGGCAGCTACGGCTTTCGGTGCCTCGATCCGGTAGGCGGCAACGTAGAGCGCGGGCAGGAAGATCAGCGTCAGCACGGTGCCAGCGAGGATGCCGCCGATCATCGCAAAGGCCATCGGCCCCCAGAACACCTCGCGGGCGATCGGCACCATGCCGAGGCTGGCGGCCGCGGCGGTGAGCAGGATCGGCCGCATGCGGTGCACCGTGGCCTCGACGACGGCGTCCCAGGGCTCGCGGCCTTCGGCGTGGTACTCGTCGATCTGCGTCACCAGGATCACCGAGTTGCGGATGATGATGCCGATCAGCGCCAGCACGCCGAGGATCGCGACGAATCCCAATGGCGCACCGAACGGCAGCAGCGCCGCGACGACGCCGATGAGGCCGAGCGGCGCCACGCTGACGACGAGCGCGAGCTTGCCGAAGCTTTGCAGCTGGATCATCAGGAACGTCGCCATGACGAGCAGCATCACCGGGATCACGGTGAGGATCGGCCCCTGGCCTTTCGCGGCCTCCTCGACGGCGCCGCCGGTGGCGAGCGAGAAGCCGGGCGGCAAGGCCGCGGCGAAGGCGTCGATCTTCGGCTTGAGCTCCGAGACAACCGTCGCAGGTTGCGTCGTGCCGCGGATCGAGGCGCGGACGGTGATCGTCGGCAGCCGGTCGCGCCGCCAGACGATCGGCTGCTCGAGCTCGTAGCCGAGCTTGGCGAAGGCGAGCAGCGGCACGACGCGGCCATTCGGCAGTCCGACCTGCAGGGTCTGCAGCGTGTCGATCGAGTGCCGATCGAGCGCCTTCGCCCGGGCGATCACGTCGACGAGGTAGATCGAGTCGCGCACCTGCGTGATCGCCTGGCCGCCCAGCACGCCGTTCAGGATGTTGGCGATGTCCTGCGAGGAGATGCCGAGCTGCCGCGCCTTGTCCTGCAGGATCTCGACGCGCAGCACCTGGCCGGGCTCGTTCCAATCGAGCGACGGCGGATCGAGGTTCGGGTTGGCGGCCACGACTTTCAGAAGCTGCAACGCCGTCTCGCGCACCTGCTGGATGTCCGGTCCGCTGAGCCGGTATTGGATCGGCCGGCCGACGGGTGGTCCGAGGTCGAGCGTGTGGACGAACACGTCGGTGCCGACGAAATTCGCGCGCCCGAACGCTTCGAGCTTCGGGATCAGCGTGTTGCGCACCTCGAGTGACGTGGTGACCACGACCATCTGCCCGAAGAAGGCATTCTGCAGCTGCTGGTCGAGCGGCAGATAGAAGCGGATCGCGCCCTGGCCGACATACGAGCTCCAGTGGACGATGCCGGGATCGCCCGCGAACCGCGCCTCGAAGCGGTCCATCTGCTTGCGCGTCTCCTCGATCGAGCTCGACTGCGGCAAGGTCAGGTCGACGAGGATTTCCGTCCGGTCGGAGGACGGAAAGAACTGCTGCTGCACGAAGCCGAGACCGAAGATCGAGGCGACGAGAAGCGCCAGCGTGACGCCGATCGTCACCCAGCGCAGGCGCATCGCGCCGATCAGCACCGCGCGGAACGCACGGACGAAACGCCCAGGCTTCTCGCCGTGCTTCTGCTTCATCCTGGCCGGCAGAAGGGCGACGCCGATCAGCGGCGCGAACAGGACCGCGACAATCCAGGAGATGAGCAACGCCGTCGCGATGACGACGAACAGGCTGTAGGTGTACTCGCCCGCCGCGCTGCCGTTGAAGCCGATCGGCAGGAAGCCCGCGACGGTGACGAGCGTGCCCGTCAGCATCGGAAATGCGGTCGACGTGTAGGCGAAGGTGGCCGCGTCGTGCTTCGTATCGCCGGCTTCGAGCCGCGACACCATCATCTCGACCGTGATCATCGCGTCGTCGACAAGCAAGCCCAGCGCGATGATCAGCGCGCCGAGCGAGATGCGTTGCAAGGTGACGCCTTGCGCCTCGAGCACGATGAAGCTGGCGGCCAGCACGAGCGGGATCGAGATCGAGACGACGAGCCCCGCGCGCACGCCGAGGCTGAGAAAGCTGACGACCAGCACGATGGCGACGGCCTCGACCAGCGCCTTCGTGAAGCCGCCGACCGCCTCCTCGACGATCTTCGGCTGGTCGGAGACGAGATGCACGCCGACGCCGATCGGCAATTGCCCTTCGAGCGTGCGCATCTTGGCCTTCAGTGCCTCGCCGAACTCGAGCAGGTTGCCGCCCGAGCGCATGGCGATCGCGAGCCCGATCGCCGGCTTGCCATCGTAGCGAAACAGCGGCTGCAGCGGCTCGACGTAGCCGCGGCGGATATCGGCGACGTCGGCGAGGCGGAAGAAGCGATCGTTGACGCGCAGGTTGATCGCCTTCAAACTTTGTTCCGAGGCGAACGAGCCCGAGACGCGCACCGAGACCTGCTCGGCGCCGGCCTGGATGACGCCCGACGGCGCGATCGCGTTCTGCTCCTGCAGCGTCTTGATCAGCGCGTTGAAGTCGATGCCGAGACCGGCGATCTTGCGCGCCGATATGTCGAGGAAGATCGCCTCGTCCTGCGTGCCGATGATGTCCGTCTTGCCGATGTTGGGCACGTGCAGGACGGCGCTGCGCACGCCTTCGACGTAGTCGCGCAGCTGGCGCATCGACAGGCCATCGGCGGTGAACGCGTAAAGGTTGCCATAGACGTCGCCGAACTCGTCGTTGAAGCCAGGCCCCTGGATGTCGCGCGGGAACGTCGACTTGATGTCGTCGATGTGCTTGCGCACCTGGTAGAAGAGGTTCGGCAGCTTCTTCGGGTCGGTCGTGTCCTTGAACTGGACGAAGATCGTCGACTTGCCCGGCAGCGTGTAGCTCTTCGTGTAGTCGATCGAGTCGACCTGCGGCACCTCCTTCTCGATCCGGTCGGTGATCTGTTCGAGCGTGTCGCCGATCGTCGCGCCGGGCCAGCTCGCGGTAATCAGCATGGTCTTGATCGCGAAGGCGGGGTCCTCCTCGCGGCCGAGCCGCTGGTAGGAGATCACGCCCGCGATCACCGAGACGAGCATCAGAAAATAGACGAAGGACCGATGGTCCAGCGCCCAGGCCGAGAGGTTGAAGGACTTCAAAGCTTGAGGCCCCCGCCCGTGGTCGGGCCGGCGACCGCTTGCCCGTCCGATAGGCTGTGCACGCCGACCACGACGATCTCGTCGCCGGCCTTCAGGCCGGAGGTGACGCGCACCTCGTCGTCTTCGGACCCCGCGATCGTGACGCCTCGGCGCGTGACGTGCGCCTCGTCCTTCGCGAGCACCCAGACCGCGTGGGCGTCGCCCTCGGTGAGAACCGCTGTCGCCGGAATGCGGATCGTCGGCGCGATCGCCTTTTCGACCGACACTGTCAGCGTCGTACCCAGGCGAAATGCCGGCCCCGCGTTTTCGAGGGTCATGCGAACACGGCGGGTGCGTGTCACCGAGTCGGCGAGCGGCCCGATCTCGCGAACGCGCGCCCGCGCCACGATCTGCGGGGCCGACTGCAGGCCGACCGTGAACTCCATGCCGGGCTTCACGCGCGAGATGAGCTCGTCGGGGATGTCGACGACTGCCTCGCGGACGTCCGGCCTCGCCACGGTGACGACGGCCTGGCCGTTCGACACGTACTGGCCGACCTCGGCCGACCACAAGGTGACGACGCCGTCGAAGGCGGCATGCAGCTCCGTGTAACCGAGCTGGTCCTCGGCCGTGTGCAGGGCGGCCCTCGCCTGGTTGAGCCGCGCGCTCGCGGTGTCGCGGGCGGCGACCGCGTTGTCCAACGTGGCTTTCGTCGTGTTGCCGCCGGTGATCAGCGTCTGCGCCCGCTGCGCGCCGCCTTGAGTGTTGACGAGCTGCGCCTCGGCATCGGCGACATCGGCCTTGGCACGCGTCAGGTTGAATTGGACGATCGTCGGATCGAGCGCGGCGAGCCGCTGGCCCGCCGTCACGCGGTCGCCGACATAGACGTCGCGGGCGACCATGCGGCCCGCCACCTGAAAGCCGAGCTGTGCCTGATAGCGCGCCTCGACGGTGCTGGCGAAGGGACCGAAGGTCTCGCTCGTCCTCGGTTGAATGCGCATCGTCAGGACGGGGCGCGGCGGCAGGGGTGGCTGGGCCTCCTCCTTGCAGCCGGCGAGGGCGGCGGCCACGACGGCGAGCGCCAGCAAGCGACGGCTCATTTCGGCGCGTCCGTCCCGGCAAGGCCGACCACCTGGCCCGGATAGAGGAATTGCAGCCCGGCCGTCACCACCATCTCGCCCGGCGCGACGCCGCTGGCGACAACGATGTCGTCGCCAGCGTAGCGCAGGATCTCGACCACTTTCGGCTGGACGACGTGCGTGTTCGCGTCGACGATCCAGACCGCGGGCGCGTCGTGCCATCGGTAGAGCGCGCCGCGCGGCAGCACGGTCGCCTCGCGCGGGCGGAAGCTGCCGACGCCGACGACCGCGGCGCCGAGCGACATACGCGGCGGCACGACGTCGAGGCCGATCTTCACCTTCACGGTGCCCGACGCGGGATCGACGGTCGGCGAGATCTCGCGCACGCCGCCGCTCGTCGCGATCTTCGGGTCGGATTGCAGATAGACTTGAATCCTCTGGTCGCCCGGCGGCGAGGCGACGAGCGCCTCGTAGAGGTCGAAGACCGCGTCGCGTCCGCCGTCCTGCGCCAAGGTAAACACCGTCTGGCCGGCCTGCACGACCTGGCCCGCCTCGGCGTTGCGTGCGGTGATGATGCCAGCGACACCGGCCTTCAGCTCGATATAGCCGAACTGCTCCTGCGCGGTGCCGAGCGCCGCCTTGGCCGATTGGACCGCCGCGTTCTGCGTTCGCAGCTGCTGCTCCGCCTGATCGAAGGCGGGGCGCGTCGCGTAGCCCTGCTTGTAGAGCGCCGCCTGACGATCGTAGTTCGTCCCCGCCTGCGTCAGAAGCGCCTGTGCCGAGACGAGGCCGGCCTTGGCGGTATCGACATTGGCCTGCTGGTCGCGTGGATCGAGCCGCGCCAGCACAGTGTCGGCGGCGACGTGTTCGCCGACCTCGACGAGCCGCTTGTCGATCTTCCCGGATATGCGAAAGGCGACATTGGATGTGTATTTCGGCTCGATGTCGCCGGTGAGCGCGACCTTGGCGGCATACGTGCCGGCCTCGACGCTCACCGCTTCGACGAGCACGCATCGTGGACCGCAGGGCGGCGGCGCCGGATCGGCGCGAGCCCGCACCGGGCCGGCGAGGCAGGCGACCGCCAAGCCTAGCCCTGCCAAGGCCAACCCTGCCAAGCCTAGCCCCCGCAAGCCTGGCCCCCGCAAGCCTGGCCCCCGCAAGCCTGGCCCCTGCAAGCCTGGCCCCTGCAAGCCTAGTCTCGCCAGTCGGCCACGGAGCTGCCGCTTGCCGACTGGGTCACGTTGAAGTTGCCGCAAGTTCACCCCCAAGCGCGGCGGCAACGATCGCATTATCTGGGGCACAGAGCAAAAGGGAGCGGCAATGCGAGGCGACGCCATCATCTCGGGCGTGGCAAAGGCCACCCCGACGCGGCGGTCGGAGCCCTGCCGTCGCTAAACCTCGATGCTCGCGCTGAGACGCATGCGACACCCGGCCAAAAGATTTAACACGCCGCAGCAACCCCGACAGTTTGAGCACCGTTCCAACCGCGTGAATCAGGGAGGCTCACTTGGATTCGAGCTGGATCATCGGCGCATTGGCATTCATCACCATCGGCGGCGTTCTGGCGCTCTCGATCTTTCATTTCGCGGTTCATCTGAAAGACCCGGAAAACATGGCCGCCGCGACATCCGTCGCGAAGGATCGCGAGTCGGCGACGACAGCAGTCTCTGCCGAGGGGGTCGACGGCCGTTCGCTTCGTCAACGACTCGACGAGGCACCGGGGCTCAACGACCGCCTCGGCAATCGTCCAGTCGGCACATCCAGCGTTTTGGACACGCTATTCGAGACCAAATGGTCGACGCTCAGAGCCGCGGTTATGGGCGAGCGGACGACCCCGCGTTGAGGAACGTCTAGTTGTTGGCGCACCGACCAGCCGGTCCGTAACACCGGAAGGCAGGGCCTCGCGGTCGGCGAACTGGCGCTCCCTAGGGGAATCGAACCCCTGTTTTCGCCGTGAGAGAGCGGTATCGGCCGAGTTGTAGAACGATCACGGATGGCTGCGGATGGACTTCGGCTCTCTCGCGGAGCGCTTCATAGTCCTTGACTGTCCGCCGGCGTCCGGGCACATCTTTTCCGTACGCCGTCCGTACGTCATAGGCTGGCCATGGCACGCACTGTCCGCAACCCGAAGGTCGATAGCAGGTCGGCGCGGCTCAGGCTTGTCGAGCGCCGCGAGCCCTATTGGACGTCGATCTCGCGTGGGTGCGCGCTGGGCTACCGCCGCGGCGCAAAGGGCGGCACATGGATCGCGCGGATGCGGTCGCCGGAGGGCAAACAGCAGTACGACGCGCTGGGCGCCGCAGATGACGCACGAGACGCCGATGGCCTCACCGTCTTCGCTTTCGCCCAAGCGCAGGAGCATGCGCGTGATTTCTTCAAAGAGAAGGCGCGCGAGGCCTCAGGCGACGCTGCACCTGACGAGGGCCCGTACACGGTGGAGCGAGCGCTCGCCGACTACTTCGTCGACCGAGAGCAGCGAGGCTCGAAAGGCGTCCGCGCCGATCGTTACGCTGCGGATGCGCGTATTCTGCCGCTACTCGGTGCTGTCGATATACGGAAGCTTACTGCGACCAGGATCAAGGCCTGGCGCCGCGCTATCGAAATCGCGCCAAAGCTTCTGCGCACGGCAAAGAGCGCGACCGCGCAACGGCACGCTGCCGTCGATCCGTCCGACCTGGAGGCAGTACGATCCCGGAAAGCGACGGCGAACCGTGTTCTGACGATCCTGAAGGCGGCGCTGAATTACGCGTTCAGTCAAAACAAGGTTAGCTCCGACGAGGCGTGGCGCCAGGTGAAGCCGCACCGCGAAGTCGACGCCCCCTTGATCCGCTTCCTCTCAGCCTCTGAGTGCGTCCGCCTCGTCAACGCGGCCGGAAGCGGCTTTCGCAGCCTGCTCCGCGGGGCGCTGGTCACCGGCGCCCGGTACGGGGAGCTGGGCCGCATGCGGGTAGCCGACTTCAGCGCAGATTCAGGTTTCATCACCGTAAGGCTCAGCAAGGCCGGCAAGCCGAGGCACATCGCACTCAACGACGAGGGTCGCCGACTGTTTGCCTATCTGACTGTCGGGCGCAGCCCGCGCGAGCTGATCTTCGCCCGCGACGACGGCGCGGCTTGGGGCGCGTCGCATCAGCAGCGGCCGATTGAAGAGGCGTCCCGTCGCGCCGGCATCGAGCCGCCGGCGACGTTCCACGCACTCCGGCACACCTACGCTTCCGCTTTAGCTGGGCGGGGCGTGTCGATGCGCGTGATCGCCGACCAACTTGGACACGCCGACACGCGCATCACTGAGCGCCACTACGCGCACTTAGCGCCGAGCTACGTCGCAGACGTCGTGCGTGCTGCGCTGCCCGGCTTCGGTATCTTTGAAGCGCCGGCGCGCGACAAGATCGTCGAGATACCGCTGCGAGGGGCGCTTTGACGAAGGTCCGTCGCTGGCGAGAAACTATCGAAGCATTCCGCGGATCGGATCCGAGCGTCACCGCAGACGACGACCTACGCCGGTTGTTGGATCGTCTCGAAAAAAGCCGGGAAGCAGCCGAGGCCTTCGACCAGCTTGGCATTCTCACTGCCGGGGATCGAGAAGCGATTGTCGTTACCTGCATAGATACCCACGTCCTCGCACGAGATTTCCACACAGTGATTGCCGAAGAGAAGCACTTTTTGAAAGTGCTCGATGACCTTGAGAAGGCAGTCGACAATCTGAGGAGTTTCGTTCAGGCCGAAGTGGTCGACAAGCCTGTAGAGCTGTCGGCTTTGTTTCGGACTGGACTTCAGGTCCGGACCGAATTCTCATTCGAAGATATTTTGGCCATGCGGCGAGGGCTGGGCGCCGTCGGCATCGCTATTAGCTATCGCCGGCGCACAGCGCACGAGACCCTGCTGAGGTGGGGTACCACGAGGAAGACAGGCGGAAAGGCCAAGATTACCGCCGCCGTAGGATATTTTGGAGATAGCGTTAGGCGCATTTGCGAGCGGCCACACGAGGCTGCTGCCGCCGAGCTAGTTTCAGCTGTGCTCGAGCGACAAATCTTCGTTGATCAACTCCACGCCGCTGAGGCCACTCGGCTCAGGTCATGGCGCGAGGAATAGTCAAGGGCTGTTCGACGCAACATTCGCCTCGAACGAACCTCGCCTGACGTCCGCCATCGATCACACTGTCCGCCTCAGCTTGCTTTGGAGGACAACGAATGGAGATCGTCACCTACAACATCCGCGGAACGTGCGAGGTCATGGGCATTGGCCGATCGTTCGTCTACGAGCTGATTGCCGATGGTCACCTCGACGCTCGGAAGATCGGGCGTCGCACGGTCATCACCGCAAAATCGATACGCCAATACGTCGAAAGTCGGCCGATTGCCCGCCTCGGAGCGAGGAAGGCCAGCTAGTGACAGTGGTCACACCCTTCGCGATGTCAGATCAGGATCGCCCCGCCGCAGTCTGTGGGTTCGATGAAGCCTCAATCCGATTTCATTTCACCATGCTGCACGAGCTGGCGCGAGGCGTAGACGGGGAGCTCGTCGTGGCGGTGTACGGCGAAAATCCGCAAGATCGCCGCCCGATTAAAAGCCAGGTCAGACGCTTCGCCGTCGGCGACGTAGCCGGAATGGTCGCCGCCGCGATGACATTCGAAGACGTACCCCACGCGAACGTTTACGTGCCGCTGCATGTCGTGCGCCGCGGTCTCGGCGACGGCGCCCGCGGAAAGACGAGCGACATCGTCGCGGTGCTCGGCCTCGTGGCGGACATGGATGCCGACACCGGACGCGTTGGCAAAATGCCCTTCGAGCCGTCCCTGGTGATCGAGACCAGTCCGGGCAATTCACAGCCTGTCGTTCTTTTCGATCGTCCGTTGTCGCCGGCAGAAGCAAAACCTCTCGCTGAGAGCCTGAAGATCGCGACGAAGTCCGACAGCGGGACCGCGGATATCGCGCACGTGTGGCGCGTTCCCGGCACCCGAAATTGGCCGAACGCAACGAAGCTGGCGCGCGGACGCGACGCCACTTCGGCGCCCGTACGGGTCGTCAAGGCGTGGGACGGCACCCTGCAGTCGCCCAAGGCGATCGCCGAGGCTCTGCACCCGTGGCGCGCTGCCCCGCGAGCAGAACCGCCGCGTGTGGAAGACGAGCACGCGGACGGCTCTGATTTGCCCGCGAGGCTTTTCGAGCTCATTCGCGAAGGCGTCGAAACAGGCAAGCGATCCAGCGAGTTCATGCACGTCGTAGGGTGGCTAAAAGATCTGAAGTTCACGCCGGACGCGATAGAGGAACTTCTCGCGGCGCACCCGACCGGCATCGCGGGAAAATACGACTCCGAAAGCCGGCTGCGGCAAGAGATCGACCGCTGTTACTGGAAAGCACGATCCAGATCTGCCGACACGTTCGCGGAGGTCCAGGGTGTCGGTGAGCCAGCCGCGGAGTCGCTCCTTCTCTGGTACGGCGATGAGCCGCCACAGCCCCCTCCCTGGCTAGTTCGGAACACTCTGCCGGAGACGGGCGTGGCCCTCCTCGCCGGCCAATACGCGACGGGCAAAACGTTCGTGGGCGCCGACCTGGCCGGCTCGGTCCTGACAGGTTTAGATTTCATGGGCCAGGAAGTATGTCGGCGCGGCGGCGTGCTCTGGCTCGCGGCCGAGGGCGAAGCGGAGGTCGAGGCGCGACTGTGGGGCGTCATCAACGGCAAGCTGCGCGGTACGCTCGACGACGAGACGGATCTCGAGCACCTTGCCTTCGCCCGCCAAAAGTTCGACGTGCCATCTTTGACCGCAAAGGACGCCCAGACGCGCCTCGCACAGCTCGCTGCAGCAGCTAGTGAGGGCATGCAGATCCGCGACGTCCCGCTCGCGCTGATCGTGATCGACACGCTCGCGGCGGCGGCGGGCTTTGAAGACGAGAACAGCGCCAGCGAGACACAGAAGGTTATGGGAGTCCTCAAGTGCTTGTCGCGCTCAACCGGTGCGCTCGTCGTCGCGATCGACCATTACGGCAAGACTGTCGAGACGGGCCCCCGGGGTTCAACCGCGAAAGGTGCGGCCGCCGATGCCATCCTCGCGGTTCTCGCCGATAAGGACTCGGAGGGCCAAGCCAAGAACCGTCGCCTTGCGATCACCAAACTGAGAAGCGGTCCAGCGGGACGGGTGGTGCCGTTCGAGTTGCACCAGCTGCCGATCAAGGACATCAGCGAGACAACCTGTTTCGTGGAGTGGCGCCAGGACGACGGCAAAGCTACGAAAAACGAGAAACAGTCGTTGCCCGGGCGGACTCGGATCTTGAAGTGCTCGATGGAATCAACGCTCCTTACCTTCCCGGAGACCATCTTGCCGTTTGGCGAGGAAAGCCCCGCGGTCTCTGCGGTCGATCGCGATCGGGTGCGAAACGAGTTTTACGCATCACTCTCCGGAACCATCGGTTCCAAGCGCAAGGCCTTCAAGCGCGCGCAAGACGACGCCACAGGGCGTGGTCTCATCATGTGCCGTGAGATCCGCGGTCGCGATATGTTGTGGTTCCGGAACGATGGCCCCGGGCGGCCCGCAGCGGGACAGACCGGACAGCCCTTAAGGGGGCTGTCCTGTCCGTCCGGGCGCTGACGAGGACAAGAGAGACAAATGTCCTCATCGTCCGCTTTGTCCAATCCGTGAGGACCGGGACGATAGCCCTGTGGCGATTTGAAAGGGCCGATTGTTGACTGATCATCGCCAGCAGACGGGAGGGTGAAACGCGGCTCAGCAGGAAGGAGGTTGAGTTTTGTGATCGACCCGTTTTAGAGCTATGCATTCTATGCTATTCAGACCGCATGGCCGCACCCAAAGGCAATCAGAACGCGAAGGGGAATCGTGGCGGCACGGGGCGTCCCACGAGCTACACTCCCCGCTGCGCTGCCACAGCCCGGTACGTCGCGAGTACCGGCGGTTTGGACTTTCAGGTGGCCTCGGCGCTCGATGTGGATGTGCGCACGGTGGCGGCGTGGAAGCAGCGGCATCCCGAGTTCGCCGCGGCGTGCGTTGTCACCGACGAGACGAGAGTCAATGCGGTCGCTTGCAGCCTGTACCATCGCGCGGTGGGCTACGATCACCCCGCAGTGAAGATCATCGCAACAAGTGGCGGCGTCGTGAAGGTCCCCTTTATTCAGCACCATCCACCCGACGTTGCCGCTATCAAGTACTTTCTGAACAATCGAGCCTCTGCGAAGTGGCAAGACCGTGCGCCAGAAGCCGAGCGCGGCGAACTCGTGGTGCGCATCGAGGGCGGCCTACCGGACAAGCAATCGATCACAGGATCGGCAGACCAAGCTCTACTTGCAGACTCTTGAACGAACCTGGGTTGCCCGCACCTGCAGGTCCTCGGCAGCCGCGTGCGGGAACATGTCTCGTCTGGGAGCTTGAATGTCTCACGTCGTAGCGGCTGCCGTTCTTTGCATCGCGGTCGGCGGCGTGGGCGCGCAATGGCTTGCTGGACGCCTCCGCGCGCCAGCCATTATTCTCCTCTTTGCGTTCGGCCTTCTGATCGGACCGATCCTGCAGGTTTTACAGCCGGCTATCGCTTTTGGAGGCGGATTACGGCCTATGGTCGGGCTCGCAGTCGCCATTGTTGTTTTTGAGGGCGGCTTAGCCTTGGACTTCCGCGAGCTGCGCGCAGCCGGCAATGGTGTTTTGCGCCTGACTGTTGTTGCGTTGCCGATCAGCTTTTTGTTTGCCAGCGCGGCTGCCTACTATCTCGCACGGATGCCCGTCGGACCCTCGCTGCTCTACGGTGCTATTACCGTGGTCACCGGGCCCACCGTGGTCCTGCCGCTCCTTCGCAACACGCGCCTTAAGGCGCGGCCGGCGTCATTCTTCAAATGGGAGGCCATCGTCAACGATCCGGTCGGCGCCCTTATGGCAGCCGTCGTGCTCGCCGTGATGCTCGCTGGCGGTCATCCAGGTACCTCGCTGGCAGTCGAAGTCTTCGAAGGGCTCGTCGTCGCCGGCACGCTTGGCGTGGGCGCCGCACTGCTATTTCGCTACCTCGTCAATCATGACTTGGTTCAGGAAAGCCTTAAAACTCCGATGTTGCTGGCTTTGGCCCTCGGCGTCTATGTCCTCTCCAACCTGGTCATGGAAGAGTCTGGCCTTGGCGCTGCGACGATCCTTGGCATCGCGCTCGCCAACATGAGGATCAGGGGTCTTGCCGAGCTGACACGCATCAAGGAGTCGCTCGTCGTCCTGATCGTGTCGGCGCTCTTCGTGGTGCTCACCGCGAGCCTTGATCGCAGCCTCTTCGCGCATCTCACGTGGCCGACCTATGTCCTGACCGCGACGATGATCTTCGCGGTGCGTCCTCTGACGATCGCGCTCGCAACGCTCGGCAGCGACCTCAGCGTTCGTGAGCGGCTCCTCACCGGATGGATCGCGCCGCGCGGCATTGTCGCCGCGGCGGTGGCCAGCGTCGCTGGTAGCAGGCTCTCCGCGGCAGGCCATCCCGGCGGCGAGCTGGTGATGCCGGCTGTCTTCATGCTCATCGCCTCCACGATGATCCTGCACGGCTTCTCGCTGGCTCCAATGGCGCGGCGATTAGGACTAACGCTTGGAGATAAGCCAACCCTCGCCATCGTCGGCGCGACACCATGGACAGAGACGCTCGCCGCGACGCTGCGCAAGGCCGACACCCCGGTGTTGCTGATCGACACGTTTGCTGGCGCGCTCGACGTTGCCCGCTCGAAGGGCATCCCGGTCTTGCAGGCGGAACTCCTGTCGGAGCATGGCATGGAGAGCGTGCGCGAGCATCGAATCGACTACCTTTTTGCCGCGACGCAAAACGACATCTATAACGCCCTGATCTGCTCAAAGCTCGCGCCGGAACTCGGACGCGGAAAGGTGTTCCAGCTGGCGGCCGCAGGAGATCCAATCGACGAGCGCGCAGCCCTGGACAAGGAATGGCGAGGCCAGGTGGTCGGCGTTCCACCTCTTGGCTTCGCGCATCTCGCTGGCTCTCGCCTGTCTACCGCGAGTGCGTTCTTTCTGGATAAGCTGGAGATGGACGAAGACATCGGCGACGACGAAATGGCGCTGTTGATCGTGCGTCCGAACGGCGATCTCTTCTTCGTCTCCGCCGAAATGCCGAAAGTCGACTTTGTTGAAGGCGATTGTGTTTTGAGAGTCCTGCGGCGTCACGCAACGGAGGTGGACGCATGAAGCGGTTTAGAGTTGATGAGGAGTGCCGTGCTTGTTCTACAGTGTTTTTGTGCCTAGCTACTTGAGTGTAAGACGTCAATAATCTAGCGGTTCAGTTCGCTTGCACCTCAGGGAAGAGACCGGTGAAACCTCTCGAAGAAACCAAATCAATCGATATGTCGTCATTTATGAGCCACGCGGCCGCGATTATTTCGTCTTACGTGACGAAGAACGCTCTCCCGCAGTCGGAGCTGCCCTCCTTCATCTCGTCGATCTACCGCTCCTTGCAGCAGTTGAGTACCGGCGAAACCAGCTCTGCGAAACTCGAGCCTGACACCCCACTTGTACCGGCCGTACCAATCAAAAAGTCAGTGACCGACGAGCACATCATCTGCCTCGAAGACGGAAAAAAATTCAAGTCACTGAAGCGCCACCTTAAGTCGGCGTTCGGCATGACCCCGGAAGAGTACCGGCAGAAGTGGGGTTTGGGCCGCGACTATCCGATGGTAGCCCCGTCCTATTCGGCAACCCGTTCCCAGCTTGCCAAAACGATCGGCTTGGGAGCCAATCGCGAAAGAGTGAAAGCGGCTGATGCTGCGACAGGAAAACGTAAGGCAAAGGCACAAGGCGGCGTAAAGCTCAAGAAGGCTGCCTGATCCACCAGAGCCGATACCGAGGCGTCCGGATATGGACGCCTCTTTAAAGCCGAGGCGTAGCGGAGCGTTTCGAATACAACGTAAGGGCCACGCTAAACAGCCTTCATGGCGATAAACGAATACAGCGGCACGTCGGCGGCCAGGATTATCCCTGGCGATATCAAGTATTCCAGCCGAGCGCCGGGTTTAACGAATGCCCACCGGACCTAAAGGCCAGAAGCGCCCCGCCGACGTCGTCGGTATCTCCGTACACGTCATGCGTATCGCCACTGGCAGGCTGAGGAGGGCGCGCCGATCGACGACGGTAAGGACCCCCGGCCGCGAGGGCGCTGGGCGCCAAGGGCTGGGCCGCCCGCGCCAAGTCCATCGTAACCGGCTCCGCAGTAAGTGAGACGGGAACTGGCGGGAGCCGCGACTTGCTTCTAAGTATCCGCAACGGCGGTGGACGCGACAGTTTGGTGCGGCACTACCTCGAGCTAGTGGGCTTCGAGGCTGTGCGGGCAATTTCACCGGTCGCCAATCGATCCTCTCGCGATGGTGATAGGACGTGCACCCGGCGCGCACCCTTCGGCTAATCCCCACGCTTATATCCTCCTGTACCGAGGGACGAAGGGCAACCCCTTGGAGTGCCTTAGGATTGCCCCAGCGTTGCCTTCTTACCCAATGACCAGGAGGATCGAAACCGCGGGTGCTCGAGTTTGAGGATCATTGGCAAAGGCTGCGCCTGACAAGCTGCGGCCAGCCACCCTCCAGACCTCAAGCCCAAGCTGCATTGATGACTAAGCTAGTCGTCCCGCACGGACCTGCTGCCGGCAGACGGTCGACCCACTACGCGAACCATCCTTGAACTGTCTTCTCTGTAAAAAAGCATCGCTCCGACCATCGCCAGCATGACGGCAAATGGAAGTAAGTGCTCTGCATATTGGATCATGTTGCGCGCTCCAGACAGCTGTTGTTCTCCAAGATGGCGCTGTCCGCCCTTCAGCGTAAGCGGATGTGACAGTATGATCGTCGCCCGGCAAGGTGGCACGCGAGCATCTCCCAAGGCAGGAGCATGTCCGTTGAGGTATACCCATATGGACGTCATGTTGTGAGATTAAGCTCCGTCCGCTAGGGTTGCCATCGCCTGTGCGTACGTATTCTATGCGGACGTGATCCAAACGGACGGATGTCGCCTTGTCCAAGATCGTCTTCTACTCCCGCGTGAGCACCGCCTCGCAAACCCTCGCTCACCAGGAGACTCAAGCCCGCGCAGCGGGCTACGAGTTTGACGAGGTGGTCGCGGACCACGGCGTGTCTGGCGTCGCCACTCGGCTTGCCGAACGTCCGGAGGGTCGGCGCCTCGCCGACATGCTGCGCAAGGGCGACGTGCTCGTCGTCCGTTAGCTCGACCGGCTTGGCCGCAACTACGGCGACGTGACCGAGACGGTGCAGGACTTCATGCGGCGCGGCGTCACCGTCAAAACCATTATCAACAGCATGGTCTTCGACGCCACGACCAAGGACCCGATGCAGCGAGCCGTTCGCGATGCTTTGCTCGGCTTTATGGCCGCCATGGGCGAGGCCCAGGCGGAGGCCACCAAGGAGGCGCAGAAGGCCGGGATCGCCTACGCGCGCGAGCGCTTGGACAAGGGCATCGCTTACTTGGGTAGGAAGCCTTCCTTCAGCCGACACCATATAAAACGTGTCGACGACGGCCTAGCGGTCGGTGAGACCATAAGCTCGATCGCGAAAGCGACCGGGCTGACGCGTCAGACCGTTTACCGGCTGAGAGATCATCGCGCGGAAGCAGAGGCGGCACTACGGCGTGGGAAGACCACTGAGTTTCCAATAAGAGGCTCGCTCAGCGCGCTTTTGTTTGTAAAGAGGAATGTAGCGAAAGTTTTGACAAATAATCGACCGACAAGCGAGGCCGAGTAACAGACGCGTGTGAATTCACTAGAACCGCGACAAGGTGCACTGTATGGTGGGGATCCAGGGCATCCATGCTTTCAGGCGATCAAGACCATCTATAGGTGCCGCCGCTTGATCCCCGCGTCAAAAATTAGTCTGCACAGGGAGCTCAAAGAGGCATGGTTGGTTTTCATACAAAGGTCTCGTTGGGGTAGCTGTCGGCGCATAGCCGTATCGCATCGCTGTAACAAGCCGCCTTCTCTTCAGGTGTAATCGCATAGGGGTTTTCAGCCGACGCTAACAATGGGCTCACCCACAGCGTCGACGATAGGGCCAACGCAACGCGAGGCAGGATTGCAGTTCCACGATAAATTAGGACACATCCTAGCACAGGTAATGTCCCGCGGGGCGCTTCCGCTACAAGTTGGCATGGCGCCAATCCCTTCGCGCGGCGGAAGCGTACGGCGGTCGAAAGCAATGTCATCGCGCGTCATGGCGGATCTCCGGGACGTGGGGCAGATCGTCAGCCGATGCGCCGGCGACAGCTACCTTGCCGAAGCGTACGAGAGCAAATCCAGCCAGCAGGGAGGCGCCAACGAAGACCGCTGGTTGCCGTCGCGCGAAGCTTTGAGCCTTCGTGACTAGGCTAGCGAGGTCGTCGCTACCGAGCGTGTCAGCGACGCCGGTCAGCTCGGACGCTCCGCGCTTCATGAGGTTGCCGATCCAGGCCTTGTCGCCTGTCAAATCCGCGCTTGTCTTGTTCAGGGCTTCGGCGAGATCCCGAACTCGGGTTGCGGCATTTGTTTTCTGCTCATTGGCGAGCGTCACGGCGTGCGCCTTCCCTTCTTCGAACAGGGCACTTCCGCGGACTTGCACGTCGGCAGCGATGTCGCTTGCATCGGAGGCCGCCTAAGATCCCGCGCGGCGCGCCTGGCCGATCGTACCAGTCAGGTCTGGCGAAGCCTTGTCCTCAGATGTCAAAGTCTCCGGCATATTATCCTCGCGCGCACGTTAGTAAATCTGGCATGGAAGCCTTCGGAACACGCCGCGCGGTGTCACCCGCGCGGCGATCGAGCCCTTACTTGCTGCTTTTCGTATGCGCGGCCTTCGAGGACTCGTGCGCCTTTGTCGAATGCCCGTGCGCGGTCTCGGAGTGCTTTTTCGCGCTCGCTTCGTCGCCCTTGTCGTGATGCTCGGCAGCGGTCTTGTGGGCCTTGGCAGCCTCCTCGTGATGTTTCGAGGCTTCCTTGTGCGATGTCGCAGCCATGTCTCGTCCTCCGTAGATCGACGATTCGTTCGAAGACGTCGCCAATCATTGATGCGCTGGCTTGCAATCCGCCGGTCGCGCTTCCGGCGGATCTCGACAGCCGAGACCGAGATGGTCTTGACCGAACGATCACATCCAGTCGTTGCGAACCGTGGCAGCCGGCTTGTTCAGGTGCAGGTGCTCGTCGACCCGGGCGATCCAGCTCGTCGGAATGAAGTGATGCATTCCGTCGGCAGACGCGGACTTGGTTAACTTGACCCGGTCCGTCCCATCCATGTGATCGACCGTTCCAACCTTCTCTCCGTCGGAGGCAAGAACATCCATGTGCTCGACGATCCGAGAGTGGATGTCGGCTGCTGCTGTTCCGCCCGTAGCAACGATAGGCCGCTCGAGGCCGGCCCCGGTGCCGCGAACGGCACCGCCAGCGGCCAGGGTTGCGTCATCGACCTCAAGCTCGGTCCGTCGGACCGTATCCTTGATCTCCTCGGTCCGATCCGTAGCGGTCCGGTTCAGGCCGACCTCCTCGTAGACTCTCGCCTCTTTCGAGACGACCGCCTCTTCATGATGGCCTTCCGCCGAGATCGTGCGCTCCTGGAACAGGTTCTCTCCGGCGCCGAGCGCCCGACTGACGGGGCGCCGGCTGACATCGACGGTCTCGCTGTGGAGCGTGACAGACTCCGTGACCGGCTTCTCGACGACGTAACTGCGCAGGCGCACGCGGCCATGCGCAACGTCGCGTTTGCCAACGCGCATCGTCTCCTCGGCAAGCTGGATGGTTTCGTCGCCAAGTCCAGTTCCGCGCGCTCCGACAGCCGTTTCAGCCACAGGCATGGTGCGAGACGCCGTCGTGCCAGTGAGGTCTTCAGCCGGCGCGGCCGTACCGAGCGTCGCGGCAGTCGACGTTTCTTGTCGATAGGCCACAGGGGTTTCGAGACCGCGCGCGGCCGCCATGGTCGAGCCGACCGCAGGGGCTGCATCATGGCGCCCGGACCATCCTTCCGACTTCCACTGGGTCTCCCGCTCGTTCATGTCGACTGCACCCTCATCATCGAGGATGTCGATCACGCGGTCGTAGTGCGCCTCATCGGTATGCGCCGTCAGCAGGTATCCGCCGCGGCTTAGCCCCTCGGCGTACGCATGCTTGTCTTCTTCCGGCGCAAACATGTTTTTCACGGACCCCCAGAAGCCGCCTTCCTGCGAAGTCGAAGTCGTCATGGTCGCAGCGCCGGCGCGATTGGGATCGTTGCCCTCGACCACGCTGACCATGCTCGCTGGCACGCCAGTCGCGATGACGTTTGCCTCCGCCTTGGTGGCGGCGGCACGGGTATCAAAGAAAGCAGTGACGGTTCGATCGTGGGTCATGTCAGCGGTTGTCATGGCGTGTCCTTGCTGGTGGGTATTGATGGGCTTGGCTCTTCGATGTTCGCGCGGTCGATAACCGCATGCTGACGGCGCAAAGTCGTCGGCATCTCGACAGATCTTTCTTCGACCCGTCGGCGAATATGGATTTCCTCCTTGAGGATGAGCCGCTTCTCAATGAAGAGGACCTCCTCGAGGATCGGCACGATCGTCAGATCGCCTTCGGTCCTCATTGTCGGTGCGACGTCGACCTGCCGGTCAATCGCCACACGTGTCACGTCAACGTGCTCGTCGCGCAGGACGCTCCGAACAATTTCCTCGAAGGTCTCTGTTTGGGTACGAACCTCGACTTTCCCAGTCGAGACCTTCCGCTTGCTGATCGTGGCGATTTCCTCGGCAAGCAGCAGGCGATCGGCTGGTTCCTCGTCGTCGCGGTGGTCGATCATTAAGCACTCTGACCGTTGGACGAGGAATATTGGTTTAGGAGCGAACAACGCGAGTGGCGGCCGGCCGCTCGACTTCGATGACGCGACGCCTTATCGCGATCAGGCCGCCAGCAGCAGCGGCGACCGCGCCGAGCAGAAGGTCGACGAAGATCCCGAAAGATGTTTTCGACGCTCCGGCGGAGGCGGTGTCGGCGGCGTCCGCCGCCTTCTGCTTGGCGTCTGCGACGGTTTGCTGGATCTTGGCCTGAGCGTCATCGAACTTCTTCGTCGCGTCGGCTTTGCTGATCTTCATCTGCGCGGCGGTGATGTCGATGATCTGCTCTTTCGCAGCCGGTGCGTCCGCCCCGCTTTGCTCGTAGGTTACAAGATCAGTCGCGATAGCTTTCTGTGCATCCTGGGGGCTCATGGTTGCCGGATCTGGATTGGTCGGCTGCAGATAGGCCTGTGCCTGCTGCTGCACCATGTCTGGCGAGATACCAACCGAGCTTGCGATCGGCGCCGCGGCGCTTTTGATCCCGCCACCCGCCGCCGAGACAGCACTGCTCATGGCAGAGAAGCCACCGCCGATGATGCCGCCAATCGCTGTGGTCAGCAGGTACACGGTAAAGATGGTCGAGATGCCCCACGTCACCAGCCCATGCAGAAGGCCGTCGAACTTGATTTCGTTGCCCGCCAGCCAAGCCGCGACATAGCCGCCGACAAACAGCGCGATGCAGCTCGACAGCACCCACCATAGCCCGGCGCCAATGCCGAAGCTCGATGCACTGGGCGTGCTGCCGGCGTTGACGTTGACCGTTCCGAGCCCCACGCCCGCGCCGAGAAGGCTAAGCAGGATCTGAATGGATAGCACGAGCACGACGGCGCCGAATATGGCCGCCCACGATATGCGCCGGTGAGTGTGCGATCCGACGAGTGCGCCGGTTATTGGGGCTGCACCGCCGGTGCCAGTGACCGTGCTGTCGTAAGTCGCCAAAACTTCTCTCCCGTTTTACTAAGTGCCGTCGGCACCTATCGTTTTCGTCAAGTCAAGCACCGCCGCCGCTCACATCCTGCAACTGCAATCGCCGAATATGCAGCGAGTGAAGAACGGGCGATCACCATATCTTCCGGGTAACGGCGGACCGTGACAGGTGCAAGACGTGTGATGGCGCGCACGGGTGCGTATGAACCAGTTCCACTAGTGGTCTTATCGAGGACAAGTAAACACAAGGGCAGCGGATGATGGATAAGCTCTTTACCGACATGTCGGGGATCCGCACTGTCAGCTGCAGAACGGTCGCACACGGCCATCTACACCCGCCGGAGTCTACGCGATCCTGGTCGTTCTGTTTGTTGCACTGGGATGGTGGCTCGGCAGACGAATTCACGCGCGCGGTGGCGATTATAAGGAGCTACGACGCCGACGAGCGGCACCTGACCGCGCTGCGCAACCATACCCCGACGGTGGTGGTGGTCTTTGCGCTCATGGAAACGGCGGTGCTGGCCATCGGGTTCACCGCATATCCAGGCTCGGCGGCTCCAAGCGGCGGATCAGAATGGGCCTGCTGTGCTATTGCTCGCAGTGCTCATCCTGCTCACCCTAGGTGTTTGGTCCCAGGGAGTCGTGACGTTTAAGCTGAGCCGAGAGGCTGAGGAGGCGTTATGGCAAGCATTCTTCACGGCAGCGCCCGAACAACGCCGCGAGTTCGAGCCGAACTCCAAGCGTCGAAAGAGAAGGCGGGCGTCCTCGCCAGGCGCTACGGGCTGAGCCGCACGACGGTCAACAAGTGGCGCGTGAGGACGGGGACGGCAGACGCGCCGATGGGTCCGCGCGATCCTCACAGCACGGTTCTGACGCCGGCCGAGGAAGCGATCATCGTCGCATTCCGCCAACGAACGCTGCCGCCGCTCGATGACGTCATGGGGTGCCTTCGCGACCAGATCCCGAAGCTGACGCGTTCGAGCCTGCATCGCTGCCTCGTCCGCCACGGCATCTCGCGTCTGCCTGTCGACGAGACGATGACGAAGCGCGGTCGCTTCGCCGAGACCACGATCGGCTACGTCCACATCGACAGCTGCGAGCTGCGCCACGCCGATGGCAAGCTGCACATGTTCCTCGCCATCGATCGCGTCTCGAAGTTCACCTTCGTCGAGTTCTACGAGAAGGCTGGCAAGATGAATGCGGCTGCCTTCCTACGGCACGCCATCGAAGCCTTTCCCTACAACATCCACACGATCTTGACGGACAACGGCATCGCTTTCGCCGATCTGCCGAAGAACCGCAACGGCGCAACTGCCTACTGGTCGGGCGGCCACATCTTCGGCCGTACCTGCGCCGACAACGGCATCACCCACAAGCTGACGAAGCCTCATCATCCCTGGACCAACGGCCAAGCCGAGCGGATGAACCGGACAATCAAAGACGCGACGATCAAGGTGTTCCATTATCCAGATCTCGATAGTTTGAAAGCCCACGTCCTCGCCTTCGTGAAGACCTACAACTTCGCCAAACACCTGAAGGCATTACGATGGAGAACACCGTTTGAGGCCATCGCCCACGCGTGGACAAAAGACCCGACAAGCTTCAAGATTGATCCGCGTCACCTCATCCCGGGACCAAACACCTAGGCTCGACCGACCGGACCGCGGGACCATGGAGGTCTCTACCCAGGCTCTATCCGATGCTCCGGCGTCGATACTCCCAAAGCCCCGAATTAGCTTAATACCCGCGTCTTCGTGGACGCTGGCCGCCTGCCGCGCGGGAGCTACGAGACGGTGACTTTCCTTGGGCTAGCGGCGCCTGCCAGACTGCTGGGCGTTTTATAATGTGCTCGATGCGGAGTTTGAGGCGTCATCTTCGCTAGCGGCCGGTTGGCGATATGGCGCCATTCTTCGACGATTTCAGTTCGACGGCCGGAAACCCGACGATGTCGTAGGTCGCCGACGCAATGCCAATGCCTGCGGCGTCAAGCCCGAGGAGCATGTCACGCGTAATCGCGTCCTTGGTCGACCTGATGCGATGCGTCCCGACGATGAACCGCACGGTCAACTCCAACCAATTGTCGGTGATACGATAGAAGACCCGGGGCGCCAGCTCGATTGGCTCTACCCCGAAACGCTCCTGCAAATCGTGCTTGGCTTCGGCCGAAACGTTGTCTGGATCGAGGGCGTGCTTGCGCGACGCCTCCAGCATGATCGATTCTGCCTTCGCGCGATCCGCCTCATAGGTGATCGGGATGATCATCTCCTCCCAGATGAAAGGGAAATCACGCGTGTAGTTGAACACCGGCTCGTCGAAAATCTTAGCGTTGCTGACAGTGACGACGCGGCCGGTAAACTGGCGGCTCCTGACCCACATGGAAGCATCGCCCGATGCGCCGCCAGGCTGGCCCATCTCCATAATCGTGGTCTGGATAAAACCGAGTCTCAGCACGTCGCCACGAACACCGCCCATCGAGATCCTGTCGCCGACCGTGAACGTGTTGCCGCGCAAAACCACGAAATAGCCGGCGACCGACGTAATCACCTGCTGCAAGGCGAAGGCGAGGCCAGCCGACATCAAGCCAAAGGCGGTCGCGAGCCGCGTCGGATCGTTAAACCAAATCGACAGCAGCCCTAGGATCAGAAGCACGGCCGCAAGCAGGCTGACGCCTTGGCGCGTCCAAAACCGGGTTTGGATCGAGGGGGTGTCGCCCTTATTGGCGACCATGCCGACGAGGGCTCGCAATCCCCGGCTACCAAGGAGAACGATGGCGATAAAGACGAGCGATAGGAGAAGCTTGCGGCCGTTCTCGGCGTTGACGCCGACCCAATCTATCCCGAGAAAAGTCACCAGTCGCTCCCGTACTCGGCGAGAGCCGCCGACGCGCTACGGCGGATCGTCCGACGCACGCCCCCGATATTAGTCGGCTGATGCCGCTGCGAAAAGCCAGTTTGAGGGTATGGTCGAGGCCCCACGTCAATCACCGCTTGAACGAGCCGATACAACGAGAGAAGACGAAGTGGTACCAGTTCCAACGACCGTTAGTTCTACTGAGTCACGAACGCCAGTTCGTTCTGCCGACGGCTGATTTGATAAGGTGGCGATTCGCTTTTTTGGATGCGGGCGTCACGATGGATCATGATCTGCCTGCTAGCGAAGCGCGGTTCGCGACTTATGTCGAGGCCTTGGGCAAGTCTCTCGGCCACGCGGATCGGGCCGGCCCGCTGAGGCATTATTGCACCGGACTGCTGTTGCCCGGCGAACGCAAGAGCGTCGAGCCCATGGCGGCAATCGTCGCGCCGGAACGGGCGGCGGCTGAGCATCAATCGCTGCTTCACCTCGTCGGCCAGGCCGCGTGGTCGGATGCGACGGTTCTGCAAACGGTGCGCGATCTTGTGCTGCCGGCGATGGAACGGCAGGCGCCGATCGCGGCGTGGATCGTCGATGACACGGGCTTTGCGAAGAAGGGCGTGCATTCGGTCGGCGTCGCGCGCCAATATTGCGGACGTCTCGGCAAGCAAGACAATTGCCAGATCGCGGTGAGCCTGTCGGTCGCCCATGCCCATGCGAGCCTGCCGATCGCCTACCGGCTCTATCTTCCCGAGGAATGGGCCGGCGATCCCGTCCGGCGTGCCAAGGCGAAGGTTCCCGAGGACGTCGTGTTCCAAACCAAGCCGGAGATCGCGCTCGAGCAGATCGCGACGGCGCGCGCCTCTGGTGTCACGCCCGGTGTCGTGCTGGCCGACGCGGCCTACGGCGGCAACGGGGCGTTCCGCGCCGGCATCACCGCCCTCGGCCTGACCTATGCGGTCGGCATTCAATCCCACACGACGGTCTGGCCGCCCGGCCTCGCGCCGTTGCCACCCAAGCCATGGAGTGGACGCGGCCGTCCGCCGTCGCTGTTGCGCCGCGACGCCGATCACGCGCCCGTCTCCGTCAAGGACCTGGCCCTGAGCCTGCCGGCTGACCGTTGGACCTCATGCATCTGGCGCGAGGGCACAAACACGCCATTGTCCTCGCGCTTCTGTGCGCTGCGCGTGCGGGCCGCCGGACGCGACTGGAACCGGACCACACCTCATCCCGTCGAATGGCTTCTCATCGAATGGCCCGAGGGGGCTGTCGAGCCTGATCATTACTCCCTCGCAACCGTTGCGGACCAAATCGACTTGTCATCGCTCGTCGAGATCACCAAGCTGCGCTGGCGCATCGAGCGTGATTATGAAGAGCTGAAGTCCGAACTCGGCCTCGCCCATTACGAGGGGCGGGGGTGGCGAGGATTCCACCATCACGCCACGCTCTGCATCGCCGCCTACGGCTTTTTGATCCGCGAGAGAGCGGCCGTTCCCCCCTCCGCCACCAAGCTCGGCGAGGCGCCTCGCATTTCCTCGCGTCCAAGACCCAGAGGCGCCCCCGATCCGGCCCGAACGCCACGTCACAAACTCCATCGCGACCTTGCGGAAGAAAATCGCCGTCGCCCTCGCCAGAACCTTGAAACGATGTCCATGCTGTCACGCAATCAAAACGCGACGATGGGGGAACTTCGTGACGCAGTAGAATTAGCAGGCTGCTGAAGAACGCCGCTGCGATCGAGCGAAGTGACTGATCGAGAGATCGAGGGTCGAGTGATCGCGGTGGGCCACCGACCGTCGAGCGCTCCGGGCTTATCGCCGGGGTCTGATCAGGCGCCGTCACCAGCAGCTTGGGCAGTCTCACGAGATTGTAGGCTGCTGCGGCGAAGGTGAAGGACCATCCGACGCGCTCGGTGCCGCGCCGCATCGCCGCCGCATGCCGCCGATCGTCTTCATCCAGCCGATCGATGGTGGAGGCGTGCGTCGCGTTGGTGCGCTTTTCGCTGTGGAAGTCCGCCTCGGCGTTGCGGCCGCCGGACGGCGCCGTCGCCTAGCCCATCGTCCCCGATCGGCTTGACGCTGTTCATCGACGACCACGCTTGGATCATCGTGCCGTCGACGCTGAAGTGGTCCGACGACAGCAGCCGCTTCACCCGGGGTCGGGCCATCAGCGTCGCAAGAAACCGCGCCGCCACGTCTCCCTCGAGCAGGCGGTCGCGGTTCTTCGAGAACGTGGAAGTGGTCTGCGCCCCTTGAAGTGGTCCTCCCTGATGTATGGCTTTTGCCATGGAGGAGGATCGAGATATGCCGAGGAAGAGACACAAGGCGGAAGAGATCGTCGCGAAGTTACGGCAGGTCGATGTGTTGGTCTCGCAAGGAAGACCAGTCGCTGATGGTCTGCGCCCCTTGAAGTGGTCCTCCCTGATGTATGGCTTTTGCCATGGAGGAGGATCGAGATATGCCGAGGAAGAGACACAAGGCGGAAGAGATCGTCGCGAAGTTACGGCAGGTCGATGTGTTGGTCTCGCAAGGAAGACCAGTCGCTGAGGCCGTGCGAGCGATCGAGGTGACCGAGGTCACGTATTATCGGTGGCGTCAGGAGTACGGCGGCCTGAAGGGCGACCAGGTCAAACGGCTGAAGGACCTCGAGGCCGAGAATACGCGGTTGCGACGCGCTGTATCTGATCTGACGCTGGAGAAGCTGATCCTGAAGGAAGCCGCCTCGGGAAACTTCTGAGCCCCGCTCGTCGTCGGACTTGTGTCGATCGTGTCGTTGCCAAACACGGTGTCTCGGAGCGCTTCGCCTGCCGGGTTCTCGGCCAGCATCGCTCGACGCAACGCAAGATCCCAGCGCGCTGTGATGATGAGGCGGCCCTCACCGCCGACATCATCGCGCTCGCTCTCCAGTACGGCCGCTACGGCTATCGTCGGATCACGGCGATGCTGCACCAGGCGGGCTGGGTGGTGAACCGCAAGCGTGTCGCACGGATCTGGCGACGGGAGGGGCTCAAGGTTCCGCAGAAGCAGCCGAAGAGGGGCCGGCTCTGGCTCAACGACGGATCGTGCCTTCGGCTTCGGCCGGAGCGGCCCAATCACGTCTGGTCCTACGACTTCGTCGAGGACCGAACTCACGATGGACGAAAGATCCGCATGCTGAATGTCATCGACGAGTTCACCCGAGAGTGCCTGGCGATCCGGGTGAGCCGAAAGCTGAACTCGACCGACGTCATCGACGTGCTGTCGGATCTGTTCATCCTGCGCGGCGTGCCGGGTCACATACGTTCCGACAACGGCCCGGAGTTCATCGCCAAATCGGTTCGCGAATGGATTGTCGCCGCGGGAGCGCGAACGGCTTACATCGAGCCGGGAAGTCCATGGGAAAACGGCTATTGCGAAAGCTTCAACTCGAAGCTTCGCGATGAACTGCTGAACGGCGAGATCTTCTACTCGCTCAACGAAGCCAAGGTCATCATCGAGGGCTGGCGGTGCCATTACAACAAAATCCGCCCGCACTCATCGCTCGGCTATCGGCCACCCGCTCCCAAAACCCTGGTGTGGCCGGCTCCGCAACCCGGACCAGCTACGCCGGCCACACCAGCCCTCGCGCTCAGGCCGACCATGAACTAAGATAATCACCGGACCACCCGATGGGTGCCGGCCAGGCGCTGACCGTCGTCGATGCGTATACGCGCGAGGCTCTGACGATCGAGGTCGATCACGGGATCAAGGGCGAGCAGGTCGTCGACGCGGTGACACGGATCGCGATGAGGCGAAGCGCTCCGAGAACCATCCGTGTCGACAACGGCCCGGAGTTCGTCTCGAAGGCGCTCGATCGCTGGGCCTACGAGAACGCCGTCACGCTGGACTTCAGCCGGCCTGGCAAGCCAACCGACAACGCCTTCGTGAAATCGTTCAACGGCCGGCTGCGCGACGAATGTCTGAACACGCATTGGTTCTTGTCGCTGGCCGACGCCAGGGCCAAGATCGAGGCTTGGCGGAGGGACTACAACGAGAGCCGTCCTCACACCTCGCTTGGCTGGAAGACGCCAAACGAATACGCTGCTGCGGCGGCTCTGAAAGCCGCCGAATGAACACCGGAACCTCACCTTCAGGGTGGAGGAGAAACCGGGGGACCGTCATGAACACCGGAACCTCACCTTCAGGGTGGAGGAGAAACCGGGGGACCGTCAAGCGCAGTTACGGTAGGCGGCGGAGATCTTTCGCGACGCGACGCGAACCTGCCTGGACGCAGCCGGTGATTGACTCTTCACAAGCCGTCCGCAGAGTTGGCCTCGTACCGTTTGCGTAGGAGTGCCGCGTGCCACCTCGTCCATACTGGAAGGGCTACCTCAAGCTCTCCCTCGTCTCCTGCCCGATCGCCGTCTACTCCGCGACCTCATCGAACGAGCGCATCGCCTTCCGGCAGATCAACAAGCAGACTGGCAACCGGCTCCGACAGCAGCTCGTGGATGACGAAACCGGCGATGTTGTCGAGGCAGTCGACAAGGGCCGCGGCTACGAGACCGGCCGGCATGAATTCATGATGGTCGAGGATGAGGAGCTCGAGGCGGTCGCGATCGAGAGCAGCCGCACGATCGACATCGACAGCTTCGTCCCACGCGTGCAGATCGACGAGCGCTATCTCGACAGCGCCTACTACCTCGTCCCCGAAAGCAAAGTCGCGCAGGACGCCTTCGCGGTGATCCGCGATGCCATGCGTGGCAAGGACATGGTGGCGCTCGGTCGGATTGTCCTCTCCAAGCGCGAGCGCGTCGTGATGCTGCAGGCGTGGGAGAAGGGCATCATGGCGACCACGCTTCGGTACGCCTACGAAGTCCGCGAGACGGAGGCATACTTCGCGGAGATCCCCGACATCGCCGTCCCGGACGACATGCTGCGGCTCGCCGAGCACATTCTCGAAAGCAAGGCCTCGACCTTTGATCCATCGGCCTTCAAGGATCGCTACGAAGAGGCGGTGATGGAGATGCTCAAGGCCAAGCAGGCGGGACATGCGCCAGCGGCAGAGAAGGCCGCGAGCAGCAACCCGAACGTCATCAACCTGATGGAAGCGCTGAAGCGCAGCCTGGTCGGCACATCCACGCCCACGCCGCCTCCAAGGGACGTGCTGAAGCCGAGGAAGGCGAAACAGCGCCTGGGAGGCCAACGCGAGATGCTGCTTCCAATCGCCGGCAAGGGACCGACTGCGTCGGTGGCGAAAGCCTCTACTGCCGCCAAGCCGAGTAAGAGTTCAGGACGGCGTGTGGGCTGATCACCCCGGAAGTCGTGTCGTCAATCGATCTCCCGCTGAGTGGCTTATTGTCGTTCGCCGCCACACAGGGTGTGTCGTAAAATGGGCCGAGGGCTGTGGCTGCGACACTCCGCTGAAGGTCGATGAACCGAAAGGCCGCAGCGGGACAGACCGGACTGCCCTTAAGGGGGCTGTCCTGTCCGTCCGGGCGCTGACAAGGACGCGGCGGACAAATGTCCGCTCTGTCCGGTTTGTCCGAGCGCTCGGCTGCGCATTGCCCGCGCATCGCTGTCGCTTGCCCTCGACGTCTCTGGCCGACGAGGCTAGCGACATGAGCGCCCTCGTCATCCCCTTCCCGCGGTCGGAGCCAATGCGCGACCTCTGCGCTGGCGGCGAGGCGCTCCCGCCCTTCACCGCCGCCTGATGCAGCCGGCACCTCCCGCTGATCTGCGCCTAGCGGGCGGGCGCCGTAAAGAATCAAGCGACGCGCTTAATCGGCTCGCTATGGATGGCATCTGCGCGGGCGCCAAGCCGCGCACGTACAGCGTCTACCAACGGCCCATCAGCATGGTAAGGCCGACAGAAGTCCGCGTGCGTGCGCACGGCGGCATCCGGCGATGCAGCGAGCGCCACGGTGCCGTTCTCGGCAAAGAAGCTGCGGTTGCCCATCTCGAGGTAGCTCTCGCACGGCAGGCCCTCGACGAGGATGATTTCGTGCTCGTCAAATTCTACGTGCCAGTAGGTCACGGTCTCGACGTTGATCTGCGTTATCGTCGTGTTGTTGACGAGCGCGCCCGCTGGAATGAGCACGCCACCCACCACGTCGGCGCATATTGAATGGCCGGGCGAAACATAGAGATTGCGGACGGGCTTGTTCGGCGCGAAAGCGTGCGCGGCAATGCGTATCGGCATTACCACGCTGGAGCGCGGGTGGTGGCGACAGTCAATCGTGCGGTGACCAAGCCAGCGGATCGGACGATGGGTGCCGGACACACAGACGACCATATCGCCCACCACGAGTGACTCGACGGCGATGTCACCGCGGTTCGTCTTGATGCGCGTGCCAGACGCAAAGCAGACCACCGCTTCGCTCACCTCCGCCTCAACGGCACCGACGTTACTATTCGAAGATGATCCGCCGCTGCCGCTCGCGCCTAAAATCACCTCCTGACCGCCAGCGACGCCGGTACCGGCATCGGCGGCTTCCTGAGTTAGAATGGCATTCGACCCGAGAACACCGGTTGCCTCGATAAGGTACGTGGTGTTGGGCGCGAGGGCGATAGACGCCGCGATGGGGATGTCGGTCGGCGTCGGCGAAAAGGCGCTCAGGCTCGAATCTGCAATGAGGCCAAGGTCGGCGATCTTGGTTCCGTCGAGCACGGACTGGTCCGTTGTCGCGAAAAGTCTAACTGCCACGCTGCCGCCGTCAGACGGGTTGGAGTCAACGAGGCTCAGCTTGACGTCGGCCAGCGTGCCCGCCGCGGACCCTGTGGTGAAGGTAAAGCCGCCTGTCGAACCATTCTTGAGCGATAGTCGGCCTTCCTGCGTGACCGGCTGGGTCGTGTCGTCGTAAAGGACTGTCGTCGGAGGCGCTGATGCCGGCGGCGTGTAGACAAAAGCCGTGGCGCCGCTCGTTCCAACAACTTGACCCAAGTCGTTTATACCCGAACCATAGGTTCCATATGAGGCTGATCCAGGAGGCCCGGACAGCGGCGTATAGCTGCCGTTCCGATCGTCATAGACAAAGCTGACGGTCGCTATTGTTTCGCCCGCAACATTAGTCGTTCCGACGACTTGGCCGTTCGCGTTAATGCCGGTGAGCTTCGTGACGCTTCCCGACGGCTCTCCAGGATATGAGATCGTCTTGAAGGTCCCGTTGTCATCGATAAACGCTTGTATCTTGCCACTAGCGTCCTGATAAGACCCGATTATTTGGCCTGCCGAATTGATCGCGCTTGCCTGGCTGTTTGTGCCACCGGGGTCGCTAATAATCTTGTATGACCCATTACTGTCTTCAAAACCAGCAACATTACCGAAGCTATCATCTGCGTAACCAACTGAGGATCCCGAGTCGTTCGCGCTGACCAGAAAGGTGTTTGCGGATCCTGGAACATAGACGTCGGTGTACACGCCCGAGTTTTCAATAAAACCCTTATCGATGTCTTGAGACCCACTGTAGGTTCCGTATACAAGTCCCCCATCTGTAATGCCCGAAACATGAAGAGCTGCCGCCCCAGTTGGGCCAGTAAGGGTTGTTGTGGTCCCATCCTTATTGAAGACCAATCCAGTATTCATCGACGAGCTAAAGGACGTACCGGCAACCTGACCCGCGCTATTGATGCCAGCCGCTTCAAAATCGGCCGGCAGCTTGCTGTAGAAGCCGCCTTGGTCGGTGAAATAGGCGCCATCGGTATAGCCTAACACCTCGCCGGAATTGTTGATACCGACCCCGCTCACGGACATCGAACTGCTGTTCGGGTTGATCGTTTGGTAAGCGGACGAGGCCTCCTCGACATGGCCGATTGCCGCTCCCGCAGTGCTGTTATCCTCGCTAGAAGGCGGGGGCGGCACCACATTGTCTGCAGTAATTGTGTAGGTGCTGAGAAACCGCCCGCCAGCGACCCCTGTGCCCGCATCACTGGCGGCTTGCGTAAGGCTTGCTTTGGAACCCAACACGCTCGTGAGAAGGATCGCATAGGTGGTGTTCGGCGCAAGCGGGATAGGGCTTGCCACCTCGAGATCAGTCGGGGCTGTCGAATAGCTTAGCGCGGCGTCAGACACCAAGCCGACATCGGCAATCTGACTGCCGAGGTAAGGCACGCCCATCTCGCTGGTCGTCGAAAACAGCCGAACAGCTACGCTGCCGCCATCTGTAGACGTTCCATCGACAAGCCCCGCCATTACATCGGAAAGAGTGCCGGCTGCTGCGCCCGTCGTGAACGTGAAGCCGTAGCTTGCCGAGCCATCGGGGAAAGTGAAAGCCGTCTCCTTGGCGACCGGCTGTCCAGAGTTATCGTATAAAATCTGATCGGCCATTCGAGAAGACCCTTCCGTAGCGGATCAGGCGACACGTTTGATCCAAACGTCACGAAAGGCATCCGCTCTCGCAGCGAGCCGCGAGAGTACCGCGTCCACGATCGGACCATTGACATGACACGGCCGGCAAAAGTTGGCATGCGTTAGCACGCGCGCATCAGGCAAAGCTGCCAGCGCAACTGTGCCGCTGTCGGCGAAAAAGACCCTGTTACCCATCTCGAGGTAGCTCTCGGCCGGCAAATTTTCGGCAAGGACGATGTCATGCGCGTCGAACTCGACATGCCAATAGGTGATCTTGTCAGCATCAACCTGCAGGATGGACGAACCATTGACGAGCGCGATGGCTGGGATCAACACCTCGCCGGCGACATTGACGCAGATCGAGTGGCCAGGTGAGACGAAAAGATCGCGAGCTGGGTGATGTGTGCCAAAAGCATGCGCGCAGATCCGTACCGGCCGTGCTTCTGGTTGCTGGCTGAGATCGAGGGTACGACTGCCGATCCACCGAATAGGGCGGCGAGCTCCGGATGCCATGATCGCCATATCGCCGATCGCAAGCTTTTCTACTGCGACATCGCCGCAAACGAGCCGTATCCGTGTGCCGGATGCAAAACACACTACGTTCTCGGTCACCTTTGATATTATCGCGCCATCTGCGTAATTGGCCCCAATGCCACCACTTCCGCCTGAAGAAAGGATGAGATTGTCATTGCCAGGCACACCCATGCCGGCATCGCTCGGCTCGTTGGTCAGGACTGCTTTGCAGCCTCCGATCCCAGTCGCCTCGATGATATAGGTGGTATTTGGAGAAAGAGTGATGCTTTGCGTAATGGGAATGTCTGTAGGCGTTGTCGAGTAGCTGAACGTCGAGTCTGAGAACAGACCGAGATCGGCGACTTTGTCCCCAAACCCGTTGGCAAAGCCGTCATACTTTAAAAGCCTAATCGCGATATCACCGTTGTCCCCGGGCGTGGCGTCGATAATGCCCACCAACACATCGGAAAGCGTGCCGCTCAATGCGCCCGTCTTGAAGGTGAAGCCAGCGGTCGTTCCATTCGCCAAACTGAAGGCGCCGGGCTGGGCAACGGGCTCATTCGTGTTGTCGTAGAGGACGCGATCGACCATTATAACCTCTTAAGGGTCTGAACTCAAAGTAATATGCCGGACAGAAGCGATTTACGTCTATGCGACCAAAGTTGAGTTCCAATCATTGCCCTTGGATCTATCGCCTCCTGGCGAGGCGAGGACCCGCCCAGGTTGTTCGTCCTCTTGCGTCGCGACAATCAAGTGCTGGTCGCAAAAAATCCTCGCCCCGCCACCCGGCGCCGACGCCATCACGCCGCCCTCCGACCTCACAGTGCCGGCGCTCCTGGCTTGCCCGGCATCGCGATCTACACCATCGGGGGTTAGGCGACGACGAACATCGACTGACAAAGCCGAAGCATCCTTGGACGAACGGACAGGTCGACCGCATGAGCCGGCATGACGGCGCCGTGTCTCCAGAAATGACGTCAGCGCCTCTATCGCAACCTACGGAAGGCCCCGACCGGCACAATCAGCACCGCCGCAATCAGTCCGAGAGTTGCGCCTAACGCCGTCTCCCAAAGACGGGCGAACAGGAACGGCAGCGAATGTTCGCCGCCGACAACTAATGTCACGATGAGAGTGAAAGCAAAGGCGCCGCAGGCGATATCGTACCGCTCTGGCAGCGCCATCGCGTAGATCATCATCGCGAACGCCGCCAAGCTCCAAATCAGGAGCGGCGCTTCAGGGACTAAAGGCAGGCAAGCAAGACCGAGGGGAACACCGACCGCAGTACCGACAATGCGGCGGCATGCTCGATCAAGCGTTGCCGCCTTAGAACTCGCAATGACATAGGTACAAGCAGTGATTGCCCAGGCGGACTCAGTGAGACCGACCTTGTCTTTCAAAGCAACGATCGCGACCGCGGCGACGGTGCCTTGCAGGCCCATGAAGAATTGTGGTGTAGGGCCGCCGCCTTCGGCCAGCAGCGGCGCTGCTAGTGACGGTTGCTCGGCCGGTCCACTTAGGAGGCGTGGCACGATGGCTGCCACCGCAGCAATGAGACCAGCGAGGGCGATAATGCGAAGATCGGCCGGCGTAAGCTTCGCGCTGTAGGCGTAGAGTTCGCCGAGATAGAGTTGTGATCCGATGCCGGCTCCGAGCACGCCGAAGCGTCGGAGATAGCCTACGAAAAACGTGCCCGTCGCGAGGATCAACTCCGCGCCAGGGCGACCCTGCCCGGTGATCAGAGGACCCAGGGTGATCAATACAGTTGCACCGAACGTGGCGGCTAGGCACAGGATCGCTAAGGCACGTGCAGATCTAGCTCGTGATGTCTCCCCCTCGGAGACGCTCGCCCAGAGTGCGAACCCCGCAGCAAGCGGGCTTAGCGCGTCGCCTCCCGTAAGCCCATCCTTCAACGCTGGCAGCAAGCCAGCCAAAGCCGCGATGGAGTAGGCGATGACGAGCCGCAGCCCTTTGACCCGGCGATGAGCTCCGGGATCAACCCGATCGAGCCACGATCTCAATGCGATCATAGGGCGCCCCGCCGGTTCGTTGAACCCGCAACGGGCCAGTATCGCGCCCGACAGGATGAAAGTGGCGCCGCTGTGTTGCCTTGAGCTTGCCGTACCGGACAACATCTGCGGAAATCACCGCTTCTCATGGACGATATGTTGCGGGCCGCCGATAACCGCATTGTGCCGACCAATGACATAGCTGGCTTGTTATACAATCTTCGCTTCTACGCCACAGCGGACGCATGTAAATGTATGGTCCATCCCGCGATCCTGCTTGCTGGTGAAGCCGACGGGCATCTCGATCAAGTCGTTTGCGGGGGAAATGTAGGCTGTTCCGCGTGAGCCACATTTCGCGCAGACAATTTCAAATGTGCGATCCTCGTCGTCATCTCTACGGTTGACCAAGGCACGCATCCTTTGCTGCTGCACATTTCAGCGTGGTTGACTAGCATTATAGCCAAAAACCTGCGCTTCCACGGGCATTCGATAGACTTGCCAGCCGGTCGTCGTGCGATCAACGGTGACCGGCCGTCCCGACTCGTAGGCGTCATCGGCGCCAGCGAGCGTGCCCTGTACGGTGCCCTGCAATTGCTGGCTGGTAAAGACGAACGGCACCCCGTTGGCATCTAGCGCCGAAGAGCGGTCCATGACCTGGAAATGCAGATGCGGAGCCGTTGTGCTGCCGGAGTTGCCGAGCTGGGCAATCTGCTGGCCGGCTTGCAGCCGTGTGCCGACCTTGATGCGCGCCGCAATGCTGCCGGTCTTTAGGTGCGCGTAAAGGATGAAATACCGACCCTCTTCGAAGGATTCTATGATGTGGTTGCCGGCCGCGTTCGCGACGGTGACCCCGACAGGCGGTTGAGCTGGTATCTGCTCGGGAAGATCGTCTTCCACCTCGATAACGACACCATCTGCCGCTGCAAGGATCGTTGCGCCGTAATAGAACCAGGAGGCCAGGTCGTGGATCGGCCCATTGCAGCAAGAATTGCTCTCATTGAGCTGCACGTAGTCGATCGCAAAACTTTCGGGCGCATGGATGTTGCCGTTGATCGGCAAGGTTGCGCCTCTGTGCGGACCAACGATGTTGCAGCAGCCATTGCCGTTCCACCACCCCGAGCCGACAAGCGGTGGCCGCAACACCGGCGGCGGCACGCAATCGATGACGAGAGGGTCGGTAGGTGCGTCGACCGTCACCGGCCCGTTTTGCCCGGCTGTCGTCGTCGCAAGCTCGATCGCGATCAAGCGCGGAAGGGCATCGGCGCCTTTGTAGCGGATATCGAAGAACGTGGTCCCGGCTGCACCCGGCGGCAGTTGCTGTGCAAAGGCGTTGGTGGCGAAGAGGAATACCTTCCCCGTGACGTCGTTGCCGCTTGCGTCTCGTACCGAGTTGGTGCCGGTCGGCACACCCTTGGCGAGCGGATCAATCGGCGTCAGCGAGGCAATCGATGACAGAGAACCGGAGACGTTGACGACCTCGGCCGCAAAGGCGAGATGGATGAAGCCATCAGTTGCCGGCACCGGGAAGATAGGCTGGATGGCGCGGACCGTAACAGGGGTCGCCACGGATGCCGGGTAGCCGGCGCTCACAGGTACACGGCTGCGGCAGGCGCGGCCGATCTGTGCGTAGTCGGAGGGGCCCGCAAGGGCTTGCGCGGCCTCCGAACTTTCGTAAGCGGCATCCTGTGCATGAAGAGGCGATGCGGCGAGGCTGGCCGCAACGACGAGGCAAGCCGCCGCAAACCTGGCAAGAGACGTCAAGGCTGATCCCCCCGGTGGTCGTGCCTTGCATTGGCCCGAAGCGCAGATTCGGCGATAGTGGGACAATGGAGGGACCGCTGGATTAAGCTTCTTTGCGCCACGTCGAGCGGCTGACTGTAGAGGACTGCCGAGCGACCACGTGGAGCTTGGCGGCTCGCGCTCCGAGCCGCGCCCTCACCGCCTCGTGCAGCGGACCGCCGTCGACGAACGGGCGGCAGAAGTCGGCGTGCGTGGGAACGTGCCCATCCGGGTTGCCGTGCAGAGCAACGACATCGCCCGCACCGAAGAAGGTGCGGTTGCCCATCTCCAGATAGGTCTCGGCTGGCAGGCTTTCGGCAAGGATGATCTCGTGCGCGTCCAACTCGACATGCCAGTAGGTGACGCTCTCGACCTCGACTTGCACGATCGTCAATCCGTTGATGAGCGAGCCGGCCGGGATCAGCACCCCGCCAAGCACATCGACGCAGATTGCATGGCCCGGCGAGACGTAAAGGTCACGGGTGGGCTTGTCTGGCCCGAATGCATGCGCGGCGATGCGGATTGGGAACGTCTCACGCGGGCACGGATGGCGGCGGCAATCCACGGTCCGATATCCGAGCCAAACGATCGCACGGAGGTCGCCGGAGGCGGTCACGATGAGATCGCCAACCGCGAGGTCCTCGACGGGCCGTTCGGCGTCCGGAGTGCGTATGCGGGTGCCGGTGGTGTAGCAAGCCGTCACCACGCTATCGGGGGGCGTCACCAAATTGACGAAGTTCGAGTCGGCACCGACGGAACCATCGCTCAAAAACAGGTTTATGCCCTGGTTCGGATATGCCGCTTGCAAGTCCTTCTCATAATTCAGGAGATAGTGATAGTCGAGCGCATTGTAAAAAGCTGCCGCAGCAGCGACGTCAAGGCCGGCCCGATAGGCATCTATTGCGCCATCCAAGTAATCCGCATTGCTCGAAACTCCGAGCGGCGTGGTGCCACCGTAATGCAGGATGGAAGGCGAGAGGATCAGCGCCGGATAGTCGAGAAAGGCTCCGTAGAGATCGGGCGGATCGTTGGAGTAATTCCCGACAGGATCGCCGTAGTCGACGAAGTCGGTTAATTGGGAGGATTTTGCGTTTTTGGGCGCAACGATGCCGGGCGTCCCGAAAGTATATCCCGAAAGACCAGTCGAGGCCGCCGCGTATTCCGCCTCTGCCGCACCCAGCGAATGGCCGGTGACGAAGACATTCTTTGTGCCGATGCCCATGCTTTTTGCGATGCCCAGCACGCGGCTGGCGAACTTCACCGAGGTGGCAAAGCTTGGAGCGGCCTGGCCCGCCAGGAGATTGGCATCGGCGACGATCTGACCGCCGGTAAACGTGTTCGAGTTCGGATTATTCTGATCATAGAGGTCCGTGCCTTCGTAACCTATGACGACGTGCTTGGGACCCGCACCAGTCGAGACGAACGCTTCGGCAAAAAGGCCCTGGCTTGCGTTGGTCATCTCAAGTGGCTTGCCGCCGACCATTAGCGGCTTCAGAAAGATATTGTCCTGCAAGCTTGTTGAGGCGTAAGTCGTATATTGCCCATAGTACATGTAGTCCGAAATATTCAAACACTGATTTAACAAAGTCGAACCGTCGCTCGGCACGAGAGCCGCGACTTTCGGGTTGTGTTTCGACATGGCAGCCCCGCCCCCACGCGACTGCAGGCACCGTCGCGCTATCGCCCATAATCGGGCGCGATCGAGCTGGAGTCGATGGGCGCGAGCTGCAACATTCGACCTGTGATGGGTATGCAACACACGGGAGCAGGCCGAAACACAGATGAACCGCGCCGAGAGCGAGAGGACGCGCTACATGGTCCGGTTTGCCGACCGCGACCTGGCGCTCGACCGCTCGATGATCCCGCTCGGCTCCTGCACGACGCAGCTGAACGCCACGGCGGAGATGCTGCCGATCTCTCGCCGGAATTTTCCGAGATTCATCCGTTTGTACCGTCGGACCAGGCTTTGGGCTACAAGCAGCTGATCGACAATCTATCGCAGAAACTGTGCGAGATCACCGGCTAGGGCTGCTGGCGGTGGCGTAATGCCAAGGATGGCCGCGGCCGCCAGGACCGCGCCACCGAGCGCGATCTCCCAACATATGCTCGTTGCGACGCGCCTGATCAAACCGGCGTCGCTCGGCACCGAGCGGAGCCGAGGCATCGCGACGAGGCGGTTGTAAGTGGCGAAGCCAAGCATCACGCTGACGAGCGCGACCTTCACAAGCAGCACGTTGCCGTAGCGCGTTGGCCAGAGCGCGCCGAGATTGCCCGATACACGGAACGCCGAATTTGCGACGCCGCTCGCCAAGATTAGGCCAACGGCGATCGTCGCCATCACCGAGTAGCGCGAGAGCAGGCTTAGGATGGAAGCGGGCGGCACGCCGACGTGGCGCCGTAACTCGACGATCCGAGCGAGCAACAACGGCAGGCCGCCAAGCCAAGCGGCGGCGGCGAGGACATGGACCGCATAGACCGCGATCATCGCCGCGCCGAGCCACGTGTCTCCTCCCTCAGCGGCGTGGCCGAGCCAAGCCTGGCTGACGAGAAGCAGGCCGCTTGCAATCGCGATCGCGGCGAAGCGCAGCCGATTCCGCATCGGCGCGCCCGGAAGGATCACGACGACGATGAGTAGCGCTAGCCGCACGGCCTCGATTGGGCCGAAGATCGTCTCGAGAAAGAACGCGTGGAGCGTGTCGGGGTCGACGAGCCCCTCCAGTCCTCCGGTCATGTTGGTGATCGTCATGACGAGCCATCCGGCGCCCGACACGAGCGCGGTCGACGCGGCGATCCGCAGGCAGTGTAGGCCGACGCCCCGCGTCGACGTCTCGTCGGCGTCGCCCGGCATATAGGCCCAGAAGAACGAGCCGCCGAACAGGACGAACATCGCGCCAAAATGAAACCAGCGCACTAGGGCGAGGATGTCGAAGATCGGGTCCATCATTTATGGTTCTGTAGTGGCACGGCCGGGCCTCGCGCCGCCGCGTGAACCCGGCCGCATGACACGTTTCAGGGCGAGACCGTGAACTTGTAGGTGCCCGACGTTGGATGCGTATCGACCGAGACCACGTGCCATTGCACGACGTAAGTGCCCGCTGCCAGCGCGCGAGAGAGCCTAACGTGCAGCGTGCTACCGCCCTCGCTTGTCGGCTTCGCGGCAGCAACGGCCGCGCCGGTCGCCGTGTTGACCCGCACGCCCGACAACGCTGCCTCCACATCCTGCGTGAAGCTCAGCTGCAGCTCGGTCGGCGCGGCAGAGACCGTCGAGCCGACGCCTGGGACAGCGTGATCGAGGAAGGCGTGTGCGAAGGCCGGCCGCGGCGCTAGAAGTCCGAGGACCAGGGCGAGCGCGGCAAGATTTCGATGTGTCATGTGAAGTCTCCTCAATAGGTGGTACGACGGGCTTGCGGGGGCCCAAATAGCGGCTTGCCGAGCGTGTCTGGGGCGATGTCGTCGAGAAAGAAGTCGAGGATCGCCATCACGCCGGGGTGCTTACCGCTGGCGGCGTTGATCGGCACCTGCATCATCACGCCCAGCTCGTAGTAGGTGCCGATGTAATAGAGCGACGGTCCGACGACACCCGTCGTTTCGTGGACCGAGAAGTCGCCGGGGTCCGAAAGGCCGGTATTTGCGATTGGCGTCGAGAACACGCCCTCGAAGGTCGGGATCAGCTTCTTGAAAGGGTCTGGGACCTCCTCAACGAACGAGTTCCGATACAGCAGGCTGTATTGGATGCTGCCGCCGTAGATCAGGAAGTTGGGCACTTGGCTGCCATCGATCGGATCGTGGATGACAGTCGGGATCGAGTAGCTAACCTGCCCCGTGACGGCGAACGGCCGAAGCCAGTCTGTCGACAGGTGGCCGAAACCTTTGCCGACGTAGAGGCTCGGCGTGACGGTCGTGTACTGGTCGGAGGGTAGGCTCGAGGCCGCCGCGCTGCCGGTCTTTCCGAGCTCGACGTCGACGCCGCCCGCGAAGATGAACTCCGTCGCGGGGTTTTGTGTGAACACGTATTTCGTGCCGACCTCGATGTTGGCGACGCAGGTCGCACGCGGGTTACGTTGGAAGGTCACGCCTTCGGAGCCGATCGACACTTGCAGGTCGGCGGTGATCGTCTTCGAGTACTCGCCGCCGAGCGTGTAGGACTTCGTACCGGTGGTCCCGTCGAAATTCTCGGCGGTCAGCTGGGAAAAGACAGGCAGCGTCAGCTCGTCGTTGACGCCTGGATCGTCGATCGTGAGCGTTGCGGGAAACACCCTGTCGCCGACGATCGTGTGAGCGAGCGCCGGGTCGCAGCCTGAGACGAGGCAAACGACGGCGAGCGCGCCGAGCCTCCCCTTGCGTGTAGATCGAGACATTTGGAATCCTTGGTTTGCACGCGAGCGGCATCTAAGCCGCGCCAGCGTCGGTATTATTGAGCAGAGCTGCGGCGGCGCACGCCGAAAGCGGCGGGCAAGCAGCGGAGATGATGGAAGGATCCAGCCTACGAGGCCGATCGCAAAGCGTCAGAGGACCTGCGGCGGCCCACGCGGTGACGCGCCGGCAGGGCATCGGCGTGCTTTCGACTGCGGCAGCGACGTCCGCACAGGCTCGATAGCCTCGACCGGAACCGGCATCGGCACGCCGATGGCCTGCGGAAGCGCGATTGCCGCGTGGCAGCAAACCGAGCAGTACGGACATTCGTTATGATGCGTCTCGCCGGGATGGCCGCCCGGCGCCTGCCCGTCATCGGCGGCGCTGTGCGCGTGGCAGATCGGGAACGGCCCGTGCCCGGCATCCCCCTGGACCCCCATCGTGCAGGCGCCGGCGGCGGTTAGCTGCAAGCATAGGCCGACGACCGCCAGCCATGCCGTCAGCGCGCGAGCGAGCACGCTATGACGTTTGGGTCTGCTGCGGAAGACGCGGTTCATCGTGCGGCGCTCGAGCGAGACACAACTGACGCTTTCATGCACGCTCGCGATTGCCAAGCCCACACTTTGACGCCGCGATCGTATCGTTCAGCCTGTGGTATCCGCGCAGCGGCTCAGGGTCGCTGCGCGAGCCGATCATTGGCCGGCAACGCCCCGCTCGAAAGCGTCCGGTGAAGGCCGCCTTGCGCGTCCTGGATAATGCGAGAACGGGATTGCTCAGGCAGCGCGAGCGGTGGCTACGGCGGGCGACCAGTTCCACGGAAGCAGCTCGTGGATGCGCTTGGCGGGATGGTCCGGCAGTCGCCTGAGGACGTCGGCGAGCCAGGCGCGGGGATCGACGTCGTTGAGCTTGCAGGTCTCGATCAGGGTGTAGATCGCGGCCGCACGCCGGCCGCCCGCATCGGAGCCGGCGAAGGTCCAGTTCTTGCGGCCCATGGCGACGCAGCGCATGGCGCGCTCGGCGGCATTGTTCGACAGGCAGATGCGGCCGTCGTCGAGGAAGCGGGTGAAGGCCGGTATCCGCTTCAGCCCGTAGTCCATCGCCTTGGCGGTCTCGGACTTCGACGACAGGGTGCGACGCTGCCCGTTCAGCCAGGCGACGAGACCCTCGACCAGCGGCTTGATCGTTTGGTCTCGCACGGCTTGTCGCTTGGAAGGCGTCGCACCGTTGATGGTGCGTTCGATCGCGAAGATGGCATCGATGCGCATCACGGCCTCGACGGCGATCGGTGCCTTCTTGAGAGCGGCGATCTCGTAGAACTTGCGGCGCCAGTGCGCCCAGCATCCCGCCTCGAGAATCGTCCCCGGCACGCGCCCCGGCTCGTACAACTTGTTGAAGCCGGCATAGGCGTCGGCCTGCATGATGCCGGACCAAGTGCGCAGGAATGCCTCGGGATGCGCGCCGCCACGATCGGGCGAGTAGAGGTAGGAGGCGGCCGGCGGATCGGCGCCGCCGTAGGGGCGATCGTCGCGGACCGCGGTCCATAGCCGACCGGTCTTCGTCTTGCCTTTGGCCAGGACCGGCACCGGCGTGTCGTCGACATGGAGGCGCTGGGCTGACAGAACGTGGGCCTCGATGATCTCGACCATCGGCTTCAGGGCAACGCTGACGGCGCCCATCCAGTCCGCCATCGTCGAGACGTCGATCTCGACACCCTCACGGGCGAAGGCCCGGCTTTGCCGATGCAGCGGCAGATGCAGGCAGAACTTGCCACAGGCGATCTCGGCCAGCAGCACCGGCCCGGCGCGCCCCCGCGCGATCGGGTGCGAGGGCGCGGGCGGCTGCGTGATCGCCTCGCAGGATCGGCAGGAGAACTTCTCCCGAACATGTTGGATGACGAACCAGCTCGCCGGGACACGTTCGAGCGACTCGGTGATGTCTTCGCCCAGCTTGTGCAGGCGACCGGCGCAGCAGGGGCAAGCCGAGGGGCTGGGGTAGACCTGCCGGACACGCGACAGATGCTCGGGCAAGGGACGCCGCGCCGGCTTGCGACGCGTGAAGGCATCGATCGACGTGGCGGGCGTCGCCATCTCATCGTTAGCCCGCATCGCCGCGAGCGTCTCCTCGACGTCCTCGAGCGCCAGCTCGAACTGGCCGATCCTGGTGCCGGCCTCTGAGGACTGGCCGAACGCCTCGCGGCGCGCCTTCGCCAGCTGAAAGCGCAACCGCTCCAGTTCGAGGTCGAGCACGATGCGGTCTGTATGGGCCCTGGCGACGGCGAGCTCGGCCGCTAGCCGCGCCCGGCGTTCCACGAGGATCATCGCGTGCGCGGCGGCGAGGGAAAGCGTCCGGTGAAGGCCGCCTTGCGCGTCCTGGATAATGCGAGAACGGGATTGCTCAGGCAGCGCGAGCGGTGGCTACGGCGGGCGACCAGTTCCACGGAAGCAGCTCGTGGATGCGCTTGGCGGGATGGTCCGGCAGTCGCCTGAGGACGTCGGCGAGCCAGGCGCGGGGATCGACGTCGTTGAGCTTGCAGGTCTCGATCAGGGTGTAGATCGCGGCCGCACGCCGGCCGCCCGCATCGGAGCCGGCGAAGGTCCAGTTCTTGCGGCCCATGGCGACGCAGCGCATGGCGCGCTCGGCGGCATTGTTCGACAGGCAGATGCGGCCGTCGTCGAGGAAGCGGGTGAAGGCCGGTATCCGCTTCAGCCCGTAGTCCATCGCCTTGGCGGTCTCGGACTTCGACGACAGGGTGCGACGCTGCCCGTTCAGCCAGGCGACGAGACCCTCGACCAGCGGCTTGATCGTTTGGTCTCGCACGGCTTGTCGCTTGGAAGGCGTCGCACCGTTGATGGTGCGTTCGATCGCGAAGATGGCATCGATGCGCATCACGGCCTCGACGGCGATCGGTGCCTTCTTGAGAGCGGCGATCTCGTAGAACTTGCGGCGCCAGTGCGCCCAGCATCCCGCCTCGAGAATCGTCCCCGGCACGCGCCCCGGCTCGTACAACTTGTTGAAGCCGGCATAGGCGTCGGCCTGCATGATGCCGGACTGGCCGGCCCCCATCGAGTGGTCCGGGTGTTATGTTAGTTCATCGTCGGCCTGAGCGCGAGGGCTGGGGTGGCCGGCGAAGCTGGTCCGGGTTGCGCAGCCGGCCACACCAGGGCTTCAGGTGACGGCGGCCGATAGGCGAGCGATGAGTGCGGGCGGATCGTGTTGTAGTGGCGCCGCCAGCCCTCGATGATGATCTTGGCTTCGTTGAGCGAATAGAAAATCTCGCCGTTCAGAAGTTCGTCACGGAGCTTCGAGTTGAAGCTTTCGCAATAGCCGTTCTCCCATGGGCTGCCGGGCTCGATGTAGGCCGTTCGTGCGCCAACGGCGACGATCCATTCGCGAACCGATTTGGCGATGAACTCCGGACCGTTGTCCGAGCGGATATGGCCTGGCACACCGCGCAGAATGAACAGGTCCGAGAGCACGTCGATGACGTCGGTTGCGTTCAGCTTGCGGCTGACGCGGATCGCGAGGCATTCACGCGTGAACTCATCGATCACGTTCAGCATACGGATCTTCCTTCTGTCGTGTGTTCGATCCTCGACGAAGTCGTAGGACCAGACGTGATTGGGACGCTCCGGCCTTAGCCGAAGACACGATCCGTCGTTGAGCCAGAGACGGCCCCTCTTCGGCTGCTTCTGGGGAACCTTGAGCCCTTCCCGTCGCCAGATCCGTTCCACGCGTTTGCGGTTCACGATCCAGCCGGCCTGATGCAGCATCGCCGTGATGCGACGATAGCCGTAGCGGCCGTACTGAAGCGCGAGGGCAACGATGTCGGCGGTCAGCGCCGCTTCGTCATCGCTGGCCGTCGGGATCTTGCGTTGCGTCGAGCGATGCTGGCCGATAACTCGGCAGGCGATGCGCTCTGACACGCCGTGCTTGGCGACGACCTGATCGACGCAAGCACGGCGACGGGCTGGGCTCAGAAGTTTCCCGAGGCGGCTTCCTTCAGGATCAGCTTCTCAAGCGTGAGATCCGACACCGCTCGTCGAAGACGCAAGTTCTCCGCTTCAAGCTCTTTCAGCCGCTTCACCTGGTCGCCCTTCAGGCCGCCGTACTCCTGTCGCCAGCGGTAGTACGTCACCTCGGTCACCGCGATCGAGCGCACCGCTTCGGCGACTGGTTTGCCCTGCGAGACCAACACATCGACCTGCCGTAACTTGGCGACGATCTCCTCCGCCTTGTGTCGCTTCCTTGGCATTCTGAAATCCTCCTCATGGCGCAAAGCCATACATCAGGGAGGACCACTTCTCAGGGGGCAGACCAGCGCGAGCAATCTAACGAACCGGCACTTGATAATCCCGTACGCGTACGTATCTTAGCACGCGTACGGAGAACGCAATGCGCTACGCCCATGAAGTCTCGATCCCGCTGCCGGCAAAATCTATCGACCTGCCAGCTTGGCTTTTTGGCCTGTCCGAAGACGACTACGGTGCGTGCGCGCGCGGGCACCGGGCGATCGGAATGCTTGGAGGTGCTGGACGAACCGGCATGATCAATGTGGAATCGATCGGTGGGTCGCTGCTTATTCAGCATTACACCACGCAGCTTGCCGAACGAGACCACGTCACCATGACGTCGAAGGCGAGCCGAGCCTATCTTATGCACATGGTGCCGGTGACAATCGGGGTCGTATGGGACATGCAGCTGTACGATGACGGGCCGAATGCGTCGCGTTTCCTTTGCGCGATCGATATCGCCATGCCTACGGCCGTGCGGCTCCTCGGTCTCACCAACGGCACGCCGATCTTCGTGCGACGCCATCTGGTCGAAGAAACGCGTGGCTTCGCGAGCGATATTGCCCGTAAGCACGGTGCAGAGCATTAAGGAGGCGCCTTGTGCATCTTCTTCCGCTTGTAGGTCCCCCGCTGGCTAGCGAGGAGCATGTGCGCAAGTCGAAGATGGAGACGGTGTCGCCGGCGTCGAGCCTTCGCGGCGGGCGGCAAGAGCAGCGCGCGGCTTTGCGTTATCAAATTCTTGACGCCGCAGCTAAAATCATCGCAGCTGAAGGCGTCGAAGCCCTCAGCATGCGCCGCCTTGGCCAAGCGCTGAATTGCGCCCCAATGAGCCTCTATTCCTACTTCGGCGATAAGCACGCGCTTTTGCTGGCGCTCGCGCACCGCAGTTTTGATGCTCTCGCGCATCGTCTCACGGAACAATCTAGCGATGCGCCGCTCGAGGCGCTTCAGGGTCTGTTTTTGGCCTATGCAAAATTCGCTTTCGAGAACCCTAGTGAATATTGCACGATCTTCATGACGCCTGAAGCGCAGCCGAAGCATGAAGCGAAGAGTCCGGACGACATCTTTGCCGAGAATCTGGCGTTTGCGTTGAGTGTTGAGCGCGTGCGCGCCTGTGTGGAGGTCGGGCTTCTTGCTGGCGACGCTCACGCGATCGCAACCTTTCTATGGACCAGCGTGCACGGCGCAGTGGCGGCTGTTCTGTGCTTTCCGGCCTTTCCATTCGGCGAGCCGACGGCTTATGTAGCCAAAGTGGTCAATCTGCTTATCCGCGCCCTCGAAACAGACGCCGTGGAACCGCTCGTTTAACTGAAGGCGTTGTGGCCCGCCGGCCGGTGACGCGCACAAAACAGTCATCCGGAATAATCCGGCCGGCTCGATATACGAGGTGATGAACCGCTCTGTCCTCGTGCGGAACACTAAGCCGCTGCCCGCCTTCTGCAAATATCCGGAAAAACACGGCGCGACGTTGCGGTTAGGTCCCGTTCAGAGGGCTTCGACTCGCCCAGCATAGCTTTCGACCCGTGAGGGCGGTTGAGAAGGGCGACGCTGCCACCGAGTAGCGTCCGCGAACCCAGCCAGGAAGTTGCGGCGAGGCGCCGAGCGGGAAAGCCCGTGGGCTGCAACCGGTCTACGGCTTGTCGAGCCGCTTCAACACGATGCCTTCAAGCTCGTGCTCGCACGCAATGCGGAAGAGATCGGCGCCAGGCCCGCTGTGGTCCTCGCTGAGCAGGATCGGCCGATCGCTTTGGGATGATGGAGGCGAGGGCGAGCCGGCGCTCCTCCAGAGGCTTCTTCCACAGCGGCTCGCCATTGAGGAAGAGCGAAAGCGTCCGGTGAAGGCCGCCTTGTGGATCGCAGATCATGCGAGAACGGTTTGCTCAAGCAGCGCGAGCGGTGGTGATGTCGAGCGGCCAGTTCCACGGCAGCAGCTCGTCGATGCGCTTGGCGGGGTGGTCCGGCAGGCGCTTAAGGACGTCCGCGAGCCAGGCGCGAGGATCGACGTCGTTGAGCTTACATGTTTCGATCAGGGTGTAGATAGCGGCAGCGCGCCGGCCGCCCGCGTCGGAGCCAGCGAACGTCCAGTTTTTGCGGCCCATTGCGACGCAGCGCATGGCACGTTCCGCGGCGTTGTTCGAGAGGCATATATGGCCGTCGTCGAGGAAGCGGCGGAAGGCCGGCATGCGCTTCAGGCCGTAATCCATCGCCTTGGCGGTATCGGACTTCGGCGACAGGGTGCGCCGCTGCCCGTTCAGCCAAGCGACGAGCGCATCGACGAGCGGCCTGATCGTTTGTTCTCGCACGGCTCGTCGATTGGATGGGGTCGTGCCGTTGATGGTGCGCTCGATCGCGAAAATGGCATCGATGCGCGTCACGGCTTCGATGGCGATCGGCGCCTTCTTGAGGACGGCGATCTCGTAGAACTTGCGCCGCCAGTGTGCCCAACATGCCGCCTCGAGGATCGTCCCGGGCAGGCGCCCCGGCTCGTATAGCTTGCTGAAGCCGGCATAGGCATCCGCCTGCATGATGCCGGACCAGGTTCGCAGGAGTGCCTCGGGATGCACGCCGCCACGATCGGGCGAGTAGACGTAGAAGGCCGCCGGCGGATCTGCACCGCCAAAGGGGCGGTCGTCGCGGACCGCGGTCCATAATCTCCCGGTCTTCGCCTTCCCCTTGGCCAGGACCGGAACCGGCGTGTCGTCGACGTGAAGGCGCTGGGCCGCCAGGACGTGTGCCTCGATGATGTCGATCATCGGCTTGAGAGCAACACTGACGGCGCCCATCCAGTCGGCCATCGTCGACACGTCGATCTCGACGCCCTCGCGGGCGAAGGCGCGGCTCTGGCGATGCAGGGGCAGATGCAGGCAGAACTTGCCGAAGGCGATCTCGGCTAGCAGCACCGGTCCGGCGCGTCCCCGCGCGATCGGGTGCGAGGGCGCCGGCGGTTGCGTGATGGCATCGCAGGCGCGGCAGGAGAACTTCTCGCGCACATGTTGGATGACGAACCAACTCGCCGGGACGCGCTCGAGCGACTCGGTCATATCCTCGCCCAGCTTGTGCAGGCGCCCGGCGCAGCACGGGCACGTGGAAGGGCTCGGGTAGACTTGCCGGACACGCGGCAGGTGTTCTGGCAGCGGGCGTCGCGCCGGCTTGCGGCGCGCGAAGGCATCGACCGTCGTGGCAGGCGCCGCCATCTCATCGTCAGCCCGCATCGCCGCGAGCGTCTCCTCGACGTCTTCGAGAGCCAGTTCGAACTGACCGATCCTGGCGCCGGTCTCCGAGGACTGGCCGAACGCCTCGCGCCGCGCCTTCGCCAGTTGGAAGCGCAAACGCTCCAGCTCGAGGTCGAGGACGATGCGGTCCGTGTGAGCCTTGGCGACAGCGGCCTCGGCGGTAAGCCTTGCCGTGCGTTCAACGTCCCTGGCGGCGCGCTCGGCGAGGATCATCGCATGAGCGGCAGCAAGGTCCTTCGGCAGCGACTCAGCGGGCGTGTTCACCCAGAAAGAGAATCACGGATGGAGTACGCCTGGGAGCCTCAGCGGGCGCTGTGCACAGCTTGTCCGCTGCTATCCCGCGACGTGCGGCCGCCATGTCTTTTGCGGCGCCCGCCAGTCGATGCCGTCGAGCAGGTAGCCAAGTTGCGCCGAGGAGATCGTCACCGTGCCGTCGGCCACCGAGGGCCACAGGAAGCGACCGCGCTCCAGCCGCTTGGAGAACAGGCACATCCCCTGGCCGTCGTGCCAGATGACCTTGATCAGATCGCCGCGGCGACCGCGAAAGACGAACAGATGGCCATCATGCGGGTCGCGCTTCAGCGTCTCCTGGACCAGCAGGGACAGGCCGTCGAAGCCCTTGCGCATATCGGTGTGACCGGTCGCCAGCCAGACGCGCACGCCGCTCGGGAACGCGATCATCGGCTGCTCAGGACGTCGAGCACGCGGGCGAGAGCCTTGGCATCGACACCCGCATCGACCCGCACGCGACGACCGCCGCCGAGATCGATCTCGATCAGCCCGCGCTCCTTCGCCGGGCCACGCGTCCGGCGCGGCGTCATCGGGGCCGCCGCGACAGGGCAGGATGGCTCGGCGATCGTCACCGGCACCATCGTCGTGGCAACCGCCGGGAGCCGCGCCTGGCGCCGCCAGGCAAACAGGACACTCGGCGCGACATCATTGCGGCGCGCGACCTCCGCCACCTTCGCGCCCGGCTCGAGGCTCTCCGCCAGGATCCGCATCTTCTCGTCGCGCGACCATCGCCGCCGGCGCTCGACCCCGCCCAGAACTTCGACCCGCATCCAACCGACCTTAAAGCTAGCCTTAAGGTCGGATGCAGAGCCCTCCGCTATCGCCGCCGCAAGGCGGCCGTCACCGGATGCTCACGGAAGAGCAGATCGAAGGCATAGAGCACGGCGCGCTCCGACCCGTGCCGATCGAGGTCGGCCTGCAGCTCGGCGAAGCTCGATCGGCCGCGCTCGTCGAGGATCACCGCCTCGCCATCGATCACGGCCGACCGAACCTTCAGAGCTTCAACGGCGCGGGTGATCGCCGGAAAGCGCTTCGTCCAGTCGTGACCGTTGCGGGTGCGGATCGTCGCCTTGCGATCCGCGACCGAGGCGGAGACGCGGTAGCCGTCCCACTTGATCTCGTGCACCCACTGCGGCCCGATCGGCGGCTTGTCGACGAGCGTCGGCAGGCACGGCTTGATCCATTTCGGCAGCGGCTCGTCGAAGAGACCGGCCTGGTGCGGGTCCGCCGGCTTGGCAATGATCGCGGGGCTGCCGACGCGCTCGGAAGCAACATCGGTTTTGCGGGCTCGAGGAGCGGGCGGACGCCGCGGCGGCTTTGGCATGGCGGCGAGCATGGGCCAGTGTCATTAAGGCGCGCTTAGCAGCGTTCGCTAGCGCACCCGCGAGGCGCGTCGTATGCGGCCTCTCACACGCCATCGCGTTGCAGGTGCGGGGTTGCCGCTAACTACCCGAGGAGAATGCCATGACAGACGATGACACGCCGCTGCCGTCAGATACGGAGCACGGTGGTCTGAAGCCGAAAGACGAGAAGGGCGCCGAGCCTCCGCCCCCCGACGATAAGGAGGTTGAACGCGAACCATCAAAACAGCCGTCGTGAGACCTTGCCGCCCAGCGAGCCGATGACAAGTCGCTGGGCAGCCCGTCTTAAAGGACCGTGGCATGCTTCCTCGGCAAGCCGCGCGCCTCTAGACCCCCGTGGGACGTCGTGAGGCCCACATCGGTCGCTCCCCACTCGCGCCCGCCGGGGGCTCTCGCCAGCCGAGTATCGCTGCGTCGATCCCCTGGCGCGTGGTTGCGCTTATCCAGCCGTTGCCCTCGGTCCAGCTGCAGAGAAACGGCAGCGTGTATGTGCCAACATGATCTTCGCAGAGGATCTGCACCTTCGCTCCGGCGTCCGGCAGCCGATCGGTGACGAAGTCAGCAATGCGCTCTTAGCGTTGAACCATCACCGCCCCGCGATCGATTGACAATGCCCTGACCATGCTGCGCTGTAAGGCGACAGGCAAGTGCCGTCGAAGGTGTTCAGATGAAGCGTTTTCTCGTGTCGGCCTCGGCCGTGATCTTCGTCGGAATGCTCCTCGGCGCGATGCCCGCCGCGGCGCAGGCGCTTAAGGGCGCCGACACCTGCAAGGACGAGTACAAGGCGAACAAGCCCGCTCTTCGAGCCGCGAAGGAGAAGAAGGGCGACTTCATCGCAGCCTGCCGCGCCCTGCCACTTGGGACGCCGACGCCGATTGCGGGCGCCGCGCCGGCGTCTCCCACCGCACCCGCCGGCCGCACTTCGGACGTCGGCACGTTCAAGACGGCCGGCCAGTGCAACGACGAGTACAAGCAGGCCAAGGCGGCATTGAAGGCGGCGAAGGAGAAAAAGAAGGACTTCGTGGCTGCCTGCCGATCGATGCCGCCTGGCACCCCCACGCCAGTCAACGGGGCCGTGGCCGCCCCGGCATCCGCAGCGCCAGCCCCCGCGCCGACATCGAGCCCCGCGCCATCGCCGGCACCAGCACCTTCGCAGCGCGCGCAGGTGCCGTCATCGAGCCGAGCCACGACAGCCGCGCCCGGCGCGTCGGCTTGCGCCAACGGGTATGCTCATCTGCCGACCTCGCACACGGCCGTCCAGTTCTGCACCGACGCGGAAGCAAAGAGCCGCTGTCCGGGCGCTCCGGTGGTGTGGGTCAACACGAAGTCGAAGGTATATCACGCGGCCGGGTCGAACACATATGGCCACACCAAGGAAGGCGCGTACATGTGCGAGAGCGACGCGACTGCCGAAGGAGATCGCGCTCCGCAGGCGCATGGGCACTGATCTTGTCTAGTGAAGGAGGATTCGACCTAGGAGCGGTACTCCCGCGGGACCGGGATGTTGTTCGCCGGATTTGTGTCGTGCCTAGACATGCGGCTCACCAGATCACCGCCGACGAGCGGCTTAAGCTCTCCTTCGATCTGGTCGGCGATCTCTCCCCCATAGACTTCGTCGCCGGCCACGCGGATCGCGAAAGCGCCAAGGTGCTTGGCGCGCATAGTCGGATCCTGCACGGTAGCTTTCGTCCACTTGTACAGAGGGAAGTTCTCGACCTCGCCGGCCTCGGCTTCCGCAACATAGTCCTCGAAGGCGCGGAATTGGCTCACCAGCGTCGCGTCATGGCCTTTCAAAATCGTCGTCAACGGAAGCAGCTTCTCTAGGTCGCCACGATATGCCGCTTCGGCTGTTTCGGTGTCCAGATAGACGCGAAGCTGATATCGCCATTGGTTGGTCATCGGATCCTCTCACGGGACGGCCGCGAGCTTCTCCCTCGGCGACCGAACGCAGAGTAGAGGCTGATCCTCGAGGCTGGACAGGCCGCCCGTTGACGCATCCCGCGATCGTCGCGGAACGCCATCCCCTACCGGACGGCGTGTGGACCATCCCCATCCTCGCCCACAAGCTCCGCAACCGCGCGCTCGATCTCCTCGCGGGACCAGGTCGAGTGATCGACAGCGGGCTGAGCGCCGACGCGCTGACGCCAACCTCCAACCCTGCGCGCCGAAAGCTGCGGTGCTTGGCGATTGGCCAGGAAGAGGTGAAGTCCGCAAGACCGGAGCGGCCGAGTGCCACATCTGCGCGGACCGCGATCGGAATGGCAACGTTCTACCGACCCGACCGGCCAAACGCCGAACGTGGGAGCCGGTCGACCCTGTGCAACGCTAGGATTTCAGCCGGTTGCTGTGCCCGGCGACAAGAGCAAAACACACACGCTGGATCTCTAGCAAAGTCAGCGATGCCGGATCATCAAGCCCTCGCTCAGCATCGGCAAGCACCATGTCGACCTGATCAGTTTCGGCTGCTAGGCGGAGCAATCGATCGATGCGGGCTTGGTCAGTCCTTCGCGAGACTTCATCGCTCAACGCGCACTTCCTTCAACCGAGAGTTCGTTGCCTCTCGAACGAAAGACTGATGCCCTGCCTAATCGCGCACGAAGGTTTCTGCGAGTCAAAAAAGGTAGAAGGTTTTTTGCTCCGTGTCTTTGCTTTCAGGGCGCCTTTCGTCGTGACGGCAACCGTCGTCCACGGCATCTCCGCTTGCCACCAAAACGGATGTGTCCCACAACAAGTGCGCGAATATCTTGGCCGCAATGTTAATCTTCTCACTTTGATCGTGCGCTCTTATAAAAGAATTTGCTGAGATCAAAGAAGTTCGAGAAGGAGTTGTCTTTTGTGGTGGCGGCCTTTCGCTTCGTCTGTTCGAATTGGCTTCTTTGGAGGCTTGGCAGCATGCCGTCGATACCAGCGAACAGCACAACCATCTCCGACTTGGCGAGCGTGTTTGGTGTGAGTCTGCGCACTCTCCGCTTTTATGAGACGAAGGGCTTCTTGACGCCTGAAAGAATTGGCAACACGCGACTTTACACCGCGACGGATCGGATCAAACTAGAGCTGATCCTGAAGGGCAAAAAACTAGGTTTCACGCTCGATGAAATCTGGACCCTGATTTTCACGCGGCCCTCTGAACCGCAGTTGTCGAGTGCGGGGAGCATCGTTGTGCATCTCGAGACTGCTGAGATCGAGAAACAGCTCGCAATTCTGGAGCGTCGAAAAGAGGAGCTTGAATCCGCGATCTCGGAGCTGCGGAAAGACCTTGATCTGCGTCTCGCCGCAGGTGTCCGTGACCCGGTTCTTTGTTCCGATCGCGATGCTGACTGATCGTCCGCGCTTCGCGTTTCACTCCCGATCGTCGGGCCGCCATTCAAGGGCCAACCGCACGTTGACGCTGATCTCCATGTCCGGCCCGACCCATTCCGCCTACTCGGCCATCAGCAGCCGGCCGGACTCGACGGCGACTTGGCAATTCTCGTGCGCGCCGCTTCGAATGCCAAGCTCTTCAGCGACCGCTCGGAAAGGCCGTTGAGCTTGCCCGTGATGGCGTTCACGTGCTTCGCGATGTCGTCGAGCGCCCAGCGGGCCTCGCTTGTGAGCGGCGGCTTCTTCGGCGCCTTGCCCTTGACGCTCGACACTTCGTCGGCGGGACCATGCACGCCAGGCCAGAGGTCGGCGGCGATGCTGTCGAGGTCGTCCGCCGTCAGGGTCCAGGTGTTGCGCGCCTCGATCTCGCGCCGCTTGATCTCCGGCAGGAGATCGATGACGGCGGAGCGCTTCGCTCGAGCTGCGGCCCTGCCGGTGTCGAGGTGCTCGGCCCATCGCTCGCGCAGATCCTCGTCGATCCGGTCCTCGGCATCGAACTGCCAGTAGGAGCCGCGAGCGTCGAGGATGCGGGCTAGCCTGCCGTCTTGGTTTTCGACGACGACGAGCGCGAGGCGCTGCCGCGTGCCGGCGAACTCAGGGACCGCGTCGCGGCCGAAGAGCAGCTCGTCGGCGAGGCGCTGCGCGACACGGCGAAGCGAGCCGTCTTCCGGGAAGAGATAGTGGCGGATCGCGCACTTTCCGTCCACATCTGTCCACAGGCTTTGGGACCACCTTTTCCGTATAATTTCCGTATGGAGGCGGGCAGGGACAAGCCGCCGGACTTGGCGTTGAAAAGGTTGGTGCTCCCTAGGGGAATCGAACCCCTGTTTTCGCCGTGAGAGGGCGACGTCCTAGACCGCTAGACGAAGGGAGCAACGCAGACGCGGAGCTATAACGGGCCGGCTGTCGGGTCGCAAGAGCCGGGCGCGATGTCGTCGCGAATCAGGGCGTGAGCGCGTATGACATGGCCTCGCGCATCAGCGCGCTTTGCCGCAGTATGATGCTCCGGTCGGCCTGACGTGGGACGCAGGGTGGTGGACGAGGTGATGACGAGCGCAGTCCCCCTGGAGCAGGTCCGCGAGCCGTTCTCGGGAAGCGGCCTCGATGCGTTGCTTGCCACGGCCGCGCGCGACTGTCCGGACCTGGTTCTGATCCGCGACGATGCCGGCGCCTCGACCGCCGGCGAACTCGCCCGCCGGGTCGGTCGGCTCGCGGCCCTGTTCCGCCACGCCGCTCTCGCGCCGGGCGAGCGCGTGCTGATCGGCGCGGGCGCGACGACGGGCGCGATCGTCGCGCTGGCGGCCGCGCTGCGCGCTGGGCTCGAGCCGGCGCTGATGCCGGTCGGACTCGGGCCGGTCGAGATGGCCGCGTATGCGCGAGCGGCCGGCGCCGTCGCGCTGGTTGGACCCGCGTCGTACGGCGCCCTCGACCTCGGCGATGCCTATTTGTCGACCGCCGCGCTCGCCGACTCGATTCGGATGATCGCGACGCAAGGCCCGGGTCCGGTCGACGGGGCCGCGGACATCTCGTCCGAGCGGCTCGACGCGATGGTCGAGATCGCCGACGCCGGAGCCGCATCGGACGCGACCGAGCCGCCGATGATCGCGACATTCGCGGGTCCCGCGAGCGCGCCCACGCTGGTCGCCCATCGGCAAGGTGCGCTGCTGGCCGATGCGCTGTCGCTGGTCGAGCAGGCGCGCATCAATCCCGCCGCGCGGATCGTTTCGACGGTGCCGCCGTCGAGTCTCGCCGGCCTCGTCGCGGGGCCCTTCGCCGCGCTGATTGGCGCCTCGGGCCTCGTCCTGCACGGGCCTTTCCAGGCGGCCGGCTTTCTCGCCGCTTGCGGCGCGGAGCCCGGCTTTCACTTGGTCGCGCCGGCGGCGATCGGCTCCATCTTCGAGGATGGCGCGCTGACCGTCGATCTCGCCTCGCTGATCCTCGTCTCGCGCTTCGCGGACGCATCCGCGTTCGTCGTGCCGTCGTCGCTGTCCTGCGACCGTCCGATCGTCGATGTCTATGCCTACGGCGAGACGACCGTGCTCGCGCAGCGTCGCGCCGATGGCGAGGCGCATCCGCCGAGCCGGGTCACCGACCGGCGCCAGGAGAGCGGCCTCGGCGCGCGGCTCAATCGGGCACGGGCCGAGCTGGATTCGCGTGGATTGGAAAGGCGTTAGCCCGTGCCGTTGAAGCTTGTGATCGGCAACAAGACCTACTCGTCTTGGTCGATGCGGCCGTGGCTCTTGCTGCGCGGTCTCGAGATCCCGTTCGACGAGATCGTCCTGCCGCTCGGCACACCGGAGACGCGCGAGGCGATCGATCGTCTCAGCCCAGCCGGCAAGGTGCCGATCCTCATCGACGGCGACATCACCGTCTGGGACTCCTTCGCGATCGTCGAATATCTTGCCGAGCGTTTCCCCGAAAAGGCGGTCTGGCCGCGCGATCCCGTGGCGCGGGCTTACGCGCGCTCGCTCGCGGCGGAGATGCATTCCGGCTTCGTCTCGCTGCGTCGCGCGATGCCCATAAATTTTGGCCGCGCGCGAAAGCGGCTGAAGCTCGACGCGGCGACCCGCAAGGATGTCGCGACCGACGTGCGGCGCCTCGAGACAGCGTTCGCCGACGCGCGGTCGCGGTTCGGCGGGGAGGGCGCTTTCCTTTTCGGCGGTTTCACGGCGGCCGACGCGATGTTCGCGCCCGTGGTCAGCCGGCTTCAAACCTATGCCGTGGACGTGTCCGACGGCACGCGAGCCTACATGGAGGCCATGGTCGCGTCGCCGGCCTGGGGTGACTGGGTGGCCGGCGGCGCCGCCGAAGGCTGGCGCATCGAGCGGTTCGAGGTGGCCTGAGGCGTCGCGCGCTCCAAGAAGCAGTGGGCAACGCGTTCCGTGCACTGGGCGGCCCGGTCGCCGGCCCTTACAAAGATGCCATGGCCCTTCATCTGCTCAAGCTCGCCGTCGGGGCGGCGTCGATCGCCGATATCGAGGCGCACGTCGAGGCACGTCTCGAGGCTCGACGTGCGGATGGACGGCCCGCCGAGGTGATCCACACGACGCGGATGGTGCCGAAGCGCGTCGATGAGATCCTGGATGGCGGCTCGCTCTTCTGGGTCGTGCGTGGCCAGGTGGCGGCGCGCCAGAGCCTCCTTGCGGTGCGTCCGTTCTCCGATGGCGACGGGATCGGACGATGCGAGCTGGTGCTGGCGCCGGCGGTGGTCGCCGTCGCGCCACGGCCGTGCCGGCCCTTCCAGGGCTGGCGCTACCTGCCGCATGAGTCGGCGCCGGTCGATCTCTCGACGATGGCCGGCGCCGGCGAGCTGCCGGAGAGCCTTCGCTTCGCCCTGCGCGAGCTCTGCCTGATCTGAGACTTCAGCCGGCTTGCGGTCCGGGCGACGACGCGCGATTTATGGCGGGCGGTCCATCATGGTCGCGGCTCGCCCTTCTCCAGCCGGCGGGAGAAGGACCAGCGCGGCCAAATCGATGATCTACCCGCTCGCCGCGATCGTCATCCTTTGGCTCGTGCTCTCGCGCTCCGGCGCTTTTCCTCGGCTGCTTCCCGCCATGACACCCGGCATCGCCGAAAAGCTCACCTCGGTCGCGACCGTCGTCGCCGCCATCGCCGTGCTGCTGCGCGGCAACGTGTGGGCCGCCCTTCTGCTGTTCGGCGTCGGCCTGTGGCTGCTCGGGCGCGCCAGCCGGCGCGCCTCGAGCGCGCGTACCAACGTCTCGCGCGTCCGCTCGGCGACGATCGAGATGGATTATCATCAGGCGCGCGGCACGATGTCGGGCCGCATCATCGCCGGCCCTTACGAAGGCAACGGTCTCGATCGCCTCGACCGCGGACAGTGCGAGACCGTCTATCGCATGTCCCTGCGCGACGACCCGGACGGCGCGCGCCTGCTAGAAGCTTATTTCCACCGCCGGTTTGCCGGCTGGAGTCCGGCAGCACAGGGTCACGGCGACGCGGGGGATCAGCGGGCGCGCTCCACGAGCCGGATGTCCGAGGATGAGGCCTATGAGGTGCTCGGCCTTCGCCGCGGCGCCGCGCGCGACGAGATCGTGCGCGCGCACCGAACGGTGATGAAGAAGTGGCATCCCGACCAAGGCGGTACGGCCGACCTTGCCGCGCGCGCCAACGAAGCCAAAGAGGTGCTGCTTCGCCGCCATGCTTGAGAACTCCCGACGCTTACGCTTGAACCAGAGGATGAAAGTGACGAAGGACCGCGATCAGTCCTTGGTGGCGAAGCACGACATGCCCGCCCGTTTCAGGCTGCGGCACGCGCTTTCCGCGGCGCCCGACTCGAGCCCGGCGAACCGCGCGCGGTAGAGCGTCCCGCCGCGTTTCACGAGCTTCTCGGTGAAGGGGTGCGCCCCTGCCAGCGCGCCGCGGCTTTGGCTTTTCGCCCGGGCGAGAAGATCGGCGGCCTTGGCGGCGCTGTCGGGCGCGCCGAGCTGGATCATCCAGCCCGTACGCGCCGCCTCGGGGCGACTCATCGGCTGCGGGAGCGTAGTGTCGAGGCTCGCGACCTTGATCGGTTTTGCGAAGGTCTCGGTCGCCACTTTATCGTGCCGGCCACGACGCGAAGGGGTCGCCGTCGCGGCGCCGTCGTAGCGGGCCGTCGAGCCGTCGAGCCGGGCCTGACGTTGGCGAATCGAGCCGGTCGACAGCATGTCGCGTTCGGGCGGCGTCGGGACGTTCGAGACGAAGGCGGGTCGCGTGCGGCTGTGCTGCTCGGGCGCGGCCGAGGCTATCGCAAGAGGGCGAAGGCGGCGCGGGCGAAGCGGCGCGAGGGCTGGCTCCGGCTCCGGCTCCGGAGCTGCGTCCCGCGGAACCGGCTCGGCCGCGGGCTCGCGAGGCTCCGGCGCCGCCGCCGCCTCGATGGGCGCGGGTTCGCGCCGATGTTCGGCTGAATCCTCGTCGTCGACACCTTCGACGGGCGGGGCGAAATCGCCCTCGTGCGTGATGACCGGGATCGCCTCGGCGACATGCTCCAGGTCCGGGTTCTCGGCGATCATCGGTGCGGTGCGGTGCGTCGCGCATTTGTCGATCTCGGACGAGATCAGGTCGGCCATGATCCGATCGCGCCCGAGCCGCGTCCGACCGCCGAGCACAACCGAGACAAGCCAGTGGCCGTTGCGGTTGACCGAGCTGAGCAGGTTGAAGCCCGAGGCGTTCGTGTAGCCGGTCTTGATGCCGTCCATTCCCTCCACCTGCTCCATCAGGTGGTTGTGGTTCGCCATGAAGTGCCCCGCATAAGTGAACGAGGGCGTCGAGAAGAAATGGTAATATTGCGGGTAGTGGTCGTGGATCGCGCGGCCCAGCGTCGCGAGGTCGCGCGCGGTCGTGAGCTGCATGTCGTCGGGCAGGCCGGAGGCGTTGACGAAGTTCGAGCGCGACATGCCGAGCGCATGCGCCTTGCGCGTCATCATCGTGGCGAAGGCCGGCTCGCTGCCGCCGATCCGCTCGGCGAGCGCGACCGCCATGTCGTTGGCGGACTTCGTGACGATCGCCTTGACCGCGTCCTCGATACGAATGCTCGAGCCTGGGCGAAGCCCCAGCTTGGTCGGCTTTTGTGCCGCGGCATGCGCGGAGACTTCGATACGCGTATCGAGCGAGAGGCGACCCTTCTCGAGCTGATCGAACAACAGATAGAGCGTCATCACCTTGGTGATCGAGGCGGGATGGCGCAGCGCGTTCTCGTCGCGTCCGTAGAGAACGCGTCCGGAATTCCCGTCGACCGCGTAAGCCGAGAACGGCGGGGCGGAGCCGCGGCTCACCACGTGGACGAGGTGCGGCTCGTTGTGAGGGCGATGCGCGAACGCGATCCGGCCGCGCGAGGCGTGCCGGTGATGGTGGGCGACTGCTGGGGAGGACACGAGCGAACCAACAAGGAGGCAGGCGGTGGCGGCAAACGCATGTCGGTGATATTTGCGCTGCGTCGCATCAAACTCGAACATACGCGTCCTCGGTCCACTCGAGGCCGCTGCATCGTCTGACGATGTGCCCCCTCAGTCACGTTACCGAGGTCCAGTTACTTCACGGTTAAGACATCGCCTCGGGCTCGAACGGAGCGTCCCGACACGACACATCTGTCGTTCGACATATTGCGTCGCACCATAAAGCGGCTTGAAGGAAATGCTGCGCTGCACTATCTTTGCTTGGTGAACGCGGGCATTGGCGCTGAGTGATGCTGGCGACAAGACGCACACGGAGGATAGCTTTAATGGCAAAACAGTTTGACGACCTTCAGAAGATGAGCCGCGAGCAGATGGAGCAGATGTCGGCGACCGCCGCGTCCGTGGCCCGCGGTTTCCAGGCGATCGCCACCGAGACGACCGACTATTCGAAGCGCTCGATGGAGACCACCTCGGCCTACTTCGAGAAGATCTTCGGCGTCCGCTCGCTGGATACCGCGATCCAGCTGCAGTCCGAGTTCGCCAAGACGCAGTTCGAGGGCTTCCTCGCCCAGACCAACAAGATCGGCGAGATCTACAAGGATATCGCCAAGGAGGCGTTCAAGCCGGTCGAGACCGCGATGGCCAAAGGCCAGGACGCCGTCCACCAGGCGTAATCGAGGCGCAGGCGGGGTCCGCCGGCCTCGGTCTTTACAAGCAGCCGCTCATTTGAAAGGCTCGACCTTCTGGTCGAGCCTTTCTGCGTTCGCGGGCGTCGTTTTTGCATGCGCGCAGGAGGAATCGAGGGCGACGTCGAGGAGTTCGAATCTTGTGGCGGCTACTGGCGAAGTCCGACGCCCCGTCGCATATCTCGAACGCACGACGAGGGACTGAGGTGACGAAGCTGCCTTCCGCAAGCGCACGCGAGCCCGAGCTTTTGAATGTCCGGCGTCGTGCGACGACCGCCGCCGGGTATCCGACGCGCGCCGCCAAGGATCCGCAAAAGGAGAATGGCGGCGGGAATGGCGGCGATGGCAATGGGTCGGGGACCGCGGTCATTACGCGGACCCGCACGCAGACGCGCCGGCCCGGCATGTATCGGGTGCTGCTTCTGAACGACGACTATACGCCGATGGAGTTCGTCGTTGCCGTGCTGCGCAAATATTTCAGCAAAGGGCCCGACGAGGCCACGCGCATCATGCTGCACGTGCATCAGCACGGGGTCGGCGAGTGCGGCATCTTCACCTACGAGGTCGCCGAGACCAAGGTGACCCAAGTCATGGACTACGCGCGAAAGCACCAGCACCCGCTGCAGTGCATCATGGAAAAGAAATAGAGGTCGACGCCATGCCCTCCTTCTCCCGCAATCTCGAACAGTCGCTGCACCGGGCCCTGGCGATCGCCAACGAGCGAAACCACGAATACGCGACCCTCGAGCATCTGCTGCTCAGCCTCACCGACGATGCCGAGGCCTCCGCGGTCCTGCGGGCCTGCTCGATCGATCTCGATCTCTTGCGCAAAAACCTGCGTGACTACATCGAGCGCGAACTCGAAAATCTCGTCTCGGACGGCCGCGAGGACGCCAAGCCGACGACCGGCTTCAACCGAGTCATCCAGCGCGCCGTGATCCACGTGCAGTCCTCCGGGCGCGAGGAGGTGACGGGGGCCAACGTCCTCGTCGCGATCTTCGCCGAGCGCGAGAGCCACGCCGCCTACTTCCTGCAGGAGCAGGACATGACCCGCTACGACGCGGTCAATTACATCAGCCACGGGATCGCCAAGCGTCCCGGCCTGTCGGATTCCTCGAAGTCGCCGCGCGGGTCGGACGACGAGGGCGAGCGCGATGGCAAGGACGGCAAGGACCCCGGCGAGCCGAAGAAGAAGGAAGGCGCGCTCGAGGCGTATTGCGTCAACCTCAACAAGAAGGCCAAGGACGGGCGTATCGACCCGCTGATCGGCCGCGAGTCCGAGGTGCAGCGCACGATCCAGGTGCTCTGCCGCCGCCATAAGAACAACCCGCTGCTCGTCGGCGATCCGGGCGTCGGCAAGACCGCGATCGCCGAAGGCCTGGCGCGCAAGATCATCAAGAGCGAGGTGCCGGAGGTGCTGGCCGAGGCGACCGTGTTCGCGCTCGACATGGGTACGCTGCTCGCCGGCACGCGCTACCGCGGCGACTTCGAGGAGCGCCTGAAGCAGGTGATGAAGGAGATCGAGAACCACAAGAACGCGATCCTCTTCATCGACGAGATCCACACCGTGATCGGCGCCGGCGCGACGTCGGGCGGCGCGATGGATGCCTCGAACCTGCTGAAACCCGCGCTCGCGCAAGGCACGCTGCGCTGCATCGGCTCGACGACGTACAAGGAATACCGCCAGTATTTCGAGAAGGACCGCGCGCTGGTCCGCCGCTTCCAGAAGATCGACGTCAACGAGCCGTCGGTCGCCGACGCGATCGAGATCATGAAAGGTTTGAAGCCCTACTTCGAGGACTTCCACAAGATCAAGTACACGGCCGAGGCGATCAAGGCGGCGGTCGAGCTGTCGGCGCGCTACATCCACGACCGCAAGCTGCCGGACAAGGCGATCGACGTGATCGACGAGACGGGCGCGAGCCAGATGCTGCTGCCCGAGGCCAAGCGCAAGAAGACGATCGGCATCAAGGAGGTCGAGACGACCATCGCGACGATGGCGCGGATCCCGCCGAAAACCGTGTCGAAGGACGATGCCGAGGTGCTCGAGCATCTGACCGAGACGCTGGAGCGGGTCGTCTACGGCCAGAACTCGGCGATCCAGGCGCTGACGTCGGCGATCAAGCTCGCCCGCGCCGGTTTGCGCGACGGCGAGAAGCCGATCGGCTCGTACCTCTTCTCCGGCCCGACCGGCGTCGGCAAGACCGAGGTCGCCCGCCAGCTCGCGGTGTCGCTCGGTGTCGAGCTCGTCCGCTTCGACATGTCCGAGTACATGGAGCGCCACACGATCTCGCGGCTGATCGGCGCGCCGCCCGGCTACGTCGGCTTCGACCAGGGCGGCCTGCTGACCGATTCGATCGATCAGCACCCGCATTGCGTGCTGCTGCTCGACGAGATCGAGAAGGCGCATCCCGAACTCTACAACATCCTGCTGCAGGTGATGGACCACGGGAAGCTGACCGATCACAACGGCAAGCAGATCGACTTCCGCAACGTGATCTTGATCATGACCACGAACGCGGGCGCGGCCGACATGGCGCGTGCCGCCTTCGGCTTCACGCAGAACAAGCGCGTCGGCGAGGACACCGAGGCGATCAACAAGATGTTCACCCCGGAATTCCGCAATCGTTTGGACGCCACCGTGTCGTTCGGCCATCTGCCGCCGGAGGTCATCGCCAAGGTCGTCGACAAGTTCATCATGCAGCTCGAGGCGCAGCTCGCCGACCGCAACGTGACCATCGAGCTGACCGACGAGGCGCGCCGCTGGCTGGTCGAGAACGGCTACGACGAGCGCATGGGCGCCCGCCCGATGTCGCGCGTCATTCAGACGGCGATCAAGACGCCGCTCGCCGACGAGGTGCTGTTCGGTCGGCTGAAGAACGGCGGCGCGGTGCGCGTGCATGTGACCACGGCCGACGACGGAACGAAGACGCTCGGCTTCGTCTATCCCGAGGGCCCGGTGCTGCCGCGGCCCGAACGCGACATCGTCGAGGCCGGCAAGAAGCGCGTTCGCTCCGAGCCGGAGGTGCGCCGCGCCAAGGCGCGCAAGGCCGGCGAGGACGAGCCGGACGACGATGATTTCGAGGTCGACGAGGAGCCCGAGGCGACAGAGGAGGCCAAGACCACCTCCGAGACCGAGGAGCCTGCCAAGCCCGGCCGAAGCGTGCCGAACTTCCCTCTAAAGAACTGAAGACATCGACGGCGCCGCCACGGCCTCGACGGGCTGATGGCGGCCGCAGCCGAGGGACCAGACCGACCTCGCCCACAAGACCCGCCGCAGCCTCGCGGGCAAGCTCCCGCAGGCTGAGAGCCTGCGGGAGCGGCTGCGCGATCCGATGCTGATCGCGCCGATCGTCCAGGACTATCGCGCCGAACGCCGCCTCGGCTAGCCTTCGTGGCGCCGACGAACGCCGGCTCGGTGAGCTGCGCGGCGAGATCGAGCGCGTCGTCCACGCGATCGCCGACGGCTCCGGCGGCATGGCGACGCTGGCGCGCCGCCTGGCCGATACCCGAGGCCGAGGAGGCCGTGCTCGCGGCTTCCAACGCGATTGCCCGTGCCAAGGCCGACGTCGTCAAGATTCGCCCGAAGGCGATCGCCTCCTACATTGCCGAGATCGAAGAACAGTTCGTCGCGCCGCGTGACCGCGGGATAACGAAGGCCTACGGGATCATCCGCCGCCTCGTCGACCAAGTCGTCGTCTACCTGCGCGCAAGAGTGAAGCCGTCGCCTTCGATCTCGTCGGCCGCCTCGCCGCCTCATTGAGCCGGCGATAGGTCCGTTGGTGCCAGGGGAGGAAATGCCATCATGCGTCTACCGGCATGATTTCATTGAGGCTTGGTAGCGCATGAGGCACGAAAGGCCAGCAAAAAGGCCAACAGCCACGATCCGTGCGGCAAGACCGGTTTGGGTTGGCTCCGCCGCGCGCCCTATTCCCTAATGGGGGAGGGTAGGCCAGACAGCCGGCCTGCCCCCTGCCGGGGGTAAAATGGAGGGTGATCGATGGCGCTTCTCCCATCCCCGCGCGTCACACTCCCGAATTTTTTCCGGCCCGAGCTTTCGATGGCCGATCTTCTGGCGGCGGATCTTCGACCAGATAATTGATTTTGATCCCAGCGGCTGCCGCCCAGGCTTTGGCTGCGAAGATCGCAGCGTCTCGATCATCCGATTGCGGAGGCGCGTAGCGGAGAAATTTCCTGGTAGCTTCTTTTTTGACGCCGAACGCTCGGTATGTCCCTGAGACCGTTCTCGCGACCAAGACATGGTCGGCGGGGAACAAAGGCACCTCTGTCAGGGCGACTGAGCGGACCTCGATATCCAAATGGCTTTCCTCGCATGCCGTTCTCGACGAAGGCGTGGCATGCGGGTCATCGCTTACACAGAGGGCGGAACGCCGCAATGAAATACAGCGATCAACTAGCAAGTCGATCGCCGCTCCTCTCGCTCCCCGCCATGCTGCGACCTCTTGACGAGCTCGGCGGCAAGCGGCGCTGGCGTTCATGATGAGGCTGGACCCGAACGACCACCAGCTCGAGGCCTAGCGTCTGAAGCAAGGTCGGCAGCGACATCGCGCCAAGGCGCTTGATCCCCACCTCGAGCTTTGCGGTGTAGCCATCTTGCATGCCCGAGATCTCATCGACCGCCGTCTGCGATAGACCGAGTTCGTGTCGGCGCAGGACGCACGCCTGGACAATGCCCTCGTAGGACGAAGCGATCGCGACCGGCGCTTCAAGTAGCGCTTGACGTTCTGCGCTCATTCAGCCGCCCAAGTTATGAGCGTGGCGTGATGGTGGAATCTCGCCACCCCCGCCCCTCGTAATGGGCGAGGCCGAGTTCGGACTTCAGCTCTTCATAATCACGCTCGATGCGCCAGCGCAGCTTGGTGATCTCGACGAGCGATGACAAGTCGATTTGGTCCGCAACGGTCGCGAGGGAGTAATGATCAGGCTCGACAGCCCCCTCGGGCCATTCGATGAGAAGCCATTCGACGGGATGAGGTGTGGTCCGGTTCCAGTCGCGTCCGGCGGCCCGCACGCGCAGCGCACAGAAGCGCGAGGACAATGGCGTGTTTGTGCCCTCGCGCCAGATGCATGAGGTCCAACGGTCAGCCGGCAGGCTCAGGGCCAGGTCCTTGACGGAGACGGGCGCGTGATCGGCGTCGCGGCGCAACAGCGACGGCGGACGGCCGCGTCCACTCCATGGCTTGGGTGGCAACGGCGCGAGGCCGGGCGGCCAGACCGTCGTGTGGGATTGAATGCCGACCGCATAGGTCAGGCCGAGGGCGGTGATGCCGGCGCGGAACGCCCCGTTGCCGCCGTAGGCCGCGTCGGCCAGCACGACACCGGGCGTGACACCAGAGGCGCGCGCCGTCGCGATCTGCTCGAGCGCGATCTCCGGCTTGGTTTGGAACACGACGTCCTCGGGAACCTTCGCCTTGGCACGCCGGACGGGATCGCCGGCCCATTCCTCGGGAAGATAGAGCCGGTAGGCGATCGGCAGGCTCGCATGGGCATGGGCGACCGACAGGCTCACCGCGATCTGGCAATTGTCTTGCTTGCCGAGACGTCCGCAATATTGGCGCGCGACGCCGACCGAATGCACGCCCTTCTTCGCAAAGCCCGTGTCATCGACGATCCACGCCGCGATCGGCGCCTGCCGTTCCATCGCCGGCAGCACAAGATCGCGCACCGTTTGCAGAACCGTCGCATCCGACCACGCGGCCTGGCCGACGAGGTGAAGCAGCGATTGATGCTCAGCCGCCGCCCGTTCCGGCGCGACGATTGCCGCCATGGGCTCGACGCTCTTGCGTTCGCCGGGCAACAGCAGTCCGGTGCAATAATGCCTCAGCGGGCCGGCCCGATCCGCGTGGCCGAGAGACTTGCCCAAGGCCTCGACATAAGTCGCGAACCGCGCTTCGCTAGCAGGCAGATCATGATCCATCGTGACGCCCGCATCCAAAAAAGCGAATCGCCACCTTATCAAATCAGCCGTCGGCAGAACGAACTGGCGTTCGTGACTCAGTAGAATTAGGCTGCTGAATATCCTCTCCGTTTTCTCCGAGGCTAATGGGCGCGGAAATCTCCGGAAATCTCCGACTTTCTCCGTTTTCTCCGGTCGGAACGTCATCGCCATAGAATAAGCGAAATCAAAGACTTAGGTACACGTACGCGCGTGACAGGCTTTGGTAGGCGTGAGGACGGGCTTGAGAAGCGTGGGACATACCCTCGACGCGCGCGACACAGCCCGGAGATTTCCGAAATCTCCGTCAAGCCCGCAGAGCGACCACCTTGCCACCGTCGCGGAGCGCGTCGACCCGGTCAGCCCAGTAGGTCATCATGGTCACGCGCTCGTCCCAATATGCCGCCCGGTGGTAGGCGCGGCGGACGTCGTTGCCCTCGACATGGGCAAGCTGCGCTTCGATCGCGTCGGGGTTCCATTTCCCGCATTCGTTCAACAGCGTGCTTGCGACGGAGCGGAAGCCGTGTGGCACCATCTGATCGCTCGTGTAGCCGAGGCGCCGTAGGGCGGCACCAAGCGTGCCTTCGGACATCGGCCGGCTTGCGGTGCGAACCGACGGGAAGAGCAGGGCGCCTCGGCCCGTCGCCTGTCTGAGATCCTCGAGGATCTCGATCGATTGCGTTGCGAGCGGCACCTTATGCGGGCGGCGCATCTTCATTCTTGCGGCCGGGATTGTCCAAGCGCGACCCTCTAGGTCAAATTCCTCCCATGCCGCGCCGCGCAACTCGCCCGGCCTCACGAACGTCAGCGCGAGAAGCTGGAGGGCCGCGCGCGTCTCCGGCGTGCCGTCATAGCCGGCGATGGCGCGCAGCAGGCCGCCGAAAGCTCGCGGTTCGATCAGCGCGGCGCGCGGCGTGGTCGTGGGCGTTGTGATGGCGCCGCGGAGCGCAGAGGCGGGATTGCTCGCGGCTTTCCCGTCAGCGACAGCGTGACGGAATACCTCGTCGATGGTCGAGCGCAGGCGGCGCGCTGTCTCGTGGCGACCTCGAGCTTCAACCTGGCGAAGCACGACCAAGATCTCGGGCGCGGTGATGTCAGCAATCGGCCGATCGCCGAGTGTCGGCCGCGCGAAATCGATCAGCCATCCGATCTTCGCCAGCGTGTTTTCGGCGAGCCCTTCGCGGCGTTTCTTGGCGAGCACCTCGTCGGCTACGAGCCCGAAAGTGTTGGCCTTGCTGCGGGCCTTCGTGATGGCCTCCGCCTTCTTGTGCTGGCCTGGATCGATCCCGGCGGCGAGCAGGAGCTTGGCCGCCTCGCGCTGATCTCGAGCAGCCTTGAGGCCCACGGCGGGATAGGGTCCGAGGCTCAGCTTCCGCTGCTTGCTCTCGAAGCGGTAGGCCACCTGCCAGAGCTTGCCGCCGGTTGGCGTGACCCAGAGCTGGAGGCCGCCACCGTCACTCAGCTTGATCGCGCGGGGCGCGTCGGGCTTTGCATTGCGGATTTGAATGTCGGACAGCATGTTGGCCTCCACACCCGCTAGAGCGTAACGAGGCCAACAAAAGAGCCAACACTTCGGCAGGATGTCAACGGACGCCGATGGACGACGCAGGACGATTTCGGCACCAGAACGACCGTTAAGTCAGTAGGTTACTGAACGCCGGTGAATGTCCTTGAACGTCTGGAGATTGCCGCTTGGTGCCCAGGGGAGGAATTGAACCACCGACACTGCGATTTTCAGTCGCATGCTCTACCAACTGAGCTACCTGGGCGCCGCGTCGCACGGTTACGGACGACGACGGAGCGCCCTTATAAGGGAGGCGTTTCGCGCTTGTCCAGCGGGTGACGGCCGCGCTTGTCCAGCGGGTGGCGGGCTCACGGCTCGGCGAGGAGCGTCTCGACGAAGCGGCCGATCGTCTCGGTGGAACGGGTCGTGCGCGAGCGCTCCGCGGCGATGATCGCGAGCAGGTCGTCGAAGCTGACCTGGATGTCGTCGTTGACGAGCACGTAGTCATACTGCGCCCAGCGGCGGATCTCGTTGCGGGCGTTGGCGAGCCGCTTGGCGATCGTCTCCGGCGGGTCCTCGGCGCGGCGCTCCAGCCGGGCGCGCAGCTCGCTCATCGACGGCGGCAGGATGAAGATCGTGACCGCGTCCATCCCGGCCTTGGCCTTGACCTGTTGCGTGCCCTGCCAGTCGATATCGAAGAGGACATCGCGGCCCTGCGCCAGCACCCGCTCGACCGGCTCGCGTGGCGTGCCGTAGAAGTTGCCGTGCACCTCGGCCCATTCGAGCAGGTCGTCGCCCTCGCGCATCGCCAGGAACTGCCGCTTCGAGATGAACGTGTAATGGACGCCGTCCGCTTCGCTCGAGCGGCGCGCGCGCGTCGTCACCGAGATCGAGAGCGTCAGATCGAGCTCGGCGCGCGTCAGCAGCATGCGCGTCAGGGTGGTTTTGCCGGCGCCCGACGGCGAGGAGAGGATCAGGATGAACCCGCGCCGCGGGAGCGCCGCCGACGCATCTGGCGCGCTTGCGGGGCCGCCGGCGCCGGTTTGATCGCCCATGAGGACTCACTCGATGTTTTGGACCTGCTCGCGGAATTGCTCGATCTCGACGCGCAGTTCAAGCCCGATCGCGGTCAGCGCGGCGTCGTTCGACTTGGCGCAATAGGTCGACGCCTCGCGTCCCAGCTCCTGCGCCAGGAAGTCGAGTCGGCGGCCGACGGCACCGCCGCCAGACAGCAGGGCACGCGCCGCCACGACATGCGTCGCCAACCTGTCGAGTTCCTCGCGGACATCGGCCTTGGCGGCGAGGATCAGTGCCTCCTGGTGCAGGCGATCCGGATCGAGCGCGTGACGCTCGGCGAGTTCGGCGATGGTGCGCGTGAGCTTTTCACGCACGGCGTCGGGCCGGCGCTGCGGGGCCGCATCGGCCTGCGCGGTGAGGCGCGCGATCGCCTCGAGCCGCTCGCCGAGGATACGCCGCAGCGCCGCGCCTTCGTCCGCGCGCATCGCGGCAAGCGCGTCGAGCGCCGCGTCGAGTCCGACGTCGCAGGCGGCAACCAGCGCCTCGCCCTCGGCAATATCAGGGGAGCGGTCGTCGGCTTCGATGACACCGCGAACCGCGAGCAGTCCGTCGAGCGTCGCGGGCGCGATGGATGCTGGCACCACGAGTTTGGCGACGGCGTCCGCCAGCGCGGCGAGTAGCGCTGTGTTGATGCGCACGGCCGGCGCCGGCGTGTCGCGGACCACGCCGAGCGTGGCGTGGCAGGTGCCCCTGGCCAGCCGCGCGGCGATGCGTCGGCGCGCCTCGATTTCGAGCCGATCGAAGCCGGGCGGCACCCGCAGCCGCAGGTCGAGGCCCTTGGCGTTGACGGTCTTGAGGTCCCACGTCCAGCGCGCCGCGCCGCTGGTGCCCTGCGCCTGGGCGAAGCCGGTCATGCTGGCGATCGCGGCGGTCGCGCTAATGGAGATACTCGTTCGGAATGGTCTTGCCGCTGTTCAAGTCGAAGGACTTGTCGCGCAGCGGATCGAGCGGAGTGCCCTCGGATGCGTCGAAGATCTTCGGATGGTCCGGCGGCGTCTTGATCGGCACGATGGCGGCCGCGGGCGCCGGGTCGGGATCGGCGAAGAGATCGACGGGCTTTTCGCTGGGCAGGGCGTCGAGCGAGGCCTTCGCCACGCGCGTGTCGCCCGCCGGTGTCGTCTTCGGTTTCGGATCGAGCGCGGCCGCGATAGCGGTCGTCGTGTTGGCGATCGTGCCGGGACCGGCGGCCATGGCACCGGGGGGCGCGGGCGCGACAGGCGCCGCCCCGGGATCGGCGGTGATCGGGCCGTCGAGCAGGTCGGCGGCGGTCGGCTTCACGCCGTCGATCGAAAAGCCGAGCGTGTCGAGGCTTGCCGTCAACGCCATCGTGTCGAGCTTGCGCAGCGTGGCTTGCGTCCTGCTCGTCTTGCGCGACGGCGTGCCCGCAGCCTCGGCGGCGGCGATCCTCGCGATGTCGTGGCTCACGGCGGGATCGGCGAACGAGGGCCGGTGTCCGTCGCTGACAACCACGATGCCGCCGACGGGAAGCTTGCCGTAGGCCGGTTCGTCGGCGTCGCTGCGCTGATCGCCCTTGGTCGGCGCGGTGGCGTTCGGCGACAGCTTGTCGACATCCTTGTCCTTGGCTTCGCGCTCGATCGCGCGCCAGCGCTGGACGTTGTGGTTGTGCTCTTCGATCGACGACGAGAAGGCGTGGCCGCCCGTGCCGTCGGCGACGAAGTAATAGTTGCCCGTGCGTGACGGGTTGGCGACGGCCTCGAGCGCGGCGCGGCCGGGATTGTCGATCGGGCCGGGCGGCAGGCCGTCGATCTGGTAGGTGTTGTAGGGCGTCCGCTTGTCGAGTTCGGCGCGGGTGATCGAGTGGCCGAGCGTACCTTGGCCGGCGACGAGGCCATAGACGATCGTCGGATCGGACTGCAGCCGCATGCGGTGGGTCAGCCGATTGATGAACACGCCGGCGATCAGCGGGCGCTCGTCGGCCTTGCCGGTCTCCTTCTCGACGATGGAGGCCAGCGTCACGAGTTCGTAGGGCGAGCGCAGCGGCAGATCCGGCGATCGACGCGCCCAGATCTGCTCGACGACGCGGCGATCGAGCGCCTGCATCTTGTCCAGGATCTCGCTGCGCGAGGAGCCGCGCACGAACTTGTAGGTGTCGGGAAGCAGCGCGCCTTCCTTCGGGATGTCGCGGATCTCGCCCACGAGCACGTCGTCGGCTCGCAGCCGCTGCACGATCTGCGTGCTGGTCAAGCCTTCCGGAATGGTGATCGACTGCTGGATCTGCTTGCCGCTGACGAGCGTGTCGATGACGGCGCGCAGGCTCGCGTGCGCCTTGAAGAGGTACTCGCCCGCCCGCACCTTGGCGCGCTTGCGCTCGACCGTCAGCACGGCGTTGAAGGTGAGCGGGCTGTCGATCACGCCTTCCGAATCGAGCTTGTCGACGATGTCGGGCAGATCGGTGTGCGGCGCGATGAAAATGTCCTTGTCGGCCATCAGCGGGCCTGGCTCGTTGAGCCGGCTTTCGGCCCAGACCAGTCCGGCGAGGGCGCCGACCGCGATGATCACCAGAAACGACATGAAGCCGCTGAGCGCCGACAGGGTCGGGCGCCGCTTGCTCGGCGGTTTTGGCGGAGGAGGGGGCGGCGCCTCCGGCTGGAGGGCCTCGTTCGGCGACTGCGGCGTCATCCTACGTCCGGATATCTCACGACCAATGAAGGACCGGCCCATGTCCCAGGACGCGAGATGCCAAGGAAGGACGCTACGGGCGACGAGGGCGGACGCGCCGGCGCCCGCTCTCCCCAAAGGTCCCGGCCCGTCGTCACGCATCGCGTCGTCTCACTTGCCGCACATGCCGACCGGCTCTTCGCACCCTAGCCGTCAATATGGCGAAAGCAGGAATTGGCGCCGAACGCGCGACGCCTTCTAACACGCGCGACGCCATCTAACATACGCGTGCGGTGCCGGCGCTGCTCAATCGGCCTGTTTGAAAATGAGGGACGCGTTCGTTCCGCCGAAGCCGAACGAGTTCGACATCACATACTGGACATCGCGCCTGCGAGCCTCGTGCGGCACCAGGTCGATGCGCGCGAAGTCCGGCGGATTGTGCAGGTTGATCGTCGGCGGCACGACCTGGTCGCGGATGGCAAGCACGCTGAACACCGCCTCGACCGCGCCCGCGGCGCCGAGCAGGTGGCCGACCGCGCCCTTGGTCGAGGACATCGACGTGGAATCGCTGCCCTCGCCCAGGAGGCGCTGCACCGTGTTCAGCTCGATCGCGTCGCCGAGCGGCGTCGAGGTGCCGTGCGCGTTGATGTAGTCGAGTTCGCTTGCCTTGAGCCCGGCGCGCTTCAAGGCGGCCTGCATCGCGCGGAACGCCCCGTCCCCATTCTCCGCCGGCGCGGTGATATGGTAGGCGTCGCCCGACATGCCATAGCCGACGATCTCGGCGTAGATGCGCGCGCCCCGCGCCTTGGCGTGATCGTAGGATTCGAGCACCAGGGCACCAGCCCCCTCGCCCATGACGAAGCCGTCGCGATCGCGATCGAATGGCCGCGAGCCGAGCTTGGGCGTGTCGTTGAACGATGTGGATAGCGCCTTGCAGGCGCAAAATCCCGCGATGCCGATCCGATTCGCGGCCGATTCCGTGCCGCCCGCCACCATCACCTCGGCATCCTCGAGCGCGATGAGCCGCGCGGCATCGCCGATCGCGTGGGTCCCCGTCGAGCACGCCGTGACGCAGGCGTGATTGGGACCCTTGAGCTGATGCTTGATGGAGACGTAGCCGCCGGCGAGATTGATCAGCCGCCCGGTGATGAAGAACGGCGACACGCGCCGCGGCCCCTTCTCGTGCAGGATGATCGCCTGGTCGTTGATGCCGCCGAGGCCGCCGATGCCGGCGCCCATCATCACGCCGGTATAGTTCTTTTCTTCGTCGGTCTTCGGGGCCCAGCCGGCATCGGCCAGCGCCTGGGTCGCCGCCGACATCGCGAAAATGATGAAGTCATCGACCTTGCGCTGCTCTTTCGGCTCCATCCATTGGTCTGGATTGAAGGTGCCGTTCGAGCCGTCGCCGCGCGGGACCATCATCGCGATGCGACAGGCGAGATCACTCGCCTCGAACGCCGTGATCGGAGCCGCGCCACTCTCGCCGTCGAGCAAACGCGCCCACGTCAAGTCGACGCCGCACGCCAGCGGCGACACGATACCCAGCCCAGTGACCACGACCCTACGCATCAGTTCGCCTTCGTTCGAATGGGGCGGCTCCCTTGCGTGTCAAATAAAGGTAGCGGCCGCTCGCGACGCAAGAGCGGCGGCAGCCGACATCGTGGATAGCGGGGAAGCCCGAGCCGTCGACCGGCGCGACAGGCCGTGCGGGCCGCCCTCAGGACGAGGCGGCGGTGGCCTTGTCGAGAAAACGCACCGCGTCGCCGACGGTGACGATCGTCTCGGCCGAGTCATCCGGGATCTCGACGCCGAACTCTTCCTCGAAAGCCATGACGAGCTCGACCGTGTCGAGAGAATCCGCGCCGAGGTCCTCGATAAAGTTGGCGTTGTCGACCACCTTGTCGGCGTCGACGCCGAGATGCTCGATCACGATCTTCTTCACGCGCTCGGCAACATCGCTCATCGTCTTCTTTCCTCATCGTTCGTGGTACTGGTCTCGCGACCTTTTGATCGTTCCGATCGTCGTTCAGCGAGCCGGGCGACCTGGGCGAATCCGCCCCAACAGCCTTCAAGACTTCACTAAAGACCGTCCGAGCTTCCGTCGACCCTGCCGCCACCGCGCTATGCGCGAATTCGTCGCTTTTTCGGCAACCGAGTGGCGCTGGTAACATGTTCGTGCGCCTGTGGCGAGACCGCGACCCGGGCACTTCTAATGGCCGCGGGCATGCGGTCCACTCAAATCATCGCCATGCCTCCGTTGACGTGCAACGTTTGCCCGGTGACGTAAGCTGCTTCGCTGCTTGCGAGAAACACCGCCGCGGCCGCCACGTCGGCGGCCACGCCGAGCCGCTGCATCGGGACGTTGCCGAGGATCGCCGCCTTCTGCTTCTCGTTGAGCGCGTCCGTCATCGGCGTCTCGATGAAGCCGGGCGCGATGCAATTGGCGGTGACGTTGCGGGTCGCCACCTCGGCGGCGAGGCTCTTCGTCAGGCCGACCATGCCAGCCTTCGAGGCCGCGTAGTTCGCCTGTCCGGCATTGCCCATCGTGCCGACGACCGAGGTCACCGCGATGATGCGGCCGTAGCGGCGCCGCATCATGCCCTTGAGGCAGGCGCGGGCGAGCCGGAAGCCGGCGCCGAGATTGACGGAGATCACCGTCTCCCACTCCTCGTCGCGCATGCGCATGAAGAGGTTGTCGCGCGTGACGCCGGCATTGTTGACGAGGATATCGAGCGGCCCCGCGGCCGCCTCCGCCGCCGGGACCAAGGCCTCGACGGACGCTTTGTCGGCGAGATCGCAGGTGACGACGTGGGCGCGCTCGCCGAGCGTCGCGGCCAGCGCATCGAGCGCCTCGCGACGCGTGCCCGAGAGGACGACGGTCGCGCCCTGCGTATGCAGCGCCTCCGCGATGGCGCGGCCGATGCCGCCGCTCGCCCCTGTGACGAGGGCGGTCTTTCCGGACAGGTCGAACATGTCAGCAGGCGTCCCTTGGTCGAGGCATCAGGCCGCGCGCGCCTTGTAGGCTTCGATATCGGCGGGCTGGTTGACCGACAGGCCAGTGGCGCCGTCGACGATGCGTTTGACGAGGCCGGACAGAACCTTGCCGGCCCCGCATTCGACGAAGAGCGAGACGCCGGCCGAGCCCATGAAAGCGACGCTCTCGCGCCAGCGCACGGCGGCGGTGACCTGGCGAACCAGCAGCTCGCGAATGATCGCGGGGTCGGTGACCGGCGCCGCGGTGACGTTGGCGACGAGCGGCACGACCGGCGTCACGATCGTCGCGTCCGCGAGCGCCGCGGCCATCGCCTCGGCGGCGGGCTGCATCAGCGCGCAATGAAACGGCGCGGACACAGGCAGCAGGATCGCGCGCTTGATCCCGCGCGACTTGGCGATCTCGATGGCGCGATCGACCGCGTCCTTGGTGCCGGAGACGACGACCTGGCCGCCGCCATTGTCGTTGGCGACCTGGCAGAGGCCGCCGGCCGCCGCCGCCTCGGCGGCGATCGCCGCCGCGCTCTCCGGCTCGGCGCCGAGCAGCGCCGCCATCGCGCCTTCGCCGACCTTGACCGCCTTCTGCATCGCCTCGCCGCGCAGGCGCAGCAAACGGGCCGCCGCCGCGAGCTCGATCGCGCCGGCCGCGGTGAGCGCGGAGTACTCGCCGAGCGAATGACCCGCGACGAACGCCGCTTCTCGCGCGATTTCGACGCCGGCCTCGGCGCGCAGCACCGCCACGACGGCGAGGCTCACCGCCATCAGCGCCGGCTGCGCGTTGGCGGTGAGGGTCAGCTCGGGCTCGGGGCCCTCGAACATCAATGTGGAAAGCTTCTGACCCAGCGCCGCGTCGACTTCGTCGAAGACGCGCCGCGCGGCCGGGAAGGCTTCGGCCAGCGCGAGCCCCATGCCGACGGTCTGCGAGCCCTGGCCCGGAAACACGAAAGCCTTCATGGGGCGCCGTGCGGCGCGCTGGGAAACGTCATGGGCGGCGACGTCGCATCGCCCATCCGACAAGTCAAGAACGCCGCGGGTGCCAGCGGCGGAGGCGCCTTCGGTGGGCCGTGGTCGGTATCGGTAGGGGACACAGTGCCCGAGCCTGTTGATCGAGACGCTGCTTCGGGCGACCGTTCTCCCCGAGTCGGGCGAGGTGAACGTGGATATACCCGGAAAAGCGTGCGGGCCGTGCGGGCTCTGCTGCAAGATCCTCGAGATCGAGGACTTCGCGAAGCCGGCCGGGCCCTGGTGCGAGCATTGCGTGCCGGGCGGCGGCTGCCGCGCCTATGCGGCGCGCCCGGCGACTTGCCGCGACTTCGAATGCCTGTGGAAGGGCGATCGCGGGTTGTCGCCACTGCTGCGGCCGGACCGGGTCGGCACGATCCTGATGGAGGATGCCGACAGCGAGGACTATCTCGCCGTCTGCGATCCGGCGAAACCGCTCGCGTGGCGTACGCCGCTCGTCTTCAACCACCTCGTCGCGACCGCCAAGACCGGCCGCGTCGTCATGGCGAAGGCCGGCCGCAAGGCCTGGCGGATCTGGGGCTCGGGCGAATGGGGGCCTTGCGCGTAAGGAGCCTTGTCGCGCCGGTCATATCGACATCTGGCAGGGCAGCGCTTGAAGGCGGCGCGCAAACGTGGAAGCGTGCGGCGTGGGCTCGCGCATGAAAACATCGCCTACCATCGAGTTCGAGGCCTCGTTGACGTCGGCGGCCTGCCGCGTCGTCGCCGGTTTCTGTTTGACCGCGCTCTTCGTCTCGATCGGTTTCCACGTGTTCGCTCCAATGGATGATGTCCTCGATCTCATGATCGGCGGCATCGGCAGCGCGGCCGCTGTTCTGTGGACCGCCTTCGGCATCTGGCGGCTCGCCACCCTGCGGCGGCCGATCGTGACGATCGCGCCGGACGGCATTCGAGACCGCCGCATCGCGGGAGAGATGGTTCCGTGGAGCGCGGTCGCGCGGGTTTCTTCGCGCGAGGACTATCGCAGCAAGGTGATGGTGCTGGCGATCGACCAGCGGACCGAGCGCGCGCTGACCCGGACGTGGCGTTCGCGCCTTTCGCGCGACGCCGAGCGAAGGATGGGCACCGGTGGCCTCTGCGTCACCGCATCGGGCTTGCGCACCAGTCACGAGACGCTGATGGCCACGACGCTCGCTTATCTGGAAGCCTGGCGCGCCTCGCGGCGTGGGTGAGCCATTCCCTGGCGCTCGTCACAGAAGACAGAGCTGCTCGCCGGCGCGGATCGGACGTTCGAAAAGGTCGGCGCGCAATTTCAACCGCTCTTTCCGGAACCCGTTGCGGGCGAGGGCCGCCTCGAAGCGGCGGCCGATCATCCAGGCGAACGGGCCGGTCCCGGTCTGCCGCTCGCCCCAGGTCGCATCGTACGCCTTGCCTTTGCGCATCGCCGCGACGAGCGTCATCACGTGGCGATGCTTGGTCGGGAAGTGCTCGAGCAGCCATTCCTCGAAGAGGTCGCGCAGCTCGAGTGGCAGTCGCAACATCACGTAGCCGGCCTCGGTCGCGCCGCGGGCGGCGGCCCGCGTCAGGATCGTCTCGATCTCGGCATCGTTGATCGCCGGGATGATCGGCGCGACGAGAACGCCGGTCGGCACGCCCGCGGCGGCAAGCGTCTCGACCGCATGCAGGCGCCGCTCCGGCGAGCTGGCGCGCGGTTCCATGCGACGCGCGAGATCGGGATCGAGCGTCGTGATCGACAACGACACCTTGACGAGACCCTTGGCCGCCATCGGCGCCAGCAGGTCGAGATCACGCAGGACCAGCGCCGATTTGGTGACGATCGCGACCGGATGGTTGGTTCGCGCCAGCACCTCGAGGATCTGCCGCGTGATCTTCTCCGTGCGCTCGATCGGCTGATACGGATCGGTGTTTGTGCCGATCGCGATCGTCCGCGGCTCGTAACGCGGCGCGGACAGCTCCTTCTCGAGCAGCGCCGCGGCGCCAGTCTTGGCGAACAGCTTCGTCTCGAAGTCGAGCCCGGGCGACAGACCCATGTTGGCGTGCGTCGGCCGCGCGAAGCAATAGACGCAGCCATGCTCACAACCGCGATAGGGGTTGATCGATCGGTCGAAGGAGATGTCCGGCGACTGGTTGCGCGTGATGATCGAGCGCGCCTTCTCGTAGGTGACCTCGGTCTTGAGCGCCGGCACCATGTCGAGCACGCCCCAGCCGTCGTCCTCGAGCGAACGGCTCTCGGTCTCGTGACGGCCACTGGCATTCGACAGGCTGCCGCGTCCCTTTTGGCGCGGCGGCGCGCCGTGCGGCATGGTGGGACGCGCGGGAACGAATGGAGGTCGGAGCGCACTAGACTGTGTTGACATCACCAAATCCTGTCCTTTGATAAGAACATTTAAGGAACAAAACGAGACTTGTCTAGTGTGCCTGTGGAAAACTCCCCTAAGGTCTTGTAAATGTTTGCCGGCGGAGGCCAGCCAGTCCCGCCCGACACGAGTCTCGCAGCGGACGTCTTGCCCACCGGTACTTTCACGCGATGATTTCAGCGATCGTCCTGGCCTCGGAGACGCACAGTGGCGTCGATGTCGAGCACGCCCACGAAATTGTCGTTCGCTCGCTCGTCTGGCTCGTATCGGCGGTCGTCGCCGGCGTCGTGCGCGACGTGATCCTCGCCGTGCCGCCCGGCCTCGGCCTGTCGGAGGTGGCCGACCAGTCCGGCTGCGCCCTGGTCCAGGCGGAGGACGAGGCGGGGCGCCTCGGCATCGCGATCGCCGATGCGCGCGGTCCGCGTCTGCTCATCTTGAGGGCGGGCTTTCAGCTCGATCATCGCGTGTCGGAGGAGATCGACTCGTTCGTGCGTCGCGAGCCGGCGGACGCCGCGGCGCTGATCCTCGCGGCGCCGGAGACCGCCATTCAGCGGATGTTTCCCGGCCGCGCCCCTGTCGTCGGGACGCTCCTGACCAAGCCCGCCGCCGGGAGCAAGCCGCCGGAGAGTTTCGAGCGTCTCGCGCGCCTGTTGCGCGGCAGCGCGCGCCTGCGGACCCGCGCGGCCCGGATCGTCTAGCGGCCGTCCGGGCTATTCCGTCCGGGCGAACGTGTTGCAGCTATCGACCTGGCCGGCTTTCAGTCCGGTCTGCAGCCAGTGCACGCGCTGCGCCGACGAGCCGTGCGTGAACGAATCCGGCATGACGGTGCCGCGCGACTCCTCCTGCAGCCTGTCGTCGCCGATCGCCTGGGCGGTGTTGACCGCCTTCTGAACGTCGCCCGGCTGGATGAAATTGTCTTTCTGGTTGGCGTTGGCCGCCCAGACGCCCGCGAGGCAATCGGCCATCAATTCGATCTTGACCGAGATCGCGTTGCGATCGGTCGAGCTCGCCCGCTGCTCGGCCGCTTGCGCCTTGCCGAGAATGCCGAGCTGATCCTGGATGTGGTGGCCGAGCTCGTGGGCGATCACGTAGGCATAGGCGAAGTCGCCGCCGCCACCGAGCTTCTGCTTCATCTCGGCGAAAAAGGAGAGGTCGAGGTAGACCTTCTTGTCGACCGGGCAATAGAACGGCCCCATCTGCGCCTGCGCGCCGCCGCAACCCGATCGCGTACTGCCGGAATACAGCACGAGCTTCACCGGCTCGTACTTGATGCCTTTCTGCTCGGGCAGCACGCGCGACCAGGTGTCCTCGGTTTCGCCGAGCACCGCGGCGACGAACTGGCCCATCTGGTCCTTCGGCGTGCCGGACTGCGCCTGCTGCTGGCGCGGCTGCGCCTGGCTCGGCTGCTGCTGCGTCTGGTAGCCGTTGCGCATGTTGTTGACCTGCTCGGCGCCGTTGATCAGCACCAGCGGGTTGATGCCGAGCGCCCAGCCGATCAGGCCGAGCACGACGATGGTGCCGAGGCCGAGCCCGCCGCCGCCGATCATCCCGCCGCCGCCACCACCGCCGCCACCGCCGCTATCGTCGCCGCGACGATCCTCGATATTGTCCGAGCGACGGAAATTGTCCCATTCCATGTCCGGCGGCTCCCGCGCGCTAAAGCTTTGGCGGATAAAGCTCTAGCCGATCGCGACGGGCGCTGTCATCGCGCTCTTGGTCGGAGGCTGTCTCGGCCCGCGGCGAGTTGGACGACGATCTCCGTCAAAGCGCCCGTCGGCTCGATGAGCCCGTCGAGGATCGAGAAATGGTCGGCGCCGGGAATCGCGACGAGCGTCGACTCGACACCCGCCGCCAGCCGCGCGGCATGGTAGGTCTCGGACTGTCGGCACAGCTCCGGCAGCTCGCCCGCCCCGTAGGCGATGACGAGCGGGCCGGGCGGCGGCGCGGCGACAGGCGAAAGCTCGCGGACCTCGACCTCGGTCAGGGCGAGCTTGTCGTTGAGGCCGGTGGCGCGGATCGGGGCGAGATCGAAGATGCCGCTGATCGCGAGGCCTGCATCGGCCCCCGGCAGGAGCTGCGCCGCGAGGTGGCCGCCCGCCGACCAGCCGGCGACGATCATCCGATGACCCTCCAGCCGGGCGCGCAAGAAGGCCAGGGCGGCGGCGATCTCGGCGGTGATCGCCGTCAGGCTCGCCTCCGGGGCCAGCGTGTAGCCGATCATCGCCACGTCGAGCCCACGCGCGAGCGGGCCGCGCGCCATGCAGGCGAACGTCTCCTTGGCGTTGCGCTGCCAGTAGCCACCGTGGATGAAGGCGAGCAGCGGCGCGTCGGTCCTGCCGCATTCGAAGACATCGAGGCGATTGCGCGGGCGCGGCCCAAAGGAAATGTCGAGATCGTCGGGATACGCCGCCCGCGTCTCCGCGCTGAGACGCGCCCAGCGATCGAGGTGCGCCTGCGCGTCGGGCACCGCGCCCAGATTGTCGTAGGCCTTGTCGCGGGTGGCCCGGTCCATCGTCAGCCAAGGCTCGTCGATCATGGCGAAGTCCTTCGGATTGGCAGTCGTGCGCCGGCGGGATACCCAGGCGAGATATCCCACTATATCCACCCCGTCGGGCGGCAAGGACAGGAGATTATGGTTCATTTCATCGGCGTCGAAACGGTCAAGGCGCTCGTCGCCAACGTCGGCGTGGAGCCGTTTCTCGTCGGCCTCACCGATGCGATCGAGGCGGACTTTCGCCGCTGGGAGCAGTTCGAGAAGGTCGCGCGACCGGCGAGCCATTCCCCGCACGGCGTGATCGAGCTGATGCCGACGATGGACGGCGAGCACTACGCGTTCAAATACGTCAACGGCCACCCCGCCAACGCCGACGTCGGGCTCCTTACGGTTACCGGTCTCGGTGTGCTGGCGGATGTCGCGACGGGCTATCCGCTGCTGCTGAGCGAGATGACGATCCTCACCGCGCTGCGCACCGCCGCGACATCCGCGCTGGCCGCGCGGCTGCTGGCGCGGCCGGGCGCGCGGACCATGGCGTTGATCGGACTCGGCGCGCAATCGGAGTTCCAGGCGCTGGCCTTCCGCGCGGTGCTCGGCGTCGACCGGCTGAGCGTGTTCGACATCGACGCGCGGGCGACCGAGAAGTTCGTGCGCAACATGCGGGGGCGGGGGTTCGTCATCGACGAGGCGCCGTCCGCGGCGGCGGCGGTCGCGGCCGCCGACATCGTCACGACGGCGACGGCCGACAAGCGTCACGCCTCCGTGCTGCCGCCCGGCGCGCTGCGCGCCGGCCAGCACATCAACGCGATCGGCGGCGACTGCCCCGGCAAGACCGAGCTGCATCCCGACGTGCTGACGCGGGGCCGGATCTTCGTCGAGTACGAGCCGCAGACGCGCGTCGAGGGCGACATCCAGCTGCTGGCGCCCGACCATCCGGTGACCGAGCTGTGGCGGCTGATCACCGGCGCCGCGCCCGGGCGACGCGACGCGGACGAGATCACGATCTTCGATTCCGTCGGCTTCGCGATCGAGGATTTTTCAGCGCTGCGCTTTCTGCAAGGCCAGCTCGCGTTGGGTCGGCATGCGGGCGTCGACGTGCCGACGCTCGATCTCGTGCCCGATCTCGCCGACCCGCGCGATCTGTTCGGCGGCCTCGGCAAGAGCGAGACCTCGTCGCGCGTCCTCGTCGATCGTCGCGAGGCGATGCCGATCTGACGAGGCCGGCCACGAGGGCCTTGCGCCGCCCCGTCCGCAGGCTTTAGCTTTCCAGTCGCGTGACCAAACGGCTGGAGACCTCCGCCATGGATCGGCGATGGCACGATTTCGACCAGGCCTATCAATGCACGCGCATTGGCCGGCTGGTCGACATTACGACGCGGGTGATCGCGTTCACGAACCGCCCGGAGATGCAGCACCCGATCCATTGCAGCGGGTTCGCCACCTGCCGGCTCTTCCCGCTGCGCTACTTCCCCGAGGTCTCCCACCTGCGCGCGCCGACCGGCTGCCCGTTCATGGACAGCCTGCGCGTGACGACGGCGATGCATCGGTAGGGCGCAAGCTCAGTCCATCGTGACGACGAGCTTGCCGGCGGCCTGGCGCGCGGCAAGGGCGGCGATCGCCTCGCCGCCACGGGCGAGCGGGTAGGTCGCCGACACCTCCGGCTTCAGTTTGCCCTCGGCATAGAGCTGCATCAGTTCGGCGACGTTGGCGTTGCTGCGCTTCGGATCGCGCGCGACGAAGGCGCCCCAGAACACGCCAACGACCTGGCAGCTCTTCAAGAGCGTGAGGTTCAGCGGCAGCTTGGCGATGCCGGCCGGGAAGCCGACCACCAGGAAGCGACCTTCCCAGGCGATCGCGCGCAGCGCCGCCTCGCTGTAGTCGCCGCCGACGGGATCGTAGATCACGTCCGCGCCTGCTTCGCCGACGGCGTCCTTGAAGAGTTTCGAGAGCGCCTTGCGCGCGTCGGTGTCGAACGGGCCGGTCGGGTAGACGATCCCGGAGTCGGCGCCATGCGCCAGCGCGAGGTCGAGCTTGTCCTGCGACGAGGCGGCGGCGACGACGCGGGCACCATAGGCATGGCCGAGCTCGATCGCGGCGAGGCCGACCCCGCCGGCGGCGCCGAGCACGAGTAGCGTCTCGCCGGCCTTCAGCGCCGCGCGGTCCTTGAGCGCGTGAATCGAGGTCGCATAGGTCATGATGAAGGCGGCCGCCGTCTCGAACGGCATGGCATCCGGCATCGGCGCCGCGCGCCTGGCGTCGAGCACGACCTTCTCCGCCATGCCGCCGTGGCCGATGAAGCCGATCATGCGCTTGCCGACAAGGGCCGGATCGACGCCCTCGCCGACCGCGTCGACGACGCCCGCCACCTCGCCGCCCGGCGCGAACGGGCGCGGCGGCTTGATTTGGTATTTGTCGACGATGATCAGAGAATCCGGGAAGTTGACCCCGCAGGCGCGGACCGCGAGCCGGATCTCGCCGCCGCCGGGCGCGGGCTCGGGCATGTCCTCGAGCACGAGCGTCTCGGGGCCACCCGGGGTCTTGCTGAGCAGGGCTTTCATCGCTTTCCTTTGTCGAGCGCCAGAGGTGCGCCATGTGGCATTCGCGGCTCACTAAGTCCAACAAGCAATGCGAGCAAGTACAAAGTTGACGTTGCGTGAACAAAGGCACGCGGAAGTTCGCAAAAATTAGACAAGTTGAAAATCGTTGCTGCAACGGCTAGCCTGAATTGTGTCGGTCCTCACCGGATTGCGAGACATGCAGGTTTCCACCGATGCCGAGACCTATCGCGCGCCGCAGGATCTGGTCCTCAAGCCATCCTCGCCGCAAAGAATAATCATCGTGGGCTCCTGCCTCGCCGAGGCCTGGACGCATGTTTTGGCACGGCGCGAGAAGCCGTGCGACGTCTGGCTCTACTTCAACGGTCATCCGCTGCCCGAGGCGCCGGAATACCCGCTGGCGGACTACGATTTCCAGCTCGTGCAGCTGGCGTTGCGGTTCGTGCTGCCGGACGGCGTCTACGCGCGGCTGGCGCAGACCGATGTCGCCGGCCACGAGGCGCTGCTCGCCTATTCGGTGTCGCGCGTGCGCACATTCATCGAATACGCGATGCGCTGGAATCGCGAGTCGGGTCTCCTGACGTTCGTCATGCCGCTCGTCGTCCCGCAGCAGAACCTGATGGGGCGGCTCCTGCCGCGCTACGACCTTCGCAATCCGGTCTTCTTCGTCGAAAAGCTCAACGAGACGATCGCCGCGGAATGCGCCCGCTACCAGAACTGCTTCCTGTTCGACTTCTACAAGGTCCTGGCGGCGTTCGGGCGCCGGCACATCCAGGAGGACCGGGTCACGACGTTCAATCATGGCTCGTTCCTCTTCGACATCGACTTCGCGCACGATCAGGACCGGCTCGAGCCGGTTCGGCAGGCGACCCACGTGACGATGCTGGCCGACAAGGCGCTGACGATGTCCTGAGGCACGCGGGGCGGGGCACATTCCGGCCGCTGGCGCATTGTTCGCGCGACGCCGCAAGCCCAGGACCCTGTCATGTACCCGAACACCCTTCTTCACATCAACGGCGAGTGGCGCGCGGCCGAGGGTGGGCGCACGATCGACGTGATCAATCCGGCGACCGAGGACAAGATCGGCACCGTCGCGCACGCCTCGCGCGGCGACCTCGACGACGCGCTGGCCGCCACCGAGCGCGGTTTCGACGCCTGGCGCGCGACCTCCGCCTTCGAGCGGGCCAAGCTGATGCGCAAGGCGGGCGACCTCGTCCGCGAGCGCGCCGACTCAATCGCCCGCATCATGACGATGGAGCAGGGCAAGCCGCTGCTCGAGGCCAGGATGGAGACGATGGCCGCCGCCGACATCATCGACTGGTTCGCCGAGGAGGCGCGGCGCGCCTACGGCCGCGTGATCCCCGCGCGCGGCCCCGGCATCTATCAGCTCGTCATCAAGGAGCCGGTCGGCCCGGTCGCGGCCTTCACGCCGTGGAATTTCCCGCTCAATCAGGTGGTGCGCAAACTGTCGGGCGCGCTGGCCGCCGGCTGTTCGATCATCGTCAAGGCGCCGGAGGAGACACCGGCCTCGCCGGCCGAGTTGATCCGCTGCTTCGTCGACGCCGGCGTGCCGAAGGGCGTGATCGGCCTCGTCTACGGCGTGCCGTCCGAGATCTCGGAATACCTCATCCCGCACCCCATCGTCCGCAAGGTGACCTTCACCGGCTCGACGCCGGTCGGCAAGCACCTCGCGGCCCTCGCGGGCGCGCACATGAAGCGGGTGACGATGGAGCTCGGCGGCCACGCGCCGGTGATCGTGATGGACGATGCCGACGTAAAGGTAGCGGCGAAGCAGATCGCCACGGCCAAGTTCCGCAACGCCGGCCAGGTCTGCGTCTCGCCGACGCGCTTCCTGGTGCAGGAGACGGTCTACGACCAGTTCGTCGAACGCTTCGTCGCGGTCGCCAAGGGCGTGAAGGTCGGTGATGGCCTTGCCGAGGGCACCACGATGGGACCGCTCGCCAACGCGCGGCGGGTGCCGGCGATCGAGAGCTTGATCCAGGACGCCGTGCAGCAGGGCGCCGAGGTCCGCGCGGGCGGCAACCGCATCGGCAACAAGGGCTACTTCTTCGAGCCGACCGTCGTCACCGGCGTGACGCGCGAGATGCGGATGATGAACGAGGAGCCGTTCGGACCGCTGGCGATGATGATGCCGTTCACCGATCTCGAGGAGGCGGTGAGCGAGGCGAACCGGCTGCAATTCGGCCTCGCGGCCTACGCCTACACGCGCTCGGCCAAGACCGCGAACGCGATCGCGACGCGGGTCGAGACGGGCATGATGACGATCAACCACCTCGGCCTCGCGCTGCCCGAGGTGCCGTTCGGCGGCGTCAAGGATTCGGGCTACGGCTCCGAAGGAGGCTCCGAGGCGATCGAGGCCTACCTCAGCCCGAAGCTGGTCACGCAGGCGGGGATGTAGGCGGGGGATCATCGATTAGACCACGCCGATCCGCGCCCTCAGTCACTGTTCTTTTTTTGAGTGAGGCCGATCAAAACGACGACGACGGACGTACCCGCGGAGATGAGATCTCCGTTCCCCCCTACGGTGTACTCATCGATCGCCGCGGCTCGAGTGTAGATAGCTGAGAGCGGCCGCGACCGCGCCCGCGAGAGCGGCGGCACCACGAATTAAGTGCTCGAGGCCGGCAAGTGGAGCAAAAGGTCGGACGCCATGAGAAGTCCGACGTACGAGATGTAGCTGGCGGCTGTCACCCAGGCGATCGGCGCCTCAAACCGATCTAGCATGCGCCGCGCCCAAGACCTCTGATCAGGGGCCGGATCGCGAGAGGCAGGCGTTTCTTCCTGATCGCGGTTCGCATGGCTACAACCCATGGCGGAGTGAAGCGGCAGACAAGCGTTGGTTCGGGACGTGAGAAGCGAGGTGATTGGGCTGTTGCGGTTAAATCCTTGACGGCTGATCTCGTTCGATCGAGCAAGGCAAGAATGAACGAGGCGCAGAAATCACCACTGCTTTCAGCGGTCATCTTTCCCCGCGCTGCGGGTACAGATTCGCACGTGAGCCTTTTATGACCCCCCTCGCGCCGGAACAGTACAAGGACACGCTGCTGTTCCTGACGACGGCGGGGCTGATCGTGCCGCTGTTCCGGCGACTCAAGATCAGCCCGGTCATCGGCTTCCTATCGGCCGGCGCGGCGCTCGGGCCATTCGGGCTCGGCCGGATCGCGCATGGCTCGGCGATCTTGTCGTTCTTCGCGCTCGACAAGGTCGCCAACATCGAGCCCGTCGCCGAATTCGGCGTCGTGTTCCTGCTGTTCATGATCGGCCTCGAGCTGTCGTTCGAGCGATTGTCGCGCTTGCGCAGGCTCGTGTTCGGCCTCGGGGCGCTGCAACTCTTCGTCTCGGGCATCGTGCTGGCGACGGCGGCGTTCGCGCTCGGCGAGGCGCCGGCCGCAGCCATCGTGATCGGGGCCGGCCTCGCCCTGTCTTCGACGGCGGTCATCATCCCCGTCATGGCCGAGCGCAAGCGCCTCGCGACCTCGGCGGGGCGCACCGTCTTCTCGGTGCTGCTGTTCCAGGACCTGATGGTCGCGCCGCTGATCTTCCTCGTCACGATGCTGACGATCCGCACGGGCGGCAATCTGTGGCTGACGCTGGCCTACACGCTGTTGCCGGCGATCGCCGGTCTGCTGCTGCTCGTCGGCGGCGGCCGGCTGCTGATGCGGCCGCTGTTCCATCACGTCGCGGCGGCGGGTTCGACCGAGTTCTTCATGGCGGCCTGCCTGCTCGTCGTCATCGGCACCAGCGTGCTGACCGCGCTGAGCGGGCTGTCGATGGGCCTCGGCGCCTTCATCGCCGGTCTGCTGCTGGCCGAGACGGAATATCGCCGCGAGATCGAGGTGACGATCGAGCCGTTCAAGGGTCTGCTGCTCGGCCTGTTCTTCGTCGCGATCGGGGCCGGGCTCGACCTCTCGCAGGTGGCGGAGCATCCGACGCGCACGCTCGGGCTGGCGGTCGGCTTCATCGCGATCAAGGTCGTCGTCACGTTCCTCGCCGCGCGGGTGATGAAGCTGCCGTGGCGGGCCGCGACCGAATCCGCGTTGATGCTGGCGCCCGGTGGCGAGTTCGCGTTCGTGCTCGTCGGCGCGGCGATCGATGGCAAGATCATCGGCCATGCCACCGGATCGAACGTCGAGATCGCGGTCACGCTGTCGCTGTTCGCGGTGCCCGCGCTGGCGGTGCTCGCGCGGCGGGTCACGCGCCGCATGCCGAGCGCCGACCGGCATCTCACCGCGATCCCCAAGATCGAGGACGGCGGCGCCAAGCCGCGCGCGCTGGTGATCGGCTACGGTCGCGTCGGCCAGCTCATCGGCGAGATGCTGCGCAAGCACGCGATGTCCTATCTCGCGATCGACGAGAACGTCGCCACCGTGCGCGGCTTCCGTCGCGAGGGCATCCCGATCACCTGGGGCAACGCGAGCCGGCTCGACTTCCTGGAGCGCTGCGGCCTCGCCAGCGCCGACACCATCATCATCACGCTCGACCGCGCCGACGTCGCCGAGGAGATCGTCCGTATCGTGCGGGGCCGCCGCCCGGACGTCACCATCGTTGCCCGCGCGCGCGACGCCGAGCATGCGGCGCGGCTCTACGAGCTCGGCGTCACCGACGCCGTGCCCGAGACGATCGAGGCGAGCCTGCAGCTCACCGAGGCGGTGCTGGTCGACATGGGGATGCCGATGGGGCTCGTCATCGCCTCGATCCACGAGAAGCGCGACGGTTACCGGAAGATGCTGCAGCCCGTCGCCGGCGCCGCCGAGGAGCGCCGCGCGATCAAGATGTCGCTGCGCGTGAAGGACATGAACCGCCGCGTCGAGGCGGCGCGGAAGAAGGCGGCGGGGCGGGAGGGTGCCGCGCCGGAGGTGGTGGCGCCGGAGATCGTGGAGGAGCGGACTTGAGGGGTGGCCGTCGACCTTTGTCATTCCGGGGCGCCGCAGGCGAACCGGGATCCCAGGGGCCGTGTGGATCACCCCTCCACGCGGGCCGCCGCATGGCGCCTGGGTTCCGGCTCCGGCTTCGCCGTCCCGGAATGACAAGGTTTGCTGTCCACCTGATGAAGGCGCCGTCGGCGAAGGGCCGCGCATGACGACCGACACCCGCGCCTGGGTGCGCCTTCCCTCCGGCAAGCGGCTCGACCTGCTGCACCCGACCCCGTTCGACTGGGACGACGAGGACCTCGCGCTCGGCCTCGCCCGCACCTACCGCTGGGGCGGCCATTCCGCATGGCCGCTGCCGCTGTCGGTCGCCCAGCATTCGTTGATGGTGATGACGATGCATCGGCGCGGCGCCCGCGCGAGCGACCCGGCGGCTGATCTGCGCGAGCTGCTGCACGATGCCGACGAAGGCCTGCTCGGGTTCGATTGCATCTCGGTCATCAAGCCGTTTCTCGGCGAGGCGTTTCGCGCGCTGACCACCGACCTCCAGCGCGCGGTGGCGATCCGCTACCGCGTGCGCCCATTCGATGTCGCGACGCGCAAGGCGCACAAGCGCGCCGATCGTGTGGCGGCGGCCTCCGAGGCCGTGCACGTCGTCGGCTGGACGCATGACGAGGTGCGCCACACGCTGCGCATCCCGTACGATCCGCTCGCCGCCGACCCGCTCGTGCCGGTCTACGGCGGCACGCCCTGGGAACCGTGGACGCCGGCTGTGGCGGCGGAGCGGTTTTTGGCGGAGCTGAGGGCGCTGGCGCGGTAGGTCGAGGTCGAGGTCGAATAAAAGCAAGCGCAACGGGTGACATTTTATTGGTATCATATGCCGTCGGCAGGAAGGTTGCGGGCATGGTTTGGAACAACACGCCCCGAAAGGTTTATCACGGGACTATTGATCCACATGTTGCCGCGATCAGTGGAGGCGTCAATCCGGCAGCGGGGCGAGGTGCGGCCGACTTTGGGCAGGGCTTTTACGTGACGACGGACCTGCACCAGGCCGAACAATGGGCAAACCAGAAAGCCCGCAGCATGCCGTCGGCACCGAATGCGGCGGTTCTGACATTCGAACTCGACCGAGATTTGATCGCGACGCTCGGTGACCACCTGACTTTCGTACTGGCGGACATCGACTTCTACGACTTTGTTCTCTTCAATCGGTTCGGCAGCCCGAGCCACAAAAGATCATCCGGCTACCCGTACGACGTCGTATATGGACCGGTCGCCGCGCACCCGCAGACGATATCCTTCTCAGGGTGCGATCAGATTTGCTTCGTGGCGGGAGGCAGAAATGTTACGAAGGCGATCCAGGCGCTCACCCTCGTCAGCCACATATCCGGCACTCCCCTCTTCTAGGAGCAGGCCATGTTCATTGAAACGCTCGATACACAAACGCGATCGAAAGTCTTCGAGAGCTTTTTTGGAACTACAGCGGAGGCCTTGGTTGAAGTCTTCGGCAAGAGCGAACGCGAGGCACGAGAATTGATCGAGACGCTGTCTCGCAAATTCGCGGAGGCGCCGACACGTGAGCAAAACCTGCTTCTGCACAACGACCCCGTAGCCTTGGCGTCCGATCTGGCGGAGGTGCCTTGGGCGAATGTAGATGCACAGCGTCTGCAAGCCTTCGTCAGCCGACGTCGGCCTTCCCGGCCCGCGACCTAACCTCGATCAAAACGCCGTTGGTTTGCCGTCGAACCACACGCAATTGCCGGCGGCTTTGATCGCATCGAAGCCCGGCGGTGGGTTGAGCGGCGCGGTGTAGCGGCCCTCGGCGGCGATGTGCAGCGTCTTGAAGCTCTGACGGTCGATGCCGTCGGCGTAGTAGCAATATTGGTGCTCGGGCGCCGTGCCGTCGGGCGCGAAATTGTAGCCGGTGACGATCTCGCCGGCGCCGAAACGCACCGCCTTGAAGATCGTGTAGTTGGTCCGCACCGCGGCTTTCGAGGCGGGCGCCGCGTCGGGGGCCAGCTGCTGGCGGGTCGGGCGCGGGGCCTTGTCGTCGGCGAGGTGCACCATGGCATGCGGGTCGAGCGCGACCTGCGCGGCGGGGTCGAGCTTCACCGTCGAGTCAGGGTCGAGCTCGGCGTGCAGTTTGGCGCGCTCGATCGCCTTCGTCAGCGTGTCGGCGAGGCGTTCGGCGGCGCCGCTCGCGTCCTTGCTGCGCGCGTAGCCGAGGAACGCGAGACCGACGCCGGCGCCGATCATCAGGGCCAGCGCGGTGGTGGCATGCGTGACGTCGATCAGGCGCGGGCGGAACATCACCTCGCCGAGCTGCGACAGCGACTTCACGCTGACCGCGACGGCGCACAGCACCATGATCGCGAAGACGATCTTCCAGAAGACGTTCGGCTGGGTGCGCAGCGCGAGCGCCAGCGGCACGCGGGCGATCTCGATGCCCGCGTAGGCGATCGGCGCCAGCATCATCATCGCCATCGTGGTCGTATCGTTGTGGCCGTAGATCTCGGCGAAGAACCATGCCGACAGCAGCGAGGTGATGACGACGGCGATCTCGATGCCATAGGCCATGCCGAGATATTTGTAGTCGATGCGATAGCCTTGCGACGCGTTGAAGGCGTCCTTCTTCGCGAAGTAGCCGAGGGAAGCTTCGCTCATGTCCCGACCGTGTAAAATGGATCTGCGAGGCGCGAAGGTAGACAGGCCGTTGTGGCACCACAAGGGCGACCTTGCCTGCCACGCCCTATCCCGAGCCGGCATTCGTGACAAAAATGCCGCAGCGGCGTGACAAGCAACGCGAATTGCCCGACGCGCGGGCGGCGGCCCAACTTTTCGCGCTTTCCGTTTGAAAGAAGCGCCTAACGTTGAAGTCGCATGTTCAAGGTGGGGTCGATGGCCGACATTGTTTTGATTAACCCGCGCTTCGAGGCGAGCTATTGGGGGCTCGAGCACGCGCTGCATCTCGCCGGCAAGAAGGCCAACATGCCGGTCGCCGCGCTGCCGCTGCTCGCCGCGCTGACGCCGCCCGGCCATACGATCACCGTTTACGATGAGAACGTCGAGGCGATCGACTACGACCGCTGCGCCAAGGCAGACATCGTCGGCCTCACCGGCATGGTGGTGCAGCGCTTCCGCATGACCGAGATCCTGACCGAGCTGAAGAAGCGCGGCTGCTTCGTCGTGCTCGGCGGCCCGTGGGTCTCCGTCGAGGAGAACTATTTCGGCGAGCTTGCCGACGCGATCTTCGTCGGCGAGGCCGAGACCAGCTGGCCGCAGTTCCTCGACGAGTTTGCTGCCGGCACGCCGGCCAAGCGCTACGAGCAGAAGGAGCGCACCGACATGTCGACGGTGCCGGTGCCGCGATTCGACCTGCTCAAGATGAACAAGTATGCGCTCGGCACGCTGCAGTTCTCGCGCGGCTGCCCCTTCATGTGCGAATTCTGCGACATCATCGTCACCTTTGGCCGCAAGCCGCGGCTGAAGACGCCGCCGCAGATCACCGCCGAACTCGACGCGCTGCTCAAGACAAGGATGCGCGCGGCCTTCATCGTCGACGACAACCTCATCGGCAACAAGAAGGCGATCAAGGAGCTGCTGAAGGCCGTCATCGCCTGGCAGGAGCGCCACAAGTATCCGCTCACCTTCATCACCGAGGCCTCGCTCGATCTCGCCGACGACGAGGATCTGCTCGAGCTGATGGACCTCGCCAACATCCGCTCGGTGTTCGTCGGCATCGAGACGCCGAACGAGGACGCGCTGAAGGAGACGAAGAAGACGCAGAACCTGCGCGGCCACAACCGCACGATCCCAGAGAAGGTCGGCGCCATCCAGGCGCACGGCATCGAGGTTTGGTCGGGCATGATGCTCGGGTTCGACACCGACAACGAGGACATCTTCAAGCGGCAGATCGAGCTCGTCGAGGACGCCAAGATCATTCATTCGTCCGTCGGCATGGTGACGGCGATCCCGAAGACGCCGCTGCACGCGCGCATGCTGAAGGCCGGCCGCCTCGATCTCGCCGACCGCACGGAATGGGGAACCAACATCATCCCGACCAGCATGAGCCGCGAGGCCCTGCGCGACGGCTATCTCGAGGTGCTGAAGGACCTCTACAGCGCCAAGAACTACTTCAAGCGAATGGACTCGCTCTACCTCGACAAGGCGCTTGGCGAGAGCAAGTTGCGCTCGGCGACGCTGCGCGACAAGCCGGTGCAATACCTGCTCTCATGTGCCGGCGCGCTGCTGATGACGGCCGCGGTGTTCGTTCGCCTGCAAACGGCCGTGAAGGACAAGCAGCTTCGCCGCGACTACCGGATGTCGACCTGGAACGTCATCCGCCGCCGGCCGAACCCGTTCGTGCTGCAGACCTACGCGCTGAAATCGGTGATGCACTACCACTACCACCGGCTGATCACCGGCATGGTGGTGGATGGGCATCTGCTCAACATGTTCTGAGGGCGGCGCGCTCGGCGCGGAGCGCGTCCAGCTCTGACCTCCCGCATCGACGAGAAACTATACCAGGGCACCAGTCTTAAGCCGATTTTACCTCGTCCCGCTTTGCCATATACTTGCGATGTCGCGACTGCTCTGTCACGGTCGTTGGAAAATGGGAACGCGTCATGGCTGACCCGATCGAGTTCAAGCATCTCGACTTTCAGATTGCCAAAATCGAAGTGGGTTGCTGTATCAGCGCGCGGCCGTTCGCAGGCTCGGCGCGAACGGCGATCCCCGCTTCGCGAAAAGAGCGGTCGATTCGCTACCGCTGCTGGAGGATCGGCTGGCTGCGCTTGCGCGTCGAGCGCGCCGATGTCCTGGAGACAACAGCTCCGCGAAACGATGCGCGCGGACGTCCCGCTGGCCGCCAGCGGCAACGCGGAAAGCCGACAATTCATCGCGGACTTATAGCGGGGCATCGCCTCCACGTATGGGTTCGAAATCAACAGACCTTCCGACACCCGCGGCGGAGCCAATCGCCGTCTGCGCCGTTGCCGCGCCAGGCGATTGGATCTTAGACTGCTTCCAAACGAGGTGACGCGATGTCCGATTCCGGCCCGAAGCCGACCATGCCTTACTGGCACGTCTACACCGACGCCGAGGGTGTCTCCCGCCAGAAGCTCTTCGAGCTGAGTGCGTTCGAGCTCAAGGGTATCAACCCGGATACCGCGCCGCAGTGGAACGACAAGATGGATCCCGAAAAATCCATCGTCACCTTCACGGTGCTGCCGGTCGGCTGGGTCGGCGAGTGGCACGAGAACCCGCGTCCGCAATGGATCGCCGTGCTCACCGGGCGCTGGTTCGTCGAGACGATGGACGGCGTGCGTGTCGAGATGGGGCCCGGCGAGCTGATGATGGGCGAGGACCAGGGCACGCGCGAACGCGACGGCAAGAAGGGTCATCTCTCCGGCACGGTCGGGAACGAGCCTTGCACGATGATCGTCACCGGGCTCGAGGTGACGCCGACGGTCAATCGGCCGGGACGGTTCAAGTAGATCGGGGATCGTCATGACCACGCATTACGACATCATCGTCATCGGCTCGGGCCCCGGCGGCGGCACGCTCGCGCAGCGCCTGGCGCCGACCGGCAAGAAGATCCTGATGCTCGAGCGCGGCGATTACTTGCCGCGCGAGCAGAAGAACTGGCAGTCCGGCCCCGTCTTCGTCGACGGCATCTACCAGACGAAGGACACCTGGTACGGTACCGATGGCTCGAAATTCCAGCCCGGCCTGCATCGCTGGGTCGGCGGCAATTCGAAGCTTTACGGCGCGGCCCTGTTCCGGCTGCGCGAGAAGGACTTTGGCGAGGTCCAACACCACGACGGCATCTCGCCGGCCTGGCCGCTCGGCTACGACGTGTTCGAGCCGTTTTATTGCGAGGCGGAGAAGCTCTTCCAGGTGCACGGCAAGCGCGGCGAGGACCCGAACGAGCCGTGGTCGTCGGCGCCCTACGCCTATCCGCCGGTCTCGCACGAGCCGCGCATCCAGGGCCTGTCGGACGCGCTGGAGCGGCAGGGGCTGCACCCCTTCCACCTGCCGCTCGGCATCCTGCTCGAGGAGAAGGACGGCAAGCCGACGCAATCGAGCCCATGCATCCGCTGCGATGCGTTCGACGGGTTCCCTTGCCTGCTGAACGCCAAGGCCGACGCGCAGATCATCTGTATCGACCCGACGCTGAAGGCGCATCCCGACAATTTCACGCTGCTGACCAACGCCTACGTCTCGAAGCTCGAGACCGACCCGTCCGGGCGCAGCGTCTCGAAGGTGCTGGTCACGCGCGAGGGCCAGGAGGAGAGCTACAGCGCCGACATCGTCGTCGTCGCCTGCGGCGCGCTCTCCTCGGCGCTGCTGCTGTTGCGCTCGGCCAACGACAAGCATCCCGCGGGTCTCGCCAACGGCTCGGACCAGGTCGGCCGCAATTACGTGCGCCACAACATGAGCGTGCTGATGGCGCTGCTGAAGGAGCCAAACCACACGGTGTTCCAGAAGACGCTGGCGGTGAGCGACTTCTACTTCGGTTCGCCCGAGACCGACTATCCGCTCGGCCTCATCCAGATGTGCGCGACCTCGCACGGCAAGCAGATCCGCGGCGAGGCGCTGCCGGCGTTCCTCTCGTTCATGCCCGAGATGCCGTTCGAGAAGATGGCCGAGCACTCGATGGATTTCTGGCTGCAGACCGAGGATTTGCCGAGCCCGGAGAACCGCATCTTCTACGACGGCGACAAGGTCATGCTCTCGCTCACCGAATCGAACGCGATCGAGGCGAAGGGCCTGAAGAAGAAGCTCGAACACTTGCTGAGCGAGAGCGGCGAGCGCGCGGTGATGATGGAGCGCTCGCTCTACCTCGGCAAGAACATCCCGATCGGCGGCACCGCGCATCAGGCCGGCACCTGCGTATTCGGCACCGATCCGAAACGCTCGGTGCTCGATCTCGACTGCAAGGCGCACGAACTCGACAATCTCTACGTTGCCGACGCGAGCTTCTTCCCCTCGATCGGCGCGGTGAATCCGACGCTGACCATCATCGCCAACGCGATGCGGGTGGCCGACAAGATCAAGGCGCGGCTGGGGGTGTAGATCGATCCCTGTCATTCCGGGGCGCCGCAGGCGAACCCGGAACCCAGAGCCGGTCAATCGACGCTGATGACAGCTGCGGCTAGGCCTCGCCCTGAATTCCTGGGTTCCGGGTTCGGCTGCGCCGCCCCGGAATGACAGGCGTGGAAGCTCTCGGCTATTGATTCAGCGTTTCGTACAGGTCTCGCCACGTTGGATTGTCGGCTTCAATCAGTGCGATCTTCCAAGCACGTCGCCACTTCTTCAGCATTTTCTCGCGGCCGATCGCGTCGTCGATCTGCTCGTAAGCCTCGATCCAAACCAATTGGTCCACGCCATATCGCGACGTGAAGCCGATGTGGCGTTTCGTTTTGTGCTCGTGGACCCGGCGCCAGAGATCGTTGGTCACGCCGATGTACAGCGTGCCGTTCCGCCGGCTGGCGAGCATGTAGACGAAGTACGTCATCGACGCGATCATACCGCGTGGTTTGCACGCCGCACGCGGCCTGCTATCTCGCCCTGCATGCGAACCTCCGACGCCGACATCATCATCGTTCCCGGTCTCGGCGGCGGCACGGACAAGCATTGGTACAGCCGCTGGGAGCAAAAACTGAAGACGGCCCGCCGCGTCGTCCAAGCCGACTGGAACACGCCAAAGTTGGCGGATTGGACGCAGCGGCTGGTTGCGGCGGTCGGCGAGGCGACGCGGCCGGTTGTCCTCGTCGGCCATTCTCTCGGAGTGGTGACGATCGCCCGTGTGGCCGACCAGCTTGCCGAGCGAGTCGTCGGCGCGTTCCTCGTCGCGCCGCCATCGGCTGGCGTCTTGCGCGGGCTCGAGGCCGTCGATCCGGCGTTCGCCGATATCCGTCAGGCGCCGCTGCCGTTCCCCGCGGTGCTTGTCGCCAGCCATGACGATCCCTACTCGAACTGGGAGGAGAGCGTCGCCTTGGCCGAGGCTTGGGGGGCGGAACTCGTCGATGCCGGCACGTCTGGCCACCTCAACGACGAGAGCGGCCACGGCCCCTGGCCCGAGGGACTGATGCGCTTCGCGGGCTTTCTGAAGCGCCTCTCCTGAGACGCGAAGACACGAAAGTTGACCATGAGCGACGCCACGGATCTCGCTGACATCGCCGGCTTTTCCGGTGCGCGGCTGGCGCGGATCGACAATTTCTTCAACGTCGAGGTGGCGCGCGGCGGGGTGCCCGGCGCGGTGCTGCTGGTCGAGCGACGCGGCCAGACCGTGCTCAAGCGGGCTTGGGGCCACGCCAACCGCGCGGCCGGCACGCCGATGGCGCTCGACACGATCTTTCGCATCTACTCGATGACCAAGCCGATGGTGTCGCTCGTGACGATGATGCTCGCCGCCGAGGGGCGGCTGCATCTCGACCAGCCGATCGGCGACTTCATTCCAGCCTTCGGCGACGTCAAGGTGCTGGAGGGCGGCAAGCTGGTCCCGCCGCGCCGCGCGCCGAGCGTGCACGATCTGCTGCGCCACACGGCGGGCCTCATCTACGAGCGCAACGGCGGCCCGGCGGCGGATTTCTACCGGGACGCCCAGGTCATGGGCGGCGATCCCGACAACGAGGCTTTCGCCGCGCGGATCGCCGCGCTGCCGCTCGCCCATCAGCCGGGCACCGTGTGGGACTACAGCCATGCCACCGACGTGCTCGGGCGCGTTGTCGAGGTGGTGGCCGGGCGTTCGCTCGGCGCGGTGCTGCGGCAGCGTCTGATCGAGCCGCTCGGCATGATCGACACCGGGTTTGTGGTGCCGGCGGAGCAGGGCGCGCGGGTGGCCGAGCCGTTCCTGGACGATCGCTTTTCCGTGGGCGGCCCGCCGTTGTTCGATCCGCGCCGACCGCGCGCCTTCGAGGCCGGTGGCATGGGCCTGGTCTCGACACTCGACGATTATGCCAGCTTCTGCCGCGTGCTGCTCGCCGAGGGTATGCTCGACGGCCGCGTCTATCTCGGAAGAGAGACGCTGCGATGCATGGCGTCAGACCACATCGGGCCGGAGACCGGCATGACGCGGACGCCGCAGACCCTGCTCGAGCCGGGGCTCGGCTTCGGCCTCGGCGTATCGGTCCGGCTCGGCGTCGGCGCGCTGCCCTACCCCGGCTCGCCCGGCGAGTTCGGCTGGTCCGGCATCGGCGGCACCTATTTCTGGATCGATCCGGCGCGCGAAATGTTCGGCATCATCTTGACGCAGTCGCCGCGTCAGCGCGTCCGCTATCGCCACATCGTCAAGACGATGGTCGCCGACGCGCTCGTCGGGGCAAGCGCGGCCAAGGCGGAGCGCAAACGACGCAAGAAGGATTGAGCGCGGCGCTCGATCGACGCCGCGCGGACTCTCAGCGGCTGTAGAACTCGATCACCAGGTTCGGCTCCATGACGACCGGGTAGGGCACCTCGGAGGGGAGCGGCACGCGCGTCATCGTCGCGTTCATCTTGCCGTGGTCGACCTCGAAGAAGTCCGGCACGTCGCGCTCGGCGAGCTGCGTCGCCTCGAGCACGAAGGCGAGTTCGCGCGAGGAATCCTTGACCTCGATCAGATCGCCGACCTTGACCAGGAACGAGGCGATGTTGACCCGGCGGCCGTTCACCTTGACGTGGCCGTGGTTCACGAACTGGCGCGCGGCGAACACCGTCGCGACGAACTTCGCGCGATAGACGACGGCGTCGAGCCGGCGCTCGAGCAGGCCGACCAGGTTGTCGCCCGAGTCGCCCTTCATGCGGATCGCCTCCGCATAGTACTTGCGGAACTGCTTCTCCGAAATGTTGCCGTAATATCCCTTGAGCTTCTGCTTGGCCTTCAGCTGCGTGCCGAAGTCGGACATCTTGCCCTTGCGCCGCTGGCCATGCTGGCCAGGGCCGTACTCGCGGCGGTTGACCGGGCTTTTCGGGCGGCCCCAGATGTTCTGGCCCATCCGGCGGTCGATCTTGTATTTGGATTCGGCGCGCTTCGTCATCGCGTGTCCTCGAATGGTTGCGCCGGCAACGGACACGACAAGGCGCGCGGGTCGCCCCGCGTCCTTTCGATCTCGCGTCGTCCACCGGCATGGGTGGAGGATCGCGCCCTCCTACTGCCTCGCGAGCGATTGCCCGGAAAGGCCGACAGGCCGTGCTCGAAGCGCGGCCACGGGTGCGTATCCGGCGGGCGGACCCGTCGGAGATCGCGGTTGGTAGGGGGATTTCGCGTGAGCGTCAAGGCGGCACCGTGGCGGTTGCTTTGCCTGGGCGTTGCGTCTAACTGCTCGCGACCCCGAAGAGCGCGTAGCTCAGCTGGTAGAGCATCTGACTTTTAATCAGAGGGTCCCGGGTTCGAGCCCCGGCGCGCTCACCAATATCCTCAATGGGCTAGCTGTTATTCGGAGAGGCGGCTCCAGCCGGAAGGTAGCCACTGAGGTAGCCAATGAGGCTCGAAAGCTAGGCACAGATCGACTAGCGGTTGCTCGTTTCTGGCTTGGTACGAGACCTCCGAGATGGCGGGCCCGAACGCCAAAGAGCTTCGACCGACTTGGGCAACCGTTGCGTCACGGCCGCCAGAACCTGCACCAGGCGGGCAGTTTTCTTCCTGTTGACGGCTTGTGGTCGGTCATTTTGATCTCCCGCAGCTCTTTGGGCTAGCCGGCGCTTCCTGGGGACCATTGGGCCGCACCCAGAGCTAAGCCATGTCAAGACTGTCAGCAGCAAAATGACTGACCGGCTTGCGCGGCCGCCTGTTTCGAGCTGACATAACGTAAGCGGGCGTCGCTGGAATTTGAACGCAGGCTGGAAATGGATGCGGCTAAAAGCAATTGCTATCTTCTTGTTTCAGGCTCTCCAAGGAGCGGCACGACGTTCCTCGCAAACGTCTTAAACACTCATCCACATGTGGCTTGTCTCCATGAGTATCGCCTTGACGACTTAATCCAAAAAATCGGCTCTTTTAAGAAGATCGACGATGATATTGCTTTGAATATTGTACCACGACAGAGTCCGACTCTCAAGATTGATGGGTCCCTGCACGAATTCTTGTATTCTCGATTAGAGGTGGTTACTGAAAAAACGGGCGATGCATTGCTTACCTATAGAGAATGCCATTTTCAGGATATGTACGAAGCTTTTTTTAAGTGCATCTCAGGCAAGCCTGACCTAATCGTTTTCGGCGATAAGTTGCCGGATCTAAGTTTTTTGAAAAGCAACATCCTGGATGTTGAAAAGAAACTTGGGGCATTAAAACGATTATTTATCGTCAGAAAGCCTGAGGATGTTATAAGGTCATCCCTAAGAAGAACTATGATGGCGACTCGCGGACTTGATCCATTATGGGTTCCCCGAACGATACAAGAGGCCATCCTAGAATGGGTTGAGAACTGGGAGTACATAGCTGCGGAAGCTCGACGTAGTCCTAGAGATGTTCATGTCATGAAATATGAAGACTTGGTGACAAATTTTGCCGAGGAGAGTAGGATGCTTGCTTCCTTTTTAGGCGTCAGCAATAATTTTGAAGACATATCAGCATCCTTGCCTGAGCATCTTATCGACTTTGAATTATCACCACAACAAGCCTCCGAAATAAAGGACCATCTCGGCGGATTATCGACCAATTGGGATAGTTTTCCGTTGCCTGTTATGATTGCGGCTGCGCGCCGAACTGTTTTCTATTGTGGCGCCACTCGACTTTTTGAAATTGCAGGTAACCAGGCTACCAGAATTATTCTGCGTCGAGGCTTTAGTGATGTAGAGGATTTTGGAGTATGGACCTGTGAAGAGGTTGCCGAGATCGAGATGAGGTTGGATGGGCCTGTATCTAGTGTTCAGCTATCAGTTCGGCCTTTCTTCAAAACAGCCACATTCACTATTTCGTCAAATGGGGCGCCCGAAAAAGAGTTTTATATAAGGGCGGGTTTTCTCAGGCGATACACTGATATTTCCATCCCTGTCGCGCCAAATTCGTCCAAAGTAAAGTTGGTAATCACAATGAGTAAATTTAAATCGTCTGCTGATCCTCCGTATACTGAATTTCGAAAGCTTGGTATTGGTCTTCGTCGACTTTCTCTCGAAAGTATTTAGACAGATGCACGCCGGCCCGGCACTTAGAGGAGACAGAGGCGGAAGTCTTACCGCAAAGTAGGATCGGCCGGCAACGAACTTAAATCGTTGCTGTGGCTTTGAGGTTACACACTATATTTCTATGCAGCAGTCGTTGACCAGCGTTGCAATCGTAGTATGCTTGTAGGCCTCAGAGGAGGCAACTGTGCTTGGCGAATGGAGCAATGAGGAAGCGTCTGCGCTTCAAAAGGAATTCGATGCGTATGAAGTTGCGCGTCTCCATGCCAGGGCAGCACCCCGCTCCGAAATCGTCGCGGAAGAAGATGTCTGCGACCGATCGTTGCCTGCTTACTTTGCAAAAGGCCTGTCGGTCGCTCGCGCGCCTTCGGCACGGGCAGGGTCGCGCTAGGCCACAGACTCATTTTGCGCGAAGCCAAATTCGCAGCGACGCGAGTTGGATCGACGCGAGGAAGTTGTCGGCCCGCTTGTCGTAGCGCGTTGCGACGGCGCGGAAGTGCTTGAGCTTGTTGAAGAAGCGTTCGACGAGATTGCGGTAGCGGTAGAGGTAGGCGCTGAAGGCCGGCTTGGTCTTGCGATTGGAGAGTGGCTTGATGTTCGCCCAGGCGCCGCGCTTGGACAGCGTCTCGCGCCGCTCGTCGGAATCGTAAGCGCGGTCGGCGAGCAGGATCGTTCCCTTGCGGACCGTCTCGAGCATGTCCTCGGCACTGCGGCCGTCATGGGCTTGGCCCTCGGTCAGCTTCAGCGCGATCGGTAACCCATTGGCGTCGACGAGCGCGTGGATCTTGGTCGTCAGGCCGCCGCGCGAGCGACCCATGCAACGGGATCGCTCGTCTTTTTTTGGGTGTTGGCGGCGTGCTGGTGCACGCGGATCGACGACGAGTCGATCATCTGGATGTCGCCGTCGTAAGCCTCTGACACTGCTTCGAGAAGACGCGCCCAGATGCCTCGCTTGCGCCATCGGGTGAAGCGGTTCACGCAGGTCGTGTGCGGGCCATAGCGCGCCGGGATGTCGGCCCATGGCGCACCGGTGCGCAACCGCCAGAAGATGCCGTTGAGGACGCGGCGATCATCGACCCGCTCCTTGCCCCGCCAGTCCGTGGGAAGCCGCGGCTCGATCGCCGACCACTCGAAATCCGTCAAATCGAACCGCGCCATCGATGCCTCCTCGAAGGCGAGGAATGAATCAGCCGAGCCGTGATTCGGGAATGACCTTTATGGGTCCACGTCGTAGTTCACTCCTGAGCGCCTGACCCCTTCGACGAACAAAGGCCGCCCCACGTTTGCGGGCAGAGCGGCCTTTGCCGTAGTGGCCGGTGTGCCTTTCCGACGGCTTGATAAGCGCTGTGGTGTCGGTTTCGCTGCTCACTACTTTGGTAGTGCACTCCGCGAGCAGCTAACCGAAACGCTGGGCGCGGTAGACTAACCACCGTGCCCCCGGGATCGACACGAGCGACATCGCCAGGCCGGCTGAAGTCCAGCGTGACGGCGTTCTCGTAGGCCCAGCGATCGAGCGCCTTCGAGACGAACTCCGGGCCGTTGTCGACACGGATGGTTCTCGGAGCGCTTCGCCTCATCGCGATCCGTGTCACCGCGTCGACGACCTGCTCGCCCTTGATCCCGTGATCGACCTCGATCGTCAGAGCCTCGCGCGTATACGCATCGACGACGGTCAGCGCCCGCAAGCGTCGTCCATCGAACAAGGCGTCGGACACGAAGTCCATCGACCATAGCTCGTTCGGCGCGCCGGCGGCCGGCTGCCGTTCGCGGCCAGCTGCGCTGACGTTCCGCCTTGGGCGCTTCAGGCGAAGGCTCAAGCCATCCTCGCGATACAGCCGGTAGACCCGCTTGTGGTTCACAAGCCAACCCTCCCGGCGCAGAAGAATGTAGATCCGGAAGTAGCCGTAGCGAACGCGCGTTTGCGACAGATCGCGGATCCGCAACCGCAACGGCGTCTGATCGGGCCGCACCGATCGATAGCGGATCGACGAGCGATCGACGCCGAGCGCCACGCAGCAGCGCCGTTCGCTTAGGCCATGAAACGCCTGGACATGCGCGACCATCTCGCGCCGTCGCCCAGGCGTCAGAGCTTTTTTGACAGGACATCCTGGAGGATGTGCTTGTCCAGGCTCAGGTCGGCGACCAGCTGCTTCAGATTGCGGTTCTCGTCCTCGAGCTGCCTCAGCCGCCGCAGCTCGCCCACGCCGAGACCGCCATAGAGCTTCTTCCAGCGGTAGAACGTCTGCTCGGAGATCCCCATCCGTCGGATCACCTCGGCTACCGCCGTGCCCGTCTCCGCCTGCTTCAACGCATAGGCAATCTGTTCCTCGGTGTACCTGGTCTTCTTCACGGCATGCTCCTCGATCACGGGGTTCACGATGCCGGAAAACTCACTTTCAAAAAGGACGAGGAAAGCGGGGGGACGTCAGGCGTCTGTGGGAAGTCGGTGGACGTGTAAAGCACGCGGATCGCGGCGGCGTTCTCCTGGATGATGGTTGCGGCGCCACATTGGGGTTCGCCGCAATAGCTCTTCGATCGCGCGATCCATGCCGGCGTCGTCGAGATGGGCGAACTGCCACGATAGGCACAGCGCGACGTAAGCGGCTTCGAATTGCTGCCGGTCCGGCTCGTACTCGGCCGACGGTGGCGACATGGGAAAGGCGATGATGTTGGAAGGCAAGCCGGTATTGGCTGCCGAGCTGGTGCTCGTCATGATGGTCTCCGTTTGGTGTGGGTAAGGATTTGTTAACCGTGACGGGCGATCGTGACAGCAGTCATCAACCTCTCCCCAGATGACATGTGGCGGCGCTCGTACATTGAAGCTGGCCGAGCGCCGCTCTTTTTCATCCTGGACGCGGCGGGCCATGGGCTGCGGGTGCGGCGAGCGCCGGATGGTGGGAGATCAGCGGCGGCCAAGCAGATGGTAGCGGCGATGATTTACAACGCTCAATCGCTGCCGTGTTCATCGCATAGGTCGAACCGCCACGCTGGACTGTGCGCGTTTTGGCTATCTGACAACCGCTATCAGATGCAATCGGGCGAGGCTCATTCTTGTAACGGTACAGGTATCGTTTTGGTTTGCTTCACATTGCGGTTGAACCGCAGCATCTGACTGCCGCAACCGATGTTCAGCCTTCGCCTCACGCCATGCACGGCATAGCGCCAGCCAGAAGCGCGCGGCGTACGGAGCCTCGCCACCGTCACGCGCATCGGCATGGGCGCGGCGGAAAAGGTGGGACAACGGTTTCACGGGTGCCGGAGAAATCCGGGCGTGATACGGCTGTAGGTAGCCATGGCGAAGAAGTCTCTTTCTCGCTCGGTCAGGGCTGCCTAGGTGTTTCCAGCACCTTGGCGGCCCACACTTATTCTGGTACCAGTGTTTACATGACAAGTCAAACCCTGCAACCACGGAAACGTAAGCGTGGTCCGAAACCTTCCGGCATTGGAGTACCGGTTCAAGTTCGCCTGCAACCCGACGATCTCGCCGCACTCGATGCTTACCGAGCCTCAGAAGAGCCGATGACACGGCCTCAGGCGATCCGCGCCGCGCTGGCCGACTGGCTCCGCACCCATGGCTTTGCCGCCAGCGACGCGCCAAAGCCGAAAGGCCCGGCAACCGAAGTCGTCGAAGCGATGGACGCCGCGATCAAGGAGCATCGCGGATCGAGATCGGCGCGGAAGCCGTGACAGAGCCGGACACCATCTGGCGCATCGTGACGATTGACGCGGAAGGCCGCGAGGGGACGTCGTCGGCAATCGGCTCGCGCGACACTGCTCTGACGTGGGCTTGCGACCTTCACTTTCGGCAGAACATCAGGATCGTGGAGATCCAGGCCAACGACGGCCAGACCATCACGTCCGAGCAGGTGCTCGAATGGTGCAAGGGCAACGAGGATTGGTGATCGCGCAGTTCGCAAAGCGGTCTTGCCGCCGCGAGAGGAGAAGCGCCGATGGCGAATGTCACCTACTACGTTGCCTCGCCGTTCGTCCTTGCCGACGGCGGCGAGTTGGTCGCTGGCGAAGCTCGCGAACACTAATCAGCAACGGCCGCCGCCCGCGATGCAAAGCATATGGCCGGAGGCTATCCCGGTGCCGTGGCCTTCTCCCGCACTGGCGACTCGGCTTCGGGCGAATTCGAAGACGCGGTGGTGATCGAGGCACTCGGCGAGGTGCCCAGCCTTGATGATGTGCTTAGCGACTCATGACCGGCCGCAAACGTCATCGTCGTCGAGGAGAACGGCGAGGGGCCGTGCGTTAGTATGAAAACAGAGTGCATCTTGCGGGCAAACCATGCTTAGTCTTTTGATCGGTCCAGTAGCTGCCCTTGCGCTGACCGGGTTGTCATTCTTGTCCTACCGGCATCATGCATCCTTTAGGGCACTCATGCCTGTCCTATTTGGATTTGCATTTGGAACAAGCATGGTTATTGGCGCCTACGATTATGGTTTGATTACTGCAGCGCTAATAGCCGCTCAGTCAAAGAGCGGGACAGATTTATCGAAGGTAATCACAGACCAGCAGATACCAATTTATAGCTTCTTTATCTTAGCATCTTGCTGTGCTTATATTTTATTTTTATGTTCTTTTCCGATGTTAGGCATCTATCCTAAAGATATCACGAGATGACGTGGGCGTTTTGAATAGTTATGCAAATCTTGGCAACTATGTCTCTTGCAAACGCGCTCAGCTTAGGGTAGAAAATAGCATTCCAAGAGGTTGTGGAGCATGGATCATCATCGGTCGGCCTCGCCGTATCGAGCGCCCTTAGGCAAGCAGTTGCTTCCTTTCATTCTGCTCATCCCTCTGGGTTTGGCCCTCTTAAAGAAGGGCCATCTTGGAACTGGCGCCCCGCTATCGGTTTTGATTATTATTGTCGCTAGCTTTTTGTTTGTATTCTATAATCTCATTGGAGCAGCGTTTACCAAAATCGAGTTATTACCGGACAAGCTTATAAAGAAAGAGATGTTTGGAAGTAAAGAAATCAGAAAGAGTGATATATTAGAAATAAGGCGACGCACAATTGGTCTGGTTATATTGGTTCATCGCACCGATTTTATCAAAAGCCTCGTCATTCCGAAGGGCATCGTCGGCGATGCTGCTTGGGACGCGTGGATGGCTCCTATCAAGGGCAAAGAGCTACTAAGATAAATCACTTATCCTTCGCCTTCGTCAGTTTCCGCACCCTGGACGGCTTCCTCGACCTGGATCAGGAGGGGACCGAGCAGCCCCGCGATCGTCGCCAATTTGGCGGAGCCGCGCCTGTTATGGAAAGCTACTTGCACGAGCATTTGGCACCGTTCGGCCAAGCATCGTCGATCGAACTCAGACGAATCGCCTTAATATTTCGGCGCAAAGCGCCGGACACAGATCTTGCGCACGATATGATCAAACAGCTGCAAGCGGTGGCTTACGGTCTCTAGAGTTTTCGCAGCATGACGACGGCCGGCGAACTGCGGCATGAGAGGTTCAAGGGGCTGGCGGACCCCAAGTCTAGGGCGCCGTAATCGAGGCCGCTTCCACGTCGATTGGCGCAGGATCAACCACCTCCAGGACAAAGACTGATGCCAAGAGCGCGCACAGAAAGACAAGGAAGAGGACCGGTCTTTTCGGCTCTCTCGAAATCGGCAAGCTCGTTGGCATTCGATAGCCTCCAGATGCAGGCAACGCGCCGCCCTTAGACAACGGGCTGCTGCTGCACGCATCCCTCACACGGGTTAGACGTGTCGGAAGCTTCGGCATGCTCATCGCACGATTGGCAATCGAGAGGGGTTATCGAGCCGCCGAGGTTTCAATTATGGACAGCAATGCGCGAGGTCGTGTCAGGACGGTACATTCTTTCGTCTCAAGCGATCGAATCGAGATCAAAACTCGCCCGGTAGTGCGACGCGGCATAGGTCGCGGTACAAGCGAATGGGGGTGGGAGGTCGGATTATGGCGCGGTAAAAAGTGGATAGTGATCGGATGCGGATCGGTCGCCGGTGATCGCGACGCGGCAATGCACGAAGCCAATCAAGCGTTGGATTTGGTTGTAATCTCCACGCGCTAGGTCGCGGCACTCAGTTGCCCCCGCCGACGCCGCCGAACGTGAAGTCGCCTCTTTGGACTTTTCCGAGACTCGGCACGTCGATCCCACGCACGGCAGCGGATGCGCCGGATGCCGCACCAGAAATTTGATGCAGCAAGCCAAGCAGTTCACGCGCTTGCGCAACGGCGGGGGCCAAACCCGATGCGTCCACGATCGGAGTGACGCTCATGTTCAGTGCGTCCAGAGCGGTTTTAGCAGCGCCGGCTTGCTCGGTGACGCCCGCGAGACCTCCGTAAGGCGAAGGTCTTGATGCCCGCAGTCCCACGCCTCCCGCACCGGACAGTCGCGGCTGAGACACGGTCGGATTGAAGTAGTCGCGACCGGCTTTGATATAGCCTTCCTCGTCGGCATAATCGTAGGCCTCTTTGCCCGCTTCGTAGATGCCGCCAAGGATGGGAAGGGCAGCCAACGCCTTACCCGCGTGTCGAAAGAAGCCCTTTTTCTTGCTGCCACCCGGCAAGCCGTTGCCAAGGTCATCCTTGACAGCCGCTCCCATCAGGGCGTGTGCGGCCTCTGTCAGGGCCATAGCGGAGCCCTTCAGGCCGAACCCGCCCATCAGGGCCTCAGCGCCCTTCATCCCCGCGAAGATGCCAGCCACGGCGCCCGCCTCGACGCCTAGGCGCTGTAATGCAGGTGGAGCCTCAGCCATCGCCTGGATCATTGCGCCCATGCGATCGGCGACGGAGGTGATCATGCCGCCCTTGCCGTCGTTGTCGAAGGATCGGCCGACTGCGGTTTGTAGGTTGAGCACCGCGCCTTCGAACCGCGAAACAGCACCGTCGAAGCCTGCCATTCGCTCTTCGCTGATCTTGCCGGCGTAGCCATCTGCCTGGTTCTTGAGCTGATCCAGTTTGTGCATGAAGACGACGGGGTCGCCGATCGCCGTCCGGATGCGAGCACCCTGTTTCGAGCCGAACAGGATGTTGGCCAGCGCCGGATTCTTGGCGATGGCCGGGATCATCGCGTTGAACAAGCCCTGCGCGTCCACACCCTCCATCGCGGAGTCTCGATAGCGCCGCGCCTCGCCCGCGATGCTCTTCTTCGATTTGGCGTCGTCGCCACCAAGGGAAGCGCCGAGCACCTTCATGATCGCCGGCATGAACTTCGCGGCGCTGCCGACGACGGCCTTGTCGTCGAACACCTTCTGCAACGCCTGTTTGGCCTTTTCGCTGAGTGCGACGCCGTAGGTGCCGGCGATGCTCTGCGCGAAGGGCTCGACCTTCATCGGCTGTGCACCGAGCTTCTGGTATTTCGAGAAATCGATTCTGTTCGCGAGCATCGCCGTGCGAGCCCCGGCGGTCGGCTTCAGGATGTTGGCGACCAGAGCGCGGGCCGCCACGCCCATTTCATCGCCGCCCATATTCGCTTTTTTGCCGACTGCCGCGAAGGCTAGAAGTTGCTCCTCCGAGAGACCGCCCATGCGAAACGGCGCCGCGCCGTATTTGTAGGTTTGCGAGACATCTTCGGCGTTCATGCCGGAGATCTTCGACGCCTTCACCTGAAGGTCGGCCGTGCGCTTCGCGTTGGCCAGCGCCTTCTCATAGGTGGACGTGTCCTTGCCAAAACCGAACATGCCGCCTTCGAGCAAGCGCGACGCCTCCGGCAGCGTCTTGTCGACGGTCTGGCCGAGCGTCGCGGCAACTTGCGTGATCGCAAGCACCTGCTTGACGTTGAGGCCGCGATCGGCAAGCTCTCGCTGCGCCTCGAGCCACTGGATATCGTTGAACTTGGAGGTGGCGCCGCCGTGGATCGCTTGCGTGATCAGCGGCTCTTGATCCTTGTCCGAAATCGCCATGACGGCCTTAGCGTAACGGCGCTCTTTGTCGAACTCCCGGTATGTGTGCAGGCTCTCCTTGCCGAAGTGCGCGATCTTTTCCGCCGCGAACGTGCCGGCGATACCGACCAGCATCTGGCGGCCGCTGGCATCGCCATGGCCACCACCTCCGCCTGATGTTTCGGTAAAACGCCGCTGAGTTCGGGCGAACGCGGCCTGTTCTCTCTGAACGGTCTTCAGCGCGGAAACGGTTTGCGCTTCCCACCGCCTGACACCTGCCGCTTGGGTTTTAGTCCAATCGGACGCGGTGCCCGCAAGCCGCGCGCTGGCCGCGTACTCCTTGAACGACCGCGCGACCGTATCGACGTCTTTCGCCGAGAGACCGAGCTTCGTTAGGCTTGCCGAGAGGCGATCAGTGGCGCCACTGCCGGCGAGGGCCTTGGCAACCTCCTTCGCCTTGCGCTCGGTAGCGCTGAGAGCTTCCGCGACACTCTTTGCCGGCTTGCTGATCTCGTCGAGCAACTTGACGGTGAGCGTGCTCGTCAGATTTGCCATAGGCGTACCTCAAACCATCATCTTGGCCGTCTCGAACTCGGCTAGGCATTCATGCCAGTCGAGCGCGTTGATCTCCGTCAAGCCCCAGCCGAGCGTCGCGCCTATGAAGCCACGGATGTAGCGGGCGGACCAGACGTTGGTGAAGCGGGAGCTTCCGTAGTGTCCGGGACCAACATCGCCCGGAAGCGTTGCGGTAAAAAACTTTCTGCGGCCTCGTTCAGCCGTAGCATGTCGTTGTCGTCGAAAAGCCCGAACAGTTCCTCCGGGAGATCGACGCCCGCGTCGTCGACAAACATGGGGTACCGAACCGTTCCATCGGGATCGACTTTCTGAAGGTCCCTGACGCGATCGACGTAATCGACAACATCTCGGACCTGAAGCCGCTTGACGACGACCTGCCGCCATTCATGGCCGGCGTAGTGCAGCGGGTAATCCAATGGGACGATCTTCTGGCGTTCCTTGCCGCCGGGGATGAACACGTGCTCGGGCGGCGGCGCCAGCGGTGCGCGGGGCGTGGTGGGAGCGGGCGGCACCTCCGGCGGGATGTGAAGCGCGGCGGCCATCTCGGCGACGCCTGGTGCGAGTGCCTTGTCGTTCATTGCGGGAAGCTCTGCTTTTCGAGGATCGGTTCCAAGATGGCGAAGGTGATGGCGGCACGTTGGCGCTCGTCTTCTTCGGCCGCGCGTCGGACTACAGCGATGTCGAGAATTGCCGGCCGGTACGTGCTGGCGGCGCGGGCGAGGATGTCGCCGACCGTCAGATAATGCGGCCGATCGAGCATGGCGCGTGCGGTCGCGGCCGTGATGGCAAGGGGCCGGACGGTCATAGTTTGTCCTTGGCCTCCTTCGACAAAGCCTTGCCTACGCGAATGCAATCCGCAAGCTCGTCAAGCAGGGCGCTACTGTCGATCCAGGTACAATCGTTAGTCGGATTCGATTGCACTGCCACCGTTTGGCCGGACGAGGTTTTGACCGGTACCGCGAAGACGATGTTGAAGGTGGGCGGCTCGCCTGATCCGTGTTTGGGCGCTTTATAGAAAAACTCGGATAGGTATGGCTTAAACGGTTTGGAGTCGGTCATGTGGTTTCCTTTCGATCGCGCTCGCGCTGCTCTTCGACGAAATGCGTAACCCATTGCGCGAGGTCGTCCGGCAGCTTCGGCCGCGCCTCGATCGCGTTCTGGGCCAAACCGAGCGCCAGCGGCATAGCCTCGCCGATCCGCGCCCATGCCGCGATTACCGCGTCGGGATCGGCTCCGGCATCAAGCGCGGCGTAGGCGATCAAGACGGAAATTTCGGCGACTCTGGCGGAGCCTAGTTGGCGCACTTTTGTCTCGCTTTCAATTGTAGACGTACACACCAAGCGGGTTGCTTGGGGTGTACGCAGGCCATCCGACGCTGGTATTGAAAGCGATCTTGTTGCGGCCGTTGTCGTTGCCGACGCTGACGAATGTACCGGTTCCTGTCGTCAAATCCGATATAAGGCATTCGATCATCTTTGTGCTGCCACCCTGAAGCGCGACGACGACGGAACTGTATTTTGTCGTGCTGTCTTTGAAGAAGGCCAGATCGGACAGGATCAGTGTCGAAGAACCCGCGGCCTGCGTGATGTTGGTCAGATCGACGACGCCGTTCTCGAATGTCGACGCCGCCAACGTCAGATGGCCGCCGGAGATCACGACGGTGCGCCCCGAAACGGACGCCAGGAACTTGATGGCCGAACCGGCCACAATGCCCCCCGTCACCTGGATCGAAATACCCGACGTGATAGCCAGCGTGAAGGCGCATGCGGCGAGATGTACAGAGCCCTGGCTAACGTTAATACCGCTGTAGCTGTCGAAATCACAGTCGGTGAGACGGTAGAACCCAGGAGTGCCCGTCGTCGCGGAGGCATCGAAGTATATACCCAACCCGCCGAAAAACAGGCACCCGCTGATCTGGCCGTCGTCGATCCGACCTAGATTGAAATGCGTTACGTTGGCGAGGAATGCGCTTGCTTGGTTCGCGGTGAGGAAGAACGGATAGCAGTGCACGTCTCGGATACGGACGCTGTCAGTAGCGTCGTCGATATCGAGCGTGTTCTGGAAGCAAGAACCCTGCAAATCTCGAATTGTCGCGCCGCCGCTGTTGTTGCCGCTGAGTCCCCGCGCATAAGCCCCGACAGTGCCGGCGTAGATGCCACAGCGCTCGATGATGAAGCGTGGTGTCCCGCTCGCGAAAAATGCGGGAATGTAGGTGTTCAGCGCAGAGTAGGTCGCTGTATCCGGTTGCGTGAAAAAGATGCCGATGTCGGCGACGTGCGGACCTGGCTCGCCCGTCGAAAAGACGAAAACACCCTGAGGAGAGTTCGCCGTCGTGGATCCAGTGTCGATATAAAAACGCGTCCGTAGGCGACCCGACCCATACAGCTTCTGGCCGTTCTGTCTGAAAACCACGGGGTTGGTGAGGCGATATGCGGCGGGCGGAACGAACACGTCGAGGGCGGTCGACAAGGCCGCGTTCAGCGCGGCGGAATCATCGGTGTTCCCATCGCCCTTGGCGTTGAACATCTGCGGCGTGACGAACCCGAATTGAAGCAAGCGGAGCCACCGGCCGGACCCTGTGTTGCCTGTCGGATTGATGATCGTGCCGCCATCGTCGGCGGCCGTGGACGACGCGTTCCATACGAACTTGCCACCACCGGAGCCTCCACCACCTGCGGTGTAGCTTTTCACGTCCACCGCGAACGTCGAATAGATGCCGGAGAGAACAGCGAAGGGAAGCGCACGCAATGCCGCGATCGAATCGACGACCGCAGCCTGAACACGAGCGTCGATAAATCCCTGGCCGGTGAATTTGGTGGCGTCCGTTGCGTTGCCCTGCCCATCGTCGCCAGTGCCGACGTAGGCCACGCCTTCGGCCTCGTTGATAAACGGCTGCCCAGCTTTCAACGGAGGAGCGCCCGGAGCTCCGCCACGACGGCGCAAGTGCTGGACGATGCCGGGCGTTGGAGACATATCGATGTTCCTTGACTAGCCGAGACCAGCGTCGGTGGAATCCATCGTCATGTGCGGCGGCAAGTCGGGCGGTGCATCGGCCGCGTCGTGAACAGCTACCCTTGACCGAAACCACTCCAAACAATCGGCGCCTGGGACGATGGCGTTGTCGGCCTCGTTGATGAAGACTTCATCCCGGTCGAGCGATCGAACGGTGCCGTCACCGGGGCGTGCGCCGGGCTCGCTGGATCGGAGAAGGGCTCTGCATTTGTACATCATCGAGCTTCCTCACTAGCCATTGGCTTCGCCACTGCGGTACGGGTCTTGACGTCCACGCCGTCCCCCGTGGATCGATGGTTTGAGATGACGGAGCTTTCGTCGGCGGCGGCGAGCATGTCGAAAAGCGCGCTGCGAACCTCGGAGACGGGTGTCCCGGCAGTGATCGCCCTTTCGAGCATGTCGCCTATCTCAAGATCGGGTGCCATCGCGTGGGCCAGGTCGCCCATACGGCGGACAGCGCCAGCATGGTCGACACGCTCACGGGCTTCCGCGAGGGTGACGCCGGCCGATAACAGTTCCACCGTCATGGCCGGCTGGCCAGCGGCGAGGCAGAGGTTCGCGATAGCGACGGCGTCCATTGTGCTGATCGCATCAGACGCCATCGGCTGCCTCCGCCTCCGCGTAGCCCGAGATGAACATGAGGTGCGGCCATGGCACAAAGGCTTTGCGCCGAACGCTTTGTCGTAGAGCTCGGCGAGCACCTGCCGATCGCTGATGCCGCGTTCGATAAATTCGACCGCGCGATGCCGCTCACCAGCGATCGCGCACGTCAAACGAACCTGGTGGATGCGCTCCGCATCCGCGTCGGCGGAAAGATAGGCGTCCATGCGTTCTTTCAGGAGCATGTCAGCGGCCTCGCGGCGCTGTGGATATGGCAGCATCGTCGGTCACGGAACTCTGCGATTTTGACAGCTCCTGGACCATCGACGCCTTTGACATCGCCCGCGCGTCGAGAGCCGCCTTCGTGGGCTTTGGCTGGGGCTTCCAATAGGTGCCATTCTCGGCAGGCTTGGCGGCGACCAACGGCGGCGGGACAACGCGGCCTGTCGCTTTTGCGATTTGCTTCCGCATACTTTCAGCGGATATGCGTCGGTCTTCGGCTGTCATTCGGGAGTATTCTTGCGCGCCGGGATCGGCTCGTATTCGACTACAGCGCGACGCTTGGGCGGCTCGACGGGCTTTGCTGACAGGAAGGCCAGAGCGGTGTCGATCGCCGCCACCAGGGTGTCGTGTCCGATGGGCAGCGAGAAATCGAAGCCCCACGGCGTCAGTTGTCTTGGCAGCGGCTCGAGGATGCCGGGCAACACGGCGCGCGGTCGGCACCTCGCCGATCACGCCGTCGATTGCGGGCAGACGCTCGCGACGGAGGAACTGACGCTTTACGACGCGGGTGCCGGCAGTGACATTCGAAGGGATCAAGCCGGCCCCATCTCCCTGCTCTCGGACCTTGCGCTGGAATTCTTCGCCAAGCGGCCCGAGCCCATCGGTGTGGCACCAGAGTGCGACCACGTTCTCGGAAACAACCTTGGCGGCGAGCGGCGGCACGGTCGCCGGATCGTTCACAGCAAGCGGTAACAGGCCATCGGGAAGCTCGTTGTTCGCGTTATCAGCGGCGACGAAGCCAAGCTCGACAACGCGCAATAGCTGCAAGAGCGGCTCGGCAGCTTTTCGGTAGCCCGCGAGCGCGGCGGACGCAGCGTCGACCGCGTGCTTGCGCTCGGCATAGGCCGTGCGACGGCGGCCCTGCTCTTCCTCACGCTCGACGACGGCGAGGCGCTCGACAAGGGCGGCGACTACAAGCTCGCCATCCTCTCGCCGCTCACCGGCTTGTCGGATCGCTTCACGGTTCCGTGCCAACTCGACAGGGTCAGCAACCAGTGCCGCGCGAGCATCACGTAACGCGGCTTCGTCGTGCTCGGCAGCGGTGACAGCAGCGCGCGCGTCTGCGAGGGCTTCTTTGATCTTAGCGCTCGGCGACGCAAAAATTCGCTTCAAGTTCATAATGGCAGAATCGCTCAAACTGATGCGCGCTGTAAGGTAGCAAAACGCGCATCGCTACTTCTGTTCTTTGACCGCCTCGTTCACAATACGCTCAGCCATTGCGGCAAGAAACGCCTGCCGGTCAACTTCCCAATGGCCGCCGAACGGTTTGTGAGCCCACCTAGACTTGCGCGCCAGTTTTCGCATGTGTGGAACGGTGACGTTGATCATCGCAGCCGCCCTAGCGATCGTAAAACGGCTCTCCTGCACCCGGACCGTGGATCGCTCAAGATCGGCGATCCGGTCTAGAGCGGCCTGAAGCTTATGCTCCATCTCCGCTCGCCAGCATTCGGCAGGCGGCTCAGCCGTTGACGCGGTGTCGACGGTCACGACCGTCACCTCGCCGGGGTTGCTTGGTCGAGGAGCTGGGCATCGCATTCGTCCATTTTATCAAGCCATGCGGCGAGGTCGTTTGCCTCGCCTGCCTGCCAGGCGGCCTGTTCGTAAAAGGTCGCTGAAAGGATCCCCTCAGGATCAGCAACGACACGCTGCTTGGCCTCATCCGACGTGTCGTCGAGATCAGAGATGTACTCGAGCAAGCTGACGCCGACAGCAAACGCGGCGAACTTGCTGCCGCCGTAGTGCAGGACGTCGCCCGTCACGAGTGTGACGACTTCTTCAAGCGAGAGCCCACTGCCAGCACCAGGCAGCGCCGCCGTTCGAGCACGTCGTGCTTGCCATTCCGCGACAAACGACGCTGACGGCGTCTCGACCGCTAGGTTCGTTTTAGCGCCGACCTGTGATCGGCCCTGCACAATGCACCGCTTGGCCGAAATCTGGCGCTTCGCAGTGTCGACTTGGATCCTAGCCCGGCGGCCCGTTCCAACGAGGGCACTGCCGGTGATGGTGCCGTCACCTAGCCATTGAGAAACCCTGGCGGGCGACACCCGCAGTTCGGCAGCAAGTTCGGTTTTGGACATTGTTTGCATGGTAGCTCCTGACCTTAGCTCGTTGCTCACTTTAGGACTCTTAAGGACTCGATTTTAGCTGCTTAAGAGTGAGCTTAAGTGTTGTTCAATCTAGTTCTGAGTAGGCTTGCAGAGGGGGAATGCTGAATGGCAATGGCCTTCGGCCAATCTTCGGTCCTCGACTTTAGGCTGCTACAAAATTCTGCAGCTAGTGATATGCCGCGCTCTTCAAACCCGCCTGCCCCCCGGCCGGCCTCGGGGAGAACCTAGTCTTGTTTGGAGCCGCCCCATCGGCTCTGGCCGCCGTCTCGCGCTGTCGACAGGTATGGCTGAGCGCCGTCTCGGGGCGTCACAGGCGCAGGCGATAGTTGAGTCGGACATGCAGTTCCTGTTGACTCTGACAGTCGAAATTCTTTTTCTCGGACCCACGGGCGGGCCTACATGTGGGCCCACGGGCGGGCCTACATCGATCGGTTTGCTAGAGCATTTTCCGATCATGTTGCATCGTATCCTGCCGCCGCGAAGTAGGCTTGGCATTCGGCTGGTGTGAACCGCTCGATCGCATCGGCGATGGTCTTCCAAAGCTTGGTGACGGTTCTCGGCGCGGCGGCGCGCAGCAGGGCCTTGAACTTCGAGAAGGCCATCTCGATCGGATTGAAGTCGGGCGAGTAGGCCGGCAGGTAGAGCAGGCTGGCCTTTGCGCCTTCGATGGCCTCGCGCACGCCCGCCACCTTGTGGGCCGGCAGATTGTCCATCACGACGATGTCGCCTCGGCGCAGCTCCGGCACGAGGATCGTCTCGACGTAGACGCGGAAGGCCGGCCCATCCATCGCGCCGTCGATGACCATCGGCGCGACGAGGCCGCGCAAGGTGAGGCCGGCGGTGAAGGTGGTCGTCTTCCAGTGGCCGTGCGGCACCGATGCTCGGCATCGCTCGCCTTTCGGCGCCCGTCCGCGCAGGCGAGCCATCTTGGTCGTCGTGCCCGTCTCGTCGATGAAGACGAGCTTGTCGGGGTCGAGGTCGAGTTGGCCTTCGAACCAGGCCTCGCGCGCCGCTCTCACATCCGCACGCTGCTGCTGAGCTTGCCGAAGCATCGGCGGCGTGCGCTGTCTTTTTTTGTACGTGATCCCGCGTCGGTCGAAGAAGTGCCAGATCGTGGTGAGGCCGAAACGGGCACCGTGCGCGTCGACCAGCTTCGTGCGCAGCTCGTCGAGCGTGACGTCGGGCGCCGCCGCGACCTCGGCGAGAATGAAGTCGGCATGCGCCTCGATGCGCTTCGACTTGCGATCGCCGCCCTGCCTGGCCGGTGCCAGGCTGCCGGAGGCCTCGCGACGCCGGCACCAGCGGATCACGCTCGCCGCGCTCACACCGAAGCGCGCCGCCGCCTGCCGCCGCGACAAACCGCCATCGACGACGGCGACAGCACGTTCACGAAGATCGACTGACAACGGATGGGCCATGCATGCCGGCCTCCCTTCGCCAGCACGCAGCTTGAATCAAACCAGAACCGATTCGGGAATCCCGCAACGATTCCTATCGATGGGAAAAGGCTCTAGACCCACGGGCGGGCCTACAAGTCGGACCCACGGGCGGGCCTACTATCTATATCTACGGGTAGATGCCCCCCCCGTTGAGCTGCTGCACGCCGTTGCCCTCTCCGCGAAGGCAAGAGCCGCTTTCGCTGCGTCGGCGCTGCCAATGCGTTGCCAGTCGTCCGTTGGCGAAGGGCTCTCTCCGCAGCCGTTTAGATACGTCAGCCGGTAGGCGTTGGGTGGGCAGTGAACCTTGGAAGGTCTGTACCCAAACCGGCTGACCTCGATGAAGCCAAGAGCGGCGCATTGGCGTAGCGCGCGTGACACCGAAGATCGCCTCACGACGCCTGCAATCTTGAAGTCTGCGTACGTGCAGATGAGCTTTCCGTTCTCGGCACCACCATGGCGCATGTGCTCGATCTCGAGCCTGTCCAGGACGCGCCTGGCATTGTCTGGAAGGGCCCACCAGGCAAAGCTTTCGCGCATCTCTTTGCGGTGCGCGATGAATGCGCCGACGATGGCGCCGGACTTGCGCCGCTTCTGCCGTGTGCCGCTCAACGTTCATGTCCGAGAGCTAGCGTCGTAAGACGGTGAGGCGCTCATTCAGCGCCTCCCGAATGTCTCGCGATCTCGCGGAGCATTGCCGCCCAAATAAGCGGGCGTCCCTTCACTTCTGCGATTATCGCGCGGCAGCGCTGGCGATCACCGCCCGCCGCCAGCTCGTAATGGAAGGTCGGCGGCAGAGCGTCGGGCGACCGACGATAGTGCAAAACCGCGCCGTTGGCGATCAGGTCATCGACCGCAAGACGCGCTTGCTGCGCGAGGTTGTTGGGGGTATTCAGATGGTCGAGCCGCCCGCCAAAGCGCTCTGATTTTCGGGGTCCGCGATCACCTATCTGATCGTCGGACCCCGAACGGTTTTTAAGCGTCATTTTCAACCCCGCGCGTCATCGTAGGCATCAAGCTCGGCGACATCCCACAACCAGCGACCGTTATGCTTTTGGGTTGAGGAAAACCGAGCGGCGGCTCCGCTAGCCAGCGCTGAACGGTCCTAAATGACTTGTCGTATCGGACTGCTACTTTGCGGTGCCTATAAAGCGGCGTTGTCGCTGCGGCGGCGGCTGCCGATCTTTGTCTACAGTCTCTAAGTACGTCATTGCGCGTATTTTCCTCCGCACGTCGTGGCGGGAGGAGTGATGCGCAAATCGCGCTAGCTGTCATGACCGCTGCAAGCCAATAGCGGCATTTAATATCCGCTCATGCATTAGGAGCGGCATTTTGCCTTCCGCCGTCGAACTGTATCATCGCTCACGTCGAGCCCCTGCTTGCGTAGCGCGATCAGGATCTTTGCCACCTTTGGTCCGTGGTCAACGATAGCTTTCGCGATGGTCTCTTCCTCGGCCGACGTGAATGTTTCCCTCTTGCCAGAGCGCGCCACTGCCATCTTTTTACGTCGATTCTGAAGGACCACCGGGTCTAGTCCTTCAATCGCCTGCGCCGCGCCCGTCGCATAAGCCTGCCGCATCAGCTTTTGGACCAAATGAAAGGGAATTATCCGGTTGACGTACCAACACACAGGATCTAGCTATGACACCCGACAGGCCGGCGCACGAGACAGAAAACGAGATCGAAGTCACGCCCGAGATGGTCGAGGCGGGAGTCGAAGTGTTGCGCACTTATGATAGCGTCAGCATTGGCCTGCTGTCGGACCGCGCTTTGCGTTTTCTTATTCTTGATGTTCTGCGAGCGTCTCTTGTTGTAAAAGAGTCCGAGCTTTATTAAATCTATAGCAACCATAGAAGTTCGCCACCAAATTCCGCCTAGTTCGTGTTCTGTAACTTTCTCAACTTTTAGTTTGCGGCCTCGCAAAGCCTCACTTTTAGATACTTCTACTGTAAAATATTCTCGGCGAGCAGAAAAGTCTAATTCCATTTCTCCATTTTTGCCTTCTATTATATCTATTTGACCCTCTCTTTTTAGCGCCGTAGATTGATGGGCCATAGCGTTTCTATAAGGCACTAACTCTACTATCTCCTTTCTTACTGCGTCCCATGATTTAATTATTTCATTGCTGTGTTTACCCGACATTGTCGGGTACATGGCGGAAAGCAATTCGTCGACTAAAGTCGTTCTGCTATCGATCGAAGGAGTTCTGTAAAAAACTATAGATGCGATTTGTGTTGATCTTGTATTTAAAACTATGCTACATATATCAAATAGTATCTCTTCAATGCTTGCGAAATCTGTAATGCATCTTCCAATCCAATAGTAAAAAGCATGGTGGCGGTCTTCTAAAGGGTCTGTAGGGGTCCAATTGTCGTCGTCTTCCAGCTGATCTTCCGACATGCTATCCTCCCGCAATGAGCGACAAGGAAAGCGACCAGCGGCGCGACAGTCTCCTGTTACGCCTCCTGACATCCCCTCCCGAGCCTCGTGCGGAGCGCAAGCGCCCCCGCGCGCAGCCTGACGCGGAGGTTAGTCGGACTCGACTGCCAGAGTCGAGCCTCGAAGTTCTCAGTGATGAGGATGCAACCAAGCGAGAACGGTTATGACTATGGCCGCAATTGCAAGTGGGATGGCGGCAACTGCTGCTATAGCAGCAACTATAGCAGCAGTTTTTGCCGTGCGTGCTGTTCGCATTTGCTCGTCTTGGGAAGCTTCTATCCGGCGTCGCGACTCCTGATCTTCACCGCGTAGTCTATCTTTTTGACATTCGATTTCTTGGTCTTTAAGTTTAAGCCACTCAAATCCAAGCGCTCTTAGTGGACCATTCCACGAAGGCGTAATCAAGCGGACGTGCCAAACACCCATTTCTTCAAACTTGGCAAACTGTTCGTCCTTATTCATTTTCGTCTATGCGCCAGTAGGCTGTCGATACATCAACCGCTTTCCCTTGGCGCCCGTCAGGATCGCGTCGCTGCGGTCCGCGTCTGACAGGTGTCGCGTGTTGGCCCGGAAGTCGAACTCCGCGAGGTAGCGCCCGAGGTGCGCCTCGCTGATGTTGTGGAACGTGCCGTACACGCCGCGCTTCAAGAGCGCGAAGTGGCTCTCAACCGTGTTGGTGTGGTGAAAGCCGCCCGTCTTGACGTACTCGCCAGCCGAGTGGTTGACCGTCGCGTGCGAGGCGAAGTCCTTGCCGATCGGCCCATACACGGCGCTGTCGTCGGTCATCAGGTGGGCTTCCTTCGCCATGTGCTTGGCGAGCACCGGACGAAGCGTGGCGGCCGTCACGGTGGCCATGTGGAAGCTGCGCGTCTCGCCATCGCGCGCCACGAGCGAGACGACCGGCATCTTGCCGATGGGACCGCGCCCCTCGTGCTTGCGCTTGGCGGCGTGCTTGTTCTTTTCCTTGCCACCGATGTAGGTCTCATCAACTTCCACCACTTCGTTGGCGCCGCCGATCGGACCAGCCTTCGGGTCCGTCATGGCCTCGCGGAGGCGATGGAACAGGAACCACGCCGTCTCGTAGTTCGTGCCGAGCAAGCGGTGCAGCTCGTGCGCGCTGAAACCCTTTTTGCTGGACGCCATCAACTGCGACGCGAGCACCCACTTGCAGAGCGGGATGTGCGAACGCTCCATGACGGTGCCGACCGTGACCGAGAACGGCTTGCGACAGTCCTTGCACTTGTAGACGCCCGGCCGCGTGCTTTTGCCCTGTAGCTTCGTGATCCGATTGCCGAGGACGCCGCAGCGCGGGCAAGCCGGGCCGTGCGGCCAAAGCAAACCTTCAAGATGCGCGCGGGCGGCATCGTCGTCGTTGTAGATCGGATCGGTAATGCAGAGCTTGGCCACGGCCGTGTTCCTTTCGATGAGGAACACTACCCCTAGGGACGTGGTACGTCAACCGGATAATTCCCAAATGAAACGCAACCATCTGACGGTCGTCATTAAGTACGGAGATGGCTTCGACGAGCCCATCTGTCACGTCATCCAAATCGCAGTTGCCAATTTCTTCGCGATAGGCAAAGTCGAACGTCTTGGCTTTGGTGTAGAGCCTAAAGCTTTTATCCCACAAATCATGAGATGAAAACTTCAACTGACTGCGTGCTTGTTGAAGATCAATGTTTTCGTCAAACTCATATTCGAAGCGCCGGTGGAAATCTCTATCATGACCGCACCGCCGCTAGTTCGATCACGTTGCCGCTTGCGCCTTTCACGATCGCCTCGACGTGCCGTGCCCATGAGTCCATCGCGCCCCGCCGCTCGGTTAAAAAGTCGTGTCTTTGATAGACGGCGACGATGCCTTTGAAGCTGCCCGACACGTGATTCAAAGCTCGCTCGATCACGGGCAACGCGACGCCGATGCTCGCGCACCCGCTGGCAAAGCTTCTTCGAAGGTCGTGGAAGCGCCATGGAGGCATCGCAGCCCCGTCGGCTGCCATTGCGGCGTCGAGCCGGTCCTTGGCGCGGCTATAGCCGGATAGCGGGGTCACACCGGTTACGGTGAAGACGAGTTCACTGCCGGCGAGCCGCTTCGTTGTCGTCAGGATCTCCAGCGCCGGAGGCGACAGCGGCACCGCATGCGCCAAACCGTTTTTTGCTCGGGCGGCGGGGATGGTCCACGTGCGCTTATCTACATTGATCTCGGACCACCGCATGGCGCCGATTTCCTCGCGCCGCTGTCCAGTGAGGATGAGCAGACGGACGACCGGTGCGAATGGGCCGCCGATGGCATCGCAGGCGCGCCAGATGCGGGCAAGCTCGTCATCGTCGAGGACCCGGTCACGGCTGCGCTCTTCGGACGGTGGCCTGATTCCCGAACAGGGTGAAACGGAAATGATCCCGCGCTCGACCGCCCATCCGCAAAGCTTGCGCACGGCTGCAAAGATGCGATTTGCGGCGATTGTCGCGCCCCGGTCCATCACCCCATCCAGGAGCGTGTGGACATCTTTCTTCGTGATGCTCGCCATCGGCCGACCGCGCCAAGCGGCCACGGCATTGCGCTCCAGCAAACGCTTGGTCTCTTCCCACGTCCGCAGGCGCTTTGCCTTGAGGTAGCGCTCAACGAATAGTTCGACAACGGCCTCGACCGTCTCCGCATTCGCTTGTTTTGCCTCCTGTCGCTTGGCCTGCTTTTCGACGGCGGGATCGCCACCCTCTGCTATCGTGCCCAGCGCTTTCACAGCCCGAGCTCGTGCGTCCTTCAGGCCGATAGCCGGGTAGGCACCGAGCGTGAGCTTGCGGTTGACTCGGCTGCCCTGGGGCCGGTATCGAACGACCCAGCTTTTAACGCCGCTTGGCTGGACGGCGACACGCAAACCTTGCGTTTTTCCGTCAGACACTTCGAACAGCTTGCCGGTCGGCTTCAGTTCGTCGATGGCGATAACGGTAAGGTCTGGCGCCCTTGCCATATGGCTACCTCTTGGCTTCAGAGGTAGCCCAAAACGGGCTGGCTGTCCGTGGCTACCTTTGTCATACGACAAAGACTCCCATAGGCATCCGCTAGAGGGAAGAGGCGGGAACAAAGATGGGATGGATGGCCTGTTCTGGCGTACCGTGACATATACCGGGCGATGACTTTTAATCAGAGGGTCCCGGGTTCGAGCCCCGGCGCGCTCACCAATGTTTCTTGGCTTTGACGGATGCTTTCGAGCCGGGTAGCTCGGGGCTTCCGATGAAGGATTCGATCCTCGGTCATGCCGAGGGTCTGTCCGAGGCCGATCGGTCACCCAGATCCGGGCGATGAGCTTCGGGCCAAAGAGGAGGATGACATGGCGCGTAAGCCTAGCTTCGAATTCGAACGTCGTGAACGAGACAAGGAAAAGGCCGCCAAGCGCGCCGAGAAGACGAAAGCGAAACTCGAGAAGAAGACGGGCGCCGGAGACGCGGAACAGCCCGTCGCGCCAGCCGAAGGGGCCGAATAGGGCCGGAGCTGCGCTGGCGGCAGGGCGTTGGAACAGGCCTGAGCCTCGAGCGGCCGACTGGTCGCTCGGGCGAGCGCGGCGCCGAGGACAGGATGTCGGCAGCCGCGATCGTATCTCGCGGCAAGCAACCTGCCGCTTGCGCGATCGGTCGCTCCCCCGTTCGTCAATATAAAACGAATCAAGATTGACTGTGCGAAAGCGCAATTGGAAACTCTTGCCAAGGGCGCTGTAAAAGCGCGCAAGGCCGGGGGGCTTTCGTGAAGAGCGCGATCGATCTGCGCTTCGCCATCATCGCGGCGCTAGGTTACATCATGTTGGGCACCTGTCCGCGCCTGGCGCTTGCGCAGGATAGTCTAGCTCCGGCGACGGCGGTGCTTGGCGGCCTCATCGGCGGCGCCGGTCCCGATGGCACGTCCGGCCGACAGCGCCACGCCCGCCGACAGCGCCACGCCCGCCGACAGCGCCACGCCCGCCGACAATGCCACGCCCGCCGACAGCGCCACGCCCGCCGACAATGCCGCGCCGGTCTCATCGGGCCTCGCCGGCCGCGACAGCGCCACGGGCGTCGCCAAGAGGCAGGGGCTGACGTCGGCGCCCGCGGCGCGGGGCGCTCCCTCGCCGGCGCCGTTCCTCATCGCGCCGGGCATCGCCGTCACGCTGAACTACACGGAGGAATCGGCGGGCAACCCGGTCGGCGGCATCCGCCAGGGCGCGGCCTACACCGGCCAGGCGTTTCTCGGCGTCGACTTCGATTTGAAGACGCTGCTCAACATCGACGGCGCGTCCGTGCATTACATCATGACCGATCGCCACGGGCGCAATCTCGCCGCCGATTACATCGGCAACAACACCTCCGTGCAGGAGGTCTACGGCACCCAGAACCTGCATCTCGCGCAGCTGACCTACGAGCAGAAATTGTTCGACAACAAGGTCGATTTCGAGATCGGCCGCACCGTCGCCAACATCAGCTTCCTCGCCTCGCCGCTCTACTGCAACTTCCAGAGCAACTCGATCTGCGGCAACCCGACCTTCATCTTCAAGAACTCGAACTTCACCTACTTTCCGGCGTCGAGCTACGCCAGCCAGCTGCGCTACAATTTCACCGACAAGGTGTTCTTCCATATCGGCGCCTACGAGGTGAACCCGCAGGACAAGCTGCCAAGCGACAACGGCTTCAACTTCGGCGTCGACAAGGCGACCGGCGCGGTGATGCCCTTCGAGCTCGGCTACGCCTCCGACTTCAGCAACGATCGGCTACCGCGGCATTTCGGGATCGGCGGCTATTACGACGCCTCGCGCTACAACGACCCCTATCTCGATGCCGCCGGCATGCCCGCCATCCTCTCGAACATGCCGTACCAAAACCATTTCGGCCGCTCGGGCTTCTACGCGCGCTTCGACCAGATGGTGTATCGCCCCAACGACAATTCGGTGCGCGGCCTGTCGATCTTCGGCATCTTCATGCAGAACGTGTCGGGCTACACTCAGGAGGATCAGTTCTTCGGCGGCGGCCTCGTCCAGACCGGCACATTCGCCGGCCGCGAGCAGGACAGCGTCGGCCTGCTCATCGACGACCAGCGTTTCTCGTCGCTGTTCTTGCAAAACATCGTCGCCGCGCGGACGAGCGTCGGCGGCTCGGCCTCGATCCCGCGCAACCAGATCATGATGGAGCTGAACTACGGCTACCAGCTGTCGCCGACGGTGCGGATCACGCCCAACCTGCAGGGCATCATCAACCCGGACCAGAACGCCGAGCCGTTCCGCACGAAGAACATTCCGGACGCGCTCGTGATCGGCTGCAAGGCGACCATCGACATCTCGACGCTTACCAATATCGCGCTCGATCGCTGAGGCGCTCAGAACGTCCGATCGGCCAGAAACCGCTCGACCGTCGCGCGGTCCGGCAGCGACGGAATCGCGCCGCGTTTCGTGGTCGTCAGCGCGCCGGTCGCGTTCGCGAACCGGATCGCGCGGCCGAGCGTCTCGCGGTCCGCCGGCAGCTCGGGATGATGGACGAGGCCGACCAGCAGCCCAGCCATGAAGGCATCGCCCGCGCCCGTCGTGTCGACCGAGGCGACCTTGAAGCCCGGCTGCTCGCCATCGCCATCGGCATCGAGCCAGATGCAGCCCTTGGTCCCGCGCGTCACCGCCATGAATTGCAGCTTGGAATGCCACAGCGCCCGCGCGCCCTCGATCGTGTCGCACGCGTCGCCGATCAAAAACTCGATCTCCTCCTCGCCGATCTTGACGATGTCGGCATGCGACAGGCCGAGCCGCATGCCGGCGCGCGCCGCCTCCGCGTCGGGCCACAGCGCGAGGCGCAGGTTGGGATCGTAGCTGACCCGCACGCCGTGCCTGTGGGCGATCTCGAGGGCGTGCAACGTCGCCGCGCGCGCCGGGCCGCCGACGAGGCTGATCGAGCCGAAATGCAGGATGCTCGCGTGGCGGATCACCGCCTCGTCGACATCCTCGGGCGCGAACAGCATGTGCGCCGCGGGATTGCCGTAGAAGAGGAACTCGCGGTCGCCGTCGGCGCGCAGCGAGACAGCGGCGAGCGCGGTCGGCGCGGCGCCGGTGAAGCGCAGGCCCGGCAGCGCGACGCCCGCGGCGGCCAGCGTGTAGGCGAGGAAATGGCCGAAGCCATCGTCGCCGACCATGCCCATGAAGCCCGACGGAACGCCAAGCCTGGCGACGCCCGCGGCGACGTTGGCCGGCGCGCCGCCCGCCGCCTTGACGAAGGTCTCGGCCGCGGCGAGGCCGAGCCCGGTGACGGTCGGGACGAAGTCGATCAGGGCCTCGCCCAGGCAGACGATATCGGCCATCCCCAACAGATCCCTTTCCGCCCATCGTCGATGCACCAGCAGGTGGCTCGCGACCAGCCGCCGACATTCTCGCGCGTGATGGGCCTGGGTTCAATCAGGCCGGTCGTACGGGGCGTTTCGCCGCGACGGGCCGGCAGGATGTGGGTGCCTCTCGCCTTGGCGGTCGGGGCGGGCTATCTCATCCGCGATGACCGATACGCCGCCGACCCTGGATGCCCGCCGTCGCCGCCTGCTGTTTCGCGCCTGGCATCGCGGCACGCGCGAGATGGACCTTTTGATGGGCCGCTTCTGCGACGCCGAACTCGGCGGCCTGCCCGAGATCGAGCTCGGCGATCTGGAGCAGCTGATGGAGGCGCAGGATCGCGACGTCTTCTCCTGGCTCTCCGGCGAGCTTGCCGTGCCCGACAATTACGACACGGCCGTCTTCCGCAAGGTGCAAGCCTTCCACACCCACGCCGCGCCGTTGTTTCGCTAGGCGTGCTCGGGCGGCGGCGGCCCGCGCATCAGGCGCAGAACCCCGGCGATGGCGAGGATGAGGGCTGCCCCCGCGCCGGCCGCCCAGTACTCGATCCCCTCGGGCATCGGGCCGAGCCAGCGGGGCAGGGCCGGGTCCGAGACCATGATCTCGCCGGCGACCCAGCCGAGCAGGGCCGCGCCGACGACGACGAGGATCGGGTAGCGCTCGAGCAGCTTCAGGATCAGGGTCGAGCCGAAGATGATGAGCGGCACCGACACCGCGATGCCGAAGACGATGAGCGGCACCGAGTTCTTCGCCGCGGCGGCCACGGCGACCACGTTGTCGAGTGACATGATGGCGTCGGCGATCGCGATCGTGCGCACCGCGCCCCAGATCGAGCCGGCCGCCGTGACATCCTTGTCGTCGTCGTCATGCCGGAGGAGATCGAACGCGATCCAGAGCAACAGCAGCCCGCTCGCGAGCTTGATGTAGGGCAGTCGCAGCAGCGCGACGATGAAGACGGTGAAGACGATCCGCAGCGTGACGGCGGCGAGCGATCCGCCGAGCACGGCCCAGGTTCGCTGTCGCGCCTGCAGGCCGCGGCAGGCCAGCGCGATGACGACGGCGTTGTCGCCCGACAGCAGGATATTGATCCAGACGATCTGCAGGCCCTGGAGCGCCAGGGTCGTAAGGTCGTTCATCGAGGGACTTTGTCTCCGGCGTCGACTATGTCGACCCACACAACGGCGTGGTGCGGCCAAAAGCCTAAAAAAAGACGCCGCCTCGCGAGACGCTCGGGATGGCGGCATCGGGCGACCGCAAGGGTTCGTTCACCACCGCGGTCTAGCTGTGATGGCGGACGCCTCGTGCGTCCCGTCCCGCGTTCGGAGGCTTGCGTGAAACGTCTGCGGTCACTCGCTCCCTCCCTCGCGGCTCTGGCGCTCGCGGCCTCGCCCTGCCTCTCCCAATCCTCGCGCGATCCGATCGGCTCGGCGATCATCGACGGCGACCGCGCCGCGCTCGACGCGCCGGGCCGTCCGGCTCGCGATGTGGCGCCCGACATGTCCCCCGACTCGCAAGCACAGCGCGAGCAGCCCGCCTTTTCGCCCCGCGACATCTCGAGCCTGCTGCGGCACGATCCGGGCGGCACGCCGAAGGTGCCACGCGCGATCGACGCGCCGCCGGCGCCCGCCCATGCGATGGCGGACCTCAAGAGCGCGCGGGCGCCGCTCACGGCGGACGCCATCAATGCCACGCGCTTTTCGCGCGTCAGCGAGGCCTCGCGCACGATCGACCCGGTCGTGCTGAAGGCCGAGATCCTGCTCGACCGCGCGCATGCGCCGCCGGGCGTCATCGACGGCCGTTACGGCTCGAACTTCGTTAAGGCGGTGAAGACCTTCGAGACGATGCGCGAGCTTCCCATCGACGGCAAGCTGACCCGCCGTGTCTGGGACGAGCTCGGCGCCGACAGCGCCGATCCCGTGCTCGGCAGCTACGAGATCACGGCGCAGGACGTGGTCGGCCCGTTCTACCCCGATCTCTCCGCGGACTATGCCGAGCAGGCGAAGATGCCGGACCTCGGCTATCGCTCGGCGGCGGAGATGTTCGGCGAGCGCTTCCACATGGACAGGAAATTCCTGGCCGCGCTCAACCCCGGCGTCGACCTGGAGACGCCCGGCAACATCATCCTCGTCGCCGAGGTCGCGACGCTGCCGATCGCCTCGACGATCGCGCGCATCGATGTCGACAAGGGCAAGGGGCAGGTGCTGGCCTACGATGCGTCCGACAACCTGATCACCGCCTATCCCGCGACGATCGGCTCGGACGAGCTGCCGTCGCCATCGGGTTCCTGGGTCGTGCGCGGCGTCGCGCCGCACCCGACCTACACCTACGACCCGAAGAAGAACTTCCAGCAGGGCACCAACGTCAACAAGCTGGTCCTGCCGCCTGGCCCGAACAACCCGGTCGGCGCCGCCTTCATCGCGCTGTCGAAACCAACCTACGGCATCCATGGGACGCCGGACCCGTCGAAGATCGACAAGACGCATTCGCACGGCTGCGTCCGGCTGACGAATTGGAACGCGCAGGAACTCGCCCGCATCGTCCAGGTCGGCGTGCCGGTGAACTTCTTGGAAAAGCCGGGCGCGCCGCTGCGGTCCGGCGCACCGGCGCCGGTGGCGGACGCCTATCCGCCGCCGCCAGCACCCAGCGTCTCGGCCGAGCTGGGCGCCGACGCGGGACTTCGGCCGCGCTAGCTGAGCGGAGGGCGAGCGCCTCAGATGTCGATCATCTCGGCGACGGTCGGACCCTTTGTCTCGTAGAGCAGGGCGTTGGTGTCCTTGGCGCGCAGGACGACCTCGCCCGTCTCGTCGAGTTCGGCTTGGCGCCGCGTGATGCGGGCGCGGGCAGCCGTCTTCGCCTCGTCGCCGGTGACGCCGAGGATCACGCCGAGATGCTGGACGCTGCCGTCCGGATTCTTGATTTCGAGGCTGTAGGTAGGCATGCCATCGCTGAAGCATGACCCGTGCCGCAACGCGCGCTCGGGCCCAGCTAGTGCGTCGCGGGCACGGTCGGCATCCCTTGCGCCGGCCCGATCGGCGGCGGCGCGATCGGCGGCGGCCCGATCGGCGGCGGCATGGGGTTGGCGGGGGCGGGCGGCAGCGGGCGCGTGGTGATCCTATCGTCGATCGGCCGCTGCCCGAGGATCGCCGTCACGTCGGAATCCTGCACCCGCTTGGCACCGATCGTCGCGCCGATCTGCTTCACGACGTCCGGCGCGTCGGCATACATGCCGTGGCCGTACCAGCCGCCGGATTCGCCGGAGAGGTCGTAGACCCGCACCCCGAGCTGATCGAGCACGACCTTGTCCGCCGAGCTCTTGGGGTTGAGCGCCCCGACGCGCGGGCGATCGCCGGCGAGCCGCCGCGACAGCGACAGCGCGCGATCGTTGGCCGAGACCAGCACCGAGATATGCGTGGCATCGAGCTTGGCGATCTGGTTGCGGAAGACGCCGACATCGATATCGGGCGCGGCCAGCATGACGTCGCCGAGCTTGCCGTCGAGATCGGGCTTGCCGGCGATCGCGTCCTGGCGAAGCGCCTCCATCGTCAGCCACGCCCCCATCGAATGCGCGAGAATATGGATGCGGCCGACATCGGGCACGTCGCCCAGCTCGATGAGGGTCTGCGCGAGCGCGTCACGCGAGGCGGAGGCGGATTCCTTGGCCGCCTCGTAGTCGAACAGGCTGCCCGCGGCCGGCCAGGTGAACAGCAGCGGCACGCCGCCGAAGCGCCCGTCGGTGACGATTTGCGCGAGGCGGAAGCGCGACTCGTCGTAGCTGGTGTTGAAGCCGTGCACGTAGAGCAGCACGTCGCGGTTCGAGCCGATCCGGCCGGAGAGATGCGAGGCGATCTCGGCCTTGAACTCGCTGTCGTCGAGGCCGCGATAGGCGGCGACCGTGAAGTGGCGCTGCGGGTCGTCCGAGCCGAAGCTCGCCCGCTCGATCTGGCCGGGCGCGTGCCCCGGCGGCACCGTCACGGTCTGGAGCGACAGCCGCGTCGTGTCGGCGAGTTCGTTGGTGTCCTTGCCCTTGCGCGTCGAGACGACGAAGATCGGGACATGGCGCGGGACCTGCGGATCGGCGGTGGCGAACACGTCGCCGACCGAGGACGTGACCTCGTTGACCTTGTCGGTCACGCAACCGGCAAGCAGCGCGGCGAGGCACGCGGCCAGACCAAGACGCGACAAGGTTGGCAAGGTTGGACGCGACAAGGCTTGACGCGACAAGGTTGGGCGCGACAAGCCGGGCCTCGTCCTCCAGGCAATAGACAACATGGCGTCCCCGTCGAGGTCGCTGCGGGCGAGGCCGTCGGCCCCCACCCCTGGGCACCGTTGACGGCGTCGTCGCTTCGACGCCATGTCCATGCCCATGAAAGATGTCGTTACGGGGGCGTCGATCCGCCAGACCATTGTCGTGACTGGATTTGGCACGTTTCCCGGAGCGCGCCGCAATCCGACGCTGGACATCCTCGCCCGCCTCGAACGCCAGCGTCCGCGTCTCGCGCGGCTCGGAATCGCGTTGCGCTGCGTTGCGCTGCCCGTGGTCTACGAGGCGATCGAGCCCGCCCTGCGTGCGGCGATCGGCGAGCAGCGCCCCGACGCGATCCTGCACCTGGGGCTGGCCTCCCGGCGCCGCGCGATCACGATCGAGACGCGGGCGCTGAACCATGCCGTGCCGCTGCATCCCGACGCGGCGCGGCGGCGGCCGGCGCAAATCCTCGCGCCCGGCGCGCCGGCGGTCTTGCGCGCAACCTATCCGGCCGCGCGGATCCAGGCCGCGCTGGCGCGGTCCGGACACGACGCGCGCCTGTCGATCGATGCCGGCGGCTACGTCTGCAACGCGACGCTGTATCGCTCGCTGCTGGCCGCCCACGCCGCTCGCGTGGGCTTCATTCACGTGCCACGGGCCAGAGCCGCGCGACCCCGAGCGCCTTCGCCGATCCCGGCACCGCGTCCGTCGATCGAGAGTCTCGCGCGCGCGGCCCTGACAGCGGTGCTCGTGATGGGTCTCGGAACCCGCGCTCCGCCGGCCTAGGCGACGATCCGCTCTGCCGCCTGCAGGCGCCGCTAGCGTGTGCCGTCGAGCACGGCGACGAATGCCTCGCCGCAGGCGGGGTGCAGATGCAGCCTCCTTGAAATCACGAGACCTTCGGTTTCGACCCCAGCACGCCGCCTGACGCCTGACGCATAATGACGCAAAACCGCATGTCAGGCGTCGCGAGATCCCCTGTGGGCCGGTTTGTCCCGCCGGCCCCCATGCGGGTAAAACAATGCCACCGGGCAGGGCTTGGATCGCGATGACGGTCGCACGACCAGGCGCGAGCTCGGCGTCAGCGGGATCAAGCTCGGGCGCCTCCTCTCATCGGGTTTGCCGTCCTCAAACGATCATCACGCCACGCGGGTTGGATCGGTCGCGCCAAAAGCTGTCGTCGGCGAAGCGCGCGAACAGGCCGGGCGGCAGGATCGTGTCGCGCTCGATCTTTTCCACCCGCCGCGCGACCCGGTGCAGGCCGGGGGCGCCCAGACGGCGGTCGAACTCGTCGGCCTCATAGCTGACGGTCTCGAAATCATGCGCGAAGTTCGGCAGGCCGAGGAAGGAATAGATGGCGTCGAGCGCGCGGGCCGGCGCCGTCGTCAGCGTGTGGTAGGTGAGCAGCATCAGGCGGCCCGGCGCCTCCGGGGCGAAGTAGCCCTCGCGCAACGCATCGAGCGCGAAGCCGACCATGCCGTCGCCGGCGGCCAGCGCGTTGACGCGGCCGTAGACCGTGCCGCCAGTGTCGAAGTTGAAGATTCGCGACGGCTCGAGCGGGTTGGCGCGCACCACGCGCTCCAGCGAGTCCATGATCCAGCCGACGTCGCGCACGCAGGCGATCACCCGGGCCTCGGGATAGAGACGGGCGAGCAGCGGCAGCTTGGCGCACCAGACGCGGTTGGTGTCGAGGATCGTCCGGCTCGGGTGCAGGTCGGCGTAATAGCCGGCGACGACGCCGCGCAGGACGGCCTCGCGCTTGGCGTCGGTGAGAAAGGGCGCGCCCTCGTTCTCCTGACTCATCTGCCGCTGCATGGCGAGGACGAGCGATGCGAGCGGGCTCGACATGCCGGCATGCAGTGAAGGGTTCTGCCGCAGGATCGCCGCAAGCAGCGTCGAGCCGGCGCGCGGCAGGCCCGAGATGAAATGAAGCCTTTGATCCAATATCGGACGCCTCGGGGTGCCGCCCGCAGTTTGAGCTTCGCCTACCTACCGCCGCGCGGCAGGGGCGTCCATGGCGCCAGCCTGTCGTCCGCGATGCCCCGTTTGTCCCGCCCGGCCTGGCGCGTGTAGACAAGGCGCGACCGAGGCGAGCGAGGATGATGATGGTGGTGGATGACGCGGCGCTTCCCCTGGAGGGCGTACGGGTGCTCGACATCTCGCGGGTGCTCGCCGGCCCGTGGTGCGGCCAGGTGCTGGCCGATCTCGGCGCCAGCGTCATCAAGGTCGAACACCCCCAGCGCGGCGACGATACGCGCGACTGGGGACTCGCCACCGGGCCGGGCACCACCACCTATTTCGATGCCGTCAACCGCAACAAGCGCTCGATCGGCCTCGATCTCGCGAGCGAGCAGGGCGCGTCGCTCGCGCGCGATCTCGCCCGCCAGAGCGATGTCCTGATCCAGAACTTCAAGCATGGCGGCGCCGACAAGCTCGGTCTCGGCTACGCGCGGCTCTCGGCCGAGAATCCGCGCCTCGTCTATTGCTCGGTCATCGGCTATCCCGGCGACGGGCCGGAGGCCGAGCGACCCGGCTACGATCTCGTGCTGCAAGGCGAGACGGGCCTGATGGCGATGAACGGCACCGCCGACGAGCCGCCGCTGAAATTCGGCGTCGCCGCGGTCGATCTGTTCACCGGGCAATTCTCGGCGCAGGCCGTGCTCGCCGCGCTTTATCAGCGCGAGCGGACCGGGCGGGGCCGCGAGATCGAGATGAGCCTTCTCGCGAGCGGCCTGGCGCTCACGTCCTATGTCGGGCTCGCGGCGCTCGCGCTCGGCCACGATCCCGACCGGGTCGGCAACAAGCACCCCTCCATCGTGCCCTATGGCGTCTACGAGGCGGCGGATGGACCGTTTGTCATCACGGTCGGCAACAATGCCCAGTTCCGCCGCTTCTGCGCCGTCATCGGCGAGCTCGCGCTGCTCGAGGACCCACGTTTCTCCACCAACCTCGGCCGCGCCGCCAATCGCGACGCGATCGAGCCGACGATCGTCGCCGCGCTCAAGCGCCAGAAGCGGGCCGACCTGCTGCCGGCGTTGCGCGATGCCGGCATCCCGTGCGGCGAGGTGCTTGGGCTGCACGAGGCGCTGTTTTCGGAGCGCGTGCGCGCGGCCGGCCTCGTCGTCGAGGCGACTCATGCCGACGGCACCACCTCGCGCACGCTGGCGCCGGCCTACTCGCTCGACGGCGTCCGGCCGCCGGTGACGCGGCCGCCGCCGCGACTGGGGGCCGACACCGACGCGATCCTGGCCGAGCTGGGCCTGCCCGCGGCTCGCATCGCGACGCTGCGCGCCGACGGCATCATCGGCTGAGGCCCTAGCGCCGCTTGGGATCGCGGCCCATCGTGATGCCGCGCACGAGCGCCGCGTCGCCGAACCGGGTGCGGACCGCGTCGATCGCGCGGGCCGCGGCCTTCTGGCGGGCCAGCGTGGTATCGACGAGATCGGCTTGGTCGGCATCGGCCGCGGGGCGCAGGTCGGACGTGCCGAGCCCGACCAGCCGGTAGCGGGTGCCATCGAGCTCCGGCAGCAGAAGCGCGCGACCGGCGTCGAACAGGCGCGTCGCGAGCTGCGTCGGCGGGATCGGCGCGCGCGATCGCGTCTTCAGGCGAAACTGGCTGGTCTTCAACTTCAGGACGACGCCGCCGCCGGCGAGGTCGGCCGAGATCAGCCGCTGCGCCACCTTCTCGCAGAGGTGATAGAGGATCGGCAGCAACTCGTCGGCCGTCGCAAGATCGCGGCGGAACGTTGTCTCGGACGAGACGCTCTTCGCCTCGCGCGTCGGCGACACGGTACGCGAGTCGATCCCATGCGCGAGCCGCCACAGGCCCGAGCTTTCGGAGCCCGTCCCCGCGGAGCCCGTCCCCACGGAGCCGATGCGGCGCGCGAACTCGGCTTCCGTGCAGTCCTGGATGTCGCCGATCGTCGCGAACCCGAGCGCGGCGAGACGCGCCTGACTTACCGCGCCGACGCCCCAGATCGCGCCGACCGGACGCGGCCGCAGAACGCGGATCGCCTCCGCCCGGCCGATCACGGTGAAACCGCGCGGCTTGTCCATGTCGGAGGCGAGCTTCGCCAGGAACTTGCAATCGGACAGTCCGACCGAGACCGTGATTCCGTGCTCGCGCTCGACGGCGGCGGCGAAGCGCGCCAGCGTGATCGCAGGGACGGCGCCGTGGACGGCCTGGGTGCCGGAGAGATCGAGGAACGCCTCGTCGATCGAGACCGGCTGCACGAGCGGCGTCAGATCGAACATCATCGTCCGCACGGCGCGGCCGACGGCGGCATATTTGCCCATGTCGGGCCGCACGATCGTCGCGTGCGGGCAAAGCTTCAGCGCCTTGAACATCGGCATGGCGGAGCGCACGCCGTGGATGCGCGCGTTATAGCAGGCGGTCAAAACCACGCCGCGCTCGCTGCCGCCGACGATCACCGCCCGGTCGCGTAGCTCCGGCCGGTCGCGCTTCTCGATGTTGGCGTAGAAGGCGTCGCAGTCGACGTGGGCGATCGAAAGCGTCGCAAGCTCCGCGTGCGCCACCTGGCGTGGCGACCCGCAGGCGTTGCATCGCGTCGGGGCCGGTGCCGGGCTCGCGGCAAAGCAGTCGCGGCAGACGCCGGCCGGCATCAGGGATCGCCGGGCGGCGTCGCGGCGATCGCCTGGTTCAGCGCGGCGAGATCCGAGGGCTCGCGCCCGCTGTCGGCCGCGAAGGCGAGGAGGCAGCGCTCATCGGCGGCGATGTAATCGAGAAGGCTCGCGGCAAAGCCCGGCGCCGCCGCGGCCCCGCGCAAGGTCGTGGCCGACAGGCCGGTGATGTCAAAAAAATGACGCAGGCGCTCCGGATCCGAGGCGAGAAACGACAGGATCTCGCCCGCGAGAGTATCCGGAAGGACCCGGCTTGGCCGACGGTCCTTGTGGATAGAGGGCGAAAACGGCGTTGGCACGGCTGGGGTTTTCCTTTCGTCAAGGTGTGCGGCCTATAGTGGTGTATAGGGACGCGGCCCGCCTGACGAGGATACACCAGAGCTGCGCGGGGCTAGAGTCGGGCGATGCCGAAGCATGTTCTGATCGTTGAGGACAATGAGTTGAACATGAAGTTGTTCAACGATTTGCTGGAGGCCAATGGCTATGGGACGATCCAAACGCGCAGCGGGGTCGAGGCGGTCGAGCTCACTCGAAAGCACAAGCCCGATTTGATCTTGATGGACATCCAGCTTCCCGAAGTCTCTGGGCTGGAGGTGATCCGCTGGCTCAAGGACGACGAGGCCACGCGACACATTCCGGTGATCGCGGTTACGGCATTCGCCATGAAAGGCGACGAGGAGAAAATCCGCCAGGGCGGCTGCGAGGCCTACCTGTCGAAGCCGATTTCGGTCGTGAGATTTCTCGAAACCGTCCGCAATTACCTGTCCGACTCCGACTGACCGAAAGGCTTTTCGCCGATGTCCGCCCGTGTGCTCGTGGTCGACGATTTCGCGCCGAACCGCGCCTTGCTCGAAGCCCATCTCACCGCCGAGTATTTCGATGTCCTGACCGCGGCCAACGGTCCCGACGCGCTGGCGATCTGCGCGCGCGGCGACTGCGACATCGTCCTGCTCGACGTCATGATGCCGGGCATGGACGGCTTCGAGGTATGCCGTCGCCTCAAGCGCGATCCCACGACGCATCATATCCCGGTCGTGCTCGTCACCGCGCTCGACGAGCCCGCGGACCGGGTGCGCGGCCTCGAGGCCGGCGCCGAGGATTTCTTGACGAAGCCGATCGACGACATCGCGCTGATCGCCCGCGTGCGCTCGCTGAGCCGGCTGAAGACCGTGCTCGACGAGCTGCGCAGCCGCGCCGCCGCCTCGACCAATCTCGGCATGCCTGATCCGATCGCGGCGGCGATGCGCGACGACATCGCCGGCGCCCGCATCCTTCTGATCGAGGACAAGGCAGCCGCCGCGCGGCAGGTCGCCGCGACACTGGCCAGCGCGCATCTCGTCGACGTCGAGTCGGATCCGCAGGAGGCGCTCTTCAGGGGAGCCGAGGGCGAATACGATTTGTTTGTCGTTTCGCTCGGCCTCCAGGGCCATGACGGGCTCCGGCTTTGCTCGCAGTTCCGCTCCCTCGAGCGCACGAGGCACGTGCCGATCCTGATTATCGCGGAGGTCGAGGATCGGTCCCGCCTGCTGCGCGGCCTCGACCTCGGCATCAACGACTATCTGCTGCGGCCGATCGACCAGAACGAGCTGATCGCTCGTGTGCGCACTCAGCTTCGGCGAAAATTCTACGCCGACAGCCTCCGCGACAACGTGCAGGCCTCGATCGAGATGGCCATCGTCGACACGCTGACGGGGCTGCACAATCGGCGCTACTTCAACACCAACTTCGCCGCGCTGATGGACCAGGCGGCGCGGCGCGGGCGGACCTTGTCGCTGATGATCCTCGACATCGATCATTTCAAGCAGGTCAACGACACCCACGGGCACGACGCCGGCGATCAGATCTTGCAGACCTTCGCGAAGCGCATGCGCGGCGTGGTCCGCGGCAGCGATCTGATCTGTCGGCTGGGCGGCGAGGAATTCGCGGTGCTGATGCCGGACACGCCGCTGGAGATCGGCGAACGCATCGCCGAACGGGTCCGAAGCGTCATCGACCGCGACGATTTCCTTTTCGCGATCGGGCGGGCCAGGATTTCGGTCACCGTCTCGATCGGTCTCGCCGAGCGTGGCCGCGACACCGATCCAGACAAGCTGATGCGCCGCGCCGATGCCGCCCTGTATCGCTCGAAGGGGTTGGGTCGTAACCGAGTCACCTCCGACGCGGCGTGAGCGCCTTCTCCGGCCGTGTCGCGTTAACGACGTGGGTTTACGGTAAACGAAGAATGAACAGATGCCGCGGCGATTCAGGATTTGCTTTTCAATTCGGCAAAGGTAACGTCGGTCTGTCGAGAGGGTGACGTCTTTGACGGCACTGGCTCGAACGCCCGGGGTGAAAGATGCGTCAGTCCGCGTATCGACTCATCTTTTGGATCCTCGGATGTGAATACCCTACGGAGTGCTCAGGTCCGCCGCATCTCCTGGGTCCGTGGGGTCGGCCGGCTGGCGGGTGGTGAGGAGTGGCCTCCTCGCATCATCCGCCGCCGGCCACCATAACACGACGAGTGTGTCGATACGGCCTGACAAGACGACTTCCCAGTCGACCAATAAAAAACGCGGCTTCGAGCCGCGTTTTTTTCGTGATGAGGTTTTGGTTCGTCACGGCTCGTTCGTGGGTCTACTTGATCTTGGTTTCTTTGAACTCGACGTGCTTGCGCGCGACCGGGTCATACTTCTTGAACGCCAATTTGTCGGTCTTGGTACGGGCATTCTTCGTCGTCACGTAGAAATAGCCGGTGTCGGCGGACGACAGCAGCTTGATCTTGATCATCGCGGCCTTGGCCATGGGATCCTTCCTAGGCGCGGGCCAATTGCAAGGCCCGCGGAACGAATACGGCGGGCCATCTCCACCGGAGCGCCCGCGTTCGCCGGCACCATAGGCACGGGCCGCGCTCTGTCAAGAAAGGTCGAGGCTCGACCAACTGGTCACGAGACGTCGAGCGAGGCTCGACCAGCTGGCGGCCGCAGAAGCGGCGGCGCGGCGACCGCGAGATAGACCCCGACGATGCCGACGATCGCCCAGAAGAACCCGGCCACCGGGGCGAAGTCGAGGCCGGCGCCGATCAGCGGCGGCCCCGCCAGCATGCCGAGCGCGTAGCACATGACATAGGCCGAGTTCGCGCTGGCGAGATCGTCGTCGCGATAATCCATGGCCAGCTGACCGAGCCCGAGCGGATAGAGAGCGCCGATGATGCCGCCCCACAGGAAGAGGACAGCCTCGAAGACGAGGGGCACCCGTGTGCCAATGATCGCGAGACCAGCCGCGCCGAGGCCGCCGGTCAGGGCGACGACGACAAGGAGCTTGCGGCGATCGACGCGGTCCGCGAGCGCGCCGAGCGGCAGCTGGAGCAGACAATTTCCGAGGACGAAGAGGCTGGCGTAGAGCGTTCCCTCGCCCGCGCTCAATCCCGAGCGCAGTGCGTAGACCGGCAGCAGGCCCAGTCCCGCGACCTCGATCGCGCCGTGCAGCAGCGCGGCGAGCGTCGGCCCTGGCGCCTCGCGCAGGAACGTGAGGATCGTCTTGGCGCTGCGCGTTTCGAGCCGTGGCGCGCCGCCAGCGTTGAGCATCAGCGGGAAGGCCGCCCCGACGAACAGCACCGCGCCGAGCAAAAAGGGGAGATCGCCGCCTGTTCCGATCCATCCCAGCAGGAGCGGCCCGACGGCGAAGCCGGCCGCCAGACTCGTGACATAGAACGCGATGGCGCGGCCGCCCTGTCCGGCCGGCGCCCATGTGGTGATCCAAAATTCGCTGAGGACAAACAAGGCCGTGACCGAGAGGCCGACGCAAAAACGCAGAACGAGCCACGCGGCATAACTCGAGGTCCAGGTAAAGCAGACCAGCGCCCCGCCGCCGAGCAGCAGCGCCGCCATCAACAAACGAGCGACGCCGAGCTTGCGCGCGGCTAGCGGGATGAGCGGCGCCCCCACCAGGGTCGCGACACCGCCCGCGGCGGTATTGAGGCCGATGGCACCGGCGCTGTATCCGGCCTGGTCGAGGCGGACGGCAAGAAGCGCGATGGTGAGCGAGAGGCCCGCGCCAACGATGGTCGCGACAAGAATGGCGCCGGCGATGACGCGCGCGGCTCCCGGGCGCCGAGCCCGCCGCTCGGCCACATCGCGTGACACGTCAGGCGGCGGACCGGTGCGCGGAGCGACCTCTGGAAACGTCGACCGCGTGCGCGGCCGGCTGATGCGCGGTCTCGAAGCCATGCATGCGCAGTGCCCATTGATAGGCGACCAAGCCGCCCTTGATCCGAGGCAGAAGGCATAACGACATCACGACGACAAGCGCCGGCCACAGAAGGTAGTGAAACGTCATCGGGAGATCGGGCCAGACCTCGTCGACGGAGAACATCAAGCCCAGGAGCACGTGACCGACCACGAGGATGGTCAGATAGGCGGGGAAATCGTCCGCGCGATGATGGTGCATCTCCTCGCCGCAGGCGGGACAGACGTCGACGACCTTGAGGTAATGGTGGAGCAGCGAACCCTGGCCGCAGGCGGGGCATCGGCCGCGCAGACCTCGTTTGATCGCCGCCCAGGCCCCGCGCGGCGGAGGGGCGGTGGTATCCCGCCGATCTTGCGTCACATCGGTCATGCTCATTCCATCGGACTCCGCCGGCGTCACCACCGCGGGGCCTTCGTCGAGAGTGGCGTGATCGTGCACATTTAGCCGCCCTGGCGGCGTCTGCCAGAGGACCGATGGTCACGCTGGCCAAGACCTTTGCGCCGCGCCGGCCGGGTGTCGGCGTCGATCAGCTCGAAGCGCAGGGCGCCCGCGAAGGGCGCCGCCTCGACAAGACGGACGGAGATCGCGTCGCCGAGCCGAAGTGTCGTGCCAGTTCGGCCGCCGACGAGCGCATGCATCGCCTCCTCGTAGCGGAAATATTCGTCGCCGAGTGTCGCCGCGGGAATGAAGCCATCGGCGCCCGTGTCGGCGAGCTTCACGAACAGCCCCGCGCGCGTGACGCCGGCGATGCGCCCCTCGAAGGTCGCGCCGACCTTGTCGGCGAGATGGGTCGCGATCAAACGGTCGACAGTCTCGCGTTCAGCCGCCATCGCGCGGCGTTCCGACGCGGAGATGCGTTCGGCGATCTCGGCGAGCTCGTCCTTCTGCAGGTCCGGCAGACCGCCTTCGCCGAGGCCGCAGGCGCGCACCAGGGCGCGGTGCACGATGAGATCGGCGTAGCGCCGGATTGGCGACGTGAAATGGGCGTAGCGCCGGAGATGCAGCCCGAAATGGCCGTAATTGTCAGCGGTGTACTCGGCCTGCGCCTGCGTGCGCAGCACGACGTCGTTGACGATCTGCTCGTGCTCGGTGCCGCGCACCTTGGCGAGAATGCCGTTGAACTGGCCGGGTGTCACGACTTGTCCCTTTGCCAGTTTGATCCCAATCGTCTGCAGGGATTCGGCCAACGCGTGCAGCTTCTCGACCGAGGGCTCGCCATGCGCGCGGTAGACGAGCAGTTGGCGCTTGCTCTCGAGCACCTCGGCCGCCGCGACATTGGCGAGGATCATGAACTCCTCGATGAGGCGGTGCGCATCGAGACGCTCCGGCACGGCGACGCGGTCGACCTTGCCGTCGGGGTCGAGCAGGATCTTGCGTTCGGGCAGATCGAGATCGAGAGGTTGGCGCTGCGCCTTGGCGAGCTTCAACGCGGCATAAGCCTCGTAGAGCGGCGCCAGGATCGGCTCGACGAGCGGCGCCGAGGCCGCGTCCGGCGCGCCGTCGATCGCCGCCTGCGCTTGCGTGTAGGCGAGCTTGGCGCGCGAGCGCATCATGATGCGATGGATCGAGTGGTGCGTCTTGCGGCCCCGCGCGTCGATCGTCATGCGCATCGCCAGCGCTGGACGATCCTCGTGCTCGCGCAGGGAGCAGAGATCGTTCGAGATGCGCTCCGGCAGCATCGGCACGACGCGATCGGGGAAATAGACCGAGTTGCCGCGCTCCAGCGCCTCGCGATCGAGCGCCGAGCGCGGGCGGACGTAGGCCGAGACGTCGGCGATCGCCACGGTCAGCAGAAAGCCGCCGGGGTTGGCCGGATCCGTATCCTGCGCGGCGTGCACGGCGTCGTCGTGATCCTTGGCGTCCGGCGGATCGATCGTGACGAGCGGCAGATCGCGCCAATCCTCGCGATCGGCCATCGTCGCAGCGCGCGCGGCTTCGGCCTCGGCGATCGTTTCCGGCTTGAACACATTGGGTATCTTGTGCGTGTGGATCGCGATCAGGCTGACCGCCTTCTCGCTCGCGAACGAGCCGATGCGCTCGCGCACCTTCGCGCCCGGTAGGCCGAGCCGGCCGCCCTTCAAGACATCGACGGCGACGAGGTCGCCATCCTGCGCCTCGCCCTCGTCGCCGGCGGCGACGTGCAGGGCGCCACGGTTCGCCGTCTTCTTGTCGACAGGGAAGACCTGTCCGCCCGTGCCGGGGCCGGCGCGGTAGATGCCGAGTATCTGGGTGCGGGCGCGGGCCAGGATTTTGATGATCCGCCCGGTGTAGGCCGGCTCGTCGCCGTGCGCGTCGCGGACGTGCTCCGTGCGGATGAGCGCGCGATCGCCGAGCCCGGGCGTCGGCGTGCCAGGACGCTGCTTGCGCGGGACGTTGATGACGATGGTGGGGGCAGGGCCCTCGGCCTCGCTCCAGTCGGCGGGCTTGGCAAGCAAGTCGCCGTCGCGATCGCGCGTGAAAATCTCGGCGAGGAGGGTCGGCGGCAACAGGCCCGGCTTGGTGAGGCTTTTGCGCCGTCGCTCGACGGTGCCATCGGCCTCCATCTCCTTGAGGACCCGTTTCAGGCCGATCTTGTCGGCACCCTTCAGCTGGAAGGCGCGCGCGATCTCGCGCTTGCCGATCTTGGTCGGCGCGCGCTTGCCGGCCGCCTCGCGCTCGCGGGCGATGAAGGCGACGATCTCGTCGCGCGAGGGCAGGGGCACCGCATCGCTTTTTGTGACGCGCTTGATCATAAGGCAGGAGACGGAGAGAACTCGCCCTTCGGCCCCATCGTCAGCCTTTCTTCGTCTTCGCCGGTGCCTTCTTCGCGGGCGCGGCCTTCTTCGCGGGCGCGGCCTTCTTGGGCGCTGCCTTGGTGCTCTTTGCCGCCGCCTTCCTTGGCGCGGGCCCGCTGCCGGCCTTGTCCTCGACCAGCCGGATCGCCTCCTCGAGCGACAACGATTCCGGCGACATGTCGTGCTTCAGGGTGGCGTTGGTCTTGCCGTGGTTCACGTAGGAGCCGAAGCGGCCTTCGCGCACGGTGATCGGCCCGCCGTCAGGATGTTGACCGAGCAGTCGCCCTTGGATCGAGCCGCCACCACCACCACCGCCGCCGCTCGCCTTGGCGGCAAGCAACGCGATCGCCTCCTCGAGCGTGAAGGTCGTTGGATCCGCGTCCTTCGGCAGGGTCGCGTTGATCTTGCCATGGTTGACGTAAGGCCCATACCGGCCGGCCCGCAGCGCGATCGCGCCGCCGGCCGGATGATCGCCCAGCGCCTTGGCGGCCGGCGCCTCGCCACCGCCGAAGCGGCGCCCGGTCAGTCCGCTCTCCTTGGCGACGATGAGGTCGATCGCTCGATTGCCGCCGATCGTCAGCACGTCGTCGTCCTTGCCGAGGTTCGCGTAAGTCTTGCCGTGCTGGACGTACGGTCCGTAGCGGCCGAGATTGGCGAGGATCGGCTCCTTGGTCTCCGGATGACGCCCGACTTCGCGCGGCAGCGACAGCAGGCCGATCGCGTGCTCCAACGTCATATCGGCCGGCGCCAAACCTTTCGGCAGCGACGAGCGCTTCGGCTTCTCGCCCTCGGCCGGCTCGCCGAGCTGGATATAGGGGCCGAAGCGGCCATCGCGCAGCGTCACCTCGAGCTCGGATGATGGATCGATGCCGAGCACCTTGGGACCCCCGGCCTCCGCCTCGACGCCATCGGCCTGGCCAAGCTGGCGCGTGTACTTGCACTCCGGGTAGTTCGAGCACCCGACAAAGGCGCCGAACTTGCCGAGCTTCAGCGACAGCTGGCCGTTGCCGCAGGTCTGGCACTGGCGTGGGTTCGATCCGTCCTCGCGCGCTGGAAAGATGTGCGGCCCGAGCACCTCGTTGAGATTGTCGAGCACCTCGGTGACGCGCAGATCCTTGGTGCCGCCGACTGCCTCGGAGAAGTCCGCCCAGAAATCGCGGAGGACCTGCTTCCAGTCGATCTCGTGGTTCGAGATCCGATCGAGTTTCTCCTCGAGATCGGCGGTGAAATCGTAGCCGACGTAGCGCGCGAAGAAGCTCTCGAGGAATGCCGTGACAAGCCGACCCTTGTCCTCGGGCCAAAGGCGCTTCTTGTCGAGGCGGACGTATTCGCGCGCCTTCAAGGTCTGGATCGTCGCGTCGTAGGTGGAGGGACGGCCGATGCCGAGCTCCTCCATCTTCTTGATGATCGTCGCCTCGGTGTAGCGCGGTGGCGGCTCGGTCGAATGCTGCGCCGCCTCGACCTTGTCCTTGGTCAAGTGGTCGCCGTCGGCCATCGCCGGCAAGCGGCCATCCTCGTCGTCGTCGCTCGCCGGCGCATCGTCGCGCCCTTCGGTGTAGAGCTTGAGGAAGCCGTCGAACTTGATCACCTGGCCGTTGGCGCGGAGATCGAGCTTGCGGCCTTGCGCCTCGGCGAGGATATCGACGGTCGTGCGCTCGAGGTCGGCCGACTCCATCTGGCTCGCGATCGTGCGCGTCCAGATGAGGTCGTAGAGCTTCAGCATCTCGGGATCGAGCGAGCGCGCGACGTGCTTGGGCAGCCGGGATAGCTCGGTCGGACGGACCGCCTCGTGCGCTTCCTGCGCGTTCTTCGCCTTCACCGTGTAGTGACGCGGCGTCTTCGGCACGTAGCGTTCGCCGAACTCCTTTTGGATCACGCGCCGTGCGCCGTGCACCGCCTCCGGCGCCATGTCGACGCCGTCGGTGCGCATGTAGGTGATCAAACCAATAGTCTCGCCGCCGATCTCGACGCCTTCGTAGAGGCGCTGCGCCAGTTGCATGGTGCGGTTCGGCGGGAAGCCGAGCTTGCGCGAGGCTTCCTGCTGCATCGTCGAGGTCGTGAACGGCGGATAGGGATTGCGGCGCGCCGGCTTTGCCTCGACCTTCGTCACGGCGTAGGTTCCGGCATCGAGCGCGGCTTGGAAGGCCTTCGCCTCGGCCTCGGTCTTGATGTCGAGACGGCCGAGCTTCTCGCCGTCGGCGCCGACGAGCCGGGCGAGGAACGAAGCGCCCGCTTTCGTCTTGAGGTGAGCCGCGAGCGACCAGTACTCTTGGCGGACGAACTTCTCGATCTCGAGTTCGCGGTCGCAGATGATCCGCAACGTGACGGACTGCACGCGGCCCGCCGAGCGCGCGCCCGGCAGCTTGCGCCACAGCACAGGCGACAGGGTGAAGCCGACTAGATAATCGAGCGCGCGGCGGGCGAGATAAGCGTCGACCAGCGCCGCGTCGATCTCGCGTGGCCTCGTCATCGCCTCGGTGACTGCGGTCTTGGTGATCGCGTTGAAGGTGACGCGCGAGACTTCGACGTCCTTCAAGACCTTCTTGTTCTTCAGCACTTCCAGCACGTGCCAGGAGATCGCCTCGCCCTCGCGATCCGGGTCGGTCGCGAGGATGACGCGGGAGGCACCTTTCACCGCCTTGGCGATGTCGGACATGCGCTTGGCCGACTTCGTGTCGACGTCCCAGATCATCGCGAAGTCGTCGTCGGGGTCGACCGAGCCGTCCTTCGACGGCAGGTCGCGGATATGGCCGTAGGAGGCGTAGACCTCGTAGCCCTTGCCCAGATACTTGTTGATCGTCTTGGCCTTGGCGGGCGACTCGACGATGACGACATCCATTCCGGCTCAACCCCAAAAGTTCGCGCCGGGCTTCCGGGGCGTCAAGATTACGCGCAATCGCTGAGATCGATGAATCGCGGCAACCTGATGGCGAACGTCCCGCCCGGCTGGAGACGGCATATGGGATGGGATCGGGATCGCGCCAAGCTTATGCCGCTGTGTGCGCCGCCATGCGGTCGGTCGGTCCAAGCGATCAACGTTGGTCCGACGCGAGATTTCGAAGGGCCGCGGCGTCGCCGTTGAAGCAGTCTTTGTCGACGTCGCCCTCGATCCCGGCGACGTTGGCGGCATCGGCGTATTGCCAGACCAGCCAACGCCGGTCGCCGTACCCCGTTGCCGGGGCGGCACCTATGTTGCGGACCCAGAGCGGCACGTCGGGGAGCGCGCCGTCCATCACCTCTCGATAGAAATCGAGCGGTGCGTAAACGATCGGCTCGTGGCCATAGGTCCTTCGCATCGCGGCCAGGATGACCCGCATCGTCGCGAGCGCGACCTCGCGCGTGACCTTCCGCGGACACGTTCGCGACCCGGGGTTCCATTCGACGTCCAGCACTGGCGGGAGGGCGGAAGGATCCGCGGGCACGTTGGCGACGAACCAGGCGGCCTGATCCTCTGCTCGGCGGCACCAATAGACGAAATGATAAGCGCCCCGCCGCAGTCCCGCCGCACGCGACAACGCCCAATTGCGGCGAAACGCCGGGTCCGTGTAATCCCCGCCTTCGGTTGCCTTGATCCAAGCGAAGCGGATGCCGGCGCCGGCGACGGCGCGCCAGTCGATCTCGCCCTGGTGGCGGGACACGTCGATGCCGTCGATCGCGCATGGCCGAGTCTTGTCTAGGTCGGGTGCGTGACGGTCGCAGCCGCCAACCGGCAACAAGACGAGCAGACCACCCAGGATGGCAGAAAGGCGACAGGCCCGCGATCGCGCCAACAGTGAAGCAGGCATAGAACCAGCCATGCGACACTTTGTGACCAATGATGCCATTCGCCTGCTTGGCTCGCGCATGAAGAAATGATGGCCATCGGTTTGAATCAAACGTCATGATAACCTTTCGGCACCGATTCTCATCCGGGGCCATGTTCTCATCCGGGGCCATGTTCTCATCTGGGGCCATGGCGGGTGCCATCGCTCGGGGCTTCAATCCATGAAACTGGACGAACTCGACTTCCGGGCCCTGGCGGAGAACATACCGACGTTGTGCTGGATCGCCGGCGGCGACGGCTTCATCGTCTGGTACAATCGCCGCTGGTACGAATATACGGGCGCGACGGCAGCCGAGATGGAAGGCTGGGGTTGGCAGAGCGTGCACGACCCGATCGAATTGCCGCGGGTCCTGTCGGAATGGCGCGGGTCGATCGCGAGCGGCGAGCCGTTCGAGATGATCTTCCCTCTCCGCGGGCACGATGGCGAGTTCAGGCCGTTCCTGACGCGGATCGTGCCGGAACGCGACGAGACCGGCGCGATCAAGGCCTGGTACGGCGTCAACACCGATATTTCCGATCAGGCGATCGCCGAGGCCGAGCTACGTGACCGGCGAAAGGCCGAGGCGCGTCTCATCCAGGTGAACGCGGAAGCCGAGGCATCGCGCCTCCTCGCCGAGCACGCGCGCCGCCAGGCGGAGCACGCGAGCGCGTCCAAGAGCGACTTCCTGGCGAGCATGAGCCATGAGATTCGCACGCCGCTGAACGCCATCATCGGATTCACCGACCTTTTGCTCGAGGAATACCGCAGCATCCCGAGCCTGTCCCACCGGCTGACGCTGGTTCAGCAATCCGGCGCGGCACTGCTCACGGTCGTCAACGACATCCTCGACTTCTCGAAGATCGAGGCTGGCCAAGTCGAGATCGACAACGTTCCGTTCTCGCCGCACACCTTGATCGACAACGTCACGTCGATGCTCACGAATTCGGCCGAGGAGAAGGGCGTCGTCCTGACGCGCGCGATCGATCCCGCGATCCCGGCCGTGCTGATCGGCGACGAGGGACGCCTGAAACAGATCGTCCTCAATCTCGTCAACAACGCGATTAAATTCACGAAGAAGGGCTCGGTGTCGGTCGTGATGAAGATCGATCGCGTCCTCTATGGTGAGATTGGTATTCACCTTTCGGTGAAGGATGAAGGCATCGGCATCTCCGAGGAGCAGCAGAAGCAGCTGTTCAAACGGTTCAGTCAGGTCGACGGGTCGATCACGCGACGCTACGGCGGCACCGGCCTCGGCCTGGCGATCTGCAAGCAGCTCATCGATCTGATGGGCGGCGAGATCGGCGTCGAAAGCCGACAGGGCGAGGGCGCGATGTTCTGGTTTCGCGTGACGCTGCCGATGGCCGCGCCGGGCGATCTCCTCGCCGCGGTGCCCAACATCGTCGAGACCGATAGGGGTCCTGGGGTCTTGATTCTGCTCGTCGAGGACGTCGAGGTGAATCAGGACCTGGCCAGGGCCGTTCTCGAGCGGATGGGCCACACCGTCGAGATCGCGTGGGATGGCGCCGAGGCGATCGAGAAGGTGCGAGAGAAGCGCTACGACATCGTCCTGATGGACGTGCAGATGCCGGTGATGGACGGCGTGACGGCGACTCGGGCGATCCGGGCGAGCGATCATTCGAGCGCCGGCGTTCCGATCGTCGCGATGACGGCGAACGTTCTGCCGGAGCAGATCGCGGCGCTGAAAGAGGCCGGGATGGATGACCATGTCGGGAAGCCTTTCAAGGCCGCCGGCTTGAAAGAGGTCATCGCGCGCTGGGCCGAGCCGCCGGGCGCTCCCGCCGTCGCTCGTCGCACCGGCTGAGGTCACGCCTTCGCGCCTGAGGCCGCGCCGCCGCGATCGCTTAGGGCACGAGACCCTTTGACTCGTCCGCCGAGCAGGCGGATAGACATGCTTCAACATGACGTCCGACGCCGCGCCGACCTTCGTTCATCGCCACCTCCTCGGGATCGAGGGCCTCACCGTTCCTGACGTGACGGCCTTGCTCGACCTGTCCGAGGCGGCCGTCGCCATCTCCCGCCAGGTAGAGAAGAAGCGCTCGACACTGCGCGGCCGCACGCTGATCAACCTTTTCTTCGAAGCCTCGACGCGCACGCAATCCTCGTTCGAGCTCGCCGGCAAGCGACTCGGCGCCGACGTGATGAACATGTCGGTCGCGACGTCGAGCGTGAAGAAAGGCGAAACGCTGATCGATACGGCGATCACGCTGAACGCCATGCGCCCCGACATCATCGTCGTGCGCCATCATCACGCGGGCGCCGTGCATCTCCTGGCGCGCAAGGTCGATTGCGCGGTGGTGAACGCCGGCGACGGCGCGCACGAGCATCCCACCCAAGCGCTGCTCGACGCGCTGACGATCCGCCGCAACAAGGGTCGTATCGAGGGGCTCATCGTCGCGATCTGCGGCGACATCCTGCACTCGCGCGTCGCTCGGTCGAATATCCTGCTTCTGTCGCTGCTCGGCGCGCGCGTGCGGGTCATCGCGCCCTCGACGCTGCTGCCGGCCGGGATCGAGACGATGGGCGTCGAGGTCTATCGCGACATGCGCAAGGGGCTGCGCGATGCCGACATCGTCATGTGCCTGCGCCTGCAGCGCGAGCGCATGCACGGCGGCTTCGTGCCGTCGATGAAGGAATATTTTCAGTTCTACGGGCTCGACGAGGGAAAGCTCGCCGTCGCCAAGCCCGACGCGCTCGTCATGCATCCCGGCCCGATGAATCGCGGCGTCGAGATCTCGTCGACAGTGGCCGACGGCGCGCAAAGCCTGATCCGCGAGCAGGTCGAGATGGGCGTCGCCGTCCGCATGGCCGTGCTGCAGGCGCTCGCCCATCACCTGCCGAACGCGTAGCCGGCGATGAGCATGCAGAATTCCACCACTCTCGCCCTCGTCAACGCCCGCCTCGTCGATCCCGTGGCGGGGACCGAGACGGGCGGCGGCGTGCTCGTCGAGCAGGGGTTCATCCGCCAGGTCGGGCCCAACGTCACGGCCTCGAGCCTGCCGGCGGGCGTACGCGCCATCGACTGCCGCGGCGACGTCGTCGCGCCGGGGCTCGTCGACATGCACGCGTTCGTCGGCGAGCCGGGCGCCGAGTATCGCGAGACGATCGCCACCGCGACGGCTGCGGCGGCGGCGGGCGGCGTCACCTCGATCCTTGCCTTGCCCGACACCAGCCCGCCTGTCGACGACCCCGCCGTCGTCGACTTTCTGATGCGTCGCGCGCGCGACACGGGACGCGTGCGCATCCTACCGTCGGCCGCGATCACCAAGGGCCTGCGCGGCGAGGATCTCTCCGAGATCGGCCTGCTGCTCCAAGCCGGCGCGCTCGCCTTCAGCGAGGGATCGCGCTCGATCGCCAACGCGCGCATCCTGCGCCGCGCGATGGTCTACGCGCGCGACTTCGACGCGCTGATCATCCACTTCGCCGAGGACCACGATCTCGCCCGCGATGGCGTGATGAACGAGGGCGCGTTCGCCTCGCGGCTCGGCCTGCTCGGCATCCCGCGCGAGGCCGAGACGATCATCCTCGAGCGCGACATGCGGCTCGTCGCGCTGACCGGCGCGCGCTACCACGCGGCGCTCGTCTCGACGGCCGCCTCGCTGGCGATCATCGAAAAAGCCAAGGCGGATGGCCTTCCTGTCACCTGCGCGACATCGATCAACCACCTGACGCTGAACGAGAACGATATCGGCGACTACCGCACGTTCCTGAAGCTGAAGCCGCCGCTGCGCCGCGAGGAGGACCGCCTCGCGCTCGTCGAGGGCGTCGCCTCCGGCCTCGTCGATGCGATCGTCTCCGACCACAATCCGCAGGACGTCGAGGTCAAGCGCCTGCCGTTCACCGAGGCCGAGGCAGGCGCGATCGGCCTCGAGACGATGCTGTCGGCGGCGCTGCGGCTCGTCATCGGCGGGCACATGAGCCTGCCCGTGCTGCTGCGCGCGATGAGCGCGCGCCCCGCCGAGATCCTGCGCGTGCCGCAGGGCCGGCTCGAGGCCGGCGCGCCGGCGGACCTGATCCGCTTCGACCCCGACGAGCCTTACGTCGTCGATCCGCTCAAGCTGCACTCGCGCTGCAAGAACACGCCGTTCGATGCCGCGCGCATGGAGGGCAGGGTGAAGCTGACCTTGGTGGCGGGCGAAGTGGCGTTCGAGGCGTAGGAGCGCGCTACAGCCCCTGCACCGCCGCCAGCACCTCGTCGACGTGGCCGGGCACCTTCACCTTCGGCCAGACCTTCGCGATCTTGCCGGCCTTGTCGATCAGCACCGTGGTGCGCTCGACGCCCATGTACTTGCGGCCGTACATCGCCTTCTCGACCCACACGCCGTAGGCTTCGAGCGCGGCCTTCTCCTCGTCGGCGGCGAGCGGGATCTCGAGTTCGTGCTTCGTGCGGAACTTCGCGTGGCTCTTCGAGGAATCGGGCGACATGCCGAGGATCGCAGCGCCCGCTTTCGCGAACTCCGCCGCCTTGCCGTTGAAGGCGATGGCCTCTGCCGTGCAGCCTGACGTGTCATCCTTTGGATAGAAATACAGCACCAGCGCCTGACCCTTGAAGCTGCCCAGCGTCAGCGTCTTGCCGGCATGGTCGGGCAGCGAGAAATCCGGTGCGGGCGACCCTGCTTCGAGCGTGGATGCCATATCGCCTTCCTTTCGACCTAAAAGTCGGGACATTCGCCGCGTGACTCGCGCGGTGCCGCCGGGTGACTGATGTCTGCCCTATAGGCGCCGACGATCCGCTTTTCCAGCCGAGCCGCCGAGGACCAGGACCCTTTTGGCCGAGACCAGCGATCCCAACACCGCCGGCCGACCCGAGGGCGCGCCGCCACCGCGGTCGTCATCGCGCAAGCCTCGGCGCAAGCGCCCCTTCTCCGCGCATCGCTTGACCCTGTCATGCGTCAAGATCCTTGGCGTGGTCGTCGTCCTGGCGGTCGTCTGCGCCGGTCTCCTCGTCGCCCGCATGGCGCAGGGCCCGATCAAGATCGATGGTCTGGGCGACAAGATCGCCGGCGCGCTTCAGGATCGTTTCGGCCGCAACGCTCATTTCGCCGTCGGCGACACGTTCCTCGTCCAGCGCGGATTTGGCCCGTCGCTGATGATCGACAAGCTGTCGGTCAGCGGTCCCGACGGCCAGTCGATCCTGTTCGCGCCCAAGGCGGAGATTTCCATCGACCCGCTGGCGCTCGTCATCGGCAAGGTGGTGCCGAAACGCCTCGAGGTGTTCGACGTCACGCTGAAGCTGGCGCTGCTGAAGAATGGCCATCTGGCGATCGCCGCCGGCGAGGGCTCGAAACCCTTCTTCGAGATGGGCGCGAACACGCCCGACGCGGCGGCGGATGCCGCGCCTGCCAATCCGCCGGCCGCCCCGCCTGCAGCCCCGCCAACCGGGTCGCCGGCCGATGCGCCCCCCCCGAACCCCACCCGTCGCGCCGTGGTGGTCAAGCAGGCGGGCGCCGCCGTCCGGCAGTTCCTCGATGTGCTGACCGACCCGAAGAGCGCCATCGCGGCGGTGGACCGCCTCGGCATAGCGCGCGGCACCCTCATCATCGAGGACGAGGTCACGGAGCAGGTGACGACCTACAAGGGCCTCGACCTCTCGTTCGATCGCACGCACGGCAAGACCAGCTTCGCGCTGTCGGCCGATGGTCCGAGCCGGCGCTGGAGCGTGTCCGCGCTGGCATCCGGGCGACCGGGCGCGGCGCGGACCTTCAGCCTCAAGGCGGATCAGATCTCGATCGACGAGCTGCAGCTTTTGACCGGCAGCCGCTCGCTCGGGATGGAGACGGACATGCCGTTCGCCTTGACGGTCGATCTCGGTCTCAAGCCCGACAACAGCGTCGACGAGGCGGTCGGCGGCTTCAAGGTGGGACCGGGCTTCCTGCGCCTCGACGACCCGGACCAGGAGCCGGATTTCGTCACGAGCTTCGACGGGGCGTTCCACTGGAACGGCGGCGCCCGGACGATCGATATCGACAAGCTCAGCTACATCGAGGGCGGCAGTCACTTCACGCTCGATGGCAAGATCACGCCGCCGAAGACCGAGGGCGATGCCTGGAAGATCGGCGTGGCGTCGTCCGAACCTGGTTTGCTCGCGCCCGACCGCAAGGGCCAGAAGCCCGTGGTGCTCAAAAGCGTCTCGTTCGATGGACGTCTGGAGCTTGCTCAAAAGACGTTCTTCATCGACCGTTTCGCCGTGCGGGCCGATCCCGGCGGCATCGCGCTCGCCGGCGCCGTCGACTGGGTCAACGGTCCGCACATTCGTTTCGGCGCCGCGCTCGATCCCACGCCTGTCGCGACGGTCGAGCGCACGTGGCCGGCCTTCATCGCCTCGCCCGTTCGTGCCTGGATCATCGATCGTTTCGAGTCCGGCACGGTCACGAGCGGGATTTTGAGGGTCGACTATGATCAGAAGGCGCTGCTGCGCATGCGATCGGATCGCGCGCCACCGGACGGGTCCGTCTCGTTGGATTTCGTGCTGTCGAACGGCAAGCTGCGCTTCCTCGACGGCGTTCCAGACCTCGACCACATCGAGGGCCACGGCCATATCACCGGCCGCACCTCGCACTTCTTCCTGATCTCCGGCGCGATCGACGCCAGCGGGCATGCCATCGCCATCAAGGACGGCGTATTTTTCGTGCCGAACGCCAACGTTCATCCGACGCCCGCGAGCCTCGCCGCGCATCTCGACGGCAGCGTCGAGGCGGTGACCGACATTCTATCGCGCAGCGCGCTTAGGCCCTACGCGTCGATCCCGCTCGATCCCAAGACGCTGCACGGCCAGGTCGAGGGGCAACTTGCCAAGGATCTGACGCTCGGCCCGAAGGGCGCGTCCGCCAACGACGCGCTGACGGTCAACGCCAAGATCACGAACTTCGTCGCCGAACATCTCGTCGGCAAGGAAAGCCTCGACAACGCGGAGCTTTCGATCGCCGTCGCGAAGGGCACGTTGAAAGCCGAGGGGCAGGGCCGCATCTTCGGGGGACCCGCGACCTTCGAGATCGATCGCGCCGGCGCGGGACCACCGACGGCGACGATCGCCGTCACCCTGGACGATGCCGCGCGGGCCAAGGTCGGGCTCTCGGCGATCCCGGGCGTCACCGGCCCGATGACGGCGCATGTCAACGCGAGCCTCGGCGATCCCTCGAAGATCAAGGCGCAAGTCGATCTCGATCTTGGCAAGACCTCCATCACCGCGGCGTTCCTCGGGCTGAGCAAGCCGGCAGGGCGCCCGGCCAAGGTCGATTTCACGGTCCAGCCTGGCGACAATCGTATGTCGATCGACCCGATCGTCATCGATTGCGCGTCGCTGCAGGGACGAGGCGGGATCGAGCTCGATGGCAACACCGGCTTCAAGTCGGCGCGCTTCACGTCGTTGAAGATCTCGCCGGGCGACGACATGCGGCTGGACGTCGCCAAGGCCGACGATGCCTTCAAGCTGACGATCCGCGGCTCGACGATCGACGCGCGGCCATTCCTGAAGGCGTTGACGACGACGCCGGTCGGCGAGGGAAGCGCGATGGCGCGCAACGCCAAGGCCGAGAAGTCGGAGGCCGAGAGCTTCAAGGGTTTCGACGTCGACCTCAAATCCGGCATTCTCACCGGCTTCAATCGCGAGGTGATGAGCAGCGTCGACCTGAAGCTGTCGAAACGCGGCCCGCAGATCCGGCAATTCGCGGTGCAGGGCCGGTTCGGCCGCGATAATGTGTCGGGGACGATGGACGGCGCCCATCGCATCAAGGTCGCGAGCCAGGACGCGGGCGCGCTGGTCTCGTTCGTCGATCTCTACAAGCACATGGAGGGCGGTCAGCTCGCCGCCAACATGACGATGGATGGCGATACGCTCGAGGGCAATCTGGAGATCCGCGACTTCGTCCTGCGCGACGAGCCGGCGATCCGCAGCCTCGTCGCGCGCTCGACGACGGTCAGCGCGCCGGGCCAGGACGAGAATGCCGCGAAGAAGATCAACGGCGACGCCGTGCAGTTCAATCGCTTGAAGGTTGGCTTCGAACGAGATGGCAGTCGCCTCGAGCTCAATGATGCGACCATGTACGGTCCGGAGATCGGTCTCTCCGTCGACGGCTGGCTCGACTACTCGCACAACAAGGTGGCGATGAACGGCACGTTCGTGCCTGCCTTCGCGATCAACAATCTCTTTTCGCAGATCCCCGTCATCGGCGCCGTGCTCGGCGGCAAGTCGAACGAGGGCCTGCTCGCGATCACCTTCAAGATTTCGGGCGCGGCCGGCTCGCCGACGCTGACGATCAACCCGCTGTCCGCGATCACGCCGGGTTTCCTGCGCAATATCTTCAGCGGGCTCGACACGCCGGGCATGCAGATCCCGGCCGGCGAGCAGGCCTCCCCGTCCCGCTAGCCGATCGTCGGAGCCGTCGCGCCGAAGATCGGCTCGAAGGTCGCGCGCAGCGCCGCGTCCACTTCCGGCATCGAGACGATATGGCCGAGGTCGAAGAGGCTCGTCACGCCGAGATGCGCGTCGCTGACCCCGCACGGCGTGATGCCGGCGTAATGCGAGAGGTCCGGCTCGACGTTGAGCGAGATGCCGTGGAAGCTGACCCATTGGCGCAGGCGAATGCCGATCGCGGCGATCTTGTCCTCCGCCGTCTCGCCCGCAAGGCCTGGCGGTTTGTCGCGGCGAGCGACCCAGACGCCGACACGCGACTCGCGCCGCTCGCCAAGGATGGCGAAGGCGGCCAGCGTGTCGATGATCCAGCGCTCCAGCGCGGCGACGAACGCGCGCACGTCCTGCCGGCGGCGACGAAGATCGAGCATCACGTAGGCCACGCGCTGGCCGGGCCCGTGGTAGGTGACCTGGCCGCCGCGCCCGGTTCGATGCAAGGGAAAGCGCAGGCCCGCGAGATCGGCGTCGCCGCTCGATGTGCCGGCCGTGAAGAGCGGCGGATGCTCGAGCAGCCAGACCAGTTCGGTCGCCTCGCCGCGCGCGATGGCGGCGACGCGGCTTTCCATGAAAAGCACGGCCTCGTCGTAGGCGACGAGATCGTCCGCGATCCGCCACTCGACGCCGGCGCCGTCGTCGCGCCGAAAGGCGGCGGCCGGCGTCGCGGCGAGGCGCGTCATTCGAGGATCGCCCGCGCATCGTCCCACAGGCGACGCACCACGTCGCCGGCGGGCTCGGCGCGCGCGAAGGCCGATGATTGGCCGGCCCAGGCCTGCATCCTTTGGATGTCGCCGGCCTTGCCGGCGGCGGCGCGCATCGCGGCGGTAAGGCCGCGCTGGATGGGGTAGGGCGCTGGCGCCTGTGCGTCGGCGGCGGCGCGTGCGTAGTCGGTCGCGATGCTGCGCCCGGCGCGGCCGGAGAAGGCGCGCGTCACCATCGTATCCTCGGGCAGGGTGCCGGCCAGCGCGTCGGCCCAGGCGGGATTGGTCTTCGCCTCGGGGCAGCGCAGGAAGGCCGTGCCGACCTGCACGGCGCTGGCGCCGAGCGTGATTGCAGCCGCGACGCCGCGCCCGTCGGCGATGCCGCCGGCGGCGACGACTGGCACGTCGACCGCGTCGGCGATCGCCGGCAGCAACGCGAACAGGCCGATCGCGCGCCGTTCGGCCTCCGCCGCCTCGAAGGCGCCGCGGTGGCCGCCGGCCTCGGCGCCTTGCGCGATGACGGCGTCGGCGCCGGCGGCGACCGCCGCGCGCGCCTCGGTCACCGTCGTCACGGTGGCGAGCCACGCGACGCCGCGCGATTTCATCCGCGCGACGAAGGCTGGCGGAAACACGCCCATGATCGAGGAGATCACCGGCGCGCCCGCCTCGAGCATCGCCGCGCATTGCGCCTCGAAGTCCTGCAGCCTGGCCTCGCCGGCATCCCCCGCGACCTCGGGACCCCATTCGCCGAGGAAGGCGCGGACGCGCGCCTCGGCCTCGGGGTCGCGCACAGGCGCCGGATCGGGGATCCAGATGTTGATCTGGAAGGCGCCGTTCGAGCCCGCCCGCACCTCGCGCGCCCACGCGTGGATCTCGTCCGGCGTCCACAGCAGCGCGCCCGCGCCGCCCATGCCGCCGGCCTTGGCGACGGCGATCGACAGCGATGCCGGGCACGCACCCGCCATCGGCGCGAGCAGGATCGGCGCCTGCAAGTCGAAGCGGCGGCAGAACGACTGGGCTCGGTCGAGGATGGCGGCGGACACGTGGCGGCTCCCGGATTGTGGGAGCGGCTTCTATCACGTCGGCGGACGGCTGCCAGGGCTGGCGAGCGCTGCGCCGTTCCTGTAGACCGGCCGCCTCTCGTCACGTGACCGGTCCGATGCGCCTCTCAAAATTTTTCATGCCGATCCTGCGCGACAATCCGAAGGAAGCGGAGATCCTGTCGCATCGCCTGATGCTGCGCGCCGGGATGATCCGCCAGGAGGCGGCCGGCATCTACGCCTGGCTGCCGCTCGGCTTCCGCGTGCTGCAAAAGATCGAGCAGATCGTGCGCGAGGAGATGGACCGCGCTGGCGCCGTCGAGATGCTGATGCCGACGCTGCAACTCGCCGACCTCTGGCGCGAGTCGGGCCGCTACGATGCGTACGGCCCCGAGATGCTGCGCATCACCGATCGCAACAAGCGCGAGATGCTTTACGGCCCCACCAACGAGGAGATGATCACCGAGATCTTCCGCGCGGGCGTCAAGTCCTACAAGGAGCTGCCGAAGAACCTCTATCACTTCCAGTGGAAGTTCCGCGACGAGCAGCGCCCGCGCTTCGGCGTGATGCGCGGCCGCGAGTTCCTGATGAAGGACGCCTACTCGTTCGACGTCGACGAGGCCGGCGCCAAGCTTTCCTACAACCGCATGTTCGTATCCTACCTGCGCATCTTCGCGCGGATGGGGCTCGTCGGCATCCCGATGCGCGCCGAGACGGGGCCGATCGGCGGCGACCTCAGCCACGAGTTCATCGTGCTGGCCGACACCGGCGAGTCCGGCGTCTACATCAATCGCGACGTGCTCGACCTGCCGATCCCGTCCGAGAGCGTCGACTACGACTCCGACCTCTCGAGCATCGTCGAGCAATGGACGACCCTGTACGCGGCGACCGAGGACGTGCACGATCAGGCGCGCTTCGAGGCCGAAACGCCGGAGGCCAAGCGCGTGCACACGCGCGGCATCGAGGTCGGCCAGGTCTTCTTCTTCGGCGACAAATACACCAAGGCGATGAAGGCGCTCGTCGCCGGCCCCGACGGCGTCGATCGTCCCGCGCAATGCGGCTCCTATGGTGTCGGCGTGTCCCGCCTCGCCGGCGCGATCATCGAGGCGAGCCACGACGAGAAGGGCATCATCTGGCCCGAGGCGGTGGCGCCTTACATGGTCGGCCTCGCCAACCTGAAGGTCGGTGATGCGGCCACCGACGCCGCCTGCGAGCGCATCTACGGCGAGCTGACCAAGGCCAAGGTCGACGTGCTCTACGACGACACCGACGAGCGGGCGGGCGGCAAGTTCGCCCGGCTCGACCTGATCGGCCTGCCGTACCAGGTGATCGTCGGCCCGAAGGGCCTCGCCGACGACATGGTCGAGGTGAAGACGCGAAAAACCGGCGAGCGCGAGATGCTGCCGGTCGGCGAGGTGATCGCGCGCTTTACCGGCACGGTCTGGGTGTAGCGGGTCGAAGACCGCATTCCGAAAAACATGACACCGTGAATGCGGGTTTTGCGTCAGGATGCGTCATGCGTCAGGACCAGCTTGTCTCTTGCCCACATGCATTATCAGTTATATAACTTGTTATCAAACGGTGAAGGTGAGCGATGCGCGACATCCTCGAGGAGCACGGCCTCCTCTTCCTCGGCAGTCGGTTGAAGCGGCTGGCCGATCGCATGCAGGCGGATGCCATCGAGGTGTTCGAGGCGATGGCGCTCGGCGTCCAGCCCTCGCAGGTCCCGCTCCTGACGGCGCTCGAGACATATGGGCCGATGACGATCACCGAGGCGGTGCCGGCGCTTGGCATCAGTCAGCCGGCGGTGACGCGCATCGTCGGCGGACTCGTCGAGCTCGATCTCGTGAGCGCGACGCGGACGGATGGCGACCAACGCCAGAAAATCCTCGATCTCACGGCGCGCGGTCGCGCCCTCGTCCAGCGCATCAAGACGACGCTCTGGCCGCCGGTCGGCGCGGCGGCGGACGCGCTGTGCGCCGGGCTCGACGGCCCGTTCCTGCAACAGATCAAAGCGCTCGAGCGGCGGCTCGAGGATCGATCGCTGGCCTCGCGCATCCACGCCGCGCGCGACGCGCCGCCGCCCGCCGCGTCGCCCGCCGCCTCGCGCCTCTCGATCCTCGACTACACCGACGATCTCGCGCCAGCTTTTTCCGAGATCACGCGCGACTGGGTCGAGAAGCTCTTCAAGATCGAGGAGAACGATCGGCGCATCATCGACGATCCGCGCGGCACGATCATCGATCGCGGCGGCATCATCCTCTTCGTCGAGGCCGAGGGCCTCGGCATCGTCGGCACCTGCGCGCTGATCAAGATCGACGACGGCGTGTTCGAGCTGACGAAGATGGGCGTGCGCGAGGAAGCGCGCGGCCGCAAGGTCGGCGAGGCGCTGCTGCGCGCCGTCATCGCGCGCGCCGGGGCCATGCAGATGGACGAGCTGTTCCTGCTGACGAACAGCAAGCTCGCGCCGGCGATCCACCTCTACGAGAAGCTCGGTTTCGAGCACGAGGAGCGGATCATGCAGCGCTACGGCGGCCGCTACACGCGCGCCAACGTGGCGATGCGCTATCCGCTGCCGGCGCGGACGATGGCGGCGATGGTCGAGGCGTATTCGGTTCGCCCGGCACGCGGCGCCGCCGATCTCGCGGCCGTCGCGCAGCTGTTTCGCGAGTACGGCGACTTCATCGGCGTCGATCTCGCCACGCAGAACTTCGATGGCGAGGTGGCGACCCTGCCGGGAGCCTATGTGCCGCCCGAGGGCGAGCTGTTCCTCGCGATCGGCCCCGATCGAACGCCGGTTGGTTGCGTCGCGCTTCGCGCGTTCGAGCGCGGCGCGCGGTGCGAGGTCAAACGGTTTTTCGTCCGTCCCGGCGTGCGCGGCGCCGGCCTAGGCCGCCGCCTGCTCGAGGCGTTGACGTCGTTCGCGGCCGCCGCCGGCTATCGCGAGATCGTCCTCGACACCCTGCCGACCCTCGTCGCGGCGATCGCGCTCTACGAGCGCAACGGCTTCGTTCGTATCCCGCCCTATTGGAACAACTTGATCCCGGGCGTTGTCTATTTCGCAAAGACTCTCGCGTAACGCTCGGGCTGACAAGACGTCATCGCTGGCGCGGCCCCGAGCTTGGGCTTGACCGCCGTGTTATCGCAAGAGCCGCGCGACCTCGCCACGGTTCTCGAGCAGGCTGACGGCTTTGCGATCGAACGAGACGAGCACATCAGCGCCGAGGCGTCGTCCCTCGTGCGCGATGACGCCATCGGCAAAGTCTCCGCCGGCTTCTAGTTGCGCGAGTCCAGCCCTGGCGGCGTCGCTGTCGACGGCGACGAATGCCCTCGGCGACATCGACGCGAGGCAATCGATAATCCCTCGACAAAACCCAAGCCAGCTCGCAGAGCGCCGAGTTTGGGATGGCGACGAGGTCGGCCGTCTCGACCGCCGCCTGCGCGATCGCGCTCTGGCGCGCATCGTCTTCCGTCAAGATGCGAACGAGAACATCTGTGTCGGCGGCATTTCTCACCGCCTGCCGGCCCAACCGTCCGCGGCCGCCTCTCCGATCTGCTCGATCGAAAGTCGGGGTCCGTTCGCCCGCTTCAAGAAGCCGAAAGCATCGGAGATCTTTCCCTTTGCTCGCGCGGCGCGGATCTCGATGCGGCCATCCGGCAATGTCTCGGCAGTGATCTTGTCCCCGGGCAAGGCGCCCAAATGCAGCAGCAGTTCCTTGCGCAGCGTGACCTGACCCTTGGCTGTGATGGTGAGCGCGGACATCATGGTCACCTCCACACAGCTAGTTAGGCATCGCTGCCTTACACACAACGTTGTTGCTCCCGGAACGCCCTCGCCTTGACAGCCCGCACCCCCGCATGCGGTTGTCCGCCGCTCCGCGAACGCCCAAAAATCCCGAAGGACTCATGCACCGCTACCGTTCGCACACCTGTGGCGCACTGCGCGAGGCCGACGCCGGCAGCGAGACGCGCCTCGCCGGCTGGTGCCATCGTATCCGCGACCACGGCGGCGTGCTGTTCATCGATCTTCGCGACCATTACGGCATGACGCAATGCGTGGTGGACCCGGATTCGGCCGCGTTCGGGATGGCCGAGAAGCTGCGCTCGGAATGGGTCGTGCGCATCGACGGCAAGGTGCGCGTGCGTCCCGAGGGCACCACCAATGCCGAGATGCCGACGGGCCAGGTCGAGGTCTATGTCACGGGCATCGAGGTGCTCGGGCCTGCCGCCGAGCTGCCGCTGCCGGTCGCCGGCGCGCAAAACTATCCCGAGGACATCCGCCTCAGATATCGCTTCCTCGATCTGCGGCGCGACAAGCTGCACCAAAACATCATGCTGCGCGGCCGGGTGATCGACTCGATGCGCGCGCGGATGAAGGGGCAGGGCTTCTTCGAGTTCCAGACGCCGATCCTCACGGCCTCGTCGCCCGAAGGCGCGCGCGACTACCTCGTGCCCTCGCGCGTGCATCCCGGCAAATTCTACGCGCTGCCGCAGGCGCCGCAGCAGTTCAAGCAGCTGATCATGGTGGCGGGCTTCGACCGCTACTTCCAGATCGCGCCGTGCTTTCGGGACGAGGACGCGCGCGCCGATCGCTCGCCGGGCGAGTTCTACCAGCTCGACATCGAGATGAGCTTCGTCACGCAGGACGACGTGTTCGCCGCCGTCGAGCCGGTGCTGCGCGGGCTGTTCGAGGAGTTCGGTGGCGGCCGGCCGGTGACGCAGTCGTTTCCGATGATCACCTTCGCCGACGCGATGCTGAAGTACGGGTCCGACAAGCCGGACCTGCGCAACCCGATCCTGATCGCCGACGTGACGGACGAGTTCGCACGCGACGCGGTGACGTTCAACGCCTTCAAGAACGTGATCAAGCGCGGTGGCGTCGTGCGGGCGATCCCGGCGCCGGGGGCGAGCGCGCAGCCGCGCAGCTTCTTCGACAAGCTGAACGATTGGGCGAAAGGCGAGGGCGCGGCGGGGCTCGGCTACGTGATCTTCGAGGGCGAAGGCGACGCGCTTGTCGGAAAAGGGCCGATCGCCAAGTTCATCCCCGCGGACATACAGCAGGCGATCGCCGCGAAAGCCGGTTTGAAGAGCGGCGACGCCGTCTTCTTTTCATGCGACATGCCGGACAAGGCCGCGAAGCTCGCCGGCGGCGCGCGGCTGCGCATCGGCACCGAGCTCGGCCTCACCACGTCGGGCACGTTCGAGCTCTGCTGGATCGTCGACTTTCCGATGTACGAGTGGAACGAGGACGAGAAGAAGATCGACTTCTCGCACAACCCGTTCTCGATGCCGCAGATGGAGCACGACGCGTTCCTCGCGCTCGACCCCGCCGACGACACGACGATCCTCGGGTTGAAGGCCTACCAATACGACATCGTCTGCAACGGCGTGGAGCTGTCGTCGGGCGCGATCCGAAACCACCGGCCCGATACGATGAAGAAGGCCTTCGCGCTCGCCGGCTACGACGAGAGCGTGCTGGAGGATCGCTTCGGCGGCATGTATCGCGCCTTCCAGTACGGCGCCCCGCCGCACGGCGGCATCGCGCCCGGCGTCGACCGCATCGTCATGCTGCTGGCCGGCGAGGAGAACCTGCGCGAGATCGTGCTCTTCCCGATGAACCAGCGCGCCGAGGACCTGCTGATGGCGGCGCCCTCCGAGGCGACGCCGAAGCAGTTGCGCGAGCTGCACATCCGGCTGAACCTGCCGGAGGCGAAGAAGCCGGTGACGGACGCGCCGGTGGTCGGGGTGAAGGATCAGAGCTGAGCGGGCGAGACGTCGAAAGCGTTATGTTGTAAAACGCTCCAGCGGGAGCCATACCATCATGACCAGGGAAGAGATCCTCGCCACACTACAGTCCGTCGCTCCCGAGCTGCGTGCCAGGGGCGTAAACCGGGCGGCTTTGTTCGGATCGGTCGCGCGAGGCGAGGCGCATCCGGACAGCGACATCGACATCATGGTCGAGATCGATCCCGACAAACACATCGGCGTCTTCGGCTTTCTCGAGGTCGTGAAACTGATCGAAGACCTTTTCCAGAGCAAGGTCGACGTATCGGAGCGACAAAGCCTTCGACCTTTTGTCAGGCCGAGCGCTGAACGAGATGCCATCTATGCTTTCTGACCGGGCGAGAGATGCACTTGACGGCATCCGTCTCAACATCGAGGCGATCCGAGACTTCACGACAGGAATGACGGTCGAAACATTCGCGTCGGACTTGCTCACGTTCTATGCCGTCACGAGGGCGCTGGAGATCATCTCCGAAGCGAGCCGGCGTTTACCCGACGATCTTAAGCTCGCTACCCGCAGGTTCGATGGGGCGCCGTCCGCGACTCCGGAAACATCTATCGCCATGGCTATGGCCACGTCACCGCGGAACTTGTTTGGGACACGGCGAAGGCCCAGCTCGACGAACTTTGGGATGTCGTCGCCAAAGAGACGGCCGTCGAGCCCGAGCACTCAAATGCTTCCGTGATCCGCGAGCACGACACCGACGAAGGTTCGACCCCATGACCATCCACACCAAGCCCCACAATCTCGTCCGCGGCGCCACCGGCGATTGGGAGATCGTCGTCGGCATGGAGATCCATGCGCAGGTGACCTCGCGCTCGAAGCTGTTCTCCGGCGCCTCGACGACGTTCGGCGGCGAGCCGAACGCGCATGTCTCGCTCGTCGATGCGGCGATGCCGGGCATGCTGCCGGTGATCAACGAGGAATGCGTGGCGCAGGCCGTGCGCACCGGCCTCGGCCTGAAGGCGCAGATCAACAATCGCTCGGTGTTCGACCGCAAGAACTACTTCTACCCGGACCTGCCGCAGGGCTATCAGATCTCGCAGTACAAGAGCCCGATCGTCGGCGAGGGCATCGTGCATGTCGACCTCACGCCGACCGAGAGCTTCGAGGTCGGCATCGAGCGCCTGCACCTCGAACAGGACGCCGGCAAGTCGCTGCACGACCAGTCGGCGACGGACTCGTTCGTCGATCTCAACCGCTCGGGTGTCGCGCTGATGGAGATCGTCTCGAAACCCGACATGCGCTCGGCCGACGAGGCCAAAGCCTACGTGTCGAAACTGCGCACCATCCTGCGCTACCTCGGGACCTGCGATGGCAACATGGAGCAGGGGTCGTTGCGCGCCGACGTCAACGTCAGCGTGCGCAAGCCCGGTGCGGAGCTCGGCACGCGCTGCGAGATCAAGAACGTCAATTCGATCCGCTTCATCGGCCAGTCTATCGATGTCGAGGCGCGACGTCAGATCGAGATCCTCGAGGATGGCGGCGCGATCGTGCAGGAGACGCGGCTGTTCGATCCGAGCAAAAGCGAGACGCGCGCGCTACGCAACAAGGAGGAGGCGCACGACTATCGCTACTTCCCCGATCCCGACCTGCTGCCGCTCGAATTCGATCAGGCCTACGTCGACGGCCTCGCCGCGCATCTGCCGGAGCTGCCCGACGCCAAGCGCGCGCGCTTCATCTCCGACTATGGTCTGCCGCCCTACGATGCCGGCGTGCTCGTCGCCGACAAGGAGACCGGCGACTTCTTCGAGGCGTGCGTCGCGCATGGTGGCTCGAACGATGCCGCCACCAGGCGCGATGCGAAGGCCGTCGCCAATTGGGTCAACGGCGACGTCGCGGCCTACGCGAACTCGCGGAACCTCGCGGTCCACGAGACGCACATCACGCCCGCGCAGATCGCCGGTTTGGTCGATCTCATCGGCGACGGCACGATCTCCGGAAAGATCGCCAAGGACGTGCTCGCGATCCTCATCGCCGACGAGAAGGACGGCGATCCGAAGGCGATCGTCGAAGCGCGCGGCATGACGCAGGTGACCGACACCGGCGCGATCGAGGCGGCTGTCGATGCGATCATCGCGGCCAATCCCGACAAGGTCGCGCAGGCGCAGGCAAAGCCGACGATGCTCGGCTGGTTCGTCGGCCAAGTGATGAAGCAGACGGGGGGGCGCGCCAATCCGCAGAGCGTCAACGCGCTGCTGAAGGTGAAGCTCGGGATCTGAGCGCGCGAATCACATGCGCGAGAGTGGGGCGATCGGCAGCGCCGCGACGCATATTCGCGGCGATACGCATCGCCGTCGGATCTTTTTCACATTTAAATTTCGTTGACCCCGAAGCGCTCTTCGGCGTCAGGCCCTACCGCGATCGGCGCGGGTCGCCGATCATCGATGTCGTTTGGGTTCAATCCTTTGCGGGAGACCACCGCCCCGGCTCCGACAGTGCGGGCGCGCGGCGGCGCGCCTTGTCATAGTGCTGATAACATTCGATATTTCGACGATTGGTCGACGGTGTGCTGGATGTCCTTACGCGACTTCGGCCCGTCGCGGGCCAGGCGGCCTTGTTCTCGTGGTCGAGCACGCCGCTCGACATCGGTCCGACAGGCGGCCGAATACTCGTTTTCTGCCAAAGCATCACGGGGCGCGACGGAGGGCGCTTTCGAGGATGGCGCGTCGCGTTGCGGTGTTGCGGCGCTTGCAAGGCGATGCGTGCACGCTACGCTTGCTCCGCGTTTCTCAGCAACAACGAAGTGCTGCGCAAGTACAGGGGCATCTCCCATGGTGAAGGCTACCACCAAGAAGACGACCGCGAAAAAGACCGCGGCGAAAAAGACCACGGCGAAGAAGACGACGACACCGAAGGCGGTCGCGAAAAAGACCCCCGCCAAGACGGCTGCGGCGAAGAAGACCGTCGCGAAGAAAACCGTCGCGAAGAAGACCCCAGCGAAGAAGGCACCCGCCAAAAAGGCAGCGGTGAAAAAATCGACGGTGAAGAAGACCGCCGCCAAGAAGACGCCGGCGAAGACGACCGCCAAGAAGACGACGGTGAAGAAGACCGCCGCGAAGACCCCGACGAAGAAGACCGTCGCCAAGGCGCCGCGGAAGACGACACCGCGCAAGCCGAAGGTCACGCCGCCGGCTCCCGCGAGTTCGGAGCCGACTTGATATTCGACGAAGGCCCGCTCGTCGCTCGCGCGACAGCGGGGCCGATCGGCGGCTAGTGCTCGGAGCTTGCTTCGGAAGGGCCGTTGGTCGCTGCGAGGCAGTGCGTGGCGAAGGCCCGCCAGATCTCGTCACCGGCCGTCCCGGACATCTTCATGGCCTGCCATTTCTCGCCGCACTCGCGCATGCGTCGTCGCGAGGCTGCCGGAAGATGGAAGGGTGTCGGAAGCGTTTCGTCGTCGTCGTTGGCACTGGCCGAAGCAGCCGGTGGTTTCGCGGCGATCGCGCCTGTCGTGACAGGCTCGGTATCGCGTGACGAGACCGCGGGTTGGGCGCGGTGCGGCTTGTGCGACGTGGCGGCGGCTCCGAGGTCGGGATCGATCGCGATCACCGCCACGACAGCCGTGGCGGCGAAGCGCACGACGCGATCGAGACATGAGCTGACGCGCGCCGACCTCACGGCTGTCAACGATGCGCGTCGTGCTTGGCTTTCTTCTTTTTGCCAGCCGATGCGTCCGCCGTCGCCGTCGGGTCCCCGCCGGGGACCTCCTTGGCGCGGTTGAAGGTCTCTGTCTTGCACAGGAACTTGAAGAGGCAGCCGCGCAGATCGGCCTGATCGTTCTCTTCCTTGTCGGTCTTCACCTTGAAGGTGACGTCGTAGAACTTGCCGTCCTCCGGGTTGTAGGCCTTGCCCACCCAATGGTCGTCGTCGGCTTTGAGATTCGTCAGGATATCGAGGCCGACCAGCGGCTTGTTCTTCTTGGCGGGATCCTTGTTGAGCTTGTCGATCTTGACGGACCCGTCGGACTCGGTCGGCTCCTTGAGCCAAACCATCGTGCCGCAGAACACCGACGCATTGTCGTTGCAGCCATGCACCTTGATGATCGACTCGTCGCCATCCGTGTACCAGATCCCCGCCGGGCTCGTCGGATCGGCCTTCGCGAGACCGCCCGCGGCGACGATCAGGACCCCTGCGAGAAGCGTCGCGGCGAGCGAACCGCGGTAACGCGGCGCAAGATGGCCCGCCGCCAAAAATCGGCCATTCAGTGACATCGTCGTCCCCCAACGGTGTAGACCGAATACCGGTCATCGCTTCATTCGTCTCGTACCGGGGCGGCTGGCGGAGACGGAGGGATTCGAACCCTCGATAGGGCTTTAGGGCCCTATAACGGTTTAGCAAACCGCCGCCTTCAGCCTCTCGGCCACGTCTCCGTAGTGCTCGAAAGCGACGCATTTAAGATGCCGTCCCGAGACCCCGGAGGTATGCCCGAGCCTCCTGGCCGTGGCAAGGGCGCCAAGCGGGACTTGAGCGGGCCTTGTCGAGCGCCAGGCTCGCGCCTGGCTCAGGTGCGTCGTCCATCGGCGCAACGTGCGCTGGCATGGGTCACGCGCCAAAAAGCATGGTTGCCGATCTCGACACCGGGCCGTGGGGCGTTGCGACGGCAATGACCCGCCTCCTGCCACCAGGTTTTCTGGTGGTCGCCGCGCTGGCTCGGATCGATCCCGATGCCGGGCCTGTTCCAGAAGAGACAATGCCGGCATGACACCCGTTCGACGGCGTGGTCGCTCGCGGCCGGCTCCCCCTCGCCGCACGCGTCGACGGCGCGTGTCTCAGGCCATCGCGCGACTTCGAAGGGGCGGTCGCTCGCCGCGGGGGGGTGCCGGCGGCACAGGCCTTCCGTCCCGTGGCGATCGAAGTGGCGACACTCGGTGCAATGCGTGATGCCGTCTGCCATCGCCCGAAACTCCTCAGGTCGGGCCGCCCGAGGCGACCTGCACCGGTGGCGACCATCCGCCGCCAAGCGCGACGAACAGATTGACGCTCGACCCGAGCTGCCGCGTCAAGAGCCCGAGCGAGGCTCGCTGCTGGCCGAGCAAGGCCTCCTGCGCGGTGGTCACCTCGAGATAGGCGGTTGCGCCGTCGCGGTAGAGTTCGAGGGCCACCTTGAGCACGCGGCGCTCGGCCGCGACTGCCGCCTCGAGCCGCTGATTCTCCTTGCGCAGGTAGCGTTGGCTGGAGAGCGCATCCTCGACGTCCTGCACGGCATGCAGGACGGTCTGGCGATATTGCGCGACGGTCTCGTCGCGCGAGGCGTAGGCGGCCTTCAGCTGCGCCTCGTTGGCGCCGCCATCGAAGATCGGCAGCGTCACCGACGGCCCGATCGAGTACAGCGCGTTCTGCAGGTCGAACAGCCGCAAGCCGCGATCCTCGGTGCCCGCCGAAAGGTTGAGGAAGAGACGCGGATAGAACGCCGTCTTGGCGATGCCGATCTGCTCGTTGGCGGCGGCGACCTGACGCTCGGCCGCGGCGATATCGGGGCGCCGTTCCAGCAGCGAGAGCGGCGCGGCGGCGGGTCCGCGCGGATCGACGACGACGACCGGTGCCATCGGGATCGAGAAGGACGAGGCCGGCTTGCCGACCAGCGTCGCGATCGCATGCTCGAGCAGGGCACGGCGCGCCATATCGTCGTCGGACGACGCCTTGGCCGTCTCCAGCTCGGCCTTCGCGCGGTCGACGTCCATCGGCGAAGCGATCTTGCCCTCGAAGCGGTTCTCGGTGAGCGTGAGCGCGTTCTGGTAGGCGATCTCCGTGTCCTTGAGCAGCTTCAGGTCGCGGTCGATCCCGCGCAGCGCGATGTAGGCACCGGCGAGCTGCCCGTGCAGGCTGAGCCGGACATTTTCGAGCAATGCCGCCTGAGCCTGCGCGTTGGCCGCGTTGGCCTTGATCGTGTCGTGGACGCGACCCCAGAGATCGACCTCGTAGCTCGCCTGCGCGAGCAGCTCGTTGTTGCCGTAGTAATTGGGCTCGGTGCTCGGCAGCGAACGATAGGTGCGGTGCTCCGACTGCTTGTTGTCCGACAGGATCGACTGCTGCGTGAGCGTGGGGAACAAGCCGGCTTCCGCCTGCTGCACGGTGGTGCGCGCGATCTGGTAGTTCGCGAAGGCCGCGGCGAGCGATTGGTTGGCATCGTCGACCTGCGGCTCGAGCGCGTCGAGCGTATGGTCGTTGTAGGCGCTCCACCAGGCGCCGCGCGGGGCCTGGTCGTTTGGTTCGGCGACCTTCAGGTTGCCGGCCTCCTTGAACTTGGCCGGCAGATCGACCCTCGGCGCGCGATAGGGTGGCGCGAGATCGCAGCCGGCAAGGACCAGCGCCACCAGGACGCCGCCCAGACCGCGGACATTCATTTCGCGGCCTCGTGCTCTTTGGGCACCTGCGGCGGTCCCGGCTCGGGCTTCTCATGCAAAGGCTTGCCATCGACCTTGACGACGTCGACTGTTTCGCCGCTCTCGATCGCATAGGAGGGGTTCAAAACGATCTGGTCGCCGAGATCGACGCCGGAGGAGATCTCGATCTGTGGCCCCGTGTCGACGAGGATCGTCACCTTCCGCAACGTGACCTTGCCATCCTTGACGACCGCGACCTCGGGATCAGAATCGCGAAACACCAGCGCGCTCGACGGGATCGAGAGCTTGCGGGAATCGAGCGGCAGCTTGAACCGCGCCTGCGCATAGGCGCCCGGCGTCAGCAGCTCGTCGGGATTGTCGAAGATCGCCTCGACGGTGAGCGCGCGCGCCGTGTCGGAGATCGCGTTGGACGTCGTGTCGATCTTCCCCTCGAAGGATTGTCGCGGGTATTGCGGCAAGGTCAGCGTCACCTCGAGGCCTTTGCGCATGCTCGCGGCGTAGACCTGCGGGACGCGTATGTAGACGCGCATCTGTTTCGTCGAGGCGACATCGAACAGCGCGTGGGCGCTGGTGTTCGTCGCGGAGACAAGCGCGCCGACATCGATGCGGCGCGAGGTGATCACGCCGTCGAACGGCGCCACGATGTTCCTGAAGTCTTCCATCGCCTTGATGCGATCGAGATTGGCTTGCGCCGCCGTGACCTGCGCCTTCTGCGCCGCCGCATCGCCGATCTTCTCGTCGACGGTCTGTTGCGAGACCGCGTTGGTCGCGCGCAACGCCTTCCAACGATCGGCGGTGAGCACCGCCAGATTGTAGTTGGCTTGCGTCTTGAGGTACTCGCCCTTCACCTGCGCATATTGCTGATCGAGTTCGGGCGTGTCGATCCGCGCCAGCACCTCGCCCGTCTTTACGCGTGCGCCGATGTCGAAATACCACATCTTGACGTAGCCATCGACGCGCGAGTGGATTGGCGCGGTATAGAATGCCTCGACGTCCGCGGGCAGGGTGAGATGCTCGTCCTCGGTCGCGCGTTGCGGCGATACCAGGTCGACATGGGTGATCGCCCGCGCGTCGGTCCATTTGGCGAGATCGGCGTCGCTCTCGTGCCGATCGACGATGCCGAGCGCGGCGACAGCCGCCAGAACGATCGCCGCGACGACGAGGTAGCGCACGACCTTGGGTTTCCTTCGGGGCGCGTCTTCGCGAGACGAATGGTCCGGCGCGGGCGTCGTCATCGGACCGTTATCCTTCTAGTTCAGGCGCGTGCGAGGACAGGGTGGTGGGGCGCCGGCTGGCCAGGCTTCAGCGCGCCGGGCTTCGGCTCGTCGGGCTCCGCGTTCTTATACTCCCGCTCATGCACCATTTTGAAGACGACCGGCACGAACAGCAGCGTCGCGATCGTGGCGCAGAGCAGGCCGCCGATCACGGCGCGCCCGAGCGGCGCGTTCTGCTCGGCCGACATCGCCATCGGCCCCATTCCGATGATCATCGCGAGCGCGGTCATCAGAACCGGTCGGAACCGCGTGTACCCGGCCTCGAGCGCGGCCTCCATCGGCGTCAGGCCTTCCGCGAGCTTCTCGCGGCAGAAGCTGACGACCAGGATCGAGTTGGCCGTCGCGACGCCCATGCACATGATCGCGCCGGTGAGCGCGGGCACCGACAGCGTCGTGTGGGTGATGAACAGCATCCAGACGATGCCGGCCAGCGCCGCCGGCAGTGCCGTGACGATGACGAACGGGTCGAGCCAGGATTGGAAATTGACGACGATCAGAAAGTAGATGAGCACGACCGCGAGCGCCAATCCGGTGAAGAGCTGATTGTAGGCCGCCGTCATCGTCGTGACCTGGCCGCGCAGCTTCACCGTCGAGCCGCCGGGTACATCGCGCGCCGTGTCGTCGAGCACGGCCTGGATGTCGTTGGCGATGGCGCCGAGGTCGCGGCCGTGCGTCGTCGCGTAGATGTCGAGGACGGGCTGCACGTTGTAATGCGAGACGACGCCGGGGCTGGCGCTTCGCACCGTGGTCGCGATAGCGCCGAGCGGCATCGGCCCGTTGCGCCCCTGGACCTGCAGATTGTTCAGCTCGGCCATCGAGTCGATCCAGTACTGCGGCGTCTGGATCACGATGGGGTAGGAGACGCCGTTCTTCGGGTTCAGCCAGAAGGTCGGGTTGGTCTGCTGGCTGCCGGCGAGATTGACCTGCATGTTGGTCGTGACGTTCTGCTCGGTCAAACCGATCTGGTTGGCAAACGATCGATCGACGTCGACGTTGAGGGTCGGGTAGTCGAACACCTGCTGGATGCGCGGGTCGGCGACGCCGGGGATGCGCTTGATGCGGCGAAAGATCATCTCGGCGTATTGGGCGTTCTGCTCGCGCTTGTTGCCGATCACCTGGACGTCGATCGGCGCGGGCAGGCCGAAGTTCAGGATCTGGCTCGTGATGTCGGCCGGCAGGAACGAGAAGGTCGTGCCCGGGAACAACGGCGGCAGCCTCTCGCGCAGCGTGTCGATGTAGCCGGCCGTCTGCGGCGCGAACTCCTCGTGCATCGAGATGAGGACGTCGGCGTCGATGACGCCGATGGTGCCCGAGTTGCCGTAGGCGATGTTGATGCCGCTGATCGGGATGCCGATGTTGTCGACGACGCTCTTGATGGCGTTCGGCGGGACGACGCGCCGAACCTGATCGTCGACCTGGTCGACGAGCTTCGCCGTCTCCTCGATGCGCGTCCCGGTCTGCGCGCGGACGTGCATTCTGATCTGCGCCGATTGCGCGGTCGGAAAGAAATTCTGGCCGAGATAGGGCGCGAGACCGAACGAGACGACGACCGCGGCCAGGAACCCGACGACGAAGATGCGGCTCGATCCGAGCGCCATGACGAGCAAGGTCTTGTAGCCGCCGCGCAGCGCCTCGAAGCGATGCTCGAAGACGCGCTGAAACTTGACGAGCGGATTGCGCGTCGGCGGCAAGGGTGCGCCACGCTCGTGGTGTTGCTGACCGCCGAGCAGGTAATTCGCCATCGTCGGCACCAGGGTGCGCGACAAGACGTAGGAGCCGATCAGCGCGAAGATGACGGCCTCGGCCAACGGCTTGAAGAGGAAGCCCGACACGCCGCCGAGCGTGAACATCGGCACGAAGACGATGCAGATGCACAGCAAGGAGACGGTCGCCGGCACGACGATCTGGCGTGAGCCGTCCATGATCGCGTCCTCGATCGGCTTACCCTGCTCGAGATGATAGTTGATGTTCTCGATCGTGACCGTGCCGTCGTCGACGAGAATGCCGACGGCGAGCGCGAGGCCGCCGAGCGTCATCACGTTGATCGTCTCGCCCAGCGCCGCGAGGACGGCGACCGAGAACAGGATCGCCAGCGGGATCGACACCATGATGATGATCGTCGAGCGCCAACTGCCGAGAAAGATCAGGATCATCAGGCCTGTCAGGGAGGCGGCGATGACGCCTTCGCGCATCACCCCGTCGACGGCGTCGTTGACGAACTTCGACTGATCGCCGACCGCCTCGACCTCGAGGCTGCTCGGCAGGCCCGCCTTGATCTTCGGCAGCAGCGCCTTGACGCCGTCGATGACGTCCAGCGTCGAGGATGAGCCGGCTTTCAGGATCGTCATCAAGACGGCCTTCTTGCCGTCGACGCGCACGATGTTGAGCTGCGGCGGGCTGCCGAGATGCACGAACGCGACGTCGCGGATGTAGACCACGGTGCCGTCGATGCTCTTGATCGGCAGATCGTTGAGCTTCTCGACCTCCTGCGGCGCGTCGTTCAAGTTCACGATGTATTCGAAGCGGCCGATCTTCTCGGTGCCGACGGGCGTGATCTGGTTCTCGCTCGCGAGCGCCGTGACGACGTCGGACCCCGAGATATGGTAGGCCTGCATCTTGCCTGGGTTGAGGTCGACGTTGACCTGCAGGATCTTGCCGCCGTAGGGCGATGGCACCGCCGCACCTGGCACCGTCGCCAATTGTGGACGGATGAAGTTCTGCCCGTCGTCGGCGAGCTTGGCCTGCGAGATCGACGCCGACGACAGCGCGAGCTGAATGATCGGCACCGACGAGGCGTTGAAGAGCAGCACATAGGGCGGGGTGATGCCGGGCGGCAGCAGCTTCAGCACGGTCTGCGAGGCCGCCGTGATCTGGGCGATCGCCGTGTTGATGTTGACGGTCGGCTGGAAGAAGATCTTGACGACGCCATAGCCCGACAGCGACTGCGACTCGATGTGCTGGATGTCGTTGACCTGCGAGGACAGCGTGCGCTCGTAATAATAGACGATGCGCCCCGACATCGCGTCCGGCGGCAGGCCGTTGTAGCTCCACACCGCGGCGACGACCGGGATGCCGATGTTCGGAAAGATGTCGGTCGGCGTCTTGAACCACGAGATCACGCCGAAGATGGCGATCAGCATCGCCATGACGACGAACGTGTAGGGCCGCGAGAGCGCGATACGGACGATGGCGAGCATAGGCGTCGAGCTATCCCTCGGTCCGGCGGCATGTCGCGCCGCGCGGCTGTGTTCGTTGAACCACGCTCGTTGCGAGAGGCATGCCGACACCGACAGCGCGGATGGTCGCGCCCGCCGGCCCTTCAACCTCTATCAAGATCGTTGCCTCGATTACGCCGGCCATCGCGGCGAATAGAAGGCAATAACGAGCCGGCGCAGGTTGACCCGACCAGCGCATGTCGCGGCAGGCAAATTGCCCGTGGCTTCGACGAACGAAACAGTCGCGCGAGCAGGCTCGGGCGACGTTTTGGATTTGGCGTCCCGATCCCGTGACATACCCCGCGCCGATTGCTCGGCGCGGTGTTCGACTACTGGAAAGGGTAGTAGCGCAGGCTGGTCAGCACCGCCTGGTCGAAGGCCTTCGGCTGATAGTTGTTGGTGGTAATCGCCACACCATTAACGACTACGCCTGGGATGTTGTTGAACACTTCGCGGCCGTTGTACTGGTACTGGGCGCCCACTCGGACCTCGCCGAACGAGCCCTTGTAGATCTTGTCCCAAAAGCCCGCCGTGAGCTGAAAGACCTGCTTGTTGTTGCCGTTGCCGGTGTTGCAGAGCGTGGTGTTGCCACCAACATTGGTCTCCAGATTGCAGCTTTGAACCGTTGCGGTGTTGGCGGTCGGCCGACCCAGGCCGTAGAAGCTGCCGTCCGAGTTCTGGCCGTAGGTGCGCAGCTCCTTCTCGATGCCGCCGAAGGCGTAGACATCGATTGACGGTGTCACGTGGGCGGTGAAGCCGCCGAGCAGCGCGCCTTCACGAATCGCCTTCAGGGATCCGTCGGCGCCGACAATGACGTCGCTGAGCTGCGACGTGCCGTAGCGCCCGATACCGCGACCAAACAGAGCAGAGGCTTGGAAATCGAGCCGACGCGGGATGACCGGGACGACGAGGCCGCCACCGATGCCGTAGCCGGTGGTGTCCTTGTTGTTGTTGGTGCCGAAACCGCCGGTTGGCGTCGACGCCACGCGATCGTAGAAGTCGCGATAGATACCGAATGCCTCGAGATGGATGTCGCGCTCGCCGAGCTTGGCCTCGTAGGCGACCTTGCCGATCACGTCTGGAACATGCGTAAGGGCGAGATCATCGGCGGCACCGGCCGTTCCGACAAAGTTGCCGCTGGAGGCGAAGCCGCCGCCCACGCCCTGCGCAGAGCAGGTGACGGTGTTAATCGTCGAGCCATTGAGGGTGCCGGCGAGGCCGAAGGCACTGGCGGCATTGGCGCCGGCCGGGCACGAGGTTTGGAAGATGGTCGAAGCCTGCTCGGCGGCGATCGACAGCCAGAGCTTTTGGTTAAAGTCCTTCGTCAGTCGGATGCCAGGCTGGCGTGCCCATACGAAGCCTGGGATGTACTGGCCGTCGATCGAGGGCGGCGTCACCTCGTTGCGCGGCGTGATGCCCTTTGAATTCATGGTCGCGAGCGAGAAGATTTGACCGGCCACGACGTGGACGCCGTAATCGTTCGCGTCGAGCTGCGCGTAGAGCTGACGGACGCGCGGGCTGAAGCCGTTCGCCTCGTTGGGGTTGGCGGTGACGGGCGCGGACAGGAAGTCGAACTCGCCGTAGGCAGCCAGCAGGAAGGTCGGCGTGACGGCACCCTCGACAAGCAGGGCGGCGCGGCTCTGACGGGCCGTGAAGCGGTACTCGTTGGCATGCGCCAACGCGCTGTTGCCGAACGGCGTCGCGCGATAATCGGAGTTGATGTCCGCCTGGATCGTCCGGCTGCGAAACGCGCTTTCCGCGGCGATAAAGCCGCCGGGCGTGATCGTGAGCGCGCCGAACTGCAGCTTCTTGTCGGCGGTGACGAAGGCCGGCACGGCGCCGACTGGAAAGGCGGGGCTTGGCGCCGGCAGGGCGTAGCCCGGGGCCGGCCTGCGCTCGGCGATCACCTTGACCTTCTCGACGGTGCGCTTGGTCTGCACCATCGCGCCGCGCATCTCGCGGATTTGCGACTTCAGTTCGGCGATTTCCTTGGCGAGCTCGGCGTTCGAGGTCTCGGCGTGGAGAGCGGCAGGCGAGCAAGAGACGAGAAGAACGGCTGCGAGACCAACGTGCCAGCGGCGCCCGCTGCCCTTGTTCGAAGAAGCGAGCGCGCGCGGCCCCGCGGTCCTAACGTGTTGCGATGTCACGACGAATGCCCCCGATTGTAACTGGTGCGGTCCGGCTCTCCCCCTCGGGCCGCGATTTGAGGTATAGCCCCGACTCGATGGGGAATGTGATGGATAAATGCCGCGTCTAGCCTCATTCGATCGCAATTGCCGCCGCGAGATGGTTTTTCTCTAATTCTAAAATCTCAATGCCTTCAGGCGTTTGGAGACATGTGTTAAGTCTGATAAAGATCGTCGGCTGCCCGATGATTGACAAATTGCTAACGGAACTGTGGCAAGAAGACCACGAAATGATCGCCCGCAAACACGCATGTATGACAGACATGCGACGGCGGAATGACAAAGGCCGCGCGATGCTACTCGCGCGGCCTTTGGTCTGATCGGTATTGTTACTGAAACGGGTAATATCGGAAGCTGGTGAGGACCAGCTGATCGTTCTGATGCGGCGCGAAGTTCAGCGGCGCGGCGGGCGTGCCGACCGTTCCGCCGTTGCCCTGGAACAGCTCGCGCTGCGTGTAGGAGTATTGCAGGCCGACGCGGACCTCGCCGAACGAGCCCTTGTAGATCTTGTCCCACATGCCGGCCGTTCCCTGGAAGATGCGCTTCGAATTGCCGGCGCAGCTTCCGACCGTCACCGTGTTGTAGCAGCCGCTGTTGTTTGCGGTCGGCACCCCGTAGCCGAAGCCGGTGAATGCCGCCGCGCCGACAGCGCTTGTGGTGAAGTAATGCGGCTGGACCTGCTCGACGCCGCCGAAGGCGTAAAGGTCGATGGCCGGTGTCGCGTGCAGGGTCAGACCGCCGAGCAGCATGCTTTCGGGGATCGCCGATTCCGCGCCGGATGCGTTGAAGGTGGCATCGCTGAACTGCGCGGTGCCGTACGAGCCGATGCCGCGGCCGTACATGCCGGACGCCTGGAAATCGAGGCGCTTCGGTATGACAGGCACGATGACGCCGCCGCCGACGCCGTAGCCGGTGGTGTCGTGGTTGGTCGCCGCGGCCTGGACACCGAGCTGGTTCGGGAAGGCGACGCGATCGTAGAGGTCGCGGTAGAGCCCGAAGCCTTCGAGATGAATGTCGCGATCGGCGAGTTTTGCCTCGTAGGCGATCTTGCCGACAACGTCGGGAACATGGTCGATCGAGAAGTTCGTGATGTTGTTGAGGTTGTTGTTACCCGGCAGCTGGCAGGTCACGAGGTTGTTTGTCCCGCTCGCGCCGACGGGAATCGTGGTCGTGTTCACGCCCGCCGTACAGCCGGCGAGGGTGTTCTGCGGCTCTTCCGCCGACAGCGACAACCACAGGCGCTTGTCGAAGTCCTTGGTGAGGCGGATCTGCGGCTGGCGCTTCCAGACGAAGCCCGGCACGTATTGCGAGTCGATCGTCGGCGGCGTGACCTCGTTGCGCGGCGTGATGCCCTTCGAGTTCAAGGTCGCCAGCGACCAGGTCTGCCCGGCGAGGAGGTGGACGCCGTAGTTCTCGAAATCGAGCGTGCCGTAGAGGTGCCGGATGCGCGGGACGAAGGAGTTCGATTCGTTCTCGTTGGACGTCACGCCCGAGCCGAGGAAGTCGAACTCGCCGTAGCCGCTGACGAGCAGGTTCGGCGTGATCGGCGCCTCGACCAGGGCCGCGATGCGCGACTGGCGGGCGCTGAAGCGGAACTCGTTGGTGTTGGCCTGCGGGCCGAACGGGATGCCCTGGTACTGGCTGCCGATGTCCGCCTGCTCGGTGCGCGTGCGGAACACGCTTTCGGCCGCGACGAACCCGCCGGGCGTGATCGTCAGGGCGCCGAATTGCAGCTTCTTGTCGGCGGTGACGAAGGCCGGGACCGTCCCGACCGGGATGGCGGGGCCGGGCGCCGGCGGCGAGTAGGCCGGACCGCGATCGGCGACCGCGCGGACCTTCTCGCGGGTGCGGCGACCCTCGGCGCGGGTCTCGCCCACGGACTCCCTCAACGACCTGATCTGCGACTGCATCTGAATCATCATCGACTCGAGCCGGCGGATCTTCTCGTCCTTGTCGGCGTTCTCGGCGTGCAAGGCGGCTGGTGCGCAGGACAGCATCAAGGCTGCTGCAAGACTGTAGCGGAGCGAGCGGCCCCTATTGATCGAGATCGTCACGTGAACCCCCGTTTATTACGTCAAGACAGCGGCTCCCCCGAGCCGACCCGACGTCCGTAGCGTGGCGAACACGATGGTTAGATGACACTCATTTGAAAGGTCGTCGGCGCTTCCGCCTTTCGCCGGCGTGGTGCCGCGCGGCCACACGCCGTTCGGCGGGGTGTCAGTCGGCTGCGGTGAGAAAGCTCGCGATACGCTCGATCGACGTGGCGTCCGCCAGCAGCGGGGCGTGGCCCTGGCCTGGCACCGGCAGGGTCCGGCATCCCGGCCATCTCCGCCCCATCGCCGCGAAGGTCTCGGACGAGAGCAGATCCGAGTTGGCGCCACGAATCGTGAGGACGTTCAGCCCGCGCAGGGCGTCGAAGAGATGCCAGCTCTCGGGCAGCGGCGTCTCGAGATCGAAGGCGTCGAGCGTCCGCGCCAGTTGCGGATCGTAGCGCAGACGGAGGTCGCCCTCGTCATCGCCGAATGTCGTTGTCGCGAAATGACGCCATTCCTCCGCGCTCAGCCCATCGAAATGCTCGGCCATGCCGATCTTCAGGAGCTTGATCGCCTCGTCGAGGTCGCGCGGCGCCGCGGCCGTCTTGCCGACATAGCCCTTGATCCTGGCGAGGCCCGCGGGGTCGAGCACGGGGCCGATGTCGTTCAAGACGACGGACTGGATCATCGCGCGGTGCGTCGGCGCGAGCGCCATGATGTGCAGGCCGCCGCGCGAGGTGCCGATGAAATGCGCGCGCTCGATCCCGCATAGCTCGAGGCCGAGCAGATAGTCGGCCTGTTCGGTCGCGAGATCGTAATGCGTCCAGTCGGCATCGTGGTCGGACAGGCCTCGTCCGCGATAATCGAAGGCCAAGACTTGCCGTGGGCGTTCGGGATCCGCGGCGAGGGCGTGCGCGAGCGGCAGGAAATCACGGGCGCCGCGCGTGAGGCCCGCGAGGCAGACGGCGGGGCCGAGCCCGGCGTCCCGCTCGGGTCGGATGTCGAGGACATGCAGGCGCAGGCCGTCGCGCGACGTGTAGAAGCGGCTTTCGGTCGTGATCGTCATCGGCGTCTCTCCCCCGGCGCTAAGGATCGATTCAGCATCGGCGGGCTTAGCCGCCGGCTTAAAGCATCTCTTAACGGGCCGGGCCCACGTTGCGGATGTCGTTCAAAACGGAGGGGTTTCGGCAATGGTTGCTTATCCATCGGCCGAACACCCGCGAGTCCTGGTCGTCGACGACGAGCCGCTGCTGCGGATGTTCAACGTCGACATGCTGAGCGATGCCGGCTTCGACGTGATCGAGGCCGCCGACGCGGACGAGGCCCTGCGCCTGTTGACCGATGTCGCCGATATCCGTGTCGTATTCACCGATGTCGAGATGCCGGGCCGCATCGACGGCTTCGCGCTGGCCGATCTCGTCGAGACGCGTTGGCCCGACATCGGCGTTCTGGTCACATCCGGCCGCCGTTTGCCGAACGAGGCGTTCCGGTCGGCCGCGCGGTGCTTCGTGCCAAAACCTTATGCCGCAGCCCGAGTCGTCGAGCTGATCGACGCCTTCGTGCACGCCCGCCACTGAACGGTCGAGCTCAAAGCTTGGCCTCGCGATCGGCTTTGCCGTCGGCCTTGGCCCGAGCGTCCGCGGCGATCCTGGCGCGCTCGTCGAAGATCGCCTGATAGACGCCGACGTTGGCCATCACGCGCTGGACGTAATTGCGCGTCTCCGTGAACGGGATGCGCTCCACCCAATCGACCGGATCGACGCCGGGCTGGCGTGGATCGCCGTAGGCCGAGATCCAGTCCTTCACGCGGCCGCCGCCCGCGTTGTAGGCGGCGAACGTCAGGATGTAGGAGCCGCCTTGCTCGGCGAGGAGGGCGCCGAGATGCGCGGCGCCGAGCTGGGCGTTGAAGGCGGCATCGCTCAGCATGCGCGATCCGTCGAAGACGAGGCCGGCCTTCACCGCCGTCCGCCGCGCCGTCGAATCGATCATCTGCATCAGGCCTTTGGCGCCGGCCTTGGAGATCACCGTCGGCAAGAACGCGCTCTCCTGGCGCGCGACCGAATAGACCACCGACACCGGCGCCGAGTTCTGTAGCGCCTCGTAGGGCGGAATCCCGAAGGTCGGGAAGGCAAGCGGATCGCTCGGCAGGCCACGCTGGCCCATCAGCTTGCCGATCGTCAACGCCAGATGCGCGTCCTGCTGGCGCGCGATCACCTTGGCCAAGGCCGCCGCCTGCTTGTCGTCCGTGAGAAAGCCCGCGGCATCGACCGCGAGCGCGGTGGCGGCCTCGCGCGCGCCGGCCGCATAGAGCAGCTCGATCACGCGGATCGACTCCGCGCGGTCGGCGCCGGTCGCCTCGACGGCAGGGGTCTCGACGTGCTCGCCGATGCCCACCGCGCGGCGCGCCAGCTGGCCGTAGTAGGTCGAGCCGTAGGCCGCGGCCTTCCGGTAGAACGCATTGGCCTTCACCATCGAATCCGAGGCGGTCGAGTTCTCGGCGACGCGGCCCCGCCAATAGGCGATGCGGGCGATCGAGGTCGGCGTCTCGGCGAGCTTGGCCGCCGTCGCGAAGTGTGGGGCCGCGCGGACGGAGTCGTTGAGGAACCGCAGCGCGATCCAGCCGGCGTGGAACTCAGCCTCGATGCGCGACTCGCGCGACGATGCCGAATGATCGGCGCAGATCTGGTAGGCCTCGGCCGCCCGGCCGGCATCGAGCAGATCGCGCGCCAGCACGCGTCGCTCGGTCCACCACTCGTCGCCGTCGATGAGTTCGACCGGGTCGCGCGGCGCGCTCCGCATCAGGGCGGCGGCATCATCGAGCTTGTCGGCACGCCGCGCCTTCTGGATCTCGGCGAGCAGCAACCCGGGATCGCGCCGCAGCTGGACCGGCACCGCGGCGATCGCCTTGTCGGCGGGCGCGTCGTCGATCACGGCCGCGCGCGCCTTGGCGAGCGCCAGCACGTCGGGTCCGGCGGTCGCGGCGGCGCGCAGCGCGGCACCGACCTGCTCCTTGTAAAGCAGGCGATCCGCTCGGTACTTCCAGTCACCCTTGGTGATGTCGGCGCCGAAGTCGGTCTTCAGTCGCGCCTCGACGAAGCCGGGCAGGTCGCTCTCGCGAAACACCGCGCGCGCGATCCGCGTGGCGTCGGCGACGCGCCCGTCGGCCTTCAGCGCCTTCGCGAGCGCGAGCTTGCCGAGCGCCGTGTCTGGCGCGCGGGTCAGGAAGTAGCTCTCGATCTCGCGCGGATCCTGGACGCGCAGCAGCCGCGCCTCGATCTGGTGGCGCAGCCAGTCGGGCGCCGGCCAGTCGGCGTGGGCGGCCTGAAACGCGTTGAACCGCTCGAGCCCGACCTTGGGCGCGACGTCATGGATCGCCACCCATTCGAGCGCGGTTCGGACCAGCGGGTCCGGGCGCGCCTGCGCGATGACGTCGCCGGCGGTGAGATTGTCGGATCTGTATGCCGCGAGCGCGTCGAAGATCCCGGTCGGGTCGATGCCGATGAGCGTGATCCGCTCGTTGGCGATCGCCACCGCATAGGCCTGCTTCAGCGTGGTGGCCGCCTCTCCAGCCGGCGGCCGTTCCAGCGTGAGGCCGGGTAGCGCCGGAGGGGCGGGCGGGGTGCTTGCGGTCTGCGTCCCGTGCGGCCAGCGCATCGCCGCGCGGAGAGTGGCGGCGGCGTGATCGAGGCCCTGATGGACCTCCCGAAGGACGTCGCCCCAGGTCGGCGGCCGCTTGCTGGCGACCTGCGTCGGCGTGCAGGCCGCGAGGCCGATCGCGGTGGTCGCAAGCAAGGCTAGGCGTCGTCTGCCGATCATCAGGGTCCTCGGGGACTGCGCATCGGTCGAGCGTCGTCCGTTCGGGTTAATCAGATCTTTACAGAAGGCCCCTCAGCCCCCGCCGACGTCGATCTTTGCTATCGGCCAGCTAATCGCTATGTCTGCGGATCGACCTCGGCTACCCGGAAGGAGCCTGAGGAATGCGGCGCCCTCAGGGCGCCTCTCGGAAGGGGTGCAATGGCGGCGCAGGCTAGGTTCTTTGGGTCCATCACCGCGCTTGTGACACCGTTCCGGTCGGGCGCCTTCGACGAGGCGGCATTTCGCGCGCTTGTCGATTGGCAGATCGCGAACGGCACGCACGGCTTTGTCCCGGTCGGCACGACGGGCGAGGGCCCGACGCTGAGCCACGAGGAGCATCGCCGCGTCGTCGAGGTGTGCATCGCCGAGTCCAAGGGCCGCGCCAAGGTCATCGCCGGTGCCGGCTCGAACAATACCGCCGAGGCGCTCGAACTCGCGCGCCACGCCGAGAAGGTCGGCGCCGACGCGGTGCTCGTCGTGACGCCTTACTACAACAAGCCGTCGCAGGAGGGGCTCTACCAGCACTTCAAGGCGGTCAACGATGCGATCGGCATCCCGATCGTGATCTACAACATTCCGCCGCGCTCGGTCGTCGACATGTCGATCGACACGATGCAGCGGCTCTACGAGCTGAAGAACATCGTCGGCGTGAAGGACGCGACCGCCTCGCTCACGCGTACCGCGCTTCAACGGAGCGTTCTCGGGCCGGACTTCATCCAGCTGTCTGGCGAGGACATGACGGCGCTCGCCGTGATGGCGCACGGTGGCCATGGTTGTATCTCGGTGACGTCGAACGTCGCTCCGCGCCAGTGCGCCGCGATGCAGGAAGCCTGCCTGGCCGGCGACTACAAGACCGCGCTCGAGATCCAGGACCAGCTGACCCCGTTGCACGCCGCCCTTTTCGTCGAGCCGAACCCGGCGGGCCCGAAGAGCGCGCTGGCAATGCTCGGGAAGATCGCCGACGAGGTCCGGCTGCCGATGCTGCCGGCGAGCGAAAGCGCGAAGGCGCTCGTCCGCCAGGCGATGGTCCACGCCGGCCTTCTGAACTGACGCGATAGACGCGGGACAGGAGCCGAGTTGGCGGCGATCACCGAGCGTACCAGGATTGCCGCCGACAACCGGCGGGCGCGCTATAATTTCGAAATCGGCGAGACCTTCGAGGCTGGCATCATGCTGGCTGGCACCGAGGTCAAGGCACTACGTGCCGGCAAGGCGACGATCGCCGAAAGCTACGCCTCGGTCGAGCGCTCGGGCGAAGTGTTTCTCATCAACGCGACGATCCCGGAATACCTGCAGGGCAATCGCAACAATCACGAGCCGAAACGCCCACGCAAGCTGCTGCTGCATGCTCGCGAGATCGCCAAGATCGCGCAAGGCGTCGAGCGCGAGGGCATGACGATCGTGCCGCTCAAGATCTACTTCAACGACCAGGGCAGGGCGAAGATCGAGATCGCGCTCGCCAGGGGCAAGAAGCTGCACGACAAGCGCGAGACCGAGAAGCAGCGCGATTGGAACCGCGAAAAGGGGCGGTTGCTCAAGCAGAACGGCTGAGGTTCAGCTCACAGCGCATGTGCTTCGGCCGGACGGTCGAGGCAGGCGCGGACGTCGAGAAAGACCTCGCGGAACATGGTTTCGGTCAAAACCCGCGTGTTCGTGTTGTAGCGCGAGCAGTGGTAGGAATCGAACATGGTCAGCGCCGGACCTGTCGGTCCCGCGATGTCATGCCGCCGTCCATGCCCGAACGGCGCCGCCACGAGCTTGACCTCCACCGCGCGCAAGACGCTCTCGTGCGCGATGCGTCCCAGGGCGACGACCGCGTGCAGCGCGGGCATTGCCGCCATGACGCTCCGCAAGAAGACGCGGCACGTGGCGATCTCTGCCGGCAGCGGCTTGTTCTGTGGCGGCACGCACCGAACGGCATTGACGATCAGGCAATCGATCAGGCGCAAGTCGTCGTCGGGGCGCCTGTCGTAGGCGCCGGTGGCGAAACCGCTTTCGCCGAGCGTTCTATAGAGTAGATCGCCCGCGTAATCGCCGGTGAACGGGCGTCCGGTGCGATTGGCGCCGCGCAATCCCGGTGCCAGGCCGACGATCAGAAGCCGCGCGTCCGCGTTGCCGAATGTCGGCACGGGCGCGTTGTGCCAAGTCGGCTCGCGCTCGCGATTGATGTCGCGAAACGCGGCCAGCCTCTGGCATAGCCGGCAATCTTGTTCCGGCTCGACCATCTCCCGAGGTCTCACCGGTCTTGCTCGCCGGTCGGACTCGCGATCTATTCGCCGCCGCCCTCGCCGTCGGCATGCGCAGGCGCGTTGGGTGCCTGCGCGGCGCGCCGGTCGTGATAGCGCTGCATCCGTTCCGCGGGATCACGGCCGATCTTGGCCGCCAGGTGGATGAGGTCGAGGAACTCGTCGGCCTGTCGTCGCAACTCGTCGGCGATCATCGCGGGCTGGGTCGAGTTGGTCGAAACAACGGTGACGCGCACGCCCTTCCGCTGTACCGCCTCGACCAGCGAACGGAAATCGCCGTCGCCGGAAAATAGAACGATGTGATCGAGGTGATCGGCCATCTCCATCGCATCGACGGCCAGCTCGATGTCCATGTTTCCTTTGACTTTTCGCCGGCCGAGGGCGTCGACGAACTCTTTCGTGGGCTTGGTGACAACAGCGAAACCATTGTAATCGAGCCAATCGATCAATGGGCGAATGGAGGAGTATTCTTGATCCTCGACCAACGCCGTATAATAAAACGCGCGGACGAGTTTTCCGCGGCTCTGAAACTCTTTCAAGAGCCGCTTGTAATCTATGTCAAATCCGAGGGATTTCGCAGTCGCATAGAGGTTGGCGCCGTCTATGAAGAGCGCGATTCTGTCCAGCTCAGCCATAATTATTTCTCGTGACTTTCTTCTGTTATTTGGCTGCTATCGTAAAAATTGTAGGCGCACCATGTTTCAAGCAGCTAGACGCCAATTCAAGGCCACCTAAATCTCTACGCCCCAGCAATGGCTCCGCCTGATGAGTTCGTCAAGCCAAAGCTTCACTATGAAAAAATGGAAATCAATCGATCGTGTGCGGCTATCGGGTTAAGATATTCGCGGACTTCTTGCATTCACGCGCAAGCGCGAGATAGAGTTGCGTCAGCGAATTTCAGCTACCGGGAAAATTTAGGATGGCACGCGTCACGGTTGAAGATTGTGTCGACAAGGTCGAGAACCGCTTCGAGCTCGTGCTTGTCGCGAGCCATCGGGCTCGCATGATTGCGTCTGGCTCGGCTTTGACAGTCGATCGCGACAACGACAAAAACCCCGTCGTCGCGCTCCGCGAGATCGCCGATATGACGCAGGTCCCCGAGGATCTGAAGGAAGACTTCATCCACTCGCTGCAAAAGCAGGTGGAGGTCGACGAGCCCGAAGCGGAGGTCGTGCCCGCGCTGTCGTCGGCTCCGATCGCGATGCACTCGGACGCGCCGACCGACGTGGCGTTCGACCGCATGACCGAGGAAGATCTACTGCGAGGTCTTGAAGGCCTTGTCCCGCCCGCGGCCACCGACGACGACGGCGAGTAGACTTCGACCTGAACCGCGTTGGACCACGTGACGCGTCGGTCGAGGTTTCGGTCAGGGGAACAATAGGGCATAAATGGGGGATGCCGATTTGCGGCCCTCATCCACGCCAGGCGGGAAAGCCCCCGCCATGATGCGCCGCCCATGATGCGCCAGTACGAGCTGGTCGAGCGGGTTCGTCGCTACAACCCACAGACCGACGAGGTCTTGCTCAACCGTGCCTACGTCTATGCGATGAAAGCGCATGGCGCGCAGGTCCGTGCCTCGGGCGACCCTTATTTCTCACACCCGCTCGAAGTCGCGGCGATCCTTACCGACCTCAATCTCGATGACGCGACGATCGTCGCCGCCGTCCTGCACGATGTCATCGAGGACACCGAGTCGACCCGCGAGGAGATCGACCGCACGTTCGGCCACGAGATCGGCGAACTCGTCGACGGCCTGACGAAGCTGAAGCGGCTCGATCTCGTCTCGAAACGCGCGGTGCAGGCGGAGAATTTCCGCAAGCTGCTTCTCGCCATCGCGGCCGACGTGCGGGTCCTTCTCGTCAAGCTGGCGGACCGGCTGCACAACATGCGCACGTTGCAGTACATGGCGCAGGACAAGCGTGCGCGCATCGCCGAGGAGACCCTCGACATCTACGCGCCGCTGGCCGGGCGCATGGGCATGCAGCGGCTGCGCGACGAGCTCGAGGATCTGGCCTTCCGGCACCTGAAGCCCGACGCCTACGCGACCATCGAGGCGCGGCTCGACGATATCGGGCGGCGCAACAATCTGCGCATCCAGGCGATCGAGAACGAGATCACCGCCGCGCTCGCCGCCGATGGGATCAAGGCGGAGGTCGAGGGCCGTCAGAAGCAGCCGTATTCGGTCTGGCGGAAGATGGAGCGAAAATCGATCGCCTTCGAGCAGATGTCGGACATCTTCGGCTTCCGCATCGTCGTCGGCACCGTCGGCGAGTGCTATCGCGCGATCGGTGTCCTGCATACCAAATGGCCGACCGTGCCGGGCCGCTTCAAGGACTATATCTCGACGCCGAAGCCGAACGACTATCGCTCGATCCACACGACCGTGGTCGGGCCCGGCCGGCAGCGTGTCGAGCTGCAGGTGCGCACCGCCACCATGCACGATATCGCCAGCAACGGGATCGCCGCGCACGTCTTCTACAAGGAGGGCCGGACGCGCGACAACGCCACGCTGACCGGCGAGAGCCGCGCCTTCCAGTGGTTGCGCCGCACCGTCGAGTCGCTCGCCGAGGGCTCATCGCCCGAGGAGTTCTTGGAGCACACCAAGCTCGAGCTGTTTCTCGACCAAGTGTTCTGCTTCACGCCGAATGGCCGGCTTATCGCCTTGCCCAAGGGCGCGACCGCGATCGATTTCGCCTACGCGGTGCACACCGACGTCGGCAATTCCGCCGCCGGCGCCAAGATCAACGGCCATCCGGCGGCGCTGCTGACCGAGCTGCAGAACGGCGACGAGGTCGAGATCGTGCGCCAGGACGGCCAGGTGCCGCCGGCGGTCTGGGAAACGCTGGTGCTCACCGGCAAGGCGCGCGCGGCGATCCGGCGGGCGACCCGCGAGGCGATGCGCACGCAATATGCGGCTTTGGGCCGCCAGATCGTCACCCGGGCGTTCGAGCGGGCGGGGCGCCCGTTCGCCGAGGACCGCCTTAAGGCGGCGCTGCCTCGCTTCGCCCGGTCGAGCGTCGACGATGTGCTGGCCGCCGTCGGCCGCGGCGAAATGTTCTCGGGCGATGTCCTCAAGGCCGTCCACCCGGAGATCGCCGACGAGCGCAAGCCCGTCGTGCCGCGCCTGCATAACGCCGGTGGCTGGTTCGGCACGCGGACGAATGCCAATGTCCTCTTCCACGTGCCCGGCGTCGGTGAGGAGGTCGACTGGAAGATCATGGCGAAGGACGGCCTTCATCCCGATCTGCCGGTGCGGTTCGCGCCCAACGGCGGCGCGGTGCCGGGCGATCGCATCGTCGGCATTCTCGCGCCGCACGATTCGATCACGATCTACCCGATCCAGTCGCCCGACCTGAAAGCCTTCGACGACCAGCCCGAACGCTGGCTCGATGTCCGTTGGGACATCGACGATGGCGAGCGGCCGTTCTTCCCGGCGAAGCTGCAAGTGACCGCGATCAACGAGCCCGGCACGCTCGGCGCCATCGCGACCGTGATGGGCGAGAACGGCGCCAACATCGACAATGTCGCGATGGCGGCGATTTCACCCGACACGCGCTCGATCACGCTCGATGTCGAGGTGACCGACTTGAAGCATCTCTCGACCATCGTCTCGCAGCTTCGCGCGCGGCCGACGGTGAGCAAGGTGGAGCGCGTCAATGGATAGAAGAATCGATGGGTGACGCAAAACTGCGGCTCGGCGTCAACGTCGACCATGTCGCGACAGTGCGCAACGCGCGCGGCGGCGGCCTGCCCGACCCGGTGCGCGCGGCGCGGCTCGCCGTCGCCGCGGGCGCCGACGGCATCACCGCGCACCTGCGCGAGGATCGCCGCCATATCCGCGACGACGACATGCGCCGGCTCAAGGCAGAGGTCGACGCGCCGCTGAATTTCGAGATGGCGGCGACCGACGAGATGGTGGCGATCGCGATAGCCACGCGCCCGCACGGCGCCTGCATCGTGCCGGAGAAGCGCAGCGAGCGCACGACCGAGGGCGGGCTCGACGTGATCGGCGGGCACGACCATCTCAAGCGCGCCACGGCCGAACTCGCCAAGGTCGGCGTCCGCGTCTCGCTGTTCATCGAACCGACCGTCCAGGCGGTGCGCGCCGCGCGCTCGATCGGCGCGCCGGTCGTGGAGCTGCATACGGGGGCTTGGTGCGACACGCTCGCCCACGGCGAGACCGAGCGCGCCGCGCACGAGCTGGAGCGGCTTCGCCTCGCCGCGCGCGAGGCGGCGCAGCAGGGCATCGAGTGCCATGCCGGGCATGGGCTCGACTACGAGACCGCGCGCACGATCGCCGCGTTTCCGGAGATCGTCGAACTCAACATCGGTCATTTCCTGATCGGCGAGGCGATCTTCGTCGGGCTGGAGGCGTCGATCGCCCGGATGCGCGCGGCGATGGATGAGGGACGCGCACAAGCCTGGCGGGCAGGGCGATGATCGTCGGCATCGGCACCGATCTCTGCGACATCACGCGGGTCGCCCAATCACTCGAGCGGTTCGGCGACCGCTTCGTGCGGCGCTGTTTCACCGAGGTCGAGCGACGCCGCTCGGATGGCCGCGCCGGGCGTGCCGCGTCCTACGCGAAGCGTTTCGCCGCCAAGGAGGCTTGCGCCAAGGCGCTCGGGACCGGCATCCGCGACGGCGTCGCCTGGCGCGACATGGGCGTCGTCAACCTGCCGTCCGGCAAGCCGACGATGGCGCTGACCGGCGGCGCCGCGGTGCGCCTCGCCAAGCTGATCCCGCCCGGACACGAGCCTGTGATCCACCTCGCGATCACCGACGAGCACCCGATGGCGCAGGCCTTCGTGATCATCGAGGCCGTCCCGCGCTGACGATGTCGGGCTCCGCAGCGCGCGCTCGATCGACTTGTCACCCTGTACCCGGCCTGGGCCGCATGCTAGGACGCCGCCTCCGCCGCGCCCCCGTCGGTCGGCCCAGGACAAGAGATTTCGACGCATGAGCAAGCCTGTCGGGTTGGATGGCGAAGGCGCCCAGGTGGTCAAGCAAGCCAAGCCGCAAGGCGGCGTCTTCGAGTTCGTCAAGGTCGTCGTCCAGGCCCTGCTGATCGCGCTCGTCGTGCGCACGTTCCTGTTCCAGCCGTTCAATATTCCGTCGGGCTCGATGATCCCGACGCTGCTCGTCGGCGACTTCCTGTTCGTCTCGAAATATTCCTACGGCTTCTCGCGGTTCTCGTTTCCTTTGAGCCCAAACTTCTTCCAGGGCCGCATCCTGGGCACGCCGCCGAAGCAGGGCGATGTCATCGTCTTCAAGCTGCCGCGCGATGATTCGACCGACTACATCAAGCGCGTCATCGGCATGCCCGGCGACACGATCCAGATGAAGGAGGGCCGGCTCTACATCAACGGGACCCTTGTCCCGCGCGAGCCCGCCGCCAAGGTGCGCACCGAGGACTTCTACGGTCACGAGACGGACGTGCCGACCTATACCGAGACGCTGCCGGACGGCGTCAAGCACACGATCATCGAGATCCAGGGCGATACCGGGTTCAACGACAACACCGAGCTCTTCAAGGTGCCCGCGAACGAGTATTTCATGATGGGCGACAACCGCGACAACTCGACCGACAGCCGCGTGCCGCCGGACCAGGGTGGCGTCGGCTACGTGCCCTTCGAGAACTTGGTCGGCCGCGCCGAACTCATCTTTTTCTCGGTGAAGCAGGGCGACGCCGCCTGGAAGATCTGGGAATGGCCGTGGACAGTGCGATGGGACCGGCTGTTCAAACCGATCCATTGACGACCGCTTCGCCGCACGACGATCCGGCAGCGCTCGAGGCACGGATCGGCTACGCCTTCCGCGACCGCGACGGGCTCCGTCTCGCGCTCACCCACATCGGCGCCGCGGGCAGCCGTACCGAAAGCTACCAGCGCCTCGAGTTCCTGGGCGACCGCGTGCTGGGCCTCGCCATCGCCGCGATGCTCTATGCCGCCTTTCCCGAGGCGGACGAGGGCGATCTGTCGCGGAGGCTCGCCGACCTCGTGCGCCGCGAGACCTGCGCCGAGGTCGCGCGCGATTGGGGCGTCGAGCCGCACATCCGCCTGGCGGCGGGCGAACGCGAAAGCGCGCCGCTGCGCCGCGCCATCCTCGGCGATATCTGCGAGGCGATCATCGGCGCCGTCTTCCTCGATGGCGGCTATCTCGCGGCCAACGCCGTCATCGTCAGCTCATTTGGCGAGCGCATGCGCGCCCCGCGCCGGCTGCGCGATCCCAAGACGACGCTGCAGGAATGGGCGCAGTCGAAGGGTCTCGTCGTGCCGACCTACCGCGAGGTGGCGCGCAGCGGCCCCCATCACGCACCCGAATTCACCGTCGCGGTGGTCGTCGCCGCCCACGCCGAAGCCGAGGCCAAGGGCTCGTCGAAGCGGCTCGCCGAACAGGCCGCCGCCGAGGCGTTCCTCCAGCGCGAGGGCGTGACACCGCAGGCCGAGGCGAGCGCATGAGCGACACGGATTCCAACGGGACGGTCGAAGCCGCTGCGGCCGAGACCCGCTGCGGCTTCGTCGCGCTGATCGGCGCGCCCAACGCCGGCAAGTCGACGCTGATCAACCGTGCCGTCGGCACCAAGGTGTCGATCGTCTCGCGCAAGGTGCAGACCACGCGGGCGCTGGTGCGCGGCATCGCGCTCGAGGGGCAGGCGCAGATCATCTTCGTCGACACGCCCGGCATCTTCGCGCCGAAGCGTCGGCTCGACCGGGCGATGGTCTCGACGGCCTGGATCGGGGCTGGCGACGCGGACGTGATCGCGCTGCTCGTGGATGCCCGCAAGAGCGACGACGACGAGACCGCGGCGATCGTCGCCGGCCTCGGACGGTCCAAGGCGCCGAAAATCCTGGTGCTGAACAAGATCGACACCGTGCCGGCCGAGAGCCTGCTGGCGACCGCCGCCGCGCTCAACGCGGGCGGGCTGTTTTCCGACACCTTCATGATCTCGGCCTTGAAGGGTCACGGCGTCGAGAAACTCGTCGCCCGGCTCGGCGCCCTGATGGAGCCCGGCCCCTGGCTCTACCCCGAGGATCAGGTCTCGGACGCCCCGCTGCGCTCCCTCGCCGCCGAGATCACGCGCGAAAAGATGTTCGAGCGGCTGCACGACGAGCTGCCGTACCAGTCGACCGTCGAGACCGAAGCGTGGAAGGAGCAGCCGGACGGCTCGGCCCGCGTCGAGCAGACGATCTATGTCACGCGCGACAGCCACAAGAAGATCGTCATCGGCGAGGGTGGCCGCACGATCAAGGCGATCGGCTCGGCCGCGCGCAAGGAGATCATCGAGGCGGCCGAGCACAACGTGCACCTGTTCCTGTTCGTGAAGGTGCGCCCCGACTGGGGCGACGACCCGGAACGCTACCGCATGATGGGGCTCGACTTTTCGAAGTGAGCATGCGCGGCACTGTGCCATGGCGTCCGAGGCAACCGACCTCGCGAACCGCGATTAGACCCGCTCCAAAGTGAGGAGTGGAACATGGCGGCAGAGGTCAGGGCCATCGAGGCCGACATCCCGATGGGGATGAGCCAAGTCGAGGACGGCGACGCCAAGGTGCTCTTCATCCGCGACGAGCACGGCCTGCGCGCCTTCCAGGCGACGTGCCCGCACTACGGCGCGCCGCTCGCCAAGGGCGAGATCTGCGGCCAGACGCTGTACTGCCCCTGGCACAAGGCGGCGTTCGACATCGGCGACGGCTCGCTCCTCGAGCCGCCGGCGCTGGATGGGCTTGCGCGATACCCGATCCGCACCGAGGGCGAGAAGGTCGTCGCCACGCTCGAGCCGATGAAGGCCTCGGCCCCGTCGACGCGGGCGCATGACGCGCGCACCTTCGTGGTCGTCGGCACCGGCGCGGCGGCGGTCGCCGCGATCAAGACGCTCCGGCACGAGGGGTTCGGCGGTAGGCTCGTCGTGATCGGCCGCGAGCAGGGCGAGCCGTATGACCGGCCGAAGCTGTCCAAGAACTTCCTGGCCAAGCCGACGGAGCCGGCGGCGATGATCCTGGAGGCGGCATTTCACGAGACATACGGCGTCGAGCTGATGACGTCGGCGGCGACGCGAATCGAGCCCGCATCGCGGCGCGTCACGCTCGCCGATGGCACGACCATCGCCGGCGACGCGCTGCTGATCGCCACCGGCAGCAAGGCCGTCGTGCCACCCTTCGCCGGCGGCGAGCTTGCCGGCATCCACACCCTGCGCAGCCTCGACGACGCCGTCGCGCTGAGCGGCGCGGCAGAAGCCGGCAAGGCGCTCGTCGTGATCGGCGGCGGCTTCATCGGCCTCGAGGCGGCGGCGTTTCTCACAAAGCGCGGGCTGTCGGCGACCGTCGTGTCGCCGGAGGCCCTGCCGCTGGCCGCGCGCTTCGGCGACGACATCGCGCACGCGCTGAAGGTCCATCACGAGGGCACCGGTGTGCGCTTCCTGCAGGGCAAGGTCGCGCGCTTCGAAGGCGATGGCGCGGTCACCGGCGTGCGGCTCGAGGGCGGCGAGGTGCTGCCGGCCGACCTCGTGCTGATCGGCACCGGCGCCGCGCCGGAGACCGCCATCATCGACGCGCCCAAGCGTGACGACGGCGGTGTCGAGGTCGACGCCATGCTGAAGCTGGCGCCCGGCGTCTGGGCCGCCGGCGACATCGCGGCCTTCCCGGAGGCGCAAAGCGGAACGATCGCCCGCATCGAGCACTGGCGCCTCGCCCAGCAGCAGGGCATGCACGCCGCGCGCGGCATGCTGGGCCACGAGGTGGCCTTCACCGACGCGCCGTTCTTCTGGTCGAACCAGGGCGACAAGCGGCTCGACTATGCCGGCTACGCGCCGGACTGGGATGCCATCGAAACCAGGGGCGAGGTCGCCAAGCTCGATTTCATCTCGTACTTCGTCCGCGGCGGCAAGGCCGTGGCCGCCTGCGCCGTCGGCAGCCACAACCCGGCGCTGATCGCGTTTTTGGACCGGCTTGGGCGCGACGGCCCCCCGGACGTCGCGGAGATCTGATCGACCGAGGGTCAGAGCGCCGCGACGACTTTCGCGGCATGCGCCGTCAGCATCTCGGGGTCGGCCATCTTGCCCGCGTGCGGCTTCAGCGCGACGTCGTCGAAGCGCGGGATGACATGGAAATGCGGGTGGAACACCGTCTGCCCGGCGGCGGGTTCGTTGTATTGGATCAGCATGATCCCGTCGGCGGCGAATGCGGCCTTCACCGCCTTGGCGACAGTCTGCACGCGCGGCATCAGCGCGGCCAGCACTTGCGGGTCCATGTCGAGCATGGTGCGAGCCTTGGCGTGCTTGGGGATCACCAGCGTGTGGCCGTCGGCCTGCGGCATCACGTCCATGAAGGCGAGCGCCACCTCGTCCTCGTAGACCCCGTGGCAGGGGATCTCGCCGCGCAGGATCTTCGCGAAGATGTTGTGCTCGTCGTAGGCGCTCATTCCGTCTCCACCTTGGTGTCCTGGCCGGACGGGCCGTTTTTCTTGAACGGGGCGTGCTCCGCGTACTCATCGAGCGCCGCGTCGACCGCGATGCGTTCGCGCACGAGGTAGTCGTCGATCGCGCGGGCGAAGCGCTTGTCGGGGATTTCGTGCGCCGAATAGGTCGGCACGGCGCGATAGCCGCGCGCCAGCTTGTGCTCGCCCTGGGCGCCGGCCTCGACGCGCTTCAGCCCGTGCGCGATCGCCCACTCGATCGCCTGGTAGTAGCAGACCTCGAAATGCAGGAACGGGTGCTCCTCGATCGCGCCCCAGTTGCGGCCGTAGAGCGCGTCGTCGCCGATGAAGTTGATCGCGCCGGCGATCCATTTGCCCTCGCGCTTGGCCATCACGAGCAGGATGCGGTCCGCCATCGTGCGGCCGACCTCCTCGAAGAACGCCTTCGTGAGGTAGGGCCGGCCCCATTTGCGCGAGCCCGTGTCGATGTAGAAGTCGAAGAACGCAGCCCAGTGGTCGGCCTCGATCGCTGCGCCGGTCAGCCGCTCGATGGTGATGCCGGGGCCGAGCGCGTCGCGGCGCTCGCGGCGGATCATCTTGCGCTTGCGCGAGGCGAGGCTCTCGAGGAACGCGTCGAAATCCACGTAGCCCTCGTTGACGAAGTGGAACTGCTGGCCGGTGCGCTGCAGCAGGCCCGCCGCCCCCATCGCCTCGTAATCCTCCCGCGTCGGGAAGGTCACGTGGACAGAAGACGCCTCGATCTTGTGGCACCAGGCCTTGAGGCCGGCGATCAGAGTGTCGCGGGCGCCGGGCTCGGCGTCGGCCGCCACCAGCAGGCGGCGGCCGGTCGCCGGGGTGAACGGCACGCAAACCTGGAGCTTCGGGTAATAGTCGAGCCCGGCGCGATTGTAGGCATCGGCCCAGGCATGGTCGAACACGTACTCGCCCATCGAATGGGTCTTGATGTAGCAGGGCGCGGCCGCCATCAGCTTGCCGGCCTTGTTCTCGACCAGCACGTGGGTCGGAGTCCAGCCGGTCCGGCCGCCGACCGATTTCGAGTTCTCCAACGCCAATAGAAACGCGTGCGTGATGAAGGGGTTGAAGCGCTCCTCCGTGGCCGAACCTGCCTCGCCGACCGAGCCGTCGGCGCGGATCGCGAGCCCCGCCGTCGGGCCTATGGGGTTGGCGCAGGCATCCCATGCCGCGGGTTCGATCTCCGCGAGGGACTGGACGATACGGACCGTCGGTGTTGTCGGCATGCCGCCGAAACTAGCGTCGCCGGCCGGCTCCGGCAACGCGCTGGTTTTGACGCAGCCCGCATCGCGAGATAGGTATAAATACCTTATCCGGACGAGTTTGGCAAAGCGCGACAGAAGGGGCATCGGTCAAGAAGCCTACGGCTCCCGGTCACGCCGCGCGCGATCGGGAGACGCCGTACGATGCCACCGGTGCCGCCCGAAGTCACCGAGCGACGACGCCGCGCCCCGCGAATGTCGGCGGCCGCCGACATGCGGTCACGCCCGTGTCCGCTGCCGGTGGCGCGCGGTCGCGATCGGGTCGGCGCTCGATGGCGCGTGGCACCGCCGCGTCAGCGAACGTCGACGGGCAAGATTGTTTCGCCGGCCACCGATACTTTAGTTCGATATGGCTTTTTGAAAATGAGCCTTAACTCAGTCATCTCCAAATGAAGATCGATCTCAACTATGCGCGATATTGCCATCGTACCTCTCGTTGCCGCCGCCGCTCTCGGCATCTCGATCGGCTTGAAGTATATGCTGGCAACAGCCTTCATGTCCTATCATGCGACGGTCGCCGGGAGGCCTTGGGCGCAGATCGACCCGGGCATGCAGGCGATCGTCCTCGGCATGCTGCGGATCATCGGCGGTGGTTTCGCCACCACGGGCGTCGCGACCCTGTGGCTGTGCGTGGCGATCCACGAGGGCGCGCGCTGGGCGCCGTGGGCGATCCTGACGATCGCGGCCGTCTCGCTGCTGCCCACGCTTCTGGTCGCGCTTCGGCTTCGCGCTTACCAGCCTTCGGCCAAAACGCCCGTTGTGCCGACCCTCGCGGCGCTGGCCCTCATCATCATCGGCGCGGGCCTGTCGATCCACGCCCTGGCGTGACGGCCGTGCCGCCCGCCGGGACCCGCGCAAACTTCGGTCCTGGCGCGGCAGATCGTCTGGTCTCAAACCAGCGAGAGGGCGGCTGAGGTCGCCGACACGATCGTGCACGCGGTGTCCGCGCGTCGACCGGGACCTCGATGCCCTCGAACCTAGAGGTCGGAAGGCTCGTGACCCCGCGGCTCGGGTTGACCGACCTCCAGCAAGTTTTTCAGGTCCGCCCTACAGTCGCCGCGGTCGCGCGGTTATGTGATGTCCGCGGGATGTCTCGAGCCGTCCCGCGCCGCACGGGACAGTAGTGGCCGGCTTCACCGCGATCAAACGACCCGGACGACCGGCGCGGCGGATGCTCGCCTGCGGGCTCGTCGTGACGTCGCTCATGGCGACGCTGGTTGGCGTGAGCCCTGCCGCAGCGCGCGGGGGTAGGGGTGGCGGTTGCTCCACGCCGCCCGATCCGAGCGACCCGCCGCGTTGCGCGCGCCAGGCTGCTCAGGCCGCGAAAGCCGCCAAACGCGGGACCAAAGGCGCCGCGACGGGCGGGGTGCCCGGCGACAAGGCCGCGGCGGGCCGAGCGCCGGGGATCGAGAGCGGCGGCGTCTCGCCCTCGATCGACAACACGATCCCGCTGCTCAAGCCCGGCATGTTCCGGCTCGATCTCGGCAGCTACGTCATCAATCATCCGATCTTCGGCATCGGCTCGCCGCGCCGGGATGGCACCGACCTCGTCGAGACGTTCACGCTCGGCTACGGCGTCAACCCCCGGCTGACCATTTTCGCCGGTGCGGTCGAGGTCAACGCAAGCCACAACGACAGCGGGTTCAGCGCCGATTTCGTCGACCCGAAGGTCGGCTTTCTCTACCGGGTCGCGACGCCGTCCGAGTTCCGCGGCAACACGCTCGATTTCGTCGGCGACGTCACGGTCAACGAGCCGTTCGGCGGCGTCGGGCTGCCCGGTCAGGCCGTCGGCGATGTCGGGCCGATCGGCCGCGCGCGCTTGCTGGTCACGCGCGAGGTCGGACACGGCTTCACGCTCCAGGGCATCGGCGGCTTGCAGGCGGCGCAGGTCACGACGCCGCTGTCGTACTCGCCGTTCGGCGGCCTCGGCACGCGCAAGACGACCGATGTCGACGGGCTGCTCGGACTCGCCGGCCAGTATCGGCTGACGCAGATCTCGGATCGGCTCTACGTCAACGGCGAGCTCGATTACCTCGTCCCGCTCTCGTCCAACGTCGGTCAGGTGTCGCTCGCCTCGCCCTTCAAGATCAGCGAGAGCTACGCCGCGACGCTCGGCGCGAGCTACGTTCTGCGCCCAGGCAGCATTCTCGCCCGGCTGACCGATACGGTGACGCTCGACAACGCGGGCTCGAGCATTTCCTATCCCCCGCTGGGCTCGCGGCGGCTGCTCTCCAACACGGTCGGGATCACGCTGTCGTTCCTCAACTTCGGCCCCGGCCATTGGCTGGGCGGCCGCTAGAGCGACGCTAGGTGGCGTGATCCTCCTCCGCGAAGCGGGCTGCCGCGATCACGCTTCCGACGGTCCGCCGCCGGGATTGCCGTCGCCCCGTTTCTTCCTTCGGCGAAGAGGGCCGTTTCTCCGTCCCGGCCCGCGTCGCAAACAGCACCGCGCGGAGCGGCGGTCGAGCCTGGCCGCAGGACTCGGCCGGAGGCCGCTTCGCGCCGCTGCGCGATGGCCTTCGGCCAGCCTTGACCGTCGTTGCGCGCGGCGCGGGAGGGATTGCAGGCCGGGACGAAGAAACGGCCCTCGCCAACCGAACCAAGAAACGATCCCATGTCGCCGAGCCGGCCGAGGTTCTCGATATGTGGTGCCGTCTTCGACAGGGGAGGATCCAAGCCACCGGGGATGGGGACCTTCACTCCGGCAGGGCGTCGAGCCACGCGGCGATCGCATCGAAGTCGAGGTCGGCGACGATGTGGTGGCGCCCGTCGATCTCGAGGAACGTCTTCGGCTCGCGGGCGAGCGCGAAGAGGTGTCGGGCAAAGCGGATCGGCACGACCGGGTCGGCGCGCGCGTGCAGGAATAGTTTGGGGGCCACCACTCGCGCGATCGTATCGGTCGAGCGGTACTGGTCGAGCATCAGCAGCCGCACCGGGAACATCCAGTATCGCGCGGCGGCGATGTCGACCGTCGCGCTGAAGGCGGAGTCGAGGATCAGCGCCTTGACCTCGTGCGCGGCTGCGACGGGCACGGCGATGCCGCTGCCGAGCGACTCGCCGAAGACGACGATGCGCGTCGGCGGATAGCCGAGCGCGATCGCCTCGGCGTAGGCAGCCTCGCCGGAGCGCATCAGCGCCGGCTGGGTCGGCTTGCCCGGCGAGGCGCCGTAACCGGGATAATCGATCGCGAGATAGCCCCATCCGCGCGACGCGAACTCGCGCAGAAGACCGATGCGATTGACGAGATTGCCGCCGTTGCCATGGAAGAAGACGATCAACGGCTGGCCCGTGGCGGCGGGCTCGTACCAGGCGACGAGAGGCTCGTCCTGCGTCGTCGCGAGCTCGAGAGTGCGCGTTCGCGGCAGGCCGTGCGCGCTGGCCGGACCGAGCAGCGGCGCCGGGAAGTAGAGCAACCGTCGCTGCGCGACGACGATCGGGACGAGCATGACGAGGTAGACGGCGATCGCACCGACGAGCAGCCACGCCATCCACCGCATGTGTCGTGCCTCCTCGCGCCATCGCCTCGCGGTCTTCAGGCGAAACGCGGGCCAGCCAGCGTCGCGAGCAGCAACCGGCGGCCGACCTTCGGCCACCGGATCTCGCGAGCCGCATCAGGCGGCGGCGGCGCGCGCCTTCGTGCTCTCGTAGACTGCCGTCTCGAGTTCGTAATAGCCGGTCACCGAGGTGGCGTCGGCGAACGGCAGGATCTGCGTGCCCCAGAAGCCGCCGAGCCCGTTCTTCCGGTCGATCCAGTAGAACAGGTTGGCGAGCCCGGCCCAGGCGATCGCACCGGCGGGGCGGCCGGTCGGCGCTTCCTCGTCGTTGACCATGAACGTGTAGGACCACGACTTCTTGAGGCCGGGGAAGAACTCGGCGTCGTTCGACAGGCTCGGGACGACGCCCGGCAGCATCACCACTTTCTGGTGTGATTGCAAACCGTTGCGCACGGCCTGCTCGACCGTCTCGGCCTTCAGCACGCGGCCGTTCGGGCCGTTGCCGTCGTTCAACCACATGCGGATGAACTTCATGTACTCGCCGACGGTCGCGTAGAGCCCGTGTCCGCCGAAATGCACCTCGGGCGTCGACGTCAGCTCGAACTCGGGCATCGGCGTCAGCGAGCCATCGGCGTTGCGCGCGTGCATCTTGGCGAGGCGCTTGCGCATCGGGTCGGTCAGCGAGAACGTCATCTCCTCGATGCCGAGCTGCGTGAAGATGCGCTCCTGCATCACCTCGCCGAGCCGCTTGTTGCGGATGCCTTCGACGACCTGACCGGCCCAATCCATGTTGGTGCCGTATTCCCACTTGTCGCCGGGATCGAACAGCAGCGGCGTCATCAGCGCCTTCTTGGAGGACGTGATGACGGACGGCTGGCCGTGCTTCTCGGCCATGTGGTTGTAGTTCTTGTTGAAGAAGTCGTAGCCGAAGCCCGCCGTGTGCAGCATCAGCATGCGGGTGGTGATGTCGCGCTTGGGCGCGCGCAGCTTCGGATTGCCGGCGTCGTCGAAGCCATCGAGCACCTGGAGCTTGCCGATGTCGGGCGCATAGGTCTTGGCCGGCGCGTCGAGATCGAGCAGGCCTTCCTCGACGCATTGCATGATGCAGGTGCCGGTGATCGCCTTGGTGGTCGAGAAGATCGCGAAGACGCTATCCGTCGTCATTGCCTCGCCGGAGCCCTTGGCGCGCTCGCCGGCGGCGCCCTCGTAGGTGTTGCCCTCGCGATCGGTCAGCATCGCCACCACGCCCGGAACCGGGGCGTCGGCCTTCACCGCCTTGTGCAGGATGTCGTCGTACGCGCTCATGGCCTTCTCCTCCCAGATCGGACGCATCACGACGGCGCCCGTTGCCAGGGACAGATGGAGCGCGGAGCGTCACCGCACATCCGACGGTCGTCGGAGCCTAGGATCTCACGGCTGGGCGCGCGGCGGGTGGCCGAACATCGCGTGCTCGACCTTGTCGCCGACCTTCAGGTCGATCGCGTTGGCGACGCCGGCATCGACCTCGAGGACGCCGAGCGTCGGCGCGTTCGAGGGGATCACCGTCTCGTCCATCGGCTTGGCGTCGTGCGCGATCGAGACGACGCGCGCGTCGGCGCCGATGAAGATCATGTCGAGCGGCAGATAGGTGTCCTTCATCCAGAAGGCGACCGGCACGGCGCGGGGCCGGAAGTCGAACAGCATGCCGTGGTCGCGCGCCATCGTCTTGCGATCCATCAGCCCGTGCTCGCGCTCGGCCTCGGTCTGCTGCCATTCCACCATGAAGCGGTGCGGGCCGCTCGTCGTGTCGATCACGAGCGGCGAAACGGGGCCGGCGGCGTCGGCGATGCCGGCGCCGACCGTCGCGACCAGAAGCCCCAAACCCATCCCGCCAAAACGCCGCGCCAGCATGCCGAAACCCCGCCCGAACACCGGGCGGGACCAAGCACGCTAATGCGACGACGGCAAGGCTGCCTCGAGCAGACGCACCTCGGCGGCCATCAGGCCCTTCGGCCCGTCGCCGAAGCGCACCAGCAGCGGATCGCCCGGTTTCAGCTCGGTGATCCCGTAGCGCCGCAGGGTCTCCATGTGGATGAAGATGTCATCGGTGCCATCGCCGCGCGAGACGAAGCCGAAGCCGCGCACGCGGTTGAACCATTTGACGATGACGATCTCGAAGCCGCTCGAGGGCGTCACCTGCACGTGCGTGCGCGATGGCAGCTGGGCTGGATGGACCGCCGTCGACTCGTCCATCGAGAGCACCTTGAACGCCTGCAGTCCCTTGGCGCGCGCTGTCGCCTCGCAGACGATGCGCGCTCCCTCGTTCGCGGTCTGAAAACCATCCCGCCGCAGTGTCGTCACGTGCAGGAGCACGTCCGGTCCACCGCCATCCTGAGTGATGAATCCGTAGCCTTTGGAAACATCGAACCATTTGATTTTGCCGGCGACCTCGACGAGATCCAGGCTCTCGCCCATCTCCTCGGTGGCCTCTAGGTCGCGCGGTTCGGAAAAGGGATCCTTCGTCAAGGGACACGTCCTCGAAACGCTGCCCACCGCCTGCCCGGCCTGCCGCTCAGACCGAATCACACGCGGAAGAGGCGAGCCGAAGATAGCACCGCCATCGCCGAGCGACAGTCGCAATAGGAGGCAGGCTGTGGATGACGGGGCGCCACCGCGCTTCGGTGGCCGGGTGTGGCCCGCGGGCCGCTTTCGCGAGGGCAGGGGCCGGGATCCCAGATCTTGGTCGCGCCGCCACGCTCGGACATGGGATCAACGCCGAGCCTGAAGCACGCCGCGTTCGAGGGATCGAGCAGGCGCGGCCTGGCGAGGCCGAGCGCGACCAGTGCGATGCCGATGGCGAGCAGCCAGATCCGCACGGGGTGGCCGTGGCGCACGAGTGGCCACACCGCCAGCGCCGCCAGGATCAGGCCCACGGTTACGCCGAACTTGCGGCTCGAACTCGCTCCACGCGGCGGAAACTCGTCAGGCTCTCGTGCGATTGCGTCGCCATCTGGCCTCGGCCGGCTGATCCGGCCCGCGGGCTTCTTAGGATGCGGGCGCGCTCAACGCGACGAACAGCAGCCCGGCTGTCGCGGCACACGAGGCGTCGCCTCGCCCGGCCGGATGCCTTGAAAAGCGAAAGCCCCAGCGAGACGCCGGGGCTTTCTTTCTCGGGAGGTTCTCGGGCCTTTCGGCCGTCAAAACCAGCAATGTCAGCGCGAATGCCGACGTCTCTCAGCCAAGTTCACCTAGAGTGACTTGAAAGAGACCTCCAGCTGGCTCGCGTCGTGACAATGAGACACTGGATCACCTCCTCTCGTTGGGTTGCGCATGAGGAGAGATTAGCAGCGCAAACGATTCTGTCAGCCCCTTTCGAGAGGCAAAATGATGTGCACCGCAACATAATTGCCTTGACCTCCGGACGGAATCGCATCAAATCCGCCACCAAGCGCCATACCGCGCCCGCGACGGCCTGGCCGCGTGATCGTCTGCCGCATGAGTTGCTTTCAAAGCCTCTTGGCGCGCACGCGAACCGCCAGCCGCCGACCGACCGGAGCCGGTCACGCACGGCATCTCCCGACACCACGTCGCCACGCGGACCGATTTCGCGCGCGCCGTCACGCTTGAAAGCCCGCCTTGAACCAACCTCTTTCCAATCAAATCCTCGCGACCAGCTTCGCCGACCTCGGCCTCGACACGCCTCTGCTGAAAGCCCTCGAGACCGAGGGCTACACGACCCCGACGCCGATCCAGGCGCAGGCGATCCCCCTTGTCCTCGCCGGCCGCGACCTGCTCGGCATCGCCCAGACCGGCACCGGCAAGACCGCCGCCTTCGCCCTGCCGATCCTGCAGCGCCTTGCCGCCGAGCGCTTGCGCCCCGAGCGCAACACCTGCCGCGCGCTGATCCTCTCGCCGACGCGCGAGCTGGCGAGCCAGATCGCCGAGAGCTTCCGCGTCTACGGCAAGAACTACGGCCTCGTCGTCTCGACCGTCTTCGGCGGCGTCTCGATCCGCCCGCAGATCGATCGCCTGATGCGCGGCGTCGACATCCTGGTGGCGACACCGGGCCGGCTCATCGATCATCTCGAGCAGCGCACGATCCGCCTCGACAAGGTCGAGGTGTTCGTCCTCGACGAGGCCGACCAGATGCTCGACATGGGCTTCATCCACGCGCTGCGCCGCATCGTGCCGCTGCTGCCGAAGAAGCGCCAGAGCCTGTTCTTCTCGGCGACCATGCCGAACGAGATCGGCTCGCTCGCCGGCGATCTCCTGCGCGACCCGATGAAGGTGTCGGTGACGCCGGTCGCCAAGACGGCGGACCGCGTCGACCAGCGCGTGATCTTCGTCGAAACCTCGCGCAAGCGCCGCATCCTCGCGGATCTCGTGCGGTCGGAAGCGATGGAGCGCGCGCTCGTGTTCACCCGCACCAAGCACGGTGCCGACAAGGTGGTGCGCTACCTCGACGAGGCCGGCATCCCGGCGCTGGCGATCCACGGCAACAAGAGCCAGTCGCAGCGCGAGCGGGCGCTCGCCGCGTTCAAGGCGGGCGGCACCAAGATCCTCGTCGCCACCGACATCGCCGCGCGCGGCATCGACGTCGACGCGGTGAGCCACGTCGTCAACTTCGACCTGCCGAACATCCCCGAGTCCTACGTCCACCGCATCGGCCGCACCGCGCGCGCCGGTGCCGAGGGCCGGGCGATTTCGCTGTGCGACGGCGAGGAGCGCGCGTTCCTGCGCTCGATCGAGAAGCTGACGCGCCAAACCATCCCCTCGGAGGATCGCCGCGACCCGAACGCGCCGGCCGAGCCCGCCGAGAAGCGCGAGCCGCGTGACCCGCGCCAGCAGCCGCGCAAGTTCGCCGGCGCCCCCGGGCGCGGCGCCCCGCGCGGCGACGGCAAGCGCGCCGCGCCGGGCCCGGCCCGCGCCAACCCGGATCGCCGCAACGCGCCGATTGGCGGCCGCTCCGGCGCCGCGAGTCGCCCGCAAGCCGCCCCCGGCGGCCAGCGTGGCCGGCGGCCGTAGGGACGACGTCCTTCTCCCGCTTGCGGGAGAAGGTGGCCCGACGCAGTCGGGTCGGATGAGGGCTCGCGCCGACTAGGGGCCCTCCACTCGTTCGAGCCCCAACCAGTCCGCCAGCGTCGCAAGTTCCAAGCCCAGCGCCTCTCGCGTCTTCGGCGGCGCGCCGGGCTCGAGGTGGATCGCGTGGGCGATGAGGCGGCAGCCCTGCCGGTCGGCCTTGAGGTCGACGCGGGCGACGAGGCGCTCGTCGAGCAGGAACGGCAGCACGTAATAGCCGTGCTGGCGCTTCGCCGCCGGCGTGTAGATCTCGATGCGATAGCGAAAGCCGAACAGCCGCTCCGTCCGCGCGCGCTCCCACACCAGCGGATCGAACGGGGCGAGCAGCGCGCGCGCCACGATCCGCCGCGGCCGGCGCGCGTCGCGATGCAGGTAGGTGGCTGGCCATCCCGGCACCTCGACTTCACGCACCACGCCCTCCTCGACCAGCGCGGCGATCGCGGTCGTGGCGTCGGTGGGCCCGAGCCGGAAATAGTCGCGCAGGTCGCCCGCCGTGGCGATGCCGGTTGCCCGCGCGGCGTGCGCGATCAGCGCGCGATGTGCCTCGCGCTCGGCAGGTGTCGGCAGCGCCAGGATCGCCGGCGGGATCACCCGCTCGGTCAGGTCGTAGACGCGCTCGAAGCTGCGCCGGCGCGTCGCTGTCGTGATGTGGCCGGCATAAAACAGCCACTCCAGCATTCGTTTGGGCTCGCTCCATTCCCACCAGCCGGGTCGGCCGGTGTCGAGGTCGGAGGCGGCGAGCGGCCCCTCGCTCTCGAGGCGCGCGAGCACCGCCATCGCCTCGCCGCGGCGCTCCCCGGCGAAGACGCGCATGCCGGCGTAACCGGCCGCGCCGCGATCGGCGCGCGCCATGCGCCAGCGCAGCAGCGGATGCAGCGCGAGCGGCAGCAGCGAGGCCTCGTGCGCCCAATATTCGAACAGCCGCCGCTCGCCGCGTCGCCCCCAGGCCGCGCGATCGAGGAGCGCGCGATCGTAGCCGCCGAGCCGCGAGAAGGCGGGCAGGTAATGCGCGCGCGACAGCACGTTGACGCTGTCGATCTGATGCAGGCCGAGCCGCTCCACCGCGCGGCGCAGATGGCCCTGGTCGACGCGCGGCGGCCGCGGCTCGGCGAAGCCCTGCGCCGCCAGCGCGATGCGCCGCGCCTGGGCGAGTGTGACGCGCTCGATCAAGCCCGCGTCAGGCGCCGCCGGACACGATGCGCGCGGATTCGCGGGCGATCTTGCGGCTTCCCTCGACGGGGACGAAATCGAACGCCATGCGGGCCTGACCGGTCGACACTCTTCGCGCGATGCTGACCCGGCGCCAGCGCATCAGCACCGAGACCCTGCAGATCGTCCGGCTCGGATCGCAGCTGGCCGACAGCGAGCCTGGCACCTCGGCATAGTGTCGGATCGGCCATTGCCGGACGTAGCTCTGCTTGTCGCGCAGGACCTGCTCGCGCGAGAACGTCTTGCCGTAATAGACGACCAGCGGCGCATAGAAGCGCGCGACCGCGCCGGCATCGAAATGGCCGTCGCTCGACCATTGCGCGAGGTAGGCCCGGATCGCCTGCTCGGCCTGCGCCTTCGTCCCGCCGGTGTCAGGTGATCCGCCGGCGAGCGCGCACGTCGCGTAGCCGACAGCCGCGAGCCCGACGATCGCGCTTCTCATCCAGCCCATCTGCCGCTCTATGGTTCAAGAGTTCTGGTCCGCCGTGCAGACGATCTTCATGTACTGCTTGCCGGTCTCCGGCGCGAGCGAGGTCTGGGCTAAGGTCGTCTGACTTTCCTGGATGCACTGCGTGATCGTCTTCGCCAGCGGGCCGCGAACGACGTCGACCGCCGTCTTCGGCGTGCAGGCCGCATGGTCGAGATTGGCCGCGCAGATCAAAATCAGCACCTTGAACATCGGAGGCTTTCCTTTCGAGCCGCCTCGTATGCGGCGCTTAGGATCAGCTTAGAATGGCGCGCCGGCTTGTCCAGCGATCGAATGGCGCAGCTCGACTGGTGCTGGCCCGTAAACGCTCATTTAAGGCGATGCGGGGCAGGGTGGCGGCTGGATTGTCCCGCGGACCCCGGCGATGAAGCAGATCGGCTCGATCCAGATCCTGCGCGCGGTCGCCGCGCTGATGGTCGTCCTCACCCATGCGCAGGACGATGCGCTCAACGAGGCGGTGAAGGCCGGCCTCGGCTTCGCCCAGACGCACCTGCTGCCGTGGGTCGCCGGCGTCGATCTCTTCTTCGTCATCTCCGGCTTCATCATGGTCTACGCGTCGGAGCGTCTGTTCGCGACGCCGGGCGGCCCGCGCGCGTTTTTGACGCGGCGGGTGATCCGAATCGTTCCGCTCTACTGGCTCGTCACCGCGATCATGCTGGTCGTCATGGCACTCCTCGCGTGGCACGGGCAGGCGGCCCTCCCGAGCCTCGCCGAGATCGCCACTTCGTTCAGCTTCGTGCCCTACGCGCGGCCTGGCGACGGCGCGCCGCGCCCGATCGTCTCGCTCGGCTGGACGCTCGAATACGAGATGTTCTTCTACGTCGTCTTCGCCTTGTTCGTGCCGCTGCGCCGAGAGACGGCCGTCGCCGGCGTCGCGACGAGCCTTGTCGGACTCGTCATCGCCGGCGCGCTGCTGAAGCCGTCGGCGACGGCGCTCGCCTTCTGGAGCGACCCGCTCGTCCTCGAGTTCGCGCTCGGCATGGGCATCGCGCTGGCGTATCGGCGTGGCGTGCGCCTGCCGTGGCAGGCCGCGCTCGCGCTGGCGGCTGGCGCGCTCGCCGTCCTCGCGCTCGATCTCGACGGCATGGCAGACATCGCGAATTTCGGTGTCGATCCCAACGGCTTCGGGCGCCTGTTCGCGTGCGGCGTGCCGATGGCGGCGCTGTTTGCCGCGACGGTCCTGGTGCCGCGCGCGCCGGCCGAGGGTCGCGTTGCGCGCACGCTCGCGCTGCTCGGCGACGCGTCCTATGCGCTCTACCTGTTTCACCCAATCGTGATCGTCGCCATGCGCAAGGCCTACCTGATGCTCGGCCTCGCCGCGCGGCTCGGGTTCTGGCCACTTCTCGCCGCCGACCTTGTCGCGGCGGCGGCCGTCTCCGTCGCGATCCATCGGCTCGTCGAGCGGCCGATGACGGCCGCGCTGCAGATGCGGCGCAACGCGATGCCCGCGCGGGCGCCGATCGTGCCGCCGCTTCCATCGGGCCGCTGAGCGACGCCGCCGAAGGCCGTCAGGCGGGCAGGGGCGCGGGTCTGGACGTCTTGCTTGCAGGCGCGCGTCGTGTTTGGCCGAACGCGGCGATCATCGACGCGAGGCCTGGCTCCGAGACGAGTTCGGCCGCCTCCGCCGCCCCGAACCATTGCCGCTTGCGCTCGTCACGCTCGCGCCAGGTCAAAAGCAGTGTCTCGACCTCGAGAACGTAGACCATGACACGGCACGGCTCGACCCCAGTCTCGTGTCGCTTGTCGTAAGTGTAGGCGCCGAGCGGGCGCTTGCGGACCTTGCCCACGACGCCAGCCTCCTCGAGCGCCTCGCGCGCGGCAGCCTCGTGGTCCTTGAGGCCCTTTTCCGGCCAGCCCTTGGGGATGATCCAACGATGCGACTCGCGAGACGTCACGAGAAGGACTTCGGTGCCATTGGCACCGCGCCGGATCGGGAGCGCCGCGACTTGCGCTCGATACCGCGGTCCCTGGTTCAGCCGCGACATGGTGCAGTCGTCTCCCCTCAGCAGGTTGTGAGACTCAAAAATATGCTCGTTCCTACCATTGAACAGAGCCTGCGCAACATTTTCGCACCGGTGACATACGCCCTTCGACGCCTGGAGCGCGGGCGATCACCACGGTCCCCGCCGCGCCGCCTTGACGCAAGCGCCCCGCGGTTCGCTTTCCCTCTGGCCAGCGCCCGCAAGGCTCTGTAAAGGCCAAACGAGGGCCCATGCGGCCGATCGACGAAGGTGACGGCGATAGTCATGGCAGTTGCAAACCCCACCCAGACGTCAGTGGCCGGGATCGCGGATCCCTCGAAGCGGGACTTCCTGTTGATCGCCACGGCCGCCGTCGGCGCCGTCGGTGCCGCGGGCGCGGTGTGGCCGCTGATCGACCAGATGCAGCCCGACGCCGCGACCATCGCGGCCGGCGCGCCGCTCGAGGTCAACATCGGCGCGATCGAGGCGGGCCAGCAGATCATCGTGAAGTGGCGCGGCCATCCGATCTTCGTCGTCAACCGGACGCCGGCGCTGCTGAAGACGCTCGAGAACCCCGAGCTGGTCAGCAAGCTCAGCGATCCGACCTCGACTGTCATGCAGCAGCCGAAATACGCCGAGAACTGGCATCGTTCGGTGAAGCCGGAATATCTCGTGCTCGTCGGCGTCTGCACGCATCTTGGCTGCATTCCGAGGTTCGAGCCGGACAAGGCAACGGTGACGCCGGACTGGCTCGGCGGCTATTTCTGCCCGTGCCACGGCTCCAAATACGACCTGTCCGGCCGCGTCTATTCCGGCGTGCCCGCCCCCTATAACCTGCCGGTCCCGCCCTACACGTTCGTCAACGACAAGACGCTGCGCATCGGCGCCAACCCCGAGGGCGAGGCCTTCGAGCTCGACGAGGTCGTGCAGCTTTAGCAAGAGCGCGATCCTTCGTCCGCCTGCGAAAGAAGGTGGGCCCGCGCAGCGGGTCGGATGAGGGGCCTCCCGCCTCTCTAATCCACGTCCCCCGAGCGGCACGATCCTCATCCGACTTCGTCGAGCCACCGTCTCCCGCAAGCGGGACAAGGGTTGCGCTTCTTACAGCAGGGGCAACCGGTCGAGCGGCCGGTTCTCGACCTCGTAGGCCCGCGCGAGACGCAGCAACTCTCGCTCGCCGCGCGGCCGCCCGATCAGTTGAAGCCCGGACGCGCGGGCCGGCGTGCCACCCACGCCAGCCGGCAGACAGATCACCGGGCACCCCGACAGCGTGCCGGGCACCACGACTTCCATCCAGCGATGGTACGTGTCCATCGTGCGTCCGGCGATCTCGCGCGGCCAGTGCTGCTCGCGCGAAAACGGAAAGACCTGCGCGCTCGGTAGCGCCAGCGCGTCGTAGCGCTCGAACAGCCGCGTGAAGGCCGCATGCAGCACGGTGCGTGTCACGGACGCATCGTAGAGGTCGGTCGCGGTCAGGCGGAGACCGCCCTCGATCTCCCAGATCAGCTCGGGCTTCAGCTTCGCGCGGGCCTGTAAGTCCTCGTATATGCGACGAAACTTGCCGGCGACCAGCGCGTGGCGCCACACCAGCCAGCACGCCCACACCCGCGCCGGCTCGATGCCGAGCGTGGCCGGCTCGATGTCGCAGCCGGCCGCGCGCAGGGCGCCGAGCGCCGTCTCGCAAAGCGGCAGGATGCCGTCCTCCATCGCCAGCGCGCCGCCGAGATCGCCGAGCCAGCCAATCCGCGTGCCGCGAACGTCGCCGTCGAGCAGCGCGGCCGGCAGCGGCGGCTCGGCGAGCGACAGCGGCGCGCGCGCGTCGGACCCGCTCATCACCGACAGCAGGAGCGCGAGATCGGCGACGGTGCGCGCCATCGGCCCGTCGGTCGAGAGCTGCTGGAGGTAGCCCTCGGGCTCGGGCAGGGCCGGGACGCGCCCGGCCGAGGGGCGGAGGCCGAAGACGCCGTTCCAGCCCGCGGGATTGCGCAGCGAGCCGGCGAAGTCGCTGCCATCGGCGAGCGGCACCATGCGCAGGGCGAGGGCCACCGCCGCGCCGCCCGAGCTGCCGCCGGCGCTCAGTGCGGGATCATGGGCGTTGCCCGTCGCGCCGAACACCGGATTGTAGGTTTGCGAGCCGAGCCCGAACTCCGGCACATTGGTCTTGCCGACGATGATCGCGCCGGCCGACCGCAGCCGCTCGACGAAGAGGCCGTCGTGCGCCGGCACGTGATCGGCGAACAGTGGCGAGCCGTAGGTGGTCGCGAGGCCGCGCGTCGGCGCGAGGTCCTTCACCGCATGCGGAAACCCGTGCAACGGCCCGCGGGACAGGCCGCGCCGCAGCTCGTCGTCGCATAGATCGGCCTCGGCGAGCAGCGCCTCGGGCGGGCGCAGCGAGACGATCGCGTTGACGGCCGGGTTCGCCGCCTCGATCCGCGCGAGATGCGCCGCCATCACCGCGCGGCACGACACGGCGCGGCTGGCGATGGCCGCGCTCAGCGCCGTCGCATCGAGCATGAGGATGTCGCGGCTCAACGTTTGTTCCAATCGTGCGCTTTGGCGCCATCCTTGCCACGGGCTTCGCGGGCCCGCCAGATGGGTCGGCGGCTGTTCGGCCGCCTGAATGGGAGGCGCGGCTTTGTCCCTGAAATGGCTTGGCCTTGTGGCCTGGATCGCGCTCCTTGGCGGCATGCCGTTCGTCAATAGCGTCCAGCCGTTCGTGCTCGGCTTTCCGCTCACCCTCGCCTGGGCGGTCGGCTGTACGGTTTTCACGTTCGTGCTGCTCGTGATCGTCTACGCGCTCGATCCCGCCAACCGCACGCCGGGAGCGCCGCGATGAGCATCGCCACGATCATGATCGCCGCGACGATCGTCTTTGCCCTGGTGATCGGCGTGGCCGGCGGCCGCGGCAAGGGCGGCGCGCTCGAGCAATGGAGCATCGCCGGCCGCAGCTTCGGCTCGGTTGTCGTCTTCCTCTTGATGGCCGGCGAGATCTACACGACCTTCACCTTTCTCGGCGCGTCCGGCTACGCCTACGGCAAAGGTGCGGCCTCCTACTATATCCTCGCCTACTTTCCGTTGGCCTACATCCTCTCCTACTGGCTGCTGCCGCCGGTGTGGCGCTACGCGCGCGACCATGGCGTGATCTCGCAGGCCGGCTTCTTTTCGCGCAAATACGACAGCGTCGGGCTCGGGCTGCTCGTCACCTGCGTCGGCGTGATCGCGCTCGTGCCGTATCTCGTGCTGCAGCTGAAGGGCCTCGGCATCATCATGACGACGACGAGCTACGGCGCGATCTCGTCGACGGCGGGCATCTGGATCGGCGCTCTCGTCATCGCGACCTTCGTCGCCGTCTCGGGCATCCACGGCCCGGCCTCGCTCGCCTTGATCAAGGACGCGCTGATCATCCTCGTCATCGTGTTTCTCGGGATCTATCTGCCCTGGCGCGTCGCCGGCGGCATCGGGCCGATGTTCGCCGCCGTGGAGACCGCGCACCCGGGCTTTCTCGCCTTTCCAGCGCGCGGGCAAAGCGTCGCCTGGTTCGATTCGACGGTTGCGCTCACCGCGCTCGGCTTCTTCATGTGGCCGCACAGTTTCACGTCGGTGTTCACCGCGCGCGACGAGCGCACGATGCGCCAGAACGCGGTCATCGCGCCGCTCTACGGGCTGATGCTGCTGTTCGCGCTGTTCGTCGGCTTCGCCGCGCTGCTGCGGGTGCCGGGCCTGACCGGCAAGGCGATCGACCTCGCGTTGTTCAAGGTCGCCCTGACCGAGCTGCCGCCGGCGGCCGTCGGCCTGATCGGCGTCGCGGGCGTCCTCACCGCGCTCGTGCCGGGCGCGATGATGCTGACCGTCGCCTCGACGACGCTCGCGCGCGACATCTATCCCGTCGTCCGGCGCGGCGCGTCCGGCCGAGAGGTTTCGGACGGCGAGGTCGCGTTCGCCGCCAAGCTGTTCGTACCCGTCGTCGCCGCCGTCGCGATCTTCTTCGCGATCGAGGGTGGCGACACGATCGTCGCGCTGCTGCTGATGGGGTATGCCTTCGTCACGCAGCTGTTCCCGGCGCTGCTGGCGAGCCTCGCCGAGCGCAACCTTCTCACCGCGAAAGGCGCCGGCGCCGGCATCCTGGTCGGCGTCATGATCGTCGCGGTCACCACGCTGACCAAGGCGAAGATCGGCACCTACGCGCCGTGGCTGCCGGACTGGGTGCAGGATCTCAACATCGGCATCGTCGCGCTCACGCTCAACATCGCCGTGGCGGTGGCCGTCAGCCTCGTCGAGCGGCTCGCGGGGCGTGGATCGGAGGCACCCGCGCCGGCGGGTCGCGGCGCGTGATCCGCCTATTTCGCGCGAAAATTACCGTCTTTGTCGCAGCCGAGCACCAGCACCGCGAGCAGCGCCGCCATGGCGATGCAGAAGCAGATCGCGAACAGGGCAGGCTCCGAGATCCGGATGACGATATCGGGGGTGATCGCCTCCATCAATTCTCTCCCGTGCTGCAGGATCGCCGGGTGGTAGCCCGGCTTGATGATGACGCGCGCCATGCCAGGCCGACTTCATCGCTCGAGGGTGTGATGCCGCGGGGCCCTAGCTTTCAGGCAGCGCGGCGGACTTCGGTAACGCGCGTCCAGGCCGACAGGTTGCCCGCGCGCGGCGTTCGCGAGGGATGACCCAGCGGGAGACGGCGATCGAGCTTACGGGCGGGGGCAGCGTGTCGGCCCTGCTCGATGCTCCCTCGGGGGCGACGGCCTGCCTCGTGCTCGCGCATGGCGCCGGCGCGGGCATGGCGCACCCGTTCATCGCGGCCGTCGCCGCAGGCCTCGCCGCGCGCGACATCGCGACGCTGCGCTACCAGTTCCCGTACATGGAGCGCGGCGGGCCGCCCGATCGTCCCGCGAAGGCGACCGCCTGCGTGCGCGCCGCCGTCGCGACCGCCGCCGATCTCACGCCAGGTTTGCCGCTTTTCGCCGGCGGCAAGTCGTTTGGAGGCCGCATGACCTCGCTCGCCCAGGCCGAGGTGCCGTTGCCGGGCGTCCGCGGGCTGGTGTTCCTCGGGTTCCCGCTGCATCCCGCCAAGTCGCCGTCCGTCGCCCGCGCCGCCCATCTCGCCGAGGTGCGCGTACCGATGCTGTTCCTGCAGGGCACCCGCGACGCGCTGGCCGACCCCACGCTGATCGAGGCGGAGGTGGCGCGCTTGGGCCCGGGCGCGACGCTCGCGATGATCGACGACGCCGACCACTCGTTCCACGTGCCGAAGCGCTCGGGCCGTACCGACGCCGAGGTGATGGACGTGGTGCTCGATATGATGGCGGGGTGGATGGCGCGGTTCTCCTAGTTGCATCTCTCCGTCATCGCGAGCGCAGCGAAGCAACCCAGGGCCGAGCGGTTGCCCCTGGGGTGCTTCGCCTATGGCTCGCAATCTGGGTTGCTCGCCTATGGCTCGCAATGACGACGCCGGGGGCACGGCACCCGCTACGGCGCCGGGTTCTGGTGCACCTGATGGATCGTGTCGATCGCGTCCTCGATCTCCGGCGTGATCGCGATCTCTTGCGAGCCGAGGATCGTCTCGAGCTGGGCCAGGCTCGTCGCGCCGATGATGTTCGAGGTCACGAACTTGCGCGAGGTGACATAGGCCAGCGCGAGCTGGGTCGGATCGACGCCGAGTTCGCGGGCCAGCGCGAGGTAGGCGTCGATGGCGACGGCCACGCCCGGCTTCTCGTAGCGCTGGCCGCGCTCGAACAGCGTGGTGCGCGCGCCGGGCGGCCGCGCCCCGTCCTGGTACTTGCCGGTGAGATAGCCCTGCGCCAGCGGCGAGTAGGCGAGCAGCCCGACGTCCTCGCGCAGCGCCATCTCGGCGAGGCCGACCTCGAAGGTGCGATTGAGCAGGTTGTAGGCGTTCTGGATCGAGGCGACGCGTGGGCCGTGCCCCGCCTCGGCGGCGGCGAGGTAGCGCGCGACGCCCCACGGCGTCTCGTTGGAGACGCCGATGTGGCGCACCTTGCCCGCCTCGACGAGGCGACCGAGCACGCCGAGCGTCTCCTCGATCGGGATCGAGTCATCTGGCTCCGGCAGGGCGCGGAAGACCGCGCCGCTGGCGCCGAACAGGGCGACCTCCCGGTCGGGCCAATGCACCTGGTAGAGGTCGACGTAGTCGGTGCGCAGGCGCTTGAGCGATCGCTCGACGGCGTAGGTGATGTTGGTCTCGTCGAGCCGCGCGCCTTGCTTGTCCGGCCGCAGCCACTTGGCGGAGCTGCGCCCGCTGACCTTGGTGGCGATGACGAGCTTGTCGCGACCGCCGCGCGCGGCGAGCCAGGAGCCGATGATCCGCTCGGTCGAGCCCTGCGTCTCGGCCTTGGGCGGGATCGCGTACATCTCCGCCGTGTCGATGAAGTTGATTCCGGCCGCCACCGCCCGGTCGAGCTGAGCGTGGCCCTCGGCCTCGGTGTTCTGCTCGCCCCAGGTCATGGAGCCGAGGCAAATCGAGGTGACTTCGATGTCGGTCCGGCCGAGCCGGCGTTTGTCGATCATGGTTGGACTGGATCCCAGGGGTTGAGGACCGGAACGCCGGTGGAGACGAAGCCTCCGACGTCGCGGGTCACGATGGTCGCGTCGTTGGCGCGGGCGATCGCGGCAATGACGAGGTCGAACGTGCCGGTCTGGCGCCCGGCGAGGCGCCTATTGGAGGCGATATCCGCGTAAGCCAAAGCCGCGACCGGGTCGAATGACAGCACCCGGCCGAGAAAGTCGACCTCGAAAACCCCGCGAGCGACCACCTCGAGGGCATCGCGACGACGGCCTATGGGAAGGAACGCGATCCCCGCCAAGATCTCGGCCTTGGAGATCACCGTCGTGAAGATTTCCTCCTCCGACTGCTCTTCGACCCAGTGCACCACGCGTGGCGCAGGCACGCCTTTCATGATCTCCGACACGACGTTCGTGTCGAGCACGAACCTCATTCGAAGGTCGGTGGATCACGAGCGAGATCGCGCGGCGGAAGCTCGATATCAACGCCGCCGATCGGCTCGACCCGGGCGCGAATCCGCTCGTACAGGTTCCCCCGTATCGGCTTGGCGCCATCGAGCGCGTCCAGCAGTATCACCCGCGCCTCGTCCTGCATCGAGCGACCGTGCGCGGTCGCGCGGCGGCGAAGCTCGTCCTTCGTCTCAGGCTGCAGGTTGCGGATGGTCAGAGACGGCATCGGCGGTCCTCCATCGCCTACCCTGGGCACACCCCGAACGGCCCCGTCAACAATGTCCCTGCACACCCATCGGTCTGCAAGAGGGTGGCCTGCGGCTCCTTCACGCTCAGCGCGCGCCTGCCCCTGGATGGCCCGCGGCACGCTGCGGCAGCATGAAGATGCACGCGACGATGAAGACCAGGAGCACGGCCGAGGCCGAGAAGCGGTTCAGGGCCAAACCACCATGCGCGACGGGCTTGTCCAGGAAGTCACCGACGGTTGCACCCAGCGGTCGGGTCATGATGAATGCCGTCCAGAAGAGCAGGACGCGCGAGATGTCCGTCGCGACGTAGAGCAGAGCCGTGACCGCGATGATCGCGCCGAAGACGACCGCGCCCCCGGAGTACCCGAGGCCGCCGGAATCGGCGGCGAAGTCGCCCAGCGCCGTGCCGAGCGTCTGCGAGAACAGGATCGTCATCCAGTAGAACGCCTCGACCTTCGGGTTGGTGACCGATGTCACGGAGACCGAGCCGAGCGTCCGGTACCAGAGGCCGAGCGACGCGATCACGGCGAGGGAAAGGATGAGCGAGCCGCCGACATAGCCGATGCCGAGGGAGCGATCGGCGAAATCGGCCAGCGTCGTCCCGACCGTGGTGCTCGCGATCACCACGGCCCAATACAGGAAGGGGTGGAAGCGCCTGGCGCCGATCTGAACCAGGAGGACGGCCGCGAAGATCGCGGCGAAGATGAGCGTGCCGACGAGATAGCCGAGATGCAGCGACATCGTAACGGCATCACCGCCGGTCTCGCCGAGCGTCGTGGCGGCGATCTTGATGATCCAAAACCCGAACGTGACCTCGGGCACCTTGCCGAGACCCGCGAGGCTGGACCGCGCCGGCGATCGAGGCGCGGCGGCGGCGTGGAAATCGCTGAACGAGCCGGTCGCTGTAGCCATTCGCGAGCCTCCGATCGATCTGCCCAAGGTTTGGAAAACCAGGGCTCGGAAAACCAATCTAGGCCCTGCGTCTCCGGCGGGGAACGCGGAGAGGCAAAGACGGCATCGGCGGTCCTGGAGCGTATCCTGGGCACCTCGGTCGGCCCCGTCGACATTCGGCCGTGCTCGCATACCCATCTGTCGAAAAGAGGGTGCCATCCCGCCGCGCCCTTCGTTGACCGGCCCTTCGAAACCATTACAGCCATCGGCACGTGACGCCTGACGTGGCGTCGCCCGGGACTCTCGTCGGCCGGTCGGGCCGAGGGCGATGGCGGGGGAGACGGCTTGAACTTCTTCGTCCAACAGGTTCTGAACGGCCTGACGATCGGCTGCGTCTACGCGCTCGTCGCGCTCGGGCTCACGCTCGTCTACGGCATCCTGCAGATCCCGAATTTCTCGCACGGCGCGCTGTTCACGATCGGTGCCTACGCGGCGTTCTTCCTGATCGACCACTATCGCGCCAACTTCTGGCTGGCGCTAGCCGGCGCGGTGGTCGTGTCCGCGGTCATCGCGGTGCTGTCGGAGCGCCTCGTCTTCGAGCCGCTCCGCAAGGCGCCGCCGCTGCACGACATGATCGCGGCGATCGGGCTGCTGCTGTTCTTCGAGGCCGGCATCCAGGCGACGTTCGGCGCCGACTTCTACCGCATCCAGCCGCCGTTCACGCAGATCTACCACTATGCCGGGCTGACCTTCTCGGCGCAGCGCCTGCTCGTCGTCGGTGCCGCCATCGCGCTGATGATCCTGCTGCAGCTGTTCCTCTCGCGCACCATCACCGGCGCGACGATCGTGGCCACCGCCCAGAACCGGCAGGGTGCCGCCCTCGTCGGCATCGACGCGACGCGCGTGTCGATGCTCACCTTCGCGATCTCCGGCGCGCTCGCCGCCGTCGCCGCGGTGCTGTTCGCGCCGATCAGCCTGCTGGCGCCGACGATGGGCGAGCTCGTCATCACCAAGGCCTTCGTCATCATCGTGCTGGGCGGCATGGGCAGCGTCGCCGGCGCCATCGTCGGCGGCCTGGTGATCGGCTTCGCCGAGAGCTTCGGCGCCTTCTACGTCTCGACCGACTACAAGGACATCATCGCCTTCGCGCTGCTGATCCTCATCCTGTCGGTCCGCCCTCAGGGCCTGTTCGGCCGCGTCGCGCGATGATGCGGATCACGCCCTTCGGCGCCGTCTGCCTCGCGCTCGTCGCCGTCGGCGTCGCGTTTCCGCTCGTCGCGCCGAACCCCTATTACCTGTCCGTCATGTCGCTCGCGCTCATCAACGCGCTGGCGGCGGCGGGGCTCAACCTCATCGCCGGCTACACCGGACAGCTCAATCTGGCGCACGCCGGCTTCATGGCGATCGGCGCCTACACGGTCGGCATCCTCACCGTCACCTATGGCATGCCGTTCTGGCCGGCCTTCGTGCTCGGCGGCGTCGTCGCGGCGGCGATCGGCGCGCTCGTCGGCGTGATCTCGCTTCGGCTGCGCGGCCAGGTCTTCGCGATCTTCACGCTCTGCGTCGGCGTCATCATCGCGCTTGTCATCGAAAAGGCGGAGGGGCTGACCAACGGCGTCAACGGCATCATGGACATCCCGCAGGCGACGCGTCTCGGGCCGTTCTCGATCGCCAGCGACGCCGGCCAATACTACCTCGTGCTCGCCGTCCTGGTTTGCGGGCTGTTCCTGATGCAGCGCATCGTCACCTCGCTCGTCGGGCGCGGCTTCGTCGCCATCCGCAACAGCGAGGCGCTGGCGGAGGCGCTCGGCATCAATCCGATGCGCACCAAACTATTGGCCTTCGTCCTGTCGACCTTCTACGCGGGCATCGCCGGCGCGCTCTATGCCGGAAATCTGCGCTTTCTCGGCCCCGGCATGGCGAGCGAGACGATCACCTTCGACATGATCACGTTCACCATCGTCGGCGGCCTCGGAACCCTGCTCGGTCCCGTCGTCGGCGCGCTGCTGATCGCCTGGCTGAGCCAATACCTGCAGGCGCTGCAGGACTATCGCATGGTGGTGTTCGGGCCGCTCCTCATCCTGCTCATCATGTTCTTCCCGCAGGGCCTGGTCGGCTGGGTCGAGACACGGCTCGGCCGCCGCCGCGCGGCACAAATCGACGCGGCGCTCGCGACGCAGGAGGCTCCGCGCGGCATTCCGGTGCGGCCGCATGCTTGAGGTGCGCGGCCTCACCAAGCGCTTCGGCGGCCTCGCCGCCGTGCGCGACGTCACGGCCACCTTCGCCGCCGGCAAGATCAGCGCGATCATCGGCCCCAACGGCGCCGGCAAGACGACGTTCTTCAATCTGATCAGCGGCGCCTACCGCCCGAGCGAGGGCGAAGTCCTGCTCGAGGGGCGCGATGTGACTGGGCTCAAGGCCGACGCGGTGGCGCGGCTCGGCGTGGCGCGCACGTTCCAGGCGACGAACCTGTTCGAGACGGCGAGCGTCGCCGACAACCTCATCGTCGGCCATCGGCTGCGCACCCGCGCCAACCTCCTCGACGTTCTCGTCGCCTCGCGGCGCCTGCGCGAGGAGGAGCGCGCGAGCCGCGCCAGGGCCGCCGAGGTGCTCGAGTTCGTCGGGCTCGCCCATGTCGGCCACCGGCTGGCGGCCGACATCACGCAGGAGGAGCGCAAGCGCGTCGCCTTCGCGCTGGCGCTGGCCACCGATCCGAAGCTGCTGCTCGCCGACGAGCCGGCCGGCGGCGTCAATCCGAGCGAGACCGACGGTCTCGCCGAGCTGATGCGCAAGATCGTGCGCTCCGGCGTCACGCTGATACTGATCGAGCACAAGATGAGCATGATCATGGCGCTCGCCGATTTCATCGTCGTGCTCGACCACGGCGAGAAGATCGCCGAGGGCACGCCGGCCGAGATCCAGGCGAACCCGAAGGTGATCGAGGCCTATCTCGGAGCCGATCATGCTGCGGCTTGAGGGCGCCTGCCTCGACTACGGCGGCTTTCGCGCGCTCGACCACGTCGACTTGCATGCCGACGACGGCGAGCTCGTCGTGCTGCTCGGCGCGAACGGTGCCGGCAAAAGCTCGATCTTCCACGCGATCAGCGGCCTGCAGCGTCTCGCCGAGGGCAACATCCGCCTGCGCGACGACGATATATCGGCCCTCAAACCATCTCGCATCGTCGAGGCCGGCATCGTCCATTGCCCCGAGGGCCGCAAGCTCTTCCCGGCGATGAGCGTGCGCAAGAACCTCGAGCTCGGCGCCTACGTGCATCGCCGCGACAAGGCCGGCATCGCCAGCGGGCTCGAGGAGATCTTCACGCTGTTCCCGATCCTGCGCGACAAGCAGCACCAGGCCGCAGGCGCGCTGTCGGGCGGGCAGCAGCAGATGGTTGCGATCGGCCGCGCGCTGATGGGCCGGCCCAAGGTGCTGCTGCTCGACGAGCCGAGCCTCGGCCTCGCGCCGCTCGTCGTGAAGCAGATGTTCGAGATCATCGCGGCGATCAACGCGCGCGGCACCACCGTGCTGCTCGCCGAGCAGAACGCCTTCGCGGCGCTGCGCATCGCCACGCGCGCCTACGTGATCGAGAGCGGCCGGATCGTGCTGGAAGGCACATCCGACGCCTTGAGCAAGGACGAACGCGTCCGCCGGGCCTACCTCGGCGGCTGAGACCACAAGCAAGAGCAAAACAGAGAAGGAAACGCCATGCCCATCACGAGACGCCAGTTCGGCCTCGCCACCGCCGCAACCACCGCCGCGCTCGCCTTCCCCGGCCTCGCGCACGCCGACGACGTCATCAAGATCGGCTTCTCCGGCCCGCTGTCGGGCGGCGCCGCGCTCTACGGCAAGCATTGCCTGAGCGGCCTGCAGATGGCGACCGACGAGATCAACGCGGCCGGCGGCCTCGATATCGGCGGCAAGAAGATGAAGCTCGACCTGGTCGCGCTCGACGATAAATACTCGCCATCGGAAGCCGCGCTGAACGCCAAGCGCCTGCACGAGCAGGACGGCGCGGCCGTCGTCTTCGTCCCGCATTCGGGCGGCATCTTCGCCGTGCAGGCCTTCAACCAGAAGGAAGGCTTCCTGCTCGGCGCGTATTCGAGCGTGCCCTCGATCACCGAGCGCGGCAACACGCTGACGCTGCGCATTCCGCCGACCTACGACACCTACATCGAGCCGTTCATCGACTACGAGATGAAGCACTTCGGCAAGAAGCTCGCGATGGCCGGCGGCGATCACGAATACGCCAAGCTCTGGGCCAAGGCGTTCGGCCCGGCATGGGAGAAGGCCGGCGGCACGATCGTCGCCTCGAACCCGATGTCCTACAACAAGGATGCCGACTTCTACTCCGGCGTCAGCAAGGTGCTGGCGGCGGGCCCCGACGTGATGTTCATCGGCGGCGCCTCGGAGCCGACCGCGCTCGTCGTCAAGCAGGCGCGCGAGCTCGGCTTCAAGGGCGGCTTCGCGGTCATGGACCAGGCCAAGCTCGACGAGATGGCGCGCGTCACCGGCGGCCTCGACATGCTGGATGGCTCGATCGGCATTCTGCCGCTGGCCTACGACGAGCGCCCGGCGGCGCAATCCTTCGTCAAGCGCTACGCCGCGCATCACGAGTACGCGCCCAACACCGAGGCGTCGCTCAACTACACGACGCTCTACATCGTCACCGACGCGATGAAGGCCGCGGGCTCGACCACCGACGCCGCCGCGATCCGCGCCAAGGCCGACGCCGTCACCAAGACGCTGCCGGCCGACAACAACCCCAACAGCGTCTCCGGCATCGGCGAGCACGGCGGCCTCGATGCCGCCACCTTCGTCGCCGCCGTCGAGAAGGGCAAGATCGTCTCGATCCCGCTCGCCGGCGCGACGCACTGAGGGCAGCCTAATCCGGCAGCGTGCCGGCCACCCGGCCGGCGCGCTTGAGGCGCTGGATCGCGACATCGAGGGCGGACAGGAAGGCCGAGCGGTCGCGCGGCGTGAACGGGCGCGGGCCGCCGGTGATCTCGCCGGAGGAGCGCAGCTCGTCCATCAGGTTGCGCGTCGCCAGCGCGGCGCCGATCGAGGCGTCGGTGAACGCCTTGCCGTTCGGCGCGATCACGCTGGCGCCGGCCTTCACGCAGCGCGCGGCGAGCGGAATGTCGGCGGTGACGACGATCGCGCCCGCCCGCGCCCGTGCCGCGATCCAGTCGTCGGCGACGTCGGGCCCGGCGGCGACATGGACGCGGCGGATCGACGGGTCGCGTGGCACGGCGATCGGCGCGTTGGCGACGATCGCGACGGGCAGGGCGTGCCGCGCCGCGACGCGGTAGATCTCGTCCTTCACCGGGCACGCGTCGGCATCGACGAGCACCACGATTCCATCCTCGCTCATGCGGCATCACTTCTCATGCCGGCCCTTGTTTCGCATCGCCGCGCGCGCCGCAACGGGACGGCTATCGGCCGGGCTGCCGCACGGGTAGGGTGGTGTCCATCGCTGTCACGCCCGCACGGTATTGTCCGCGCGCGGCGTCGCACGCAGGTATGGAGTCGCGACGATGACCAAGGAGACGATCAAGCTGGCCGATCTGCAGGCGCTGTTCCTCAAGGAGCTGACCGCCGAGCCCAATTGCGGCGGTGTGTCGGAGATCAAGGTCGTCGCCGGCCATCGGCTCGGCTCATCCGAGCGCTGGAAGGTCGTGGACTGGAAGGGGGAGGGCGACGACGAGGGCGTCGAAGCCGGCCTCAAGACGGTCTACGCGAAGCTCGACGGCAAGTACGACATCGAAGCCTAGCCTCGCTAGATTTTATCACGCCGCGTGCGCGCGGCCGAGGCTTACGACTAAGTGACAAGCTTTCGGCCGCAGAATCAGCACAATGCGCCTCTTCGATAGCGCACCTATCGAGGAACGGGAGACCTGCATGACGATGAAGAAGTTCGGTGTCGCCGCCGTGATCGCGGTGACCCTGTTGGGCACGACGGCGGCGACGGTGACGCCCGCCGCCGCATGGTGCCGATTCGGCCGCTGCGGCTTTGGCTATCGCGGCGGCTACGGCTATCGCGGCGGGATCGGCCTGCCGCTCGCGGCCGGCATCGTCGCCGGCTCGATCGTCGGCGCCGGCGTCGCGGCGGCGGCGGTGGGACCGCGGCCCTATGGCTACGGCGGCGGCTATGGTGGTGGCGGCTACGGGCGTCCGGGCGGCTATTACGCGTGCCCTCCGGGCTATCACTTCGGCCGCGATGGCGGGGCCTGCTACGCGAACTGACGATTCTCTGGACGTACGTGATGGAAAGCCGGCCCCTGGGGGTCGGCTTTTTGCGTCTTCGAGGGGGGCGCGCAGGACTGCGTGGCCATCAACAACGAGCGAGCGGCTTCCGCCGGACTGGACAACATCCCGTCCGCGTGCGACTAGATTGCGTGGGTAAAATTCCCACGCAATTTAACGGGCTGTTAAAACATTCGGGACAGTTTCTATTTTGCCACGAGGCAAAAGAAACGAGAGGGATGCAAGATGACGCTCAACAAATACCTGTCGGCGGCCACGGTCGCCCTCACGCTGGCTTCGGCCACCGCCGTCTCGACGAGCCCGGCCGACGCCTGGTGCCGCTGGGGCTGTGGCGCGCCGCTCGCCGCCGGCATCGTCGCTGGCGCCGTTACGGGTGCCGTTGTCGCGACCGCTCTCGCGCCGCGCCCGGTCTACGCCGAGCCGGCCTACGCGGTCCGCGCCTGCCCGCCCGGCACGCACCTCGGGCCGGCCGGTCGCGCCTGCCGCCCGAACTATTGAGCCGATCCGCGGGGCCCCCGACCCGCGGGACGGTTCGGCGACGCGCGGCCCTCGTCGCGCGTCGCCACCAAAACCCAAGTTCGAAGACCCGAACGCCGGCGACCAGCGCCGGCGTTTTCAATTCAAGGTCATGACAGTGCTTGTCTCGCTCCCACTTCGCTGGCACACATCGCGCTGCGCGCATGTCGGGAGAGGCGCCATGACGAGAGCCAGCCCCTGCGTCGGCACCTGCGGGATCGATCAGCGCCACGGGCTGTGCGCGAGTTGCGCCCGCACGCGCGACGAGATCGTCGCCTGGAAGAGCGCATCCGACGACGAGATCGCCGACATCCGCGCGCGCCTTCCGGAGCGTCGGAAAGCGATCGGCCTGCGCATGCATCGGCTCGATTGGTCGGTGTCGCAGACGCTGGCGTTCATCGGCCGGACGTTTCGCCATGGCAGCGGCCAATGGACCGTCGGCGTCCATGGCGCCGGCGCCACCTTCACGATCGACGCGGACGAGCAGATCGCGATCTACGCGCGTCGCGGCGCCATGGCCGCGCGGACGAGGCGCCGCGCCATCGCCTTCAGCCTGCCCGAGGACATCCGCGTGATCGCGTTCGATCCGAGCGACGACGCGCCCGCGCGCCTCGTGCTCGCGCGCTGTCGATCGCCGAAGCCGCTGGCGAGCGGCGGCCTCAGCCGCACCGCGATCGATCGCGAGGCCATCGCGCTGCCGGGCGCGGGCGAGACGCTCTACGATCTCGGCATCGATGGCCAGAACGGCTCGTTCGGCATCAGGACCGCCGAGCCGGACCTGCAGCGCGGCCTCGACGCGCATGTCGGGCGCTCGTGGCGCTCGCTCGATCGCGGGCTTCGCGAGCGCATGACCGATGGCTCGCAGACCCGCGTCGTCCGCAGCGCCATCGGCCGCATCGAGATCACCGCGGCGGCGACCGCGGACGAAGACCCGTCCGCCGTCTTCGATCCAGCCGCGCTCGCCACCAGGCGCCGCCTGCCGCCCTCTCTCGAACTGCCCCGCCTCTACACGCCCTGCGCCGTGTTCGCGCCCGCCCTGCCGGAGCTGGCGGCGTGGTGATGACCGTCAAGCCCGTCTGGCAACCTGGGCTTTTCCCGAGAGCGGATATGGGCGAGATAACAGCTCGAGCGGGATGCCCCAGGCGTCGCTGACCGAGCGGATCATGTCCAGCGTGAGCGCGCGCCGTCTGCTCAGGAGGTCTGAAACCCGCGAACGCCGAACCGATGATCGCGACAAGTTTCGCTTCGCGTGCGGCCCGCTTCGGTCATGGTGTATTCAGCAAATCGACCGGGTCGAGCGACACGCCTGCGGCCAACGCCGCTGCTCGTATGCCTCGACGAGTGTCAGCAGAGCATTGAGTTCGGCTTCCAAGCCAGCGCCGAACTTCGAATCGAGATGCTCGTCAGTCGTCCAGATCGCATCGGGATGCTCGGCATCATTGGTGATCGGTCGGATATCCAATTTTTTCTTCCTACAACGTAGCGACACTGGCGACAGCCTGCTCACCCGCTGTTGCGCAGCCCCGCCGCGATGCCGTTGATGGAGAGGTGGACGCCGCCACGCACCTCCTCGTCGTCGCCGTTGGCGCGCAGCATCTTCAAAAGCTCGACCTGCACGTGGTTCATCGGGTCGAGGTAGGGAAAGCGGTTGTTGATCGAGCGCTCGAGCAGCGGGTTCGACTGCAGCAGCCGGTCCTGCTCCATGATCGCGAAGAGCTGCTTGATCGTGCGGTCGTGCTCCTTGGTGATCTCCGAGAAGATCGTCGTGCGCAGCGTCTCGTCCTCGACGAGGTCGGCGTAGCGCGAGGCGACCGCGAGGCTGGCCTTGGCCAGCACCATGTCCATGTTGGCGAGCTGGGTGCGAAAGAAGCCCCATTCCTTGTACATCTGGCGCAGCAGGTCGAGCTTGCCGCCGCCGGCCAGCCATTGCTCGACGGCCGAGCCGAAGCCGTACCAGCCGGGCAGCATCACGCGGCATTGCGCCCACGAGAACACCCACGGGATCGCGCGCAGGTCCTCGATATTGCGGCCCTTCTTGCGCGAGGCAGGGCGGCTGCCGAGGTTCAGCGTCGCGATCTCGTTGATCACGGTCGAGCCCCAGAAGAAGTCCTGGAACCCCTTGGTCTCGTAGACGAGCTTGCGGTAGGCGGCGTAGGCGAGGTCGGAGATCTCGCCCATGGTCTGGCGGAAATGATCCGGCGGCGGCGGCAGCGTCGAGTCGATCAGCGAGGCCTCGAGCGTCGCGGCGACGATGATGTTCAAGTTTCGCCGGCAGGAGTCCTTGCTGGCGTATTTCGACGAGATGATCTCGCCCTGCTCGGTGATGCGGATCTGCCCGTCGACGGCGCCGGCAGGCTGCGCGAGAATCGCGTCGTAGCTCGGGCCGCCGCCGCGTCCGACCGAGCCGCCGCGGCCGTGGAACAGGCGCATGCCGATGCCGGCCGCCTTGAACGTGTCGACCAGCGCGATCTCGGCCTTGTACAATTCCCAACCAGACGTGACGAAACCGCCGTCCTTGTTGGAATCGGAATAGCCGAGCATGACCTCCTGCACGTTGCCGCGCGAGGCGACGATCTTGGCGAGGTGGCGGTTCTCGAAGACCGCTTCCATGATCCCGGGGCAGGCGCGCAGATCGTCGATCGTCTCGAACAGCGGCACGAGGTTCACGGCCGCGACGCCCTCGCGGTCGATCAGCCCGACCTCCTTCAGGAGCACGGCGAGCTCGAGCAGGTCGGACACCGACTCCGACATCGAGATGATCGACGTGTGGATGATCTTGTGGCCGTAGCGCTTCTGCGCGGCGACGGCCATGCGAAACACGCCGAGTTCGGTCTCGGTCTCCTCGGTGTAGGTCAGGAAGGGCGAGATCAGCGGGCGCGCGGTGTCGAGCTCCTTGTCGAGCACCGCGACGCGCTGCGCCTCGTCGAGCTTCAGATAGTCGGTGCCGGGCGTCACCGCCTCGAGCAGCTCGGCGATGGTGCGCTCGTGCACGGCGGAGTTCTGGCGCAGATCGATCGAGGCAAGGTGGAAGCCAAAACAATCGACCGCGCGCAGCAGCCGATGCAGCCGCCCGCGCGTCAGGATGCCGGAGCCGTTCTCGACGAGGGAGCGATGGATCGCCTCGAGGTCGGCCTTGAACTCGCCAGGCGAGGTGTAAGACCTGGCGCCGTTCGTCGGCGCATTCTCGAACGAGCGCAGCGTCGAGGTAAGCCGCTTCGTCATGCCGTTCAGCGCGCGGCGGTAGGCCTCGTTCTGCTGCGCCTCGCTGCCGTCGTCGCCGAGGTCGGCGAGCGCGCGGAGATCGCTCGTGAGCGCGACGATGTTGTCCGACAGCGTCAGCTCCTTGCGAAGGTTGACGCACTCCTCGCGGTAATGCCGGATGATCTTCATCCCGTGCATGCGCGCGGTGGTCTCGAGCACGTCGGCCGTCACGAAGGGATTGCCGTCGCGGTCGCCGCCGATCCAGCTGCCGAGCCGCAGGAACGAGGGGATCGGCCGCGCCGGCTCGTCCTTGGCGTAGGTGTCGATCTGCTGCTCCAGCGTCTGGTAGACGATCGGCACCTCGCTGAGCAGCGAGTAGTCGTAATAGGTCAGGCCGTTGGCGACCTCGTCGACGACGGTGAGCTTGCGCCGCCGCAGCAGGCTCGTCTGCCACAGCGACAGCACCGCCTCGCGGATCGCCTCGCGGATCTGCTCGCGCTCGTCCTGCGTGATGTCGCGATCGTTGAAGAGGTCGAGCCGACGGGCGACCGCCATCTCCCAGGTCTGCGTCGAGCGGCGGCGCACCTCGGTCGGGTGCGCGGTGAGGACGGGGCTGATGAAGGACCGTTCGAAGAACGCCTGCAGCGCGCCGCGCGTGATGCCGTGCGCCTTGGCGTCGTCGAGCGCGCGGCGGATCGTGCCGATGCGCGGCGTCGAGCCGGCGATCGCATGCGCCCGCGTGCGACGGCGATGGTGGGCATCCTCGGCGATGTTGGCGAGATGCGAGAAGTAGGAGAACGAGCGCACCACCCGCTGTGCCTGGCGCGACGTCAGGGCCCCGAGAATGTCGTGCAGCGTCTTGGCGTCCTTGACGCTGCGGTCGCGATGGAAGCGTACCGAGGTCTGCCGGATCTGCTCGACGATCTTGAAGATGTCCTCGCCTTCCTGGTCGCGGATCGTGTCGCCGAGGATCGCGCCGAGCAGACGGATGTCGTCGCGCAGCGGCCCGTCCTTGTCGGCAAACTGCTGGAACTCGGCGAATTCGGCGTGCTCGGACTGCATGGCCAACGGGCATGGCTCCCAGGTGGGACGTGGATGTCTGTCCTATGTCTATAGGGGGAGGGGTGCCGCCGCCAAGGGCGTGGCGGGGAAAGAAAACCGTGAGGCGGCGGCAGAATTTTTGAACGAGGCGGTCTCGGAAGATCGTTGGAGAGGGTGCATGAGCGATCAGGATATGCCGTCGGCTCGGATCGACGCGATACTCGCGGCCTCGGCGACTGGCGGGGCGCGCCGTTGAGGCGGTTGCGTGGGCCCAATCGTCTGCGGGCGAGACGTCGGCCGCAGCGAATGAGAGTCGCCTCTCAAGGCGGCGAGAGCATCTCGATATCCTTACGCAGCACTGCGTTGACCAGGTCGCTCGGCGAGAGATTCTGCGCCCCGGCTCGCGCCGTCGATGCCGCGAGAGCATCGGCGTCGAGGTGGACGGGGGGCACGAGCCGGGCACCCGGCCTGTAGAAGCGCCCGCGTTCGGCCGAGGGAAAATCGTACTCGCCTTTAATCGCGGATCGTCCTCATCGGCGCGGCCGGGGTAGAAGATAAACGAGAGCGAATCCAGCCTTTCAACGCTCCCGCTTCTGCTATAGCGCCCCCACCTTTCTCGCCCCAGCTTCAGGACTCCGCCCGTGAAAACAATGCTCGCCCGCCTCGCCGACCGCCGTGCGGATGCCGTGGCTGGCGGCGGCCAGCGCCGCGTCGAGGCGCAGCACGAGAAGGGCAAGCTCACCGCGCGCGAGCGCATCGAGCTGTTGCTCGACGAGGGCTCGTTCGAGGAGTTCGACATGTTCGTCCAGCACCGGGCGGTCGACTTCGGCATGGCCGAGCACAAGATCCCCGGCGATGGCGTGGTGACGGGCTGGGGCACGATCTCGGGGCGCACCGTCTTCGTCTTCGCCAAGGACTTCACCGTGTTCGGCGGCTCGCTGTCGGAGACGCATGCGCAAAAGATCATGAAGATCCAGGACATGGCGCTGCGCAACCGGGCGCCGATCATCGGCCTGTTCGATGCCGGCGGCGCGCGCATCCAGGAGGGCGTGGCCGCGCTCGGCGGCTACGGCGAGGTGTTCCAGCGCAACGTGCTGGCCTCGGGCGTCATCCCGCAGATCTCGGTCATCATGGGGCCGTGCGCCGGTGGTGACGTCTACTCGCCGGCGATGACCGACTTCATCTTCATGGTGAAGGGCACGAGCTACATGTTCGTCACCGGCCCCGATGTCGTGAAGACGGTGACGAACGAGACCGTGACGGCGGAGGAGCTGGGCGGCGCCTCGGTGCACGCGGTGAAAAGCTCGGTCGCCGATCGCGCCTACGAAAACGACGTCGAGGCGCTGCTGCAGATGCGTCGCCTGGTCGACTTCCTGCCGGCGTCGAACACCGCGCCCTCGCCGGAATGGCCGGCCGCGCGCGCCGAGGATGACGATGCCTCGCTCGACACGCTGGTGCCGGACAACGCGAATACGCCCTACGACATCAAGGAGCTGATCCTGAAGGTCGCCGACGACGGCGACTTCTTCGAGATCCAGGATGCGCACGCCAAGAACATCGTCGTCGGCTTCGGCCGCGTCGAGGGGCGCACGGTTGGTTTTGTCGCCAACCAGCCGATCGTGCTGGCCGGCGTGCTCGACTCCGACGCCTCGCGCAAGGCCGCGCGGTTCGTGCGGTTCTGCGACTGCTTCTCGATCCCGATCGTCACCTTCGTCGACGTGCCGGGTTTCTTGCCTGGCGTCAGCCAGGAGTACGGCGGCCTCATCAAGCACGGCGCCAAGCTGCTCTTCGCCTACGCCGAAGCGACCGTGCCGAAGCTCACCATCATCACGCGCAAGGCCTTCGGCGGCGCCTATGACGTGATGGCCTCGAAGCACCTGCGCGGCGACTTGAACTACGCCTGGCCGACGGCGCAGATCGCGGTGATGGGCGCCAAGGGCGCCGTCGAGATCATCTTCCGCGCCGACGTGAAGGACGCCGAGAAGATCGCGGCGAAGACGAAGGAATACGAGGACAATTTCCTGTCCCCGTTCGTCGCGGCCGAGCGCGGTTATATCGACGAGGTGATCCTGCCGCACGCCACCCGCCGCCGGGTCGCCAGCGGGCTCGCGATGCTACGCGGCAAGAAGCTGGAGAACCCGTGGAAGAAGCACGGAAATATTCCGCTCTAGTGCAGCAATCCTACCCCACCGAGCCGAACGCGTGCTGGGTCTGGGTGAAGATGTTGAGGTCGAGCTCGAGCAGGCCCTCGACCTCGCTGATCGCCCGCAGCTTCTGCGCCAGCTCGGTGACGCGGGCGTATTCGTTCATCACGGGGATGGGCGCCTCGCCCGGCAGACCGAGCATCTCGCCGAGCGCTTCGGAGAAATGCTTGGCATCCGAGCGCAGGCAGACGACGTCGAAGGCGGCGAGCGCGGAGAGCGATTGCGCGACCGAGGTCTTCTTCGGCGTCTCGTCCGGGGTGCCGCAGCTGAGCTGGCGCGTAAGGGGGTTCGACAGCGGCGTCAGAACCTCGTTCGGAGCCCGCCTGACGAACCGCCGCAGCGCGTCCTCCTCGAGCTTCTCGAACTCTCTCAAACTCTCGATGACCGGCTCGAACGTCAGCATGTCGCGCGGGCCGAGCAGCTCGCGCGTCTTGTCCGTGACGTTCTTCAAGATGATCAGGCGTTCCGCCAACTCCTCGTAGGGATCGCGGAAGATGACGACCGACTTGAAGCCCTGAGTGAGGTACAACTCGATACTCTTGATGAAGAGTCTGCCGCTGATGTAGGCGGACTTGAGATCGACGATGCAGAAGACCTGCATGGACGTCTCGATGCCGCGACGATCGATGCCGCGATACCAGTATTGAAAACGGTCTTTCAGCGCGTCGTCGATCCGCCACAGCGGCAGCAGGTGCGTCTCGAGGCGGAATACCTTGTCGTTGAGGAAGGTCTCGCGGGGGCGGCGGTAGATCTCGAGTCCAGTCTCGGCTTCGTTGATGTCGAGGTGGGGCAGGCCGGCGACGCCGGGGATGACGCTGTCGTCGATGATGAAGCCACACATGCCGGTCGAATGCCGGCCCGCGTCGACGAGCTCGGGGCGGTTCTGGTTCGCCGGCAGGACCATGATCTCGACGCCGTCGTGAGCGATCCGCACCGAGGGCACGGTGCCGCCCGTATCGGGCACGAGGTAGAACCCGATCGACCCTCCGACATCGTAATCGACGCTGAACAGCATGACGTTTCCCTGCGTGCCGCCAGCACGAGCCGCCGCGGACAGGCGACGCGCGCCGTTCCGCCCCTTACCAGCCGCGAGGCGGGGCGAGCAAGCGCGCGGCCAAGCCCGAGCCGGAGGCCAAGCCGGGACCGCGCCGCCGGCGTGCATGCGACGACCCTTGTTCTAGCCCTGGCATCCGCCTAACAAGCCGCCTCCAGGGAGTGGCCATGTTCAAGAAGATCCTCATCGCCAATCGCGGCGAGATCGCCTGCCGGGTGATCAAGACCGCCCGGCGCATGGGGATCGCGACGGTCGCCGTCTATTCCGAGGCCGACCGCGACGCGCTGCATGTGGCGATGGCGGACGAGGCCGTCGCCATCGGACCGCCGCCGGCCGCGCGATCCTATCTCGACATCGCCCGCATCGTCGACGCCTGCAAGGCGACCGGCGCCGAGGCGGTGCATCCAGGCTACGGTTTTCTGTCCGAGCGCGCGGCCTTCGCCACCGCGCTGGCCGAGGCCGGCATCGTTTTCATCGGCCCGAACGCTGGCGCGATCGAGGCGATGGGCGACAAGATCACCTCGAAGAAGCTCGCCGCGAAGGCCGGCGTCTCGACGGTGCCGGGCCATCTCGGCGAGATCGCCGATACGAGCGAGGCGATCCGCATCGCCGACGAGATCGGCTATCCGGTGATGATCAAGGCCTCCGCGGGCGGCGGCGGCAAGGGCATGCGCATCGCCTACAAGAGCGACGAGGTGGCGGAAGGCTTCGACCGCTCGCGCTCGGAGGCCAAATCCTCGTTCGGCGACGATCGCATCTTCATCGAGAAGTTCATCGAGGACCCGCGCCACATCGAGATCCAGGTTCTCGGCGACAAGCATGGCACCTGCCTCTATCTCGGCGAGCGCGAATGCTCGATCCAGCGTCGCAACCAGAAGGTCGTCGAGGAAGCGCCTTCGCCGCTGCTCGACGCGGCGACGCGCAAGACGATGGGCGAACAGGCCGTCGCGCTCGCCAAGGCGGTCGGCTACGATTCGGCCGGAACCGTCGAGTTCGTCGCCGGACAGGACAAGAGCTTCTACTTCCTCGAGATGAACACGCGGCTGCAGGTCGAGCATCCGGTGACCGAACTCGTCACCGGCATCGATCTCGTCGAGCAGATGATCCGCGTCGCCGCCGGCGAGGCGCTCCAGCTCACGCAGGATCGCGTCAAGCTGGATGGCTGGGCAATCGAGACGCGCGTCTACGCCGAGGACCCGGTGCGCGATTTCCTGCCCTCGACGGGCCGGCTCACGACGTTCAAGCCACCGACGGAGGGGCGCCAGGGCGACCGCATCGTGCGCGTCGACACCGGCGTCATCGAGGGTGGCGAGATCTCGATCCATTACGACCCGATGATCGCCAAGCTCGTCACACACGCGCCCGACAGGGCAGGGGCCATCGCCGCGCACGCCGACGCGCTCGATCGCTTCGTGATCCACGGCATCCGCCACAACATCCCGTTTCTCGCCTCCATCATGGCGCGGCCGCGCTGGCGGGAAGGCGCGCTGTCGACACGCTTCATCGTCGAGGAATATCGCGACGGCTTTTCACCGCCGGCTCCGACGGGCGCGATGGCGGCGACGTTCATCGCCGTGGCGCTGGCGATCGACCACGCACTCGACATGCGTCGCGGCGCCATCGCCGGCGCGATCCGGCCGCACCGCCCCTATGACGGCGAGCGCGCCGTGCTGCTCGGCAAGGAGCGCCACGACGTCGACGTTTCGATCGGCGAGGACATCGCGGTGCGGCTCGAGACCGGCGGCGAACTCGTGCGCGCCGCCAGCCGATGGGTGCCGGGCGCGGTGGTATGGACCGGCACGGTAAACGGCACGCCGATCGCGGTCGCCGCGCGGCCGATCCTCAACGGCTACGCCCTGTCGCACGGCGGCTTCGCCAGCGACGTGCGCGTGTTCTCGCGGCGCCAGGCGGACCTCGTCGCGCTGATGCTCGAGCGCGAGGACGCCGACGATCAGAAGACGCTGCTCTGCCCGATGCCCGGCCTCGTGAAGAAGATCCACGTGACCGAGGGGCAGCAGGTCAAGGCCGGCGAGCCGCTCTGCCTCGTCGAGGCGATGAAGATGGAGAACGTGCTGCGCGCCGAGCGCGACGTGACGATCAAGTCGATCGAGGCCGCCGAGGGCGCCTCGCTCGCCGTCGACGCGCCGATCATGACGTTCGTGTGAGGGCGTTCACTTCATCGTTGGCGCGAGCTTCTGCACGCTCTCGACATCGTCGCCGAGCCATTTGGCGTTCTTGGCGGTGCCGTCGAATGTCGCGCTGGTCTTGAACAGCTCGTACTTGCCTTCGAGCGCGTAGGGGCGGCTCCGCCCGAGCAGCTCGGCGACCTGCGGCTTGTCCATCGGCTTGAACGTCTTCACCGCCTCGAAGGCCTGATCGAGATCGCGCTGCGTCTCGCAGCCGGTGATCACCACCGAGGTCGGCAGGTTCATCGAGTAGTGCAGGAACTCGATCGGCTTGATCGGCGCGTCGCTTTTCAGGAGCACGCCGTCGCCAAAACTCTTCATTCCGAGCACGGCGATGCCGTGCTCGACGAGGTAGGGCAGAACAAGGTGCGCGAATGAGCGGAAATGCGCGTCCATCACGTTGAGCGGCATCTGCACGGCATCGAACAGGAAGCCGCGCTCGTGCGCGACCTCGAGCATCTGCAGATGGATGCGTGGATCCTTGTGCCCGGTGAAGCCGATGTACCGCAGCTTGCCGGCCGCCTTCGCCTCCACGAACGCCTCCATCGCGCCGCCTTCGGCGAAGATGCGGTCGGGATCGTCGTAGCGCAGGATCTCGTGATGCTGGACGAGGTCGATGCGGTCGGTGCGCAGCCGTTGCAGCGAATCGTCGATCTGGCGCGCCGCCTCCGCCTTGGTGCGACCGTCCATCTTCGACATCAGGAAGACCTTGTCGCGGTAGCCGTCCTGCTGCAGCGCGATCCCCATGCGCCGCTCGGAACGGCCGTCGTTGTAATCCCAACAATTGTCCATGAACGTGATGCCGCGGTCGACGCCCTGGTGGATCAGGCGGACCGCCTCGTCGTCCGAGACGGCGTTCTTGCCAAGATGGAAGCCGCCCATGCCGACCACCGAGATCTTCTCGTCGGCGCGGCCGAAGGAGCGGTAGAGCATCTCGCCGCGGCGCTCGCCGGGCTCGGTGACGAAGGGCAGGTCGGCGGGGTCGGCCGGGCGTGTGGTCGGGAGCGCGGGCTTGTTCACGGCTGCCTCAGCGGTGCCGAGGGTGGCGAGACCAGCGCCGAGCGCGGCGCCCTTGAGGAAGCCGCGGCGTGGCAAGCTGGGGCAAGACATGCTGGGGCGAGACATGCTGGGGCGAGACATGCTGGGGCGAGACATGCTGGGGCGAGACATGCTGGGGCGAGACATGGGCCGTCCTTTCGTTGTCCGGAAGAGATCACGATCGTTGGTCCTCCATCGATGATGATGCCGCGATCATGTGCGCGGCATTGAGCATGCGTAGCGCGCAACAGGCGGCGCCGAAGCCGTTGTCGATGTTGACGACGGCAATCCCCGGCGCGCAGCTCGCGAGCAGCGCGTCGAGCGCGGTTCGGCCGCCCGTGGCGACGCCGTAGCCGACCGACGTCGGAACGGCGACGATGGCGCCTGGCACAAGGCCGCCGAGCACGGTCGGCAAGGCCGCGTCCATGCCGGCGACGACGATGAGCACGGGGTAGGCGCGCAACTCGTCGAGCCGGTTCATCAATCGCCATAGACCGGCGACGCCGACGTCGGCGATCAGCGTCGCCGCCGCGCCGTGGTAGGTGAGGGTGCGGACCGCCTCGCGCGCGACGCCGACATCCGAGGTGCCGGCGCAGACGACCGCGACGCGCGCGCTGCCGTGCGGCTTGCGCGCGACGCCGAGGACCGCCGTCCGCGACACCGGGCAATAGTCGAGCCGGTCTCGGTGACGCGTCGCCAGCGCGGCGGCCTTGTCGGCATCGAGCCGGGTCAGCAGCAGCGAGGCGCCGCGCGCGGTGGCGGCGGCGAGAATCGAGTCGAGCTGCGCGGGCGACTTGCCGGCGGCGAAGATCGCCTCCTCGAGACCGGTGCGTGTTTGCCGGTCGTAGTCGAGGACGAATTCTTCCTCCGTGCTCATTCCGCCGCCTCGAACCGATCGACGAGAAAGGCGCTGCCGGTACGGTAGGGCGCGAACGACACGGACCGGCTCGCCACGGTCGCCGGCGCGGCGGCGAGGATGACGTGGCCGAACTCATGGCGTTCAGCCTCGCCCAGCGCGGCAAGGCTCGCGGGATCGAGCTCGACGACGATGCCCGAGGCGCGGATGCGGCAGCGCACGGCCCGAGACGAGAAAGACCGGCCGATGCGAGCGCCGACGAGTCGCTCGACGTGATGGATGAAGCGCAGCGTGTCCGGCTCGACGCGCAGGCCCGTCTCGATGCGGCTCGACAGGCACGGCGCGGCCGGAAGCTCGGCGATGGCGGCGAGGCCGAGGTGGCGCGCCACTTCGCGCACGGCCGCCTTGCCGAGGCCAGCCTCGACGTACGGGTGACGCACGCCATAGTCGCGCGCGGCATCGAGGCCGGGCCGGTACTCGCCGAGGTCGTCGAGGTTGGCGCCGGACACGATAGGCTTGTCGGTGGCCCGGCCGATCGCGCCGTAGAGGTTGGTCTTGCAGAAGAAGCAGCGGTTGACGGGGTTCGCGCGGTAGCGGGAATCGGCGAACTCGCCGGCCTCGATCACGCGCAGCGCCCAGCCTTCGCTCGCGGCCTGCGCCCGCACCCGCGCCGTCGCCTCGTCCGGCACGGCGGGCGAGACGGCGTGTATGGCTAGCATGGCGTGCGCGCCGAGCGCGCGATGCGCGACGCTCGCCAGGGTCATGCTGTCGACTCCGCCGCTGACGGCGACGGCAACGGTTTGCATACCCTCGAAGATGGGCCTCAGGCGATCCAGCGCGGCATTCATGCCGCCCCATCGTCCGAGAGCGCCAAATGTTCCGCCCGGCGCCGCAACGTCATGCGCTTGGCATGCGTCGCATGGGCGCGCGCGTCTTCGGCCTCGGCCTTGGCCGTGCGACCGCCGGGCCGATCCACGGTCTTGACGCGAACGATCGTGCCGTCCACCTCGACCTCGCGCAGATCGCGCGGCAGCGCGGCGCCGGCGACAAAGTGGTGGCGCAGGCCGATCGTCGTCGTCTCGCGGAAGCAGGCGGCGATCGCGGCGTCGGTCGCGCTGGCGCGGGCGAGCGCGCGCACCGCCATCATCATGCGTCCCTTCTTGCCGAACACCGGCATCTGCACGACGTCGAATATGTCGGGGTGTTCGCGCAGCCGGTCGAGCCCCATCGCCAGGTCCTCCGGCGACTGGTCGTCGACCTCGAACTCGATGACGGCAAGTTCGCGGTGGTCGCCGGTCGGCGTCGCGTCGGCCTGAACCTCGTCGAAGGCGAGCACGCGCAGGCAATTCGACAGGCCCGGCAGCGTGCGCGTGCCGAAGCCGATGCCGGTGCGCCCGAGGATACGGCGGCGGGTCTCCGCGGCCGCGTGCTCGCGCAGATGGCGCAAGATCGCGGCGCCGGTCGGCGTCACGCGCTCGCCGGAAATCCCGTCGTCGAGCGTCTCGAAGCCGCGCAGCAGGATCGCCGTCGCCGGCGCTGGCACCGGCAGCAGTCCGTGCGCTGTCTGAACGCGTCCCGACCCGAGCGGAAGGGCGCCGATGCTCCAGCTGCGCGCGCCGCTCGCGACGATGAGATGGGCGGCTGCAATTATGTCGGCGATCGAGTCCCACGCGCCGACCTCGTGGAAGGCGACGTCGGCGACGGCGATGCCGTGCACCTCCGCTTCGGCTTCAGCGAGGTGGGTGAAGATCGAGATGGCATGGTCGCGCACGGCGGTGTCGAGGTCGGCGGCTTCGATGTGGTCTTTGATGTGCGACCAGTGGCGGTGGCCGTGGTGGCCGTGCCCGTGCGGTTCGGGTTTCACATCGCGGGTGACGTCGAAACGCCGGCCGCGCAGCACCCCATCGTTATGGGCGATCAGCGTGCAGGAGACCGGGGCGACGGCGCGGACCGCGGCAAGCGTCGCGGCCTCGTGGTGCGGGAAGGCGTCGAGCAGGGCCGCAGCGAACATGTCGCCGGCCATGCCGCCGACGGCGTCGAGATGGATGTGCATGGAACCGTAGCGCTTCGGGAGGTCGCGCAATAAGCGCCTCGAGGCTGGAAAAGTTCGCGGATGGGCTGTCCCGAGGCTGTCAGGCTCTCATCGTGAGAAGGTCATTGTCCCATGCCTCCATCCGCCACTTTGATGACGATCTTGCCGATGTGGCCGCCTGCGTCGAGATGCTGGAACGCGGCCTTGGCGTCCTCGAACTCGAAGACGCGGTCGATCACCGGCTTCAGCCCGGTGCCGGTCACGGCTCGCACCGTGTCGACGAGGTTCTGGCGATCGCCGACGCGGACCGAGCGGACACTGGCGGCACCGAACAGATCGAAATAGTCGACGTTCGGATTGGCGGCATCGAGAAAGCCGATCAGCACGACCTCGCCGGTCGGCGAAAGCGCGTGCAGCGACTGCGTGATCGTCCCCGGCCCGCCGACCTCGACGACCCGGTCGACGCCTTGCCCGCCGGTGAGCGCGCGAACCTTCGCGCCCCAGTCCTTCGTGTCGCGGTAGTTGACGATCTCGTCGGCGCCGAGCGCGCGCAGCCTGGCCGCCTTGTCGTCGCTCGACGTCGTCGCGATGACCCGTGCGCCGAGCGCCTTGGCGAGCTGCACGGCAAAGATCGAGACGCCGCCCGTGCCCAGCGTCAGCACCGTCTGGCCGGCGCGGATCGGCGAAGGCCCCGACAACGCATTCCATGCGGTCGCCGCGGCGCAGGGCAAGGTGGCGCCCTCGGCGTCCGAGATGCCCGGCGGCAGCGCGATCACCGCCTCCCGCGAAACGACCTTGTATTCGACGAGCCAGCCGTCGCGCTTGCCGCCGTAGCTTTCGTCGTCGACCTTCGGCGGCATGACGCCTCCGAACCATCGCGGGTGGAAGAGCGAGATGACTCGATCGCCCGGCTTGAACGCGTCGACGCCCTCGCCGATCTCGACGACCTCGGCCGTCGCGTCGCTGGTCGGGATGTGGCCAGGATCGACGGGAATGGGGTAGCGGCCGAGCACCATCGCGACATCGCGATAGTTGAGCGAGACCGCGCGCACGCGCAGCAGCAGTTCGCCGCGCTGCGGCGTCGGCCGCGCCTCCTCATGCGGCTTGAGGTCGTCGAGGCTCGTGAAGGCGTCGAAACGGTAGGCGCGCATGGCTCATCTCCAGCCGAAAGGTCGGGTGTCCGCACCATTTGATTATTCGCGCTCGGCAGATTAGCTGCCGAAACAGCGGATGACTTGAAACTTATGGTTTCGAATCACCGACCGGCTCGACAGCATGGCCGCCTTCGTGAAGGCTGCCGATCTGGGCTCGTTCCCCAGGGCCGCGGCGGCGCTCGGGATCACGTCGCAGATGGTCGGCAAGCACGTCGCCGTTTGGTCGAAGATCCGACCGTCGCGGTCCCAGACGGGGCTGGTGGACAAGGTGCTTCGTCAGAGCTTCGCGCCTCGCGCGCCGCCTTCGACCAGACGAGTTCAGCCGGCATGGCCCTGGACCGCCGCCAACCTTTCTCGGGCTTCGCGACGGAGCTCTTCGACATCTGGGGTGCCATGAAGGCCGCTTGCTTTCCCCGCGTCCCATGCGGCGCGAAGCCGAGCCTGCGGCAGCTTTTCGTCCGGCTGGCGCGCCGACCAAAGTTGCAAGGCATCCTGAATGATCTCGTCGGTCGACGAATACCGGCCCATCTCGACGGCCGCCCGCATTTCGGCCGCGACGAGCTCGGGCAGCTCAATCGTCACTTGCTCGAGGTTCGCCATCTCCAGGCCTCCAGGGAGGAGCTGGCCGCCGCGGCGTGCCAAACACGAGCCGGCGCGCCTTCCCGCCGCCCGCGCGCTGTGCCAAGAGGGGCGCGCTTCAACAGGGATTCTTGCAGCACCCGATGTACGATCCGCGCTGGATACGCGACAACGCCGAGGCCTTTGACGCGGGGCGGCGCCGGCGCGGGCTGGAGCCGCTCGCGGCGACGCTGATCGCGCTCGATGATGCGCGGCGGGCGGCGATCGCCCATGCGCAGGCCGCGCAGGAGCGCCGCAACGCCGCCTCGAAGGAGATTGGCGCCGCGATGAAGGCGAAGGACGCGGCGACGGCCGGCGCGCTGAAGGCCGAGGTGGCCGAGCTGAAGGGCAAGCTCGCGGACTGGGAGGCCGAGGAGGCGGCGGCGAAGCTGGCGCTCGATACGGCGTTGGCCGAGATCCCGAACCAGCCGGCGGATGATGTTCCCGAGGGCAAGGACGAGCACGACAACGTGCTGCTGCGCACCTGGGGCGAGCCGCCGCGCTTCGACTTCACGCCGAAGGAGCATTTCGAAATCGGCGAGGGCCTCGGCCTGATGGATTTCGAGACGGCCACAAAACTGTCGGGCGCCCGCTTCGTCGTCAACAAGGGACCGCTGGCGCGCATGGAGCGGGCGCTGGCGCAGCTGATGCTGGACCTGCACACGGAGGAGCACGGCTACATCGAGGTGAACCCTCCGATCCTGGTGCGCGACGAGGCGATGTTCGGCACCGCGCAGCTGCCGAAGTTTCGGGACGATCAATTTATAAGTGCCGACATGAAGAGCCGGGAGCAGTTGCTCAACGAGGCTCTGGCTTATCTTCCCAGCTTCGTACCAGCCAACGAGAAGCAGCAGAGGGACGCAATTCATCAGGCAATCCAGGACGCGCCTTCGCGTGAACAGTTCTGGCTGATCCCCACTGCCGAAGTCCCCCTCACCAATCTCGTCCGCGAAGAAATCCTCGACGAGGAGGCGCTTCCGCTGCGCTTCACCGCGTCCACCCCGTGCTTTCGCGCCGAGGCGGGGGCGGCGGGGCGGGACACACGCGGCATGATCCGCCAGCACCAGTTCACGAAAGTGGAGCTCGTCTCGATCACCACGCCGGAGCAATCGCGCGAGGAGCACGAGCGCATGCTCGGCTGCGCCGAGGCGGTGTTGCGAAAGCTCGAGCTGCCCTACCGCGTGATGACGCTCTGCGCCGGCGACATGGGCTTCGCGAGCCAGAAGACCTACGACATCGAGGTGTGGCTGCCGGGGCAGGACCGCTATCGCGAGATCTCGTCCTGCTCGGTCTGCGGCGACTTCCAGGCGCGGCGGATGAACGCCCGCTACCGCCCGAAGAGTGCCGTTTCACATTCGATCGAGAGTTCGAATGTGAAAATCAATGCCGCCAAAGGGCCGCGCTTCGTGCACACGCTGAACGGCTCCGGCGTTGCCGTCGGCCGCGCGCTCGTGGCCGTGCTTGAGAATTACCAGGAGGTGGACGGCGGCGTCCGCGTGCCTGACGCGCTGCGCCCCTACATGGGCGGGCTGGAGAGGATCGCGCGGTCGTAGGCGGTCAATAAGAGGGGATATGCATGGCACAAGCTGACGGATTCTCTCCACCTTCCGATCAGATGTCGGTGATTGGAACTTGGCGTCGCTTTGGCGTGGTTGGGCCGGTCTATGAAGTTCTAGCCTTTGATCATCATCTGGACGACGGCGACTGGATGATGCGTGTCCGCGTCCTCGATACGGGCGAAGAGGTCGATTACAAGTTGACCGACTTGCTGGACGATCCGTCGGATATCTGATGTTTGCAATCGCGTTCGACCTCGTTGTAGCCGAGACGGGTCGCCGGCATCCTAAGGGTCTCCGGCAGGCGTACGCCGACATCGGCGCGCGGCTCGGCGACTTCGATTTTACTCGCGTCCAAGGAAGCCTTTACATCAGCGAGTCCGAGGACATGGCAAACCTCTTCGCGGCGATCTTGGCGCTCAAAGCTCTGCCGTGGTTGGCGCCGTCGGTCCGTGACATCCGAGCGTTTCGCGTCGAGCAATGGTCCGACTTCACGACACTCATCAAAACCTGACCGGGCGAGATTTCGCGATGCGCATCCTCATCACCAACGACGACGGCATCCATGCGCCTGGCCTCGGCGTGCTGGAGCGGATCGCGGCGCAGCTCGCCGACGAGGTGTTCGTCGTGGCACCGGAGACGGACCAGTCCGGCGTCGCCCACTCGCTCTCCGTCAACGACCCGCTGCGACTGCGCAAGATTTCCGACAATCGCTACGCCGTGAAGGGCACGCCGACCGATTGCGTGATCATGGGGCTGAAGCACCTGCTTGTCGGCAAGAAGGTCGATCTCGTGCTGTCGGGGGTCAACGCCGGCCAGAACGTCGCCGAGGACGTGACCTATTCGGGCACGATCGCCGGCGCGATCGAGGGCACGATCCTGGGCATCCCGTCGATCGCGCTGTCGCAAGCCTACGGCAACCACGCCTATGGCGGCAGCGGCGGGCGCGAGGGCATCCAGTTCGAGTGCGCCGAGACGCATGGGCCGGGCGTCATCGGGAAAATTCTCGAGGCCGGGTTCGGCACCGACATCGTCGTCAACGTCAATTTCCCGGCCTGCGCCGCCGACGAGGTGACCGGGACGGCCGCCACCGTGCAGGGGCGCCGCGACGCGCAGATCGTGCGCATCGATCCGCGCACCGACGGGCGCGGCAACCCCTATTATTGGATCGCCTTCGGCCGCAAAACCTACGAGGTCGGCGCCGGCACCGATCTCGAGGCGATGGCGCAGAACCGCATCTCGATCACGCCGCTCAAGCTCGACCTGACCGACGAGCCGACGGTGACGCGCTATGCGCAGATCTTCGGCGCCTGACGATCCCGCGCTCGCGGCGATCGTCGCCCGCGCGCACGACGCCGATCTGCTCGAGGCGGCGGCCGAGGCCAAGGCGGCCTTTTACCTGCGCATGCGCGCGCACGGCATCCAGGACCTGCGCGTGCTGCGCGCCTTCGAGCTGGTGCCGCGCCAGGATTTCGTGCCGCACCGCTACCTCGACCTCGCGGCGCGAGGCCTCGCCTTGCCGATCGCCTGCGGCCAGACGCTGCCGGAACCGTGGCTGGCGGCGCGCATCGTCGAGGCGCTCGCGGTGCAGCCGACCCACCGCGTGCTGGAGATCGGCGCCGGCACCGGCTACGCGAGCGCGATCCTGTCGCACCTCGCCGCCGACGTGATCGCGCTCGAGCGCTACCAGAGCCTGGCGATCGCCGCGCAGGCGCGACTCGCCGCGCTCGATGTCGTCAATGCCGTGGTCGTCTGGGGCGACGGGCTCGCGCTGCCCGCCAGCGTCGAGGCATTCGACCGCATCGTCGCGCACGGCGTGCTCGAGGTCTTGCCCGAAAGCTTGATCGACCACCTGGCGGTGGGTGGCGTCTTGGTCCGCGCGCGTGCGGTCCCGACGGGGCAGGCGATCGTCCGCGTCGTCAAGGGCGAGGACGGTAGCCTGACCGAGACGATCGTGTGTCCCTGCCGCTTGCAGCCGATCGTCCCCGGGCTTGCGGCAACCCTGTGAGCTTGCCGTCCCGCCACACGAGAGGAGACCCATGATCGGCCGGGTGAACCACATCGCGATCGCGGTCCACGACCTCGCGGCCGAGACGGCGCGCTACCGCGACCTGCTCGGCGCCACGGTCTCCGCGCCGCGGGCGCTGCCCGAGCACGGTGTGACCGTGGTCTTCGTCGAGCTGGCCAACACGAAGGTCGAGCTGCTCGAGCCACTTGGAGAGGGCTCGCCGATCGCGGCCTTTCTCGCCAAGACCGGCGGCGGCATGCACCACATCTGCTACGAGGTGGAAGATCTCGCAGCGGCCCGCGACCGGCTCGTCGCCGGCGGTTCGCGCGTGCTGGGCGGCGGCGATCCAAGGATCGGCGCCCACGGCAAGCCGGTCCTGTTCCTTCATCCCAAAGATTTTTCGGGCGTTTTGATCGAGTTGGAGCAGACGTAAAGCACTGTTTCGCTGCGGCATTCGAGGTTGCAAGATGGGCACGAGGGACGTGACGTCGCAGGCTCGGCCGTTAGATGGGCTCCCCGATGCGGTCACCATGCTTCATGAAGACTTCGTGAATGGAGACCATGGACATGACTGAGGACGACGAGCGCGCGGCGGCCGGCTTTGCGCGCGGGACTCGCGTTCGGACGACGGCCGGCGATGTGGCCGTCGAGACGTTGAAGGTCGGCGATTTCGTCGTGACGACGTCTGGCGCCAAGCGACCGATCGTGCGCATCGAGCGGCATAAGGTCGATCTCGCGGCGGGCTCCGCCTCCGCCGCACGCCCGATACGGGTCTCGAGGGAGGCGTTCGGGACGGGCATGCCCGATACGGACCTGATGGTGGCGCCAGGTCAGGCGGTCATGCTGACTTGCGTCGACGAGGTCTTGATTCCGATCGCGGCCTTCGACAACGGCGCGTCGGTCGCGGCAGTCGACGCCACGGAGATCGAGTATTTCGGCCTCGAGCTCGATGCGCACGATATCGTTCTCGCGAATGGCCTGCCGTGCGGCAGTCACGCGGCTCCGGCGTACTTCTGCCTGCCGGTCTGCGACGATCGGGTCGTCGTCGACGCGCTTCGTGGACGGCTGCATCAGCGCGCCTACGAGCTTGGTTGGACGGCGGGACCGGTCGACCCTGAGCTGCGCCTGCGGATCGACGGCCAGATCATCCGCCCCGATGTCGCCGGCAATCTCGCCCGGTTCGTGATCCCCGCTTCGGCACAAGACGTGTGGCTGATCTCGCGCAGCTTCGTCCCGCGAGACGTCATGGCCACTCTCGATACCCGCAGCCTCGGCGTGCAGCTGATGCGGGTCACCGTCGACGACGGCCTCGCCATCCAGCGCTCGACGAGTGCCGATGACCCGCGGTTCACCGACGGATTTTTCGGCGCCGAGACCAATGATGACGGCACCTTCCGCTGGACCGACGGCCGCGCGCGGTTGCCCTCGGATCTCTGGCAGGATTGCCAGGGCTACCTGTTCCTGAAGCTGGAGTTCTCGGCCCGGCATCTGATGGGATGGACGGCGCCAGCCGTGCATCGCACGCCCGACGATGCGCCCGGCAGCATCGGCATGCGGCTCTCCGCGGCCTAGGCGGTCTCGTCGCTCGCGCCACGCAAGTCCGCGCCACGCAAGGTGGCGCCACGCAAGTCCGCGCCACGCAAGGTGGCGCCACGCAAGTCCGCGCCACGCAAGTCCGCGCCACGCACATGTGCGGCAAGCCGCGCCAGCGCGGCGTGCAGCGCGGCATCCTCGATGCCCTCGACGCGCGCGCCCGCCACGGCGAGCGCCTCGACGGTCGGTGCGACGCGCGCTCCGCGTGCGACGTCGGCGCGCGGGATCGGCCCCTGCTTGAAGCCGAGCCTGCCGACGCAGCGCCAACCGAGATGCGCGTTGATGCGGGCGATGAGTTGGTCGCTCATGTGCTGCAGCTCGAGCGCGAACCCGCCTTCGACGCGAATCATAAGCGTCGCCGGCTGCGGCGCGGTGTCGGCCTGCCGGGCCGGCGGACGCGGCGGCCAGACGAGCTTGATCGGCCGCGACGACGCGGCGAGGCGCTCGCCGACGATGTCGTCCCAATTCAGGATAAGGTCCGCTTCGCCGAAGCCTTGGCGGGCTAGCAGCGGATCGATCGCCGCGCCGACGAGATCGGCGAGCGGTTGCGACCACGGGCGTTTGCGGACGGGCTTGCGCATGGCACCAGTATGACCGGACGCGGCTGCGGGGGGAAGGGCGCCGCGGAGGCGGAACGCCTGCTCGCCTGGTACGACAAGCACCGCCGCGTGCTGCCGTGGCGCGCGCGCCCTGGCCGTCGCGCCGACCCCTATGCCGTCTGGCTGTCCGAGGTGATGCTGCAGCAGACGACGGTCGCCGCCGTAAAGGATTTTTACGCGACGTTCCTCGCGCTTTGGCCCGGCGTGCGCGATCTGGCGGCGGCGCCGATAGAGGACGTCATGCGGCGCTGGGCGGGGCTCGGCTATTACTCGCGCGCGCGCAACCTGCACGCCTGCGCCAGGCTTGTCGTCGAGCGGGGCGGGCGGTTTCCCGACACCGAGGCCGGTCTGCGCGAGCTGCCCGGCGTCGGCCCCTACACGGCGGCCGCCATCGCCGCGATCGCCTTCGACCGGCGCGCGGTCGTCGTAGACGGCAATGTCGAGCGGGTGATCGCGCGTCTGCACGCGCTCGAGGCGCCAATCCGCGATTGCAAGCCGGAGATCCGCCGCCATGCCGGCGCGCGGACGCCGGATGCGCGCTGCGGCGACTATGCGCAGGCGATGATGGACCTCGGCGCGACGATCTGCACGCCGCGCCGCCCGGCCTGCGCGCTGTGCCCGCTCGCGGACGGTTGCGTCGCGCGCCGGGCAGGGCGGCAGGACACGCTGCCGATCAAGGCGATCAAGCCCGAGCGGCCGCTGCGCCATGGCTCGGTTTTTTATGTGCGGCGTGCCGGCGAGGTCCTGGTGCGCACGCGCCCGGACAAAGGCCTGCTCGGCGGGATGACGGAGTTTCCCGGCAGCATCTGGGACGCCGCCGGCGATCCGGAGGGGGCGGCGCGGCCCTTGGCGGCGGAGTATGTCGTCGCGCCCGAGCCGGTCGCGCACGGCTTCACGCATTTCGAGCTGCTGCTGAGCGTCCACGTCGCCGACGTCGCCGCCGGGACGCCGGCACCCGCAAGCTGCCGCTGGGTCCCGGAGGCGGGGCTGGCCGACGAGGCCCTGCCGACACTGATGCGGAAAGTCGCGGCTGCCGCCTCTCCTTTCTCCCGCGCGGGAGAAGGTGGCCCGACGACCTCGGGTCGAGCGAAGGCGCGGGGCGCCAGGATCTGAGTTATCGTCCTTTCTAAATTGCCGCACCTAGTGTTGTAGGAAGCTCGCGGTGCGCATCTTCAAAACCAAGCTCTTCGCACGGTTTGCCAAGAAGGCAGCACTTGAAGACCGCGTTTTGATCGGCGCGGTCGAGGATGCGGAGCGTGGGCTGGCGGACGCGGACCTTGGCGGCGGCTTGATCAAGCAGCGCATCGCGCGACCCGGGGCTGGCAAATCGGGTGGGTTCGAACCATCATCCTGTTTCGCATGGGGGAGCGTTCGGTGTTCGTCCACGGCTTCGCCAAGAGTGATCTGGGCAATGCCGAGGCGACGAGCTTGCTGCGTTCAAGATGCTCGCGTCTCACATGCTTGCCTACGACGAAGCAGAGCTTGCCGCCGCGCTCCGCGCCGGCGTCATAGTGGAGGTGACGCGCGATGGCTAAGCAGTATCGCAGCGATGTCATGGCCTCGATCCACGAGACGGCCGAGGGCCTGCACGTGGCGGGCGTGATGGACAAGCAGACGATTCGGAAGTTCGACGAGGCGTGCCTCACGCCCGTCCGTCCGCTCACCGCCGCCGACATCAAGGCCCTGCGCGAGCGCGAAGGCGCGAGTCAGGCGGTGTTCGCCCGCCATCTCAACGTGACGACAGGCCTGGTCAGCCAATGGGAGAGGGGCGAAAAGCACCCGAGGGGCGCCTCGCTGAAGCTCTTGTTGCTGGTCGCCCGCAACGGACTTGCGGCTGTCGCTTGAGGTCGCCCCTCAGATATCCACCAGCTCTCCGGCGAAGGCCGCGCGCTCCTGGATGAAGGCGAAGCGGGCCTCGGGCTTGTTGCCCATCAGGCGCTCGACGCTGTCGCTCGTGCGCGCTCGCGTGTCCTCGACCACCTCCACGCGCAGCAGGCTGCGGCGCTTCGGGTCCATCGTCGTCTCCTTGAGCTCCTGGGCGTTCATCTCGCCGAGACCCTTGAAACGCTGGGTGTCGATCTTGCCCTTGCCGCTCGGCAGACCCTTCTTCATCAGGATATCGCGGTCGCGCTCGTCGCGGGCGTAGGCGTGCGCCGCGCCCTGCTTCAGTTTGAAGAGCGGCGGCACCGCGAGATAGAGGTGGCCGGCGTCGATCAGCTTCGGCATCTCGCGGTAGAAGAAGGTGATCAGCAGCGAGGCGATGTGGGCGCCGTCGACGTCGGCATCGGTCATCACGATGATCTTGTCGTAGCGCAGCTCGGCCTGATTGTAGCGCGTGCCGGTGCCGCAGCCGAGCGCCTGGATGAGATCGGCGAGCTGCTGGTTGGCCGCGAGCTTGTCGCGCGTCGCGTTCGCCACATTGAGGATCTTGCCGCGCAGCGGGAGGATCGCCTGGTTGGCACGGTCGCGCGCCTGCTTGGCCGAGCCGCCAGCGGAATCGCCCTCGACGATGAAGAGCTCCGACCCCTGCGCCTGATTGTTGGTGCAATCGGCGAGCTTGCCGGGCAGGCGCAGCTTGCGCGTCGCGGTCTTGCGCTGGACGTCCTTCTCGGCGCGCCGGCGCAGCCGCTCCTCGGCGCGTTCCACGGTCCAGTCGAGCAGCCGCGTCGCCTGCGAGGGCGCGTCGGCCAGCCAATGATCGAAGGCGTCGCGCACCATCCCATCGACGAGGCGCGAGGCCTCGGCGGTCATCAGGCGACCCTTGTTCTGGCCCTGGAACTCCGGCTCCTTCAGGAACACCGAGATCAGCGCCGCGCAGGACACCATCACGTCGTCGGCCGTCAGCACGGCGGCGCGCTTGGCCAGGCCGACGCGCTCGGCATGGTCGCGCAGCCCGCGGAGCAGGGCGGTGCGCAGGCCCGCCTCGTGCGTGCCGCCGTCCGGCGTCGGGATCGTGTTGCAATAGGAATGGACGAAGCCATCGTCGTCGGCGAGCCAGGCGATCGCCCATTCGAGCGAGCCGTGGCCGGCCTGCCTGGTGACCTTGCCGGAGAAGACGAGGTCGGTGACGAGCGTCTTGCCGGCGACGTCCTGCGCGAGATAGTCCTTCAGGCCGCCCGGAAAGTGGAACACCGCCTCGCGCGGCGTCGGGCCATCATCGGGCGCCTGGTTGTGCCAGCGGATCTCGACCCCGCCGTACAGGTAGGCCTTGGCCCGCGACATGCGAAACAGCCGGGCCGGCTTGAAGCCCGCCTCCTTGCCGAAGATCAGCGGGTCCGGCTTGAAGCGCACCTTGGTGCCGCGCCGGTTCGGCGCCTTGCCGATCATCGTCAGCTCGCTCATCGGCAGCCCGCGCGAGAACGATTGGCGGTAGAGCGTCTGCCCGCGCGCGACCTCGACCTCGAGGTGCTCGGAGAGCGCATTGGTGACGGAGACGCCGACGCCGTGCAGGCCACCCGAGGTCTGGTAGGCGCCCGAGTCGAACTTTCCGCCGGCGTGCAGCACGGTCATGATGACCTCGACCGTGGACTTGCCCGGAAACTTCGGGTGCGGCTCGACCGGCATGCCGCGGCCGTTGTCGATCACGGTGACGTAGCCCTCGGCATCGAGGGTCACGTCGATGAAGGTGGCGTGGCCGGCCACCGCCTCGTCCATCGAGTTGTCGAGCACCTCGGCGAAGAGATGGTGCAGCGCCGGCTCGTCGGTGCCGCCGATATACATGCCCGGCCGCCGGCGCACCGGCTCGAGACCCTCCAAAACCTCGATCGAGGCGGCGGTGTACTCGGCCTCGGACGGCGTGCCGGCACGGACGCGCGGAGCAGGCGCGGCGGCGGGGGGCTTGCGCGCGGCATTGCCGCCGCCGAAGAGGTCACGGGAGTTGGCCATGCGGATGGGTTATCCCTTGGACGCCACCGCTGGAAGCGCGGTCGTGACAGAGTTGGCGGAACATAACATAAACTCGCAAGCCGGAACCAGATCTCGCGGGTGGAGGGCAGGGAAACAGGATGACGCGACATGTCCGCGCGATGGCCCTCGTGCTCGTCCTCTGTCCCTCCGTCATGGCGGCGAGGGCCGACGACGCCGTGCCCGAGGTCCATGACGGCGACAGCGGGCCGGCCCGCGCCTGGGCGGCGGCGATGGAGGCGGGCGACCTCGCGGCGCTCGCCCGCCTGCACGGTCCGGCGACCGTGACCTTCCCGCCAGGGCAGACGCAGGTCGTCGGCGCCGAGGCCATCATGGCGGGCTATCGGGAGCTGTTCGCCAGTTTCACGGTGCGCATCCACACCGACGACACGCACTGGATCGAAAGCGGCCCACTGGTGGTGTCCTGGGGCCTGACGACGCTCACGCTGCACCCGAAGGCCGGCGGCGCGGACGTCGTCAACCACACCCGCTTCACGGACGCCGCGCTACGCGTCGACGGCGGCTGGCGCTACGTCGTCGACCATGCCTCCGTGCCGAAGACCAAGTAGCAAAGCTTTCCTCGAAATGGGGTCCGCGCTCGGGTACGGTGGGCCATGAAGACGACATCGTTCAGCGATTGGGGCGGACGCTCGAGGCGACCATCGATCGGGTGACGGACGATCACGGGCCGGTGATCATCACGCGCGATCGGGGGCCGGCGGGCGGCGGTCCTCATGTCGATCGAAGACTTCGCTTCCTACGAGGAGACGCGGTATCTTTTGGAAGCCCGCCCAATGCGGAGCGTCTTCTCGAGGCGACCCGGGAGCTTGAGCAGGGTCAGGGTATCGAGCGCGACCTGCGATAAGCAAGATCGCTGCTTGAGACGCGCCTTTCGTGTCCGAAGCGAAACGCTAGCTTAACGCTCGGCTTGCTAGGCTTACGCACTGTTACCCGGATCACGGGCGCCTAAGCATGACCGAGCCGCTCACTGTCGTCATCTGCTTCGATCACGCGGCCATCACCGGTGGCCAGGCGAAGGTCGCGTTCGATTCGGCGGTCGGCCTCAAGCGGCAGGGGCATCGGCCGATCGTGTTCGCGGCCGTCGGGCCGGTTTCGCCACAGCTCGCCGACAACGACATCGAGACGGTCTGCCTCGACCAGAAGGACCTCGTCGGCAACCCGTCGAAGCTGGCGGCCGCGGTGCAGGGCATCTGGAACGTGGCCGCGGCGAAAGCGCTGGGCGCGCTGCTGGCGACCCTGCCGCGCGAGCGCACGATCGTCCACGTCCACGGCTGGGCCAAGGCGTTGTCGCCCTCGATCGCCGGGCCGATCGCCCGCTCGGGCCTGCCGGCGATCTACACGATCCACGAATACTTCCAGTTCTGCCCGAACGGCGGTTTCTACAATTACCAGGACCACCACGTCTGCGGGCTGACGCCGCTGTCGGCGGCCTGTTGGGCGACCAACTGCGACTCGCGCAGCTATTCCCGCAAGATCTGGCGCAACATCCGGCTGACGGCGGCCAAGCACATCGCGCACCTGCCCGAGGTGTTCTCGGACTACATCACGATCTCGGACTTCCAGCAGGCGATCGTCGCGCCGCTCGTCCCGACACGCGCGCACCTCCACCGGGTCGACAATCCGGTCTCGGTGCCCGATCTCGGTCCAAAGGCGGAGCCGGCCGCCGGCGACATCATCTTCGTTGGGCGCCTGTCGCCGGAGAAGGGCGCCTACGTCTTCGCCGAAGCCGCCCGCAAGGCAGGGCTCCGCCCGACCTACATCGGCGACGGCCCGATCGCCGACGAGATCGCCGCGCGCTATCCCGAGGCGCACATGCTCGGCTGGACCGATGCGGCCGGCGTCCAGGCGGCGATGCGTGCCGCTCGCGCGCTCGTCTTCCCTTCGCTGTGGTACGAGGGCCAGCCGCTCACCGTGCTCGAAGCCAAGGGCCTCGGCGTGCCGGTCGTTGTCAGCGACGCCTGCGCCGGCCGCGAGGAGGTCGAGGACGGCGTCACCGGCCTCTGGTTCAAGAGCGCCGATCCCGACGATCTGGCGCGCGCCCTCGTGGAGTTGCGCGACGATGCCCGCGTCACGGCGATGTCGAATGCCGCTCACGCGGCCTACTGGCGCGACCCGCCCACCCTCGACCGCCACGTGGCCCGGATCACCGGGATCTACGCGGGCTTGTTGGAACGGGCGGCGATGCCGGATGCCGCCAAGATGCGCGCCGTTTCGCCGCCGAAATGGTCGGAACGTCACGCATCTCTTTGATCTTCGCGCCCTACCAAGAGCAAGATGCCTAATTCATAGGCGTCAGCTCGAGTAGTACATCTCGAACTCGACCGGATGCGGAGTCATGTCGACCCGCAGCACGTCGGCGAATTTCAGCTCGACATAGGACTCGATGAAGTCCGTCGTGAAGACGTCGCCCGCCAGCAGGAAGCCGTGGTCGGCCTCGAGGCTGGCGAGCGCCTCGCGCAGCGAGCCGCAGACGGTCGGGATCTTGGCCAGCTCGGCTTTCGGCAGATCGTAGAGATCCTTGTCCATCGCCGCGCCGGGATCGATCTTGTTCTTGATGCCGTCGAGCCCGGCCATCAGCATCGCCGTGAAGGCGAGATAGGGATTCGCCATCGGATCGGGAAACCGCACCTCGACGCGCTTGGCCTTCGGGTTCGACGTGTAGGGGATGCGGCACGAGGCCGAGCGGTTGCGCGCCGAATAGGCGAGCAGCACCGGCGCCTCGTAGCCCGGCACCAGCCGCTTGTACGAGTTCGTCGAGGGATTGGTGAAGGCGTTCAGCGCCTTCGCATGCCTGATGATGCCGCCGATGTACCACAGGCATTCCTGGCTGAGATCGGCGTACTTGTCGCCGGCGAACAGCGGCTTGCCGCCCTTCCAGATCGACTGGTGCACGTGCATGCCCGAGCCGTTGTCGCCGAACACGGGCTTCGGCATGAAGGTCGCCGTCTTGCCGTAGCTCTGCGCGACCTGGTGGATGCAGTATTTGTAGATCTGCATGTGGTCGGCCATCTGCGTCAGCGGGCCGAACTTGAGGCCGAGCTCGTGCTGGGCGGAGGCCACCTCGTGGTGATGCTTCTCGACCTTGGCGCCCATCGCCGCCATCGCCGCCAGCATCTCGCCGCGCATGTCCTGCGCCGAATCCTGCGGCGGTACCGGAAAGTAGCCGGCCTTGGTGCGGATGCGGTGGCCCAGGTTGCCGCCTTCGTACGGCGTATCGGAATTCGTCGGGAATTCATTGGAATCCAACACGAACCCCGTGTCGTAAGGGTTGGTCGAGAAGCGCACGTCGTCGAACACGAAGAACTCGGCCTCGGGCCCGAAATAGACCGTGTCGCCGATGCCAGACGTCGCGGCATATGCCTCGGCCTTGCGGGCGATGCCGCGTGGGTCGCGCGCATAGGGTTCGCCGGTCGAGGGTTCGAGCACGTCGCAGACGACGGAAAGCGTCGGCGCCGCGAAGAACGGGTCCATCACCGCCGTCGTGGGATCGGGCATCAAGGTCATGTCCGACTCGTTGATGGCCTTCCAGCCGGCGATCGACGATCCGTCGAACATCACGCCGTCGGAGAAAACCTCCTCGTCGATGATCGACTGGTCGAACGTGACGTGCTGCCACTTGCCGCGAATGTCGGTGAAGCGCAGATCGACATACTTGATGTCATTGTCCTTGATGGCCTTCAGCACCTCGGCTGCGCTTTTCATGTCGACTCCTGTGAACCGGTCCGGCGCGCCGGAGGCGGCGCGCGACATGGGCGCTGTGATAGCGGGGGCATCGGCGCGTTGCCAGTCACCGAGGCACCCGGCGCCTGAAATCGCGAGCACTTGGCCGCCGGGATGCCCTTAGGGATGGCATGTAAAATGCTTGCTCGCGTTGTCCGCGAAGGGTGTCGCCGCCCCATCGACCCGTGACGTTGCTTCTTCAAAGAGCGAGAGACTCTGTATGACGAAATATAAGCTCGAGTACCTCTGGCTGGACGGCTACGAGCCGACCCCGAACCTGCGCGGCAAGACCCAAATCAAGGAGTGGGACTCCTTCCCGACGCTCGAGCAGCTGCCGATGTGGGGCTTCGACGGCTCGTCGACCAAGCAGGCCGAGGGCGGCAGTTCCGACTGCATGCTGAAGCCGGTTCGCCATTTTCCGGACTCGACTCGCAAGGACGGTATCCTCGTCATGTGCGAGGTCATGATGCCGGACGGCACGCCGCACGCCACCAACAAGCGCGCGACGATCCTCGATGACGAAGGCGCCTGGTTCGGCTTCGAGCAGGAGTATTTCTTCTACAAGGAAGGCCGTCCGCTCGGTTTCCCCGCCGCCGGTTACCCGGCTCCGCAGGGCATGTATTACACGGGTGTCGGCTATTCGAACGTCGGCGACATCGCCCGCGAGATCGTCGAGGAGCACCTCGACCTCTGCCTCGACGCCGGCATCAATCACGAAGGCATCAACGCCGAAGTGGCCAAGGGTCAGTGGGAATACCAGATCTTCGGCAAGGGGTCGAAGAAGGCCGCCGACGAGATGTGGGTCGCCCGCTACCTGATGCAGCGCCTCTGCGAGAAGTACGGCGTCGACATCGAGTATCACTGCAAGCCGCTCGGCGACACCGACTGGAACGGCTCCGGCATGCACGCCAACTTCTCGACGACCTACCTGCGCGAGTCGGGCGGCAAGGACTACTTCATGGCCCTGATGAAGGCCTTCGAGGATGCGCGCGAGGACCATATCGCGGTCTATGGCCCGCATAACGAGATGCGCCTCACCGGCAAGCACGAGACGGCCTCGATCCACGAGTTCAGCTGGGGCGTGGCCGATCGTGGCGCCTCGATCCGCGTGCCGCATAGCTTCGTGAAGAACGACTACAAGGGCTACCTGGAAGACCGCCGTCCGAATTCCGAAGGGGACCCCTACCAGATCGCTTCGCAGATCCTGAAGACGATCGCGTCCGTGCCGAAGGAAGGCGCCGCCAAGGCCGCCTGATACGGACAGTCGGAAAATAACGAGGCGCGGCTTTCGGAGCCGCGCCGTTTTCATTGGGCACGGCCCGCCGGCTGCGGAGGTCTACGTCGGCGCGACGAGAGCGGGCAGTGCATAGCCGACGGTCGCCTGCGCCACCAGTCGCTGCTCCGACACCTGCCACAGCCTGACGTCCACGCTAGCCAACCGGCGCCCGAGCTTGAGAATCCGCGCGTCGGCCACGACGATGTCGCATCGGCAGGCCCGCAGGAAGCTGATCGTCAGCGTGTTCGTCACCGCCATGGCGACCGGCCCGATATGCGCCAGCACGACGGCGTAAGACGCGACATCGGCAAAGCCCATCAGGCTGGGACCGGAGACGATGCCGCCCGGCCTCAGCATGTCCGGGGTGGGCGCGAGACGCATCCGGACATGGCCCGCTGAAACCTCTGCGACCTGCCCGTAGGCGGGACGCGTCGCGGCCGGAAAGGCGGCGTCGAGGAATTCGCTCAGCGCCTGCGGCGACATCGCGAGGACGAGGTCCGGGTCCTTCGGCTGCGTCACCACATCACGGCTTTCGACGATCCGCGCCCTTCGGGCTGGCGAGACGTATCAGGAAATCACAACGGCGCCACGGCCTCACGATCCGAAGATCGACCAGCCCATGCGCCGCGCCAGCGTCTCGAGCGCGATCCGGCCGAGATGCGAGTTGCCGGTGTCATCGAGGCCGGGCGACCAAACCCCGATCGAGGCCTTGCCGGGGGCGACAGCCAGAATGCCGCCGCCGACACCACTTTTGCCGGGGAGGCCGACACGGTATGCGAACTCGCCCGATCCATCATAATGTCCGCAGGTCAGCATGATCGCGGCGATGCGGCGCGCGCGTCCCGACGAGACCACCGCCAGCCCCGTCCGCGGGTTGCGCCCGTCGTGCGCGAGAAAGCGGCCGGCCATCGCGAGCTGGCGGCACGACATCGCGATCGCGCAATGATGAAAGTAGACCCCGAGCACGTAGTCGACCGGGTTGTCGAGCACGCCGAACGACTTCATGAAATTCGCCAGCGCGATGTTGCGAAAACCCGTGCGCTTCTCGGACGCGGCGACCGCGTGATCGATCGAGATCGTCTCGTCCTCGGCGATGCCGCGCACGAAGCGCAGGATTTCGCCGAGCGCCTCGCGCGGCTCGTGGCCCGAGAGGATGACGTCGGTGACGGCGATCGCGCCGGCGTTGATGAAGGGATTGCGCGGGATGCCGCGTTCCAGCTCGAGCTGGACGATCGAGTTGAACGGGTTGCCCGACGGCTCGCGACCGACGCGCCGCCACAGCCGATCGCCGACCATGCCGAGCGCCAGCGTGAGGGTGAATACCTTTGTGATGCTCTGCGCGGAAAACGCCGTATCGGCGTCGCCGCCGGTGACGACATCGCCGTCGGCGTCGACCACGGCGATGCCGAACTGCCGCGGGTCGACCTGCGCCAGCTCGGGAATGTAGCGCGCGACGACGCCGCGATCGGCACGCAGCCGCATCTCGTCGGCGATCTCCGCGACGACGGCTGCAAGATCAGGCATGCCGAATACCGTTCGCCCCCAAAGGGGTCAGATCGCTTCCGAGCCGGTCTCGCCGGTCCTGATGCGCACCGCGCCCTCGACGGCGGAGACGAAGATCTTGCCGTCGCCGATACGCCCCGTTTGCGCCGCGTTGCGGATCGCCGCCACCGCGGCATCGATCGCGTCGTCGTCGAGCACGACCTCGATCTTCACCTTGGGCAGGAAATCGACGACATATTCGGCGCCGCGATAGAGTTCGGTGTGGCCCTTCTGGCGCCCGAACCCCTTCGCCTCGATCACGGTAATGCCGGCGACGCCCGCCGCGTGAAGCGCCTCTTTCACCTCGTCGAGCTTGAATGGCTTGATGATGGCTTCGATCTTCTTCATCGTCGAATTCCCACGCGCCGGTGCCTCTTGCAAATATAACCTTTGTTAGCATTGGTTAGCACTAGATGTGCCAGGGTGCCACTGGAGAATTACCACTTTCGACGTCTGTCGTTCGGTCAATTCTTGTTTGGCTACGTTTTCGCGGGCCCGGCCTCGATCGGTAGATCGCCTCGGGCGCCCCATTCCGACCAGGACCCGTCGTAGAGGAGCGCGTCCGAGCGGCCGAGCGTCTCGAGGCCGAGCAGCAGGACGCAGGCCGACACGCCGGAGCCGCACGACGTGATGATCGGCCGCGCGATGTCGACGCCGGCCGCGGCGAAGGCCTCGGCGATCGCGGCTGGCGGCCGCAGCTTTCCATCCGAGTCGACCATCGCGCGCCACGGCACGTTGCGCGCGCCGGGGATGTGACCCGAGCGCAGCCCCGCGCGGGGCTCCGGCACGGCGCCGGCGAAACGGCCCGCGGCCCGTGCATCGACGATCTGCGCCGACCCGGACGCGCTTGCTTCGAGGACGTCCTCGGCGGCCATCACGGTCGTGTCATCGTAGGCGGCGGCGAAGGTCGTGGCCGCGCGCCGGCTCGGCCCCGTCTCGACCCTGTAGCCGTTCGCGACCCAGGCCTTGAACCCGCCCTCCAGGACGCGGACGTCGGCGGCGCCGTAGTGACCGAGCATCCACCATGCTCGCGCCCCGCCGAGCAGGTCGGTCGCATCGTAGACGACGATCGTCATCGTCTCGCCGACACCGAGCGCGCCGACCATCTCGGCAAACGTTTTCGCATCGGGGAGCATGTGCGGCAGCGCGCTGGAGCGATCGGCGATCGTGTCGATGTCGAAGCGGACGGCGCCGGGAACATGCGCGCCGGAAAACAGCTCGTTCGCGTCCACGCCCTCGTCGGGCAGGTAAAAGCTCGCTTCGACCGCGATCACGTTCGGATCGTCGAGACGCGCGTTTAGCCAGGCGGGCGTGACGAAGGTTCCGGTGGCGCTGTCAGCGGTCAAGTGCATCTTCTCGAGTGGCCGCATCCCTGCCCGCCGCCGCGCCCCGACCGGTCACGGGACTCAGACGTAGCCCGGGTCGATCTTCGGTGGGTGGCCGAGCCAGCCGGGCACGGGCAGGTTCTTCTCGCGCAGGAAGGCAGGGTTGAAGAGCTTCGACTGGTAGCGCGTGCCGGAATCGCAAAGGATCGTCACGATCGTATGGCCCGGCCCGAGCTCTCGGGCCAGGCGCATCGCGCCGACGATGTTGATGCCGGACGAGCCGCCGAGCAGGATCCCCTCGTGCTCGGCGAGATCGAACACGACCGGCAGCGCCTCCTCGTCGGTGACCTGGTAGGCGAAGTCGATCGGCGCATCCTCGAGGTTTGCGGTGACGCGACCCTGGCCGATGCCTTCGGTGATCGAGGTGGCTTCGGAGTGCAGCTCGCCACGCTTGTACCAATCGTAAAGTGCCGAGCCCATCGGATCGGTGATGGCGATCTTGATTGCCGGGTTCTCGGCCTTCAGCGCCATCGCGACGCCAGCCAGCGTGCCGCCGGTGCCGACGGCGCAAGTGAACCCATCGACCTTGCCGTCGGTCTGGCGCCAGATTTCCGGGCCCGTCGTCAGGCGGTGGCCCTCGCGATTTGCGACGTTGTCGAACTGGTTGGCCCAGATCGCGCCCTCGGGAAACTCGGTCGCGAGCCGCTCCGCGAGGCGACCGGACAGCTTCACGTAATTGTTGGGGTTCTTGTAGGGGACGGCCGGCACCTCGATCAGCTCGGCGCCTTGCAGCCGCAGCATGTCCTTCTTCTCGTCGCTCTGCGTCTCGGGGATGACGATCACCGTCTTGAAGCCGAGCGCGTTGGCGACCAACGCCAGGCCGATCCCGGTATTGCCGGCGGTGCCCTCGACGATCGTGCCGCCGGGCTTCAGCGCGCCACGCGCGATCGCGTCCTGGATGATGGCGAGGGCCGCCCGATCCTTCACCGAGCCGCCCGGGTTCATGAACTCGGCCTTGCCCAGGATCGTGCAGCCCGTCGCCTCGGATGCGTGGCGAAGTTTTATGAGCGGGGTGTTGCCGATGGCTTCGATGACGGACGGAGCGACCATGATGTTTCCGGTTGCCGGCGGGTCGAGCAGATGCGTCCGGTTTCCGGCACTTCGCCGTCGAAAGCAAGAGTTGCGCGCCGCGAGTTCTTTCACGCGTCAGAGGCGCGGAGTCCGACGCAGAAGGGTCTCGACATCTCGACTTCCATGCACCACGCGAGCGATGCCGATGGGCCGCGTGACCAGCCTCGTACCCTGATAGCCAGGTTGCTAAAGCTTGATACTGCCCACAAATCCTGTGACCCTAGGGCGCGAGGATGACCGACTTCCGTGCCGACCCTGCCAACGGCATCGCCTGGATCACCGGCGCCAGCGCCGGGATCGGTCGCGCGCTGGCGTTGCGGCTCGCGGGACAGGGATTTCGCGTCGCGGTCACCGCGCGCCGCGCCGACGCACTGGCGGCGCTGGTCGCGGAAGGGCCCCTCGGACAGATCGCCGTCTATCCCGGCGATGTCACCGATGCCCGGCGCATGGCCGAGATCGTCGCCGGCATCGAGCGTGACATGGGACCCATCGCGCTCGCGGTGCTGAACGCCGGCGTCTACGAACTCGCCGAGCGCGAGGCTTTCGATGGAGCCCGCGTGTGGCGCGCGATCGAGACGAATCTCGGCGGTACGGTCAATTGCCTCGACCCGCTGCTGCCGCCGATGCTGGGGCGCGGGCGCGGACAGATCGCCATCGTCGCCTCTCTGGCCGGCTACGGCGGCATTCCCGGCTCGCTCGCCTACGGCGCCGCGAAATCGGCGATGATCACGATGGCCGAAGCGCTGCGCCTCACCCACGCCGACGCGGGCCTGACGATCCAGGTGATCAATCCTGGCTTCGTCAGGACCGCGATGACGGCGCCGAACGACTACCCGATGCCGTTCATGATGAGCGCGGAGGCCGCCGCCGCGCGGATCGCGACCGGGCTGGCGAGGGGCGGGTTCGAGATCGCCTTTCCGCGCCGGCTCGCCTGGCCCGCGAAGGCGGCGACGCTGCTGCCGTACCGGGCTTGGCTGCCGCTCATGGCCCGGGCGAGCCGCCGGGTGCGGCGCTAGGGCAAGCTCGCATGCGGCGATCAGAAATGCCGAGGAAGGCCGGCATCTTTCAAGATGCCATGGGCGGTGCGCACGTGGACCAGATTGCGCGGAACGACGAGATTCCGATTGGCATGATAGAAATCTCACGAACAAAGACATGCCTCCATACGAGGCGCTCGCCGTCGATCGGGGCCGTCGGGCTGCCACCAAAAGCCGTCGTCACACCCCGTGGCCGACATCACAGATACCGATTTCTCGCTGGTACCCGACCAAGTCTGATGCTACCTTGGGTTGTATTAATTGGTGGAGAAGTCTCGTTTCTCGCGCTCCAACATCGGGAGTGACGCTGGAACGATGCGGGGCTTCTTCGCGCAGTTTTTTTCAGCGGGGAGGGTCATTTCGATGAGCGCACTTCAGACGGCCGCCGTCGTCGGCTACGACAAGTGTAGCGAGCAGGATACGATCACGGCGCTCGAAGTCCTGCGCGGCGCCTCGATGGTGCTGGCCGGTAAGATCGCGCCCTGGCATCGCGATGCGCCGGCTTCGAGCTTCGACGTCAAACTGATGGCGCTCGTGCCGGGCAACATCACGATGCAGATGGGTACGCAGGCGGTGGCCGACGGCGTCATCGGCGACGATCTCTACGATTTGCTCTACATCCCCGGCGGCATCGGGTCCGGCGCGGCCTCGCTCGACGAGTCGATGATCGGGCTCATCCGCAGGCACTACGAGGCCGGCAAGGTGGTGGCCTCCAATTGCTCGGGCGTCGGTATCCTGGCGCGGTCCGGCATCCTCGGTGACAATCCGGTCACCTGCGTCGCCGCGGTCGCCCCGGGCCTGCGCGAGCGCGGCTTCAACGTGCCGACCCATCGCCGGATGTGGCTCGGCCTGCCCGACGCCCGGCTGTGGACCGCGACCGGCTCATATGGCGTCAACGGCGCCACGGTCGCGATGGTCGCGCATTACTTCGGCCGCGAGGTCGCGATCATGGTCGCGATGATGTTCGATACGCTGGGCGGCATCGGCGATCAGATCTTCAATCTCGAAGGGCCGGAATTCTATCAGCACCCCAATCTCGAGACCGAGTTCGCCACCTACTTCAAGCCGATACTGCTGCCGGAACGCGCGGGGGCGGCATGATCACCGTCGTCGCAACGCAGGCGGTCGAGCCGGGCCGCGAAGCCGAGCTGCGGGCCTTGATGCTGGATCTCACCGCGACGGTGAAGGCCGACGAACCCGGCTGCGTCACATTCGATTGGGTGCGCGACGCCGGCAACGCGCAAACCTATATCGTCCTCGAGCAGTACGTCGACGACGCGGCCTACCAGCATCACATGGCCACGCCGTACCTCGCGGCGTTCATCCCGAAGCTGCTGACATGCCTGCGCGAGCCGCCGGCGGTCAGGATCTGCGGCGACGTCGTCCGGCGTCCGCCCGTGCCGCCGCTGTCGTATTTCCATATCGGCGTCGTCGTGCCGAACCTGGAAACGGCGATCGCCCGCTATTCGGACGTGCTCGGCATCCAGTTCACCGAGCCGGCGACGTTTCATATTCCGCTTCTCGAGGATCCCGAGCCGCACCCCGGCACGCTGGTCGCGGCGTTTTCGCGGACCGACCCGCCGTATTACGAGCTGATCCAGGCGGCTGGCGACGGCATCATTTCGGCGGCGCAGGCCGGGCGGATTTTGTATTTCGGATGCTGGGAGCCGGACATGGCGGGCCGGCTGGCGCGGCTGCGGGCGCAGAAGGTCGGCGTGGATGCGCTGTTTCGCATGGACGCGGCATCGCCGCCCTACGCGATGATCACGGCGCCGGATCTGCTCGGAGCGCGGATCGAGTATGTCGATCTCGTCGACAAGGCGCCGATCGAGGAATGGGTCAGGACGGGCAGATTCCCGGGCGGCATCGGCGGATAGCGCGTCGTTTGACCGCATGGCCTTAAGGAAGACGGGGGACTGGACTTTTGCCAGGGCCTCGCGACCAATTATCGCATTACAATTGTGAACAACGTGTCCGTCGCGCAGAGCCCTTGCGCCGCGTCGTCACGCCATTGCCAGGAGGCAGACGTGAGCGAAGCTTTGACGGCCGGCTCGGACACGGCCGGTCATTTGACGCGGCTGATCTACCGCAGCCACAGCAAGATCGCGTCTCCCGTGATGAAGGAGGAGCTCGGCAAGATCCTGCGCGTCGCCCGCAAGAACAACGCGGCGAGCGGAGTCACCGGCGCGCTGATGTATTACGACGACTGGTTCGCGCAAGCGCTGGAAGGTCCGGGCGATGCCGTCCACGCGATCTTCGCGAAGATCAAAGCCGACGACCGTCACAACTCGATCGAGATCAAGACCGACGAGCCGGTCACGACGCGAGTCTTCGCGCGATGGGCGATGGCCAACGTCGGTGAACACGGCGACAAGGACACGCCGCTGATGCCGAGCGCCGGCGGTGTCACCGAAGGCGAGGAATGGAAGCCGACCCCCGAGCAGGAAGAGGTGCTGGCCGTGCTGCGCGACAGCTCGCGAGGCTACGGGCGGGGGGCGTAAGCCGCGCCAGCGACCGCGGCCGACCTGAGGCGCGTTCCGTCACGGCCACTCGGTCGTCGCTGTAAACGGGTGCTGCAGCGCACAACTTCAAGTCGCTGCCAACTATATCCTCTGAATGATAAGGCTCGCCGACTATCGGGAGGCTCGACGTGCCTTCGCATTGCTTACGATCCAAGCAACGAACCTCGATCGGCATGCTTGGCGTATTGCTAGGCATTCTTGCATTTGTCACAATGTCATTGCCCGCGAGCGCGTTAGCTTGGGCGGCGTGTGCGACACTGGCCGTGAACGGCGTGAAGCGCGGCGCGGTCGTCTACCTGCCGAGCACCTACGACTCGAACCAGCAGTTCCTGTTCCGATCGTCTTCCATGGCGCGAACGGCACCGGGGCTGGCATGGAGGATATGACGGGCTTCGGTAGCCAAGCCGACAAGCACCAGATCGCGGCCTGCGTCGTCGCGAGCTGCAGCCGCGTCTGTGTCCAGCAGGGCGGCATCTGCGCGAAGGCGACAGCTAGCTCGGGTTCTCGAGGCTGAGCGTCTCCGAGCCCTCGTCGTAGGCGAACAGCTCGCCGTAGCGGCCCCAGTTGACGACGCTCTTCAAGGTGCGGTCGGCGTATTCGTCCGACATGTGGTCCTCGAGTTCCTCGAGGAAGCGCGAGGCGCGGGCGGCATGCGAGGGCCGATCGTCGAGCACCATCTTGATGCGCGCGGCCAGCGGGACGTAGGCGAGCAGGTGGTCGCCGAACAGCTTCTTGCGCGCGTCGGTCTCCATGTCGGCGAAGCGCGTGCCGGCCGGGGTCAACTTGATCGCGCCATCGCCGATCTCGCAGAAGCGCATCAGCTGCAAAGTCTCGGCGACGGGGAACAAGTCGTCGATCTCCATCTGCAACGAATCGGCGAGCTCCGGCAGCTTGGCGCTGCCGTTGTAGGGCGGGGCGGCGACCTCCTCGATCATGCCGGAGATCGTGTTGGTCGAGACGCGCGGCAGCGCCATGCCGAGGCCGAGGCCGGGGAAGGTACCGTCGCGGCCCATCGGCTGCGCCGTCGCGGCGGCGGGGCGCTTGGTCATCAGCGCGTAGATCTTGTCGACCATCTGCCGGAACGGCGGGTCGAGCCGGTTGCGCGGATGCTGCAGGGTGACGGCGATCTCCGCGGCGATGCGGCCGGGGTTCGAGGACAAGACGATGATGCGGTCGCACATCAGCACCGCCTCCTCGATGTTGTGCGTCACCATCAGGATCGACTTGATCGGCATGCGGCCTTCGACCCAGAGGTCGAGCAGGTCGGTGCGCAGCGTTTCCGCGGTGAGCACGTCGAGCGCCGAGAACGGCTCGTCCATGAGAAGGATCGTCGGATTGACGACGAGCGCGCGGGCAAAGCCGACGCGCTGACGCATGCCGCCCGACAGCTCCTTCGGGAACGCGGATTCGAAGCCGTCGAGGCCGATGAGATCGATCGCGGCGAGCGCCCGCTTGCGCGCCTCGTCCTCGGGCACGCCCTTGGCGCGCAGGCCGATCTCGACGTTGGCGAGCACGGTCAGCCAGGGAAACAGCGCGAACGACTGGAACACCATCGCCAGCCCGTCGACGGGGCCCATCACGGGGGCGTCCTGGTAGGTGACCTCTCCCTCGGCCGGGAAGGCGAGGCCGGCGACGATGCGCAAGAGCGAGGACTTGCCGCAGCCCGAGCGCCCGAGCAGGCCGACGATCTCGCCCGACGTCAGCCGCAGCGAGACGTGATCGAGCACGAGCGGGCCGGTCTCGCCGGAGCCGGTGCGGTAGCGCTGCACGATCTCGTTGGCGACGAGGATCGGCTTCAGCCTCTCTTGCAGCATGCGTTGTCTCTTTATGCGAGATGCAGGCGCCGCTCGGCGATGCCGAACAGCGGGCGCCAGAGCAGGCGGTTGAAGATGATCACGAAGACGCTCATCACGGCGACGCCCAGCACGATCTGCTGGAAGTTGCCCTTCTCCGTCGCGATCGCGATGTACGAGCCGACACCCTGCGCGATCTCCGTGTGATCGCCGGCCTTCACGTATTCGGCGACGATCGCCGCGTTCCACGATCCGCCGGACGCCGTCAGCGCGCCGGTCACGTAGTACGGGAAGATGCCGGGGATCATCACCTTGAACCACCAGTCGACGCCGCGGATCGAGAAGCTGCGCGCGGCCTCCTTGAGGTCGGTCGGGTAGGCCTGCGCGCCGGCGATGACGTTGAACAAAATGTACCATTGCGTGCCGAAGATGATCAGCACGCTCAGCCAGATGTTCGGGTTGAGCTTGAACGTGACGAGCAGCAGCACCGCCAGCGGAAACACCACGTTGGCCGGGAACGCGGCGAGGAATTGGGCGAGCGGCTGCATCAGGCTGGCGACGCGCGGCCGAAGCCCGATCCAGATGCCGATCGGCACCCAGATCGCCGAGGCGACGACGATCAGGATGAACACCCGCGCCATCGTGTAGACCGAGAGCAGGGCGACATGGCCGGCCTCGCCCCAGGTCACCGAGGTCGCGACGTAGCGCACGATCTCCCAGACCGACACGACGCCAACCACTGCCACCACGACATAAAAGAGGACATCGCCGAGCGGGCCCGGCTTCGCCGCCTCCATCGCGGGGCGGGTTCGGCGCGCCGGCAGCCGCAGCCGCATCAACGCCATGCGGCGAAACCCGCGCGCGGGGATCATCGCCAGCGGCTGCAGCCACCGCGTGCGACGGAAGTAGTCCATCACCCAGGAGCGCTCCTGCTGCTGGCCGGCGACGAGCTCGACCCGGAAGCGCGAGGAGAAGGCGACGAGCGGACGAAACAGCAGCTGGTCGTAGGCGAGGATGACGATCGCCATCATGGCGACGGCGGCGACCACCGCCCTGTAGTCCGAGGCCGAGTTGGCGACGTCGATGTACGAGCCGATGCCCGGCAGCTTGGTCGTGTTGTCGCCGACCGCGATCGCCTCGGAGGCGACGACGAAGAACCAGCCGCCCGACATCGACATCATCATGTTCCAGATGAGCCCCGGCATCGCGAACGGTGTCTCGAGCTGCCAGAAGCGCTGCCACCGCGTCAGCGCGAAGCCGTTCGCCACCTCGATCAGGTCCGCTGGCACGCTGCGCAGCGACTGATAGAACGAGAAGGCCATGTTCCAGGCCTGGCTCGTGAAGATCGCGAAGATGCAGGCGGCCTCGTAGCCGAGCACCGAGCCCGGGAACAGGTTGACGAAGAAGACGACGAGGAAGGCGAGAAAGCCGAGGATCGGCACGGATTGCAGCACGTCGAGCAGCGGGATCATCACGTTCTCGGCGCGCCGGCTCTTGGCGGCCAGCGTCGCGTAGGTGAAGGTGAAGACGAGCGAGAAGCCGAGCGCGATGAACATGCGCAGGGTGGTGCGCAGCGCGTAATAGGGCAGGTACTCGAAGCCGAGATGGATGTCGGTCGCGCCCGGCGCCTTCAACGGCAGCAGCGCGCCGTGGCCGGCTTGGACGATCGCGATCAGGGCGGCAAAGATGAAAACGAGCGCGAAAAGGTCGAATTGATTGGGAAGCGAGCGCCGACCCAGCGACGTAAACGCGACGAACTTCGGCATGCTGGGCTTTCGCTGGGCTTCGGCCGGTCTCCAACCATCATTCGACGACGAGGGCAAGACGACGTGCCGTACGTGTCCGTTCGCTTCGACCCGGCTCTCGCAAGGTGAGTTTTGCTCGTGACGGCGGGATTTCTGGGCGCGCTCCTGCGGCGCGCCGAGCGCGAGCCCGCCCGCCTCGCCGTCGCGATCCGCACCCCCGGCGAGACCATCGATTTGTCACAAGGTCGGCTCGTGGCGGACGCGCTGCGATGGGCCGGCACGCTGCGGTCGCGCGGCGCCTCGCCAGGCGATGTCGTGCTGCTCTCGCTGCCGCTGCGCGCCGATCTCGTCACGGCGTTCCTCGGCGCGCTGTGCGCCGGATGCGTGCCGTCGTTCATGCCTTATCCGTCGCCGAAGCAGGACCCGGCGCTGTTCTGGACGAGCCACAATCGTTTGTTCGCGCGCCTGGGCGGCGGCCTCGTCGTCACCTCGGCGGAGAACGGCGCGGCCATCGCGACGCATATCGTCGACGCCACGATGACGGTCATCACACCGGCCGACTGCGCCGCCGCGCCGCGCCGCGCCGACGAGCCGGTTCATGCGTGGCGGCCAGGCGACATCGCCTGCCTGCAGCACAGCTCCGGGACCACCGGTCTCAAGAAGGGCGTGGCGATGACCTTCGAGGCCATCGACGCGCAGCTCGCGGCCTATGCCGACGCAATCGCGATGAGCCGCGATGACGTCGTCGTCTCGTGGCTGCCGCTCTATCACGACATGGGCTTCGTCGCGTGCCTGCTGCTGCCGCTGGCGCTCGGCGCGACAACGGTCCTGCTCGACCCGTTCGCCTGGCTCGTCGATCCATTCTCGCTGTTCGACGCGATCGAGGCCTATCGCGGCAGCTTCGCATGGCTGCCGAACTTCGCCTTCGCGCATCTTGCCAAGGCCGGCGTCGAGCCTGACTTCGAGGATGAGCGACCGCGGGATCTCGCGTCGCTGCGCGCCTTGATCGACTGCTCGGAAGCCTGTCGGCCGGAGACCCTCGCCGCCTTCGCCACGCGCTTCGCCGGCTGGGGCCTCGACGCCGGAGCACCGATGACCTGCTACGCGATGGCCGAGACCGTGTTCGCGATCACCCAGAGCCGGCCCGGGCATCCGCCCCGCGTCGTCCACGTCGACCGCGCCGCGCTCGAGGCCGGTTGCGTGATCGAGGTCGCAAGCTCGCCCGGCAGCGTCGCCCTTGTCAGTTCGGGCACGCCGCTGGCCGGCGTCGGCCTCCAGTTCCTCGACGAGGCCCGCGGCCCCGTCGGCCCGGGCCGGGTCGGCGAGATCGGCGTCACGGCGCCGTTCCTCTTCGGCGGCTATCACCTGGAGCCCGACCGCTCGGCGGCGGCGTTCCACGGCGGCGTCTTCCTCACCCGCGACCTCGGCTTCCAGCTCGACGGCGAGCTGTTCGTGCTGGGCCGGCGCGACGATCAGCTCAACATTCTTGGCCGCAACCTCTTCGCCAACGAGGTGGAAACGCTGCTCGCCGACGTGCCTGGCCTGAAGCCCGGGCGGGTGCTGGCGCTGGGCCTTTACAATGACGCGATCGGCAGCCAGGACCTCGTCGTGCTGGCCGAACCCGACGCGACGTCGGACCTGTCGGCGCTGCGCGTCGGCATCCGCGCGCGGCTTGAGAGCGTTCTCGGCCTGACGCCGAAGAAGGTCGTGCTCGTCGAGCCTGGTTGGCTCATCAAGTCGACCAGCGGCAAGATCAGCCGGGGCGAGAACCGTCGGAAGTATCTGGGCGGCTAGGGTCGCGAAAGGAAGCGCATGGCCGACGTGGCGCGGAAGGTCCGGGAGATCGTCGCCGAATCGTTCGGTGTCGATGCGGCCAGCCTCGACGACACGACGATGGCGCGCGATGTCGAGGGCTGGGATTCGCTTGCCCACGCGATCCTGATCATCCGCCTGCAGCGCGCCTTCTCGGTCCGGCTCGATCCCGCGAAGGCCAATGGCGCCCAGGATCTCGGCCAGCTCATCGCGCTGATCGAGCAGGCGTCGGGGCGGCGTGGCTGACGCATCGCAGCCAAGGTTGAAGACTACCCTGCGGCGAGCCTCGAGCGCGCTGCGGCCCGCTTTGTCGAACACCCTGGCCTCGCTCCGGGCGATCAGCGGCCTCGGCGAGCCATTCGCGCTGTTCGATGGCCGCATCCGCCTGCAATTCGTGCCGGTGAAAGGCCGCGACGGCTTCCTGTTTCACCGCGACCACGACGTGCTCGAACAGCTTGCCGGCAGCCTCACCTTGGCACCCCGCCAGATCGCGGTGTGGCGCGACGCGTTCGCAGCCCGCCAAGCATGGTGCGATGCCAATGGCGCCGCGATGCGTGTTCTGTTTATCCCTGAAAAACATGTGGTTTACCGCGAAAAGCTCCCACGCTTCGTGAAGATAGCGGCGCGCCGCGCCACCATGCGCCTCGCTGCCGCGGCGGCACCCGTTCTGGCGGCGCCGCCGCTCTATCCGGTCGAGGCGCTGCGCGCGGCGAGCGCCAGGCGGCGGACCTATCTCAAGACCGATACGCATTGGACGAACTTCGGCGCGTTCGTCGCCTACAGGGTGTTGGCGGAGAGCCTCGCGACTTCGCGAGACATCGAGATCGCCAGCGAGGCCGAACTCGTCTGGAAGGAGCGCCGCAACATCGGTGATCTCGGCGTCCGCTACCAGCGCGAGCGCGGCGAGACCATCGAGGTGGCCGCGCCGGTCGCGCGCTACACGCTGGCCTTTCAGAACCACAACTTCAGCCGGGGCGCGGTCCACGTCTACGAGAACGAGCGCCGCGATCTGCCGACCTGCGTGTTGTTTCGCGATTCCTTCTCGAATGCGCTGATCCCCTTCCTGATGCGCGGGTTCTCCCGCCTCGTCGCGGTCAGCTCCTTATCTTGCCATTATGATCTGCTCGATCACGAGCGGCCCGACGTGGTGCTGTTCGTCGCGATCGAGCGTTTCATCGCGACGTTCGGGATGGGGCACACGATCGAGCTTCCCGAGGACGCGGCGGGCCGACCTTTCGAGGCGTTCTCCGGAACGGCTCTCGGAGAGCTGCCGCGGCGCGAGGACTGACGGAGTATGAGATCGCCTGGATGTGGATGCCGATGCCGTCGACCATGATGCGAGCCCGCGATGTCTGAGGCCGAGGCGGCGGAGCGCCGCGGGATGGTCGCGCGCGGATTCGACTCCCTCCGGCGGAGCCTGACGGGCGAGAACGGCGCCGGGCCCCGGCTTCCGAGCCTGCGCAAGCGCAAGCCGCAGGAGCCGACCTTCAAGACGAGTTCGGACCTGCTCGACCATTACGTGGCCGGCGTGCCGTCCGCGCAGAACGCGATCGACGCCGTGCCGGGCTGGATCGGCTCGATGCCGCCCGGGTTCGGCACCACCGGCGGCGTGTTCGACTTCTGGCTCGATCCGCGGATCAGCTGGCTCACCAGCGTCTACGATTGCGCCGGCAAGACCGCCTGCGAACTGGGTCCGCTCGAAGGATTTCACACGCACATGCTGCAGCAGGCCGGCACCGTCGGCATCGATGCGATCGAGGCCAACGCGCTCGCCTTCGTGCGCTGCCTGATCACCAAGGAGATCCTCAAGGTCGATCGGGCGAGCTTCTATCTCGGCGATTTCATGCAATGGCTGGAGGCGACCGACAAGCGCTACGACCTGATCGTCGCCTCGGGCGTCCTCTACCACTCGCACGATCCCGTCCGCCTGCTCGAGCTGATGGCGGCCAAGGCGGACGCGCTGTTCCTGTGGACGCATTATTTCGACGAGGAGGCGATGCCGGCCGGCGATCTGCGGCGCGGCGCCTTTTCTGGCTCCGTCGAGACCCGAGCCTGTCAGGGGGTCGACGTCCGGCTGCACGAGCGCAGCTACTACAAGGCGTGGCGCGATCCCCGCTTTTGTGGCGGCCTGCAGGATCGCCACTTCTGGATCGATCGCGCCGACATCCTCGGTCTCCTGGCGGCGCTCGGCTTCGACCGCGTCATCGTCGGCGTCGACGAGCCCGCGCATGAGGGCGGCCCGTGCTTTTCGCTGTTCGCCGAGCGCTCGCCTCCCGTCGCCGAAGCGGAGGCTGTGGATACGGAGCCCGTGGACATGGGCTCGCGTCCGGGTGTCGAGGCATGATACAGGGCTTGAGCGCAGCCGTTAACGAGGCGTTTGCGTGTGGGGGATAAATTGAGGGGATGAGTTCCCGCGTTCACCACACGTCCCGGCCCACGCGCCGGCTCCTTGCCATGGCCGCGGGCCTGCTCGCCCTCCTGGGCGTCGCCGGCTGCGACGGCGATGTCGCGACCAGCCCGTTCCCGGCGCCGATGGATTACGCGATCCAGGGGATCGACGTCTCCAAGTACCAGGGCGACGTCGACTGGAACGCCGTCTCGACTTCAGGTGTGCGGTTCGCCTGGATCAAGGCGACCGAGGGCGGCGACTATCTCGACGAGAAATTTCGCCAGAATTGGGAGCTGTCGCGCGCCTCCGGCATCGTGCGCGGCGCCTACCACTTCGTCTATTGGTGCCGCTCCGCGCAGGAGCAGGCGGCCTGGTTCCTCGCCAACGTGCCGAACGATCCCTCCGCGCTGCCGCCGGTGCTCGACGTCGAGTGGAACCCGCAATCGCGCACCTGTCCGCGCAAGCTGCCGCGCGAGCAGGCGCTCTCCATGATGCACACCATCCTGGACGCGATGGAGCGCGCCTACGGCAAGCGCCCGGTGATCTACACCTCGGTCGATTTCCACCGCGAGGTGCTGCAGGGCGAGTTCCAGGATTATCCGATGTGGGTGCGCAGCGTGAAAGCGTATCCCTCCGTCAGGTACGGCGACCGACGTTGGCACTTCTGGCAGCACACCGCGACTGGCACCGTCCCCGGCGTGCGCGGCTATGTCGACCGCAATTGCTACTACGGCAGCCTCGACGACTGGCAGACCTGGCTCAAGGGCTGATCGCGCGAGTTGATCTCCCACCAGGTCGCTATTCGAATAGTTCAGCGTCAGTGCCGACATCGACGAACGTGACGGACCGATCACCGTCCAGTTTGTAGATCAGCAGATAGTCGCCGTGCACATGGCACTCGCGGCAACTCTTCCAGTCCTTCGTGTCGTTCAGAGGGTGGTCTTTCCGCTCGGCAGGCAGCGGTGCATCGTTCTCCTGAATGAGGCGCATTCCTCAGATCGTTCATGTCGAAGCGGCCGGATCCGTTGAGACGATCCCAGCCCTTCCGGAAATCCTTTGTGAAGGCAGATTCTCTCGGCAGCTTTGCACGCTTCGCGGCAGCCGATTTAGCCTTGCCTTTCGGTTTCGAGGGCATCGAAAAGCCCCTGCACGGTCTTATAGTTCGGTTTCAGCGTTTCGGCCTCGACAAGGGCCGCCGCGAGACGAGCGTTCGGTCGCTTTTGAAGCTCCGTGGACAGCTCGGTCAGCTTGCCTTCCGGCTCCGCCGCGGACGACAACGCAACAGCGAGGACCGAGATAAATCGCTCGGATATGGCCAGATCGAACTCGGCGTAAAGCGCGCTGGTCGGATCGTCGGGATCGCTGATGGCGACGTGCACGATCCTGTTGCGAAGGCCTCGGAGCATATCGAGGGCCTGCATCTGCGATCGGTTTGAGTTCGCGTCCGCGTCGGACATCATTCGTCACTTCTCGCCGGTCAGCAAACGCTCGTTCAGCCTGCCTGACAAGATAGCGCGGATCGGTGGTCCTCCAGCGGACAAGGCCCGCGCCAAGTCTCCCCTCATCGCGGGTCGAGGATCGCCGCGGCTTGCAGGAACCGCGCGGGATCGACCGGCTCGCCGTCGATGCGCGTCTCGTAATGCAGGTGCGGGCCTGTCGTCCGGCCGGTCGCGCCGACGCGCCCGACGAGATCGCCCGCCTCGACGTGTTGGCCCGGCGCGACCTCGGCGGCGAGCAGGTGCGCGTAGCGCGTCGCGAGACCATGGCCGTGGTCGATCTCGACCATGTTGCCGTAGCCGCCATCCGGCCCAGCCCGCGTCACGATGCCGGCGCCTGTCGCGACCACCGCGTCGCCGATGCTCTCGTGCAGATCGATCCCGGTGTGCATCGCGGGCTTGCCGAGAAACGGATCGAGCCGCGGCCCGAAGGTCGAGGTGACCTCGAGCGGACCCGCGAGCGGCTTGCGGAGCGGGAGCGTGTCGGCGATGCGGCCGAGCCTGCCCTGCTCGAGCGTCACGTCCCGCAACAGGGCGATCGTGGTGTCGACATCGTCGCCCGACGCCATCGGCACGTAGGGGCCGCCGACGTCGACTTCGGACGCGCCCCAACGGGACGGCGGCAGTCCCGTCTCGGCCAGCGCCGTCTTCAGCCGTCCAAGCTTTTGCAACACGGGCTCGCTCAAATGCCGCACGGCCGCTGCCTGGCCGGCGTCGGCGCGATCGAGGCTCGCGGCCACGGCATCGAGCTTGCGGTCGCCGGTTGGCTCGCGCGGCATGAGCGCGCCGGTCTCGTACGATGGCGAGCGTCGCAGCGCCGGGGCGAGCGGCGCCGATGGCACGAGCCCGAAGCCGGCGGGCGCTGGCGTACCGGCGCTGGCGAGCGAGCCGGCCAGCCGATCGAGCGCCGCCGCGCGCGCCTCGAGCCGGATGCCGCGTCGGGCGAGATCGCGGACGGCGTCCGAGCTTGCGGCGTCGTCGCTCGCACCGCCGGCCGTCAGGTCGAGCTCGGCCTTCAGTCCGGCGATCCGGTCCTCGTAGCTCGCCTGCATCGCGGTCTGCCGCGTGATCAGCGAGGCCAGCAGATCGTCGTGGAAGATCAGATAGACCGACGCGCAGAGATACCAGGCGGCGGCGAGCGGCAGGACGACGAGGAGCAGCGTGCCGGCCCAGGGTCGCAGCGCCAGCGTCCGCGGCCGGCCGGCCCAGAAGACCGTCAGCGCGACGGGGGCCACGCCGCGTCGAGACCTCGTGGAAGCCATCAGGTTTGGACGTCGGGCATCATCGTGCCGAGAACATCGGATCAGGGTTAATATCTCGTGCCGCGGGCCAGGGGCGCGACCGCCGTTCGGCCGGCGGCCCGCTTCGTTGCCTCGCGCGGAGGCTGCGGCTACCCTCGCGTCGCCACCGGACACCGCCATGCTGCTGAGCTTCGTCGCCCTTGTTTTCGGCTATCTCTCCGGCTCGATCCCGTCGGGCGTGATCGTCACGCGCCTCGCGGGCGCGCAGGACCCGCGCGATATCGGCTCGAAGAACATCGGCGCGACCAACGTGCTGCGCACCGGACGCAAGGATCTCGCCGCGATCACGCTCGTCATGGACGCGCTGAAGGGCACGATCCCGATCCTGATCGCGCGCGCCTTCGATGATGGTTCGACGCCCATCCATCTCGGCGTTCTCGCCGCGTTCGGCGCGTTTCTCGGCCACCTCTATCCGCTCTATCTCGGCTTCAAGGGCGGCAAGGGCGTCGCCACCTTCCTCGGCTGCCTGATCGGCCTCGCCTGGCCAGCCGCGATCGCCTTCGCGTTCGTGTGGCTCGGCACGGCCTATTTCACGCGCTACTCGTCGGCGGCCGCGCTGTGCGCCAGCGCCGCGACGCCGCTCGTGCTCGCGCTGCTCGGCCATCGCGAGGCGGCGATCCTTTTCGCCGTCCTGGCGCTCATTCTGTGGGTCAAGCATGGCGCGAACATCGGCCGGCTGCGCGACGGCACCGAGAGCAAGATCGGCCAGAAGCGCGAGCCGGTCACGTGACGGACGCGCCGGCCGTCTTTACGGACGCGCGGCGCTTCGCCTGGCTGCGGCTGTGGCGTTCCGAAAACATCGGCCCGCGTACGTTCCAGTCGCTGCTGACCCGCTACGGCTCGGCCGAGGCCGCGCTCGAGGCGCTGCCCGAGCTGATCAAGCGCGCGACCCCGGGCCGCCCCATCCGCATCGCGACCATCGCCGAGATCGAGCGCGAGCTGGAGGTCGCCGCGCGGCTCGGCGCCCGTTTTCTCTGTCGCGACGAGGCCGGCTACCCCGCGCTGCTGCGCGAGATCGACAGCCCGCCGGCCGTCCTCGCCGTGCGGGGGCAGGCGGCCGTGCTCGAGCGTCCCGCCGTCGCGATCGTCGGCGCGCGCAACGCGTCCGCCGCCGGGCTCGCCTTCGCCGAGCGGCTGGCGCGCGGCCTTGCCCAAGCCGGCTACGCGATCGTCTCGGGCTTCGCGCGCGGCATCGACAGCCGCGCTCATCGCGCCAGCCTGGCGAGCGGCACGATCGCGGTTCTCGCCGGCGGCCACGACAAGCTCTACCCCGCCGACCAGGGTCCGTTCATGGCGCAGATCCTGGAGGATGGCGCCGCGCTGAGCGAGATGCCGTTCGGCTGGGAGGCGCGCGGCCGCGATTTTCCGCGCCGCAACCGGCTCGTCTCCGGCCTCGCGCTCGGCGTCGTCGTGGTCGAGGCGGCGCGCCGCTCCGGCTCGCTGATCACCGCGCGGTTCGCGGCGGAGCAGGGCCGCGAGGTGTTCGCCGTGCCGGGCTCGCCGCTCGACCCTCGCGCGGAGGGCACCAACGACCTGATCCGCGAGGGAGCCACCTTCTGCGCCGACGCCGACGACATCCTGCGCGCGCTGGCCGATCGGACGCCGGGGCGCGGCGACCTCTTCGCCGATCCCGACAAGCTTGCGGAGCCGCCGCTATGGGACGAGGTCGACCTGTTCGGCGACGCGTCCGCCGTGGGGACATCTCCGCCGCCCGCCGTGGGGACATCTCCGCCGCCCGCCGATCTGTTCGCCGAACCGGAGGCGACGCCCGCCGGCCGACTCGCCGAGGACGGCCGCCCGCCGCGCGAACGCGTCCTCGAGCGGCTCGGCCCGGCGCCGGTTTCGCTCGACGAGCTGGCGCGCGCCGCCGACATCTCCATCCGCGAAGTCCGCACCGTGCTGCTCGAACTCGAGATCGCCGGCCGCATCGAGCGCCACGGCGGCGGCCTGGTCTCGCTACTGATGACGTGAGGCTCTTCCGTCTCCCGCCGCGCGGGAAAAGGAAGACAGCGCCGGCACGCGCTCTCGCTCCTCCTCGGCAGGCGCTGGCACGGGAGCGGGCTCGTCAACCGGCGCCGGCGTGTCGGCGGGCGCCTCTTTCACGGCGCCTTCGGTCAGCGCGCGATCGAGGTCGCCGAACGAGCCGAGCGGGAAGCGCAGGATCGGCTTGACGACGCGTCCCTCGGTCAGCGCGGCCAACGCGTCGTTGACCAGCTCGAACGGAAAAAAGCTCAGCAGCTTGTCGATCGGCAGGTGCCCCTCGGCCTGCAGGGCGACGAGCTCCGGGATCAGCACATGCGGGTCGGCGTGGCCATCGGCCGAGATGATCAGCGTCGCGCCGTCGGCGACCTGGTCGTCGAAGTCGATCGTCGTGCCGGCGGGCGGATCGACCAGGGCGCATGTGCCGCCCTCGGCGAGGCTCGCGAGGCAGGCCTTGCGCGCGGCCTCGTCGCCGGTCGTATCGAGGCCGAAGCGGGCGCCGGAGCCGGTCATGCTCATCACCGCCGAGGCGAGATCCTCGGTCGCGTGCACGGCCACCGTTGCGCCCAGCTCGGTCGCGAGCGCGCGGCGCGCCTCGTCGGGGTCGGCGACGAAGATCGTGCCGGCCCCGCGCGCCTTCGCCACCATGATGGCGACGCAGCCGATCGCATCCGCGCCGGTGACGACGAGCGTGTCGTCGGCCGTGAAGCGAAAGCCGTGCGTGATCACGCCGGCGCCGATCAGCAGCTCGCAGCCGAGGCCCGCGAGGATCTCGAGCGGCGCGCCGACCGGAACCTTGATGACGCTCGTGCCGCGGCAGAGCGCATGCGTGGCGAACGAGGATTGTCCGAAGAAGAAGCCGTTCACGTCGACCGTTTCGCGGGGGGCCGCGTCGGCCGACTCCTCGATCAGGAACGGGGCCGAACCGTCGAGCCGCCGCCCGGCGAGGTTCAGCGCGGCGAAATTTTCGCACGCGCGCGGATTGCCGGCGGCGCAGCGCGCGCACGCCCCGCAGGCGGCGGCGCTGAGGATCACCGCGTCGCCCGTCGCGACATGGGTCACGTCGGCACCGACGTTCTCGACGATGCCGGCGCCCTCGGTGCCGGGCACGAACGGCATCGGCATGGAAAGGCCGCCGGCGATCGCCTCGACGTCGGCGCGGGCCACGCCGCAGGCGACGAGCCGCACGAGCACTTCGTCCGCACGCGGCTCGTCGATGTCGAGACCCTCGATTTCGAGCGGCGCGCCAGGAGCGCGGGCGACGGCGGCTTTGATCTGCACGAGCGTGTCCCGTTGTTGTTGGAGCGCGAGCCTACCGCGTCGGGCGGCCGCTCAAAAGGCCGGCGTTAAGACGGCGCACGCGGCGCGAACGAATCACCGACGAATCGCGTGAGGCCGCGAGTTGTGGCTTCGTTCCCACCAGATGTGGTGGCGACGGGTCGCTGAAGAACCTAGTCTCGCCGCTCGGCTGGGCGCGAGCGCGGGTCTGGCGGTTGCGGCGTTAACCGACTCGCGTCAGCCCGGGACACTTGCGTTACCGAACCCTTGCACCCGCGCGCCGGCTAAAGCCGACCACGCGTTAACGGCGAGTACGGCGGCCGAACGAATCATCGACGAATCACGCGTTGCGCGCGGTTTCGCCTCCGTTCATGCTAGCCCTGGTCGGCCGCGCGCACGGGACGCCATAGGCGCGACGGCAAACGCGGCGCCGGCGCATCGGCGGGCGGGCAGGGCCGGTAACACCTCGCCTCATTTCGGGACACGATGGCCAAGGCACACATCAGGGTCGGGATCGGCGGCTGGACCTACGAGCCGTGGCGCGAGACGTTCTATCCGCCGGACCTCGCCAAGGCGAAGGAGCTGGCGCACGCGAGCCGGCAGGTCACCGCGATCGAGATCAACGCCACCTATTATCGCACGCAGAGCCCGACGAGCTATCAGCGCTGGCGGGACGAGACGCCTGACGATTTCGTATTTGCTTTGAAGGCCAACCGTTTCACGACCAATCGCAAGGACCTCGCCGACGGCCGCGAGTCGATCGACCGCTTCCTCGGCAGCGGCCTGACCGAGCTGGGTCCGAAGCTCGGGCCGATCCTGTGGCAGCTGGCGCCGACGAAGAAGTTCGACGCGGCCGAGATCGAGGCGTTCTGCGCCGCGCTGCCGCGCGAGCAGGACGGCGTTCCGCTGCGGCATGTGCTGGAGGTTCGCCACCAAACCTTTGTCACGGAGGCGTTCGTCGAGGTTGCGCGCAGGCATGGCGTCGCCATCTGCCTCGCGCTCTCCGACAAGTATCCGCTGATCGCCGATGTGACGGCCGATTTCTGCTATCTGCGCCTGCAGACCACGACGGCCGACCTCGAGACGGGCTACGACGCCGCGACGATCGCGACCTGGGCCGCGCGCTGCCTCGATCTGGCCGCCGGCAAGCCCGCGGACGGGCTGCCGCTGCTTGCCACGGCGCCGAAGGCCACGCCGCGCGATTGCTTGGTGTTCATGATCTCGGGCGCGAAGGAGCGCAACCCCGCCGCCGCGCGGGCGCTGCTGGCGAAGCTGGGCTGATCCTCCGCGAAGCGGGGAAGGATCAGCCCGCCTCGATGAGCCGGATCGCCTCGTCCCGCTCGAACAGGTGCAGCAGCACCTTCACCGCCTCGCCTTGCGGCCCCGCCAGATCGGGGTCGGCCGTCACCATGGTTTGCGCGGCCTCGCGGGCGATCGGCAGCAGATCGGCGTGCACGGCGAGGTCGGCGAGCTTGAAGCCGGGCGCGCCGGACTGGCGGGTGCCCAGCACCTCGCCCTCGCCGCGCAGCTTCAGGTCCTCCTCCGCGATGAGAAACCCGTCCTCGGTGGCGCGCAGAATCTCGATGCGGGCCTGCGCGACCTCGGCGAGCGGGGCACGGTAGAGCAGCAGGCACGACGAGGCGCCGGAGCCGCGCCCGACGCGACCGCGCAGCTGATGGATCTGAGCGAGGCCGAAGCGTTCGGCGTGCTCGATGACGATGATGGTCGCCTCCGGCACGTCGACGCCGACCTCGATCACCGTGGTCGCGACGAGGATCCGCGTGTCGCCCGCCGCGAAGGCGGCCATCGCCGCGTCCTTCTCGGGCCCCTTCATCTTGCCGTGGATCAGCCCGACCTTGGCGCCGAATTCTTCGCGCAGGTGCTCGCAGCGCTCCAGCGCGGCGGCGGCATCCGTCGCCTCCGCCTCGGCGACGAGCGGACACACCCAATAGGCGCGCTTGCCATCCTCGATCGCCCGGCCGAGCCGCGCCACCACGTCGCCGAGCCGCTCGAGCGGCAGCGCCCGCGTCTCGATCGGCTGCCGCCCCGGCGGTTTTTCGCGAAGCGACGAGACGTCCATGTCGCCGAAATAGGAGAGGACCAGCGTGCGCGGAATCGGCGTCGCGGTCATGACGAGCACGTCGACCGCCTCGCCCTTGGCCGACAGCGCGAGGCGCTGGTGCACGCCGAAGCGGTGCTGCTCGTCGACGACGGCGAGGCCGAGATCGCGGAAGGCGACGCTCTCCTGGATCAGCGCGTGGGTGCCGATGGCGATATCGATCGCGCCGGAGGCCAGGCCCTCGAGCGTGCGGCGGCGCTCGGCGGCCGTGTCGCGGCCAGTGAGCAGCGCCATGCGGATGCCGGCCTTCAGGGCTCGCGGGGCGAGGCCGGCGAAATGCTGGCGGGCCAGGATCTCGGTCGGCGCCATCAGCACGGCCTGCCGGCCGGCCTCGACGGTGTCCGCCATCGCGAGCAGCGCGACCAGCGTCTTGCCGGAGCCGACGTCGCCCTGCAGCAGCCGCAGCATTTTCGCGGGCGCGGCGAGGTCGGCGCGGATCTCGGCCAGCGCCGCCTGCTGCGCGCCCGTGAACACGAAGGGCAGGGCGGCCTCGATCGCGTCGGCTTTTTCGCGGGTGCCGGCATTGGCGCGGCCGGCGCGGACGCGCAGCCGCTCGCGCATCAGCGCGAGCGCGATCTGGTGGGCGAACAGTTCGTCGAGCGCGAGGCGCAGGCGGGCCGGCGACGTCGGCGCGATGGCCTCGGGATCCTTCGGGCGATGCACCAGATCGAGCGCCTCGCCGAACGTCGGCAGGGGAAATCCTCCCCCGTGCAATGGGTGAGGATGTCCCGGACCCTCGTACCAGTCAGGCAGCGGCGGGATGCGGGCGAGGGCGCCGTCGATCGCCTTGGCGAGCACGCGCGGGTAGAGGCCGTCGGTGAGGCCGTAGACCGGCTCGGCGAGCGGCATTCGGGCGAACCCGGCCTCGTCGACGACGTGGTCGGGGTGCACCATCTGGCGATAGCCGTCGTAGAGCTCGAGCTTGCCGGAGACCCACCGCTCGGCGCCGATCGGCAGGCTCTTCTCGATCCAGCCATGGTTGGCCAGGAAGAAGACGAGCAGCACGTCGCCGGTCGCGTCCTCCAGCAGCACCTTGTAGGGCGCCCGCGAACGCGGCGGCGGCGCGCGATGCTCGGCGACGGTGGCGCGCAGCGTGACCACCTGATCGAGCGGCGCCTCGGCGATCGGCGGCTGGTTGCGCCGGTCGACCACGGAGTTCGGCAGGTGAAACAGCACGTCGATCACGCGGGCTGGCTCGCCTTGCCCCGGCCCGAGCAGGCGATCGAGCAGCCTGCCGGTCTTCGGCCCGATGCCGGGCAGCGCGGACGCCGCCGCGAAAAGGGGGGTGAGGAGGTGCGGGCGCATGCTTCGGTCCGAACGGGCACGCGCGCGGCGGGATCGTCAAGAGGCGAGGAGCGATAGCCATCGCGGGCGACTTGGTGCGACATCGGCCGATGACTCGACGCGTCCAGGTCGTTACAGTGGTGCGATCCGGCGCGAGCACGTGAGGTGTCATTTGACGCGACATGAAAGCCAGGGCGCGATCGCGGAAGGCGCCGCGCGACAGGCCATCGCCGGACTCGATGCCGGGTATGTCGAAAAGACGACGGACGCGATCGTCGCTCTTCAGGGCTTGGAGCTGCCGAACGCCTTCGCGCTGAGAACGCATCTCCTCGAGGTGCTCTCCCTTCTCTTGACCATCCAAGATGACAAGACGCCGAACGCGTCCCTCATCGCCGCGATGGACGAGGCGCGTACCTTGAAAGGGCGTTTCAGGACCGCCGAGGAGCTTTTCCATGCCCTCGAAACGGACGGGAGAAAGTAGGTCGGCCTCCGAGAAGCGGGCGGTGCAACCGCCTCGGATGGCGAACAAGAGCAAACGCTTCCAGAAGGACTGGGCTCGTTACGCCGCGTCCGGCCGGTTCGAGATGAGCGACCTGAAGACGGCGATGGTCGCGCTGATCGCGAACGATGGGCCTCTCCCTCCGGAGCGGCGCGACCACGCCTTGAGTGGACGATGGGCAGGCCTGCGAGAGTGCCATATCCACGGCGATTTTCTCCTCGTCTACGAACTCAAGAATGAGGGTGAAACGGTCGTCTTCACGGCGATCGGCACGCACGCCGAGTGATCGCCACCGTAGAGGGTCGCGCGCCAGCTCCATCCGCCGCAGCCGGCCATGACACCATCCTCTTCCACGACGAGGTAGGTACCGTCCGTCACGAGATGCGTGTCGAGGCCCATGATGGCGCGGCTCGCCGCGACCTGGGCCGGTGACAGGAAATCGGAGTGAAGCGTGTCGATGGCGAGCGCCATCAGCGAGCGGAGCGACGCGAGGTCGGCTTCGGTGGCGTCGCGGACCGCGAACGTCATGTCCTCGCTCTCATCGCGGAATGGTGGAACGTGGCCTCGGACGCGCCGAGACCGCCGTCGAGCTGGAGCAAACGAAACAGGGCACGAGGCACGCGAGAGCTGTCGGATTGACGGCTCGATAGCAAAAATAGCGCAATCGATGTTATCGAAGACTGACACCGCGTTGGAGCAATCGCCGTGAACGTTTCGATCGGACAACGTTGGCAGGGCTTTGTCGATCAGGTCGTGAAAGACGGCCGCTACGGCTCCGCCAGCGAGGTCGTCCGAGAAGGGCTGCGGCTGGTCGAGGAGCGTGAGGCGAGGTTGTCGGCCCTTCGCGCCACCTTGGACGCGTCGATCGCCCAGGGGGGCGGGGTGACGGACGAGGAACTCGACGCGGCTCTCGCCGAGAAAGCCGCCGAGCTGAGGGCGCGTGGGTCGGGTGCGTGAGGCGTGCGACGTTCCTCGCGCCGGTCCGCGCCGACCTCGTCGCGATCCTGACGTATGTCGCGGACGAGAGCGGCAGTGTCTCGCTCGGCGAAGCCTTCGTGCAAAAGATGAGAGCACACTGCCGCAAGCTTGCGTCGTTCGAGACCATGGTCGGACGTCCGCGCCCCGAGCTTCGTGCCCCAATATCCGCAGCGTCCCTTTCCGAAATTACGTGATCTTCTTTCGCTATTCGACCGACCGCTTCGAGGTCGTGAACATCGTCGAACGCCACCGCGACATCGACGCTCATTTCGATGAAAACGATCCCGTCTAGAACGCGCGCTTTTACACCAGGATCGGGCCCGAAAACCTAGCCTTTCCCGCGACCCTTCGCTAGGGTCCGCCCAACCTCCAAATCCCTTAGAGACTCAGACCCTTGGCCGATACGCCCGACGACGATACGCCGCCTCCGCAGGGCTCGGATGTGCGACCTGTCTCGATCTCCGACGAGATGCGCAGGAGCTACCTCGATTACGCGATGAGCGTGATCGTCTCGCGCGCGCTGCCCGACGTGCGCGACGGCCTGAAGCCGGTGCACCGGCGCATCCTGTTCTCGGCCAACGAGAACAATTTCACGCCCGACCGGTCGTACGTGAAATCGGCGCGCATCGTCGGCGAGGTGATGGGCAAGTACCATCCGCACGGCGACAGCGCGATCTACGACGCGCTGGTGCGCATGGCGCAGCCGTTCTCGATGCGCCTGCAGCTGATCGACGGGCAGGGCAATTTCGGCTCGGTCGACGGCGATCCGCCGGCCGCCATGCGCTACACCGAATCGCGCATGGCGCGGCCGGCCCTGGCGCTGATCGAGGACATCGATTCCGACACGGTCGACTTTCAGCCGAACTACGACGGCAAGGAGAGCGAGCCGGTCGTGCTGCCGGCGCGGTTTCCGAACCTGCTCGTCAACGGCGCCGGCGGCATCGCGGTCGGCATGGCGACCAACATCCCGCCGCATAATCTCGGCGAGATCATCGATGCCACGATCGCGCTGATCGACCAGCCCGACATGAGCCTCGAGGAGCTGGTCGAGCTGGTGCCGGGGCCGGACTTTCCGACCGGCGGCGCGATCCTCGGGCGGATGGGGATCCGCTCCGCCTACCTCACCGGGCGCGGCTCGGTGATGGTGCGCTCGAAGGTGAACGTCGAGACGATCCGCAAGGAGCGCGAGGCGCTCATCGTCACCGAGATTCCGTATCAGGTGAACAAGTCGACGCTGGTCGAGAAGATCGCCGAACTCGTCCGCGAGAAGCGCATCGAGGGCATCTCAGACATGCGCGACGAGTCGGACCGCGACGGCATGCGCATCGTCATGGAGCTGAAGCGCGACGCCAACGCCGACGTGGTGCTGAACCAGCTCTGGCGCTTCACCGCGATGCAGTCCTCGTTCGGCTGCAACATGATCGCGCTCAACGGCGGTCGCCCGCAGCTGATGAACCTGCGCGACATCCTCGCCGCCTTCGTCGACTTCCGCGAGGAGGTCGTCACCCGGCGCACCAAGTTCAAGCTGACCAAGGCGCGCGACGCCGCGCACATCCAGGTCGGTCTCGCCATCGCCGTGGCCAATATCGACGAGGTGATCCGCCTGATCCGCACCTCGGCCGATGCGGCGTCGGCGCGCGAGGCGCTGATGGTCCGCATGTGGCCGGCGAAGGACATGGCGCCGCTGATCACGCTGATCGCCGACCCGCGCCATTCGCTCGACGAGAACGGCGACTACAAGCTTTCCGAGGAGCAGGCGCGCGGCATTCTCGAGCTGCGCCTGGCGCGTCTTACCGCGCTCGGCCGCGAGGAGATCGCCGAGGCCCTGAACCGCCTTGCCGCCGAGATCGCCGACTATCTCGACATCCTGAAGTCGCGCACGCGCCTGTTCGGCATCATCAAGGACGAGATGCTGGCCGTGAAGGCGGCGCACGCCACGCCGCGCCGCACGACGTTCTTGGACGCCGTCGACGGCGTCGAGGACGAGGACCTGATCGCCCGCGAGGACATGGTCGTCACCGTGTCGCACGGCGGCTATGTCAAGCGCGTGCCGCTCTCGACCTATCGGGAGCAGGCGCGCGGCGGCAAGGGCCGCTCCGGCATGCAGACGCGCGACGACGATTTCGTCGCCCGCCTGTTCGTCGCCTCGACGCACGACCCGATCCTGTTCTTCTCGTCGACGGGCCAGGTCTACAAGGAGAAGGTCTGGCGCCTGCCGCTGGCCGCCCCGCAGGCGCGCGGCAAGGCGATGGTCAACATGCTGCCCCTCGAGCAGGGCGAGCGCATCACCACCGTGATGCCGCTGCCGCGCGAGGAGGAAACGTGGGGCACGCTCGACATCATGTTCGCGACGACGCGCGGCACCGTGCGCCGCAACAAGCTGTCCGACTTCACGCAGATCAATCGCGCCGGCAAGATCGCGATGAAGCTCGACCCCGGCGACGCGATCGTCGACGTGCAGATCTGCCGCGAGACCGACGACACGCTGCTGACGACGCAGAACGGCCAGTGCATCCGCTTCTCGGTGACCGACGTGCGCGTCTTCAAGGGCCGCGATTCGATGGGCGTGCGCGGCATCACGCTGGGGCAGGGCGACACGGTCATCGCGCTGTCGATCCTGCGCCACATGGCGGCCGATGCCGGCGAGCGGCTCGCCTACCTCAAGATGCGCCGCGCCGTGGCGGGCGAAGCCAACCCCGAGTCGACCACCGAGGCGGTGGCCGACGAGGCCGCGGCGGAGGGGATCGAGCCCGACGACGTGCAGCCCTCGAGCCTGTCGATCGAGCGCTACGGCGAGATGTCGGGCGCCGAGCAGATCATCCTGACGATCTCGGCGAAGGGCTTCGGCAAGCGCACCTCGGCCTACGAGTACCGGGTCACCGGGCGCGGCGGTAAGGGCATCGTCGCGATGGCGGTGAATGCCCGTAACGGCAAGCTCGTCGCGTCCTTCCCGGTCGACGACCACGACGGGCTGATGCTGGTGACGAACGGCGGCCAGCTGATCCGCGTGCCGGTCGAGGGTATCCGCGTCGCCGGGCGCGGCACGCAGGGTGTCACGGTGTTCCGCCTCGGCGCCAAGGAGGAGGTCGTCTCGGTCGAGCGGGTCGCCGCCGACGAGGTCGAGGCGGCCGGTGGCGATCCGGAGCGTGAAGCGGACGACGGGCCTGACGAGGCTCCCACGTCCGAGTAGGACGGCCGTTGAGTGGAGCGCCGCCAAGCCTCGATCAGTGGGCGACGTAGATGACGCAGCCGACGAACGCATTGTAGGCGAAGCCGAGCGGGCAGGACGGCAGGATGCCGCTGAGCAGGCCCTTGGGGAGCTTGCTTGTGTCGATCGCTTCGCCCGTCACCGGCGATCGCTCGACGACCTGCTCCTTCTGACCCGCGAGCCTGCGCTGGTTGTCGAGGATCTCTCGCTGCTGCTGCAGGATCAGCCGGCGCTGGCGCGCGATCTGCCGCTGTTCCTGCGTGGCGTTCTGAGCCGCGACCGGCGTGACCGCCAGCGTGGTTGCCATGCCGACCGACGCGATTTCCGCCACGAGAATGGCGAATGCCGCGAACGTGTGTGCTGCATGTTTCATGAGACCGTCCTCCACGGTTTTCAATGCCGTCATTGGTTCAAAGCCGAACCACATGCGTAGAGGAGCGTTTTTCTCGTGAACGATTCCTGAATGGTGGGACACGAAACGGTGAAGCCGGCGCGGCTCTGCCGACGCGATCACGCCCGCAGCAGATCCTCCAGGTCCAGCCGATCATTCATCATCGCCAGCCCGCCGGCGGCGTCGCGCGGCCAGTCCGCCTCCGGCTTGTCCCAAGTGAGCTCGACGCCATTGCCGTCGGGATCGCGCAGGTAGAGCGCCTCGCTGACCCCGTGGTCGGCCGAGCCGTCGAGCGGGATGCCGGCGGCGCGCACGCGGCGCAGCGCGTCGGCGAGGTCGGCGCGGGTCGGGTAGATGAAGGCGGCGTGGTAGAGGCCGGTCGTTCCCGGCGCGGGCGCGGCGCCGCCGCGGCTCTCCCACGTGTTCAGCCCAAGGTGGTGATGGTAGCCGCCCGCCGACAGAAACGCGGCCGACGCGCCGCGTTGCGTGACCTCGAAGCCGAGCACGTCGCGATAGAAGCCGAGCGCCCGGTCGAGGTCGGCGACCTTCAGGTGGACGTGCCCGACCCTGGTTCCGGCGGCGACGGGGGGATTGCAGTCGGTGGACATGCGATCTCCTTGCGGCCAGGCCGTCGCATCGCATCATCGCTCATCGTGCGGCGCGAGAAAAGCTAGTGTAAAGAGCGGCGTTTCCGCCGTGAGATCGCCTTGGACGCCCAGGTGCCCAACACCATTCCCGCTGTCATGTCGCGGATCGCGCGCGTGACCGCCGTGGTCGTCGGCCTCGGATCCTGCGTCGTGCTGCTCGCCTATGCCGCTCACGTCGGCATGCCGGTCGATCTCGGCGAGGGGCGGGCGGGCATGTCGCCGCTGACGGCGATCGCCCTGCTCAGCCTGGCGACCGGCCTCGCCCTCGATGGGGCGCCGCGCGAGCGGCCGGAGCAGCTCGGCTGGGTCGCGATCCTGGTCGGTGCCGGCGCGATCCTGGTGTCGGCGCTGGAGGGCCGCGATGTCGTCAGTCCGGTCATCGCCGCGCGCGTGTTCCAATTCAACGCGGGTCGCGCCGGCGTCGTCTCCGTGCCGACGGCGATCTGCCTGATGGCGCTCGGCATCGCCAGGGTGGCACGCGCCCGGCCGCGCGCCGCCGACCGGGCCGCCGCCGTGGCGGTCGTGATCGCCGGGTTCACCGTGCTCGAGGACCTCTATGACGCGGGCGCGCTGCCGGGCCTCCCCCTCTTCGGCCCGATGGCACCGCACACCGCGCTGGCGATCCTGCTTCTCGCGCTGGCGTCCCTGACGTTACGGCCAGACGTCGGATGGGCCGCGGTGATCGCCTCGTCGGAGCCCGGCGGCGCCTCGACGCGGCGGCTGATCGCCTTCACGCCGCTGCCGCCGTTGCTCGGCTGGGTGCTGCTGCGCATCGCGGATGCCGGCCGGCTCGGCCTGAGCGCGGCCATGGCGGCGCTGGTGGTGCTCACGATCGTCCCGCTCGCGCTGCTCGTCCTGCGCGGCGGGCGCATCCTCGACGAGCTGGAAGGCGCGCGGAAGACCCGCGACTTGATGCAGGTCGCGCGCGATCGCGAGCTTCGTCTGATCGCCGACGCGATGCCGGTCCTGATCGCTTTCGTCGACCGGACGCTGACGTATCGGTTCGCCAACAACAGCTACAAGGCCTGGTTCGGCCTCACGCCGGAGCAGATCGTCGGGCGTCGCATTCCCGAGCTGCTCGACGCGGAGGCGATGGCGGATCGGCGCCCCCATCTCGACGCCGCGCTCGCCGGCCGCGAGGCGCGTTTCGAACTGCCCTGGCCCCTCCTCGACGGCCGCGCGCGCGATGCCGAGATCCATTATCTGCCGCGCGTCGCGCTCGACGGGACGGTGGAAGGCTTCTTCATCTTCGTCGCCGACATCACGGAGCGAAAAGCGGCGGAGCGCCGTCTCGTCGCGACCAACGTGGTCCTCGAGGGGCAGGTCGAGGCGCGCACGCGCGAGCGCGACCAGATCTGGCAATCCTCCAAGGACATGCTCTGCATCGCGACGCAGGATGGCTATCTCATCAGCGTCAATCCGGCCTGGAGCGAGACGCTCGGCTGGTCGCCGAACGCGATCACGGCCGAGCCCTTCATCAATTTCGTGCATCCCGACGATGTCGCGACCACGATGGCCGCCGCGAGCCGGCTCGCGCGGGGCGAGCCGGCGCTGGCGTTCGAGAACCGCTACCGCCACTCAGACGGCGGCTATCGCTGGCTGTCGTGGAACGCCGTCCCCAACGGGGCGCTGGTCTACGCGACGATCCGCGACGTGACCGAGGCCAAGGCCGCGGCCGAGCGCGAGCGGACGTTGGAGGAGGCGCTGCGCCAGTCGCAGAAGATGGAGGCGGTCGGCCAGCTCACCGGCGGTCTCGCCCACGATTTCAACAATCTGCTGACCGGCATCACCGGCAGCCTCGATCTGCTGGCGCTGCGCGTCCTGCAGGGACGCACCAGCGAGCTCGGCCGCTACATCGACGCGGCCCAGGGCGCGGCGCAGCGGGCGGCGGCGCTGACACATCGACTGCTCGCCTTCTCGCGTCGGCAGACGCTCGACCCCAAGCCGACCGACCTCAATCGTCTCATCGTCGAGATCGGGGATCTGGTGCGCCGCACGGTCGGACCGGAGGTCGCCGTCGAGATCGTCGCCGCGGCCGATCTCTGGAGCATCCTGGTCGATCCGAACCAGCTCGAGAACGCGCTGCTCAATCTCTGCATCAATGCCCGCGACGCGATGCCCGGCGGCGGCGGCATCATCGTCGAGACGGAGAATCTCTGGCTCGACGACGACGCGGCGCGGACAAACGAGCTGCAGGCGGGCGCCTTCGTGGCGCTGCACGTGTCCGACACCGGCACCGGCATGACACCCGAGGTGATCGCCCGCGTGTTCGATCCGTTCTTCACGACGAAGCCGCTGGGGCAGGGCACCGGGCTCGGCCTGTCGATGATCTACGGCTTCGCGCGGCAGTCCGGCGGCCAGGTCGCCGTCGCATCCGAGGTCGGACGCGGCACGCGGATGTCGCTCTACCTGCCGCGCTACCACGGCCCGCTCGAGCAGGCTGTCGCGGCCAAGCTGGCGGCGCCCGTGTCCGTCGCCGGTGGCGAGACGATGCTGATCGTCGACGACGAGCCGACCGTACGCATGCTGGTGACCGACGTGCTCGAGGAGCTCGGCTACCGCGCGATCGAGGCGGCCGATGGCGCCGGCGGCCTCGCGGTCTTGCGCTCGAACGTCGCTATCGACCTGCTCGTGACCGACATCGGCCTGCTGGGCGGCATGAACGGGCGGCAGCTCGCGGACGCGGCCCGCGCCGTGCGGCCGGGATTACGGGTGCTCTTCATCACCGGCTATGCCGAGGCCGCCGTGATCGGCAACGATGTCCTCGAGCCCGGCATGCGGGTCTTGACCAAGCCGTTCGCGATGGACGCGCTCGGCACCATGGTCAAGCAGATGATCGAGACGCCTTGAGCTTCCCCCGATCGCCGACGCGACTTTGGGGCTGCGCAGGCGGGCCGGGACCCCTATCTTGACGGGACCAATGCGAAAGGACGCGCGCCCGCATGCCCCCGCTCAGCCTCGCCTTCATCGCCGCGACGGCCCTATGGACCGTCCTCGCCGTCTACCTGTCGGTACGCCAGAGCACCTTCGTGGCGCGTCATCGCGACGAGGTGCCGGCCGATTTCACGGCGACACTCACGCTCGAGGAGCACCGGAAGGCGGCCGATTATTCGCGGGCGCGCGAGCGGCTCGACCGGGTCGAGACGCTCGTCGGCGCGATCGTGCCGATCGCCTGGGCGCTCGGCGGTATCGATCTTCTGTATGGCTGGCTCGGCACGTTCGTCTCGGCGGGCCTGTGGCGCGGCGTCGCCTTCCTGATCGCGGCGGGCATCGTCGGCGCGATCGTCGATCTGCCGTTCGCGATCGTCCGTGCCTTCGGCCTCGAGCAGCGCTTCGGCTTCAATCGCACGACGCCCGCGCGCTTCCTCGCCGATCGCGTGAAGCAGGGCGCGATCTCGCTCGTCGTCGCCGTCCCGCTGCTGGCGGCGCTGCTCTGGGCGATGCGTTCCCTGACGGGGTTCTGGTGGCTCTATGCCTGGCTCGGCCTTGTCGTGATCATCATGGTCGCGCCGACGATCTTCGTGCGTTTCGTCGCGCCGCGCTTCAATACGTTCGAGCCGCTGGAGGGGTCGCTGCGTTCGCGCATCGAGGCGCTGCTGACGCGCGCCGGCTTCCGATCGTCGGGGCTCTTCACGATGGACGCCTCGCGCCGCACGGCACACGGCAACGCCTATTTCATCGGCTTCGGCCGCTCGAAGCGCATCGTCCTGTTCGACACGCTGATCGCGGCCTCGCCCCCCGAGGAGATCGAGGCGGTGGTCGCCCACGAACTCGGCCATTTCAAGCACAAGCACGTGCTGTTCGGCCTGGCGCGCGCGGCGCTCATCATGCTCCTCGTGCTGGCCGCGTTCGGCTGGCTCGCCAAGCAGCCCTGGCTGCTGCCGTCGTTCGGCGTCGCCAACCACGACGAGGCGCTGTCGCTGTTCGTCTGCATGCTGCTCGCCTCAGTCGTCGGGCCGCTGAGCGCGCCGCTCAGCAATTGGATCTCGCGCCGCAACGAGTACCAGGCTGACGATTTCGCGCGCCGCGCGGTGGGTGCCGCGCCGATGGTCGGCGCGCTGACGCGGCTCGCCCGCGACAATGCCTCGACGCTGACGCCCGATCCGCTCTACGCGCTCGTGCACCATTCGCATCCGAGCGTGCCGCTTCGCGTGCGCCACCTGCGCGAGATGGAAGCCGCCGCGACTTGAATTATCTGGCGAGTTGTTTGGCGGAGGCCGCTTCGCAGACGGTGCCGCCACCGCAGGCGCCATGGCGCGCCGGCCAGGCTCGAGCGGGCAGCTCGAGCGCGACGCTGGGACCGTCGGCGAGGGCATCGGACCGTAGCGCGACCGTGTAGCGCCCGGCCTCAACGCGCCAATTGTTCGCGGCGACGTCGAAGCGCGCGGTCAGTCGGGGATCGACACGAAAGGAGACGCGTCGCGTTTCGCCCGGGGCGAGCGGCACCGTTTGGAACCCGACGAGGCGGCGCGTGAAGCCGGGACCATCGAGATAGACCTGCGCGACGTCGATCCCGCCGCGGGCGCCCCTATTGCCGAAGTCGGCCGAGACTGAAAGCGTGCCGCCGTCGTCCCGCGCCGTCAGGTTCGACGCCGCGAAGCGCGTGTACGACAGGCCGAACCCGAACGGGAACAGTGGGCGCTGGCCGGTGCGGAGAAACCACTTGTAGCCGACGTCCGCTCCCTCGATGTCGTAGTCGACCGCGAACGGCGCGCCCTTGATCGGCTCGCCGGGGTTGGACGTCGTGCTCGCGGGATCGGTGCCGTGCGGGCGCGGCAGCTGCGCCTCGCTAGCCGGGAAGGTCATCGGCAGCCGTCCGGCGGGATCGACGATTCCGGCGAGCACGTCGGCGATCGCGGCTCCCCCCCGCTCGCCGGGGTACCAGGCCTCGACCACCCCCGCGACGGCGTCGAGCCACGGCATGGTCACCGGGCCGCCGGTCTCCAGCACGACGACGGTCGTTCGGTTCGCCGCCGCGACCCGCGCGATCAATGCGTCCTGACCATTCGGCAGCGAAAGGTCGTCGGCGTCGCGCGATTCGTTGCGCCACGCTTCCGCGAAGACGATCACCACATCGGCCGCGCGGGCGGCGTTCGCGGCGGCTGTGACGTCGCGCCCATCAAGAAAGGTCACGCTCGCGTCCGGCAGCGCCCGGCGCAGGGCGGCGAGTGGTGGCGAGGGATCGTCGAGCTTCGGCTTGCCGTAGAAAACGCCGGGCGGGTCGCCGGGAAAGCGCAGGCTGCCCACTGGAACGACCTGCGAGGAGCCGCCGCCGGAGAGAACGCCCACGTCCGCGTGCCCGCCGATGACGAGCAGGCGCTTGATGTCCGCTCGCAGCGGCAAGACGTCGTCGTGGTTCTTCAGCAGCACGATACCGCGTGCGGCCACCTCCCGCGCGACCGCCGCGTGGGCGGGCAGATCGCCGGCGGTGCCCGGTTTCGGCGGATCATCGAGCAGCCCTGCCGCGATACGCGTGCGCAGGATGCGGCCTGCCATGTCGTCGAGCCGGCCTCGCGGAACCTCGCCGCGAGTGACGGCGGCCGCGAGCGGGGCGCCGAAGTAAGGGGTGGGATCGAGATCGGCGCCCGACTCCTGGTCGAGACCGGCGCGGGCGGCTTCCACCGTCGAATGGGTGCCGCCCCAGTCGGACATCACCCAGCCGCCGAAACCCCAGTCGCCTTTCAGCACGTCCGAGACGAGATGGGCGTTTTGCGAGGCGTAGCTGCCGTCGACGCGATTGTAGCCCGTCATCACCGCGCCGGGGTGGCCGCGCTCCAGCGCGATCTCGAAAGCGAGCAGGTCGGATTCGCGCGCGGCGGCCTCGCCGAGGCGAGCATCGAGAACGACGCGCCCGTTCTCCTGCGCGTTGAGGGCGAAGTGCTTCAGCGTCGCGACGATGCTGTTGCTCTGGATGCCGGCGATCTCGGCGCCGACCATGGTTCCGGTGAGAAGCGGATCCTCGCTCGCGTACTCGAAGTCGCGACCGCCGCGCGGATCGCGCGTCAGGTCGGCGCCGCCGGCGAGCAGGACGGAGAAGCCCATGGCGCGCGCCTCCGCGCCGATCGCGGCGCCAGCTCGCGCCGCCATCCCGGGATCGAACGTCGCCGCGAGCGCCAGGCCGCTCGGCATCGCGGTCGCGTCGAACGGCGCGTTGGTCGGATTGGCGACGCCGAGGCCAGCATCGCTTTCCTGAAGGGGCGGAATTTCAAGACGCGCGATCGCCGGCGTGAAGCCTGCCGAGTCGAGAGCGTCGGCGGGCTTCGGATGGCCGTGCAGCGGCATGCCGAAGCGCGTCTGGACGAGCGTGATCTTCTCGTCGAGGGTCATGCCGGACACGAGCTTCGCGGCGCGTTCGTCCGGCGAGGCCGTCCCGGCGGAGCAGGGCGACCCAATAAGCCAGGCCAGACTCAACCCGCCGATGGCGGCGCGCGTGCCAACCGCCGTGCGCCGCAAAGTCGTTCGGTTCTACTTGAGATGCTGGGCGAGATACTTGTTCATCTCGAACATCGTCACCTTGTCGCGGCCGAACACGGCCTTGAGATTGGCGTCGGCGACGATCTCTCGCTTGTTCGCCTCGTTCTGAAGCTTGTGCTTCTTGATATATTCCCAGACCTTGCTGACCACGACGGTACGCGGAAGCGGGTCGCTGCTGCCGAGGACCTTGGAGAGCTCGGGCGATGGCGTCAGCGGCTTGGAAAAGGCACTCGGCGGCTGCCCTTCGGGCTTCGCCTTCGGCTTGGCGGCGGTCTTCTTCGGCGCCTCCTTCGTGGCGGCCTTGGCCGCCGGCTTCTTGGTTGCTTCCTTCATCCGTCTCTCCCGAGTATCGGCAGAGAGCCGCGCCGTGGCCACGCTCCCGCAGAGCGGCCAAACGAGCCCAAGGGCGCCGCCCCGTCAAGCTGTCCCGAGGACCAATCGACGATCGCCCACGAAAAACGGCGCGGCGACGCGTGTTTCGGGGCAATACGGTCGCACCGCGTCCACGATGTCGCCCGCCGCGCTTGCCGAAGACGCGGTTTCTCGGCCGTCTGTCTAACAAAAACGCGTATTGGAAAAAATAACCGCCAGATGCTGGTGTGTCACGTGAACCACAGGACTCGGAATGTCGGCATCGCGCTGTGGTGCCGCTCCAGTGCTTCGCGTAAAATGCCTGCATAAGGGTGGGACACGTCTTGAAGCCTTTGACGAAAAGCCAACGCTCGCGATCGTTCGCGGCGCGCTCAGTATGCGTCGTCACAGGTCTCGCGCTATCGGGCGCCTGCTCGCTCCTGGGCGCCTGCTCGACCGTGCCGACCCAGGGACCCTCTCGTCAATCGGTGCTCGACACCGGGGGGCACGCGAACTCTCCCTACCTGCTGGTGCCGGTCTCGGACTTCGCCATCCAGCAGCTCGCCCATTTCGAGGGGCCGAGCCTCTACGGCAAGTTCGGCGATTACCGGGGCCCCGTGCTGCAGACCGCCGGCATCGGCGACACGCTCGATGTGTCGGTCTTCGAGGCGGCGGGTGGCGGCCTCTTCTCGCAGCCGGTGTCGACGTCGACGTCGACAGGGTCTCATTCCGCGCAGATCCCGCCGCAGGTCATCCAGCGCGACGGCTCGATCACGGTCCCCTACGCCGGCCGCGTCAACGTCGTCGGCAAGACGACGCCGCAGATCGAAAAGGAGATCGTCACGCAGCTGACCGGCAAGGCGATCGAGCCGCAGGCCATCGTCACGCTGGAAAAGAGCCTGTCGAACTCGATCACCATCAACGGCGAGGTCCTGAAGGGCCAGCGCATCCAGTTGTCGACGCGCGGCGATCACCTGCTCGACATCATTGCCGAGGCGGGGGGTCTCAACGCGCCGGCGAATCAGAGCTTCCTCGAGCTGAGCCGCGGCGGCCGCACGGTCCGCGTGGCCTTTCAGTCCGTCCTCAACAACCCCCGCGAAAACATCTACGCGCGGCCCGGCGACACGCTGACCGTCGTCAAATATCCGCTGACCTTCACGGCGATCGGCGCGACCGGCAACAATTCGGTGCAACCATTCGATGCCGTCGGCATCTCGCTCGAGGAGGCGATCGGCAAGGCGTCCGGCCTGCTCGACAGTCGTGCCGACCCGGAAGGCGTCTTCGTGCTGCGCTACGAGCCCGTCGCGATCGCCCGCAATTACCCGGGCATCACCCCGGCGCAGGCCGCGCTCAACCTCGTGCCGGTCGTCTATCTGATCAACATGCGGGAGCCGAAGTCGCTGTTCCTGGCGCGGCGTTTCGCCGTCCACGACAAGGACATCGTCTACGTCTCGAACTCGGCCTTCAGCGACCTCCAAAAGGTGCTGCTCCTCGTCGGGACGATCACGGCGCCGGCCGTGCAGGGCATCGCCGCGGCGGCTTACATCAAGTAGCCGCGCGGGGGCGATCGGCGCTCGCCGACGGCTTCCGTTACGGGCATGCCGCGACGGCTCGAAAGTAGGCCTGGAAGAGGCCCGCGGGCGGCCGTTTTTCCGGGCAAAAAGTGCTTTCCGGTCATGCATTTCCCTGCAATCGGGGCTATATGAAAGGACGCTGTTCGAGCAGGGTCGACGCACGATCTCGGCGCCCCCACGGAGGCACTCCCGCATATGGACGATAATGCCCCTCGCGACCCGGCCGAGCCCGCGCCCGAGGACTACGGCGCCGACTCGATCAAGGTGCTGCGCGGCCTCGACGCGGTCCGCAAGCGGCCGGGCATGTACATCGGCGACACCGACGACGGCTCCGGCCTGCACCACATGGTCTACGAGGTCGTCGACAACGCGATCGACGAGGCGCTGGCGGGTCACGCCACCCGCGTGACCGTGACGCTCGAGGCCGACGGCTCGGTGACGGTGACCGACGATGGTCGCGGCATCCCCACCGGCATCCACGAGGAAGAAGGCGTGTCCGCCGCCGAGGTCATCATGACCCAGCTGCACGCGGGCGGGAAGTTCGACCAGAATTCCTACAAGGTGTCCGGCGGCCTGCACGGCGTCGGCGTCTCCGTCGTCAACGCGCTGTCGACCTGGCTCAAGCTGCGCATCTGGCGCGATGGCAAGGAGCATATCGCCGAGTTCGCCGACGGCGACGTGGCGCGTCATCTCGAAGTCGTCGGGCCGGCCGAGCTTGTCGACGGCAAGCGGAAACGCGGCACCGAGGTGAGGTTTCTCGCCTCGCCGAAGACCTTCACGATGGTCGACTACACCTACTCGACGATCGAGCACCGCCTGCGCGAGCTGGCCTTTCTGAACTCCGGCGTCCGCATCGTGCTCACCGATGCCCGCGGCGCCGAGACGAAGGTCGAGGAGCTGTACTACGACGGCGGCCTCGAGGCCTTCGTGCGCTACCTCGATCGCGCCAAGAGCCCGCTGATCCAGGCGCCGATCCTGATGCGCGGCGAGCGCGACAACATCACCGTGGAAGTCGCGCTGTGGTGGAACGATTCGTACCACGAGAACGTGCTCGTCTTCACCAACAACATCCCCCAGCGCGATGGCGGCACCCATCTCGCCGGCTTTCGCGGCGCGCTGACGCGGCAGATGACCGGCTATGCCGAGCGCTCCGGCATGTTGAAGCGCGAGAAGGTCGACCTCACCGGCGACGATTGCCGCGAGGGGTTGACCTGCGTCCTCTCCGTGAAGGTGCCCGACCCGAAGTTCTCCTCGCAGACCAAGGACAAGCTGGTTTCGTCCGAGGTCAGGCCCGTCGTGGAAGGTCTCGTCAACGACATGCTCGGGCGTTGGCTCGAAGAGCATCCGCAGGACGCGCGCACCGTCACGGGCAAGGTGATCGAGGCCGCGCAGGCGCGCGAGGCCGCGCGCAAGGCGCGCGAGCTGACGCGGCGCAAGGGCGCGCTCGACGTCGCGAACCTGCCCGGCAAGCTCGCCGATTGCCAGGAGCGCGATCCGGCGAAGGCCGAGCTGTTCCTGGTCGAGGGCGATTCGGCCGGTGGCTCCGCCAAGCAGGGCCGCGCCCGCGAGTACCAGGCCGTGCTGCCGCTGCGCGGCAAGATCCTGAACGTCGAGCGGGCGCGTTTCGACCGCATGCTGGGGAGCCAGGAGATCGGCACGCTGATCACCGCGCTCGGCACCGGCATCGGCCGCGACGATTTCAACGCCGACAAGCTGCGCTACCACAAGATCATCATCATGACGGATGCCGACGTCGACGGCTCGCACATCCGTACGCTGCTGCTGACCTTCTTCTTCCGGCAGATGCGCGAGCTGATCGACCGCGGTCACATCTTCATCGCGCAGCCGCCGCTCTACAAGGTCAAGCGCGGCTCGTCCGAGCAGTACCTGAAGGACGAACGGGCGCGCGAGGACTACCTGATCGCGCATGGCCTCGACGGCGCGGTGCTCCGTCTCGCCACCGGCGAGGAGCGCGCGTCGGCCGACCTTCGCGCGCTGGTCGAGGAGGCGCGACAGGTGCGCCATCTGCTGTCCGGCCTGCATTCGCGGTATGACCGCGGCATCGTCGAGCAGGCGGCGATCGCCGGCGCCCTGCAGCCGATCGACGACGCGGCGGCGGCGCAGTCGATCGCCGACGTTCTCGCTGGCCGGCTCGACGCGCGCTCCGACGACATGGAGCGCGGCTGGCGCGGTCGCATCGAGAACGACGGCTACGTCATGACCCGGGAGGTGCGCGGCGTCACCCAGGCGGCGATCCTCGACGCGGGTCTGCTCGCGTCCGCCGAGGCGCGCCGCCTGTCCGAGCACAAGGACGTGCTGGGCGAGGTCTACGCGAAACCGGCGCAGCTCGTGCGCAAGGCCGACGAGCGGCAGGTCGCCGGCCCCGGCGACCTTCTGGATGCCGTGATGGCGATCGGCCAGAAGGGCATCTCGCAGATCCAGCGCTACAAGGGGCTCGGCGAGATGAACCCGGATCAGCTCTGGGAGACGACGCTCGACCGCGACGCCCGCTCCCTGCTTCAGGTCAAGATCAAGGAAGGCGACGAAGCCGACGACATCTTCGTCAAGCTGATGGGCGATGTCGTCGAGCCGCGTCGCGAGTTCATCCAGGAGAACGCGCTCAACGTCGCCAACCTCGACGTCTGACCCCTATCGGGGTCAGACCGGGGTGCGTCTGCGTCCGCTACTTGGGCGCGGCCTCCGGGGCGGCGTCGGCGTCGGCTTTCGCCTTCTTCATCTTCTTCTTGTGCATCTTCTTCGCGTGTTTCATCGGCTCGGGCGCGGACGTAGGCTCTGGCGCAAGTGCCGGGGCGGGCGGCGGCGGCGGCTCGCAATGGAAGGTGAAGGTCGAGCACAAGAAGTCGTCGAGCTGGGCCATGGCCGGCATCGTCGTCATCGTGAGGAGGCTCGTCGCCCCCAGTGCAATCAGAATCGTCCGGCCCCGCATGCAAACGTCCTCCACCTCTTGGTCCGCGCAGCCTAGCAAACCGTCGGCGGCCCGCCCATCCGCTTTTTGCGTTTGCATCAGCCCGCCAACCGCCAATTTGTCGTATAGGTGGTGCAACGTGGCTTGGTCGCGAGCCTTTGGAGTGCGCCAGTGTCGATAGTTACCCTACCGGATCGGTCGAGCCGTGCCGTCGGTCTCCCGCGCAAACCATTTTTTCAATCCCTGCGCGGCTATTTCTACGTCATCTACGCAATCATGATGCACGACATCAAAAACCGGTTCTTCGGCTCTGGTCTTGGCCAGATCGTCATGGTGCTTTGGCCGTTCGCCCATATTCTGCTGCTGATCATCATCTACAGCTTCATGAAACGTCCCAACCCCTACGGCGACAGCCTCATCCAATATACCGCCGTCAGCGTGATGCCTTTCATCATTTTCAATTACGTATCGCGCTGGATCGTCTATTCCGCAGGCACAAACCGACAATTTCTACAATATCCGATCATCAAGCCGCTCGACCTTCTTGTTGGCCGATGCCTGCTTGAAATCGTCAGCATCACCATCGTCACGGTAATGCTGATCATATTCGTTACGGCAATGGGAGACAGTGCGATGCCGAGCAGTCCACTCCAGGCGTGCTACGCATTCTTCGCCACTCTTTTCCTGGCGATCGGCATGGGGTTCCTGAATGGCGCGATCGCGTTGGTGGTACCGCTTTGGCTGTTGGTCTACACCATCGTCATCATTCTGGCCTGGGCCGCATCTGGCGTCATCTTCGTGGCGAGCTACATGCCCGAGCAAATTCGCACGCCGCTCAGTTACAATCCGCTGCTGAATTGCACGGAGTGGTTCCGATCGGCCTATTACTCGGACTACCCGACCCTCGTGCTGGATCGGATGTATGTCCTGAAATTCGGTCTCATCACCCTGACAATGGGCCTGATTCTGGAGCGGCTGCTGCGCCGCCTGATCTGAGCGGGCGCGTCCACCCTTCAGGCCGCCAGCGCGCTTTTCATCTTGTCGACGAGGTCGGTCTTCTCCCAGGAGAAGCCGCCGTCGGCATCGGGCGTCCGTCCGAAATGGCCGTAGGCCGAGGTGCGCGCGTAGATCGGCTTGTTCAGCTGCAGGTGCTCGCGGATGCCGCGCGGCGACAGCCGCATGATGTGGGCAAGCACGGTCTCGAGCTTGTCCTCGGCGACCTTGCCGGTGCCGTGGGTGTCGACATAGATCGACAGCGGATCGGCGACGCCGATCGCGTAGGCGAGCTGGATCGTGCAGCGGTCGGCGAACCCGGCCGCGACGACGTTCTTGGCGAGGTAGCGCGCGACATAGGCGGCCGATCGGTCGACCTTGGTCGGGTCCTTGCCCGAGAAGGCGCCGCCGCCGTGCGGAGCCGCGCCGCCGTAGGTGTCGACGATGATCTTACGCCCGGTGAGGCCGCAATCGCCATCGGGGCCCCCGATGACGAACTTGCCGGTCGGATTGACGTGCCAGACGGTCTCGTCCGTGATCCAGCCCTTCGGCAGCGTCTCGCGGATATAGGGCTCGACGATGCGCCGCACGTCCTCGGACGACAGGGTCTCGTCGACGTGCTGCGTCGACAGCACGATCTGCGTCACGCCGACCGGCTTGCCGTCGACGTATTTCACGGTGACCTGGCTCTTGGCGTCGGGGCCGAGTTTGACGGCATCGCCCTTGCCCGCCTTGCGGGCGTGGGCCAGGTCCTCGAGGATCTTGTGCGAATAGTAGATCGGCGCCGGCATCAGCTCCGGCGTCTCGCGGCAGGCATAGCCAAACATGATGCCCTGGTCGCCGGCGCCCTCGTCCTTGTTGCCGGCGGAATCGACGCCCTGTGCAATGTCGGCCGATTGCGCGTGCAGAAGGATCTCGACCTTGGCGTGCTCCCAATGGAAGCCGGCCTGCTCGTAGCCGATGTCTTTGATCGCGGCGCGCGCGACCTTCTCGATCTCCTTCGGGTCGATCGTCGGGCCGCGCACTTCGCCGGCGATTACCACGCGGTTCGTCGTCGCCAGGGTCTCGCAGGCGACGCGGATTCCGTAGGGGTCGAGACCAGCCTTGGCACCCTCGCGGAAGAACAGGTCGACGACCTCGTCCGAGATCCGGTCGCACAGCTTGTCGGGATGGCCCTCGGAGACGGATTCGCTGGTGAAAAGGTAGTTCGCGCGCGCCACATGCATCTCCCGACAAACGATCGCTGCAGCGATAGAGGGCCGCCCCCGCGGAGGCAACCCGTCCCGCTTCGGCTGACGATATACGGTTATAAACATATCCTTATCAGAAGAAAGCGCTATCGGAGTCGCCGAGACGGAGGCGATCGCCGCGTGAGCCGTGGCGGGTGCCGACGCGGCCGTCTTCGCCCGTCATCGATTGCGCCCCGACGTTGCACCTGACGCGTTGCGCCGGGCCGGTCACGCTGGTACCCGTAGCGACGCGGCGCCGGTTTAGCTCAGTAGGTAGAGCAACTGATTTGTAATCAGTAGGTCGCGGGTTCGACTCCTGCAACCGGCACCAGCGATTACAATGAGTTAGCAAACAAAGCGGATGTTGCTTGAGAAGTGCGGACCCCTAGCGGACCTACGGGTATTCGGGACAAATGTGCGATACGGAAGGCGCGGCGAAAACCTAATAGCCGCGACGCGTTCGCCTATCGGCAAACCACGAACCCACTCATCGCCCGTGCCGCGTCCGCTATATCGGCGGGGTCCATCGCCTTCCCACCGGAAGAGCCTGTCTTGTACGCCACGCGGTTGGCATCGAGGAACGTCGCTACCACCGCCGACTTCACGGCGAAATTGACATTCTGCGGCAGGTCGCCCGAGGCGTTCGCGACCTTCACCGCGTCGAGCTTGGCCGACACCACGCCAACCAAGTTGCCGGCGCCGTCGAGCAGTGGTCCGCCGGAATTGCCGGCCTGGACGGGGACAGAGACCTGCAGATAACGGGAATCGTCGTGCAGGCCGGTGAGCGCCGCGACGTTGCCGAGCGTGAAATTGCCCGAGGTCGAGAGCAGGTCGGAGTGCGGGAAGCCGAACGCCTCAACGCCCTCGCCGAGCCGTGTGCCGATCCGCAGCGCCGCGACCCGCTTCGGTGCCTTCCCCAACGCGAAGTCGAGCTTCAGGATCGCGAGATCGTTCGTCGTGTCCGTCGCGGTGCGTGCGGCCTCGAGCACGGTGCCGTCGTCGGTCTTGACGAGCACCTTGGTGCAGTCGGCGACGACATGCGCGTTGGTGACGAGATAGCCGTTGTCTGACACGAAGAAGCCGGTGCCGGTCGACACCGTGTCCTTGTCGCGCGGCGGCTCCGGCGCGGGATCGCGCGGCAGGGCTGCCGGCTGCTGCTCGGGTGGCGGCCCGACGCGAGCCTCGGCCTGTGGCGCGCCGCCGTCCGGCGGGTCGACGAAGAACTCGCCCTTCATGGATGCACCAAGCACGGCAGAATCGATCACCGCGATGCGTTCGGCATTCACATTTTCGGCCTCGTTGTTCCATTCAAGCGCGAAGCCCGTTACCGCACCGTGGTCCTCGTGGTAGCGGTAATAGTGGTCGTTGTTGTCCGGCGTCGTAGCGGAAACCACGAACCAGCCGTCCTTCACCACGTCGTAATGGATCGTCGCCTCCTGGCGCGCTTTCTCAGCTATCAGCTCGTCGTGGATGCGCTCGAGGCTCTTGCCGCCGACCGAGACAAAGTCGAGCCACAAGCGCCCTTGCCGGTCCTTGTAGTGCAGGCCCGTGCTGTTCTGCTTTACGTCCAGCCCGAGGCCCGCGGGCACCCAGACGGTTGCACTGCGGCCGGGGAAGACGACCTTTTGGAAACCCCATTGGGCGAGGTAGGGGTTGGCGACCTGGATGAGGCGCTCGATCTGCAGCTTGTCGAGGCGCCCGGTTGGTGCAAAGCCGTTCGCCTCCTCGAACTGCTGCACCGCCTTAAACGTGCGAAGCGTGAAATGCTCTGTCGGCACCGAATTGGTGTAGCCGCCGGCGATCAGCCACAGCTGCATGACCTGACGGAACTTGATGTTGAGCGATCCGTCGAATGCGGCCTGCGCCTCTGCATAACCCGGGGAAGCCGCGGCTGGTGAAGAGGCCAGCAAAGCAAGGAAGACCCACGCGACCTGCCGCATCACACACCTCTACCAGACGTCGCGTGTAGTTCTGGCATTTCGCAAGGCAGGAGGGAAGTCGGCGGAAAGACGGCACGCCGAAGGGGTTAGCGTTGCCCCATGGCGTGACGCAGCTCGGGACGACGCTCCAAGCGCAGAACAGCTCCGCGCGCTCGACTCTCGAGCCTACTCGTTCTACCTTTGTTCCATGGGCAGAGTGAAGGACAAGCTTGGTGATGCACCGCCAACGCTGGGAGCGGTGCGGCGCCTCGGAGCGACCGCGTTGTTCGTGGCGTGCGCGCCGCCGTGCAAGCGGCGCGCGAGGATCGAGATCGCCGCGCTGCGACTGCCGGACGACACGCCCTACGACGAGATCACCACCCGGCGTCGTCTCGTCTGCACCGAATGCGACCGCCGAGCCGGTCCTGCAGCTATCTCGATCGACTGGGACGTCACGGCGTCGAAGCCTATGGACGGGCGCTGATCGTTGGCCGCGGGGGCCGACGAACTGAGAGCTCTGGCGGCGCGCATGGCGGGGGCTTCGGCAGGCGCATCGTCGTCCAGGCCAAATCGGCCGAGATGGTCGCAACCGTTCTCCGAGCCTACGCCGATATCATCTCACGTCCGGGCGTCGACGACGTGGGCCGTTTCAGGTCGACGTGTCGGATGGGGGCGGCATCATCGAAACGCTAGAGAAGTGGACCTGCGCGCCGTGATCGCCTACCGCGGCGTGACGACTGCCGGCGAGTTACGGCACGCCAGCTTCAAGGGGTTGGCTGAGGTCAGTTCATCGCAGGCGTGGGAATTAACGAATTAACCGGCACTAGGTAGCAAACTCACCAAGCGGCACCTGTTCCTACTTTGTTGTTTTTGTTAGACTTAGGTCGCGCGTCCATGTCGTGAACGCCACGCGAACCAATCCGGATTGCGCCTGTGGACAAGGTATGGCCGATCCCCACGTCATCTCCGCCTTAGACGACAAGCTTCACGAGCTACGCCTCGATCGTCACCTATGAAGAGCGCCTGGATCAAGCTCGGCACGAGCTTGCGGTCCTCACCACGGCTCTGACAATCTTCCATCGCGACGGGGGCCGGATCGACGACACGCGGCCCGCTACGGTCCGGAACCTGTACAAGCGGGTGAGGCCATCCGCATCTGCTGGACGGCGCTGGCGGAGTGCCCAGGGGGCATGACACGCGTGAGTTGGGGATCGTCTGTCTTGGCGCCCGCGAGTTCGATCACGAAGACCCGGTGCTGTTGCGGGCCATGATCGGGCTGCTATCGAACCTGCTTAAGAAGGCGGTCCGGCGCGGGGAGGTGGTGAAGGTGCCGGGCGGCGAGCGGAAGGCGACATGGCGCGCACCTCTACCGAAGAGGTAGTCGTGGCCGCACTACTCCGTCACGGAGTCGACGGTTCACCTAGAAAAATCGATTCGTCGATAAGACCATCGGGCTCGTATCCGGTCTCTCCAAATACTCGGCTAAACCGCTCATCTCCCAAAATAAACCTGTTTTTCTCCATAGAAACCCGAAGGATCTCATTTGTTCTTTTTAGATATACTCTCTTGTCGATTACACCCTCCCCCAGAGCATTGACCAATTCGGCTTGTAAGGCATGAAATTCCGATTTTTCTTTCAGTAAATCATTTCTTTCTTCACCCACAAGTTCGACCCCGGCAAATATACGGTCAAATTCACTGATAAAAGTACTGCCGGACTCCATGTAGCTGAGAAGGTCGCCCATTGCTGGGGATTCGTCGACAAGGCCGTACGCCAGTGAGCTTTGCGCCATATCTTGACCCTTCCCTGCGATCTTCTGCTGGTCGGCTTCATCGTAATCAGTATGCATTGATGTTCGCGATTGCGAGATGCAAGTACTAAGCCGCCGCATCCAGCGGTGGCGCCCGATGGGCCACCGCACTCCATAGTCCCCATAAGTGTATAACGAGACGTTATAGCCCCTGGCCGAACTGACGCGCGTCATTGTAGGCAGCAGAATGCGGTTAGCAGTCTGGTGGCATACGCCATCAATGCCGTACGTAATTTCTGCCGTTCCAAGCGGCTTCGAGAGGCAGTTTGCCAAAAACGAGTTGCCTACGCCGTTCGTGGGAGGTTGACCTTGCGTGTAGCTACCCCAGCATCGCCATATCCAACCGCAGTCGCTTTCGACATACGTGTGATCCCACGATAAATATGAGATTGGCGTCGTCAGCCCGCGCAGAACCGCTGACATAGAACCGCTCATCGCTACGAAACCCTCACCCCACAATAGAGCGGAGCCTTTCACGGGCCTAAACGCGTGCCAAGGCCAAACTGCAACTTTTTCTTTCGTCTAATATGGCATTTTTGCTACGGGTCAGTGAGCCCTCAGCCTCGCCGAGCGAATTGCGTCGGCCGTCTCTGTCGCCCTGGCACGGGCGCCACGACCACAACCACTTATGGCGGTCGCGTTGCGCTCGCGCACCCACACCGTCGTCGTTGTGCTGACGGTCTGCGGGACATTGTCACCTTGCAGGTAGAATCCGCCCGGACCAGCGACAGGCGTCCGTGTCGTTGATCTGATAGATAACTTGGTTGTTGTTCGTCGTCTGGATCTCGAGCGGGCCGGCCCCGAGGCTGACCCAGCTTATCGTCAACGTGAAGAAGCTGGTCGTCACGGCACCGGCCGGCACGACGAGCACCGCGCCACGAGCAGGAGGCGACGCGCTACGTGCTTCACTCCGGCATCCCGTCGAAGTCCTCGCGCTCGGCGAGCTCGTGATCTGAGTTCGGCAGCCCGCCGCCAACGACGAGGACGCCTGTCTGCCCGGTCTCCTTGGCCAGCCGATGTATCCGGGCCTGGAAGTCGCTCTGCGTCTCGTCCAGCCCCCGGTCCCATTCGGACTCGGGCGGGCATCTCTCGTCGTCGGGAAGCCCACCCACGACAAAAACGATATGGACGGCAGACGCGCCGGCGGCGCGGCGCTCGAGCGCCTGGATGCGATCACGAAGTGCCATCGCGGTCCATCTTTTCTTCGAGCGCGTGCAGCCGCACCTCGAGATCCGCGGTCTCGATCGCCCGCCGCTGGAAATCGACGACCGCCGCCAGCGCCGTGCCCTCGTCGGGCGAGATCGAGCCCGCCGCCACCTCGGCGGTGATCGCCGCCGCGGCCTCGACGACGTCGCGCGCGCAGTTCACCTTCGGCAGGTCGAGCTGCACGGGCGCGCCGCGCCGCAGTGGCACGATGCGCTCGAGCACCAGCTTGGCCGCCACCATGTCACCGCTCTTGGCGCTCTCGATCACCGCACGCACAATGTCCGGCACATCCGTTCGCATGAGTTGCTCGGCGAGCACGGTTGCGTGGTGACGCGAACCAGGCGTCCGACCCTTCGGGTTTCCGATCTGCCCCTTCTTGAAGGGCCGACCGCGGACGCGCGTTTTCAGTTGTGAAGTAGTTGCCTCGGTCATGTCGGAGGTCGGAACGCGACGACGGATTGCAGTTGCCCGCTGAAGTGCCGCATCCACGTTTTCGGCTCGCCATAGAAAGTCGTAATCTGCCGCCCCGAGAGATCTGTCTGTGTTCGCGGCAGCAGCTGGCCTTGCGCAACATGAGGGTTGTTGGCGGCGCTCACGGCGTCGGCATAGATTCTTTGTTCGATTGCATCAAACGCCGGGCCGCCGGGAATGGTGTGTATGTCAACGTTTTTGAAGTCCGCGCTGTCGTTCTTGAATTCGACGAGCATCCGCCTTCGGTATTGCATAGGCCGCTCTCCTTCGAGCGGCCGGGGCGCGGAATTGCCGCGAGCGCTTGCGACCGCGTCCGCGCGCATCTGAGCGCCAGAGAGCGCCGCGCGGCGCTCGCGGTCCGACATGTCGTCGTCACCGACCTGCACCGCTTCGCCCGGCAACTTGCCGTCCTTTGACCTCGTGTCCTCCGGAGCATCGGCGCCCCGCTTCTCCATCGCGTCCATGCGACCGGACAAGCCCTGAAGGGCCTCGAGGATCTTGGCCATGTCGCCGCCGCCCTCGGCATCAGCGCGGCGCTTCTCGTCCGCTGCTTTCAGGTCGGCGTCGATCTGGGCGGCGCGCTTGTTCACGTCATCAGGCATTTTCTAGTTCCTCTGTTTGGATTCCAACGTTCGGGGTGCCTTTGCTCCAGACACCACCCGCCTCGCCGGCTTTCCCGACCACGAGCGCGACATGATCAATTGCATTCGGGCTGTTCTCGACGAGAAGCGTAGTCCCGTCGCCGAGCTTGACCACGGCTGTATCGCCTGGGTCGAAGCTCACGGCCGGGCTTGTATCGCAGGACATCAGCTTATTGTCCGGGTCGCAGATCGCCGTGGCGATATCCTGATCGAAGAAACGCCCTGTGGCCCACAATTGGCCTTGCCGGACGAACGCAAAAACGACAATGCCGACGACGCTGTCGCGAAACGAATTCGCGTCGAGCGTGCCAGTCGCGGGGTGTCCGAGCACGATCGGCGTCCCCAGGACGCGACGTTGCATCGTGCTGCTGAGCCAGATTTCTGGAGGCCTCCAAACGAACTCGTTGAGCGATGGTCGCCACGCCACACCGCAGCCCGAAACGCGCAGCGCAACCAACCAGGAGCCGCCGAACGGCATGGGGTTTGGCCCCTGACGCATCGCCACTTGTTCGGCCGCGCTCATCTCATTCATGAGCGTGCGCCACAACATGCCTGACGCCAGACTTCCGAGGCGTCGCGCGTCTGCCGACACCTGGTGCCGCCGCGTGCGGCTGGCGCGGCCCGAGGAGCTGGGCGCCCGACTCCGCGACCCACCCGGCTAAGACTCGCTGACAGACCCAGCTCCTACGCACGGACTGCGCTGCGGCGATCTCGTCGATCTGGGCAACCAAAACTTCGTCGAGAGAGATGCTGCAAGCCACTTTTGGCATTTGCGAACTCGTGTTAGGTTTAAATTCTCAAAAACGATTATAGAACGAGCACACCGAAAGCACAAGCAGTTGAAGAGTGGTTGAGAATCTTGGTTATACTTGGTCACCAATGGTCAAGGAAGGACACTTCGGAATAGCAGCTGACCAATCAGGCGCCCCGGGCGCAAACGAAGAGACTCCTTCGAGCTAAACAACATGCCGCGGCGCAGCCGGGTTATCAAAAGGGGTGAACAAATGGGCGATTTACGTACAGATGATTGCCGCTGCTATGGTCCGCCGCGACGTCTCAGAATACCCGGCCAAGCGATTTTTCACCAGATTTTCAACGAGACGGCAGCGGCTTGCCCCCGATGCGGCGGCCGGGGGTTTCTGCCGACGCCCCTCGTGCTCGCGCCGGGCGCCGAGCTGATCGATGAGGCCACGATCTCAGCGGAGCAGACAGACGACGACTTAGGCCTGTGGTCGTATACAGATTCGCAGGGCCGGCAGATCTCCGAATACATGGGTCAACCACGCGCCTGGATGCGCCGGTTCGCTGGCCCCCAATATAGGATTACGCGTTGGAAAATAGATAGAGCGTTGCCGGCAATAGAATTCGGCAACATGATCGACGAGGAGAATATCCCGCCGCGCAGGTTTCTTTGGCTGAAGTCGTGACCGTCGTGGAACCGGAAGATTTTTGTCTTGTAGCTGCGTACGTCCCCGGTACCCGCCGGCAATGGGTCATTGTAGCGGTTCAACTCACCGCTTGGGAAGAACTATCGGCTAGTTATACATACTTACGTCAAGTAAGCTCTCCAATGACGCGTGAAGACGCTCGGAACGTTGCTGATCGATTGGAATATGAGTACAACTGTGAATGGAACGTAGGTCACGCGTGAATGATATAAACGCGGCCTAGGACTGGCGCCAGGCTCCGGGCGAGACCTTTGACGTATTCAAGGAGCGCGCGATCGCGTCGGCCAAGGCGCTGGGCGAGAGAGGCGTTCTCGTTGGCGGCCTGCCGGACATGGACGACGAGCTTGTGGAAACGCCCGGCGCGGACGGAGAGCGCGGTAACGCCCACCGCCGTGGAGGGTGCCCCGGGCATCATTTTCGGGGTCGTCGAGCCCTTCCTCAGGTCCGCAGGGGGTCCGCAGCGATGGTCTCAACCCGGACAACCGGTCCTAAGCCGCTGATTTAACTCGAGGCGCCGATGCCCGACCCGCTGATTGGTTCTAAGCAGACGCGCCGCGGCAGCGACTGTTGCTGAGTGCCTAGGGTCTCGGGCGTGAGGCGCCTCGTCGAGAAAACAACCCAGACCCGGGCTACGGCCCGGCTGGAGCCGTCGTACAGCCCTACCGCTGGAGCGCCCGATGTAGCGCACAAGTGCCTCGGCGTCCGGGAGACCGGGCCGCCGGCCCTGGGGCGTCGCGACCATTGGGGTGGGCGGCGAGGGCGTGCCGCGGCCAACGTTGAGCCGCGCCCGTCCGATCGTGCGCCCTGTTCCGACCACCCCGCCCGTCCTCACGGCGGCGCCGTTCCTCGTTGATGAGAGCTGCCGGGGGTCACCTTCAGCGCAGAAGTCCCCAAAGCAAAAGTTATCATTTGATAGTGAGGCCGCCCCTCCAAGGGGCGGTACGAACGCTCTGGGGTATAAGGGGTGTGTGACTGTCCCGCCCGAACACGTACCGTTCCAGATCGACGAGCCACGTCAACCCGCTCTCCCCGTCTTTGAGGCGATCGCGCGCTGGCAGCGCCTGCTGGCAAAAATCTCAGTGCCGGCGTTTGATCCGGATCAGGCGTGCTCGATTTCCCGCTCGACCTCGCGAGCGTGAACTTTCTTGAAGTCTCCCTCACGCTGACGCCACTGGTCATTCACCCGTATGCTGTGCTGACCAGCGCGATCATCCGTCAAGGCTTCGAGGAAGTTCTTCGGCGGCGATCTCAGCATACAACATGTTATAGCCATGCGCGCCTCAAAAACTTATTTGGTCACCGTTACATTCTGTACTAACTATTATATGCAGTTAAATACCAAAAAGCCATCTGTAAATGACTTGATTGTTTATTTTCCATTCATAAAACTTGTTATGGCTCCTCTTGCCCGTCCCCGGCTTGCGCTTGACCATATCGCTTTCTGCATATCTCTATGGATAGCTCTCTTTACCCTCCCAGTGCTCGGAGAAAGACGATGCCCCCTCGCAAAAAAGTCTCTGATGATCGCCAACACAATCCACAAAGTACCTCCTTCAAAAAATTCCAAACCCTCAAGCAATTCTCTGACGAGTTTCAGTTCTCACTTAGTAAAACAAAATTGTACGTCAAAGCAGGCCAATTAGACGTCGTGCATTTTGACCGGCTTGTCCGGGTACCGCCGGAGTCGCGCGAAGCGTTTCTCGCCCGGCATCTCGCGGCCTCGCGGGTATTGCGGCAGCAGGACTGACCGTCATGAACGGACCACCCGCCACATCAGACGGAAAGCGAGCGGCAGCGCTGGCGTCAGCCGCCAGAGGTTTCCGGTGTTTCCCTCTTCGTGCCAACGGCAAGTTGCCGAAGGACGGCATGGGCTGGACGCTCCACGCGTCGAGCGACCCCGACGTCGTCCGGTCAATGTGGACGGACCCCTTCACCGGCGCGGAGCACGACTACAACATCGGCTTCTTGACCAATGATCACATAGTGATCGATATAGATGTAAAAGACCAAAAACAGGGTCTGAAGACTGCTTTGGAAGACCTAGAGCTTTATAAAAGTACGCTTTTTCCCAGTCGTATACCCGAATTTGACACGCTTACTGTTAGAACTCCGAGTGGCGGCTATCACCTGATTTATAAAGGCGTCGATCATCTCGTTGGTAACGCCCATCTCATCAGTGCGAAGGATGGGATTGATGTGAAGAGCTTCCACGGTTATGTCGCCGCGCCCGGCTCGACGATCGACGGCCGCGGTTACGAGATCGTGCGTGACATTTTGGTCGCGCCGTTCCCCGAGCATCTGCGGCACCTGCTGAAGGAACCGCGCCAGCGCACCAACAACGCAATCAGCATCGAGGAAGACCTGCCAGAGGCGATCTCGATCGCCACGCACTACCTGCAGCGTGACGCGCCCCCCGCGATCCAAGGGTCCAACGGCGACGACACGGCGTTCGCCGTCGGCTGCCGGATCCGCGACTTCGGCGTCTCCGAGGAGACGGCGCTCGAGCTGTTCCTGGACAAGTACAATTCGCGCTGCCAGCCACCGTGGAACGCGGGTGAGGCGCGGATCAAGATCGAGAACGCCTACCGCTACGCGAAGGGGGCGGCCGGCTCCGCCAGCCCCGCAGCCATCTTCGAGGACGTCCACATCATTCCGCTTCACGCTTCACCCACGGGTGAGGGCTTCGCCGCAGACCGGAAAGATGGCCCTGAGGTGCTCGAATCCAAGAAGCGCAACCGCTTCGAGCTTACCGCCTTCAGAGACATCAGCTTCTCCACGGGCCAGCGTTGGCTCGTCAAAGGTCTCTTGGCCGCGTCGGGCTTGGCGGTCATCTTCGGCGCAAAGAAGGAATACAAAAGCTTCATTGCTCTCGACCTCGGCTTGCACATCGCAGCCGGCAAGCCTTGGGCCGGTAAGAAGGTCAACCGGGGCGCCGTCGTCTTCATCGCGGCGGAGGGCGCCAACGGCTTCGCAGACCGCGTGGCGGGGAACCGCCAAAAGTTCAAGCTTCGCGCGGATCTGCCCTTCTACTTGATGAAAGCGAAGCCGAACCTCGGTGTTGGCGCTGGTGAACGGGATGAACTCATAGCGGCGATCGCACCAACCATCGACAGCATCGGCATCCCGGTCGTGGCGATCTTCATCGACACGCTGGTGCGTACGCTCGCGGGATCGAACGAGAACGATGAGGGCATGCGGAACTTCTGCGACAATGCTGAGGCCCTCGCAGAGCACTTCGGCTGCCTGGCGGTTGCCGTGCACCATGTTGGCAAGGACGCCAGTAGGGGCATGCGGGGCAGCTCTGCGCTGGGCGGTGCAGTCGTGACGTCGTGGCGCGTCGAGAAGACTGCGCCTTTGCAAGCCCGCGTCAGCCTAGAGGACGCCAAGGACGGGGAGAGCGGGTTGACGTGGCTCGTCGATCTGGAACGGTACGTGTACGGGCGGGACGAAGACGGCGACGAGGAGACTGTTCTGCTGGTCCGCGAGGTGAGTGAGCCGGTACCAACTGGCGGCACCAAAGCAGCCCCTGACGCCAACGCAAGCCGGCCACCCCCGCCGCAACTGAAGCTGTTCATGGACTGCCTCGAGTCTGCTTTGTTCAAAGGTCAGTATGCCGAGCCTTGTCGCAACGGCGTCGTGATGAAGGTTGTCGCGCTTAAGGCCGTGCGGACGGAGTACTTCACCAGACGCGGTGACGAGGCGACCGATGCTGCTAAGCGAACATCGTTCAACAACCAGGTCAAGAACGCTTTCGAGCGGCGGCTCGTCGAGACTGCTGAGATCGACACGGAAACAGTGGTCTGGAAGACCCTGAGGCCAGGGCTCTAGCTAGCTAGGGTCCAAACCCAATCAGCTTAGCCGTCCGAACGTCGGAGTTGGGTGGGAAGCCGTCAGTCTGCTTTCGCTTCTTGTCGGGGCCGGGCTATCCTGTAATACTTTAGGCGTAGATGGCATCGCTCGACACCGAGGGTGTTTATGTTAAGGCTGCCCGGCGGCAAACGGCCGTGAACCCGGCTGACTTGCCGTGAGGACTTGACGATGACGACACGCACTTTAGGATTGACACTCCGAACAGCTTTTCTGGCCACCGGTTTGGCAACTTGTGCAAGCGCTGCCAACGCTGCGATAGTCGAATTTACGTCGGAGGCCGCGTTCGACGCCGCGATTAGCAACCCAATCCAGTACAACTTCAATCCTTACTCGGCGAATGCCAATGCGCCAAACCCGTTTCAGGCAGGGCCTGTCTCATTCTCGTTTAAGCCGTTGGATGAGATTTTTAACGACGGTGCTTACGGTGCAAATACGCACTATCTGTCTGCGATTAGCAATGGCGGGACAACCGTTGCGGTAAGCGCCGGTGTCGTTGCGCACACGTACTCCGCGCTTGGTTTCAACTTTGGGACCTTTAATGGGCCGACTCTGACTAACATCAATGTAGATGGAACACCACAAGCGCCAATCTTGACGCCATCGGCTGATGGTCCTACGCATAATACAACGTTCGTTGGCTTTATCGACACGAACGCGAACGGCATCAGCAATGTCAGCTTCTCGACCATATCCAACGATGGGAACACGGGTTCCGAGCTTGATTTCATCAACTTCACGACAGGCGGTCTACCGGAGACTGGCCTCCCCATGCCGGTCTCCGGTGTTCCCGAGCCGTCCACCTGGGCCATGATGCTTCTCGGCTTCGGAGGACTTGGCTTCCTCGGTTTTCGCAAGTCGCGTAAGGCAGACGCTGCTTGCATGCTGGCCGCGTAACCCGCTCACGTCTCGACGATCTGCAAAGCCGCCTACGGGCGGCTTTTTGCCGTCTCCTTGCGGGCATGGCGCTCGACGGATTGAACGACCGCACTGGGTCGAAAGCAGCCATTGGAGAGCGGCCAAGCTGATTGGGTTTGGACCCTAGCCCTGGTCCAGAAAGCGAAAATCACCGAAAATCGAAAACCCCTTCAAGGGGGGTTTTCGGCATTTTCGTTTTCGCTTCGAAAGTTTCGCGAAAATTTCGTATTTTCGCTTAGCGCTTTGGCTTACGTAAAATGTGGCACCGCATGTTGGGGTCGCGGCGACGCCGAGCGGTTGACGGGCCACGTCGAAGGACTCAGGCTCTGCAATTGGCCGAGTGATTTGCGGCCTGATTCTACAACGAGGTGATCCACAAACAACAAAGCCGCTCCGGTGCTTCTATCGCGCCCCGTTGTTGACGACACGACACGCCATCTCGGCCGCTCGATGAGCGAACGTGCGCTCCGCGTCCCACTGCTCGCAATCGACGTCGCGGTATCCGATTTTTCGCGGTCCCATTCGCACGAACGGCGGACCCTCACCGGTCATCCGCCATCTACACGCAGTGCGCGGCTTGATCCCGTAGCGCTGACAAAATTCGGGTTGCAAAAGGATGCGGGTCGTCACGGCTGAACCTTCTCGCTGGGCGTGGCCGCTTATAGTCCATTGTTACTCGGTTGTCGAACAATCTGGAACGTCTTGACAATGGCGCTAAATCCAGCCCCCTGTCAACCCAACTAATGCGGTGCATAACCGCCAAATAATACTTCTATAATTCCCCGCAGGTTGAGCGAAAAACGTGTGTAAACTCGTTCTTTACAATACAACGCGGGCGGCCCACGCCTCCAACGCGCGCCGCCGCTCGGTCGCATACGCGTGCTTCTGATAGATCGCCGCGACTCCGCGAAGCTTCGACGGCTGGTGCGCCAGGATCTTGTCGATCGCGATCGTGTCGAAGCCGGCACCGGCTAGCCAGCTTGCACCAGTGCGCCTGAAATCATGAAGGCGGAACGGCTCGCCGGTTCGTCCGTCACGAACGCGGACCAAGGCTGCATCCAGCTCGACCTTCGCCTTGCTGAAGCCAGCGATCGGCGTCCGCATGTTGGTCGTGAAGATCAGGTCGCATAGCCGGCCGTCGACCTGATGCCGCGGCAGAGATCGCAGGAGCTCGCGCGCGGGTTCGGCAAGGGCGACATCGTGCGACTTGCCGTTCTTCATCCTCGAGCCGGGGAGGCACCAAGATGTCAGATCGTCGGACATTTCCGACCATCGCGCGCGGGCGACCTCGTCGCGCCGCTGAAGGGTGAGCAGCATCAGCCGAAAACAGGGGCCGAAGGGATAAGGCAGCTCGCCGGCCGCCTCCCAGACCTCGACAGCCTCGGCCTCCGTCAACGTCCGCTCGCGGTCGACGACGCGCCCGATCGCCGGCAATCCGGCGAAGGGGTTGAGCCCCACCTTCTCTCGCTTCAAAGCCCAGCCGAACATCGCGCGCCCGTAGGCCAGCGTCTGGCGCGCCATGGTCGCGCGGCCGGCGGCCTCCATCCCGTCGAGGACCTCGAGGATCCTTGCGCGGGTTAGCCGCGATGCCGGCCTAGCGAGATCGTCGGCGAAAGCGAATCGGACTGCCCTCGATGCCTCGAGCGCGTACTTCGGCCGCCGATGGATGAGATGCCGCGTGCGCCATTCGTCGAGCAGCACGCCAAGCGTCAAGCTCCGGTCCGCGCGATCGGCTGCGTCGGTCGCCTTCTTGACGGCGCGCACGGCGGCGGGATCGATACCCTTCGCGACTTCGCCGAGCCTGACGCGGACCGCGTCCTTCGCCTGCTTGATCGTGAGGGTACCCCAAAGGCCGAGGGGTTCGCGCCGCTTCCGCCTGGTCGCGGGGTCAACCCACTGCGCGATGAACGTGCGAGAGCCGGAGCCCCCGAGCCGCACGCCCAAGCCTCTGAACCCACTGTCGAAGATCAGGCGGTCCTTCTTGCCGGGTTCGAGCGTCAGGCCAGCCAGGAAGTCGTCGGTGAACTTCGGCATGTTGCGGACCCCGTGCGGACCTTGCGGTCCCGCGTTTTGTGGCGGATTGTGGCGCCACATTGCCGAACCGGGATCGACCTGTCGAGGAAAACCGGTGGCTTATGCCCTCTGCCGACGTCCAACGGCGGCTATAATCCACTTATTTGTAATCAGTAGGTCGCGGGTTCGACTCCTGCAACCGGCACCAGAGACTTTCGAGACTTCCGGAACTTGAAGACAACCGAGAGATGCGGGCGCGGTTGCCCCCAAGTCTTTTGTGGCGAGCGCTTGTACTGCAAGTGGTCGCGTAGCCGATCTCGGCATGCGACGTGGAGCCGCTCGCTGCCGTGAAGGTCGCGGCGAGCGCGATCGCTTTACTCGAAAGACGTAAACCCGTCCCGAACTACCCGCAGCCTCGACGAAATGCTGCTTTTTCGGCAAGCATTTCTGGGTTTTGTCGACTTTTACCTATTGCCTAATGGCAGGGACGAGCCCAATTTGATGTGGCAGAATCAATATTCGAGGCAAAAGCAATGCAAGGGGAACAATCCACGTCGGATCATCTGGCGCTCGCCGCCGATATCGTCGCGGCATACGTCAGCAACAACTCGGTCCCGTCGGCGGAGGTGCCGGCACTCATCCATTCCGTGCATGCGTCTTTGCTGAAGGCCACGGCGGGTGTGGCGGAAACGCCGGTCGAGGCTCCGAAAGAGCCGGCGGTGCCGATCAAGAAGTCGATCACGAACGACTATCTCGTCTGTCTCGAGGACGGCAAGAAGTTCAAGTCGCTGAAGCGCCATCTGGCGACCGCCTACGATCTGACCCCGAGCGCCTACCGGGCGAAATGGGGCCTGCCGAGCGATTATCCGATGGTCGCGCCGGGCTACTCGGCGACACGGTCAGAGCTCGCCAAGGCCGCTGGCCTCGGCAACGCTCGCGCCGCCGCCAAGGCGGTCGGGCCGTCGCCAAAGGTGGCCGAGGCGCCAGTCAAGAAGGCTGGTCGCGGCCGGCCGAAGAAGGTCGCCTAGCGTCAAGCCCGACCGGGTCGCGACGTTCGCGCGTTCCTGGCTATATCGACGACACTCCGAAAAGACCGCAGGTCGTCCCTGCGGTCTTTTTCGTAGCGCGCGGTTGACACAAGCGTCATTCTCCTGACACATGATCACGTGTTCATACGTTAGCTCAACGATCATGTTTCTGCCCGCAACTCAGGTCACGGAGCTGACGGACATGTTCCGGCTGCTCGGAGAGCCCAACCGACTGCGGCTAGTGCTTGCGTGCCTCGACACCCCCCAGTCCGTCGGGGCGCTCGTCGCGGCGCTCGGCCTGTCCCAAACGCTGGTGTCGCATCATCTGCGGCTGCTGCGGACGGCGCACATTCTACGCGGCGATCGCGATGGGCGGCAGGTGAACTACATGATCGACGACGAACATGTCCGCGACGTCGTGCGCAACATGATCGCCCATCTGACCGAGCCGCATGAACACCGGACCGATCCGTCCGTCTGACAGCAAACGATGTTCAAGGAGAGACAACATGGCCACCGATACGACCTGCGCCTGCACCGATTGTTCCTGCAAAGTGTCGAGCGAGACCGCGATCACGAAGGACGGCAAGACGTTCTGCTGCGATGCCTGCGCCAATGGTCACAAGGACCACGCCGGCTGCGAGCATGGTGGTTGCAACTGCCACGGCTGATCTAAGCAAATTCAGGCTGTCTCGGCTTGGATAAAAAACGAGGCCGCGAGCTTCCCCTCGCGGCTTCGTCGTGTCAGGCCTTGCCCGAAACGCTACGGGCAGGCGTGCTCGTCGCCGTCGTAGCCGAGATAACTGCCGGTCGACGGATCGTAGGATCGGAAGCGATCCGCGCAATAGGCGATCTCCTCCTCGGCCGGATCCGCGGCAACGGCATTCATCCCGGACGCCAGCCCGGCCACGCCCAATGCTCCAAGACCGAGGCCGACACCGGCGGTGACCGGCGCGCGAACGCCGCGGCTGAAGTGGCGGTGGAAGCTGGCGCTGTGGCCGGCATAACCCTGCCGCTCGTGATGCGGCGTGTAGGCGCCGCGAAACGCCATCGACGGCGCGACGGAGCCGACGAGCACGGTCGCGGCGAGCAAGGCGGCCACGGGGCCTTTCCACGTCGGACGGCGGGTGCCGCGCGGTTCGAGATCGATCATGATGATTTCCTTCCTGGTCTGCCCCGATTTGGCATGGATGGAATATCGGCGCGTGTCGTTGCCGGCACTGGGCCGAGGCGTGACAAAGTATTGCGGAGCACCGGCGCGTGTTCGCGCCATTCCTTGCCTTCGCGGGGCCCGCTGGCTAAAAGCGCGCACCCCTCGGACATTCTGGTAGGACACTGCCGCCATGGCGATCGAACGCACCTTTTCCATTCTCAAGCCGGATGCGACGCGCCGCAATCTGACGGGCGCGATCAACGCGCTGATCGAGACGGCCGGGCTGCGCATCATCGCCCAGCGCCGCGTGCACATGACGCGCGCGCAGGCTGAGACGTTCTATGCCGTGCACAAGGCGCGGCCGTTCTTCGGCGAGCTCGTCGAGACGATGACGGCGGGCCCCGTCGTCGTCCAGGTGCTCGAGGGCGAGAACGCGATCAAGACCTACCGCGACGTGCTCGGCGCGACCGATCCGGCCAAGGCCGAGCCCGGCACGATCCGCAAGGAGCACGCGATCTCGGTCGGTGAGAATTCCGCGCATGGGTCGGACGCGGTCGAGACCGCGCAGCTCGAGATCGCGCAATGGTTCAGCGGCAACGACCTCGTCGGCTGAGGACCTAGCGGGTGGCCGGCCCGGCATGCGGGCCCGGCGCCACCGACGGCAGCCGATCGTTGTCGGGCGGCGGGCGATGCCCGGAAAAGAACGCTAAGTAAAAGATCAGCGCGGCGAGCGCGGCGAGCACGACAAGGACGCCTCGAAATTCGAGGGTCTCGATCGTCTTGTGGGTCAGCCGCCGCAACATGTCTCGCCTCGCGAATCTTCGCGCGATCCCACGAATGGCCCTGAATGGTGATTGATCTTCGCTGGCGGAGCTAGGACTTTGTCGTGCGTGCGGCCGTGCGATGCGCGCCGGCCTTCTACATCGCGCCCTGCATATCACGGCCGGGCAGGTCGCGCGGCTCGCGGACGGCGACGATGGCCGTCGCGATCGTGGCCAATGCGACAAACGCCGCGATCGCGGTCGCGAGCCCGGTGCCGCGCCCGACCTCCGGCAGCGCCGTCGTGGCGACGCCTTGCGACAGCGCGGCGACCGCGTAGGCGAGCCCCATGCCGAACGAGCGCACCGCGTCGGCGAACCGCACCGATAGATAGTGCGGCACCAGCGCGAAGACGCCGCTGCTCGAGCCGCCGACGATGAACGCCGTGACCAACACGGTCGGCACGCTCGCCGCGATCACGAAGGGGACGATGCCGACAAGGGTGATCGCGAGCAGGCCCAGGATCGTCGCGCGGTCGCCGTGGCGGGAGGCGACGAACCCGCTCGTCAGCTTGCCGAGGATCGAGCCGATCGAATAGGCGGCGATGGCGCCGAAGATTCCGTTGGGTCCGAACCCATGCACGGTCTTCAGGAGCGTCGGATAGAAATCGTAGACGGACGCCGTCTGGAATTGCAGCACCGCCATGAAGACGCAGGCCTGCCAGGCGGCCGCGTTCATGCGGAAGCGTGGCTTCGGGGCACGGGCATCGCTCGGCTGAGCGTCCTGCTCCGCGCGCATGCGCAGCCAAACGGGGCTCTCGGCGATGCCGACGCGGATGAAGATCGCCAGCAGCGCGGGCGCGACGCCGACGAAGAACAGCGAGCGCCAGCCAAACATCGGCACGAGCAGCGCCTGCATGGCAGCGGCGGCGAAGAAGCCGAACTCGTAGCCGGCCATCATGAGCGAGGAGGCGAGTTCGCGCGATTTCGCCGGCACGCTCTCCATCAGGAGCGCGGCCGACGCCGTCCACTCGCCGCCGAAGCCGATGCCGAACAGCAGCTGGATGACGACGAGCGCGGCGTAGCTCCAGGCGAGGCCGGTCAGCCCCGAGAAGGCGGCGAACCAAACGACGCCGATCATGAAGGTGAGCTTGCGGCCATAGCGGTCGGCGAGCCAGCCCCAGCCGATGTTACCGAAGATGCGGCCGATGCTTTGGGCCGTGATGACGAAGCCCATCGCGGTCAGCGAGACGTCGAAATGCGCGCCGATCTGCGGCAGAACGAGGATCAGCGCGACCTGGTCGAACGCATCGAGAAACCAGCCGAGGAAGCAGGCGGCGACAAGCCGCCAGTGCGGCCGGAGCAGGGCGAGGGGGGAGTCGGTCACGAGCGGCTCGTCGCCCCCGTTTGAGGGAAGGTGGCCTCGCGACGCGAGGCCGGAAGCCGGCGCGGGGTCGCCCGAAGACACAAGGAGTCGCGCCCAACGCCCTCGTCCACGCCGATCCGGTGGGGCCACCCGATCCCGCGCGCGGGCGACGGCGCGCGGGGGATCATGTGTTCGGCGATACGGATGGCGCAGCCTCTGTGTCGAACACGCGATTGCCCTGCACGACGAGTCCGCCGCGCGCCACGCGCGCCAGCGCCGCGGGGTAGATGCGGTGCTCCTCGGCAAGCACCCGGCGCGCCAGGCTCTCGGGCGTGTCGGCGTCGAGCACCGGCACCGACGCCTGCGCGATGATCGGCCCCTCGTCCATCGCCGGCACGACGAAGTGCACTGTGCAGCCGTGCAGCTTGACGCCGGCTTCGATCGCCCGCGCGTGGGTGTCGAGGCCGCGGAACGACGGCAGCAGGGCAGGGTGCACGTTGATCATCCGGCCCTGCCACTGGCCGACGAACCAGGGCGTGACGAGGCGCATGAAGCCGGCCATGCAGATGATATCGATGCGGTGGATCTCGAGCAGCGCCTGCATCGAGCGCTCGAACTCCTCGCGCCCGGCGTAGATCTTGTGGTCGACCGCCGCCACCGCGACGCCGGCCGCGCGTGCCGCCGTGAGGCCCGCGGCCTCGGGGCGGTTCGACAGGACGAGCGCGATCTCGGCGGGATAGTCGGGGTCGCGCGCGGCCTCGATCAGCGCCGTCATGTTCGAGCCGCGCCCCGAGATGAGGATCGCCGCGCGCTGGCGGCTCACGGCGCGAGATGCCCGCGAAACACGACACGCTCCGCGCCGACCGGCAGTAGCCTGCCAAGCACGACCGGCGCCTCGCCCTCCGCGCGCAGGCTTGTCGCGACGGCGTCGGCCGCCTCGGCCGCGACGACGACCACCATGCCGATCCCGCAATTGAAGGTGCGCAGCATCTCCGCCTCGGCGACGTTGCCCGTGTGAGCGAGCCAGCCGAACACCGGCGGCATGGCGATCGCGGCGAGGTCGATCTCGGCGGCGACGCCGTCGGGCAGGACGCGCGGAATATTGTCGGGAAAGCCGCCACCGGTGATGTGCGCCAGCGCCTTGATGCCGGGCGTTCCCCTCAGCGTGGCGAGCAGCGGCTTCACGTAGATCCGCGTCGGCTCGAGCAGGGCGTCGCCGAGGTCGCGCTCGGGCGCGAAGGGCGCGGGATCCGTCCAGGCGAGCCGCGCGTCGGCGACGATGCGGCGGACCAGCGAATAGCCGTTCGAATGCACGCCGGAGGAGGGCAGGCCGAGGATCACGTCGCCCGGCCCGACGTCGGCACGCGGCAGCAGCGTGCCGCGTTCGGCCGCGCCGACGGCGAAGCCGGCGAGATCGTAGTCGCGCCCGGCATAGAGCCCCGGCATCTCCGCCGTCTCGCCGCCGATCAGCGCCGCGCCGGCCATGCGGCAGCCAGCCGCGATGCCCTCGACGACGCCAGCCCCGACGGCGGGCTCGAGCCGGCCCGTCGCGAAGTAGTCGAGGAAGAAGAGCGGCTCGGCGCCCTGGACGATGAGATCGTTGACGCACATCGCGACGAGGTCGATGCCGATCGTCGCGTGACGGCCCGTCTCGATGGCGATCTTCACCTTGGAGCCGACGCCGTCGTTGGCGGCGACCAGGATCGGGTCCACGAAGCCGGCGGCCTTCAGATCGAACAGGCCACCGAAGCCGCCGATCTCGGCATCCGCGCCCGGCCGACGCGTCGCCCGCACAAGCGGCTTGATGCGCTCGACAAGCGCGTTGCCGGCATCGATGTCGACGCCGGCCTCCGCATAGGTGAGGCCGGGCTTTCGCGCCTGGCTCATCGCATCGCTCGCTGCATGGTGAGCGCTCTAAGCGCCCCCGCCGCGAGGCGCAAGCGCGGGGATAGCGGGGTCGCGCCGCGCGCGAGCCCTGCGTGGCATTGACGCTGCACCGCGGCGCTGCCATCTCAAAGGGGTCGCGGCCGAACCACAGGATGCTCATCGTGCGCAGACGCCTCGGCAACGGCTGGAAGGCCGGCTTCTGGATCGGCGCGTTCGCGATCGTCGTCGGCCTGCTGTGGCTGTTCAACGCGGTGTTGCTGCCGTTCGTGATGGCCGCGGTGCTCGGCTATCTGCTCGACCCACTCGCCAACAAGCTCGAGCGCATGGGACTCGCCCGGGTCTGGTCGACGACCATCATCCTCGTCGGCGCGATCGTCATCGTCGTGCTCACGCTGGTCCTGTTCACGCCGATGCTGATCCGCCAGGTCACGGATTTCGCCAAGGCGCTGCCCGATCTCGTGCAGCGCGCGCAGGATCTGGGCGCCGCGGCGACCGCCTCGTTCACGCAGCATGGCTGGGGCTCGAAGCTTCTCGCCCGGTTCGGCTTGGACAACAGCGGCACGGCATCGGAGCTTCGCAGCTTCTCGAGCGACATCGTCAACAAGGCGGTGGCTTGGGGCGTGGCCTTCGGCAAGGGGCTTCTGTCGCGCAGTGCCGCGCTGCTCGACCTCATGTCGTTGATCATCGTGACGCCTGTCGTTGCGTTCTACATGCTGCTCGACTGGCGCAAGATGGTCGAGACGATCAACGGTCTCGTTCCGCCGCGCAACAGGAGCACCGTGCGCGCGATCGCTCACGACATCGACACCGCGCTGGCCGGCTTCCTGCGCGGGCAGTCGCTCGTCTGCCTGTTCCTCGCCGCGTGGTACGGCATCGGCCTCACCCTCATCGGCCTCAACTTCGGGCTGCTGATCGGCATCGTCGGCGGCGTGCTCTCCTTCGTGCCGTATGTCGGCTCGCTGCTCGTCCTGGTCCTCGCGCTGCTCGTCGCCGTGGTACAGGGCTGGCCGAGCTGGCATCTCGCGGCGTTCACGCTCGGCATCGTGATGGTCGGCCAGTTGCTCGAGGGGAACGTGCTCTCGCCCAAACTCGTCGGCGACCGGGTCGGGCTGCACCCGGTGTGGATCATGTTCGCGTTGCTCGCCTTCGGCAGTGTCTGGGGCTTCACCGGGCTCATCGTCGCCGTGCCGGTCGCCTCCGCGATCGGCGTGCTGTTGCGCTTCGCCACGCAGCGCTACCGCGAGGGGCCGATCTACACCGGCATCATCCCCGGCGAGCCGCAGGCGGCGTTTCCGCCGCAGGCGCCGCCGGAACCGCAGCGCGTCGCGCCCGAGCGGATTGCCGTCGGATGACACGCGCCGGCCCGCGGACGACGCGGCAGATGGTGCTCGATCTCGCCCGCGCGCCATCGTTCGATCCGGACGATTTCCTGGTCTCGGGCGCCAATGCCGAGGCGCATGCGCTGGTGACGCGCTGGCCGGATTGGCTGTCGCGCGTGCTGTTGCTGGTTGGCCCGCCGGGCTCCGGCAAGAGCCATCTCGGCGCGATCTGGGCCGGGCTCGCGCACGCGCCGACATGCCGGCCCGATGATCTCGAGGTGCACACCGCCGGCGCTCCCACGATCCTGCTGCTCGAGGACGTCGACCGACGAGACTATCGCGAGGCGGCGCTGTTCCATTGCCTCAATCTCGTCGAGGAGACGCGCGGCTGGCTGGTGATCACCGCACGCGCGCCGCCGCTTTGTTGGGGGGTGCGAACGCCGGACCTGCTGTCGCGCCTGCGCCGCGCGCCGATCGCGTCGATAGGGCATCCGGACGCCGTTCTGATCCGCTCGGTCATGGTGAAGCTGTTCGCGGACCGACAAATTCGCATCGAGGCCGATGTGGTCGCCTACGCGGCGCTGCACTGCGAGCAATCGCTCGAGGCTGTCGCGGACTTCGTGGCCGCTGTCGACGAGGCGGCGCTCGCGGAAGGCCGGCGCATCACTCGGCCGCTCGCCGCGCAGACCCTCACCGGGCTGCCCTGCGGTCGAGACGAAAAAAAAAACCGCGCTCAAGGGGTGAGCGCGGACTTGATCTCAAGCTTTACGCTGACGCGTGGATCTCACGGGCCGACGTATCGGATCGAGCGGCCGTGCGCGTCCGTGATCTTGTACCCGGTCGCGACCGGCTGGCCGGTGGCGGCCGAGCGGCCTTCCTGCACGGACGAGGTGGCGGCGGCAAACACCAGCGGGTTGCGGCGGGTCACGTCCATGGCGAGGAGTTCGTCCCGCGTCTTGGCCTTCAGGTGATCCGCGTCGCCCAAGGCGACGAACTGGTCGGCGTCATGACGCGACTGCTGCGGACCATCGTAGATCTGGACGCCGGTCTTCATCATCACCGCGTCGCCCGTACGCAGCGTCTTGTCGCTCATGAGATCCGTTGTTTTCTGAAGGAGCGGCGTCTTCGCGACAGTCGCGGCCGCCACGACGACCTTCTTCTTCACGTGGACGGTTCGCGTCGGACGGTAGCTGTTCACGCCGGTCGGATCCTGCGGATAGCCGCTTTGCGCCGGCGCCTCGATAGGCTGCTGCGGCGCCATTCCACCACCGAAGAGCTGGTCGAAAAATCCAGCATGCGCGGTGGCCGGCGTCAGAGCGATGGCGGACATGGCAGCCAACGACAGAGCGGCGTGACGGCCGGAAGCGCGAATAAAAGACATGATGTAATCCCCCGATTGGTAGCGCAACGCGGGGGACGGCAATTGGTTCAACTCATGGTCAGGCCGACGAAACTCAAGCGTAGGCCGATGAAGAATGTTCCGCCGCGAGGAGGCGGTCGTATTCGGCCTTGACGGCGCCATTTCCATAAATCCGTTCGAGACGTCGCACCGTGAAGTGGCCGTAGGCGATCGACTGGAAATGCTCGGCGAAGGCGTAATTCACCGCCGCGCCACCGGCGGCGCCGAGGATCGGGACGATCTGCGCGGCGATCTTCTCCGACACCACAAGCCCGAACCGCGCGCCGATCTGCGAGATCAGCCGAACCAGGATCGGTGCCCCCGCGTCGGCGCCGAGGCCTTGCGCCAGGACATACTTGCTTGCCTCCGAGACCGTCTTGGAGAGCATGCCGCGAACCGCGAAGTAGCCGCTGTCGGTGTAATTGTCGTCGCGATCATGCGCGCCGAGCGCGAACACCTCGATGCAGGCCAGCGCCACATCGGGCTCGGACAGATCCTCCCCCTCGTTGCGGGCGATATCGGCAATCGAGCGCAGGATGATGACGGTCGAGAGAGGCAGCTCGACCGGCAGGCTCGAAATACCGAACAAGCCGCCCGCCGCGCCGGACATGGCGGCCGCCGCCTTGTGCAGGCGCCGCGAATCGCGCGGCGGCGTCTTGGCCAGGCTCTTGACCGCGAAATCGAGCGCGGTCTCGATCGCCTTCTCGGCCGCGCGATTGACGACGCCCGTCACCATGCTCGGGATCATGTGGCCGAGCGTGCCGAGCTGGCGGCCGACCGTGTTGGCGATCCGCGTCGCGAAGTTCTGGTGTTCGAGCGCCTTCACCGCGCGCTCCAGCGCCGCGAGATCCTCGCCCTCCAGCACCGGGTGATCGATACGGACCATGTCGTTGCGCACCGCCGGGAGATTGGCTGTCGGCTCGCTCATCTGTGTCTCCGGACGGCTGGCGTCATGCGGCCGTGCTCGCATTGCCAACGGAGAACGGCCCGCTTGGTTCGTCAATTTAACCCTGCGCCAAGTAAAGCAGGCGCGGTTGCTGTGGAACGCGGCCCACCCGACTATTCTTTGTTTGACGTCCCAAACCTTTTGCGGGAGGGTCCGGCCGCAGCGCCGCGGCTCGGATCGCGCCGTTTCTGGAGGATCACCTCATGCGTTTACTCATGCCAATCGGCGCCGCCGTCCTCGCCGCGGGCCTGGGTCTCGGCGCAAGCGCCGCCTCCGCCGCCAGCGCGATCCAGAAGGAATGCTCGCAGAAGTATCAGGCCGCGAAGGCGGCCAATACGCTGAACGGCATGAAGTACAAGGACTACTACAAGCAGTGCTCGGCGGCCGCCAAGGCGATGCCGGCTCCGGCGACGACGGCGGCGCCGACACCGGCCGCGGCGCCGGCCCCCGCGCCCGCTCCGGCGCCGATGCAGAAGGCCACGGCACCCGCGCCGGCCCCCGCCATGCCCATGCCGAAGACCGCCGCCAAGCCGATGGCGCCTGCCGCGGCGCCCGTCGCCGTCGGCAACGCGGTGTTCCCGGGCGCCATCTCGGCGCAGTTCGCCAGCGAATCGGCCGGCAAGGCGCGCATGCACACCTGTCTCGCGCAGTACAATGCCAACAAGACCACCAACGGCAACGGCGGCCTGAGATGGATCGAGAAGGGCGGCGGCTACTACAGCGAGTGCAACAAGCACCTCAAGGGCTGAGGCTCGGCGCGCCACGCGTGCTGATGCCGGGTCACAGGTACGCGAGCGCGGCGCCGATCGTCCCGACAAGGCCGAGCGCCACGGCGGTATAGTACGGCCAACGTCGGCCGCGCATGACGATGGCGATCGTCGCGATCGCGATCGAGATGTGCAGGAACGTCGACGAGACCGTCAGCACCTGATGGCGACGCTCGTGCACCCTGCTGGCCGCGTTGGCCGCCGCCACCTCGACTTCCAGCGCCTCGGCGCGCGTCTGCGTGTCATGCGACTGGCTCTCGTAATCCTTGGCCTTGCGCGCGTAGACGTCATGTTGCGTGGCGTTCGCATCGCCGGCGATGTCGTACATCGTCTTCTTCAGACTCTGACGCGCGAAGACGCCCCAGGTGTCCGTCGCCTTGTTCTGGACGACGGCGGCGGTGGTTTTCTCGCCGATCGTGTCGGCGGTCTCGAGGGTTTCGAGCGAGCCGACCGCCGCCGACAGGACGGCCAACGTCGCGATCGTGATCGAGACCTTCGCCAAGAAATGGTCGCCGCTGTGGGCGACGTGCCGCGCATGCTCGGCATGCTCGAAATCCTCGGTCGGCGCTTCGCTCATCCCCATCCCCCGTGTTCGCGCGCTTCGTGTTTGATCTCGTCGGCGACGGCGCTCGACGCCAGATGGACACCGTAGCGAGGCCCGACCTATAAGCGGCATGACGTCGGCGCCGCCGCGTCCGTGCACGAGAAGTCTCGCAATGACGGTGTCCGCTCCTCTCGCAGATCTCACGGATTCGCAAGCGCGGCGCCGCACGATGGTCGACTGCCAGATCCGCACTTTCGACGTGACCGACCAGCGGCTCATCGCGCGCGTGCTGGCGGTCCCGCGCGAACGTTTCGTGCCCGACGAGGTGCGTGACCTCGCCTATTCCGACATCGGCTTCACGATCGAGCCGACGATCGCGGGCGGCACCGCGCGCTACCTGCTGCCGCCGCTCATCCTGGTACGGCTGATCCAAGGCGGCCGCGTCAGGGCCACGGATCGCGTGCTCGACGTCGCCTGCGGCGGCGGCTACTCGACCGCGATCCTCGCCGGCATCGCCGCCGAGGTCCATGCGCTCGAGTCCGACGCCTCGTTGTGCGCCGATCTGAGTGAGCGCCTGGAGGCCTTCGGGCTCGGCGGCACGGCCACGCATCAAGGCGACCTCGCGGAAGGATATGCGGCCGGCGGACCGTTCGACGTCATACTGATCAACGGTACGATCGAGACCAACTTCGACGCGCTTCTCGCGCAGCTGGCGAATGGCGGTCGCCTCCTCGCCATCATGCGCGGCGACGACGACCCGACGGGGCGCGCCGCGAAGGCGTTCTGCTTCGAGAAGCGCGGTGACGATGTCGGCAGGCGCTACCTGTTCGACGCCTCGGCACCCGTGCTGCCCGCGTTCCGGACGGCGCCGAGCTTCGTCTTCTGACACGGCCGTCGACGCGCCGCCGACAAGCCTATCACGTCACGGCGATGTGATGCCATCCCCGTGCATGACAACCTTGCGCGAGCCTGTCGCATTTTTGCGCCACTGACTTGTTTTCGAGGCGCAAGCGATGTCGCATCGGTTCATGCGTCGAGAAAATGGCTATGTTCGCTGCCATGAGAAGCGTGTTCGATGGCGTCGTACCCAAGGGTTCTGTACCTGGTGCGGGACGCGAGGCCGCTCTCGTCCCGCACCATGCGGGACGGGCGATCCAACGGCGGAGCTGTGGTCTCTTGCGTGGTGCGTGCGCGACCAGTGCCTTGATGATGACGGTGCTCGGGCTCGGCGCGCCGGACCCCGCGCACGCGGAGACGATCTCGGGTGCGCTCTCGCGCGCCTACATGGGCAACCCCGATCTCAATCAGCAGCGCGCGTCGACGCGCGCCTCGGACGAGAACGTGTCGAAGGCGAATGGTGGCTACCGCCCACAGGTCGCGGGCACGGCGTCGTTCGGCTACGCCAACACGGACGGCATAATCTTCGGCAATAGGATCAAGTCGAACACGGTGCCGAACGCGGCCGGGTTCACGGTCACCGAGACCATCTTCAACGGCAACCGCACGACGAACACGGTGCGCCAGGCCGAATCGCAGGTCTTTCAGTCGCGCGAGACGACCCGCAACACCGAGCAGAACACGCTGCAGAACGGCGCGACCGCGTACATGAACGTGCTGCGCGACACGGCGATTCTCGAGCTCAACAAGAACAACATCACGGTGCTCGAGGAGCAGCTGCGCCAGACCCGCGACCGATTCAACGTCGGCGAGGTCACGCGCACCGACGTCGCGCAGTCCGAGTCGAGCCTCGCGACCGCCCGCTCGCAGTATTTCACCGCGCAGGCCAATCTCGAGACGAGCATCGCCAATTACCGCCAGATCATCGGCGTCGAGCCGCGTCGTCTCGAGGCCGCACGCCCGATCGACCGGCTGCTGCCGCCGAGCCTGGAGCAGGCGATTCGCGTCGCCCTGGCCGAGCATCCGTCGGTCCAGGCCGCCTTCCACAATGTCGATGCGGCGGCGCTGCAGGTGCAGATCGCCGAAGGCGCGCTCTACCCGACGCTCAACGTCGCCGGTGGCGTCCAGCAGTCGAACGCGCAATCCGGACTGCCCAGCTACAGCTCGTTCCAGGCGACGGTGCTCGCGCAATTCTCGGTGCCACTCTACCAGGGCGGCGAGGAATACGCGACGATCCGCCAGGCCAAGGAGCTGCTTGCGCAGGCGCGGCTGCAGGCCGATCTCCAGCGCGACGAGATCCGCGCCAACCTCGTCTCGACCTGGGGCCAGCTCGAGACCGCCAAGGCCGTCATCCGCTCGTCCGAGGCCGCGGTGAAGGCGTCCGAGATCGCGCTCGACGGCGTCCGCGAGGAGGCCAAGGTCGGCCAGCGCACCACGCTCGACGTGTTGATGGCGCAGCAGACTTTGCTGCAATCGCGCGTCAGCCTCGTCTCGGCGCAGCGCGACCGTGTCGTCGCGAGCTACGCGGTCGACGCGGCGACGGGACGGCTCTCGGCGCCCAACCTCGGGCTCGCCGTGATCGAGTACGACCCGACGGTGCACTTCGATCAGGTCAAGGACAAGTGGATCGGTCTGCGCACGCCGGACGGCCGCTAGCCGCGCGACGGCGCGAGCGTCCACAGGAGCGCCGAGAAGCCGCCTTGCCGCCCGGGCGATCCGCGCTCTAGATTGGCGGCTGTGCTCCTATTCGACGAGCGGCGTCGAAGTCGAGCTTGTGGCGTCGCGTTCGTCGGCGCCGCGTGGAAAGCGTCCGAGGCCATGAACGCAGTCAATCCCATGCAGTCCGCGGCCATGCCAGGAGCCGAGCCATCGATGGAGGACATCCTCGCCTCGATCCGGCGCATCATCGCCGATGACCAATCGATGCCGCGCCTTCTGGGTGAGGATCACCAGCCCGTCGTCGGTGCGCTATCCGAAACGCCGGCGTCGACCGAGCCCGTGGTTCCCGACAGCGGCGGAGAGCATCACGCGGAGGCCGTGGCCGCGCCAGAACACGCCCACGCCGATCTCGCGGCGCTCTTGTCGTCGGCCCCACCGCCGCTCGCCACGGATCACGACACGTCGTCCGAGTCGCCGATGCTCCTCGTGCCACCCGAGCCGGCCGCCGTCCATGTGGCCGTTGCCCCCGAACCGAATGACGAGGATGCCATGTCGGGCCCAGACACCGAATTCGGCGCCACGCGCGACTCCCTGTTTTCGCCGACGACCGATCATTCGATCACGGCGGCCTTCAACACCTTGGCGGTGAGTCGGATCGCCGATAATTCCGAGGAGCTGATGACGCTCGCTCGCGAGATGATCCGGCCGCTGCTGCGGACCTGGATCGACGACAATGTCCCGGGCATGGTCGAGCGCCTGGTCAAGGCCGAGATCGAGCGGATGACCCGCGGCGGCCGCTAGCGCGCCAATGGTGCCGCGTTGACAGGCCGGGACGCGTCCGCTTTCTAGCGGCGCCTCCCTCGCCACCTCAGATCGCCCATCGGACGCATGGACAAGACCTTCGACCCCATCGCCGTCGAGTGCCGCATATCGGCCGTGTGGGAGGCGGCGCGCGCCTTCGAGGCTGGCCGCCCCGAGCGGGCCGATGCCGAGCCTTTCACGATCGTCATCCCGCCGCCGAACGTCACCGGCGTGCTGCACATGGGCCATGCGCTCAACAACACGCTGCAGGACATCCTCTGCCGCTTCGAGCGGATGCGCGGGCGCGACGTGCTCTGGCAGCCCGGCACCGACCACGCCGGCATCGCCACGCAGATGGTCGTCGAGCGCCAGTTGCACGAGCGGCAGGAGCCCTCCCGCAGGACGATGGGCCGCGAGAAGTTCCTGGCCCGCGTGTGGCAGTGGAAGGAAGAATCCGGCGGGGCGATCGTCAACCAGCTGCGCCGGCTGGGCGCCTCGTGCGACTGGTCGCGCGAGCGCTTCACGATGGACGAGGGCCTCTCGCACGCCGTGCGCAAGGTATTCGTCGCGCTGCACCGCGACGGTCTGATCTACCGCGACAAGCGGCTGGTGAACTGGGACCCGAAGCTCCTGACGGCGGTGTCCGACATCGAGGTGGCGCAGGTCGAGACCCGCGGGCACCTCTGGCATTTCCGCTACCCGATCGTCGACGCGGCGGGCACGGCAACCGGCGAGTCGATCGTGGTGGCCACGACTCGGCCCGAGACGATGCTCGGCGATTCGGGTGTCGCGGTGCATCCGGACGACGAGCGCTACGCCCACGTCGTCGGCAGCCGCGTCCGCCTGCCGCTCGTCGGGCGGCTGATCCCGATCGTCGCCGACACCTATTCCGACCCCGAGAAGGGCACCGGCGCGGTGAAGATCACGCCGGCGCATGATTTCAACGACTTCGAGGTCGGCCGCCGGCACGGCCTCGCGCTGATCAACATCTTCGACGCCGAGGCGCGGCTCGCGCTGCAGGCCAACGAGGCGTTCTTCGCGACGATCCCGGACGCGACGGAGACGCGCAAGATCGCGCTGCACCTGCACGGCCTGTCGCGCGAGGAGGCGCGCAAGCGCATCGTCGAGATGATGGAAGACGCGGGCCTGCTCGAGAAGGTCGAGCCGCACCCGCATACGGTGCCACATGGCGATCGCTCGAACGTCGTCATCGAGCCCTGGCTGACCGACCAATGGTATGTCGACGCCAAGACGCTGGCCGCGCCCGCGCTCGCCGCCGTGCGCGAGGGGCGCATGCGCTTCGTGCCGAAGCAGTACGAGAAGACGTATTTCGACTGGCTCGACAACATCCAGCCCTGGTGCATCTCGCGCCAGCTCTGGTGGGGCCATCAGATTCCCGCCTGGTACGGGCCCGACGGCACTGTCTTCGTCGAGGAAACGGATGACGCCGCGCAGGCGGCCGCGGCATCGCACTACGGCAAGCAGGTCGCGCTGACCCGCGACGAGGACGTGCTCGACACGTGGTTTTCCTCCGCGCTCTGGCCGTTCTCGACGCTCGGCTGGCCGGACGACGGCAAGGATGTCGCGCGCTACTATCCGACCAGCGTTCTCGTCACGGGCTTCGACATCATTTTCTTCTGGGTTGTCAGGATGATGATGATGGGACTTCACCTGTTGCATGATGTCCCGTTCCACGAAGTCTACATGCACGCCCTCGTGCGCGACGAGCGCGGGGCGAAGATGTCGAAGTCGAAAGGCAACGTGCTCGATCCGCTCGACTTCATGGACGGCATCGACCTGCCGGGCCTGATCGCCAAGCGCGTGGCGGGTCTCGCCGATCCCAAGGACATCGAGCGCGTGACCTCGGCGACCCGCAAGGACTACCCCGACGGCATCGACCGGTTCGGCGCCGACGCGTTGCGCTTCACGCTCGCCGCGATGGCGGTGCAGGGCCGCGACATCAAGCTCGCGGTGAAGCGCGTCGAAGGCTACCGCGGCTTCGCGACCAAGCTCTGGAACGCCGCGCGCTTCGCCGAGATGAACGGCTGCGCCAGGATCGCGGGCTTCGATCCTCGCAAGGCGCGCGTGTCGCTCAATCGCTGGATCATCGGCGAGGCGGCCAAGGCGCACGCCGAGGTGACGAGCGCGATCGAGACCTATCGCTTCAACGATGCCGCCAGCGCCGCCTATCGGTTCGTCTGGAACATCTTCTGCGACTGGTACGTCGAGCTGGCGAAGCCGCTGTTGCAGGGCGACGACGGCGCCGACAAGCGCGAGACGCAAGCCGCCTTCGCCTTCGCGCTCGATGAGATCGTCAAGCTGCTGCACCCGTTCATGCCATTTCTCACCGAGGAGCTGTGGGCGATCAAGGGCGCCGAGGGGCCGGCGCGCGCGAGCGTGCTGGCGCTGGCGCCGTGGAGCGATCTCGCCGGGCTCGAGGATCGCGAGGCGGAAGCCGAGATCGGCTGGATGATCGATCTCGTCTCCGAGGTCCGCTCGGTGCGCACCGAGATGGGCGTGGCGCCCGGCGCGCTGATCCCGCTCGTCCTCGTCGGCGCCGACGCGACCGTCGGCCGACGCGCCGGGACCTGGGCCGACACGATCAAGCGGATGGCCCGCCTGTCGGACATCTCGCTCGCCGCCGAGGCCCCGTCGCAATCGGTGCAGCTGCCGGTGCGCGGCAGCACGGCCGCGCTGCCGCTCGGTGGCATCATCGATTTCGCGGCCGAGCGCGTGCGCCTCGACAAGGAGATCGCCAAGCTCGCCGCCGAGGAGAAGAAGATCGAGGCCAAGCTCGATAATGCCGACTTCATGCGTCGCGCGCCGGACGACGTGATCGAGGAGCAGCGCGAGCGGCTCGCGGAGGCGCAAGGCCGGCGCGCCAAGTTGGACATCGCGTTGTCTCGCCTCGCCATCTGAGAACGCTGCGGCCAACTACATTCGCCCCATCAATACTTGAAGGACGTGCCTTTTCGGTCACGTCGACAAAGTCTTAACGCATCTTTTTGTTGCGCGCGCGCAACAGCGTCAGTGGATCAAGCAAAGGCGCCATGGCCCCGCGCACGAAGTCGCTTTTCAGCCATAAACGGCCCTCTAATTGGGCGGCATCCAAGTCGAAAAGACAGCGCGCGGCGCGTTTGATCGACGCTCTCGGCACCAAGACGCGGTGCCGAGACGCAATGCCGATGCTTGTTGCAGAGTCACCATTCGTTTGAGGTCATACAGAGTATGGATGCGGTCGTTTTCGACAAGGCCAAGCTTCCCAGCCGTCACGTCACGGAGGGGCCGGCGCGCGCGCCGCATCGCTCGTATCTCTACGCGATGGGTCTGACGAAACAGCAGATCCACCAGCCTCTCGTCGGCGTGGCGTCGTGCTGGAACGAGGCCGCGCCCTGCAACATCTCGCTGATGCGCCAGGCCCAAGCCGTGAAGAAGGGGGTGGCCGCCGCCAACGGCACGCCGCGCGAATTCTGCACGATCACCGTCACCGACGGCATCGCGATGGGCCACCAGGGCATGAAGTCCTCGCTCGTCTCGCGCGATCTCATCGCCGACTCGGTCGAGCTGACCATGCGCGGCCATTGCTACGACGCGCTCGTCGGCCTCGCCGGCTGCGACAAGTCGCTGCCCGGCATGATGATGGCCATGGTGCGCCTCAACGTGCCGTCGATCTTCATCTACGGCGGCTCGATCCTGCCCGGCAATTTCCGCGGCCAGGACGTCACCGTGCAGGACCTGTTCGAGGCGGTCGGCAAGCATTCCGTCGGCGACATGTCCGACGCCGATCTCGACGAGCTCGAGAGCGTCGCCTGCCCGTCGGCCGGCGCCTGCGGCGCGCAGTTCACGGCGAACACGATGGCGACCGTCTCCGAGGCGATCGGTCTCGCGCTGCCGTACTCGGCCGGCGCGCCCGCGCCCTACGAGATCCGCGACCGGTTCTGCATGACGGCGGGCGAGATGGTCATGGAGCTGATCGCCCGCAACATTCGCCCGCGCGACATCGTCACGCTGAAGGCGCTGGAGAACGCCGCCACCGTGGTCGCCGCCTCCGGCGGCTCCACGAACGCGGCGCTGCACCTGCCGGCGATCGCCAACGAGGTCGGCATCAAGTTCGACCTCTTCGATGTCTGCGAGATCTTCAAGCGCACGCCCTACATCGCCGACCTCAAGCCGGGCGGAAAATACGTCGCCAAGGACATGTTCGAGGCCGGCGGCATCCCGATCCTGATGAAGACGCTGCTCGACAACGGCTTCCTGCATGGCGACTGCCTGACCGTCACCGGCCGGACGATCGCCGAGAACATGGCCAAGGTGAAGTGGAACCCGCACCAGGACGTGGTGCGCCCGGCCGACAAGCCGATCACGGTCACCGGCGGCGTCGTCGGCCTGCGCGGCTCGCTCGCGCCCGAGGGCGCCATCGTCAAGGTCGCCGGCATGCCGGAGGAGGCGCTGACCTTCGAGGGGCCGGCGCTCTGCTTCGATTGCGAGGAGGACTGCTACGCGGCGGTCAGCCAGCGCAAGTACAAGGAAGGCTGCGTCTTCGTGATCCGCTACGAGGGCCCGAAGGGCGGCCCCGGCATGCGCGAGATGCTGTCGACGACGGCGGCGCTCTACGGCCAGGGCATGGGTTCGAAGGTCGCGCTCATCACCGACGGGCGCTTCTCCGGCGCCACGCGCGGCTTCTGCGTCGGCCATGTCGGGCCGGAGGCGGCCATCGGCGGACCGATCGCGCTGGTCAGGGATGGCGACATCATCTCGTTGGATGCCAAAGCAGGCACGATCGAGCTGCGGGTGTCCGAGGCCGAGCTCGCCGAGCGCCGCAAGGCATGGCAGCTGCGCTCGCATGATTTCGGCTCGGGCGCGATCTGGCGCTATGCGCAGACCGTCGGCTCGGCCCTGCACGGCGCCATCACCCATCCCGGCCAGAAGGGCGAGACGCATGTCTACGCCGATACGTAGCCGCGCATTCCATCTCGCCGTGTTGGCGGCGATGATCTCTGCCGGCGCGTTGCCGGCGGGGCTCGCGCATGCGTTCGACGGCACCTCGAGCGCGTCGGACGAGCGCGGCCCCCTGCCGATCTTCAAGAACCCCAAGGCGGCGCTGCGCGCGGGGCTCGAGGGCGTGCGCAGTGGTCACAAGCACTCTGCGGTCGTCGCGCTGCAATACGCGGCCGAGAGCGGCGAGTCGCTCGCGCAATGGAAGCTCGGCAAGATGTACGCCGCCGGCGACGGCGTCCCGCAGGACGATGCCAAGGCGTTCGATTACTTCTCGCAGCTCGTCGACAACTATGACGAGGACGAGGCCAATCCGCGCGAGGCGCCGTTCGTGTCGAGCGCTTTCGTCGCGCTCGGTGCCTACAATCTCAGCGGCATCGCCAACTCGCGCGTCGTGCCGAACCCCGATCGCGCGCTCGAGATGTTTCACTACGCCGCCGTCAACTTCGGCGACGCGACCGCGCAGTACAATCTCGCCCGCATGTTCCTCGACGGCAACGGCGTCCCGAAGGACCGCCGTCAGGCCGCGCGCTGGCTCTATCTCGCCGCCGACAAGGGCCACATCGAGTCGGAGGCGATCCTCGGCCAGCTGTTGTTCAACGGCTACGACGGTGCCTCGCCGCAGCGTGCCAAGGGCCTGATGTGGCTGTCGCTGGCGCGCGACGGCGTCGTCGACCGCCTCAAGGACAAGTGGATCCTCGACCTCTACGCCAAGGCGATGGACGCGGCGAGCGAAGGTGACCGCCAGGTCGCCAGCGTCTACCTCGACGACCACGCCAAGCACCGCTGACCCTTCCTTTTCCCGCACGGCGGGAGAAGGAAGACTATTTCGCCAGCACCTCGACGTCGCGGTCGAGCGTCGATGTCACCTTGAAGGTCGCCTGAAAGGTCTTCGCGTCGTGGCGGGCGACGGCGACATATTCGCCCTCGGCGAGCACGAGCGAGGGGAACGCGCCGATCAGCTCGCGGATGACGTCGCCGCCGGGCGTCAGGATCGTGAACGAGGTGTTGGCCAGTGCCTCGCCGCCCGGCTCGTTGACGAGCTTCAAGGTCATCACGGCCGAGCGATGGCGCAACGTCGCATCGGTCAGCTTGCCGGCCTGCACCTTGAGATCGGCCGTCACCACCGAGTTCGTCTTGTTGCCGACGCCCGACTTCTGCACGCCGGCGTAGCCCGCCGTGTCGAGCAGGGTCGAGACGACGTGGTAATTGCCCTCCGGCAGCCCGATCAGGTCACCGGCCTTGGCGCCCGACAGGACGAGCTTGGCTTCCGAGTTGCCCGCCTCGGGCACGTAGATCGAGATCGACAGCTTGGCGGGGTTGATCGGCTTGTCGCCGAGCGTGCCGACGATTCGCAGCGCGCCCGCGTTGAGGACGAGCCGCTCGCTCGAGGGCTGGCTCGTCACCGTCACCCGCCGCACCGCGCTGGCGAGATCGGACGCCACGTGGACGATGTAGGTCCCCAGCGGCAGGCTGAAACGCGGCTGGGCGTCGATCGATGTCGCGACAACCGGATGATGCCCGTCGGCCGCGGTCTTCTCGTCGAACACGCGCCAGCGGATCGGCCCCTTGGCGATCGCCTGGGGATCGCGCGCGGTGAGGACGGCCGAGAGGTAGAGTTCGCCCTTCTTGGCTTCGGGCCGCGGCGCGAGCGGCGCCAGGGACGGCACGGTGGCGACGACGGACGGCGGCGGCGCTGTCGGTGGATCGAGCAGCTGCGCGTCGGCGCTGGCGGGCGCCAGCACGAGCGTCGCGCCGAGGCCCGCCGCTCCCAGCCTCGCCGCACCGATGCGAAGCCTGGACGTCGATCCCATCAATGCGTCGCTCCCCGCCACAGGCTCTCCGCCGCGGCCGTCAGATTGGTCATCGACAAGGGATGGAAGCCAAATTCGACGGTGTGATGGCCCGCCGGCACCTCGACGCCGCGAAACAGCAGGTTGGCGCGCAGCACCGGCATCGGCTTGCCGTCGACCCGCGCCGTCCAGCCCGGATAGTCGATGTCATGCAGCACGAGCAGGCCGGCATGGGTCGCGTCGACCGAGATCGCGACCGCGTCGTCCGCGTAACGCGTGATGCGCGCCGAGGAGGCGGGCTCGGCATCCGGCGTCGTGCCGTCCACCAAGTTCGGGTCTCCGAGCCGCGCGATATCAGCCTGGTCGAGCAGCGCCGACTTGCCGACTTCGAATGGCGGCAGGCTCCCGTCGGCGACGACCTGGCCGCTGTCGATTGGCGTGACGCTCGACGCGACGTAGACGCGCGGGGCGGTCGGGGTGTCGAGCCGGTAAAGGAAGAAGCCGGCGCCGGCGAAGAGGAGGGTCGCGCGCGGCCGCGGGAAGGTGCGCGGCATGTCGGCGATCGGCCGGTCGAGCACGAGATAGGCGATGCCGAGCAGCGCCGACAGGCGCGAGCCGTAGCCGCGGAACGTGTCGGGGAAGCTGCGCAGCCTGGGATCGTTGGCGCTCTCGCCGACGCCGACCGCGCGCTCGTATTCGGCGATCCGCAGCGGGTTGTAACCCAGCGTATCCTCGAGCTTGTAGAGCATCGCGGCATTCTGCCAGGAGCCGTCGAGGCCGAGCATCTCGACACGCGGATGCTCGCCGGCCGCCTGGCGCCTGGCCAGCTCGCCCTGCAGCAGGGCGAGGCCACGCGCCTCGTCCGGGTAGAGGGCGGCGAAGGCGCTGTAGGCCGACATCGGCTCGGCGTTGAGCGGGGAGGCGGCGTTGACCCGGACGACTTGCCCGGCCGTCGCGGCGACCAGCACGGCGGCGATCGCCGGGCGAAAGCGGCGACGGTGGAAGAGCAGCAGCGCGCCGACGACCGCCAGTGCCGCGCTGGACGACAGCGCCAGCTCGTCGAGCGAGCCGCGCAGGCTGTCGGCGGCGCGCGCGAACGCGAGCGTCGCGCCGATCAGCAGGGCGATCGCGATCGCGGTCAGCACCGGCGCCAGCCAGCCGATCACCGGCGCGCCCGAGAGCCGCGGCAGGCCTTCCTCGATGAAGCGATGCAGGAGGTAGCCGACGCAGAAGGCCAGCGCGACGTTCATCAGGAAGGTGGCGTCGGCCGGGCGGCGGTAGAGCGAGACGCCGGGCATCCAGTCGAAGGCGAGCGCGAAGATCGGCGTGTGGCGGCCCATCGCGTAGAGGGTCGCGGCGACGAGCAGCAGCGCGAAATAGCGCGCGCCGCGTTCGAGCAGGCGGCCGCTCGCCACGCCGTGCCAGACGAGCAGGACGACGGGCAGGGTGCCGGCGAAGAGATAATCGATCGAGCGGTCGGTCCAGTCGTCGCCGGCGACGGTGGCGGCGCCAGGGCCCCAATAATCGTAGATCTTGTCGAGCGAGCCGAAGACGTTCGGCGCCAGCATCGTGACGAGGTTGATCGGGTCGAGCGAGCCCTCGAGCGCCATCCCGAAGGCGATCCCGGGTCTGTTGGAATCGTGAAGGAACTGCAGCGTCAGCAGGATCGGCACGATCATCAGCGCGACCGTGACCAGGGTCGCGACGGCGAGCACAGGCGTGCGGGCGCGCAGGTAGGCGAGGATCGCGCCCGATCGGAACGCCTGTCGCGCCACGGCGCCGACGAGGGCGAGGCAGAGCAGGAAGGCCACCTGATCGCGGCCGAGCGCCATCGATGTGGTCGCCAGGCCAGCGGCGACCGCGAGCACGAGCGAGCGCCGGTCGAGCGCCGCCTGCAGGCTCCAAAGCGCGAGCGGAAAGAAGGCATACGAGATGATCATGCCAGTGTGCTGCAGCCGCGCCGCGGCGACACCGCCCAGCATGTAGACGATGCCGGCGAGGACGCCTGCCTGCGGATGCCAGCGCCACCGCCGCGCGAGGCCGAGCATGCCGATCCCGCCCAACACGAGATGGCCCATGATCACGGCGTCGAAGGTGGCCATCGACGCGCCCGGCGACACGAGCGCGAACAGCATCATGCTCGGCGTGAAGATCAGCGATTGCGGATCTGCCACCGCCGGATAGCCGGCGAATTGGTAGGGGTTCCAGAATGGCAGCGTGCCATGGCGCAGCGCGTCACCGAGGAAGCGGAAGAACGGGTAGAACTGGTTCTTCGAATCCCAAGGCACCACGGCGCCGTCGATCTGCCAGCGCGCGAAGGCGAGCGCGCCGACGGCGACAAGGCACAACGTCGCCAGCAGAAAGGTGCGCCGCGACCAGGCGGCCGCGCGCAGACGCGTCGCCACGCGCTGGCGATCCGAGGCCCGCGCCGGTAGCAGTCCGACCCGTGTCAGATCGAAGAACGTCATGCCAGGGCGCTGGAATGATTCAACCGTAGGCCTCCGACTCGTTGCGCCGATTGAAAACGCGGTTGCGATGCCGACCTAATGTGGCGGCCTTGCGAAGGCCGCCGCCTCGCTGCTGCACAGGGACCATTGAACGGCTCATGAACGAGACACTCCGCCTGCTCGAGACCCGACGCTCCGCCCCGGTGCCCTTCCTCGTGGCGCCGGCCCCGACGTCGGAGCAGATCGAGACGCTGCTGACGATAGCAGCCCGCGTGCCGGACCATGGCAAGCTCGCGCCGTGGCGGTTCATCCTGTTCACCGGCGCCGAGAAGGCGCGGGCAGGCGACATCGTCGCCGAGGCGTTCGGCGCGGCAAACCCCGATGCCGGCGCCAGGATCGACCTCGAGCGCAAGCGCTTCTCGGCACCGCTGGTGATCGGCGTCGTCTCGCGTGCCGCCCCGCACAAGAAGATTCCGGAGTGGGAGCAGGTGCTCTCCTCGGGGGCCGTGTGCATGAACCTGTGCATCGCCGCCGCCGCGATGGGCTTCGCCACCTCCTGGCTGACCGAATGGTACGCCTACGATCGCGGCGTGCTCGAACGCTTCGGGCTCGCGGCGGAGGAGAAGATCGCCGGCTTCATCCATATCGGCACGGCTTCCGGCCCGCGCGACGAGCGACCGCGCCCCGACCTCGCCGAGATCGTGTCGACGTTCCACGGCTAGGCTCCGTAGGATTGTGCCAAACAGGGGCTTTCACGAACGATTAAGGGTAACCGGGGCTTAGGATTAAGCCTCCGTTTACCATGATCGCCGAACCTAGGGTCATTCGAGGCTTTCGCTCGCGGTCGTTCACATGATCCTCACCAAATTCCGGGCCTGGGCCCAGACTGCATCGCCCGACACTCGCGCCGAGGGGGCCAGCGCGCTCGCCCGCGCCTACCTCCATGGCCGCTCCAACGAGGCGCAGCGCCGCGACGCCGCCTGCATCCTGACGAGCTTTCTCGACGATCCCTCGCCGCTGGTCCGCCGCGCGTTGGCCGAGGCCCTCGCCGGCGCGGGGGCGGCGCCGCACCACATCATCCTCGCGCTCGCCGACGATCAGGCACCGATCGCCGCCATCGTGCTCGCCGCCTCGCCGGTGCTCACCGACGCCGAGTTGATCGATTGCGCGACCACCGCCGGCGACATCGCGCAAGCCGCGATCGCCGGACGTTCACGCTTGTCCGGCCCGGTCGCGGCCGCGCTCGCCGAGGTCGCCGCGCCGGCGGCCCTCGTCGCGCTGGCCCGCAACCTCGCCGCGCCGCTGCCGCCGATCTGCATTCAGCGCATCATCGCGCGGCACGGCGACGATGCCGAGCTGCGCGACGCGCTTCTCGCGCGGCCCGATCTCACCGCCACGGCGCGCGTGGACCTCGTCGCCGCCACGATGCGGGCGGTATCCTCCCTCATCACCGAGCGGAACTGGATGTCGGAGGAACGCCTCAAGCGCCTCAACCGCGAGACCAAGGACAAGGCCGCGATCACCGTCGCGGCCAGCAGCCGCGGCTGGAGCGACGCGCTCGAGATCGCCGGGCACCTGCGCGAGGCGGGCGAACTCACGTTGGGCTTTGCGTTCCGGGCGATCCTCAGCGGCAAGCTCGAACTCTTCAAGGCGACGCTCAGCGTCCTCACCGACGTGCCGATCGCGCGCGTCGACAGCATCGTCGACCGGTTCGACGGCTCGGCCTTCGCCTCCCTCTACCGCAAGGCGGATCTGCCGCCCGCGCTGCTCGACGCCGTGCGGATCGCGCTGATGGCCGCGCGCGAGGCCGACTGGTCGATGCGCGGCCCGGGGCTGTCGTGCCGCGTGATCGAGCGCGTGCTGACCGGCTGCGAGGCGATCAACACGGGCGAGCTCGACAAGCTCATGGTGCTGCTGCGACGCTTCGAGAGCGAAGCCGCGCGCGAGGAGATCCGCGCCGTGCCCACGATGGCGCCGGCGCACGCGCTGCGTTTCGATCACAAGGGCTTCGACGCGCCGCTGATGCTCACCGATTTCGACATCGACATGCCGCGCGCGCTGTCCGACCGGTCGATGACGCGCCGCCGCGAGCCGACGATCGAGGCCGAGCTTTGCGCGGCGTGAGCGCGCTCAGAGCTTCTGCGTGAGCCCCAGGTAGAACCCGCGTCGCGGGCCGTATTGCGGCGCGAACACGCCGATGCCGCTGCCATCGCGCAGCTGGTAGATCGTGTCGAACGCGTTGACGATGTCGAACCGCGCGATCAGCGGTCGCGCCGGATCGGCGAGCACGAAATCATGCGCGATGCCGAGATTGACCTGCGTGTAGGCCGGCACGTGATCGAGGTTGGCGAACCCCGCGCGCAGCCCGCTGCCGTAGATCATGTCGGCCGTGAGCAGCGTCTTGCCGAGCCGATACGAGGCGCCGGCCGAGGCGGTGATCAGCTGCACGTCGTCGGCGAAGATGTAATGCCGCGAGATGTAGGCATACTCGTCGGCGTCGAGCACGTATTGGTTGGAGACCGGACCTGTGTCCTTCGTGCGGCCCGTCGAGACATTGCCGTAGGCTGTGAGGCCGCCCGACTGGTAGCGCGCCTTCAGCTCGAGACCCTCGCTCCAGCCCTTGGCGTAGTTGAGCTGGCTCAAGACCTGCGCTTGCCCGAATTGCCCGTCGTCGATCAAGTCGGTCGTGATCTTGTAATAGCCGTCCAGGCCGGCGGTAAGCCCCGGCTGCAGCGTGCGATCGACGCCGACGTCGAAATAATGCGCGCGCTCGGGCAGGGCGGGGCCGGCCAGCGGCACCTGCGGCGCCAGCGTCGTGCCGCGCGAGAGCGCGATGTCGGAACTCGCCGCCTCCGACTGGCTCGGCGGCGTGAAATAGCGCGCGTAGCCAGCATGCACGCTAGTCGCCTCGTCGGGACGATAGACGGCGGCGAGGCGCGGGCTGAGCTGGCTCGCCGTCACGTATTGATAGAGCTGATCGAAGCGCAGGCCGCCGTCGATGGTGAGCGTGTCGGTGAGGCGCACCTCGTCCTGCACATAGCCGCCGACATTGAAGCCGAGCTTGGAATTGTTGTCGCCGAAGGTGACGGGCAACGGCAGCGGCTGGCCCGCCGCGTCGAGCTTAAGCGCGGTCAGCAGACTGTCGTTGTTGCTCTGCTCGGCGGTGAAGCCGAAGCCGGCGCGCAAGGTCTGCCGTGCGTCGAGCCGATACGCCGCGTCACCCTGCAGGCCGGTGAGAATGCTGCGCCGCGCGACATCGGAGGCGACATCGTCGAAGGCGAGATCGCCCGGCACGTCGGGCACGAAATGCACCTGCGCATAGCGCGTGAAGGTCGCGAGCTGCGTGTCGAGCCGGCCCTCGGAGGTTTGCAGCGCCATGATATCGTAGAAGTATTTGTCGTTCTCGCGCTCGTTCAGCGCGAGAGAGTTGGCGTTCGGGCCGCCGAAGTCGCCGAGCGGCTGCAGGCCCGGGATGTTCGGGATCTGGAACTGGCTGACCGAAGCGCCGCTGATGAAGCTGAGGCGCGCCGAATCGCTCAGCGTGCTCGACAGATAGAGCAGCGCCTTGCCCTGCTCGGTGCGGTCGTGGATCGGATCATGGCTCGGTGTCGGATTCTCGATCCCGACATTGCCGCGAAAGCCGCTGAGGCCGATGAAATATTGCGTGGCGCCCGACGTGCCGCCGTAATCGAGCCGCGTCTGCACCGTGCCGTGGCTGCCGCCGTAGAGGCTGACGCTGCCGCCCGGCGTCACGAAATCGCGCGTCGTGATGTCGACGACGCCGGCCGTGCGCAGCCCGTACTGCGCGGGCAGGGTGCCGGTGAGCAGCGTCAAGCTGCCGACGAAGCTCGTGTCGAGGATCGGCCCGAGGCCCGAAACCCCGTCCGGCACGAGGATGCCGTTGATGCGATACTGGACGTTCGAATATTCGTTGCGGATGTGAAAATCCGGGTGGCTCGCCGCCGAGTCCGCCGAGACGCCCGGCAGCTGCAGGATCAGCTTGTCGAACGGCGTGTTGTCGCCCTGCGGCTGCGCCTCGATCGCCGCACGCCCGAGCGTGATGCTCGTCGCGCCGATCTTCGGCAGGAGCCGGTCGCGCGCGGCATCGAGCTTGGCCCGTGCCTGCGCGTTCGAATCCAGCCTGGGCGCGGCGCTGATTTCGATTTCCGGCAGGATGATCGGCTGCTCGCTGGCGTGTGCCGGGACGGTCAGGCTCATTACAATCGGGCTCATGACGGACAAGACCGCGACGGTCCAGCCCGCGACGGTCCAGCCCGCAATCGTGCCGCTTGCGAGACCTTCGTTTGCGGCCCGACCTTCAAGGGTCCGCCTTCGTCCAGCCGTCGCTCCGGGCACCAGCTGAACCATGCACGCGAAACTCGAACGGGGAACGCGCCAAACGGTATGTACGGCACGCTTCATTTTTGTGACGTCGCGCGCCGTCCGGCGATCGTCAGCCTGTTTTCATCAGCCCTGTGGCTTGCGCGAAATACAGGAGCGCGATCGTCTTCAGATCGATGATCTCGCCGCGCTCGACCATCGCGATGGCCTCGTCGAGCGTCGTCTCGATCACCTCGATGTCCTCGCCTTCCTCGACGAGCCCGCCGCCCTTCGAGAAGCGGTCCTCCGCCGTGTAGGGCGCGACGAAATAGGTGAGCCGTTCCGCGAAGCTGCCGGGCGTCGAGTAGGCCTCGAAGAGCCGGCGCGGCGGTCCGCTCAGCCGAATGCCGGTCTCCTCCTCGGTCTCCCTGGCGATACGGGTGACGGGATCGGCGCCTTCCAGCTTGCCGGCGCAGGCCTCGATCAAGCCCTCGATGCCCTGCTTGAGGAAGGCGACGCCGCGAAACTGGCGGATCAGGATGATCGTCCCGCGCGAGAGATCGTAAGGCAGGATCGCGACGCCGTCGCCGGTGTCGAGGATCTCGCGCGTGATATCGACCATCTCACCCGTGTCGGAGCGGCGCCGGCGGAAGACGATCTTCTCGAGCGTGGCGAAGCCGCGGGCCAGCACCTCGCGGCTGACGATCTGCGTCTTGTTCAAGGCTAGTATCCGAATTGCTCGCGCAGGATGCGCTCGTCGAGGGAATGCCCGGGATCGTGCAGCAGGATGAGGCCCGTCGCCTGGTCCATCGCGATCTCGACATGGAGGACGTTGCGGACCTCGAAATGGTCGGCCACCGCCGACACGGGTCGCTTGTCCGGCTCCAGCACGTCGATCTCGATGCAGGCGGTGTCGCGCAGCAGCGCGCCGCGCCAGCGTCGCGGCCGGAACGCAGAGATCGGGGTCAGCGCCATCAGCGAGGTGTTGAGCGGCAGGATCGGCCCTCCGACCGACAGGTTGTACGCGGTCGAGCCCGCCGGCGTCGCCGCGAGCACGCCGTCGGCGATGAGTTCGCTCACCTGCTCGACGCCGTCGATCGAGATCTTCAGCTTCACGGCCTGATAGGTCTGGCGCGACAGGAAGACCTCGTTGATCGCGCGGCCCTCCGAAACCTCGCCCGAGGCCGAGGTCGCCGACATCACGAGCGGATGGATCACCGAGGGCTGCGCCTCGTCGAGCCGCGTCGGCAGGTCCATGTCGCGCCACTCGTTCATGAGGAAGCCGACCGAGCCGTGATTGATGCCGAAGATCGGCACGCCCTTGTCCATGAAGCGGTGCAGCGTTCCGAGCATCATGCCATCGCCGCCGAGCGCGACGACGACGTCGGCTTCCGCCTCGTCGGCGTTGCCGTATTCCGCCGCGAAGGCGTCGCGCGCCAGATCCGCCGCGGGCGAGCCCGAGGAGAGGAAGGCGATCTTCTTGAAGCGGTGGCCGGCGCCGGGGTGGGCTGGCATGGGTGCGGCCCAGGTGATGGTCGGATCGCCATGATGGCGATCGGCATGTCGTCTAGCGGTCGAGACCGAATATCTGGCGGTGGCGCTCAGTACCGCTCGTGGATGCCGTGCCTGCGGTGCCGGTGGCGGACCGGCGGCGGCTCGACCTCGTTGTCGTAGCCAGCAGGGTCGTTGAGGTAGAGGTCGACCTCTTGGGCATCGGCGGTCGCGATGCAGCGGCCGTAACTCGCGACGAAGCCGGGGCTGCAATAATAGCCGACCTTGACGATCGGGCCGGGGCTCGTCGGCGCGGCGGGAAGGGCGCCGGTCATCGCGTGTGCCGGCAGGCCGGCGAGGGCCAACATGCCTAGTCCGAGCACGAGAACGGCAGGTCGACGCATGACGAAATCCTGTGGCGCGGCACGAACCGCCTCAAGCGGACCCTAGCAGCCGCGTTCGCGCCGACCTAGCCCCGCGCGGGATGGCGGCGTGGTTTCTCGCCGACCTGTGCTCCGGCGGCCATAGCGGGGCTGGTCACTGGTTTGCGGTCGCATGGATGTCGAGCGTGTCGAGGATCGCGCCGGGATCGCTCAGCATGCCGAGCGCGGCGACGCCGAGCCCCTCGTTCGAGTGCAGGCTTATGTGCAGCGTCTTCGGGTCGCCGACGAATTTGGCGACGGCGGCACCGATCGTCTTGGCACCGGCGCCCTGGCCCAGAAGGATCGGCAGCTTGTTGGCGAAGAAGTCGACGCCGAACGCCCGCTCGTCGGCGATGCTCATGCCGTCCTGCGTCGCCTTGAGCGCGATCGCCTTGTCGAACAGCCCGCCGTTCTTGACCTGGAGATCGAGGTCCTTCGCCAGCAGCGAAATCGCCGACGCCTGCGCGACGATCGGGTTTTGCGACACGATACCCGGCGTGAAGTTGGCGATCTTCATCGCGACGTCGAGCGATCCCATCGCCGGATCCGTCACCGACAGCTTGCGCACCGTCAGCTCGCGGGCGTCGGCGTCGTAGGTCGAGGCCAACGCGCACGACAGGCTGACGTGGCGATAGCCCATGTCGTAGAACGAGCGGGTCAACGCGCCGTCCGCCGCGATGTCGAAGCCGAGATTGTCGATCGTCGCCGTGCCGGACCTAGGGATCGGCGACGTGCCGCCATTCTGCGCGGCGGTGAAATGGTCGACCGTGAACTTCACCTGCAGCGACTTGTCCGGCGTGGCCTTGTCGTGGGTCGTCACCTCGACATCGACCTTGGCGAGGTCGACCTGGCCCGGCCGCGCCGCGATCCGCTCGGCGTCCGACGCGCCAAGCCGCGGGATCGCCAGCTGCTTCACCGACACCGTGCCGATGGCGAGCTTCGCGGTCGGCCCGGCAAGATGGAAGTCGCGCGCGCCGAGCGCGTCGATCTTGCCGGCGCCGAGCGCCTGCAGGTCGAGATGCGCGGCGGTGAAGCTTGTGTCGCCATCGCTCGCGGCGCTTTGCGACGCGAGGGTGTCCACGTCGAGCGTCCCGATGACGAAGGACTGGCCGAAATCGTCGAGCAGTGCGGTGGAGGCCGGGCTCGACGGGGCGCTGGAGTCCGCCGCGGCGGTCGGGTCCGTCGCCGCGTTTGCCTCAGCCGCCGCAAGGCTCGTCGACAGCGCTCGCGCGCGCACGCCCGTCGCGGTCAGCGAGGCCGCCGAGATCGTCGCGCTCCGCGTGACGTTGGTGAGCTTGACCGCATTGACGACGGCCTTGTCGAACAGCGGCTGGATCGGCTCGGCGTCTCCAGCGCGCGTCGTCGTTGCGACATGGGCGAGCTGGGCGAGATCGACGTTGGCGCCCTCGATCGCACCCGTGGTGCCGTTGATCGCCTCCTTGCCGTCGGTCAGCGCGAGCGACGAGTCGGCGGCGCTGACGGCGGATGCCCGGCCCGCCACCACGTTGGCGAGCAGGATCTGATGCAGGACGCCGTGGCGTTCCGAGCCGACGGTCGCATCGTCGATCGCGATCTCGGGAATGACGATCGCCGCCGCCGACAGCTTGCGCAGGCGCGCCTCGAGGCTGTCCGCGGCCTTCTGATCGAGCAAAGCCGAGAGATCGGCGTCGGTGAGCTTCGTACCGGCCATCTCGATTCGCTTGATATGGATCGTCGTGGTGCCGCTCGTGATGGACACGTCGTTCGCCTGAACGGTCCCGGCCGGACCCCGAGCGGGCGCCGGCACGGCGGCCGGCGCCGGATCGGCCATCGCCCGCGCCATGAAGGCGGCGGAGGGCAGGGGAAGGCGCACCGTGGCGATCGCGATCTCGGCATCGGCGGCATGCCAACGAAGGTCGCGCAGCACGAGATTGCCGGACAACGGCTCGATGGCGATGTCGGCCACGCGCAAGCCCGGGTGCTCGGCGAGGTTGCGGACCAGCGCATGTCGCGCCGCGATGTCGCTGGCCAGCATCGCGCCGGCCGCGAAGAGAGCGGCCACGCTGCTGGCCGCGACGACACGAATTACGAGCTTGGTCGGCAAAACGTCTCCCCGGGAAGGGTTGAGGACGGGGAGGGCTGAGGATGGGGGAGGGCGGCGTCGGATCGCTAGACGGCGAAGCTCGTGCCACAGCCGCAGGAGGCCGTCGCCTGCGGGTTATGGATCTTGAAGGCACGCCCCATCAGATCGTCGACGAAGTCGATCTGCGAGCCGCGCAGGAACTCGAGCGAGGTCTGGTCGATCAGCACGGTCGCGCCGTCCCGCTCGAGCACCAGATCCTCGGGCTCGCGCGCCGTCACGATGTCATAGGTGTATTGAAAACCGGAGCAGCCGCCGCCGTCGACGCCGACCCGCAGCGCGGCATTCGGCGCCTCGCGCGTCAAGATCTCGGCGACGCGCTTGGCGGCCGACGCGGTGATGGCGACGGGGAGCTCGGTTGCGATCTCTGTCATTGCCTGCCTGTGCTCGCCTGCCTGTTGATGACGCGTCCCCGGCTCGCCGAAGTCGTGGCGTGGCCTTGCGCGTGACTTGACCGAAAGATACGTGCGCCCCAACGCAACCGCAACAGGCGCCGTCTTCGCGGGCCCGCGCCGGCATATACCAGGGAGCGCGCGTGGACAGAGCCCCCTATGCCGCCTCACCGGAGCGCAGCGCCGGCCGGCTGTGGCCCGAGCTCGCGTCGCGCACGCGCTCCGACTTCCAGCGCGACCGCGATCGAATCATCCACTCGACGGGTTTCCGCCGCCTCGCCCACAAGACGCAGGTGTTCGTGCCGCACGAGGGCGACCATTACCGCACGCGGCTGACGCATTCGATCGAGGTCGGGCAGTTGTCGCGCGCGCTCGCCCGCTCGCTCCGGCTCGACGAGGATCTGGCCGAGGCCGTCGCGCTTGCCCACGACCTCGGCCACACGCCATTCGGCCACACGGGCGAGGACGTGCTCGACGCGGCGATGGACGCGTTCGGCGGCTTCGATCACAACGCGCAGACGCTGCGCATCGTCACCAAGCTCGAGCGCCGCTACGCCGCCTTCGACGGGCTGAACCTCACCTACGAGGCGATCGAGGGGCTCGCCAAGCACAATGGGCCCCTGGTGCGGGCCGATGGCGCGCCGGTCGCCGAGCATGTCGCGCGTGGCCTGCCGGGCATCTTCCGCGAGGTCGATGCGGAACGCCCGCTCGGCCTCGCGCGCTGGCCCGCCGCCGAGGCGCAATGCGCCGCGCTCGCCGACGACATCGCCTACAACGCGCACGACCTCGACGACGGCCTGCGCGCCGGGCTGTTCGACCTCGCGGCGTGCCGGCAGGTGCCGTTTCTCGCGCTGCTGCTCGACGACATCGCCGCCCGCCATCCCGGCCTCGACGACAGCCGCACCGTGCACGAGCTGACCCGCCGCCTCATCACGCGCCTCGTCGAGGACGCCATTTCCGAGAGCGAGCGCCGCCTCGAGGGGCTCGCCAGCCTCGATGCCGTGCGCGACCTCGGCCGCGCCGCGATCGCGTTCTCGCCGGCGATGGTCGCCGTCGAGGCGGCGATCAAGGCGTTCCTGTGGGACCGCATGTACCGCCACCCCGAGCTCGTCGTGATCCGGGCCAAGGCGGCCGCCATCCTCCGCGACCTGTTCGCGCTCTACCGCGACGAGCCGGCGTTGATGCCGGCCGAATGGGCGGCCCGCGCCGACCCGTGCGATGCCTCCGGGCGCCGCGAGCGCATCGTCTGCGACTACATCGCCGGGATGACGGACCGCTACGCGCTGGCCGAGCACCGCCAGCACTTTGCCGCCACGCCGGAGCTGAGATACGGGCGGGGGCGCTAGAACCCGGCCTTCATGAGTCTCGAGCATCGCGCCGATGTCTTGAAGGGTCAGGATCAGGATGGCGCCTCCCGCCCTGGAGCCTAGGCCGCGCCCCGGCCCCGCGCACCATGTCGCGACAGGCCCTTTTGACGCCCCCGCCGAAATCCCCTACCGGCCCAAGACCATGAACATCTTCACCACTTTTCACGCGCGCGTCGCGACGATCCTCGGCGACATCGTCGCGCAGGGGCGGCTGCCGGCCGATCTCGATCTCGGGCGCTTCGTGGTCGAGCCGCCGCGCGATCCGGCGCACGGTGATCTCGCGATCAACGCGGCGATGGTCTACGCCAAGGAGGCCAAGGCCGCCTTCGCCAACCCGCGCCAGCTCGCCGTCGAGATCGCCGCCGCGCTTGCCGCGCAGGACGACGTCGATCAGGCGGAGGTGGCGGGGCCGGGCTTCATCAACGTGCGGCTCCAGCCCGACGCCTATGCGCATGTTCTCCGCGCCGCGCTGCTCGACCCGGCGGGGTTTGCCCGCGGCGAGCCGGCGGCGGACGCGCCCGTCAACGTCGAATACGTCTCCGCCAACCCGACCGGCCCGATGCACGTCGGACACGGACGCGGCGCCGTGTTCGGCGACGCGCTGGCGCGGCTGCTCGCCTTTTCCGGGCGGCGGGTGACCAAGGAATATTACATCAACGATGCCGGCGCGCAGGTCGACGTGCTCGCTCGCTCGGCCTTCCTGCGCTACCGCGAGGCGCTCGGCGAGGACATCGGCGCGATCCCCGAGGGGCTTTATCCCGGCGACTATCTGAAGCCGGTCGGCGCCGCGCTCGCGGCCGCGCATGGCGAGGCGCTGAAGGCCATGCCAGAGGCCGCGTGGCTGCCGCTCGTGCGCGACGCGGCGATCGACGCGATGATGGTGATGATCCGCGAGGACCTCGCCGCCCTCAACATCCGCCACGACCTGTTCTTCTCCGAGCGCTCGCTGATCGACGGGCCGGACGGCGACGCCGTGGCCGCGGCCATCGCCGCGCTGCGGGCGAAGGACCTCGTCTATGTCGGCAGGCTGGAGCCGCCGAAGGGCAAGGCCGACGAGGAATGGGAGGATCGCGAGCAGACGCTGTTTCGCTCGACATCGTTCGGCGACGACGTCGATCGCCCGCTGCTGAAGTCCGACGGCGGCTACACCTATTTCGCCTCCGATATCGCCTACCACAAAGTGAAGATGGATCGCGGCGTCACCGCGCTGATCGACGTCATGGGCGCCGACCACGGCGGCTACGTGAAGCGGATGCAGGCCGCCGTCCGCGCGCTCTCCGACGGCAAGGCCGCGCTCGACGTCAAGCTGTGCCAGCTCGTCAAGCTCGTGCGCGGCGGCGAGCCCGTGAAGATGTCGAAGCGTTCCGGCGAGTTCGTCACGCTGCGCGAGGTTGTCGACGAGGTCGGCGTCGACGCGGTGCGCTTCATGATGCTGTTTCGCAAGAACGACGCGCCGTTGGAATTCGACCTCGCCAAGGTGCGCGAGCAGTCGAAGGACAATGCCGTCTTCTACGTGCAATACGCGCATGCCCGGACGAAGTCCGTGCAGCGGCAGGCGCTCGCGGCGTTTCCCGACCTCGATACCTCGATCCAGGCGCTGGCCGCGACGGACCTCGCGCTACTCGCGGATGCCGGTGAAGCCAAGCTTATCAAAGAGCTTGCACAGTTTCCGCGGGTCATAGAGGCCGCCGCTAGCGCGCATGAGCCGCATAGGCTGGCGTTTTACCTCCATGATCTCGCCTCGACATTTCACTCGCACTGGACGCGCGGCAGCAAAGATCAGCCACAATTACGCTTTGTTAATATAGAAAGTAGAGAAATGACTTGTGTGCGTCTCGCGCTGGTCTCGGCCATCGGCGGCGTCATCGCGACGGGACTGGACATACTTGGTGTGTCCGCGCCCGACGAGATGCGCTGACGGGTTGAACGATCGCCTTCAGGCATCGACCGGCGAGTCGCGAGCGACGGATTGCCCCGGGTATCCGCCCGATGATCCGCCGTGGTTTGGCGTAGAAGCGGCCGCGAGGTCGTGGCACGAGGTCAGAGTACATGAGCGAGACCGTGGCTAGGCAGCGCCCCTCCGTCGATCTGGATGATTTCGAGCGCCGTCTCGGTGGCCCGTCGCAGCGCCATTCGCATGATGATGATCCTCTGGCGGAGCTCGCCCGCCTCGTCGGCGAGCAGCACGATCCCTACGGCGACGTCTTCGCGCAGGAGCCGATCGCCGCGCAGCACGAGTTCCGGCCGAGCTTCGATCCGCACGCCCGTCAGGAGCCGGCGTTCGGCAGCGAGCGTCCGCGCTTTTCCGCCGACTTCGCGGCGATCGAGGCGGGGCTGCGGGCCGCGGCGCCCGCGCCGGCCCAGCAGCAGCCGTACGCCGCTCCGGATTACGGCTCGCATGCCGATCCGAGTGTCGCACAACACCAGCACTATGCGTCCGACCCGCAATTCGACGTGGCGCCCGACGAGGCCGCGTGGGCCGATCCGGCGCGCGCGCCGGTCCAGCGTGGTTCGCGGCGCCCGGTCTACGCGATCGCCGCTTCCGTCCTCGTCGCGGTCGTCGGCATCGGCGTCGCCTTCGCCTACAAGGGCACGAGCAGCAGCCCGCGCGAGATCAAGACCATCATGGCCGCCGCCGGGCCGACCAAGGTCCAGCCGCCGGCCGACGCCACGGCGGACCAGGCCGATCAAGACGCAAACGCGCTCGGCGCGCAGCAGGCGCCGACCAAGCTGGTCAGCCGCGAGGAGCAGCCGGTCGACCTGTCGCAGACCGTGCAGGACAACGCGGCGCGCGATGCCGCGAGCCGCGGCACCGATGCCGCCAGCGTTCCCGTCCCGCTTTCGCCCGAGCAGGCGGCCGGCACGGCGAGCCCGGATTACTCGACGATGGGCGGGGCGACTCCGGACACGGCGTCCCGCGCGACGGCGAGCCCGTCCTACGGCGAGCAGGGGTTCGGCGTCGGCATGCCCGCGCCCAAGAAGGTCAAGGTCGTCTCGGTTCGCCCGGACGGCACGATCCTGCCGACCGACGCCGCGTCCGACACGGCCGAGCCGGCGAGCGCGCCGCCGTCCAAATCTGGCGATCGCGCGGGCTCCTTCGCGCGCACCGCGACGCCGAAGACGCTCGGCACGAAATCGACCTCGCGGGCCGCGGCTCTGACGCCGCCGCCGGCCGACGACGGCGACGACGCGCCGGCCCCCAAGCCGTCGAAATCGGCCAAGAAGACGAAACCCGTGCACGTCGCCTCCGCCGAGGCGGAGGCACCCGCCGCGACCGCGACCGCGACCGCCGACGGCGACGCCGACGCGATGCCCGCGGGCAACGGCACCTTCGCCGTGCAGCTGGCCGCGCCCGGCTCCGAGGCCGAGGCAAAGTCGGCGACGACGAAGCTTTTGAAGAAGTATGGCAGCGCGCTGTCGGGCCGTCGTCTCGGTTTCCACCGCGCCGAGAGCAACGGGCACACGGTCTTCCGCGTCCGCGTCAGCAGCCTCAGCAAGGACGACGCGACGAGCCTCTGCTCGAAGCTGAAGTCCGACGGCGGCACCTGCTTCGTCGCCAAGAACTAGGCTGGCTCGTCCTGTCATTCCGGGGGCGGCGCCAGCCGAACCCGGAACCCAGGGGGCCGATCCCGACATCTCTTCAGAGATGACCCGATGCGCCGGGGTTCCGGGTTCTCGCCTTCGTCTCGCCCCGGAATGACAAAGAGCGACAGCCAATGACCCGCGCCTTCGTCTGCGGCTGCCTCGGCCCGACGCTCGATCACGACGAGCGCGCCTTCTTGAAAGACGCCGATCCGCTCGGCGTCATCCTCTTTCGCCGCAACGTCGAGAGCCCTGCCCAGGTCGCGGCGCTCACCGCAGAGATCCGCGCGATCCTCGGGCGCGAGGTCATGATCCTCGTCGACCAGGAGGGCGGCCGCGTACAGCGGCTCGGGCCTCCGCATTGGCGGCGCTACCCGGCGGCGGCGCGCTTTGCCGCCATCGCCGACCCGGACGCGCGCGCCGTGGCGATCCGGCTCGCGGCGCGGCTCATCGGCGAGGATCTCATCCGCGTCGGCATCGATGTCGACTGCCTGCCCGTACTCGATGTCCCCATCGAGGGCGCGCACGACATCATCGGCGATCGGGCCTACGCGCGGGACCCCGCGCTGGTCGCGAAGTTCGGTCGCGCGGCCGCCGACGGCATGATGGACGCCGGCGTGCTGCCGATCATGAAGCACGTGCCCGGGCACGGCCGGGCGGGCGCCGACAGCCATCTCGCGCTTCCCGTCGTCGAGGCCGGCCTCGCGGCGCTGGAGGCCTCCGACTTCGTGCCGTTCCGCGCCAATCGCGATCTGCCGGCCGCCATGACGGCGCATGTTGTCTTCACGGCGCTCGATCCCGAGCGGCCGGCGACGATCTCGCCGCGCGTGATCGGCGAGATCGTGCGCGGCGCGATCGGCTTCGATGGGCTTTTGTTCTCCGACGATCTGTCGATGAAGGCGCTGCCGGGCAGCTTCCGCGACAAGGCGGAGGGGTTGTTCGCCGCCGGCGTCGACATCGCGCTTCATTGCAACGGCGACTTGAGCGAGGCGGCCGAGGTGGCGGCCGTGGCGCCCGAGATCGTCGGCGAGACGGCGGCGCGCGTCGCGCGCGCGCGAGCGGCCATGGCCCAGGCGGCCGCGAGCCCGGCCTTCGATCCTGTGGATGCGGTGGCGATGCTCGATCGGGTGCTTGCGACCACCGGCTGAAGAGCCGACACTCGCGCCGCCTCGGAGCCGGGGCGGAGATGGACATGGCGGCCGAACCTGACTTCGACACCGACGACCGCCTCGTGCGCGATGCGGGCGAGGACGAGCGCTTCGTCGTCGACGTCGACGGTTTCGAAGGGCCGCTCGACCTGCTGCTGGAGCTGGCACGGCGGCAGAAGGTCGATCTGCAGAAGATCTCCGTGCTCGCGCTGGCCGAGCAATATCTCGTTTTCGTCGAGCAGGCGCGGAAGCTGCGCCTCGAGCTTGCCGCCGACTATCTCGTGATGGCCGCGTGGCTCGCCTACCTCAAGTCGCGGCTGCTGCTGCCGAAGGCGGCCGCGAACGACGAGCCCGAGGCCGGAGACCTCGCGGCGGCGCTGGCCGAGCGTCTGCGCCGGCTCGAGATCATCCGTGCCGCCGCGCAGGCGCTCGACGCGCGGCCCCGCGTCGGCCGCGACCTGATGCTGCGCGGCATGCCGGACGCGGCGATCCTCGACGACGATGCCGCGCCTGTCTGGACGGCGACGATCTACGATCTGCTCTCGGCCTACGCCCGCCAGCGCCAGAAGCAGGCGAACGCGCGCTACAGCTTGCGCAAGCGTGTCGTCTGGTCGCTCGCCGACGCGCGCGATGCGCTGCAGCGGCTTGTCGGCGAGGCCGCCGACTGGACCGCGCTCGATGCGTTCCTCGTCGATTATTGCGTGACGCCGGAGCTGCGCCGCACCGTGCGCGCCTCCTCGTTCTCGGCAATGCTCGAGATGGTGAAGGAGGGCAAGCTGGCGCTGCGCCAGGACGTCGCCTTCGCGCCTCTCTGGGTGAAGCGCGCCTCGCGCGTCGCGCCGGGCGCTGGCTGATGGCCGAGATCGCCCGCCTGTTTCCCGATGTCGAGCAGCCGCGCGGCGACGCGGCGGCGCGGCGTCTCGCCGACGCGATGCGAATCGCCGAGGCACTGCTGTTTGCCGCGACCGAGCCGATGCCGGAGGCGACGATCGCCGCGCGCCTGCCGGAGGGGGTCGTCGTCGCCGACGTGCTCGCGGCGCTGAAGCAGGAATACGCGCATCGCGGCGTCCGGCTCGTGCGGGTCGGCGCGAGATGGCTGTTTCGCACCGCCGACGATCTCGCCTGGCTGCTGTCGGCGAGCGGGCGCGAGATCCGCAAGCTGTCGCGCGCGGCGCTCGAGACCCTCGCCATCATCGCCTACCACCAGCCGACGACGCGGGCGGAGATCGAGGACATTCGCGGTGTCGCCGTCGCCAAGGGCACGCTCGACGTGCTGATGGAAACCGGCTGGGTCAAGCTGCGCGGGCGTCGCCGCGCGCCGGGCCGGCCGATCACCTACGGCACGACGGACGGCTTTCTGATGCATTTCGGGCTGGAGGCGATCGGCGACCTGCCGGGCCTCGACGAGCTGCGCGGGGCAGGGCTGTTCGACGGTCGGCTGCCGCCGGGCTTCACGGTGCCGATGCCGCGCGACGGCGACCTCGGCGATGACGAGGAGCCGCTGGATGCGCCGGAGGATGAGGAGGAGGAGCTCTACAGGGAGGCGGACGGAGACCCGCTCGAGTCGGATGACGGGGCCGCGGATACGTTGGATCGCGACCCGTCCGCATGATCTTGAAGACGATCGACGGGAGCGAGGCACGGATGCCAAACGGCACGGTGTCGATCGGCGCGCTGCCTTGTGTTCGCGTCGCGAGACGCCTAAGTCAGACCAAATCGTAACAGCGGGGCGCGCGGAGATCTCGTCATGGGCAGCATGTCTCTGATCCACTGGATCATCGTCGGCGGAGTGCTCCTTCTCCTGTTCGGCGGAAAGAACAAGATTTCCGACGTCATGGGCGACGTCGCCAAGGGCCTCAAGAGCTTCAAGAAGGGCCTCACCGAGGACGACGAGCCGCACCCGGTTCCCCGCCCCTTGGAGCCCATGCGGACCGAGCCCATGCGGGCCGAGCCGATCCGCACGCTCGACCAATACCCCGCGCAGACGCCGGTCCCGCATCCCGAGACGACGAGCGAGCCGCGGAAGGTCGGCTGACGCCTCCGTATCGATCCGCTCGGAAGGTTAGCGCGCGATGTTCGACTTCGACGCCGGCAAGCTGATCATCGTCGGGATCGTCGCGATCGTCTGCATCCCGTCGAAGGATCTGCCGCGCGTGCTGCGTCAGGCCGGGCAGTTCGTCGGCAAGATGCGGAGGATGGCCAGCGAGTTCCAGGGCCAGTTCATGGATGCGATGCGCGAGGCCGATATGGCCGACCTCCGCAAGGAGGCGCAAAAGCTCGCCGACAGCGCCAAGGTCGACCTCAAGGCCGACATGGGATTCGGCGCGATCGACGAGCACAATCGCTCCATCATGCAGGCACTCGACCGTCGCCCGGGCGAGCCACCGCCGCCGGCGCTCGAGCCGCCCGCGCATGATCGGGATGCGCATGATCTTCGTCCGCATGACATGGATACGCATGATCCTCATGTCGCCGAGCCCGCGCGCGAGAACGACAAGCCGGCCGCCGTGCCGCACTCGGCCTAGCTCGCGATTTTTGCAGACATTTTAGGCCGTTTGGTGCGTAACAGCGCCCGAAACCTGGGAGCGGGCTCGAAGCCCACCGCCGCGCCAAGATGACAGATGCCGATATCGAGGCGACCAAGGCGCCTCTCATGGACCACATCATCGAGCTGCGCACGCGCCTCATTCGCGCGCTCGCCGCCTTCCTGGCGATGTTCATCATCTGCTTCTTCTTCGCGAAGGACCTCTACAATCTGCTGGTGGTCCCCTACACCCACGTCGCGGGGCCGGACGCGAAGCTGATCTACACGGCGCCGCAGGAATATTTCTTCACGCAGATCAAGGTGGCCTTCTTCGCCGCCGCGTATCTGTCGTGCCCGGTCATATTCACCCAGCTCTATGCCTTCGTGGCGCCGGGCCTCTATCGGCACGAGCGCAAGGCCTTCCTGCCGTATCTTGTCGCGACGCCGGTCTTCTTCGCGGTCGGCGCGATGCTCGTCTACTTCGTGGTGATGCCGAACCTGCTCCACTTCTTCATCGGCATGGAGCAGTCGAAGGAGCCGGGTAAGGCGCAGATCGAGCTGCTGCCGCGCGTCAGCGAATATCTGTCGCTGATCATGACGCTCATCTTCGCGTTCGGGCTGATGTTCCAGCTGCCGGTGATCCTGACCCTGCTCGGCCAGATCGGCATCGTCGACACCGTGTTCCTGCGCGCCAAGCGGCGTTACGCCATCGTCCTCGTCTTCATCGCCTCGGCGGTGCTGACACCACCCGATGCCTTCTCGATGCTGGCCCTGGCGGTGCCGGCCTACGCGCTCTACGAGGGCTCGATCATTTCGGTCGGCCTCATGGAGCGCAAGCGTGCGCGCGAGGAGGCGGTTCGCGCCCGCGAAGGTTCAGACCCGCCGGGCTCTTGACCAAGGCGGCAAGACTGTCTAGTCACGCGGCTTCACTGACGACGCGGGCAAGGCGGCCTTCCATGAAGGCTGCCCGTCGGCGTTTCCGTGGCCAAACCCAATGTTCAGCACCGCATGGGCCGGGCTCCACCGGACGCGGATGCGTTTGCTCCCTCGGGAGCGCCAATGGAGAGGATCAAGCATGGCACGTATCGCCGGCGTCAACATTCCGACCAACAAGCGCGTGGTCATCGCGCTCCAGTACATCCACGGCATCGGCGCCACGAAGGCCGCCGAGATCTGCCAGACGGTCGCGATCCCGGCCGAGCGTCGCGTCGCCGAACTGACCGACACCGAGGTGCTGCAGATCCGCGAGGCGATCGACCGCGACTACATGGTCGAGGGCGATCTGCGCCGCGAGGTGGCCATCAACATCAAGCGCCTGATGGATCTGGGCTGCTATCGCGGCCTGCGCCACCGCCGCGGCCTGCCGGTGCGTGGCCAGCGGACCCATACCAACGCCCGTACGCGCAAGGGCAAGGCGAAGCCGATCGCCGGCAAGAAGAAGTAGCCGGCCGGCTCGTTCACCAACAATAACCCGAGCGCCTGGCATTACGGGCGCGCCAGAAGGACAACGACTATATGGCTAAGGATGCAACCCGCGTTCGCCGGCGCGAACGCAAGAATATCGTCTCGGGCGTGGCGCATGTCGCCTCGAGCTTCAACAACACGATGATCACGATCTCGGACGCGCAGGGCAACACGATCTCGTGGTCGTCCGCCGGCACGATGGGCTTCAAGGGCTCGCGCAAGTCGACCCCGTACGCGGCGCAGATGGCCGCCGAGGATGCCGCCCGCAAGGCGTCGGAGCATGGCATGCGCACCCTCGAGGTCGAGGTGTCGGGTCCGGGCTCTGGGCGTGAATCGGCGTTGCGCGCGCTGCAGGCGTCGGGTTTCATGGTGACGTCGATTCGCGACGTGACGCCGATCCCGCACAACGGCTGCCGGCCGAAAAAGCGTCGCCGGGTCTGAACGCGACCCGCGACGGCCAAGCGCCGTCGCGCTGATCGCGGCGTGCGGAATAACATAAGCCGTCGCGGCTGACGCGCTGGCGACGATCGAGTGACCACAAGACCGACGCGGGTGACGATCCGGTCGCCCGCCCGCATCACGAAAGGTGCACATCCGTGATCCAGAAGAACTGGCAGGAACTGACCAAGCCCGAGAAGCTCAAGGTGATCGCCGGCGACGACCCGAAGCGGTACGCCACGATCGAGGCCGAGCCGCTCGAGCGGGGCTTCGGCCTCACTCTCGGCAACGCGCTGCGTCGCATCCTCTTGTCGTCGCTACAGGGCGCGGCGATCACGTCCGTCCACATCGACGGCGTACTGCACGAGTTCTCGTCGATCCCCGGCGTGCGCGAGGACGTGACCGACATCGTCCTCAACATCAAGGACATCGCCGTCAAGATGCAGGGTGACGGCCCCAAGCGCATGGTCCTGAAGAAGACCGGCCCGGGCAAGGTGACGGCGGGCGACATCGGCACCGTCGGCGACGTGACGATACTCAACCCCGAGCTGGCGATCTGCACGCTCGACGAGGGCGCGGAGATCCGCATGGAATTCACGGTCGCGACCGGCAAGGGCTACGTCCCGGCCGACCATAACCGCCACGAGGATTCGCCGATCGGCCTGATCCCGGTCGACGCGCTTTACTCGCCGGTGCGAAAGGTCTCCTACCGCGTCGAGAACACGCGCGAGGGCCAGAACCTCGACCTCGACAAGCTCACCATGCAGGTCGAGACCGACGGCTCGCTGACGCCCGAGGATTCGATCGCGTATGCCGCGCGCATCCTGCAGGATCAGCTCAACGTCTTCGTGAACTTCGAGGAGCCGCGCCGCGAGGAGATCGTCCCGTCGATCCCCGAACTCGCGTTCAATCCCGCGCTCCTCAAGAAGGTCGACGAGCTCGAGCTGTCCGTGCGCTCGGCGAATTGCCTGAAGAACGACAACATCGTCTATATCGGCGACCTCATCCAGAAGACCGAGGCCGAGATGCTGCGGACCCCGAACTTCGGCCGCAAGTCCTTGAACGAGATCAAGGAGGTTCTCGCGCAGATGGGCCTGCACCTCGGCATGGAGGTCACCGGCTGGCCGCCCGAGAACATCGACGAACTGGCGAAGCGCTTCGAGGAGCACTACTAGCCTGAGAGGTCTCTTCTCCCGCGGTGCGGGAGAAGAGATACCGAACCAATAATCCACGGCCGTACCTTGGCACGGCGGCCGCATAATCAGGAGACAGCCAGATGTACCACGGACACGCGAAACGCCGCTTCGGCCGCACGCACGAGCACCGCAAGGCAATGTTCGCCAACATGTGCCAGGCCTTGATCAAGCACGAGCAGATCGTGACGACGCTGCCCAAGGCGAAGGACCTGCGGCCCGTCGTCGAGAAGCTCGTCACCCTCGGCAAGCGCGGCGATCTGCACGCCCGCCGCCAGGCGATCGCCCAGATCAAGGACGTGGCGCTGGTCGGCAAGCTCTTCGAGACGCTTGGGCCGCGCTACAAGGAGCGCCACGGCGGCTACACGCGCGTGCTGAAGGCGGGCTTCCGCTACGGCGACAACGCGCCGCTCGCCGTCATCGAGTTCGTCGACCGTGACGTCTCGGCCAAGGGCAAGAATTCCGGGCCGGTCCAGGTCCACGAGGACGACGACGAGGCGGCCTGACCCCTCCGTCGCTCGAGCATTCGGCCCGACTGGGATGATATCCCGGCCGGGCTTTTTGCTGCCGCATTCGCTGGGCCGGTTGTTCGGGCCCTCACTGTCACGGAGCACATGATGAACCTGGTTGGTGCCGGCCGCGCGCTTGCCATCGCGGCGGCGCTCGCGGCCACCGCCGCGGTCGCCGAACCCAAGCAGGTTCCGCAGAACCGCGACGCGGTGACCCTCTCGTTCGCGCCCGTCGTGAAAACCGCGGCGCCGGCTGTCGTCAACGTCTACGCCTCGCGCACCGAGAAGGTGCAGCGCAATCCGCTGTTCGATGATCCGGTGTTCCAGCAGTTCTTCGGTCGGCAGTCCGGCGGCGGCGGCGCTCATTCCGAGACGACACGCTCGCTGGGCTCCGGCGTGATCGTCGACCCGGATGGTCTCGTCGTCACCAACTACCACGTCATCGACCAGATGACGGACGTGAAGGTCGCGCTCTCCGACCAGAGCGAGTACCCGGCGCAGATCATCCTGCGCGACCAGCGCAACGACCTCGCCGTCTTGAAGATCAAGGGCGAAGGCCCGTTCCCGACAATGGAGATGGGCAGTTCGGATGCCGTCGAGGTGGGCGACATCGCGCTCGCGATCGGCGACCCGTTCGGCGTCGGCCAGACGGTGACGCAGGGCATCATCTCGGCGCTCGCCCGCACCAACGTCGGGCAGGGCGTCTCGGCGTTCTACCTGCAGACCGATGCCTCCATCAATCCGGGCAACTCGGGCGGCGCGCTCGTCGACACGCACGCGCGGCTCGTCGGCATCAACTCGGCGATCTTCTCGCAATCGGGCGGCTCGGTCGGCATCGGGTTCGCGATCCCCGTCGACATGGTCAAGATCGTCGTCGCCGCCGCCAAGGCCGGCGACAAGATCGTGCACCGTCCCTGGCTCGGCGCCTCGCTGCAGGGCGTCACCTACGACATCGCCGAGACGTTCGGCATGAAACGGCCGATCGGCGCGCTGGTGACCGATATCGCCGAGCGCGGCCCGGCGGTGACGGCGGGCGTCGAGCGCGGCGATCTCATCACCGCGATCGACGGCAAGCTCGTCGAGAGCCCGGAGAGCTTCGGCTTTCGGTTCGGCACCAAACCGATCGGCGGCACCACGACGCTGACCGTTCGTCGCGGGACGAGCGTGAAGCAGCTCGATGTCGCGCTGGTGCGCGCGCCCGATACGCCGAAGCCCGACAAGATCGTGCTCGACGGCGCGAGCCCGTTTGCCGGCATCACCGCGGTCAACCTGTCGCCGGCCGTCGAGGAGGAGATGTCGAGCCCCGAGAACCACGACGGCGTCGTCATCATCAACGTCGCGCCGGACTCCAATGCCGCCGCCGTCGCCTTCCAGAAAGGCGACATGATCCTCTCGATCAACGACGTGTCGATCAAGACGACCGCCAACCTGCAGGCGGCGACGACGGGGCGGCACTATTATTGGAAGCTGTCGCTGCTGCGCGGCGGCGAGGTGATCAACACGGTGCTGAACGAGTAGGCTCGCGATACGGGTCGAGAAGCTGTACCCTCAACCGGAGCATGCCGAGACGCCGCCATGAGTTCCGAGCCGGAAAACCTGGTCCTTCACCTGCTCCGCGAGATGCGGACCGAAATGGGCGACATGCGGGCCGAGATGAGCGACATGCGCGCGCAGATGGCCACGAAGAGCGACCTTGCGGCACTCAGCGCCGATCTGCGGAGCGAGATGCATTTCCTGCGGGCCGACGTCGCGTCCGACCTCGCGACCACGCGCAAGGAGCTCGGCGAGCAGATCGTCGGCGTGCGCCGGGCGGTGATCGAGTACCATTCCACGGTGATCGGCCATGGCATCTTGATCAGCGATCTCGACGCCCGCCTTCGCAAGGTCGAGCAGCATCTCAATCTGACGGCGCCCGAGCCGCACTGAGCCAAGCATCAAGCCTGCGGTGCGCGGTCCCTGCGCAGACGCTCGGCGGCGAGCTTCAGGATGAAGCTCTTCTCGTCGCGCGTCGGGCGCGTGCGATGGCCGTCGAGGGCGGCGATGACCTGGGCGGCGATGCGGTCGAGTTCGGCGGCCGAGAGGCTCTGATAGGTCATGGCGACGCGTCCGTTTGTCCAGCGAGGGCGATGACCCACTCTCGCGCCGGGTGGTTAACGAAACCTTGCGGCGCCGCGACCGATTTGTGAATTGCCACGCGCGCAACGTCCGCGCGCGAACCGGAGCCGCTCATGCCCGCCTACGGCGACTACCAGAACGAGATCTACTTCGCCGGCTTACGAGGCACGCGGCCGAAGCTGCCGGTCGACTACGCGACCCTCGTCGAGCGGGCCCGCGCGGCGCTGCCACCCGGCATCATCGACTACGTCGAGGGTGGCTGCGGCAACGAGCACACGCAGCGCCACAACGTCGCCGCCTTCGAGCATTGGGGCCTGATGCCGCGCATGCTGCGCGATTGCGCCGAGCGCGACCTGTCGATCGAGCTGCTCGGCCTGCGACTGCCGACGCCGATCTTCATGGCGCCGATCGGCGTCATCGGGCTCTGCGCGCAGGACGGGCACGGCGACCTCGCCGCCGCCCGCGCCTCGGCCGCCACCGGCGTCCCCGTGATGGCCTCGACCTTGGCGAACGATCCGCTCGAGGACGTGCGTGTGGCCTGCGGCGCGACGCCGGCCTTTTTCCAGCTCTACACGCCCAAGGACAAGGGTGTCGCCGAAAGCCTGGTCCACCGCGCCGAGGCGGCGGGCTACAAGGCGATCGTCGTCACGCTCGACACCTGGCTCACCGGCTGGCGGCCGCGCGATCTCAACACCGCGAATTTCCCGCAGCTGCGCGGGCATGTGCTCCAGAACTATTTCAGCGACCCGCACTTCCGGCGCTCGCTGGCCAAGTCGCCCGAGGAGGACGTGCCGGCGGCGGTGACGCAATGGGCACGCATCTTCGGCAAGCCGCTGACGTGGGACGACCTGCCGTGGTTGCGCTCGCTGACCAAGCTGCCGCTCGTCCTGAAAGGGATCTGCGACCCGGACGACGCCCGCCGCGCGATCGATGCCGGGTTCGATGCGATCTACTGCTCGAACCACGGCGGCCGCCAGGCGAACGGCGGGCTGGCCGCGATCGACATGCTGCCGGACGTCGTCAAGGCGGCGGGGCGCACGCCCGTGCTGTTCGACTCGGGCGTCAGGTCCGGCACCGACGTCGTCAAGGCGCTGGCAATGGGCGCGGCGGCGGTCGGCATCGGCCGCCCCTACGCCTATGGGTTGGCGCTCGACGGGGTCGACGGCATCGTCCACGTGCTGCGCTGCATCCTCGCCGAGGCCGACCTGTTGATGGCCGTCGACGGCTATCCCACGCGCGCCGACCTGCGGCCTTCGGCGCTGCGGCGGATGTAGGCGGTGCATGCCTCTTCCGGATGCGCGCCGCCAAACCACATGCCGTGCAACCCGATCCGGAGGTTCGCCGATGCGCCGCGCCGTCCTGCTATCCAGCCTTCTCGCTCTCGGCGTGACCGCCTTGCCGCTTGAGGTCGCGCAAGCGTTCACCACGCCGTTCACGTTCCATTGCCGCGGCAACGCCTGCCGCGCCGTGGCCTTTCTCGACGAGGGAGTGGGCTGCACGGTGGCGACCAATCACGGCGGCCACAATGTGCATGTGACCCAGGGCCCGTTCTATTACGATCTCGCGCCGGGCGAGACCCATGCCGAGCTGCTCGGCCCGAAATGCGCCGGCTATTACGATGGCGGCGAGACGGCGACCTTCTACTGAGACGGCAGATCGGCTAGACTGTCGCGAAGACGGTCGGGCATGGTTCGGCCGCCGCAGCCCGCGAAGTGGAACGCCCTTGCCGTCGCTCGTCGAGAGACTGACCCGCATCTTCACCTGGTGGAACGGCCACACCGTCGGCACGGGGTTCTTCACCCGCCGCCACGGGGAACTGGTCGGCACCGACGAGTTCGGCAACGTCTATTATCGGGCGCGCGGCGGCGCGATCGATCCGACGCTCGGCTTTCAGCGCCGCTGGGTGCTCTACCCCGGCTACATGGAAGCCTCGACCATCCCGCCCGGCTGGTACGGCTGGCTGCACCACACGACCGATGTGCCGCCGCCGGACGAGAGCTATGTCGCGAAGGACTGGCAGAAGCCGCACCGCCCCAACATGACGGGCACGCCCGAGGCCTGGCGCCCGCCCGGCTCGACGCTGCGCGCCAACGCCCGCCCACCCGCAACCGGCGACTACGAGGCCTGGTCGCCGGAGTAGGGCGTCGTCCTTCTCCCGCGTTCACGGGAGAAGGAGTTTGCGGCTCTAGCGCTCGACGATGACCCGCGTTCCGACGTGCACGCGGTCATACAGATCGGTGACATCCGCGTTGGTCATGCGGATGCAGCCCGACGACACGGCCTGACCGATCGTCTCGGGCTCGTTCGAGCCGTGGATGCGGAACATCGTGCCGCCGAGGTACATGGCGCGGGCGCCGAGCGGGTTGTCGATGCCGCCCTTCATGTGGCGCGGCAGGTCGGGCCGGCGCTTGAGCATCTGCGGCGGCGGGGTCCAGGCCGGCCATTCCTGCTTCATCGCGATCGTCTTGATGCCGCTCCAGGTGAAGCCGGGCCGGCCGACGCCGACGCCATACTTCATCGCCTGCCCACCGGGCTGCACGAGATAGAGCCGGCGCTCCTTCAGCGAGACGATCACGGTGCCGGGGTGCTCGCGTCCCGCATAGGAGACGAGTTCGCGCGGCGGCGCGGAGGTTCCGGCCGGCGTCGTGAAGGGCGAGGTCAGAAAATCGAAGAGGTCCGCCTTGGCCGGCACGCTGCCGCCGGCAAGCGCCGCCAGGCTCGCGAGAACCAGAATCCTTCGGGTCATCGTGCTATCCTTGCGATGAAACGTTTTGCGTCGCACATTGTCCGCCCTCGGGCACCCGCTTGACAATGCCCGGCGCAAGCTCGACGGCAGGTTTTGGCGACGCGTGGCCGTGCTGCAACAAAGCTCGAAGCCGCGCGCCCAGCGCGTTGAAAAGGCTGGATAATGCTCACTCTTCCGATCCCTGGAGCCTTGGCGTTCGCGGTGTTCTTGACGATCTGGTTCACCGTGCTCTTCGCGGTACTGCCGATCGGCATCCGCTCGCAGACGGAAGCGGGCGAGGTGACGCCGGGCACCGAGCCCGGCGCGCCGATCGCGCCGCGGCTTTGGATGAAGGCCGGGCTGACGACGCTGGTCTCGGTCGTCGTCTTCGTCGTCCTCGTCATGTTCCTTCGCGTCCTCGGCTGAGGCATGGGAAACGCGCTCTCCATCCGCGCGGCGGAGACACCCGACCTTGCCGATATCACCGCGATCTATCGCGACGCCGTGCTGCACGGCACCGGCACCTTCGAGATCGCGCCGCCTGACCGTGTGGAGATGGGCGCGCGTCACGCGAGGATCGTCGGTGCCCGCCAACCCTATCTTGTCGCGGCGACCGCCGAGGGTGTCCAAGGCTACGCCTACGCCACCGCCTTTCGCGACCGCCCCGCCTTCCGCTTCACCCTCGAGGACTCGGTCTATGTCGCCGAGCGGGCGCGTGGCCGCGGCGTTGGCCATGCCCTGCTTGGAGCCTTGATCGAGCACGCGACCGCCGCCGGCTTCCGCCAGATGGTCGCGCTGATCGGCGACCGCGCCAACGCAAGCTCGATCGCGCTGCACGCGCGCTGCGGTTTCGCGCACTCGGGCGTCATGACGGCAACGGGCTGGAAGCAGGATCGCTGGCTCGACGTCGTGCTGATGCAGCGGGCGCTCGGCGACGGCGCGACGACGCCCGGCCCGACCGGTGGAGAGATATCACGATGACGGATCTGGTCTTCGAGCTGCCGCGGCCGACGGTCGCCATCGCGGGTGGCGGTCGCTTTCCGGTGCGCCGCATCTATTGCATCGGCCGCAACTACGCCGAGCACGCCAAGGAGATGGGCTCGGACCCGAAGACCGAGCCGCCATTCTTCTTTCAGAAGCCGTCGGATGCCGTCCAGTCGATCGCCGCCGCCACGACGGGCGAGCACGCCTATCCGAGCCTCACGGCCAACTACCATCACGAGATCGAACTGGTCGTCGCGCTGAAGAGCGGCGGCCGCGACATCGCGCAAGCCGACGCGCTCGACCATGTCTTCGGCTATGCCGTCGGCCTCGACATGACGCGGCGCGATCTGCAGCAGTCGATGAAGGACGGCCGCCGGCCGTGGGAGATCGGCAAGAGCTTCGATCATTCCGCGCCGCTGGGGCCGCTCGTGCCGTTTTCCGTTCGCGGTCACCTCGCCACGGGCGCGATCACGCTCTCGGTCGACGGCGCGATACGCCAGCACGACGATCTCGCGTCGATGATCTGGAGCATCCCCGAGCAGATCGCCGAGCTGTCGAAGGCGAATGAGCTGAAGGCGGGCGATCTCATCTTCACGGGCACGCCGGCCGGCGTCGGCCCCGTCGCGCGCGGCGATACGCTCGTCGGCCACATCGACGGCCTGCCGGAGCTGCGCATCAAGATCGTGTAAGGCGTCAGCTCCGACCGGCGATGGCACAGGTCGCGCGGGGCGCGGTGAGGCGCGCGACCAGCAGCACCGCGCCTTGGCCGGCGCCGGCCAACGCCGCCGTCTCCGCGACCGACGGCAGGCCGTAGAGTTCCTCGACGCGGCGCGAGCAGCTCTTCGCATCGCCCGCGACGAGCCGCAGCACGGCGGCGTCGAGAAAGGTGAGCGGCAGGCCGAGGTCGCGGGCGGCGTCCGCCAGCCCGGCCTCGCCCTGCTTGTCGGCGATCGAGAACATCCCGGCAGGGCGAGCGCCCACCGGCAGTACGGCCAGCGCCTGCCGCACGAGCGCGACGATATCGCCCGACGGGCAGCCTTTGCGGCAGCCGACGCCGATCGCGATCATTTGCTCATTGCCCATTGCGTCACCGGCATCGCCGGGCGCCAGCCGTGGAACCGGCCGACCGGATCGGCATGCGCGACCGAAATCGAGGTGAGATCGCCGCCGTGCGCGCGGTACAACTCGATCAGCAGCGCCTGGGTCTCGATCGTCACCGCGTTGACGACGAGCCGGCCGCCGATCGGCAGCGCCGCGAGCGCGCGCCGCACGAGGGCGCCGTCGCCCGCCCCGCCGCCGATGAAGACCGCGTCGGGCTGCGGCAGGCCCTCGAGCGCGTCCGGCGCGCGGCCTGTCACCACCGCGATCTCCGGCACGCCGAGCGCGCTTGCATTGCGCGCGATCCGCGCCGCCCGATCCGGCCGCGCCTCGATCGCCGTCGCGCGATTCGCCGGATCGAGCAGCCCCCATTCGATCGCGACCGAGCCGGAGCCGGCCCCGATATCCCACAAATGGCCGCCCCGGAACGGCCGCAGCGCCGCGAGCGTCATCGCGCGCACTTCGCGCTTGGTGATCTGGCCGTCATGCTCGAACAGATCGTCCGGCAGGCCCGGCGCGATCGGCAGCAGCCGGGCGCCCAAGCCGGCCACGACCTCGATCCCCACGATGTTCAGCGGGTCGATCTCGACGGCGCCGAACGTGTCCGCGGTCCAGCATCGGACGTGCTCGCGCGGGCCGCCGAGCGCCTCGAGCACATGCAGCCGCGCGCCGCCGAGACCACGCGCGACGAGCACGGCGGCGAGCCGGCCCGGCGTCGTGCCGTCCCATGTGAGGCACAGGATCTTCGCGCGAGGCTGCAGGTGCGGGATGACGCGGACGAGATCGCGCCCGTGCAGCGAGACGAGCGCGACGTCCTGCAAGGCCCAGCCGAGCCGGCTCGCGGCGAGGCTGAGGCTCGACGGCGCCGGCAGGCAGACCATCTCCGCGGGCGCGACGGCCGCGGCGAGCAGGCTGCCGACGCCGTGGAAGAATGGGTCGCCCGAGGCGAGCACGCAGACGGGCGTGCCGCGCCGCGCCAGGATATGCGGGATCGCGTCGTGCAGCGGCGAGGGCCAGGCCAGGGTCTCGGCCTCGAGCGGGCCGGCGAGCGCGAGGTGACGCGCGCCGCCGACGACGAGGCGCGCTTGCGCGAGCAGGCGCCGTGCGGCAGGGGAGAGTCCGTCGAGCCCGTCCTCGCCGATGCCGACGATCGCCAGCCAGGGAGAAGCGGGTGTCTCGTTCATGCCCGCCGCTCCGCGTGCTGGTCCTCGGCGGCACCAGCGAGGCGACCGCGTTGGCCCGCGCGCTCGCCGGCCGCGCCGACATCGACGCGACGATCTCGTTGGCCGGCCGCACCGACGCGCCGGCCGCGCAGCCGCTGCCGACGCGCATCGGCGGCTTCGGCGGCATCGACGGGTTGGCCGCATACCTCGCGCGCGACGGGATCGACCTGGTGGTCGACGCGACCCATCCCTTCGCCGCGCGGATCTCGACGAACGCCCGCGCCGCCGCCGCCATCGCCGGGTGTCCGCTGATCTCGGTCGGCCGCCCGCCGTGGCGCGCGCAGCCCGGCGACGATTGGCACGAGGTGGCCGACGTCGAGGCTGCCGTCGCGGCGCTGGGCGCGGCGCCGCGGCGCGTCTTCCTGACGATCGGCCGGCTGCGGTTGGCTGATTTCGCGCGGGCGCCGCAGCACGCCTATCTGGTGCGCACGATCGACCCGGCCGACGCGGCGCTGCTGCCGGGCGCGCAGGCCATCGCCGCGCGTGGGCCGTTCGAGGTCGACGCCGAAGAGGCGCTGATGCGCGAGCACCACATCGGGATCCTCGTCACAAAAAACAGCGGCGGCGCGGCGACGGCGGCCAAGCTCGTGGCCGCGCGGCGGCTCGGGCTCCCCGTCGTGCTCGTCCGACGCTTGGAGGCCGACGGGACGGGCCTCGACGTCGAGGCGGCGCTCGCGGCGATCGAGGCTCATCGGACCGCCGTGCCGCGTGGCGTGTAGAGGTAGGGCGGTGCATCCCGCCGCGCGACGAGCCGGGTCTCGCTCGAGCCGATGAGGACCAGCGTGCTCATGTCGGCCACGCCGGGATCGGCGGCGCCGAGCGTCGTGACGACAACGCGCTCGTCGTAACGCCCGATCGCCCGAGCGAAGGCGACTGGCGTCGCGGCGGCCTTGATTCCGCGCAGCAGCGCGAACGCCTCGAAGATGCGATCCGGCCGCGCCGCGGACGCGGGATTGTAGAGCGCGATGACGAAGTCGCCCTCGGCCGCCGCGCGCAGGCGGCGCTCGACGAGCGTCCATGGTTTGAGATTGTCGGACAGCGAGATGGCGCAGAAATCATGGCCGAGCGGCGCGCCCAGCCGCGCGGCCGCCGCCTGCATGGCGGACACGCCGGGGGCGACCACGATATCGAGCGCGCGCCAGGTGGGGTCACCGTGCTCGAGCGCCTCGAACACCGCCGCCGCCATCGCGTAAATGCCAGGATCGCCGCCCGACACCACGGCCACCCGCCGACCTTCGGCGGCAAGCGTGAGTGCGGAGTGGGCGCGGTCGAGCTCGACCCGATTGTCGCTCGCGTGCACGATCTGATCGGCGCGCGGGGCAAGCCGGGCGAGGTAGGGCGCGTAGCCGATCAGGTCGGTCGCCTCCGCGATCTCGCCCCGCGCCTCCGGGGTGATCCACCGCGCCGGCCCAGGGCCGATCCCGATAATGACCAGCCGGCCACTCACGTGGCAAGCAGCCCAGCGATGGCGGCGCGCGCGGCGGCGAGATCGAGCCCGATCATCATGGGCGGGTCGCCCGGTCGCCCGTCGGGGACGAGATCGTAACGGCCGTCGCGCCCGACCAGCGTGACGCTCGACGACGAGGGTTTCGCGCAGCCCTTCGCGCAGCCGGACACATGCAGACGCACGAGGTCCCCGGGGAACGCGGCGGCGAGACCGGCCAGCGCATCGGCGTCCTCGCGAGTGGCCGTCGTCGCCCGCGCGCAGTCCGGCGCGCCGACGCAGGCGGCGACCGCGAGCCGGGGATCGTCGGGATCGACGATGAAGCCGGCGGCACGTGCGCGTGCTTTGTCGGTGGCGCCGGGGACGAGGAGGCTGCGCCACGGCGTCAGGCGCAGCTCACCCGCGTCGGTCGCGAGGTCCGCGGCGACCCGCAGCATGGGTGCATCGAACCGGCCGTATGGCGTCGCCAGCGTAGCAACGGCGTCCCTTCTCCCGCTCGCGGGAGAAGGCGGCCCGACGAAGTCGGGTCGGATGAGGGAGCGTGGCGATAGGGCCGATGTCGCCATAGCGACCTTTTCCTGGAACGCCCTCGTCCGACCCCGCTTCGCGAGGCCACCTTCTCCCGCGAGCGGGGAAAGGAGTTCCGCGCGAGCGCATCGCACCAACCCCTTCATCCGGCGCGCTTCGGGCCAACGCGCGAAAAGAGCCAGCGCCCGCCGCGCGAGCGCCTCGGCGCGATCGACAAGCTCGTCAGCGTCACACCAGCCGATCGCCAGGGCCCCGTCACGCGTCCCGCCGAGACCGACCGCGAACGCGCTCGCGTCGACACACCAGTCGAAGCGCACATCGGCCGCGATGTCGGCGAGCGAGGGTTCGCCGCCGTCGTCGACGAGAAATCCAAACTTCGTCGGCAAGTCGCGCAGCGCCGGCGTGCCAACGAGGCGGCCCTCGAGCGCGGCGACGAGCTGGCGGATGTCGAGCCCCGGGTGCAAACCGGCCAGCGGGCTTGCGATCACGTTGCGCACCGCTTCCGCGTCGGCGTCATGATCGAGGAGGCCGAGGTCGCGCAGCGCGTCGTGCAACGCGGGCAAGGTCGTCTCGCCGATGCCACGCATCTGCAGGTTCGCGCGAGCGGAGAGATCGAAGCGGCCGTTGCCGTGCCGTTCGGCAAGGTTTGCGAGCGCGTGGGCCGTCACCGCCGGCAGGATGCCGCCGGTCAGGCGCAGGCGAACGATGAGCCCATCCGCCGCCGCCATCGGGCGCAGCGCGCCGGGGCACCAGCCCTTGCGCGGATCGTCGTGTCGGAGCCCCGCGCTCACGCCATCTCCGCAAGCATGTCGGCGAGGATCGCGGCGTCCGAGTTGCGCCGGCTGGCCCAGAGGCCGCGCGTGGCGGCGTCGCGGAAGCGCGCGGCGATCGCGCGGGCCGCGTCCGGGTTGGCGTCTTCCAGAAATACCCGCGCGCGGGCATCGCCGCAGGTGGCGGCGAAGACGAGATCGAACTGCTGGCTCGTGACCGCGTCGCTCATCACCGCCATGGCGTAGAGATTGTCCACGGTCTCGGCGATCTCGGCGGCGCCGCGGTGGCCATGCCGCATCTGTCCGCCGATCCAGCGCGGGTTGGCGGCCCGCCCGCGCACGATGCGGGCGATCTCTTCCGCCTGGGTGCGGACCTTTGGCGCGTCGGCGTCGCCGGCATCGAGATGGTAGAGGGCTGGCGTGGCGCCGAGCACCTGAGCGGCCGCGGCAAAGCCGGCCTCCGCCTCGACGTTGGCGGCGGCATCCAGGGTATCGGCATCCGCCATGTCGCGCACATGGACGAAGGCGTTGGCGGCCGCCACGCGCGCCACGAAATCATCCGTCGCGCGGCCGGCCGCATCGGCGCCGCCGTAGGCATGCGACCCGGCGGCGAGATAGGCTCGCCCGAGATCGTCTCGGCCTGCCATCGGATCGGCGTCGAGCGTGGCTCCGAGGCCGCTGCCGTAGCGATCCGGCGCGCCGCCGAATACCCGTGGGACGCTCGCGTCGGTTTGAAATGCCGCCGCGAGCGGGTTGACGTCGGCCTCCTCGTCGAGAGAGGCAACCGCCTTGACCGCCTGGTCGAACAACGTGATCTGCGCGGGAAAGACGTCTCGAAACAGGCCGGAAATTCGCAATGTGACGTCGACCCGAGGTCGCTCCAGGCTCGCGTATGGCATGATCTCGAAGCCGATCACGCGCGACGTGGCAGGATCCCAGGTTGGGCGCACGCCGAGGTGGGCGAGCGCCTGCGCGAAATCCTCGCCGGCTGTGCGCATGGTCGCGCTGGCCCAGAGATCGATGACGATCGCGCGTGGCCAGTCGCCATGGTCCTCGGCGTAGCGCGCGGCGACCGCGTCGGCGGCGCGCTGGCCGCTCGCGTAGGCCGTGCGGCTCGGGACGGCGCGCGGGTCGGTGCCGTAGAGGTTGCGGCCGGTCGGCAGCACGTCGGTGCGCCCGCGCGACGGCGCGCCGGCCGGGCCACCCGGCACGAAACGGCCGTCGAGCGCCGCGAGGAGGCCGCGCCGCTCGGCCTCCGCGCAGGCGCGATCGCCGCCTCGGCCGAAGACGTGCAGGCCGTCGCGGATGCGCATCTCCTTGATATCGCACAGCCAGGTGTCGAGCGCGACCAGCGCGGGCTGGCCTTGCGCGAGGTCGACGCCGCTCTCGGCGGCGAGGCCAGTCTCCCGCGCCCGCGCCACAAGCGTTCGGGCGATCAGCTTGGCGCGTTTCGGATCGAGCGCCTCGGCCGCCGCGTATTCGTCGAACAGGGATTCGAACTCCAGTGCCGCTCCGTGCGCGCCGGCCTCGACGAGCGGCGGCGTCATGTGGCCGATCGTGACGGCCGCGTTGCGGCGCTTCGCCTGCGCCGCCTCGCCGGGGTTGTTGACGATGAAGGGGTAGATGCACGGGGTCGGGCCGAGCAGGGCCTCCGGCGCGCAGCCCTCCTCGAGGGCGACCGGCTTGCCGGGCAGCCATTCCAGCGTGCCGTGCGTGCCGCAGTGGATCAGCGCGTCGATCTCGAGACGGTGCCGCAGCCAGAGATAGAAGGCGACATAGCCATGGCGTGGGGGCAGGGCACCATCGTGGTACTCGGCCTTGCGCGCCTCGCGGCGACCGCGATCGGGCTGCAGCGCGAGGGTGAGATTTCCCGAGACAATGGCACGAAAGCAGAAGGCACCGCCGATGACCAGTGGGTCATCCGCCGGATCGCCCCAGCTGGCGTGGATGGTCGCGGCTAGAGCTCCGGGCAGGTCGGCGAGGAGGACGCGGTAGTCTGCGACCGCGAGGCCGGATGAGGGATCGCGCCGCTTCGGGCTGTCCAAGGATGCTCGGAGAGACCCCTCATCCGACATCGCCTCGCGAGGCCACCTTCTCCCGCGAGCGGGAGAAGGGAAGGCGCCCGTCAGCACGCTCATCAGCTCGCTTGTCGGCGGCAGGTCTCCGACCGCGTATCCCGCGGCACGCAGATCCGCGCGGATCGCGGCGACGCTGGCCGGCGTATCGAGGCCGACGGCGTAGGCCTCGCGGCCCGCCCGGCCGGGGTAGTCGGACAGCACCATCGCCAGCCGACGCTCGGCCGCGGGCGTGCGGCGCAGGCGCACCCAGGCCGCCGCGAGCGCCGCCACGAAGGCCACGCGCGAGGCGATCGGGCGGTGCACCAACCGGCGGAATTCGAGCGCGTCGCTGCGCGGGCTCTCGGCCTTGGCCGAGATCGCGGCGGTGATCAGCCGCCCGTCCATCTCCGGCAGCACGACGTTCATCGCGAGATCGGCGGGGCCGAGGCCGCGCGGGTTCGCCTGCCATTGCGCCTCGCTGGCGCCGGCGAGGATCGCCTGCAGCACCGGCGCGTCGGCGGTGTCGAGCACGCTCGGCGTCTCGTCACCACGCCCGGAGAACGCGGTCGTGTTGACGATCACGTCGGGCCGCTGGCGGGCGATCGCCTCGGCGAGCAGTCGCGCCGCGCCCGGGTCCTTCAGGCTCGTCGCGTAGAGCGCGGTGACGGCGAGGCCCCGCGCCGCCAGCGCGTCTGCCGACGCGACGATCGGCGCGCAATCGCCGGCCAGCACCAGCGATCGGTAGAAAACGATGAAGGCATGGCCCGCCGCGTCGGGCACGTCGCGGCATGCCGCAACGTAGCGGCCGGCCGGCGGCAGCGGCGTCGGCTCCGACCAAGGTGCTGGCGCGCCGAGCCGCGTCTCGATCCAGCCGAGCAGCGATCCGATGTTGCCGCTGCCGCCGTTCTGGAAGTACGCCCACAGGCGGCGCAGGTCCGCGACGGGCAGCGTCGAGGCCTCATCGAGCCGCGCATCCTCGCGCTGGTCGCCCGGCACGATCGCCAGCGCGACGCCGCGCTCCCGCGCCACCCGGGCCAGCTCATCGACGCCGTAGCGCCAATACTCGAGGCCGCCGAGCAGGCGCACCAGCACGAAGCGGGCGCTCGCCACGACGCGCTCGGCGTAGAGGTCGACGGAATAGGGGTGCTTCAGCTGCGCCAGGCTGGCGAGCCGCAGGCTCAGCGGGCTCGCGCGGCCCTCGGCGGCGGCGGCCACCGCGCCCAGGTCGCTGTCGGAAAACGACAGCACCACGATGTCGCCCGCGCTCTGGCCGAGGTCGACGGCGCTCTCCGCCTCCTCGATCGTCCGGCTCTGGGTGACGAGCAGATGCATCAGGCGGCCAGCGCGGCGCGGATGGCGGCGGCGTCGAGGCCCTTTTCGCCGATCACGACGAGCCGGCCCTCGCGCGCCTCGTTCGCGGCCCACGGCCGGTCGAAGCGCTTTTCGACGCGCGCGCCCACGCCCTGCACCAGCAGGCGCATCGGCTTGCCGGGCACGGCGATGAAGCCCTTCATCCGCAGCACGTCGTGCGTCGCCGCGACCTCGGCGAGGCGACGCAGGAACGCGTCGGGCTCGGGCACGGGGTCGAGCGCGACGACGAAACTGTCGAAATCGTCGTGGTCGTGCTCCGCCTCGCCGTCGTGGCACGAGCGGCGGCTCGCGAGATCGTCCTCGGCGCGTGCGTCGAGCCCAAGCAGCAGCGCCGCGTCGAGCCTGCCCTCGCGCGCCGCGACAATTTTCGCGCGCGGCACGACAGCCCGGATCTCCGCCTCGACGCGCGCCCGAGCGTCCGCATCGACCAGGTCGGTCTTGGTGAGGACGATCAGGTCGGCGCAGAGCAGCTGGTCCCCGAACACCTCCTCCAGCGGATTGTCGTGGTCGACGCTCGGATCGGCGGCGCGCTGGGCCGCCACCTTTGCCGGATCATCGGCGAAGCGCCCGGCGGCGACGGCGGCGGCATCGACCACGGTGACGACGCCGTCCACGGTGAGGCGGCGGCGCACGTCGGGCCAGTCGAACGCCTTGATCAGCGGCTTGGGCAGCGCCAGCCCCGAAGTCTCGATGACGATGTGGTCGGGCGGCGGATCGAGCGCGAGCAGGCGCTCGATGGCGGGGATGAAATCATCGGCGACGGTGCAGCAGATGCAGCCGTTGGCGAGCTCGATCAGCTCGCAATCTTGCGTCCCGCAGCCGCGCAGGATCTCGCCATCGACGCCGATGTCGCCGAACTCGTTGACGATCAGCGCGAGGCGGCGGCCCCGCGCGGTCTCGATCACATGGCGGATCAACGTCGTCTTGCCGGCACCGAGGAAGCCGGTGACGATCGTGGCGGGGATTTTCACGGACGCGGGGCTGGCGGCGGCTGTCATCGAATACCTTGTCGATCGTCGAGGACCGTGTCGATCGTCGAGGACCTGTTCCGTACGCCGAGGCGCGGGGGTGTCAACGTCGCGGGTGTCTTGCCGGCGCCGAGATGCGCGACCGAATGGACAGCCCTCCAGCCCAGGACTAGCCTCGCGGCAAACGAAGCCTCGAGAGAGAAATCATGCGGTACGACGGGCAAGTCGTGTGGGTGACGGGCGCCTCGTCGGGCATCGGCGCGGCGCTGGCGGAGGCGTTCGCCGCGGCCGGCGCCTCGCTCATCCTGTCGGGGCGGCGCACCGAGGCGCTGCACGAGGTCGCCACCCGGCTGAAGGCCGAGAGCCTCGTGCTCCCGTTCGAGACGACCGACATCGCCGCGCTGCCGGAGATCGCCGCGCAAGCGATCGAGTGGCGCGGACGCGTCGACGTGCTCGTCAACAATGCCGGCATCAGCCAGCGGAGCCTGGCGCTCGACACGGGTCTCGATGTCTACCGCCGCATCCTCGAGGTCGACTTCTTCGCGCCGCTGGCGCTGACCCAGCTCGTGCTGCCGCGCATGGTCGCGCGCGGCGCCGGGCACATCGTCGCGGTGAGCTCGGTGGCGGGCAAGATCGGCGTGCCGCTGCGCACCGCCTATTGCGCCGCCAAGCACGCGCTGGTCGGCTATTGCGACGCGCTGCGCAGCGAGATCGACGCCGCCTACGGCGTGCGCGTCACCACCGTGCTGCCGGGCTCCGTGCGCACGCGGATCGCCGTCAACGCGCTGCTGGCCGACGGCACGCCGCGCGGCTCGTCGGACGCCAATATCGACAACGGCATGGACCCGGCCGATGTGGCGGCCCGCGTGCTCGCCGGCATGGCGGACGGCACGGCCGAGATCGTCATCGCCGAGGGCAACGAGGCGATGGCCGTCGAGCTGCGCCGCACCAATCCCCCCGCGCTGTTCGCGCTGACGGCGAAGGAGGGCGCGCGGCTGGCCGAGGCGCGCGCGGCGGCGGGCGGCGGGGCCTACCGGCCGGAGCCGGCCAAGTTCGCGGCGGGCGAATCCTAGGTGGGCGCCCGGCGTGGTGACCCTGCCGGGGTCGCGGCTTGATTCCATGGACGCGCCTCGCGACATCGCCGATCCCCGGCGCGGCGGGCGAGCTGCGCCTGATGCGGCGCGGGTCGGAGGTCTGCATCTTCCTCGGCACGATCGAGCTGATGAACTCGCGCCGCGGCAGCTCGGAGGCGGCACTGGCGACGCTCGCCTGCGCGCGCCTGCAGGAGACGTCGCGGCCGCGCCTGCTGATCGGCGGCCTCGGCATGGGCTTCACGCTGCGCGCCGCGCTCTCCGCGCTCGGGCCGGCGGCCGAGGTGGTCGTCGCCGAGCTCGTCCCCGCCGTGGTGGAGTGGGCGCGCGGCCCGATGGCCGAGCTGTTCGCGGGCTGCCTGGATGACCCGCGCGTTTGCGTGGTGGAGGGCGACGTCGCCGCGCGGATCCGGGCCGGCGTCGGCCGTTGGGACGCGATCCTGCTCGATGTCGACAACGGCCCGGACGGCCTGACTCACGCCGGCAACGACGCCCTCTACGGCGCGCGCGGCCTCGGCCAGGCCCGCCGCGCGCTGCGCCCCGGTGGCCTGCTCGCGATCTGGTCCGTCGCGCCCGACGCCGCCTTCGCGGCTCGGATGACCAAGGCAGGATTCGCGGTGGAGGAGATCCCGGTGCGGGCCCATGCCGGCCGCGGCCCGCGGCACGTGGTGTGGGTCTCGCGGGGGTGAGGGCGGGCTCATGCCGCCACGCCCGTCATCGCGAGCGCGGCGAAGCAACCCAGAGCCACGCCGCGATCTCGGGACGCTATCCGAGCGGCCCCTGTATTACCTCGCTATGCTTGCAATGAGAAATGGCGTGCTAAACAAAAGCCGCCAGCGGAAACCAGCTTAATCTATGGTGTCGTGGACGGCACGGCGGCGCTCTTTTACCAAAAATCGAAATCCGCCATTGCTTCTGACCTCGTGCTGTAAAGGCTGAAAAACTTCGATATGGCACGCAGCAGGGAGTTGACGGCATCCAGCTCATAGACACAAAATTTCTGTGGCTCTTCTGCGTGCTTGAGCCAATTCCTAAACGCATTTAGCTTATCCATAAATTCCTTACCGTACTGTGATCGCAGAACGCCCGTCACGAGAGGCTTGTCCGGAGTGGGTAGTTGTGATTCGGCGGCGAGCGCCAATGTAATTGCACAAGCCCATTGTTCACGTTGGCACATTTCGACCGCCATGTCGATTTGTTGCCTTGCGGCATCCTGCCGATCCAACTCATACGAGCCGGAAGATTTCAAGTGGATCCGACATCATCGTTGCTCCACACTACAGTCCCTTTGATCGAAACCTGCGGACCTACGCCAAATCAAGTATTGTACACAATGACGCATGACGCATCCTGACGCAAAAACCGCATTGTAGGTGCGCCGCTTTCGCCCGGCCACGGGGCGCGTCAGGGCCTGACAGCGGCGGGCGCGTGCCCTAGATACACGCCCGCACCGGACCCGCCCATGACCCAGGACCCAGACCGCCACCGCGAGAAGATGGCCGCGCGCAAGGCCGTGCAGGACGCGGAGGTGGCCTCCAAGACGATCGTCGCGAAGGGCCTGCTGATCGTCCATTCCGGGCCGGGCAAGGGCAAGACGTCGGCGGCGATGGGGCTGGTGCTGCGCGCGCTCGGTTACGGTTGGCGGGTCGGCATCGTCCAGTTCATCAAGGGCGCGTGGGAGACCGGCGAGCGGCGCGCGCTCGGGCGGTTCGACGATCTCGTGTCGTGGCACACGATGGGCGAGGGCTTCACCTGGGAGACGCAGGACCGCGGCCGCGACGTCGCCGCCGCCGAGCGCGCCTGGGCCAAGGCCTGCGAGCTGATCGACGATGCGAGCATCCGACTGGTCGTGCTCGACGAGCTCAACATCGCGCTGCGCTACGAGTACCTGCCGCTCGACGCGGTGGTGTCGCGACTGGCGGCGCGGCGACCCGACCTGCACGTCGTCGTCACCGGGCGCAACGCCAAGCCGGCCCTCATCGAGGCGGCCGACCTCGTCACCGACATGACGCTTGTGAAGCACCATTTCGCCGCCGGCGTGAAGGCGCAGCAGGGCATCGAGTTCTAGCGGGCCCCGGTCGCCGCCGGCTCGATTTACGGTCGGCTAAGCCTGTCCGCGATCTCGCGTTGACTGCCGAAACGAGAGCTTCGGTACGCGTTCGCCATGGACATCCTCTCCGACACCGGCAGCCGCTGGTTCTGCGCCGCGGCTCATACGATCGGCACGCCCTCGTTCGAGATGGAGACGTGCGGCACCAGCGGCGTTCGCTTCGCCGTCGGTGTCGCGACGGCCTTGGCCGCGGCGCTCATCGGCCTCATCGTGGCGTGGCAGCTCGCCGAGAGGCGAGCGCGCTAGCCGATCAAGCCGCCGCCGCCGTGTCGAGCGCGCCGTAGCTCACGCCGGTCAGCCGCTCCGATTCGGCCCACAGCCGCGCCGCCACGCCCACATCGCGCGCCTGCGCGGAAAACTTGGCCGGCGCCGGGCCACCACGGATCTCGAATAGGCCGTCGGGCCCCCAATATTGGCCGCTGGTCACGTCCGGCATCGTGGCGGCGTAAAGGAGCGGTGCGGCGCCGGCCGCGGCATCCTGGCCGAACAGGCCGACGATGACATTGGCGACCCGCGTCTGGATCGTGCCCATGTTGGCCGCCGCGAGGAACCCGGTCGTCGACACGCCGGGGTGCGAAGCGACGCTGACGAGCGCGGTGCCGGCCCGGCGCGCGCGGCGGTCCAGCTCCAGCGCGAACAGGATGTTGGCGAGCTTCGACTGGTTGTAGGCCTTGCCGCCCGCATAGCGGGCCGCGCCCTGCAGATCGTCGAAGTCGATCCGCCCGCCGCGATGGGCGATCGAGGCGACCGCGACAACGCGCGCCGCCGTGGCACGAAGCAGGGCTGGCAGCAGCAGCCCCGTCAGGGCGAACGGTCCGAGGTGGTTGGTCGCGAGCTGCCGCTCGTAGCCGTCCGTGGTGACGGCGCGGGCCGGCTGCATGCCGAGACCCGCGTTGTTGATGAGGATGTCGATCGCCGGTCGCTCCCCCTCGCGCGCGGCGAAGGCGCGGATCGAGGCGAGGTCCGCCATGTCGACGCGCGAGACGACCACGTCGGCGCCGGGCGCGCGCGCCAGGATGCGCCGGCGCGTGGCGTCGCCCTTGGCCGCGTCGCGCACCGCCAGGATCACCGTCGCCCCGCGAACGGCGAGCGCGACGGCCGCCTCGGTGCCGAGCCCGCTCGAGGCACCGGTGACGATCGCCACGCGACCTTTCTGGTCGGGGATGTCGGAAACGCTCCAGCCTGCCATCTTTGTCCCTCGCGCGCGCCGTATCGAGCAGCGACGCCGGGTTTGCCGAGCCGCCGGAGACAAGATGGGGACGCGCCTAGAGGAACCGCAACCGCCGACGATGCGGCCGGCGCGCCTGACGATCGACAGGTTGGGGTCGCGCGGCGAGGGGATCGCGGCGCACGAAGGACGGCGTGTCTACGTGCCGTATGCCCTGCCGGGCGAGATGGTGACGGCCGACCTCGGCGGCGGAGAACGCGCGACCCTGATCGGCCTCGTCACTCAAAGCCCCGACCGAATCGAGGCGATCTGCCCCTATTTCACGACCTGCGGCGGCTGTGCCGTGCAGACCCTGGCGACACCGGCCTACGCCGCCTGGAAGCGCGGTCTCGTCGTCGATGCATTGTCGCGCGCCGGGGTCGCGGCGGAGGTCGCGCCCTTGGTCGACGCCCACGGCGCCGGGCGCCGCCGCGCCGCGTTTCACTCCCGCACCGAGCCGTCGGGCGTGACGCATGTCGGCTTCATGCGGGCGCGCGCCCACGAGATCGTCGACATCGAGGTCTGCCCGGTGCTCGATCCGCGCCTTGAGGGCGCGCTGGCCGCCGCGCGAGCCGTGGCGCTGGCGTTGCCGGGCAAGCCGCTCGACCTCGTCGCGACCGCGACGGAGGCTGGTCTCGACATGGACCTGCGCGGCCATGGCGCCCTCGACGAGGCGGCGCGCACGCGGCTCGTGGCCGTGGCGCTCGCGCACGACCTGGCGCGGCTCTCGAATCACGGAGTCATCGTGCTCGAATCACGGCGGCCGACGGTCGCGTTCGGCGCCGCCCGTGTCGAGCTGCCGCCGGGTGCGTTCCTTCAGGCGACGGAAGCCGGCGAGGGGACGCTCGCGGCGCTCGTCGTCGCGGCCTTGGGCGACGCACGGCGGGTGGCCGATCTGTTTGCCGGGCTCGGCACGTTCGCGCTGCGGCTCGCGGCGCACGCAGAGGTGACCGCCTACGACACGGAAGGCTTGGGCCTCGCGGCGCTCGCGCGTGCGGCGAAGGCGACGCCCGGCCTGCGACCCGTGACCGCCGAGACGCGTGATCTCTTCCGCCGGCCGCTCGACCGCGTGGCGCTCGAGGCGTTCGACGCGCTGATCCTGGATCCGCCGCGCGCCGGCGCCGAGGCACAGATGCGCGCGATCGCCGGGTCGCCCCTGCGACGGGTCGTCTCGATTGCCTGCGATGTCGAGAGCTTCGCGCGCGACGCGGCGATCCTGATCGCTGGCGGGTTCGAGATCGGCACCGTCATGCCGATCGACCAGTTTCGCTATTCGCCGCATCTCGAGATCGTCGCGGTCTTTCATCGCCGGCCAGCGCGTAAGGTGCGAAGACTTCTCGGATGAGATCGCCAACGATAACCCAACGTTGCATTTCTGACGCAATGCCCGGACGATTTCCTCGGGAGCCCGTCGACCGCGCGATTTTTGTGTCTGAACGATGGCATTCCGCCTAAGAATCTGGCGGAGATTGCCGTCTCGAACGCACCATCAGGGGTACCCATTATGATCCGCAAGCTCGTGACCGTCGTCGCCATCGCGGCCTCGTCGATGACCTACGCCATGTCCGCCCACGCCATGGACTTCCCGGCCACCCCGATGAACTCGGGCGCGCCCGCCAATCTGCCGGGCGAAGAGCGCATCCCGGGCATGAAAGAGACGATGATGATCGTCAACGGCGTGACCCAGCCCGTGCTGCAGCCTCTCCTCGCGCCGGGCGGCATGGCGTCGCCGCCGGCCACCGAGACGGCCGCGATGGAGCCGATGATGATGAAGCATCACCGTCACCATCACATGATGATGAAAAAGAAGATGATGATGAAGAAGAAGTCGATGATGAAGATGAAAAAGGATATGTAAGTCGGATCATCTCGACGAAAGGGGCCGCTAGACGCGGCCCTTTTTTTTGGGCGGCAAGGTCAGCAGGAGATCAAGCGGCTTTGTTGCGACCGCGCGTCCAGATGGCGACGGTGTCGGTCAAGGCATCGAGCGACATCGGCTTCGTCAAGGCGGCGTTCATGCCGGCCTCAAGGCAATTGTTCAGCTGATCGCGAAACGTGTTGGCCGTGAGCGCGACGATCGGCACCGTGCAGGCCGGTGCCGGCATCGCGCGGATCGCCCGTGTCGCGGCGATGCCGTCCATCTCGGGCATGATCATGTCCATGAGGATGAGATCGTAGCGCTTCGCCTCGACCGCGCGTACCGCCGCCGCGCCGTCGGCCACGCAATCGACGCTGTGACCGTCGATCGCCAGCATGTCGGCGATGAGCTTGCGGTTCAAGTCGAGATCGTCCGCGAGCAGGATACGGGCGCCACCCGTCCCGTCCGCGGACCACGCACCGTTCGCCGCGGGCTCGAGGAGCGTGGGCGTCTTCGGGTCGGATCGAGGCGGAGTGGCCTCGGCCAATCTCGCCAATTCGTCATGCAGACGAAGCAGGGCTTCATGATGGCCCGACGCGCCGCCATCCGCGCGACGGTCGAACACCAGACGCGCGACATCGTGCGCCGCGCTCCGCAGCCGCGAGCGGGTGACCCGAAGCTCGGTCTCGGCCGCCGCGCGAAGCGCCGCCTCGAGACCGAGCGCAACCTCGCGGCGCAAGCCGACGGCGATCTCGGTCAGCATCTCGAGATCGTCGTCGTCCCAGCTGTGCGCCACCACGTCCGTCGCGCACAGCACGCCGACGACCACGTCGCTGGCGAGCCGTACCGGCACGCCGACGAAGGCGTGTATCGCGTCGTGGCCGGCGCCGACATCGGCCCGCAGGGCAGGGCGTCCGCTCGCGACGATCTCACCGCACAGCGCGAGCAACGGCACGAATCGGGCGTCGTTCGCCTCGCCGCCCGACGCCGAGATCGCGACGGGCGAATTCGATGCAAACGAGATCAGCATAGTCGCCGACGCCGAGAGTGCACGCCGCGCCAGGCGCGTCGCATTCCGCAGCCCGACCTCGGACGATTGACTCCAGCAATCGGACTCGCCGTCCATGAGAATCGCCGTCACTGCTGCGACCTTGTCCGAGACCGCCGTGCGATGATGTGTTCACCGAATCGGCGTCGACCGAATCAACAAGACTTAAGTCTATAGTCTCGCAAGGGTGACAGGCTAAGTTTTTCGCGACATCCCTCTATGAGACACGAGCCGTGGCAATACGATCTCCGCGCGCCAGAAGCCGCGATGGCTACTCCACGGCACCTTTCGGCAGACGATCGGGCGCCCTTTACTGTCACGCTGGGCGGACCATCGCCCGACAGCTACATCGCTCTCGCGACGTTCGTTGCCTACTCGGCCGCGGTCAGTTCGGGAGCCTGCAGCGGGCGCAGCTTCGCGGAATAATGCGAGGCATTGCCGCGGCCGGAGCAGGCATCCCGCGCGAACATGATGAGATGGTGCGCGGGCAGACAATAATTCAGGAGCGCCTCAACCTTGCCACGCAGCAGCAAGGGCAACGCGAACTTCCAGAAGACGAGCCGATAGTCGCCCTTCACGCCGACATGCCACAGCACATTGGCCAGGATCGTCAGGCCCTTCTTGACCATCGGCTTGCTGGTGCGCTGCGGGCTGAGCGGCTTCGCGACGCGGTTCGGCCAGGTGGCCTTCAGCTGGTGCCGGTAGCGGTCGAACAGCGCGGCCGGCTGATAGGCGCGCTCCATGCACGTCCGCCACATGGCGAGCACCTCGTCGTAGGGCATCAGGAACGTGACGTTCGATTCGCGGTCGTCGCGCTCGTCGAGCCGCCCGGCTTTGGCGAGTCGGTCCCAGAGCGGCGTCTGCGGCAGCGCCTGCAGAAGGTTGATCGTCAGCATCGGGATCTCCGACGTCTCGATGAAGCTCAGGATCTTCTCGGCCGACTCACGCGTGTCGGAATCGAGCCCGAGGATGATGCCGGAGACGACCTGCATGCCGTGGTCGTTGATGATTTGCACGGCATCGAGAATCGGCATGACCATGTTGTGGCCCTTGTCGATCTGGATCAGCGCGTCGGGCTCGGGTGTCTCGATGCCGCAGAAGATCGCGTCGAAAGCCGCCTCGCGCATCATCGCCAGGACGTCGGGCGAGCGGGCGATGTTCAGCGTCGCCTCGCAGGCGAGGTTGAGGGCGTAACCGTTCTTCTTCTGCCAGGCGATCAGGTGCGGCAGCAGCTCCTTGATGGCCTTCCTGTTGCCGATGATGTTGTCGTCGACGAAATAGACCGAGCCGTTGACGCCGAGCTCGAGCAGCTTGTCGAGCTCGGCGCAGATCCGTTCCGGTGTCTTCAGGCGCGGTATCCGGCCGTAGAGGCCGGGGATGTCGCAGAACTCGCATTTGTAGGGGCAGCCGGACGAGAATTGAATCGTGCCCAGCATGTAGCGATCGATCTCGGCCAGCTCGTAGGCCGGCATCGGGAAGTCTGACAGCTCGCGGCGGACCTTCGTCTTCAGCACGACCTGCGAGGCGGGGCGCACGACGCTGTCGCCGAGGCAGGCTATCAACGCGTCGGTGGCATCGCCGAGCTCGCCGACGTGCAGGTAATCGAAGCTCGGATAGGTCTCCGGGCAGGACGAGACCGACGGGCCGCCAAGGCAGGCGACCTTGTCGGCGTCGTGCGCGCGCCGGCAGATGCTCTCGATCTGCCGCCGCTGGATATGCATGCCGGAGACGAACACGGCGTCGGCCCACTCGAAATCCGCCGCCGTCGCGGGTGCCATGTTCTCGTCGATGAAGCGCACCTGCCAATCAGATGGCAGGTAAGCCGCGATCGTCAGCAGCCCCTGCGGCGGCATGAACGCCTTGGTCTTGTCGGTCAGATGGTAGGCGTGCTCGAAGGTGCCGAACGACGGCTCGTACCGCGGCGAGACGCAGATGATGCGGCGAGGACTCGGCATGGTCGCGTTGGTCATGGCGTGTGCCGGTCCTACGATCACTGATTGGCGACATTTGGTTTGCGCTACAGCATAGCTTGCGACCTTGCGTCAGGCCAGCGCCCACGATCACGGGTGCGCAAGCGCGGCGCGAACGACGCGCGCCGACGTGGCTTGCGATAATGACGATAAAAAGGTTGGACGATGCATTGCCCGCGGGAGATTACACGTGACCCAGGGTAGGCGGCGACGAGCATTGCTGCTGGTCAATCGGTCGAGCAGGCGCGGCGCGCTTGGGCTGGGCGCCGTAGAGACGCAATTGCGATCGGGCGGCGTCGACCTCAAGACTCCGGACGGCGATGTCGACGAGCTGTCGGCGACGATCATTGCCCACCGCGATGAGGTCGATTGCGTGATTCTCGGCGGTGGCGACGGCACGATCAACGGCGCCGGTCGCGCGCTCATCGAGACCCGTCTGCCGCTCGGTGTGCTGCCGCTCGGCACGGCCAACGACTTCGCGCGATCGATCGGCGTCCCGGTCGATTTGGAGGCCGCCGCACGCGTCATTGTCGAGGGCCGCACCCATCTGGTCGACGTCGGCGAGGTCAACGGCCATCCGTTCTTCAACGTCGCCAGCGTCGGGCTCGCCGCCGATCTCGCCAAGCGGCTGACGCGCGAGGGCAAGCGCCGCTTCGGGCGGCTCAGCTACGCGATGAGCGCGGCGCGCCTGATGCTGCGGGCGTCGCCGTTCCATGCGACGATCCTGGTCGGCGAGGAGAAGGTGATGGTCCGCACGATGCAGATCGCCGTCGGCAACGGGCGCTATTACGGCGGTGGCAACGTGATCGTCACCGACGCGCGAATCGATGACGGCCGGCTCGATTTGTACTCGCTCGAGTTCTCGGGCGTGTGGCGGATGGCCCTGATGATCCCGCATTTCAAAAGCGGCGCGCACGGCGTTGTCCCCGACGTCCGGACCGCGAGCGGCGTCGCCTTCGAGGTGATCACGCGCCGACCGCGACCGGTCAACGCCGACGGCGAACTCGTGACGTCGACGCCGGCGGTCTTCACCCAACGGCCGCTGGCGGTCACGGTCTACGTGCCCGAGAGCTGTCCGCTCGTCACGGTGCCGATATGACACGTTCAGCGTGACGCCGATCATCCTAGAGCACGGCACCGGCCGCGCGGAGATCGTGCGCGAGGGCGCCGAGCTGCGCGCCTGGTCGGTACGCGGCATGCCGCTCCTGTGGGAGCCGGACCCGGCGATCTGGCCGGATATCTCGCCGATCCTGTTCCCCGTCGTCGGCTGGACCCGGGACGGCGTGACGGTCGACGGCCGCCGCTATCCGCTCGGCCTGCACGGCTTCGCGCGCCACAAGACCTTCGAGGTGCTGGAGCAATGGCCAGCGCACGTCCGGCTCGGGCTTGTCGCCGACGACGAGACGCGCGCGCTCTACCCGTTCGAGTGGTCGCTCGAGATCGAGTACGCGCTCGATGGTCCGGCGCTCGATGTCCGCCTGACCGTCCGCAATCGCGACGAGCGACCGATGCCCTATGCCTGCGGGCTGCACCCCGGCTTTCGCTGGCCGTTCGCCGGCGGCGAGATGGAAGACTACTCGATCCAGTTCGGCGAGCGCGAGACTGGGCAGGTGCCGATCGTCACGCCGGGCGGCCTGTTCACGCGGCAGACGCGGCGCATCGCGCTCGACGGGCGACGGCTGCCGCTGTCACCGGCGCTGCTCGAGGCCGAAGCGTTGTGCTTCCTGGAGCCGCGCGACCGGCGCATCCGGTTCGCGCACACATCGGGGGCGGGCATCGCCGTCCAGCTCGAGAACTTCCCCTACGCCGCGCTATGGTCGCGCCCGGCTGGCCGCTTCCTGTCGATCGAGGCCTGGACAGGACACGGCGACTACATCGACGCCGACGGCGATCTCTACGCCAAGCCCTCGATGCGTCATCTGCCGGTTGGCGGCAGCGCGGTGCACGCGGCGAAATTTTCCTTCGTTCGCCCGCATCTTTTGTTTCGCTAGGGCGGGTTGGCAGGATTTCGCAAACCTGACATCACACCCGCCTTCGCAATCAGAAGAATGGATCGTTCATGAGTGTCGCCGAACAGAGCAATTCCGACGTGATCCGGTCGGGCGCCGACGGCGGCAAGGTCATCGACGGCAAGATCGCCGCGGAGCAGGTGATCGCCGAAGTGACCGAGCGCACCAAGGCGCTCTTGGCCAAGGGCATCCAGCCGGGCCTCGCCGTGGTGCTCGTCGGCGAGAACCCGGCGAGCCAGGTGTACGTCAAGGCCAAGGGCAAGGCGGCGAAAGCGGCGGGCTTCCATTCGGTGCAGCACGACCTGCCGGCGACGACCTCGGAAGCGGACCTGCTCAAGCTCGTCGACGAGCTCAACAACGATCCAGCGATCCACGGCATCCTGGTGCAGCTGCCGCTGCCCGAGGGCATCAATTCGACCAAGGTTCTGGAATCGATCGATCCCGACAAGGATGCCGATGGCTTCCACCCGGTCAACGTCGGCCTCTTGGCGATCGGCTCGACCGAGCGCGCGCTGGTGCCGTGCACCCCGGCCGGCAGCCTCGTCCTCGTCGAGAAAGCCGCGGCCGCGCTCGGCGTCAGGCTCGACGGCCTGAACGCCGTCATCGTCGGTCGATCGAACATCGTCGGCAAGCCGATGGTCCAGCTGCTGCTGGCGAAAAACATGACCGTGACGATCGCGCACTCGCGCACCAAGGATCTCGCCAGCGTCGTGCGCGCCGCCGACCTCGTGGTGGCGGCCGTCGGCCGGCCCGAGATGGTGAAGGGCGACTGGATCAAGCCCGGCGCGATCGTGATCGACGTCGGCATCAACCGCATCGAGGGCGAGGGCACCAAGGCGGACGGGTCGCCCAAGACCAGGCTCGTCGGCGACGTCGATTACGCGGGCGCCGCCAAGAACGCCGCCGCGATCACGCCGGTACCGGGCGGCGTCGGCCCGATGACGATCGCAATGCTGATGTCGAACACGCTGCGCTCGGCCGAACGCGCGGCGGGGTAGGAGGCGGTCCTGCCTCAAGCGTTCGCTGCGAGGCCCTTCTGCTTGATGATCGTGAGAACCGACGCATCGCGCAACGCGTCGTCGAAAAGCTCCTCCCGACCGCGAACTTGCGAAACGCGGCAGTTTTGAAGACCAGCACCAGCGTGGCCCCGCCGTTCGCGACCAACCCCTCGGAAACCCTCTAGGCATGACACCTCTAGAGGATGAGGCCGTGGCCGCGTTCGCGGTTGCTGAGCCGATGGAATGCTACAGCTTCGCCATCACGTGCTCGGCCTTCGTCGTGTCGGCCTCGACGGGGTTCGGCTCCAGGGCGAGGCTCTTCACGACGCCGTCCTCGACGATCATCGAGTAGCGATGCGAGCGCACGCCGAGGCCGTGCCCGATGAGGTCGAGGTCGGCCCCGATCGCCTGCGCGAACTTGGCGCTGCCGTCGGCCAGGAACGTCACCTTGCCCTCGCCGCCCGTGTGCTTGGCCCAGGCGCCCATCACGAAGACGTCGTTGACGCCCGTCACCAGCACTTCGTCGACACCCTTGGCCTTCATCGCCGCGGCGTTCTCGATGAAGCCGGGCAGGTGGTTCATGCTGCAGGTCGGGGTGAAGGCGCCGGGCACGCCGATCAGCACGACCTTGCGATGGGCGAAGATGTCCTTGCCCTCGCGCGGCGCCGGCCCGTCCGGCGTCATCACGGTGAATGTCGCGTCGGGAATGATGTCGCCTTCTTTGATCATTTTCTGGCCCTCGGTATGAGCATTGGCGGCTACCGCGTCGCCGGCGTGGTGTCGAGCTTTTCGTCGATCACGAAGCTCTTTGCCGTCCGCGCCAGGGTCAGCGTCACCGGGACCGGCTTTTGGTCCGGCGCCCGCACGCTCTGCGCGGCGACCAGCGTCCATGTCGACGGTCCGGTCTTGCGCGTGGCGAAGAAAAAGCCTTCCGGCGCGTCGGCGAAAATGTCCTCGACCAGGCCGGCGCCTTTCCAGGTCAGCGTCCAGGTCGCCTTGGCGGCGCCGTGGACCGGCACGATCGCGAGCGCTTCCCGCTCCGCGGGTGTCGCGGGCGTCGGCACGTCGGTGAGCGCCGCGCGGACGAGAGCGGCATCGTCGCCGCCGCCAGGCTTCAAGGTGATGTCGGCCGTGCCATGCTCGGGAATGCAGATCTTGTCGCAGACCGCGTAGCTGAGATCGACATGCAGCATCGCCGCTTGCCCCGCGTCGGCCGGCTTCACCGTCACCGGAAAGACCACGCGGTCGGTGTAGCCGAACGCCTCGAGACCATCCTCGACGATGCGGCCCGGAGCCGGGAACAACACGCGGGCGGCCGTGACGTTCTTCGAGCCATCGAAGGCGAACACCGGCGGGACACCCGCGTCGCCAGGCTGCCGCCAGTAGGTGTGCGACCCTTTCGGCATTGTGATCTCGATGCCGGCCTCGTAGGTGCCGTCGTGCAGCGGCGTGCCGGCAACGAGCCGCAGCTTGGTTCCCTGCTCGATGGCCTTGGGGGTCGCCATTTGAGCATGCGCTGAGGTCGCGAACATGAGCCCCGTGCAGAAAAGGCACACGGCCGGCCAAACACTGGCCTGACCGAAAATCGCCAGAGCCGACTGGAGGGAATTTTGCTTAACTGTCATGAAAGGACCACCGCATTCTGGACGGCTATATTCGACGACTGACCTCGATCCGTAACGATGAAGGCACCGATCATGAGAGGGACGAGACACGAGACGCCGCGTGGCTTCAACGGTGGCGCTCTCTTTCAACATCACGGCGGCTTTCTCGACGGGCAGATGCTGGTGGCGATGCCGGGCATGACGGACGAGCGGTTCGCCCGGTCGGTGATCTACCTCTGTGCCCATTCGGAAGAAGGGGCAATGGGCATCGTCATCAACCGCCCGGCCAGCAAGGTCCGCTTTCCCGACCTCCTGGTCCAGCTCGAGGTCATCGCCGAGGACGAGGCGATTCGCCTGCCCGGCAAGGCCGGCATGATGCAGGTCCTGCGAGGCGGGCCGGTCGAGACAGGGCGCGGCTTCGTGCTGCACACCAATGACTTCTTCATCGACAACTCGACGCTGCCGATCGACGGCGCCGTTTCGCTCACCGCGACCGTCGACATCCTGCGCGCCATCGCCGCCGGCTCGGGGCCGGACCGCGCCGTGCTCGCGCTCGGGTATGCCGGCTGGCAGGCCGGTCAGCTCGAGGCCGAGATCCAGCACAATGGCTGGCTCAACGTGCCCGCCGACACCTCGCTGATCTTCGATGACGCGCTCGACTCGAAGTACGAGCGTGCCGTCCGCCATGTCGGCATCGATCTGGCGCGCCTGTCGCCGCACGCCGGGCACGCGTAGCCCACGAACTGAGGTCGCGCTTCCATTTGATCATGGTTTGTTCTAGTCTCGCCGCGAGCGTTTGAAAGCACGGCGGACGGGCATGGCGAAACAGAAGACCACCTTCGTCTGCCAGGGTTGCGGGAACGTCGCGCCGCGTTGGCAGGGTCGCTGTGAGGCATGTGGTGCCTGGAACGCGATGATCGAGGATGCCGGGGCCGCCGGCATCGGCGCCCAGGCCGCGCGCGGCGCTCGCAAGGGCCGGGTCTTCGCGCTCGGCGCGCTCGACACGGCTGAGATGCCCGCGCCACGCCTCGAAACCGGGATCGACGAACTCGATCGCGTGGTCGGCGGCGGCTTCGTCGCCGGCTCGGCGCTGCTCCTCGGCGGCGAGCCCGGCATCGGCAAGTCCACGCTCCTCATCCAGGCCTGCGCGGCCCTCGCGTCACGCGGCGAGCGCGTCGTCTACATCTCCGGTGAGGAGGCGATGGACCAGGTGCGGCTGCGGGCGTCTCGGCTCGGGCTCGCCGGCGCGCCGGTCGAGCTTGCCGCCGAGACCGGCGTCGACGACATCGTCGCGACGCTGTCGCAAGGCCGGCCGCCGGCGCTCGTGATCATCGATTCGATCCAGACGATGTGGACCGATTCGATCGACTCGTCGCCCGGCACGGTCACGCAGGTGCGCGGCTCGGCGCAGGCGCTGATCCGCTTCGCCAAGACGACGGGCGCGATCGTCATCCTGGTCGGCCACGTCACAAAGGATGGGCAGATCGCCGGCCCGCGCGTCGTCGAGCACATGGTCGACGCCGTGCTCTCGTTCGAAGGGGAGGGCGGGCGCGACTTCCGCATCCTGCGCGCGGTCAAGAACAGATTTGGGCCGACCGACGAGATCGGCGTCTTCGAGATGACCGGCCGCGGCCTCGCCGAGGTGGCGAACCCCTCGGCGCTGTTTTTGGCCGCGCACGAGCAGGCGACGCCCGGCGCCGCGGTCTTCGCGGGGATGGAGGGCACGCGCCCCCTGCTGGTCGAGATCCAGGCGCTCGTCGCGCCGACCTCGCTCGGGACACCGCGCCGCGCCGTCGTCGGCTGGGACTCGAGCCGGCTCGCGATGGTCGTCGCCGTGCTCGAGGCGCATGCGGGGCTGCGGTTTGCCCAGCACGACATCTATCTCACGATCGCCGGTGGCCTCAGGGTCGGCGAGCCCGCCGCCGATCTCGCGGCGGCGGCCGCGCTCGTGTCGTCCCTCGCCGGGCGGCCGCTGCCGGCGCACACCGTCTATTTCGGCGAGGTCGGCCTGTCCGGCGCCGTGCGCCCGGTCGCCCACGCGCAAGCGAGGCTCAAGGAGGCCGCCAAGCTCGGGTTTTCGGGGGCGGTCGCACCGAGAGGCATCATCGGCGGGATCGTTGGCGGCCCATCGAGCAGCGCGGTCGGCGGCAACCCCGGCAAACCGTCGGCTGGCGTCGACGCCGCATCGTCGGACACCCTCGTCGCGTCGACCTGCGACCATGTTGGCGCGCTGGTCGCGGCGATCGCCGCACCCGCCCAGCATGTGGATGGCCGCCGGCGCGCGTGACGGGACAGTCTGGCTTCGTTATAAGCGCGCCAGTTGCCTCGAACCAGCGCAAGTGGACGCGGGTGAAGCAAGCCTGAGGGCCCCGGCCGATGCCGTCTTATCTCGATCTCGGCGTGCTCGCGATCATCCTGGTCTCGGCGCTGCTCGCCATGCTGCGCGGCTTCACGCGCGAGGTTCTGGCGATCGCGTCCTGGATCGCGGCTGCTGCGGCGGGCGCCTACCTCTATCCCTTCCTGCTTCCCTACGTGAAGCCGTATGTCTCGAAGGAGCCGTGGGCGTCGATTGCCTCCGCCACCGCGATCTTCTTCGTCGCGCTGATCGTCGTATCGATCATCACCGTGAACCTCTCCGACGCGATCCTCGATTCGAAGGTCGGCGCGCTCGATCGTTCGCTCGGTTTCCTGTTCGGGGTCGCGCGCGGTTTCGTCCTGTGCGTGATCGGCTATGTCTTCTTCTCGATGCTCGACCCGCTCGACAAGCAGCCGATCTGGATGCAGCAGGCGAAGACGCGACCGATCCTGCAGAGCGTCGGCGACGACATGACGGCGATGCTGCCGCACGATCTGCTCAGCAAGATCATCAAACCCAGGGCGACGACGCCGGGCGACGAGCCGCCGTCCGAGAATGCCGGTCCGGGAGACAAGTCGGGCGCGACCCCCGCCGACCAGGGCGCGCCCGATGCCGATTCGCCCGTGCCGCTCCCGCCGACTCGCGATCGCACCGGAGACAACGGTGGAAAAGAGCCCTGAGGTGGGTGCGCCGCACAAAGGTTATGCTGGCATTCGAGCGCGCGGCGATTATTTAACCTTCGTGACGCTACCGGTCTCGGCATCCTGGTCGGATCGGTCGCTGGTGGACGGCCGCCGCGGCGCCGCGAGGTAAAGATGACCGACACGAGCGATGCAGCGGCACTCGATCTCGATGAACGGGCACCGGGCGCCGACGGTTCGTCCCTCGACTGCTTGCCTGTCGACGATACGCCCTTCGATCCGGACGCCGATCGGCTCCGCGAGGAATGCGGCGTCTTTGGCATCTTCGGCCATCCCGATGCCGCCGCCGTCGTCGCGCTCGGCCTACACGCGCTGCAGCACCGTGGTCAGGAGGCAGCCGGCATCGTCGCCTTCGATGGAAACCGTTTCAATTCCGAGCGCCGCCTCGGGCTGGTCGGCGACCATTTTTCCAAGACCTCGACCATCGCGCGCCTGCCCGGCGCCTCGGCGATCGGCCATGTCCGCTACTCGACGACGGGCGAGACGATCCTGCGCAACGTGCAGCCGCTGTTCGCCGAACTCGACACCGGCGGCATCGCGGTCTGCCACAACGGCAATCTTACCAATGGTCTGACCCTGCGCCGCGAGCTGATTCGCGATGGCGCGATCTACCAGTCGACCTCCGACACCGAGGTGATCCTGCATCTCGTCGCGCGCAGCCGTCGCCCGCGCGTCATCGAGCGCTTCATCGAGGCATTGCGCGAGGTCGAGGGCGCCTACGCGCTCGTCACGCTGTCGAACAAGGCGCTGATCGGCGCACGCGACCCGCTCGGCATCCGCCCGCTCGTTCTGGGCGAGCTCGACGGCCATCACATCCTCGCCTCCGAGACCTGCGCGCTCGACATCATCGGCGCGCGTTTCGTCCGCGATGTCGAGAACGGTGAGATCGTCGTCATCACCGATGCCGGCGTCGAGAGCCTGCGGCCTTTCCCGAAGATCGCGCCGCGCCCCTGCATCTTCGAGTACATCTACTTCTCGCGGCCGGACTCGGTCGTGCACGGGCGCTCGGTCTACGACATCCGCAAGAAGATGGGTGCCGAACTCGCCCGCGAGTGCGAGACCAACGCCGATGTCGTCGTGCCGGTGCCCGACTCGGGCGTGCCGGCGGCGATCGGCTACGCGCAGGCCTCCGGCATCCCATTCGAGCTCGGCATAATCCGCAACCATTACGTCGGGCGCACCTTCATTCAGCCGACGCAGACGACGCGCGAGCTGGGCGTGCGCCTCAAGCACAGCGCCAACCGCTCCGTCGTCGCCGGCAAGCGCATCGTGCTGATCGACGACTCGATCGTTCGCGGCACCACCTCGGTCAAGATCGTGCGCATGATGCGCGAAGCTGGCGCGCGCGAGGTTCATTTCCGGATCTCCTCGCCGCCCATCCAGCACCCGGACTACTACGGGATCGACACGCCCGAGCGCGAGAAGCTGCTGGCCGCGACCCATTCGCTCGAGGAGATGCGCCTCTACATCGGCTGCGACACGCTGGCCTTCCTGTCCGTCGATGGCATCTACCGGGCGATGGGCGAGGAGCGCCGCGATCCGATCCGGCCGCAATTCACCGACCATTGCTTCACCGGCGAATATCCGACCTACCTGACCGACGTGATCGGCGAGCACCGCAGCCAGCTCTCGCTCCTGGCCGAGGCGGGCTAGGCTCACCAATTCAGGTTCGCCGCGCCGCATGTGGCGCAGACCGAGGCGCCGCGCGGCACGTCGGCGCGGCAGAGCTGGCACTTGCCCCATTGCCGGGTCACATGCGTGACCAGCATCTTGGCCTCCTCGAGCGCCAGGCCTGACGCCTCCTTCACCTGCCGGATCGCCAGCAACGGGCTGCCGCGCGCCTGCGTGGCGAGCGCGTATTTGTCCTTGTCGCCGAGGTTGGCCGGCCATAGGACGTCGCACTTGCACCTGAGACAGCGAATGCGTGGATCGTCTTCGGCCATGGCGATCGAGCGTAGACATCCCGCGAGAGCGAGCAATGACGCCGAATGACAGACCCCTCGCCGGCCGCGTCGCGTGCGTCACCGGCGCCTCGCGCGGCATCGGTCGCGCCGTTGCGGTCGAGCTGGCCCGAGCCGGCGCGCACGTCGTCGCGCTCGCCCGCACGCAGGGCGCGCTCGAGGAGCTCGACGACGCCATTCGCGAGGCCGGTTCGTCGGCCACGTTGGTGCCGTGCGACATCACCGATTATCCGGCCCTCGATCGTCTCGGCGCGGCGATTCACGAGCGCTGGGGAAAGCTCGACGTGCTCGTCGGCAACGCCGGCGTGCTCGGCCCGCTGACGCCGCTCGCGCATCTCGATCCGAAGCAATGGGACAATGTGTTCGCCGTCAACGTCACCGCCAACCTGCGGCTGATCCGCTCGCTCGACCTGCCGCTGCGCGGGTCCGACGCCGGACGCGTGGTTATGATGACCTCGGGCGCGGCCCATCGCGCGCAGCTCAAGCCCTACTGGGGGCCTTATGCGATCACCAAGGGCGCCGTCGATTCGATCGTGCGCACCTACGCGGCGGAGACGGAAGGCCTGACGCCGGTCAAGGTGATGGCGGCGAGCCCCGGTCCGGTCCGCACGATGATGCGCAAGCAGGCGATGCCGGGCGAGGACCCGTCGATCTTACCGGCGCCGGAAGAGGTCGCGCCGAAGATCGTCGCGCTGTGCCTGCCGTCCTGGACGCAGACCGGCAAGCTCTACGATTGTCCGACGGGTTCGGTCCTGAGCTTCCAAGGCCCCGCCGCTTCGGCGGACTAGCACGCGAGGGAAACGCTCGATGAAAACGCTGATCACCGCGCTTTTAGGGGCGCTCGTCGCAATACCGGCGCTCGCCGGCGACATCGAGGTGAGCCACCCCTGGCTGCGCGCGACGCCGCACGGCGCGCCTGTCGCGGGCGGCTACGCGACGATCGTCAACCACGGCCGCACGCCGGATCACCTCATCGGGGCGAGCCTGCCGATGGCGCCGCACGGCGAGGTGCATTCGATGTCGATGACGAACGGAATCATGCATATGGCCCGCCTCGCCGAGGGCCTCGTCATCGCGCCCGGCGCCACGGTGACGCTGACGCCGGGCGGCTACCATCTGATGTTCTTGAAGCCGACCGCGCAGCTCAAGGAAGGCGCGCAGATCGCCGGCTCGCTCACCTTCGCGAAGGCGGGGACGATCGCCGTCACCTTCCCGGTGGCCGGCATGGCCGCCAAGGCGGCGCCCGGAACGGCGCCGGCAGCCGACGACATGTCTGGTATGGACATGAAGGGTATGGACATGAAGGGCATGGACATGAAGGGTGCGGACATGAAGGTCCTGCGCTGACAAGCTCGAGTGCGCCCAGCTTGTGGAAACGCGCTCATCGTCGCGGAAATCTCGGCTTCAGCGGCTCCGCGAATTCGGGTTTCTTGAAGCCGCTCCCGGTGTTCGGCTCGCCATGCATCTGCAGCAACATCGCCGCGCCCCAGGAGGCCTCCGTAACGCAGTTCTCGTCAAGGTCGTGCAAACTGGGAGGACGACATCGTAATGGTCGCCAAACAGCTGACAACATGTGTTCAAACGCACGCTCGGGTCGGGATGTTTCAACAGTGGTAGAAGAACATCTAGACAGGCGGTGTGGCGCACGATGACCTCCGTCGCCTGCTTGATAATGTCTAAGCCTTTGTCTTGAATTCGTTTGTCCGACAAAAGTAGGCCCTTGCCATGCAATTTGCTCCCCTCGACAAAGTCGATCAGCGCGTAAGCGACCTCGTTCTCCATCGGCATGCTGTCCTCCGTGTTTTACTGCAACGCGCCGGCGTGCTGAAGCGCCCAAAGTCCCCAGGCTCTCTGCCGCTCGAACGAAGCCCCGCGTAGAAAATCGCGGAGCGTCTGCCGGCCCGTCCCAAAATCAAAATTCGTATTGTAGATCGCGCTCACGGACTCATGCACGAGGGTCGGTATTTTGACGATATTCGACGTCGACTGCATCATGTCCTGCCCGAACAGCGCCGCGTTCGGGCCCTGCTCGACGACATGGTGATATTGATATCCGTCACCCGCCGACCCGTCGCGTTTATCCAAATCGATCTTCAGGAAAGCGGAGTAGGAAGAAAACGACACCTGGGTCTGGTCGACGACGAGGTCTTCAAGTGTTTGCGGTCCCTTTTCCGCGAACGCGATAGCGGCCTTCGTGGCCGCGGTATCCTCGACGGCGTCCTCCACGAGCTTCATCGCGTCGTACACCATCGCGATCGAGGACGCCGCATCCAGCACGGGGATCGTGTCGACGTCGAATTCCGCCAACAATCGCAGGGCGCGCTTGCTTGTCAGGACGCGTCGAACGATCGAGCGCAGACCACGCCTCGCTTGCAGCCGCGAGACGCGTTGTTCTTTGCTCTCGTAGGTCAGACCCACGGTGCCGTCGTCCTTGGGACGAAACTCGCCGCCCTGTCCGTCAGGGGATTTGGCCGGCAACCAGGGTGCTTCGGGTCCTCGGGCTAGCCTTGCCCAGGTTTCCACCCGCCAGATCGAATGAAGGTGGGATCCGTAGGAAGTTCGTTCCAAACGCAGCCTTGGCGACATCGCCTCGTTGAGCGAGCGGCAGATGCAGACGAGGCTCTCGGCCAAGGCGGAGCAATCGAACTGTCGCCCAAACGTGCTCGCCAGGTCTTGCTCGTTAAGGTCTTGCTCCAGCGAGTCCTTCGAACGTGGCCTGCAACCAATCGCGGATTTGTGGACGAGCCGAACCGGCCCGATCAGCGGACCCAACGGGTCGAAATCGTATCGGCGATCCTTATGCTGCGAGCTTCCAATGTTATTCGCCATCGGTGGCCTCCCACGATAACGGTACTTGAGAACAGACAAAGAACATCGTCAAGCGGTAGAGGGACTGTGGGTCCTTCAGCCAAAGCCGATGAAGGGACCGTCAGATCCCGCATCCGCCTCCCGGCAGCCAACTCTCGTAAAACGGGCGAGAGTAGATTACCCGGAAGCCTTCAGGCGCTTCGCCACCGCGAGCGCGAAATACGTCAGCACGCCGTCGCAGCCGGCGCGCTTGAAGGACGTCAGGCTCTCCATCATCGCGCGGTCGCCGTCGATCCAGCCGTTCTGCGCGGCGGCCATGATCATCGCGTACTCGCCCGACACCTGGTAGGCGAAGGTCGGCACCTCGAACGTGTCCTTCACGCGGCGGATGATGTCGAGATACGGCATGCCGGGCTTCACCATCACCATGTCGGCGCCCTCCTCGATGTCGGCTCCGACCTCGCGCAGCGCCTCGTCGGAATTGGCCGGGTCCATCTGGTAGGTGCGCTTGTCGCCCTTCAGCACGGCCTTGGTGCCGATCGCGTCGCGGAACGGCCCATAGAAGGCGGAGGCGTATTTCGCGGCGTAGCTCATGATCTGCACGTGCTCGAAGCTTGCCCCGTCGAGCGCGGCGCGGATCGCGCCGACGCGGCCGTCCATCATGTCGGAGGGCGCGATGATGTCGGCGCCGGCCCGCGCCTGGTTGAGCGATTGCTCGCACAGCAGCCGCACGGTCTCGTCGTTGACGATCTCGTCGCCGTCCATGACGCCGTCGTGGCCGTGGCTCGTGTAGGGGTCGAGCGCGGCATCCGTCATCAGGCCGAGATGCGGCACCTCGGCCTTGATCGCGCGCACGGCGCGGCAGACGAGGTTGTCTGGGTTCTGGGCCTCGCTGCCCTGCGGGTCCTTGATGGCGGCGTCCGTCATCGGGAAGAAGCAGATCGCCGGGATGCGCGCCTCGGCCGCCTCGACCGCCGCGCGCACCGCCTCGTCGACCGAGAGCCGCTCGACGCCGGGCATCGAGGGGACGGGCACGCGCTGCCGCTCGCCCTCGACGAGGAACAGCGGCCAGATGAGATCGTCCGCCGTGACAACGTTCTCGCGCACGAGGCGGCGCGCCCAGTCCGTGCGACGGTTGCGGCGGGGGCGATGGACGAGGCCGAGCGTGTCGGTCGTGGCGGGGCGCAGGCCGGTGGTCATGGGCGATCCTCCTATGCCGGGAGGCTTACGCCCGCGGACGGGAGGCGGCAATCTCTCCGGCGCCGCGCTAGTGTGAGCGCGACCGTCCATGCGCCAGAGCCAGGAAAGGCAACCTGATGCGTCCCCCGCCACGCCTCGTCCTCGCGCCCGGCGTCTATCGCAGCGCCTCGACCTGGGCCGCCAACGTGATCGCGGAACTGCTGCGCCTCGCGGGGCCGGCGTCGCTTCTCTACGCGGATTCCGCCGCCGGGATCGCGACCGAGATCGGCGCCGCGCCGCGATGGGTCGTAAAGATGCACCAGCCGGACCCAAGCATGCTTTTGCTGGCGCACCTGTCGAAGCTGCCGGTCGTGATGACCGTTCGCGACCCTGGCGATTGCGTGGTGTCGCTGATGGAGCAATTCCACGAGCCCTTCGAGCGCGCCGCCCTGGGGATCGCCTCGAGCGCCCGTCTGATGCTGGCGATGCTCGACGTCTGCGAGCCGCTCATCCTGCGCTACGAGACGGAGGCGCGCGACGCGGCCGCCGTGGCGCGAATCGCCGCCTTCCTCGACATCACCGTGGACGACGCACAGGCAGCGGCGATCGCCGCCACGCTGGACGTGCCCGCGGTCGGCGCCTTCATCGACGATTTGATGACAACGGGGTACTTCGGCGATACGCCGCAGATCGCCAAGTTTCACCGCGAGACGCACTGGCATCCCCGCCATCTCGGCTCCGGCGCGTCCGGGCGTCGGGGCGAGGTGCTAGGCGCGGAACAGATCGCGGCGGTGGACGGCGCGACGCAGGCGTACCGTCGAGTATTCGGCTACCTGCGGGCTGGCGAGTAGGGCTGTGGTCAGTATCTCCGTCGATGACATAGTACCTGGCCGATGCTAGAGAGGCGGTGTGACCGCGCCAGCTTTCGATACGCTCAAGGTTTCGCGGGCGCTTCAGCCTGTCTTCTCGAAGGAGCAGGCAAAGGCGATCGCTCGTACATTCTCCGAGTATGCGACGGATCCGCTGATAACAAAACGCGATCTTCGCCACGAGATGGTCAATCTGAAGATCGAGATGGTGCGCTGGATCGTCGGCGCGTTTGCGTTCAATCTACTCGGCACGGTCGGCCTGATGATCGCCCTGGTCAAGCTGGTCGCGAAGTAAAGCCGAGTGGCGGCGAAGTCTCGAAACAGGAAGTCAGCGTGGGTGTTCTCGTCGACGGCGTCTGGCACGACAGGGGTTATGACCAGGAGAAGAACGAGGGGCGCTTCGAGCGCGACGCATCCGCGTTCCGGAATTGGGTCACGGCCGACGGCGCGGCGGGCCCGAGCGGGCAGGGCGGCTTCAAGGCGGAGACGGGGCGCTATCACCTGTACGCCTCGTACTTCTGCCCTTGGGCCACGCGCTGCCTCATCATGCGCAAGTTGAAAAGGCTCGAGACCGCGATCTCGCTCTCGATCACCGATTGGCTGATGCGCGAGGACGGCATCACTTTCCACGAGCGCGACGGCGTGATCGCCGATCCGATCCACCACGCGCAATTTCTGCATCAGGTCTATGCCGCGGCCAAGTCGGACTATTCCGGACGCGTGACGGTGCCGGTGCTTTGGGACAAGCAAACGGGCACGATCGTCTCGAACGAATCATCCGAGATCATCCGCATGATGAACTCCGCGTTCGACGCGGCCGGCGCGAGCGGCCCGGATTACTATCCCAAGGAGCTTCGCCACGAGATCGATGTCGTCAACGATCTCGTCTACGACCGCATCAACAACGGCGTCTACAAGGCCGGCTTCGCGACGACGCAAGCCGCCTACGAGGCCGCGGTCGTGCCGCTGTTCGAGGCGCTCGACGTGCTCGACCATCGCCTCGCCGCCCAACGCTACTTGACTGGCGACGAGATGACGGAAGCCGACATCCGCCTCGTCACCACGTTGCTGCGGTTCGACATCGTCTACGTCGGCCATTTCAAGTGCAACATCCGTCGCATCGCCGATTATCCAGCACTCTCCGCCTACCTCGCCGACCTGTTTGCTGTCGATGCGATCGCCTCGACCTTCCGGGCCGACCATATCAAGAACCATTATTATCGCTCGCACCCGTGGATCAATCCGACCGGCGTGGTGCCGATCGGGCCGGCCGACGCGCCAGGGGAGTCCGCCTCGTGAATGCCGCCCCCGCGCCGAGCCGCGAGCCCATGGTCTTCGAGAGCGATGCCGCGATCCGCGTCGGCGTCACGGCACGCGAGCAGGTCGAGACGCGCTGGGGGCTGATTCTCGTCGTCTACATGCGGCTGTTGGCGGCGCTTTGGATCCTGCAGGGGCTCCTGCAATGGTCGCTGTTCATGCTGCCGCGCGAGGCGATTTTCGACAATTTGCCGATGGTGCGCTCGGGCGCGATCATGTTTTTCTCGGTGATCGATCTCCTCGCCGCCGTCGGCCTGTGGCTGGCAACGCCCTGGGGCGGCGTGCTCTGGCTGCTCGCCACCCTCTCGCAGATCTTCGTGGCGCTGAGCATCAATCGGGTCTTCAGCGTCGCCTGGATCGCCGCCGACGTCGTCCTTGTCGTCGTCTATTTCGGGCTCACCTGGCAGGCGGGCCGTCTTGCGACCCGCTGACGAACAGATCGCCAAGCAACCGTCCAGCAGCATTTGCATCAATATTTAAGTAAACCGCTGCAACGAATTCTACAGGATTAATGAACCCTGCTTTTCAGCTTTTGTTTACGTCAAAATGTAAACAGGAGATTCAGGCTGATGTTTAAACTCGTTTTCATTCGTGGTGGCTATAGATCATTCCATCATGAGCCGCTGATGACGGCCATCACGAAACCGGGGGTTGGGTTATGAACATGGCGCTGAAGTCCGACACGAGCCACCTGCGCGACGAAGCCAAGATCGAGGTCCGCCCGGTCTATCTCGAGGCGCTCACCCTGGTCGAGCGGCTGCATCGCCGCCTGCTCGACGTGATCAAGGACGAGTTCGACCGTCGCGGCCGCTCCGACGTCAACTCGGTCCAGGCGTTGCTGCTCTACAACATCGGCGACAAGGAACTCACCGCCGGCGAGCTGCGCACGCGCGGCTACTACCTCGGCTCGAACGTCTCCTACAACGTCAAGAAGCTCGTGGAGATGGGGTACCTGCACCATTCCCGCTCGCGCCTCGACCGCCGCTCGGTCCGCATCAGCCTGACCGACAAGGGCAGGGAGGTCCACAAGATCGTCGGCGGTCTCTATGAGAAGCACATCTCGACCGTCGAGCAGATCGGTGGCATCTCGAGCGACGAGTTCACGGCGCTCAACCAGTCGCTCGCCCGCCTCGAGCGCTTCTGGACCGACCAGATCCGCTTCCGGCTGTAAGACCTGCGGATCGTTTTCAAACGTGGGCTCTCTCATCTCGCCTCCACCAGGCGCGCCGCGTAGCGCGCCATCAGGTCGACCTCTAGATTGAGCGTGTCGCCCGTCTTGCGCGCACCCCAGGTGGTCACCGCGAGCGTGTGCGGGATCAGCAGGATCGAGAACACGTCGCCCTCGACGCTGTTCACCGTCAGCGAAGTGCCGTCGAGCGAGACCGACCCCTTTTCAGCGATCAAGCGGGCCAGCGCGTGCGGCGCGCGGACGGTGAAACGGGTCATCCCATCGAACGGCTCGACGGCAAGGATGCCGGCGATGCCATCGACGTGACCGGTGACGATATGGCCGCCGAGCTCGTCGCCGACCCTGAGCGAGCGCTCGAGGTTGAGCCGCGAGCCCTCGCGCCACGCGCCCGCCGTCGTGCGAGCGAGCGTCTCGGCGCCCACGTCGACCTCGAACCACGCGCCACCGCCCTGCCTCGGGCCGATCTCGACCGCCGTCAGGCACGGGCCATTGCAGGCGATCGAGGCGCCGACCGCGATCGTCTCGGGCGCGTAGCCGCAGGCGACGCGTACACGGCGCAACTCGCCGCGCGCCTCGATGCGCTCGACCGTGCCGACGTCGCTGACGAGACCGGTGAACATCAGGCGATCCTCTCGTAATGACGCAGACGGTCGACGCCGACGCTCGCGTCGCGGGCCAGCCGATACCGCGCGGGATCGACCAGCGTCGCTCGCGACGCGGCATCAAGGGTCGCGACACCGGGGCGGCCCAACGGCCGTGGGGCGGTATATAGGACGACGTCATCGACGAGGCCGCCTTCGATCAACGCGCCGGCGATCGTCGGGCCGCCTTCGCTGAAGACCCGCGTCAGGCCGCGCCATCCCAGCTCCGACAGCACCTCGCTCAAGTCCAGGCGTCCGTCCGGCTTCGTCGGCGCGACCGTCAATTCGACATTGTCGATTTCGCCGAGCGCGTTGACGCGCTGCCATGGCGCCTTGTCGCCGATGAAGATCAGGATCGGTGCCTCGGCCGCTGTCTCGGCGAGGCGCGAGTTCGGCGGGGTCCGGGCCATCGTGTCCAGCACGATGCGCAACGGCTTTGCCGCGACGCCTGGCAGGCGAACCGTCATCAGCGGATCGTCGGCGAGAACGGTGCCGACGCCGACCATGATCGCGTCGTGCATCCCCCGCATCACGTGAACAACGCCGTTCGCCGCTGCGCCGGTGATCGCGAGGCGCGGATCGTGCCGACCACCGGCAACGAAGCCATCCGCCGTCTCCGCGAGCTTGAGCGTCACGGCCGAGCGGCCGAGCGTCTTGAGGCAGATGTGACCGCGGTGATCGCGCCGCGCCGCCTCGGCACCGACGCCGGTGACGACCTCGAGGCCGTGCTCTCGACAATAGGCCGCGCCCTGGCCCGCCACGAGCGGGTTCACGTCGTCGATCGCGTAGAAGAGGCGCGTGATCCCCGCCGCCACGACCGCCTCGCAGCATGGCGGCGTCGCGCCGTGATGGCTGCAGGGCTCCAGCGTCACGTACATCGCCGCCCCGCGCGCCGCCTCACCGGCTTGCGCGAGCGCGACCGTCTCGGCATGCGGGCGGCCACCCGGCGAGGTGAAACCCCGGCCGACGACGACGCCGTCGTTTACGACGAGCGCGCCGACTGAAGGGTTAGGCGCGACCCGGCCCGTGCCGCGACGCCCGAACGCCAGCGCGGCCGCCATCCAGCGCTCGTCGTCGCGCTCCGTCACGTGCCGTCGGGCGCCTTCGTCTTAGCGCGCGCGTGGACTTCAGGCTCCATCGCGAGTTCGTCGATCAACGTATTGAAATCCCGTGCTTCTCGGAAATTTCGGTACACCGACGCAAAGCGCACATAGGCCACCCCGTCCAGCGCGCGTAGCCCCTCCATGACGAGTTCGCCGATCTGATCTGTCGTGATGTCGCCATCGCCCTGACTTTCGAGCTGGCGGACGATGCCGTTGACCATGCGCTCGACGCGGGCAGGGTCGACGGCTCGTTTGCGCAGCGCGATCTCGAGCGAGCGCATCAGCTTGTCCCGGTCGAACGCCGCGCGGCGCCCGGACTTCTTGACCACTGTCAATTCGCGAAGCTGAACACGCTCGAATGTCGTGAAGCGGCCGCCGCAATCGGGACAGACGCGCCGCCGACGGATCGACGAGGCGTCGTCCGTCGGCCGCGAATCCTTCACCTGCGTCTCGAGGCTGCCGCAGTAGGGACAGCGCACGAAGCCAGCTCAGTAGATCGGGAAGCGCTTGGTCAGCGCCGCGACCTTGGTCTTCACCTCGGCCTCGGTCGAGGCATTGCCTTCTTCGCCGGACTTGGCGAGGCCGTCGAGGCAGGTCGCGATCAGCCGGGCGACCTCGGCGAACTCCTCGGTGCCGAAGCCGCGTGATGTCGCCGCCGGCGAGCCGAGCCGGACGCCAGACGTCACCATCGGGCTCGCCTCGTCGAACGGCACGCCGTTCTTGTTGCAGGTGATGTGGGCGCGGCCGAGCGACTGCTCGGCGGCCTTGCCGGTGATCTTCTTGGCGCGGAGGTCGACGAGCATCAGATGGTTGTCGGTGCCGCCCGTGGTGATCGAGTAACCGAGCGATTCCAGTGTCGCGGCCATCGTGCTGGCATTATCGAGAACCTGCTGAATGTAGGTCTTGAAGCCCGGCTGCAATGCCTCGCCGAAGGCGACGCCCTTGGCCGCGATCACATGCATCAGGGGGCCGCCCTGCAGGCCCGGGAAGATCGCCGAATTGAACTTCTTCGCGAGGTCGGCGTCGTTGGTCAGGATCATGCCGCCGCGCGGGCCGCGCAGCGTCTTATGCGTCGTCGTCGTCGCGACATGCGCGTGCGGGAACGGCGAGGGATGCAGGCCGGCCGCCACGATGCCGGCGAAATGGGCCATGTCGACCAGGAAGTACGCGCCGACCGAATCGGCGATCTCGCGGAAGCGCTTGAAGTCCCAGTGGCGCGGGTAGGCCGAGCCGCCAGCGATGATCATCTTCGGCTTGCACTCCTTGGCCTTCGCCTCGAGCGCGTCCATGTCGATCCGGTACGTCGACTTGTCGACGCCGTAGGGGACCGGCTTGAACCACTTGCCGGAGACGTTGACGGGCGAGCCGTGCGTCAGATGACCGCCCGCCGCAAGGTCGAGGCCCATGAACGTGTCGCCCGGCTGCAGCAGCGCCAGGAAGACGCCCTGGTTGGCCTGGCTGCCGGAGTTCGGCTGCACGTTGGCGAAGCCGACACCGAACAGCTCCTTGGCGCGCTCGATCGCGAGCCGCTCGGCGACGTCGACAAACTGGCAACCGCCATAATAGCGGCGGCCCGGATAGCCCTCTGCGTACTTGTTGGTGAGGATCGACCCTTGCGCGTCGAGCACGGCGCGCGAGACGATGTTCTCCGAGGCGATCAGCTCGATCTCGTCGCGCTGGCGGCCGAGCTCGTTGTCGATCGCCTCGGCCATCTCGCGATCCGAAGTGGCGAGATGACTGCTGAAGAATGTCGTCGCGTCGCGCCAGCCGGCATCGGATTTGGTCATCGGGGCCTTCCTCGGGATGAAATGGAAACCTGTAAATGCCGGGCTTCGGTTTTTGTTTCGGCGAACCATAGCTTTAGCACGCGGCAGAAAGTCCGGGAAAGCGGCGCGGAGTCAGATTTTCTTTGCCAGTTTCAACTTCGATTTGGCACGCCGGCTTGCCAAGGTGTATGAAGACTCAAGTCTATACACATGGATTGCCAATGCGAACGAACATCGAGATCGACGATGCATTGATCGAAGAGGCAATGAACGCCACTGGACTGAAAACGAAGAGGGCCACCATCGAGGAAGCCCTGCAACGTCTCGTTGCAAACGAGCGTCGGCGCCGCGCGCTGGACGCATTGGACGGTATCGGTTGGAATGGTGATCTCGATGAGATCCGAGGCAATTGGTCTAGCCAGTGATCGTTGTCGACTCGTCCGTCTGGATCGCCTTATTCAAAGGCCATTCAAACACGTCAGTCGTGAAGTTGAGAGCGATCGCCGATCAAGGTGAAATCCTTATCGCGGACATCGTGTTGCTTGAGGTCTTGCAAGGTGCGCGAGACGAGAGGCACGCCGGGCATCTGGAATCCTACTTACGGACTTTCACGATCGCTCAGACGCTGGGCGACGCGATCGCGGTGCTCGCCGCACGAAATCATAGAACCTTGCGCGGCGTCGGCTCTACGATCCGCAAGACTCCCGACTTAATATTGGCGACGTTTTGCGTCGCTCACGGCCATCGTTTGTTACACAGCGATCGAGATTTTGCCGCATGCGAGCAGCATCTTGGTCTTCGATGCCTGTAGGCTGACAACGCAAAACGCCCCGCCGAAGCGGAGCGCTCGATGATTTTCCGCGAAATCGCCTCAGCGCTCGTCCGGCGCCGCGTCGAGGCCGGGGTCGCCGCCCTGGTTGTAGCTGGCGCGGCTGACGCCGTCCTGCTGCTCGGGCCGGCCGATGGAGCCGGTCACCGACGGGTTGAAGCCGTCGCGCTGGTAGATGTCGTCACGAAATTCGACGACGCCGTTCGGGTAGGCCCACGCCGTGATGTAGACCCAGTAGACCGGCACCGGCGCGGCGAGCTTGACGTTGACCTGCTGGCCCGAGCGGATCGCCTCGTCGATGTGCGGACGATCCCAGCCGGGCGTGTCCTTCAAAAGCCATTGCACGTAGTCGCGTACGTTCTGTACGCGGATGCAGCCCGACGAGACGAAGCGGTTGTCGTCGCCGAAGACGCCCTTCTCCGGCGTGTCGTGCATGTAGACACCGTAGGGATTGTTGATGTTGACGCGCACCACGCCGAGCGAGTTCTCGCTGCCCGGGTCTTCCTTGTAGGCGTAGTTGTAGGCCTGGGTCGAATGCCAGTTGATCGAGGTGGACGGCACCTCCTGTCCGCTCTTGTCGAAGATGCGGATGTGGTGCTCGTTCAGATAGTTCGGATCGGCGTTCATCTTCGGAATGAGATCCTTGTGGATCAGCGATTCCGGCACGTGCCAATACGGGTTGAAGTTGATGTCGAGCGCGCGCGTCTGCATCACCGGCGATTGCCGATCGATGCGGCCGACGCCGGCACGATGATGGGTGGCGACGACGCCGCCCTCGACGGTCTCGACCGATTCGGCCGGGATGTTCGCCATCACGAAGCGCTCGCCGAGATTGCCCGAAAAGGCCTTGAGGCGAACCAGGTTGATCTCGAGCTGGTGCAGCCGCATGTCGGCCGGCATGTTGAGCGCGGAGAACACCTCTGGCCCGACGACGCCGTTCTCGATAAGGCCGTGGCGCGCCTGGAAGTGCTTGACGCCGGCATCGACGTACGAATCGAAAACCGGCGAGGCGCCCGACGAGGAGTCGAGATCGCCCGAGACGATGAGGCGCTTGCGCAGCGCGACGATCGCGTTGCCGTTCGAGCCGAGCCGCAGCGTGCGGCCGGCGGGGACCTTGGTCCAGCCGCCGCTCTGCACGATCTGGCGGTACTGCTCGATCGCGTGCTCGGTGGCATCGAAGGTCGCCTGCGACAGGACGGGCGTCGTCGAGCGCGTCACCGAGAGGCGGGCGTCGGCGTCGTAGCCCTGCGCCCACTCGGCCTGGTCGCCGAACGGATTGCTGTAATCGTCGGCATGCACGGCGGGGATGCCGGCGAGCGCGAGCATCGCCGTGGCGCCGGCGACCGAAAGCGCGAGCGCCGAAACGCGTCGCGTGAGGAAATGACCTGCCACCATAAGACTCCAAAAGCCGCCGCGATGGGACCCGCGAAGGGTCCGGAGCCAAGCATGTCGAATGCTCAGGCCGTGGTTTACGCTACATTCACTGCGGTTAAGACACTGCAAACGGACGGCCGTTTTGTGGCGACGCAAAGGGCCGCGGACGATGCGGTCGGCAATCGCGGGCCTGTGGTAGCGAAGGCACAGTGTCGCAGCCCAGTGTGGGGGTGCGCCGCTAGGCGGGGGGACCGTAATATCGGCACGTATCGCCGCTCGAATCCCGGTACACAGCGACCATCGCGAGCCCTTCGCAGGTTGGCGCGACGCGTAACCAGATCCACCTGGCGAGATTCTCCATCGTCGGGTGAGCGAGCCCCTCGACGTCGTCGAGGAAGCGATGATCGAGCCCGTCGCGCGCGACCTCGATCGCCTGCTCGAGCAGGCCGAGATCCATGATCATGCCGGTCGCGGGGTCGGGCTCGCCACGCAGCATCACCTCGGCGCGGTAGGAGTGTCCGTGAATGCGGCGGCTGGCGTCGGCCTCGATCGTGCGGTCCAGCGTGTGGGCCGCCTCGAACCGGAACTGCTTCGAAATCTCGAACATCAGGGTATGCCGATGACCTTGTGCGTCTGGAGGCTGAGCCGCCAGCGCGGGTGCGCCAGGCAATAGGCGACGGCGGCCCGCGTGTTGGCCTCGCGCGCCGGCCCGTCCATCGGCTGCAGCCAGTAATGGTCGAAGGCGAGGCCTTCGACGGCGGCGGGCGGAAGGTCTTGCTGCGGAAACACGAGCTTCAGCTCGTGCCCGCGGGTCTGCACCAGCGGCGCGCCAGCCTTCGGGCTGACGCAGATCCAGTCGACGCCGGGCGGCGCGGCGCGGGTGCCGTTGGTCTCGATCGCGCAGGTGAAATTTTCCGCATGCACGGCCTCGAGCAGGGCTTCATCGAGTTGCAGCAGCGGCTCGCCGCCGGTGAACACGACGAACCGCGCGGTGTCGCCGTGCCAGGCGGCGGCGATCGCGGCGGCGAGGGCAGGGGCGTCCCCGAAGCGGCCGCCGCCATCGCCGTCGGTGCCGATGAAGTCGGTGTCGCAGAAATCGCAGATCGCGGAGGCGCGATCGGCCTCGCGCCCGCTCCACAGATTGCAGCCGGCGAAACGGCAGAAGACGGCCGCGCGACCGGCCTGGCCGCCCTCGCCCTGCAGCGTGTAGAAGATCTCCTTGACCGAATAGGCCAATCGAAACGTCCAGCGGTTGATGATTTTGGCGCGCCCGGGCCCGGCTCGTGGCCGCGCCGTCGCACGCGGCGGCTTAAAGCAGATGGGGCGTTTCCAGGCAAACGCGAGCAAGAGAAGGAGGGTCGGGCAATGATAGTGGCCACGACAAACGAGATCGCCGGCTACCGGATCACGCGGCATGTCGGGCTGGTCCGCGGCATCACGGTCCGCTCGCGCAGCGTGGTCGGCAATTTCGTCGGTGGCGTGCAGTCGTTCTTCGGCGGCAAGATTGGCGCCTACGTGAGTCTCGCCGAGACGGCGCGGCAGGAGGCGTTCGAGCATCTCTGCGAGCACGCGACACAGGGCGGCGCCAACGCGATCGTGTGCTTTCGCTACGATGCCAACGAGATCATGGAAGGGGTCACCGAGGTTCTCGCCTACGGCACGGCGGTCTGGGTCGAGCCGATCTGACCGAGGCGTCGCGTCGATCGAGGTGCTTGCCCCGCGGCCCCATCCGCGCGTAAGGAACGCTCACGTAGGAGTGTAGCTCAATTTGGTTAGAGCACCGGTCTCCAAAACCGGGGGTTGGGGGTTCGAGTCCCTCCTCTCCTGCCAGTCGGTCATCGCCGTTCGGTACGCCTCGTGGATTACCTCGCCGCCATGCGGTCTTTCGTCCGCTCGGTCGAGCTCGGCAGCTTTTCGCGCGCGGCCGCCGAGGCCGGCGTAAAAGTCTCGACGGTCTCGCGCTACGTCACGGCCTTGGAGGCGGACGTCGGCGCGGCCCTGCTCAATCGGTCGACCCACGGCCTGCATCTGACCGAGATCGGCCGCATGTTCCACGAGAACGCGGCACGTATCATCGACGATGTCGAAGCCGCCCGGGCACTCGCTTCGTCGTTCAACGCGATCCCGCAAGGCAAGCTGAAGATCACGGTTCCAGCGGCGTTCGGTCGGCTTCACGTCGTGACGCACCTCCCCGATTTCCTCGCCGCCTATCCCGCCATTTCCATCGAGGCGACGCTTACCGATACGCATGTCGACATGATCGAGGCCGGGGTCGACCTGGCGATCCGCATCGGTGCGCTACCGGACTCGGGGCTCGTGGCGCGGCGGCTCGCGCGGCACGAGCGGGTGTTGTGCGCCAGCCCCGCGTTCCTTGCGTCCTGCGATCCGATCGCGAGCCCCGAGGACGTCGCTGGCCGCGAGGCGATCGTGTCGTCGCTGCAGCCCGGCGGAACGTGGCATTTTCGCGAGCGCGGGACGACGAACTTGGCGTCCGTGAAAGTGTCGGGCCGGATCCGGCTGAATGATTCCGAGGCGCTGCTCACCTGCGTGCTCGCCGGTCAGGGCCTCGCCGTGCTGCCGACCTGGCTCGCGCACGCCGAGCTCGCGCGGGGCTCCCTCGTCACGCTTCTGCCAGGGTGGGAAGCGGGCATCATGGCCGACCTCGAACGCGCGATCTGGGTCGTATATCCGCCCAAAAGGATCGTGGCGCCGAAGGTCCGTGCCTTCATCGCCTTCTTCGAGGGCCGGTTCCGCAAGCCCGTCTATTGGGAGACCGACGCCCCTGTTTAGGCGAGGCATGTCCTTTCCCGCAAAAGCATCTTGCCGCCGTGGTTCTCACCGGCGCGGGCAAAACGGAGCATCTTTTCCTCGTTGGGACGCGATCGGCGCCCCCTTTCAGAGGAGAGATGAAGTGGACGGTTTTGACACAGGTCAGGGGACCAACACGTCTTCGAGCGAGATGATCGAGACAGCGCCTTCCACCGCCGGCACGCACCGCGATCACACGCGGGATGCGGAATTCTTCGAGTACAGCAAGGCGGCCAACCCGATCGGCGCCAAGCTGACACCGCCGATCCCCTTCCACTTCTTTCCCGCCTCGCTCTACGCGACCGGCGCGTCGCGCGTCGTTCCGCTCGATCTTAGCGAGGACATCAAGTGCGATGGGCCGGCGACCGGTCCGGGGCTCAGCGCGAACTTCATCCGTCTGCTCGAGAGCGACGCCGTGTCGCTCGAGCCGAACGCCACGTCGCTGGTGTTCTACGTGATCCGCGGCGAGGGCCGCGCGGAAGCTGGCGACGACGTCATCGAGTGGCATGCCGGCGACTTCTTCACGATCGCCGGATCGCAGGCCACGCGGCTCGTCGCCGCCAAGAATGCCGCGCTCTACTACGTGAACGACGCGCCGCTTCTCAGCTATCTCGGCGTTACCGTGGCGACCAAGCGCTTCGCGCCGACCCTGTACACGGCCGAGCGGGCGAACCGCGAGCTTCGGAACGCGCTCGACGATCCGCACTCGGCCAACCGCAGTCGCATCAGCGTGCTGCTCGGGAACGCCAACTTTCCGCGCACCCGCACGGTGACCCATGTGCTTTGGGCGATGTACGGCATCGTCGCGCCGGGCACCGAGCAGAAGCCGCATCGCCATCAGTCGATCGCGCTGGACTTCATCGTCGATTGCGATCCGGGCTGCTACAGCCTTGTCGGAAAGCGCCTCGACGACAATGGCGAGATCGCCAACCCGGCCCGCGTCGACTGGGAATCAGGATCCGCGTTCGTCACGCCGCCCGGCTACTGGCACTCGCATTTCAACAGGTCCGGCCGGGATGCCCGCCTGATCCCGATCCAGGACGCCGGGCTGCAGACCTACATGCGCACGCTCGACATTCGCTTCTCGTGAACGCGAAGCCCGGGCTCACCTGGAGTTCGGGCTTCGTCGATATTCGCCGAGGCGCATATCGCGGTGTAGGATCGCGCCGTGAAGCGCGCCGCCCAAACCAGCGACACCCTGTTCTCCGCCGCGGGCCTCGAGGCCGAGGCACCGCGCCCGCTCGCCGACCGACTTCGGCCGACGACGCTGGCCGAGGTGGCGGGGCAAGACCACATCGTCGGCGCGAATGGCGCGCTGACGCGGCTTCTCGGCGGCAGCACGCTCGGCTCGCTGGTGTTCTGGGGGCCGCCCGGCACCGGCAAGACCACGGTCGCGCGCCTGCTCGCCGGCGAGACCAAGCTCGCCTTCGTGCAGATCTCGGCGATCTTCTCGGGCGTCGCGGACCTCAAGAAGATGTTCGAGGAGGCGCGGCAGCGGCGCCAGACGGGGCAGGGCACGCTGCTCTTCGTCGATGAGATCCATCGCTTCAATCGCGCCCAGCAGGACAGCTTCCTTCCCGTGATGGAGGACGGCACGATCACGCTCGTCGGTGCCACCACCGAGAACCCGAGTTTCGAGCTGAACTCGGCTCTGCTCTCCCGCGCCCGCGTGATGACCTTCAAGGCGCTCGATCCCGAGGCCATCGCGCAGCTGCTCGAGCGGGCCGAGGCGATCGAGGGCAAGCCGCTGCCGCTCGACGAGGATGCCCGCGCGACACTGGTGCGCATGGCCGACGGCGACGGCCGTGCCGCGCTCACCCTCGCCGAGGAGCTGTGGCGCGCCGCCAAGCCGGGCGAGATGTTCGATCCGGCGAGTCTTGCGGAAGTGGTGCAGCGCCGTGCGCCGATCTACGACAAGGCGCAGGAGGGGCACTACAATCTCATCTCCGCGCTGCACAAGGCGGTGCGCGGCTCGGACCCCGATGCCGCGCTCTACTATCTCGCCCGCATGTTCGATGGCGGCGAGGACCCGCTGTTCATCGCGCGCCGCGTGGTCCGCATGGCGGTGGAGGACATCGGCCTCGCCGACCCGCAGGCGCTGGTTCACGCCAATGCCGCCAAGGACGCCTACGATTTTTTGGGCTCGCCCGAAGGCGAGTTGGCGATCGCCAACGCGGTGATCTACGTCGCCACCGCGCCGAAATCGAACGCCGCCTACCTCGCCTACAAGGCCGCCGTGCGGCTGGCCAAGGAGAACGGCTCGCTGATGCCGCCCAAGGTGATCTTGAACGGCACCACCAAGCTCATGCGATCAGAAGGCTACGGCGGCGACTACGCCTACGACCACGACGAGCCCGACGCCTTTTCCGGCCAGGACTATTGGCCCGAACAGCTCGGCCGCCAGTCGGTCTACCGGCCGACCGGGCGCGGTTTCGAGCGCGAGATCGGCAAGCGCATGACGCGCTGGGCGGAGCTGCGGCGCGAGCGCGAGGCGTAGTTCGTAAGGTGTAGTCCTACAGGTGGCCGGCGCCGTGGCCGTGGCTCATGTGTCCACGCGGATCGTTTGGACTCAAACGCTCGCCCGGCCGGCCGAAATCACCTCCGCGACGGTAGTATTCGTAACTGTAGCGATACTTGCTCCGCTGATCGAAATTCGCAGGCGAACCGGCGTCCCTCGCGACGGACGTGGATGCGCCCAATCCGAGCATCGCTAGCGCGAGGGCTGGCCGCGCGAATGGGAGGACGGCACCGGAAACTCGACGGATCTTCGACACCGGAGGTTTGCCCTTCGAGCTTGTCATCTTCACGTGGGTCGACACCAGCGAACTTGCACCATCCAAGCAACTGGAGGAGCGTTCGTACCTCCCCAGCCTAGACCGCGGCGCTCCTCCGCCAAATCCGCGAGACCGAGCGAGCGACCGCGCGCGCTTTTTACACCGATACGAAAGAACGATGTAAAATCTCTTGACTCGAGAGTGGTGCATGAAGCCACGACAGCCACGCTCTATATTTGTGTCTTGGCTGCAACTTTGGCGCATCTTCATCGATGTCATCTTTTTTGCAATAGACGTCACGTCAGGTGACCTGCATTCTGGTGCTGTCAATGCTCAGTCGGTCGGTCGCGTCGGGTTGGCGTCGGAATGTTTTCGTGAAGTATTATTAAGGGGCTTATGATGAGTGACACGTCCGCGACGGACAGCAACGGCAACGTACAGGCTGTACCCGAGGGCTATGTCGCGGTCGACGTCATCGCGAAGGACCGCGACGGCGCGCTGCTTCTCGCGGAACTCCTGCAGGCGGGGCTGATCAAGAATGGCGCGAGCTTCGGCGCGATCGCGAGCGGCTACGTTCCAGCCGACATGCTCGACAAGATCGCTGGCATGAAAAACGTCGCGTTTGCTTCGATTGCCCAGGTGTCGACGTCGGCGGCCGCGGCCCCAGCGAGCGGAACTCTCGTCACTGGCGCGCCGGTCAGCGACTCCCACGTCGCGCCGACCGCGGTGGTCGTCGCGCCGCCGACCTTGGCTGCTCCGACATCCAGCCCCTCGACCAGCGATGGTCTGGAGAGCGTCGACATCATCGCCGAGAGCGGCAATGGCGCAGCCCTTTTGGCTCGTCTCGAGTCGGAAGGCTTGATCGCCGGCGGCGCGAGCTGGGGCTCGATGGCCAGCGGGTTCGTCAAGTCGAGCGATCTCGCCGCGTTGCGGACGAGTACGGATATCGTCTCCGCCACGCGTTCGACGTTCACGACCAACGCGGGCAAGGTCGACAACGAGGCCGACCACGCGATGATGGCCGACACGGCGCGCGCGACCTACAGCGTCGACGGCACGGGCGTGAAGGTCGGTATTCTCTCGGACAGCTTCAACACCTCGACGAATGCCGACACGGAGACGACCGACATCGCGTCCGACGATCTCCCGGCGGCGACGAACGTCCTGACCGACTCGCCCATGGGCACGGACGAGGGCCGCGGCATGGCCCAGATCATCCATGATATCGCGCCCGGCGCGGCGATCGATTTTTCAACCGCGAATGGCGGGCAGGCCGTGATGGCCCAGCACATCCTCGACCTCGCCAAGGATGGCTGCAAGGTCATCGTCGACGATGTCATCTACAACGGCGAACTCGCTTACCAGGATGGCCCGATCGCGCAGGCGATCAACCAGGTGAAGGCGATGGGGGTGACCTACCTCTCGTCCGCCGGCAACAACGGCACCAACGGCTACGAGGGCTCCTTCACCGCCGGTACGGCGTTCACCTACAACGGCACGACATATACGCCGGATCAGTTCACCTCGACCACGACGGCGATCCCCTTCAAGGCGGGGTCCGAGCAGACCATCACGCTCGAGTGGAACCAGCCGGGCGCCTCGGCGGGCGGTGCCGGGAGCGCGAGTGACCTCGACCTGTTCATCACGGACGCCGAAGGCAACGTCTTGAATCCCAGCGGTCAAGGGGTCGACAGCAACATCGGCGGCGACCCGGTCGAAGTCGTCGCGCCCTCGCTGACATCCGGCGCCACCTATTACATCCAGGTCGACCTGAAGTCCGGCACGGCGCCGACCGATCTGCGCGTCATCCTGCAGGACGACGGCTCCGGCGCGGTGCTCGGAAGCGTCGCCGGCAGCACCAATACCGGGACGTTCTTTGGCCATGCCGATGCGACGGGCGCGATCGCGGTCGCCGCCGCGCCGTTCACGCAGACGCCGCCCTATGGCACCACGCCGGCTCAGCTCGAGCCGTTTTCCGCGCCGGGGCCGGACTACGTCTATTTCGACACGGCGGGCGACGCGCTGGCGGCACCTGATGCGCGTGCGGTCGATGTGACCGGCGTCGACGGTGGCGAGACGACCTTTTTCGGAGACGGCAAGGGCCCGAACGGCTTTCCGCAGTTTTTCGGCACGTCGGCGGCGGCGCCGAGCGTGGCGGCGGTCGTCGCGCTCATGCTACAGAAGAACCCCAGCCTGACGCCGGACCAGATCCAGTCCATCCTCCAGTCGACGGCCACGGCCGCCGTCGACTCGGCTGGCGCGACCGACCCCGATGCCTCCGGCTCCGGTCTCGTCAACGCGGCGGCGGCCCTGGCCGCGGTTCCGGTCTGTTTCGTGGAGGGGACGCGAATCAGGATGGCGAGCGGCGCCGATGTCGCGGTGGAGAGCCTCGCGGTCGGCGACCTCGTCAGCACGGCCTCCGGCGCACACCGCCCGATCCGCTGGCTCGGACATCGCACGATCGATTGTCGGCGGCACCCGACACCAGACGTCGTCATGCCGATCCGCGTCGCGGCGCACGCGTTTGGACCGGACTTGCCCGCGCGCGATCTCTTCCTGTCGCCAGGCCATGCGCTCGCCTTCGACGTGCTCGGCGAAGTGCTGATCCCAGTTTCCTCGCTCGTCGACGGCGGGGCCATCGCCAGGCGCGAGGTCGCCGAAGTCACCTACTGGCACGTCGAGCTCGACAGCCACGACATCTTGCTCGCGGAAAGTCTGCCGAGCGAGAGCTACCTCGACCACGGCAATCGGGCGTTCTTCGTGGACGGCGGGATCATCGCGCTCGGGGCCGCGCCCGACGTGAGCACGCTTGACCGATCCGGCTTCTGCCGGCCTTTCCACGAGACCGGCCCCATCGTCGAGGCGGTTCGCCGTCGTATCGAACGACTTGCCGAGGCCGCCGACCGCATTCCGGCTGTCGCCGTGGCGTGACCCTCTCCGTCCTCCCGCTCAAGTCGCGAGCGGAGGACAGCGGTTCTCGCGAAGCCATTCGCGTTCGCCGTGCCCGGCACCTGCTAGGTCAACGAGGATGGCCCAACCTCGAGAGTGCGGCGAATGCCAGAGACCGCTCCACCCGTCCTGACGACGCCGCGCCTGGCGCTCCGCGAGGTTGTCGCGGACGATGCCCACGCCTTCCGCGACTACATGACGGACGGTGCATACTGGCGGACGCTACCGATCGATCCGCCGACGCTCTCGTCCATCCGTGCCTTTCTGGAGCAATGCGCACGCGACCAGGCGCGCGAGCCGCGAGACGCCTGGTTTCTCGCGGCGGTCGAGACGGCATCGCGCCGCATCGTCGGCGAGGGAATCCTGAACGTGCGCTCGCGGCCCTGGCGGTGGGGCGAGATCGGCTGGGGCGTCGATCCCGCCCGTGCCGGCGAGGGATTGGCGACCGAGATCGGAGCCGCGATGCTGCGGCTCGCCTTCGAGCGACTCGGGCTGCATCGCGTCGTCGCGCGAACGCGTGTCGGCCATGCCGCCTCGCGGCGCATCATGGACAGGCTCGGCATGCGCGAGGAAGGCGTGCTGCGCGACGACGTCCGCGCGCGCGGCGAATGGTGGTCCTCGGTGCAATGCTCGATCCTGGCGCACGAATGGGAGGCGGGCCAGCCGCCGCGCGCCGACAATCGCGAACCTGTCTCGATCTGACGCGTGTTCGATGGGCGCGGTCCTTGCTGACCTTAAGGCATTGCCTTCCACCGGGAGCCTCGGCATGTCCAGGGCCGTCGTTGTCGATCAAGCCGCCACCCATCAAGCCGATACCGCCCGAGGCGGCGACCCGCGTCACGCACGGGTGCGGACCGCCGTCGGCGAGGGGGTTTCCTACTTGCTGCGATGCCTGGCCGGGCTTCTCCATGTTCGCCGCCAGGCGGGCTGGCTCGGCCTCGCCCGCGTCAAGGGCCGGCCGATCATCACGGGAGTGGGTACGATCACGATCGGCAGCCGCCTGATCCTCATCAACAAGTACATGCCGTGCGAGCTGTCTTGCGCCGAAGGCGCCACGATCGCGATCGGCCGCGACGTGCAGATCAATTACGGCGTGCTGATCGCGGCGCGGGATCGCGTCACGATCGGCGACAACGTGCTGATCGGCAATCTTTGCATGATCTCCGATGTCGCCTTCCCCGGCCGCCCCGACCAGGCGGCGCCGATCGACGATCCGGCGCTGCCAATCGAGATCGCCGACAACGTCTGGCTCGCGGCCCGGGTGACGGTGATGCCCGGCGCCAGGATCGGCCAAGGCTCGGTGATCGGCGCCGGCAGCGTCGTGCGCGGCACGATCCCGCCCGGCGTCGTCGCCATGGGCAACCCGGCGCGCCCGCTGGTCAGGATCGGCACCGCTCGCGCGGCATCGATCACGGCCGCCGCGGTCGGCGCGGGCTGACGGTGCGCCTGTTACGCCACCTGCGCCGCGAGAGCCGTCCGAGCGTCGGCCGGATCGCCAGCGGCCGCCCGGATATCGTCAATCATGGGTCGATGATCGTCGGCGCCGAGGTCGCGGTGGCATCAAGCCCGGTCGACACCGAGATCGTCGTCGCGACGTCGGGAAGGCTCACGCTCGGCGATCGCGTGCGTATCGGCCACGGCTCGAGCCTGCATGCCTACTTGTCGGTCGAGATCGGTGCGGACGTTCTGATCGGCCCCTTCGTCATCGTGACCGACACCGACCATCACGCGACGACGGACCTAGTGAGCGCGGGCCGGTGCGCGCCCGTCTTGATCGAGCGGGGCGCGCGCATCGGCGCCCATGCAACGGTCCTGCGCGGCGCCCACGTCGGCGCCGGCGCCGTCGTCGAGCCCGGCAGCGTCGTCGCCGGGTTCGTGGCCGCCGGCGCGCGCGTCGCCGGCAACCCGGCTCGCTAGACCTAGACTTTGCTCGCCGCGCCGATGCTGTCGAGCTTGGCCAGGGCGTCGTCCGGCAGCGCCAGCTCCGCGGCCGCGAGGTTTTCGCGCAGATGCCCGACCGACGAGGTGCCGGGGATCAGCAGGATGTTGGGCGCGCGGTGGAGCAGCCACGCGAGCGCCACCTGCAACGGCGTCGCCCCGAGCGTGGCGGCCACCTCGGACAGCTCCGACGATTGCAGCGGCGAGAAACCGCCGAGCGGGAAGAACGGAACATAGGCGATGCCCGCCGCCGCCAACTCGTCGACCAGCGCGTCGTCCTCGCGATGCGCCAGGTTGTACTGGTTCTGCACGCAGACGATCTCGGTCATCGCCCGCGCATCGGCGATCTGCTTCGGCGTCGCGTTGCTGATTCCGATGTGGCGGACGAGGCCCCGGCGCTTCAGTTCCACGAGCGTGGCGAGCGGCGCCTCGATTGGACCCTCGATCGGGCCGTGAGCACTGAACATCAGGCGCAGGTTGACGACATCGAGCGCGTCGAGGCCGAGGTTGCGAAGATTGTCGTGCACGGCCGCCGTCAGATCTTCGGCGGAGAACGCCGGCAACCACGACCCGTCGTCGCCGCGCCTGGCGCCGATCTTGGTGACGATCGTCAGATCGGCAGGGTAGGGATGCAGCGCCTCGCGGATGATCTCGTTGGTGACGTGCGGTCCATAGAAGTCGCTCGTGTCGATGTGTTCGACGCCGCTCGCCACGGCCTCGCGCAGGACGGCCAAAGCGGCGGCGCGATCCTTGGGCGGCCCGAACACGCCCTTGCCGGCGAGCTGCATCGCCCCGTAGCCGAGCCGCTTCACACGGCGATCGCCGAGCTTGAACATGCCTGCGTTGCTGATGTCGGTCATGGCCTGTCTCCGTGATGAACGGGACGGATGTAGGCCGGACCGCCGTGCGCGATAACCGGGCGCAATCGGCACAGGTTGTTCGAGATGGCGGACAGTGGAAGCCGATACGACAACTGATGATGGAGGCTACCAGGCGCTTGCGAGTGCGGCAATGGTGGGCGCGACAGGGATTGAACCTGTGACCCCTCCCGTGTGAAGGGAGTGCTCTCCCGCTGAGCTACGCGCCCGCACCGCGCTTTATGCGCGGCGTCGACCCGCGAAGTCAACGCTCGCGGTCGGTGTCGACGATCAGCCGGCCAGCCCGGCGCCGAGCGCCGCCACGGCGGCGTCGAGTTCGTCGAAATGGCTGATGATCTTGTCGGGGCCGAGCGTCGCGACGGGCTCCGGCGCGTAGCCGAAGTCGACCGCGATCACCGGCACCTTGGCGTTGCGCGCGGTCGCGACATCGGTCTCCGTATCGCCGACCATGATGGCGTTCGAAAGCTCGCCACCGGCCTTCTCGATCGTCAGGCGCAGCACGGCGGCGTCGGGCTTCGAGACGAGAAACGTGTCCTGGCCGCAGATCGCCCGGAATTGTGCGGTGGCGCCGAGCTCCTCGATCAGCTTGCGCGACGACACCTCGAGCTTGTTGGTGCAGATCGCGAATGTGTGGCCGGCGGCGGCGAGCCGGTCGAGCGAGGCCTCGACGCCCGGATAGAAGCGCGTCTCGATCGTCAAATGCTCATTGTAGTAGGCGAGGAACGCCGCGAACATTTCGTCGAGCCGCGCGTCGGACACTTCGCGTCCGTGCGCGGCGAGGCCACGACGCAGCATCACCTTGCCGCCCTTGCCGACGAAAGACCGGCCCTGTTCGAGCGGCACCGGCGCCAGCCCCTCGCGCCCGAGGATGACGTTGAGCGCGCCGATCAGGTCCGGCGCGCTGTCGACGAGCGTCCCGTCGAGATCGAAGACGATGAGGGCGGGGCGGGGCGCGGACTGGGACATGGCTCCGCATAGCGGCGCGACGCCCTCTCAGCAAGGGCACCAACCAGCCGCGCCGGCGAAGGTCGAGGATCGTTCGGCCCGGCGCCGTTTTGCTGCTCTTTTTTGCCGGCTATTGGGAGCGCCCGAGTCGCGCTCGATTCCGTGCCGAATGCTCGTCGAGGTCACGCCATGTCGTCCGCGCCCGTCTTTAGTGTTCTGCTCGCCGTCGCGGGCCTGGTGTCGGGGACGGCGCCGCTGCTCGCCGCCGACAACTACGATTTTCTCGCCGCGCCGCAGATCGATCTCAACCGCATCTTTCGCGTCGACAAGACGACGGGCGAGGTCGGCGCCTGCCAGTTCGGGCTGAAGGAGGGGTCGCCGGTCGGGGTCACGCTCTGCTACCCGCCGGGGCAGGGTGCCGGGCCGCAGGGCTCGAGCGACTACACGCTGGTCGCCTCGCGGCATGAACACGAGGCCGGCGCCTGGCGCGTCGACTTGCGCACCGGCGTGATGTCGATCTGCTACGTGCTGGACGAGGCCGTCGTCTGCACCCCGCCTTCGAAATAGCGTGCCAAATCCCCGCCCGGTCGGGCTTTGATTTTCCGCGCGCGCGGACCCCCGCGCTGCTAGAAGGCCGACACGCCCGGCGAACTCGAGGATCATCCAGAAGCCATGTCTCCAGGCCCGAGCCCGTCACAGAGCGATCAGGATGCCGGCAAGGCAGCCGCAGCCGCGCGCGCGCTCGAGTTCGTCGTGCCCGGCATGCGGCTTGGTCTCGGCACCGGGTCGACGGCGCAGGCTTTCGTCGCGCTGCTCGGCGAGCGGGTCGCGGCGGGCCTCGACGTCGTCGGCGTGCCGACCTCGGAGCGGACCGCGGAGCAGGCGCGCGGGCTCGGCATCCGGCTCGCGACGCTCGAGGAGGAGCCCGAACTCGACCTGACGATCGACGGCGCCGACGAGTTCGATGCCGATCTGCGACTGATCAAGGGTGGCGGCGGCGCGCTGCTGCGCGAGAAGATCACCGCGACCGCCTCGAAGCGGATGATCGTCATCGCCGACGCGTCGAAGCAGGTCGAGCGGCTCGGCCGCTTCCCGCTGCCGGTGGAGGTCAACCGCTTCGGCCTTGCCGTCACGCGCCTCGCGGTCGAGCGCGAGACGAAGGCGTGCGGCTGCGCGGGCGATATCGTACTGCGTAAAGCGTCGGACGGCGCGGACTACGTCACCGACGGCGGCCATCTCATCCTCGACTGCCATCTCGGCAGCATCGAAACGCCGGAGCGCCTCGCCGATCGGCTCGCCGCGATCCCCGGCGTCGTCGAGCACGGCCTGTTCATTGGCATCGCTCGCGCGATCGTCTGCGCCGGCCCGGACGGCGTCACCATCATCGGCGACCCGGGCGCGTGATGCGGGGCTTCGGCGGAAGTGGCGACGGGGGACTGCGTTTTCTTGCGCGCGGCGGCATGACACGCATCGCGGCGACGGCGATCGCCTTGTTCTGGCTGACGACATGCCATGCCCAGCCGGCCGACCCAGTGCCCGCGGCCCCCGCCCCCACCACGCCGCCGTCTGCCCGCACCCGCGCAAACCGAGGCCGCTCCGGCGCCCGTGCCGCCCGGTTCGTCCGCCACCGTCATCCTGCCGCCGCCGTCCGACGCGGCCGATCCGACGCCCCAGCATATCGCCAAGGCGCGCCGGCTTATCCTCGCGACCGGCATCTCGCGATCCTTCAGCGTCATGGTCGCCGAGTTCATGGACCAGATCGGCAACAGCGTGACGCAGGAGCACCCGGATCTCGTCCAGGACATGCATATCGTGCTGGATCAGCTGAAGCCGGAGTTCGACGCGCAGTCCGAGGAGATGATCGACCAATCCGCGAGAATATACGCGACGCTGCTGTCGGAAACCGACATCGACACAATTCTTGCTTTCTACAACAGCGAGGCCGGCAAGCGGTACGTCGCCCTGCAGCCGCTCTTTCTAACCCAGCTCCTGCCGGGCACGCAGGCGTGGCAGGAAAAGATCGCCATCAACATGATGGCACGCGTGCGCGCCGAGATGAAAAAGAAGGGTCACGACCTCTAGATGAGCGCCTCCAGCGACTACGACGTCGACCTGTTCGTGATCGGCGCCGGTTCCGGCGGCACGCGCGCGGCGCGCATCGCGTCCCAGCACGGCGCCAAGGTGATGATCGCCGAGGAATTCCGCGTCGGCGGCACCTGCGTCATCCGCGGCTGCGTGCCGAAGAAGCTGATGGTCTACGCGAGCCGCTTCGTCGACGCCTTCGAGGAGGCCAGGGGTTTTGGCTGGACCATACCGACGCCGACCTTCGATTGGTGCACGCTCGTCGATGCGAAGGAAAAGGAGATCACGCGGCTCTCCGGCATCTACGTCAAGAACCTCGACAAGGCCGGCGTGAAGATCGTCGACAGCCGCGCCGTCGTCGTCGACCCCCACACGGTCGCGCTCTCGGACGGCACGAAAGTGCGCGCGAAAATCATCCTCGTCGCCACCGGCGGGCGTCCGCGCGAGCTTTCGCAGACGCCCGGCCACGCGCTGATGATCACCTCGGACGATATCTTCGATCTGCCCGTGTTTCCCAAGCGCCTCCTGATCATCGGGGCAGGCTACATCGGCATCGAATTCTCGTCGGTGTTCACGCGGCTCGGGGCGCAGGTGACGGTGGTCGCCCGCACCAAGATGATCTTGCGGGGCTTCGACGAGGACATGCGCGAGGGCCTGACCGAGGCGCTCGAGAAAGCCGGCGTCCGCTTCGAACTCGAGTGCGTGGTCACCAAGGTCGAGAAGACCGAAGACGGCTTGCTCGCGACGCTCGGCGACGGCCGTACGATCGCCTGCGACGTGATCCTGGATGCCGCCGGCCGGGTGCCAAACACCGAGGGCCTCGGCCTGGAGGCGGCCGGCGTCGAACTCGGCGACAAGGGCGAGATCTGCGTCGATGCCGCCTCGTGCAGCAGCGTGCCGTCGATCTACGCGGTCGGCGACGTCACCGACCGGCTTGCGTTGACGCCGGTCGCCATCCGCGAGGGGCAGGCCTTCGCCGACACGGTGTTCGGGCCGCACGAGATCGTGGTCGATCACTCGATGGTGGCGACCGCCGTCTTCACGACGCCGGAAATCGGCACCGTCGGCCTGACCGAGCACGAGGCGCGCCAACGGTTCGCGGTCGTCGACGTCTATGCCGCCTCGTTCCGACCGATGAAGGCCGCGTTGTCCGGCCGCGAGGAGAAGACGGTGATGAAGGTCATCGTCGATTGCCAGAGCGACAAGGTGATCGGCGTGCACATCCTCGGCGATGACGCGGGCGAGCTGGCGCAGGTGCTGGGCATCGCGGTGAAGATGGGGGCGACGAAGGCCGACTTCGACGCGACCGTCGCCGTCCATCCCACCGCCGCGGAGGAACTCGTCACGCTGCGCACGCGGCGCGCGCGCCACCATCAGGTGCTAGAGGATATCGCCGGCCCGGGGCTGGAAGGGTCGTAGCGCGTCAGTAGAAGCCACCCGGGTCGCGACCGCCGGCCGCGTCCGGGAAAAAGCTACGGGCAGGCGCCTGTCGCTGCGGCTCGGCATCCGGCGTCATGCCGGCATCGTACGAATCATCGGGATGCGGCGCCGGCTTGCGACGGGCGACGCGGCGCTTTTTCTCGGGCTTGGGCGCATCGTCCTTTGCCGTATCGTCTTTCGCCGTGTCGCCTTTCGCCGTGTCGCCTTTCGCGGCATCGTCCTTGGTGGCCTCGTCCTTGGTGGCCTCGTTCTTCGACGCGTCCTTCTTCTGTGCCGCCGCTTCGGCGGTCGTCGGCGGCAGCGGCGAGTCCGTGGCGGCGGTCTCCGGCGTCTTCTGGATCTCCTTGCCGCCTTTGCAGTCGGTCAGCCAGATATCGTAGACGGGATGCTCGATGCCGTTGAGGCCGGGGCTCGAGGCGAACATCCAGCCCGAGAAGATCCGCTTGTATTGCTTCTTGGCGTCGATCTCGTCGACCTGCGCGAAGGTGATCGTCTGCGGCGCCTCGGTCGCGGGCCGCGTGTAGCAGGCCTTCTCGGTGATCTGCAGCGAGCCGAATTGCACGGTCTCGTTGGTCGCGACCTCGAACGAGATGATGCGGCCGGTGATCTTGTCGAGCCCGGAGAAGACGGCGGTCGGATGCAGGATGCGATCGGCGCGCGCCGGCGCCGCGAGGCCGGCCAATGCCAGCATGCCGAGCGCGACGCCCAACCTGAGCCCGAGAAGCTTGTGCGAGATCATCCGTCCGTCCGGTCGTCGAGGCACCGTGCCCCGCCACCGCCGAGACATCACAAGAGTCCGGCCGCAATGCGGCTGGCGGGGCTATTCCGCCGGGGTCGCCGCCGCGGCGCGCGCGTCGGCGGCGCGACCCCGCGCCTCGACCGTGTCCCAGCGGGTCCCGAACATCGTATCGCAGACGGCAGGGCTGCCGAAACCGTCGGAGAACGAGACGTTGCCCTTGGCGTGGTGCTCGCCGTGCGCGTGGCTGGTGATGAGGCCGCCGATGACGCCCACGAAGCGCGGCATGCGCGCCGCGATCCTGGCCTTCGGCAGCAGCACCGCGAAATCGTAGCCCGAATGCTCGTAGACTCCGCCGACGGCGCCAAGTCCGGCGATCATCGTATGGAACACGATGTCCGAGCCGCCGCCGCCGATCAGCGCCAGCGGCAGCAGGTACGGCAGCACGATCTCGAGGAAGAAGTCCGCGCCGCTCATGTAGCAGGCGCTGATGCCCTTGCTGGCGCCGGTCGAATGATGGATCGAGTGCTTGAGCTTGCGGATCAGGCTCGGGCGGTGCAGCAGGTGGCGATGCGTCGCGTATTGCACGACGTCATGGCCGATCCCCATGACGGCGAGGCTCGCCAGGAACCGCCACGCCGGCAGATGCGGCGTCCCCGTGAAGCAGAGCCCGAGCGCCTGCGCCGCGACCATGCATGGCAGAAGAATGAAGACCTGATTCGCGAGCACGCGCGGCATCAGCTGCCGGTAGCTCTTGCGATCGACGTCGCGCACCTTGAACCGGCGCAACATGCGAGTGCGGTCGCAATATTCGAAGGCGTAGCCGACGCCGTGAAACACGACCATCTGGACAGCCCAGATGAAAACGGACAGCGGCATCCACCACGGCAGCGCGACATTCATCGTTCCAAAACCCCCGACCGGCCGCGGACCGCCCCGTCCAAATGCCGGATGTTGCTTGCGTTCTAAGTGCTGGCGCACGCGCACGACAAGCCGCGTCGCGCAAATCCCCGCCGGTGTTGCGACGATACAGCGCCGCCGCGACCCGACAACACACAGACTGTTACGAAACGAAATGTTGGAATTGCTCGCGGTTGCCGCCGCGTGCCGCTTGTGTCGGCGATGTCGCTCTCACGGCGAATTGTCGGGATGGCGCGCGGACCGCCTAGGTGTTGACGCAATGACCACGTGTAGAATGAGCCTCGCGTGAAACGCATCGCGATACCGATTGAAGGTCGGTCATGGGTTATTTCGCCAACGCTTCCAGGACGGTGGTCTTCAGGGCCAGCCGCGATACGCTCGGTCTCGTCGTCGTCGCGGCGACGATGACGTTCGCGCTCGCCTACGCCATCCATTCGAGGCACGATCCGCAGGCGCCCGCGTCCACCTTGCCAGCGCAGGCGCAGCTGCCGACGCCGTCCGCGCAAGCTCAGCAGCCGTGGGCCGGCCACCTCGCCGAGGTCGTGCCGTCGGCGGCGATCATCCCGAGCGAGCCGATGACCTCGGCGAGCCTCGTCGTGCCGAAGTCGCAGCTCGCCTTGCCGGCCGCGCCGGCGAAGCTGAAGCCGCGCGGATGCGCCGAGCCGCCGTGCCAGGCCAAGGCACCGCTGCCGCCGACGCGACAGCAGCAGACCGCCGACGCCGGCAAGATCGAGCCGGAGCGGGAACCAAAGAAGACCTTGTTGGGCACGCTGAACCCGCTCAATCACCTGCCCGACATGTCGGCGGTCGGCCGGCCGTTCGCCTATGCGGGCAATGCGGTGTCGAGCTGGATCAAGCGGTTCTGACCGCGACGCTCCCGGGTAAGAGCTCGGCTAGGGCGCGACCTTCAGCAGCACGTGGCGCTTGCGGCCCAGCGACAGCTTGATCGCGCCGTCTTGAAGATCGGACGGTCCCAACGTGGCACGCTCGTCGCTGACCGGCGCATCGTTCACTTTCAGGCCGCCGCCCTTCACCTGCCGCCGGGCCTCGCCGGTCGAGGCGACGAGGCCGGCCTTGAAGAATGCCGTCAGCACGCCGAGCCCGGCGGACAGGTCGGCGGCATCGAGCGGGACGCTCGGCAAGTCGACGGCGAGCGCGCCCTCTTCGAACGTCTTGCGGGCGGTGTCGGCCGCGAGTTCGGCGGCGGCGCGACCGTGCAGCAACGCGGTCGCCTCGGTGGCCAGCGCCTTCTTCGCCTCGTTCACCTCGGCGCCGCCGAGCGTCTCGAGCTTGCCGATCTCCTCCATCGGCATCTCGGTGAAGAGTTTTAGAAATCGCCCGACATCGTCGTCCTCGCAATTGCGCCAGTACTGCCAGTATTCGAAGACCGGCAGCATCTCGGCCGAGAGCCAGACCGCGCCTTGCGCCGTCTTGCCCATCTTCGCCCCCGACGCCGTCGTCAGCAGCGGCGCGGTCAAAGCGTGCAGCTGCGGCGTGCCCATGCGCCGGCCGAGATCGATGCCGGTGACGATGTTGCCCCATTGGTCCGAGCCGCCCATCTGCAGCGTCACGCCGAGACGACGGTTCAGCTCGACGAAATCGTAGGCCTGGCAGCACATGTAGTTGAACTCGAGGAACGACAGCTCCTGGTCGCGCTCGAGGCGCATCTTCACCGAGTCCATCGTCAGCATGCGGTTGACCGAGAAATGCCGGCCGACGTCGCGCAGGAAGTCGATGTACTTCAGCTCGGTCAGCCAGTCGGCGTTGTCGACCATCGCGGCATCCGTGGCGCCGTCGCCGAAGCGCAGGAAGCTCGCGAAGACGCGCTGCAACGCCTGCTTGTTCGCCTCGATGTCGTCGAGCGAGAGCAGCTTGCGGCTGGCGTCCTTGCCGGAAGGATCGCCGACCCGCGTCGTGCCGCCGCCGACGAGCACGATCGGCGTGCCGCCTGTCTTCTGGAGCCAGCGCAGCAGCATGATCGGCAGGAGCGAGCCGACGTGCAGCGAGGGCGCCGTGCAGTCGAAGCCGATATAGGCCTTCAGATCGCCGCTCGTCGCCACGGCGTCGAGCGCCTCGAGATTCGAGCACTGGTGGATGAACCCGCGCTCGGTGAGGATCCGCAGGAAGTCGGAGGACGGGGACATGCCGACGGAGTCGGGGAAATCGCGGGGCGGGTCAAGGGTCGTACGGCCCATCGACCGAATAGCGCTCGCCGCCGACAACTCGGCCATGGCGTTTCGAACGACCCCGACAGGTCGCTCGACATCGAGCAGGACCTGGCGGCGACGAGATCGTCTCGATCATCGAGCGGCTTTGCGCGATGTACGAAGTCGGTGCTTCCCGTTGCCCACGGCCTTCGCCTGGGCGGCACGACGTTTTCGCAAAACGATGCCGCGCGCGGATCACGAGCCGTTCATGGTGGACGACCTCTGCCGCATGATGCGCAACGCCAAGCACGCTGCCGGCCGAAGAGCCGGATTGGCTCCCTGAGCAGGACTCGAACCTGCGACAAGTCGATTAACAGTCGACTGCTCTACCAGCTGAGCTATCAGGGAACGCCGCCGAGGCGAGGCGCGGCATATAGCAAGCCTCGTCCCGCTTGCAAAGGCGGGAAATCAGGGATCCGTGATCTCGCCGTGGCGAGGCTTTTGCCCGCTGCCCATTGCTCCGGACGGTGGCCGTGCGCTATAGCGCGAAGGTGCCCAAGTGGCGCAGAGGCCTCGTGGCGGAGTGGTTACGCAGAGGACTGCAAATCCTTGCACCCCGGTTCGATTCCGGGCGAGGCCTCCATCAAGTTTGCGCGGCAAACGCCGACCTGATGGCTGCGATCGCCGCGGCTGTGAACGATTTTGACAAGGATTTGCCGACCCGCGTCGGGGCGCTCGTCGACAGCGCCGCCGCGCTGCTCGCGACCGAGCCGGCGGATGCGCCAGGCGTCCGAGCCACGGCTGACGGCCGAGGAGATGCGCAAGCGCCGGATCAAGGCGACACGGCAGCACCAGGACGCTCTCGACGCGCGCCAGGAAAACGCCAGGGTTGCGCTCGGCGCCACCGTCGTCGCCGCGCCGCGCCCCAGGGGGCAGGGCGGCCGACAAGACGTCACCCCTCGGATCACTTGACCCCGGGCGTGGATCATTAGTCCGCGCGCATCTAACTAGTTGTAGGCGGTTTGATTGTAGCGTTCCGGGAGCCATAGATGTGTTCAACGCCGGCGGCAAATCCAAATTGTCGATCTTTTAAGACGTTGTTCGTTGCCCGTGTCACTGCCGCCCAAGCGAGCGATAGCGCATCTCCACACGCGAGACCCAGGACCGCCTTCAACCGCACGACGTCCTGAGCGGTTATCGGAAGCTCTGACGATGTCGAAAGAGACCGCCGAAGCCGTGGCGTCATCCCTCGCTCTTGTCGCCAGAATGCGGGCCAAGTATGGGCTTGACCGGCGCTCGCGAAAGCCCTGACGCCGCTTGCCAACCGCATGCACGAAGACCATTTAATTTTCGCAACCCTGCCGGCGCACAGCGATCGAGTCTTTGATGCCGTCCTTCCTCGATCCTCTTTGGGTAATCACGTCATATTACAATCCAGCGAAGTACGACACGCGACGGGATAATTTCAAGGCCTTTCGCAGATATCTGAATGCCCCGCTTCTGGTCGTCGAACTGGCACAGGAGGGCGAGCATCATTTGACAAAGGACGACGGAGACATCGTCTTGACCCTCGTGGGAGAGGACCGAATCTGGCAAAAAGAGCGGCTTCTCAATATCGGCCTGGCGGAGCTACCGGCGCACGTCGAGTATGTTGCGTGGATCGATTGCGACCTCATATTCGAAGACGAGGATTGGCCATCGAAGGCCAAGCAAAGATTGTCTCGGAACGGCGGCCTGCTGCAGCTATTCGAGACGTCGGTGCACTTACCTCGCGGTGTCGATATGCGAGCCCTGTCGCCCGCCGCTTGCGCGCACTACACGCCCATCATGCGGGGCGTCTCGATCGCCCGTTCGCTCGCCGCCTCCGAGTTCGACTCGAACGAGATCAAGCTGACACGGGCGCGAGCGCAGCCCAACCTCATACAGCAATATCGGCTGGCGGATCGCCACAATTGCTATGGAATGGCCTGGTCGGCGCATCGTGCCACGATCGCCGCGAGCGGCTTCTATGATCGCAACGTCGTCGGCGGCGGCGACGCCGTGCAAGCGTTCGCGGCCCTGGCGCGGCTCGACGATTATTGGGCGCTGCGCCCGCACACGGCAGCCCACAAGCAGGATGCGCGCGATTGGGACGCGGGCGCCCGCTCAAACAATCTGTTTTCGAACATCGATGCCCTGGATAACAGGGTCTACCATATGTGGCACGGCAGCATCGAAGATCGCGATTACCGCGGGCGCTATAACATTCTCTTTCGCAACGACTTCGATCCAAGCCGAGATATAAGTCATTCGCCGAATGGGACGTGGGTTTGGTCAGATCCACGCGGCGCTCTGGCCAATGAGGTAGGGGCGTATTTCTTTTCGCGCCAAGAAGATGGCGCGATCTGACGAGGCAGCCCGAACTTTGGCCATTGTCGTGTCCGAAAGTGGCGCGCACTTCGACGCCATCGCGCGCCTCAATGCGGCGGCACATCCGACGCGATCGTCGGTGCATAGTCGATCCTATGGTGGCGCATCTTGTCGATGCCGCCGCCGCATCGTACAGTCTAAGGCAATTTGAGCCATCAAAGAATAACTTTTTGGTATTCGGCTTTGTGCATTCGCAGACCGCATCGCAGTTTACGCAAAATGCCAATAAGTGCCCCTGCAATGAACAGTAAGAACGAACTTTGTATAAATATCGAATTTCATCAGACCCTTGGCCACATCCTTGGACCCTTTCAAAACCTAGCTCAGTGCGGCGCCCAGGTCGAACGCGACGAAAGGCTCCGATCCCGGAAGATCGGAGCCCCGTCGTCGCGTTGCCTCGCTACTCGGCTTCGTCCTCTAAGACGCGCGCCAGGAAAACGCCAGGGCTGCCCTCGCTGCGCTCGGCGCCACCATCGTCGCCGCCTCGCGCCCCGAGGGGGCAGGGCGGCCGGCAAGGCGTCACCCCCGATCAGTCGACCCCGGGCGCGGATCATCAGTCCGCGCACCTGCGACGTGTCGCCACTTCCTACGGGCTCACACGGCGGGGATATCAGCCAAACGGAATGTCGACGCTACGACGGGGAAGGCTTAACCTTTGGCGTACTCAGTCAGCAAGCCTCCGGACCTTTCCATGAACAATCTAGCGCAAAGGTACCATGATGCGAAAACGCGATTGGTCTCGAAATTTCGTGGTCTAGATGAGGTCGTCGACGCCGCAGCAACAATACCGGGATGGGTCATCCCGCCCGCTACTCGCGAGGTTGCGCTGCGCAGCTTCCATTTGCCGGACAATCCCACGATCGTCGAGGTGGGTTCGTTCATGGGGAGATCAACCTCGTTGTTGGCTGGCGCCAGGCGCCTACGAGGAAGCGGCAAGGTCCATGCGATCGATCCATTCGACTGTTCCGGTGACGAATATTCCATTCCTCATTATGAACAAATGCTCGAAAGCTCAGGTGCCAAAACGCTGGAGGAAGCGTTCAGAAACCATATTCATCGGCTTGAACTCACGCCTTGGGTCGAGACTTACAAAGGCACATCGCTCGATGTGGTGGCCAAATGGGACCGTCCAATCGACCTCCTTCTATTGGATGGCGATCAGACGCCAAATATTCAGCGCGCGTCCTACGAGTCCTGGATTCCTTTCTTAAAAGAAGGCGGCCAATTCATTCTTAACAATGCTGGTGAAAGGGAGTACGATCCGGGACATGACGGAAGCTACATTCTAGGCAAACAAGAAGTATTGCCTCCAAAATTCCATGCAAAGCGCGTCATTCAACACACGTTGTTCGCGATCAAGGCTTAGGCCGGTCGTCACCGCCCGCGCGCAGCCCCGCGTCGACGGAACGCTGAAGCTCGGCGAAGATCCGCATCCGCTCGAGGAAGACGTCGAACGGCAGATTGCTGAGCTTCGCCAGCTTGCCAATGCCGAGCCCGAGCGACATCGCGCAGGTCTCGCGCGGCACGTCGTTCAGCCAAACGCGAATGGCCTCGGCACGCGCGAGCGCATCGTCGATCTCGCCCGCCATCGGCGCTTTTTACCACACATGCCGTCTCGGCGGGACGATCGGCGGCGCCGAGCATCGTCCCGCCATGGCCTGGCACGCGCGCCCGGCGCGGGCGAAGCGCAGCGCCCCGGCCGGGTTCATTGTCCCCTGGACGGCTACCGCATCATCGGCCGCCGCGACGGCGACGCGGTGCGCCTGTGGACCCGCCTGCAGAATGAGCGCGGTGGCAGCTTTGTCGGCGTCGCCGCCGCGCTGCGCGCGATGCCCGTCACGAGCTCTACGATCGACGGCGAGGCCGTGATCCTGCGCCCTGACGGCCACAGCGACTTCCGCGCCCCGCGTTCGCGCGCCGGCGCCGCCGCCGCCACGCTCATCGCCTTCGATCTCCTCGAGCTCGCCGGCGATGACCTGCGCCGCCAACCGCTCGAGGACCGCCGCGCCCGCCTCGCCGCGCTCCTCGTCGGCGCCGAGCCCGCGCTCGTCTCAGCGAGTCCTTCGACGCCGAGGGCCCCGACGTCTTCGCCCAGGCCTGCGCCCTCGGCCTCGAAGGCATCGTCTCCAAGCGCCGCGGCTCGCCCTACCGCTCCGGCCGGGACCGCGACTGGATCAAGATCCCCAATCCCCGCCTACGCCCGGGCCTAGAACAAACCCGCCGGGTCGTGCTAAACCTCGAAAAAGTGGGCCATCCCTTGCGGGAGTTCCCTCGGGGGCCGCAAGCAGTACCGTGGCCCACTTAGACGCCTAACCCTCTGTCCGGCCTCACTTGTGGGAGTCCGGGCGAGGCCTCCATCACGTTCGGCGGCCCTTTACTTCGATGCCGCGGTGCATTGACCGGCGTATCGTATTCTGTCGCGAGGCAACCCTCATGGACCGGTGCCCACCACCCGATTTGACCCTATGCTTCAACCGCAGCATGCGACGGTCGTCGCTCCGTCTGGTCGGGCTCTACGACAAGGCGATGGCGCCGAGCGGCCTGCAGACCTTGGAGTTCTCGCTTCTCACGCAGATCAAGGAAGCTGGCACGGCCGGGATCGCCGAGTTGGCGGAGAGCTTCTTCCTCGAGCGGGCGACGCTTCGATACAAGCTCGCGCCCTTGGAGCGCGCGGGCTATATCGTCTTCGTCGCCGACACGCGCGACCGACGAACCCGCCGCGTCCGGATCACCGAGAAGGGCCTGCAGGTCCTCGGCGAGGCGGCGGGCCTGTGGGAGACGGCGCAGCAGCGGTTCGAGGCGGTGCTCGGCAAGGAGCAGGCGCGGACGTTGAAGGCCGCCGCCGACATCGTTGCCTCCTCGACATTCGCCGAAGCCTTTACGGGCGTTTGATCGCGTCCGCATCAAGCTTAAAGCTCCGTTAACCATGCGAGCGTAGCCTGTTCCCGAGTTGCAGAAACCGGGGTCGGACAGGCCATGGCCGCATTGAGGTTAGCGTATCGCCAGGAGGCGGCGCCCGTCGCGATCGCGTCGCGCGATCGGCTGGCCGGTCTCGCCGAGCTTGGCTCGACCGACATCGAAACGGCGCTCGTGTCGAACCTCAGCGAGACCCTGCACACGCTGTTCGATCCGGTGTGCGACGACGTGCTGCCGATCTATTTCGGCCCGCTGCTGGGGCGGCTTTACCTCGAAGGTCTCTGAGCAGGCTCCGGCCCCCTGGTCCCCCACGGCTAGATCAGCGGCCGCTTGCTCGAGAGGCTCGTGTCGATTCGACCGAGCCTGATCAGACGGGCCTCGTCGCGGACGTGCATCGCGCGGTCATGGATGTCGATCGCGCCGTCCTCGCGAATCTTCTGCAATGTCTTGTTGGTGTGCACGAGCGAGAGCCCGAGCGTGTCGGCGATATGCTGCTGGCGAATCGGCAAGGTCACGGTGTTGTCGACGACGAGGCCGACATCGCGGGCGCGGTCGAACAAGTGCCAGAGCAGGTAGGCGATGCGCTCGAACGCCGTGCGCTGGCCGAGCGTGAGCAGCTGCTCCTCGAACGAGCGCTCCTGGCGCGCGGCGATCCAGGTCATGTCATAGGCGAGGCGCGGATGGTCGACGTAGAGCGACCACAGCTTATCGCGGTCGAAATGGCAGAGCGTGACGTCGGTCAACGTCTCGATGCCGTGGCTCATGACATCGTCGATCGTCGCCTGCAGCCCGAGAAAGTCGCCGGGCAGGCCGTAGTTGATGATCTGGCGCCGGCTGCCCTCGAGCGTGCGGTAGCGGAACACCCAGCCCGACAGGACGGTGAACAGGCGCTCGTTGTTCATCCCTTCCTTGACGATCGTCGTCCCGGCCGGCGCCACGCGCTCGCCGTCCTTGAACCGCTCGATGAACGTGACCTCGCTATGATTGCGATCCTTGAACACGTCGAGTTCGCGCAACGGGCACGACGTGCAGGCGGTCAGGGCTGTGACGGCGAGATCGTGGGTCATCGCGAGCGGCCTGCAACTCCAGATTACCGAACGTCAGCCCAACGCCGTCCGCGTTCGTCGCAGTGCCGCCGGATCAGGCTGCAAGCTCAATCGCGGCTGGCCGCCGGCTCGCTGCGGGTCGGTGTCGGCAATTTGGGCGGGTTGCCGAGCCGCTTGTCAAGATATTGACGCACTTCCTCGATCAGCGGCTCGACCCGGTTCTCGAAGAAGTGGTTGGCGCCGGAGATCACGGCGTGCTCGATCAGGATGCCCTTCTGGGTCTTCAGCTTCTCGATGAGGCCCGTCACCTCCTTCAGCGGCGCCACGCGATCGATATCGCCGTGCACGAACAAGCCGGACGACGGGCACGGCGCGAGGAACGAGAAGTCGAATCTGTTGGCCGGCGGCGCGACCGAGATGAAGCCCTCGATCTCGGGCCGGCGCATCAAAAGCTGCATGCCGATCCAGGAGCCGAACGAAACGCCGGCGATCCAACAGGCGCGGGCCTCGGGATTGATGGTCTGCAGCCAGTCGAGCGCCGCGGCGGCGTCCGACAATTCGCCGGCGCCGTGATCGAAGCCGCCCTGGCTGCGGCCGACGCCTCGGAAGTTGAAGCGCAGGACCGAGAAGCCGCGCTCGGCGAATGCGTAGTACAGGTTGTAGACGATCTGGTTGTTCATCGTCCCGCCGAATTGCGGGTGCGGGTGCAGGATGATCGCGATCGGCGCGTTGCGGCGGGCGGCCGGATGAAAGCGGCCCTCGAGGCGCCCGGCCGGACCATTGAAGATGACTTCAGGCATCGTTTCTCCCTCGGGCGCGGCGGATGCCGCACGCGCGATCGCTTGACGGGCTTCCGCCGCGCGCCTAAACCGTTAGAATAATTCTAACACCCTGTCGCGCCGCTTCGAAACCGCGTCTTATATGGTCATCTGACTCGATCATGCGGCTCGTTCAGATCATGTGACTGTCTGAGATCATGGGATCGGGAAGGGCGGGTGGCTTCTAGCATGTGCGGCGGCGCGACACGCAAGTGTTTCGCGACATCTGTTTCGCGTCATGCGCGGGCTGCCGTGGCGGGTCGCCGGAAGGAACTTGAGCATTCATGGGGCCGCGCGCGTACCTCGACCATAATGCCACGACCCCGCTGCATCCGGCCGCGCGAGCCGCGATGGCGGAGGCGTTCGACGTGTACGGCAATCCGTCCTCCATCCATGCCGAGGGACGTCGCGCGCGTGCGATCATCGACACCGCCCGTCGCGCGGTCGCGAGCCTCGTCGGTTGCGAGGCCCAGGGCGTGATCTTCACCTCTGGCGGCACCGAGGCCCTCAACATCGTGCTCTCGCCGGAACTCGGCGTCGACGGGATGCCGTGCCAGACCCTGCTGATCGGCGGCGGCGAGCATCCGGCCGTTTTCGCCGGGCATCGTTTCGGGGGCCGGACCGAGACCATCGCGCTCGACCAACAGGGTGCGCTCGACCTTGCCGCGCTGGCGGCGGCGCTCGAACGTCATGCCGGGTCGTTGGTCATGCTGGCGATCCAGGCGGCCAACAACGAGACGGGCGTGATCCAGCCGGTTCGGGCGGCGGCGGACCTCGTGCACGCAGCCGGGGGCTACGTGGTCTGTGATGCCGTCCAGGCGGCCGGCAAGATCGCCTGCGACATCACCGCGCTCGGCGCCGACGCCCTGGCGATCTCCGCGCACAAGTTCGGTGGCCCGAAGGGTGTCGGCGCCCTTTGCTTCGCGCCGACGGCTCACCATCTTAGGACTGGGGTCGTGCGAGGCGGTGGCCAGGAGCGCGGACTGCGCGGCGGCACGGAAAACATGATCGGCATCGCCGGGTTCGGCGCGGCCTGCGGGCCGGCGGCGGACCGGGTGGCGGGCGGATCAGAACAGCTCGAGGCTTGGCGCGACGCGATCGAGGCAACGGTCCGAGAGAGCGGAGCGAGTGTCGCTGTTTTCGGGCACGCGGCACCTCGATTGCCGAACACGTCGAGCTTCGCGGCGCGTGGCTACGACGCGCAAGTGCTGCTGATGAGCCTCGACCTCGCGGGCGTCGCCGTCTCGGCGGGCTCGGCCTGCGCCGCGGGCAAGGTCAAGCCCTCGCATGTGCTCGAGGCGATGGGCATCGAGGCGGCGCTCGCGACGAGCGCCCTGCGCGTGAGTCTCGGCTGGACCACGACACCGGCCGACATCGATCTTTTCGCGACGGCGTTCGCGAAAGCACTGACGACGATACGGCCGCGCATCGCGGCGTGAACTGGGTTTGTCCGAGCGCCGCCGATGCGGCGTCGGCGAGTGGAGAATGTGAATGGCAGCGGTTCAGGAGACAGTCGACCGGGTCAAGTCGCTCGACGTCACCGAATACAAGTACGGCTTCTTCTCGCAGTTCGAGATGGACAAGGCGCCGAAAGGTCTCAGCGAGGAGATCGTGCGCTTCATCTCGGCCAAGAAGGGCGAGCCCGACTGGATGACGGAATGGCGCCTTGAAGCGTATCGCCGATGGCTGACCATGGACGAGCCGACCTGGGCGCGTGTCGACTATCCGAAGATCGACTTCCAGGATCTCTATTATTATGCCGCGCCGAAGTCGGCGTCGGGGCCGAAGTCGCTCGAGGAGGTCGATCCCGATCTGCTCGAGTATTATCGCAAGCTCGGCATCCCGCTCGAGGAGCAGGAGCTGCTGGCCGGCGTCGAGGGCGCCAAGCAGCGCCGTGTCGCGGTCGATGCCGTGTTCGACTCGGTGTCGGTCGTCACCACCTTCAAGAAGGAGCTGGCCAAGGCCGGCGTGATCTTCTGCCCGATCTCCGAGGCCGTGCACACGCACCCCGAACTGGTGAAGAAGTATCTCGGTTCGGTCGTGCCGACGTCGGACAATTATTACGCGACGCTGAACGCCGCGGTCTTCTCGGACGGCTCGTTCGTCTACATCCCGAAGGGCGTGCGCTGCCCGATGGAGCTGTCGACCTATTTCCGCATTAACGAGGAGAACACCGGGCAATTCGAGCGCACGCTGATCATCGCCGACGAGGGGTCGTACGTCTCCTATCTCGAAGGTTGCACGGCGCCGAAGCGCGACGAGAACCAGCTGCACGCGGCCGTGGTCGAGCTGGTCACGCACGATGACGCCGAGATCAAGTACTCGACGGTGCAGAACTGGTACCCCGGCGACAGCGAGGGCAAGGGTGGCATCTACAACTTCGTGACGAAGCGCGGCGACTGTCGCGGCAAGAACTCGAAGATCTCGTGGACGCAGGTCGAGACCGGCTCGGCGATCACCTGGAAATACCCGTCCTGCATCCTTCGCGGCGACAATTCGCGCGGCGAGTTCTACTCGATCGCGATCTCGACCGGCCACCAGCAGGTCGACTCGGGCACCAAGATGATCCACCTCGGCAAGAATACGACGAGCCGGGTCATCTCGAAGGGCATCGCGGCGGGAAAGTCCGACAATACCTACCGCGGCCAGATCTCGGCGCACCGCAAGGCGACCGGCGCCCGCAACTTCACGAATTGCGATTCGCTGCTGATCGGCAACGACTGTGGCGCCCATACCGTGCCCTACATCGAGGCCCGCAACAATTCGGCGCAGTTCGAGCACGAGGCGACGACCTCGAAGATCTCCGACGACCAGCTGTTCTACTGCCAGCAGCGCGGGCTCTCGGCGGAGGAGGCGACGGCGCTGATCGTCAACGGCTTCGTGCGCGACGTGCTGCAACAGCTGCCGATGGAGTTCGCCGTCGAGGCGCAAAAGCTGATCGCCATCTCGCTCGAGGGCAGCGTGGGATAGCGGCGAAACCTTCCAGTAGCCTCATGGTGAGGAGCCGCGGCGCGGCGTCTCGTACCGCGAGGCGGCCCCAGCCTATCGCCACCCGGAGCCCTCGTGGTTCGGGCCGCGCCTCCGGCGCGCCTCACCACGAGGGGTTGGGTGACACACCACCTCAAAGACCGGACCATCCATGCTCGAAATCAAGAACCTCACCGTCGCGATCGAGGGAAACACGATCCTCGACGACTTCAATCTCACGGTGAAGGACGGCGAGGTCGCCGCCATCATGGGGCCGAACGGCACCGGCAAGTCGACGCTTGCCTATGTCATCGCCGGCAAATCGGACTACGAGGTGCGATCGGGCGGGATCCTGCTCGACGGGGAGAACATTCTCGAGCTGGCGCCCGACGAGCGCGCCGCGAAGGGCGTGTTCCTGGCGTTCCAGTACCCGGTCGAGATTCCCGGCGTCGGCACGATGACTTTCCTCAAGGCGGCGCTCAACGCGCAGCGCAAGTCGCGTGGCGAGGACGAGCTGACGACGCCGGCCTTCATCAAGCAGGTCAACGGCGCCGCCGACACGCTCGAGATCCGCCGCGAGATGCTCAAGCGCGCGCTGAACGTCGGCTTCTCCGGCGGCGAGAAGAAGCGCATGGACATTTTGCAGATGGCGCTGCTCGAGCCGCGCATCGCGATCATGGACGAGACCGATTCGGGCCTCGATATCGACGCGATCCGGATCGTCGCCGAGGGAGTCAACAAGCTGCGCGACGGCAAGCGCTCGTTTCTGCTCATCACGCATTATCAACGGCTGCTGACGTACATCGTGCCCGACACGGTGCATGTGATGGCCGGCGGCAAGATCGCGCGGACGGGCGGCAAAGAGCTGGCGCTGGAGCTCGAGGAGACCGGATACCGGGACTTCGTGAAGGCGGCGGAGTAGGGCAATGGTCGCTCGCATCGTCTCGTCGCGCACCGATGCCGAGGTCGCCCTGGCCGACGCTTTCGGCGCGCTGAAGACCAAGCTGCCTGGCAGCGAAGGAGTCCGCCACATGCGCGAGGACGCGTTCGGCGCGTTCGCCGCCGCGGGCCTGCCGCATCGCCGCATCGAGGCCTGGCACTACACCGACTTGCGCAGCATGGTGCGCGAGGTGCCGCCGGTCGCGCCGAAGCCCGACGATCGCGCGCTCGCCTTGATCAACCAGGACCTGACCGGCCGCCCAGGGCTCGGCGGTGGCCGGCTGGTCATCGTCGATGGCACCTTCGTGCCCGCGCTGTCGGATGCGCTGCCCGCGGGCGCCAGCGTTCGCTCGTTGGCCGACGTGCTGGGCGAGGGACGCCCGGACCTGATCGAGCTGCTGGCGGCGAAGGATTTCGGCGGCGGCGACGCGATCCTCGCGCTCAACGCGGCGCTGATGCAGGACGGCGTCGTCATCGAGATCGCGCCGGGCGCCGAAATCGCCGAGCCGATCGAGATCGTCTACGCGACGGCGCTCGATCGGCCGGCGTCGCGCTTCTTCCGCTCGCTCGTCGTCGTCGGCGAAAGCGCCAAGGTGCGCATCACCGAATCGAACCTCGGGCGTGGCGGTCGCTTTGGCCAGACGTATGGCTGTCTCATCATGAAGATCGGCGATCGGGCCGAGGTCGGCCACACCAGCGCTCTCACCCGTACCGAAGCGGGCAGCCTGCGTCTCGACTCGTTCATCGCCCAGCTCGGCAACGAGTCGCGTTTCGACAGCTTCGCCCTCATCAGCGGCAAGGGTCTCGCGCGGCGCCAATTGTTCATGTGCTTCGCCGGCAACGACGCCGTCGCCTCGTTGCGCGGCGTGACGCTGCTGCAAGGCCGCGAGCATGCCGACACCACGCTCGACGTCGTCCACGAGGGCACCGGCTGCGAGGGCCGCGAGTCGTTTCGCTACATCCTCGACGATGCCGCGACCGGCGTGTTCCAAGGTCGCATCCGCGTCCGCCGCGACGCGCAGAAGACCGACGGCAAGATGATGAGCCGAGCGCTGATCCTCTCTGACGAAGCCGCGATGTACAACAAGCCCGAACTCGAGATTTTCGCCGACGACGTTGCCTGCGGCCATGGCGCCACTTGCGGCGGGCTCAACGAGGACCAGCTATTCTATCTCATGGCGCGCGGCATCCCGAAGGCGGACGCGGAATCGCTGCTCCTCGAGGCCTTCGCCGCCGAGCTTGCGGATGAGATCGGCCACCCGGCGCTCACCGCCGGCTTCCGCGCCGAGATCGCGTACTGGCTCGGCGAGCGCGCGCGTGCGGAGAAGGCGGGGTAGGGGGGCCGAGGTCACATGACGCACGATATGAGCCACGCGCCCTTCGACATCGACGCGATCCGGGCCGACTTTCCGGCGCTGACGCTCGAGCCTTATGGCAAGCCGCTCGTCTATCTCGACAACGGCGCCTCCGCGCAAAAGCCGCGGCAGGTCGTCGAGCGGATGACGCAGGCGTTGTACTACGAGTATGCCAACGTTCACCGTGGTCTGCACTATCTCGCCAACGCGGCCACCGACAATTTCGAGGCCGCCCGCGAGAGCGTGCGCGCCTTTCTTAATGCCGAATCTGCCGAAGAGATCGTCTTCACCAAGTCGGCGACCGAATCGATCAATCTCGTCGCCTCGAGCTATGGCCGCGGCCACATCGGCGCGGGTGACGAGATCGTGCTGACGATCCTCGAGCACCACGCCAACATCGTCCCCTGGCATTTTTTGCGCGAGAGCAAGGGCGCCGTGCTGAGGTGGGTCGATTGCGACGACGAGGGTGTGATCACCGCCGAGGACGTCATCCGGGCGATCACGCCGAAGACGAAAATGATCGCGATCACCCAGATGTCGAACGTCACCGGCACCGTGCTGCCGATCAAGGCGATCGTCGAGGCGGCGCACGCGCATGGTATCCCCGTGCTGGTCGACGGCTCGCAGGGCGCGGTGCATCTCGCGCCGGACATGCGCGATCTCGGCTGCGACTTCTACGTGATGACCGGCCACAAGCTCTACGGCCCCACCGGTATCGGCGTGCTCTACGCGAAGAAGCCGTGGCTCGAAAATCTGCCGCCCTACCTCGGCGGCGGGGAGATGATCGTCGAGGTGACCAAGGACGCGGTCACCTACAACGACCCGCCGCATCGCTTCGAGGCGGGCACGCCGCCGATCATCGAAGCGGTCGGCCTCGGCGCGGCGCTCGACTACATGACCGGGATCGGCCGCGACCGCATCGCGGCGCACGAGAAGGCGCTCGGCGATTACGCGATGGAGCGGCTCGGCGCGATGAACTCGATCAAGATCTACGGCAAGGCGCCGGGCAAGGGCGCGATCGTCTCTTTCGAGATGAAGGGCGCGCATGCACACGACGTCGCGACGATCATCGATCGATCGGGCGTGGCGGTGCGGGCCGGCACGCATTGCGCGATGCCGCTGTTGCAGCGTTTCGGCGTCACCTCGACGTGCCGCGCCTCGTTTGCCATGTACAATACGATGCAAGAGGTCGATAAGCTCGCGGAAGCGCTGCTGAAGGCCGAAGGGCTTTTTGCCTGATTTTTCTCGCGTAATCCTGAGGAGACGGCGATGGCCGTGGCCACCGACGAGACGCTTGAACTTCCGAATGCGCCAAGCTGGTCGTTCGATCCGGCGATCGACGAGACCGAGCAGGCGCGTCTCCAGGACGAGATCGTCGCCGCCTGCAAGACGGTCTATGATCCAGAGATCCCCTGCGACATCTACGAGCTCGGGCTGATCTACAAGATCGAGGTGCCGGAAAGCCGGCTCGTCGCCGTGCAGATGACGTTGACCGCGCCGGGCTGCCCCGTGGCTGGCGATATCGTCGCCTCGGTCGAGGAGGCGGTCGGCGGCGTCGGCGGGGCGATCGGCGCCGCTGTCGACCTCGTGTTCGACCCGCCGTGGGATCAGGGCCGCATGTCCGACGAGGCGCGCATCTCGCTCGACATGTTCTAGCGTTGCCGGGATGGGCTTTCGCGTTAACGCGAACGGGCCCATATTGAGCCTGCATAGAAACCGGAGGTCCGCGTGGCCCGCTCCCGCTTTGCCGTGATGTCGATGACCGAGTCCGCCGCCGACCGTGCGCGCGGGCTCATCGCGAATGCCGGCCGTCCCGTCGTCGGCTTGCGTGTCGGCGTGAAGAATGGCGGCTGCGCCGGCATGTCCTACACGGTCGAGTTCGCCGAGGAGAAGCAGCCGCTCGACGAGGTCGTCGAGGACAAGGGCGTGACGCTGCTCGTCGATTCGAAGGCGTTGATGTTTCTGCTTGGCACCGTGCTCGACTTCGAGACTTCCAAGCTCTCCTCGACCTTCACCTTTCGCAACCCGAATCAAATCTCGGCCTGTGGCTGCGGCGAGTCGGTCTCGATCACGCCCGCCATCATGGACGCGCACGCCTGACGAGACTAGAAGCGGGCTGACATGGCATCCGGGGTATAGCGCAGTCTGGTAGCGCGGTAGTTTTGGGAACTACAGGTCGCAGGTTCGAATCCTGCTGCCCCGACCATCGTCGGCATCGGAGGGATGATGAGCGCACGCATCTACAAGCCATCGCCTTCGGCGACGCAATCCGGCAAGGCCGCGACCAAGCTGTGGGTTCTCGTGCACGATCCCGAAAGCGCGATGCAGGTCGAGCCGCTGATGGGCTGGACCTCGTCGGGCGACATGAACCGTCAGGTCACGCTGCGCTTCGGCACCAAGGAGGAGGCGGTCGCCTACGCCGAGCGCAACGGCATCGCCTATCGCGTCGAGGACGCGAAGCCCGTCGCGGGCAAGGTCTTCTCGTATTCGGACAACTTCAAGTCGAGCCGCCGCGGGCAGTGGACGCACTGACGCGTTGGTTCTGATGTCTGCTTGACCCCGTAGCTCAGCTGGATAGAGCAGCCGCCTTCTAAGCGGCAGGTCGCAGGTTCGAACCCTGCCGGGGTCGCCAAAATACAGTCTCTGCTAGCTGCCAACCGCGCTTGATGGCCTCGGGACATCCTCCGATAACCAGACCGGGTGAATGTCGAGCGCCCTCGCGAGCACGTGGCGCGTCGCCTCGTTCGGCGTTTTTCGAGATGATTCGATTTCGATCAGGTCGCCGTGCGCGAGACCGGCTTGAGACGCGAGCTGGGCCTGGGTCAGTCCTCGTTCGGCGCGAAACGCCGCGAGGTACGAGCCGCCCTCGCGCACGCGGCGAAGCACCTGGAGCGGGACCGTCGGCCGCCCCTCGGCCTCCCATTCGGCTTTTGCCACGAGCGCGATCGCGAGGTCGGCGGCATCCTCGTCGGTGCGATCGTCCACTCCATTGATTTCCCGTGATCGCGTAGCGCTGCATTGCGATGTCGATGGCGTCCTGCACCGCCAAAGGCAGGGCATCGAGCTGCTCGGCTGCCAAGTCGCTCAGGACGATCGTCTTCACCGCAATAGCTGTAGCCGAAGGACCCCGGCCGTCTCAATAAAACGTCGCGGAAAGTGAAAGGTGACCATCAGGCGCCGTTATCCGAGCACCGACCGCGCTGCCGCCTCGTCCCGCACGCTCGCGGTGAACGAAAGCTCCGGCCCCGGCGGCAGGATGCCCTCGCGCATGATCGCGCGGCGAAGCGGACCGATCAGCCGCAGCGCCACGGCGCCGACGCCCCGCGCGGCGTCGACGGGGCCGAAATCGGTCATGATCGAGCGGTTGAGCACGTCGACTCCGCTGGTCCGCAGCGCGATGTCGCGCCGCCGCGCGCGCTCGTAGGGGCGCAGCGCCTCGAGCGTGCCGATGTCGAGCAGATCGCGGCGCGCCGCCGTAACCGTGACGAGCAGCTCGGCGGTATCACGCAGGCTGAGGTTCAGGCCCTGCGCGGCGAGCGGTGGAAACGCGTGCGCCGCCTCGCCCATCAGCAGCACGCGGTGGCCGACGAGCCGGTTCACCTTCAGCCCGCCCATCGGAAAGCGGCCGCGCGCGGCCTCGAAGCCGATGCGCCCGACGATCGAGCGCGTCTGATGCTGCAGCTCGATGGCGAGCGCGGCATCTTCGAGCGCGAGACGGCGGTCGGCCTCGGCCGGCGTCATCAGCCACACCAGCGAGGAGCGATGCGGGTGCTCCGCCGTGCCGCGCAACGGCACCAGCGTGCAGGGGCCGCCGCGCGTGTGAAATTCGGTCGAGAGATCGCCGTGCGGCTTGCGATGCGAGAGCAGGGCGGTCAGCGCGACCTGTTTGTAAGTCCAGGCGCGGGCGCCGATACCAGCCGCGACGCGGGCAGGGGACTTGCGGCCGTCGGCGGCGACGAGCAGGCGCGCCGTCGTGCGCGCGCCCTCGGTGTCGATGGCCGCGACCTCGCTGTCCGCGAAGGCGATGTTGGCCAGGAACGTGCCGGTGAGCCGGACGTTCGGCAGGCTCTCGGCCTCGGCCAAAAGCCCCGCGACGAGCTTGTCGTTCTCGAGATTGGCGCCCAGCGCGGCAAGCCCGATCTCGCCGGCCTCGAGCGTGAGCGGCGGCACGGGCAGGCGCACGCCGGTGTCGTCGATCATGCGGATCGCGCGGATCGGCTGAGCGTCGGCTTCGAGCCGGCCCCACACGCCGATCGCCTTCAGATGGCGCAGCGACCCTTCGAATAGCGCGACGGTGCGCCCGGTCGGCCGCGTGTCGGACTTGCCCGCGCAGACGACCGAGAAGCCGGCCTTGGCGAGCGCGATCGTCGCCGCGAGGCCCGACGCGCCGGCGCCGGAGACGATGATGTCGACGTCGGGCTGGGACACGCAGGGCTCCGAGAGAAGGAGCACGGCACATCGGCCGTTTCAGCCACCGAAGCAAGGCCGACATATCGTAGCGGCGCGCGGGCTTGCTCGGCGGCTCGCGCGGCGACTACACCGCTCCGGCAGCGGAAATGGAAACCGGCGCGATGAGCTTGGACACCGAGGAGGCCGACCGGCTCGAAGGCACGCCGCATCCGCGTGCGGCCACCGCTCTTATCGGCCACGCCGATCACGAGCGCGACCTGCTCGACGCCTATCGGTCCGGCCGATTGCCGCACGCGATCATCCTCGGCGGGCCGGCCGGGATCGGCAAGGCGACGCTGGCCTGGCGCCTCGCGAAGTTCCTGCTCGCCAACCCGCTGCCGCAAACCCGCGCCGTCGCCGAGGCGGAGAATCTCGCCGTGCCGGCGGATGCCAGGTCGGCGAGCCAGGTCGTCGCGATGTCGCATCCCGACGTCGCGCTGCTGCGCCGCGAGATGAACGAGAAGACCAAGCGCCTCTACACCGAGATCCGCGCCGACGACGTGCGCAAGGTGATCGGCCTGTTCCAGCGCGCCGCTGGGGCAGGGGGGTATCGCATCGCCATCGTCGACAGCGCCGAGGACCTCAACCGCTCGAGCGCCAACGCGCTGCTCAAGTTGATCGAGGAGCCGCCGCCGCGCTCGCTGTTCGTGCTCGTCGCGCATCGGCCAGGCCTGGTGCTGCCGACGATCCGCTCGCGAGCCCGACTCATCCGGATGCGCGGGCTCGCGGCGCCGGAGATCACGCGAGTGGTGGCGACGCTCGGGCCGCCGTGGTCCGACGCGCCGGAGTCCGATGTCACGGTGGCGGCGGTGCAGGCGCGGGGCTCGGTCCACGACGCGCTGCGGCTGCTTGGTGGCGCCGGCGTCGAACTCGACGCCATGGTCGGGCGTCTGCTCGGCCGGCTGCCGCAGGTCGACTGGCGCGACGTGCACAAGCTCGCCGATCAAGCCGCCGGGCGCGATGGCGAGCGAGCGTTCGAGATCGCGATGACGGCGATCTTCGACTGGCTCGCCGCGCGGGTCCGACAAGGCACCGCGGCAAGCGGCCCGGCCATGCCGCGCCGCCTTGCCCCCTATGCGGAGGTGTGGGAAAAGATCGCCGCCAGCGCGCGCGAGACGGATGCCCTCAATCTCGACAAGCGCCCGCTGATCCTGTCCCTCTTCGCCGACCTCGCGGCGGCGGTCCACGCGGCCTCCGCCTGAAAGGTCGCTTTACGCCGCGTGCCGCCCGCGCCAATTACGAAACAGCATGTCCGACCGGCCCACATTCTCCATCTCGACGGCGATTCCCTACGCCAACGGCGCGCCGCACATCGGCCACGCCTACGAGCTCCTGGCCACCGACGCCGTAGCCCGCTTCAAGGCGATCGACGGCTACGACACGCTCAGCATGACGGGCATGGACGAGCACGGCCAGAAGATGCAGCAGACGGCCGCGAAGCTGGGGATCACCCCGCAGGCTCTGGCCGACCAGACGGCGGCGCAATTCGAGGCGATGGCCGACCTCATCGGCGCGCATGTCGACGAGCGCGTGCGCACGACGCAGGATCGCCATAAGCTCGCCTCGCAGACGATCTGGACGCGCATGCGCGAGGCCGGCGACATCTACCTCGACAAGTACGCCGGCTGGTACTCGGTGCGCGACGAGGCCTTCTTCGCCGAGGACGAGCTGACGATCGACCCCGCCGGCGTCAAACGCGCGCCGGGCGGGGCACCAGTCGAGTGGGTCGCGGAGGAGAGCTACTATTTCAAGCTCTCGGCCTATGCCGAGCCGCTTCTCGCGCACTACCGCGCCAACCCGACCTTCATAACTCCGGAGAAGTACCGCAACGAGGTCGTCGCCTTCGTCGAGCGCGGCCTCAACGACCTGTCGATCAGCCGCTCGACCTTCGATTGGGGCATCCCGGTTCCCGGCGACCCCAAGCACGTCATGTACGTCTGGGTCGACGCACTGACGAACTATCTGACCGGCGTCGGCTGGCCGGACGCGAGCGCGGCAAACGCCCGCTTCTGGCCGATGGATGTCCACATGATCGGCAAGGACATCACCCGCTTCCACTGCATCTTCTGGCCAGCGTTCTTGCTGTCGGCGAAGGTGCCGCTGCCGAAGCAGGTCGTCGTGCACGGGTTCCTCTTCAACAAGGGGGAGAAGATGTCGAAGTCGGTCGGCAACGTCATCACCCCCGCTTCGCTGGCCGACACCTACGGCGCCGACCAGATCCGCTACTTCTTCCTGCGCGAGGTGCCGTTCGGTCAGGACGGCAATTACACGCACGAGGCGATCGTCAACCGGATCAACGCCGACCTCGCCAACGATCTCGGCAATCTGGCGCAGCGCTCGCTGTCGATGATCGCCAAGAATTGCGAGGGCAGGGTGCCGGAAGCCGGCGGGCTGACCGCGGCGGACCAGGCGCTGCTGGCGGATGCCCGCGCGCTACCCGCGGCCGTCCGCGCGCTGATGGACCAGTTCGCGATCCACAGCGCGATCGCCGCGATTTGGCGGGTGGTGGCCGACGCCAACCGCTATTTCGCCGGCGAGGAGCCTTGGGCGAAGAAGAAGACCGACCCTGCCCGCATGGCGACCGTGCTGCTCGTCACGGCCGAGGTCGTGCGTATCGTCGCGATCCTCGCGCAGCCGTTCATGCCGACCGCGATGGCGCGCATGCTGGATACGCTCGGCGTCGCGCCGCGCGATCGCACGATCGCCGCGATCGGCGACACCTTGGCCTTGGAGGCCGGTGCGGCGATGCCGCCACCGAACCCGGTGTTCCCGCGTTACGTGGAGAAGGAGCCGAGCGCCTGAGCCGATGATCATCGACAGCCACTGCCACCTCGACTTTCCGGACTTCGCGCCAGAGCGGGACGCTGTCGTCGCCCGCGCGCGGGCCGCCGGGCTTTGCCGCATGATCACGATCTCGACGCGGATCGACAAGGTCGAGCGGGTGAGGGCGGTCGCCGAAGCCTACGACGATGTCTTCTTCACCGTCGGCACGCATCCGCACGAGGCGCACCAGGACCCCGAGGTCGCGGCCGAGCGCATCGTCGAGCTGTCGCGCCACCCCAAATGCATTGGAATCGGGGAGGCCGGGCTCGACTACCATTACGACCGGGCGCCGCGCGATGTCGCCGCGCGTGTCTTCCGTACGCATATCGCCGCCGCGCGCTTGAGTGGTCTGCCGCTCGTGATCCACACCCGCGACGCCGACGCGGACACGGCGGCGATCCTGGTCGACGAGATGGGGAAGGGCGCCTTCAAGGCGCTGCTCCATTGCTTCACGGCCGGCGAGGCGCTGGCCCAAACCGCGCTCGGTCTCGGCCTATCGATCTCGTTTTCCGGCGTGATCACCTTCAAGAAGTCCGACGCGCTGCGGGCGATCGCCGCGAACGTCCCGGCCGATCGCCTGCTCGTCGAGACCGACGCCCCGTTCCTGGCGCCTGCCCCGCATCGCGGCAAGCGCAACGAGCCGGCCTTCGTCACCCACACGGCCGCCGTGCTCGCCGAGACCCGTGGCGTGACCTCCGACGAGATCGCCGCCACGACGACGGCCAACGTCCTGCGGCTCTTCGACAAGATGCCGGCGCCCCTGGCCCAAGCCGCATGAGGCGGCGCGCGTGAGCCGCACGATCACGATCCTCGGCTGCGGGTCGTCCGGCGGCGTGCCGCGGGTCGGCCAAGGCTGGGGCGCGTGCGATCCGTCCAATCCGCGCAACAGCCGACGCCGGTGCTCGATCCTGCTCGAGCAAGGCGAGACCGCCGCCAAGACCAACGTGCTCGTCGACACCTCGCCGGACCTGCGTCAGCAGCTGCTCGACCATGGCACCGACCATGTCGACGCGATCCTGATGACCCACCCACACGCCGACCACACCAACGGGATCGACGACGTGCGCCCATTGGTGCTCAAGGCCCGACACCGCATCACCATGCACATGGACGAACCGACCGCCGCCGTTCTCCGTAGGACCTTCGGCTACATCTTCGAGGCGCCGCCCGACAGCGGCTACCCGCCGTTGCTCGACGATAGCCGGATCGAGCCGGGCCGGGCGGTCCAGCTGGAAGGGCCGGGCGGTCCGATCGAGGCGCTGCCGTTCCGCCTCCACCACGGCGAGATCGACGCGCTGGGGTATCGCTTCGGCGACGTCGCCTACACGCCCGACCTCAACGCTATCCCGGAGGCCAGCCTGCCCGCGCTCGAGAACCTCGATCTATGGATCGTCGACGCGCTGCGCTACACGCGCCATCCCAGCCACTTCTCGCTGGAGGAGACACTCGGCTGGATCGAACGCCTGCGGCCGCGCCGCGCTGTTCTGACGAACCTCCACACCGACATGGATTATGAGACCCTTCGCGCCTCTCTGCCGGATAACGTCGAGCCGGCCTACGACGGCATGCTTTTGACCACCTGAGTAGGCCGCAAGGTCGCTGACCCTGCCCCATGCATCGTAGGCTTTAAGTTCCATAATATTGATTATGCGAATTAAGCCGATGGCGTACGGAATTTAGCTGGGACGGATCAAGGCTTTAAAGGTGGCGAGCCGTTTCGGCGCCCCGACCACATCCAGAGCCTGTTTCGGCGTACCCTCGGCTCCCCCGGGCATCAAAAGAGCGCAATCCGGGTAGCCAATTTCCCAGACGTCTGCTAGCACTTACGAACGCGGGGCTTCTTCCATTTCTATCGGGTTCAAACCCACAGGCGGAACAGGCTGGTAGCGTTTGCTGCTGGCCTTTCGTTCGTTGGTTCTCACCGGATTTCGGGTCCGGATTGGTACGCTAGGGGCGCGGCGGGTACAGCTGGAGACGAGCAGGCATACCATGAATAAAGGGCGAGACTTCAGGGGGCCGAAGAAGCGTGGCTTCGACGACGACGGCCCCTTCCAATACGAGGCGCCGCGCGTTCCGCGCACACCGCGCCCGGCGTTCGGCGCAAGTCCGCCGGGCTTCGCCGGAGCACCAGATGCTGGCGGCGGTGCACCCACCGGCGCGACGGTCGATGCGGTCGTCAAGTGGTTCAAGAGCGACAAGGGCTTCGGCTTCGTCGAACTGTCCAATGGCGCGGGCGACGCATTCCTCCACATCGGCGCGCTGCAGTCGGCCGGCTACGAGACGGTGCCGCCCGGCGCCAAGCTCAAGGTGTCGGTCGGCAACGGCATGAAGGGCGCGCAGGTGACCCGTGTTTTCGAGGTGGACACGGCAGGGGCGGTCGAGCGGGCACCGCAGCGCTCGTTTGGCGATTCACCGCGCCCGCAGCGGCGCGCGCCGGATCCGGCGACCGCCATCGCGGTCAGCGGCAGCGTCAAGTGGTTCGACGACAACAAGGGCTTCGGCTTTGTCCAGTCGAACGACGGAGGCAAGGACGTCTTCGTCCACATCTCGATCCTCGGCCCATCGGGTGTCCAGCACCTCGCCGAGGGCCAGGCGGTCAACATGCGTGTCGTCGACACGCCGAAGGGCCGCGAGGCGTTGTCGATCACTCTCGCCTGATCCTTCATGGGGCGGCATATCATCCGAAAGGCGCGCCGTGACGGCGCGCCTTTTCTATGGGCGTCTTTCCTTTCTCCGCGCGGTCGCGGACAATCGGCCCCTCCACGCGGGAATCTCGGCCAGGAGTATGTCCGCCAATGCCGTCCAATGATCTGCAGCCGACCCGAAACATCAGCCGTTTGATCGAGATCGTCGCCGCCCTGCGCACTCCCGAGACGGGCTGCGCCTGGGATCTGGAGCAGACGCACAAATCGCTGGCTCCCTACGCGCTCGAGGAGGCCTACGAGGTCGTCGACGCGATCGAGCGCGGCGATCTCGACGATCTTCAAGACGAGCTCGGCGACCTTCTGCTCCAGGTCGTGTTTCACGCGCGCCTCGCCGAGGAGGTCGGCTCGTTTCGGTTCGAGGACATCGTCGAGGGCGTCAGCGCCAAGATGGTGCGCCGGCATCCGCACGTGTTCGATCCCGCGCCGAAGCGGCTGCCGCCGTCGGGCGTCGACAAGATCTGGGATGCGATGCGGGCCAAGCGCGAGGCCAAGGCGGCGGCGGCGGCCGCGCCGAAGACCGAGGCGCACGCGCCGTTACATGGGCTGCTGGCGGCGATGGCGGGCGCCGGTGACGGCAAGCCTGCCCTTTCCAACGAGGTGTGGGAGACGATCAAGGCCGAGGAGCGCAAGGCGAAGGGCGGCACTCTCCCGCTCGGCTTGCTGGCCGGCGTGACCCCCACCCTGCCCGGCCTCACCCGCGCCGTGAAGCTGCAGCGCAAGGCCGCCACCGTCGGATTCGACTGGAGCGACGCCAAGCTCGTCCTCGCCAAGATCCGCGAGGAGGTCGACGAGATCGAGCGCGAACTCGACGGCGGTTCGAGCGCGACGGTCGAGGCCGAGATCGGCGATCTCATCTTCGCGGTCGCCAATCTGGCGCGTCATGTCGACGCCGATCCCGAAACGGCGGTGCGCGGTGCCAACGCCAAGTTCGAGCGCCGCTTCGCGCATATCGAGGCCGGGCTGGCCGCCAAGGGCAAGAGCGCGAAGGACGCGAGCCTCGCCGAGATGGAAGCGCTCTGGACCGAGGCGAAGGCCGAGGGGCTGTAGCGGGTGGAGCTAGTCCGGCCGCTCCATCCAGCGGATGAGCGGCATCAGCGGCACGATCCAGCCCATGCCGACGACGGCGTAGAAGACCCATTGCAGCAGGCTCGGGCTCCCGGGCGTGAAGTGGTACTGGGCCAGCATCATCGCGACCAGCGCGTAGACGATGACGAAGACGATCGTTGCCGCGACGCCCACGAGCTTGCGATTACGACGGCGCATTGAGTGCCCCGGAGGTTTGCTTGAGACCCCTCGTCGCGGCGTCCAGCCTGGACAGGGTATGGGTCGCAGCCTTATCTGCCGCACGCCCTGCCCGTCAACGCGGCCCCCGATGCTTCCAGCACGGCCAGCCGCATCATCGAGATCGTCATGAGCACTGCCGCCCCGCCCCTCTCAACGGCTGAAGACGCCCGCCCCGGCTCCGCCGCGGTGGCCACCTGGCTCTGGAGCGTGGCGGCGCTGGTGTTTCTCATGGTGGTGCTCGGCGGCGCCACGCGGCTCACCGAGTCCGGGCTGTCGATCACCGAATGGAAGCCGGTGACCGGTGTCGTTCCGCCGCTGTCGCATGGCGCCTGGCTCGAGGCCTTCGCCAAGTACCGGCGAATTCCGCAATACGAGGCGCTGTTTCCCGACATGACGCTCGGCCATTTCCAGGCGATCTTCCTGATGGAATGGACGCATCGCTTGGTCGGGCGGTTGGTCGGCATCGTCCTGCTCGTGCCGCTCGTCGTCTTCTGGATGCGCGGCATGCTGTCGACCAAGCTGAAATGGCAGATGCTGGGCGTCTTCGCGCTGGGCGGCCTGCAGGGCTTCGTCGGCTGGTGGATGGTCTCGTCCGGGCTCACCGGGCGCGTCGAGGTCGCGCAGGAGCGGCTCGCGACCCACCTCCTGCTCGCGTCGATCACCTTCGCGGTGCTGGTCTGGATCGCCACCACGCAGCGGCTTGCTCCCTCAGCCACGCAGGCGCCGGGATTGCGGCGGCTCGCCAGCCTGGTCCTCGGCCTTGTGCTCGTGCAGATCGGCCTCGGCGCGCTTGTCGCCGGCCTGCGCGCGGGTCAAGCCTACAACACATGGCCGCTGATGGATGGCCACCTGATCCCGCCTGCCGATGTGCTCGGTGCGATATCGCCGTGGTGGCGCAACCTGGTCGACAATGTCGCGCAGGTGCAGTTCCAGCACCGGATGACGGCGTATCTCGTGCTGGGCCTCGCCGTGTTCCAGGCCGTGCGGGCGGCGCGCCTGGTGCCAGGGAGCGCGATCGCCCGCCGTGCCGGCGCGCTCGCGGCCCTCGTCGCCACGCAGGCGACGATCGGCGTCGTCACCCTTGTCCTTGTCGTGCCGGTCTGGGCCGGCATGCTGCACCAGGCCTTCGCCATGGTGGTCCTGGCGATGGCCGTCGTCCATCGGCAGCGGCTGTCGACCGCGCCGGCCCGTGTGGTGGCGACCGAACGGCGCGCCGAGCCGCGTGCGACAACGGCCATGGCCAGCAGGATCTAGCCGCCGCCGTCGGACAGCTCCGCCTCGGCGTTGATCCAATAGTCGTGGTGCTTGCCGTCCGGTCGTCCGTCGTGATCCCACATCTCGTAGGCGCGTCGCTTGATGCGCGCCTCGCGATCGACGAGATCGCTCGCCGCCTTCATCGTCTCGACGCTCTTCGGCGGCGCGCTCGTCGCGAGTTCGCGGAGGAAATCCGCGGACGCATCCGGTTCGTCGTCGGAAGAGGGTCGCTTCTCGGTTTCTGTCATGCGCGTCGCTGCCGGTTCCGAAGCCGTGCTGGGCTCGGTCTGTGACCCTCAAACAAGGCTCGTGCCATGATTTGCACGATCGCGCCCAGATCGCGCGGCGACTTGGCCCGACGCCTGCTTGGCAGCGCCGAACCTCGGCCTGCCCCCTCGTGCCTGGAGACGACGTGCGATCACGGGCCTCCCTGGACGCTTTGAATTTTGTTCTCGCAGGCGCCCGCGAAGGATTCGGGCCTTTCATCGCCGTCTATCTCCAGGCGTCGGGTTTCGATCCCGGGACGACGGGTGTCATCATGTCGCTCGCCGGCGTCGGCGGGCTGACGTGCACCACGCCGATCGGTGCCTGGGTCGATCGTTCGCATCGCAAGCGCGAGCTTCTGATGCTCGCCGTCGCCGTCATCGCGGTCGGCGCGCTGACCATCGTCGCGTCCAAGCGGATCTCGCTCATCGGCGTCGCGCAACTGCTCATCGGGATCGGCGACACCGCGTTGGCGCCGCTGCTCGCCGCGATGACGCTCGGCATCGTCGGCCACGCCGCCTTCGCGGCGCGAATGTCGCGCAACGAAGCGTTCAATAACGCCGGCAACGCCACGCGGTCGGCGCTGGCGGCGGCGCTCGGTTATTTTTTCGGCTTGCAATATGTCGCCGTGACGATCGTGCTGTCGGCCCTCGGCTCGTCGCTGGTCGTGCGCGGGATTCGTCCTGCCGCGATCGACAACGTCGTCGCGCGGGCGGGGGAAACGGACGATCAGCCGACGTGGCGGGCGTTGCTGCGCATGCGTGGGCTGCTTCTCTTGGCGTTGGTGGTGCTCATTTACCAGGCAGCCTCGAGCGCGATGCTGCCGTATCTCGCCGAGGCGCGCACGGCCGCCGGCAGCGACCCGAGCCTGACGACCGGCGCCATGTGCGTCGTCTCGCGCGGCTTCATGGTACCTGCGGCGCTCCTGGCGCCGCTGGTCGCACGGTGGCGCGGCTATTCGGGAGTGATGACGATCGTCCTTGCCCTCGTCGCGGTCCGCGCGGGCCTCGCCTATTTCGCGCACTCGTGGGCGTTGGTCATCCTCGTCGAGATCATCGAGGGCATGTCGGTGGGCATGGCGCTCGTGGCGATCCCGGTCCTCAACGCCGAGGTGATGGCCGGCACGGGCCGCGCGAACGCCGCGCTCGGCCTGGTGCTGACGGCGTTCGGGGCCGGCGCGACGGCAAGCCCGCTGATCGGGGGCTTCATCGCCAACCGCTTCGGCTTCGGCGGCGCCTTCATTGCCTATGCCGTCGTCGCCGTCGTCGGCGTGGTCGTCTGGACGGGCGGCCGGCGACTCATCCGCAGCAGCGGCAGCGGCCTCGATCCGATCTCCGCCGAGGGCGAGGAACACCAGACGCCGCCGATCGCCGCGACCTGACGCCCGCTAGACGCGCGGCGGAGCCAACGCCCGAACGATGATGATTGCCGATCGTCGAAGACCAAGGATGATGGCGAGAGAGACGGGACTCGAACCCGCGACCTCCGGCGTGACAGGCCGGCGCTCTAACCAACTGAGCTACTCCCCCGCGAGGCCTATCGCGGCGAGACGGTCGGATACGCATTGCGCCGGAGCAAGTCAAGAAAAGAGCAAGCCGAGAATGGAGCCTGGCGAGCGAGCACGCGGTCCCCGCGATTAGCGTGCGACGCCGAGGTGCCACCGCCGGATTTCGGCGCGCGACAGGATCTTCAGATTGTCCGACGGAATGTGCTCGGCGGCCGAGATGAGACCCGGGCTGACACCCATCTGGCTGCTGTACTGCATCAGGTAGCCGCGCAGATTGCCGTTGTCGTAGCGTCGATGGATGACTTCCGCCGTCCCGCTCGCGTCGACCTCGGCCTCGTAGGCGAACATGCGGTGGATGCCGATCAGGCTGGAGGCCGGGATGACCCGCTTCCGCGCGCCGATCAGCGCGTAGACGCAGGCCGAGAAGCACTGCGCGTTGGTCATCACGGTGTTGCCGGCCCCGTCCGATTCGACGCGGGCGACAACGGCCGCGGCATCGACCCGGCGCAGCAGCTTGCCGAGCTCGATCGAAGCGACGACCCGCCCACCCGGCGAATCCAGGAAGACCACGGGCCGCCGGCCGCGAAGCGTGGGGTTCTCGTCGAGAAACGCGGCGAAGCGATCGGGCGTATCCTCGGTGATCTGGCCCGTCGCGCTGATGACATCGGCCTGATTGCCGATCCGCACGGCGCGGAAGCTCATCTCGCTTTCGGCGCGCGCGAGCTGCGGGCCGATCAGGAGACCGGCGAGAAGCGCGCCGATCGACAGGGACTTCAGCGTGAGACGACGACGGTCGGACGAACGCATGGATCCCTCGGCGGCTTCAGATGATCATCGCGCAACCATAGAGGCGCCGCGTCGCCGCGCAAGACGACGACGTATCGCCGGTCGCTGGCGACACGCACGTTATCGTCAGCGCTGCTCGGCGTTCGCCACGCGGCGGCCGGCGCGAGCGTCGAGATCGGCCTTGAGCAGGTCGAAGCCGCGCTTCGACAGTGCGCCGGAGTGCTGCGACAGCGCGCCGAGGAACGATCGCGCCGCCTGCTGGCGTGGGCCTTTCGGGTTCAGCGTGAGCACGGCATCGACGCCGAGGGCGGCCACCCTGTCGCCGGGCTTGCCGAGACCGGGATAGGCGCCGGCATCGATCGATGCGGCGACGGCGCCGTCGGGCAGCGTCGCGTCCTGCGGCCAGGCGACGAGGTGCAGCCCCGATGCCTTGACCTTGCGCAGCCGCTGGTAGGGCTGCGGCGCCAGCACGACGACCGCGTCGATGTCGCCGGTGGCGAGGCCGTCGAGCGCGTTGTCGAGCTCGAGCGGCGTCTCCGCGACCTTGATGTCGAGCGCCGCGAACGCCTTGCGCGCGGCGGCCTGGCTCGCGCTGTCTCCGGCGCCAAAGCTCACGACCTTGCCGCGCAGATCGGCCATCGAATGGATCTTGGCGCCGGCGACGACATGCATCTCCTCGGCGAACAACTTCGCTGTCTCGATGCCGCGGGGCTGGTCGAGCGCCGACGTCACCGCGAAATCAGCCACGGCGTCGGTCGCCTTCGCCTCGATGATCCTGACATGCGTCTTGGGGACGATCGCCGCCAGCGCCTTGAGGCGCGGCACCTCGGTCGGGCCGGCCGAGATCGTCACGACCGGCACCGGACGCGGCTTTGGCTTCGGCCTGGCCTTCGGTGCGGATGCATCGTCGGCGGGCCGGGCCTCGGCCGTCGTGACGGGTTGGACCGGCGCTTGAACCGGCTGCGCCGCTGGCGGGCTCGGGGCTGGCGCCGCCGGCTTGCTTGCGAAGACGCACAACAGGCCGGAGCATTCGTCCGCCTGCGCGCCGAGCGGCGCGAGGCCTGTGGCCAGGATCATCGCCCCCGCGATACCGGCCGCTCTCGAAATACCAGCTCTGGGCATGACTCCACCCTCCCCCACGCGAACCTTCGAGTGTTAAAAACCCATTAAGGCGAAATTCATCGGGCTTTGCGGCAAACGGGCTTGACCGTGGCCTTTCGATCGGAAGCGTTAACGGGCGTCCAAACCCCGAGTCGCCGCGAGGATCGCATGAGCGAGATCACCACCCGCCACGTCGAGGCCAACGGGCTGCGGTTTGCCGTGGACGAGGCCGGCACGGGCGACGACATCGCGCTCTGCCTGCACGGCTTTCCGGAGAGCCGATACTCATGGCGCCACCAGCTGGCTCCCCTGGCGGCGATGGGCTGGCGGGCGGTGGCGCCCGACATGCGCGGCTACGGGGATTCGAGCCGACCCGACGAGGTCGCGGCCTACCGCATGAAGCACCTCGTGGCCGACGTGGCCGCGCTGTTCGATGCCTATGGCGCGCGGCGCCGCCTGCTCGTCGGCCATGATTGGGGCGCGGCGGTCGCCTGGGCCTTCGCCATCCGCCAAGCCCGCCCGCTCGACGGGCTCGTCATCATGAACGTGCCGCACCCCGACGTTTTCCGGAAGGTGCTGAAGACCTCGTGGCGGCAGCGGCGGCGCTCCTGGTACATGGCGTTCTTCCAGGTCCCGAAGCTGCCGGAGATGCTGCTGAAAGCCGGCGACGCCCAGGCGATCGGCCGGATGTTCTCCAGCATGGCGATCGACAAGAGCGCGTTCCCGCCCGACGTGCTGCGCCACTATCGCGACAACGCGATCCAGCCCGGCGCGATGACGGCGATGATCAACTACTACCGCGCCAACGCGCCCGACTTCGCCAAGCCGGGGGCGCCGGCGCCGCGCCTCCAGGTGCCGACCCTGATGATCTGGGGCGAGGCCGACACCGCCCTCGGCCTCGAGCTGACCGAGGGCTACGCGCCCTACGTCGCCGACTTCACGCTGAAGCGGCTGCCGCGCGTCTCGCACTGGGTCCAGCAGGAGGCGCCGGACGCCGTCAATGCGCGGCTCGCGGAGTGGCTGCACGGCAAGAGCCTCGACCTGCGCCGCGCGGGCGTCTGACGGCCGATGCTGAACGCCCTCTCCTCCCCGTTCCGCAACCTGCTGTTCGGCACGCTCTTCATGCTCGTCGTCATGGCCGCGGCCACGGGCGCCTATGTCGTCTACGGCTGGAGCCTCGGCGATGCCGTCTACATGGTGGTGCTCACCACCTACACGGTCGGCTACGACGAGGTGCGCCCGATCGACACGACGGCGCTGCGGGCCATCACGATCACGCTGATCGTCACCGGCTGCACCGGCATGATCTTCCTGACCGGCAGCCTGATCCAGCTCATCACCGTCAGCCAGTTCCAGGCCTTCTTGGGGGTACGCCGCATGCAGCGCGACATCGACCAACTGACCGGCCACGTCATCATCTGCGGCTACGGGCGCATCGGCCAGAGCCTCGCGCAGGATCTGCTGGCCGGTGGCGTGCCCATCGTCGTGCTCGATCGCGGCGAGGCGCGGGTCGAGTCGGCCCGCTCGCACGGCTACCTTGCCGCGCAGGGCGACGCGACCGACGAGGATGTGCTTCGGCAGGTCGGCATCATGCGCGCGCGGGCGCTCACGACGGTGCTGCCTGACGATGCGGCCAACGTCTTCATCACGCTGAGCGCGCGCAGCCTCAACAAGGCGCTGCAGATCATCGCGCGCGGCGAGATCCCCTCGACCGAGAGCAAGCTGATCCAGGCCGGTGCCGATCGGGTGGTGCTGCCGGCGCACATCGGCGCCGAGCGGATGGCCGAGCTGATCCTGTTCAAGGACATGACCGGGCTGCGCCAGGGCGAGAAGATGGGGGCGATCGGGCAGGAGCTCGCCCGCCTCGGCCTCGACCTCGAGATTGTCGCCGCGGCCAAGGGCAGCCGCGCGGACGGTGCGTCGGTCGCCGACATCGAGCGGCTCGCCGCAGGCGCCTTCATGATCGCGGCGATCGAGCCGAAGGGCGGCACGACGGTGTTTCAGCCACCGCTCGGCATGGCGGTTCGTGCCGGCGACGGTGTCGCCGTCGTCGGCCGCGCCGCGCGGTCCGCCGCGATGCAGGCGATCTTCGCGGTGAGCGGCAGCCGGCAGCACGACGCCTCTTGACGTGGGACAATTTCCCACGTATGTTCCGGTCATGGAGTTTGGCGACGCTCGGGCGTCCGGGCCCGGTGAATGAAGCTGGAGCAGCGCATGAAAACCAACGTCGGCCGCGTCGCCTGGGATTGCTTCGTCGATCTCGGCGTGACGGTCGTCTACGCGACGATCGCAGGCTTGCTGATCGTCGGCATCGTCGCCACCGACGATGGGCCGGGGTCGATTTTCCTGTCCGCCGTCTACGCCAGCCTGCTCCCCTTGGCTGTCATGCTGCTGATCGGGTTCGACGTCGTCCTCCGGGTGTTCGCCGATCGTCGCGCCACCCGCCAGCGGGCGGCGGGCCGACCGCATGCCGGCCACGGCCGGCCTGCCGGATACGCGCTTTCGCGCTCCTGAGGCGGTCGGCGGGGAACCCCCCTGCCCTTCGTCGCAGCAAGAAGAGCAACATTTGCTTCGCCAGCCCGGCTAATCTCCGCGCCTCTTCGACGGAGATTGAGCCATGAGCGAGACCACGGGCGCCGGGTTTTCCACCCTCGCCATCCATGCCGGCGCGCAGCCGGACCCGACGACCAAGGCCCGCACCACGCCGATCTACCAGACGACGAGCTTCGTCTTCGACGACGTCGATCACGCGGCCTCGCTGTTCGGCCTGCAGGCGTTCGGCAACATCTACACGCGCATCACCAACCCGACCAACGCCGTGCTCGAGGAGCGCGTCGCCGCGCTCGAAGGCGGCACGGCGGCGCTGGCCGTCGCCTCGGGCCACGCCGCGCAGCTGATCGCCTTCCAGACGCTGCTGCAGCCGGGCGACGAGTTCATCGCCGCCCGCCGCCTCTACGGCGGCTCGATCAATCAGTTCAACCACGCCTTCAAGAGCTTCGGCTGGAACGTAAAGTGGGCCGACACGGCGAACCCGGAGAGTTTCGTCGAGGCACTCTCCGACAAGACGAAGGCGATCTTCATCGAGTCGATCGCCAACCCGGGCGGCTACGTCACCGACATCGAGGCGATCGCGACGATCGCCCGACGCGCCCGCGTGCCGCTCATCGTCGACAACACGCTGGCCACGCCTTACCTCGTCAAGCCGTTCGAGCATGGCGCCGACATCGTCGTCCATTCCGCCACAAAGTTCCTCGGCGGTCACGGCAACTCGATCGCCGGCGTCATCGTCGACGGCGGCACCTTCAACTGGGCGAAGGACGACCGCTATCCGATGATGTCGAAGCCGTCGCCCTCGTACGGCGGCATGGTGATCGGCGAGACCTTCGGCAATTTCGCCTTCGCGATCGCCTGCCGCGTGCTCGGCCTGCGCGACCTCGGCGCGGCGCTGTCGCCGTTCAACGCGTTCCTGATCCTGACCGGGATCGAGACGCTGCCGCTGCGCATGCAGCGCCATTGCGACAACGCGCTCGCCGTGGCCAAGCACCTCGAGGGCCATCCCAAGGTGAAGTGGGTCCATTACGCCGGACTGGAGACGGATGCGGGACACGCGCTCTTCAAGCGCTACTGCCCGAAGGGCGCGGGCGCCGTGTTCACCTTCGGCCTCGCCGGCGGCTACGAGGCCGGCACCGCCCTGGTGAAGAGGCTGAAGCTCTTCTCGCATCTCGCCAATGTCGGCGACACGCGCTCGCTAGTGATCCACCCCGCCTCGACGACGCATCGCCAGCTTGCCGACGAGCAAAAACTCTCCGCCGGCGCCGGCCCCGACGTCGTCCGCGTGTCGATCGGCATCGAGGATGTCGCCGACATCATCGCCGACCTGGATCAGGCGCTGGAGTAGGACCTCCATCCCGCCGCGCGGAAAACCGTGCATTACGAGTTCATGACCGAGCTGCTTGAAGCCGTGGCGACTGCGCGGGGACTCGCTCCTGAGTTGCAGGACGAGATCGCCCGCGTCGTCCTCGCCTTGGCGGGTGATGATCCCCGCGTTTACCAACTCACACCGGATGAAACCGCCGAGCAGGACGCGGCGGATGCCGAGGAATTTCGGGCCGAATACGCCGACGAAGAGGTGCGCGCCATCTGGGCGAAGCAGGGGGTGTGAAGCTTCGCTTCACTCGGGAGGCGTTAACCGGCGAACTTCGTCCGCACCTGCTCGGCCCGCTCGGCCACCACTCGCACGCGCAGCCGGATGGCGTCGTCGCCATCGTCGCGCCCCAGCACCTCGGCGTGCTCGTAGAGCCAGGCGAGGCCCTGCCCGTCCGAAGGGTCGAGCGCGAGGTCGAGCACCGGCCGGCCCTCGGCGAGACGGTCCTCGATCTCGGCCGTCAGCGCGTCCTCGCCCTGCCCCGTCAAGGCCGAGACGATGATCGGCCGCGTGTCGTTGGCGCCGCGGCGGCGCGCCGCGTTGGTGACGGCCACGGCCTGATCGGCGTCGAGCAGGTCGAGCTTGTTCCAGACCTCGAGCAGGCGCCGGTGGTCGTTGGGGTCGATGCCGAGCTCGGTCAGGATCGTCTCGACGTCGGCCGATTGCGCGTCCGAATCCTCGTGCGAGATGTCGCGCACGTGCAGGATCACGTCGGCCTCCAGCACCTCCTCGAGCGTCGCGCGAAAGGCCGATACGAGCATCGTCGGCAGGTCGGAGATGAAGCCGACGGTGTCCGACAGGATCGCCTTGGCGCCATGCGGCAAGGTGAGGTTGCGCAGCGTCGGATCGAGGGTGGCGAACAGCATGTCCTCGGCCATCACGCTGGCGCGGGTCAGCCGATTGAAGAGCGTGGACTTGCCGGCATTGGTGTAGCCGACCAGCGCGACGATCGGATACGGCACCTCGCGCCGCGTCTTGCGATGCAGCGCGCGGGTACGCTTGACCTTTTCTAGGTCGGCCTCGATACGCACCATGCGTTCGGAGATCAGCCGGCGGTCGGTCTCGATCTGCGTCTCGCCGGGGCCGCCGAGAAAGCCGAAGCCGCCACGCTGGCGTTCGAGATGGGTCCAGGAGCGCACGAGGCGCGACTTCTGGTAGGACAGATGCGCCAGCTCGACCTGCAGCGCGCCCTCCTTGGTGCGGGCGCGGCGGCCGAAGATCTCGAGGATCAGCCCGGTGCGGTCGATGACCTTGGCCTCGAAGGCCTTCTCCAGATTGCGCTGCTGCACCGGCGAGAGCGCGCAATCCATGAAGACGAGCGCGATCTGCTCGTCGTGCACGCGCGCGGCGATCTCCTCGACCTTGCCCTTGCCGAGATAAGTGGCAGGGCGGATCTGGCGAAGCTCGACGATCGCCTCCTCGATCACGTCGAGGTCGATCGCCCGCGCCAGGCCGCCCGCCTCGGCCACGCGAGCGGCCGAAGACCGGGAATGCATCGCGCCGACGCCCTGCCGACGCTCGTTGCGTTCGTCGAGGTAGGGACCGAGCACGAGAGCGCGTGTCGCGGCGGCGCGCGTCGCCTCGGTGCGGTCGAGCGTGGACGTCCTGGCGTCGCTCAAACCTTGCCCGCTATGGTAGTTCTTGTCTTGATGATCATTCGGCGGAAGCATCCTCGCCCGGCTCGAACATCTGGATGGGATGGCCGGGCATGATCGTGGATATGGCGTGCTTGTAGACGAGTTGCGAGTGCCCGTCGCGGCGCAGAAGCACGCAGAAATTGTCGAACCAGGTCACCACGCCTTGCAGCTTGACGCCGTTGACGAGGAAGATCGTCAGCGGGACCTTGTTCTTGCGGAGGTAATTGAGAAACGTATCCTGCAGGTTCTGCGGGCGTTCGGTGGCCATCGGTTCGATCCAGGTCTCTTTTTGATTGGCGCCGGAACGGCGCGGCAGGCGTAGCGCCCGCCAACAAATGTGGCGGGATTTTGGATTTTTAAGGGGATTGCGGCTCGCCTCGCAAGGGGCGTCGCCCCTATTTCTCGACGGAGCCCGGCGCCTTAACATATGACGTGGCGACATATGACCTCGCGGCAGCGTCGCGGAAGCCGCGCCGGAACGCGGCGACAATCAGGCCCGGGTGTCCGTTGCCGATCGGCTTGTCGTCGATCGCGACCACGGGCGTGACGAGCGTCGTCGCGCCGGTGACGAAGGCTTCGTGGGCGGCATAGGCCTCCGCCACCGTGAAGGCGCGTTCCACGAGCGTGAACCCCGCGTCCGCGATGACGCCGAGCAGCGTGGAGCGCGTGATCCCGCGCAGGATCGCGCCATCCGCCGGATGGGTGATGACGCGGCCGCCGTCGACCACGATCCAGGCGTTCGTCGAGGCGCCTTCGGTGACATGGCCGTCGGCGCCGACGAGCCAGGCTTCCGCAGCGCCGCGCTCCTTGGCCGCCTGCTTGGCGAGCACGTTGGGCAACAGCGAGGTCGACTTGATGTCGGGCCGCGCCCAACGCTCGTCCGGCAACGTGATCACGCGGATGCCGGCCTCCGCCTTGGCGTCGCCCTTCGCGGGGTTGACCGCGCGAGCGGTGACGACGAGGCTCGGCTTGGTGCGGGCATCGGGAAACACGTGATCGCGCGGGGCGACGCCGCGCGTGACCTGGAGATAGATCATGCCGTCGCGCACGCGGTTGCGCCGGACCACCTCGCGCAGCACGAGCGCCATTGCCGTGTCCTCGAGCGGTGCGGCCATCGCCAGCTCGCCGAGCGAGCGGGTGAGCCTCTCCAGATGCGCCATCTCGTCGATCAGGGCGCCGGCATGGACCTCGATCACCTCGTAGACCGAGTCGGCGAACTGGTAGCCGCGATCCTCGATCGACACGCCGGCGCTGGCGTGCGGGCGATAGCGGCCGTTGACATAGGCGATGCGGCTCAAGGCGGCCTCAGGCAGATGGTGTCACGAGATACGTCAGGAGGCCGAACAGCGCCCCGGCGAAGATACCCCAGAACGGCGACACGCGGGTGGCATAGACGAGGATCGCGACCGCCGCGACCGTCGCGAGGCTGGCCGCGCCCGTAAAGCTCGCGCGCGTCATCACGAGGCCACTCGCCAGCATGAAGCCGACCGCGACCGGCGCCAGCGATCGGCGTACGCGCGCGATCACGTCGAGCGCCGCGTAGCGCGTCATCAGCCGGCCCACGCCGAGGGCGAGCGCGCCGGATGGCCCGATGAACGCCAACGTCGCGACGAGAAGGCCGGCGATCCCGGCGAGCGACCAGCCGATCATGCTGACGACGAGCACGTTGGGTCCCGGCGCCGTCTGGCCGATCGCCACGAGCTTGGCGAAGCTCGCATCGCTCATCCAGTGCAGGCCGGTGACGATCTGGCGGTGAATCTCCGGGATCGTCGCGTTGGCGCCCCCGATCGACATCACGGACAGCCCGCCGAAGGTGCGGGCGAGCTGGGCGAGCGCGCTCAAGGGAGCGGCTTCTCGCGGCGATCCCGCATCGCGCCGAGCGCGAGCGAGCCCGGAATCGCGATGAGAAGGATGAGCAGCATCGGCAGCTTCAGGATCGCCGAGGCGAGGCAGATCGCGGCCGCGGTCGACAGCGTCGCGACATCGAAGCCGAGGTCGCGCAACAGCTTGAGGCTGGTGCCGAGCACGAGGCCGGCCGCCGCCGCCGCCGCGCCCGCGACGCCAGCCCGAACCGGGCCGAGATCGCCGAAGCGAGCGTAGAGCGTCGCGACCGCAACGAGGATCGCGAGCGGAGCGCCGAGCAGTCCTGTCACCGCGGCAAGCGCCCCTGGGATGCCGCGGCACCGATCGCCGAGCATGATCGACATGTTGACGGTGTTGGCGCCGGGCAGCGTCGTGGCGATGCCAAACAGCTCGGCGAATTCGCGCGCGGTCAGGAAGCGCCGCTCGTCGACGAGCACATGGCGGGCAAACGCGGCCACGCCGCCGAAACCGAGCACGCCGATCTTGAAGAACGCGGCGAACAGCGCGGAGAGCCCCGGCGGTGCGGGCTTCTCCTCCGCGACGTCTTCCTCGATCGGTCGCCCGGTCAATCGATGCCCAGCGACTTCAGCTTGCGGTGCAGCGCCGAGCGCTCCATGCCGATGAATTCGGCGGTGCGGGAGATATTGTTGCCGAACCGCGAGACCTGCGCCATCAGGTACTCGCGCTCGAACACCTCGCGCGCCTCGCGCAGCGGCAGGCTCATCAGCTTCTCGCCGCCCGCTCCCGTCGGCGTCGCCGGGACCAGCGCGCCCACCTCGGACGGCAGCATGTCGGCGGTGATCTCCGAGTCGGCGTCGCCCGCCGCAAGGATCATCAGCCGTTCGACGTTGTTGCGCAGCTGGCGGATGTTGCCCGGCCAATCGTGCGACTGCAGGATCGCCATCGCGTCGTCCGCGATCTTGCGTTTCGGCAGGCCCGCCGCCGTGGTGATCTGATCCATGAAGAAGGTGATCAGCTCGGGGATGTCGTCGCGCCGTTCCGACAGCGACGGCACGCGGATCGGCACGACCGAGAGGCGGTGGAACAGGTCCTCGCGGAAGGAGCCCTCGGTGATCAGCGTGGCGAGGTCGCGCGCGGACGACGAGATGATGCGTACGTCGACGCTGACCCGGTTGGTGCCGCCGACGCGATTGAAGTTCTGCTCGACGAGGACGCGCAGGATCTTTCCCTGCGTCTCCTTCGGCATGTCGGCGATCTCGTCGATGTAGAGTGTGCCGCCGTGCGCCTCCTCGAGCTTGCCGACGCTGCGGCCTTCGCCGTTCACCGCCTCGGCGCCGAACAGCTCGTGCTCCATCCGCTCCGGCGTGATCGCCGCGGCGTTGACGACGACGAAAGGCCCGGGCGCGCGCGCCGAGGCATCATGGATCATCCGCGCCGTGAGCTCCTTGCCGGCGCCGGCGTAGCCGGTGATCATGATGCGCGAGTTCGCGGGCGCGACGCGGTCGATCACCTGGCGCAGCTGGTTCACCGAGGTCGACTTGCCGACCATCTTGTTGGCGCCCGAGCCGCGGCTGCGCAGGTCGGAGACCTCGCGCTTCAGCCGCGAGTTCTCGAGCGCACGCTCGGCGATCAGCACCAGCCGGTCCGCCTTGAACGGCTTCTCGATGAAGTCGTAGGCGCCGAGCTTGATCGCCGAGACGGCGGTCTCGATGTTGCCGTGGCCGGAGATCATCACGACGGGGAGCGTCGGGTTCTCCTGCTTCATGACTTCCAGCACCTGAAGCCCGTCGAGCTTCGAGCCCTGCAGCCAGATGTCGAGAAAGACCAGGCTCGGGCGGCGCGATCGCACCGCGTTGATCGCCTCGTCCGAGTTCTTGGCCGTCCGGGTGCCGTGACCCTCGTCCGAGAGGATGCCGGACACGATCTCCCGGATGTCCATCTCGTCGTCGACGATCAGAATGTCGCTCGCCATGGTCTAAGCCGTTTCGTTTGCCGTCACGAGGACGGGCTCTTCGGGAGGCGCGTCCTGCGACGCGTCACGGTTTGGGAAGTGCAGATAGACGCGAGCGCCCTGCCCTCCCGGCGCGTCGAGCAACTCGAGCCCGCCGCCGTGATCTTCGAGAATTTTCGCGACGATCGGCAGGCCGAGGCCGGTGCCTTCCGCGCGTGTCGTCATATAGGGCTCGAGCAGGCGCTGACGTCCCTCTTTCGGGAAGCCCTTGCCGTTGTCGATGACGTTGATCTCGACCTCTTCGCCGACCTCCAGCGAGACCGCGATGCGGCCCTTGAAGTCCTGTTCGAGGTCGCGCGGCTCACGCGCCTCGATCCCCTCGGCGGCGTTCTTGATGATGTTGGTCAACGCCTGCGACAGGAGGCGGCGATCGAAGCGCATCGTGACGGCGCGGCCTGGCAGCTTGTCCTCGAAGGCGATGTTGGGGTGGGCGACGCGCATGAAGAACAGCACGCGCCGCACGCATTCCGAGAGATCGTCCCTGTCGAGCGAGGCCTTCGGCATGCGGGCGAACGACGAGAACTCGTCGACCATCCGCTTGATGTCCTCGACCTGGCGCACGATCGTGTCGGTGCACTGGTCGAAGATCTCCTTGTCCTGCGTGATGAGCTTGCCGTACTTGCGCTTGATGCGCTCGGCCGAGAGCTGGATCGGCGTCAACGGATTCTTGATCTCGTGCGCGATGCGGCGCGCCACGTCGCCCCAGGCGGCGGAGCGCTGCGCGTCGAGCACGTCTGTGATGTCGTCGAGCGTCACGACGACGCTCTTGCCGACCCCGTCCTTGACCGACGGCTCGCTCGTGACGCGCACGTTGAACAGCCGGTCGCGCCCGTTGCGCGAGAGCTGGACCTGACCCTGGATCAGCCGGTGCTGGCTGGTGTGCGCCTCGGCCAGGATCGCCGCGACCTCCGGGATGACGCTTTCGACCGTCTGGCCGATCAGGCCTTCGGCGCCCTCGCCGTTCGGCGCGACGAGGTGCTCGGCCGAGGGGTTCAGCGTCGTGATCTTGCGGTCGGGATCGACCCCGATCACGGCCACCGGCACGCCCGAGAGCACGGCCTCGGTGAAGATGCGCCGCTCGTCGATCAGGGTCGACGCCGCGACAAGGCGGTTTTGCTGCAGGCGCAGCTCCGAGGTCATCTTGTTGAAGGTTTCGCCGAGGTGGGCGAAGTCGCCCTCGGCGCGATCGATCGCGACCTGCGTGAACAGGTTTCCCGAGGCGACCTGATCGGTCGCGCTGATCAGCCGACGGATCGGGTCGACCAGCCGGTTGGCGAAGGACAGGCCGAGCCAGGTCGCCGACAACAGCATGATGATCGCGATCGACACGTACATCGTGGCGAAGGCGATCGAGATCTGCGTGCGGTGCTTGTCGAAGGCGTCGTAGCGCACGGTGAGCTGGCGCGCCTGCTTCGGAAACTCGACGGTGAAGCTGTCGACCGGGCGTGCGGTGTAGATGTAGGCGCCGGGAAACAGCGTCATCGGCCGCAGCGCCACGAAGGTGCGATCGCCATCGAGCAGCCGGCAGGTCGGCTCGTTCTTGCGCGCGTCGATGAAGTCCTGCGTGGTCGGCTTGACGATGGCGGTGCCGAGGCCACCGAGCTTCGAATCGACGGTGGCGCGCTCGAAGATCGAGCCGTCCGAGCGCAGGATCGCCGCGGCGCTGAAACCGAGGAATTTCGCGCGCGAGGCGAAATAGCTCGTCATCATCGCCCGATCGGCGATCATGAAGGCCTTGGCGCTATCCATGTCCTGCGCGGTCAGCCGCGTCTCCTGCAGCAGCGACCAACACTGCGATTCCTGGTAGAGTGTCGCCGCGTCGATCGTGTTCTGCACGAAGCCGCGCACGTTCTGCATGAAGGCGGGGTTGAGGCTGCGGTCGAGCGTGATCGAGCCGACGAGCGCCATCAGCAGGATCGGCACCGCGGCGATGATCGAGAACAGCCCGACGATGCGGATGTGCAGCCGGGCGCCGGCGACGCCCGCCCGCCATGCCGCGAACAGCGTCAAGCCTTCGAGCACGACCAGAAGCGCCAGCGCCAGGATCGTCACGATGTTTGCGATGAACAGGCCGAGGATGACGCTCGGCGTCGTCGGAACCGGCGTGTAGTCCGAGAAGATCAGGAAGCTGGTGGTCGCCACCGCGAGCGCGAGCACCACCGCGATCGGACCGAACCGCGCCAGAAGGCGGCGCGATCCTGCGATGGCATCGGTCTTCGGTGCTGCCATGCTCGACGTCTACCCGCGGCCCAATGGTGCGGGGTCGGTGACGCCCGCGTGACGCAAGCGCTCGACCCGCATCTCCGGTCGACGACGACCGGGAGCCAACACCTGTTGCAAGATTGCGACAATTCAACGGCGTGAGGCTAGGGGGCCGGGTTCAGACGACCTCGAGCACCATCGCTTCCGTCAGCGGACGCCCGTACTCGTCGGTCGCCGAGACGCGCAGGGCGTAGGTCCCGGCCCGCACGCCGGCCGGCAGTCTCGCCACCCAAAGGTGCGAGGAAATCTGCGGGACGACCCAGCGCTTGATGGTCTCGGGATGGCGTCCGTAGACCTGCTTCACGAACGGGTCCGGCCGCGCGACGCGGGTCATCGTGACCGGGACGCCGGCACCGAGCGCGAACGAGACCTTCGTGCGCGGGCCACCGTCGAACACGTTGACGACAACCTGCGTGCCGGCCGCCTGCGCGACCGTGATCGGCGAGCGCAGCAGCGGCTCCATCGCCATCTCGAGCAGGACCTCGCGGTCGTCGGCGTGGAACTGCGTCTCCAGGCTGATGCGCATCTGCGCGCTTGCGGGCTCGGCGGCGGGCACGTAGCGCGTCGTGTAGCTGGCGCCGTCGACGGAGAGCACATGGGTGCCGTTCGGGGTGCCGTCCCACGAGTCCGCGCTGGCGATGCCGCGATGATCGAGCGGGCCGCTCCACCACGAGCCGCTGGCGGCTGTCAGCACATGATGATGATGCGGCGTCGCGCCCGGAAAGCCGTCGGCCGCGCCGAGATAATGATGCTCGGTCGAATGCGTATGTCCAGCGAACGAGACAGCCGGCCGGTCGCCGAGCAGCTTCAAGAGGTCGGCCGCATTCGCGGTGTTGTTGGCCGGGTCCTTTGGATCGAGGTAGGTGCGCAGCGGGATGTGGAAGACGAGCACGATCAGCCTGTCCCGCGGCGTGACGGCCAGCAGGTTCTCGACGAAGGTCAGTTGATCCTGCGGGAACATGCCGCGATACGCGCCGGGCTCGCCCGGCTTGCCGGTGCCGGCCCCGAGATAATCGACGTTATCGAGCATGATGAACATCGCGCCCGCATGCTCGTGCGCGTAGTACGGCGCGCCGAAGACGCGCTTCCAGGTATCCCGCGAGCGGGCGGCAGTGGGCGCCTCGTAGTCGAGATCGTGATTGCCGCCGATCGACCACCACGGCAGACCGATCGTGCCGACGATACGATTGAAGCGGGGGTACATCGACAGATCGTCGAACATCAGGTCGCCGCAGGTCATGCCGAAGGCGGCCTGGGCATCGATCAGGCCCGAGACGATGTCGTCGCGGACATACTCGATCTCGGCCGTCGACTCGGGTTGCGGATCGGTGATCAGCACGACGTCGAAGCGGGTCGGCTCCGCCACGCGGGTCAGCTCGAAGTCGATCGACGCCGGCAGCGGACCGGTCGACGGGAGGCCCTCGTAGCGAAAACCGAGCGCCGTCGGCGTGCCCTCGGGGTCGTGCACGTAGGAAAACAGCGGCAGCTTGGTCGCGCTGTCGACCGGCAGCTGGAAGCCAGCCGGCTTGATGAGAAAGATCGTCTGCCCCGGCGCGACGGGCAGGCTATAGCGACCGTGCGCATCCGTGCGCACGATCTCGCGCCCATTCGAGACGAGAACGCCGGCAACGGGCGGTCCCTTGGCGACCGTCGTGCCGGGGCCGGCGACGATCTCGGTGACGGTGCCGGTGCCGGTGATAGGCGCGCTGTTCGCGGGCGCGGGCTGGGCTGTCGCCTGGCTGCCCGCCATGCCGAAGGCGGCACCGCCAGCTAGAACGGTTCGCCGGGTCAAGTCATCGGTCATCTGGGATCGGTCCCTCGCAAGCCGTCGCGGTCGAACCACCTCTTCGCGACCAACTGATGACTTGTTCGGCAGGCTCAGAGCCAGTGGAAACCCTTGGCCATCAAACCGGCCAGCCCGAGCGCGGTGGCGATCAGCGCCCCGAACAGAAGCCGGAAGTCCGTGCGAGCCTGATCGCGCAGCTCTTTGATCGAGGTATCCAAGCGCGCTTCGATGGCCACAAACTTCCCGTCATGGGACACAAGCTTCTCATCGAGGGCCACAAACTTCCCGTCGAGGGCCACAAGCTTCCCATCGAGGGCCACAAGCTTCCCATCGATGGCCGTAAGCCTTTCTTCGATGGCCGTGAGGCTTGCTTCGACAGTCGTGAGCCTGACCTCGACAGCCGCGAGTTTTATCTCGACTTGCCCCAAACGAGTATCGAGAAGACCGAGCTTGCTTTCGACAGTCTCCAAGCGGGCTTCGAGCCGCTCGATTTGCGACGCTTGATTTTCGAGCTTCGTCTCGACCACGGCCAGTCGAGTCTCGACTTGCCCTAGCCTCGTCTCGACGGCGGACAATCGAAGCTCGAGGCCGGCGGCATTGATGAGGCCCTCGGTTCCGCGGGCCGTCTCGTCGGCCGCCGGCATTCGGCGCTTACGGTACTCCTCATAAAACCGTTCGAGGAGGCCGCTCGCGCGCAGGTCATCGAGGAAGGCGCGCCGCTCGGCGTCGTCCTCCGCCGCGACGCTTTCGGCTTCCGGCTGCTCGACCATGATGAAATCATATGTCGCGCGAACGTCGCTGGCAAAGCCGGACGCCGCGAGACCCGTCGAAAAGAGCGCATCGCGGGTGGTGCGCCGACCTTGACGCTCGGCGAGGGCCCGGCCGATATGGACTCATGTCCGCCCCCGCCGTCGTTCTCATCGACAATTACGACAGCTTCACCTGGAACCTGGTGCACGATTTCGGTGCGCTCGGCGCCACGGTCGAGGTCGTGCGCAACGACGCGGCGTCGGTATCCGACATCGTCGCCCGTAGGCCCGACGCGATCGTGCTGTCGCCGGGGCCCTGCACACCGCGCGAGGCCGGCATTTGCCTCGACCTCATCGCCGAAGCCGGCGCGACGATCCCGATCTTCGGCGTCTGCCTCGGACATCAGGCGATCGGCGAGGTGTTCGGCGGCGACGTGATCCGCGCGCCGGTGCCCGTGCACGGCAAGGTCGCCACCATCGTGCACCAGGGCGAGACGATCTTCCGCGGTCTCGACGCGCCGCTGCGCGCGACGCGTTATCACTCGCTCGTCGTCGACCGCGCCACCCTGCCCGCGAGCCTGCGCGTCACCGCCGAGACCGACGGGCTCATCATGGCGCTGTCGCATCGCGAGCTGCCGATCCACGGCGTGCAATTTCACCCCGAGAGCATCGCCTCCGAGGGCGGCCGCGCGCTCATGAAGAACTTCCTCGACCTCGCGGCGGTCTGGAACGCCGGCGCGGCAACGCGGGCCGAGCTGGTCGCGGCTGGATGAGCGACGCGCTGAAGCCCTGCCTCGCGTCCGTCGCCGCCGGCGGCGTACTCACGCGCGAGGAGGCCGAGGCGGCGTTCGGCGTGCTGCTCTCGGGGGCGGCCACGGCGGCGCAGATGGGCGCCCTCCTCATGGGCCTGCGCGTGCGCGGCGAGACCATCGACGAGATCACCGGCGCGGTCGCCGCGATGCGCGCCAACATGCTGCGCGTGGCGGCGCCGACGGGCGCGATCGATATCGTCGGCACCGGCGGCGACGGCCACGGCACCTACAATGTCTCGACATTGGCCGCGATCATCGTCGCCGCCTGCGGCGTGCCGGTCGCAAAGCACGGCAACCGCGCGGCCTCCTCGCGTTCGGGCTCGAGCGACGTGCTGGGCGCGCTCGGCGTCGCTGTGGGCTGCGCCGTGCCGGAGGTCGAGCGCTGCCTCGCCGAGGTCGGGCTCTGCTTCATGTCGGCGCAAACCCACCACGCCGCGATGCGCCACATCGCGCCCGTCCGCGCCGAACTCGGCACCCGCACGATCTTCAACCTGCTCGGCCCGCTGTCGAACCCGGCGAGCGTGACACGGCTTCTCGTCGGCGTGTTCTCGGCCGATTGGCTCGAGCCGCTGGCCCGCGTCCTCGGCGCGCTCGGCGCGAAGCGCGCGTGGCTGGTGCACGGCGCCGACGGGCTCGACGAGATCACGACGACCGGCCCGACCGAGGTCGCGGCCTGGGAGGCGGGCGCGATCCGGCGCTTCACGATCGAGCCCGAAGCGCTCGGCCTGCCGCGCGCGCGGCTCGCCGATCTGAAGGGCGGCGATGCCCGTCACAACGCGGCGGCCCTGCGCGACGTGCTCGCGGGCGGGCGGAGCGCGTATCGCGACATCGCCTGCCTGAACGCGGCGGCGGCGCTCGTCGTGGCGGATCGTGCGGGAACTCTCGCGGATGGTCTCGCGCTGGCCGGCGCCGCGCTCGACGACGGAACGGCACGCGCGGTGCTGGACAAACTCGTGCGCGTGTCGCAGGGCAGCACCTTCGCCGTGGCCGAATAGGCGCGGCGCGACAGGATCGACACGGCAGGATCCAACATGGCCGACATCCTCAAGACCATCGAGATCTACAAGCGGCGCGAGATCGCCGATGCCGAGGCGCGCGTGTCCTACGCCGCGATGCTGGCGCGCGCCAAGGCGGCGGCGCCACCGCGCGGGTTCGTCGCCTCGATCCAGTCGAAGCTCCGCGCCGGCGATCTCGCGCTGATCGCCGAGATCAAGAAGGCGAGCCCGTCCAAAGGTTTGATCCGCGCGGACTTCGACCCGCCCGCGCTCGCCCGCGCCTACGAAGATGGCGGCGCCGCCTGCCTCTCGGTGCTGACCGACGCGCCATCCTTCCAGGGCTGCCTGGCATTCCTCGAGTCGGCGCGCGCGGCGACAGCCTTGCCGGTGCTGCGCAAGGACTTCATGTTCATGCCCTACCAGGTGGCTGAGGCGCGCGCGCACGGCGCCGACTGCATCCTGCTCATCATGGCCTGCCTCGACGACGGCACCGCGATCGACCTGCGCGATGCCGCGCGCGCACTGAGCATGGATGTGCTCGTCGAGGTGCACGACGAGGCCGAACTCGAGCGCGCGCTGTGGCTCGAGACGAAGCTCGTCGGCATCAACAATCGCAATCTGCGCACCTTCGAGATCTCGCTCGATGTCAGCGAGCGGCTGGCGGCGCGCGTGCCGGCCGACCGCATCATCGTCGGCGAGAGCGGAATCTTCACCCATGCCGACTGCCAGCGTCTGCGCCGGTCGAGCATCGAGACGATCCTCGTCGGCGAGAGCTTGATGCGGAAGGACGACGTCACCGCCGCGACGCGCCTGCTGCTGACCGGGCAGCCGGCGGCGCCGGTCGAACGCTTCCCGACCCGCGTCTGATGGCCGGCCTCACCCATCTCGACGCGACCGGCGCGGCCAACATGGTCGACGTCTCCGACAAGGCCGAGACCGATCGCGTCGCGATCGCCGGCGGGCGTATCCTCATGCGGGCCGCGACGCTCGACCTCGCGCTGTCGGGCGCGGCGAAGAAGGGCGACGTCGTCGCCACCGCCCGCATCGCCGGCATCATGGCCGCCAAGCGGACCGCGGACCTGATCCCGCTCTGCCACCCGCTCGCGCTGACCAAGGTGACGGTCGACATCGTGCCGGATGCGGCCCTGCCCGGCTTCCGCGTCACCGCGCTGACCAAGGTCACCGGCAAGACCGGCGTCGAGATGGAGGCATTGACCGCCGTCTCGGTCGCCTGCCTGACGCTCTACGACATGCTGAAGGCGGTCGACCGCGGCATGCGCATCGAAGCCATAGCCTTGCTCGAGAAGACGGGCGGCAAAACCGGCGACTGGACAACCGAGTGACCAAGAGCTCCCCGCCCGAGATGTTGTCCGTCGCCGACGCGCTCGCGCGCGTGCTCGCGTCGGCGAAGGCGCTCGAGACCGAGATGGTGCCGCTGCGCGCCGCGCGCGACCGCACGCTCGGGCGCGACCTCGTCGCGCTGCGCACGCAGCCGCCGGCCGACGTCTCGGCGATGGACGGCTACGCGGTCCGCTTCGACGACCTCGCCGAACTCGCCGCGCCGCTGACCCTCGTCGGCGAGAGCGCCGCCGGGCGCGGCTTCGACGCCACGATGAAGGCCCGCGAGACGGTGCGCATCTTCACCGGCGCGCCCGTGCCCGCGGGCGCCGATACGATCCTGATCCAGGAGATGGCGCAGGCCGAGGGCCAACGCATCCTGGCCCAGGAGCAGCCGACAAAAGGCCGCCACATACGTCGCGCCGGGCTCGACTTCGCCGAGGGCGAGGTGCTGCTGCGCGCCGGCACGCGGCTCGGCGCCGCCGAGATCGCGCTGGCGGCGGCGATGAACCACCCCGGGCTGCCCTGCGTGCGAAAACCCCGCGTGGCGATCATCGCCAACGGCGACGAACTCGTGCTGCCCGGCGCGCCGATCGGGCCCGACCAGATCGTCGCCTCGAATTCGTTCGCCATCGCCGCCTTCGTCGAGGCCGCCGCCGGCGAGCCGCTCGATCTCGGCATCGTCGCCGATACGATCGAGGCGCTGGAGGCCGCCATCATCGCCGCGCGCGAGGCCAAGGCGGACGTCATCGTCACGCTCGGCGGCGCTTCGGTCGGCGACCACGACCTCGTCAAGCCTGCCCTCGCCAAGCAGGGCATGGAGCTGAACTTCTGGAAGATCGCGATGCGGCCGGGCAAGCCGCTGATCCACGGTCGAATTGGTGGCGACGTCGGCTCGACCGCGATCCTCGGCCTGCCCGGCAATCCGGTCTCGTCGATGGTGTGCGCCATCCTGTTCTTGATGCCGTTGATCCGCGCGCTGTCCGGCGACGCGTCCGCCGGCTCGGACATGAGCGAGCCCGCCGTGCTCGGCGTGGCCCTGCCCGCCAACGACAAGCGCCAGGATTACCTGCGCGCCGCGCTCACCGTGCGCGAGGACGGTACGCCGGTGGCAACGCCGTCCGCCTTGCAGGATTCCTCGATGCTGCGCGTGCTCGCCGAGGCCGAGTGCCTGGTGATCCGCGGCCCCAACGCGCAGGCCGACGAGGCCGGCGCGCCGTGCCGGGTGCTGCGGCTGCGGCGGGGGTGGTAAGCACCTAAACTGCCTTGCGCACCCCTCACTCCCCGATCACATGCAGCACCACGCCGCGCCGGTGCGGCGCGCGGCGGTGCTCGAACAGGTAGACTCCCTGCCAGGTGCCGAGCACCATGGCGCCGCCGACCACCGGGATCGAGAGCTGCGTCTGCGTCAACGCCGCGCGGATGTGCGCCGGCATGTCGTCGGGGCCTTCCGAGCCGTGAACGTAGCTTCGATCCTCCGGCGCGATCCGCTCGAGGAACGTCTTCAAGTCAGCCTGCACGTCGGGGTCGGCGTTCTCCTGGATCAGCAGCGACGCCGAGGTGTGGCGGCAGAAGATCGTAAGAAGGCCGATGTCGATGTTCGCGCCGCGCACGAAAGTCGCCGCGGCCTGTGTGAACTCGTTCAATCCCTTGCCACGCGTGTCGATCGTCAGCTGTTCTGTCGCTTGCCGCATCATCTCGCTTAACCTTGACTTGAGAGCCGGAACTTAAAAGGAACAAAAAGTGCCCGTTCACCCTTTGTCTATCGTTGTTCCTCAGGTATAGGTTTCACGCAAGGGATTCGACGGCAGGTGGTTCCCACGTGATGTTTTCGATACGGGCGATAACATGCTGACCAAGAAACAGAGCGAACTGCTCAGCTTCATCAACGAGCGGCTGAAGGAGTCCGGCGTGCCGCCGTCCTTCGACGAGATGAAGGAGGCGCTCGATCTACGCTCGAAGTCCGGCATCCACCGGCTCATCATCGCGCTGGAGGAGCGCGGCTTCATCCGCCGCCTGCCCAATAGGGCGCGCGCGCTCGAAGTGCTGCGCCTGCCGGAATCGTCGACCCCGTCGGGGGCGGCCCGCATGCGCCGCTTCGAGCCCTCGGTGATCGAGGGCACGCTCGGCCGGGTCCGTTCGCCGGCTCCGCCGCCATCGTATGGCGATGACGACCGCGAGGTGGTGACGATTCCGGTGATGGGCCGCATCGCCGCCGGCACGCCGATCTCGGCCTTGCAGTCGCGCAGCCACACGATCAGCCTGCCGCCGGACATGCTGCCGTCGGGCGAGCATTACGCGTTGGAAGTGCGCGGGGATTCGATGATCGAGGCCGGCATCTTCGATGCCGACACCGTGGTGATCCGCCGCCAGGACACGGCCGAGACGGGCGACATCGTCGTCGCCCTGATCGACGACGAGGAGGCGACCCTGAAGCGCCTGCGCAAGCGCGGCGCCTCGATCGCGCTGGAGGCCGCCAACCCGGCCTACGAAACGCGCATCTTCGGCCCCGACCGCGTGCAGATCCAGGGCAAGCTCGTGAGCCTGATCCGGCGGTACTGAGGCGGTTGCGCAGACTTGCCTCCCTTCTCCCGCTTGCGGGAGACGGGAGGGGCGCGCCACCTACTCCGTGCCCTCCCTCGCGTCATCGCGCCACGGCCGATACTGCCACATCGGCTTCGGCGCCGGTGACCAGGGCCGGTCCTCGTCGGCGCCGCGCGCGACGCGCACGGTAAAGCCCACACCGCCCGTCCCCGCCCTCAAGGTGACCGCCCCGGTCCCGCGCAGCGACTCGCGGTCGAACACCTTCGCCGCGCAGCCGCTCGGCGCTAGCAGTGGCGTCACAAGTACCGCCGCGCGAGAACAGTCCTCGGCGAAGGCGGCGCGGTCGAGGTCGACGGCCACCGCGCGGCCGTCGGCGAGATAGGCGACGCAGCCCAGAACATCGCAACGGTCCTTGGCGATGGTCGCCTTGGCGTCGCGGCCGTCGGCGTCGGCGCGCAGCCATTGCTCGGCATCGAAGGCGCTGGGGCGGCGGCCGATGACGACGAGCCGGCCGTTGGCTTCGCGCACCGCCGCCGCCTCGCCGCTCGGCGCCACGGCGATGTCGAACGCCGGCCCGCTCGCGGCACCGGCGAGGCCGATCAGGGCAAGCGGGATCGCCGTCGCGCGCAGGATCGTGGTGCGCCAGATCACGGCGGACAGCACGGCCAGCGCGAGAAACGCGAGCGACCACGGCGCGAACGCCGGCAGGTGCAGGCTCGAGCCCGGCAGCGATCCGATGAGGCGCGCCGCGCGCATGACGATCGCGATGCCGAAGCCGACCCAATGCCAGACGAGCCCGTCGAGGCCGAGCGGGTAGAGCAGCGTGCCGATCAGCGCGCCCGGCACCGCGAAGATCTCGATGATGGCGAGCGTCAGCGGATTGCCGACGAGGACATACGGGTTCATCTCGTGAAAATCGTAGGCCATGAACGAGGCTGTCGCGCTCGTCGCGCAGAAGGTCGCGAACAGCGCGCCGCGCAGCCCCGGCCCATGCCGCCGCCGGCCGAGAAGACCGACCGCCCCCGCCCGCGCCGGCACGACGACGGCGGTCTCGGCCTCGCGGGCATAGGCTCCGGCGCGCGCCTCGTGGACGGCGACGAGCGCGCCGACCGCCGCGAACGAGAGCTGGAAACTCGCCCCCAGCAATGCCTCCGGCTCGGCGACGAGGACGCAGAGCGCGGCGAGCGCCAGGTTGCGCATCGTGAGCGCGTGGCGGTCGAGCAGCACGGCGGCGAGCAGGATCAGCGTCATGAACAGCGCGCGCTCGGTGCCGATGCGCGAGCCGGTCATTACGTCGTAGCCGATCGCAGCTATCATGGCGGCGGCGGCGGCCCATTTCTTGATCGGCCAGCGCAAGGCGAGCGTGCGATTGAGCGCGAGTAGCCGGCGCAGGCCGACGAAGAAGATGCCGGCGACCAGCGTCATCTGCACGCCGGAGATCGTGATGACGTGGAAGATGCCGGCCTGGCGGATCGTGTCCTTCGCGGCGTCCGAGATGAGGTCGCGCTTGCCCGTCACCATGGCGGCGGCGATGGCGCCCGCGTCGCCGCCGACAATCATGTCGACGCGGCGCGCCAGCGCGTTGCGGGCACGGTCGATCGCCATGCCCGCGCGCAACCACAGGTCGGGCGGTTCGGGCGCCTCTGCAGGCTCGATACGTCCGAGCACGCTGCCGACGGCGCCGATCCCCGCGAAATAGGCATCGCGCGCGAAATCGTAGCCGCCGGGCTCGGCCGCGCGCGAGGGCGGCAGCAGCCGCGTCTTCACCTCGACAAAGGCGCCGGCCTCGAGATCTGGCGTGCGCCGCGTCGTCAGCCGCACGCGGTAGGGCGTACGCTCGTCGTCGAGCCCGTCGGCGGCGGCGACGCGCAGCACGAACCGCGCGCCCTCGCGGCGGAAATCCATCTCCTCGATGTAGCCCTGCACTGTGGCGATGCGCAGCCGATCGAGCACGGGCGCGGCCACGCGTGCCGTGCGCCAGCCCGCCGACGCCATGCCGCCGAAGATCGCCGCGGCGGCGACGAGCGCGAGAAAGGACCGACGATGGGCGCGGGCGAGCCGCGCGACGCCCGCGAGCGCCGCCGCGAGGATCGTGCCGAGCCAAACGTTCGGCTCGCGGTCGGCGACGAAATAGAGCACGACCCCCGCCCCCATCGCGACGGGGACCCAGAGGAAGAGCCGGCGGTGCTCGGCCTCCCGCTCGAAGGCGTCGCCCCACGCCCGCGCCAGTCCTCGTAGCGAGATCGCGCGCCAGCCTTGCGCGGCGGCGCGACCTTCGAGTGCCGAGCCGGCGGTATCCGTCATCGCCGCCCCTTGGTACACGGCACAAACCGACAGGCTGGCCGTTGATGCCGCGGCCCGCCTCGACTATGCACGAGATCCGGGCGTGAGGTACAGTTCCGGCTCTTCAGACCGCCAGGAACGCCAGCAGGTCGGCGGCTGTCTCGGCTGGCCGTTCCTCGGGCAGCCAGTGCGCGCACCCTTCGATGCTGCCGCCGGACGAGGCCCACGCACGCGTTCAGGCCAGCGGTGGCGCGTGTCGGCCGGCGAGCAGCAGCATCATCTTGTGCCAGTTTCACAACGTCCGCGCCTCGGAAGGAAGCTCGCCGCGACCATCCGGGGGGACGCGCCGGATGGTTTGCTCGACACCTACGTCGCCGAGCGGCACCCGATCGCCGCACGGGTCCTCGACTGGTCGCGGGCACAAGTCTCGATCATGCGGCCGACACCGCACGCGCGCGCCATGCAGGCGATCATCCGCGACCTCATGGGCACGCGCGACGGCGCGACCTATTTCGCCAAACGGGTGTGGAATACGTCGATGCGCATCGATCTCGGCGACGGTCACGCCCTGGTCGGCCGCAGCGTCCCCGACTTCGAGCTGACGGACGGCACCAGGCTCGCCACCCTGTTGCGCGACGCCAGGGGCCTCCTGATCGATTTCGACGGCCAGGCTTCGTTGCGGGCGCTCGCGAGCCGCTGGGGCGATCAGGTGAGTCATGTCGACCGCGAAGCGAGAGACGACTTGGGCCTGAGCGCCGTTCTTGTGCGTCCAGACGGCGTCGTCGCGTGGGCCTGCGATGGCGAGCCGGACCTTAAGGGCGCCGCGAAGGCTGGCTCGCGCTGGTTCGCCGCGACGACCGACAGGTCGCGCTCGTACTCTTGACTCGAGCCCTACCAGACGACAAACGGCGGAACGAAACGCCTAGCGAAGCTTTGCGTCCGCTGTCCCATCCAGGATCTGATCGCCATGGCCGACGCGGTCACGCGCTTTGCCCCCTCGCCGACCGGCTTCCTGCATATCGGCGGGGCGCGGACCGCGCTGTTCAACTGGCTCTACGCGCGCCATTTCGGCGGCCGCATGTTGCTGCGCATCGAGGATACCGACCGCGAGCGCTCCACGCCCGAGGCGATCGCCGCGATCATCGACGGGCTCGAATGGCTCGGCCTGCAATGGGACGGCGATGTCGTGCACCAGTTCGCCCGCGCCGCGCGTCATCGCGAGATCGCCGAGGCGCTGCTGGCCTCGGGCCACGCCTACCGCTGCTACGCCACGCAGGAGGAGCTTGCCGAGATGCGCGAGACCGCGCGCGCCGAAAAACGCACGCCTCGCTACGACGGCCGCTGGCGCGACCGCGATTTGGCCGAGGCGCCGGCGGGCGTCGCGCCGGTGATCCGTCTGCGCGCGCCGCAGGACGGCGAGACGGTCGTCGATGATCAGGTGCAAGGCCGCGTCACCTGGGCCAACAAGGATCTCGACGATTTCGTGCTGCTGCGCTCGGACGGCAATCCGACCTACATGCTCGCCGTCGTCGTCGACGACCACGACATGGGCATCACCAACGTCATCCGCGGCGACGATCACCTCACCAACGCCGCGCGCCAGACGCAGATCTTCGACGCGCTCGGCTGGAGCGTGCCGACGATGGCGCACATTCCGCTGATCCACGGGGCGGACGGCGCCAAGCTGTCGAAGCGCCACGGCGCGCTCGGCGTCGATGCCTACCGCGCGATGGGCTATCTGCCGGCGGCGCTCCGCAACTATCTCGTCCGGCTCGGCTGGTCGCAGGGCGATCGCGAGCTGTTCTCCATGCCCGAGATGATCGAGGCGTTCGACGTCAAGGGCATCGGCCGCTCGCCGGCCCGTTTCGATTTCGCCAAGCTCGAGAACGTCAACGGCCATTACATGCGCGCCGAAAGCCCTGAAGCGCTCCTCGCCGCGCTAGAGGCCGCCCTGCCCTATTTGCCCGACGCGCACGTCAAGAGCCTCGATGCTCCGATGCGCGCCAAGCTGCTCGCCGCCATGCCCGGGCTGAAGGAGCGCGCCAAGACGCTGGTCGAACTGCTCGATGGCGCGGCGTTCCTGTTCGCCGCGCGGCCGTTGGCGATGGACGACAAGGCCGCGGCGCTCCTCGAGCAGGGCCGCGGCCACATCACGGCGCTGCTGCCACGGTTCGAGCCGCTGGCGGATTGGACGGCGCCGGCGATCGAAGCGGAAGTACGCGCCTATGCGGCCGAGGCGGGCGCCAAGCTCGGGCAGGTGGCGCAGCCGCTGCGTGCGGCATTGACCGGGCGCGCGGTCTCGCCCGGCGTGTTCGACGTCTTCGAAGTGCTCGGCCGCGACGAGAGCCTCGCCCGCCTGCACGATCAGGCCGCGTGAACTTCCCTTGCATCGCGCAATTGGACATTAAGGCGGCGGATAGGCGCGCTTGTGGCCGCATTTCCGATGGTCTAATGACCCACCGGCGCACCCGTCTTTCGGCATAGGATTCTACGAGGACCTTGCGGGAAGACGCGGGTCCACCGTGATCGTTTCAGAAGGCATGTTCATGAGCACAGCGACCGGATCACTTTCGATCGGCGAGAAGTCGATCAGCCTCCCCCAAAAAGATGGTGTTCTCGGTCCCTCCGTCCTCGATATCTCCAAGCTCTATGGGCAGACGGGGATGTTCACGTTCGACCCCGGCTTTACCTCGACGGCGAGCTGCGAGTCGGCGATCACCTACATCGACGGCGACGAGGGCGTGCTGCTGCATCGCGGCTACCCGATCGAGCAGCTGGCCGAGCACGGGTCGTTTCTCGAGACCTGCTACCTGCTGCTCTACGGCGAGCTGCCGAACACGGAGCAGAAGGTCGACTTCGAGGAGCGCGTGCAGCGCCATACGATGGTGCACGAGCAGATGTCGCGCTTCTTCCAGGGGTTTCGGCGGGACGCGCATCCGATGGCGGTGATGGTCGGTTCGATCGGCGCGATGAGCGCGTTCTACCATGATGTGACCGACATCGCCGATCCGAAGGTCCGGCTGACCGCCTCGATGCGGCTCATCGCCAAGCTGCCGACGCTGGCTGCGATGGCCTACAAGTACAACATCGGCCAGCCGTTCGTGTACCCGAACAACAGCCTCGACTACGCGTCGAACTTCTTGAACATGTGCTACGCGGTACCCTGCGAGGAGTACCAGATCAGCCCGGTGATGTCGAAGGCGCTCGACCGCATCTTCATCCTGCATGCCGATCACGAGCAGAACGCCTCGACCTCGACGGTACGGCTCGCCGGATCGTCGGGCGCCAACCCTTTTGCCTGCATCGCGGCCGGCGTCGCCTGCCTGTGGGGCCCGGCGCACGGCGGCGCCAACGAGGCGGCGCTGAAGATGCTGGCCGAAATCGGCGACGTGAAGAACATCCCGAAGTTCGTCGCCCGCGCCAAGGACAAGAACGATCCGTTCCGGCTGATGGGCTTTGGCCACCGCGTCTACAAGAACTACGACCCGCGCGCGAAGATCATGCAGAAGACCTGCCACGACGTGCTCGACGAAGTCGGCATGGGCGACGATCCGCTGCTCGAGGTGGCCGTCGAGCTGGAGCGCCTGGCGCTGTCGGACGATTACTTCATCGAAAAGAAGCTCTACCCGAACATCGACTTCTACTCGGGCATCACCCTGAAGGCGATGGGCTTCCCGACCTCGATGTTCACCGTGCTGTTCGCCGTCGCCCGCACGGCAGGCTGGATCGCGCAGTGGAAGGAGATGATCGAGGACCCGCATCAAAAGATCGGCCGTCCCCGCCAGCTCTACACCGGCGCCGCCAAGCGCGACTACGTGCAAATCGACAAGCGGTAGGTGCTGTTCCGTCAGGCTCAATCGTCTCGATCAAGGCGCCCGCGATAAAGCGCCTCGAAATCGCGTCCGCCATGGAAGACATTTACGATGCGGACGCAGTCGCGTTCGACCAGCCGAAAGGCAATTTCAGGGTCGAGGCTGATACGTAGGCATGCCTGTATATGTCATCGAGATCGTCGAGCGCAGCACGTCGAAAGCGAACCTCAAGCCTTCGCACCGCGATGCGCCCTCACGGTCTCGGCGTTAAGGTTGGCGAGGTGGCGCTCGACCTCTGCCTCGGAAACGTCCGGTCGCGGATCTTCGATCGAGCGACGGACCCGTCTCCGCAGCGTCGCGAGACGTTCCGCATCTTCGAGGCGCTGCCGCTGCCACAAACGAACAGCATCGCGAAGCGCCTCACTGGTGGATGCGAATTCGCCATTCCCGCCAGCCTCGCGTACCTCGCGAAGCATGTCGACGGTAAAGGTCACGCTGATTTCTCTGCCGACTGCATGGTCGATCCTCTGCGGGACGCATTCTACACCAGCATCGCGAGCGGCGCCTCGATCAGCGCCTTGAACGCGCCGATCAGCTGCGCGCCGAGCGCACCATCGACGGCGCGGTGGTCGGTCGACAGCGTCACGCTCATCACGGTCGCCACCGCCGGCGCGCCGTCCCTCGCCACCACGCGCTGCTCGCCGGCGCCGACGGCGAGGATGGTGGCGTGCGGCGGGTTGATGACGGCGGCGAAATCCCTGATGCCGAACATGCCGAGGTTCGAGACCGCCGACGTGCCGCCGGTGTACTCGTCCGGCCGCAGCTTGCGGACCTTCGCGCGCGCGGCATAGTCCTTCATCTCGTGGGAGATCACGCTGAGCGTCTTCGTCTCGGCGGCACGGATCACCGGCGTGATCAGGCCGCCGGGGATCGACACGGCGACCCCGATGTCGGAGCGCGCATGGCGCAGCATCGCGCTCTCGGTCCAGGTCACGTTGGCGTCCGGCACGCGCTGCAACGCCAGCGCCAGCGCCTTGATGATGAAGTCGTTGACGGAGACCTTGTAGGCCGGCGTGCCGTCCCTGGCCTGCGGGGCCGCCTTGTTGATCTGCGCGCGCAGCGCCAGCAGCGCGTCGAGCTCGCAGTCGAGCGTCAGATAGAAATGCGGGATCGTCTGCTTCGCCTCGACGAGGCGGCGAGCGATCGTCTTGCGCATGTTGTCGTGCGGCAGCTCCTCGAAGCTGCCCGGCGCGAACATCTTCTTGATGGTCTCGTCCGTCGCCGCGGGCGCGGCGGCGATGCGGACATCCGGCACCTTGCCAGATGGCGCGGGCGCCGCGGCGGGCGCGGCTCGTGGTTTGGGCCCAGCCTGTTCCGCGGCGCGGACATCTCGCTCGACGATGCGGCCGTGCGGCCCCGAGCCCGGCACGTCGGCGAGATCGAGCCCGAGCTGCTTGGCAAGTCGGCGCGCCAGTGGCGAGGCGATGAGGCGTACACCCTGCCCGACCGGCGCGGGCGCAGGCGCCGATGACGGCATCGCCCCGGGAGTCGCGCCAGGGCGCTCCTCGCGCAACACCATGTCGTCGGCCTTTGGCGAGGTCGGCGGCGCCTCGGCCTTTGCCGAAATCGACGCGACAGGCGCGACGGCGCGCGGCGCCTCCACCGACACCAAATCCTCGCCCTCCTCGGCGATCAGCCCGATCACCTGGTTGACCGGCACGTCGGCCGAACCTTCCGGCACGACGATCCTGGCGAGCACGCCCTCGTCGACGGCCTCCACTTCCATCGTCGCCTTGTCGGTCTCGATCTCGGCGAGGATGTCGCCCGACTTGATGGCATCCCCCTCCTTCTTCAGCCACTTGGAAAGGTTGCCCTTCTCCATCGTCGGCGAGAGGGCGGGCATGAGAATGTCGATGGCCATGCTTTGGCGCCCTACTTGTAGCAGACGGCCTTCGCCGCCGCGATCACGTCGTCGACGGTCGGCAAGGCCAGCTTCTCGAGGTTGGCGGCGTATGGCATCGGCACGTCCTTGCCGGTGACGCGCATGACAGGCGCGTCGAGATCGTCGAACGCGCCTTCCATGATGCGGGCCATGATCTCGGCGCCGATGCCGCCCTGCGGCCAGCCTTCTTCCACCGTGACGCAGCGGTTGGTCTTGCGCACCGAGGCGAGGATCGTCTCGGTGTCCATCGGGCGCAGCGTGCGCAGATCGATCACCTCGGCCTCGATGCCCTCTTTCGCCAGCGCGTCGGCGGCTTTGAGGGCATACGTCATGCCGATCGAGAAGGTGACGATGGTGACGTCCTTGCCTTCGCGGGCGACGCGCGCCTTGCCGATCGGCACGGTGAAATCGTCGCCCTCGGGAACCTCGAAGCTCTGCCCGTAGAGGATCTCGTTCTCGAGGAAGATCACCGGGTTCGGATCGCGGATCGCGCTCTTCAGCAGGCCCTTGGCGTCGGCGGCGGTGTAGGGCGCGACAACCTTGAGGCCCGGCACGGCGGAGAACCAGGCGGAGTAATCCTGGCTGTGCTGCGCGCCGACGCGGGCGGCGGCGCCGTTGGGGCCGCGGAAGACGATCGGGCATCCCATCTGCCCGCCCGACATGTACAGCGTCTTGGCGGCGGAATTGATGATCTGATCCATCGCCTGCATGGCGAAGTTGAAGGTCATGAACTCGACGATCGGCTTCAATCCCGCCATCGCCGCGCCGACGCCAAGGCCGGCGAACCCGTGCTCGGTGATCGGCGTGTCGACGACGCGTTTGGCGCCAAACTCCTGCAGCAGCCCCTGCGTGATCTTGTAGGCGCCCTGGTACTCGGCGACCTCCTCGCCCATCACGAAGACATCGCCGTCGCGGCGCATCTCCTCGGCCATCGCGTCGCGCAGCGCCTCGCGCACGGTGGTGGTCACCATCGCGGTGCCAGCAGGAATCTCCGGCGCGTTGGCCGAGGCGGCGGCGGGCGGCAGCGGCGCGTCGTGCGCGGTCTTGGCGATCGAGGCGGGCTTCTCGCCGCCCTGTTCCTCGAGCTTGGCGCCTTCGCCCATGGCCGGCCGCGTGTCGGCGGCCTGCGAGGGCGGCGTCGCGCCATTCGTCTCGGGAAGCGCGGAGACGTCCTCGCCCTCCTCCGTGATGACGGCGATCGGCGTGTTGACGGCGACGTTCTCTGTGCCGTCGGGCACGAGGATCCGGGCGAGCGTGCCCTCGTCGACGGCCTCCACCTCCATCGTCGCCTTGTCGGTCTCGATCTCGGCGATGACGTCGCCGGACTTCACCTGATCGCCCTCCCTCTTCAGCCATTTGGCGAGCGTGCCCATCTCCATCGTGGGCGAGAGGGCCGGCATGAGAATGTTGGTCGCCATCAGGGCTGCTTCCGAAAGGAGGAAGGAGTTGCGCGGGCTCGATGCCCCATCAGCCTCATGGTGAGGAGGCCGAAGGCCGTCTCGGACCAGGAGGCGGTCCCGAGGTGTCGCTTTTTGGAGCCCTCGTGGTTCGAAACGGCGCCATGCGCCTCCTCACCATGAGGGGATCGAGCAGTGACGATGAGCAACCGGCCCCTCAATGCAGGATATCCGTCCAGAGTTCGGAGGCGTCCGGCTCTGGATCGTGCGTGGCGAAATCGGCCGCCTCGGCGACGATCTTGCGGATCTCGGCATCGATCGCCTTGATCTCGTCGGCGCTCGCCTGCTTCGACTCCAGGAGCCGCTTCTTGACGCGCTCGATCGGGTCCTGCTCGTCGCGCATCTTCTGCACCTCTTCCTTGGTGCGGTACTTGGCGGGGTCGGACATCGAATGGCCGCGGTAGCGGTAGGTCGCCATCTCCAGGATGATCGGGCCGTTGCCCTCGCGGCACCATTCGAGCGCGAGGTCGGCCGCGGCCTTCACCGCGCGGACATCCATCCCGTCGACCTGGAAGCCGGGGATGTTGAAGCTCTGGCCGCGCTTCGAAAGGTCGGTCAGCGCGGACGAGCGGGTGATCGAGGTGCCCATCGCGTAGCGGTTGTTCTCGATCACGTAGACGACGGGAAGCTTCCAAAGCTCGGCCATGTTGAAGGCCTCGTAGACCTGCCCCTGGTTCGAGGCGCCGTCGCCGAAATAGGTGAAGCAGACATTGTCGTTGCCGCGATAGCGGTTGGCGAACGCGAGCCCGGTGCCGAGCGGCACCTGCGCGCCGACGATGCCGTGGCCACCGTAGAAGTGCTTCTCCTTGGAGAACATGTGCATCGAGCCGCCCTTGCCCTTCGACAGGCCGCCGCGACGCCCGGTCAGCTCGGCCATCACGCCTTTCGGGTCGAGACCGCAGGCGAGCATATGGCCGTGGTCGCGATAGGCGGTGATGGTTTGGTCCCCCTCCTTGGCGTCGAGCATGAGGCCCGTCACCACGGCCTCCTGGCCGATGTAGAGGTGGCAGAAGCCGCCGATCAGGCCCATGCCGTACATCTGGCCGGCCTTCTCCTCGAAGCGGCGGATGAGCAGCATGCGGCGGTAGGCGGTGAGGTCCTGCTCGGGCGTGAACTCGACCGCCGGCGGCGGCGTCATGTGAGCGTCTACCGCGGGAGGGGCCGTATCCAACGCCATCTGGTCTCCTCGCGCGATCCTTGCGGAGCTAGGTTCTAGCGTAAGCGCGGGTCGAAAGCGAGCCGTCCAAAAGGCGCCCGGAACCGGGTAAGCGGATGAACCGACAGGGCTTTTGCCGTATCGCCTCCGCGCGAAAAGCATAGCTGGCCTGCGGAAACGGCGCAGCCCGAAAGGGGGATGCGCCGCGTGAGGTTGCGGATCAGTGATGGCCCGCGGCGGCCGCGGGCGCCGCGGCGGGAGCAGCGGCCGGCGTAGGGGCCGCTGCCGGCGTCGGAGCGGCTGCCGGGGCCGGGGCTGCGGTGTGCATCGCGGGAGCCGCCGCTGGCGTCGCGGCCGGTGTCGGGGTTGCGGCCGCCGGAGCCGCGGTGTGCATCGCCGGTGACGCCGCCGGAGCGGCCGTGTGCATCGCGGGGGACGCCGCCGCCGGAGATGCGGCGTGCATCGCGGGTGACGCCGCCGCCGGAGAGGCAGTGTGCATCGCGGGCGTCGCCGCCGCAGGGGCCGCGGTGCGCATGTGAGCGGCTGCGCCGGCGCCGCCCATCGCGGGGCCGCCCATGCGACCACCGCCCATGGACGGACCGCCCACGTGAGGAGCTCCCATTGGCGCGCCTCCCATTGGCGCGCCTCCCATTGGCGCGCCTCCCATGCGGGCGCCTCCCATGCTGGCGCCTCTGACGCGGGGGCTGCCTGCGGGCGCGCTCATACGAGGACCCGCCATGGCGGGGGCGCCATTACGACGACCACCCATGCCGCCGGCACCCATGTGACCGCCGCCCATGCGGGCGCCACCCATGCCGCCACCGCCCATGCCGCCACCGCCCATGCCGCCGCCCATGTGACCGCCGCCCATGTGACCGCCGTGACCCTTGTGGCCGCCGTGATCCTTGGGGTCGCCGGCCATGTGGCGAGGGCGCTTACGGGTGCCGGCATGACCGCCGCCATGATCGCGCGGAACGCGAACACGATCGACATGAGAATGATCCTTGTGCTCGCCGCCGTGCGCGAATTTGACATGATGCGGGAAGCACCGCGCGCGCAGGCTCGGCGCCAGGATCACGCCGCGTCGCACCGGCGGGCAGCAGCCGCGTTCGAGCAGCCCCTTCCCATGACGACAATAGGGATCGTAGGCGGCCTTCTCGATCGCCGGCGCGACGGCCGGCAGCAGCGCGCTCGTTTGCGCGATCGGCAGCGCGCTCGCGCCGATCGGCAGCGCCAGCCAGGAGACGGTCACGAGCGAGAGGGTTTTGATGAGGCTTGCGTATTTCATCAGTGTTGCGTCCTCGAAAGAATGTTTCGAACGCAATGGATGCTAGGCAGGCCAAAATGAACGGCGGCGAAATGCGCCGACACGAAAGCGTGAGATCAAACCTTCTTGATGAGGCTCAGCGGCGATCCAGGAAGATCACGAGATCGGCCTTGTCGACGCGGTCGAGCGTCACGCGCGCCTCTTCGTCGAGAAGATCGCGATCGATCGCATCGCCGCGCATCAGCGCGATCCGCTGCTGCCATTGGGCCTTTTCGGCCTTCGTCGCGGCGAGCTCCGTCTTCAGCATGACGATCGACTTCTCGTACTCGCTGCTGACCTTCAGGCCGCGATCGCCGTTGATCGCGTGCCATACGAAATAGCCGCCGATCCCGCCGGAGACGAGATAGAGCAGGACCGGATAGGTGAAGCGGCGAAACCGCGTGCGCACGACCATCCGAGCAGATTACCGCGCCCGGGTTAGCGCGCTGTTAACCCGGGCGATTTGGCGCTGGCTCGGATCAGCGGCCGCCGCCGCCGCCGCCCGCGCCACCACCGCCACCACCAGCGCCGCCACCACCCGTGCCGCCGCCACCGGCACCACCGCCGCCCATGCCGCCGCCGCCGCCGTGGCCGCCGCCACCCATGCCGCCGCCGCCAGCACCCGCGCCGCCGCCGCCAGCACCCATGCCACCGCCGCCGCCTTTGGCGCCGCCACCCATCGCGCCGCCGCTCATGCCACCCCCACCCATCGCGCCGCCACCGCCGCCGCCCTTGCCACCGGCTCCCATGCCGCCGCCGCCCATGCCGCCGCCGCCCATGCCACCGCCGCCTGTGCCGCCGCTCTTGCCGCCCGCGCCCATCCCGCCTTCACCACCGCGACCGCCGCCCATCTTGCCGCCGCCATCCATCTTGCCGCCGCCCATCTTGCCCCCGCGATCCCCGCCACGGTCACCGATTCCGTGGTCACCGCCGCGCTCGCGCTCGCCACGGTCGCCGCCGCCACGCTCGCCACCAAAGTCTCGCCCGCCGCGTCCATAGCGGTCACGCCCATCGCGGAAGCCGCCGCCGAAGAAGCCGGGCTCGAAGAAGAAGCCGCGCACGAACGGCCGCCCACAGACGTAGAAGCCGGGGCCTCGAAAACCGTTGGGATAAAAACAATAGCGACGACCTCGGTAGAAGTAGGCGGCGACCGACTCGATTGGCGACGCGGTGCTGTCGGCGCGCGGCGGCGCGACCGGCAGCGCCGTGGCCGGGACGGCGACGCCGAGTGCCGCGACAGAAAGAGCGACCGCTCCGAAGGCGGATGTGACGTTCGACATGATGGCCCTGCCCTGATGCTATGATCCAGCGTTGAACGACCGAGCGGCGGAAATGGTCCGCGGCCGCGCTGCCCATTTAGGCGTAAGCCGTCAGCGACCCGACGGCGCCGCGTCGACAAGGCGTAGCTGGACGCGCTCGCGGCCGCCGTAGCGATCGAGCGCCAGCGTGCCGGCGAGATGCATCGGCAGTCCCTTCGCGGCGAGCAGCGCCCGGCCGAGCGGCTCCCCGGCGGCGCGGAAGGCGATCCCGTCGAGCGTAGTGCCGTCGCCCGCCTGCGCGCGCAGCCGCACGTGCCCCTTGCCGACTGGCCCGACATCGACGATGCGGTGCGCCGGCAGCGCGAACACCGGCTCCGGGCTGCCGGAGCCATAGGGGCCGGCCCGCTCCAAGTCCGCGACGAGGGCCGGCGTCGCGCCGGCGGCGGTGAGCGTGGCGTCGATGGCGAGCGCCTCGGCCGCCCGCGCCGCCTCGGCCGCGGCGCCGAGTTCCGCCTCGATGAAGGCGCGAAACGCCGGCACGCCGCCCGACCCCAGCGTGACGCCGGCCGCCATCGCGTGGCCGCCGCCCTTGACCAGCACGCCGGCCCCGACCGCCGCGCGCACGGCGCGGCCGAGATCGACGCCGAGCATCGAGCGGCCCGAGCCCGTGCCGCCGCCACCATGCAGCGCGATCGCGAAGGCCGGCCGTCCGAATTTCTCGCGCAATCGCCCGGCGATGATGCCGACGATGCCCGGATGCCAGCCCTCGCCCGCGACGACGACGACGGCGGCGCCCTGGTCGTCGAGCCCGACCTGGGCGAGCGCCTCGGCCTCGGCGACCTCGAGCGTCGCCAGCTCCATCGCCTGGCGCTCGCGGTTGAGCTTGTCGAGCTGCCCGGCGATTTGCGTCGCCTCGTCCTCGTCCTCGATCGTCAGCAGCCGAGCGCCGAGCGCGGCGTCGCCGATGCGCCCGCCCGCGTTGATGCGCGGGCCGACGAGATAGCCGAGATGATAGGCCGTCGGCGGCCCGTCGGCGCCGGCGACGTCGAGCAAGGCCCGCAAGCCCGGCCGCCCGCGCGCGTGCATGACGGCGAGGCCCTTCTTGACGAAGGCGCGGTTGAGGCCGGTGAGCGGCGCCACGTCGGCGACGGTGGCGAGGGCGACGAGGTCGAGCGCCGCGAGGAGATCGGGCGCGGGCCGTTCGCCGAAGAAATTTTGCGCGCGCAAGGCTCTCTGCAGCCCGACGAGCGTCATCAGAACCACGCCTGCGGCGCAGAGCTGGCCGAGGCCGGACAGGTCGTCGAGCCGGTTCGGGTTGACGATGATGGCGTCGGGCAGCGTTTCCGGCGCCTGGTGGTGGTCGAGCACGATCGGGTCGAGGCCGAGCACGCGCGCCTCGGCGAGCGCGTCGGGGCTCGTCGTCCCGCAATCGACCGCGACGAGCAGGTTCGCGCCGCGGCCAGCCAGCATCCTGACCGCCTCGACGTTGGGGCCGTAGCCCTCGAACAGACGGTCGGGGATGTGGATCATATGCGGCACCCTGCACGCCTCGAGATAGTCGGCGAGCAGCGCGGCGGAGGCGGCGCCGTCGACGTCGTAGTCGCCGAAGATCGCCACCGTCTCGCGTCGCACGACCGCGTCGGCGAGGCGGGCGACGGCCGGGTCCATGCCGACGAGGGTGGTCGGGTCCGGCATCAGGTCGCGCACGGCGGGATCGAGGTAGGCGGCGACATCGTCCGGCGCGATGCCGCGCGACGCGAGGATGCGCGAGAGCACGTCGCCATGGCCGCCGAGCTGGGCGATCGCCAGCGCCAGCGCCTCGCCCGCCGTGTCGAGCCGGTGTGCCCAGGGGCGCCCGCGCAGGGAGTGGGCGACACCGAGCACGGGGCGGCTGGCGGTCACCCGCGGATCGCGGTCCTTCTCCCGTCGGCGACGGGAGAAGGAAGGATGGTCGCCAAACTCAGCCCGACACGCGGCTGTGGTGGCGGCCGTACAGCCAGTAGATCGCCAGGCCGATCAGCAACCACACGAACAGCCGGATCCAGGTGTCGGCGGGCAGGCCCGCCATCACGACGACGGCGCCGAGCGCGCCGAGCGGCGCGGTGACGAACACGGCCGGCGCGCGGAACGGGCGCTCCCGCGCGGGCTCGCGGATGCGCAGCACCAGCACGCCGATGCAGACGACGACGAAGGCGAACAGCGTGCCGATCGACACGAGCTCGCCGACGAGATCGATCGGCAGCAGCCCGGCGAGGATCGTCCCGACCGCGCCGATGAGCGCGGTGACGAGCCACGGCGTGCGAAAGCGCGGATGGATCACCGCCGCCGCCTTCGGCAGCAGCCCGTCGTAGGCCATCGAGTACAGCACCCGGCTCTGGCCGAGCAGCAGCACCAGGATCACCGACGACAGGCCGAGGATGGCGCCGAGCTTGACCAGCGGCTTCAGCCAGAAGAAGCCGAGCGCGTCGGCGCCGACCGCGATCGGCGCGGGATCGTTCAGCTTGTCGAACGGCACGATGCCCGTGACCGTGAAGGCGACGAGGCAATAGAGAACCGTGCAGATCGCGAGCGATCCGAGGATGCCGAGCGGCATGTTGCGCTGCGGGTTCTCGGTCTCCTGCGCCGCCGTCGAGACGGCATCGAAGCCGATGTAGGCGAAGAACACGACCGCCGCGCCGCGCAGGATGCCGCTGTAGCCGTAGATGCCGAACTGGCCCGAGTTCGGCGGAATGAACGCGCCCGTGGGGTTGGTGCCCGCCACCACCCAGTTCGATTCCTTGACGAACCAGATGCCCGACATGACGAACAGCAGCACGATCGCCACCTTGAGCACGACGATCGCGTTGTTGACGCGCGCCGATTCCTTGACGCCGATCACGAGCAGGATCGAGACCGTGGCGATGATGAGCATCGCCGGGACATTGAGGACGTTGCCCGTGGTCGACCAGGCGTGGGTCTCTGGATCGAAGGCGAACGGCCCCTTGGAATAGGCGGCCGGGATGACGATGCCGAGGTCCTTCAGGAACGACACGACGTAGCCCGACCAGCCGATCGCCACGGTGACAGCGCCGACCGCGTATTCGAGGATCAGGTCCCAGCCGATCATCCAGGCGACGAGCTCGCCCATCGTCGCGAAGGCGTAGGTGTAGGCGGAGCCCGCGACCGGGCAGCACGCCGCCATCTCGGAATAGCAGAGCCCGGCGAAGATGCAGATGAAGCCGGCGAGGATGTAGGAGAGGATGATGGCAGGCCCGGCGTACTGGGCGGCGGCGTGTCCGGTCAGGACGAAGATGCCGGCGCCGATCAGCGCGCCGATGCCGAGCGAGGTCACGCTGAACAGCGACAGCGAGCGATTGAGGGTCGTCGACGTCCCGGTCGCCTCGCTGTGCTCGCCCTCGGCCTGGCGCTGCAGGAGGTCGATCGACTTGCGTGCCCAGATGTCCGCCATGGGAAGCCCCCGTCCCGTTTCGTAAGATCACGCCCGACGCATCAATGTCCGTGCCAAGGTGGCTGCTCGGCGGCTCGCCCGCCGCTCGCGGCGCCACCCGGGCAAGACTTGATCCCGACACGATTACAGGCAAAACACCAGGAGTCCGCCGCGCATCGGCCAGCCGGCTGCTTTCGCGCCCCATGTCCACAGAGGAATTCGTCGATGATGAGCTTGCGTGGCGTTCTGCTCGCGGCGGCGATCGGGTCGTCCCTCGGCCTGTCGTGCGGCGCGGCGCCGGTGGCGGCCAGCCAGTTCTCGCCCCAGCAGACAACCGAGATCCAGGGCATCATCAAGGATTATCTCGTCCAGCACCCCGAGGTGCTGCGCGATGCGATCACCGCCCTCGACGCGCATGAGAAGCAGGCCGAGGAAGACTCGCGCAAGAAGACGCTGACGACCTTGTCGGGCCCTCTCGCGAGCGCGCCCGACGGGTTCGCGATCGGCAACCCGGACGGCAAGATCACGCTCGTCGAGTTCTTCGATTACAATTGCGGCTATTGCCGCCGCTCGCTCGGCGACATCGGCCGCCTGATGAAGGACAATCCCGACCTGAAGATCGTGCTGCGCGACTTCCCGATCCTGTCGCCGGGGTCGGTCGAGGCGGCGATCGTGGCGAGCGCCGCGCACAAGCAGTTCGCCGGCGACAAGTTCTGGGACTACCACAAGGCGCTGCTCGGCAGCCAAGGCTCTGTCGGCAAGGCGCAGGCGCTCGCCGTCGCCAAGACGATGGGCGCCGACATGGACCAGCTCGCCAAGGACGCCGCCGACCCGAAGGTCCGTGCCGCGATCCAGGGCTCGGACCAGATGGCCAAGGACCTCAACCTCAACGGCACGCCCTCCTTCGTGATCGGCGACGACGTGCAGATCGGCGCCGTCGGCTACGAGCAGCTGCAGGCCGAGATCGGCAACATCCGCAAGTGCGGCAAGGCCATGTGTTCCTGAGTCGAGTGCTCCTGACTCGAGGGCACCTGACCCGAGGGTGCCTGACGGAGGTGCTCTCGAGCGGCCGGCTGCCGAGATCGGCGCGTGCGAGATGACCCCGCCCGCCCGTATCCACGTCCTCAACGGGCCGAACCTCAACCTCCTCGGCACGCGCGAGCCGGAGACCTACGGTCACCGCACCCTGGCCGACATCGAGGCTGGACTTGGCGCGCTCGCCAGTGCACATGGCGTCGCCCTCAATTGTGCGCAGAGCAACCAGGAGGGTGACCTCGTCACCTGGATCCAGGTGGCGGGGCGCGCGGGCGAGCCGGTGATCCTCAATGCCGGCGCCTATACGCATACCTCGATCGCGCTGCGCGACGCGATCGTCGGCTCGGGAGCGAAGGTCATCGAAGTGCACCTGTCCAACGTCCACGCCCGCGAGAGCTTCCGCCACATCTCGCTGATCGCGCCGGTCGCGCATGGCGTGATCCTCGGCTTCGGCGCGCGATCCTACGAGCTGGCGCTGCGCGCGCTCGTCGAGGGCACCACGCCATGACGGGCAAGAAGAACTCCCCCGAGGGCGCCCAGACCGAGCTGGTCGAGAGCCTGGCCGACATCGCCAAACGCCTCGACCTGTCCGAGATCGAGTACCAGCTGGGCGAGCTGAAGATCAGGGTCGCCCGCCAGATGACGGCGACCTTCGTGCAGGTGCCGACATATGCGGCGGGATCCGGGGCCGCGCCCGGCGCGGTCATGGCCGCGCCCGCCGCCGTCGCCCTGCCGGAGCCGATGGCCGAGCATCCGGGCACCGTGAAGTCGCCGATGGTCGGCACCGCCTACCTGCGCCCGGCGCCGGAATCGCAGCCGTTCGTGGACGTCGGCTCGGCGGTGAAGGCCGGCGACAAGATCCTGCTCGTCGAGGCGATGAAGACCTTCAACGAGATCATCGCCCCCAAGGGCGGCACCGTCACCCAGATCCTCGTCGCCGACGGCCAGCCCGTCGAGTACGGCCAGTCGCTGTTCGTGATCGAATGAGGGCGGCCAGCGCGCACCTCCTTCTCCCGCTCGCGGGAGACGGTGGCCCGACGACGTCGGGTCGGACGAGGGCGCTGGGCGTCGCGCGAGATGTCGCCGTCCCGCCCTGTCTCGCGACGCCCTCGTCTCTCGCGACGTCCTCATCCGACCCCGCGGCGCGGGGTCCCCTCCTCCCGTCGAGCGGGAGAAGGAAGAGCCTGTCCTGATGTTCGAGAAGATCCTCATCGCGAACCGCGGCGAGATCGCCCTTCGCATCCTGCGCGCGGCGAAGGAGCTCGGCATCGCCACGGTCGCGGTGCATTCGACCGCCGATTCCGAGGCGATGCACGTCAAGCTCGCCGATGAATCCGTGTGCCTCGGGCCGCCCGCCGCGCGCGACTCCTACCTGAACATCCCGTCGCTGCTCGCCGCCTGCGAGATCACCGGTGCCGAGGCCGTGCACCCGGGCTACGGGTTTCTTTCCGAGAACGCCCGCTTCGCCGAGATCCTCGAGGACCACGGCATCGCCTTCATCGGCCCGAAGGCCGAGCATATCCGCACGATGGGCGACAAGATCGAGGCGAAGAAGACCGCGATCAAGCTCGGCATTCCCTGCGTGCCAGGCTCCACGGGCGCCATCACCGACGACGACGAGGGCCTCGCCGTCGCCGCCGAGATCGGCTACCCGGTGCTCGTCAAGGCGGCGTCCGGCGGCGGCGGCCGCGGCATGAAGGTGGCGCTGACCGCCGACGATCTTTCCGACGCGCTCGCCACCGCGCGCAGCGAGGCCAAGGCCGCGTTCGGCGACGACGCCGTCTACCTCGAGAAATACCTGCAAAAGCCGCGTCACATCGAGATCCAGATTCTCGGCGACGGGCGCGGCGCGGCGGTCCACCTCGGCGAGCGCGACTGCTCGCTGCAGCGCCGCCACCAGAAGGTCTGGGAGGAAAGCCCCTCCCCCGCCCTCAACGACGCGGACCGCGCGCGCATCGGCGAGATCTGCGCGCAGGCGATGCGCGACCTGCAGTATTCAGGCGCCGGCACGATCGAGTTCTTGTACGAGAACGGCGAGTTCTACTTCATCGAGATGAACACGCGCATCCAGGTCGAGCACCCCGTGACCGAGATGATCACCGGGTTCGATCTCGTCCACGAGCAGATCAAGATCGCGTCGGGCTCGCCGCTGTCGATCACCCAGGCGGACGTGGTGATGCGCGGGCACGCGATCGAGTGCCGCATCAACGCCGAGCACCCGACCACCTTCCGGCCCTCGCCGGGCAAGATCACCTATTATCATCCGCCCGGCGGCCTCGGCGTGCGCGTCGATTCCGCCGTCTATGCCGGCTACACGATCCCGCCGAACTACGATTCGCTGGTCGGCAAGCTCATCGTGCATGGCCGCACCCGCACCGAGACCCTGATGCGGCTGCGCCGCTCCCTCGACGAGTTCATCGTCGACGGCATCGACACCACCCTCCCGTTGTATAGAAATCTAGTCCGCAACCTAGACATGCAGAACGGCGATTACGATATTCATTGGCTGGAGCACTACCTCGCCGAACATGCGGGGGAGATCGCCTAGGCCGAACGCCGAGAGACAACATGATCGCGGATCGCCGAACGGTCATGGGTCTCCTGGCATCGAGCGCGGTGAGCGCGCTGGCATCATCCGCCGCCGCCGCCCCGCGCGAAATCCGCAACGTCGTGCTCGTGCACGGCCTGATCGCCGACGGGTCGTGCTGGTGGGCGGTCATCGAACGGCTTCAGGCGAGGGGGCTGAACGTGACGGCGGTCCAGATCCCGCTGACGACACTCGCGGCCGCGACCGCCGCGACCCTGCGGGCTTTGGCCTTGCAGGACGGGCCGACCGTTCTCGTGGGGCACTCATTCGGCGGCATGTTCATCGATGAGGCCGGCATCGATCCCAAGGTCGTGGCTCTCGTCTACGTGGCGGCGGTCGCGTTGGAGCTGGGTGAGAGCTTTCCTGAACTCGCCAACCGCTACCCGCCGTCGCCCGCCTCGACGGAATTCGTCTTCGCCGAAGACTGGGGCCGGCTCCGCCTGGATGCCTTCCTGCGCGATTTCGCCAACGGCGTGCCGCCGCAACGGGCTCGCGTGCTCTACGCGGTCCAGCAGCCCTTCAAGGAGGGGCTGATCTCCGAGAAGATCACGCGGGCGGCCTGGCACGTGAAACCGGTGTTCTACGCCGTCTCGAGGCAGGATCGCGCGATCGACCCAGATCTCGAGCGATTCTGGGCCAAGCGCATGGGCGCGACGACGATCGAGGTCGACTCGGGCCACCTGTCCCTGGTCTCGCACCCGGACGAGATCACCGGCCTGATCCTTCAGGCGGCGGGACAGACCTAGCGCTTGGCCCGGCGCCGAGCCGCGCCCCGTAAGTCAGGTGCTCCCCTGGTCCAGGTCGGCCGCCGCGTCGCGCTTGGCGGCCCATGCCTCGATTTCCTCGGCCGAAACGAGCGTGCCGTCCGGGCCCTCGATCGCGGTCACGTCCTCGCCGCCTTGCGCCAGTCGCCACGCCTCCTCCAGCGCCGCGTCCTGCGTCGCCAGCTCCGCGGACATCACCGCCTGCTCGAGCGACGGACTGAAGAAACGAACGTGCCAGCTCATGGTGGGCTCCGATACGCGCCCGACGACGGGCGTTCAAATGGCAGGTAGAGCGACGCCGCGGCGCGACAATCGGGCATGCGGCAGCATGCTATTCCGGCGCGTCCTCGATCGGATCGTAGGTCGAGACGTCGAACCCCAGCAGATCGAAGCTTGCCTGCATGTGCGGCGGCAGCGGCGCGTTGACGTCGAGCGTGCCGCCGCGCGGATGCGGCAGCACCAGGCGACGGGCGAGCAGGTGCAGCTTCTTCTCGATGCCATCGGGGACCGCGCGCAGCGGATCGGCACGGCGCGGGTCGGTCTTCGCCTTGATGCCGTACTTCGGGTCGCCGATGATTGGATGATCGATCGCCTCGGCATGCGCGCGCAGCTGGTGGGTGCGCCCGGTGATCGGCTTCATCGACAGCCAGGCGAGGCGCGAGGGCACGCGCTCGACGGTGGCGTAATAGGTGACCGAGTGCTGCGCATCCCCCTCGCCGTGCTTGGCCACGCGCATCTTTTCGCGGACGGCCGGGTCGTAGTCGGGCGCGCGCGCGGCGACGCGGTCGCCCATGCCCTCGCCCTTGGCGAGATAGAGCGAGATGCGGCCCTGGGCCGGCTTGGGAACGCCCTCGACCAGCGCCCAATAGGTTTTCCGCGCCTGACGCGACCGGAAGATCTCGCCGAGGTCCGCCGCCACCTTGCGGGTGCGCGCCACCAGCAGGACGCCGGACGTGTCGCGGTCGAGGCGGTGAACCAGCATGGGCCGGTCGCCACGCTCGTTGGGCAGCGCGGCGAGCATGCCGTCGATGTGGTGCTTGGTGCCGGAGCCGCCCTGCACGGCGAGGCCGAAGGGCTTGTTCAGCACCATCAGGTCGCGATCCTCGAACAGGACCATGTCGCGGAGATCGCGCGCGTCGCTCTGCGAGAGCACCGGCGCCACAGCGGGCGGCGGATCGTCCAGGTTGAGCGGCGGCACGCGCACGCTCTGCCCTGTGGCAAGGCGCGTCGCCGTCTTCACGCGGGCGCCGTCGACGCGGACCTGGCCTGTGCGGACGATCTTGTTGAGATGCGACAGCGAGAGCGTCGGGACACGCCGCTTGAACCAGCGGTCGAGGCGCATGCCCTCCTCGTCCTCCGTCACCTGCAGCGTCTCGACGCCCATCTTGGTCATCAGCCTTTTTCGTATTAGCCTGCTCGCATAGGCCAGCCGGGGGCGGGACGGAAGCCGTAATGCGGCTCCAGCGCCTCTTGACGCCCTTCGCGTCGGGCCGCACCTCTTGCCGCATGACCCGCGCGCGCGACCGGCTCGACATCACGCCCGACGTGCTTTTGCGCGCGTATTCGATCGGGCTGTTTCCGATGGCCGAGAGCGCCGAGGACCCGAACCTGTTCTGGGTCGATCCGGAGGAGCGCGGCATCTTCCCGCTGGACGCGCTCGTCGTGACGCGCAGCCTCGCCAAGACGGTACGCTCGGACAGGTTCGAGATCCGCATCGACACGGACTTCGACGGGGTGATCGACGGCTGCGCCGAATCGGCGCCGGGCCGCGAAGGCACCTGGATCAACGCGCGGATCCGCGCGCTCTATCGCGCGCTGTTCGACATGGGCCGCGTCCACACGATCGAGGCCTGGGCGGATGGCGAACTCGTCGGCGGCCTCTACGGCGTCGCGCTCGGCGCCGCCTTCTTCGGCGAGAGCATGTTCCACCGCCGGGCGGATGCCTCCAAGGTGGCGCTTCTCCACCTCGTGGCGCGGCTGCGCGTCGGCGGGTTTCGGCTGCTCGACACGCAGTTCGTCACCGAACACCTGGCCTCGCTCGGCGCCGTCGCGGTGCCGAAACGCGCCTACCACCTGCTGCTCGCCGACGCCGTCGAGCGGAAGGGTGATTTCTGGGCCTGGCCAAAAGGCGAGCTTATCCCAGGACGCCGCGCGCTCACGGTGCTCGACACCTTGCGTGCGTGATCAGGCGACCAACAACTTTTCCAGCCGAATCGGCAGGTCGCGCACGCGTACGCCGGTCGCGTTGTGGACGGCGTTGGCCAGCGCCGACGCACCGCCGACGATGCCGAGCTCGCCGACACCCTTGATGCCGAGCGGGTTCACCTCATGGTCGACCTCCGGCACCAAGATCACGTCGATCTTCTCGATGTCGGCATTAACCGGCAGGAGATAATCGGCGAGGTTGGTGTTGGTATACTTGGCGCTTGGGCGATCGATCTCGGTCGCTTCGAAAAGACCTGACGAGATGCCCCAGATCATGCCACCCATCAGCTGGCTGTGCGTCGTGCGCGGGTTGACGATGTGCCCCGCCGCGAATGCGCCAACCGCACGCGGCACGCGGATCTCCTTGGTGCGGGCATGGACGCGGACCTCGACGAACTGCGCGCCGAAGGCGAACATGATCCGATCCTTGTCGCGCGTCCCGCCGACGATCGGCACGCCGCCTTTGTAGACGACGCCCATCGCGCCGGGCTTCGAGCCGTGCGGCACGAACTCGGCATATTCCTCGATCGCCGCGGCGCCGATGGTCTTGAAAGCCTCGGCAATATCCGGCTTCGCGGTGCCGGTGGCGACGAGGCGGCCTTCCTGCATGCTCTTCTCGGGTTGGCCGGAGGCTAGACGCGCGAGGATCTTGTCGCAGGCCATCGCGACCGCGTTGCAGACGCTCGCCGTAGTGATCGAGCCGCCGGCGACGGGGGCGGGCGGCAAAGTCGAATCGCCCATCTCGACCCTGATCTTGTCGACGTCGAGCCCGAGCTTCACGGCGACCGTCTGAGCGACGACCGTGTAGGCGCCGTTGCCGATCTCGTGCGCGCCGGTACCGACCAGCGCCGAGCCATCGGCGCGTACACGCACGCGGGCGCTGGCCGGTGCCATCTGCGTCGGATAGCACGCCATCGCGCAACCATATCCCACAAGCCAGTCGCCATCTCGCGTCTGGCCCGGTCGCCGATCACGCTTCGACCAGCCGAAGGCCTTCGCCCCCTCGTCGAAACACTGCATCACCGAACGGCTGGTATAGGGTAGCCCCTTGATCGGCTCCTTCATCGTGTCGTTGACGCGTCTAAGCTCGATCGGATCCATGTCGAGGCGTTCGGCCAACTCATCCATCGCGCACTCGAGCGCGTAGATGTACGGCGTCTCGCCAGGCGCCCGCATGAAACCCGGCGTGTTGCGGTCGGCCTTCACGATGTTCACCGCGCTGGTGATATTTGGGCAGGCATACATGCGCGTCGAAGCATCCGTGCCGGCGACAGAGTAGTCGTCCGGCCGCGACGAGACTTCCCAGCCCTCGTGCGACAGCGCGACGAGCTTGCCGTCCTTGGCCGCGCCGAGCTTGACCTTGTGGCGCGTCTCCGCGCGGTAGGTGGCGATTGTGAAACCCTGCGCCCGCGTCGCAACGAGCTTGACAGGCCGGCCGAGGCGCTTGGCAGCGACTGCCACGATGGCCGTGCGCGGCGTGATCGATCCTTTCGACCCGAACGCGCCGCCGATGAACGGACTGAGCACGCGGACGTAGGCCGGGTCGATCTTCAATTCGGCCGCGGCGCCGTGCGCGAGGCCGGTCACAGATTGGCTCCCTTCGAAGATCGTCAGGTTTGGGCCGTTCCAGACGCAGGTCGTGGCGAACAACTCGATCGGATTGTGATGCTGCGTCGGGGTGGAATAGTCCGCCTCGATGGTGACCGGCGCGGTCTTGAAGGCGCCAGCAAAGTCGCCGACGGCGGGGTTCTCGAGGTCGCCTTTCTCTTTGGCCTCCGTGCGCGGCTTCTCGCTGACGCCGGGCGAGCCGAAGGTCGCGGACGGCTTCTCCTCGTCGTAGGAAATCCTCAGCCGGTTGGCGGCGTCGCGCGCGGCCTCGAAACGGTCCGCGACAACGAGCGCGATGATCTGGCCGTCGTGCCAAATCTTCGGCGAGGACAGCGGCACGATCGAGGTGGAGGCCGGGCCGCCGTCGGCGATGAACGGGACATGGTTGATCGTGTCGCCGATATTCTCGTGCGTGTAGATCGCGATCAGGCCCTCGACCGTGTTCGCGTCGCTGTCGTCGATCTTGCTGATCGTGCCTTTCGAGATCGCGCTGACGACAAGAAAGCCGTAGGCGGCGTTCTTGATATCGGCATCGGAGGCGTAGGTCGCGGCACCCGTCACCTTGAGGCGGGCGTCGACGCGCGGGATGGGCTGGCCCATGTTCTCCTTGGGCGAGGGTGCGGCGTAGCTCATCTCTCAGGCCTCCATCTTCGCGGCCTGAAGGACCGCACGCACCAGCGTCGCCTTGCCGAGGGGCACCTTGTAAGCATTCTCGCCACGCGTCTTCGCGTTGGCGAAGGCCGCCTCGGCGGCAGCCTTCGCGTTGGCTTCGTTGATCGGCTTGCCGACAAGCGCGGCCTCGGCTTCGACGGCGCGCCATGGCACGCTCGCGACGCCACCGAGCGCGATACGCACTTCTTTGACGGTGTCGCCGTCCATGTCGAGGATGACGGCGGCGGACGCGAGCGCGAATTCGTAGGACGCGCGGTCACGCACCTTGACGTAGACCGAACGCTTCGTACCCGGCGCTGGAACGTGGATCGCCGTGATCAGCTCGCCAGGCTTGAGGGTGGTCTCGACGTTCGGCGTCGAGCCCGGCTTGACGTGCAGCTGCGCGAACGGGATCGCGCGCGGACCATCCTCGCCTTGAACGTCGAGCACGGCGTCGAGCGCGACAAGCGCCTGCGCGAAGTCGCCGGGGTAGTTGGCGATGCAATCCTCGCTCGTGCCGAGCACGGCCAGCGTGCGGTTGACACCGTCAAGCGCGGCGCAGCCGCTGCCTGGATTGCGTTTGTTGCACTTCGCAAAGGACGTATCGCGGAAGTAGGTGCAGCGCGTCCGCTGCAGCATGTTGCCGCCGAGGCTCGCCATGTTGCGCAGTCCGGAACTTGCCGCCAGCGCCAGCGTCTCGGCGATCACCGGGTAGTCGCGGCGGATGTCCGGGTGATCGGCGGCCTGCGACATCCGCACGAGCGCGCCGAACCTGACGCCCTTGTCGGTGACCTCGATCCTGCCCGCCCGCGCGTCTCGGGCGAGGGGGTTGATGTCGATCACGTGCTTCGGGTTCATGACGTCTAGCTTCATCAGGTCGAGGAGCGTCGTGCCGCCGGCGAGGTATTGCGAGGCGGGGGCGCGCGCGGCGAGCAGTGCCTCGGCCTGATCGGTCGCGGCGACGAAGGTAAAGGGGCGCATCTAGGCTCCCATCTTCGTCTTGGCGTCGGCGATCGCGCCGACGATGTTGGGATAGGCCGCGCAACGGCAGATGTTGCCGCTCATGAACTCGCGGATCTCCGCCTCGGAGCCCGCGTGGCCGCTCTTGATGCAGGCGACGCCGGACATGATCTGACCCGGCGTGCAATAGCCGCACTGAAACGCATCGTGCTCCACGAAGGCCTGCTGCAGTGGGTGCAGCTCCCCTTCTCGCGGCGCCAGACCCTCTATCGTCGTGATGCCGTGGCCCTGCGCCGACAGCGCCAGCATCAGGCAGGAATTCACGCTATGCCCATCCACATGGACCGTGCAGGCGCCGCATTGCCCGTGATCGCAGCCCTTCTTGGCGCCGGTCAGCCCGATATGCTCGCGCAACGCGTCGAGCAGGGTCGTGCGCGCATCGAGTGCCAGATCGTGGCGCTGACCGTTCACGGACAAGGTGAGGGGGATGAGAGACGACGCCTTGGCGGCGGAGGGCGTCGGCTCGGCTCGTGCCGGGAGTGTCTCTGCGATCAGCGGAAACGTGGCCCCTCCCGCGGATGTTCGCAGGAAGCGGCGCCGGCTCAAGCTCGACGCGGCGTCATGATCCTCAGTCATTGATATCTCCGCCGCGGCCATATGCCCAGCGACACGCCAAGCCGGTCGAGCTCGGAACCGTTCCAGCCTGTCACGTGACCGTGAGAGCGGCATGTCGCCTTGGGCGGGGCCCTACACGTGGCCGCTGTAGAGCCAGCACGCGCCTTCGAGCAGCACCCGCCCGTCCTGCGCCCGCGCGGTGACCTTCTCCCGCAGCAACGCGAGTGCGGCCGCGCGAGCCTCCGGCTCGGCGTCACGCATGAGCCGGCTCGCGAGACCCGTATCGGTCAGGATCGCCATCGCCTCGTCGATCGCCTGCGCGTCGTCGGCGCCCTGCCCCATGATGAGCGGGCAATCGACCTTTTCGGCGGCGACGCCGGTGAAGCCGGCGTAGGTCAGAAGGGCGATCGTCATGTCCGAATCGGCCAGCGCGAACGGACCGATCTCGCCCGGCGCCTCGTCCGGCGTCGGGATCGCCGGCGCGATCCAGTCGAGCGGCGCCTGCATCCACTCGACGTCGGGGCGGCGGCGCCAGCACATGAAGACGAATCGCCCCTCCGGGGCGAGCGCGGCACGCAGGTTGGCGAAGGCGGCCGGCCGATCGTCGAAGAACATGACGCCGAACCGCGACACCAGCAGCGAGCTGACCGGCGGGAATTTGTAGGTCATGGCGTCGGCCGCAACCCATTGGATCGCCGCCGCGTCGCCGCCCAGCGTCTTCTGCCGCGCCTGCGCGTGCTGCAGCATCGGCCGCGAGATATCGACGGCGCGGATGTAGCCGCCACCGCCCATCGCAGCCAGCCGCAGCGAGAGGTCGCCGCAGCCGCAGCCGACATCGACGACGAGCTCGCCCGCCTTCGGCGCCGCGACCGTCAACAGCGCCTCCGTGAGCGGCGCCATCAGCCGATCGAGGCGATCCTGGTTGTCCACCCATTTCGCGCCGGCGATCTCGTTCCAATAGTGGATCTGATCCTCGTTGGCTGGCATTGGCGTCTCCTTCAGGTGATCGCTGATATAGCGCGTTCCGCGTCGCACGACGCCCCGCGCTATCGGCTCGGCGCTTTCGTTCCGGCGCTTTCGTGTCGGCGCATCAATCTCGTGTTTACCCTCTTGCCGCATTGTTCCGACCTGTGACGCGTACGAGCGGGGTCGGATCATGGGTTTGCGGCAGCGATTTTGGCGAGATGAGCGCGGTACGACCTTCGAGGGCATCGCCCTCTCGGTGGCGATCGTCGCCGTTGCCTTCGTCGCCTCGGCCGACATGCTCGACTATGTCGTGAAGACGCGTCATGCGCCGCCGCCGGTCGAATTCGCCGCCGCGCCGCACGCATCCTCGCAGCTCATCGGGCGCGCGAGCCGCGACCCGAACGTCGACTACACGGCGACCGCGTCGCTGCCGACCAGGTCGGTGACGACGATGATATCGCGGTCGGTGCTCGATCCCTGCACGGCGCCGTCGCGATAGGCGGCTGGTTCAGACCGCCGCGACGCTCGCCCTGACTGGCGGGTTCGCATCTTCGGCGCCCGGCTCCAGCTCGGCCAAGAACTTGGCCGCCACGATCCGCTCCGGCGCCGGCAGGTCCGCATGCGCGAGTATCTTGCGCACCTCGGTGGCGGCATCTTCGCGGGCCCAAGTCTCCTTGAGCCGATCACGCCGGATCGCTTGGACCACCAATTCCGGGAACCAGGACGATGGTGGCGGTAACGCTTCACCGTCGGCGAGCGCATTTCGCAGAATGGCTTTGTGCATGTCGCCGTATTCGTCGCGGTCGCGATGCGCGAAGTATGCGTAAAGCCTGTATCCATCGGACACGAAGGCGACACCCTGCTTGTTGTAGGTGCGAGGCCACAGCGTGAACATCAGGATCCAGGCCTGCGCGAACAGCCATGGGAACGTGGTCGTGAAGGCATCGATCGAATAGTCTTGGCGCGCCAGGACCGCGAGGGCGATCGAGCCGATGACGACGTTGGCGAGCGGGCCGGCGGCGGTGACGGCAATCGACGCCCGCAGGCGATCACGCCCCCGCGGAAGCAGGTAGACCATGCCTGAGATCGGCAAAAGTCGGATCACGAGCCAGGCGCTCGACAACCGGATGCGCAGGATCGAAGGACCCCCGCCGATCTCGACGATGCGGGGGTGGCAGTCGAGGAGCCAGCCGGTCAAGGCGTGCCCCAACTCATGGAACGCCACGCCGACAGCCGTCGCCAACAGGTAGAGGCCGAGGAACTTGGCCTCGAAAACAAAGAGGCCTTGATCCATTGTTCCAGCCTACGGGCGCCGGACCACGATGATGCCTGCGAACATATCGTGCAGGCAGCGTTTCTCCGGCAGGACGAACGAGGCCAGGAAAACCGGCGGGAACAGCCAGCTCAGATACAGCAGAACGCCATGCACGCCGGCCATGAGGAAGGTGACGGGCGTGCCGTCGGTCGCGCGCATCTCGAGATCGACCATGCGCATCCCAGGTGTCGCCATGCGGCGGCCGGAGACCGTCAGGCCGTTGTAGAAAAAGGCGACGAACGGCCAGAGCGAGGGCAGCAGCAGGATCGCCAGCCCGAGCGTGCCGACGACGAGCCCCCAGTAGAGGAGCGTCGCGAGGATCGAGACCAGCACGAAGTCGAAGCAGAACGCCATCATCCGCCGTGTCCGCACGCCGGAGAACGCGGCCGCCGGGAGGCCGGGGCTGTCGAAAAAAGACACGGGACGGGCCCGCTCGGCGGTGTTGAAGTCGGTCATGACCGGTCCTCTCAGTCCACGCTGGGCGCGGCCTTCGAAAATATGGCGACGGCGCGAGGCGCGACAAGATGCTTCGCGCGAAAGTGGCGCTACGCTTGAAAAGGCGGGCCGAATTTTGCAATGCAGCATAAACGGCCGCGGCGCGCTGGTGGCGCCGGCCCTCGGAGCCCCTCGATGACCGATCTCGCGACTGCCGCACATGGATTCGACCCGCAGGTCGCGGGTGGCTTGCTGTTGTTCCTCGACATGATCCTGTGCGCCGCCCTGTTCGCCTTCTGGGACAAGGCGGGCCGCATCAAGATCAAGCTCGGCAAGCGCTGAGGGTCACGGGTTCGAGGACGCGGTCCGCAGCACAGGGCGCCCGATCAGCGCCGTCGAGGTCGTGAGGTTCGCCGCGTACATGTCGCGCAGGAACCCGAGCGCCGCTTCGGCGTCGATCCCGTCGCGGACGCAGACGGCATCCGCCGGCACATGGATGTCGAGGTCGGCGAGGAAGGCACCATAGGCGGTGTGGCGCAGGCCCACGTCGAGATGCTGGCCGACCAGCACCACATCGTCCACCTCATAGTCGAACAGCAGGTCCTCGAGTTCGGTCGCCTCGAAGGCGCCGTAGAACCGCTTGGTGACGACGACCTCGCGCTCCGCGCCGACCGGCGCGAGCGGCTCGATCACCATCGCGCCCCAGGTGCCGGCCATCGCATGGCGGCCCCAGATCGCCACCTCGCGGTCGTCCGCGCGATGCGCGTCGCACGCGTAGACGACGACCCAATCGGGATCGGCGCGCGCGTGATCGATCAGTCGACGGATCGCCGGGATGATGCGCGTCGCACGCACCTCGTTGGCCAGCGCGCCAGTGACGAAGTCGTTCAGCATGTCGACGACGATGAGGGCTTTCACGGGGCGCGTACTCCTTGATCTGCCGACAAGATGCGCATGCTTTCGCGTTGCGGCAAGGTGACGCCCGGCGGCGCGCCCTCCCCGGATGGTGGGTTGCGGGGGGAACGTCGGCATGGCAGTCGTCCCCGCCACCCCGAAGGAGACCGTTATGCGCCGCTTCCCTCTCGCATGTGCCGCGAGCCTCGCCACTGTTGTCACGACAGGCCTGATCCTGCCAGGCGTCGCCCGAGCCGAGGGGCCGCTCGACGCCTATCTGCCGAAAACGGGACTCATCGAGGGGCACATCGTGAAGCTCGACGTGGCGCCGGAGGATCAGGCGATCGACCGCCAGTTCCGCAACGCCGTCGCCAACAACATGGAGTTCTTCAAGAAGGCCGTCACCGGCAACAAGGCCGGCGAGCCGCTGCCCTACAACACCCGCATGGGAATCACGAAGGCGCAGTACGAGCAGCTTCAACACATGAAGGCCGACTTCCAGGCGGTCGCGCCGATCACGATCAAGGTGACGCGGGGCCAGGATGGGTCGGTCTCGTTCGCGAGCGCCGATCCCGCTGCCGCCGGCCTCGACAAGGTGACCTTCCCGGCGACCGAGACCGCCGCCGACACGCCGTTCGGCAAGCTCGATATCTTCAACCAGATCCACCAGGGCGAGGCGCGCGCGCCTCTCGGCGTGTGGAACGGTGCCGAATGGGCGCGAATCGCGCCCGACGACGGTAAGACGCCCTCGGCCAAGATCGCCTTTGGCAAGCGCGACCCGTCGGGCGAAGGCGTGATGTACTACCAGGTCGCCCCCTATGCAGGCCTGAAGGAGCAATCGCTCGTCGTGACCTACAAGCTCGACTAGCGGCTGTGGGAGCCGGCCGCGCGCAAGCGTCGGGCGTGCCAAGCCGCTCGCCGTCAACGTGTTTTCCGTCGTCTGGCGGCGCCGCCGCGACTTCGCCGGCTTGCTGATTGGCGGCATTCGCGAGACGCAGGAGATGCTCGACGTCCGTGCCGAGCATGGCATCCTCGGATATCGAGATGATCGAGATCGGCGAGAACAGAGGCGGCCAAGATCGCAGCGATCGAGGCGAATCTGTTACTTGATACGGGCGCCGTCGTGAACGCGTTGCCCCTGCCGGCGGGGTTCTGTCTTGAGCGCACCGGGTTGATGCGCGAGCTTCGTCGAGACGGCATCGATCTGTGACGCCGGAGGCCGAAGATTACGTCGATAAAGCGAGGTTATTGGCCATACGACTCATTTTATAGAGCGTGTCGCGACACTGTTGAGCGCATCCGAACTTCGACCGTGCTGCTCGCCTACAGCCGCTCGTCCAACGTATCCTTCGTCCGCCCTTCCCGGGCCGCCTGCGCCACCGCCGCGTCCAGCATCGGCAGGATGTCCTCGGCTTGCTCCGCCACAAGGTATCGCAACTCCGTCGCCGCCCAGATGAAGCCGTGGTCGCGCATGTGCGAGAGCAGGCCGAGCAGCGGTCGCCAGAAGCCGCCGATGTCGGCGATCAGCACCGGCTTGGTGTGGCGGGCGAGCTGGACCCAGGTGAGCTGCTCGACGAGCTCCTCCAGCGTGCCGATGCCGCCCGGCAGGGCCACGAAGGCGTCGGCGCGCTCGAACATCATCATTTTTCGCGCATGCATGTCGCGCACGACGACGTTCTCCTGCGCGTCGCGCAGCACCTCGTCGCGGTCCGTCAGAAAGTCAGGGATGATGCCGGTGACGCGGCCGCCGTCATCGAGCACGGCGTGCGCCAGCGTGCCCATCAGGCCACGTCCGCCACCGCCATAGACGAGCCCGACGTCGGCCGCGGCGAGCGCCTTTCCGAGGATGACGGCCGCCGCCTCGAAGGCCGGGTCGGCGCCGGAGGCGGAGCCGCAATAGACGCAGACATTGGCGATGCGCGGCGGCGTCTCGTGATCCAACAAACCTCTCCTGTCTCGAGCGCGCGAGCTTTGTGGCGGATTTGCGTCCTCCGCCGAATAGCCGCGCCGCGACCCTATCGTTCGCTGCCTCTAGGCCCTAAGACATAGGCGAAATATGGCCGCCTTGCGTGAGAAGAAAGGAGAGAGTTTGTGACCCGTCCCAAGGTCGTGGCCCTCGTCGTCCTCCTTCTTCTGATCGCCTTCGGGAGCGGGAGCGGCCTCTGGTGGGTGCAAGCGCACCGTCAGCCTGCCGCCTTCATCGACGCCGGCTCATCGACGGCTCCCGGCCCTCAGGTCGCCAGCCGCGAGACGCAGCAGCCCGGCCAGATGCTGGAGACGCCCTCGGCGCCGGCCCCGGCTCCGGCACCGTCCGCTCCCAAACCCAGCATGCGGCCCGCGCCGGAGCCGGCCAGGCAGGCGCAGAACCCGTCGTTCGACATCGTGCGCGTCGAGCCGCGCGGCGACACGGTCGTCGCCGGCAAGGGGGCTCCCCACGCCAAGGTCGCGCTGATGGCGGCGGGCAAGGTGGTCGCGGAGGTGGAGTCCGACGCCAGCGGGCAGTTCGTGATCCTGCCGCCGCCGCTGGCGCCCGGCGACTATGATCTGACCCTTCGCCAGCAGGCTGACGGCCAGCCGGCGACGGACTCGGCGCAAAGCGTCGCGGTCTCGGTGCCGAGGCCCGGCAAGGGCTCCGTCGTCGTCGCGCTGGCCGAGCCCGGCAAGGCGACGAAGCTGCTCTCCGCCCTGCCCGGCGCGGCGGATCGCGCCAACGGCGTGACGCCCATGCCGCGGGGCAAGGTGGCGATCCGCTCGGCCGAGCTCGAGAACGGCAACGGCTTCTTCGTCTCCGGCGCCGCGCAGCCGGGCGCGCCCGTCCACGTCTACCTCAACGACGCGCACATCGCCGACGTCGTCGCGAGCAAGAACGGCGGTTGGAGCGTGCGCGTCAAGAAGGGCCTGACCGGCGGTCATTACGTCGTGCGCGCCGACGTGGGCGATGCCCGCGTGGCCTCGCGCGTCGAGGTGCCGTTCGACGTGCCTGTGGCGATGGCCGAGGCCGCGACCGGAAAACACGGGTCGATGACGGAGGCACCGAAGCCGCCGCCCGACGTGGTCGCGACGGCGTCGCCCACGCCCGACGCTTCGCCATCCGTCGCCGGCACGGCTGGCCCCGATGCAACCGTCGACTCGATCGCCACCGCGCGTGTGATCAACGGCGACAACCTGTGGAACATCAGCCGCTACCGGCTCGGCGACGGCAAGCGCTTCACGCAGATCTACGCCGCCAACGTCGGCCAGATCCGCGATCCGAACCTGATCTATCCAGGCCAGGTCTTCGTCGTGCCGCGGCGGTGAGCAGCCCTACTCCCGCTCGATGCGGATCACCTGCGGCTTTTCGGCGATGTGGCCATCCGTGATGACGGCGGCGATCGCCTCGCGGATCGCGTGCTCGGGCGTCGCGTGGGTGATGAAGGTCACCGGCACCGGCGTGCCCGAGGCGACGCCGCGCGGGCGCGAGCGCTGCACGATGCTTTCCAGCGAGATGCCCTTCTCCGCCATGCGCATGGCGATGGCCGCCGCCGCGCCGGGGCGGTCGTAGAGCGAGAGGCGCACGTAATAGCCGCCCTCGTGCGCCTCGATCGAGGCGCGCTCCAGCGTGCGAAGCTTCGCCACCGGCAGGCCGAACGCCGGCGAGCGGTCGCCGCGCGCGACATCGGCGATATCGGCGACGACGGCGGAGGCCGTGGCGAGGCCGCCGGCGCCCGGCCCGGAGAGGGTCAGCTCGCGCACCGCGTCGGCGTTGACGACCACGGCGTTGGTGACGTCGCTCACCTGCGCGATCGCGCTCGACTTCGGCACCATCGTCGGGTGCACCCGCTGCTCGATGCCGGATGCCGTGCGCTTGGCGACGCCGAGCAGCTTGATGCGGTAGCCGAGATCGTCGGCGGCCTGAAGGTCGGCGAGCGTGATCGATCTCGATGCCCTCGACGCCGACCGCCTCGGCATCGACCTTGGTGCCGAACGCGAGCGAGGTGAGGATGGCGAGCTTGTGCGCGGTGTCGAAGCCGCCGATGTCGAAGGTCGGGTCGGCCTCGGCATAGCCGAGCCGCTGCGCCTCGGCGAGGCAGTCGCCGAACGACAGCTTCTCGGCTTCCATGCGCGAAAGGATGTAATTGCAGGTGCCGTTGAGGATGCCGTAGACGCGATCGACCTCGTTGCCGGCGAGGCCCTCGCGCAGCGCCTTGACGATCGGGATGCCGCCCGCCACCGCCGCCTCGAACTTCAGCGCGAGCCTCCTGACCCTCGGCGGCCTCGGCCAGCTCTAGCCCATGGCGCGCCAGCATCGCCTTGTTGGCGGTGACGACGTGCTTGCCGGCATCGAGTGCCGCGCGCGTCGTGGCCAGAGCCGCGCCGCCCTCGCCGCCGATCAGCTCGACGAGGCAGTCGATGTTCGCGCTCTTCGCCAGCGCGACGGGGTCGTCGTGCCAGGTCGCGCCCGCGAGGTCGATGCCGCGAACCTTGCCCCTGTCCCGCGCGCTGACGCCGACGACCTCGGTCGCCCGGCCGGTGCGATCAACCAGTGCCGCGCCGCGCCGCGCCAGGAGCCCGATGAGCGCCGCGCCGACATTGCCGAGACCGGCGATGCCGACGCGAAGGGGGGACGACATGATTCCATCCGAATTGGTGGGGGCAAAACCCCAGCAGGGTCCGTGCCTTGTGGCTTAAATTCCGGTGCGGGGCAACGAAGGCGAAGCGAGCAACCCGCTCGCAATCACCGATCGACGTGCGCATGTCTTTGCGGATAAGCCTCCGGGCACGAGCAGCGAAAGACCATTCATGACGGCGCGTATCTTCATCGACGGCGAGGTGGGCACGACGGGGCTCGGCATCCGCGATCGGCTCGTCGGCCGCGCCGATGTCGCGCTGCGCAGCCTGATCGGCGACGCGCGCAAGGATATCGCCGCCAAGCGCGCGCTGCTCGCCGAGGTCGATCTCGTCATCCTTTGCCTGCCGGATGACGCGGCGAAGGAGACCGTCGCGCTGGTCGCCGACATGCCGCATGCGCCGAAGGTTCTCGATGCCTCGACCGCGCATCGCGTCGCGCCCGGCTGGACCTACGGCTTTCCCGAGCTGGCGCCGGGCCAGGCCGATGCGATCCGCGCAGCGCGCTACGTCGCGAACCCGGGCTGCTACGCGACCGGCGCGATCGCCCTGCTCCGCCCGCTCATCGATGCGCGGCTGCTCTCGCCCGACATGCCGATCGCGATCAACGCGGTGTCGGGATACAGCGGCGGCGGCAAGGCGATGATCGCCGACCACGAGGCCGGCCGCGCTCCCGCCTTCGAGCTCTACGCGCTCGGCCTCGGCCACAAGCACGTTCCCGAGATCGTCGCCTATTCGCGGCTCGAGCGGCGGCCGATCTTCGTGCCGTCCGTCGGCACGTTCGCGCAGGGGATGCTGGTGTCGATCCCGCTGTTCCTCGACGATCTGGCAGGCCACCCCTCTGCCGCCGACCTCACCATGGCGCTCGCCGCGCATTACGGGCCGACCGGCCACGTGCGCATGGCGGCCGCCGGCGAGGCGGCGAAGCTCGAGCCGGAATCGCTCAACGGCGGCAACGATCTCGAGCTGCACGTTTTCGCCAACGCGGCCGAGCGGCAGGCCGTGCTGGTCGCCAAGCTCGACAATCTCGGCAAGGGCGCGTCCGGCGCCGCGGTGCAGAACATGGAGATCATGCTGGGTCTCTAGCGGGCCAGCGACGCCTTGCCCCGGTGGCGTTTCGCCAGGTGCCGCGTTTGGCGACGACAGGTTGCTTGCAGCGAAGAGCGACCGACAGCGAAGAGACATGACGAACAAGCAGCAGTCCGAAGCACTCTCGATCGTCTGGTTCCGCAACGATCTCAGGCTCGCCGACAATCCCGCCCTGCATGCCGCCAAGGAGCGCGGCGCGCCGATCCTGTGCGTCTTCGTGCTGGAGGACGACAACGGCCTGCGGCCGCTCGGCGCCGCGTCGCGCTGGTGGCTGCGTCATTCGCTGGAGGCGCTCGCCGCCGATCTCGACAAGGCCGGCGCGCGGCTCGATGTCTTCGCCGGGTCGTCGGCCAAGATCATTCCGGATCTCGTCGCGAAGGCCGGCGCGGGCGCGCTCTATTACAACCGCCGCTACGGCGCCTCCGCGGCCGAGCTCGACAAGGCGATCGCCGCCGCGCCGGACGAGGCGTGCGAGGTCGAGACCTTCAACGGTCGGCTGCTCTACGAGCCATGGGAGATCGAGACCAAGGCCGGCGGCAGCTACGGCGTCTACACGCCCTTCTGGAAAGCCGTGCAGGCGCGCGGCATCCCCGATCAGACGCTGCCGAAGCCGCGCAAGCTCGACGGGGCGGACTATCCGTCCGGCGGCCCGAAACGGACTTCGATCAAGGACCTCGACCTGCTGCCGACGACGCCGGATTGGGCGGCGAGCTGGCGCGAGGCCTGGACGCCTGGCGAGGACGGCGCGGCCGCCCGGCTGCGTGATTTCCTGAAGGACGGCCTCGCCGACTACATCGACGAGCGCAACCGGCTCGCCTCGAGCGGCACGTCGCGGCTGTCGCCGCATCTGCGCTTCGGCGAGATCTCGCCGCGCTTGATCGCCGCCGAGGTCAAGGCCAAGGAGACGAAAGCCAGCGCCAAGGGCGCGAAAAGCTTCCTCTCCGAGATCGCCTGGCGCGAGTTCGACTATCACAACCTGCACTATCACCCCGACGTCGCCGAGACGAACCTGCACCGGAACTTCGACAAGATGCCCTGGGAGACGCTCGCCAAGGGTGACCTCGAGCGCTGGCAGACCGGACAGACCGGGTACCCGGTGGTAGACGCCGGCATGCGCGAGCTGTGGACGACAGGCTACATGCACAACCGCGTGCGGATGATCACCGCCTCGTTCCTGATCAAGCATCTGATGTGCGACTGGCGTATCGGCGAAAAATGGTTCTGGGACTGCCTCTGCGATGCCGACCCCGCCAACAACACGATGAACTGGCAATGGGTGGCGGGGTGCGGCGCCGACGCCGCGCCGTACTTCCGCATCTTCAACCCGGTGACGCAGGGCGAAAAGTTCGACCCCGACGGCGAGTATGTGCGCCGCCACGTGCCCGAACTGGCGAAGCTGAAGGGCAAGGCGATCCACGCGCCATGGACCCTCGACAAGGAGACGCTCGAGGCGGCGGGGATCAAGCTCGGCGAGACCTATCCGGCGCCGATGGTCGATCACAAGGAGGCCCGCGAGCGCGCGTTGAACGCCTACGAGAAGGTCAAGAAGTAGCGCGTTCCTCAATCCCCTCATGGTGAGGAGGACCGCAGGTCCGTCTCGAACCAGGAGGGCTCCAGTCGACGACATTTCGGGCCGCCAAGCTGCCGACCAGAGGATGGTTCGAGACGGCCTTCGGCCTCCTCACCATGAGGCTACTGGGTCGTGGCACCGGCAACCGGCATGCGTGTTATCGGATCACGCCACCTTGAGCGCGCTCGCCATGTCGCTCTCGATCTGCTCGAGGCTGCGGCCGTTGGTCTCCGGCACGTATTTCCAGGCGAAGCCGAAGGCGGCCACCGTGAGCACCGCGAAGAGCGCGAACGTGCCGCCGGGCGTCAACAGGCGGATCAGGTCGAGGAAGAGGAGCGCGACGACGAGGTTCGAGCCCCAGTTCGCCATCGAGGCGACGCTCATCCCGCGGCCGCGATAGGCGAGCGGAAAGATCTCGGCGATGATCAGCCAGAAGATCGGCCCCAGCCCGATCGCGAACCCGCCGACATAGGCCGCCAGCGCCACCGCCGTGACGCCGCCGACCACCTGCGTGCCGAGCGAGAAGGCGGCGGCGATCGCGACGAGGCAGACGGTCATGATGGCGAGGCCGACCAGCAGCAGCTTGCGCCGGCCCGCCTGGTCGAGCAGCAGCAGCGCGACGACCGTCATCAGCACGTTGACGACGCCGACGCCGACGGTCGCCAGGATCGCGGCCGAGTTCGAGGCGAAGCCCGCCTCCTTGAAGATGCTGGGCGCGTAATAGATCACCGTGTTGATGCCGGTCACCTGCTGGAACACGGCGAGGCCGATGCCGACGATCAGCGGCGTGCGCGCCTTCGGCGCCGAGAACAGCGCGGCGAGCGAGGCGTCCGCGCGCTCCTCGCCGAGATCGCGCTTCAGGCCGGACAATTCCTCGCCGACGTCGTCGCGCCCGCGCAACTGGCGCAGCACGCCCTCGGCCTCGCCGAGCCGGCCCTGCGCCGCGAGCCAGCGCGGGCTCTCGGGCAGGAATGCCATGCCGACACCGAGCATGATGCCGGGGATGCAGCCGATCCCGAGCATCCAACGCCAGGTGCCGGCCACGTCGGCGAAGGCGTAGTCGACCAGGTAGGAGAGCAGGATGCCGAGCGTGATGCAGAACTGGTTCAGCGACACGATCGCGCCGCGCTTCTCGGCCGGCGCCATCTCCGACAGGTAGAGCGGCGTCAGCATCGAGGCCGTGCCGATCGCCACGCCGAGGATGGTGCGCGCGACGAGCAGCATCCAGATCGCGGTGGCGGCGGCGCTGAGCAGCGAGCCGACCGCGAAGAGCACGGCCATCACCAAGATCACCGGCTTGCGCCCGAAACGATCCGTGAGCGGACCGCCGACGGCCGCGCCGACCACCGCGCCGACCAGCACCATGCTGGTGACGACGCCCTGCATCGTCGACGTCAGCACGAAATCGTTCTTGATGAACAGCAACGCGCCCGAGATCACCCCCGTGTCGAAGCCAAACAGCAGGCCGCCGAGCGAGGCGACGGCGGCGACGAGGATGAAGCGCATGACGGGCTCGCGGGGGGTGGAAGCGCCGCGAGACTAGCCGATCGCGGGGTGGGCGATACAGGCCGAAGGGCGAAGGCGTGCGTGTTGTTGGCGGGTGGCAGGAGCCGCCCGCGCGCTGACGCGCAGGCGGGCTCCGACCGCCGCTTGATGGGCCTCAGGCGACGCCTCAGGCGACCAGACGGCTGAGGCCTCGCGAGCTGGCCAGCGACGCGACTCGTGCCCTGACGACGTCGACCAGCGGGCCCGCGTCGAGGTAGGGCCGGCAGAAATCGGCGTGGGTGGCCGGCGCATCGGGCCTCGCGTGCAGCGCGACAGTTGCCGCCTCGGCGAAGAAGCCGCGATTGCCCATCTCGAGATAGCTTTCCGTCGGCAGGTTCTCGGCGAGCAGGATGTCGTGGCATTCGAGCTCGATGTGCCAGTAGGTCACGCGCGGCACGGCGCACTGGACGATCGTGGCGCCGTCGACGAGCGCGGCGGCGGGCACGAGAACCTCGCCCATGATGTCGACGCGGATCGCATGGCCCGGCGAGACGACGAGGTCGCGCGCGGGCCGGTTCTCGCCGAAGGCATGCGCTGCGATGCGCACGGGGTTGACGTCGGCAGGGCATCGATAGCGGCCGCAGTCGATTTCGCGGTGGCCGATCCAGGTGATACGGCGCACCGCTCCCGAGGCCGTCATGGCCTGGTCGCCCACCCGCAGGTGCTCGACCGCCACGTCGGCCGCGACGCCATCGCGGAGGACCCGGATGCGCGTGCCCGAGGCGAAACACGGCGCCGCCGCCACGTTGTAGTCACCCACGGTATTGTTGGCGTCGGCGGTGAACCGCGACCTCGGATTCGCCGTCGTCGCCGCGGCCACGCCGTACAATTGCGTGTTCGAGAGGACGTAGCGATAGGTGTTCGGCTCCGTTTCGCCCACCGGGAGGGACGTGCTCGTGAACTCGATCTGGTTCGTGTTGTCGAATTGGCTCGCGGTCAGCGTGATCGATGTGCCGGCAAAGCCCGACGGCGCGTCCGCGCCATAGGTGAGCGTGACCGTGTCGCCCGGCGCGTTGACCGTGCCCGTCACCGAGACGGAATACGTCGACGACGTATCGATGCTGAACGAGTTTTTCGCCGTGCCGTCGTCCGTCCCGAGGAAGCCGTACGGATAGGTCGTATTGTTGAAAACGATAGCCATCGCTACCCCCAAATGATGGCGGCAGCAACATCGGCGCTTCGCGCTTGTGCGCGAATACCTGTCATCGTACCGTCAGAAGTTTATCGGGGCGGTATGACGGGGCGTCCATGGTCGATCTTCCCTAAAGGAATTGGAGGTTTGCCAGCATTGCTGATGGCGATACTTCCCGCAACAAGAGGACGATTTCCTCTCCTGTAGTTTCGAAACCGTGCGCGGCCGCAGAAGCCGCGGGCCAGACGGCGGAACGAGCCGGACCCTCTCGATCGTGATCGGAAAAGTTGAAATTGGCGCGCCCAACGGGAATCGAACCCGTGTTTTCGCCGTGAAAGAGGGGCAACAGCCGGCAGTTTTGACATCTGTGGACAACCTTGGACGACGGCTTTCGTCTCGCAAGACTGCCCTTTTCGTCCTTGACTGTCCACCAACGTCTCGGCACATCCTGTCCGTACGTTTTCCGTACGTTTGGGGCCTCGCGTGGCGCGGACCGTTCGCAACGCCAAGATGGACACGCGCTCGGCGCGGTTAAAGCTGCCGGAGCGGCGCGAGCCGTACTGGACGCCGATCTCACGCGGCTGCGGCCTCGGATATCGCCGCGGCGCCAAGGGTGGCACCTGGATCGCTCGGCTGCGGACCGACGAGGGGCGGCAGATCTATGAGGCGCTCGGCGCTGCGGATGACGCGCGCGACGCCGACGGCTTGACCGCATTTTCGTTTGCGCAAGCCCAGGACCGGGCGCGCGAGTTTTTCACTTTGAAGGCTCGGGAGCTTGCCGGCGATGCCGCGCCAGACGTCCGCGCCTACACTGTCGAGCGAGCGCTTACCGACTACTTCGCCGAACGCGAACAGCGCGGCTCGAAAGGCGTCCGCGCCGATCGCTACGCGGCCGACGCGCGCATCGCGCCGCTCATCGGCGAGGTCGAGCTGTCCAAGCTGACAGCTCACAAGATAAAGGCATGGCGTCGAGAGATCGAGACTGCGCCGAAGCTCCTCCGAACAGCAAAGGGCGCGATCGAGCGCCGAACCGCCATCTTTGACCCTGCCGACCTTGAGGCCACGCGCTCGAGGAAAGCTACCGCGAACCGCGTTTTGACGACGCTCAAGGCGGCGCTCAACTACGCCTTCGCGGAGGGGAAGGTCTCATCGGACACGGCCTGGCGCCAAGTGAAAGCACGCCGCGAAGTCGACGCACCGCTAGTACGGTTTCTAACGGCACCCGAATGCGTGCGGCTCGTCAACGCGGCCGACGATGCCTTCCGCACGCTGATCCGCGGGGCGCTCGTGACCGGCGCGCGATACGGCGAGCTGGGGCGCATGCGCGTTGCCGACTTCAACGCCGGGAGCGGGATGATCAGCGTGCGGCTCTCGAAAAGCGGCAAGTCGCGCCATGTCGCGCTCAACGACGAAGGTCGCCGGCTTTTCGAAGGTCTCACCACCGGACGATCGGCGCGCGACCTCATCTTCGCTCGGAACGACGGCGAGCCATGGGCGCCGTCGCATCAGCAACGCCCGATCGCCGAGGCGTCGCGCCGTGCCGGTATAGAGCCGCCGGCGACCTTCCACGCGCTGCGGCACACGTACGCCTCGGCGCTCGCGATGAAGGGGGTGTCGATGCGCGTCATTGCCGACCAGCTCGGTCACGCCGACACGCGGATTACCGAGCGTCATTACGCGCACCTCGCGCCGAGCTACGTCGCAGACATGATCCGCGCCGCGCTGCCGGGCTTTGGGATCATCGACGATTTAGTGGGGAATGTCGCCGCTATCCGGACGTGACCGCTCGCGTCCGCACGCGTCCTATCGTAATCATGACTGCTCGCCGGTGGGCGACATCCATGAGGCCGCTTCCCCATGCACGAACTTGCCCCTCGCGGCTATGCCCCCCTACTCGACTCCATCGGCGCAGTAGCCAAAGCATATCGCCCGTCCCTTTTTACACAAGATGACGATCCGAAGCTTCTAGGGGCAGCGGCGTTTGCAAGAAAGTACGACAATGTAGACTTCGAAGTAGAACATTCAAAGCGTGAAAAGATTTATCTTTTTAATCAACTCCATAAGATCATTCGACAATCAGCGGCGAATGGTTTTGTTGGTTTGTTCGTGCTTGACAAGCACGCCTCTCTTCATCTTGTCGAGCCTAGATATTGGGCAACAGACGAAGGGAATTTCGACTTGCTGCACGGCTGGTATTGGGGTGGTTTGGTAGCTCAGCCGCTACAAGTATATGTCGAACAATTTATTGTCGATCGATTGATGCCCCCAAAGCAGGCTCCACCGAAAAGCGCCAGGGGGCGTGAAGCACTGGAGGATCGCCTTCGGCAACACATGGACAAGCACCCGATCCCAAACAGCTCAAAGCAAACACTAGTCGCCCGCTTTGGCGGAGACCTCGCCCTGTCCAAGCGCTCTATCCAGATCTCCGGCTTGGTTTGGAACACGACGTCCTCGGGAACCTTCGCCTTGGCACGCCGGACGGGATCGCCGGCCCATTCCTCGGGAAGATAGAGCCGGTAGGCGATCGGCAGGCTCGCATGGGCATGGGCGACCGACAGGCTCACCGCGATCTGGCACGAGAGCCGGACCACGTCCCCGGACGGCGGGCAGTCACTAATCGTCCCGCGCAATCTCCCACTTTCGTAATCGTTGCGGCTATTAGGGCCTGACTTTCAAATCCATCCTCCGCACATGGCCGCCACGGTGCAGGCCAGTCGCGGAGTGACCACGTCCGCATGGGACGACGCGGTAAAGTCTCACCCTGCCTACACGAGAGCCGGACCACGTCCCCGGACGGCGGGCAGTCACTAATCGTCCCGCGCAATCTCCCACTTTCGTAATCGTTGCGGCTATTAGGGCCTGACTTTCAAATCCATCCTCCGCACATGGCCGCCACGGTGCAGGCCAGTCGCGGAGTGACCAATGCACACTGCCAACGATACAACGAGGGGGAGCGCGCCGATGCTTTTCCCGCCTGGCATCAAATACCTCAACACGATTGCTGAGACGGCCGCCGCAATCAGTCGGTCGCGGTCCAGCGTCTACATCATGATTGGCCAGGGCGAGCTGGAGGCCGTGAAGGACGGCGCCGGACGCTGGTTTACGGCCATTCGATCGTCGGGCGAACCGCAGGTCTGCCGCGCGCCGTCATGGGCAAGGCGAAGGAAGCAGCCTGAGCAATGCGCAGCCCCCCTCGTGCGGAGGGGCTCGCGATCGCGTTTGCGATGCTCGAGCCCCTCAACAATTCGGAGTGCTTTGGTCGGTCGCTCCACTCTTTCGATAGCACCCGCAACTTGCGGCAAGCAACCTTCATAGCGCGTCGTTTCGGCATCAGCGCGGCGAGCGCTCGGCTCGTCGCCAACCTTGTTTTCGGCGGAGGTGCGACGTGATGCTCCCACCGCTCATCGAAACCAAGATCAAACGCCTCGTGCCTTTGCTGGCTTCTCCTCACGACGGTGAGGTCATCGCGACCCGGAACGCCATCGTTCGTGAGCTTGCCTCTGGCCGATGCGATCTGCACGACCTCGCCGGTTCGATTGGACGCGGTCCAAATCCGGCTCCGGCTACCCCGCTTCGGCAGCGGCCGGCATCCTTCGGAGACCTCGCGCGCGCCGTTCGCGATCTCGACCGCGGCCGTCTCTCTCCGAAGGAGCGCGCCTTCGTCGTCGACATGGTCGCGAAAGGCTTCGCCTACCGCCCGACGCCGAGGCAGGCCGACTGGCTCGACGCGATCCTCGACCGCCTGCGCGGGAGGGCTGCCGCGTGAGCGCATCACCCTCCTTCACCACTCCTCGACAGGCGTTTCAGGCCATGGTCGACGCCGGCGCGGTGTTCACGGTGAGGCGCCGTACCGACGGGCTCAGCATCAGCTTCAGCTACAGCGTTGCCGACGGCGGCGACATCGACCGCTGCCGCGAAATCATTGCAGCCGTGAAAAGCCGGCCGCCGGCGTTCTTCGAGGGTTTCCGAGCTGCGGTGCAGGACGCCCTTTCTGCAGCCGAGCGAGGTGCCGCATGAACGCTGATTTGCCGGCGCCCTTGGTGGCCGCAGACGTTGATGTTCGCGACCTCGACAGCTTCCTGTTCAACGTCGAAAGGCTGATGGCGTCCGAGCTTGTCGCGCTCTCTTCTCACGAGGTCGTCGCCGCAGCTCTCTTTTTGTGGTGCCGCGCCTGGAAGCAGATGCCGGCAGCGAGCCTTCCCGACGATGATCGCGTGATCTGCGCCTACTCGCGTTTATCGGTGACGAGATATCGCAAGCTGAAGACCGAGATCTTGCGCGGCTTCGTCAAATGCTCCGATGGACGCTTGTACCACCGGACGCTCGCCGCCGAGGCGAACGCTGCCTTCGCGCGGAAGCAGTCGTTTCGCGAGCGGCGTGAGAAGGACTCGGAGCGGCTTCGGCTATGGCGGACGAAGCAAGGTGAAAGGCGTTCCGATACAGCGTCCGAAACAAGTTTCCAGACGAGCGATGACACGCGTTTCGTACGTGAAGGACAGGGAAGGGACAGGGAAGGGAAGGGACCTAAAGAAGAAAGAGATGCCGCTGGCCCGCCGCTTCGCGACGGCATTGCCGACGAGCATCCGCCCGCTGAGATCATTCCGACACCTCAGGCTGAACTCTACCGGCGCGGCAAGGAGGTGCTGGGCAAGACCGCCGGCGGCTTCGTCCGGAAGGTTCTCACTGCGAAGGGCGAAAACGTCGCGTTGGCTCGCGCTGCAATTGAGATGGCTTCGCAAGCCGGCGACCCGCGCGAATACCTCGGTGCCGTCATTGCCGGACGCGACCGCGACTCGGCACAGCTCTCTGCCCGCGATCGCGGCGAAGCGTGGTGACGCCATGCGAAGCGCAACCGAAATCCTCCGCGCCCATCACATCGATCTGAAACGGACCACGAATGGAAATCATCGAACGACCTGTCCGCAGTGCAGCTGCACCCGCCGGAAGCGACGAGACCCATGCCTATCCGTCAGCGTCGACCACGAGGGCGTCCAATGGATCTGTTGGCACTGCGCCTGGTCTGGCGGCGAGTTCTACGATCGCAGCGACAGCGGGCGCCCGCTGGGCTTTCGAGCATCGCCGCCTAAGCGCGGCGACTTTGGAGCGTCTCGACGTCGGCTTCGATGCGGCGGTGTTTTTCCCTGATCTCAAGCGCAAGGCGCCCGCGCTCGTCTTTCGCTACGCCGGAGGCTGGAAAGCGCGCGCTGTGCCGGACAAATCCTTTGTTGCCGGCAAGGGCTTCGCGTTGTCGTTCTGGAACCTTGAGCGCGTGCTCTGCGGCGTGAAGGCTCAACGTGTCGAACGGGTCTACGTCGTCGAAGGCGAGCTCGACGCCTGCGCGTTGGTCGAAGCTGGCATCTCGCCCGAAGCGGTTCTGAGCGCGCCGAACGGCGCAAAGACGCATGAGGCCGAGGATCCGAAACGGCAACGGGCCTACAGCTTCGTCGACGAGGCGCTCGCCGCCGGGCTGAACCGTGCGAAGGCGATCGTCTGGTGTGGCGACCAGGACGGGCCCGGCCTCGCCCTCCGGAGCGACATGGTGCGCCTATTCGGCGCCGCGCGCTTCCACTTCGTCGAGTGGCCTGACGGCGTGAAGGATGCCAACGGGGTGCTCATAGCCGAGGGCCCGGAGCAGCTGCGGGGCGCGTCGAGAACGGCTCGCTGCCTTGGCCAGTCGCCGGTCTCTATCGGCTCAGCGAAATGCCCGAGCCGCCGCCGCTGAAGCTTTGGGATCCGGGCTTCCCGGAATGGGAAGGCAAGGTCAAGCTGGCGCCGCGCACGCTCTCCGTCGGCACCGGTCATCCCGGGCACGGCAAGACGGCTTTATGGGCGCAAATCTGGTTTCAGGTCGCACGTCGCTATGACCTCGTCGTGTGCTGCGCGTCGTTTGAGACCAGGCCCAAGCCGCATATGCGCCGACAGCTTCGGAGCTTGTTTTGCGGCGCGCTCGAAAAGGACCTGAGGCGGGAGGAGATCGCTGCAGCCGACGCATGGATCGACGAGCACTACCGCTTCCTTGCTCACCCAGATCAGCGGCCGACCCTAGACTGGCTCCTCGACACAGCCGAGATCGCGGTCGTCCGTCACGGCGCGAAGGTCATTCAGGTCGACCCATGGAACCGGCTTGAAGGCGCGCGCGCCGATCGCGAGAGCGAGACGGACTACATCGGCCGCTGTCTCCGCGCGCTTCACGCCTTCGCTCACGATCTCGACGTTCACGTGCAGATCCTCGCGCACCCGGCGAAAATGGACGCGCAGCGCCGTGGAAAGGCGCCGGGCCTTGAGGACATCAGCGGTTCCAAGCACTGGGAAAACGCTGTCGACCAAGGGTTTGTGATCCATCGGCCTGAGGTGTTCGACGGCACGAACCGCAAGACGGAGGCGGTTCTGTATCACCGCAAGGCTCGCTTCGAAGAGCTGGGCCACCCCTGCAAGCTGATGCTCGATTTTGATTTGGCGAAGGGAGCTTATCGCTCGATCGACTACGACAGGGGATTTTCGTCGAACGCACCCGAGCACAACTCCTAGGAAGGATTGGGAAATGGCCAACAGAATTCGACACGCCTCAGCCGACGAGATCGACACCTTCGAGACCGAGCAAGACCGACCTATGCCCCTGACGATGGCGGCGCCCTCGGTCGCGCTGACCGAGGCGGCGAACCCGAACATCATCTTTTTCGACGTGCCGCTCGCGTACGCCTACAACCATGGGCTGGCCTCGATAACGTTGACGGTCCGTAGGCAGCTCGTCGACGCATCGGGACAAGTTTTCGAAGACGCCGTGATCTCCGGTTTGCTTCGCGCTTCGCTACCGTCGTTGAAGCACCTGAAACAGGTCATCACCGAGATCGAGAAGCTGGCGAAGAAGGCTGAGATCGCAGCAGCGGCCGCGGCTGAGATGCCCGATCGGCTTGCGCATTGAGTGTCGCCATGACGACGAGCAAACCTCTCACGGCATTCGAGCGCGAGGCCGCGAAAGCTGGAGGGATCGATCCTCCGCATCCCGCCGACGCTATGCCCGATCCGCACCACGTCGTTTGGGAACAGGACAAGCCGCCGGCGCCTGAGGCCCGCTATGGCGGCAAGCTCGCCGAGATCCTCGGGGATGCGGGAGAACGCCTGATCGATCCAGACGCCGTCGGCAGAACATCTCCGCCAGCGGAGGTCGGCAAGGCGAAGCCCGACCGCCCAAAACGATATCGTGCCGGCTCGACCGTTCTCAGCGTCGACGCATCGATCGGTCACAGCGCCATCGATGCGCTGTGGTCCGGCTCGAATGCACCGGAGCGCTCCGCTCGCGTTGGAAGGGCCCGCGATGGCGAACGGCAGATGCACCTCGGACGGGACCACGGCGGGCGTCGCCGCCGCGCAGTCCACGCTCGCCACGACCCAAGCGCAGAACAACCGCATCCTTCGCCAGACCACGGGGCAGGGAAACGATGCTCTCACGTCAAACACGATGTCGGGCCTCAGCACGCTTAACAGCGGCTATGGCTCGGCGATCGGTGCGCTCGGTGGTGCCGGTGCGCAGGCGCAAGGGCTTCTCACGTCTGGCACGAATGCCGGCGTCAACAGCACGCTCGCGGGGAACGCGGCCTATACGCCCTACGCCACCACAGGCGGAGCCGCGAGCGACCGGCTTGGCGATGCGCTCGGGCTGAATGGGGCCGGCGGCAACGCAGCGGCGACGGCGGCATTCCAGGCTTCGCCGGGCTATGAGTTTCAGCGGGACCAAGCTGCAAGCGAGACAGCCCGGCAAGCGGCTTCGCTCGGCTTGGCCGGCTCCGGCAACACGCTGAACGCCATCCTGAACGGCAGCTCGAACCTCGCGAACACCGAATACCAGAGCTACCTCGGTAACCTCTCGAACGCCGCGACGCAGGGGCTCAACGCCGCGTCGGGGATTGCCACCAACGATCGGGGAGCGGGGACGCTCCAGGGCACCGCCGGCACCACCGGCGCTACACTGGCGCAGCAGATGGGCCAGAGCGTCGGCACCGCGTACGCCAACCAAGGTACCGGCGAAGCGAGCCTCTACTCCGGGCTGGGACAGGGTTTGTCGAGCAACTTCACCGGGCTCGGGTCGAACATCTCGAACAGCAACACGGGCCTCACCGAGGCGTCGGCGCAAGCCTCGATCACGGCCGGCGAGGCGCAGGACAACGCGACCAACGTGAATAATGGTCTTTCTCGAAACTGATCGGCGGTGTGCTCGGCGCGCCTCTGTCGCCGACATCGCTCATCAGCAGCGGCGGCGGCGCAAATGTCGGCACAAACATTTCGCCGTTCTCCTCGGGGTCGGGTAGCGCGTCCACTATCGGCGGCGGCCTCTTCAACCTCGGGAAGAGCCTTCTATCATGACCGGCGTCGTCGCCAATGGCGTCTACTACAACACCGACAGCGGGCTTAGCGCGCCGAATGGGTTTCTTGATCGCCTTACGCAGGCGATGGACAATCGCGACCAATTCCGAAATACCCTGCGCGGCCTCGCGCCGGCGCTTCAGGGACAAGGCATCCCGGTTGCTTCGCCGCCGGCCGGGATCTTCTCGCAGATGCTCGGCGCCGTCGGGCTCGGATCGCAGCAGCAGCCGATGCCAACCGCCAACTCGGGCTCGGGCGGCGGCCTCGGCGCATCACCGCCTGGCGCGGGTGGCGGAGCGATCCCGCAAGGCATGCCCTCGCCCGGTGGCTCCGCTAGCACCGGTCCGTCCAGCGGCGGCATGATGGGGATGTTCGGCAACGCAATCGCCGGCATCGAGAGCAAGGGCAACGGTGATTACAGCGCCGTTGGCGCCGATACCGGCAACGGCAATCGCGCGCTCGGGCGATACCAGGTCATGGCATCGAACGTTGGTCCGTGGACGAAAGAGATCCTCGGCCAAGAGCTGACGCCACAGCAGTTTCTCGCCAACCCGCAAGCGCAGGACGCGGTCTTCGGCGGCAAGTTCGGCCAGTACCTTCAGAAGACCGGCAGCCCCGCGGATGCGGCGTCGATGTGGTTCACCGGCCGACCTCAAGCGCAAGGCGCGAATGCGCAGGACCAGCTCGGCACCACGTGCGCGGGCTATGGCCGCAAGTTCATGGCCGCGCTGCCCGGCGGCGGGGCCGGCGGCGGTGGGGCGCCGGGCGGGATGCCCGCGCAGGCCTCGGCCTACACGCCGACCAGCTCGGGCGACATGCCCCGCGCACCAGCCCTCGCAGCTCTCAACGGCGCGGCGCCCATGCCGATCGCGACAGCGTCTCGAGGCACGCAGCAGAACGCGCAGCCTCCGATCCCGGAGGCCCTTGGTGGTCCCGGCGGCGGCAGCGGCAGCGGCGGCAGCGCTGGCGGACCGTCGGCGCCCGGGCAGGTCATTCAAGCGCTCGTCTCCAATCCGGCAACGCGCGCGCAGGGGCAGCAGCTCTGGCAGCAGTACGCGCAGCGCGGGGCGGGCGGCGCGGGTGCGCAGGGCGGCATGAACCTTCCGGCTGGCATCTCGCCGGAGGCCCTCGCGACGATGATCAGCACGCCCGAGACGATGCAGATGGGCCTCGGTATCTTCGAGCGCATGCTCACCCCGCCGATCACCAAGCTCGCGGCGGGCGAGAGCCTCTATGCCGGCACGCGTCTCGCCGCCACCGCGCCAAGCGGTCCGCAGAAGCTCAGCCCCGGGGAAGCCTTGGTGCCGGGCAGCGGCGGTGCGCCGATCGCAAGCGTTCCTGCCCTGCCGGTGAAGCTCGGCCCGGGCGAGGCGCTTGTCCCGCAGCAAGGCGGCGCCCCGCTCGCGTCGCTGCCGCCGACCCTGCACTTCAGCGACGTGAACGGTCATGTCGTCGGCTCGAACCCGCAGTCGGGCGCGTCGGCGGACGTGACACCGGCCGGCGTGCCCACGTCCGCCGATCTCAAGGCGACGGAAGGCACGAACTCGAACATCCTCGACAAGGTCTCGGCATCGAGGGATCAGGCGGTCTCGGCCTCGCGCACGATCGACGCCATCAACCGCCAGCAAACCGCGCTCGACCAGGGGACATTCACCGGCGGCGGCGCCGACACGAAGCTGAAGATCAGGAGCTTCGTCTCAGGCATGCTCGGCGTTCCCGACCCCGGCGTCGAGCACACGCAAGAGTTCATCGCGGCGGCGAACAGCAAGGCGGCCGAGCTCGCCAAGCAGCTTTCGAACTCGGGCCACACGACGAACGCCGACATCAACATGGCGAAGATCATGTCTGGTGCGGATCCCAACTATTCGATGGGCGCGCTCCGGGAGATCGGCCGCGCGCAGCAGCAGCTCGCGCTCGACACGATCAACCGGCACAACACCTCGCTCGATCAGGCGTCGCAGCTCATCCCCGCGCTGGCGCAGCGGCAGAGCTTCTACAAGGTGCCGATGCCCACCAACACGTATGACTTCGCCACCGCCGGCGCGCTTGCTCGGGCACGCGCGGCGATCGCGCAACATGTGCCTCGAGATCAGGTGATCCAGCGTCTCCAGGCTGGCGGCGTCGACCCGGGCAGGCTTTGATGGCCGGCGCGGACGACATCACGTTCGACGACCTCCTGCCCGGGCAGCAGCAAGGCGCGACCCCCACATCTCCCGCGGCAGCCCCGATGGCGAGCGCCTCGGGAGGCGCGACGCTGACGCCTGACGACATTCACTTCGGCGACCTCGTGCCGCCGCCGCCGTCGGTCGGCGCCGATGCCGCGAAGGCTGGCGCGGTCGGCGTCGGCAGGGGGGTGCTCGGCCTCTTCGGGGGAGCGGGCGATATGCTCGACCTCGCTGGCAACGCCGCCGAGTACGTCACGCAGCGCGGGCTCAAGGCGGTGGGCGCGTTGCCCTCCGGAGTGACGCCGCAATCCTTTGGCGATATCGCCGACAGCAACAGGAAGCTGAACGAAGGAACGAACATTCTCCCGCGCACGGAGGACCTCACCAAGGCCGTGGAACAGCAAACGGGCGCCTTCTACCAGCCTCAAACCACGGCGGGGAAGTACGCGCAGACGGTCGGTGAGTTCTTGCCCGGCGCGATGCTGATGCCCGGCAACGCGGCGGCCAATGCGCTCCGGCTCGGTGTTGCGCCCGCCGTCGCCTCGGAAGCGGCGGGACAGGCCTCGCAGGGAACGGGGTACGAGGGGCCTGCCCGGATCGCCGCGGCGATCGCGGCCGGAAGCCTGTCGGGGCTTGCGCAGCGCGCCGTGACGCCATTCCCGATCTCGCCCGAGCGGCAAGCGATGGTCGGCACGCTTCAGCAAGAGGGCGTCCCGCTGACCGCCGGCCAGGTGACGGGGAGCCGCCCGCTGCGATACGCCGAGAGCGTGCTCTCAGACACGCCAGGAGCCGGCGGCCGCGCCGGCGCGATCGACGAAGCGCAGCGCGGAGCCTTCACCGCGGCGGCGCTCAAGCGCATCGGGATCGACGCCAACAGCGCCGGGCCGGATGTCCTCGCCGGCGCCAAGCAGGCGATCGGCAACCAGTTCAACATCCTGTCGGGGCGCAACACCGCGACCTTTGACCCGCAGTTCGGGCAGGACGTCGGCAAGGTCCTGAACGACTACGACGGCATGACGCTGCCGAACCAGCAAGCGCCGATCGTGCAGAAGACGATCGACGGTTTCTCGCAGCTCGGCGGCTCGATGCCCGGCACGCAATATCAGGCGGTGCGGTCCAACCTGGACAAGGCCGCGCGCGGCGTCACGCAAGCCAACCCGCCGCTGTCGCAAGCTCTGTTCGGGCTCCGCAACGCGCTCGACGGGGCGATGACGCGCTCGATCACGCCGGAGGATGCGAGCGCCTGGCAGGATGCTCGGGACCAGAGGCGCAATTGGAAGGTGATCCAGCAAGCGGCCACGGGAGCCGGAGAAAACGCCGCGCAGGGCAATATTTCGCCGGCCGCGCTTCGGAGCGCGGCGGTCGGGCAGAACCGAGGCGCCTACGCGACGGGCGAAGGCGACTTCGCGGACCTCGCTCGAGCCGGCGTCGGCGTGATGTCGCCGCTGCCGAATAGCGGCACAGCGCCGCGCATGGCCATCCAGCACGCCATGAGTCAGACCACCAGCGATCGCGCCGACCACCGCGCCACCCATGTTCGCGAGATGTCGCTGGGCACGCTCGATCGGCTGCTGCTTTCGAACGAAGCGCGGAATTCGATACCGGCTCAAGCGCCGCAGTAGATCGAATAGGGCCGAGAGCACTTTCGTGACGACAGCCGCCGTGGCGATGCCGACCAGCATGACGGCGAAGGTGTTCTTTTCGCCGCCTTGAACGCCGCCGAACAACACCGCACCGATGATCACAGTCTGAAGGAGCTTCCATCCCATCAGGGCTAACTCTTTGGGGAAGGGGAAGGGCTCAGAACATGGCGATGCCGGCGACAGACGATGCAGATCTCGTCGCCTGAACGAAGATGGGCAGCACGTCTCCCGTCGTCGAGCCCCGGCGATGTATCAAGCCGCCGACTATGGGAGAACGCATTGGACAGCGAAGTGAGGATCAAAGCCGAGGCTCGCCGCAGCGTGGGCGATCGCCTGTCGTCTTGGCTTGTCGATGCGGAGCACGTGATCTCGCAAGCCGACAGGCGGCAGATCGCGGCACTTGCCGCCGAACTCACCGGCCGGCGCGTGCGGGGAGCAAGACGATAGTGCTCGGTCGCGAAGCAGTGGACTAGGCGCAGGACAACGGGAATTGGCGCGAGTATCGCAGTGGCCGGTGCTGCTGTGGCGGATGAGGCTCAATATGATCAAGACTGGGGCATCTCGGCGAGGCGTGTCTTACAGCGAGACGACAGACGGCCGCATTTACGCAGTTCGCATTTTCCCCGAGCGGCGGCTCGACGGTTCCAAATCAAGGCGGCGAACGTGGGAGATATCGGTACGGCGACCCAAGCCGATCTTTTTGGCTTGTGGAACGGCTGGCTCGGAGGAAGAGGCAAGAGCCGTGGTGGCGTCACTTATGCGCAACTGTTAGCAGGTGCGCCTTGCTAGATCTTGCTGCAGCAGGGGCCGGTCAGCCGGGAGACAAATCGCCGTCGGTAGCTTCGGTCCTCACAATCTACTTTGGTCTAATTTCCCTACATCGGCCACAGTGATTAATAGCCGAAATGTGGCATAGTGTGACGGTGGAGAAACTGATGTGGGCGCCGAGTACCGAACTTTTGCAGCGCCTTCGCGACTTGATGACTCGTTCGACTGCTCGGCGCATTGACATCTCTCGCGCCGTCTCGAAAAAGGGCCCGGCGATACCGTCGAGGCCCACTCCTCTACGTGAGGGCAGCGACCTCTTAGGGCCTCGGTAGCGGGCGACGATGCTGCGATTGGGTCGCGGGGGCTCGATGGCGGCCAGTGAAGCTTGCTGTGCTCTCAAGGTTTCCGCGCGAGCCATTTCGCCCATTCCAAGGACATCGCGACCCCTTTAGTCTAGGTGAACTCTTTAGCCGCCTTGACGACGCTAGGCCAACTGACATCGTGATCGCCACCCACGAGCAGCTCATATCTTCACAATTTACTATAACTTTTAAGCAAATTTTCATAAAAACTTTGAACCAGATGATTATTGTGGCTATTAGGCCATCTTGATTACTTTGGAAGAAGTTGATAATGACGCGTTTTCTTTTTATTTTATTGTCCGCCTCAACGACAATGTTGATGACAAGCGGGTGCGCCTATGCCGCAGATGGTGAAGGCTGCTTTCAATGTAGGCTGCACAGCGAATGTCCACTTCCGAGTTTTGCGGAATTGAGCCGATGTATGACCGGCGGGAAGGCGCCCGAAACCGACGCAGACAAGCCCAAAGCTGCCGACCGAACCTGGAAGGAAACATGCTGTGGGCGCATCAGAGCGTCGGAGCCAGACCGTGCACCCGAGAAGCCGTGACGACCTTTAAAGAGCCCTGGCATATCCTTCGCCGGCAACACGACTGAGAGGGGTCAGAAAGCCGACGAGGTTCCATTCATGAACGGCAACGCGAGAGGTCGTGTTAGATCGATACACTATTTTACCCCAAGTGACCGTATTGAAGTCAAAACGCGCCCGGTTGTGCGACGCGGCATCGGTCGCGGAGCTAGCGAATGGGGCTGGGAAGCCGGATTGTGGCGGGGCAAAAAGTGGATCGTGATCGGATGCGGGTCGACTGCTGGAGATCGCGACGCCGCGCTCTGTGACGCCATACAGACGATAGAAGCGGCAAGGGAAGCCTTGCCCACCATTTCTCCACAGCCGGGCGGTCCATCTTAAACTCGGACTCTGTCTCTAACCGGATCCACTCTTTAGCCTCACACCCGCGCCTCCGCCGTTCTCCGGGATGAACTCGACGCCAGCAGCCTCAAGAGCCTTCACCACCGAGCTGACATTCTCATAGCTGCCCCGGACCGGACCATCTGTGCCCTCCATCCTCCGAAGTGTCGCAATCGAGACAGAAGCCCTCGCGCTCAAGTCCTGCTGCTCGATCTTTAGTAAAGCTCGAGCTGCCCTGAGTTGCGCTGCGGTGATGCCGGACGGCGTCATGATATCTATCGCTCGATTATGAGCTATTCCTATTGACAGCTCACTCTTGAGCGGTTTATATCATTGGAGCGATAAAGCTTCAACTGGTACCGACCACGTGTCCACCACCTTCGACCGCGCCACCATCTTCCGAGACGCTCACAGCCAAGCGCGCCGCTTGCTGACCTACGGCTGCTTTCGCGGCACCTATCGGCAGGCCCTCGCCGCCGGCCTCCGCCTCGCGTGGCAGGGTGCCAAGGCCGCTCGTGAGGAAGCCGAGTGGCAGGCCGCACAGCCGCAGATCCCCGCCGACGTCGTCGAGCGCATCGCCGAGATGCGCGCCGACGCTTGGTTCGAGCCCATCACCAGCGCCGGCAACGCGCGCTACTCCGCCATCCTCGCTCAGGCGCGGGACATCGAGGATGCGGCACGCGCCGCTCTGTCATGACCACCACAACGGGACCGAACATGCGCACCTAAGCCGTCGACTGCCGACCGCCTGCGATCTCCCGCCGTGCCTTTCTGCGGGCGATAGGTCTCGCGTCCGCCTGCAGGCTCCATCCGATCGCCGCCCGCTTCACCGCCATCGCCGACGATCTCGTCTGGCTGATGCGCTGGTGCTCGCGCGGCCCCGCCCCGAGCTTCGCCAGCCCGGCTTGACGATCACCGCGCCGGCCCGGCGCAAGCCCACCACCACAACCGAAGGGGACCGACCATGAAGACGACCACCACCATCCGCGAGAGGATCGCCGTCCGCGCCTACTATGCCTGGCAGAACGGCTCGACGGCTTCGGCCGACACGAACTGGCTCGAGGCCGAGGCGATCGAGCTGGCCTACGCCGAACGCCGCGCCGCGACCGCTAGGAAGGCGGCGGAGACCCGCAAGGTGAATGCGATGCTCGCCGTGCCAAAGGGCGCCAAGCCTGCGCTCGTGGCGCCCATCCTGACGATCGCCACAACGCGCCGCCCGAGCGTCCGCCGAGCCGCCGCGCACTGACGCGAGCCCGATGATCTAAGCTGAGCGCCAGCGCGCGCAGCTACCGCCCACCGACCGACCACCACCATCATCACCAGGAGCTACAACGATGAGCACCGCCTCAGCGAACGCCACCGCCTTGTCCGATCGACGCCACTTCCTTTCGACCGTCGCCGCCGCCGGCTCGCTGATCCTTCCGGCCATCCCCGCGCTGGCACAGACGCCCGGTCCGATCGAGACGATGTACGCCGATCACCTCCGCCTCGAGGCAGCGCTGGACGCCGCCTGTATGGTCGTCATGGACGCCGAGGAGCGGTACGAGGAGCCGGATCGTCCGAAGTGGCACCCCGCCACCGCCGAGGGCGGCTACGAGATCATCCCGACCTCCCCCGGGCGCGGCAGGGCGCTTCTCGACATCGGCGACAAGAACGTCGCCTACCTGCGCGAGCTGATATCAAAGGAGTTCGATCTCGACGACGTGGACGGCTTCGGCGAGGCCCGGGCCAAAGTTGCCAAGAGGACGCTCGCCGAGATCAAGGCGTGGAAGGCCGAGGACCAGCGCCGCCGCGACGCCGCCGGCCTCACCATCGCGCTAGCCGCGGAGCAGGAGATCGTTTCGGAAGACGCGTCGCGATGCGCGGCCATCTTCGCGCTCAAGGCGACGACATTCCGCGAGTTGGCCTTTCAAGCCGCGATCCTCGACGTCGACTGGCACCAGGCGCGAGCCGAGCGCGTGCTCGAGCGCCTCGTCGAGCTTGCCGGCGTCTCGCCCAGCAGCTTGGCTTGAGGAGAGAGCCCATGTCGCAGACCCTCACCCGCCGCAGCCTCGTCAAGGCCACTCCCGCCGCCGTCCTGGCCGTTGCCCTCCCGGCGATCGCGCTCGCCGCGGGCGCACATTTAGACGCCGCGCTCCTCGCGCTGCGCGAGCCCTATGAGCGCACACTTGCCGGCATCGAAGTTGTCAGCCCGGCCCACACCCGCGCCGAAGACGCCTTCTTCGCCGCAAGGCAGGCACAGCCGCATCTCGACGAGTGCGCATTGAGAAAGGCCACCGGTCTCGAGCGGGCCGAGCGGATCTACAATGCCGCAGTCGACGCGAACACCGATATCATTTGCCAGGTCGCGGAGACGCCTGCGCGCACGATCGAAGGGCTCTTCTTCAAGGCCCGGGTCGCCGAGCAGGAGGACTACAATCCTGACGTCGCGGCCTCGATCGTCGACGACCTCAACGCAATGGCGGGAGGAGCGAATGCGTGATCAAGCGCTCCTCACCCGCCGGTCGCTCGCCTCGGCGCTGCCGTTCGCGGCACTCACCGCCGCGCCTGCCGCCGCCCTGTCGGCGCTTGCCTCGAGCGCCGATGCCGAGCTGGTCGATCTCGGCCGCCAGTGGCTCGCGTTACACGTCCAGCATGTCGCCCACTGGCACGCCTGGCAGGCGATGTCGGACGCCGAGCAAGACCTGAGAAACAAGGCGCTCGACGCCGAGTGCGAAGCGATGTCGTTTCAGGAATGGGCGCTGGAGGCTCGCATTCATGCGATCCCCGCGGCGACGATTGCCGGCCTCGCCGTCAAAGCCCGGATCGTGGCTCACGAGTTCGATATCGAGAACCTCGATGTCGCCTCGATCGAGCACGCACTGCCGCTAACAGGCGATTGCCAAGCCAACGCCGCCGTGGCGCTGGCGCTCGACGTCCTGAAGCTGGCGGGGTCACTTGCGTGAGCGCCCTCGTCATCCCCTTCCCACGGCCGGCCCCGATGCGCGCCCTCTGCGCTGGCGGCCAGGCGCTCGCGCCCTTCACCGCCGCTTGGTGCGCCCGGCACCTCCCGCTGATCGACGCCGCGATGGACCTGCTGTCGGCCGATGACGTTGAGTTCGCCCGGCGCTGCGCGCTGATCGCCGACGACGAGGGGCGGGTGATGGTCGGCGAGCTGGCCGGGCAGCTTCAACGGCTGGGGGCGCATATCGCGGATGTTGCCGATGCGCTGGGGCTGACAGCCGCCCGTATTCGGGATCAGATGGCGCCGAACGCTTAGCTTCAGGAGGATCGACCTATGGCCGAATACGACCTGACCGACCAGGAAGCCGAACTGATCAACTACGTGCGCGGCTACGACGAAGACGGGGAGCCGATCCCCAACGGCATGCGTCTCACGATCGAAACTCGAGGAGACCGTTGCCTAGTCGAGACGCGGCACGGCTTCAGCGGGCCGACCCTGATCGGCGAGAGCGGCGCTTTCGATAGCGCTTGGATTGATCGGTGCGGCGGGGATCTCCGTTTTGCGCGAGCGGATGAAGTCGAGGAAGCGGTCGCAAGCATCCATCGTGAGGTGGTACGCGTCCGCCCGCGCCTGCGGCTTATCCAAGGTGGCGGCGACAACGGCAAATAGCGTCGGGGCGCACATCGCCGACGGTGGGGATGCGCTCGGGCTTGCTGCGGCTCGCCTAACGGATCGAATGGGCGCGCCGGCTTGCTAGGCCCGAGCAGCATGACCATAGACAACCAGCGCAACTGGGCGAAGAATGCGCCTTCAACTGCGATTCGGTGTGATTATGACCTCAGAAGTTTGCATTATGAATAGATTAGCTGCCGTACTGGCGGCCGATAGCGCTACCACTGTTACATCTTGGGTAGATAATATCAAGGAGGAGAGATACTTTAAAGGAGCAAATAAAGTCCATCAAGCTTCCGACCACCATCCCGTGGGCATAATGATCTTCGATTCTGCGGATATGCTAAGTGTTCCCTGGGAAGTAATCATCAAGGATTTTCGCAAATCTCTATCTGCAAAATGTCACAACAATGTCGAAGCTTATGCGAACGAATTTTTTAAGTTTTTGGAAACTAATATAAAGATGTTTCCTCTCGCCATTCAAAATTCTTACGTGGTAAATGCTGCTCGCAACGCATTTGTCGGCTATTGCGTCTCTATCGAGATTCCGCCAGGCGCGGCTGATCCCAATTCGTTTATGGACATACAGGTTGCCGAGCGAATAGATTTTCTAAATAAAACGAGTAACGACGACGCCTTTTCAGATGATCTCACCCAAGAAATTCGAGACTTATTTAGGGATGAGATATTGTCCGAATGCGACCAGTTCCGCGATAGTTTTCCAAAGGGCTACCCGGCCGACTCCGTTAATTTGGCAGAACTCGCGATTATGGAAATAGTCAGAGAGCCGCGCCGACATTTTAGCACTACTGGTATTGTTTTTGCTGGTTTTGGCGATGATGATATTTTTCCCTCTATGATCGAGTACATTTCATATGGGCTTATTGCCGGCAAGCTTGTGTCGGGTGAAAAAAATAGAGAAACGATCGATCACAATACCCCCGCTGCGCTGAACGCTTTCGCGCAAACGGCGATGGCTGATACTTTCATGGTAGGCTTCGGACTGGACGCCTACATAAGCTTTGGAAGAGCCGTAAGCGACGGGTTGGCAGCTTTTGCAAAGGATGTCTGTGTGAAAACAGGCGGCGACCTTGGCAAAATGCCCGACTTTGATCAGGAGGTCGCCACAAAATCCGGCGAGATCAGCAGCGACGTATTAGACGAGTCTCGACGCCGTCACGCCGCACCCCTCCGGCGTGTTTTAGGAGCGTTGCCGGTCGACGAGATGGCTGAACTTGCCGAGACTTTAATCAACCTGCAATCGCTAAAAGAGAAGGTCACCAAGCCGTCTGCAAGCGTCGGTGGGCCTGTGGATGTTGCGGTCATAACGCGGGCGGAAGGGCTCATTTGGATAAGAAGAAAACACTTCTTTGATCCAGCTTTAAATCCCCGCTACATCCAAAGGCAGGCGGCAGCGCTAAAGTGAGGAAAACGTCGATGAGCTATAATCGTCATCCGCCAGCACGACCCGCAGCGCCCAAGCCGCAGAGCGATATCAGCTCGAGCTCGACAGCCGATGGTCGGCATGAGAGGATCGTGAAGGCCAACGCCGAAAAATATCGTGAGCAGGTCAACCTCATAAACAAGATGCGTGATCGAGAGATCGAGCGCGCCATGCAGGGTCCGCTGTGATGAAAGACGCCATCAAGGCCGGTCGTCTCGATCGCGGATAGGGGCGCTGCGGCGCCCGTCCTAGGGGTGGTTTGAGCTTGCAGTTGCGTGTGTCGCAGTTCGCTCTACGGTTCGTTGTCGACCAGGAGCCGCGCTAATGTCGACGCACCGATATGCTGCCTATCGCCATCCCGCCGAGACCGCCACTCTTGGACCGGCCATCGAGCCTTGGGCGTTCGACGCCGCGGATGACAGCGCGGCTGAGGGCGAGGTACGACTTGGCGCACGCTGGCGCATCCGGCTCCCTGATCACAGGCCAGACGACCTTGTCACCTTGGTCGATCTGACGGATGGAAGGCGTCAGGTCAACGGCGGCTGCGGCTCTTTGGGCAGTCTCGCCCGGTGACCTCGCGCAGGACATTTACGGAAAAGGCGCCTTGCGCGCATCTCAGCTCCTACAGGCAGACCACGTCGGGCGACCACTCCGCGAGCTAGTCGAGGAGGTTCCCCAAGCGCTTGGTGACGTTGTTGATGTTGTAGGTGATATTCACCGGTTGATCAGCCCGTGGATCAGCGTCTCGTCAGGCCCATAGAGCAGGATGGTCGCGTCGCACCAGCCTGCCGGCTTGGCGCTTGCTCGATCTCCTCGCGCAGCGCGCCGACAGCTTGGCGACCGGCCTCGATGAACTCGCACCGGAAAGGATCCACAATACCAGGGCAAACGTGACCGGAACCATGGCCGCTTCCATGTGCTTCCCACGCCGCATATGGAGAGCGACAATGGCTATTCGAAAGGTGAGCAGCAAGGGAACCGAGGCATGCCCGACCGGAGAGGTGCTCTTGGCCACGGGATCGGTGATGGCAATGCGAATGTGGCAGAACGAGGAGCCACAGGACAAGCCATCCCACAGCAGCCCCTACGAGACGATCGGTTATGTCATCGCCGGCCGTGCCGAACTGACCATCGGGAACGAAACGGTTTTGCTGGAGCCGGGGGACTCCTGGCTCGTGCCGGCGAATGCCGACCACAAATACCGGATCATCGAGACATTCACCGCGGTCGAATGCACGTCGCCGCCAGCGATTGCCGCAAGCTGATCTGGCGTTCTACTGCGGCGGTCGGATGCCACCACCGCTTGTGGCAACAATCCTGATGCCTTGGCGGAGCGTCACCTTCAGCGCCGGCCGCTCCTTTACCGCCTGATCGAACGCCGCGCGCCCAACCAACAAGCTCGAGCACCTCGCCATGGTCTCGATGATGCTCTCGGCCTCGCTCCAGACGTCGACCGTGAAGCTCGCATGATCCTCGATCGGCCGCGAGATCTGATCGGCGTAGACGCGCAGCGCATGCGCGACCACGTTCGCCGACGCCGGCGTGACAGCGATCCGCTTGCCTCCGGCGCCCGCCATCCGATCCGCCAACGCCCGAAGCTCATCGACCGACCTCATGTTCCTTTTCTGTTCTGCTATGATCGAGCGGTCAAGCGGAGGATCAGCGCATGGCAGTGGTGACCTACTTCGTGGCGCTCCCTTTCGTTCGGAACGAGGATGGCGAACTCGTCGCCGGCGAGGCGCAGGAGCGTCAGTCGGCCGGCGCGGCGGAAAGCGCGGCGCGGCGCATGGCGGAGACGTCGCCCGGTGCGGTGGCGTTCTTGCGCACCGGCGATCCGTCGTCCGGCGAGTTCGCGGATGCCGTCGTGCTGCGCGAGTTTGGGGAGGTCCCGGTTCTCGATGAGCTGCTTAGGTCCGGCTGATCGGCGAACGCGCCCACCTCGGCATCTAGGGCTCACTCTCGGCACGATCCTTTAGCCGCTTCACCGGCTCTTTACCAAGGCTCGCGCGCAGCTGGTTCTTTACGTCGGGGCTCTTCAAATTAAATGTCGACAATGATGCCACGGTGTTTGATTATGGGACAAGACGACGGGCTCAGATCGAGATCGACAAATGAAAAGGGATCTTATCAAACTTTCGAAGTGGATTATTATTCTTTCCTTCTTCGCTGTTATTCCTCCTGCGTTTTTATTGTTTGGCGAATTTGTTTTGGATATCCTATCTAAATCCAGTAACAGCAAGACGGTCGCAGACTTTAAGAGCGATCTGCCATCTATCATCTTGTCATATTACGCGGGCGTTATGGGATCGATATTAGCTTATCTTCTGGACAGGCTGAACAATAGGCTTTTACCTCAAGAATCAATCGTCGTTATGTCGCAGTTTTTGTTCGGTGGCGTAGTAGGTGCTGCCTCTTTCTTCGTTATAAGATCTGCTTTAATATTAAAAATTCTGTACCCTAAAGTCTATATCGAAACTTTAGATCCACAAAATTTGACGGATTATCGCGCGGTTGTTGGATTTGCTGTATTCTGTGGCTTGTTGGGACCAACATTGGTGAGTAGTCTCCGTAATAGAGCCCCTTGAGAGATGCAGCGCATAATATCAATGAAACTCCTCCGGACGCCATTCCAGTGCCGACCGGACATTCACGCTGATTTCCATGTCCGGCCCGACCCAGTCCGCTTTCTCCGCCATCAGCCGCCGCCCGGCCTCGACGGCGGCTTTGCGGCTTGAGCATTTCTCGTGCGCGACCGCGACCTCTTCCCAGACGTGCGGATAGTCCCGGCTGGCGCGCGCCAACTCGACTACCGCGTACCACTCGCCGCGGCCGGTGCGGTGAGCCGCTCGGATGGCCTCGAGGCGCTTGGCCTCCTCGGCAATGCCTTTGTAGAGCGCCTCCTCCTGGACGGTGCTCGTGCGTGCCGCTTCGAACGCCAGGCCCTTCAGCGACCGCTTGGAGAGGCTGGCGAGCTTGCCGGTGATGGCATTCACGTGCTTCGCGATGTCGTCCAGCGCCCAACGGGCTTCGCTCGTGAGCGGCGGCTTCTTCGGCGCCTTGCCCCTGACGCTCGACACTTCGTCGGCGGGACTGTGCACGCCGGGCCAGAGATCGGCGGCGATCCTGTCGAGGTCGTCTGCTGTCAGCGTCCACGTGTTGCGCGCCTCGATCTCGCGCCGCTTGATCTCCGGCACGAGATCGACGACGGCGGCGCGCTTCGCTCGAGCTGCCGCCCTTCCCGCGTCGAGGTGCTCGGCCCAACGCTCGCAGAGATCCTCGTCGATCCTACCCTCGGCATCGAACTGCCAATAGGAGCCCCGGGCGTCGAGGATGCGGGCTGGCCTGCCGTCTTGGTTTTCGACGACGACAAGCGCGAGGCGCTGCCGCGTGCCGGCGAACTCAGGGACGACGTCGCGGCCGAAGGGCAGATCGTCGGCGAGGCGCTGCGCGACGCGGCGAAGCGAGTTGTCTTCCAGGAAGAGATAGTGGCGGATTGAGATGCCCATCTCAGGCACGTCCGGGCTGTAAGGGGCCTCTTCCGTCCACGCCCGTCCACGGGCATTCGGGGGCAGGTATTCCGTATAAAATCCGTATGCCACCGGAAAAGACTAGGAGAGATCTTCTAAGTCGCTGATCTTGTTGGCGCGCCCAACGGGAATCGAACCCGTGTTTTCGCCGTGAAAGGGCGACGTCCTAGACCGCTAGACGATAGGCGCTCGGCGGGCGAGTTAGCACGGTCGCGCGGGGAGAGATAGGGGTCGCGACATGCCGTCGCCGGCACGCCGTCGGAGCGCCGCCGGCACATCGTCGGAGCGCCGCCGGCGCATCGTCGGAGCGCCGCCGGCGTTCGGACTCAGAGCGTGTCGACGAGGAGCAGCTCGCAGTCGTCGAGCACGCGCAGGCGCAGATCGGGCTCGTCGGTGATGGCGACGGCGTCGCGCGGGCCGAGGCGCAGATCGCCGATCGCGACGGCGCCGCGGGCGACGACGAGATAGGCGTGGCGTGCGAGCTCGAGCGGGCGCAAAACCTCGGTTCCGGCGAGGAGCGTCGCGCCGAGCACGCGGGCGTCCGCGTTGATCGCCAGCGCGCCGTCATCCTCCGGAAAACCACTCGCCAACGTAACGAATCCATCCGAGCCGTGCGGTAACGCCTTCGTCCCCCAGGCCGGCGGCACGCCCTGCTCGCGCGGCAGGATCCACAACTGGAACAGTCGCGTCGTCTCGTCCTCGGCGTTGGCTTCGGAATGCCAGACGCCGGTGCCCGCCGTCATCACCTGAACCTCGCCCGCGCCGGTGCGGCCCTTGTTGCCGAGGTTGTCCTCGTGCGTGATCGCGCCTTCGCGGACGTAGGTGACGATCTCCATGTCGCGGTGCGGGTGGGCGGGAAAGCCGTGGCCGCCGGCGATCTCGTCGTCGTTGAGGACGCGCAGCGCGCCCCAGCCCATCCGCCGGAAATCGTAGTAGCTCGAAAACGAGAAATGGTAGCGCGCGTCGAGCCAGCCATGGTTGGCGCGGCCGAGCGCGACGAAGGGGCGATGCTCGATCACGCAGCGCTCGCCGACGGGCAATACTCAGGGCGTATGGTCTTCATGCTTCTTGTACTCGATGCACCGCGCGATATGGAGATCGCCGTCTCGGAACACGATGGCGCGTATGGCGACTGCGTCGCAAGCATGGCCGGCAGTATACGTCATATGTCGATCTCGTAGGCGCGCATCAATGCTACGCTTGTAGTGGCCTTTCGCTGACCGACAAAGCGTCGTGGCCGACACGGGTCTGCGACCATTCTCACGCCGCGCTCGCCGCCTGCTCGCCCTCGTGCTGCATCACGAACAGCAGCACCGATCGGCCGGTCACCTCGTAGGACTCGCCCGGCTTGAACGAGGGCGCGTCGTCGAGCTTGGGCTGGTTGGTGTCGATCAGCAGCTGCCAGGCGACCCCGTCCGGCGTTTCCGGCAGCGTGAAGCCGACGCCGTCGCGCCAGCCGTTGAAGACGATCAGCATGGTGGAATCGCTGCCGCGCCGCTTGACGCCGGTCTCCTGCGCGCGGCCGTCCATGAGCATGCCGACGCAGCGCGTGTTGGTATCGCCCCAGTCGCCCGCCCCCATCTCGTGGCCGCCGGTCGACACCCAGGTCAGGTCCTTGCCCTGCGTCTCATCGTTGAAGTCGCCGGAGAGAAAGCGGCTGTGGCGCAGGATCGGGTACTTGTGGCGCAGCCCGGTGAGCTTCCTGGTGAAGTCGACCAGCGACTGGCCCTTCTCCTCGAGGTCCCAGTGCAACCAGGAGATCTCGGAATCCTGGCAGTAGGCGTTGTTGTTGCCATCCTGCGTACGGCCGAACTCGTCGCCCGCGAGGATCATCGGCGTGCCCTGCGACAGCAACAGCGTGGCCAGCATGTTGCGGATCTGGCGGGCGCGGAGCTCGTTGATCGCCGCGTCGTCGGTCGGCCCCTCGACGCCGCAATTCCAGGAGCGGTTGTCCGAGTTGCCGTCCTTGTTCTTCTCGCCGTTCGCCTCGTTGTGCTTCTCGTCGTAGGTGACGGTGTCGTTCAGCGTGAAGCCGTCGTGCGCGGTCACGAAGTTGACGCAGGCCCAGGCGCGGCGGCCCTGGTGATTGAAGCTCTCGGCTGACGCGCAAAGCCGCGCGGCGAGCGTGCCGACCGAGGAGCGCCCGCGCCAGAAATCGCGGACATCGTCGCGAAACTTGTCGGTCCATTCCGCCCAGCCCGGCGGGAACGAGCCGACCTGGTAGCCACCCGGCCCGATGTCCCACGGCTCGGCGATCAGCTTGACCTTCTGCAGCACCGGGTCCTGGCCGACAGCCTTCAAGAATCCCGACTGGTTGTCGAAGCCATTCGGCTCGCGCGCCAGGATGGTGCCGAGGTCGAACCTGAACCCGTCGACATGCATCTCCTCGACCCAGTAGCGCAGGCTGTCGGTGACCATCTGGATCACCCGGGCATGCGACAGGTTCACCGTGTTCCCGGTGCCGGTGTCGTTGATGTAGTAGCGCTTCTTGTCGGGCAGCAGCCGGTAGTACGAGGCGTTGTCGATACCCTTGAAGGACAGGGTCGGCCCCATCTCGTTGCCTTCGGACGTGTGGTTGTAGACGACGTCGAGGATGATCTCGAGCCCCGCCTCATGGTAGCGGGCGACCATCTCCTTGAACTCGCGCAGCGAATTCGGCACGTCGTTCGCGTAGCGCGGGCTCGGCGCGAAGAAGCCGATCGTGTTGTAGCCCCAGTAGTTGGCGAGGCCGCGATCGACCAGGAAATCATCCTGGACGAAGGTGTGGATCGGCAGCAGCTCGACCGAGGTGACGCCGAGCGCCTTGATGTAATCGACCACCTCTTTCTGGCCGAACCCCTTGTAGGTGCCGCGCAGCTCCTCCGGCACCTTCTCGTTCAGCTTCGTGAAACCCTTGACGTGCGTCTCGTAGGTGATCGTGTCGTCCCAAGGCACGCGAAACCCGGCAGGCTCGCCGTGCCAGTCGAAGTCCTGATCGACGATGACGCACTTCGGCATGAACGGCGCCGAGTCACGCTCGTCGAACGTCGTGTCGTCGCCGGACTCCATCTTGTAGCCGAATAGCGCTGGGTTCCATTCCAGCTCGCCGGCATGCGCGCGCGCATAGGGGTCGAGCAGCAGCTTGTTCGGATTGAACCGGTGTCCATCCTCCGGCCGATAGGGCCCATGGACGCGATAGCCATAGAACGTACCAGGATGAACGCCCGGCACGTAGCCATGGAAAATCTGGTCGGTGTATTCCGGCAGCTCGAAGCGCGCCGTCTCCTGCTTGCCGGTGGCATCGTAAAGGCACACTTCGACCTTGGTCGCGTTGGCCGAAAACAGCGCGAAGTTGGTGCCGTCGCCGTCCCAATGCGCGCCGCGTGGGTAGGGGAGGCCTTCCTTGACCTGCTGCTTCGTCTCGTCGGCCAAGGGCAAGCTCCCATGTTGCGGTGCGCGGTGTGCGGTGCGGTCGTCGATCTCGCTGCGACTAACGGGCGCGATCGAAAGACGTTCATCTTCGGGAAACTAGATACGAGACGAGCGTGGAGGCTGTCACCATGATCCGTGCGCTGGCCTTCGATATCCAGGGGACGACCGTCGACTTCCACGAGCCGTTGATGCGCCTCGGCGCCGAGACGAGCATCCGCAAGGGCCTCGACGTCGATTGGGCCGGCCTGACCAAGGCCTGGCGCGCGCTCTACCGCCAGTCGATGGACGCGATCATCGAGGGCCGCGCCGAGTGGGAGCGGGTCGACCGCATCTACCGCCGCGGCCTCGACGTCCTGCTCGCGCGGGCCGGCCTCGACGCGGCGATCACGGCATCCGAGCGGGATGCGATCAACGCGGTATGGACGCGGCTCGACGCCTGGCCCGACAGCGTCGCCGGCCTGACGCGGCTACGCCGCCGCTTCACGCTGGCGACCTTGTCGAATGCCGGCATGGCCGCCGTCGTCGCCGTGGTCAAGCACGCCGCCCTGCCCTTCGACGCGATCCTCAGCGCGGAGCTGGCGCTGAGCTACAAGCCGGCGCCGGCGGCCTACCAGCTCGCGGTCGACTACCTCGGCTATCCCGCCGACGAGATCATGATGGTCGCCTGCCACAAGTACGACCTGCACGCCGCCAAGGCGTTCGGCATGAAGACCGCCTTCGTCGCGCGCCCCTTCGAGTTCGGCCCGGACGGCCTGCCGGACTGCGCGCCGGAGGCCGGCTTCGACCTCAACGCGCGCGACTTTCTCGACCTGGCGGACCAGCTGGGGGCGTAGCGTCAGCGCGACAGCGCGTAGACCGCCGCGGCCGCGTGCATCTCGCGCCAGCGCCGGTCGCGGCGGGCGAGCGCCTCGTCGTCGGCGCCCCAATGGCGCATCTGGAAGTCCTCGTCGACATGCGCCGCCGACCACGCCGCCTCGGCCGTCATCGCGCCAAGCCCGATGGCGAGCGCGATCAGGACCGAGCCGGACAGCGTCGTCATGACGCTGAGCGCCGCCAGGCGCAGCGCGCCGGCGGAGCCCGCCGCGATCGTTTCCACCTGGGCACGCACCGCGCGCGTGGCCGGCTCGGGCTGATCGACGGCGAGGACGCCTTGCGTGCAGACGAAGCGCGCGCCCAGGCTCTCGCGGGCGAAGGCCAGCACCGGGTCCCACGCCGCGGCCTGGGCCGCGACCAGCGTCTCGGGATCGGCGGCGCGGTAGCAGACGAGATCGGTCTCGGCGAACTTCGCCACCTCGGCCACGGTCGCCGCGAGGTTGTGGGCGACGCCGTCGATCGCCGAATTGGCGAGCCGCGTCAGCGGCATGGCGTCGGGCTCGATGATCTCGACCTGCGCCGACCATTCGGCGGCGATCGCCTCGGCGAGCGCTCGCGTCGGCGCCAGCAGCGCCGCCTTGGCCGGGGTGCGGACGGGCCGGCCATCGAGCGCCGGGCCGAAGCCGCCGTCGCGCTCGATCACGGAGACGTCCTTGTAGAAGCGCCGCGGCAGCGCCTTCTTCAGATCGCGGCGCGCCATCGCGACCGGGTCGACCGGCTCTCTCGGCGTCGGCGCGAGATCATGACGGAGATCGTCGCTCACGCCGCGTCCCGTGTCCGCCGGTCGTCGAGCGCTCGCAACAGCTCGTCGAAATCCTCGACGACCCGCTCGGCGCCCACCGCCAACAGCATCGGCGTGTCGTGGTATCCCCAGGCGACTCCGAGGGGCCGGACGCCCGCCGCCACGGCCATCTCCATGTCGTAGCTCGTGTCCCCCACCATCGCGGCCGCCGCGGCATCGACGCCCACCGCCGCCACCGCGGCCCGGAGCATCGCCGGGTGCGGCTTAGAGGGATGGTCGTCGGCGGTCTGGATCGTCGCGAACATGTCCCGCCACCCCTGCGACTCGATCAGCGCGGCGACACCGCGTCGCGACTTGCCGGTGGCGATGCCGAGCTTGATATCGACGCGTGCGTGCAGCAGCGTCAACGTCTCCCGCGCGCCGGGATAGAGCACGTCGGCGTAGCCCGGCTGCCGGCGGATGTCGTGCCACGCGTCCTTGTAGGCATTCGCCAGACCCTCGATCGGCGCGTCGCGCCCCGCGAGCGCGACAAAGGCCTCGTGCAGGGACAGCCCGACGACGCCAAGCGCCATCCGCCGAGACGGCGGCGCGAGCCCGTGCGCCGCGAAGGCGCGCGTTTGCGCCTCCACGATGTGGTGCTGGCTGTCGACGAGCGTGCCGTCGACATCGAGGATGACGAGCTGCAATCGGCCTCCATTCAGACAGGCCGAAGTTTGTCGGCCCCGCCAAGACTATCGAGGTCAGCCCTTGCCCTTGGCGCAGGACCTGACGAAGGTCTTCATCTCGTCGCCCGACAGGCCCTTGGCCTTGGCATCCATGCGGCACTGCAGGCGGCCCGCCATTTCGGGATGATCCTTGGTGACGCAGTCCATGATCGCCTTCTTCCGGTCCGGACCCTTGACGCCCTGCGACTGCACCTGCGTCCGGCAGGCGGACATCGCCTCCTTCATCTTGCCGCCCTTGCCGCCGCCGCCGCCTTTGCCACCACCGCCACCACCCTGGCCGTCGGACGGAGCCGCGCCGGCATCGGGCGCGTTGGCCTGCGCGAACGCGGGCGTGACGAAGAGAACGGTGGCGGCGAGCACGATAACGGCTGACTTCATCTTGCAACTCCTTGAACGACGATCATCCCACGGCTGGGGAACGTCCTGCCAGTCACGAACCCTTTGCGGATTTCACAGGGTTTTGTCTTTCTGGTGACGCCGCCGACGCGTCCCGGCTCGGCTTCAGCCCGGCCGAACCTCGCCGGCCTTGTCGCGGCTGAGGCCGGCCGCCTCGAGCTCGCCGAGATAGGCCGCCCACTTGGCCGCCTGCGCGCAGCCCAGCTCGTGCAGGTAGCCCCAGGTGAAGATGCCGGTGTCGTGCCCGTCGTCGAAGCCGAGCTTGACCGCGTAGCTGCCGATCGGCTCGACCGCGGCGATCGCCACCTGGCGCTTGCCGCCGACGATCCGTCGCTCGCGCCGGCTGTGGCCCTGCACCTCGGCGCTCGGGCTCATCACCCGCAGCAGCTCGGCCGGCAGCTCGAAAGCGCGCGCGTCGTCGAAAGAGACCTTGAGTATACGGCCCTTGTCCTGCACCCTGATTTCCGTCGGCCATGCGACATGCGCATCCGGCATCCGTCCCGCTCCACCCTTAAACCCGCGCTTTCGCCACGCTATATGAGCATGATGACACCCGCCAACGCATCGGCCGCGGTCGACGCCTTCACAGTCGCCCGGCCCGCGGGAGCGCCCCTCGTCGACCCGTTTGGTCGCAATGTCGACTACATCCGCGTGTCGGTCACCGACAGGTGCGACTTCCGCTGCGTGTATTGCATGGCGGAAGACATGCAGTTCCTGCCCAAGCGCGATCTGCTGAGCCTCGAGGAGCTGGACCGGCTCTGCACTGCCTTCGTCGCGCGCGGCACGCGAAAGATCCGGCTGACCGGCGGCGAGCCGCTGGTGCGGCGCGACGTGATGCAGCTCATCCGCAACCTCTCGCGCCATCTCGACAGCGGCGCCCTGCAGGAGCTGACCCTCACCACCAACGGCTCGCAGCTCGCCCGTTTCGCCGGCGAGTTGGCGCACGCCGGCGTGCGCCGCATCAACGTCTCGATCGACAGCCTGGACCCTGAAAGGTTCAAGGCGATCACCCGGCGCGGCGACCTCGGCGTGGTGCTGCGCGGCCTCGATGCCGCGCAGGCGGCGGGGCTCGCGATCAAGATCAACATGGTGGCGCTGAAGGGCGTCAACGACCACGAGATCCCCGCCATGCTCGAGTGGGCGCACGGCCGCGGCATGGACCTCACCCTGATCGAGGTGATGCCGATGGGCGAGATCGGCGAGGACCGCATCGACCAGTACCTGCCGCTGTCGCGCGTGCGGGCCAGCCTGCTGGATCGCTTCACCCTGACCGACCTCGCCTACAAGACGAGCGGCCCCGCCCGCTACGTGAAGGTCGAGGAGACCGGCGGCCGGCTCGGCTTCATCACGCCGTTGACCCACAATTTCTGCGAGAGCTGCAACCGCGTCCGCGTCACCTGCACCGGCACCCTCTACATGTGCCTCGGCCAGGACGACGCCGCCGACCTGCGCGCCCCGCTGCGCGCCTCCGAGGGCGACGAACCCCTCGACGCCGCGATCACCGCCGCCATCGCCCGCAAGCCGAAGGGCCACGATTTCATCATCGACCGCGGCATGGATCGCCCGGCGGTGGGCCGGCACATGAGCGTGACGGGGGGGTGAGGGGCGATAAACAAGACGGCCAGGTGACAGGCTAGTCGGTTTGATAGCGAACCTTCAGAAATGCAGGTGTCAAGGAGGGAGCCGCCTCGACTAGGCGCTCGATCGTTTCCGCCACGCCGTCGGCCGCCAAAGCGTGTCGGATCATTCCCCGCTTGGTGGTGAAATGCGCGTCGTCGGGCAGTTCGACGCGGGCGGCTACGGTGGCGGCGTGCAGAGCCGCCGCGGCCGCGTAACGTGGCGCGGGTGTCGGGCGAAAGGAGACCGTCGTCTCGCGTCGAGGCGGCCCAAAAGCGAGACATCCCCTATGCGCAACGCACTCCGCCTCGTCGTCCTCTCGGCCCTCTCCCTCTCGGTGCTGGCCGCCGTGCCGGCTCTCGCCCAGGAGAGCATGTCGAAGGAGTCCATGATGAAGAAGGACTCGATGAAGAAGCACAGCATGAAGAAGCATGCGATGTCGAAGGATGCGATGTCGAAGGACGAGATGTCGAAGGACGAGATGAAGAAGTAGCGTCGCGATCCGCGGCGTCCGCGCGCCGGCGATCACCTGACGGACCCGAATTGGCGGCGCACTCCGGCGCCGCCGCCGAGATCGCCAAAGCGTTGTTTTCAAAAGGTAATCTCGAACAGTCGACGAGTTTCGTCCTGACGCATGACGCAGCCTGACGCAAAAATCGCGTTCGGGATGTCGTGGATCTCGCGCCGGGCGCCCTACTCCATCACGATCCGCGGCGCCGGCCGCGCCTTGGCTCCCTCGAGTCCCGCGCGCACCCGCCCGGCGATCTCGCGGTAGATCTGGCCCGCGGCGCTGTCCGGCGCCACGGCGACCGTCGGGCGGCCGGCATCGGATTGCTCGCGGATCTGCAAGGTGAGCGGCACCTCGCCGAGGAAGGGGACGCCGAGCGTCTCCGCCTCGTGGCGGGCGCCGCCGTGGGCGAAGATGTCGGAGCGGCCCTGGCAGTGCGGGCAGACGAAATAGCTCATGTTCTCGACGATGCCGAGGATCGGCACGTTGGTCTTTTGGAACATCGTGACGCCGCGCCGCGCGTCGATCAGGGCGAGGTCCTGCGGCGTCGAGACGATGACGGCGCCGGCCAGCGGCACGCTCTGGGCCAGGGTGAGCTGCGCATCGCCGGTGCCGGGCGGCATGTCGACGACGAGGCAGTCGAGCTCGCCCCAGTCGACCTCGCGCAGCAGCTGGTTGATGGCGCTCATCACCATCGGGCCGCGCCAGATCATCGCCTCCCCCTCGGCGACGAGGAAGCCGATCGACATCGCCTTCAAGCCGAACACCCGCAGCGGCTTCAGCATCTTGCCCTCGAGCTCGGGCTTCACGTCGAGGCCGAGCAGGCGCGGCAGGGAGGGACCGAACACGTCGGCGTCGAGGATGCCGACGCGCCAGCCCGAGCCCGCGAGGCCGAGCGCCAGGTTGACGGCGGTGGTCGACTTGCCGACGCCGCCCTTGCCGGAGGCGACCGCGATGATGCGCGCGATGCCCGGAATCGCGAGGTTTTTGGGTGCTGCGGTGCGGGTCGGCGCGGCGGCGGCCGGGGCGGCCGGCTTCTCGGCCGTCAGCGTCACGATGGCGGCGGCGACACCAGGCAGCGCCTTGACCTGGCGTTCGGCCTCGGTCCGCATGACCTCCATCGCCTGCGCGAGGCGCGGGTCGCCGGTCAGCGCGAGGTACACCTTGCCGTCGCCAATCGTCAGGCCGCTGATGCCGTTGGCGCGCGAGACGCACGTGCGCCCGTCCGGCCCGGCGATCGTCGCCAGCGCGTCGAGCACATCCTTCTCGGTGACCATTCCCACTCCTGACCGGGCGCGCGCGACTTTCGGAGACCCGCGCAAGACAAGGACGTAATGGTTTTCGCGTCGTTCGAAACCTCTCCGGCGTCGTTTTCCTGGCGGCGGCGTCGGCTTGCGTGCCGATGGTGCCATGTGCAGGGTCGTGGGGACCAACGAAACAGGAGGGCCGGCCTGTCGCCACGCAAAGGTTTCAAGCTCGCCGGACTGGTCGGGCTGGGTCTCGCGCTGATCTGCGCCGCCGCGGCCCGCGCCGCGCCGGTCGTTCCGGATCACCTCGTCATCGCCAGCGAGGGCGCGCGGCCGCCGTACAATTATTACGATGGGGACAAGCTCGCCGGCTTCGAGATCGACCTCGGCCACGACCTCTGCCGACGCATGGCGGTCGCCTGCACCTTCGTCGCGGAGAACTGGGACGACATGATCCCGGGCCTGCTCGCCCGCCGCTACGACGCCATCATGGCGGCGATGGAGATCACCGACGCGCGGCAGAAGGAGATCGCCTTTTCGGCGCCCTACGTGCGGATGCCGTCGGCGTTTCTGGTGCGCAAAGACACCGACGTCGCCGCTGCGACCCCGGTTGCGCTCGCGGGTCATCGCATCGGCGTCGAGCAAGGCGGCACGCATCAGGCCTTTCTCGAAAAGATCTATCCGACCGCCAGGATCGAGACCTATGGCTCGCTCTCGGACGCGATCCTCGATCTGGAGGCCGGCCGCGTCGATGCGGCGATCGGCGACAAGGACGCGATCGTCGCGTTCCTGAAGACGCGGCGCGACGCCCGCTGCTGCAGGATTCTGGCGGACGTGCCGCGCTACCCGGCCTTTTTCGGCGACGGCATCGGAATCGGCCTGCGCAAGAGCGACGTCGCGCTGAAGGACGCGTTCGACAAGGCGCTCGTCGCCAGCATGGCCGACGGCACGTTCGCGACGATCAGCGCCCGCTATTTCGATTTCCCGGTCGACTGAGCGCGCGGCTTGGTCAACGCGTCTTAATCTTTGCGACGACGGCTCTTTACAGTTTGGCTACCATGGATTGCTAAACGTAGACCCCAGACGAAGCGTTACTTGAAAACTCACGACTTTGGCGCCTTCCTTGGTGCCTCTGGAGACAACGATAATGCTGCAAGCCATTCGGACAATGATTGCTGAAAACGGCCGGCTGCCGGTCCCTGTCGAGACGCTCGCCGATGGCCAGGATCTCTATGCCGCTGGGCTCACCTCGTTTGCCGCCGTGCAGCTGATGCTCGCGCTCGAGGATCGCTTCGACGTCGAATTTCCCGAGGCCATGCTGAATCGCCGCAGCTTCGCCAGCATTGATGCAATCGCCGGCTGCATCACGCAGCTCGTGCCCGCGGCCGCCTGATGACGGCGCACGGCGTGTCCGGCATCGGGACGAAGCTTTTGGAACGTGGCGCGGAGGCAGCGACAGTCGCGGCGCGGCATGCCGCCGACGTCGACGGGGACCGTCGTTTTCCGCGCGAGGCGATCGCCGCGGCGAAGCAGGGACGCCTGCTCGGCGCGATGCTCCCAGTCGAGCTCGGCGGCGAGGACGCGAGCCTTTCGTCCATCGCCGAGATCTGCTCGCTCCTCGGGCAGCAATGTGCATCGGCGGGCATGGTCTACGCCATGCATCAGATCCAGGTGTCGAGCTTGATGCTCCATGCCCAGACGAGCGATTGGCATCGCGCCTTCCTGCGCCGCGTCGCCGACGAGCAGCTCCTGCTCGCGTCAGCCACGTCGGAAGCGGGCGTCGGCGGCGATCTGCGTACCTCGCTTTGCGCCGTCGAGCGTGACGGCGACACGTACCGTCTCGAGAAAAACGCCTCGGTCATCTCCTACGGGGAAGCAGCCGACGCGATCCTCGCGACGGCGCGGCGCGAGCCCGTTTCGCCGACCTCGGACCAGGTACTCGTCGTCGTGATGAAAGAGCATCGCACGCTGGAGCGCATCACGGCGTGGGACACGATGGGGATGCGCGGTACGTGCTCGGAGGGCTTCAAGCTGAAGGCTTCGGGTCCAGCGTCGCACGTCCTGCCGAAGCCTTTCGCCGAGATCGCCGCGCGCTCGATGCTCGCCACCTCGCATCTCCTGTGGGCGGCGCTGTGGTACGGCATCGCGCTGTCAGCGGTCCACAAGGCGCAGGCCTTTGTGCGGGCGGACGCGCGCAAGCACCCGGACAAGACGCCATCTGGCGCGATGCGCGTTGCCGAGGCCGCGAGCAAGCTGCAGATGATGAAATCGATGGCGCGCGACGGATTGCACCGATTAGAGCAGGCGCAGGGTGGCGGCGACGAGTTGACCTCGGTCGGCTTCGCGGTGGCGATGAACAACGTCAAGGTCGGGACTTCGCAGCTCGCCATCGAGATCGTCAATATCGCGATGATCGTTTGCGGCATCGCCGGATTTCGCAACGACACGCCCTACTCGCTGGGCCGCCAGTTCCGCGACATCCTGTCGGCGCAGATCATGATCAACAACGACCGCATCTTCGGCAACACGTCGAACATGCTTCTTGTGCACAGGCTCGACAAAAGCCTCGTCGCCTGAGTCATACTTCATTCGGGGAGCAAGTCTTCGCCATGTGCATGGTCTGCGGCGACTTCATGAATAATCTGCTGTCGAAGGGCCTCCTCTTCGACATGGGCGTCGCCGGCCTCTATGGCCGCAGCGGCACCTTCGAGGACGTGGTCGAGCGCCTGACCGTGATGATCACCAAGCTTGGCGCGGACGCCGCGCCCGAGGTACTGCGCTTCCCACCTGGCATGAATCGCAAGGATCTCGAGCGCTCGGGGTACCTCAAGAACTTTCCGGATATGGCCGGCACCGTGCACAGCTTCGCTGGTGGCGACACGGAACACGCGCGGCTCGTCGACAACCTGCATGCCGATCTCGACTGGACGCAGGACCAAGCGGTCACCGACGTCAGCCTTGCTCCGGCCGCCTGCTATCCGCTCTATCCCGTCATCGCGCGGCGCGGCGCTCTACCGCCGCAGGGGGGCACCTACGACATCTACTCATTCTGCTTCCGCCATGAGCCCTCGCGCGATCCGGACCGCATGCAGATGTTCCGGCAGCGCGAGTACGTGCGCATCGGCACGCCCGAGCAGGTGCAGGCGTTCCGCCGGCTGTGGCTCGAGCGCGCGCCCGAACTCGTGATGATGCTCGAGCTGCCCTTTAAGATCGAGGTCGCCAACGATCCGTTCTTTGGCCGCGCCGGCCGCATGTTGAAGGCGAGCCAGCGCGACCAGGAGCTGAAGTTCGAGCTGACCATCCCGATCAACGACGGCAAGAAGCCGACCGCCTGCATCTCGTTCAATTACCATCAGGACCATTTCGGCGTCGGATGGGACTTGAAGACCTCTGACGGCGATACGGCGCACACGGCCTGCGTCGGCTTCGGCATGGAGCGGCTCACCCTGGCGATGTTCAAGACGCATGGGCTCGATGTCGACCTGTGGCCGCGCCCGGTTCGTGACGCGCTCTGGAGCTGATCCGCGCATGCTCGCCAAGGCCCCTATCGCCGTCTTCCCCTCGATCTCGCCGGATCGATATACGCCGCATGCGCTGCATGGCGGCGCGCGCGATTGGCCGGAGACCAATTGCTACATCGACGTATGGATCGAGATCCTCAACGCGATGAACGAGGAGCCGGCCGCGGCGCTCGGCTTCACGGTCGCCCAGGATTTCGAGGGCGACCATTTCACCTTCCAGAAATTCCCACTCGAGGATCTCGCCGAGCAGTTCGGTCTCGAGGTGCGGGAGCTGGCGATCTACGACAGCCTCGAAGCACATATCGTCGAGCAGACCCGGCGCGGTCGCCTGGTGCTGCTTGAGGTCGACGGTTTCCACCTGCCCGACACGCGCGGCGTTTCATACCGTCTAGAGCACACCAAGACGACGATCGCCGTCAACCGGATCGACCCCGCGCGCCGCGAACTCGACTACTTCCACGGACCAGGCTTTTTCGCGCTCGGACCGGACGATTACGAGCAGCTGCTGATGACGCAGGTCGCCGAGGGCGCGCTGTTTCCCTATGTGGAGTTCGTCAAGCTCGACCGTCGCAAGCGTCTCGACGCCACGACCTCGCTCAAGCTACTGCGACGCCACCTGGAGCGCCGGCCGGCGGAAAACCCGGTCACGGCGTTCCGCGAGCGGGTGCGTGACCAGGTCATCGCGGCGTCCGAGCGGCCCAACGCCTTTCTGCACAAGTACGCTTTCAACACCGCGCGCCAGCTCGGGATGAATTTCGAGCTGCTCGGCGCCCATCTGGCGTGGCTGATATCGATGGGGGCTGGCTGGGCGAGCCTTGGGCCGACGATCGAATCGTGCCAGGCTCTGTCCTCGGGCGCCAAGGCGTTCCAGTTTCAGCTCGCGCGTGCCGTCGCGCGCAAGCGCTTCGATGCGATCGAGACGACGCTTGATCCCCTGGTCGACCATTACGCCCGGATCTTCGACGGCCTCGAGGGGGTGTAGCGCGTCCTGCCCTGTTCCGCCTTGCGCGACAGGGTGGCGGGCATGGGCCGGCTAGATGCAAATCTTTGGCTGGTCGCTCGCGCAAACTGCGCCCGGCGTGTGGGCCGACCCCGCCGCCATCGATCCAAACGCCGAATGGCACCCCGCGATCGTCCCCGGCACCGTTGGCGCTTCGCTTCAAGCGCTCGGGCTTTGGCAGCCCGACGATGGCGTCGGCTTCGATGCGTTCGATCATTGGTACCGCGCGACCATCGACGGCGACGGCCGTGCGATCCTGCGCCTCGATGGTCTCGCGACGATCGCCGAGGTCTTCTTCGACGGCGCACCGATCCTCGCGTCGGACAACATGTTTCTCGCCCACGAGGTCGGCGTGGCGCTCGCCGGGAGCCACACACTCCACATCGCGTTTCGCTCGCTCGACGCGCATCTCGCGACGAAGAAAGGCCGCGCCCGCTGGCGTCCGAAGCTCGTGCGGCCGCCGACGCTGCGGTTCGTGCGTACCCTGCTGCTGGGCCACATTCCCGGCTGGGGGGCGCCGGTGCATGCGGTGGGACCTTATCGCGAGGTGCGCCTGGTCGATGCCGGCGCGCTCCGCGTGGTCGAGCGCATGCTCGCCGCGCGCTTCGACCGCGACGGTGACGGCTTGCTGGATGTCGCCGTGCGGCTTTCGCGGCCGGTCGACGGCTGGGTCACGGCGCGCTGCGGGACGATCGACTTCGTGCTCGTCGACGAGGGCGATGGCTGGCTGCGCGGCCGCGTCGAGATCCCCGATGTCACGCGCTGGTGGCCGCACACGCATGGGACGCCGACGCTCTACCCGGTGACGGCCTACGCCGGCGGCACGACGCTCGACCTCGGCAAGGTCGGCTTCAGAAGCGTAACGATCGACCGAAACGACGACGGCAAGGGCTTCGGCCTCGTCGTCAACGACGAGCCGGTGTTCTGCCGCGGCGCCTGCTGGACATCAGCGGACATCGTCGCCCTGCCCTTCTCGCGCGAGGCCTATCTGCCGCTGCTGACGATGGCGCGCGAGGCCGGCATGAACATGATCCGGGTCGGCGGCACGATGGGCTACGAGAGCGACGCCTTCTACGCGCTCTGCGATGAAATGGGCCTGCTGGTCTGGCAGGATTTCGCCTTCTCGAACTTCGACTATCCCGCCGCCGACCCTGCGTTTCGCGCCTCAGTCGACGCCGAGGCGCGCCAGTTCCTGGCCCGCACGCAGGCCTCGCCGTGCCTTGCGGTACTGTGCGGCGCGAGCGAGGTGGCGCAACAGGCGGCAATGCTCGGCATGCCGGCAGCGCTCTGGTCGAGCGCCATCTTCGACGACCTGCTGCCCGCCGACGTCGCGGCGCTGCGGCCGGATGTGCCTTACGTGCCGCATTCGCCCTGGGGCGGCGACCTGCCCTTCGTCGCGAACGAAGGCATCAGCCATTATTATGGGGTCAGCGCGCACCTCCGGCCGATCGAGGAGGCACGGCGCGCCGACGTGCGTTTCTCGGCCGAGAGTCTCGGGTTCGCCAACGTTCCCGACGTCGCGCCGTTCGCGCTCGAGCCGGACGCACCCGCGATCGTCCATCGCAACGATGTCGAACGGGTGCCGCACGAGGTCGGCGCCAGCTGGGCCTTCGAGGATATCCGCAATCACTACACCGGGCTGCTCTACGATGTGGATGTCGCCGCACTCCGCCAAGAGGACCCGAAGCGATTCCTGGCCTTCGCGCGCGCGACGAGCGCCGAGGTGATGGAGGCGACCTACGCCGAGTGGCGGCGTGCCGGTTCGCCGACGCGCGGCGCGCTCGTCTGGTTCCTGCGCGACCTGTCCGACGGGGCGGGCTGGGGCGTGATCGACGCTCGCGGCGCTCCAAAGGCTGCCTACTGGGGCCTCAAGCGCGCGTTCAAGCCGGTCTCCGTGGTCCTCAATGACGAAAATCTGAACGGGCTGGCGATCAGCCTGATCAACGAGACGGCGCGCGAGCGGTCTGTGACGCTCGTGCTGACCTGCCTGCGCGACGGCGAGACGGTGGTGATGCATGGCGAGACGGAGCTGACGCTGCCGGCGCGGCGGACCTTCGGGTTGGCGGCGTCGACGCTTTGGGGCGGCTTCTTCGATACGACCTATGCCTTCAGGTTCGGCGAGCCCTCGCACGACGTCACGGTGGCTAGGTTGACTGACGCGATGACCGGCGCGCGGGTCGCCGAAGCGTTTCACTTCCCGATCGGCCGTGGGCGCGGCAGACACGACCTCGGACTAGAAGCGAAGGCCCGGCAAGACGTGGCCGGCGATTGGCGGCTGGCGCTGACGACACGACGGTTCGCGCAATCGGTGAAGATTTCGCTAGACGGCTACCGCCCGGGGGAGGATTGGCTACATTTGGCGCCGGGTCGAGAACTCTTGATCAATCTCGTACCGATCGCTGGAACGGCCATCGCCGGGCGACCGTGCGGCACGGTGGAAGCTTTGAACGGTCATGGCCCCGTCGTGATCGGGTGAACCGCTCGACTTAGCTCCAGGACATTCATAGGGGTTCGGCATCGCGCTGCAACCGCGAGGACCTCGACCACGTTGCCGCCGAAACATTGGGAAGGTTGGCCATGCTGCATTGGATCTGGGTTATCGTTGTAGGCTTCGTCGCGGGGGTCATCGCCAAATTCATCATGCCGGGAGACAATGAGCCAAGCGGTTTCATCTTGACGACGATCCTCGGCATAGCCGGTTCGTTTCTCGCGAACTTTCTGGCCGTCAAGCTCGGTTTGATCACCGATTCGTCCGACGGAGGTACATTGCTCAGCGGCATCGTCGGCGCCCTGATCTTGTTGGCGATCTACCACTTTGCGTTCGGTCGAAATCGCGCGACGACGATCTGATCCAATCCGCGGCGGCTGATTGATGCCGCCGTTGGACCTGCACCGCTATTTTGCCGTGTTGCCGCCGGTTGCCGATGGCGGGATCACCGGCGTCGAGTTCGGGTTCGGAGCCGGGGCAGGTACCTTGATGCCCGGGTCGACACCGGCCTGCGGGGTGATTACGCCGCCGCTTTTGCTGAGTTTGCTGCTCAAACTGGCGTCGCCCTCCTGCATCGAGTTGCCGGCGCTTCCCGCCGGCGCGTGCGTTTGAGCCATGGCCGAGGAGCACGTGAGTACGCCGAGCGCGAACGCCGCGACACCTAATCTGACGGACATTGAAGTCTCCTCGAGGGAAGAAGTCATGCCGAACGTCGTCCGCGCCGCCATCGTTCCGGTTAGGCGGAGTGACCGCCAGGTGCCGCGAGGGCGCCAGGCAAAGCCCTTTCGGCCTCGTCCATCAGGCGGTCCTCGTGCCGCTTGAAGGAGCGCCACGCGAGGAACGACACGACAATTGCGACCGCGAGCGCGCCGAGGCCGACGGGCCCGAGCACGTTCTCGATCTGGCTCCCGAAAAGGTAGCCGAGAGCACCCATCAGGCTTGCCCAAACGATGCCGCCGAGCGCGTTCCACATCAGAAACCGTCGCGTATCGTAGCGGTTGGCCCCTGCGAGAACAGCGGCGAAGGTTCGCAGCAGTGCCACGAAGCGACCGAAGAAGACGATCTTGCCGCCGTGTCGCAGAAATAAGTACTGGCCGAGCTTCAGCTTGGATCCGTCGAGATGCACGTAGCGGCCGTAGCGCAGCAACAGCTTGAGCCTGCAGCGCCGTCCAACCCAAAAACCGAGATTGTCGCCGAGAATGGCGGCGGCCGTGGCCGTCGCGACGACGGCGAAGATGTCGAGGCCCTTGCCGTTGCCCGCGAGGACGGCGCCCGTCAACAGCATGGTCTCGCCCGGTAGCGGCAGCCCGGCGCTCTCGAGCAGGATGACCGTGAAGATCGCAATCAGGCCGTAGTTGGAGACGAGCTCCGGCAGATGCTCGAGAACGGCGAATGGCTCGAGACCATTCAGGGAGTCGCGAATCGACATTGGGAAGGGTCCGGGGGAAGCATTTGCTCTGGCGCGGGCGCCCCTTAGACAGGAGTTCTTTCCTCTCGCAAAGGCGCTCGCTGGGCATTTATCTTCAACCGAGCAGGGGTTATCTCCCCTAGTTCGCGATCGTTTCCGGCAGGGGCGCCATCATGAGCAAGGTTGTCACAGCCAACACGCTCGATACCGGTACCGTTGTGTTCCTTGACCCCAATGGGCAGTGGGTGAGCGCCGTCGGCCAGGCACGACACTTCGCGGACGCGGAGGCGGCCGAGCAGGGCTTGACCGCGGCCAAAGCCGACGCGGCGCGGGCGATCGTGGTCGAACCGTTCTTGACGGAGGCAGGCCCGGAGCAGGATGGGCGACCCAAGATGACCTTGCGCGACACGATCCGCGCCTTCGGGCCCACCATCGACTACTTGCCGAGCGGCGCGAAGGGCGCCTGAGGGATTTTCGAATGTACCGCTATGACGAGTTCGATGCCGACTTCGTGGCAGACCGTGTCGCCCAGTTCCGCGACCAGGTCGAGCGGCGGCTCGACGGCACCCTCAGCGAGGATCAGTTCAAGCCGCTTCGGCTGATGAACGGCGTCTACCTGCAGCTGCACGCCTACATGCTGCGCATCGCCGTGCCGTACGGCACGATGTCCTCGAAGCAGATGCGCAAGCTCGCGCATATCGCCCGCACTTACGACAAGGGCTACGGTCACTTCACCACGCGGCAAAACCTGCAGTTCAATTGGCCCGCGCTAAAGGACTGCCCCGCGATCTTGGATGAACTGGCATCCGTCGAGATGCACTGCATTCAGACCTCGGGCAATTGCATCCGCAACACGACCGCCGATCAATTCGCCGGCGCCGCGCACGACGAGATCGAGGACCCGCGTCCCTATGCAGAGATCATCCGGCAGTGGTCGTCGTTGCACCCTGAGTTCTCGTTCCTGCCGCGCAAGTTCAAGATCGCCATGACCGGCGCGCCGACCGACCGTGCCGCGATCCAGGTGCACGATATCGGTTATCAGGTGGTGCGGAACGACGCGGGCGAGATCGGCTTTGCCGTCTACGTCGGCGGCGGACAGGGGCGCACCCCGCTGATCGCCCACAAGATCCGCGACTTCCTGCCGAAGGCCGATCTGCTCGCGTACACGAATTCAGTCTTGCGAGTGTACAACCTCGAGGGACGCCGCGACAACAAGTACAAGGCGCGCATCAAGATCCTCGTCCACGAGAAGGGCGCCGATACGATCCGCGACCTTGTCGAGGCGGATTTCGCCGAAAACCCGGAGGCGGGCCTCACGCTGCCGCGGTCGGAAATCGACCGTATCGTCGCCTATTTCGCCCTGCCCGACCTTGCCATGCGGCCAGCCGAGAGCGACTCCTTCGAAGCGCGTCGCCAGAGCGATCCGGCGTTCGCGCGCTTCGCGCGGCGCAACGTGTTCGGCCACAAGGTGCAAGGCTACGGCCTCGTCACGATTTCGCTGAAGCCAATCGGTGGCATTCCCGGCGACGCCTCGGCCGAGCAGATGGACTTGATGGCCGATCTCGCCAAGCGCTATTCGAACGATGAGCTGCGTGTGTCGCACGAGCAGAACATCGTGCTGCCGCATGTGGCGCTCGACGACATGCCCGCCCTCTACGACACGCTTGCCGCCGCCGGGCTGGCGACCGAGAACGTCGGGCTCGTCTCCGACATCATCTGCTGCCCCGGGCTCGACTATTGCGCGCTGGCGACCGCGCGCTCGATCCCCGTCGCGCAACGCATCTCCGAGCGTTTCGGCGCGCCGGAGCGGGCGGCCCAGATCGGCGATCTCAAGATCAAGATCTCGGGCTGCATCAATGCCTGCGGCCACCATCACGTCGGCCATATCGGCATCCTCGGACTCGAGAAGGCCGGCGTCGAAAGCTATCAGCTGACGCTGGGTGGCACTGGCGACGAGACCTGTTCGATCGGCGACATCACGGGCCGCGGCTTCTCATCCGAGAAGATCGTCGATGCCGTCGAGACGGTGGTCGACACCTATCTGGGGCTACGCAGGGACTCGGACGAGGACTTCCTCGCCGCCTATCGGCGCGTCGGCATGAAGCCCTTCAAGGAGGCCCTCTATGCTGATGCCTGAGCCGGTCGAGGCCGGGATCATCGAGACGGCGGCGGCGCTGGCGGAGCGCTACGAACATACGTCGGCCCGCACGCGGCTATGCGCGGCGATCCGCTACCTCTTTCGCGATCGCATCGCGTTGGTTTCGAGCTTCGGTGCGGATTCCGCCGTGCTGCTGCATCTCGTCGCCGAAGTCGATCCAGCGACGCCGATCATCTTCGTTGACAGCGGACAGCTTTTCGCCGAGACGCTCGCCTACCGCGACGCGCTCGTCGCCCAGCTCGGCCTCGCAAACGTCAAGACCTTCACGCCGAACGCCGGCGACTTGGCCGAGGACGACCCCGAAGCTTTTCTGTGGGCGCGCGATCCCGACCGCTGCTGCCAGATCCGCAAAGTGGTGCCACTCGCCCGCGCTTTGACAGGCTACGACGCCTGGATCTCGGGCCGCAAACGCTTTCAATCGCCGACCCGCGACGGGCTCCCGATCTTCGAAACCGAAGCCGCGCGCACGAAGGTCAATCCCCTCGCCGACTGGTCGGCCAAGGACCTTCTTGCGTACATGAAGGACCACGGGTTGCCGCGGCATCCGATGGTCGCCAAAGCCTACCTGTCGATCGGCTGCGTTCCCTGCACGAGCCCGGTGCGGCCGGGCGAGGACGCACGCGCCGGACGCTGGCGCGGCCACGCCAAGCTCGAATGTGGCATCCACGGTCCCTTCGCCGAGGCAGGCGCGGGAATCTGATGGCCTATTTCACCGACGGCGCCTTCAAGGCCGACCCTTGGGCGGGACGCGAGATCCTATCGCTGGTGGAATATCGCGAGCGGCGCGACGGCTACCTGCCCGAGCCGCTCGGGCTACGACTCGACCCCGGCATCGCGATCGAAACGCTCGCCGGCGACCTCGGCAGGTTTGCGCTAATCGCGGTCGCGTTTCCGAAATTCACGGACGGGCGCGGCTATTCGATGGGGTGGTTGCTGCGCAAGCGGCTCGGCTACGCGGGCGAGATGCGCGCGGTCGGCGACGTGTTGTTCGACGAGATGCAGTTCATGGTTCGCTGCGGCTTCGACAGTTTCGAGATCCTCGACCCCGCGACGATGAAGCTACTCGCCGATGGTCGACGCGCCGCGACAGTCGCGCATTTCTACCAGCCGGGTCTGGAGCCCGAAATACCCGTTGGAACAAGGCCATGGGCCAGAAGGCGCGCGTCGTCCTAGGCGGGAACTCAGATTGATGGCTTCCGGTTGACGCGCAACAGTCCCAAGGCGATGCGAACCACGGTCGGGAGATGGACGATGCCCAATATCAAGCAGGCTAAGATTCTGATCATGGCGACGGACGGCTTCGAGCAGTCGGAACTGTTCGTCCCTCTCGAAAAGCTGCGGGCGGCGGGCGCCACGGTGCACATCGCCGCGCCGAAAAAGGGCGAGATCAAGGGCTGGGACAAGAGCGATTGGGGCAAGAGCGCCACCGCCGATCTAGAGATCGACGAAGTCGACGCCGATGAGTTCGATGCCCTGGTTTTGCCGGGCGGTCAGATGAACCCGGACGTCCTGCGGATGAACGAACGTGCCGTCGAACTCGTGCTCGACTTTCTCGACTCCGAGAAGATCGTCGCGGCGATCTGCCATGCTCCTTGGCTTCTCGTCGAGGCGGATGCGGTCGAGGGCCGGATGCTGACCTCATGGCCTTCGGTGAAGACCGACATCGAGAACGCCGGCGGCGACTGGGTCGACGAGGAGGTCGTTGTCGACGACAACATCATCACGAGCCGCTCGCCCAAGGATCTCGACGCGTTCGTCGCCAAGATCATCGAGGAGCTGGAGTACGGTGAGGACGGCGAAACACGGCAATCCGCCTAAAACACCTGCTCCGCCCGCACCAGAGGTCAAAATGCTATCCGCTCTAGACCCGCAGAAAGTTTGCTTTCTGATCGTGAAAATCCGGGCATTCGACATTCAGGCGCAGCCAAACCTCGGCGGCGGCTCGGATGCGGCAGACGACAACTTCGTCGCGGTCTATGACAACGAGGCGAACCCGTCGGTCGTGGGCGAAGCCGAAGGGCTTATCGAGGCGATGAACGTCGACGAGAAGCGCGAGCTGATCGCGTTGAGCTTGATCGGACGCGGCGCGTACGCCCAGGAGGAGTGGGCCGACGCCATGAACGCCGCCGGCTCGCATCCCGAGCCGACGACGGCGGCCTATCTGATGGGCGATCCGCTCGTCTCCGATTCGCTCGAGGAAGGTCTCTCGATGTTCGGCTTCTCGTGCGACGACGTTGCGGAAGAGCGCGTGCTCGATGCGCCTTCGGCTTAGGCGAACCGCGCCATTCGCCGTTCTATTCCGACATAGAGGGGCATCGGCTCGAAAGCGGTGCGGGGCATCGTGATGAAATCGTCGCTCTCGTCGTCGGCCACGAGCATGATCGACAAGATGCGATGCAGGCCGGCGAGGATCGGCTCTTGCGACTCGTCCATCACCGCCACCAGCGCACGCATTTCGGCCTCGCCACCGCTCCGGGCGAAGCGCTCGACGGAGCGGGCCGCGAAGCCCCCGACGCTCATTCCACGCCGCACGGCGACGGCTTCGACATCACGCGCGAAAATCGGACCGATGCTGGCGACGGCGGCCCGCGCCACGCTTTCGCTCCGGCAGGATCGAATGATCTCCTCGATCAGCATGTCGGGTCCTTTTCCTGCCCGCGCGGCGCAAGCTACTCAGCGCAAACTGCACCTCGGATGTTGTAGAACTATGCTCCTGAATCCAGACCGAACGATGACACGCCGAAGACGTTTCATCGATCCAAATCACGAACGAGTGAGGCTTTAGTTTACATTACAATTAGAAAACATCTAGTCTTTCGTCTAATCGCAAATGCAAACGAGTAGATTGCGCACGGCCGACGTATCGGCAAGTCGAAACTGGGCGCACGTCGCCTCGTCCATGCCGCCGACCTTGATCGCGATCCCACCGAGCTCCCCAACCGTCTCGAAGCCATATTCGTCGGTGAGGTCATCGCCCATGAAAAGTGGCAATCTGCCCTCGAACGGCTGCGTCGCGAGCAAAGCCTCGATCGCCTTCCCCTTGTGCACGCCGGCGGGCTTCACCTCCGCGACCATCTTGCCGTGCTGGATCGTCAACCCGGAATCCGTGACCGCACCGTCGAGAAAGGCGCGTAGCTCATCGGCGCGCTCGGGCGCTTGCCGATAATGTAGCGCGATCGCCACGCCGCCCTTGTCCTCGAGCCTCAGGCCAGGTCGCTCGGCGACGAACCGCGCGGCCGCCTCGCGCACTTCGGTGGTCGCCGTCCCGGCGGCGGCCTCGCGCCGACCGTCCGCGAAGCGCAGCTCCGCGCCGTGGACGCCGCCGGCCGGAAGGACGAGCGGCGCGACGATCCGGTCGAGATCGGAAATGAGTCGTCCGCTGACCAACGCCACGGCGTCATCCGCCTTGCGTCGGAGCGCTCGCAACAAGTCGAGTAGCTCGGCGTCCGCCACGACATCCTCGGGGCGTTCCTTGAACCCAAGCAATGTGCCGTCGACATCGAGGAAAAAGGCCGTGGTACGCGGATCGATCTCGCGCCACCATGCCGGCTGCTCATTCATCGCACTCTCCTCGTTGGACGCCTGTCGCGGGCGTCGCTTTGATGGCAAACAGGCGTCATGGCCGCCGCCGAACCAGAAACCCCGCTGCGAAAGGCCCTCGTCGAGGCGAGCCGCGATCTGATCCGGCGCGGCTTGAACGAGGGCACCGCGGGCAACATCTCGGCCCGCCATGGCGACGGCCTGCTTGTGACCCCCTCCGGCATTCCGCCGAAGGCGACGACGCCGAGAATGATCGCGGCGATGGCGTTCGACGGCTCCACGCGCGGACCAGAGACGCCATCGAGCGAGTGGCGGCTTCATCGCGATATTCTCATGCACAGGCGCGATATCGGCGCTGTCGTGCACACGCATTCGACCTATTGCACGGTCCTCGCCTGCCAGCACCGCGCGATCCCCGCCCTGCACTACATGATCGCGGCGTTCGGCTCCGCGATCATCCGCTGCACCCCCTACGTTCCATTTGGAACGCAGGCGCTTTCCGACCTGATTGTCGAGCACCTCGGCCGGGGCCACGGCGTGCTGCTTGGCAACCACGGCATGGTCGCGACAGGTGCCGACCTCGCCCAGGCGATGTGGCGCGCGGTCGAACTCGAGGCGCTGGCCCGTATGTACTATCTCGCCACGGCCGGCGGCGGTGAGCCCGTCATCCTGCCTGACGACGAGATCGAGCGGACCATCGAGCGCTTTCAGGGTTACGGAATGACCGCGATTTCGCGACGCGAAGCGACCTGAGCGCTACCAGACGCCGGTGTTCTTCATCGATGTCCACGGCTCGGCGGCGGCCTTGGCCGGGCCGCGCTGGAGCAGCTCGATCGAGATGTTCTCTGGCGAGCGCACGAACGCCATGTTGCCGTCGCGAGGCGGCCGATTGATCGTGACGCCAGCTTTCATCAGCTTGTCGCAGGTCGCGTAGATGTCGTCGACCTCATAGGCGAGATGGCCGAAGTTGCGGCCGCCGTCGTATTTCTCCGGATCCCAATTGTAGGTGAGTTCGACCTCCGGCGCGCGCTCCTCCTTGGAGCGGCCCTTGTCATCGCGCGCTGCGAGGAAGACGAGGGTGAACTTGCCCTTGTCGTTGTCGGTGCGGCGGATCTCCTCGAGGCCGAGCTTGCCGACCCAGAACTCGAGGGCGCGGTCGAGATCCTCGACCCGCACCATGGTGTGCAGATATCGCATGACGTGCTCCTTCGGCTGGAAATGCGCTCCCACAACGCGTGCCGCCCGGGTCCGATCCATCGTCCGGCGCGCGCAAGCGCTCCGCTACGGCGTCCTGCGCAGGAACGTGCCGAAGGAGCGCGGGCTGTCGCCGACACCGATCGTCGCCACGACCTTCAGCGTCGCGACGTCGATCCGTGAGACGGAGTCCGACTCCCAATTGACGACGTAGATGCTCTTGCCATCGAAGCTCGCCTCGATGCCGTCCGGATAGTCGCCGACCGCGATCCGCGTCACGGGCTGGAGGCTCGCGAGGTCGAACACGGCGACCTTGCCCTCGTACTGGTCGGTCACGAACCCCTTGCCGCCTGCCAGCGCGACGACATAGGGCCGCTTGCCGGTCGGTACCTTGCCGACCAGCGTCTTGGCGGCAAGATCGACCACTGAGACATCGTCGCTGTAGACGTCGGCCATGTAGGCGCGCCTGCCGTCGGCGCCCACAGCGATGCCGTAGGGGCGATGTCCGACGCCGACCAGGCCATCGATCCGCAGCGTATCCGCGTCGACCTCGGCCATCTGGTCGGCGTCGCGCTTGGTGATGACAAGAGTCTTGCCGTCGGGTGCCACGGCGATGCCGGACGGCGTGCCGCCGATCGCCTTGGTCGCCGCGATCCTCATCGTCGCCGTGTCGATCTTGTAGAGCGCGCCTTGAAAGAAGCCCACCGCATAGAGAAAACGATCGTCGGCGCCGATCGCGATGCCGACCGCCTCGTCGGGCAGATCGAGACGGCCGACGATCTTGCGCGCAGCCGTGTCGATTGCCGTGATGTACTTGCCATTGGTGCTCGAGACGTAGGCGCGGCGACCGTCGTGCGCCATCGCGATGCCGGCCGGCTTGCCGCCGACCTTGATGGTGGCGACGACCGTCCTTGCCGCGAGATCGAGCACGCTGACGTCGTCGCCGTTCTGGTTGGTGATCCACGCCTCGTCAGCCTGCGCGGGCAAGGCGGCCAGGACCATGACAATTGCCAGGACAACGGCGGTCGCTCGGGTCACGCGTCGCTCACGTCTTGGCGTCGGCCTTGAGCCCGGCCAGTCCGCGCCGCAGATAGTCGCTCATCGCCTGCTTGGCATTGGCGTCCGCGACATCGGGTGCCGGCTCGTTCGGCGTCAGGTACCGATAGAAGGCGGTGCGCCAGCGGACGATGCTGCGGGTGCCGTCGGCATCGGGCACGACCTCGATCGTCGCCGAGACATTTTGTACGGGAAGGCGCGCCACGTCGATCTGGTCGATGTGGTAGGAGTAGCTCCGAGCCTCGGCGTCATATTTATAGAGGCTTTCGCCGAAAAAGGCGCCACCCTTCAACGTGACCGTGCGGACCGCCTTCTCCGGCGCATCGCCGCCGGAGCCCGCGGTCGCCACCGTGTTGGCATCCCAACTCATGTCCTGGAAGTGCCCGACGCGCGCCCAGGTCTGGGCCGGTGGCATGTCCACAGTCACGCTCGCCGTCACCTTGAGCCGCGTCGGGCCGCAGCCCTGGGCGAGAGCTGGTCCGGCGAGAACGAGCGCGACGGCGACAGGCAGGCGGGCAACGGCGACGAGAAGACGCGACATCCTCGATCCTCCAGCTTGCCAGCCCGAGCCTTCAGCTCGACGCTTCGACCTTCTTCTTCAGATTGGCGAGGCCGGCGTCGTAGACTTTCTTGACCGCGGCGGCTGAAGCCTCGTCGTCCATGTCCGGCGGCGGATCGTTGTTCATGTAGCCGCGGTAGAACGCGCCCTTCCAGGTGACGGTGGACTTGCCGCCGTCGGCCGGCTCGACCTTGATCGTCGAGGAATAATCGTTCACCGGCAGCACCTTCGGATCGACCTTGTCGATGCGATACGAGTAGCTGTGCTCACTCGCGTCGTACTTGAAGAGTCCCTCGTGGATCTCGCCGCCGCTGTCGAGCGTGATCGTGCGCTTGGCGATCTCGTTGTCGTCGTTCTTCTCGTCGATTGTATTGCCGCCCGTCCCCGTCGTCGCCTTGACACCCGGCAGCCAGCTCATGTCCTGGAAGTTGCCCATCACCTTCCAGACCTTGTCTGGCGAAGCGTTGATCGTCACGGTCTCGACAACCTTCTTGCGTGTCGGCCCATGGGCGTCGGCGACCTGCACCGCACCGATCGCCAAAACCGCCGCCAATCCGAGCGGCAACACGAGCGAGCCAGTCATCCTTGGTTATCTCCCTGAGAACATTGTAAGAATTATCTCGGCCGCATGCGCGCGAGCCTAGCGTCCGACTATCGGCCAGGGTGACCCCGCGCGCAAGACCGTTGTTCGGCGCGATTGGAGCAGGCGATCATCCGCGACGATCGAGCTTTGAGATAGGGCAGTCGCGGTCTTGCGGCCCGGCTGCCGCGTCCTACTATCCTTGATAGCCCCGAACGATACGATCAGGACATTTGATGCGCACCGAGCAAGCCCTGCCCGTTCGTCTCGCCGACTACCGCGTGCCGGATTATCTAATCGATACCGTCGATCTCGATATCGGTCTTGACCGACACGCGACACGTGTTCGCGCGACCTTGTCGATGCGCCCGAACCCCGCGGGGCGCCCGGGGGCGGCGCTTATCTTCGACGGGGATGAACTCTCGCTGAAGGCGATGATGCTCGATGGCGCCATCCCGCCGTCCGAGGCCTACATCGCGGATCCGGACCAGCTCACCCTGTTCGCGCCGCCCTCGCAGCCATTCGTGCTCGAGATCGAGACCGAGATCGACCCCGCGGCCAACCTCAAGCTGATGGGTCTTTATCGGTCCGGCAGCGCCTACTGCACGCAATGCGAGGCGGAGGGCTTCCGCCGCATCACCTACTTTCTCGACAGGCCAGACGTGCTGAGCGTCTACACCGTTCGCGTGGAGGCGGCACGAGCGGATGCGACGGTGCTGCTGTCGAACGGCAACCCAGTCGAAACCGGCGCGATCGAGGGGACCGACCGCCACTACGCGATTTGGCACGACCCACACCCGAAGCCCTGCTACCTGTTCGCGCTCGTCGGCGGCGATCTCGGCGTCGTTCGCGACACCTTCACGACGGTGACGGGTCGCGCGGTCGATCTCGGCATCTACGTCGAGCCCGGCAAGGAGGATCGCGCCGCTTACGCGATGGACGCGCTGAAGCGCTCGATGCGCTGGGACGAGACGGCCTACGGACGCGAGTATGACCTCGACGTCTTCAACATCGTCGCCGTGTCGGACTTCAACATGGGCGCGATGGAGAACAAGGGCCTCAACGTCTTCAACGACAAGTACGTGCTCGCCTCGCCGCGCACCGCGACCGATGGCGACTACGCCGGCATCGAGACGGTGATCGCGCATGAGTATTTCCACAACTGGACAGGCAACCGCGTCACCTGCCGCGATTGGTTTCAGCTCTGCCTTAAGGAGGGGCTGACCGTCTTCCGCGATCATGAATTCTCGGCCGACATGCGCTCGCGCCCGGTGCGCCGCATCGCCGACGTGCGGGCGCTGCGCGCGGCGCAGTTCCCGGAGGATGCGGGGCCGCTCGCTCATAATGTGCGGCCGAGCGTCTATCGCGAGATCAACAACTTCTACACGGCGACGATCTACGAGAAGGGCTCGGAGGTCATCCGCATGCTGAAGGTGCTCATCGGCGATGACGCTTTTCGCCGCGGCATGGACCTCTATTTCGAGCGCTGTGACGGCACAGCGACGACGATCGAAGTGTTCCTGCAGTGCTTCGCGATCACGTCGGGCCGCGACCTGACGCAGTTCGCGCGCTGGTACCACCAGTCCGGCACGCCACAGGTGACGGTCACCACGAACTACGACGAGACGGCTGGCACGTTGACGCTAGACCTCGCGCAGAGCTGCCCGCCGACGCCGGGCCAGGAGCATAAGGACCCCTACGTCATTCCGATCGCCTTCGGCATGGTCGCGAGTGACGGCGTCGCGCTCACGCCGACCTCGGACGATCTCGACGCCGACGAGGCGGCACGCGGCCTCATCGTCCTGACCGAGGAGACACGAACGGTGACGTTCGGCGGTGTCGCGACCGCACCAGTGCCGTCGCTGCTGCGCGGCTTTTCGGCACCGATCAAGCTGCATGCCGATCTGTCCGAGGCCGATCTCGTGACGCTCGCCGCGCATGATGGCGACAGCTTCAACCGCTGGCAGGCGGCGCAGACGCTGGCGGTCCGCCTGCTGACCCGCTCGACCAAGGCGATCCGGGCCGGCGAGGCGCCGCTATATGAGCCCGCCTACGCCGACGCGCTGCGCCGCGTTCTCGCCGGCGCGGCCGCGGACCCCGCGTTCGCTGCGCTGGCCCTGTCGCTGCCGGGCGAGGCTGATCTGGCGCGCGAGATCGGCCAGGACATCGATCCGGACGCGATTCATCTCGCCCGCGATGCCGTTCGCGCCGACATCGGCCGTACGCTCGCCGATCCGCTGCGCGCGAATTACGACCAGTTGGCCGATCCCGGCCCTTACATGCCGGACGCCGCCTCGGCGGGACGGCGCAGCCTGCGAAGCGTGACACTCGATCTGATCGCGGCTGGCGATCGCCCCGGCGGCGTAGAACTGGCCCGCGCGCAATTCGCGGCCGCCACGAACATGACCGACCAGCTGTCCGCCCTGGCTATCCTGGCACAGGTGCCTGGGCCGGCGCGCGAGGATGCGCTTGCCGCGTTCTACGCGGACTTCCGCGACGATGCGCTGGTGATCGACAAATGGCTGATGCTCCAGGCCATCCAGCCCGATGCCGACGTCCTCGATCGGATTCGCGGCCTGATGGAGCACACCGCGTTCTCGATCAAAAATCCGAACCGCGTGCGCGCGCTGATCGGCAGCTTCGCCACGGGCAACCCAACCCGCTTCAACGCGGCCGATGGCTCGGGCTTCGACTTCATCGCCAACATGGTCGTCACGTTGGATCGATTCAACGCGCAGGTCGCGGCGCGCCTGCTGTCCTCGTTCAAGAGCTGGCGCTCGCTCGAGCTCGGCCGCCAAGCCAAGGCCCGTGCCGCCCTGGAGCGGGTTGCCGGGACCGCGAAGCTTTCCGCCGACGTCGCCGATATCGCGTCCCGATCGCTGGCGTAGGAAGCGCATCACACCTATTAACGCCGCGGGCTTCGAATACTTAACGGCTACTTGGCACTTTGGCGCATATGCCATCGAGCAACCTAACAAGACTCCAGCACAGCGCCCGACCGCGTTTTATCTCCGGTTTGAACAATAAATTCTGGACAAATCGTAACGTTCGGATTCAGATGGGCTGATTCGGGGAAGATGCGGCACATCCGCCCCGGATGCCATCGAGGGGGCCATCCATGTCACGTGCGGACGTGGCCGACGCTTCTGCGCGAGCAGGGGCCCGGCGACCTTTGTCCTTTTTCCGCCGCTTCCGGGATTGGGCCGGACCGGGCTGGCTTGCATCGTTCCGGCCCGGAGACCTCGAGCCATTCGTGCGCTGGAGCGTTCCTGCCGCCCTCGCCGTCTTCATCGCGATTCTGATAGCCATCTCGACCGCCTTCACATCCGCGGAACAAGACCGGATCGTTTCCGCGGCCACGGTCGACATCGAGCTCGCGGCAACCGCCATCGCCGATGATGTCGACAGCCTCACTCGCATCTCGGCGGGAAAGAGCCCGGTCGAGACGCTGGCCGCCGCCGTTCCCGCACGCGCCTTGCAGCATGGTCAGCGCGTGTATCTCAGCGATGCCACCGGCGCGATCGTCGCGAGCTATCCGGACACCGGCGAGCGCGGCTCCCTTGGCGATCGCCTCGGCGCCGGCGAGGCGCTCACGGTATTGGCGGAAAAGGCGGGCGTCATGCGGCTGACCCAGCCGGATGGTCGCGAGGTCCTCGCGACCTTCCGCTCGCTGCACGAGCTGCCGGGCCAGATCACCCTGCTACATCCGATGGACGATGTGCTCAGCGACTGGCGCGCCGGCATCACGCGCACGATCGTTCTCCTCGGCGCGATCGCCGCGGTTCTCGTCGCGCTCGCTCTCGCCTACACGTTCCAGGCGACGAAAGCCCATCAGGCGGACAGCTCCTGCCGCATGATGCGCGACCGCTTCGACGTGGTGCTGAGCCGCGGCCGCTGCGGCCTGTTCGATTGGGACCTCGCGACGGGCACGGTCGACTGGTCGGTGTCGATGTTCGAAATCCTCGGCATGACGCCAAGGGCGCAGACCATCGCCGCCATCGGCACCTTTCTCCACCCAAGCGACGGCGGCTTCGAGGAGATGGCGCGGGTGCTCTCGTCGGGCGCCCAGACGACCGACAATCTTTTCCGCATGCGCAACAGCCGCGACGAATGGGTGTGGCTGCGTGCCAAGGCCGAACTCGTGCGCGGTAGCGCCGGCAGGCCGCATCTCGTCGGCATCGCGATCGACGTCACGGAGACGATGGCGCACGAAGAGCGCACCGCGACAGCCGACATGCGGCTACGCGAGGCGATCGAGACGATCTCCGAGGCCTTCGTCGTGTGGGACGCCGACAACCGTCTCGTCATGTGCAATTCCAAGTTCCAGCGCTTCCACGATCTTCCCGCCGACGCGATCGCGGTCGGCACGCCCTACGCCGAGGTGATGGAGCGCGGCACGGCACCTTTGATCCAGTCGCAGATCGTCCTCGGCGAGGCCCTGCCCTTTGGCGCGCGGACCTTCGAGGCACAGCTCGCCGATGGCCGCTGGCTGCAGATCAACGAGCGCCGCACCAAGGACGGCGGCTATGTCTCCGTCGGCACCGACATCACCGCGCTGAAGCGCCACGAGGAGCAGCTGATCCTGTCCGAGACCGACCTGCGCGGCTCGATCGTCGAGCTGAACCGCTCGCATCAGGCGCTCGAGATGCAAAAGCAAAAGCTCGTCGAGATTTCCGAACAGCACCTCGAGCAGAAGGCGGAGGCCGAGAAGGCCAACCGCGCCAAATCGGACTTCCTCGCGAACATGGGCCACGAGCTGCGCACGCCGCTCAACGCGATCCTCGGATTCTCCGAGATCATGATGCTCGAGTCCTACGGGCCGCACGGGTCGCCGCTGTACACCGAATACAGCAAGGACATTCATACGAGCGGCTTGTACCTGCTCGGGGTCATCGCCGACGTGCTCGAGATGTCCCGGCTCGATGCCGGCCGCGTGCTGCTCGAGAAGGAGGAGTTTGTCGCCGAGACCGCGATCGATGCCGCGGTCGACGCGGTGGCATCGGCGGCCGAGGCGAACGCGATCACGATCGAACGCGAGCCGGCGGGCGAGACCGCGCTGCTGGCCGATCGTACCGCCGTCGAGAAGATCTTGATGATCATTCTCAACAACGCCGTCAAATACACCCCCGCCGAGGGGCGTATCATCGTGCGGACGCGGCCCGTCCAGGGCGCGTACAATATCTATGTCGAGGACACCGGCGTCGGCATCTCGCCGGAGGCGATCGCCAGGCTCGGTCGCCCGTTCGAGCAGTCCGACAAGACGTTGAAGAACGGCATGCGCGGCTCGGGGCTCGGACTGGCGATCGCCCGCTCGCTCGTCGACCTGCATGGCGGCTCGCTGCGGATTCGCTCGCAGCAGGGCGTCGGAACGGTGGTCCAGGTCCACCTGCCGAACCGCCGCGTGACACCGCCGATGCTGCAGCTCGCCGTCGGCGGCGCCCGTTCGCTCTCGCGCGGATCGCGGGTGACACTGCAGACCGTCGGCAAGAGCGCGCGCAGCCTGTCGCGCATGGCCTGACGGACGGCTGGAGTATCTGCGGCTCAGGCCGGCGTCGTCTCGATCTGGCGTTGCGGCGCCAGGAGCGCTGGCGGGGGCCGCGCCGCCGGCAGCGTGATCACGATCCGCAGCCCTGGCGAATTGTCCTCGACCCGCAGATCACCATTGTGGAGACGCGCGACGGCGGCGACGAGCGACAGGCCGAGGCCGGACCCGGGCCGCGAGCGCGAGTTCTCGAGGCGCACGAATCGATCCGTCACGCGGCTGCGGTCGGCTGGTGGGATGCCGGCGCCGCGGTCGGCGACCGCGATCTCGATCGTCGAACCTCGCCGAACGGCCGAGAGCGTGACCTTCCGCTCGGCGGCGGGCGTGACGTCGCCGCCGACACCGTACTTCAGCGCGTTGTCGACGAGATTGGCGAGCGCCCGGCCAATCAGCTCGCGGCTGCCGTGGACGTAGAGGTTGGTGTCGATCTCGCCCTCGAAGGTGACACCGTGGCTTTCGGCCAGCGGCTCGTAGAGTTCGCCGACGTCGCTGGCGATCGCCGCCACGTCGACCTCGGACATGCCGTCGCGTCCAGCCCCTGCCTCGGCCCGGGCGATCATCAACAACGCGTCGAAGATACGGATCATGCCGTCGGCGTCGTCGATGACCTTCTCCAGGGCCACCCGGTATTCCTCGACCGAGCCGCCAGTGAGCAACGTCTGCTCGGCGCGGGTGCGCAGCCGGGTCAGCGGCGTCTTCAGGTCGTGCGCGACGTTGTCCGACACCTCTTTCATGCCAGCCATCAGCTCGGCGATGCGCGCCAGCATGGCGTTGAGATTCTCGACGAGCCGGTCGAGTTCGTCGCCGGTCCCGGCGAGTGGCAATCGGCCCTTCAGATCGCCGTCGACGATCCGGCGGGCGTCCGCGTTGATCGCGTCGACGCGCCGCAGCACCCGTCGGGCGACGACGAGGCCGCCGATCGCGCCGACCACCGCGAGCCAGATGAGCGAGGTCACTAGGGCGCGCCACAGGATCGGTCGCAGCGTGTCGCCTTCGGCGAGATCATGCCCGACGAGCAGATGAAACCCGCCCGACAGCGCGAAGATGCGGGCGAGCGCGTGCCGGCGCTGGCCCTTGACCTCGTAACTCGTCTCGACGACGCCGGTCTTGTCGAGCACCCCGAGCGGCAGCGAGGCCACGTTGCCGACGATCGGTTCGCCGGCGTAGGTCGTCAGCAGATACAACCCGGCGCCCGGCTGCTTCACGCGCTGCTCGATGACATCGACGAGCCGACTGATGCCGCCTCCGGCATATTGCTCGGAGAGCCCGACGATGTCGGCATCGATCGTCTGCGTGACCTGCTGATCGATCACGTCCTTGACGTTCCAGCCGACGCTGAAGAGGACGATGCCGGCGCCGATCGAGGTGATGACGAGATAGGCCAGCGAGATCTTGAAGGCCGTGGTGCGGAAGAGCTTACCGAACGCTGTCACGGATCGTGTACCCCGTCCCGCGAACCGTCTGCAGGAGCGGCGGATCGAAACCTTTGTCGATCTTCGCGCGAAGCCGCGAGATATGCACGTCGATCACGTTGGTCTGCGGGTCGAAGTGATAGTCCCACACGTTCTCGAGGAGCATCGTGCGGGTCACGACCTGGCCGTGATGCTTCATCAGGTACTCGAGCAGCCGGAACTCGCGCGGCTGCAGCACGATCTCCTTGCCGTCGCGGGTCAGTTTGTGGGCGAGGCGATCGAGTTCGAGACCGCCGACCTTGTAGATCGTCTCCTCGCCGTTGCCGGGCGTCTTGCGCCGCGCCAGCGCCTCCACCCGGGCGAGCAGTTCGGAGAAGGCGTAGGGTTTAGACAAGTAGTCGTCGCCGCCGGCGCGCAGCCCCTTCACGCGGTCGTCGACCTGGCCGAGCGCCGACAGGATCAGGGTCGGTGTCGTCACCTTTTGCGCCCGCAGGCCGCCGATCAGCGACAGGCCATCCATGCGCGGCAGCATGCGATCGACGATGAGCACGTCGTAGGTCTCGTCGCGCGCCATCTCGTAGCCTTCGAGCCCATCGCGCGCTGTATCGGCGACGTGGCCCGTCTCACGGAAAGCTTTCACGAGGTACTGCGCCGCCTCGACGTCGTCCTCGACAATTAGAATTCGCATCTGGGACATATAGCGAGTCCTTGCGAACCGCGGCAGGCCGGGCGAACGCCCGGCCTGTTGCTTGAGCGACAGCTAAGATACAGAGCGGAACCGCACCAATTAACCGTTGGCGCTGGTGCCGAGCGCGACGAAGTGCACACCCTGGTCGTTCTTCACCCGCAGCAGCACGGCCTTGCGGCCGTCCTTCTTGGCCTGCGTGATCACGGCCGTGATGTCGGACGGCTTCGACACCTTCTGACCGCCCGCCTCGAGGATCACGTCGCCGACCTTGAGGCCCTTCTGCGCGGCGGCGCTGTCGGCCTCGACTTCGGCGACGACGACGCCGTCCTTGCCGGCGCCCGGGATCGAGGCGGCGGGAGCAAGCTGGAGACCCAGCGCGCCGACCGTGGCCTTGTCCTCGTCACCCTGGATCTCGGCCTTGGCGACCTGATCGCTGTTGGGCAGCATTCCGAGCTTCACGTCGGTCGTCTTCTGCGAGCCGGCATGCCAGTAGCTCAGCGAGGCCTTGGCGTCCGGACCGAGGCCGGCGATCGTGCGGGCCAGCTCGCGCGGGCCGTCGATCGTCTTGCCGTCCACGCCCAGGATCACATCGCCCGACTTGATGCCGGCGGCGGATGCAGGGCCAGTCGGCTGCGCCTCGGCGACGAGCGCGCCCTTGGTCGACTTCAGGCCGAGGCTTTCGGCGATCTCGTCGGTGACGGGCTGGATCTGCACGCCGATCCAGCCGCGCGCGACCGAACCCTTGGTCTCGAGGCTCTGGATCACGTTCTGCGCGACTTCGGAGGGAATCGCGAAGCCGATGCCGACGCTGCCACCGGACGGCGAGAAGATCGCCGTGTTGACGCCGACGACCTGGCCCTGCGCATTGAAGGTCGGGCCGCCCGAGTTGCCGCGGTTCACCGGCGCGTCGATCTGCAGGAAGTCGTCGTACGGACCAGCCCCGATGTCGCGGCCGCGCGCCGAGACGATGCCCGCCGTCACCGTGCCGCCGAGGCCGAACGGGTTGCCGACGGCAATCACCCAATCGCCGACGCGCGGCACCTTCTCGGCCCAATGCACGAAGGGATAGGTGCCGGGCTTCGTCACCTTGAGCAGCGCGAGGTCGGTCTTCTTGTCGGTGCCGATGACCTTGGCGGGCAGGGTCGTGCCGTCATCCGTCACAAGCGTCACCTCGGTGGCGTGCTCGACGACGTGATTGTTGGTGACGACGTAGCCCGATGGCGTGATGAAGAAGCCCGAACCCTGCGCCTGCGTGACATGCGGATGCATCGGGTGCCCCTGCTGCCCCTGCTGCCCCTGCTGCTGACCATGCTTCTCGCCGAACTGCTTGAAAAAGCGCTCGAGCGGGTCGCCCGGCTGCAGCTGCGGCGCCTGCTGCTGCTCCTGCTCGCCGCCGCCCTCGCTCTCGTCGCCGTCGCTCGACTCGTTCATCTTCACCTTGACCGAAACGACCGCGTTGCGGACGTTCTCGACGACATCGGCGAACGAGGTCGGGTTGACGGTGATCGTGTGCTCGGCCGCCGGCGCGGTATCGGCCATCGCGCCGCGCGGCAGCGCAAGGCCGCCGGCGATCGCGCCGGACAGGGCAAAGGCCCCGACGGTCCCGAGCAGGATCGCCCGCATGGTCAGGCGCTTGCCGGAACCGTTCGACGTGATGTTCTCGACCATAGTTTTCTCCGTTGACCGCGGATCGTCCGCGCCGTGCCTCGGAGGAGAAGATGGCGAAGCGGGACTTACGCCCGCATGTCCGAAATGTGAATTGTTGGTAAGGTTGCAGCCGGCCTGATGCCTTGCCCAGAAATCAGCGCACGTTAAACCGCGTTTTTGCGTCATTCTGCGTCATGCGTCAGCGGCGCCAGCGGTTGATGAATACAGAATTGGATATCATCTGGTATGGAGCGGGCAGATGGACCTATTGAGGTTCATTGACCAGCTCGTCCAACCGCCGCTGCTCGCCGTCGCTCAGCGGGCGAGCAGGGTCACGCGTGGGACGGCGGCGGGCGGCGAAGGCGATCGCGAGACCGCCCATGGCGAGCACGACGACGGGTGTGCCCCACAGCAGCAGCGTCGACAGCTCGACCGGTGGCCGCAGCAGGATGAACTGGCCGTAGCGCGACACGAGATAGTCGGTGACTTGCTGGTTGGTATCGCCGGCCTCGAGGCGCTGGCGCACGAGCAGGCGAATATCGCGGGCAAGCGCGGCGTGGCTCTCGTCGATCGACTCGTTCTGGCAGACGAGGCAGCGCAGGCCAGCCGAGACCGTCCGCGCGCGGGCCTCCAACATGGGGTTTTTCAGGATCTCGTCGGGCTCGACCGCGTGCGCGGTTTGCACCAGGGCGACGAACAGCAGCAAGGCGAAGGCGATAAAGCCAACCGCCAAAGCATAGCTAACCTCACGGTGAGAAGACCGAAGGCCGTCTCGAACCATCGTTTCGTCGATGGTTTGGTGGTCCAAGACACTCGCCCTCTGGAGCCCTCGTGGTTCGAGACGTGCCGCGCGCTCCTCACCATGAGGGAATTGTGGCCAGCCCACCCTCATTCCGCCGGCACCGCGGCGCCCTGAGGCCGGCGTGCCCGCCGCGCGACGCCGAAGCGCAGCCGGCGATCGGACAGCGACAGCGCGCCGCCGAGCCCCATGATCAGCGCGCCGATCCAGATCAGCGTGACGAGCGGCTTCCAGAACAGCTTCATGTCGATCGTCGGCGAGCCCTCGGTGGGATTGCCGATGCTCGCGTAGAACTGGCCGAGGCCGAGCGTGACGATGCCGGCCTCGGCGCGCGGCATGGCGCGCACGGGATAGAAGCGCGACGCGGGCTCGACGGTCGCGACCACGACGCCGCCCCTGCGGATGGTCGTGCGCGCGACCGTGGACGTGTAGTTCGGGCCGGCTTCCTTGGAGACGGCGTCGAGCGTCGCGGTGAACGCACCGAGCGTCGCCGTGTCGCCGGGCTTCATCGCGAGGATGTTCTCCTGCCCCCAGCCGGCGGCCGAGAGGCCGAGCAGTGTCACACCGATCCCGGCATGGGCGATCGCCGTGCCATAGGCGGAGCGCGGCAGGCCGAGGCCACGCGAGAAGGCGTTGGACAGCCCGCCGCCCATGATCCGGCGGCCGAGATCCATCAGCGAACCGACGATGACGAAGACGGCCAAGCCCGCCATGCAATACGACTTCACGGGAGCTCCCTCGTAGGCGGCGAGCGCGAGCAGCGCGGCGATGCCGGCGAGGATCGCCACCATCATGCGCTGCGCCGCGCCGAGCAGGTCGCCGCGCTTCCAGGCCAGCGACGAGCCGATCGGCATGGCGAAGAACACGGGGATCGTCAGCGGCACGAAGGTCGCGTTGAAGAACGGCGCGCCGACCGAGATCTTCTGGCCCGTCGCCGCCTGCAGCGCCAGCGGGTAGAGCGTGCCGACCAGCACAGTGGCGCAGCCCGCCGTGAGCAGCAGGTTGTTGAGGACGAGCGCGCCCTCTCGCGACACCGGCGCGAAGAGGCCGCCCTGGCGCAAGCTGCCGGCGCGCCAGGCGAACAGGGCAAGTGAGCCGCCGATGAAGAATGTCAGGATCAGCAGGATGAAGACGCCACGCTTCGGATCGGTCGCGAAGGCGTGCACCGACGTAAGGACGCCGGAGCGCACCAGGAAGGTGCCGACCAACGACAGCGAGAAGGCGAGAATCGCAAGGAAGATCGTCCAGACTTTCAGCGCCTCGCGCTTCTCCATGACGACGGCGGAGTGCAGCAGCGCGGTGCCGGCGATCCACGGCATCAGCGATGCGTTCTCGACCGGATCCCAGAACCAGAAGCCGCCCCAGCCGAGCGTGTAATAGGCCCAGTACGAGCCCATCGCGATGCCGAGGGTCAGGAAGATCCAGGCGATCAGCGTCCACGGCCGCACGAAGCGCGCCCACGCGGCATCGACGCGCCCGGCAATGAGCGCCGCGGCGGCGAACGAGAATGTCATCGAGAAGCCGACGTAGCCGAGGTAGAGCAGCGGCGGATGGATCGCGAGGCCGGGGTCCTGCAGCAGCGGGTTGAGGTCCTGCCCCTGGATCGGCGGCGTCAGCGTGCGCGTGAACGGGTCGGACGTCAGCAGGATGAAGAGCAGGAACGCCGCGGCGATCCAGCTCTGCACGCAGAGCACGAGCGCGCGCAGGTCGGCCGGCATGCCGCGCGAGGCGACCGCGACGGCGGCGGCGAAGATCGCGAGGATCATCACCCAGAGCAGCATCGAGCCCTCGTGATTGCCCCAGACGCCGGTGATCTTGTAGATCAGCGGCTTCGTCGAGGCCGAATTCTCGATCACGTTGACGACGGAGAAGTCCGAGACGACGTGCGCGTAGACGAGCGCGCCGAACGCCAGCGCCGTGAAGCCGAAGCCGGCGAGCGCCACGGAGGGCGCGGTGGCGATCAACCGCCCATCGCGGCGATAGTGGCCGACCAGCGGGACGATGCAATTGACGAGCGCCAGCGCCAAGGCGAGGGCGAGCGCGAAATGGCCTGTCTCGACGATCATCGCGCGGCCGCCTTCTCTGGCACGTAAGCGGGCATCTGGCCCTCCTTCCAGACGCCCTGCTTCTTCAGGGCGTCGGCGACCTCTTTCGGCATGTAGCGCTCGTCGTGCTTGGCGAGCACGCTGTCGGCGGCGAAGATTCCATCGGGGCCGACCGTGCCTTCGACGACCGCGCCCTGCCCTTCGCGAAACAGGTCCGGCAGCAGTCCGGTATAGGCGATCTCGACCGCGTGCTTCATGTCGGTCACCGCGAACTGGACCCGCTCGCCACCCGCGCGCTTGAACGAGCCCGATTCGACGAGGCCGCCGATCCGCAACCGCGTGCCGGGCGGCGGCGCCTTCGCGAGGTACTCGGTCGGACCGTAGAAGAACACGATCGAGTCGCGCAGCGAATACAGGACGAGGCCGATCGCGACGCCGAAGATGGCGAGCGACGTGGAGATCAGCGCGAAGCGCTTCTTCTTGCGGGTCATGCGTTGTTCCGGGTCATCGATCGCTCACCCTTGCAATCCAAGCTCGTGCGCCAGGTCGTCGAGGCGCTTCACCGCCGCGGGGTCGCCCGCGAAATTGCGCTTGGCGTCGCCGAGCGCGCCCTTGGCCTTGTCCGGCTCCTGGAGCACGCGGTAGGCACGCACCAGCCGCAGCCAGCCGTCGATGTCGTTGCCGTTGGTCTTCAATCGATCGGCGAGACCATCGACCATCTGGTGGATGAAGGCCTGCTGCTTGTCGCCCGACATCGAGGCGACCTGGGCCGCCATCGGCCCGCTCGGCATGCCCCGGCCTGGCGAAGCAGCGTCGACGCCGGGCGGCGACATCGGTGCCCCCGACAGCTCGGCGATGTGGTTGCGCACGGTCGGCAGCCAAGGGGCGTCGGGCGGCGACGACGCGACGAGCTTCGTCCAGATGGCGAGCGCCTTCGGCTTGTCGCCATCCTGCTGCGCCGCGACCCCGAGATAGAAATTGGCTCGCGGCGAGGCCGGGTCGAGCGCCACGGACCGCGCGAAGGCCGCTTGCGCCTCCGCGGTCACGGTACCGCCGCCGCCGAACACCTCGGCCTCGCCGAGCGCGGCGAAGCGGTTCGAATCCGGCCCGAGCAGGCGAATCTCGTTTTGGTAGGCGCGCGCGGCATCGTCGAACTTGCCGAGCCGCACGTAGATCGGCGCCAGCACGGACCAGCCCTTGCCATCGTCGGGATGCTCGGTCATGTGCTGCTCGATCTTGGCGATCGCGGTCGGCAGATCCATGGTCGAGGCGGGCGCGTCGAGGCGGGCTTGCAGCGGGTCGTCCGGGATGCCGGGCGCGCCGACATAGGCGTAGAGCCCGAGCGCCGACAGCGGCACGAAGAGGATCGTGGCGAGCGCCACGCCACGAGTCGCCCACGGCGAACCACGCGCGACGTCGGGCGTGGTGCGTTGCTGCGCGGCCATCAGCCGGAGCGCCGCCTCGTTGCGGGCGGTGGCGGCTTCGTCGGTCCCGATCACGCCGCGCATCGTGTCGCGTTCGATCTCGGCCGTCTGCGCCTTGTAGAACGCGACATCGAGTTCGCGCGCATCCGTCGTCGCGGGGGCGCGCGAGAGCGGCCAGAGCACGGCGAGAACTGCGAGCCCGGTCAGTATCGCGAAGATGATCCAGATCGTAGCCAAAGGTGCCTGTCGCTCGTGGTCCGTCCCCATACGCTGTCATCTCCAGCGAGGGGCCCCGTTCTAGAACGAGGCCCAGGCGCTTGGAAGGCGGATTCTTGTCACGTGCCGACGATGCCGGGCGCCTTGGCGGATTATCTTGGCGATCAATGCATGTCGGCGGGCAGCTTGCCGCCGTTCTCGGCAAGCTTGGTCATGACCTCCTTGTGCAGCCACATGTTCATTGACGCCGAGTCGCCTGTGTCGCCGGTGTAGTGCAGCTCGCCAGCCAGCTCTTTGCGGGCCGTGAGGCTCGAATCCATGTGCAGGAGCTTCATCAGGTCGACGATGGAGTGGCGCCAGTCGAGTGTCTCGCCCGCGGACCCCTCCATCCCGTCGAGCACCTCGGCGACATCCACGGATGATGGCGCGGTGGACGGCGCCGTGGAGCCCGCCGCCGGGGCGTTCCCCGAGGCCGCGTTCTGATTGGTGGGCGCGTCCTGCCACGTGTTCGACTTGCCTGTCTTCTCTTCGGCCGTCGTCGTCGGCGGCGCGGCAGAGCTGTCGGCGGGCGGGGCCGCGGGCGCGGCGGCCGCGTGGCCATCACCAAAGATTTTCGACATGATCGTGCCGAAGATGCTCATTCGTTCCTCCACTATCTTTCGAGCTGTCGCCCGCGACGACCGCCGAACTGTCGACGATCGCGGCGCGAACGCGGACCGGCTCGTTGCCTGTCCGCTGCTCCAACGTGGGAGTCCCCGCAAGGCTGCACGCGATCTCGGCCGATATCCGGTCGCGTCAGGTTCGCGAAAATCAGCGAAATCGCAGGGGCACGGTGAAGGCGAGGCTGTCATCCGCGATCGCCGCAGGCATCGGCGGGAACGGCGCGGCGCGGTCGAGCACGGCCATCGCCGCCTTGTCGAGCGCCGCGTCGCCCGACGAATGGACGACATCCTTCGAGATCACATGCCCATCGCGCCCGACGACGAAGCCGATGTTGACCGTCATCGGCTGCTTGAAGGGACGCGCGGAGATGGGCTTGCGATCCTCGATCCGCGCGACGATCTCGCCGACCCAAAAACTCTTCGGGTCTTGCGCGACCGCCCGCGCTTCGCCGCGCGATTTCGAGAGCTCGTAGGTCACGATCGTCGGCAACGGATCGGCGTGCGCCGCGATGGCGCCAGCTGTCAGCACGGCGGCAGTTGCGAGACGCACGCGCATCGAAGTCATCGTAGGCGTCATCCGCGCGGCCCCATTCGCATCGCTCTCCCTGCGATGTAGCACGCGACGTGCGGCGCGACGTGGGCGAGGACTCCCGATCAGCAAGACGCGCGACCGAAGACGGACGCCGGCGGGCTTTCAAGCTGAAATGTTATGCTATAACGTCCGGGCATCATATCGGAGCCCCCGCATGCGTCTTTCCTCCCTTGCGCTCGCCGCCGTCGTCGCGATCTGCCCCGCCCTCGCCTCGGCGGAGGCGCCCATCCGCATCGTCGCCGCCGAGAATTTCTATGGCGACCTCGCCCATCAGATCGGCGGCGACCGCGTCGTCGTCACCAGCATCCTGTCGAACCCGGACGAGGACCCGCATCTCTTCGAAACGAGCCCGTCGACCGCCAAGGATCTTTCCGCCGCCAAGATCGTGATCTCGAACGGCGCCGACTACGACCCGTGGATGGGCAAGCTGCTCTCGGCAACCAGCACGAAGCCGATGACCATCGTCGCCGCCGATCTTATCGGCAAGAAGCCCGGCGACAACCCGCATCTCTGGTACGATCCGAAGACGTTTCCCGCCGTCGCCAAGGCACTCGCCGATGACCTGTCCAAGGTCGATCCGAGCCACGCGGCGGACTATGCCAAGCGGCTCGAGGCGTTCGATGCCTCGTTCAAGACGGCGACGACCAATATCGCGCCGATCAAGGACGAGCACAAAGGCCTCGAGGTCACCGCGACCGAGCCGGTGTTCGGCTACATGGCGCAGGCGCTCGGCTTCAAGATGCTGAACTATCCGTTCCAGGTCGCGACCATGAACAACGCCGAGCCGAGCCCGTCCGAGGTGATCGCCTTCGAGAAGAGCCTCACCGACGGCCGGGCCAAGATCCTGTTCTACAACGCGCAAGTCACCGACAAGACGACCGAGCGCCTGCTCGCCATCGCCAAGGCGCACAAGGTGATCGTCGTCGGCGTGACCGAGACGATGCCGAAGGGCGTGACCATCCAGTCCTGGTTCTCCGGTCAGCTCGCCGAGATCAAGAAGGACCTGGCCGGACGCACGATGTGACGGCGCTCGTTCTCGACGGCGTCGAGCTCGTCCTCGGCGGCCGCCGCATCCTCGATCGCGTCTCGTTCGAGATCGGTGCCGGCCAGTTCGTCGGCGTGCTGGGACCCAACGGCGCGGGCAAGACGAGCCTGATGCGCGCCGTGCTCGGCATCCTGCCGATCGCCGCCGGCAGCATTCGCGTGCTCGGCCGTCCGCCCGCGCGCGGAGGCGCCGGCATCGGCTACGTGCCGCAGTTCCGCCGCGGCGCGGCGCAGCTGCGTCTGACCGGCTTCGACCTCGTCGTCGGCGCCATCGCCGGGCAGCGTTGGGGGCAACCGTTCACATCGCGCGCGGATCGGCTCGCAGCCTCGCGCGCGCTGGAGCGGGTCGGCGCGTGCGAACTGGCCAAGCGGCCGATCGCCGACCTCTCCGGCGGCGAACGCCAACGCGTGCTGGTGGCCCAGGCGCTGATCGGCGATCCCCGCCTGCTGCTGCTCGACGAGCCGCTCGTCAGCCTCGATCCGGCGGCGCAGCGCCATATCGTCGATGTCGTCCGCGATGTCGCGCGGCAGCAGGGCATCACCGTCCTCTTCTGCGCGCACGAGGTGAACCCGATTTTGCGCGCGGTCGACGAGGTGCTCTATCTCGGCAATGGGCAGGCCGCCGTTGGGCCGGTCGAGGAGGTCATCAACGACCGCGTGCTGTCGCGGCTCTACGGCACCTCGATCCACGTCTCGCGCCACAACGGCCGCTACCACGTCATGGCCGAGGACGCCGAGTTCGACCATCACGCCTGTCAGTCCGAGTTGGTGGACGCGTCCGCGTGAATCCCTTCGCCTACGATTTCATGCGCAACGCCTATGCGGCGTGCGCCATCGTCAGCATCGTCGCCGGCGCCGTCGGCTATTTCCTGGTGCTGCGCGGCGAGACCTTCGCTGGCCACGCACTCGCCCATGCCGGCTTCCCCGGCGCGACAGGCGCCGTGCTGATCGGTCTGTCGCCATTCCTCGGCCTGACGATCTTCACGCTCGGCGCTGGGATCGGCATCGGGCTGCTCGGCGAGAAGGCGCAACGCGATGTCGCGATCGGCATCGTGCTCACCGCTTCGCTCGGGCTCGGCCTGCTGTTCCTGCATTTCTACACGTCGTACGCCTCGCTCGCGACGAACATCCTGTTTGGCAACGTGCTCGGAATCAACGTCTCGACCGTACGGCTGCTGGCGGTGCTCGCGCTTCTCTCGCTGCTTGGCCTGGCGGCGATCGCCCGACCGTTGATCTTCGCCAGCCTGCAGCCCGAACTCGCCGAGGCGCGCGGCGTGCGTCAGGACGTGACGTCGGTGCTGTTCATGGCGATCGTCGCGATCACGACGGCCGAGGCGATGCAGATTGTCGGCGTGCTGCTCGTCTTCGCGCTGATGGTCGCGCCCGCCGCGAGCGCGGCGCGGCTGACCCGCACGGTGGGAAGCGGCGTCGCGCTGTCCGTCGTGCTTGCGCTCGCCGTCGCGTTGGCGAGCCTGACCTTGTCATTCTATACCGACTGGCCCGTGAGCTTCTGGATCACGACGCTGGGCGCCGCGGGCTATCTCGCCAGCATGGTGCTCGTTCGATAGCTGCGGCAGGGCCGCCGACTTAGCGCGGAACATTCTTCCCAAGGATCCGCTGAAGCGTTCGCCGGTGCATGCCCAAACGACGTGCCGTCTCGGAGACGTTGCGCCCGTATTGCTCGAACACGGCGTCGATATGCTCGCGGCGCACGCGATCGCTCGAGGCCGGGCTGAATGGGATCAGCACCTCATCGTGCCGCTTTGTCCGCAACGCGTTGTGGATCTCGTCGGCGTCGGCAGGCTTCGCGAGGAAGTCGAACGCGCCCGCTTCGATCGCCGAGACAGCCGTCGGAATGCTGCCGTATCCGGTGAGGATCACGGCGCGACAATCGGGGGCCGACTGCTTGAGCTTGGCCATGAATTCGAGGCCGTTGCCGTCAGGCAGCCGCATATCGACGATCGCGAATGCCGGTGGCTCTTCACTCAGGCAATCGGACGCCTCGGAAATGCTGCCCGCGGACCTGACGCGATACCCTTTGGCCTCCATCGATTGACCTAATCGCCCGCCGAACACCTTGTCGTCCTCGACGATCAACAGGCTGTCGAAGTTTCGTGGACTTTGCTCGCCAGCCGGCGTCGTCGCGTCAATGGTGTCCAACATCTAGCTCATTCCACTCCAGTCGCGGTTCCGAAGCCGCAGGTTGTGAGAGGAAGGATCGAGCAAACGAAAGGTCGCATCCGCGTCGTGCGACATCTTCTCCACGCGCCGGACGAAGGCGCTCGGCAGCGGAGAGCTACCCCTTCGCGCGGCATTCCTCGCACAGCCCGTCCACCTCGAGCACCTTGCGTTCGATCGCGAAACCCAGCCGTTCCGCCAGCGCGGCGATCTCGCGATCGATCGGGCGGCTGTCGACCTCCATCGTCCGGCCGCAGCGGGTGCACGAGAAGACGATGCCGTGGTGGTCGTGATCGTGATCGAGGTGGTCGCAGGCGACGTAGGCCTGCCGGCTCTCGATCTTCACGACGAAGCCGTTGTCGACCAGGAAATCGAGAGTGCGGTAGACAGTCGGCGGCGCGACGATCCGGTTTTGCGCTTCGGACAGCTTCTGAATGATCGCGTAGGCGCCCATCGGCTGATCGGCGCCCGCGAAGATGCCGACGATCTCCCGCCGCAGCGTCGTCATCTGCAGACCGCGACCCTGACAGGCGGTCTCGACTTGCGTGATCCAGGTGTCGGCGGGCATGCATGTCCTTAGCGTCAAAGAACTCGGTCACGCAACGCTGGGCGCCGAGATGCGCGGGCGGACACCGGCTGGTGGCAACGATCAGTCCCGCGCCGCCTTACCAACAACCGTTTCCCTCCGCAGCGCCGCTCGAACGGAGGCACGGTTCATTCGGAGCAAAGCGTAGGCCCCAGCGATCAGCAAACTTGGAGCAATGAAAGCCGCGTAGATCTCGACCGGGTCATCTGCGAAGGTCCTCGAGAATGGCGCGCCATCAAATGAAGCACCGCTCCGGTGGCAAGCCAAATGCCACCGAGACCAACCATAGACTCGATCGGTGGTGCCGCGACGGCTTTATACAGAAACGCGACGAGCGGTGTGACGAAGCCAATCGTAATGGTGGCGACCGCCAGGTTGTTTAGAGCGGCCGCGAGAAGCTTCGTTTTTCCTTGTCTGCGTCGTGCACGATCCGCTCCGCAAGCTATACCGAGCAATGAGTATGGCTACGTCGCCGGCAGCACCAGCTCCGCGCGCAGCCCACCTGATGGACTCGTGTCGAGCCGGAACTTGCCGCCGTACAGGCTGGCCAGCTCGTCGACGATCGATAGGCCGAGGCCGGAGCCCGGCTTCGACTCGTCGAGACGACGGCCGCGCTTCATCGCCGCGGCGCGGTCGCCCGGCGGAAGGCCCGGCCCATCGTCGTCGATCGTCACGCGGAAGAACGCGCGGTTGGATTGCGCGTCGCGGACCTCTTGGCTGACCGCGATCGTCACCTCGCGCGCGGCCCATTTGCCGGCATTGTCGACGAGGTTGCCGATCATCTCCTCGAGATCCTGGCGCTCGCCGAGAAAGCGGATGCCAGCGCCGCATTGCTCCGTGAACGTCACGTCCCGATCGCGGTAGATCTTCTCGAAAGTGCGCACGAGCCCTTGGACGACCGGCGTCACCTCGGTCGTGCTGCCGATCTTGCGCGCCGCGACCGCCGCTCGCGCGCGCTCGAGATAATAGGCGACCTGGTCGCGCATGACGGTCGCCTGCTCGCCGACCTTCGCCGAGAACGGGCCGGGCTCCTGCCCCGCCTCGTTCATGATGACGCTGAGCGGCGTCTTCAGCGCGTGCGCGAGGTTGCCGACCTGCGTGCGGGCGCGCTCGACGACATCGCGATTGGCCGCGATCAGCAGATTGAGTTCGCTCGCGAGCGGCGCGATGTCGCGCGGGAACACACCCTCGATTTCGCCGCTGTCGCCGCGGCGGATCGCGCCTACGCCATCCTGCAGGCGCCGTAGCGGCCGCAGCCCGTAGCGCAGCTGCACCGCCGAGGAGGCGACGAGCACGGCCGCGAGGATCGCGAAACTGATCGAGAGCGACAGCTCGAACTGCGCCATCTGCGCCTCGATCTCGTCCGTCGTCGCCGCGACCTGGACGAGATAGATGCCCTGGTCGCCGGTATCGATGACGCGCTCGACCATGCGCAGCGGCCGGTCGTCCGGGCCGGTCGCATAGCCCCGTCGCGCGCCGCCCATGCCGGCCGGGACACCGAGGTCCGCGAGGCGCGGTAGATGCGAGGCGAACAGCGATCGCGACGTCCGAATATCGGGGTTGGCGCCATCCTGCCGCGTGATCTGCCAGTACCAGCCCGACATCGGCAGCTCGAATTGCGGATCGGCAAGATGACCGATGTCGCTGCGCGAATCATCATTCGGCTTGTCGGTCGCGAGGTCGGCGACGAGAGCGCGAAGATAGACACCAAGCCGCTCGTCGAAGGCGGCCTCGTTCGACGTGCGGTAGACGGCGGTGAGGATGAGGCCGGCGACAAGCAGTATCGCGACACTCAGTATGCCGGCCGAGATAAAAAGCCGCGTTCCGATCGACCAGCGCCGCGGATCGCCCCAAACCGGATGCACGCGAGCCGGCGCGCGTGGCGCCGTCTCGTGGCTCGCGACGCGCCAGAACGCGAGGCGGGACGTCGCCATCGGGTGCCTAGCGGCCGCTCGCGCGGCTCGCCTTGGCCGCCTCGCCCGGCGCGGCGTCGACGGTGACGAGATAGCCGAGCCCGCGCATGGTCTGGATGATATCGACCCCGAGCTTGCGCCGCAGCCGCCCGACGAAGACCTCGATCGTGTTCGAGTCGCGATCGAAATCCTGGTCGTAGAGGTGGTCGACGATCTCGCTGCGCGAGACGACGCGTCCGGCGTGATGCATCAGATAGGCGAGCAGCCGATACTCGTGCGAGGTCAGCTTGACGTGATTGCCGTCGACCGAGACGCGGCTTGCCCGCGTATCGAGCTGGACGGGGCCGCAGACCAGCTCGCTCGTGGCGTGACCGGTCGAGCGCCGCAGCAGCGCGCGGAGGCGGGCCAGCACCTCCTCCATGTGAAAGGGCTTGGCGACATAATCGTCGGCGCCGGCATCGAAGCCCTTGACCTTGTCGCTCCAGCGGTCGCGCGCGGTGAGGATGAGGATCGGCATCGTGCGACCGGCCTTGCGCCATTCGCCGATGATCGAGATGCCATCCTTCTTCGGCAGGCCGAGGTCGAGCACGACGGCATCGTAGGGTTCCGTCTCGCCGAGGAAGGCGCCCTCCTCGCCGTCGTAGGCGCGATCGACCACGTAGCCCGCATCTCCGAGGGCCTGGACGAGCTGACGATTCAGGTCGACATCATCCTCGACTACGAGCAGCCGCATGCATCCTCCTCAGTGGCGATCGGTGTCGTCGAGCGCGCCGACGGCCTGGCCATTCTGCGCGTTCATGTACAGCCGCACGATGCGGCCATCGCGCCGAAGCACCGAGATCTCGTAGACGAACTCGTCCTGCTTCCATTTGCAGAGCTTCGCTCTCAAGGCTTCGCCCTGTGCGCGTCCCGCCCGGAGCGCCCGAAACGGCTCTGACAGACGGTGCGCGGTGATGTTCGCTCGCGTCTCGGCCGGATTGAAGCAGACCCGCGGGCGCGGCGACTCGGCGCGACGCACGGCGTCCTTACCGGACGGATTGGGCTTGGCGACAACCGGCGTGGGGGGCTCGATCCTCGGCAGGGCGCTGTCCGCGAGCGGCGCGCCGATCGGCAATCCCGCGGCAAGCGACGAACGCGCGAACTCGGCCGCCTGCGCCGAGACGACGCAGCAGAGAATGCCGGCAAGCGCGAGGTTCGCAGCTTTCATCTCACCACTCTCGGGGGGAGGCTATGAATAGGCCATGAATGGCCTATGTCGAATCACAATGGATTTCAGGCGGTTGCGCGCCTGAAGGTCAATCGTCCCAGTCGACGATGTGATCGACGTAGTCGCGCAATCGCACCGTGCGCTCCGACCCACCAGTGCGGCCGCGAACCGAGATCCCGGCCGTGTGCACCGTCTCCGCCGAGCCGGATACGAGCGGATGCCAGTCGGCAAGCGGCTTGCCCTCGGCGAGCAGGCGATAGGCACAAGTGCCCGGCAGCCAGCGCAGCGTACGCGCCGCCTCCGGCGTCAGCTTGATGCAGTCGTCGACCTTGCGTTGACGCGCGGGATAATCGGCGCAGCGGCACGTGCCGGCATCAAACAGCTTGCAGGCGATGTCCGTCTTGAGGATCTCGCCCGTGTCCTCGTCCTCGAGCTTCACGAGGCAGCAACGGCCGCAGCCATCGCACAGGCTTTCCCACTCTACGGGGCTCATCTCCTCGAGCGTTTTCGTCCGCCAGAACGCGTTCGTCGCGCCGCCATTTTTCGGCTGCGGAAGTGGCGCAGAGGGTGTTACGTTTCGGGACGGGCGAGGCGGCATGTCGCTTGCGGACGGCTATTTTCGGAACGGCTACTTGCGGGACGGTTACTTGCGGGGCGGTTACTTGCGGACGGCTGACCGAAGTCGAGCGAGCGGTCGATCTGCGCTTCGCGGAACGCCCCGTCAACACATAGAGCTGCCAGGACTGGACTCGTCAGGCGTGCCCATCTTCGAGATTGCGCGATCGTAATGAAGCGATCTTCCGACCTACGCGAGTGGATCGCGACCGCACGTGCCTGGCTTGCGAAAGCACGCGCCAGGCTCGGGGTCGTGGCAGCGCATCCGATCGTGCGCCGCGTCTCGCGCAACCTGCTGGCGGTCGATGCCTGGCTCGATTCTTCGCTCTACGGCAGCGGACGCAGCGCCGCGGACGGCTACGAGCGCTTCACGCTGTTCATGGATCGCTTCCACGTCGCGGGCCTCAAGCGGGTCGCGGTCGAGGCCGGCTGCGAGGCCTTCACGATCTCGATCGCAGGCGGCCTGTTCCTGGTCGCGCTCGCGATCCCCGCCTTCGATCTGGTCTCGGACGACTACCTCAAGAAAGAGGACCTCGCGATCGTCTTCCTCGACCGCTACGGCCAGGAGGTTGGCCGCCGCGGCATTCGGCACGACGACGCCGTTCCCTTCGACGAGCTGCCGCCGAACCTGATCCACGCGGTGATCGCCACCGAGGACCGGCGCTTCTTCGATCATTTCGGCATCGACATCATCGGTACGATGCGCGCGCTGTCCGTCGATTCGCGCGCCAATGGCGTCGTCCAGGGCGGCTCGTCGTTGACGCAGCAGCTCGCCAAGAACCTGTTCCTGTCGAACGAGCGAACGATCAATCGCAAAGTCAACGAGGCCTTTTTGGCCCTTTGGCTCGAGTTTCATCTGACGAAGCGGCAAATCCTCGGTCTCTATCTCGATCGCGCCTATCTCGGCGGCGGCACGTTCGGCGTCCAGGCTGCCTCGCAATATTACTTCGGCAAGTCGGTGCGCGACCTCAGCCTCCCCGAGGCGGCGATGGTCGCCGGGCTCTTCAAGGCGCCATCGAAATACGCGCCCTCGATCAACCTGCCGGCGGCGCGCGCCCGCGCCAACGACGTGCTGAACAACATGGTCGAGGCGGGCTACCTCACCGCCGGGCAGATTTACGCCGCGCAACGCAATCCGGCGACGCCGGTCGACCGAAGCCAGCAGGAGTCGAGCCCGGACTGGTATCTCGACTGGGCCTACGGCGAGGTGAAAGCGCTCGCGGACGCGGGCAAGTTCGGCAGCGAGCGGGTGCTCAACGTGCGGCTGGCGCTGGATCCCGCGCTGCAGCAGCACACCGAGGAGACGATCGAGACGCAGTTGCGCGAGAAGGGCGCCTATTACCAGGCCAAGCAGGCGGCGTCCGTCCTGCTCGAGCCCAACGGCGCGGTGCGCGCGATGGTGGGCGGGCGCGACTATGGCGCGAGCCAGTTCAATCGGGCGACCGACGCGGTCCGCCAGCCCGGATCGTCATTCAAGCCGTACGTCTATCTGACGGCGCTCATGACGGGGCGCTTCAAGCCGAGCACGCTGATCAGCGCCGCCTCGCTCTGCCTCGGGCGCGACTATTGCCCGCACAATTACGCCGACGAGCGCGCCGGCAAGCTGCCGCTGATCACCGCCCTCGCCCTATCGCTCAACACCGCCGCGATCCGTCTCTCGATCGAGATTGGCGAAGGTCAGGCTCCGGCGAACTCGAATTGGCTCATGGCCAAGGCGGGACGCGCGATGATCGTACGAACGGCCCGCAAGATGGGCATCACAACGCCCCTGCCGGACACCGTATCGCTGCCGCTCGGCGCGGACGGGGTCAAGATCATCGACCAGGCGAGCTCTTATGCGGCCTTCGCCAATGGCGGCAAGCATGTGTCGCCCTATGCGACGGTGTCGGTCACCAACGGCCGCGGCGAGGTGATCTACGATCATGACCGCGACCAGCCAAAGCCGGAGCAGGTCGTCGATCCAGCCGTCATCGGCGAGATGAACACGATGCTGCGCCAGGTCGTGCTCGGCGGCACCGGCCGCGCCGCCGATATTCCCGGCCTGCCTGTGTCCGGCAAAACGGGGACCACGAACAGCTACCGCGACGCTTGGTTCGTCGGCTTCACCGGCAATTTCGTGTGCGCCGTCTGGTACGGCAACGACGATTACGCGCCGATGAAGGACAAGACGACGGGCGGTACGATCCCCGCCCAGACCTGGCACGAGATCATGGCCTACGCGCACGAGAACGTCGAGCCGAAGCCCGTCCCCGGCCTGCCGGCTCCGGCGGCGCCCGCCGTCGCGGCCGCCCCGCAGTCGGGTGCGATCGCCGCGATGGGTCGCGCGCCACGCCCGGCGATGCTCTCGAAGGCCTCGGTCGAGGCCCTGGGCGAGATCGCGACCTCGATGGCCGTGGCCGAGCTCGGCCACGTGTCCGCGCGGATCGACGAGATGAAGAGTGTCGCGCGACGCGACCCTCCCGCGAGCGGCACGATCTCCGTGAGCGAGCCGGCACGCCTTTCCGCGCGCGCCGCGACGTTTCCGTGAGACCCGCGATGCAAGCCCGGCGCGTCTGACGTGGTGGCGCTGATCAAGATCGTGGTGGCGGTGCTTCTCGGCGTCGTCGCCGGGCTCCTCGTCACGATCCACGCCTTGGACGGAGGCGCCCGCACGGTCGTCGCCGGGCCGTGGCGGGGCGCGCCGCGCGACGGCACGATGGACATCGATCCCTACACGCTCGCCGCCGATGATCGCTCCGGCGTGCTGCCGCTCGGCGTCGCGGAGGGCCTCACCTTCGTCGCGCGGACCGACAGCGCGGGAGCCACATTCGCGCCGAGCTGCGCCTACATCGTCAAAGGCCCGATGCCCGAGGCGCGGTTCTGGACGATCACCCTGCTCGATGCGGATGGCGCACCAGTCGCCGATCCGGCGGGGCGCTACGGTTTCACCTCGGCGGAGGTGCTGCGGGACGCCGGCCGCCCCGTCTCGATCATTGTCGCGCCCGAGGCGCGCAGCGGCAATTGGCTGCCGACCGGCCAGGCGAGTGGCTACGTTCTGATGCTGCGGCTCTATGATTCCGGGCTGAGCACGATCGGCGCGGTCTTCGATGCGGGGGACATGCCGTCGATCACCAAGGTCGGTTGCTCGTGAAGACGATGTCACTTAGCCGGCAGTTGTCACCCAGGCGTGACGGACGTCTGCTCGAGATCGCCGTCGGCGTCGCGATCGTCGTGCTCGTCGCCGGCCTCACGCACCTGCTTGCGATCTTGCTGATCCCGCGCGTCGCGACCAAGGATGCCTACCATTCGCTGGCGATGCGCGGCGGGACGAACCGCATGTCCATGTTGGCGCCCAGCACGCCCGGCGCGGACTTGATCCCGTTCGCGGACCCGGCGACGGTGCAGGGAATCTGCTTCTATGACGTGACTAAGACGCCGGTGCGGGTGCGCGCCCATACCGAGGCGGGCCGCCTCCTGACGCTGTCGTTTCGCACGCCCGAAAGCAAAGTCTTCTATTCGATGACGGATCGCGCGGCGCTGCGCGGCTCGATCGACATCCGCCTGGTGACGCCGGAAGAACTGCAGGACATCGAGGATAGCGACAGCGGTGACGATAGCGGGCTGCCGACGGAGCTGCGACTGAAGGTGCCGGGCCCGCGAGGCTTGATGGTCGCCACCGCGCTGGTCGAGCGCCCGAGCGAGCGGCAAGACGCGGCGAGGATGGTCTCGGCGATCACCTGCGCGCCGGAGCCGCTTCAGCCTCCGCCCTGAGCTAGGAGGCTGGAGCAGCTCGCCGTCACTCCGCATCATCCTGCGGCGGCGAAGTTGGGCCGCCAGAGACGGGTGTGAACCGCTCGTCTGCGTCGGCGACGATGTTCCAGCCTTGATGGGATGGCGCACGGCGCGGCGGCGCGGACTAGAGCCTTCACCGCACCCATCCACCTCGCGGGACGGCAGCGACCAACACGGCCTTCACGCTAAAGCGCCCGGAACAAGGTCGCCGCGCACGCCGATTCGTGGCGCCGCAAGAGGAAGTAGCCACAGATTCGTTGAGGTGGTATTCAGCATTCGTGGCCAAACACATCGCCCTCGAAGTCGGTGTCCTCGGCATGTTTCTCGTCGCCACTTGGCTCTGGGCGGCCGGGGGGCGTGTGCCTGACAGCAGGCGCACAATGAGCCGGCGCGATCGATCGGCTTCAGAGGGCGTGGCGACGCTTGGAACCACAGGCCGAGGATGCACGAGCCTTGGGCGCGCGAGCTTTTGGTGCGCAGGCTTTGGCGAATTCCTCGTCCGTCATGCGGTAGTAGCGCACGCCGGTGAAGAACAGGATTTCGGCCCCGCTCGCCGGTGCGGACGCTGGAGCGCCTGCGATGGCCTCAAAGCAATGACCTGACCCATGCACCGGCTCCGTGGATCGTTTGAAAGCGAACTCAATCCGCGATCCAACTGTCGCCGGGGGCGGTTAACGGAGTGTCACTGGTTTCGCGACAAGGCCGCGCTGTTGCAGAAATGCAAGCTTCGAGACAAGGCCGGCATGCCGCTATAGCGCGAGATCCAAGAACGTCCTGCCTTCGCGATCCTCGATCTCTACGATCCAGATGTCGGCGTCGAAGCCGATCTCGCGGGCGAGACGCGCCTCGGCATCGGCTGGATCGATCCACTCGTCCTTGTGCAGGCGCAAGAAGCTACGTTCGCCCGCGTTTTCGAGATCGATCCGCGGTGCCGGCCCATACAGCGCCGCGCGACCGTCGAGCCGATCGACCTTGATGTAGACGGCGCCCGCTTCCGGCGCGCCGCGCCGGCGGCGATAGGCAGGCACGCCCTCGACCCCGCAGCGACGTAGATAAGCCGATACCCAGAAATCAGCCCGCAGCCGCATGGTCCCTCGAGACGTTGTCGTCGAAGTAGGGGCTTCGGGACATCCAAAGCGATCCTTTGTCATCGCCCCAATGACGAAGTTAGGTATCAGAGACTTTAGACGAACACGCCGCGGCGACACGAAACAGGAAATCACATGGCCTCGATCGACAACGTTTTGACGAGGATCGACCAGAACCTCGACACTGCCATCGCGCGGCTGTTCGAGTTCGTCTCGATTCCCTCCGTATCAACCGATCCAGCCTACAAGGCCGAATGCGAGCGCGCCGCTTACTGGGCCGCCGACCAGCTGAAAGAGATCGGCTTCGAAGCAAGCGTGCGGCCGACGACGGGACACCCGATGGTGGTCGCGACCGCCAAGGCCGCGCGCCCCGACGTGCCACGTGTGTTGTTCTATGGCCATTACGACGTCCAGCCGGCCGATCCGCTCGACCTTTGGACGACGCCGCCCTTCGAGCCGCGCATCGAGGAGGCGCCGACGGGCAAGCGACTGGTCGGCCGCGGCACCGCCGACGACAAGGGCCAGTTGATGACCTTCGTCGAGGCCTGTCGCGCCTTCAAGGAGACCGGCGATCTCCCCTGCCACGTGACAGTGCTGCTGGAGGGCGAGGAGGAGAGCGGCTCGCCGTCGCTGCCGGCCTTCCTCGCCGACAACGCCAAGGAGCTGCGTGCCGACGTGGCACTCGTCTGCGACACCCTGATGTGGGACGCAGAGACGCCGGCGATCACCACCATGCTGCGCGGCCTCGTCGGCGAGGAGGTGATCGTCCACGCCGCCGACCGAGATTTGCACTCGGGCATGTTCGGCGGCCCGGCGATCAATCCGATCCGCGTGCTTTCGCGCATCATCGCCGACCTGCACGACGACGCGGGCCGCGTCACGATCCCCGGCTTCTACGACGGCGTCGCCGAGCTGCCGGGCGAGGTCGCCGACCAATGGCATGAGCTCAGGTTCGACGGCGCGAAATTTCTCGGCGACGTCGGTCTCTCGGTGCCGGCGGGGGAGCAGGGGCGCAGCGTGCTCGAGATGATCTGGTCGCGCCCGACCTGCGAGATCAACGGCGTCGTCGGCGGCTACACGCACGAGGGCATGAAGACGGTGCTGCCCGCGAAGGCCAGCGCGAAATTCTCGTTCAGGCTCGTCTCGAAGCAGGACCCCACGGCGATCTCGGCCGCGTTTCGGGACTTCGTCAAGGCGCGCCTGCCCACCGATTGCGAGGCGGAATTCATCGCGCACGGCGCATCCGGCGCGATCACCCTGCCCTTCTCGTCCGAGGCGCTGATGCGGGCACGCCGCGCGCTGCAGGCCGAGTGGGGCACCGAGACGGTGCTGGCCGGCTGCGGCGGCTCGATCCCGATCGTCGGCGCGTTCAAGAGCGCGCTGAAGATGGACTCGCTGATGATCGGCTTCAGCCTGGAATCGGATCGCATCCACTCGCCGAACGAGAAGTACGAGCTGTCGTCGTTCCACAAGGGCGCGCGCTCGTGGGCGCGGGTGCTCAATGCGCTCAGCGGGTGAGGGGTGGCTACGCGCCCGGCCCAATTCGAACAGTCTTGGCGTGAGTGCCGGCGCAGACGAAGACGACGAGGGGTGTTTTACGCCACCCTTGCCCGCAGCGCGAACCGGCGTGGCCAGGGCAGTTCGATCCCAAAGGCGCGCAGCGCCGCCAGTAAGGCCGCGACATAGGCTGCTCCGCCAAGTACCACGGTGAAGCCGAACGTCAGGTCGACGGCGAAGCGGCCATTCCCGCCGAAGAGCATCCAGCCCACCCACGGACCGGCGAGGGAGGTCAACGCCAGCACGAACGCGGCAACGGCGACGGCGGCGGCGATCCGGCCGAGCTGCATGTCGGGCCGCATCTCGTCGCGACGGACGGCGAGGTAGATCAACAGCCCGAGATTGACCCAGCTTCCCGCCGCCGTCGCCGTCGCCAGCCCGACAGCGCCGAGCGGCTTGAACAGCACGATCTTGAGCAGCACGTTGATGCCGAACGAGGCGAGCGTGATCAGCATCGGCGTCCGCGTATCGCCACGCGCCAAAAAGCTCGGCAGGGCCGAGCGGATCAGCACGATCGACAGCAGGCCGAAGCCGTAGGCCTCGAGAACGGCGGCGGACTGATCGGCGGCGGCGCCGGTGAACTTCCCGTGCTCGAAGGCGGCGCGCATGATCCATTCCGGGATCATGATGAAGGCGATGAAGAACGGCGCGGCCAGCACGAGCGAGATCGCCGCCGTGCGGTTTTGCGCATGGAACGCGCCGACGCGATCACCCACCGCCAAACGCCGGCTCATCTCGGGCAACAGAACCGTGCCGGCGGCGATCGCGATGACGCCGAGCGGCAGCTGGTACATGCGATCGGCGTAGTAGAGCGAGGTGAGGCCGCCGGTCGGCAGCATCGAGGCGATGATCGTGTCTGCGAAGACCGCGATCTGCGGCCCCGCCGACCCGATGACCGCCGGCCCGAGCCGCACGAAGAAGCGGCGCACGGCGGCCGTCAGCTCGGGTCGCGCGAACCATTCGAGGATGCCGGCGCGGTGCGCGGCATAGCCCGTCATCAGCATCTGCAGGAAGCCCGACACCGTCGTGCCGAAACTCGCCGCGATGCCGGCGTTCGGGAACAGGAACGCGACGCCGAGAAAGACCACCGTGGTGATGTTGAGGAGCACCGGCGCGAAGGCCGCGGCGGCGAAGCGCCCGTTGGCGTTCAGCGTGCCCGACTGCAGCGTGACGATCACGATGAAGAGCAGATAGGGGAACGTGATCCGCGTCATCGCGACCGTCTGCGCGAACTTCGCCGGATGCGCGCGGAAGCCTGGCGCCAGCAGGTCGACCAAGGTCGGCGTGAACAGCCAGGCGAGCGCCAGGATCACGACCTGCGAGGCGAGCAGGATCGTGAAGATCTGGCTCGAGAACACGTGGGCGCGCTCCGGCCCCTCGGTCTCCAGCACCTGCGAGTAGCAGGGCACGTAGGCCGAGTTGAACGCGACCTCGGCGAAGATCGTGCGGAAGTGGTTCGGCAACCGGAAGGCGACGAAGAAGGCGTCCGACAGCATGCCGTCGCCGAGCACCGCGCCGAGCACGATGTCGCGCACGAACCCGGTGGCCCTCGACACCAGCGTGAACCCGCCGACCGACAGGAGCGACTTGTACATGCGCTATTCGCCCGGCTCGACGCGGGCGAGGTCGCCTCGCGGCAGCGGGCGCGCGGCGCCGGCACGGCCGACCCTTTCCTGGACGATGTAGAGGGGTCGGCCCTTCACCTCGGCGAAAATCCGGCCGATGTACTCGCCCAGCACGCCCAGCGAGAGGAGCTGGACCCCCGCCAGAAAGGTGACAGCGACGATCAACGAGGCGAAGCCCGGCACGTCGATGCCGTAGACCATCGTCTCGCCGACGAAGTAGACCGCGGTGGCGAACGAGATCACCGAGATGACGGTGCCGACATAGGTCCACACCATCAAGGGCAACGTCGAGAACGACATCAGCCCGTCGAGCGCGAACCGGGTCAGCTTGCGATACGAGAACTTCGACTGGCCGAAGGCGCGCGCCTCGACATCGAAGGGCACGCCGATCGACTTGAAGCCAATCCAGGCATACAGGCCCTTGTTGAAGCGCGCCCGCTCGCGCAAGCGGCGCAGGGCCTCGACGGCCTGGGCGTCGAGCAGCCGGAAATCCCCCGCGCCCTCGGGCAGCCGCGTCTCGCCGACCGAGCCGAAGATCTTGTAGAATCGCTGCGTCAGCGCGCGACGGAGCGCCGAGTCATCGCTGCGGTCGATGCGTTGCCCGTAGACGTTCTTGTAGCCCTCGCGCCACCGCGCGACGAAGGTCTCGATCATCTCGGGCGGGTGTTGCAGGTCGGCATCGAGGATGACGCTGGCGGCGCCGCGCGCGTGGTCGAGGCCCGCCGCGATCGCCACCTCCTTGCCGAAGTTGCGGGAGAGCGAGACCGCGCCGACGGCGGGATCGGCATGATGGGCGCGCTCGATCGCGAGGATCGTCGCGTCGGTGGAGCCGTCGTCGACGAAGATGATCTCGTAGCTGGCGACGCACCGCTCCAGGATCGGCACCAGGCGGGCGAGCAGCGGCGCGATATTGTCCGCCTCGTTGAGCACCGGAATGATGACGGAGAGCTCCGTCGCCATCGGCGCGGCCTCGGTCGTCATGCGCGCGAAGTCCCCCGCCACCTTGCCATGCTGGCTCGTCCGATCTTACGCGTTTGCCATCGACGGCGTGGCCACCATAGGCGTGGCGGCGCGCCGCTGAAACGCACCGCCCGGCTTTTCCGACACGTCTTGCTCGGGTGTTGCTTTAATCCATGGCATTTAAGGGAAGCTGAAACCACGATGTCGACGCCTTTCGCGCTTTCGATCTGTGCCGACGATTACGCGATCGCGCCGGGCGTCAGCCGTGGCATTATAGAAGCCCTGGAGGCCGGCGCGCTGTCGGCGACGAGCGTCATGACGACCTCGCCTTGGTGGCCCGAGGCGGCGGAGCCGCTGCGACGCCACGTCGGGCGCGCCGACATCGGCCTGCATCTCAACTTGACGCTCGGCGAGCCGCTCGGCCCGCTGCCGCAGCTGGCTCCCACCGGGCGCCTTCCCTCGATCGGCACGCTGATGCGGTTAGCCCGTCTCGACGCGCTGCCGACGACGGAGATCCTCGAGGAGGTCGACCGACAGGCACAGCGATTCGTCGATGTCTTCGGCCGCCCGCCCGACCATGTCGATGGCCACCAGCACGTGCACGTGCTCGGCCCGGTCGCGCCGATCGTCCAGGCCGTGTGCGAGCAGCGAGGCTGGCGTCCCTGGCTGCGCGATAGCGCGGACAAGCCGCTCCGCGTTCTCTCGCGCGGTATCGCCTTGAAGAAGGCCCTGGGACTGGCGGTGCTCGCGCGCGGCTACGGCGGCAGGGCGCGACGCGCGGGCTTTCCCACCAACGAGGGCTTTGCCGGCTTCTCGTCGTTCGACCCGGCGAGCTCCTACGCCCGGCAATTCGCGCGCTACCTCACGGCGCCGGGAACACGCCATCTTGTCATGTGCCACCCGGGCTACGCCGACGACGCGTTGCGCAAGCTCGATCCGGTCGTCGAATGCCGCGAGACGGAGCTGCGATTTCTCGTGTCTGGCGACTTCGCACGACAGCTCGCGAACGCGGGTGCGACCCTACGGCGGCTCGATCGGGGCACACCCGCAGCAAAGTCTTAATCAAACTCATCGAAAGTGCCGACATCCGAATTTCCGGCTGGAAAGTCCCGCGCCTTGGCTCGAAAGACCTCCAACGTTTTGGCCGGCCAGACTCACGGCAGGACGAGCTCGTCGATGCTCGTGGAATTCCTTGCGATCTGCACGTCGACCGTCGGCGCCATGATCGTCCTGGTCGCGCTCGTCGCCTCGGCGTTCTCGGCGTTCATGGGTGCCCGCGAGCTGGCGCGGCGCGCCGATAGCGCGTTGAACGAGCTGCCGCGTCTCGTGCTCGACGCCGCGGCTCGCGGTGGCGTGGCGTCGACAAGCTCGATGGACTTCCTCAGGCTCGATCCGGACATCGAGGACACCGTCGTGCGCGACAAGGACGGCAAGGTCCGGTTCGCCTACCGTCGCGATGGAGCCAGCCCGTCGCCCCTGGACTGGAGCACCGCGCGTTCGAGCGACACCAAACAGGTCGAGAACTGGACGGTCTCGCAGGTCTCGGTCACCCGTGAGCTTGCAAACAGCGGCCCGCTCGGCGGCGCGACGCTGACGATCGCCTACAGCACGCACGCCGCGCGCGATCGGGCGGCCTTCCAGCTCATCCTGTTTCTCTGCGCGGGCCTGGCGGGGCTCGTCGCGATCTCGATAATTTTGCGGACAGCGTTCGCGCGACGGATGCGGCCCATGCGTGACCTGACGGCGACGATGGCCGCGCTGGTGGACGCCAGGTACGACGTCGCGATCCCGGCTGTGGGCCGGCGCGATGAAATCGGGGCGATGGCCGCCGCCGTGCAAACCTTCAAGACGAGGCTCGTCGATCGAGAGCGCCTTCAGCATCAGGCCGACGCGATGCATGTCGCGACGTCGAATCGCAACGCGCGAATCGAGCGGGAGGTCGACCAATTCCGGTCCGTGATTCGCGCGGCGCTCGACGAGGTCGCGGGCTACAGCGATCAGATGACGGTTGCCGCCGACAGCCTGAGCTCGATCGCGACCGAAAGCAGCGGGCGGGCTGGCGACGCCTTTGCCGCGATCCAGCAGACGACCGCGAGCGTCACCAGCGTCGCCGGCGCGTCGGAAGACCTGTCGGCGTCGATTCAGGAGATCGAGCGCCAGGTCGATCAAACCCGCGCCTTCGTTCTCGAGGCGACGCACGTGACGAGCGAGACGGCCGGATTGATCCAGGGTCTGCAAGCGAAGACCGACGCGATCGACGAGATCATCGGTCTCATTCAGACGATCGCCGCGCAGACCAATCTACTATCGCTGAACGCGACTATCGAGGCGGCACGCGCCGGCGAGAGCGGGCGCGGTTTCGCGGTCGTCGCGCAGGAGGTGAAGACGCTCGCCGATCAAACGTCGCGCGCCTCGCAACGCGTCGCCGACCATATACGCTCGATCCAGACGACGACGATCCAGGCGGTCGACGCCATGACGACGATCGACGCCACGATCTCGAAGGCGGAACATTTCAGCTCGGTGATCGCGATCGCGGTCGAACGCCAAGCAGCGGCCACCGCCGAGATCTCCTGCGGGGCCGCGGACGCCGCGCGAACCGCCAAGAAAGCGGCGGAGAGCATGAAGATTCTCGCGGCCGCCGTCGGCGAGACCGATCAGTCGGCCGCGCAGGTGCACCAGTCGGCGACGGACGTCGGCGCGCAGGCTCAGATGCTGCGCGCCACCATCGATCAGTTCCTGGGCGAGACGGCAGCCATCGAGCGACCCGCCGCCTGAGCCCAGTTGGCCTACTTGGCCGCGGCGTGCAGTTCCTCGACATATTCCCAGTTCACCAGATTATCGAGGAACGCCTTGATGTAGTCGGGACGGCGGTTGCGATAGTCGATGTAGTAGGAATGCTCCCACACGTCGACGCCGAGGATCGGCACGCCACCGTGCACGAGCGGGTTCTCGCCGTTCGGCGTCTTCATGATGGCGAGCTTGCCGTCCTTGACCGCGAGCCATGCCCAGCCCGATCCGAACTGGGTGACGCCGGCCTGGACGAAGTCCTCCTTGAACTTGTCGTAGGAGCCGAACGCGTCGGTGATCGCTGCCTCGACGCCGCTTGGCGGCTTGCCGCCACCGTTCGGCTTCATCCACTTCCAGAAATGGGTGTGATTGTAATGCTGGCCGGCGTTGTTGAAGAGCCCGGCGTTCTTGCCGTGGGACGCCTTGACGATCTCCTCGAGCGACTTGTCCTCGAGCCCGCTGTCCTTGAGAAGGTTGTTGCCCGCCGTCACGTAAGCCTGATGGTGCTTGTCGTGGTGAAACTCGAGCGTCTCCTTCGACATGAAGGGCTGCAGCGCATCGTGCGCATAGGGCAATTCCGGAAGGGTGAATGACATCGAGAGCTCCTTGAGATCGCGGCCGCGTGACGCGCACGCCGCCGCACGCACCCTAACTAGGCACCCGGCGTCCCAGCGGCAACGGCCGAGGCCTTTACCTTGCTGCAAAGCATTTCGTGTTTGATTTTTGCAAGTATCTCAATTTGAAGGTAGAATGCCTACAGTGCAGCACAGGATCAGCCGAGATCCGGCCGCCCGCGAGGACGTTATGAGCTATTTCGTGCTGGCGCTCGGCGCGGCGATGTCGTTGATCGGCATTGGCGCGATCGTCACCGGCTACCCGATGATCGAGGTCGAGCGCGGCTGGGCGACCGTGATCTCGGGGTCGGTCCTGCTCAGCGGCGGCCTCGTCACGGTTGCGCTCGGCATGGTCAGCCGCATGCTGGTCAAAGTGATGGCGTTCCGCCTACAGCCGATGCCCCAGCTCCAGCCGGAAGCGACCGTCATGACGCTCGGCCGGGACGAGCCGGTCGCGCAGCTGGATCCCGCTCCCCGCTTCGATACGCTGCCGCGCGCCGACCCGCCGGCGTTCGCCGAGCCGGCATCCCGCCCCGTGTCCATGCCACGTGCCGTCAGCATGCCGCGCGCCGATCCGATGCCGGCCTTCGCCGCCGCCGCTCCGATCGCGGCCACCGCTGCAATCCTTGCCACGGAGCATGCGCGGTACGAGGCGCCCGAGCCTCCTCCCCAGCCACTCGAGCCCGCGCCCGCCCTCGCGCCAGAGCATGCCCCGGCTCTCGCCGATCAGACGCCGGCACACGAAACGGCGCACGAACTGCACGACGAGCCGACGTCCGAGGGCTACGCGCTGCAGAGCCCGTCGACATCCGAGCACGACCTCGCGCCCGCATCGCGCCCCGAGGAGAAGGTGCCGACGTCGGACGAGGCTTGGCTCGACGAGGCGTTTTCCGCGTTCGACTACGACGTCGCTGGGATGCGGGCGCCACCTCCGGCCGAGCCTGCCCCGCAGCCCGTCCCGCCCGTCGAAGCGCTGCACGAGCCGGCTCCGGCCAAGGAGCAGGTCGCTGGCGCGGAGCACGCGCATGAGCCGGCGACGCCTGTCGAGCAACACGAGTTGACGGAGCATCCGCCAATCGCGCCGGCCACCTTGGTCGATCCGGATCTCGTCGCGCGGTACGAGGCGCAGGACAACGAGGCGCAGGACTACGAAGCGCAACACGACGAGGCGCCCGACCCTGTCCCGCATGAGCCCGAGAATGCCCTGCAGGCGCACGAGGAGCTTGCCCTCGCCGAGCGTCCCCATGCGGAGGTGGCCCATGCGGAGGTGGCCCATGCCGAGCCTGCACACGCCGAATTGGACCCCACAGAGGCAGCCCGCGGCGACGCGGCACTTGCCGAGCCGCATGAAGCCGAGCTCGCGGCGGCGCAGCCCACCAGCAACCTCAACGTGATCGGGCGCTACGATTCCGACGGCACGTCCTACGTGATGTACTCGGACGGCTCGATCGAGGCGCAATCCGAGGCCGGCGTCTACCGCTTCGGATCGATGGCCGAGCTGAAAGCCTTCATCGAGGGCTAGCCGGCGCAGCGGATGGCGAAGGCGTATTGCTCGGCGATCTCGCCGAGCCTGTCGAAGCGCCCCGAGGCACCGCCGTGCCCAGCTCCCATGTGCGTCTTCAAGAGCACCGGTCCACCGCCCGCCATCGTCGCGCGCAGCCGCGCCACCCATTTCGCCGGCTCCCAATAGGTGACGCGCGGATCGGTGAGCCCGGCGAGCGCGAAGATCGGCGGATAGGCCTGCGCCGCGACATTGTCGTAGGGCGAATACGCCCGGATACGCGCGAAGGCGGAGGCGTCGGCGATCGGGTTGCCCCATTCGAGCCATTCCGGCGGCGTCAGCGGCAGCTCGTCGTCGAGCATCGTATTGAGCACGTCGACGAACGGCACGGCGGCGACGATGCCGGCGAAGAGTTCGGGCGCGAGATTGGCGATCGCGCCCATCAGCATGCCACCGGCGCTGCCGCCCTGCGCGACGATGCGCCCCTGCCCCGTATAACCCGCGCCGATCAGATGCCGCGCGACGGCGATGAAGTCGCCGAACGTGTTTTGCTTGTGGTCGAGCTTGCCGTCGAGATACCAGTGCCAGCCCTTGTCGGTCCCGCCGCGCACATGGGCGATCGCATGGACGAAGCCGCGATCGACGAGCGACAGCGCATTGGCGGAGAAACTTGCCGGCATCGCGTGGCCGTAGGCGCCGTAGCCGTAGAGCAGCAGCGGCGCGGTCCCGTCGAGCGCGAGGTCTTCGCGATGCAGCAGGCTCACCGGCACCTCGGCGCCATCCTCCGCCACGGCGAGAATTCGCCGCGTCACGTAGCGGGCGGGATCGTGCCCGCTCGGGATCGTCTGCCGCTTCCGCAGGGTTCGCTCATGGGTGGCGAGGTCGAAATCCCATGTCTCGCGCGGCGTCGTCATCGAGGCGTAGGTGAAGCGCACGGTAGGAGAGTCGAATTCGAGCCGATGCTCGAGGCCGAGCGAATACGCCTCCTCGGGGAACGCGACGACGTGCTCGGCGCCGTCGGCGAGTCTCGCGACGACGAGACGTGGCAGGCCGACCTCGCGCTCGAGTCGGACGAGGTGGTCCGGAAACACGGTCATCCCCGTGACGATGCGCCCGCGCCGGTGCGGCACGACGTCGACCCAATTTGCGCGACCCGGCGCGGCGAGCGGCGCCCGGACGATCTTGAAGTCCTCGGCGCCGTCGGCGTTCGTGCGGATGTAGAGCCTGTCGCCGCTGTGGGCCACCGAGTACCGCGTCTCGGGCGCGCGTGGCGCGATGCAGCGCGGCACGGCGGCGGGGTCGGCCAGGTCGATAAGGTGGCACTCGGACGCCGAGTGGTCGGTCACGCTGATGACCGCGAACGCGCCTGACAAAGTGCGATCGATGCCGACGAACCACGCCGGGTCCTGCTCCTCGAACACGAGACGGTCAGTGGTCCCGCCCAGCTCGTGCAGGAAGACCTGCGCGGTGCGGTGGTTCTCGTCGACGCGGACATAGTAGAACGCCCGCGAATCGGCGCGCCACACGATCTCGCCGCGCGCGTCGGTGACGCGATCGTCGAGGTCGACTCCGGTGGCGCAGTCGCGCACCCGGATGATGTACAGCTCGGAGCCCTTGGTGTCGGCGCTCCAGGCGAGCAGCCCGTGATCCGGCGCATGCGCGATGTCGCCGAGCACGAAGAAGGCATGCGGCTCGCCCTCGTGGTCGCCGTCGAGCAGCAGCTCCTCCGCCGCGCCCTCCTCTGCCCGACGGCAGAACAGCGGGTGCTGCCCGCCGTCGCGGTAGCGCCGATAGTAGAGCCAATCGCCGTCGGGCAGCGGGACGCTCGAATCATCCTCCTGGATGCGGCCGCGCATCTCGGCCTTCAGCGTCGCGACGAGATCGGCGAGCGGATCGAGATGGGCCGCGCTGTAGCCATTCTCGGCCTCCAGCACCGTGCGGATATCGACGGGAAGAGCGGCTGGATCGCGCAGCACGTCGCGCCAGTTGTCCGCCCGCAGCCACGCGTAATCGTCGGCAAGCACGACGCCGTGCACCGTGCGCGCCGTCGGGAGGCGAGCGACGTTCGGCTTCGGCGCGTTCGGCCAGCTCGTCATGTCTTGTCCTCGTGCGACCACATCGAGATATGGGGCCGCGCCACCCGAGCGCCACGCGCGGCGTTTTCAGTGTACTTTCGCGCGATCATGTCCTCTTGGGGGATTAACCCTGAACCGCGTTGCCAATACGCTGGTCGGCAAGGTCCGGATGGACGTCGTGCCGATTCGGGCCTGGAACGCGCGGCTGCGAATGGCGCTTCATGTTTCGCGTTGCACGCGAACGACCGTTAGATCTCGTCGGTCGCGATGCGTCGCATAGGTCTTGGAGCCAAAATGATTACGCACGACATGCCGGTCTTTGGACACCATATCGAGCTCGCGGCTGGCATCGTGGCGGCCTATGTCAGCAATAATTCGGTTCGCTCGGCCGATTTGCCGGCGCTGATCCACGACGTGCATGCCGCCCTGCGTCATGCAACGGGCGGCGCCGCTCCTGTCGAGGTCGCGGAGCCGCCGAAGCCCGCCGTCCCTGCCAAGAAGTCGATCACCCACGAGTTCATAATCTGCCTCGAGGATGGGCGGAAGTTCAAGTCGCTGAAGCGCCATCTGCGCACGCGTTACGACATGTCACCGGAGGAATATCGCGCGCGTTGGGGCCTGCCGTCCGACTATCCGATGGTCGCGCCGAGCTACGCCAAGGCCCGCTCGACGCTCGCCAAGGAGATGGGCCTCGGTCAGCAGCGTCGGCGGCGAGCCTGATCCCGCGCCCGGCCTAGCCGACGGCGGCCCGCGCGTCGGCCTTGATCCGCTCGATCATCGCGCGCACGCCATTCGAGCGTTGCGGCGTCAGATGCGAGGCGAAGCCCAGCTTGTCGAACAGCGGCTGGATATCGGTCGCGACGATCTCGCTGGCCGTGTGGCCGGAATAGACGGCGAAGACCAGCGTGATCAGACCGCGCACGATATGGGCGTCGCTGTCGCCCTTGAGTGTCAGCCGAGCGGCGTCGCCGTCGCGGTGCACTGTCGTCTCGAGCCAGACCTGGCTGGCGCAGCCGCGCACCTTGTTGGAATCGTTGTGCGCCGCGTCCGCCAGCGGCTCCAGCTCGCGGCCGAGCTCGATTAGATAGCGATAGCGGTCGTCCCACTCGTCGAGCAGGTCGAAATTGTCGACGATGTCGTTCAGGCTCATGCGGTCGCGATCGGCGTTGCGGCGCCGCTGGTGCGGCGGCCTTCTCGATAGTCAGGGCGATGCCACCTCTATCGCACCCCGCTCGCGCCGTCGCGGGTCGCTTGCCGGCGCGCGTGGGGCGGATCGTCTCTTGTCCGGGGCAGCACCTGGGGTCACGTCGTCCGTGCTTGCGTCGAGAAGCTGTTCGAGGCGCGCGGCGTCGGCGAGGCAATCGGCTGGCCGCCGCCCGCAATAGGCCACGGCGCCGGCCATGAGCTTGCCGCGTGCTTCGGCAACCTGCCCGGGGATCATCGCGGCGAGATCAGACCGCGCCCATGTCGCCGACGCAAGGCTTGTTGGCCCTGAACCTGTCGGCCAGATCCCCCTCCGCGACAATATCGATCCATAGACGATCGCCAGCCAGAAGATGCAGCACAGGGTGAAGCGCACGCGACGGCCTCGTGTAGAGTTCAGCCCGTGACGCGTAGCCGAGGAAGTCTAATGATTTGCTCACCGCCGCATGGCAACGACTTCTCAAGCATAAAGCCGATCGGATGGAAGCGATGCCGCATAGGTCGCTAGCCTTAGCGTTGATTTAAGAGCGCACTGCGAACGTGACATTGATCGCGGCGTTGTCGTTAGGGCATGCGCGGGCTGGAGTCCGATGGCGTGTTGGCAATTCGAGGCATCCTTGCGCCCGCGCATGCCCTCGTTCATCCGCGGGCGGCCGGGACTGCCGCCGAGGCCGACCGCCACGCGGCCTTCCTCGCGCACACGCTGGCCCTCGCCTTCTCGGCCTGCGCCGCGGCGCCGTTCCTCCTCGCCTTTCAGGGCGCGCCGACGCCCGCCGAGATCACCGTCTTCGCGCTCGCGCTCGTTCAGATCGGTGCCGCCATGCTGGTCGCGCGGACCGGCCGCCTCGCACTGGGCCACCGCCTCTCCGCGCTCGCCCTCGTCGCCGTCAGCGTCACGCTTTTCGTCGGCATGCGGTCCGGTGCGGGCGTTGCCTTCGCATGGCTCGTCGCCGCCCAGCTCGAGGCGTCCGCCTCGCTCGACCGCCGCGTCGCCCGCGAGGCCAGCCTCGTCACCGGCACGACGTTGATCGCAATTCTCGCGGCGTCGCTCGCGGACCTCGTCCCGACGCGATGGCCTGAAAGTGGCGCCGCGGTGATGGCGGGGCTCGCGGTGGTCGCCTGCGCCTCCGCCGTCCGTCGGATGACGGCGGTCGTGGCGGACCTTCAGGCGGCCCAAACGACACGCGACGCGCGCAGCCGCGCCATCGACGCCGCGCTCGGCACGACGATCCTTACCCTCGATGCGGGCGGCTCGGTCAGCGCGCTCGCCCGGCCCGACAACGGCTTCTTCGGCGGGCCCGACCGTGAGATCGTCGGGCGCGGGCTGTTCGACCGCGTCCATGTCGGCGACCGGCCGGCCTTCCTCAAGCTGATCAACGACGCCGCGCATGGGCCGGATACGACCGTCGGGACCTTCCGCCTGCGCGCGTTCGCCGCCGAGGCTGGCCGAGCCGGCCTTGCCGAGCCGCGCCATCTGACGATCGAGATGCGGGCTCACAGCCTGTCGCCGGCACGCGACGTTGTCGCGGTGCTGCGCGACATCACCGACCAGCATGACCGCGGACGCGAGATCGAGGCGGCGCAACGCTCGGTCGAGGAGACCATGGCGAACAAGGACATCTTCCTCACGACGATGCGCCACGAGCTGCGCACGCCGCTCAACTCGATCATCGGCTTCTCCGAGATCCTGGCGAGCCGCACCGCCCGGCCGGACGACATCGCCAAGCAGTGCGAGTACGCGCGCCTCATCAGCCAATCGGGCCATCACCTGCTCGGCATCGTCAACGCGGTCCTCGACATGTCGAAGATCCAGCTCGGCACCTTCCCGATCAATGCCGAACCCTTCGACATGGCCGCGCTGCTCGACCAGGCGTGCGAGGCCGTCGCCGCCAAGGCGCGCGAGGGCCAGGTGCGGCTCGCACGCGACTTTCCGGCGACGCTGGAGGAGATCGTCGGCGACAGGACCGCGCTGAAGCTCGCGCTCCTCAACGTGTTGACGAACGCGGTGAAATTCACGCCCGAACGGGGCCAGGTGACGCTGACGGCAAGACCCGAAGGCACGGCGCTCTTGATCATCATCACCGATACCGGCATCGGCATCGCGCCCGAGGACCTGCCGCGCATTGGGGACCCCTTCTTCCAAGGGCGCGCGACCTTCGCGCGAACCCACGAGGGCTCCGGCCTCGGCCTGTCACTCGTGCGCGGCCTCGTCGGACTGCATGGCGGTACCCTCACCATCGAGAGCGAGGCCGGCCGCGGTACCGCTGTCACGATCCGGCTGCCGCTCGACTGCCGAACCATCGTCCGCAAAGTCGCCGATGCCGCCATCGAGGCGGTCCCGCGGCTTCAGCCCCGGCCCCGTCCCCTCAACCGCGTAAAGGATGCCGCCTGATGCCGACCGCCGCCGCAAGCTTCGACGACGCCTTCGAGTTCGACGAGCCGGCGCGCAAGAAGGCGCCGCGCAAGCCGCGCGCCACCGCGCAGAAAGGGACACCCGGGAAGGGCAAGAAGAAAGGCCGCCGCTTCCCGTTCGACATGCACCGCGTCGCCCGTTACGCGGCAATCGGCATGGGCGCGACCGTGGCGCTTGCCATCATGGTCAACGCTCTCGCCTTGCAGAAAGGGCATCACCCGGCGCCGCTGTTTGGCAAGGCGATCGCGCTTGGGCCCTCGCCGGTCGCCGCGCCGCGGCCCGCGCCCGCGTTGCCGGCCGAGGACGCGATGCCCTCGCCCGCCGCCGTGCCGCCGCCGTCTCGCCGGGCGGCCATCGACGCAGAACCGTCGGCCGGCGATCCGATCGCCCAGCTGATCCACGGTCAACCGATCCGTGGCACCGGCGTTGCGGCGCAACCGGCGCCGAAGGTCGAGAGCAAGACGGTGATCGGCGCTCAGCGGGCGCTCGCCAAGCTCGGCTTCGCGCTGAAGCCGAGCGGCACGGTCGGGCCGCAGACGCGCAAGGCGATCGAGGCGTTCGAACGGGACCGCCACCTGCCCGTCAAGGGTGAGCTGACCCACCGCGTGGTCAAGATCCTCGCCGCCGAGAGCGGCGTGAAGATCGATTGAGGCCGAACTTTCCCTTCGCCCGCAAGCTCGCGGGAGAAGGGGCCTCGGCGGCTCAGAAGATCTTCGAGAAGATGAAGAACAGCGTGCCGGAGATCGCCATGGCGCAGGGGAGCGTGAGCACCCAGGCCAGGGCGATCGACCGCAGCGTTGACCATTGGATGCCGGACCCGTTCGCCGCCATCGTGCCGGCGATGCCGGACGAGAGCACGTGGGTCGTCGACACCGGCAGGCCGAAGCCGTCGGCGAGGCCGATCGTGCCGGCCGCGACGAGCTCGGCGGCGGCACCCTGGCCGTAGGTCAGATGCGTCTTGCCGATCCGCTCGCCGACGGTGACGACGATGCGCTTCCAGCCGATCATCGTGCCGAGGCCGAGCGCGAGCGCGACGGCGATCTTCACCCAGATCGGGATGTAGCGCGTCGAGGCGTTGAGCATGCCCTGGTACTTCGTCAGCGTCGCCTTGTCGGCGGCGGAGAGCTCGCTTCCCTTGTCCTTGAGAAGCGCCTTGATGGCCTCCGAGGTCAGGTACATGTCGTTGCGGGTGTTGCCGGCCTGCGACGCCGGGATCTGCTTGATCGAGCCGTAGGTCTGCACCTGCTTCTGGACGGCGCCGACGAGGACGGCGAGCGACGGGTAGGTGCCCTCGTTCAAGTCATGCGACGCGACGTACTGCGTCACCGCCGGGCGCGGGTTGCCGATCACGTCGTAGCCGGCTCCCTTCGCGTCGATGATCTTGGCCGCCTGCTCGGACACCTGCGTGAAGCCGGCGACCTTGCTCGGCTCGACGGCACGGTTCAGCGCGAAGGCGGTCGGCACGGTGCCGATCAGGATCAGCATGATGAGACCCATGCCCTTCTGACCGTCGTTCGAGCCATGGAAGAACGAGACGAGCGTGCAGGTGAGGATCAGCAGCCCGCGGATCCAGATCGGCGGCGCCTTGCCACCCTTCGGCTCGGTGTAAAGCTCCTTCTTCCGGATCACGGCCTTCATGGCCATCAGCAGGGCGCCTGCGACGACGAAGCCGAAGATCGGCGACAGCAGCAGGCCCCAGCCGATCTTCGTCGCCTCGCCCCAATTCACGCCGGAGGAGGCGGAGCGACCGTGCAGCAGGGCGTTCATGACGCCGACGCCGATGATCGAACCGATCAGCGTATGCGAAGACGACGCAGGCAGGCCGAGCCACCAGGTCCCGAGATTCCAGATGATCGCCGCGATCAGCATCGAGAACACCATCGCGAAGCCAGCCGACGAGGTGATCGCCAGGATCAGCTCGATCGGCAGCAGCGAGACGATGTTGTATGCGACAAGGCCCGTCGAGAGCGAGACGCCGAGGAAGTTGAAGAAGCCCGACCAGACCACGGCGATCTGCGGCGGCATGGCCCGGGTGTAGATCACGGTGGCGACCGCGTTGGCGGTATCGTGAAAGCCGTTGACGAACTCGAATCCCAGCGCGACAAGAAGCGCGACGGCGAGGAGCAGGTAGGGAAGCAGGCTCGACGGCTTTTCGCCCCCGGACGCCTCGACCTCGCCAAAGATGCTGTAGGCGACGAAGAACAGCCCGATCGCCATGACGGCGCCGAAGATGATGATGCCCAGCGGGCTCATCGGCTGATTGAGATCGACCTTGCGCTCGTAGCCCGGCTCCCCGGAACCGACGGCAATTGTTGAGACCGAACTCATAGTGAAATCCCCGCAAGAAACCGAGCGGACATAGCCATTGGCGCATAACAATCGTGTGACACGCTCATGATCGTTAATGGAACCCTCGGTCCCCCTTCGCCTTGATTTCGAGAGGCGGGCTCGGCACAAGGCTCCGAAAATCGCGAAGGCAGAGGTCACGATGGAAGAGTTGGTTGCCCGGGTTGCGACGGCCGCGAATATCCCCGCGGATCAGGCCGAGCGCGCGATCGGTCTCGTGTTCGCCTTTCTGCGCCGTGAGGCTCCGGCCGAAGTCGATGACATGCTTGGCGAGGTGCCAGGCGCGAGCGAGGCCGCGGCGCGCGGCGAGACGGACAAGCCGAAGGCCGGCGGCATGATGGGCGGCCTCATGAGCATGATGGGCGACGGCGGCTTGATGGGCCTTGCCTCGCAGCTGACGGGCATCGGCCTCGGCACGGGGGAAATGACGACCGTCGGCAAGGAGATCTTCGGGTACGCCCGCGAGAAGGCCGGTGACGATAAGGTGAGCAAGGTCGCCGCGGCGGTGCCGGGCCTCGGCCAGTTCGTGTGAGGCGCAGGCCGACACGTGGTTGATCCGAAAGCGGCGACGCCGGAGCAGGCTTGGCGCGCCCGAGCTGAAAAGACCATCGGGGCAAGCCTCGAGACGCTCGTCGCGCGGACGGCCGACGGCGTGTCGATCGACCCACTCTACTCGCGACGGACGGCATTGACCCCAAGGCCTTGGCGCGCGACACAGGCTTGGTCAGTCGCGCAGCGTGTCGACAATCCAGATGCGGAGTCCGCGAACCGGCTGGCCATGGCAGACCTGGAGGGCGGCGCCGACGCCCTGGCGCTCGTCTATGCCGGAAGCTCCGTCTCCCGCGGCTTCGGTCTCTCGCCGAACGTCGATCTCGACCTCGTTCTCGAGGGGATCGAGCTGGATTTCATCGGCTTGCGCCTCGACGCCGGCGCCGACACGCCAGTCGCGGTCAAGGCCCTCGCCGGGCTGGTCGAGCGCCGTACCTTGACCAGCGCGGCGCTCGACATCGACCTCGGCTATGATCCGATCGGCCTCGCCGCACGCACTGGCGGCCCCACCGACTGCAAAGCGCTCGGCGCGATCCTCGATTTCTCTGTCGGGGCTGGGTTCGCCGGGCGGCCGTTGCTCGCCGATGGCCGCCCCTACCACGAGGCCGGTGCCGGCGAGGCGACCGAACTGGCCGCCGTACTCGCGACGGGTGTCGCCTATCTGCGCGCCCTGGAGCGCGCGGGGCTCTCGCTCGACCAGGCCTACGCGAAGGTCGCGGTCCTGCTCGCGATCGACGCCGACGTGTACGTCGGTCTCGCCAAGACGCGGGCGATGCGCCGCCTCTGGGCGCGTGTGGCGGCGGCCTGCGGCCTGGAGCCGACGCCGATCCGCCTGCATGCCGAGACCTCGTGGCGGATGATGACCGCGCGCGACCCTTGGACCAACGTGATGCGTGCGACCGCCGCGACCTTCGCCGCCGGTCTCGGCGGTGCCGACGTGATCACGGTGCTGCCTTTCACCTTGGCCATCGGCCTGCCGGACGAACCCGCGCGCCGTCTCGCCCGCAACGTCCAGCGCGTGCTGATCGACGAGTCGAACCTCGCCATGGTCGACGACCCGGCGGCGGGCGCCGGCGGCTTCGAGACGCTGACGGATGGCCTCTACGAGACGGCGTGGGCGCTGTTCCAGGACATCGAGCGCGAGGGCGGCATCGAGGCCTCGCTGACGGTGGGCGCGCTTCAGGCTCGCATCGCCGCGCAGGCGCGCGCGCGACGCGGCGAGATCGCCACGCTGGCGCGCGGGATCGTCGGAACCAGCCGCTTTCCAAGCCTCGGGACCCCCGCCCCGGGCGTGCTCGACATCGCGCCGCGACCCCTCGCCGAGCCCGGCCCAGACGCCCTGCCCTGCCTGCGCGACGCTGCCCCGTTCGAAGCGCTGCGCACCCGCGCCGATGCGATCGCCGACGAGGGCGCGGGGCCCGTCGTGTTTCTCGCCACGCTCGGGGCGCCGGCCGCCTTCGGGCCGCGCGCGACCTGGGCCGCCAACTTTTTCGCCGCCGCCGGACTCGCGACCGCGATCCCGGTGGAGGAGCGCGACGTCGCCGCGTTGATCGGCGCTTTCGTGGAAAGCCGGGCAAGCGTCGCTTGTCTCTGCGGGACCGACAAGGCCTACGCCGCGACCGCGGCCGAGGCGGCGGGCGCGCTTCGCGACAAGGGCGCGCAAAAGGTGCTGATCGCCGGCCGGCCGGACGACGAAGCCGCGATGCGCGAGGCCGGGGTCGACGCCTTCATCCATGCCGGCTGCGATGCGCTGGTTGTGCTGTCCGACGTATTGGATGCTACAGATCGGCCAGCCTGACCGCGAGCCCTGGCGCGCTCGGATGCTCGAGCATGGCATCGGCGGCAAGCACCTCGACCGATCCCCATGCGCCGTCGACCGGTGCCTTGTGGATCGTCGTCGTCAGCGTTCGCGTATCGATCACCCAGTATTGGCGAACACCGTATTTCGCGTAGAGCGCGGCCTTGAGCTTCAGATCCTTGCGCAGGGTCGTTGTCGCGATTTCGATGGCGAGGAGCACGTCCGGGCCGCGAGCGCTCGTTGAGTCATCATCGGGAAGACTGAAAGGTCCGGCTCGAAGATCGCATGATCGCCCAGCACGAGACTGGTCTCGACGCCGAGCTGCAATGTGTCGGGGAGGGTGTTCGCGAGGGCGCGGTTCAAGGCCAGCTTGACGCGCTCGTGCGGTGCATTCTTCAACTGCATCATGACAATGTCGCCTTCGATCAGCTCGAAGCCCTCGCTATCGTCGATGATGCCGAGGTCCTGCATGCGCCAGATGTCGGCGGCGGAGAACGCGCGCCGCTCTTAGCCGTCGCCGGCCCGCGTCGTGGCGACAATCTCGCCTCTCTCTCCCATGGCTTCGCTCCAAACCTCGCGGCCAGCTTACGTCATTTTGTTCCTGCTCGCACGCGCGCTAGGGTGAGCGATGTCCGCCCTGCCCGATTTCACCACGCTCGCCTTCGAGCCGACCGACGTACCGGCGCCGGAGCCGCGCGAGCCGTGGACCACGCCCGAGGGCCTCGACGTCGCCTCGCGCTACACGGCGGCCGATCTCGAGGGGCTCGACGCGCTCGATACCTACCCGGGCGTGCCGCCGTTCGTGCGCGGCCCCTACCCCACCATGTACGTCAACCAGCCTTGGACGATCCGCCAGTACGCCGGCTTCTCCACGGCCGAGGAGTCGAACGCCTTCTACCGCCGCAACCTCGCCGGCGGCCAGAAGGGCCTCTCCGTCGCCTTCGATCTGGCGACGCATCGCGGCTACGATTCCGACCATCCGCGCGTCGCGGGCGACGTCGGCCTGGCGGGCGTCGCGATCGACTCGATCCTCGACATGCGCACCCTGTTCGATCGCATCCCGCTCGGCGAGGTGTCGGTCTCGATGACGATGAACGGGGCGGTGCTGCCGATTCTCGCCCTCTTCATCGTCGCTGCCGAGGAGCAGGGCGTGTCGCAAGACAAGCTTGCCGGCACGATCCAGAACGACATCCTCAAGGAGTTCATGGTCCGCAACACCTACATCTATCCGCCCGCGGCCTCGATGCGGATCGTCGCCGACATCTTCGCGCATACGGCGAAGCATATGCCGAAGTTCAACTCGATCTCGATTTCCGGCTACCACATGCAGGAGGCTGGCGCGACGGCGGACCTCGAGCTCGCCTACACGTTGGCCGACGGCCTCGAATACATCCGTGCGGGAATAAAGGCGGGGCTCGACATCGACGCGTTCGCCCCGCGCCTGTCGTTCTTCTGGGCGATCGGCATGAACTTCTTCATGGAAGTCGCGAAGATGCGCGCCGCGCGCCTGCTGTGGTGCGAGATCGTGGGTGAGTTCAAGCCGAAGAGCGAGAAGTCGCTGGCGCTGCGCACGCATTGCCAGACCTCGGGCTGGTCGCTGACCGCGCAGGACGTCTGGAACAACGTCGTGCGCACGCAGATCGAGGCGATGGCGGCGACCGCGGGACATACACAATCGCTGCACACCAACGCGCTCGACGAGGCGCTGGCCCTACCCACCGACGAGTCCGCGAGGGTCGCCCGCAACACGCAGATCTTCCTTCAGGAAGAGAGCGGGATCTCGCGCATCATCGATCCCTGGGGCGGCTCGTTCTACGTCGAGCGTCTGACGCATGACCTTGCGACGCGCGCGCGCGAGCACATGGCCGAGATCGAGAAGCTCGGCGGCATGGCCAAGGCCATCGAGGCGGGGGTGCCGAAACGGCGCATCGAGGAGACGGCGACGCAGATGCAGGCGCGCATCGACGACGGCACGCAGGCCGTGATCGGCGTCAACCGCTACAAGCCGCCCGGCGCCAACGAGCTGGTGCTGCGCAAGATCGATGCGCCGGACGTCCGTGAGCGCCAGATCGCCAAGCTGAAGCAGCTCCGCGCCGATCGCGACGAAGGGGCGCTGACCGCCGCGCTCGACGCACTTCGCGAGGCGGCCAAGGGAGACGCCAACCTGCTGGCGCTGGCGATCGAGGCGGCGCGGGCGAAGGCGACGGTCGGCGAGATCTCGACGGCGCTGGAGGACGTGTACGGCCGCCATGCCGCGAAGCCCGATGTCGTCACGGGCGTCTATCGCAAGACGCAGGGCGACAGCGACGCGATCATGAACGTGCGCGCGCAGGTCGACGCCTTCGCCGAGAACGAGGGGCGCCGGCCAAAAATCCTCGTCGCCAAGGCCGGGCAGGACGGGCACGACCGCGGCCAGAAGGTGATCGCCTCGGCGTTCGGCGACCTCGGCTTCGACGTCGAGGTTGGGCCGCTGTTCGCCACGCCCGAGGAGGCGGCCCAGCAGGCGATCGACGCCGACGTGCACGTGATCGGTCTGTCGACCCTGGCCGCCGGCCATCTCGCGCTGATACCGGCGATCCGCGACGCGCTGGCGGCTCAAGGCCGCGAGGACGTGATGATCGTCGTCGGCGGCATCATCCCGCCGCAGGATCACGACGCGCTGCGCGAAGGTGGTGCCGAGGCGATCTTTCCGCCGGGCACCGTCGTGACGCAGGCGGCGGAGGCGGTGCTCGAGGCGCTGAACGTGAAGCTGGGGTACCAACAGCGACGGGCGGCGGAATAGGGGCCGATAGCCCCAGGCTGCGGGAGCGGCGTTACTTCCCAGCCGGTTTCGGCGACATTGGCGCTTGGTTCGCTGGTGTCGAGGGCATGCCGGTCGGCTCGACGGGCGCGGCGGCCTTCGGGGCCGTGGTGGTGCCACTCGGTGTCGTCGCTGACGGCGTGGCGGAGGGGACGGCCGGGGTCGCCGAACTCGACGCGCCCTTGCCGCTCGCGCGCTGCTCCTGGATCTCGCGAAGCTGATCGAGCACGGTGCCCTTGCGCTCGACCGGCGCGGCGGGGCCGGGCTGACTGGTGCCGGCCGGCGGCAGGCCCTCGAGGATCGAGCGATTGCCGTGGCCATAGTTGGCGAGCAGCGTCAGGCCGAGGCTCGTCGCGAAGAACAGCGCGGCGAGGATCGCGGTGGCGCGCGTGAGCACGTTGGCTTGGCCGCGCCCCGTCATGAAGCCGCCGCTGCCGCCACCCATGCCGAGCGCGCCACCTTCGGAGCGCTGCAGCAGCACCACCACGATGAGCGCGGCGACGATCATGAGGTGGATGACGATGAGGACGGTCTGCATCTAGGGGTTGGCCTGGAGGACGGAGAGGGAGCAATATTGGGGATGCGCGGCGGGCGAGCAAGGCGCCGTCATAGACAATACGGGCGGGGATCGCAAACCGCGGTCGGCCCCATCATCTATCCGGTCGCCGACAGCTCCTGCCGGTAGACGCCGGCGATCTCCATGAATTCCGTCGCCTTCAGGCTGGCGCCGCCGACGAGCGCGCCGTCGACGTTCGGCACGGCGAGCAGGCTGGCCGCGTTGGAGGGTTTCACCGAACCGCCGTAGAGCAGCCGGATCGTGTCGCCGCCGTCGGGGATCAGCGCGATGACCTCCCTGCGCATGAAGGCGTGCATCTCGGCGATATCCTCGGCGGACGGCGTCACGCCGGTGCCGATGGCCCACATCGGCTCGTAGGCGACGACGAGCTGGCGCGCGTCGATGTCGGTCGGCAGCGAACCCTGCAGCTGGCGGCGCACGACGAGGTGGGCGCGGCCGACATCGCGATCGGCCTTGGTCTCGCCGACGCAGATGATCGAGGTGAGCCCGGCGGCCTTGGCGGTGACCGCCTTCACCTTCACGGCGGCGTTGGTCTCGTGATGGTCGGCGCGGCGCTCGGAATGGCCGAGGATCACGTAGGAGGCGCCGGCATCGACGAGCATGCCGGGCGAGATCGAGCCCGTGTGCGCGCCGCACTCGTTCTTGTGGCAATTCTGGCCGCCGATCTTGAGTTCGGAGCCGCGCGCGATGTCGGCGGCGGCGGCGATCAGCGTCGTCGGCGGGCAGACCAGAACCTCGGCCCCGCCGGCGGCGCCCGCCTCGAGCGCGGCTCGGATCGCCGCGACCTCGGCAAGATCGGCCCTGAGGCCGTTCATCTTCCAATTGCCGGCCACCAGCGGTCGGGGTCGTCGCGCCATCCGGTTGTCTCCATGGCCTCGCGACGCCTCCGGCGAGCGGCGCGACCGACAAACCGTCCGTTACCATCGGCGTTGCGATCCGCAAAGAGCGCCGCTTCGTTGCACCGTGCCCTGCCCCTCCCTATAGTCCCGCCGCCCAGTCGCCCCTCGAAAGACCACCCGATGCTCAATCAAATGCGCGCGCTCTCGCAGAACCTGATCGGGCGCGCGATCATGGGCGTCGTGCTCGGCTTCATCATCCTGTCGTTCGCGGTCTGGGGCATCGGCGACCGCTTCACGAACTTCAATGCCGACCAGCTGGCCTCGGTCGGCTCGACGCAGATCACGGTCGAGCAATATCGCAACGCCTACCAAAACGAGCTGCAGCAGATGCAGCAGAAGGCCAAGCGCGGGATCACCAATACGCAAGCCAAGCAGATGGGCGTCGACCGGCAGGTGCTCTCGCGCCTGCTCACCAACGCGATTCTCGATCAGGAGGCGGGCAAGCTCGGCCTCGCCGTCGGCGACAAGGAGATCGCGCAGGCGATCACGCGTGATCCGATCTTCCGCGGGCAGACCGGCCAGTTCGACCGCGATCGCTTCAACACGCTGCTCTCCGAAAACAACCTGAACGAGGGGCTCTACGTGAAGGAGCAGCGCGGGCTGATCCTGCGGCAGGACGTCTCCGACGCGGTGGTCGGCGGGATCGAGGTGCCCAAGGCGATGGAATCGGCGATCCATCGCTACCAGGGCGAGATCCGCGACCTCGACTTCTTCGTGCTGCCGGCGACCGCGGCCGGCACGACGCCGGCGCCTTCGCAGGCCGAGCTGCAGCAGTTCTACGACGAGCGCCCGACCGCCTTCACCGCGCCGGAGTACCGCAAGCTCGTCACGCTTTCGATCGTCCCGGTCAATCTCGTCAAGCCGGCGGCCCTGACGGAGGCCGACGTCAAGACCCGCTACGACGAGATGAAGGACGCCCGCTTCGTCGTGCCCGAGAAGCGGGTCGTGCAGCAGCTGTTCTACCCCGATGCCGCGACGGCCGCCGCCGCGCGCGCGAACCTCGACCACGGCACGACGTTCGATCAACTCGTCAAGGACGCCAAGAAGACCGAGGCCGATGTGAGCCTCGGCACGGTCACGAAAGACCAGCTCGGCACCCCCGCGCTCGGCGACGCGGCGTTCGCACTGGCGGAGGGCGGCACCAGCCAGCCGGTGACGACGAAGTTCGGTGCGGCGCTGCTCCATGTCACCAAGATCTTCGCTGGCCGGCAGCAGGCCTATGCGGAAGTCGCGGCCGAGCTTCGCGACGAATTGGCGATCGTCCGCGCCAAGGCGCAGGCCAACAAGCTGCGCGACGCGATCGAGGACCAGCGCGCGGCAGGCAAGACGCTGGGCGAATCGGCGAAGAGCGCCGGACTTCAGGTGCGCACGATCGACGCCATCGACGCGCAGGGCTTCGACAAGTCGCACAAGCCGGTCGAGGGCCTCGTCGATGGCCCCGCCCTTCTCAAGGCCGCGTTCGCGTCCGACGTCGGCGCCGACACCGAGATGCTGCAAACATCAGATGGCAGCGACGTCTGGTACGAGGTGGCCGGCATCGATCCCTCGCGCAAGCTGCCGCTCTCCGAGATCAAGCCACGCGTCGAGGCGCAATGGCGTGCCGACGAGACCGCGCGGCGCCTCGCCAAGGAGAGCGATGCGATCGTCGCGTCGATCGACGGCGGCAAGTCGCTCGCGGCTGTCGCCGCCGCGCATGGCGGCCTCGCGGTGTCCCAGGCGACGAACCTGTCGCGCGCGGGCGCGCCGGAGGTGCCGGCGTCGGTTGCGTCGGCCGCTTTCGATGTCGCGATCTCGAAAGCCGGGTCCGCGGCCGATCAGGGTGGCGGTCGCGTCATCTTCCAGGTGGAAGCCGCGCGGGTGCCGCCGATCAAGCCTGGCGATGAGAATTTCGAGAAGCTGATGACCCAGGTGAAAAGCGGCGTCGTCGATGACGTCGTCGCGCAATACCTGTCGAGCGCGCAACACGAGATCGGCGTCAAGCTGAACCAGCGCGCGCTGCAATCCGCCGTCAGCGACGACAGCGGCAGCTGATGGTCGAGCCGTCCTTCGCGGTCTTCGCGGCGCACCATGCCGCCGGCGAGGCGTCGCTGCTGGTCGAGCGTCTGATCGCCGACCTCGAAACCCCGGTCTCGGCCTTTCTGAAACTCTCGGCCGGTCGTCGCGGCCGCTGCTTTCTGCTCGAATCGGTCGAGGGGGGCGCGGCGCGGGGCCGCTACTCGATGATCGGCCTCGACCCCGACGTGCTGTTTCGCGCAAGCGGCGGCGCGGCGGAGATCGCCCGCGACGCACTGGCCGACCCGGATGCATTCACGCCCTGTCCCGAGCCGCCGCTCGCCGCGCTGCGGGCGCTGATCGCGGACTCTCGCATCGCAGATACCGAGATGGCGCTGCCGCCGATGGCGGCGGGCGTGTTCGGCTATCTCGGCTACGACATGGTCCGCGAGATGGAGCACCTCGCGCCGGCCAAGCCCGACCCGATCGGTGTGCCGGACGCGTTGATGATGCGCCCGACCGTGATGGTCGTGTTCGACACGGTGCGCGACGAGATCGCGGTCGTGACGCCTGTACGCCCCGCGACCGGCGAGACGGCGGAGGCGGCCTACGCGGCGGCGGAAGCGCGTATCGCCGGCGTAGTGGCGAACCTAGAGAGGGCGCCCACTCGCACCCCGGCCGCTCGCGCGGCCGCGGGCATTCCGATCGCGCCGGCCTCGAACACCGAGCCGGAGCGCTACCGGGCGATGGTGGCGCGCGCGAAGGAGTACATCTGCGCGGGCGACATCTTCCAGGTCGTGCTCTCGCAGCGTTTCTCGGCACCGTTCCGGCTGCCCGCCTTCGCACTCTATCGGGCGCTGCGGCGCGTCAATCCCGCGCCGTTCCTATGCTTCCTCGACTTCGGCGCGTTCCAGATCGTCTGCTCATCGCCGGAAATCCTGGTCAGGGTCCGCAACGGCGCGGTGACGATCCGGCCGATCGCCGGCACTCGAGCGCGCGGCGCGACCCGCGCCGAGGACGAGGCGCTGGCGGCCGACCTGCTGGCGGACGAGAAGGAATGCGCCGAGCATCTGATGCTGCTCGATCTCGGCCGCAACGACGTCGGCCGCGTGGCGGCGACGGGCACGGTCAATGTCACCGAGCGCTTCGGCATCGAACGATATAGCCATGTCATGCACATCGTCTCGAACGTCGAGGGCAGGCTCGACCCCGCGCACGACACGATCGACGCGCTCGCCGCCGGCTTTCCGGCGGGCACGGTGTCGGGGGCGCCAAAGGTGCGAGCGATGGAGGTCATCGACGAACTCGAGATCGACAAGCGCGGCATCTACGCCGGCTGCATCGGCTATTTCGGCGCATCGGGCGAGATGGACACGTGCATCGTCCTGCGCACGGCGGTCGTCAAGGACGGCACGATGCACGTCCAGGCCGGCGCCGGCATCGTCTACGATTCCGATCCCGCGAGCGAGCAGCAGGAATGCCGCAACAAAGCGCAGGCGCTGTTCCGGGCGGCGGAAGAGGCGACGCGGTTCGGAGGCTGATGCCTAGGTGTCGAGCCACTTCGACATGACCTGGTAGGGCATCTTCTCGAAGCCGAGCCGCTCGTAGAACGGCATCACGAGGGTGTTCGTTTCGCGCACCATGAGGTGCATGCGGCGGATGCCGCGCCCGGCGATCCATGTCTCGGCGGCCTCGACCATCCGCCGGCCGACGCCCACGCCGCGGATGGCCGGATCGCTGCAGACATAGTGAATGTAGCCGCGATGGCCGTCATGGCCGACCATCGCCGCGCCGATGATGAGGCCCGAGGTGTCGGTGCCGACCAGCACATCCGACGTTGCGCAGGTTCGCGCGAGCTCGAAATCGCAATCGGGATCGTTCGGCTCGACCACGAGACCGCACGCACGCCAAAGCGCGACGACGCGGGCCTGATCGTCGGCGACGGCCGGTCTGATCGCGAGTTGCATGACCGCCTCCACGGCGGCTCGAACGCAAAAAGGGGACGCTCCCGCGCCCCCTTCCGGTCGGCCGATCTCTGAGGCTAGCCGCCGAACAGCTTGGCGAAGAACCCGGCGATGCCGCCCGGCTTCGAGGCCGCCGGCGCCGGGGCCGGCTTCGGCGCGGGCGTTGCGGTCGCCGGCTTCGGCGCGGGCGTCGCCGCGGCTGCCGGCTTCCCGGCCGCATAAGCCGTGCCGGACTTCTTCGCCGAGTATCCTGCGATCGCGTCCATCAGGCCCGGGTTCAGGCAATCGTAGGTCTCGAGCCCCGCCGACTTGAACTTCGAGCGGACCGCGTCCATCCCCGACGGCTCAAACCCCTGCTCGATGATCGACGAGCAGAACGCGGCGAACTGCGGCGCCTGCCAACCCTTCTGTGTCGACAGCTCGGTGTGAACGAAATCAAAGCCCTTGAACGGGTGGTCGGCGACGATGTGGCCATACATGTGGACGCCGCACTGCTTGCAGGCGTGGCGCTGAATGGCGGCCTTCTCGTCGACGATGTGGAGCTTGTTCTCGTTGGCGATGACCTTGAGCTTGTCGACCGGCACGACACCGACGACGGAGAACAGCGCACCCTCCGGCTTCCAGCACTTCGAGCACCCGCACGCGTGATTGTAGGCGACGTCGCCGACGATCTGCACCGCGACCTTGTCGGTCGCGCATTTGCAGTGAAGCGTGCCGCCATTGAACGAGCCGTAGCCGGGCGAAATCCCGCTATCGACCGCCGGGTGAAGACTGGGTGCCATTTTCAAAGACCTTTCTCGAACATGATGCCTGGGCGGCTCGCAAGCCGTCGACGCGCCATTTTCGCAAGCCGCCGAATGGCTGCCGTGCCGTCACGCCTAACGTCGATGCGCTGTTCTAGCCACGCGCCGAAGGATTTGGAAGGCTTAACAATTGCTGGCGCGAGTTTCTTGAGACAGATCGGCATGCTGTTCAGGCACGTCGACGTTTGGCCTAATGATTTCAAGGCTGAGCGTAGTCACGCTAGCGCGGCGACCGCATCAAACGGATGTCGAGATCGCGGATCTTCTTGCGCAACGTGTTGCGATTGAGACCGAGCAGCTCCGCCGCCTTGATCTGATTGCCGCGCGTGGCGGCAAGAGCGGCCGAGATCAACGGCTGCTCCAGCTCGCGCAGGATACGGTGGTAGAGCCCCGGCGGCGGGAGGTTGTCGCCGTGCGAGCTGAACAGCTTCGAGAGATGTCGCTCGACCGCCGTCGACAGCGGCAGGGCCTCGCCGTCGACAACCGACAACGTCGATGCGGTATGGATCGGGCGGCCGGCAGGCGTCGGCATGAAGCCGGCCTGGTCGGCGGCGAGCTCGAGATCGACGAGGTTCTCGCCAATCGATTCCTGCGGGTAGAGCGCGGCAAGCCGGCGGATCAGGTTTTCCAGCTCGCGGATGTTGCCCGGCCAGCGGTAGCGCTTCATCCGGTCGAGCGCGCCCTGCTCCAGATGCTTGGCCGGCAGGCCCTCGGCGGCGGCCTGGGTGAAGAAATGCTGGGCGAGGTCGGCGACGTCCTCGATGCGCTCGCGCAACGGCGGCAGCCGCAGCGGCACGACATTGAGACGGAAGAACAGATCCTCGCGAAACAGCCCCTGCCCGATCAGGATGCGCAGATCCTTGTTCGTCGCGGCGATGATGCGGACGTTGGTCTTGATCGCCGTGCGGCCGCCGACCGTCGTGTATTCACCCTGCTGCAGCACGCGAAGCAGCCGCGTCTGCGCCTCCATCGGCATGTCGCCGATCTCGTCGAGGAACAGCGTGCCGCCCTCGGCCTGCTCGAAACGACCGGCCGAGCGCTGGTTGGCGCCGGTGAAGGCACCCTTCTCATGGCCGAACAGCTCGCTCTCGATGAGGTCGCGCGGGATCGCCGCCATGTTGATGGCGACGAACGGCCCTTTCTTGCGCTTGCCGTAATCGTGCAGCGCGCGGGCGACCAGCTCCTTGCCGGTCCCGGATTCGCCCGAGATCATCACGGTGAGATCGGTCGCCATCAGGCGCGCGAGCGAGCGGTAGATCTCCTGCATCGCCGGCGAACGACCGACGAGCGGCATGTTGTCGAGGTCTTCCGGCAACGTCGCCTTGATGCGCGTCTTTGGCTCCGACATCGCCCGCCCGACGATGCTGACCAGTTCGCGCAGATCGAAGGGCTTCGGCAAATAGTCGTAGGCGCCGCGCTCGGACGCCTTGATCGCCGTCATGAAGGTGTTTTGCGCGCTCATGACGATGATCGGCAGCTCGGGCCGCAGCTTCTTGATGCGCGGCAGCAGCTCAAACGCGTTCTCATCGGGCATCACGACATCGGTGATGACGAGGTCGCCGTCGCCAGCCTTGACCCAGCTCCACAGCGTCGCGGCGGTGCCTGTCGTGCGCACGTCGTAGCCTGCGCGCGAGAGCGCCTGGCTGAGCACGGTGCGGATCGCCGAATCGTCGTCGGCGACGAGAATGTTTCCTGGATTCATAGCCCCATCTAACCGCTCGCGCCGGCGCCTATGTGTTCGGCTCGGCCGATCGTCCGTCGCGCGGCACGTGCATGGGCATCAGCACCTTGAACGTCGTCCGACTGGCGTGAGACTCGCACTCGACGATACCCCCGTGATCGCCCACGATTTTGGCAATCAAAGCAAGTCCGAGGCCAGTTCCGGTCGGCTTCGTCGTCACGAAGGGGTCGAACAGGCGGGGAAGCAGCTCGTCGGCGATGCCCGGCCCATTGTCGCGCACGCAGAACTCGAGCGGCAGGCTGACCGGTGCGTCGGAGCCATTGATCTTCAAGCGGACGCCCGGGCGAAACGCCGTACGGAGCTCGATCTCGCCGTCGACGCGCTCAGGACCGATCGCCTCGGCCGCGTTCTTGGCCAGGTTGAGGAACACCTGGATCAGCTGGTCGCGACTGCCGAAGATCGGCGGCAGCGATGGGTCGTAGACCTCCTTGAAGCGGATATGCCGCGCGAAGCCCGCCTGAGAGACCTTCTTCACATGGTCGAGCACGACGTGAATGTTGACGCTCTCGTAGTCCTCCTCGGAATTCACCGAGAACGGCTTCATCCGGTCGACCAGCTTCACGATGCGGTCGGTCTCGTCGCAGATGAGGCGCGTCAACATGCGGTCGCCGTCGTTGGCGTCTGTCTCGAGCAGCTGCGCGGCGCCGCGGATGCCCGACAGCGGGTTCTTGATCTCGTGCGCGAGCATAGAGGCCATCGCCGAGACGGAGCGGGCCGCCCCGCGTTGCGCGTGCTGGCGGTCGAGCTTCTCGGCGATCGTGCGCTCGCGCAGCATCACGACCATCGTCTTGCTCTGCTGCATGAGCGGCGTCACGAAGATGTCGACCAGCCGCTCGACCCCGAGCCGCGGCAGGCCGAGGTCGACGCGATACTCGTTGATCGCCCCGCCCTGCTCGCGGATCTGCGCGATGAGCGCCAGCAGCGACGATCCGATCGGCAGCAGCCCGGCGAGCATCTGCTTGCGCGGCGTGCCGAGCGTCGTGCCGAAAAACGCCTCCGCGGCGGGATTGGCGCTGTCGACCACGCCATCCGCGTCGACCGTGAAGATCGGGTGTGGCAGCGCGTCGAGGACCTGCAAGGCGCCCAGCGCCTGCATCACGCCGGCGACGGCTGGTAACGGCTCGCCGACAGGCTTCGACTTGCCGAGAATGCGGAAAGGACGGCGTGCGCTCAAGCGGCCATCTCCATGGCTTGGTCGGAGAAAAGATCGAGGAGGCCGCGCCGCACGTCGCCAGGGTGGTTGCTGGTCACGAGGGCACGATGGCGCGCCGTGCCCGGGCCATGGCCGGCGTGGGTCGCGTAGCCCGCGAGATGCTTGCGCGCGTGACGAACGCCCTGCGCGATCCCGAAGGACGCGAGCAGACTGTCGTAATGCGCGACGGCGGCCTCGGCACGCGCCGCGGCCGGCGGCAGGGCCTCGGCGTCGCCGGCCAGCGCGGCCGCGATCATGCCGACAAGCCACGGCCGGCCGATCGCGGCGCGGCCGATCATCGCCGCGGCGGCACCCGATTGCGCGAGCATCGCGCGGGCATCGTCCGTGCTGGCGCAATCGCCGTTGGCGACAACGGGAACCGAGACCGCGTCCGTCACCGCGCGGATGGCGCGCCAGTCGGCAGTCCCCTTGTAGAACTGGCAGCGCGTGCGGCCGTGCACGGTCAGCATCGCCACCCCTTCCGCCTCGGCACGGCATGCCAGCACCGGCGCGTTACGCGAGGCATCGTCCCATCCGAGCCGCATCTTGAGCGAGACCGGCACGGACACGGCGCCGACCACCGCGCGGATCAGCACCGTCGCCTGGTCGACATCGCGCATCAGCGCGGAGCCGGCGAGGCCACCGACGACCTTCTTGGCCGGGCAGCCCATGTTGATGTCGATCATCGCGGCGCCCTCGGCCTCGGCGAGCCTCGCGGCGTCGGCGAGCCGGGCGGGGTTGCAGCCGGCGATCTGCACGACATGGCAGGCGATCCCGGACCCGTCGGCCTTGAGGCGCGCCGCGTGCTCGCCAGCCGTGTAAAAGGCGCTGTCGACCATCTCGGACACGACGAGACCGGCGCCGAATTTTTGGGCGGCGCGGCGCATGCCGACATCGCTGACCCCGGACATCGGCGCAAGCAGGACGCGGGCATCCGGATGCGGCGACCCGAGCGTGCTCGCCAATTGTGCAAAACTAAACATGCCCATATCGTAATCAGTTTGTGCGTTGCGGCAAGAGGTTTCTCACGACCGATTTGGAATGGCTGGACTGGCGAGCGGGAGGCCCGCGGGCAGCGCTGGTTTGACCCACGACGGGTAATCGAGGAAGAACGGGCTCGCGACCAACCCAAGCAGCAGCATGACCACGGCGCCCTCTACCGTCATCCTCGTGGTCGCCGCCGGTCGCGGAACACGCGTCGGCAGCGCGGTACCCAAGCAGTATCTGCCGCTCGCCGGACGGCCGCTGCTCGGCCGCACGCTCGGACGGCTGCTTGAGGCCGACCCTGCCGCGCGGCTGCTCGTCACCATCCATCCCGACGATCGGGCCCGGTACGAGGCCACCCTCGCCGATCTCGCGCCCGAGGCGGCGCGTCGCGTGCTGGCGGCCGTGCCGGGCGGCGCCTCCCGGCAGGACAGCGTGCGGGCCGGCCTCGCCGCGCTGGCGGCCCTGCCCGAGCCGCCCGACCTCGTGCTGATCCACGATGGCGCGCGCCCTTTTCCAAGCCGCGCGCTCGTCGCCCGCGCCAAGGCCGCCGCGGCTCAGAACGGCGCCGCGGTGCCGGGTCTCGCCGTCACCGACACGATCAAGCAGGTGGACGCGGCCGGCCGCATTGACGCGACACCGCGCCGCGAGGCGTTGCGGGCGGTGCAGACGCCGCAAGCGTTTCGGTTCAAGCTGATCCATGATGCCCACCAGGCGGCCGAAGCCGCGGGCGCGCGCGATTTGACGGATGACGCGTCAATCGCAGAATGGGCGGGCCACGCCGTGCACGTATTCGAGGGAGACCCCGGCAACATGAAAGTCACCAGCCCCGAGGATGTGGCAGTCGCCGAGGCGCGTCTCCTGCGCGAGTGCCCCGATGTGCGGATGGGCCAGGGCTACGACGTCCACGCCTTCGGCCCGGGCGACCACGTCTGGCTCGGCGGCCTCAAGGTCGCCCATAACAAGGGGCTGGTCGGCCATTCGGATGCCGACGTGCTCTCCCATGCGATCACCGACGCGCTCTACGGCGCTCTCGGCGACGGCGACATCGGCAGCCACTTTCCGCCGTCCGACCCGCAGTGGAAGGGTGCGGACTCGTCGATCTTCCTCGCCGCCGCCGCCGAGGCGGTGCGCGCGCGCGGCGGCATGATCGCCAACATCGATGCCACCGTCGTCTGCGAGACGCCGAAGGTCGGGCCGCATCGCGACGCGATCCGCGCGCGCATCGCCGAGGTGGTCAACCTGCCGCTCGATCGGGTCGCGGTGAAGGCGACGACCTCCGAGCGGCTCGGCTTCACGGGGCGCGAGGAGGGGATCGCCACACTCGCCATCGCCACCGTACGCCTGCCGGTGCCGGCATGATCGAACCCGCGACCGTCGTCGCCGCGGCCGGCGTGCTCAAGCTCTACAAGGAGTGCGGGCTGACGATCGCCACCGCCGAATCCTGCACCGGCGGCCTGCTGTCGGCGGCGCTGACCGCGATCTCCGGCTCGAGCGCCGTCGTCGATCGTGGCTTCGTCACCTACACCAACGCCGCCAAGACGCAGTCGCTGGGCGTGCCCGTGTCGCTGCTCAACGCGCATGGCGCGGTCAGCGCCGAGGTCGCGCGCGCGATGGCGGAGGGGGCGCTGCATATGTCGAACGCCGACGTCGCGATCGCCATCACCGGCATCGCCGGGCCGGGCGGCGCCACCGAGGACAAGCCGGTCGGGCTCGTCTATTTCGCCTGCGCCCGCGAGCACATGCGCACGATGAGCATCGAGAAGCACTTCGGCCCGATCGGCCGCGACGGCATCCGCGAGGAGGCGGTGGTCGCGGCGCTCGACATCCTGCGGCAGGCGGCGGGCTAGCTACGCCAGGCGCCCCATGGCGGCGGGGCGACCGTAGACCACGTCGGCGCGGCGCTCGAAGGCGTCGGCGAAGCGGCGGAACGCCTGGTCGAACATCGAGCCCATCAGCAGGCCGAGCATGCGGCTCTTGAACTCGTACTCGATGTGGAAATCCACATGCGACCCGCCATGCGACCCCTCTTGGTCCGCGTCGCGAAACGCCCAGCTGTTCTTCAGGTAGCGGAACGGCCCGTCGATATACTCGACCAGGATATGCTTGGTCGGCTGCTCGCAAGCGACGCGCGTCTTGAACGTCTCGCGGATCGCCTTGTAGCCGACCTGCATCTCGGCGACGAAGATCTCCGTCTCGTTCTCCCGTGTCCGCCGCAGCACCCGCATGCCGCGGCAGAGCGGCAGGAACTGCGGGTAGGCTTCGACGTCGGCGACGAGGTCGAACATGTCCTGGGCGGTGTGGTTGACGCGGCGCGTCGTGTCGAAGGCTGGCATCCAGCCTCTTAGCACGCGCGGCCGGACGCGAAAGTGAACAGGCCGCCGCAGTGGCCGCACTCAGAGATGCGGCGCCTCGGCCTCGCCGTCTACGCGCTCACCCTGACCCGTCGCGCCGGCGTCACGCACGCTCGCCTAGACGCTGCAGATCGGGGAGAGCGGGCGGACGACTGCGCCAAACTGCCCCACCGCTAGGCCAATGGCGACCCGCGTCGTCCCGGCATCGCTGATCGCCGACCACCGTGCGCGGCTGGGTAGCGCCGGCGCGGTCGGCCGCCAGGCTGGGCTTGCGGGTTGCGGCCTCCGCTGACTCGCTCGCGGAACGTCCGCGCGGCGGCGGCATTCTCGGGGCTTCCTCACTCCTCGGGACCCACCGCCATGACCGCCAAGACGATCCATTCGATGATCCGCGTCCTCGACGAGGCGAAGACCACCGCGTTCTACGGCAAGGCGTTCGGGCTGGAGGTGGTCGACCGCTATCCGATGGACAGCTCGACCATCGTCTATCTGCGCAATCCGAAGTCGCCCTTCGAGGTCGAGTTGACGATCAACAACGATCGCGACGAGCCCTACGACACGGGCGACGGCTACGGCCATCTCGCGGTGCTGGTCGACGACCTCGACGCCGAGCACACGCGGATAACGAGCGAGGCCCTGGGGCCGGGCGACATCAAGGAGCTCGACCTCGGCGGCACCGCGCGGTTCTTCTTCCTGAAGGACCCCGACGGATACCAGATCGAAGTGCTCGGTCGCAGCGGCCGTTTCGCTGCCCACTGACCAGCGACCTAGGTCCCGTCGATCGACGTCGTCACCACGGTAAACAGAATCGCGCCGTCCGCGTCGGTCACCTTGACGCGGAGCGCCTGACCGTCCCAGACCTGCGTCGGATTATCGCGGAGAAGCTCCGCAAGAAATATGACGGCCTGGGTGCGAGCACTGTCGTCGTCCTCGAGCTCGCTCCCCACGTCGTCGATATCGGCGTAGCCATCAAGACTGTGGAAGAAATATCTGGGCATGCCCCCTAGATAATCCACGACGAAGATTTGTTCATTTACGAATGACAGACTGCCGCAGCGCAACCGGTCGAATCCGGGTTCAATGTCGATACGGCATGGAGGGCGCCAGCGCGCCGCCGCGGCGCGGTACCTCGACCACGTCGGGCAGGTCGACCAGACGATCGAACTCGAACGCGGCCTCGGGCAGCCACTCGCCGTAGAGCTTCAGCAGCAGCGCGTGGCAGACGCTGTAGACGGCGAGATCATAGATGTTGCGGCCTTCGAGCAGGGCCATCTCGCGCGAGGTGACGCGATAGCGCCCGGCAACTTTCGCATAGTCGCTGTCGTTGGCCCGCGCCTCCCCGCCGAACGTGCCGGCCCGGAGCCCGCACTTCGCCTCGACGAGGCGGAGGCAGGGCGAAAACAGCTCCTGTAGCCCGATGAAGTCGTAGAAGCCGATCGCGTTGATGGCGGCGGCGTGGAACCGCAGATGATTTGGCTTGGCATCGGCCAGCGTCATGTACTGGGCCTGCACGTTGTCGGTCGCCTGCAGCACATCGGGATCGTGCGAGGTGAGGAAGCTCTCGAGCGACATCGAGAGAATCATGTCCTCGAACTTGTCGCGCAGGGCGCACAGCTGCCGCGTCGGGCCCGAGGACGCCGCGATCACCGAGAGCTCGCGGAGCACGCGCGCCCTGTCGGTCCAGTTGTGATATTGCGACAGCGTGCGATTGAACGGATGCCGCACGAAGGTGAAGATGATCGCGTCCGGCGCCAGGCTCCGAAAGCGAAGCACGAACCTTCGCGAGAAATGTCCGTGGTAGAACGTCAGGCGATCGTCGCGGATCTGCGCCTCGCTCACCTGATCGTCGTAGCGGCCCGTGCAGACCCTGCTCCCGAACACCTCCTGCGCCCGCTCGATCAACGACGTCCCGGCGGTCTTCGGGATGTGGTGGAACAGGACCTTGGCCATGGTACGCGCTCGAAAACCCTTACGAAACAAAGGCTGAGCGCGTTACGTTATGTAAGTCAAGCGTGTTGGATCCGTGCCGCCCGCGCCGCCCGCAGCCGCGCGAAATCCTCGCCAGCGTGATGCGACGAGCGGGTCAGCGGCGAGGCGGCGACCACCAGAAATCCCTTGCTCAGCGCCACCGTCTCGAGGCCCTTGAACTCGTCCGGCGGCACGAAGCGGATGACGGCGTGGTGCTTCCGGGTCGGCTGCAGATACTGGCCGATGGTGAGGAAATCGACGTCGGCGGAGCGCAGGTCGTCCATCAGCTGGAGGATCTCCTCGCGCTCCTCGCCGAGCCCGACCATGATGCCGGACTTCGTGAAGATCGTCGGATCAAGCTCCTTCGCGCGCTGCAGCAGGCGGATCGAGTGAAAGTAGCGCGCGCCAGGCCGCACGGTGAGATACTTCGACGGCACGGTCTCGAGGTTGTGGTTGAAGACGTCGGGCTTGGCCGCGACGACGATCTCGAGCGCGCCGGGCTTGCGCAGGAAATCCGGCGTCAGCAGCTCGATCGTCGTGTCGGGGCTGTTTGCGCGGATCGCGGCGACCACCCGCGCGAAATGCGCGGCACCGCCGTCGGCGAGGTCGTCGCGGTCGACCGAGGTGATCACGACATGGGCCAGGCCGAGCTTGGCGACGGCGTCCGCGATGCGGGCCGGCTCGGCCGCGTTCAGCTCACGCGGCAAGCCGGTCTTGACGTTGCAGAAGGCGCACGCCCGCGTGCAGGTGTCGCCCATGATCATGAAGGTCGCGTGCCGCTTCGCCCAGCACTCGCCGATATTCGGGCAGCCCGCCTCCTGGCAGACGGTGACGAGCCCATGGCTCTTGACGATGGCCTCGGTCGCGGCGAATTGCGGCGACCCCGGCGCCCGCACGCGGATCCAATCCGGCTTTTCGAGCCGCGGCTGGTCGGGCCGATGCGCCTTCTCCGGATGACGGAGCGCGGGCGCGTCGTCCGCGGCCCGGTCGGTGATGAGCGTCACGCGAGTCTCCCGCTCGTTCGAGCGCGGTCGGTGGCCACAGCTTAGGCCAACCGGGCTGACATAGGTAGGCGCGCGCCGCAATGCAGCCCGCGCCGCGCCACAGAGGCCGCCTTGCACAGAACCCTGATCGTCGTCGTCATCCTGGCCTGGGCTGGCGCCGCCCACGCCTTCCAAAGCCCGCCGCCGGCCGCGCGCGCGGCGATCGCCCAAGGCCTCCCCGTGACGCCGCAGATGTATGGCGCCGCCAGCGACGGCATCGCCGACGACAGCGCGCCGATCGCCGCCTGGCTCGGCAGCGGGCATCCGCTGTTTTGTACGGGCACCTTCAAGCTGACGCGGAGCGTCAGCGTCGACCTGCGGCCGTTCGGCGGGCTCTACCTGCAGGGCTCCGGGCGCCAGCTCTGCAAGTTCCTGCTCGCCACGCCCGCCGCCGGCCTGACGATCCACGGCGGCACGCCCGACTACACGCACACGGCGCAGGTCGTGATGCATGATCTCAGTCTGGCGCCGGCCGCGACGCTGACTGGCCCCGCCTTGACGATCGCCTTCACGGGCGGCAGCGGCTCGACCGACCCCACGCTCGATCTGCGTGATATCGCGATCAAGCCGACCACCGACTCGGTCGCCGCGCCGACCTGCGTCCTGCTCGACAATGTGCGCAACGGCATCGTCTCCGGCGTCAATTGCGATGGCGCGCAGAGCCACTGGGCGACGGGCTCGCGCGGCATCGTCGTCACCGGCGACAGCCAGCCGGTCGAGCTGGTGATCCACGGCTCGGTCACGGCATTCATGGACGTCGGCATCTCGCTCGAGGGCACCTGGCAGGGCATCGCCATCACCGAGGCGGCCTGCGTCAGCTGCCGCGTCGGCGTCCGGGCGACGGCGACCGACAACGCGGGTGTCTGGCTGCGCGTGCTCGACAGTCATTTCAACGTCGAGGATTTCGGCGTCGAGGCGATCAACATCGCCAATGTGCACGCGACCGGCAATTTCATCTACCTGAACGACGTCGCGCCTTCGCAGTCGCGCTACCACGCGTGCTTCTCGCTGACGATGCTGTCGCAGGCGACGCAATGGGCGACAGTCTCCGGCAACGCCTGCGACGGGACGCAGCTGACCGGGGCGCCGAAGCTCGGCGTCTTCATCGACAGCGCGCGCAAGCCCGGCTCGTTCCTGATGGAGGACCGCATCGAGGGCAACTCGTTCTACACGCTCGACTATGGCGTGATGCTCGCCAACACGACGTCGGTGTACGTCGGGCCCAACACCTACGCCTTCATGAGCAAGGGCGACGTCATGAACCGCGGCGCGGGCGCCGGGCAATTCGAGAGCACGCAGGCGGTGCCCCCGGTGCCGCTGCCGTCGGATGCGCGGTGAGGCGGTGAATGGTTTCGCAGCATGCGAACCCGTGCGAGCGCATCGAATTGCCGCACCAAATGTACGAATACAGCGGCATTAGCTCGCGACTGACGCTCCGTGCGCCGCTCGCGGCCTAACTGGAAGCGCTTCGATCTCTCGGCCTGCCGCCTCGTGAGCCAAACGCAAGTCATAGGCCGTCTGGAGATTTATCCAAAACTCGGCGCTGCTACGAAACCAATGACCGAGGCGCAACGCGGTGTCGCCGATGATACTTCGTTTGCCCTGGATGATCTGGCTGACCCGGTTCTGCGGTACCCTCAGCTGGCGCGCCGGCTCGGCGGCGCTGATCCCTAGCTCCATAAGCTCGTCGCCGAGTATTTCTCCGGGGTGGATGGATGGTCTGCTCATGTCCCCTCCAGTTTCTCAATGATAATCAACGATCTCGACTTGGCTGGGCCGGGAGCGCTCGCCGGCCATTCGAAGCAAAGCCGCCATTGCTGGTCGATCCGAATGCTGAACTGGGCCGCCCGGCGGCCTTGCAACGCTTCAAGCCGGTTGCTTGGTAGAGTCTCCAGGTCGCTCAAGCTGGTCGCCGCGTTCAGGATTTTCGAGCTGCTTGTAGCATTGGCGCGAAACGCCCTGGAAGCTTCGGACGAACTCCCCAGCCGCGAATGCCGCTGTCAGCTTGTTCTTGTACCCGAGGATCATGAAAGATCAGTCGCGACAGCCTATACGCTAGACATCTAGCGTTACGACCGCCGCATTGCGAGATTTCTACTTGTGGATCACCTGCCCGTAGGCATCCAGCACGCTCTCGTGCATCATCTCGCTCAGCGTGGGATGCGGGAACACGGTGGCCATCAACTCCTCCTCGGTGGACTCGAGGTTCATCGCGATGACGTAGCCCTGGATCAGCTCGGTCACCTCGGCGCCGACCATGTGCGCGCCGATGAGCCGGCCGGTGGCGGCATCGAAGATCGTCTTGACCATCCCGTCGGGCTCGCCGAGCGCGATCGCCTTGCCGTTGCCGACGAATGGGAAGCGGCCGATCTTCAGCGTGTAGCCGGCCTCCCTGGCCTTGGCCTCGGTAAGGCCGACGGAGGCGATCTGCGGCTGGCAGTAGGTGCAGCCGGGGATCATCGTCTTGTCCATCGGGTGCGGCTGGCGGCCGGCGATCGCCTCGACGCAGATCGAGCCCTCGTGCTCGGCCTTGTGGGCCAGCATCGGCGGCCCGGCGACATCGCCGATCGCGTAGATCCCCGGGACGTTGGTCTTGCCATGGCTGTCGATCTTGATCAGCCCACGCTCCAACGCCACGCCGAGCTTTTCCAGCCCGATCCCCTCGACATTGCCGACGACGCCGACGGCCGAGATCAGCCGCTCGGCGCTCAGGCTCTGCACGTTGCCCTTGGCGTCCTCGATCGTCGCGGTGACGCGGTCCGCGCCCTTTTCGATCTTGGTCACCTTGGTCGAGGTGAGGATCGTGATGCCCTGCTTCTCGAAGCGCTTGCGCGCCAGCGCCGCGATCTCGGCGTCCTCGACGGGCAGGATCTGCGGCAGCACCTCGATCACGGTGACGTCGGCGCCCATGGTGCGGTAGAACGAGGCGAACTCGATGCCGATCGCGCCCGAGCCCATGACGATCAGGCTTTTGGGAAACGTCTTCGGCACCATCGCCTCGAAGTAGGTCCAGATCAGGCGGCCGTCGGGCTCGACGCCGGGCAGCACGCGCGGCCGGGCGCCGGTGGCCACGATAACGTGCTTCGCCATGTAGCTCCCCTGCCCCAGCGTGCCCTTCGGCGGCGGGTTCTGCGGCTCCATGACCTGCTTCGTCGGCGCGCCCACCAGGACCTCGCCGGGCTTGGGGATCGACGCCTCGCCCCAGATCACGTCGACCGTGTTCTTCTTCAGCAGGAAGCCGACGCCGCCCGCGAGCTGGCCGGAGACGCCGCGCGAACGGGTGACGACGGCGGCTGGATCGAAGCCGACCTTCCCCTCGATTGTCAGGCCGTAGTCGGCCGGGTGCTGCAGGTAGTGGTAGATCTCGGCCGAACGCAGCAGCGCCTTGGTCGGAATGCAGCCCCAGTTGAGGCAGATGCCGCCGAGGTGCTCCCGCTCGACCACGGCGGTCTTCAGCCCAAGCTGCGCGGCGCGGATCGCGGCGACATAGCCGCCCGGCCCGCCGCCGATGACGATCACGTCGTAGCCCTCTGTCCCAGCCATCGCGATCGACCTCCAGCATCCGCGACGACGCCTTACAGGTCGCCTCCGGCGAGAGAAACCCCGCGACGTGCCCCTTCGACAAACCAGGACTGCATCGGTAGGGCTACCGTTGTTCGTCGGTAATCCTACCTAGCGGCTGCTCTACCTTGCAATCTGAAGGCGACCCACCACGACATCCCAGATCGCCTGCTCCACCTCGTGCGGAGCCTGCGCGGCATCGACGATCACGCACCGAGCCGGGTTGGCCGCCGCGATCGCCAGGAACGCCTCGCGCAGCGACTGATGAAAGCCGAGCGGCTGTCGCTCGAAGCGGTCGGCGGCACCCTGTCCGACCCGCCGCGCGTCGGCCCGGGCGAGGCCGACCTCGGCCGGCAGGTCGAGGACCAGCGTCAGATCGGGCTGAATGCCGGCAAGCGTCACCCGCTCGAGCTCGTCGAGAAAGACCGGATCGAGGTCGCCGAGCGCGCCCTGGTAGGCGCGGGTGGAATCATGGAAGCGATCCGATACAACCCACGTGCCCCGCGCGAGGGCCGGCTTGATCTTGGCGTCGAGATGATCGATGCGCGCCGCCGCGAACAGGAGCGCCTCGACGCGCGGACCGAGCTGCTCGAACGCGCCCGACAGCAGCGTCTCGCGCAAGGCTTCCGCCGCCGGCGACCCACCCGGCTCGCGCGTGGCGAGCGCCGCGACGCCCGCCACCTTGAGCCGCGCGACGAGCGCGCGGACTTGCGTGGATTTGCCGCCACCCTCGCCGCCCTCGACGGTGATGAAGGCGCCTGGTGATGCCGGGGGCTCTGGCTCGCTCACGAGCGCAGCACGTATTTCCGAAATAGGCCGCCGAGATATTCGAGCCCGGCGTCGAGCGCGCGTTTCGGCAGCGAGCCGACCGCGACGGCCTCGCCCGTCCGCAACGGGGCGCTGAGCACTTCCGCCTCGCCGCGGTAGAGTTTCAAGCTGGCAACATTGGCGCCTGCTTCGACCGGCGCCAGCAGCGGTCCCTGATAGACGATCCTGGCGGTCAGCTTGTTGGTGCTCTCGCGCGGGACGAGGACGCTGACGCCGTCGCCGGTGACGAGCGGCACCGAGCGCGCCGCCCCGCCGTAGACGCCCGCCGTGCCGACCGTCTCGCCGGCCGCGTAGAGCTTGCGCGTGGCGAAGGCACGAAACCCCCATTGCAGGATCTTGCGCGCCTCGGCGGAACGCTCGGCAGCCGTCCGCTCGCCAAACAGCGCCAGGATCAGCCGCTCGCCGTTCTGGTCCGCCGAGCCGACGATCGAAAAGCCGGAGTCGTTGATGTTGCCGGTCTTCAGCCCGTCGGCGCCGATGTCCATCGCCAGCAGCGGATTGCGGTTGGGCTGCTTGATCCTGTTCCACAGGAAGTCGCGTTGGGCGAAGATCTTGTAGAGGTCGGGGAACGTCTTGATCATGTGCGCCGACAAGAGCGCCATCTCGCGGGGCGTGACCTTCTGGTCCGGGCTGTCGTCGCCCCAGGCGTCGGTGAAGGTCATGTGCGGGAAGCCGAGCTCGCGGGCGCGCTGCGTCATTTGCGTGGCAAAGGCGCCCTGCGAGCCGGCGATGCCCTCGGCGAGCACGATCGCCGCGTCGTTGGCGGAATCGACGATCAATCCTTGCAGGAGATCGGAGACGGCGACCTCGCTGTTGAGCTTGGCGAACATCGTCGAGCCGTGCGACGGCGCCCCGCCCTGCCGCCACGCGGTCTCGCTCACCTTGAGCGTCTGGTCGGGCCTGAGCTTGCCGCTCTTGAGGAGCTCGAAGACGATCTCGGCGGTCATGATCTTGGCGGTCGAAGCCGGTGTCACGAGATCGTCGGAGCCGCGCTCGAACAGCACGGTCCCCGTCGCCGCATCGATCAGGATCGCGTGCTGGACATTCGTTTGCAGCGCCGCCGGCTGCGACTCGGCGGCCCAGCCCGGCGGTGTCGCGGCGATCGCGGCGACCGACGCGAGCCGGATCAGACGGGACACAGGCGATCGCATCGCGGTCTCCTAGACTTCCGGGCGGGTCGAGGCACCTGCGTTTCCCGTCCGAGGGCGACCGCAGGTACCGCTCGCGGCCAGTGTCTCGCCAAGGCGGCCGTCTGTCTACGGCTGGTCAGTCGTCGCGATAGCGGGTCGTGCGCGCCTCGACGACCCGGTGGCGCGGCGCGATTTCGCGGTCATCGAGTGGGCGCGCGGGCGGCACCATCGAACGCCCGCCGTAGCGGGCCACGTGCATCGGCGCGTCGTAGTCGATATCGTGGCCGCCATAGTGACCGCCATCGTAGCGCGATGGCGGCAGCAGGTCGCGGATCGGCAGATGCGGAGCGGCGTCGCGCGGCGAAAGATAAGCGACTTGACGATCATCGCGCCGGCGCGGCTCGCGGCGCACCTCGGTGTCGGTCGCCTCGGCGTAGCGCTGGGTGTATCGCGGCGGCATCGGCGCGCGTGCGACCTCGTGCGTGGTCCCGAAGCGACGGTAGGCGGCCTCGACGGCCTCGGGGCGGGCCACATAGCGCCGCGGCTCGGGCGACGGCTCGCGGGCCGCGACCGCCTCTTGCCGCTCCTCTTGCCGCTCCTCGTGCCTCTCCTGTCGCATATCTCGATGACGGCGCGCCGGCCGCGACTCGGCCTCTTCGGCGGCGGGCACGTACGGCGCCAGCGAGGCGACGCGCAAGGGCGCGGGCCGCGCCTCGGCGACCATGATCGGCTCGCCCTCGAGATGCGCGGGGCCGTCGGTGCGCAGCGTCGCGTAGAGCTTGGCATCCTCCGACCCCTTGAGGCTCGCGGGACCGACATATTCGACCTTCAGCTGCGCGGTGCCGTAGCGCTTGAAGTCCAGCGCCTCGGCCGTGCGGCGGGAGACATCCATGATGCGGTTCGACGCATACGGGCCGCGGTCGTTGACGCGCACGATCATCGAGTAGTTGTTGCGCAGGTTGGTGACGCGCGCGTAGCTCGGCAGCGGCATGGTCGGATGCGCGGCCGTGAAGCCGTCGCGGTCGTAGATCTCGCCGTTCGCGGTCTTGCGCCCGTGGAAGGCGTCGCCGTACCAGGACGCATTGCCGACCTGCACCACCCGGCGCTCGCTCGGGTAATAGGTTTTGCCCGCGACCGTGTAGGGCTTGCCGACGAGGTACTGGCCACCGCCGTGCGGGATCGGCTGGCCGTCGGCGACGACGCGTTCGCTGGCGCGGCCGTAGACGGACGAGGGGAAATATTCCTTGCCGTGCGAGGCGGCCGCGAGCTGCTGCGGGCTCTGCGCGCAGCCGCCGACGCCGAGCGCCGCCAGGCCGCAGGCGGCCAGCGCCAGCTTGACGCCTCGGCATCGGCGGAGATCGCGTGCGAATCCAGAGGACGGGGCGAAGAAAACGCGAGGGCCGTGACGGTACAAGACGAGCACCTCGGTGCGAGCAAACCGACGCCGAACTCGCGGGTCGATCCATCGTGAGAGGCTTGCACCGCCGGCTTGCCAGAACCCTAACGCACGGCAGCCGAACGCCAAAAAATGTCGCGATTGTAGGATGTTACGTGTTTGTTAGCCATGCCGATCGAAAGCCGGGCCGACAGGTTCGACCCGGGGCTAATAGACGCCGCCGACGATCGCCTTAAATTTACCGGCAGCACGATGATTGGTGGTCGGTGAAGGTCCCGTCGTGCGGGCCCCCTTCTTGCTGAGGTGGCCCTTCATGCCGAAGTGGCCGTTCATGCCGAAGTGGCCCTGCTTGTTGGAGTTGCCCTGCTTGCCGGATGTCTACTTTCTTGCTGGAGTCGGGCGCGTGATCCATAGATGGACGGGCGTCTCGGCAGCGTGCCGCTCGAGTGGCTCGTTCACCGTCAGGTTGGAGCTTCGATGAGCGACGAGAGCGTCACCCAGGTCCCGAGCGTCTTCTCGTCGAAGGAGCGCGCGGCCCTTGTCGCGCGCGCGCTCAGCGATGCGGCACGACGGGCACGGTTCTCCACCAAAAGCCGTCGCGGTCGCGTCAGCACATCGTATCGAGCCCGGCGCAGTCAGCGACTGGCGCGCCTGATGCAGATCGCGACGTTCATCCTGTTCGTCGCGATCCCCGGGGTCGCCGCCTCGGTCTATTTCGGTCTGATCGCCGCGGATCAATATACCGCCGAGGCGCGGTTCACGGTGCGCGGCGGCCTGCCCGCCGGGATGGACACGGTCGGCTCGCTGACCGGCGCGCCGGGAATGCTGATCGTCCAAGACACCCAGGTGATCATCAACTACGTGACGAGCCGCGCCCTCGTCGAGCAGCTCATGAAATCGGTCGGCTTGTCGCGGCTCTACCAGGATCCCGATGCCGATTGGTTGTCGCGGCTCGGCCCGCACAAATCCATCGAGAGAATCGTGCAATACTGGAAGCAGCACGTCGAAACGACGATCCAGATGCCGGCCGGCATCGTCGTCATGACGGTGAAGGCGTTCAAGCCGGAGGACGCCGTCGCGATCGCCGATGCGGTCCTGGCGTCCAGCGAGTCGCTCGTCAACAACATGAACGACCAGATGAAGGGCGACGCGATCAACCTCGCAAAGAAGGAACGCGAGCGCGCGCAGGATAATCTCGCCAAGGCGCGGGCCGAGCTCGAGAGGTCGCGCAACGCGGAGGGCATGCTGAGCGCGAAAGAGGCGTCGAGCGCCGTGACCGACCTCATCACGCAGGTGCGCGGTCAGCAGATCAAGCTCCAGCAGGACTACGACTCGATGCATCGTGTCGTCCGAGCGGACGCGCCGCAGATGCGGAACCTGCAATCGAGGATCGACTCCGCCAAGCAGCAGGTCGCCAAACTCGAGGCGACGCTGACGAGCACGAAGCCGGACAAGGGTGGCGCGGATTCGCCGTTGTCGGGCTCGATGTCGCGCCTGGATTACGCATCGCTCAACAACGATATCGCGGAGCGGATCTACGCGGGCGCCCTGGCGGCGCTCGAGCATGCGACGCTCGCGAGCGAGACGAAGCTGATGTACATCAACACGTTCGTCACGCCGGTCCTCCCGCAGGAGGCGAAGTATCCCCGCCGCGTGATCGATATCCTGATCGTCATCGGGGCGGGACTGGGCGTTTGGCTCGCGGCGCTGGGCCTGATCGCGTTGCTGCGCAAGGGACTCGTCTGATGCGCGACATGCGCGCCGCGTCATCGGCTCGGCCGATCGAGGAGACCACCGCGTCATGAGCGATGTTCGCGACAGAGAGCAGCTGACCGCGACACGAGCGCCCGGCGAACTCGCGCCGCCGCGCCAGAGCCTGGTCTCGCGAGCTCTCTCGCCGATCCGCCGGGTCGCCGGGCGCGACGTCGATGTCGCGCGCTCCCGGGTCACGAGCCCACAGGCCCTGGAGCTTAGGGACACTTCCCTCGAGCTTCAGCCGAAACGCTCGTTCGGCATCCTCTGGCTGAGCCTGATCCTCCTGGTTCTCGTGCCAACCATCGGTGCCGGCGTCTACCTCTTCGCGTTCGCCAGCGATCAATATGTCGCCGAGGCGCGGTTCATGGTTCGCCAAGCCGAGCCGATGCTCGGCGCCGCGATGGAGGGCGCGGGTAAGAAGGACGACGAAGGTGGCGGCGCGGCCGGGGGCGCGGCGTCCGCGATGACGGGAACGGTCAATATCGGCGGCGAGGATGCCGAGATCGTCGCGAGCTACATCCACAGCCGCGCGATCCTCGACGACGTGTCGCGACGGCTCGATGTGCGCGCAATCTTCCAGCGCCCGGAAGCCGATTTCTGGGCCAGACTGCCGCGCGATGCCTCGGTCGAGGATCTGGCCAAATATTGGAACCAGATGGTCAAGGTGCAGATCGAGGCGAGTTCCGGGATCATCTCCGTCTCGGTCAGCGCTTTTCGCCGCGAGGACGCGCTCACGCTTGCCGGCGCCATCCTGAAATCGAGCGAGCAGCTCGTCAACGATCTGTCCTCGAAGGTGCGGATGGACATGATGCGGTCGGCGGAGGACGAGGTTCGCCGAACCGAGGGCGAGGTGCGCTTCTCGCTCGCCAATCTCACCACGTTCCGCAACTCCCGCCAGGTCATCGACCCGGTGAAGTCGGCCGAATCGAACGGCAAGCTCCTGCTCGACATGATGACCGCCAAGATCGAGGCCGAGGGCCAGCTGTTCGTGGCGGAGCGCGTGCAAGGGCCGACCGCGCCCGGTATGGCGACGCTCCGCGACAAGCTGCAGAGCGTCAACGATCACATCAAGGAGCTGAAGGACCAGATGGCGGGCGCCAAGGCCCTGTCGACCAACCTGGCCTCGACGCTGGCGCAATTCGAGACGCTCGAGCTGAAGAAGCAGTTCGCGGAGACGATGTTCAAGTTCGCCAGCAACGGCGTCGAGCGGGCTCGTATCGCCTCCGAGCGCCAGCAGGTCTACCTGCAGGTTTTCGAACCGCCGTCCCTGCCGCAGGACTACACCTATCCGGAGCGCTGGTCGGACCTCATCATCATCCTGGTCGCGAGCCTGATGATCTGGATCTGCGGGACGACGATCACGGCCTCGATCATCGATCATCGGCTCTAGCCGCTACGTCGCGAAATGGCGCCGCTGGATGCCACCGCGGGCATCGGGCTCGAGCCCGAGCGCGATGTCGCACGCGGCGACGGCCGCTTCCATGCCACGAGCGACGAGCCGTGGCTGCGCCTCGTCGGTCCCGGGTTCGACCGGCTGGCCGGCCGCCTCGTCGAGATCGTCTATCGCGCCAGCGCATGGGACGAACCGGCGCGGCCGGTGTTGCGGCTCCGCCGAGAGGACGGCGGCGTCATCGATCACATCGGCGCCGGGCCGGTCGACCGCGCTGGGATCTGGACCGGCCGCATGCCGCGGGATCTGAGCGGCATCAGTATCAGCCCGACCAACAGGCGCGGCCCATTCGATTTCGCGATCGCGTCGCTGCGGCCGCGGTCCTGGCTGGCCCTCGTCGCGGTCGGGGCAACCCGCAATCGACGCTCGACCCGTAGCGCGATCCTGACGCGCCTGATCGGCTGGGGTCCCGAGTCCGACAACAATCTTGCCTGGGCGATCGGTGCGCATCCGCTTGGCGGCTTCGCCGCGTGGCAGGCGCGGCGCGCGGGGCCGGTGGCGCTCGACGGCATCGATCGGCCACGCTTCACTTGGGCGGAAGCACCGCCGGTTGTGATCGTCGTGCGCGGCGAGCCGGCTGATCCAGATGCCGTGCGCCGCACTTGCGCAAGCCTCGCGGCGCAGGTCTTTCCGCATTGGACCGCCCTCGTGGTCGGCGCCCCCGCGCCCGCCGATCCGCGCATCGCGGCGGTGACACTCGACCAGGCGACCGCCATGATCGGCGACAGGGCCGAGGCCCTCGTCGGCGTCGTTCCGGCCGGCGCGACCCTGCCGCCGACCGCCCTCGCCACACTCGTCGAGCAATCGCATCGCGAACCGCGTCGCCGCCTGCTTTACGGCGACCTCGTCGCCCCGGACCTCGACGGACGCCGACAACCCATCCTGCTGCCGGGCTGGAGTCCACGCCTGCAGGCGGCGCGGCCCTACCTCGGCCCGTCCGTCTTCGTCCGTGGGATGGCGGCCTGGAGCCTCGCCGAGCGGGCGGTCTGTCTCGGTGATGGCCAGCTTCCGGAGCCGTTCCTGGCTGGGCTCGCCGCCGACGAGGTGCAGCCCATGCGCCGGGTCACGCTCGAGTTGGCGGCGCCCTTCGTGCTCTCGCCCGCGCCAGCTGCACCCGCGCGGGCCACGCTCGCACCGGACGCGACGGCCGCGATCATCATCCCGACGCGCGATCACCCTGCCCTGCTCCGCCGCGCGATCGCCTCGATCCGCGCGACGACCTCGTCCGCCCGCCGCAAGATCGTCGTCGCCGACAATGGGAGCGTATCGCCCGAGGCCGTCGCGCATTTGACGGAGCTTCGTTCAAGCGCGGACGTGATCGTCACCAGCCATCCCGGCCCGTTCAACTTCTCGCGCATGTGCAACGACGCGGCCGCGGCGGCGCCGGCCGACGTTCTCGTGTTCCTCAACGACGACACCGAGATCCTCGGCGGCGACTGGCTCGATCGCCTGTGCGCGCACGCGCTGGACCCCATGACAGGCGCGGTCGGCGCCAAGCTCACCTATCCGGACGGGCGGCTCCAGCATGTCGGGGTTCTGCTCGGCATGGGCGGCAGCGCCGGCCATTTCGGCGCACCGGCACCCGGCGACGATCCGGGCTGGGCCGGCCGCAACCTTGCGGTGCACGAGGTATCCGCCGTCACCGGCGCCTGCCTCGCCGTCGCGCGAAAGAAGTTCGACACGGTCGGCGGGTTCGATGCCGAACACCTGCCGATCGAGCTGTCCGATATCGATCTCTGCCTGAAGCTGAACGCGCGCGGCTGGCAGACCATCGTCGACCCTGCCGTGCATCTGATGCACGAGGAATCCGCCAGTCGCGGGGGCGCGACGCTGCGGCGCCTCGCGGTGCACGACACGGAGCGCGCGATCTTCCTGGAGCGCTGGCGTCACGTGCTGCGCGACGATCCCACTTTCCATCCCGGGCTCAGCCTGTACAGCTGGCGCGCGGCGCTGGGGTGACGCGGCGAGGCTGAAGGGCATGGGCGTGCAGATCGCGACCTGGAACATTAACTCGGTGCGCACACGCCTCGAAAATCTGCTGCGCTACCTGCGCGAGATCGAGCCCGACGTGCTCTGCCTGCAGGAGCTGAAGTGCACCGACGAGCACTTCCCGCGACTCGAGATCGAAGCGCTGGGCTACAACGTCGCGACGCACGGTCAGAAGAGCTGGAACGGCGTCGCGATCCTCTCGAAGCGACCGATGCAGGTCGAGATGGGGCTGCCCGGCGACGCGACCGACGTACAGTCGCGCTACATCGAGGCGCTGGTGACGACCGACGCGATGCCGGTGCGCGTCTGCTGCCTCTACCTGCCGAACGGCAACCCGCCGGAGACCGAGAAGTACACCTACAAGCTCGCCTGGATGGATCGCCTGCTCGCCCACGCGCGCGCCCTGCTCGCGCTCGAGGAGCCGCTGGTGATGGCCGGCGACTACAACGTGATCCCAGGCCCCGGCGACGTCTGGGATCCGCAGGCCTGGATCGGCGATGCGCTCTATCTGCCGCAAAGCCGGGCGCGGTTTCGCGCGCTGCTCAATCTCGGCTTGGTCGATGCGCTGCGCGCCACGACGGACGCGGCCGGTCTTTACACATTCTGGGACTATCAGGCCGGCGCCTGGCAGCGAAACAAGGGCATCTGCATCGACCACGTGTTGCTGTCGTCTCAGGCGGCGGACCGGCTCGCGCGCGTGACGATCGACAAGGCGCGACGCGCCGACGACAAGCCGTCCGACCACGTGCCGGTGCGCGTTGAACTGGCGTTCTGAACGATCGCCCCGAACAGGTCGTGCGCTTCCGCGACGCCCCAAGCGTCGCTTCAACCGTTCGTTAACCATCTTGCCCACCTAATACCTGCAAATCTGTCGCTGGGATGGGGGTCCTTCGAGATGCGCACGGTTGCCATGGTCACGCAAAAGGGTGGGTCGGGCAAAAGCACGCTAGCGGCCTGCATCGCTGTCGTCGCGCAGGAAGCCGGCGAGCGCGTCTTCCTGATCGACATGGACCCGCAGAAGTCGCTGACCAAATGGGCGCGCCGTCGCGACGACAAGCAGATGCCAGTCGAGACCGTGTCCGCCGCCAAGCTGCCCGACGCGCTGGCCGCGCTCGCCAAGAGCCAGGTCACGCTCGTCCTCATCGACACGCCGGCCACCGACACGCCCGCCGCCGACGCGGCGATGAAGGCGGCCGACCTCTGCCTCATCCCCGCCCGCCCGACCATCTTCGACATCTGGTCGAGCGAGGTGACGCGCGGCAAGTTGAAGACGCACGGCAAGGACTTCGCTTTCATCCTGAACCAATGCCCGGCAATGCAGGAGAGCGCGCGCGTCACCGACGGCGCCGCCGCGTTGGAGAGCATGGGTGGCCTTCTCCGCCCGCTCGTCGCCTCCCGCGTCGCCTACCAGGAGGCAGCGCGCGAGGGCATGGGCACGACCGAACTCGAGCCGGACGGCAAGGCGGCGGAAGAGATGCGTGTTCTGTGGGGCTCGCTGAAGAAGCGCCTCGGGCGGGTCAAGGCTTCGACCGAAAAAGCGCCGAAGCGCGTCGCAGCTTGATGTGACGGCAAACTTTCACTGCTTTACCGCAAACTATTAAGGCCGTGCCAAAGCGCTTTCCGGATAATATCCCGGCAGTGATGCTCGGGCTCGTTCATGCGCTTCAAGATCGCCCAAACCCTCCACCTCATGCGCGCCGGACGACGGACCGCGTCGCATTGCCGACGTCGCCCGATTGTTCGGTCGACAGGGTCGGTCGGCGACGATACGACAGGCTGCGGGTTTGCAAGCCCGGCCAGGTCTCAGAAATGGCTCGAGGTCGCACGAGGTTGAACGCGGCATTGACGGCGTTCGCACGTGCGAGCCGCCTCGCCAGGGCGGCTCCCCGCGATCCGCTGCCCTCCGAACTCGTCGCGACGGTCGCGATTCCGGGCTACGAGAACATTCGCGTTTGGGGCGACGAGGTGACCCCTTCGTTCCTGGCGTCGATCGAGACGAAGGACGAGGAGGTCCGGGCAGCCGCCGAGGCGGGCCGGTCGCCGAAATCCGCGCTCAAGGCCGATTTCCTGGCGATCTCGGGCGGCGGCGATCAGGGCGCCTTCGCGGCGGGGGTGCTCAGCGGGTGGGCGAAGCGCGGCGACCGGCCGGACTTCGAGGTCGTGACGGGCGTCAGCGCGGGAGCCCTGGCGGCACCTTTCGCTTTCATCGGCCCCGGCTGCGACAAGGTCCTGCGGGACGTCTACACGAAGTTCGGCGCCCCCGATCTGTACAGGAGCCGCGGTGTCCTCGGCTATTTTTCCGACGCGTTCGAAGACAACGCGCCAATGAAACGGATGATCGAGGGCTACGCGACGCCTCGCTTCCTCGATCAGATCGCCGAGGGATACCGCGACGGACGGCGTCTCTTCATTATGACCACAAATCTCGACGCGCAACGCCCGGTCGTCTGGGACCTGTCGGCGATCGCCGCCAGCGGGCGTGCGGATCGCAGCGAGATGTTCACCAAGGTGCTGCTGGCAACTTCGGCGATACCGGGCCTGTTTCCGCCGGTGTATTTCCCCGTCGTCGCCGGGGACGGCAAGCTGTACTCGGAGATGCATGTCGATGGCGGCGTCACGGCGCAGCTCGTCTTCGTGCCGCCCGAGGCGAAGGTCATTGAGATCGAGGACAAGGTCTTCAAGAAGCGCCGCGGACGCGACCTCTGGGTCATCAGGAACAGCAAGATCGCCCCGGAATATCGACTCGATCCGCCGCGCGCCCTGCCGATCATCGCGCGCGCGGTCCGGACGATGGTCAAATATCAGGTGATCTCGGACCTCGCCCGCCTCTACCGTTTTGCTGAATCCAACAACACGCGCTTCCACTATTGCGCCGTGCCGTCATCGCATGAGATGGGCGACAAGAAGCCGTTCGACAAAAGCCTCGCCGCCGAGTTGTTCGCCAGCGGCGAGGTGGTCGGCTCGAAGGGCATGTGGATCTCGCAGCCACCCCATTCGCCGATGCTCGAAAAATCCTTCTCGGGCGACGTCATGCCGCTCGCCGCGGCGGAGGCGAAAGCCCGACAGGTCGAACCCTCGGGCCTCGAGCGCGGGCTCTAGTCAAGAGCTAGGCCGTGAAAGTCTTCACCATGTGCGTGTTGCCGAGCCATTGGTCGCCGATCGTGACGGTCTGGCGGCGCTGCGCCTCGTAGCCGCGCGTCTCGAAGAAGGGGCGCGCGTTGTCGCTGGCATCGACGGTGAGCCGCGAAGCCCCTCTCGCACGGGCCAGCTTCTCGATCGCGTCGACGAGCAAGGCGCCGACGCCACGTCGCGCCGCCGGCGGGTAGACGTAGAGCATGTCGAGCTGCTCTTTGCCGGCCAGCGAGACGAAGCCGACGGGCGCGCCCTGCAGCGTCGCGACGAGGGTCAACCCCGCCGTCAGCCGCGCGCCGAACGTCGCCTCGTCGTCGCCCGCCGCGGACCAGGCCGCGCGCTGGCCGTCGTCGTAATCGTCCTCGGCCAGCGTCTCGATGCTGGCCTGGAAGATCGCCGCCAGCACCGGCACGTCGGCCGGCAGCAACGGCCGCAGGCTGACCGTCGCGTTGGGCGTGGCGTTCATAAGTTACGTTCCCATGTCGTGCCGTTCTTGCCGTCCTTCACGACAATTCCGGACGCTTCCAGCTCGTCGCGCAGGCGGTCGGACTCCTTCCAGTCCTTCGCGTCCCGAGACGCCTCGCGCAACGACAGAAGCTCGGCCTCCCTTGGCGTGAGCAAGGATTGGGTCGCCACCGAAGAAGCTTCGGCGCCGATGCCGAGCAGCGCAAGGCCCGCGCGCAACGCCGCCGGGTCGCTCGTGCGCAGCGCGTGCAGCTCGGCCAGCGCCCTCGGCGTGTTGAGATCGTCGGCCATCGCCGCGAGAAAACCGTCGCCCGGAGCTGACGTTTCGGCACCGGCGCAAGCCTTGGAAAAGTCGGCCATCGTACGGTCCGCCTCCTCCAGGCCCCTGATCGTGAAGTCGATCGGCTGGCGGTAGTGCGTACGCAGCATCGCGAGGCGCAGCACGTCCGCCGACCAGGCGCGGCCACCGAAGGTCGGCGTCGCCCACAAATCGCGGATTGTCACGAAGTTGCCGAGGCTTTTGGACATCTTCTCACCTTCAACTTGAAGGTGTCCATTGTGCATCCACACACGTGCCATCAGGCCGTGGCCGAAGGCGCAGCGCGATTGCGCGATCTCGTTCTCGTGGTGCGGGAAGACGAGGTCGATGCCGCCGCCGTGGATGTCGAACGTCTCGCCCAGATGCTGCCAGCTCATCGCCGAGCATTCGAGGTGCCAGCCCGGCCGGCCCCTGCCCCATGGGCTCTCCCAGCCCGGCTCCTCGGCACGCGACGGCTTCCAAAGCACGAAGTCGGTCGCGCTCCTCTTGTAGGGCGCCACCTCGACGCGGGCGCCGGCGATCTGCTCGTCGAGCCCCTTGTTGGCGAGGCGGCCGTAGTCCGGCATCGAGGGCACGTCGAACAGCACGTGACCGTCGGCGGCATAGGCGTGCCCGTTGGCGATCAGCCGCCGCATGATCTCGATCATCGGCGCGATGTGGTCGGTCGCGCGCGGCTCGAGCGTCGGCGGCAGGCAGCCGAGCGCCGCGGCGTCGGCATGGAAGATCGCGATCATCTCGTCGGTCAGCGCGCGGATCGGGATGCCGCGCTCGGCGGCGCGCGCGTTGATCTTGTCGTCGACGTCGGTGATGTTGCGCACATAAGTCACGTGCGCGTCGCCGTAGACGTGCCGCAGCACCCGCAACAGAACGTCGAAGACGATCAGCATGCGGCCGTTGCCGATATGCAGATTGTCGTAGACGGTCGGTCCGCAGGCATAGACGCGCACGTTGCCCGGATCGATGGGGACGAAGTCCTCCTTCCGGCGTGTCAGCGTGTTGTGAAAACGCAGCGTCATACGGCTCGTCCCTGCTCGCGCGGGCAGTGCGACCAAGCCCCCGGCTTGTCAAGGCGACGGGTCGCACCCGGCATATCGCGACAATTCGAGCGATCGCCTGCACCCCGCCTTAATCGTTTTTTCAGCCTACGCGGGCAGCATCGCGACAGTTCAATCGTATGTGTCGAGTCCCGCGCATGTTTGTCACCGCGTCCAACGCCCGCAAGCTCATCCAGATCGCCGCCCCGTTCGCCATCGCGCTGATGGCGCTCTCCGCAAGCCGGGTCACCTCGCAGGCCGAGAGCCAGACCGGCGCGAACCACATGCTGGTGATCCCCTCCTCGGATGGCTACGGGTTCGACGACTGCCTCTCCGCCAACAAGGCCTGCGGGCACGTGATCGCGGATGCCTGGTGCGAGGCACACGGCATGTCGGCCTCCGTTTCGTTCGGCCGCGTCGAGGACGTGACGGCCTCGATCCCGAACGCGAAGGCGACCAAAATCGATCCGGGCGCCTACATCGTCAGCTGCAAAGACTAGCCGGCAAGGACTAAGGCAGCAGGGATTAGCCGTAATCCCGAGCGGCCCGGAACATTCAAACTCCGCACGCCGTTACGGCGTCATCTCGATGGGAGTTTGAAAATGAAGACGCTTCTCGCCTCGGTCCTGTTCACCGCCGCTGCCATGTCGCTGGCCGCCCCCGCGGCGAACGCCAAGGGCTGCATCAAGGGCGCGATCATCGGCGGTGTCGCCGGCCACATGGCCGGTCACGGCAAGGTGGGCGCCGCGGCCGGTTGCGCGATGGGCCACCACAGCGCCGCCAAGAAGGACAAGGCCGCGGCGCAGAAGTAGGCTCCGCCGGTTTACATTTCGAAGGGGCGTCCGAGGAGTCGGGCGCCCCTTTGGTTTGCGCCCCTACTTGATCGGCAGCTCGACGAACAGCGCGGGCGCGAACTCGGTGGCGCTCGAAAAAGGAATCTCGATCCGCGCGCGACGTAGCGCGGTTCCTGCGAGAGAGTTCGAATTCTGGCTGATTGGCGAATAGCGCAAGTCGAGCGCGTCGACCGCGGCGTAGGTCCGCAGGATCGTCTGCCAGCGCGCCGACAGGTCGACGCCACGGATCACCACGAACGGCGGATAGGCGGTACCGTAGGCGTCCTGCGTATAGAAATCTCGCGGGCTGCCTGTCTCGAACGGCAAGTTGTTGTGGCGATCCGACACCAGATGCCCGAACGGCGACGGCCACAAGACGGCGGCATCGATCATCGCCTTCACGGCTTGCGAAGGGCCGAGCCGGATCGCCTGGTTCGACGGACCCGAGGTCGCGCCGTAGTGGTGATCGTCGCGGTCGGTGTAGACGATCGACATGTGGTAGGCGACGCCGAAGCCCAGCTTCGCCATGATCCGCGTCGCCGCGATCGGCGTGTAGTAGATCGCGATCGTCTCGATCATCCAGCGCTACATGTCCGAGGCGCGCAGGAAGGCGCTCGCGTGACGCAGCCTCGGCGCATCGTCTTCGGCCGAAAAGGTGAGATAGACCGCGACGAAGACGGTCGCGAACTCGCCGTCGGCGAGGCCGACGTTGGTCACGTAGGTGGCCTCGCCCGCCGCGTCCGGCTTTCCCCTGAACAGCTTCAACGGCGACAGACCCTGCGACCGAGCCACCTGGGCGGCGGCCTCGAATGTCATGCCCGGCGGGAAGAAGGGCGCGACCACATCGGTGACCTCCTCGTTGAAGATGCCGTGCCCGGCCGCGTCCATGGCATGGAACCGCGCCTCGACGGTTTGCTTCAGTTCGCCTGCCGCCCGCTCGGCCGCGAGCGCCACGCGGGTGTCGATCGGACCGCCGCATGGTTGCGCTACGAGGCAGATGGCGAGCAAGGCGGCGACCACCGAAGTCTCCTCATGACGCAAAGAGCCTACAGGCCTCTCAGCCTTTCAAGAAGTCGCCGCAACGCGGCGTGTCGGCCGAGGCACCCCAGGGCATGACGGGCACTGTCGAGGTCGAGTTCTTCGGCGAGCCGTCGATCAGCTTGTCGGTGTAGACCATGTAGACGAGGACGTTGCGCTTGGCGTCGCAGCCGCGCACGATCTGCATGTGCTTGAAGAAGATCGAGCGGCTCTGCGCGAAGACCTCGTCGCCTTCGGAAAACTTGTCCTTGAAGCTGATCGGGCCGTACTGCCGGCAGGCGAGCGAGATATCGGACGCCTCCGTGGCGAGCCCGAGCATGCCCTTGAAGCCGCCCTTCTCGGGCTGCGTGTACCAGCACGCCACGCCCCCGACGACGGGATCGTCGACCGCATAGGTCGAGAGCTTTGCGTCCGGCGACAGCAGGTGGAACTTGGTGTTCTCGCTGAAGATGAAATCAGGGTCGCCCGCCAGCGCCGTCGTGGCGAGTGTGATCACGCCGAGAGCCGCGGCGAGCGCGAGAGCGCCTATTGTCGTTCTCATCGGTCATGTCTTTCGTTGGGCAGCGCGAGGCGCGTCTTCCATTCACAGCGCGAGGCGCGTCTTGGGGGAAAGCGCGAGGCGTATATGGGCGAGGGCCGGTGTTGCAAAAGAGGCATGGCGCGCGTGCAAAGGTCGTAGGCCGGCGCGGGGCCATGTTTGGACCAAGAAGCTTTGGTCAGTCGGCGGCCGATACCGAATGTCTCGCGCAAGCTCGCGCGCGTTGATTCGACCGACCGAGCCGCCTCTTGCGGCGAGGCGCACGCCGAGGACCGGATGCCTTCTCTTGCCCTCGTCCGCATCTCCGGCGTTCCGCGCGGCGCGTTCCGCGCGGCAGCGCTCGTTGCGTCGATCTCGCTGATCGGCGCGGGCGCGGCGCGCGCCCAGGACATCGACTGCGGCCGGCTGCGCGCGCAGATCGCGCAAGCCGATCGCGGCGGCGGCCGATCCGGCGGGGCGGGACGACGCCAGGCTGCCGAACTCGCGCGCGCCGAGGGCGCCGCCCAGCAGCTCGGGTGCAGTGGCGGCGGTTTCGCCTCGCTGTTTGGCGGTGGCGACCCGCGCTGCGCCGGCATCATGCAGCGGATCCAGCAGTTGCAGGCCTATGTCGCCCAGACGCAGGGCGGCGGTGGCGGCGGTCGCGCCGATCTCGTAGCCCGCTTCAACGCCTATTGCCGCGGCGGCCAACCGCAGCAGGCACAGCAGCCGCAACAGCGCGGCTTTTTCGAATCGCTGTTCGGCGGCCCGCAGGAAGAGCCGCGTCCGGCGCCGCTGCCGGACATGGCGCCGCGCGACGGCGGCCAGGGTCAGGACGATGACGGCGAGAGCCATGCGCGCGGCGGATCGCAGGCGGTCTGCGTCCGCACCTGCGACGGCGGCTTCTTCCCGCTCGGTGTCTCCGCCCGCCGCGCCGGCGACGATCTCAAGGAGATGTGCCAGGCCCTCTGCCCCGGCACCGAGACGGCGGTCTACACGCGCAACCCGAATTCCGAGATCGACACCTCGGTCGCGCTCGATGGCAAGCCCTACGCCGACCTGCCGAACGCGATGAAATTCTCGAAGGCGTTCGTGCCGGAGTGCTCGTGTCGCCCCAAGGACAAGAGCTGGGCGCAGGCGCTCGCGAATGCCGAGGAGGTGATCGGCAACACGCGCAAGGGCGACATCGTCGTCACCCAGGCGAAGTCGGACGAGCTGTCGCGCCCGAAGATGGACGCCAAGGCGCGCGCCTCGATGCTCGCAGGCCCCGCGCCCGCGCCGGTCGACGCCAGTGCCGCGGCCAAGATCGCCGGCGACGCCGCCGACAACGAGGCCGGCTCGCCGCCCGAGACCGCGATGACCGACGGCACGGCACGCAGCGTCCGCAAGGTGGGGCCGCAGCAGTAGCGGAGCCGCTGGATCAGCCGAGCCGCGCGAGCGCCCTCTCGCGCCCGATCAACGGCAGTAGAGCCGCAAGCTCCGGCCCGGTGTCGCGCCCGGTCAGGGCGAGCCGCAGTGGGTGGAACAGCGCCCTGCCCTTGCGGCCCGAGCCGGTCTTCACGGCGGCGGTCCAGGCTCCCCAGACGCCCTGATCCCACGGCTCTGGCGGCAGCAGCGCGGCCGCCTCGGCGAGAAAGGCGGGATCCTCGCGCACCGGCGTGATGGTGCCGTCGGTCACCGCGTGCCAGACGGCGACATCGTCGAAGCGCTCGAGGTTGCCGCGCACGGCGAGCCAGAACGCCTCCCCGTCCGCGATGTCGGCCGCGGCCAGCCGCGCCGCGACGGCGCCATAGGGCATCGTGTGCAACGTGCGCGCGGAGAGGTGCTGGAGTTCGGTGGGATCGAAGCGGGCCGGCGTGCGCGAGACATGCGCGAGATCGAACAACGCGCCCAGTTCGTCCAGGCTTTCTATCGGCTGCACCGCGTCCGACGTGCCGACGAGGACGGCCAGCGCCGCGACCGCGAGCGCCTCGATGCCCGCCTCGCGCAACCCGCCGATCGACAGCGCGCCGGAGCGTTTCGAGAGCCCCTCCCCGCTGGCGGTCGTCAGCAAGTTGTGGTGCGCGAAGGTCGGTGCCGGCCCGCCGTCGGAGCTTGCGAGCGCCGCGAACAGCTGCAGCTGCACGGCGGTGTTGGTGACGTGGTCCTCGCCGCGGATCACGTGGGTCACGCCGAGATCGATGTCGTCCACCACGGAGGGCAGCGTGTAGAGGTAGGAGCCGTCCTCGCGCACGAGCACGGGGTCGGACAGCGAGGCGCAATCGATGTGGCTCTCGCCGCGCACGAGATCGTCCCAGGCGACGTCGGTGCGCGCGAGCAGGAAGCGCCAATGCGGGCGGCGCCCCTCCGCCTCGAACTTGGCGCGATCCTCCGCCGTCAGGTCGAGCGCGGCGCGGTCGTAGACGGGCGGCAGCCCGCGCGCCTGCTGGCGTTTGCGGCGGCGGTCCAACTCCTCGGCGCTTTCGTAGCAGGGATAGAGCGTGCCGGCCGCCCTCAGCCGCGCGGCGGCGGCATCATAGAAAGCGCCGCGCGCCGACTGGCGCACGGTGAGGTCCGGCGCGATGCCCAGCCAGGCGAGATCGGTCTCGATCGCGTCGGCGTATTCCTGGCGCGAGCGCTCGGTATCGGTGTCGTCGAAGCGCAAGATGAAGCGGCCGCCCTGGCGGCGCGCGAAGAGCGCGTTGAAGAGCGCGGTCCGCGCGTTGCCGATATGAATGCGGCCGGTCGGCGACGGCGCGAAACGGACGGTGGGGGTCATCATCTCCTTCTCCCGCTTGCGGGAGAAGATGGCCCGACGAAATCGGGCGGAGCCAGCCAGGGGTCCCCGCCCGCAAAGCGGGAAGGGGTGGCTGGCGGAGGGCGGATGAGGGCATCGCAGGAAAAGGCACCGCGGTCAGCATCGAGTGCCGCGCCCAGCACCCTCATACGACCCCGCTTCGCGGCACCACCTTCTCCCGCAGGCGGGAGAAGGGAAGCGCGACCCTCACTCCGCCGCATGCACGACCGGGACGCCGCGGGCGATGCGCTCTTCCTTCAACAATTCGGCGACGAGGAACGCCACCTCGATCGCCTGCTCGGCGTTGAGGCGCGGATCGCAATAGGTGTGGTAGCGGTCGTGCAGGTCGAGGTCCGACAGCGCGCGCGCGCCGCCAGTACATTCGGTGACGTCGCGGCCGGTCATCTCGAGATGGATGCCGCCCGCATAGGTGCCCTCGGCGCGGCTGACCTCGAAGAACGTCTGGATCTCGCCCATGATCCGCTCGAACGGCCGCGTCTTGAAGCCGGAGGAGGCCTTGATCGTGTTGCCGTGCATCGGGTCGCACGACCAGACGACCTTGCGGCCTTCCCGTGTGATCGCGCGGAGCAGCGTCGGCAGGCACTCGGCCACGCGATCGGCGCCGAACCGGCAGATCAGCGTCAGGCGGCCGGGCTCGTTCTCGGGGTTCAGCACGTCGACGAGACGGATCAGCTCGTCGGGCTTGAGTGTCGGGCCGCACTTCAGGCCGACCGGGTTCTTCACGCCGCGGGCGTACTCGATATGTGCATGATCGAGCTGGCGGGTGCGGTCGCCGACCCACAGCATGTGGCCGGAGGTGGCGTAATGGTCGCCCGTCGTCGAGTCGACGCGGGTCAGCGCCTCCTCGAAGCCGAGCAGCAGCGCCTCGTGCGAGGTGTAGAGATCGGTCTGGCGCAGCTCCGGATGATTTTCCGGATCGAGCCCGATCGCCCGCATGAAGCCGACCGTCTCGGAGATCCGGTCGGCCAGCTCCTGGTAGCGCGCCGATTGCGGGCTGTCCTTGACGAAGCCGAGCATCCAGCGATGCGCGTTCTCGAGGTTCGCGTAGCCACCTCCGGCGAAGGCGCGCAACAGGTTCAGCGTCGCCGCCGACTGGCGGTAGGCGTCGAGCTGGCGCTGCGGATCGGGAATGCGCGCCGCCGGCGTGAAGGCGATGTCGTTGACGATGTCGCCGCGATAACTGGGCAACTCGGTGTCGCCGATGCGCTCCATCGGCGCCGAGCGCGGCTTGGCGAACTGGCCGGCGACGCGACCGACCTTCACCACCGGCATCGCGGCGGCGAAGGTCGTGACGACCGACATCTGCAGGAACACGCGGAAGAAGTCGCGGATGTTGTCGGCGGCGTGCTCGGCGAAGCTCTCGGCGCAATCGCCGCCCTGCAGCAGGAACGCCTCGCCGGCGGCGACCTTGGCGAGCTGCTTCTTCAGCTTGCGCGCCTCGCCGGCGAACACGAGCGGCGGGAAGGTCGCGAGCTGGCGCTCGACCTCGGCGAGGGCGGCGGCATCGGGGAAGACGGGCGCCTGCTGGATGGGCTTGCCCCTCCAGCTCTGCGGCGCCCAGCGGTCGGCGGGCATCGGTCTCGAAGCTCCTGAAAAGGGGCTCTCTATAGCAGCGCCGGCGCCAGATGCGACCCTGAAAACGCGGTCACCCCTCTCCCGCGACAGACGGGAGCGCGAACTCGGTGGCGCGAAACTCGCGCGCCATGACGTCGAGCACGGCGTTGATCATGCCGCTCTCCTCACGCCCGAAGAACGCGCCGGCGACATCGACATATTCCTTGATGACGACGCGGGCGGGGATCTCCGTGCGCGCCTTCAGCTCGTAGGCGCCGCCTCGCAACGTCGCGCGCATCACGCTGTCGACGCGCGCCAGCGGCCAGGAGGCGACCAGCGTCTTGTCGATCGTCCGATCGAGCGGCCCCTGGTCGTCGAGCACGCCCTTCAGGATGGCGCGGAAGAACGCGACCTCGGCGTCGTTGTAGGTATCGCCCTCGATCTCGCGGCCGATCCAGTAGGTCTCGAACTCGGCGTAGATGTCGGGCAGCGACTTGCCGGTCACATCCATCTCGTAGAGCGCCTGGACCGCGGCGAGGCGGGCAGCGGATCGTTCGGTCGCGCGGGCCATCAGGCGGCATCCTTCGAATGCTTGATGCGCCACAGCGCCAGCGCCGCCCGCGCGGCGTCGCCGCCTTTGTCGCCACGCGCGGGATCGGCGCGCTCGAGCGCCTGCGCCTCGGTCTCGACGGTTAGGATGCCGTTGCCGAAGCACAGCCGATGGTCGACCGCGAGCCGGGTCAGCGCGCGCGCGCTCTCGTTGCAGACGATCTCGAAATGATAGGTGTCGCCGCGGATGACGCAGCCTAGCGCGACGACGCCGGCATACACGCCGCGATCCACCGCCATCGCGAGCGCGACCGGGATTTCTAGCGCGCCCGGCACGCTGATCACGTCGACCTTGGCGCCAGCGGCCTCGAGCGCGTGCGCGGCGCCGGCGAGCAGCATCTCGCCGATGTCGTCGTAGAAGCGCGCCTCGACGACGAGGAAGCGGGCGCCGTCGACATTAACGGGCGACGAGGCGGATCGGCGCGGTTCGGCCATCGTGTGCGCGCGGCTTTCGGGGTGTGGCGGGAGGCGCCTCGGTAGCAAGCGCGCGTGGCGAGAGCAAGCGAGCGCCGATGTCGAGTGCTCCAGTCTCCTAGGCGCGCACCTTGGGGGAGACCGTCGTGACGCCTTCGGCGCACCACCGTTGAAACGCCGGCATGACGAGCTGGATCATCGGGCCGATCATGACGGCATGGAGCACCGTGCCAAGGCCCACGTGCCGCCGAGCAGCCACCCGAGCGCCAGCGCCGCGACGTCGATGCCGGCGCGCGAGGGTCGGATCGACCATCCCGTGCGCGCGGACAGCCCGGTCATCAAGCCGTCGCGCGGACCCGGGCCGAGGCCCGCTCCGACATACATGCCCGTCGCGATGCCGTTGAGCGTCACCGTAGCGACAAGAAGGACGATCCGAACCGCCAGCGCGCCCGGCGGTGGGATCGCCGCGAGCGCCGCATCCGCGGCAACTCCGATGAGCATCACGTTGCTGATCGTGCCGAGCCCAGGCCATTGGCGCAGTGGGATCCACCGCTTCAGCAGGAGAAGGCCGACCACGACGATCACGGTGCCCAGGCTGAGCCCCGCGCTTGCCTTCAATCTCGTCGCGACCGCCAGCCTCTTCGTCACCTTCTTCAGGCTGTTCGCAACGTAGAGGCACGGGTCCTAGAACACGTATGCGTCCGGCGGCGGCTCGCCCGCCGCGCCGTGATCGCTCGACCGAACGTCCAGACCCTCGACCTTTCCGTCGGGCGGCCCCTTGCGCATGATGCCGATCAGGTCGGCCAGCGCCTGACCGGGGCCGCGCAGCGCCGCCTCCACCGAGCCGTCCTCGCGATTGCGGACCCAGCCCTCAACCTCCAGCCCGCGCGCGGCGGCGACCGTGAAGTTGCGGTAGTTCACACCTTGCACTAGGCCCGTGACGCGGACGGCGAGCGCCCGATCGGTGCTCATTCCGCCGCCCGCGGTTCGGCGCCGGCGAAGGCGACGCCGTGCGCCTCCGGCCCGAGGAACGACAGGATGACGAGCAGCACCGCGACCGTGCCGACGACGAGGGCCAACCCGAACGCGTAGTCGCCGCCGTTGGCCTTGGCGATGCCGCTCTGCAGCGGCCCGTTCACGGCGGCGATCAGGTTGCCGATCTGGTAGGCGAAGCCGGGAAAGGTGCCGCGCACCTCGTCCGGCGACAGCTCGTTGAGATAGACCGGCACGACGCCCCAGGCGCCCTGCACCGCGAACTGCATCAGGAAAGCGCCGGCGGCGAGGATCAGCGGCGTCGAGCCGTAGGCCCAGAACGGCAGCGCCGGCAGCGCGAGCAATGCGGCGATGGTGATCGCCCGCAGGCGGCCGATGCGCTGCGACAGGGTCCCGAAGACGATCCCGCCGAGGATCGCACCGATGTTGAAAGTGACCGCGATCGCGCTCGTCACGTGCGGGTCGAACTTCTTCTGCTCGCGCAGGAAGGTCGGATAGAGATCCTGCGCGCCGTGGCTGAAGAAGTTGAAGCAGGTCATGATCGCGATCGCGAACAGGAATCGCCCCGCGTTGGCCCGCAGGACCTGGACGATGCCGCGCTGCACGGGCTTGCGCTCCTTGGCGACGAAGACCGGGGATTCTTCGACGTGGCTGCGGATGTAGAGGGTGAGCAGCGCGGGCGCGGCACCGACCATGAACATGCCGCGCCAGCCGATCGTCGCGTAGAGCAGTCCGAAGACGACGGAGGCGAGCAGATAGCCGCTGGGGTATCCGGCCTGGAGGATGCCCGAAACCACGCCGCGCGACTTTGCCGGGATCGTCTCCATCGTCAGCGAGGAGCCGACGCCCCACTCGCCGCCCATCGCGACGCCGAACAGGACGCGCAGGATCATGAAGACGACGAGGTTCGGCGAGAACGCGGTCGCGAACTCCAGCACCGAGAAGAGGATGATGTCGACCATCAAGGTCGGCCGACGCCCATACTTGTCGGCGGCGAGCCCGAAGATCAGGGCACCGATCGGCCGCGCCGCGAGCGTGAGGAACAGCGCCCACGAGACCGTGACGACATCGGTGCCGAACTCCTTGGCGACGTCCTTGAAGACGAACACGAGGATGAAGAAGTCGAACGCATCGAGCGTCCAGCCGAGCCAACTCGCCAGCACCGCGCTGCGCTGCTTGCCGTCAAGTCCGCGAAGGTCGCTCAGCATCTGTCAGGCCCCGGCGTATCCCGCCAAGCCTTGAGCCGATTCCGTGCGGGGGTAAAGCGGGCCTTCCGTGTCGAGCGCGACGTTGTCGATCAGCCGCGTTCGCCCCAACCGGGCCGCGGCGAGGATGCGGGCTGGGCCCGCATGGTCGACGCCGGCCGGCTGCAGCGTGTCGACGAGGCGCGCCTCGACGTAGTCGACGACGAACCCCGCCGCCTCGATCGCGGCGCGGGCGGCGGCGACGCTCGATACCAGCCGCTCACCCGCCTCGATCGCCGCGGCGCAGCGCGCCAGCGCCCTGTACATCGCCGGCGCCCGCGCTCGCTCGTCGGCATCGAGGTTCACGTTGCGCGACGACATGGCGAGGCCGTCCGTCTCGCGCATGATCGGGACGCCCAATATGCCGATCGGCACGTCGAGATCGGTCGTCATGCGCTGGATCATCTTGAGCTGCTGGTAATCCTTCTCGCCAAACAGCGCGATGTTGGGCAGCGCCTGCATGAGAAGCTTCATCACGATGGTCGCGACGCCGCCGAAATGGGTGGGCCGGTATCGATCCTCCAAGCCGGCCACCGCCGGACCCTCGACCTGGATCGCGGTCGCGAAGCCGGGCGGGTACATCATCGAGATCTCGGGCGCGTAGACGAGATCGGCGCCCGCCGCCTCGACCAGGGCGCAATCGGTCGCGAGATCGCGCGGATAGCTCGTGAAGTCTTCGCTGGGCGCGAACTGGGTCGGGTTGACGAAGATCGTCACCACGACGCGGTCGGCGACGCCGTCCGCGGCCTTGACGAGCGACAGATGGCCGGCGTGCAGCGCCCCCATCGTCGGCACCAGCGCGACCAGCTTGCCGCCGGCACGCCACGCGGAAACATGCTCGCGCAGCGTCGCGATATCCGAGCAGAACGCGACCGTCATGCGGGGCGCCGCGCCTTCGGCAGGAAGCCTTCGAGCATCGCCACGTAGACGTCGGGCAGCGACGCGGCGCGCGCGGCGGCGACGACAGCCTCCATGTAGCCCGGGATCGCGGCGCCATCGGCCTCGTCGGCGCCGAGGTAGACGAGCGCCTCGACCGAGCCGCCGCCCTCGCGCTGGATCGAAAGGATCGCCTTCACGTAGAGGCCGCCGTCGACCTCCTCGTAGTCGTCGAGCGGGCCGACGTCGGACGGCGCCAGATCGAACAGAATGCCGTGCACGTCGACCCACGCATCTCGCCGGACCGAGGCATAGCCGCTGCTCATGATCACGAAACGATGGCGCCCCAGGCGCCCGAGACCGAGCTTGCGTGCCTTCGGGCATCGCGTGCGCAGGGCGATCTCGTCCATGTTCGATCCGTAGGCGAAATAGAGCGGCATCGCGCGTCACCGACCCTGCCGACGATCCTCATTGCCAGCACGCGTGCCTCATCCGTGCGGCTTTGCTTGCGGCAGCAGCTCCAGGCTCGTCATCGTGCCGCCGAGCGTGAAGTCGCCGTAGTCGAACCGCAGCGCGCGCGAGATGCCGTTCTCGTAGAGCTCGAAGGTGAGCGTGTACGCCGGGCCCTCGTCCTTCTTGCCGGCATCGAAATAGCTGATCGTCACCGGCCAGCGCGGCATGCTCGACATTGCCTGGAGATGCACCAGCGCGGCGTCCTTGGCCGGCCCCGTGATCGGCCGGCCGATGATGGTCGTGGTGTCATAGATTTTCTTGCCGTCGTCCGACCCGTCGAACACGTTGGCGTCGACCATGCGCTGGCCGGCCTTCGCCGCCGCGATGATACGGATCAGGTGCTCGGTCGGATACAGAACCTTGTCGTCGACCGCCACGGTCTCGCTCGTCGGCTTCGAGATCTTGATGTCGAGAATATTGGCGCGGCGCTTGACGGCCTCGCCGCTCACGACCTCGGGGCTGCTCTGGTCGGATGCGGTCTTGACGTAGAACGAGAAGTCCTCGCCGCGCTCGAACGTGGCCGAGCGCATGTCGGACAGCCTGGTCGTGCCTTCCGCGGGCTGGACCTCGGTGACTTGGCGAAACGCCTGATTGTAGCCGTCGCGCGCCGATCCGGTGAACTCGTACAGCAGGCGCCCGCGCGCGGAGGTCGGGCTTTTGGTGCCGATGGATTTGACAAGCGTCAGATCGTAGGTCGCGCGATGCGCCGCCAGCGCCATGACCTGCGAGCTTTGGGACACCACGTCGGCCGGGCTCGGCGGCACAGGCCCTTCGGCCCGGCTCGCCGGCAACCCCGCCAGCAGTCCGAGGACGAGGCAGGCCGTCACGGTCACCGGCCTCGGGGCCGTCTGGCGGGATAAGACGTGTCGCATCGATCGTTCGTCCTGGGGCGTGCCGCGCATGTCGACGTGCCAAACCGCCATGGCGGAATTGCGGGCTCGGCGCAACCGCCCCCGTCGTTTGCGATCTTGCGCGCGCCGGCCCGATCCGCCTAGAGGTCGCCGAGACGAACGGGACGGGACCGACAACCATGAGCGCGATCGACGACAAGCTGAAGAGCCTCGGCATCATCCTGCCGACGCCCGCGATGCCGGTGGCGAACTATGTGCCGTTCGTGATCACCGGCTCGCTGCTCGTCATCTCCGGCCAGCTCGCCTTCAACGCCATGGGCAAGGTGGCGCCGCAGCATCGCGGCAAGATCGGCATGGACGGCGTCTCCGAGCAATTGGCGAAGGAGGCGGCGCGGCTCTGCGCCATCAACATCCTGGCGCAGGCCAAGCAGGCGGTGGGCGACCTCGATCGCATCGTGCAATGCGTCCGCCTCGGCGGCTTCATGAACACCGGCCCCGGCTACTCGATGATCGCGCCGATCATGAACGGCGCCTCCGACCTCATGGTCGAGGTGTTCGGCGACAAAGGGCGGCATGCCCGCTCGACGATCGGCGTCGCCGAGGTCCCGTTCGATTCCTGCGTCGAGGTGGAGGCGATGTTCGCCATCTGATGGACGTCGGCACGGCCCTCGCGCGGCTGCTCGCGGCGCCGATCGCGCATCGCGGCCTGCATGCCTGCGGCGCGCCCGGTCCCGTCGAGAACTCGCTGGCCGCGGCCGAGGCGGCGATCGAGGGCGGATACGGGATCGAGTGCGACATCAAGCTCTCGCGCGACGGCGAGGCGATGGTCTTCCACGACGACGATCTCTCGCGTCTCATCGGCATCGCGGGGCGGCTCGCCGAGCACGATGCCGCGGGCCTTGCGGCGATGCGGCTGCGCGGCGGACCCGATCGCATTCCGACGCTGGAGGCTTTCCTCGCGCGGATCGGCGGCCGCACGCCGCTCGCCATCGAGATCAAGAGCGACTTCGATGGCGACATGCGCCTGACCGAGCGGGCGATGTCCCTTGTCGCGGATTATGCCGGCGTCGTCGCGCTCGAGAGCTTCGATCCGGCGATCGTGAGACGGTGCCGCGCCGTCGCGCGCTGCCCCGTCGGGCTGGTTGGGCCGCTGGAGGACATGCCGCCGAACCCCGCCGCGCTCGCGGCTAGCCACTTCGTGTCGTGGGACGTCCGTCGCCTCGGCATGATCGCGGACTTCGCCCTGCCGCGCTCGACGTGGACCGTGCGCACGCGGGACCAGCGGGACGAAGCCGAGCGCCACGGCGCGCAGATCGTCTTCGAGGGTTTCCAGCCCGAAGGCCCGCCTTGGGCGGCGGATGACGGTCACGGACGTTAAGAATTTGGTATCCATAAGAAGGCATCGTCAGGCGGGGGACTTTACCATGCTCAAGACGACCTTCTGCCTCGGCCTGCTCGCCTGCGCCGCGGCCTTCACGCCAGCCCTTGCCGAAAACATCGAATATCCCGCGCCAACGCCACACTATCCGTTCCAGCGATCTTTTCGGACCCGGCGACCCGTGGTGATCCCGCCCTACCGGCATCTGTTCCGGGTCCGCGTTTATTCGACCCCGCAACAGCAGCCCTACTACAACGTGCCGCCCTATCCGGTCATATCCCCCTATTGAGGCAGCATCGATGCATCTGACACGTCTGGTATATTACAGCGAAGCGCAAATCGACGATCTCGGAGGGTCGCGCCTCGGGTCGCTGCAAGACCTTCTCGAGACCTCGAAACGCAACAACGCCCGTCGGGGCCTGACCGGTGCGCTCGCCTGCGACGGCCTCTGGTTCTTCCAGGCGCTCGAAGGCATGCGCGAGGATGTCTGGGCCACCTTCAAGACGATCATGGAAGACACCCGCCACGGCGCTGTCACGGTTGCCGCTTTCATGCCGGTCGAGGTGCGCTGTTTCGGCGCTTGGTCGATGCGTCTCGTCCTGCGGAGCACCGCGACGGATCAGCTGTTGCAGCCCTTCAAGATCGGCGGAGTCGTGCGGCCGGAGCGCATGTCGCACACCGACATCGTCGATGTTTTGCGCAGCATGGCCGACGGCGGCGACAAGGGGGCGCCCGCTCGTCAGACCTCGCGCAGAGCCATCGTCGCGACGTGATCCCATGGGCCACCGCGATAGCGCCATAGGTTCAGGCCCTCCACGCGACAGACCGGCGCGACGTCGAGCGTCAGCATTCGCAGCAGCGCGCGAGCCTCGGCCGGCGCCACCTTGTTCTGGATTGTCACGTGCGCTCGGAAGCCTTGGCGATCCTGGGCGGTCAGCCAGGGCTTGAACCGCCGCGCCAGCGTCGTGTGCAACCGCGACAGCGCCTCGCTTTCGTAGCGCAGCGCGACGCCGCGCCCGAGCGACATCGGTCCGGTCGGCCACAGCGCGAAGCGCGGCTCGTCCGCGCAAATCTCGGCGAGCGTGGCGGCGACCTGTTCGATCTCGAGCCCCGGCAGCGCGTGGAACAAGCTGACGTGGGCGGGGATCTTGTTCAGGTGCGCCGGAAAATACCGCTGTCGCAGCCCGTCCAGAACGGCGAACGAGGCCGCGTCGAGATGCGCCGTGACGATGAGCGGCGACTCATCGGGCCGGATTGGCATTCTCCCCGCACGAATCGGGCAGGCTCGGCGCGTTGAACTTCACGCGGTTGCCGCACTTGTCGCAGCCCGCGAGGGCAATGCCGAGGAGGACCGCGACGGCGGTCCGCAGGAGCGTGCGTCTGATCATCATTGTCGGAATGCTTACTCGGCGGGCGCGGACGTCGCCAGTCCGATTCGCGATCCTTTAACGCGTCAGGCGCAAGTTCACACTCTGAAATCGGGGAAGCACGCCATGTCCATGGCCGAGGTGAGACAGGATGAACGGGTTCGAGCGTTCTTGCGCGCGCGCATCGTGTTCAACAACAACAGTTCGACGATCGACTGCACGATCAAGAATTTCTCGTCGAGCGGCGCCAAGATCGAGCTCGACAGCACGCTTTCCATACCGGCCGAATTCGATCTCGACGTCCCGCAGAAGGGCCGCGTTTATCGGGCACGGATGATGTGGCGTGACGCCAACTCGCTCGGCGTCCGATTCCTCGAGAAGGCGGAACCAGACGCCGTCGAGATCGGCTCGCAGGCGGCCCGGCTCGAGCGCGAGAACAAGCGCCTGAAGGCGACGATCGCGCACCTCACCAAGCGGCTCGAGGCCGTCGGCCAGGACGTCAGCTCGGTCGACTAGCCAGCGGTCAGCTCCGCTCGACGATCGCGCCGTCGAGGAGCGTCACGCGCCGATCCATGCGCGCGGCGAGATCCATGTTGTGCGTCGCCACCAGCGCGGCGAGCCCCGTTGCCTTCACCAGCGTGTTGAGCGCGCCGAAGACGTGATCGGCGGTCTTCGGATCGAGGTTGCCGGTCGGCTCGTCGGCGAGCAGCACGCCGGGGCTGTTGGCGACCGCGCGGGCGATCGCGACGCGCTGCTGCTCGCCGCCCGACAGCTCGGGCGGCCGGTGGTGCGAACGCTCGGCGAGCCCGAGATAATCGAGCAGTTCCTTGGCGCGCCGACGCGCCTCGCTCTTCGAGAGACCGGCGATCATCTGCGGCATCGCGATGTTCTCGAGCGCCGAGAACTCCGGCAGCAGATGGTGGAACTGGTAGACGAAGCCGATCTCCGAGCGGCGCAGCGCCGTGCGCGCCGCATCCGCCAACTTCGAAGTGGCGATCCCCCCGACGTAGACCTCGCCGCCGTCGGGCTTCTCGAGCAGGCCGGCGACATGCAGCAGCGTCGACTTGCCGGTCCCGGACGGTGCGATCAGCGCGACGGATTGGCCAGGCTGGATCGCGAAGGTGACGCCGCGCAGGATGCGCAGCGCGGCGCCGCCCTGCTGGTAGGCGCGCTCGACGGCTTCGAGCGCCAGGGCGGGCTGGCTCATCCGTACCGGAGCGCTTCGACCGGATCGAGCCGCGCCGCCCGCCACGAAGGATAGAGGGTCGCCAGGATCGACAGCGACAGCGTCATCACGACGACGGTGATCACGTCGCCCGGATCGACCACCGACGGCAGCTTCGACAGGAAGTAAAGCTCGGCCGGAAACAGGTTGGTGTGCAGCAACGAGTTCAGGCCGGAGCGGATCGATTCGATGTTCTCGGCGATGACGAGACCGAGCACGAAGCCGGCGAGCGTGCCGGCGGTGCCGATCGACGTGCCGGTGATGAGGAAGATCCGCATGACCGCGCCGCGCGACGCGCCCATCGTGCGCAGGATCGCGATGTCGGCGCCCTTGTCCTTCACCAGCATGATCAGGCCGGAGATGATGTTGAGCGCCGCGACGAGCACGATCAGCGTGACGATGAGGAACATCACGTTGCGCTCGACGGTGAGCGCGTCGAAGAACGTCTTATTGCGCTCGCGCCAATCCGTCATGATCATCGGCCGCGAGGCGGCGAGGTCGATCGCCTGGCGGATTTCGTCGATCTTCTCCGGATTGTTCAGGAAGATCTCGATGACGGTGGCTTCCTTGTCCCGGTTGAAGAAGGCCTGTGCCTCGGCGAGCGGCATGTAGACGAACAGATTGTCGAATTGCGCCATGCCGATCTGGAAGATCGCCTTGATCGGGTAGCTCTTGATGCGCGGGGCGACGCCGAACGGGGTTTGCGCGCCTTTGGCGGTAAGGATCGTGATGCTGTCGCCGACCCGCAGGCTCAGGCTTTCGGCGAGCCCCTGCCCGATCGCGACGCCGCCGGACTGGTCGAACCCATCGAGCGTGCCGACCTTCACGTGGCCCTTGATGCCGGGCAGCTCCTTCAGATCGGCCTCGTCGACGCCGCGTACCAGCGCGCCGGCCTGGTTGAACGGCGAGGAGACGCCAGCCGCGCCCTCCACCATCGGGATCGCGAGCGCGACGCCGGGCGTCCGCCTGGCCTCGGCGGCCACCTTGCCATAGTCGGTCAGCGGGCTGTCGGCCGCCTGCAGGAAGATGTGGCCGTTGACGCCGACGATCTTGTCGAGCAGCTCCTTGTGGAAGCCGTTCATCACGCTCATCACGACGATCAGCGCGGCGACGCCGACCATGATGCCGAGGAATGAGATCAGGGCGATGACGGACACGAAGCCGGACTGACGCCGGGCGCGCAGGTAGCGCCCCGCGATCATCCACTCGAACGGGGCGAACGGGCGCGTGCCCTTGTTGGCTTGCGGCGGCGTCACCGCCTCGTCCGATGTCGCGGATGCCAAAGAGCTCATCAAAAGACCATGCTGCGTCGAGCCCGTCTACTCGCTCACCGCTGTGGTCGCAATGAGGCTCCCGATGGCCGATCCGGCCCGCGCGGCGGGACTTTGCGTCAGGGTCGGAAGCTGCGTAGCTGGACGCCTTGGCCCAAGCGATTCGAGGCATGGCATGGCACGCGCACGTCAGAAATCACGCGGCTGGTTCTTCCGCACCAAGCAGCCGCATCACTTCACCTGGCTGATTGCCCTCGCGCTGGCGGTGCTCGGCATCGTCGGTTCGCGGATGCACATCGATGTCGTCTCGCCCAACGCCTTCTGGTTCGTCGTTGCGGCCTACATCGTCCTGGCGTTGGGAACGGTGATCGATGGGCTTTGATCGACCGTCGCGGCGGTCGGTTCTGGTGCGCTGGCGAGGCAACTAGTCTTGCGGGCGCGTTGTCTGTAGCATTTGCATGAATGCCCGCACCGCGCATGGGACGCTGCCAGAAAGCCTGAATGACGCTGATTTCGACGACGCAAGACCTGACGGAGCTCTGTCACCGCCTCGCAGCCTTCCCCTACATCACCGTCGATACCGAGTTTTTGCGCGAGACGACGTTCTGGCCGAAACTCTGTGTCGTCCAGCTGGCGTCCGAGGACGAGGCGGTCGCGGTCGATGCGCTCGCCGATGATATCGACCTCGCGCCGCTCTTCGAGCTGATGGCGGACCAACGCGTCGTCAAGGTGTTCCACGCCGCGCGCCAGGACGTCGAAATCTTCTGGAATCTGGCCAAGCTCGTTCCGGCGCCGTTGTTCGACACGCAGGTCGCGGCGATGGTCTGCGGGTTCGGCGACCAGGTCTCCTACGCCGATCTCGTGCAGACCGTCACGAAAGCACACCTCGACAAGTCGTCGCGCTTCACAGACTGGTCGCGGCGCCCGCTGTCGGAGGCGCAGATCACCTACGCGATCGCCGACGTCACGCACCTGCGTGACATCTACAAGTTCGTGCTCGCCAAGCTCGAGGCCTCCTCCCGCATCGGCTGGCTCGCCGACGAGATGGGGACGCTGACCGCGACCTCCACCTACGAGCAGCATCCCGACCGGGCCTGGGAGCGGTTCCGCAATCGTGCCCGCAAGCCGCGCGATCTCGCCGTGCTGATGGAGGTCGCCGCCTGGCGCGAGGCGGAGGCGCAGATGCGCGACGTGCCGCGCTCGCGCATCCTGAAGGACGACATCATGATCGAGGTGGCGCTCGCCGCGCCAAAGACGATCGACGCGCTGGGCGAGCTGCGCGCCTTTCCGCGCGGGATGGAGCGCTCGAAGGCCGGCACCGATATCGTCGCGGCGATCGAGCGCGGCCTCGCGCGCGACCCCAAGACATTGCCGAAGATCGACCGCGACAGGCGCTCCGCTGGCGGCGGCGCCACCGTCGAGCTGTTGAAGGTGCTGCTGCGGCAGGTCTCCGAGAGCCACGGAGTCGCCGCCAAAATGGTGGCCACCGTGGAGGATCTCGAGGCGATCGCGCTCGACGATCGTGCCGAGGTCAGCGCGCTGATGGGCTGGCGGCGCGAGCTGTTCGGGCACAAGGCGCTGGAGCTGAAGCACGGCCGCCTCGCGCTCACCCTCGAGCGCGGCAAGGTCGTCACGCTCGAATGGCAGGAGGCCGAGCCGACGGGCTGAGCGGTCTCTGCCCTCGTCGGCCGTGGACGAGAGAGATCAGCTTGCCACGACGACCGAGGCCTCGCGGCCCATCAGCTTGGCGAGGCCCTTGATTCGGCCGAGCAAGCGCTCGTTGGCGAGATCCTCCAGGTCGCGCGGCAGCGTGACGACGACCTTGTTCTTGGTCACGCTCAGCGGCGCGACCGCCAGCACGTTTTCCACGCCCGCGCCGAGCACAGAGCCGACCCGCATCGCGGCGCCGATGACGGCCGCGCGCTCGAGCATCTTTTGCGGCATCAGGGCGCGGACCTGCGCGACGATCTCGTCGTCGAGCCAGACGTAGCGCAGCGTCGCGACGAGCGAGAGGAACGCGCGCTCGACGTGATCGACGCCAGGCAAGATCGCCGACGAAACGAGATTGAAGCTCTGCACGCCGCGATAGTCCGGGTGCGCACGCCAGTTCACCTCGGAGAGATAGCAGGCGGCCGCGCGCAACCGCCGTTCCTCGGCCGTCTCGGGCAGGCCCGCGTTGACGAGGAAGGCGCCGGTCCAGGCGATCAACTCCTCGGCGTAGCCGGGCGAGCGGGCGAGCAGGCGGTTCATCTTCCGCGCGGCGACAAGCAAGGGATCGTCGCCGCGGCGGGCGATGTCGAGCGCCTCGTACAAAAGGCCCTCGCGCACGCCGTAGGTCGAGATCACGATGTCCTTCGGCTTGGCCCGCCGGATCAGCTCGTCCAGCACGACGGCGCCGTAGACGAGCAGCGGCCGTCGCGCGGCATTGACCGAGTCGATCGCCAGGAACGAGCTTGGATCGACCCGCTCGACGAGATCGGCGAGCTCGGCCGCCTCGCGCGCTGGAATGCTGTACCCGTGCATGACCATCAGCGAATAATTGCGCTGCCCCATGTGCAGCTTGGCGAGCGAGCGCCAGGTGCCGCCGACGGCATAGAAGGTCCGGCCCTGCAGCGCGTCGAGCGCGCCGCAGCCGGCCAGTGCGTCGCGGACGATTTTCGCGGCGGCTTTCGGCGAGCGGCCCGATGCATCCATCAAGGCCAGCCCGCCGAGCGGCAGGCTGACGCCGTCGCCGATGCGCTCGCCCTGAACATCGATCAGCTCGAGCGAGCCGCCACCCATGTCGCCGACGACGCCATTTGGCGCGTGCACGCCGGACAGGACGCCGAGCGCACTGAGCCTGGCCTCGCGCTGCCCGGAGAGAAGCGCGATTTCGGTGCCGCCGAGCGCGTCGCGCGCGGCCGCCAGGAACTCCGGCCCGTTGCTCGCGTCCCGCGCGGCCGCCGTCGCGATGACGCGGATGTCGTCGATGCCCATGACGCGCAGGAGAACGCGAAACCGCCTTAGCGCGACGAGCGCCTTGTCGATGCCGGCCTTCGACAGTTTGCCTGTCGTGACGACCCCGTTGCCGAGCGCGCACAACGATTTCTCGTTGAAGGACGGCACCGGCGCGCGGTCGAGATTGTCGTAGGTGACGAGCCGAACCGAGTTCGAGCCGATATCGACGATCGCAAGCGGGTGGATTTTGGCGTGGGTCTTTTCGCGAGCAGCGGACGTCATGCGTTCAGCGTGTCTCCAGACGCTTGAAAAGCGTCCGCGGCGATGATTCCTTCAAGCTCTTGCCGCGTCCGCTGAGGCTCGGATTCGTCATGAAGTAGGAGTGCGCGTTGAAGGGCTCCTCGTTGGCCGGCGGCACGATCCTCGTGGAGGAGCCGTCGGGCGAGACGCGATAGGATTGCTGGTTGTCGAGAAGGTTCGCCACCATGATCTGATCGAGCACCTGCTCGTGCACCGTTGGGTTCAGGACGGGTAGCATGATCTCGACGCGCCGGTCGAGATTGCGCTGCATCAGATCGGCCGAGGACAGATAGACCAGCGCCTTGGGATGCGGCAGCGCGTGGCCATTGCCGAAGCAATAGATACGGGCATGCTCGAGGAAGCGGCCGATGATCGACTTCACGCGGATGTTCTCGGACAGGCCCGGCACGCCGGGGCGCAGGCAGCAGATGCCGCGCACGACGCACTCGATCTGCACGCCCGCCTGGCTCGCCTTGTAGAGCGCGTCGATGATGCCGGGATCGACCAGCGAGTTGCACTTGAGCCAGACGCTGGCCTTCTTGCCGGCCCTGGCGAACGCGATCTCGGCGTCGAGATTCTGCATGAAGCGCTCGCGCAGCGACACCGGCGACATGGCGAGCCGCTCTAGCCCGTCGGGCTCGGCATAGCCGGTGATGAAGTTGAACACGCGCGAGACGTCGCGTCCGATCGCCGGGTCGGCCGTGAAGAACGAGACGTCGGTGTAGATCTTCGCCGTCATCGGGTGGTAGTTGCCGGTGCCGATGTGGCAGTAGGTGATCAGCGAGTGCCCCTCGCGGCGCACCACCATCGACAGCTTGCCGTGCGTCTTCAGCGCGATAAAGCCGAACACGACCTGCGCGCCGGCCCTCTCGAGGTCGCGCGCCCAACGGATGTTGGCCTCCTCGTCGAAACGCGCCTTGAGCTCGACGAGCGCGGTCACCGACTTGCCGGCTTCCGCCGCCTCGATCAGCGCGCGCACGATCGGCGAGTCGGATGAGGTGCGGTAGAGCGTCTGCTTGATCGCCACCACGTTGGGATCGCGCGCCGCCTGATTCAGATACTGCACCACCACATCGAAGCTCTCGTAGGGGTGGTGGACGACGAGATCCTTCTGGCGGATGGCGAGGAAGCAGTCGCCACCGTTGTCGCGGACGCGCTCCGGGAAGCGCGGCTTGTAGGGCTTGAACTTCAGCTCGGGCCGGTCGAGCGAGACGATCTCGGACAGTTCGTTCAAGGCCAGCATGCCGTCGAGCACGAAGGTCTCGTCCTGGACGACGCCGAGCTCTTCGGCGACAAAGGTGCGCAGGCCAGCCGGCATCAGGCTGTCGTACTCGAGCCGGATCACCGAGCCGCGGCGACGCCGCTTCAGCGCCGATTCGAAGAGCAGCACGAGGTCCTCGGCTTCCTCCTCGATCTCGAGGTCGGAGTCGCGAAGCACCCTGAAGGCGCCGGAGCCTTGCAGCAGGTAGCCGGGAAACAGCATCTGCGTGAAGAGGCCGACCAGCGTCTCCAGCGAGACGAAGCGGGCCGGGCCGCCCTCCGACGTCGGCAGATGGATGAAGCGGTCGATCTTGGACGGCAGACGGATCAAGGCCTTCAGCAGCTTGCTGTCACCGGGACGCACCAACTCGAGCGCGATCGAGAAGCCGAAGTTCGGAATGAACGGGAATGGGTGCGCCGGATCGACGGCGAGCGGCGTCAGGACCGGGAACACCTGCGAGTTGAAGTGCTGCTCGAGCCAAGCCATGTCGGCTTTCGACAGATCGGCGGGGTCGACGAGCACCATGCCGGCCGCGGCGATTTCGGGCCTGAGTTCGCGCCAGCGGCGCTGCTGCTCCGTGGCGAGGCTGGAGACGCCCTCGCGGATCTTGACGAGCTGCTCGGCCGGCGTGAGGCCGTCCTCGGAGGCCTCCGTCACGCCCTGGCGGACCTGCCCGCGCAGTCCGGCGACGCGCACCATGAAGAACTCATCGAGATTGTTGGCCGAGATCGACAGGAAACGGAGCTGCTCCAGCAATGGGTGATTGCGGTTCGAGGCCTCCTGCAACACGCGCCGATTGAACTCGAGCCATGATAGTTCGCGGTTGATGTAGCGCTGCGGCGATTTGGCCAGCTCCTCGGGGTGCTCGGCGAGGTCGCCCAGCGTGTCCATCAGCGCGATGCTGGCGGCCGGAGAATTTTCCGACCCAGCCGACGGCTCGAGCCCCACACCGTGATCCTCGGGGCCCGGGTCGTTCGTCCGTGTCGCCATGGCGGTGTCGGGGGTCGTCATGCTCATCTCGCCTGTCCGTCTCGCCAATTCGCCGCTCGACCGTGCCTCACGTCAGTCGGCGTGAAACGCCAGACTTTTGAGGGATGAAGCACGACGAGCGCGCCGCTTGAACCCTTCGCGGCCCGGATGCATCCTTCATACACCCAAGAAGACAGCCTTGTGACAGGCGCGCCAAGAGACGTGCCAACAAGTGATGCGCCAAGGGTGGCCGAGATTGGCCCAAGAGCGGCAAGTGGGAGGCAGGTATGAGCGTTGCTCGAATACTCGCGACCAAGGGGCGGTCCGTCACGACCGTCCGTCCTCACGCGACAATGCGCGAGGTCATCGATCTTCTCGCGGACAAGCACATCGGCGCGCTGATCGTCGCCGACGATGACGGCGCGATGAAAGGTATCGTCTCCGAGCGCGATGTCGTGCGAACGATCGCCAAGGACGGCCCCGAAGCGCTCGGAAACCCGGTGTCGAGCTTCATGACACGCGACGTCAAGTCGGCTGTCGAGGAGGACGACGTGGTCGATGTCGCGCGGCGGATGACGGCGGGGCGGTTCCGCCACATGCCGGTCGTCACCGGCGGCAGGATCGTCGGCATCGTCTCGGTCGGCGACGCGATCAAATACAGGCTCGAGCTTATGGAGGCGGAGCAATCGGCGCTGCGCGAGTACATCTCGACCACCTACTGAGACTGGTCTCCGCCGAGGGCGTGCTCGGCCGTTTCGAGCCGGGCCGCGATCAGCGGCAGGGCTAGCCGGGCGACCTGGCGGCCGTGCTCGATCAGCTCGGCCGCGCGGTGGAAGTCGAACAGGCCGACCGCCGTCAGCCGCGCGTGGATCATGACGTCCGGCGGGTCGCTCGCCAGCCGCGAGCGCGAGATGCGCTCCTGCGCGACCGAGAAGGCCCCGACGAGCACCCCGGCGATACCGGGCGCGCCGCTCCTCCGCCGCGCGAAGAGGCGGCGGCGCAGGAACGCGAGGCGCTTCTTCTTGGTGCGAGGCCGCCGTTGCGAGGCCATCGCGGCGGCGCCGATGACGCCCGACGAATCGCTGGCACGCCCTTGGTGATCCGAACCCGCGTCGGCGAGGTCCGACGTCAGGCCGACGGCGATCACCAGATCGGCGCCCATCTCCCGGCAGACCGAGACCGGCACGGGATTGGACATGGCGCCATCGAAGAGCCAGCGCCCGTCGATGCGACGCGGCTCGAAGATGCCGGGCATCGCGTAGGAGGCGCGCACGGCCTCGACGAGATCGCCGCGCGCGAGACAGATCTCGCGGCCCGTTCCGAGCTCGGTCGCGATGGCGGCAAACGGCTTCGGCAGTGCCTCGATCTTGAGGCCGCCAAGCTCGCGCATCATTCGTCGGCCGAGGCGCGCGCCGCCGATCAGCGCTGTTCCGCCGAGCGACAGATCCATCAGGCCGAAGACGCGCCGCCTGTTGAGGCCTCGCGCGAATTCCTCGAGCGCGTCGAGCTTGCCGGCGGCGGCGCAGGCCGCGACGACAGCGCCAATCGAGGTACCGGCGTAAACGTCGACGTCGACGCCTTGCGCCTCCAGCTCGCGGATGACGCCGATATGCGCCCAGCCGCGCGCCGAGCCGCCGCCGAGCGCGAGACCGATGCGGGGACGCCTGAAGATGGGATCGGCTCGTTCTTGCGCGACGCGATGGCCGTCCGCCAGGACCTCGGCCGTCAAATGTCGCGCTCGACAAGGGCCGCGCCAGGACCATCCGGCTGGAGGACGCGATAAAAGCACGAGCGTCGCCCCGTGTGGCACGCCCCGCCGTCGCCGCCTGGCACGACGCGCATCACGAGCGCATCCTGGTCGCAGTCGGTGCGGATCTCGACGACGGCTTGGGTCTGGCCGGACGTGTCGCCCTTGCGCCAGAGACAGGCGCGCGAGCGCGACCAGTAATGAGCGACGCCGGTCTCGAGGGTGAGCGCGAGTGCGTCGGCGTTCATGTGCGCGACCATGAGAACGGCGCCGTCACTGTCGTCCAACGTCACGCAGGTGATCAGCCCGTCGCGATCGAAGCGCGGGAGGAAAGCGCGTCCCTCCTCGCGGGCCTGCCTGTCGGCGTTGGCGGCCATTGTCAGCCGCGCGACTGCCCTTGGCGGACCAAGGTGAGGAAGCGGACCTGTTCGGCCGCGTCGCCCTTGAAGCAGCCTGCGAAGTTCGTCGTGACCGTCGAGGTGCCGTGCTTGCGCACACCGCGCAACGCCATGCACATGTGCTCGGCCTCGATCATCACGGCGCAGCCGCGCGGTCGCAGGTTGATCTCCAGGGCCTTGACGATCTGGGCGGTCAGCGCCTCCTGCGTCTGCAGGCGCTTGGCGTAGACATCGACGAGCCGTGCGAGCTTCGACAGACCGACGACGCCCTCCGCGCTCGGATAATAGCCGACATGGGCGCGGCCGGTGAACGGCACCATGTGGTGCTCGCAATGCGAGACGAACGGGATGTCGCGCACGACGACGAGGTCGTCGTAGCCGGCGACCTCCTCGAAGACGCGGGTCAGGATTTGCGCCGGATCCGCCGCGTAGCCGGCATAGAATTCGTCGAAAGCGGCGACCACGCGACGCGGCGTCTCGATCAGTCCCTCTCGCTCGGGATCATCGCCGATATACGCCAGCAGCGTCTTGACGGCAGCCTCGGCGTCTTCGCGGGCAGGCCGCGTCGGCGACGTCGGTGCGAAAAAACGATTGTCGCGCAAGGGCTTAACCACATCGTCCAAGTGGTGCCTCCACCTATGATTATGACGTGCCGGTCGAAACTCGTTCGGCGCATCGGTGCTCCTATATAGGATGCCACTTCGCGCGTCACCGCAGGCAATTGGTCCGACATGCTAAATGATATCTACAACACGCGCATTCTGGAGCTGGCCGGGAACATCCCTCGGCTCGGTCGGCTCGAACCTGCTCAGGCGACCGCGCGCGCGCACTCGAAGCTTTGCGGCTCGACCGTGATCGTCGATCTCGCGATGGCGGACGGGCGGGTCAGCGATTATGCGCAGGACGTCAAGGCCTGCGCGCTCGGCCAGGCCGCCGCCGCGATCGTCGGGCGGCATGTCATCGGCGCGACCGCCGCGGAGTTGCGGACGGTTCGCGACGAGGTGCGGGCGATGCTGAAGACCAACGGCCCACCGCCGAGCGGCCCCTGGGCCGACGCGGCGGTGCTCGAGCCGGTGCGCGACTTCAAGGCCCGTCATGCCTCGACCCTGCTCGCGTTCGAGGCAGCCGCCCAGGCGGCGAGCGAGATCGAGGCGAAGCAGACCGCGACGGCTTAGTAGCCGAGGAGACCGAAACCCTTGAAGGCGAACGTGTAGTTCAACGTGGCGCCGGCCGAGAACTGGTTGTGCGTGCCGATCTGATTGAGGATCGGGCTCGATCCGACGCTGTCGACGAGGCGGCTGAACCCGCCGAAGGCGAGGATGCTGTAAGTCCTGCTGAACTCGTAGCGGACGGTGGCGAGGCCGCCGATCGAGGTCAGGCCGCCTGTCGCGGTGTAGGGCGTCACGAGCTTGTTGATCGAGGCCTCGAACGAGGTCACGCCGAAGTACTGGCTGGCGTAACGATCGTTGCCGAAGCCGAAGCGCGGGCCGAGCGAGAACTCGAAAGGCCCGACGCGCTGGATGGCATCGGCGCCGACGTTGCCGACGAGGCCCCTGCTGCCGGTCACGCCGTCCAGCAGTTCGCCTCGGATGCGCAGGTGACCAGGGACAGGGTAGAACTCGGCGAAGCCGCCGACCAGGAACGTGTCGCCGATCGTGTGCAGACCGTAATATCCGTGGCCGCTGCCTCGGCTGTCGATGAAGTTCGCGGCCGGACCAGCGCGGAAGTAGGGATTGTCCAGGATGGCGATGTCGAAGGCATCATCGGGTGCGTAGAACGGGTCGGGCTCGCCGGCCTTGCGGTAGCCGACGTGGATCGACGGCAGCACGTAGATCTGCTTCGAGCCCGGGAATTGGTTGGTGACTTCCGGTCCGACGCCGATCGTCACGTCGTAGCCGGTGCTGACCGGCTGGACGAACACGGGTGGCGCGGTACGATCGGGAAGGTCCGCAGCCAAAGCGGGCGCGGCGAGCGACGCAAGGCCAAGGCCGACCGCGTATCTCAGGGCTGAGTTGATGCGCACCTGTCACCTGCTTGAAAAGTGGAGTCTTCGTTGTCTGCAGTATGGCGGCGACGTGGCACCGCGCCAGTGCAGGCGTGCCACACATCACGAGATAGCGACGCCATGACCGGGTCTCCGCCACGCCGCGTCGCGCATGTGTTGATCCGAACCTATCAGCTCACCCTGTCGGCGCTTATCGGCCGCCAGTGCCGCCACGCGCCGAGCTGCTCGGCCTACGCGGACGAGGCGATCGCGCGTCACGGACTTTGGGCCGGCGGTTGGATGGGAATGGCGCGCATCTCGCGTTGTCGTCCGTTCGGGACGTCGGGATTCGATCCCGTGCCGCGCGAGTTCGACCCGGCCGCGCGATGGTACACGCCATGGCGGTATGGGACATGGCGGCGCGTCGGGGACGCGGGCGCCGAAACGATGGGGAAATGGTGAAGCGCTGCTGAACGCGCTCTTCCGATGCCGTTCAGACGGCCGACCCTAAGGTCCAACCACGCTCGATGGAGCGGGTCCAAACCTTACGGAGCCAAACAATGAATACGCGTTCCAAGTTCTTCGCCGCGGCGCTCGGCCTGCTCGTCGCCACCGGCGCCGTCGCCGATGCCTCGGCCGCCAACGTCACCACGACGAAGACGATCACCACTTCGGCCCGGCCCGTCGCCGCGACCAAGATCGTCAAGACCGTCAAGATCCTCCGCCCCGCGCACCGCGCGCATCTCGTCGGTACCCGTCTGCTGCCGGGTCACCGTCTCGGCTTCCGGGCGTTCGCCGGCAAGCGCATCGTGGTGAAGCACGTCATCGGCAAGCACATCGCTGGCAAGCGCATCGTGTCGAAGATGGTCGTGAAGCGTGAGATCGGCCCGCGCAGCGTGATGGCGCACCGCATGGTCAGCAAGACGGTCGTCCGCTAAATCGGACGTCACCGTGCGGGCGAGGCGCTGATCCCCCTCAGGCGCTTCGCCCGCATCTTGCGCATCGCGAGCCTTCGCTGTTGATGGTCGTCCCGCCCGCGGAGCCGACCATGACGACCAGCAACGGCCGCACCGCCGACCACCCGATCGATCGCCTCTTTCTCGATCGCTGGTCGCCGCGCAGCTTCACCGGCGAGCAGATCTCGGACGCCGACCTGTTCACCATCCTCGAGGCAGCCCGATGGGCGCCCTCGTCGAGCAATCTGCAGCCCTGGCGCTTTCTCTACGCCAAACGCGACTCGGCCGACTGGGCGCGTTTTCTCGATCCCATTTCGCCCGGCAACAAGCCCTGGGTCGCCGAGACCGCGGTGCTGGTCGCCATCGTCTCGAAGCGCACGCGCCAGCCGAAGGACGGCCCGCCCGTGGCGAGCTACAGCCACAGCTTCGACACCGGTGCCGCCTGGGCCTGCCTCGCGCTTCAGGCAAGCCTGTTGGGTTGGGCCACGCATGCGATGGGCGGCTTCGACGTGCCGCGCGCCATCGCCGACTTGGCGATCCCCGACGATTATCGCATCGAGTGCATGGTCGCGATCGGCCGCTACAGGATCGACACCGAGAAGCCCGCCGCGGCGAATGCGCGGGCGCCGCTGACGAGCTTCGTGCGGGAGGGCGTGTTTAGGGCGTAGCGGCTTGACCGCAGCTATTGTCATAATGGTAACGTCTCGCATATCGCTGTGACGAAGACCTCGTCTGGGATGACAGCCCAGCTCTAATTCTCGTGGTGGCATCGACAGGGGCATATTGGCCTTCGAGGCGCCGAAGAAACGCCTTTGCAGCCCGCTGAGTGTCTGCGGCAAGGCGTTGGCCGGATGTCGCCCGCCAAATGGTCTCTAAGACTCTCGCGTTGCCGGTGGTCGAGACGCGAGCGTCGTCGAATTTCGTCAACCCGCAGCCTACCTAAGAACAGCGTCAAAACTGCAATGGTTTCGAGAACACGCCGAATGCAGAACCGCCGGTCGCGATCGTTCCGCGTCCGTGCGCCGACGAACGTTAGGCCTCAGCCCGCCGCCCTGCCCTTCAGCTCGTCGACCAGCACGCGGCGGTTCTCCGTATAGTCGATGGGCACGACGACGACGTGGACGCCGCCAGCCGCGAACGCGGCCTCGAGCGTCGGCGCCAGCGCGTCGACCGCCGCGACCCGATGGCCGGTGGCGCCGTAGGCGGCGGCATAGGCGACGAAGTCGGGATTGCCGAAGGTCATGCCGTGATCGGGGAAGCCGTCGACCGCCTGCTTCCAGCGGATCATCCCGTAGGCGTTATCCTCCAGGATCAGCACGACCAGATCGAGCTCCAGGCGGATCGCGGTCTCCAGCTCCTGGCTGTTCATCATGAAGCCGCCATCGCCGCAGATCGCGAGCACGCGGCGCTCCGGGTGCACGAGCTTCGCCATCATCGCCGACGGCAGCCCCGCCCCCATCGTCGCCAGCGCGTTGTCAAGCAACAGGGTGTTGGCGATTCGCGTGCGGTAGTTGCGGGCAAACCAGATCTTGTACATGCCGTTGTCGAGGCAGACGATGCCGTCCTCCGGCATTACCGAGCGCACCTCGTGGACGAGGCGCTGCGGCGTCACCGGGAAGCGATCCTCCTCGGCGCGGTCGTTGATGTGGCGCAGGATCGTCTTGCGCAACTCGAGCATGCCGGGATCGGGCTCGAGCTTGCCTTCGAGCTTGTCGGCCAGCGCCAGCACCGTGGCGGCGATGTCGCCGACCACCTCGGCGTCGGGATGGAACACCTGCTCGACGTCGGCGGACACGTAGCCGATGTGGATGACCTTGGTGCCACCCGCGACCTCGCCCATCAGGAACGGCGGCTTCTCGACCGTGTCGTGGCCGATCGAGACGATCAAGTCGGCCCGATCGATCGCATCGTGCACGTAGTCGCGCTCGGAGAGTGCCGCCGTGCCCATGTAGAGGTTGGAAACGCCGGTCACCGCGCCCTTGCCCATCTGCGTGTTGAAGAACGGTAGGTTGGCGCGCCGCACGAAGGTCGACAGGGCATCGACGAGGCGCGGCCGATTGCCGGCGGCGCCGATCATCACGAGCGGGCGTTCGGCCTCGACGATCATTTTCGCCGCGCGCAGGATGGCCGCTTGGGCCGCGACAGGCAGATCGATTGGGTGCGCCGGCACGATGCCGACATCGGCCTCCTCGGCGGCGATGTCTTCCGGCAGCTCGAGGTGCACCGGGCCGGGATGCTCCTCGACGGCGATCCGGAACGCCTCGCGCACCAGGGTCGGGATCGAGGCGGCGGACACGATCTGCCGCGACGACTTGGTGAGGGGCCGCATTGTCTGGACGATGTCGACGATCTGGAAGCGCGCCTGCTTGGCGCTGCGGATCGGCTTCTGGCCGGTGATCATCAGCATCGGCATGCCGCCGAGGTGCGCGAAAGCCGCGCCCGTCGTCAGGTTGAGCGCGCCAGGCCCCAGCGTCGAGAGGCACACGCCCGGCTGCCCGGTGAGGCGCCCGTGCGTCGCGGCCATGAATGCGGCCGGCTGCTCGTGCCGCGTGACGATCAGCTCGATGGAGGATGTGCGCAGCGACTCGACGACATCGAGATTCTCCTCGCCCGGCACGCCAAAGATGCGGCGGACTCCCTCGTTCTCGAGCGCGGCGACGAGGAGGTCGGATCCTTTGGGCATTCGTGACACTCGCTCGGGACACCGCTTCGCGGAAAGGGTTTGACGAGCGACAATGTCGTGAAGCGTCCACGGTTGCTGGCCGACTTCGGCCAGACCGGCGGCGGAGCCCCTACGCCACCACGCGTCGGCCGCAATTCCACAGCGCGAACGGGACGCCGGAGAGCAGCACCTCGAGCGCGTCGAGGCTCTGCCAATTGCCGTTGACCGAGAGCCGCGGCAGCGCCGTCGCATGGTCGCGATGGGCGGGGAAGATCATGCCCGGCCGCGTCGTCACGGCGCTCGAGAATCCGAGTTCGGCCGCGATCGCGTACTCGCGCGGTCCCGCCGAGGTCGGATCGCCGACAGGATAGGCGAGGTGTCGCGCCGGCAGGCCGATGCGCATCTCGATGTGCCTGCGGCTCTCCGCCAGCTCGTGGCGAACGAATGTGGCCTCATGCTTGGCCAGCATCGGATGGGTCAGCGTATGGGCGCCGATCGTGCAGAGCGGGTGCCGCGAAAGGGCGGCGATGCCGTCCCAATCGAGACAAAGCCGCGCCGGGATCGCCGCGGGATCGATGCCGGCCCGCGCCGCCAGATCGGCGATGACTTGCAGCAGGCGCTGCTCCGGACCCGCGCGAAGCATCCCGTAGAGCGTCCGAAACGCGGCGCGCTTGTCTTCGTCGGTCCGCGCGGCCAGCGCGAGGCGCCGCTCGTCGGTCTCGAACTCGATCGTGTCGAGCGCGCGGATCGCCGCCTCGAGCTCGACCCACCAGAGCCGCGCGGTGCGGTCGGCGAAGCCGCTCGTCACATAGAGCGTGAACGGCGCGGCGTGCGTCTCCAGGATCGGGAGCGCGTGCTCCGCCGTGTCGATGTAGCCGTCGTCGAAGGTCAGCGCGACGAAGGGACGTGCGTTGGGCTCGCCCATTCGCGCCAGGGCATCGTCCATCGACACGAGATCGTAGCCGAGCGCCTTGGTCCGCGTCAGCGCGGCATCGAGGAAGTCCGGCTCGACCTCGAGCAGCCGATTGGGCGCGAAGCCGCCGCCGGCCCAAGGTCGAACGTGGTGCAGCATCAAGATCGCGCCCTGCCCGCGCGTCCAATGCGCGAGCGGCTTGTGCAGCCGCGTCGCCTTGAAGACGGCGAAGCCCGCGCCGATCACCTGCTGCTTCATCGCGCGCCCCGATCGCCACGCGCATGGGCGTGCGTTTCTTAACCGATCCTCTCAACAGGACATTGAGCTTTCGTTGCTAATTTCGAACGATGACCACGTCTGTCGAACTGCCCATCGTATTCGCCGAAATAGGATCCGCGGCCGCTGCGCAGACGACAGCGCGCGCGTTCGCGACGGTCGAGGTGCATGCGACGGTGGCGCCGATCCTCGAGGCCTGGGCCGCGCTGGAAGCCGACGCACCTTGCTCGGTCTATCAGACCCGCGCCTGGCTGATGCCATGGATCGACACGCTCGCGGCGCCAGCCGGGCTCGAGCCCTGTTTCGTTGTCGCGCGCGGAGCGGACGCGCGGCCGGTGGCCCTCCTCTGCCTCGGGCTCGCGCGACGCGGCCCGATGCGCCTCGCCACCTGGCTCGGCGGCAAGGACGCGAATTTCCAGATGCCGCTGCTCGCTCCATCCGCCGCCTGGACGGGCGCCGAGCTGACGCGCCTGCTACGCGAGGTGGCACGTGGTCTCGGGCGGGGCGCGCCGGACCTGTTCATGCTTGCCAATCAGCCGCGCGTTTGGGACGGCGGTGCCAACCCGCTCGCCATGCTGCCGCATCAGCCGAGCCCGAGCGCGGCCTACGGGACAACCCTGCCCGGCGATGCCGAGACTTTGTTTGCCGCAAAACTCTCCAAGGACGGCCGCAAGAAACTGCGCAAGAAGGAGGCGCGCCTCGCCGCGCTCGGGCCGCTCACGCACGTCGTCGCCGTCGGGGCGGAAGCGCAGGGGAACGTGATCGACGCGTTTCTCGCCTTGCGCAACGCACGCTTTCTTGCCCAGAATATCGCCTCCCCCTTCGAGGCGCCGGAGATGCGCGCTTTCATCGCCGCCGCCTGTGCGCGGCCCGGCCCCGGGATCGAACTGCACGCCCTGTCCGTGGGCGAGCGCATCGTTGCCGTCTACGGTGGCGCCGCGCACCAGGGTCAATGGAGCGGCATGTTCAACGCCTTCGACGCGGACCCGGCGATCGCCCCATCGAGCCCCGGTGATCTCCTCTTGCTGCGTATCGTCGCGCAGGCCTGCGCGCGCGGTCTGGCGCGGTTCGACCTCGGCATCGGCGAGGCGCGCTACAAAGCGGCGCTTTGCGACGAGACCATCGCGCTGTTCGACGTTCTTGTTCCGGTCAGCACGCTTGGGCGGCTCGCCGTCGGCGTGATTGCTGGTCGCCAAACCCTGAAGCGGCGCGTGAAGGCCCATCCGCGCCTGTTCGCGCTCGCGAAGCGGATCCGCGGCCGGCGCTGAGCGCGGCCAAACTGGATCAGGCAACATCCTGGTGCGTCGGGTGGCGTGCGCGGCCGGCGACGAGGACCTCGCGCGCACCGGCTTCGGCAAGCTCCGTCTCGAGCTGCGCCAGCGTCGCCGCGTCGGCGCCCGATGCCGGCATCAGCACGACGAAATCCGCGTAGGGCGCCATGATCTTGGCGATCTCGCTCTGCGGATAGGCGGGCGCGAGCAGGACGATGAAATCATAGGTCGCCGTGAGCGCGTCGAGGATCAGGTCGAAGTCGCGGAAGTCTGCCTCCTGCCGGCCCGTCGGAATGAAGTGCAGCCGTGATGCGTGATCGCGATGGATAACCTCGGCGAAGGACGCTTCGCCGACGAGCAGCTCCGAGAGCCCATGCAGGGTCCCGATCGAGGCATCGGCATCGTCGCCCGCTCGCGTCAAGGACGAGAGCTTTGTCGGCGATCGATTCAAGTCGACGACGATCGTGCGGCCTTTGGCGGCGAGGTCGCGCGAGAGCTCGATGATCGTGGCCGCGCTGTCCGTCGCGACGCTGGCACCGACGATGTGCAGCCCGTGGCCCGGTACATGCGCGCCGACGATATGCGCCACAAGCTTGGCAAGGTCGTCGGCCGGCTCGACGGCGTACTCGGCCGTGGCGGTACGCGCCGCAGCGCTGCCGATCGGGTTGGCGTCCCAACCGATCGTGTCGCGGAGCGGCAATTCGAGCGCGTCATCATTGGGCCGCTCGGCGCGCGATGCCGCCGCCGATTGCCCGAACGCCTTCATCCGGCCGAGGATCGACCCGACCAAGCCGCCAGCCATGACGGACCTGAGGGCCGAGGCGGGCGGACGCTTGGCACGCGGCGCGCGAACGGTGACGGGCGTGAAGACGAGGTCGTCGTCTTCGGCCGGACGCGTGTCCGGCGTCTCGGCCCAGGGCTCCGCCAAAGTCTCGGCCCGAGCGTCGACGGATGTCTTCGCAGGCTTCGTTTTTGCAGGCTTCGTTTTGGCAGGCTTTGTGGTGGCAGGGCCGCCGAAGAAGCCGCGGCGCCGGAAGATCGTCCGCTCCCGAACGATCGTGGAGGCGGGTACCGGGGCGATCGGTCGCGCCGGCACGGCTTCGGCCTCCGCGTCGACGACCGCCACGGTATCCGGGCCCTCGCCGCCCATCAGCTCGCCGGCGGCGATATAGCCAACGGTGAGCACGAAGGCCGCGAGCGTGCCAAACATGATGAACGGCAGTTTCTTCGGGAACGAAGCCTCCTGCGGCGGCGTCGCGCGCTGGATGATGCGGGCATCGGCCGGCGTCGCGTCGGACGAGGCCCGAGCCAACGCCTCCTGATATTTCGTCGTCGAGCTGTCCAGCTGATCCTTGATGCTCTGTGCCGCCCGCTCGAGCGTGCGCAGATGCACCTCGTCGACGTTGGCCGAGCCGGCGAGCGTCTTCTGCTGGCCGAGGACGGTCTCGAGATTCTTGACGCGCGCGCCGGCGATCGTCGCCTCGTTCTCGAGCGTCGTCGCGGCCTGCTTGGCGGCGCCTTTCAGGGCGCGATCATACTCGGCGACCTGCGCCTGCAGCGCCTTGATCCGTGGATGGCCCGGCAGCAGCGTGCGCCCCTCGAGCGCGAGCTGCCCCTCATATTGCACGCGCTGCTCGGCGATGCGGCGGACCGTATCGTTGTTGATCACATCGGGCACGTCGACGGCTTGGCCGCTGCGCAGCAGCTGGCGGATCATTTGCGCCTTGGCCTGCGCGTCGGCCTGCGCGGTGCGGGCCTTCGAGAGATCGGTGTTGATGTCGGCCAGCTGCTGGCCGGAGATCGTCATGTTGTTGGTGCCGGCGAGCAGGCCCGTCTGCAATCGATATTGCTCGCGCGCGTCATCCGCCTTGACGAGCCGGATGCGCAGGTCCGCGATCTGCGCGCTGAGCGATTCCGCCGCCTCCTGCGCCGTCAAGTTCTTGGCCGAGGATTGCGCCTTCAGGTAGAGCGTGGCGACGGTGTTGGCGGCACGCGCGGCGAGCTCCGGATCACGGCTCGAGAATTCGATCGCGATGACGCGTGTCTTCGGCGGCGAATACACGGTGAGCTTGTCGAGAAATGCCGTGATGATGCGGGCATCGCGCGTCTCCTGCGTCGGATCGCGCATGATGCCGAGCAGCACGAGGACGCGCTTGACGGGGTTCATCCCGTTCGCGTTCGGATCGAACTCGTCATTGCCTTCGAGACCGAGTTCCTTGATGGCGCGCCGCGCGATGTCGCGCGAGGTCATCAGCTGCACCTGGCTCGCGACCGCCTCGGGATCGAGCTGGAATTGCTGGTCGGCCTGCTGCGTGCTGACACGATCGGGGCGCGTGAAGAAGGTCTCTTGGTTCTCGAGCAGAACCTGCGTCTGCGCCGTGTAGCGCGGCGAGATCAGATTGACGGTGATCGCGATAAGGAGACAGGCGAGGAGCGGCGCCATGACGAGAAGCCGCGACCGGCGGCGCAAGGCGATGCCGAGCGCGCGGAGATCGATTTCTCCGGTCGGCTCGATCGCTTCCGGAGCGGCCGCGAGACTTCGCGTCATGACTCATCCTGCAAAAAAATTCGTTTCGGAAGAAAACTACTTTAAAGTTGCTTCGTGGTTAATTGTGCCGCACAAAATACCTGAAAAGAATTTTTTAACCATACCGCTCTAGCGTCTTAACCATGTTGCTCTGGCCGGTTTGCCGGGCGCGTTCTGATGATGGCGGACCTATGCGACGTTGGATCACCGGCTTGAGGTTCACTGCCCTGTGCCTCGCGGCCTGCGTCATGCTGGTGGGCTGCGCGCCCCGGCCGAACGGCTATGCCGACTTCAAGGCCGACGAGCCCTACGCGCTGGCGAGCGGCGATCGTTTGCGGGTCATCGTGTTCGGGCAGGACGCCTTGAGCAACACGTATGCCGTCAACAGCGTCGGCAACATCTCGATGCCGCTGATCGGATCGGTACGGGCCCAGGGCCAGACCACGGCGGCGCTCGAGCACAGCGTCGAGGCGAAGCTGCGCGACGGCTTCATCCGCGATCCCAAGGTCTCGATCGAGGTCGATTCGTTCCGCCCCTTCTTCGTTCTCGGCGAGGTCACGACGGCCGGGCAATACCCCTACATCGCCGGCATGACGGCGGAGACGGCCGTCGCGGTCGCCGGCGGCTATACGCCGCGCGCCAACAAATACGAGGTCGATCTGACCCGCGTCGTCGCCGGTCACCCGGTCACCGCCAGTGTTCCCGTCGATCAGCCTCTGAAACCCGGCGATACGATCTTCGTCAGGGAACGGTTTTTTTAGACTGATGGGGCATCGTCGCTCATTATGATCGATCGCCCCGACAGACCCGACCGCAAGCTGCGCATCCTGCACGTTCTGCGAGCACCGCTCGGCGGTCTATTTCGCCATGTCGTCGACCTCACCCGCGAGCAGGTCGCGCGCGGACACGCGGTCGGCTTCGTCGTCGACGAACTGACCGGCGGCGAGCGGGCGGCGGCCAACCTCGCCGCGCTGCATCCGTTGCTCGAGCTCGGCATCTTGCGGATGCCGATGCTGCGCCAGCCGCACATCCGCGACGTCGCGGCGGTGATGAAGGTCGCCGCCCACGCGCGTCGCGTCAACGCCGATGTCATCCACGGCCACGGATCGAAAGGCGGCCTCTACGCCCGGTTGCCGGCTTTCCTGCCGGGTCGCGGCGACGCGATCCGCTGCTACACGCCGCATGGCGGCAGCTTCAACCACGTCGCGCCCCCGCTGGTGCAGGCGATCTACATGAACGTCGAGCGCCTGCTGGCGTCCCGCACCGACGTGCTGCTCTTCGAAAGCGTCTTCATCGCCAATCGCTTCCATGAACGCATCGGCGACTGCGACGCGCTGGTGCGGATCGTTCAGAACGGCATCAGCGAAGCCGAATTCGAGCCGATCAAGCCGAACCGCGATGCCGCCGATTTCTGCTACGTCGGCGAGCTGCGCTCGGCCAAGGGCATCGATACGCTGATCGACGCGACCGCGATGCTGTCGCGCCGTCTGGATCGAGACCTCAAGCTGATCCTGGTCGGCTCCGGGCCGGATCAGGAGAAGCTCGAGAAGCAGGCGCGCCAGCGCGGCATCGCCGAGCACGTCTCGTTCCCCGGCGCGATGCCGGCGCGTGACGCCTTCGCGCTCGGCCGCACGCTCGTCGTGCCGAGCCGCGCGGAATCGCTGCCCTACATCGTCCTCGAAGCAGCCGGCGCGCAGGTGTCGATGGTCGCGACCGATGTCGGCGGCATCGGCGAGATCTTCGGGCCCTACCGCGGTCGGCTGATCCGTTGCGACGACCCGCTGGCGCTCGCGATCGCGATGGAGCGCGCGTTCGAGATGGACGACGCCATGAGGCGTCAGCAGAGCGAGGAACTCGCGGCCTTCGTCGCCACGCGCTTCGTGATCTCCATCATGGCCGATTCCGTGATCGCCGGGTACCACGACGCGATCGCCCGCCGCGCCGCGGTCGTCGCCGATACGACAGCACCTCTCGCGCAGGCCCGCGGCGCCCGCACGATCCTCTAACAACCTCGAGAGACCCCGTCATGGCTGCGTTCTCGGCAAACGATCTGCGCTCCGTCGAAGCCGCTCCCGAAGTATCGAGCGATCGCGTCAACCCGCACGCCCGTCAGTTGAACGAGCTCGCGGAGATGATGGCCCAGCATCGCGGGCGCCGCATCATCTCGGCGACCATTCTCGAGGGGCTCGTGCGCCTCGGCGAGCTCGGCATGACGATAGCGGTCGGGCTCACCGGCTATCTCACCGTCGTCGCGCCGGTGACCGGCGTCTCGATCCTGCCGCTTCTCGCGATCCCGATGGTGTCGACGCTGGTCGTCATCGTGATGCAGGCGCTCGGCTGCTACCGTGTCGCCGCCCTGCGTGCACCGACGCGTTTTGGGTTGCGGATCAGCGTCTCGTGGTTCGCGGTCTTCATCGCGGCGTTCGCGGCCTGCTGGCTCGCCGACACGGGCGCGATCTTCGACAAGTCGTGGCTCGGGAATTGGGCCTTCTTCGGCTTCCTGGCGATCACCGGCGAGCGCTTCGCGCTGGCGATCATGACGACCTACCTGACGCGCACCGGCAAGCTGTCCCGCCGCACCGTCCTCGTCGGCGGCGGCCCCGCCGCCAAGCAATTGCTGCAGGATTTCGCCGAGGAGGGCAGCGAGGATCTGCACATCTTCGGTATCTTCGACGATCGTACGGACGAGCGTTCGCCCGACGTCGTCGCCGGCTTTCCGAAGCTCGGCAACGTCGACGACCTCGTCGCCTTCGCCCGCCACACGCCGCTCGATCTCGTCATCTTCACGCTGCCGATCTCGGCCGAGCAGCGTCTCCTCGTCATGCTGCGCAAGCTTTGGGTGCTGCCGGTCGACATCCGCCTCGCGGCCCACATGAACAAGCTGAAGTTCCGCCCCCGGGCCTATTCCTACATTGGCAAGGTGCCGGTAATCGATCTGTTCGACAAGCCGCTCGCCGAATGGGACATCGTCGTGAAGACGATTTTCGATCGTTTGGTCGGCATCTTCTGCCTCCTCGCGCTGGCGCCGGTCATGCTGCTCGTCGCGCTCGCCGTGAAGCTCGACTCGAAAGGCCCGGTGCTGTTTCGCCAGAAGCGCTACGGCTTCAACAACGAGCTGATCGAGGTGTTCAAGTTCCGCTCGATGTACACCGAGCAGTTGGACATCAAAGCCGACAAGCTCGTCACCAAGAACGACCCGCGCGTGACCCGGATTGGGCGCATCATCCGCAAGACCTCGCTCGACGAGCTGCCGCAGCTCTTCAACGTGGTGTTCAAGGGTAACCTGTCGCTGGTCGGCCCGCGCCCGCACGCGGTCCATGCCAAGGCGGCCGAGGCGCTCTACGACGAGGTGGTCGACTCGTATTTCGCGCGCCACCGCGTCCGCCCCGGGATCACCGGCTGGGCGCAGATCAACGGCTGGCGCGGCGAAACCGACACGTCGGAGAAGATCCAGAAGCGCGTCGAGTGCGATCTCTTCTACATCGAGAACTGGTCGATCTTCCTCGACCTCTACGTGCTCGTGATGACGCCGATCGCGCTGCTCAGGACGAAGGACGCGTACTGAAGTCTCTCTCGTCCTCGCCGTTATCGCGAGCCGAAGGCGAAGCAACCCAGAACCGAGCACCCGACTCCTGGTTTGGTTTGCTTCGTTCGCGGTGACGGTGCCGGGCAAACCGAGGGTCCAACTTTGCGTCACGCTGGTCTCGGCTTAGCCCTGCTCATCCTCGCCGCCCTGCCTGGCCCTGCCCGCGCCGACGTCACCCTGGCGATGACCGGCGACAACACGATCCTCTACGATTCAAAGCGGGACGCCTGCGCGCCGATCGACGTGCCGGACATCAACCCGCGCGCTTATCGCGACGCGCGGGGTCAGGTCGTGATGTTCGCGATGCATTTCCAAAACCGCGCGCTTCGCGGCCCAAATCTCACGCATCTCAAGCTCGACTGCCACGTCGCGCTCGACAGCGCCTTCGACGCGGACCCCGCGCATTACGACGATCGCCGCTACATCGCCGCGACCTGGACCACGAACGGCCGCGACGTCAGCGCGATGATCCACGAGGAGTACCACGCCGACGACCACAAGACCTGCCGCGTCGGCGACAGCCTCGGCTGCTGGTTCAACACGGTGCTCGCGTTCCATTCCGCCGATGGCGGCGCGAGCTTCGCGCCGTCGGCGCCGCTCGTCGTCGCCTCGGCGCCGTTTCGGCAGGATGTCGAGCAAGGCCGCCATCGCGGCTTCTTCAACCCATCGAACATGTTCGCGGACGGGCGCTACACCTACGCGCTGATCTCGACGACGGGCTGGACTAGCCAGGCGCCTGGCAATTGCCTCTTCCGCACGACGAACCCGGCCGACGCCGGCAGCTGGCGCGCCTTCGACGGCAAAGGCTTCAATGTTCGCTTCGGCAACCCCTACACGTCGCGACCGCGGCCAAGCCCATGCCAAACCATCGCGCCGTTCCTGTTTCCCGTCGGGGCCGTCGTTCACGACGTGACGCATAAGGTTTGGATCGCGGTTTTTCAGGCCGCGGCCGGTGGTCCCTACCCGCTCGAAGGGTTCTACTACGCGACAGGCACCGACCTGCTGCATTGGAGCGGGCCGCGCCTGCTGATGGCGGGACACACGATCTACGGCAATCTCTGCCAGGCCGGCGCCTCGATCATCAACTATCCCTCGATCCTGGATCCGACATCGTCGAGCCGCAACTTCGATATCATCGGCGCGCATCCGCTGCTCTTCTTCGACATCATCGCGATCGAGAATTGCCAGACGGCGCAACGGCTGCTCGTCTACCGGCCGCTGAAGCTCACCTCGGTCCACGAAGGCGGGCAAGCTGGTCAGAGAGGCCGATAGCCTTTCGTTAATCGTCCGGCTTCATACTTCCGCAAGGTCTGGAGCCAGGGTCTGGAGCCGAAGATCTGGAGCCGAAGATCCGAAGCCAAATCTGGAGCACATTGCGGCGATGAAGGCACGAGCTGCCGAGGGCGACCGGCGCCTCGTCTTGCGCAGGGAGACGATCCTGCGCGTCACGCTCGGGACGATGCTCAGCCTGAGCTGCGTCTCCTTCATCGAGCCGTCGCCCTACGAGATCTTCTTCTTCGTGCTGATCCCCGTCGCCGCGTTCGCCGGGCTCGGCTTCACGCGCACGACGCTCGCGCTCTACTTCATCATCGCCATCACGGTGATCGGCGAGCTGCTCGCGCTCACGCCCTACTTCGAATCCCGCGTGCTCGAGAGCGGCATGACGTCGGCCACCTACACGATCCTCACCGCCTACATGTGGAGCAGCGCGGTGCTGTTCGCGATGATCTTCGCACGCCAGACGGGGCCTCGCACGACGCTCGCGCTGCGCGCCTACGCCTTCAGCTGCGCCTTCGCCGGCGCCTGGGCCCTGCTCTCCTATTTCGACATCGCCGGCATCGGTGCCCGCGAGCCGATCGTCGGGCGCATCGCTGGCCCGTTCAAGGACCCCAACGTGCTCGGTTCCTATTGCATCCTCGGCGTTCTGGTCTTCATGCAGGCGACCGTCGTCGGCGCGCGGCGCTGGCGCCTCGTCAACGCGCTCGGTCTGGTGCTCGCGACCTGCGGGGTCTTCCTGTCGTTCTCGCGCGGGTCATGGGGCGCGATGGGATCGGCGACCATCCTGCTCGTCGTCTCGACCTACATCACGGCGGATGATCGCGCGATGCGCCGCCGCATCAAGCGCGGCCTCGCCGCATTGGCCTTCGTCGCCGTCGGGATCGGCATCTTCGCCGCCTCGAACGAGACGCTGCGGTCGACGATCCAGCAACGCGGGCAGCTGCAGCAGGAGTACGATGGCGGCGTCACCGGCCGCTTCGGCAACCAGAAGCGCTCGATCCCGATGCTGATGGCGCGCCCGCTCGGGTTCGGCCCGCTGCGCTTCGAGACGATCTTCGATCTCGACCCGCACAATTCCTACATCGGCGCCTTCGCGAACGGTGGCTGGCTCTGCGGCTTCGCCTTCATGGCCCTCGTCGCGTCGACGAGCTTCCTTGCCGTGCGTCTGATGTTCAGGCCGTCACCTTTCATTCGCCAGGCACAGGTCGTCGGTGCGGCGATGCTCGTGCTGTTTTTCCAAGCGTTTCAGATCGACATCGACCACTGGCGCTTCGTCTGGCTGATGCTCGGCGCGATCTGGGGCATGGAGTCGGGACGCGTGGCTTTCTTGACGGTGCGCTCTCTCGAGCGACGCCCAGCCTTCACGACCGTCGTCACCGCGGGCGCGACGGCCTGAGTCTCTCGTGGTAGATGCCCCGCGGAGGGACGCGGGAGACTTGGCTGCGAGAGGACCCGGCGATGCGCGGTTGGACGATGGCGCTCGCCGCCCTTGCGGGCCTCTACGGCGCGGCGGGGATCGCGCTCGCGGCGGCGGGCGCCCATGTGCGGGCGAGCCCGCTCGTCACGACGGCGGCCGACCTCCTCTTGATCCATGCCGCGGCGATCATCGCGCTTTGCGCCGTCGCCCGCGCCGACGGGGGTCGCGCCGTTCGGGCCGCCGCATCGCTCATCGCCTTGGGCGTGCTGCTGTTTTCGGGCGAGCTCGCGCTGCACGGGCTGGCTGGGCTGCAGCCATGGCCGCTCGCGGCGCCGACGGGCGGGCTGCTCATGATCGCCGGCTGGCTAATGGCCGCCGTCGCGATGCCGCTGGCGCTTCGCCGGCGCAGGGAAAACACCGCAAGCTCAGACCGATGCTAAGTCTTTTCTCTAGCTGTCTTGGGCTAGACTTTATCGTGCGTAAAAGGCACGTTCGCGCCGACAACCTGGGCATCGGACGACAGCGGCCTGCATGAGCGGCGACGGACAGACCAAGTCTCGCATCCTGATCGTCGAGGATGAGCCTTTCATCGCGCTCACGCTCGAGGACATGCTCGACGAGCTTGGCTTCGCGCTGGTCGGAACGGTGTCGCAGGTGAGCGACGCCCTCGAGATCGTCGGCCGCGAGCAGGTCGATTGCGCGTTGCTCGACGTCAATCTCGGCTCCGAGAAGATCGACCCTGTCGCAGACCTCCTCGCGCAGCGCGGCGTCCTGTTCATCTTCACCACCGGCTACGGCCGCTCCGGCATTCCGGCGGCGCACGCCGATCGGCCGGTGCTGCAGAAGCCGTTCCGGATGGACGACCTTTCCAACGTGCTCAAGACCACGCTCGCCGGCAAGGCGTAGCCTCCGAACCCTCCCGCCGTCATTGCGAGCGTAGCGAAGCAACCCAGAGACAAACGCTCGGCTTCTGGCTGGCTTCCCCTCGTAATAACGAAACCTCTCATCCTGGCTCCGACCGCCCCTCGATTTCGTCACCGTCCATCGGCGTCGCGTCAGGCAGCGCCGCGTCGCTCGTCGGCTTCGGATCGAAGAGCGGAAACAGCAGCAGCCCCGCCAGGAACCCGCCGATATGCGCCTGCCAGGCGATCGGCCCGTCGTCGACCCCGCCCAAGGCCGGAAATAGGCCGAACACCAGGTTCGCCGCGAACCAGAAGAGAATGAAGAAGAGCGCGGTCCGGGTGGCGAGGGTTTCCCGCAGGGAGAGCGCCGGCTGGCGGGCGGCCGCCTCGGGTCGGCGCTGGTCCAGTGTCTCGACCTTGTCACGCGCCGGCTGGAATACGAAGCGCATCGCCGCGCCCATCGCGCCGGCCACCGCGGCCGAGGCGCCGATCACCGGCATGAAGCTCGCCATGCTCCAGAGAAATTGGACGATCGCGCCCGCCACCGCCGCGACGAGCAGCAGCAGCAGGAAGCGCGCCGATTTGAACCGCCGCGCGACCGGCGCCCCGAACGCGACGAGGTAGAGGCAGTTGAAGCCGACATGCGCCCAGCTGCCATGCAGAAACGCGTAGGTGACCAGCGTCCACCATCGCCCGCCGCCGGCGCCGATCAACGCCGCGAACGTGTCCTGCGGGATCGTCTGCACCGAGGTGCGCAGCTGGCCCCGCGCCAGATCGAGCGCGATCGCCACGCGCGCCGGCACGAAGGCGAAGTTCGCGATGATCGTGTTCTTCGTCTCGTCCGAGGCAAAGCTGTAGTCCGCGTAGATGCCAACGAGCACCACGCAACAGGCGATGACCACGCCCGGCATGTTGAACATCCGCTCGCGCCGCCGCGGCGGCATCGCATCGCTCATCTGCGCTCCATCGGGCGGCCTCTGCGGCATGCGGGCGGCAGGCTACTCGACATCCTCGATCTCGCCCGGGCCACCGCCATACACGCGCTGGGCCAACGCCGCCTCCATGAACGAATCGAGCTCGCCGTCGAGCACGTCGTCCGGCGTGCCGGAGGTGTGGCCGGTGCGCAGGTCCTTCACGAGCTGGTAGGGCTGCAGCACATACGAGCGGATCTGGTGGCCCCAGCCGATGTCGCTCTTCGAGGCCTCGGTGGCGTTGGCCTCGGCCTCGCGGCGCGTCATCTCGGCCTCGTAGAGACGGGCGCGCAGCATGTTCCAGGCCGTCGCGCGGTTCTTGTGCTGCGATCGCTCGCCCTGGCAGGCCACCACGATCCCCGACGGGATATGCGTGATGCGCACCGCCGAATCGGTGGTGTTGACGTGCTGCCCGCCGGCGCCCGACGAGCGATACGTGTCGATCCGGCAGTCCGATTCCTTGACGTCGATGTCGACCTTGTCGTCGATCACCGGGTACACCCAGACGGACGCGAAGCTGGTGTGCCGCCGCGCGGCCGAATCATAGGGCGAGATTCGCACCAGCCGGTGCACGCCCGATTCCACCTTCGACCAGCCGTGCGCGTTGTGGCCCTTGACGAGCAGCGTCGCCGACTTGATGCCGGCCTCGTCGCCCGCCGTCTCCTCGATGATCTCGACCTTGTATTTGTGGCGCTCGGCCCAGCGCGCGTACATGCGAAACAGCATCCGCGCCCAGTCGCAGCTCTCGGTGCCGCCCGCCCCCGAATGCACCTCGATATAGGTGTCGTTGGGGTCGACCTCGCCCGACAGCAGCGCCTCGATCTGGCGCCGCTCGGCGTCGAGCTTCAGGGCCTTCAGCGCGTCGACACCCTCCTTCTCGGTGGCCGGGTCCTCCGCTTCCTCGCCCAGCTCGACGAGGGTGACGGCATCTTCCAGCTCGCGATCGAACCGGGCGAGCGAGCCCAGCCGCTCCTCGATGTCGGTACGCTCGCGCATCAGCTTCTGCGCGGCCTCGGCATCGTCCCAGAGCTTCGGGTCTTCGACCTTGGCGTTCAGCTCGGCGAGGCGGCGCGTCGCGGCATCGACGTCAAAGATGCCTCCTCAGCAGTCCCATGGACTGCTTGATGTCTTCGACAAGCCCTTCGGCTTCGGCGCGCATGATGTGCTCGACTCGGTTCGTGTCGGGCCGCTTCGCCCGGTTGGATTTGAAGTGGCAGATACCCGTCACGTTGTAAATTGCGACGCCGTCCCGCTCCGCGCCGATTGCCGCACATCCAACTTACCGGTAGAATAACCGAATTGTTGACGTTCGGCAAACATTCGCCCGAAACACCGTGCTCACGCCCACCGGCGGTCCGCATACCGCTGCCATCGCCGACATCTGAGTGTGCCACTGTCGGCGAGCGCCACCCTCCAGCCGTGCCTCGGACCGCGTGCGCCGACATCCGACCGGGCCTTGCCGCCGTTCGCCGACAAGGGGATTGCGAAGCTGGGGACCGCCGACATCGCGCCATCCCGCAAAGCGTGCGTGTCTCGCTTCTCCCGCGAGGCGGGAGAAGGCGCGCGCTACGGCGGCGGGACGCGGGAGACGATGCCGCGCTTGAGGGGCTCGGGAAATTGGGCCCAGGGCAGCACGGCGGATGGGCTCTCGGCGTAGAGCTTGGCGCCTGCCAGGATGATCGCGATGTCGATCTCGCCGTCGACCTCGAACGTGTACGTCCATTTGCCAGGCGCCGCGAAGCTGAGCGCGCAGCTCGGGCGGCAGACGCTGAGGCACGCGACCGGCACGATCTCGATGGCGGGATCGCGCGCGCGGGCCGCGAGGTCGGCATGAAGCCGCAAGCCGACCCGCCCGCCCGGGCCGCGCCGCCGATCGGTGCAGGTGGTGCAGACGTAGAGGCGCATGGTGGCTAGTGGTGTCTCGGCCATCACGATGAGCTGGTCCGAGCTCAAAGGTCAGCGAGCGGTTCGTTTGGGCACCGACAGACCCTGCTTGTCCGAGGCCATCTGCGTCATCCAGGCTCGCAAGCCGGACGATGATCGTTGAAATAGTCGACGATCCGCAGGCCATCGAGCCTGAGGACTGTCGGCATTAGGATACCCCCTAGTACAGCCCGCCAGTGCCCGAGCCCACGGCCTCGTCCGTCTCGCGGGGCCGCTCGAGCTGGCGCGGCGAGGCGTCGCCAGAGGCATAGCCCTCAGGCGGCGCGGTGCCGGGCTTGAAGGCCTCCAGGATCGAGCCGGAGCCGGACGAGCGCTGGCCGGAGCGGGCGTCGACCGAGATCAGCTTGATGCCCGGCGGCACGCGGAACGGGATGTCGGGCTTGCCCTTCAGCTCCATCGCCATGAAGTCGCGGAAGATCGGCGCGGTGTAGAGCGCGGCCTGCGCCGAGTCGCCAAGCGATTGCGGCCGGTCGTAGCCCATGAACACGCCCACCGTGAGGTCGGGCGAATAGCCGACGAACCACAGGTCCTTGGCATCGTTGGTGGTGCCGGTCTTGCCGGCGAGATGCTTGCCGACGGAGCGGATCACCTGCCCCGTGCCGCGCTGGATCACGCCCTCCATGATGGAGGTGATCTGGTAGGCGGTCAGCGGGTCGAGCACCTGCTCGCGCTTGTCGACGAGCTTGGGCTCGTCGTCGGCGTTGAAGGTCGAATCGTTGCAGCCTTCGCAGAGCCGCTCGTCGTGCCGGTAGATCGTGTGGCCCCAGCGGTCCTGGATGCGGTCGATCAAGGTCGACTTGATCTTCTTGCCGCCGTTGGCGAGCATCGAGTAGGCCGTCGTCATGCGCATCAGCGTCGTCTCGCCGGCGCCGAGCGACATCGAGAGGTAGGGCGGCAGGTCGTCGTAGATGCCGAAGCGCTTGGCGTATTCGGCGATCAGCGGCATGCCGACGTCGCGCGCGAGGCGCACGGTCATCTGGTTGATCGAGTGCTCGACGCCGTAGCGCAGCGTGTGCGGGCCGCCCGACTTGCCCTCGAAGTTCTCCGGCCGCCACACGCCCATGCCCGGCCCGAGGCTGATCTCGATCGGCGCGTCGAGCACGATGGACGACGGCGTATAACCGTTGTCGAGCGCGGTCGCGTAGACGAACGGCTTGAACGAGGAGCCCGGCTGGCGCATCGCCTGCGTCGAGCGGTTGAACTCGGACTGGTCGAACGAGAAGCCGCCGACCATCGAGAAGACGCGGCCGGTGTAGGGGTCCATCGCGATGATCGCGCCCGAGACCTCGGGGATCTGGCGAAGCCGGAACTGGCCCGGCTTGCCGTCGATCGGCTCGACGTAGACGACGTCGCCGGGCGTCAGCCCGTTGCGGCCGTTGCCGCGCGTCCAATGCAGGCCGGCGGGTACCATCGTGCCGGTCGGCCGCTCGGCGTCGACGCTGCCGTCGTTGTCGCGCTTGGGCTGCAGGCCGACGCGCGCCTCGGTGCCGTTCATGTCGAGCACGACGGCGAGCTTCCAGGGTGCGATGTCGCCGAGCGCCGGCACGGCGGCGAGCGGCGGGCCCCAGTCGCCAGCTGTCTCGATGTGGCGCATCGGCCCGCGAAAGCCGTGCGCCTCGTCGTAGCGCACCAGCCCGTCGGCCAAGGCCTTGCGCGCGATGCCCTGCATCTTCGGGTCGAGCGTGGTGCGCACCGAGAGGCCGCCCTCGTAGAGCTTCTTCTCGCCGTAGCGCTCGTTCAACTCGCGGCGCACCTCCTCGGCGAAGAAGCCGGCGGAATAGGTGTTGGGCGAGAGCACGCGCGGCGTCACGCCGAGCGGCTGGCTCTTGGCCTTCTCGCCCTCCGGCTTGGCGACGTAGCCGTTCTCGACCATGCGATCGATCACCCAGTTGCGCCGCTCGATCGCGCGCTCGGGGTGCAGGAAGGGATGGTAGTTGTTCGGGCCCTTCGGCAGCGCGGCGAGATAGCCGACCTCCGCGACGGAGAGTTCGTGCACCGACTTGCCGAAGTAGTTGAGCGCGGCGGCGGCGACTCCGTAATTGCCGAGACCGAGGTAGATCTCGTTCATGTAGAGTTCGAGGATCTTCTCCTTCGAGTAGGTCGACTCGATGCGGAAGGAGAGCAGCGCCTCCTTGATCTTGCGATCGTACGAGCGCTCGTTCGTCAGCAGGAAGTTCTTGGCGACCTGCTGGGTGATCGTCGAGGCGCCCTGCACGTGGCCACCCTGGACCTGCACCAGCGCGGCGCGCACGATGCCTTCGGGATCGACGCCGTTGTGCGTGTAGAAGCTCTTGTCCTCGGCCGAGATGAAGGCCTCTTTCACGAGCGCCGGGATCGCCGAGGACGGCAGGTAGAGACGCCGCTCGCGCGAGTACTCGGCGAGCACGGTGCCATCGCCCGCGTGCACGCGCGTCATCACCGGCGGCTCGTAGTTCTTGAGCTGGGTGTAGTCCGGCAGCTCCTTCTCGTACTTCCAGATCACGGCCACCGCCGCGACCGTGCCGACGACGAAGATGATCGCGCCGGTCGCGAAGAGGAGACCGAGGAGCCGTCCGATCAGACGCATGCGACAAGTGCCTTTCGGGCCGGGCCGGCCGATCGCCAGGCGCGGGAACGCTGGTTCACGTGGAGCCGTAGGGTGTCTACGTCGCGATGGCGTAAGGCGAATTTAAGGTTGCGGCCGGGAGAAACGGCGATCCAGCGCGGACGGGTCGAGTTGCGTCACCGAAGCCGGCGCCTGTGGTGTTTTCGCCACCGCCTTCCAAGACTTGTGAAGGAGCGAGTCGTCTATCTCGCGGGCAGTTCGGCGATCGCTTGGCGCAGTGGGATCGGCTCGCCGGCGGCGGCCTTGGCGGGGCCGTTGCGGTCGGCGAAATAGGCCTCGACGGCCTCCGCCATGCGGCCCGTCGCGGTCTCGCGCCAGGCGTCTGAGGTCAGCGACGCCGAATCGATCGGGCTCGACAGATAGCCGAGCTCGAGCAGGACGGAGGGCACGTCCGGCGCCTTGAGAACGACGAAGCCGGCAGCGCGCTGCGGGTTCTTGTTGAGGCGGCCGGCGACCTTCCAATAATTGACGAGCGTGCGCGCGAAGACGTGGCTGTAGGCGCGCGTTTCCTGGCGGGTGAGGTCGAACAGGATGTCGTTGACGTCGGCCGTGTCGGCCTTGCCCTCGCTGCCGCCGGCGGCGTCGGCCGCGTTCTCGGTGGCCGCGACCTTGGCCGCGTAGGCGTCGGAGGCACGGTCCGACACGGTGTAGACGGTGGCGCCGTTGACGTCGGCCGTCTCGGGCAGCGTGTCGGCGTGGATCGAGATCATCAGCGCGGCCCTCGCCTCGCGGGCGATCCGCACCCGCTCGCTCAACGGGATGAAGACATCGCTCGCGCGCGTCATGACGACGTTGAAGCCGCCATGCGCGGCCAGCTTGCCGGCCAGCGCCTTGGCGAAGGCGAGGGTCACGTCCTTCTCGATGACCCCATTGACGTTTGCTCCGGTATCGGGGCCGCCGTGGCCGGGATCGATGACGATGGTGGCGAGGCCGGGCACCGGCGCGGCGCGCGGCGCCTCGGGCGGGACGATGCTGGCGATCGCATGCGCCTGGGCCGCTTCGCGGAAGCTGGCGATGTCCGTCCGCGCGAGCTCGACGACGAGACGCTGCTGGCCGCCGCCTGCGACGAGCGACGCCGAGACGATTCGCGCAGGTCCGGCGAGATCGATCACGACGCGGGAGCGTCCCGGCGCGACGAGGCCGACCCGGTAGGATGACACCAGGCCCGCGCGCGCATGCCTGAGGTGCCTGCCGGCGGGCTTGCCCGCGCTCGGGTCCGCGAGAAACGAGATTTCCGGCAGGTCGACGATCACCCGATCCGGGTCGGCGAGCACGTAGGCCGAAGGCTGGATCGCATCGGACGACGCGACACCGGCGAGATCGAAGCTCAACACGGCCGTCTCGGCGCCGGCAGCGAGGTGCGCGGACGTCGCGACGGCGACCGGGCCGGGCGCGGCGTGCGCGGCTCGCGCGCCGACGAGGCCACCCGCCTGCGCGGAGCACAGCGACGCCAGGCCGACGGTCACGGCCGCCGCGAGGCGCCAAGCGAGGCGCCAAGTAAGGCACTGCGCGAAGTTTCGGCCTGCCGTCACTTGCTGCGCCATAAGCCCTTGCCCGTTCCGCCGACGCGAAGCCTACGGATTTAGCCGGCCCGGGTTAACAGCCGATAAGCACGCGCCGACGTTCGCGGGGGAACTGTGGCGCAACCGCCACAGGCCTGCTTGCCAAACCGCGCGACCTTCCGGTATGAAGAATACGTGTTTGGTTTTGGCGAAGACAGCTTCGGCTGTCCGATCCAGCCTTGCCGCTGAGAGGGCAGTCTTGTCCGGATGCGGTTTCGGCGGATCGAATCGTCATCGGTGTATCGCCGCGTGCCCGACTCTTTCGGTGCAACATCGCACCGCGACAGGTCTTCGAGGACATGAGCTGTCCCAAAACAAAGGTCCCGACCGGAAGGCGCCCGTCCACGAAAGTGAGCGCAGCCTCTCTCGCGTCCGGATCGCACGGCACGCACCGCCCGTTTCGCTTCAAACCCTTGCACCTTCGCCTTCGCGGATTCGGTCCGACCTCGGCCGAGCCCGCCTCTTGTCATCTGTATTCCGACCCGCGACCGCCCGTGCGGCCGCCCCTTTCCCTCTTTGCGAGCGACGCCTCGGCCGCGCCAATGCGCCAGTGCCGACCCGCGCTCAGACGAGTCTTGCATGGCCAACAAAATGCTCATCGATGCGGCGCATCCGGAAGAGACCCGGGTCGTCGTCCTACGCGGCTCTCGGGTTGAGGAATTTGATTTCGAATCCGCCAACAAGCGCCAGCTTCGCGGCAACATCTATCTCGCCAAGGTCACCCGGGTCGAGCCGTCGCTGCAGGCGGCGTTCATAGACTACGGCGGCAATCGCCACGGCTTCCTGGCCTTCTCCGAAATCCACCCGGATTATTACCAGATCCCCGTCAGCGACCGGCAGGCCCTGCTCGACGCGGACGCCGAGGAGGAGACCGAGGAGGAGCAGCAGGAGGAACGCCGCCCACGCCGCAGCCGGCGTCGGCGCGGCGACCGCAACGCGGCCTCGGCGCGGCGTGATGGCGACGAGACCGTCAGCGAGGCCGCGAGCCCCGACGGATCGACCGAGCCCGCGGGCCACGACGCTGCCCCCGCCGCATCGACCCACGCCGGCGACCCGGCGCCGTCGGACGAACTCGTGCCGATCGCGCGGGAGGCGTCGCAGACACCGCCGTACGATGATCCCACCGCGGACCTCATAGCTCATGCGAGCATGGTCCACGCCGAGGAGACCGACGCCGCCGCGCCGTCAGAGACAGGCGTGACGCCCGACGCTCACGAGCAGTCGGCGGTGGTCGCCGCGGCGACCGAGACGGCGGAGCCGGCGAGCGACGCCGATGTCGACACCGGGTCGAGCACCGTTCCGGACGAGGGCCACGCGCACGAGCATGTCTCGGAAGAGCATGCGGGCGCGGCGCACCAAGACGACGCTCATCAAGACGACTCGCATGAAGACGACGAGGATGACGACGAGCACGGCGACGAGCACGGCGACGACGAGCACGGCGACGAGGAGGATCATGTCGAGCACATCGGCGGCGACGCGATGGAGGAGATCCCCGTCCGCGCCTACCGCCCGCGCCGGCAATACAAGATCCAGGAGGTGATCAAGCGCCGCCAGGTGCTGCTCGTGCAGGTCGTCAAGGAGGAGCGCGGCAACAAGGGCGCGGCGCTCACCACCTATCTGTCGCTCGCCGGCCGCTACTCGGTGCTGATGCCCAACACCGCTCGGGGCGGCGGCATCTCGCGCAAGATCACCGACGCGACCGATCGCCAGCGGCTGAAGTCGATCGCCCAGGCGCTCGAGGTGCCGGACGGCATGGGCGTGATCCTGCGCACGGCGGGCGCCGCGCGCTCGACGCCCGAGGTCAAGCGCGACTTCGAGTACCTGATGCGCATGTGGGAGACGGTGCGCGAGACCACGCTCGGCTCGTCGGCGCCGACGCTGGTCTACGAGGAAGGTTCGCTGATCAAGCGCGCCATCCGCGATCTCTACAACAAGGACGTCGAGGAGGTCGTCGTCGCGGGCGAGGAGGGCTATCGCGAGGCGAAGGAATTCATGCGCCTGCTGATGCCGAGCCACGCCAAGAACGTGCAGCCCTGGCGCGACGCGCAGCCGATCTTCACCAAGGCCGGCGCCGAGGCACAGCTCGACGCGATGTTCTCCTCCCAGGTCACGCTGAAGTCGGGCGGCTACATCGTCATCAACCAGACCGAGGCGCTCGTCGCCATCGACGTCAATTCCGGCCGCTCGACGCGCGAGCACAACATCGAGGACACGGCGCTCCGCACCAACCTCGAGGCCGCCGACGAGGTCGCCCGGCAGCTCCGCCTGCGCGATCTCGCCGGGCTCATCGTCGTCGACTTCATCGACATGGAGGAAGGCCGCAACAACCGCGCCGTCGAGCGTCGCATCAAGGACGCGCTGAAGGACGATCGCGCCCGCATCCAGGTCGGCCGCATCTCGCATTTCGGCCTGCTCGAGATGAGCCGCCAGCGTATCCGCAGCGGCGTGCTCGAGGGCTCGACCGTGATGTGCGAGCATTGCGCCGGCTCGGGCTCGGTGCGCTCGACCTCCTCGATCGCGCTGCACGTGCTGCGCCTGCTCGAGGACGCGCTGATCCTCGATGCCTCGCGCAACATCCTCGTGCGGGCGCGCGGCATCGTCGCGCTCTACGTGCTGAACCAGAAACGCGCGCATCTGGCCGACCTCGAGGCGCGGTTCGGCGTCGCGATCTCCATCGTCGTCGACGACCATCAGACCGGCACCACCTATTGCGGGCTGGAGCGCGGCGAGCCGGCGACCGGCGTGCCGCAGCCGCTCGCGCGGCAGGTGCAGATCAACGTGCCCGAGCCCGAGGATCTCGTCGAGGAGGAGACGACCTCCGAGGACGAAGAGGCGACCGAGACGACCGCCGAGACGGACAGCTCGCGCGACAGTGAGGACGGTCGCCGCAAGCGTCGGCGCCGGCGCGGCCGCGGTCGCGATCGCGAGCCGAGCGGGATCACCGACGACGCGCCGCAGCCGGCCGACGACGCGCTCGCGTTCGTCACCGAGATGGATGGATCGCGGCAGCCCGCGCCGGTGCTCGAGACCGCCGATATGGCCGAGGGCGCGGACGAGCAGGCCAGCGACGCGCCCAAGGACGAGGACGGCAAAACGCGCCGTCGATCGCGTCGCGGTGGCCGCCGCGCGCGGGAGAGCCGCGAGCGTGCCGAAACGCGCGAGCAGGAGCCCGGCCAGGAGGGCGGCTTCGAGGCGGCGGGCGAGATCTCTGCGTCGCATGACGCGCCGAGCACGGAAGCCGCCACGCATGCCGCGTCCGACGAAGGCGACGCGCCGCACGCGGACAGCCCCGATGTGATGTCGTCCGCGCAGACGCGGGTCGAGCCGGAGGTTTCACGCGAGATCGCGACCGAAGCGCCGACACCGGCCGAGGTTCCGGAGATGGCGAGCGCCGCACCCGAGGTCGCGCCCGCGCCCGTCGCGGCCGAACCTGTCGGAGTGACGCCCGAGCCGGTCGAAGCCGGTCCGCCGCCGATGTCCGAGGAGCCGCACGCGGCCGAGGACGAGCCCGTGTCCGCGCCGCGTCGGCCCGAGCCTGTCTCGTCGGAAGCCGACCCGGCCCGCCCGAAGCGCTCCGGCTGGTGGCAGCGTGCCAAGGCCACGCTCGGCGGCTAACGCCCCTTCCCTTCTCCCGCTATGCGTCGCTCTGCGGGAGAAGGAAGCCCCGGCGGCGAGCCGCGCGGGTGCGCGGGCGGGTCACGTCGCCTATATCGGGATCAATGGCGCCGCTTCCCCCCTCCCCCTATGATGGCTCGATCGATGGACGCAGGCGCGAGGCGAGTCTCGGCCGCGTCATGGCCGGGCTCATGCCCTACGTCTGGCCATCGTCGCGACCGGACCTGAGGCGGCGCATCTATCTCGCCTTCGCGCTGATGGTCGCGGCGAAGCTCGTCACCGTCTGCGTGCCGTTCGCCTTCAAATGGGCGACCGACGCCGTCGCCCGCGAGGCCCGCACGCATGCACCCGCCGGCCACGAGCTGTTCGGGCTGCTGCTCGGCCCGCTGGCGCTGACCGCGTTGTACGGAGGCCTGCGCGTCATCATGGCGTTCTCGACGCAGATCCGCGACGCGCTGTTCGCGGCGGTGGCGATGAACGCCGTGCGCCGCCTCGCGCAGGAGGTGTTCGTGCACCTGCACGGGCTGTCGCTGCGCTTCCATCTCGAGCGCAAGACCGGCGGCCTCACCCGCGTGCTCGAACGCGGCCGCAACGCGATCGAGACGATCGTGCGGACGATCATGCTGACGCTGGTGCCGACCGCGATCGAGTTCACGCTGATCCTCGGCGTGCTGTTCGTGCAGTTCGACATCGTCTACGTCGCCGTCGTCTTCGGCATGATCGTGATCTACCTCGCGTGGACCTTCCTCGCCACGAACTGGCGCATGTCGATCCGCCGCTCGATGAACGAGAGCGACACCGACGCCAACACCAAGGCGATCGACTCGCTCTTGAATTACGAGACGGTGAAGTATTTCGGCGCGGAGCGGCGCGAGGCCGAGCGCTATGATCGCTCGATGGCGCGCTACGAGGCGTCGAGCATCAAGACCTATGTCTCGCTGACCGTGCTCAACGCCGGGCAGACGGTGATCTTCACCGCCGGCATGACGGGCGTGATGATGATGTCGATTGCCGGCATCCGCTCCGGCACGCATTCGATCGGCGATTTCGTGCTGGTCAACGCGATGATGATCCAGCTCTTCCAGCCGCTCAATTTCATGGGCATGGTCTATCGCGAGGTGAAGCAGGCGACGATCGACATCGAGATGATGTTCGACCTGCTCTCGCAGAACGCCGAGATCGTCGATCGGCCGGGCGCCACGCCGCTCGTCGTGCCCGAGGGCCGCGTGCGCTTCGAGGATGTCTCGTTCTCCTACGATCCCGCGCGCAAGATCCTGCGCGGGGTGTCGTTCGAGGTGCCGCCGGGCAAGACGGTGGCGATCGTCGGCCCGTCGGGTGCCGGCAAGTCGACGCTGTCGCGGCTGATGTTTCGCTTCTACGAGCCGTCGTCCGGCCGCATCACGATCGACGGGCAGGATATCGCCGAGGTCACGCAGGTGTCGCTGCGCGAGAAGATCGGCATGGTGCCGCAGGACACCGTGCTGTTCAACGACACGATCGCCTACAACATCCGCTACGGCCGCTGGGACGCCTCGGACGAGGCGGTGCGCGACGCGGCACGGCTCGCGCAGATCGATCAGTTCATTGAGCTGGCGCCAGGCGGGTTTTCCGCGCAGGTCGGCGAGCGCGGCCTGAAACTGTCGGGCGGCGAGAAGCAGCGCGTTGCGATCGCAAGGACGATCCTGAAGGCGCCGCCGATCCTCATCCTCGACGAGGCCACGTCGGCGCTGGATTCGCTCACCGAGCGCGAGATCCAGGCCTCGCTGGAGCAGGTGTCGCGCGGGCGCACCACCCTGGTGATCGCCCACCGCCTGTCGACGATCGTCGGCGCCGACGAGATCCTGGTGCTGGACCACGGCCGGATCGTCGAGCGCGGCACGCACGAACACTTGCTCGACACGCGCGGCGTCTACGCCGCCATGTGGGACCGCCAGCACCAGGTCGACGAGGCCGAGGCGACGCTCAGGCGCGCGCTCGCCGACGACGAGGTTGTGCCCCGGCTCGATGACCGCGAGCGCGTGGCGCTGGTCGAAAGCTGGGACCGCGTCGCGGGCGAGTAGGCATGCTCAGTAGAAGCGGTGATGCCGGTGGAAGGCGTGGCGGGCACGGATGCGGCCGCGGTAGCCGAAGTTGAGGTGGCAGGTGCCGTGGTAGGTGAGGTGGGCGCCGAAGCCGCAGCCGCCGCGTACCAGCTCGACCTGCGGGGCCGGTCCGACATCGACGGCCGATCGCAGCACCGCCGGGGCGGCCCGCGCGGCGCCCGCGCCCAGCATGGTGGCCAGGCTCGCGGCCGCGATCATTGGTCCGAAACGCATTGAGACGTCTCCGTTGCTCTCGAAGCCATGAGATAGTGTCGGAACAAACGAAGTCGACAAATCTTGCCTAGATTGAATGCGCCGACGAAAGAGCCGCCGACGCGCGGGCGGACCGCGCTACGCGCTCAGCTCCGGGTCCATCTTGCCGGGCTTCGGCGGCGTGCCGATGAAGTCGGCCAGCGTCTCGCCGTGCGCCTTCAAGTGCGCATCGAGGCGCTTCATCATGTGGAACAGCACCTGCTGCGAGGGCGGCAAGGCCTTGTCGAGATGTTCGGCGGCCCAGGCCCAGCCCGGCTCCTCGAGGCGCAGCCACAGCTCGTTCTGTTCGCGCTTGAGCTGACTGACCAGGCCCTGATCCTCGAGCTGGTCGCGCTCGCTCGCGTCGACCGTGATGCCGAGATCGTTCTGGGGGGCGAACCCCTGCCGGGCGAGCAGCGCCCAGATCATCAAGGTCTGCGACGGCGTCAGGATATCGTCCACGGGTGCCTCCAAAGGTTGAGCCGCATATGCGCCGCGCGTGGCTGAAGGGGCAAGCCACGCGCGCCCTTCTCCCGCTCGCGGGAGAAGGAGAAACGGGCGCTACACCTCGACGACGAGCACGTGGACGGCGGGGCGCTTGCCCCAGGCCTGGTTGACGGCGCCGCGCACGGCGCGCTCGATCGCGGTCGAGACCATGTCGGCATCGCGGCGGCGCTGGCGGGGCAGTCCGTCGAAGGTCTGGAACAGCACCGCATCGACGAGCGCGTCCATCGCGCCACGATCCTTGGTCATCGCCGGCAGGCCGCTCGTCAGCACGTCGGGCGTGCCGACCATGTCGCCCTTGGCGCTGACCGCCAGCGCGATGGTGACGACGCCGGCGAAGGCGAGCGACTGGCGCTCGCGCAGGGCCTCGTCGTCCATCCGCACCAGCAGGTTGCCGTCCTTGGCGATGCGGCCGTGCGGCGCCTGCCCGACGATGCCGGGATCGCCCGGCGCGAGCAGCACGACGTCGCCGTTGCGCGCCTGGACGACATGCGGCACCTGACGCTCGCGCGCGAAGGCGGCGTGGGCGGCGAGATGCACCTCCTCGCCATGCGCGGGGATCGCGATCGTCGGGCGCACCCAGTCGTAGAACTGGCCGACCTCGCCGCGGCGTGGGTGTCCGGAGGCGTGGATCAGCCCGACCGAATCCGTCATCACCTCGACGCCCTGCTTGACCAGGTTGTTGATGATGCGGCCGACCTCGCGCTCGTTGCCGGGAATGGTGCGCGAGGAGAAGATCACGAGATCGCCCGGCGCCAGGCTGACGGCGGGATGCTCGTCCTCGGAGATGCGGGCGATCGCCGCGCGCGGCTCGCCCTGGCTGCCGGTGGCGAGCACGACGACCTTGTCGCGCGGCACATGCGAGAACGCCTCCGCCGAGAGGAACGGCGGGATGCCGTCGAGGTAGCCGCATTCGCGCGCCACCGAGGCGACGCGATCCATCGCGCGGCCGACGAGCACGACCTGCCGGCCGCAGGCCATGGCGGCCTCGGCCACGGCACGCATGCGGGTCGCGTTGGAGGCGAAGGTCGTCACCAGCACGCGGCCCTTGGCCTGCCGGATGATCTCGTTGAGATTGACCGCGACCTGCGCCTCGGACGGGCTGAAGCCCTCGCGCAGGATGTTGGTCGAATCGCAGACCAGCGCGAGCACGCCCTCCTCGCCGAGCGCCGCGAGGCGCGCCTTGTCGGTCGGTGGCCCGATGCCCGGCGCCTCGTCGATCTTCCAATCGCCGCTGTGCACGACCATGCCGAGGGGCGTACGGATCGCCAGCGCGCAGCTCTCGGGGATCGAGTGCGCGACGGGGATGAACTCGACCGTGAACGGCGACAGCACGACCTGCGCGCCCTGGGCGACAGTGTGGATCTCGATGCGCGGCGCGCCGGGCTCGTTGAGCTTCTTGGTTTCGAGCAGGCCGACGGCGAAGCGCGTCGCGTAGACGGGCGCGCCGAGCCGGGTCCACAGGTCGGCGACGGCGCCGATGTGGTCCTCGTGCGCGTGCGTGATGATGATTCCGAGCAGATCGCCGCGCATCTTCTCGATGAAGGTCGTGTCGGGCACGATCACGTCGATGCCCGCCTGCTCGGGTCCGGCGAAGGCGATGCCGCAATCGACCATGATCCATTTTTTCTTGCGGCGGGGCCCGAAGCCGTAAAGGCCCATGTTCATCCCGATCTCGCCGAGCCCGCCTAGGGGCACGAAGACGAGCTCGTCGCCAGCTTCATTCATTCGTCATGTCGCTTTCCATAACTCCGGAGCCATCGTGCGCCGCTGTCTTCTGCTAAGCTTCCTTAGCACCGGCGGCGAGGCCGGGTAAAAAAACATCGCCCGCGTCCACGCTCACGCGTGCGTGGTCCGTGTCGAGCAGCAGTCGGCCTGCGTCATCTAGTCCGCGGAAGATGCCGGCTTGCGTCGCGCCACGCGGCAACGCGACGCTGATCCGCGCGCCGAGCCCGGCCGCGCGCTCGAGCCAGGCGGCGCGGATCGCGGCGAAACCGGCGCCGCCGTTCCAGATCGCGAGCTGGCGCGTGATCTCCGGCAGGAGGTCCGCGAGCACGGCATCCGGATCGGCGGCCGTGTCGCCGGCGGCGCGCAAGTCCGTGGCGGGATAGGGCAGCCCGTCGGGATGGGAGCGGCAGTTGACGCCGAAGCCGATGACGCAGGCGAGGTGCCCGCCGGGCATCTGCGCGCTCTCGAGCAGGATGCCGGCGAGCTTGGCGCCTTCGAACACCATGTCGTTCGGCCACTTGATCTGGAGCCGCGCATCGCCGCCGAGGCGGGCGCGAAGGGCCGTGGCGAGCGCGACGCCGGCGACGAAGCCGAGCTGCGGCGCCGCTGCCATGGGGGCCGGATCGCGCAGCGCGAGGCTCGCGTAGAGATTGCCGGGCGGCGAGGTCCACACCCTGCCCTGCCGGCCGCGACCGCCTGTCTGGCTCCTGGCGGTGACGACGAGCCCGCCCGGATCGCCGGCGCGCAGCCGCGCCATCGCCTCGTCGTTGGTCGAGCCGAGCGTGTCGATGGCGAGGTGGCGGAAGGACGTCAAGCGAGACCTTTTCCTTCTCCCGCTTGCGGGAAACGGTGGGCCGACGACGTCGGGTCGGATGAGGGATGTCGACGTCTCCGGCAGCGTGGCCGGTATCGGAGAGTCCCCTCATCCGACCCCGCTTCGCGGCCTCTCCTTCTCCCGCGCGCGGGAGAAGGAGAGGCTGCGGCTTGGCTCAGAACAGGCTCTTCGCTGCGGCGGACGCGGCGCCGATGAAGGCGGGCGGGTAGAGGAACAGGCCCAGCACCAGGATGCCGGTGATCGCGAGTACGCCTTGCAGCAGCCGGCTCTGCGGGTCGAACGGCACGCCGGCCTCGTCGAAGTACATGAACTTCACGATGCGCAGATAGTAGAACGCGGCGACGACGCTGAGCAGCACGCCGACCACGGCGAGCCCGTAGAGGTGGGCGTGGATCGCCGCGTTGAAGACGTAGAACTTGGCGAAGAAGCCGGCGAGCGGCGGGATGCCGGCCATCGAGAACATCATCATGGCGAGGAAGAACGCCATGCCGGGATGCGTCTTGGCGAGGCCCATCAGGTCTGCGACGTTCTCGAGATTGCGGCCGGCCACCTTCATCGAGAGGATCGCGGCGAACGTGCCGAGCGTCATGGTGAGGTAGATCGCCATATAGATGGCGACGCCCTGGACGCCCTCCTGCGTGCCGGCGGCGAGGCCGACCAGCGCGAAGCCCATGTGGCCGATCGCCGAATAGGCCATCAGCCGCTTGATGTTGGTTTGGCCGATCGCGGCGAAGGAGCCGAGCGCCATCGACAGGATGGAGATGAAGATCACGAGCTGCTGCCATTGCAGCGTGATGCCGGGAAACGCCGTGATGATGACGCGCGTGGTGATCGCCACCGCGGCCATCTTCGGCGCGGTCGCGAAGAACGCCGTGACCGGCGTCGGCGCCCCCTGGTAGACGTCGGGCGTCCACATGTGGAACGGCGCGACCGACATCTTGAAGGCGAGGCCCGCCATCAGGAAGACGAGGCCGAAGATCAGCCCGAAGTCATGCGTGCCCGCGCCGATCGCGTTGGCGATGCCGGTGAACTCGACGGTGCCAGCGAAACCGTAGAGGAACGAGGCGCCGTAGAGCAGCATGCCGGACGACAGCGCGCCGAGCACGAAATACTTCAGCCCGGCCTCGGACGCACGCAGGTTGTCGCGGTGGAAGGCGGCGATGACGTAGAGCGCGAGACTCATCAGCTCGAGGCCGAGGTAGAGCGTGATCAGGCCGTTGGCCGAGATCAGGATCAGCGCGCCGAGCGTCGAGAGGATGATGAGGATCGGGTACTCGAACTTGTCGATCCGCTCGCGGGCGAGAAAGTTCTGGCCCATCAGCAGCGTGACGATCGAGCCGAGCAGCGTCAGGATCTTCATGAAGCGGGCGAACGTGTCGTCGACGAAGGCGTGGTCGAAGACGATCGCCTTGCCGTCGTGCCAGTCGAGCGCGAGCACGACGATCGCCAGGCCGAGCACGCCGACGGCGATTTCGGTGACGGGGCCGTCGTTCTCCTTGCCGCGGATCGCGCCGAACAGCAGCAGGAACAGCGCGCCGAGCGCGAGGATCAGCTCGGGCAAAGTATGCGCGAGGTTGAAGGCCATCGTGTTGGCGAGCAGGTTCGGGCCGAGCATCGCGTTCATCGGGCGGCCTCCGCCAGCGGGCGAAGGGATGCGGCGCGGGTTCGCGCCAGATCGGCTTCCTGCGTCTTCACCAGTTGCGCGACGCTCGGGCCGGAGGCATCGAGGATCGGCGAGGGGTGGAAACCGTAGAAGATCGTCAGCACGACGAGCGTCGCGAGCATGCCGGCCTCACGCGGGTTGAGGTCGAGGATCGACTTCAGATTGTCCTTCGTCATGACCCCGAAGATCACGCGGCGGTAGAGGTAGAGCGCGTAGGCCGCCGAGAGGATCACGCCGGTGGCCGCGAACATCGCGACCCAGGTGTTGGCCTGGTAGGTGCCGAGCATGGTCAGGAACTCGCCGACGAAGCCGGAAGTGCCCGGCAGGCCGACGTTGGCCATCGTGAAGATCAGGAACGCGGTGGCGTAGCGCGGCATCCGATGGACGAGCCCACCGTAGGCGGCGATCTCGCGGGTGTGCATGCGGTCATAGACGACGCCGACGCAGAGGAAGAGCGCGCCCGAGACGAGGCCGTGCGAGACCATCTGGAAGATCGCGCCCTGGATGCCCTGCTCGGTGAACGAGAACAGGCCCATGGTCACGAAGCCCATGTGGGCGACGGACGAATAGGCGATCAGCTTCTTCATGTCCTCCTGCACCAGCGCGACGAGCGAGGTGTAGATGATCGCGATGACCGACAGCGTGAACACGAGCGGCGCGAACGTGTGCGACGCATCGGGGAACATCGGCAGCGAGAAGCGTATGAATCCATAGCCGCCCATCTTGAGCAGCACGCCGGCCAGGATCACCGAGCCAGCGGTCGGCGCCTCGACATGCGCGTCGGGCAGCCAGGTGTGGACTGGCCACATCGGCATCTTCACCGCGAAGGACGCGAAGAAGGCGAGGAACAGCCAGAATTGCATCGAGGCGGGGAAGTGCGTCTTCAGCAGGACCGTGATGTCGGTCGTGCCCGCGTAGCCATACATCGCCATGATGCCGAGCAGCATGAGCAGCGAGCCGGTCAGCGTGTAGAGGAAGAACTTGAAGGCCGCGTAGACCTTCCTGCCATGGCCCCAGATGCCGATGATCAGGAACATCGGGATCAGGCCGCCCTCGAAGAACAGGTAGAAGAGCACGAGGTCGAGCGAGGAGAAGACGCCGAGCATCAAGGTCTCGAGGACCAGGAAGGCGATCATGAAATCCTTCACCCGGACGTCGATCGAGCGCCAAGAGGTGAGGATGCAGAACGGCATCAGGAAGGTCGTCAGCACGACGAAGGGAAAGCTCATGCCGTCGACGCCGAGCTTGTAGGTGAGGCCGGAGCCGAACCAGGCGCGCTGCTCGACGAACTGGAACGCCGCCGACGACGTGTCGAAATTGGCCCAGGCCCAGCACGACAGCAGGAACGTGACGATCGTGGTGATGAGAGCCGCCCAGCGGGCGTTCTCGAGCGTCGCCGCGTCCTCGCCGCGCAGCATCAGGATGAACGCGACGCCGACCATCGGCAGGAAGATCAGGCCGGAGAGGATACCGATGCCGAACATCAGCGGAGGCCTCCGACGAGGTACCAGGTGATCAGCACGGTGACGCCGATCAGCATCGCGAAGGCGTAGTGGTAGACGTAGCCGGTCTGCAGCTTCACCGCCTGCTTGGTGACATCGATGACGGCGGTCGACAGGCCGTCGGGCCCGTACCTGTCGATGATGCCCATGTCGCCACCGCGCCAGAACAGGCGGCCGACCATGAAGGCGGGCTTCACGAAGATCATGTCGTAGAGCTCGTCGAAGTACCACTTGTGCGAGAGGAACGCGTAGATGATCGGATTTTGCCGCGCCCAGCGGACGGGCGCGCCCAGGTCGTAGATGTAGCCGAGCCAGGCGAGCCCGAAGCCGCCGGCAAGCATCAGCAGCGGCAGCTGCTTGATGAGGAACGGCACCTTTTCCATGTCCTCGAGGATGTGGTTGCTCGGCGCGTAATAGATCGCGTTCTTCCAGAAGGCCGCCTGGTGATCGCCGATGAAATAGCTCGAGAAGATCATGCCCGCGAACAGCGCGCCGGCCGCCAGCACGTAGAGCGGGATCAGCATCGTGTTCGGCGATTCATGCGGGTGGAAGTCATGACCTTCCGTATGCACGTCGTCGGGATGATGCTTGACGTCGTGCGCCGCATGCGCGTCGGGATGGTCGGCGGTGACGTGGTCGTCGCCGCCGGTCTCGGGCCGATTGGTCGGCTCGAGATGCGCCTTGGCACCCTGGTGGTCGGTGATGCCGGTGTTGTCGGCGTGCTGCTTGGCGACCTCCCAGCGTGGCTGCTCGAAGAAGGTCAGGAAGAGGAGCCGGAACGTGTAGAACGACGTCAGGAACACGGCTGCCGTGGCCAGGATCCAGGCGTAGATGTGGGCCGGATTGGTCGCCGCGTAGGCGGCATCGATGATCGCGTCCTTGGAGTACCAGCCCGCGGTGAACGGGAAGCCGACGAGCGCCAGCGAGCCGATCACCATCGTCCAGTAGGTGTAGGGCACCTCTTTCCGCAGGCCGCCCATGTGCCGCATGTCCTGCTCATGGTGCATCGCGGTGATCACAGAGCCGCAGCACAGGAACAGCAGCGCCTTGAAGAAGGCATGGGTGAAGAGGTGGAACATGCCGAGGCCGAAGCCGCCGACACCGAGCCCGACGAACATGTAGCCCAGCTGCGAGCAGGTCGAATAGGCGACGACGCGCTTGATGTCGGTCTGCACGCAGCCGATCGTCGCCGCGAAGAAGCACGTCGTGCCGCCGATGATCGTCACGAAGGTTAGCGCGGCGGGCGCCTGCTCGAACAGCGGCGACAGGCGCGCGACCATGAAGACGCCGGCCGTCACCATGGTGGCGGCGTGGATCAGCGCCGAGACCGGCGTCGGCCCCTCCATCGCGTCGGGCAGCCAAGTGTGCAGCATGAACTGCGCCGACTTGCCCATCGCGCCCATGAACAGCAGGAAGCAGGCGACCTCCATGATCGGCCAGTCGTGGCCGAACACGTGCGCCGACTTTCCGGCGAGGCCGGGCGCGGCGGCAAAGATCGCGTCGAAGGACACCGACTTCGTCGCCATGAAGACGGTGAAGATGCCGAGCAGGAAGCCGAAGTCGCCGACGCGATTGACGACGAAGGCCTTGATCGCCGCCGCGTTCGCGGTGGGCTTGGTGTACCAGAAGCCGATCAGCAGGTAGGAGGCGAGGCCGACGCCCTCCCAGCCGAAGAACATCTGCACGAGGTTGTCGGCCGTCACCAGCATCAGCATCGTGAAGGTGAAGAGCGACAGGTAGGCGAAGAAGCGCGTCTTCGCCGGGTCGTCGCTCATGTAGCCGATCGAATAAAGGTGGACGAGCGAGGACACCGTGCAGACGACGACGAGCATCACGGCGGTCAAGGTATCGACGCGCAGCGCCCATTCGACCTTGAGCGTGCCGACGGTGAACCAGTTGCCGAGGACGCCGACGTCCTCCGGTTCGCTGCCGATCGCATAGCGAAAGAAGACGATCCAGGCGAAGGCGGCCGCGAGAAACAGGAAGGCCGTTGTCAGCACTTCGCTGCCGCGTTCGCCGATCTGCTTGCCGAAGAGCGCCGCGATGAGAAAGCCGAAGAGCGGGAGCGCGACGATCGCGGTGACCATGATCAGCCCTTCATCGCGTGGATGTCTTCGACCGCGATCGTCCCGGCGTTGCGGTAGTAGGTGACGAGGATCGCCAGCCCGATCGCCGCCTCGGCCGCCGCCACCGTCAGGATGAACAGCGCGAACACCTGGCCGGTGAGATCGTGCAGATAGCTCGAAAAGGCGACGAGGTTGAGGTTCACCGACAGCAAGATCAGCTCGACCGACATCAAGATGATGATGATGTTCTTGCGGTTGAGAATGATGCCGGCGATGCCCAGCGTGAACAGAATCGCGGCGACGGTCAGGTAGTGGCCAAGACCTATCATGAACGATGCCCGATCATTGTTTGGTCTCCGACGTCGCACGAAACATCAAGCGACACCTTCGCGCGAGCGTACCTTGCGCACCTCGACCGCGGCGGCGGGCGTCCGCGCGTTCTGCTCGGGGATCGACTGGCGCTTGACGAAGGGGCGATGCTGCAAGGTGAGCACGATCGCGCCGATCATCGCGGTCAGCAGCACGAGGCCGGCTGCCTGGAACAGCACGAGGTATTGCGTGTAGATCACGTTGCCGAGCGCGACCGTGTTCGGCAGGTCGTTCGGCGCCGGCGTCATCGCCTGCGCGTACGAGCCCTGCGAAATCGACCAGAAGGCGCCGACCGAGACTAGCTCGATCGCGATCAGGATGCCGATCGAGGCGCCGACGGGCAGGTACTTCAGGAAGCCCTGGCGCAGTTCGGCGAAGTCGACGTCGAGCATCATCACGACGAAGAGGAACAGCACGGCGACGGCGCCGACGTAGACGACGATCAGGATCATCGCCAGGAACTCGGCCTCGAGCAGCAGGAACAACCCGGCCGCGTTGACGAAGGCGAGGATCAGGAAGAGCACCGAATGGACCGGGTTCTTCGCCGTCACGACCATGAAGGCCGAGCCGATCAGCACGACCGAGAAGAGGTAGAAGAAGAACGGGACGGCGATCATCGGTACGGCGAGTCCATCGCGATGTTGCGGGCGATCTCGCGCTCCCAGCGGTCGCCGTTGGCGAGAAGCCGGTCCTTGTCGTAGTAGAGTTCCTCGCGCGTCTCCGTCGCGAACTCGGCGTTGGGCCCCTCGACGATCGCGTCGACCGGGCAGGCCTCCTGGCAGAAGCCGCAGTAGATGCACTTCACCATGTCGATGTCGTACCGCGTCGTGCGCCGGGTGCCGTCGTTGCGGCGCGGGCCCGCCTCGATCGTGATCGCCTGCGCCGGGCAGATCGCCTCGCAAAGCTTGCAGGCGATGCAGCGCTCTTCCCCGTTGGGATAGCGGCGCAGCGCATGCTCGCCGCGGTAGCGCGGCGACTGCGGGTTCTTCTCGTGCGGATAGTTGATGGTCGACTTCGGTTTGAAGAAGTAGCGCATCGACAACGCGAACGCCGAGACGAACTCCAGGAGGAGCAGCTGCTTGGCGGCTTGGTCGAGCTTCATCGATTAATCCTTGCGAGCTGGCTCAGCGCGCCATCGTGCTGCCCCAGCCGGTGAATTCGAGCACACCGGCGACGACAACGACCATGGCCAACGAGAGCGGCAGGAAGACCTTCCAGCCGAGCCGCATCAGCTGATCGTAGCGATAGCGCGGCACGAAGGCCTTCACCATGGAGAACATGAAGAAGACGAGCAGAATCTTGAGCAGGAACCAGATCACGCCGGGGATCCAGGTGAACGGCGGGAACGGGATCGGCGACAGCCAGCCGCCCATGAACAGGATCACCTGCAGCGCCGCCATCGTCATCATCGCCACGTACTCGGCGAGCATGAACAGCATGTACGGCGACGAGGAGTATTCGACCATGAAGCCCGCGACGAGCTCCGACTCGGCTTCGACCAGATCGAACGGTGGCCGGTTCGTTTCCGCCAGCGCCGAGACGAAGAAGATCACGAACATCGGAAACAGCGGCAGCCAGTACCAGCCGAAGAGGCCGAAGCGGGTGTTCTGCGCCTCGACGATGCTCGAGAGGTTGAGCGAGCCCGCGCACAGCAGCACCGTCACCATGACGAAGCCGATCGAGACCTCGTAGGAGACCATCTGCGCCGCCGAGCGCAGCGCGGAGAGGAACGGGTACTTCGAGTTCGAGGCCCAGCCGCCCATGATCACGCCGTAGACCGACAGCGACGAGATCGCGAAAATGTAGAGCGTGCCGACGTTGATATTGGAGATCGCCCAGCCATTGGCGACGGGAATCACCGCCCAGGCCGCCAGCGACAACATGCCCATGACGAAGGGCGCGAGCAGGAACACGCCCTTGTTGGCACCGGCCGGGATCACCGGCTCCTTCAGGATGAACTTGATGAGATCGGCGAAGCTCTGGAACATGCCGAAGGGTCCGACCACGTTCGGTCCCTTACGCATCTGCACCGCCGCCCAGATCTTGCGGTCGGCGAGCAGGATGTAGGCGATCCCGACGAGCAGGATCACGAGCATGACGACGCTCTTCACGATCATCAGGACGACGGCGAGAATGTCCATGGCGCGCCCCTATTCCGCGGCCTGGCGCATCGCGCCCTGGGACAGTGCCGAGGCCTGCGCCATGACGTTCGACGCCCGCGCGATCGGGTTTGTCAGGTAGAAGTCGGTGATCGGCGCGACGAACGGCTCGCGCCCGGCGGCCGTGGCGGGGGCAGCCTCGGGAAACGACGCGGTGGGCCCTTCGGCGATGTCGCCGACCCGCGCCATGTGCGGATGCGCGGCGTAAAGCTTGGCCCGCAGCGAGGCGAGCGAGTCGAACGGCAGCGTCTTGCCGAGCGCCGCCGACAAGGCGCGCAGGATCGCCCAATCCTCGCGCGCCTCGCCGGGCGGGAAGTTGGCGCGGTCGGCGAGCTGCACGCGGCCCTCGGTGTTGACGTAGAGGCCCGACTTCTCGGTGTAGCAGGCGCCCGGCAGCACCACGTCGGCGCGTGCCGCGCCCCGGTCGCCATGCGTGCCGATATAGATCGTGAAGGCGCCGGGCTCGATCGCGATCTCGTCGGCGCCGAGATTGAACAACACGTCGAGCGCGCCGGCCTTCGCCATCGCCGCCGCGTCGAGGCCGTCCGCGCCCGGCACGAAGCCGAGATCGAGGCCGCCGACGCGCGCCGCCGCCGTGTGCAGGATCGACAAGCCGCGCCAGGCGGAGCCGCCGCCGGCGATCTTCGCGGCCGTCGCGAGGATCGCGGCACCATCGGCTCGCGCCAGCGCCCCCTGCCCCACGATAAACAGCGGGCGCTCGGCCTTGGCGAGCACGTCCGCGAATGCCATCGGCAGGTCGCCGAGCGTCTCCGGCCCGGCACCGAGGTAGGTGGTGGGATAGGTGAGATCGGCCTGCTCGCCGATCACGCCGATCGGAAAATTGCCCTTGAGCCAGCGCTTGCGGATGCGGGCGTTGAGCACAGGCGACTCATGGCGCGGGTTCGAGCCGACGATCAGCAGGGCGTCGGCGCGCTCGATGCCTTCGACGGTCGCGTTGAAGAGATACGAGCCGCGCCCCATCGCCGGGTCGAGCTTGGCGCCATCCTGGCGGCAGTCGAGATTGGGCGTTCCGAGCGAGCCCATCAGCATCTGCAGCGCGAACATGTCCTCGACGGCGCAGAGATCGCCGGCGATCGCGCCGATTTTGGCCGGTGCCGCGCCCTTCACCCTGTCGGCGATGGCGGCGAAGGCCTCGGCCCAAGTCGCGGGAGCGAGCTTGCCGCCGCGCCTCACGAACGGCCGATCGAGCCGCCGACTTTTCAGCCCGTCGACGATCTGGCGCGTCTTGTCGGAGATCCATTCCTCGTTCACCGCGTCATTGACGACTGGGAGAATTCGCATGACCTCGCGACCGCGCGTGTCGACGCGGATGTTCGAGCCGAGCGCGTCCATCACGTCGACGGACTGCGTCTTTGTCAGCTCCCACGGCCGCGCCTTGAAGGCGTAGGGCTTCGGCAGCAGCGCGCCGACCGGGCAGAGGTCGGCGACGTTGCCCTGCAGCTCGGAATGCATGGCGGTCTCGAGGTAGGTCGTGATCTCCATGTCCTCGCCGCGGCCGATCGCGCCCATGTCGCCGGTGCCGGCGACCTCGGCCGTGAAGCGGACGCAGCGCGTGCAATGGATGCAGCGGTTCATCGAGGTGCGCACCATCACGCCAATGTACTTGTCCTCGACGGCGCGCTTGTTCTCGGCGTAGCGGGACGAGTCGACGCCGTAGGCCATCGCCTGGTCCTGCAGGTCGCACTCCCCGCCCTGGTCGCAGATCGGGCAGTCGAGCGGGTGGTTGATGAGCAGGAACTCCATCACCCCCTCGCGCGCCTTGCGCGTCATCGGAGACTTGGTGATCACCTCCGGCAGCTCGCCATTCTTGCCGGGTCGCAGATCCTTGACGCCGACGGCGCACGACGCCTGCGGCTTCGGCGGGCCGCCCTTCACCTCGACCAGGCACATGCGGCAATTGCCGGCGATCGACAACCGCTCGTGAAAGCAGAAGCGCGGGATCTCGGCGCCCGCCGCCTCGCAGGCCTGCAGCAGCGTGAAATGGTCGGGAACGTCGACCTCTGTGCCGTCGACGAGGAGCTTTGTCATTTGGCTTGCTCCAGATGTCCGACGCGGCGTTTCAAATCTTCGAGCGTGCCGAACTGGCGCTCCAACTCGGCGATACGTTCGTCAACCGGCTCGTGACGGATGTTGGCGTGCATCGCGAAGCCCAGCGCAGTCGAACTCGTCTGACGAAGGTCCTCAACCGAACGGTTGAGCTTCTCGAACTGCTTTGTATGGCTCTCATGCAGATGCGTGTGCAGCGCCAGGGTTTCCTGGACTTGCATCAACACCTTGAGGATCAACTCGTTTGTCGGTTCCGCCATCCGCCCTACTCCGCCGCGATGCCGAAGTCTTTGACCGGCAGGTCGGCCGGGTTGCGCGCGTACTCGTCGATACGCTTTTCGATCTCCGGCCGGAAGTGCCGGATCAGGCCCTGCACCGGCCATGCCGCGGCATCGCCCAACGCGCAGATCGTGTGGCCCTCGATCTGCGTCGTCACCTCGAGCAGCATGTCGATCTCGCGCTTGTGGGCGCGGCCCTCGGCCATGCGCGAGACGACCCGCCACATCCAGCCGGTGCCCTCGCGGCAGGGCGTGCACTGGCCGCAGCTCTCGTGCTTGTAGAAATACGAGATGCGGGCGATCGCGCGGACGATATCGGTCGACTTGTCCATGACGATGACGGCCGCCGTGCCGAGGCCCGACTTCAGGTTGCGCAGCGTATCGAAATCCATCGGCGCATCGATGATCTCGCTCGCCGGGACGAGCGGCACCGACGAGCCGCCGGGAATCACGCAGAGCAGATTGTCCCAGCCGCCGCGCATGCCGCCGCAATGGCGGTCGATCAGCTCGCGGAACGGGATCGACATCACCTCCTCGACGTTGCACGGGCGGTTCACGTGGCCCGAGATGCAGAACAGCTTGGTGCCGGCGTTGTTCTTGGCGCCGAAGCCCGCGAACCACGATCCGCCACGGCGCAGGATCGTCGGCGCCACCGCGATCGACTCCACGTTGTTCACCGTCGTCGGGCAGCCATAAAGGCCCATGTTGGCGGGGAACGGCGGCTTCAGCCGCGGCATCCCCTTCTTGCCCTCGAGCGACTCGAGCAGCGCGGTTTCCTCGCCGCAGATGTAGGCGCCGGCGCCGTGGTGGACGTAGATATCGAACGGCCAACCATGGACGTTGTCCTTGCCGACGAGGTTGGCCTCGTAGCACTCCTCGACCGCCGCCTCGAGCCGCTCCTTCTCCAGGATGTACTCGCCGCGGATGTAGATGTAGCAGGCGTGCGCGCCCATCGCGACGCAGGCGACCAGGCAACCCTCGATCAAGAGGTGCGGATCGTTGCGCATGATCTCGCGATCCTTGCACGTGCCCGGCTCGGACTCGTCGGCGTTGACGACGAGGTAGGACGGCCGCGCCGGATCGGGCTTCGGCATGAACGACCATTTGAGCCCGGTCGGAAAGCCCGCCCCGCCGCGCCCGCGCAGGCCCGACGCCTTCATCTCGTCGATGATCCAGTCCTTGCCCTTCTCGATCAGCGCCTTGGTGCCGTCCCAGGCGCCGCGTTGGCGCGCGCGCTCGAGACCCCAGTCGCCGAAGCCGTAGAGATTCGTGAAGATGCGATCCTTGTCCTGCAGCATCTCAGGCGTCCTTCGACTTGTCGCCGGCGGGATTGGCGCGCGAGTTCGGCGGCGCCGTGCGGCGCGTGCCCGTATCCTCGACCTGGTCGGGCGTCCCGAGCGATTGCGACTGGCGTTGCTCGCGCCGCGTCATGCCCGACGCGCCCTCGGCCGAGTCCCGGGTCGTGCGCTCGTCGCGCGCGCCGCCTGAGCCCGAATTGCCAGAGCTTGAGCCGCCCGACCCCGAACCGTCCGAGCCCGAACCATTCTGTCCCGAGGGCTTGTGCGTGCCGCTGTCGGGGCCGCTCTTGCCGTCCTCGCCGTACAGGCTCGTCAGCGAGGTCAGCCCGCCGACCGGCTCCGACGTCTTGCGGCCGATCTGCGAGCCGATCTTGACGGGGCGCCCCGCCGCGAGATCGTCGAGCAGGATGTTGAAGTTCTCGGCCGTCAGGTCCTCGTAATAATCATCGTTGATCTGCACCATCGGCGCGTTGCAGCAGGCGCCGAGGCACTCGACCTCGAGCCAGGAGAAGTTGCCGTCGGCCGACACGACCTTCTGCGGGCCGACGCGCGTCTCGAGCACGGCCTTGATGGCGTCCGAGCCCTGCAGCTGGCAGGGCGTCGTGCCGCACATCTGCACGAAGTACCGGCCGACAGGCGCCAGGTTGAACATCGTGTAGAAGGTCGCGATCTCGAGCACGCGAATATAGGGCATGCCGAGCTTGCGCCCGACCTCCTCGATCGCCGGCTTCGGCAGCCAATAATCGTTCTGCTTCTGCGCCCGCCACAGCAGCGACAGCACGGCCGACGCCTGCCGACCTTCGGGATATTTGGCGATCTGCCTGTCGGCCCACGCCGCGTTGCCGGGCGTGAAGGCGAACGACACGGGCTGGACCTCCGCGAGGCGACGAACGCTCATCGGTCGACCTCGCCGAAGACGATGTCGATCGAGCCGAGGATCGCGCTCACATCGGCCAGCATCGACTTGCGGCACAGGAAATCCATCGCGGAGAGATGGGCGAAGCCGGGCGCGCGGATCTTGCAGCGGTAGGGTTTGTCGGTGCCATCCGAAACGAGATAGACGCCGAACTCGCCCTTCGGCGCCTCGACGGCCGCGTAGACCTCGCCGGCCGGCACGTGGAAGCCCTCCGTGTAGAGCTTGAAGTGATGGATCAACGCCTCCATCGAGCGCTTCATCTCGGCGCGCTTGGGCGGATGGTACTTGTTGTCCTTGGCGGCCACCGGCCCCTGCCCCGCCGGCACGGACAGCTTTTCGACGCATTGCTTCATGATGCGGACGGACTGGCGCATCTCCTCCATGCGCACGACCTGTCGCGCGTAGGCATCGCCATGCGTGCCGATGGGGATGTCGAACTCCATCTCCTCGTAGCACTCGTAGGGCTCGGCCTTGCGCAGGTCCCAGGCGGCGCCCGACGCGCGCACGACCGGACCGGAAAATCCCCACTTCCAGCAATCCTCGAGCGAGACGATGCCGATGTCGACGTTGCGCTGCTTGAAGATGCGGTTGTCGAGAAACAGGCTCTGCAGGTCGTCGCAGACCTTGAGGAACGGGTCGCACCAGGCGCCGATGTCGGCGATCAGCGCGGGCGGGCAATCGATATGCACGCCGCCGGGGCGAAAGTAGTTGGCGTGCAGGCGCGCGCCCGAGGCCCGCTCGTAGAACACCATCAGCTTCTCGCGCTCTTCGAAGCCCCACAGTGGCGGGGTGAGCGCGCCGACGTCGAGCGCCTGCGTGGTGAGGTTCAGGAGATGCGACAGAATGCGGCCGATCTCGCAGAACAGCACGCGGATGAGTTGGCCGCGGCGCGGCACCTCGAGCCCGATCAGCCTCTCGATGCCGAGGCAGAAGGCGTGCTCCTGGTTCATCGGCGCGCAATAGTCGAGGCGGTCGAAATACGGGATGTTCTGGAGGTAGGTGCGCGCCTCCATCAGCTTCTCGGTGCCCCGATGCAGCAGCCCGATATGCGGGTCGACACGCTCGACGATCTCGCCGTCGAGCTCAAGCACGAGACGCAAAACACCATGCGCCGCAGGATGTTGCGGGCCGAAGTTGATCGAGAAGTTTCGCGGCGCGGCGGCGTGGGCGCCGGGTGCCTCGGGAAGCGGGGCGCTCGTCGTCATCGCTGGCCCTCCTGCATGCGAACGGTCGTGATGGGTGACATGATCATGGCTTCCCGCCGCCGGCCGGATCATCGACCTTCATCACGGCCATCAATCTCGGCATCACGACGCGCATCACCTCGGGCATGCGCCTGCTGAGAACGGGCATCTTGCCGACGATCGCCTGTCCCGTCGGCGAGCTGTAGAAGGAGTCGAGCGCGACGATCTCGTCCGTCGAAAAGGTCTGCAGCGCCGCGATCATCTGCAGGCTGGTGATGAACTCGTAATTGTCGGTGGCGGCCTTGCTGGCCGCGGCCACAACCCGGCTGTTCTCGGCCTCGAGTTTGGCGACGAGCGCCTTGTCGTCAGGTGTCTTCTCCTGCTGCCGGACCGCCCGCATGGCTTCGGTGTTGATGGCTTGCATCACCCCCTGCATCTTGCTGAGGCTGGCGCGTTTCATCGCTGGATTTTCGAAATAATGCCGGGCCGCGGCGACGGCCGTCGGATCGAACGTCTTGAGCTGCTCCTGAACCTGCTGCTCGTTCATCGGCAGCGGCGCGAGAGCAGGCGCCAATGCGCCGGCATGCCCCGCGCCGGCTGTCAGCGCGATGACGATCAGGCCAAGGAGACGCTTCATCGCTGGCCCTCCTTGCCGCCGGCCTTCTCGTCGCCCGGCAGGATGTAGTCGCCGGCGCCTTCCCAAGGAGAGAGAAAGTCGAACGAGCGATAGGCCTGGTTGAGGTTCACCGGCTCGTTGACGACACGCTTCTGCTCGTCGTCCCAGCGCACCTCGACGAAGCCGGTCATCGGGAAATCCTTGCGCAGCGGATGGCCGTCGAACCCGTAATCGGTGAGCAGCCGCCGCATGTCGGGATGGCCCCGGAAGAACACGCCGAACAGGTCCCACACCTCCCGCTCGAACCAGTTCGCGCCGGGGTAGACGTCGGTCAGCGAGGACACCGGCGTGCGCTCGTCGGTCTCGAGCTTGAGCCGGATGCGGCGGATGTACTTCGGCGACAGCAGATGCGTGACGACATCGAAGCGCCGGTCGCGCTCGGGATAATCGACCGCCGTCGTGTCGATGAAGCAGATGAACGCGCAGCCCGGATCGTCGCGCAGGAAGGTCGCCGTCTCGACGATCCTGTCCGGGTCGATCGTCAGCGTCAGTTCGCCGAACGCGAACGCTTGCGCGAGCACCGCGCCGGGCAGCGACGCGGCGATGTGCTCGGCCAGGGCCTTGTAGCCATCGTCCATGGGTTCAAGCCTCTCCGGCCGCGCAAGGGGACACGCTAGCGCTCGATCGTGCCGGTGCGCCGGATCTTCTTTTGCAGGAGCAGAATGCCGTAGAGCAGCGCCTCGGCGGACGGCGGGCATCCGGGGACGTAGATGTCGACCGGCACGATCCGATCGCAGCCGCGCACCACCGAATAGGAATAGTGATAGTAGCCGCCGCCGTTGGCGCAGGAGCCCATCGAGATGACGTAGCGCGGCTCCGGCATCTGGTCGTAGACCTTGCGCAGCGCGGGCGCCATCTTGTTGGTCAGCGTGCCGGCGACGATCATCACGTCGGACTGGCGCGGGCTGGCGCGCGGCGCGAAGCCAAACCGCTCGACGTCGTAGCGCGGCATCGATGCCTGCATCATCTCGATCGCGCAGCAGGCGAGACCAAACGTCATCCACATCAGCGAGCCGGTGCGCGCCCAGGTGACGAGATCGTCGACCGAGGTCACGACGAAACCGCGGTCGGCGAGTTCGTCGGTCACCGAACGGAAATACGGGTCGGTCGCCGGATCGGCCGCGACACCTTGCGCACCCGGGTGGATGACGCCTTTTCGCGGCGCCGGCGTATCGATCGGGCGTGGAGATATCACTCCCACTCGAGCGCTCCCTTCTTCCATTCGTAGACAAAGCCGACGGTCAACACGCCAAGGAACGTGATCATCGACCAGAACCCCAGCAAGCCGACGCGCTTGAAGGCCGCGGCCCAGGGAAACAAGAAGGCGACCTCGAGGTCGAAGATGATGAAGAGCAGCGAGACGAGATAGAAGCGGATGTCGAACTTCATGCGCGCGTCGTCGAACGCGTTGAAGCCGCACTCGTAGGCCGACAGCTTCTCGGGATCGGGCGACTGGTAGGCGACGATGAACGGCAGCACGAGCAACGCGCCCGAGATGATCGCCGAGATCGCGATGAAGATGACGATGGGAAGATAGTCGCCAAGGATGCTTTGCATGGTCCCGCGCTCTTCCGAAACGTTTGACGTCGCGCTGTCCAGAGTGGCGCTGTCCAGAACGGTTCCAGATGGCGGCGCGGGCGAGACGTACCGCAGCGCAATGTCCATAGCAAGACACGCGCGAAGCGTGGCGGGACGCTCGGTTCGGACCTCTCGTCGCACGCGACGCGTGAGCGCGCGATCGATAATCTCGATCGGAGATCGACGCCGTCCCTCGGCTTATGGACGGGTCAGAAGTGCAGCTTCATCCCGACCTCGGCGCCGGTGCCGACCGCGTCGCCGTTGCGGTTGATCGAGCGGGTCTCGGCGGCGCTGTCGTTGTTGCCGTTCCACTTCATGCCGAGGCTGATCGGGTCGTCGGCTCGCGCGGCGGATGTGCTGGCAGCTGTCGGGCTGGGCTGCGGTACGGCCCTCGCACCATCCACGGCGGGGACCGGCCTTGCCGCGGCGTGGCGGAGCTTCTTCGGTTTCGCCTTGGCGCGATGTGGCGCGGCAGGTGCCGCTGCTTCCGGCGAGGCGAGCGGGCCATCGAGGGACGACTGCGCCGCGGCTGACCCGCCGATCGCCAGACCAGCGAGCAACACCACACCCATCAAGACCGCGCGCATGTTCGAGTTCTCCCGCCCGCACCGAGGCAGCCTTGGCACTTGGGACAAAATGTGGCGCCGCCCCGCGATCACGCCGGTTTTGATCGATCCAGCGCGGCGCCCGAGCGTCCACGCCGGTCGGCGTCGAGGCTCTGGGCCTCGACGAAGACCCGCGTGACGGCGGGAAAGCTCGTCTTGATGCGCCGCTCGATCTCGGTGACGGCGCGCTCGACGCCGGTCGCGGGCAGCGCGTCCTCGAACTCGAGGCTCAGCGCGACGAGGATGTCGCTCGGACCGAAGTGCATGGTCAGCGCCTCGTTGACGCCGAGCACGCCCGCCTCCGCCCTGGCGATTCTGTCGATACCCTCGCGGGTCGCACGATTGGCCGCCTCGCCCGTCAGCAGGCTCTGGCTCTCGATCGCCAGGAAGCTCGCGGTGGCGGCCAGCAGCACCCCGACCGCGATCGAGCCGATGCCATCGAGAACGGGGAGGTGCAACGCCACGCTCGCGAATACGCAGGCCAGCGCGACGATGAGGCCGAGCAGTGCCGCCGTGTCCTCGAACAGCACGGTGAACACCGTCGGGTCCTTGCTCTGCCGCACCGCCGCCAGCCAGGATCGGCCGCCGCGCTCCTTGTTGAAGGCACGCAAGGCGAAGACCCAGACCACGCCCTCGAAGACGATCGCGAGGCCGAGCACGAGATAGTTGATCCAGGCGCGCTCGACGACCTCGGGGTGCAGCACCTTGCCGATGCCCTGGACGATCGAGACGACCGCGCCGACGCCGAAGATCATCACCGCGACGACGAAGGTGAAGAAGTAGAGCTGCAGGCCATAGCCGAACGGGTGGCGCGCGTCGGCGGGTTTCGCCGCGCGATGCATGCCGAGAAGCAGCAGGCCCTGGTTGCCGGTGTCGACGACGGAATGGATCGCTTCCGACAGCATCGAGGCGCTGCCGGTGAGATAGGCCGCGCCGAACTTGGTCACGGCGACCGCGGTGTTGCCGGCGAGCGCGGCGAAGATCACCGACTTCGAATGGGAGGCCATCGCATGTCTCTAGGGCGTTCGCGGGCCGGTGTACCGCGCTACATCCCGCGCTTGTAGGCGACCACGTCATGCGCCTGCTCGCCCAGCCCGTCGGCGCCGAGCGTGACGACGTCGCCGGCCTTCAGGAAGCGCTTCGGCGACATGCCCTGCCCGACGCCGGCCGGCGTGCCGGTGATGATGACGTCGCCCGGCTCCAGCACCATGAAGCGCGACACGTAGGCGACGAGAACCTTCATCGAAAACACCATGTTCGCCGTCGAGCCCGCCTGCACGCGCTCGCCGTTGACGTCGAGCCAGAGGCCGAGCTTTTGCGGCTTGGCGATCTCGTCCGGAGTCACCAGCCACGGCCCGAGCGGGCCGAACGAGGGCGCGCTCTTGCCCTTGGTCCAGGCGCCGCCGCGATCGAGCTGGAAGCCGCGCTCCGACACGTCGTTGGCGAGGCAGAAGCCGGCGACATGATCCATCGCCGCGCGCTCGCTGACGTAGGACGCGCGGGTGCCGATGACGATGCCGACCTCGACCTCCCAGTCGAGCTTGTCGGCATCCCGCGGGATGACGATCGGATCGGTGGCGCCGCAGATGCAGTTTGACGCCTTCTGGAAGATCACCGGCTCCTTCGGCAGGTCCATGCCCACCTCGGCGGCGTGATCGGTGTAGTTGAGGCCGATGCCGATGAAGTTGACCGGCCGCGCGACGCACGAGGCGAGCCGCGGGCGGCCGCGCACGAGCGGCAGTCTCGCGGGGCGGGCGCGCGCGATGCGGGCGATCAACTTGGGCGACAGCGCGTCGCCATCGATGTCGTCGACGATGGCGGAGAGGTCGCGCACGCGGCCGTCGTCATCGACAAGGCCCGGCTTCTCCCGGCCCTCGGCTCCGTAGCGTACCAGCTTCATCGCGGATGAATCTCTCGTGCACAGGGCTGCCGCCCGACCCGCGCACGTGCGCCGCCGTGTACACGCCCGTCAAGGCCAAGCGTGTCGGCCAAGACTGGCAGCCATGGCCGGTCCGCTTCCCCTCCCCCTACCAGGGATGGGCGAAGGGGTGGGGGGTCTCGCCGCCGCTCAATGATGCCGAACTTGCGAAGGCTCGAGATCGAGGCGAACACGCGCGGCTGGATGGAAGCTAGCGTCCGACCGTAGCCTAAGCGGCCTCGGCAGCGGCGATCTCCACCGAGCGCACGAGCTTCTCGGGCTGCTGGCCGCGGTCCATCGAGGTGATCTGCCAATCCGCCTCGCGCACGACGTGACGCGAGAACGGGCCGACGTGCATGTAGATCATCACGTTCATCATCACCGGCTCGAGCGCGGCCGGGTTGTTGCGAACGGTCCAGATGAACAGCTTCCAGAACGGGATCGCCATGCTCGGCCGGCGCAGGCAGAGGCGGATCACCATCCGACGCAGCAGCCGCAGATCCTGCCGCACCTGCGCGTGATTGGTCTGCGGCGGCCGCTCGAGCGGCGGCTTGCGCAGCGCCTTGGCGACCGCGGTCAGTCGCGCGAAAAAGGCCTGCGGCGTGTAGATCTCGTCGACCACGGCGCGGAAGTCGGCCATGATCTCGCGGCGCGGCCGCAGCGTCGTGAAGTTGAGGCCGGCGGTGCAGGCATCGGCGGCGTTCGGCGGCGGTCGGTCGAAGCCCTCGAACAGCCGGCCCTCCTTGTCGAGACGGCGGGTCAGCTGCGTGTTGGGCAGCGCCGTCAGCAGGCCGACCGTGCAGACCGGGATGCTTGTATCCTCGATCAGCTTGATCATGCCCTCGGAGACGTGGTTCTTCTCGGTATCGAAGCCCACGATAAAGCCGGCGACGACGTAGATGCCGGCATTGTAGATCTTGAAGATGCTCTCGGACAGGCTGCGTCGCGTGTTCTGCTTCTTCTGCATCGACACGAGCGTCTCGGTGTCGCCGCTCTCGATCCCGATGAAGCAGGCGAAGAAGTTGCACTGCGCCAGCATCGCCAGGAGGTCGTCGTCGTCGGCGAGATTGATCGAGGCCTCGGTCGAAAACTTGAAGGGATACTGGTGCGCGACCTGCCAGGCCTTCAGCTCGGGCAGGAATTTCTTCAGCGCCTTCTTGTTGCCGATGAGATTGTCGTCGACGAAATCGACATGGCCGCGGTAACCGAGTTCGAGCAGCCGATCGAGCTCGGCCAAAACCTGCGGCGTGGTTTTGGTGCGTGGTACGCGGCCGTACAGCTCGATGATGTCGCAGAACTCGCAGTTGAACGGGCAGCCGCGCGAGAACTGCAGGCCGATGTAGAGGTAATGCTTGAAGTCGAGCAGGTCGTAGCGCGGGATCGGGCTCTTCGTGATGTCGGCCTGGAATTTCTCCGCGTCGAAGCGTCCGGTGCGGTCGCCACGTCGCCAGGCGGCGATGAACGTGTCGATGATGCCCTCGGCCTCGCCGAGCACCAGGAACTCGGCCTCGGCGTAGACATGCGGGCTCGATGTCGGATCGGGGCCGCCAATGGCGACGGGCGTGCCGAGCGCGCGACACCGCGCCATGATGCGCAGGCAGTCGAGCTGCTGCGGCAGCATGCCGCCCGTCATGACGAGGTCGGCCCACTCGATGTCGGCATCGGTGAGCGGCGTGCAGTTGCAGTTGACGAGCCGCAAGTTCCAGTCGGCGGGCAGCATGCCGGCGAGCGTGATGAGGCCGAGCGGCGGCGCCGGATACTTCGCGCCGACGATCTTGCAGGTCTCCTTGAAGGACCAGAAGCTGTGCGGATTGAAGTTCGGGAACACAAGGAGGATGTTCGACGGACCGGCGCGCGAAGCGGGGGCGTCATCGCCGGTGCTCCTGCGGTCGAGACTGATGACTGTCATGCGACCCTCGCTGCGATCTGAACTTCGCCGAAATCCCTGGCCGCTTAGATCGTTTAAACGCGGCGGAGTTTGGACCGGGTCGCTCGCGCGCACAAGCTCGGGTTTATGGGCAATAAAGCGTCAAAGACAGGTTCAACTCTTCACCCGCACGTACTCGCCCGGCGCGTCTCCGAGGATCGGCAGCCCGCCTGCCCCGGGCACGCGCGCCTCGATGCGCTCCGGCGCCAACTCGGTCAGCCAGGCCATCCAATTCGGCCACCAGCTGCCGGTGTGCTTCACCGATTGCGCCACCCACTCGGCCAGCTCGCCTTCTGGCCGCGGCCCGGTCGAGTAGAAATACTTGTTCTTGGCGGGCGGGTTGATGACCCCGGCGATGTGGCCGGAGCCGGCCAGCGTGTAGCGCGTCGCGCCGCCGAACAGCCGCGCGCCGCGAAACACCGAGGACGCCGGCGCGATGTGATCGTCCTTCGTCGCCACGAAATAGGCCGGGACCCGCACCTTGCCGAGATCGAGCGTGACCCCGTCGATCTCCATCTCGCCCTTGGCGAGCTTGTTGTGGATGTAGAAATTGCGAAGGTAATAGGTGTGGTTGCGGATCGGCAGTCTCGTCGAATCTGAATTCCAATACAAGAGATCGAACGCGGACGGCGTCTTGCCGCGCATGTAGTTGTCGACAACGTAGGACCATACGAGGTCGTTCGGGCGCAGCATGTTGAAGGCCATCGCCATCTTGGCGCCCTCGAGATAACCGGTGCCGGCCATCTTGGCCTCGAGGGCCTGCAGCTGCTCCTCGTCGATGAAGACCTGGATGTCGCCGGCATCGGTGAAGTCGGCCTGCGCGGCAAAGAAGGTCGCGCTCTCGATGCGTTGGTCGCCCGCATCCGCCATCAAGGCGAGCGCGGTCGAGAGCAGCGTCCCGCCGACGCAATAGCCGATCGCATTGACCTTATCCTCGCCGGTCGCGACCTTGACGGCATCGAGCGCGGCGAAGATGCCCTCGTGGATGTAGGAGAGGAATGTCTTGTCGCGGTGGCGCTCGTCCGGATTGACCCAGGACACCATGAACACCGAGACGCCCTGCTCGACGATCCAGCGCACGAGGCTCTTCTCGGCGGATAGATCCATGATGTAGAACTTGTTGATCCACGGCGGGATGATCAGCAGCGGCCGCTTCAGCGTGCTCTCGGTCGTCGGATTGTACTGGATCAGCTCGATCAGCTCGTTGCGGAAGACCACTTTGCCGGGCGTCGCGGCGACGTTGACGCCGAACTCGAACTGCGAGGGGTCGGTCTGGCGGATGCGCAACTGGCCGCCGCCCGCCTCCATGTCCTCGGCCAGGTGCAGCGCGCCGCGCACGAGATTCTCGCCGGAGGTCGACAGGGTTTGGCGCAGCAGCTCGGGGTTGGTGGCGATGAAGTTCGCCGGCGACAGCGCGCTGGCGATCTGGCGCAGGTAGAACTTGGCCTTGGCGCGCGTCTTAGGGTCGAGTTCGTCGGCCTTGTCGACCAGCGTCTCGGCCCAGGTCGCGCTGATCGAATGCGCCTGACGCAGGAAATCGTAGAGCGGCAGCCCGCTCCACTCCGGCGCGGCGTAGCGCTTGTCGCCCTTGGCGACCGGCACGACGGGGGCGGCCTCCTGGCCGAGCAGGCGCTGATACGTCTGCGCCCACAGCTGCAGGAACGGCGTCGCGATCGCGGTCTGCGCCTCGGCGAGGCGCGCCGGATCGCTGGTCCAATGCTCGGCCACCTTGCCGATCGAGGTCAGCGCGATGGCGACGAGGTCGGAGACGTCGTTGCGCTTCATCTGCCCCGTGTCGCCCTTTTCGAAGGGCTTCATGTAGGCGGCGAGGGCGCGGCCGCTCTGCTCGAAGAAGCGGGCGGCATTGGTCGCGAGTCGCTCGATGTCCGGCGAGCTTGCTGCGTCGCCGGTGATGCCGAGGGCGGCGGTGACAGGGTTCTGCAAGGACGCGGCTTGGGCGGGCGAGGCTTGGGCGGGCGAGGCTTGGGCGGCAGGCGCCGGGGCGGCCGGCGTCGTCGGGTCGTCCAGATTCGCCGAAGACGTCATCGAAATCTCACTCCCTGCCCGGCGTGACGTCTCGGTGCGCCAACTCGCGTCCCGCTTCGGTCATAAAACCGGTCCATAGAACCGTTCCATGACGAGGCTTCGACCGCCTAGCCGGCCGAGGCTCTTTCCCGAGGATCGTTTCGCCGTGCCGCAGAGATTCACTTGGCTCGCCGTCCCGCTCGCGCTGCTGCTTGCGTCGGCGGTCCACGCTCAGACCACCATCACCCAATCCAAGCCCGCGCCGGCCAAACACAAGCCGAACAACTATGGTTCGCCGCTCGACACGATCATGTCGACCCACCTTTGGACCGATGTGCCGCCCGCCCAGGATTTTGTGCGCGACACCCGACCAGCGCCGAAGGATTTAAAATATACGCCGCTGACCGGCGTCGATCCGGATCGCCCAAAGCCGCGCGACCCCGCCAACGTGTTGGCGCTACAGGCCGAGCTCGAGGCGGCCGGCGTGCACAACGCCGCTCGTGGAGACGGGCTGAGGCCCGTCACGAAGGCGCGCAAGGCGAGGAAGCACGCGGCGGAGTAGACTTTTGTCTGTGCCAGTCGTCATTGCGAGCGCACGCGAAACAACCCAAGAGCCGAGCGTTGGCCCTGAGTTGCTTCGCTACGCTCGCCGTGACGGAGAAATCAGCGCTTCGAGAACTGGAACGACCGGCGGGCTTTCTTCTTGCCGTACTTCTTGCGCTCGACGACGCGCGAGTCGCGGGTGAGGAAGCCTTCCTTCTTGAGGATCGGCCGCAGCTCCGGCTCGAAATAGGTGAGTGCCTTCGAAAGCCCATGGCGCACCGCGCCGGCCTGGCCGGAGAGACCGCCGCCGCAGACGTTGACCAGCAGGTCATACTGGCCGACGCGGCTGGTGATGCCGAGCGGCTGCTGCAGGATCATGCGCAGCACCGGCCGGGCGAAATAGGTCTCGTAGGACTTGCCGTTGACCTGGATCTTGCCGGAGCCCGGCTTGATCCAGACGCGGGCGACGGCGTCCTTGCGCTTGCCGGTGGCGTAGGCGCGGCCGAGCTTGTCGAGCTTCTGGACATGGACCGGCGCGGCGGGCTGCGACGGGGCGCCAACGCCCTTGAGGTCCTGCAGCGAGGAGAGAGTCTCGGCCATGATCAGGCTGCCTTCGTGTTCTTGCGGTTGAGCTTGCCGACATCGAGCGCGACCGGCTGCTGCGCCTCGTGCGGATGCTCGGCGCCCTTGTAGACGCGCAGATTGCCGAACTGCTTGCGGCCGAGCGGGCCGCGCGGGAGCATGCGCTCGACCGCCTTTTCTACCACCCGCTCCGGAAAACGCCCCTCGAGAATGAAGCGCGCGGTGCGCTCTTTGATGCCGCCCTGGAAGCCGGTGTAATGGTAGTACACCTTGTCTTCGCGCTTCTTGCCGGTGAACACCACCTTCTCCGCGTTGACGACGATGATGTTGTCGCCATCGTCCATGTGCGGGGTGAAGGAGGGCTTGTGCTTGCCGCGCAGGCGCAGCGCGATGATCGACGCGAGCCGCCCGACCACGAGGCCAGTGGCGTCGATGACCACCCAATTCTTTTCGATCTCGGCCGTTTTGGTCGAGTGTGTCTTGCCGAACATGAGGGGATACCTGACTTGAATCTACGGGTCTTAGACGCGGCACTGCCACGAAAGTCAATGTTGCGGACTGTCCCAAGTCGCTATTCGAACGGCGTTTTCCGCGAACGGTATTTAGATACCGTGCCGGCCGAGGCGTGTCGAGCGTGAGCGATCTCGTCGCCCTGCTCGGCACGATCCGCACCATCGCGGTCGTCGGGCTCTCGCCAAATCCGGCGCGTCCCTCGAACGACGTGTTCGCCTTCCTGCTGGCGCGGGGCTTCGACTGCGTCGGCGTCAATCCCGGCATCGCCGGGCGCCGCATCCACGGCGCGCCTGTGTTCGCCTCGCTCGCCGACGTCGACCGACCCGTCGACATGGTCGACATCTTCCGTGCCTCCGAAGCCGTCGCGGGGATCGTCGATGCGGTGCTGGAGCTCGAGCCGCTTCCGCGCGTGATCTGGATGCAGCTGGGCGTCGTCGACACGGCGGCGAAGGCGCGGGCCGAGGCGGCGGGCGTGACCGTCGTCATGGACCGCTGCCCGAAGATCGAGCTGTCGCGCGGCTGAAGCCACGGAACCGAGGCGGACAAACGCTATTTGCCTTGCGCTTGGTGGCGCGGCAAGTGACGGCGCCAGCCTGCCGTTGCGAGACGAGCACGAAGCTTGCACCGCTGATCCGGCGGCATTCGAGCGGAGAGCGACACATGCGACTGATCACATGCGACTGACCGTCCTTCTGGCCGCCGCGGTTTTGATCGCCATCGGTCTGCTCGTGCAGACGGTGATCAAGCCGGAAGCCCTGAACCAGAACGGCAAGCCGAGCACGGCGGACCTCTCCCATCCGCCGACGGAATTCGGCGCGGCCACTCCGGTCGCGGCGCCGCGCGATGCACGGAAGTAGGTTCTAGCAGAGCGCCTTCAGCGCGCCTCGCCCGGCGAAGATCGCCTGGCTGCCCAGCTCTTCCTCGATGCGCATCAGCTGGTTGTATTTGGCGATACGATCCGAGCGCGACAGCGAGCCGGTCTTGATCTGCCCGCAGTTCGTCGCCACCGCGAGATCGGCGATCGTCGAATCCTCGGTCTCGCCGGAGCGGTGGCTCATCACCGCCGTGTATCCAGCCCGGTGGCCCATCTCGACGGCGGCCAGCGTCTCGGTCAGCGTGCCGATCTGGTTGACCTTGATCAGGATCGAGTTGGCGACGCCCTTCTTGATGCCGTCGCCGAGGCGCTGCGTGTTGGTGACGAAGAGATCGTCGCCGACGAGCTGCACCTTGGCGCCGATCTTGTCGGTGAGCAGCTTCCAGCCGTCCCAGTCGTCCTCGGCCATGCCGTCTTCCACCGAGCCGATCGGGTAGGCGGCGACGAGCTTGGCGAGATAGTCGACCTGCTGCTCGATCGAGCGCACCGTGCCCTCGCCCTCGTAATGGTAGGCGCCGTCCTTGAACCAGTCGGTGACCGCGCAATCGAGGCCGAGCACGATGTCCTCGCCCGGCGTGAAGCCGGCTTGCTCGATCGCCTTCATGCAGAAGTCCAGCGCCGCCTCGGCCGACGGCAGGTTCGGCGCGAAGCCGCCCTCGTCGCCGACGTTGGTGTTGAGGCCACCCTTCTTCAGGCCGCTCTTCAGCGCGTGAAACACCTCGGCGCCGTAACGCACCGCCTCGGCCAGCGATGGCGCGCCGACCGGCATGATCATGAATTCCTGGAAGTCGATCGGATTGTCGGCGTGCGCCCCGCCGTTGATGATGTTCATCATCGGCACCGGTAGCCTGCGCGCCTGCGTGCCGCCGACATAGCGGTAGAGCGGCAGGCCGACGACGTCGGCCGCGGCCTTGGCGCAGGCGAGCGACACGCCGAGGATCGCGTTGGCGCCGAGCTTGGCTTTGTTGGGCGTCCCGTCGAGGGCGATCATCGTCTCGTCGATGTGGATCTGGTCCTCGGCGTCGAAGCCGCCGATCGCATCGAAGATGTCGCGATTGACGCTGTCGCAGGCCTTGTGCACGCCCTTGCCGAGATAGCGCGACTTGTCGCCGTCGCGCAGCTCGACCGCCTCGTGCGCGCCCGTCGAGGCGCCCGACGGCACGGCGGCGCGGCCCATCGAGCCGTCCTCCAGCGTCACGTCGACCTCGATCGTCGGATTGCCGCGGGAATCGAGAATTTCGCGGGCGACGATGTCGACGATGGCCGTCATGCTTGGAGTCCTTTCGCGGAAGCGGCGAGTGCCGCGCTTCTACGCCGAAGGGTCGCCGCGGTGAAGCGGCGTCCACGCCCGGCAAGGCGCAATATTTTTGCCACGGCGGTCAAAAAACGAGGTGGTTCCTGCCGCCCGCGAAGCCCCCGCCTCCGTCGTGCCGCCATGTCTTCTTAGGCGTTTGCTGGTAGCAACAGCGACTGGCCATGCCGAAGTTTGCGTCCCTTGCCGCGTTAGCGTCGCTTCTCCTCACCTGCGCTCCGGCGGGGGCGGACTGGCGCGCGCCGATCGTCGGCGCCAAGCCGATCCTCCCGGCGCGGTTCGTGCCGTTCCAATGGGTTCGCGCCGACGCGGCCGCGGCCGCCTGGCCGACCGCGACACCCGATACGCTGCGGGAGGCGGATGCGCCGATCGCCTGGATCGCGCCGTTGTTCGATCGCCGGCTCAGCCCCGCCGAACGGGCCGCCAACATCGCCCCCGACCTGCTGGACGCGATCCTGCGGATCGAGCCGCTCTACGATCCGACCCGCCTGTACGGCCCCGAGAGCGCCGTGCGGATGAGCGTCTCGGCCGGGACGGCGACGATGGACAGCGTCTTCGCCGACCGCTGGCGCCGCGCCGCCCCCGACGCCAACGTCAACCGCCGGGTCGACTACATCGCCAAGGCCTGGCAAAGCAGCCCCGATGTCGCGTGCGATGGTTTCACCAAGGCGCGCCCCCGCGCCGGCTACGAGCAGCCCGCCCTCACGGAGTTGACGCAGGGAGACTGCGAGGCGCTGATCGACAGCGAGGCGGACGGCTATGACGCGCCGCCCGTACCGATCGTGGCCGGGCTTCTCGACATCCCGGTGTTCGCCGCCCCGCTTCCGGGCGAGCGCATGTCGAGCAAGGATTTCTGGGCGGCCCAGCGCGAGAAGATCGCCCGCATCACGGCCGAGCTGCGCATGCGCCGGAGCTGGCACGGCGGCAAGCAAGGCATCAAGACCGAGGACCTGGCGCGACGCTGAGAGACGCTGGAGATCGTCGGCTGCGGCTTTCGCCGAGGCCGTCTCGCGTGGCAGAAGGGGCGCATGACACGCAAGCCCCCGCCCCCATTCGATCCGCACACTGGCGTCGGCGTTCTCGGCCGTCATGCGCCGCTGCCCGCCTCGCCCGAGGAGGCGCCGCTCGAGCGCGTCCCGAACCCGCATATCGGCTCCGACTATCTCACCCGCTTCACGGCGCCCGAGTTCACCTCGCTCTGTCCGGTCACCGGCCAGCCCGACTTCGCCCATCTCGTGATCGACTACCTGCCCGGCGACTGGCTCGTCGAATCGAAATCGCTGAAGCTCTACCTCGGCTCGTTCCGCAACCATGGCGCCTTCCACGAGGATTGCACCGTGCGCGTCGGCAAGGACATCGTCGCCCTGCTCGCTCCCAGGTGGCTCAGGATCGGGGGCTACTGGTACCCGCGCGGCGGCATGCCGATCGACGTGTTCTGGCAGACCGGCACGCCGCCCGCGGGATTATGGGTGCCCGACCAGGGCGTGCCGACCTATCGGGGACGCGGGTAGCGAAAAACCCGTGCACGCAAAGGTGCGATTTGTGCGGAGAGATGCTTCACGCGTCAGGCAACGGCGAAGGCCGCTGGAGAGTTGGCGGCTCGCATAAACGTCGTGCGCAGCGCGCGATCAGGAGCAGGCGTACGAGCGTGACCGAGACATCGCGGCCCCAGACGCTCGACGGGCAGACCTTCCTCCTCGCGCTATCCGACCGGCTTCGCGCGTTCGCGGACCCGCTCAAGCTGATGCACGCCGCCATGGAAGCGGTCGGGCGGCAGTTCGAGGTCGACCGGGTCGGCTATTGCGATGTCGATCTCGCCAACGACACGCTGTACTGCCCGGTCGGTTGGACCGACGGCGTACTCGAGCCGCTCGTCGGATCGCTGTCGATGTCGGGCCTGTTTGGCGAAACCTACATCGCCACTTTCAAGCAGGGGCGGACCGCCTCCGTCGCCGACATCGAACTCGATCCGATGGTGGTGCACGCCGCGTTCGCCGCGATCGGCACGCGGGCGTTCCTCGCCGTGCCTCTCGTACGTGATGGCGTTCTGGTGGCGGGACTGTTCCTCAATCACGCCAGCGTGCGGGCCTGGACACCGGATGACGCTGCCCTGCTCGAGCAGGTGCTTCTGCGAACTTGGGAGGCGATCGAGCGGGCGCGGGCCGAGCGGATCCTGCGCGAGAACGCGGCGCGGCTGCGGCTCGCGGTCGAGGCGGGGCAGATCGGCGAGTGGGAGCTCGACGTCGGCGCCGACAGCTCCGTGCGCTCCCCGCGGCACGACCAGATCTTCGGCCATGACGAGCCGGTCGCCGAATGGGGCTTCGAGACGTTCATCAGCCACGTGCTGCCGGAGGACCGGCCGGCCGTCGAACTCGCGTTTCGGCAGGCCGCGCAGACGGGCGAAGGTTGGAACATCACCTGTCGCATCCATCGCCGCAACGACGATGAGATCCGCTGGATCAACGTGCGCAGCACGCCGCAGACCGATGCCGCCGGGGGCGCGGTGAAGCTGTTCGGCATGGTGCAGGATATCACCGAGCAGAAACGCGCCGAGACAAGCTTGCGCGAGCTGAACGAGACGCTGCAGGAGCGGATCGCCGAAGCGGTGGAGGAACGCGGCAGGGCGGAGGAGCAGCTCCGACAGTCGCAGAAGATGGAGGCGGTGGGGCAGCTGACCGGCGGCCTCGCGCACGACTTCAACAACCTGCTGGCGGGGATCTCGGGCTCGCTGGAGCTGATGGGCACGCGCCTGAGCCAGGGACGAACGAGCGACGTCGAGCGCTACATGATCGCGGCGCAAGGCGCGGCGCGACGGGCCGCCTCGTTGACGCACCGCCTGCTCGCGTTCTCACGCCGCCAGACGCTGGCGCCGAAGCCGACCGATTTCGATCGCCTGATCGTCGGCATGGAGGATCTCATCCGCCGCACGGTCGGGCCGTCCATCCAGCTCGAGGTCGTCGGCAGCGGCAGTCTATGGTCGGCCCTGGTCGACCCGCCGCAGCTCGAGAACGCGCTCCTGAACCTGTGCATCAACGCTCGCGACGCGATGCCGGATGGCGGTCGCATCACGATCGAGACCGCCAACCGATGGGTGGATCGGCCGACGGCGAAGCAGCAGGACATTCCAGAGGGCCAGTACGTCTCGCTCTGCGTGAGCGATTCCGGCACGGGCATGCCGCCCGACGTCATCGCGCATGTCTTCGAGCCGTTTTTCACCACCAAGCCGCTCGGCGAGGGCACGGGCCTCGGCCTGTCGATGATCTACGGCTTCGCCCGCCAGTCGGGCGGACAGGTGCGGATCTACTCGGAGGTCGGCGCGGGGACGACCGTGCGCCTCTACTTTCCGCGTCACCACGGCGAGAGCGACGCGGAGGACATCAAGCAGGGCCAGGAGGAGGCGCCGCGGGCCGAGCAAGGCGAGACGGTTCTCGTCGTCGACGACGAGCCGACCGTCCGCATGCTGGTGATCGACGTGCTGGAGGACCTCGGCTACATCGCGATCGACGCGGCCGACAGCGCGACCGGCCTCAAGGTGCTGCAATCGAAAGCCCGCATCGATCTCCTGGTGACGGACGTCGGCCTCCCCGGCGGCATGAACGGCCGGCAGATGGCCGATGCCGGCCGCGAGCGGCGCCCCGGCCTGAAGGTCCTGTTCGTCACCGGCTACGCCGAGAGTTCGGTGCTGGGCAACGGCCACCTGGCGCCCGGCATGCAGGTGTTGACCAAACCATTCGCGGTCGACACGCTCGCCGCCCGCATCAAGGAACTGATCGACTCGTAGTGGTGCCGATCCTCACCCGCGTCACGGAGGAGGATACGCCCTCACGGGTGCCAGTCGCTGCGCACCGCCTGCTCCCGGCTGAACGGCGGTGCCTCGGGAAATGTCACGAGCGCCAGCCCTGTCTCGGAAGCGGCCGACTCGGGGGCGTCCGCGTAGGCTTCGGCGAAGACGGCGGCGGCTTTCGCCTTGAGGCTCGGAAGGGTTTTCACGTGCCTGGCGATCTCGATGCGCTGATTGAGGATCGTCGTTCGCCAGCTCCGTCCGGATTTCTCCGGCTGATACATCTGCTTCAGCAGGTGCCGCGCGAGTACCGTGAACCGCGAGCGAAGCTCGGCGACCTCCTTGCGGCCAAAAATCTCGATCTCCTCCGCCAGGTTTCGCATGTCGATGCCTTCGACGCGACCCGTGCGGATCAGCGCGGCCTGCTCCTGCGTCCACGCGCGGAATCGCTGTCGTAGAGGCTTTGCATCGCCGCGGTGGGAACGTCCTCCAAGAGAGCCTCCCATTTGGTGGATGATTGACCGATTTCTACACCCGTCCGCGAGCGGGGCCAAACGACACCATCGGCTTACGCGTAAGGCGTGCCCGCCATCGCGGCGTTCAGGCCGATGGTCCCCTTATCGACAAGGGCGAGAAAGACGGCTTTCGCGGCCTTCGTGTTTCTCTTCTGCCGAAAGGTCCGGTGCGCCTGCAGGAAGGCCACCGTCCACGTCGCCAGGAGCAGGCTTGCCGCAAGATGGGCGTCGGGATCGGCGGGGTCTCGCCCCACGCTTTCGGCCAGCGCCAGCTTCACGACCTGCGCGATCTCGTTGCCGATGGCCCTGGCCCGCGCCTTGAGGGTTTCGCTGGCCTCGATCGTCGCGATGAAGCCTTGGCTCCCAGCGGAAAATTCGACGTAGGGGCTCCGGTCCGCGATCAGCCGATGCGCGAGCAGGCGCAGGGCCTCGATCGGAGCCACGGCGGGATCGCGCTGTCGCAGGGCGTGGCGCAGGGCCTCGCGACCCTCCTCGTCGCGATCGAAGAACATGTCCTCCTTGCGTGGGAAATGGTTGAACACGGTCATCCGCCCGACGTCGGCGGCTTCCGCGATCTCGTCCACCGTCACATGATCGAAGCCCCGCTCCATGAAGAGCCGCGTCGCGGCGTCGGAGATGCCCTGTCGCGTGGCGAAGCGTTTGCGGGATCGACGGTCGAGGAGCGTTGACATGTCGGTCATGGTAGCACATCCATATATGTACTGAGTATATAAATGGGGCTGGTATATGGAATTCGTCGATGTCGTGGTGGTTGGCGCCGGGCCGGTTGGGCTGCTAGCTGCCATCGAGCTGACCCTGGGCGGCGCGCGCGTCCTCGTGCTGGAGCGGCTGGCCGCCCCGAGCCTAGTCGTCAAGGCGGGCGGCGTCGGGCCGCTCGGGACCGAAGCCTTGCAGCGTCGCGGGATGGCCGCGGCCATCGCCGCCGCGCAGGCGCGCGCTTTCGCCGCGAGGGAAACGTCCGCGGTGCACAGCGAGCCGGGTGGTCGTGGGCCCCAATACAGCGGCCATTTCGCGGGTTTGGTGCTCATCCGAGCCGACGCGCAGACGGAGCCGGAGCGGCGTGGCAGCTTCGTCGATCAGCAGGCGATCGAGGCGATGCTGGCCGATCGTGCCCGGGCGCTCGGGATCGAGGTGCGCCGCGGCTGCGAGATCCATGGCTTCGTCCAGCGATCGGATGGCGTCGACGTGGAGTGGGCCTCGGCGACCGGCGACGGCCAGATCCGCTGCTCCTATCTCGTCGGGTGCGACGGCGGCCGCAGCGCCGTGCGCAAGATGGCCGGCTTCGCGTTCCCCGGCAGCGATCCGACGCTGACGATGTACCAGGCGATCGCCGAGGTCGACCATCCCGAACGGCTGCTGCCGGGCGGCTTCCGTTACGCCTCGGGCGGCATGTTCATGTCCTTCCTCGATCGTTTGATCATGATCGACTTCAGTGGTCCGCCAGCGGATCGGCACGCGCCGATCACGCGCGATGAATTCGAAGCCGTGCTGCGCCGTGTCAGCGGCGCGGACGTTCGGGTCAAAACGGTCGAGAATGCCAGCCGGTGGACGGACAACACGCGGCTTGTCGATACCTACCGCCGCGGCCGCGTGCTGCTGGCGGGTGACGCGGCGCACATCCATTCGCCGTTCGGTGGCCAGGGCCTGAGCCTCGGGCTCGCGGATGCCGTCAACCTGGGCTGGAAGCTCGCCGCGGTCGTCGCGGGCGAGATGCCGGACAGCCTGCTCGACACCTACACGGCCGAGCGGCGCCCCGTCGCCGAAGCCGTGCTGGCGAACACGCGCGCCCAGACCGCGATCATGCGGCCCGATCCCCAATCCGCCGCGATGCGCAGCATCATGGCGGACCTCCTCAAGCTCGACGACGTCAATCGGCGCGTCGGCGCGATGATGAGCGGCCTGTCCACCCGCTACGATCTCGGCTCGGAGCTGGACGCCGTCGGACGGCTGATCGGCGACCAGCCGATCCGCCAGGGCGGCGCCGCGACGGATCAGACCTCGCTCTACCAGCTGATGCAGGACGGCAGGGGCGTTCTCCTCGACGCTTCATCCGATGGCGAGGCGTCCCGGCTCGTCGCTTCCAGCACGCGGCGAATACGGTGCGTCGCCATCGTTACGGGACCGTCGATGCTGATCCGTCCCGACGCCTGCGTCGCCTGGGTCGGCGAGGCGGACAACGCCGACGGGCTGGAGGACGCGCTCCGCCGCTGGTTCGCTCGAACGCCGGATGAGGAGCCCGCGACGCGATCCGAGCAGCGATCGGTTTCACGCCAGCCCGAGAGCGCCTCGGCCAGCCCTTGACATCCCGACGGATTGACCGGAGGCGGCGCGAAGCGGGCTCGACGGTCGCGAGCACGATGCGACCCTAGGAGGCTGGCGGGATCTCGAGCCACGGTTTAGAGCGCACCCCCGGACGATCGGGTTCCTGATGCACCCGAGGCCGCAGATATGCCAAGGTCGCCCGCCGGCGGTGGAGATGCAGCGCCTTCATCCCCTATCGTCGGCGCGACCTCGCGGCGGCCCACGATGAGCACCGACACGCTGACACCCGACAGCTGGCTGGCGATCCTGCGGAGCGCCTACGCCCTGTTCGCCGACGCCGAGGCGCGCGGGTTCGGGACGCCGCCCTTCTCGCTCGGCGGCGAGACGCTCCTCGAGGCGATCATCCCCTACGCCACCGGGCTTCCGCATGCCGAGGGCATGATCGCCAAGGTGAGGGACTTCATCGGGCGCCAAACCGGACAGCACCGATGAGCCAGGGCGTGATGGCGACGGCGCTGAACGCGGTCTCGAACTCCTCGCGGACACCGGTGGCCGAAGACGAGATTCTTGCCATCCTGGCGACCGGCGATGGCCCCGGGCACCTCGTTCGCGCGCTGTTCGGCGATTGCTCGTTCGAGACGCTGGACCGGCTCGGCGCCGCGCACGGCCTCGCTCGCGCGACGATCCGCGCCGCCTATGCCCACGCACGGGCCCGGCATGCCGCGTTCAACACGGAGCTGGAGAGCGGCGAGCTTTAGCTTGTCAGGCAATCCGCCGCAGCGCCATCGCCACCGGCGGAAAGCGCGGGTCGGGCGGCGCGATGATGTCGACCGTCGCGTAATGGCTGAAAGCCATCGTGTAGTGGCCGTAGCCCTGCGTGCCGGACCGGAGCTGGTTGACGTATCCGAACATGTTGGCGAGCGGCACCACCGCGTTGACGACCACCACGGTGCCGCGCATGTCCTGGTCCTGCACCTGGCCGCGACGGCCCAGGAGGTCGCCCACGACGAAACCCGTGTAGGCCTCGGGCGTCGTCACCTCGACCGTCATGATCGGCTCGAGCAGCACCGGGCCACCATCGCGCAGCGCCTCGCGGAACGCCTCGCGCGCGGCGATCTCGAACGCCGCGGCCGACGAATCCGTGTCGTGATACGCGCCGTCGATCAGGATCGCCGCGACGCCGACGACCGGGAAGCCGGCGTGAATGCCCGCGTGCATCACGCTGGCGATGCCGCGCGCGACGCCGGAAATGAATTCGTCAGGCATCGCGCCGCCGTCGATCCGAGTCACGAAGCCCGCGTCCTCGCCTGGCTCGAAGACGAGCTTGACGCGGGCGAACGCGCCGGCGCCGCCGACCTGCGTCTTGTAGGTGTAGTCCGTCTCGATACGCTTGGTCATCGTCTCGCGATACGCGATTTGCGGCGCGCCAGCCCGGAGATCGAGCCCGTCCCGCTTGCGCAGGCAATCGACAAGGACATCGAGATGCAGCTCGTTCTGGCCCTTCAGCACGATCTGCCCCGACTCCGCGTCGCACGCGACCTCGCAGGAATAGTCCTCGTCGGCGGCGAGCGCCGCCAGCGCCGCGCACAGCGCTGGCCGATCGCGCTCGTGCGTCGGCTCGAGCGCGATCTCGATCAGGCAGGGCGGGCGTGTGCCGGGCGCGATCATGCCTGCCTCCATTGTGGGGACGCGGCGTTATGCCGGGGATCGCGCCGGCGGAAGGCCCCCGTTGCACCACGTAATACGGGATGCGCCTCGCACCGTCGTTGTGTCATCATGGTGCCGGTGAGGGGCCTCGAAGGCGATCGACATGAGCCAAGCCTATTCCATGCGGGCGATCTGGGATCCCGATGCCGAGGTGTATTATTCCGAGACCGACGTGCCGGGCCTCGTCGTCGAAGCCGCGAGCCTTGCCGAGTTTGTCGCGATCGCAGAGGAGCTCCTGCCGGAACTTCTGAAAGCGAACACCACGTAAGTTCTTGCGCCAGGCAGTCACATCGTCTCGGGCACATTCGACATCGCCGTGTAGTGGCGGGCGACTACTACGATCAGGTCGTCGCGATCCTCCGGCGCAATGGCTGCGTGCTGGTCCGAACCGGCAAGAATGCGATCTGGCACAGTCCGATGAACAATAGGACATTCAGTGTTCCCGCCTCGAAAAGCCGGCACACGGCGAATGAGGTCTTGAAGCAGGCGGGTCTCAGTATTCGTTAGTCGGGCGGGCGCCCTTACACCAACCGGCTCTGCTCCTTCGCCGCGGCGATGAAGCTCGCGAACAGCGGGTGTGGCTCGAACGGCCGCGACTTCAGCTCGGGGTGGTATTGCACGCCGATGAACCAGGGGTGGTCGGTGTACTCGATCGTCTCGGGCAGCAGGCCGTCGGGCGACATGCCGGCGAAGCTCATGCCATGCTCCTCCAGCGCCTCGCGGTAGCCGGTATTCACCTCGTAGCGGTGGCGGTGGCGCTCGGAGATTTCCGTGTCGCCGTAGATGTCGGCGATGCGCGAGCCCTTCTTGAGGTCCGCCCGGTAGGCGCCGAGCCGCATCGTGCCGCCCTTGTCGCCCTCCGAGGCGCGGATCTGCAGCTCGTTGCCGCGCATCCACTCGGTGAGCAGGCCGACGACGGGCTCGCGAGTCGCGCCGAACTCGGTCGAGTTGGCGTCCGTCAGACCGGCGAGGGAGCGCGCGCCTTCGATCACCGCCATCTGCATGCCGAAGCAGATGCCGAAATACGGCACCCGCCGCTCACGGGCGAAGCGAGCGGCTAGGATCTTGCCCTCGGCGCCGCGCTGGCCGAAGCCGCCCGGCACCAGGATGCCGTTGACGTGCTCGAGGTGCGGCGCGGGGTCGGTGCCCTCGAAAATCTCGGATTCGATCCAGTCGAGGTGGACGCTGACCCGGTTGGCGAGGCCGCCATGCGTGAGCGCCTCGATCAGCGATTTATAGGCGTCCTTCATGCCGGTGTACTTGCCGACGATGGCAATCGTGACGTCGCCGTCGGTGTGGCGCAGGCGCTCGGTCACCTCGTTCCAGCGCGTCATGTTGGGCTTTGGCGCCGGCTCGATGCCGAAGGCGGCGAGCACCTCGCGGTCGAGCCCTGCCGTATGGTAGGCCATCGGCACGTCGTAGATGGAGGACACGTCGCGTGCCTCGATCACGCCCGTCTCGCGAACGTTGCAGAACAGGGCGAGCTTGCGCCGTTCCTCGGGCGGAATCGGCCTGTCGCAGCGGCACAGAAGGATGTCGGGCTGGATGCCGATCGAACGCAGCTCCTTGACGCTGTGCTGGGTCGGCTTGGTCTTCAGCTCGCCGGCGCTCGGAATGAACGGCAGCAGGGTGAGGTGCACGTAGATCGCGTGGTTGCGCGGCAGATCGTTGCCGAGCTGGCGGATCGCCTCGAAGAATGGCAGGCCCTCGATGTCGCCGACCGTGCCGCCGATCTCGACCAGCACGAAGTCGAACGCCTCGTTGCCGGAGAGCACGAACTCCTTGATGGCGTTGGTGACGTGCGGAATCACCTGGACGGTCGCGCCGAGATAATCGCCGCGCCGCTCCTTGGCGATGATGTCCTGGTAGATGCGGCCCGTCGTGATGTTGTCGGCCTGCACGGCCGGGCGGCCGGTGAAGCGCTCGTAATGGCCGAGGTCGAGGTCCGTCTCGGCGCCGTCGTCGGTCACGAAGACCTCGCCGTGCTGATACGGGCTCATCGTGCCCGGATCGATGTTCAGGTACGGGTCGAGCTTGCGCAGCCGCACGGTATAGCCGCGCGCCTGCAGCAGCGCGCCGAGCGCCGCTGATGCGAGACCTTTGCCGAGGGAAGAGACCACGCCGCCGGTGATGAAGATGTACCGCGCCATGGGAGGCGAGGATTAGCGGGTTTCGGTCGGCTTGGGGAGGGGGAAAGCGCGGGTCCACACAGATTGATGTTGCGGCGCGGGAGAGAGTGACGGGCACTGTCGGACGCTGGCCTCTCGGATATGCTATAGGCACAACATGGACTGGTCAGCGTGTCCCGATGTCGAAAGCGTGCCTGGCAAGGTGTCGGGGGCCTGGGTGGTCAGGGGCACGCGCGTGCCAGCGGACGCTATCGTCTTGAATGCCCGCGGCGGCTATTCGCCGGAAGAGATCGTCGATGCGATTTTCCCAACGGTGCCGCTCGACGCAGCACGCCGAATCCTGATGTTCGCGGGGGTGCATGTGCCGCGTGCTGCTCGATGAGAACATACCGGTCGGGCTTCGGAAGCTGCTCGACGGACACGACGTCTTCACTGTCGATTATCAGGGGTGGAAAGGGCTGTCGAACGGTCGCCTGCTCGCGGCCGCCGAGGCGGCGCGGTTCGACATGTTCGTCACCGCAGACCAGAACCTCCGCTTCCAGCAGAACATCGGCGGGACATCGCTTGCAGTGGTCGTTCTTTCCACAACCGATTGGGCCGCTGTCAAAAACAACGCCGACGCCATCAAACTCGCCGTGGACCGCGCCGAGGTTGGCGCCATCACGTAAGTGATTGTGCGGATTATGGACGATTGGAGCGCCGGGGATCGATGACGACATCGTATCAATCCGCATTGCCAGCCCGCCTCGCCGCCATCGTCGGCGCCTCGCACCTCCTCACCGACCCCGCCGACATCGCCCCCTATCTGCACGAGCCGCGCGACAAGTACGCGGGGCGCGCGCGCTGCGTCGTGCGCCCCAAGACCCGCGACGAGGTGGCCGCGATCCTCGCGCTCTGCCACGTCAGCGGCACGTCGCTGGTGCCGCAGGGCGGCAACACCGGCCTCGTCGGCGGCCAGACGCCGGGCCACGACGCGGCGGTCGTGCTCTCGCTCACCCGCATGGACGCGCTGCGCGATCTCGACCCCGTCTCCAACACGATGATCGTCGAGGCCGGCATGACGCTGCAGGCCGCGCGCGAGGCGGCGGACGGGGCGGGCAGGCTCTTCCCGATGTGGATCGCGGCGGGCGGGTCCTGCACGATCGGCGGCAATCTCGCCACCAACGCCGGCGGCCTCAACGTGATCGCGCACGGCAACACCCGCGAGCTCGTCAACGGCATCGAGGTCGTGCTGGCCGACGGCCGCGTGCTGTCGAACCTGAGCAAGCTGAAGAAGGACAACACCGGCTACGATCTGAAGAACCTGTTCATCGGCTCGGAGGGTACGCTCGGCATCATCACCGCCGCGGTGCTGAGGCTTTTTGCCAAGCCCCGCTCGGTCGCGACCGCGTTTCTCGGCGTGCCGAGCCCGCAGGCCGCGCTCGACCTGCTCGACCTCGCGCAAGGCCAGGCCGGCGGCGAGATCAACGCCTTCGAGCTGATCCCGCGGATCGCCATCGACTTCGTCCTCGAAGCCTTCGGCGGCCGCGAGCCGCTGGCCGGGCGGCATGCCTGGTACGTGATCCTCGAGCTCGCCTCGCAGGCCGAGTCCGGCCTCGACGCGCGCCTGCTGGCGCTGCTGGAGGCGGCGGCCGACCGCGGGCTCGTCGAGGATGCGACGGTCGCCGCCTCGCTCGACCAGACCGAGGCGCTGTGGGCGCTGCGCGAGAACGTGTCGGACGCGCAGAAGCACTTCGGCGGCTCGATCAAGCACGACGTATCCGTGCCGATCGCCAGCGTCCCGGCTTTTCTCGCCGCGGTCGAGCCGGCCGTGCAGGCCGTCGTGCCGGGCGCCCGGCTCTGCGCCTTCGGCCACCTCGGCGACGGCAACATCCATTGCAACGTCCAGCAGCCCGCAGGCGCCGACAAGGCGGCATTCCTCGCGCGCTGGGACGAGGTCGGCGCGGTGGTGCACGGGCTCGTCGCCAGGTTCGACGGCTCGATCTCGGCCGAGCACGGCATCGGCCAGATGAAGCGCGACCTGCTGCCGGGCGTAAAAGATCCGGTGGCGCTGGCGACGATGCGGGCGATCAAGGCGACGCTCGACCCGAACGGCATCCTGAACCCGGGCAAGGTTTTATAGCGAGGCAGCCGGCCGCGTCTCCGTACGCGCGATGAGCCCGCCGTCGCGATCGAACACCACGATATCGAGCAGCACGTCGCTCCCGCGCAGCGCCGCGGCACCTGTTGTCCAGGCGGCATCGGCGACGATGCGGCCGAGGTCGAGCCCGGCGGCTTGCGCGAGATCATACACCTCCTTCGCCGTGTTGGCTCGGCACGTTGCCGCGACCAGCGCCGTATCGCCGCCAGCCTCCGCGACCCTCACGGCGAGCCAATCGAAATCGACCGCGCCGCGCCGCGAGTGCAGGTCGAGCAGCCCTTGCCCCAGCTTGCTCATCTTGGCGAAGCCGCCGGCCACGGTCACGCGGGCGACCGGATGCGTGCGCAGGTACTTCAGCATGCCGCCGACGAAATCGCCCATGTCGATCAGCGCCACCTCGTCCAGGCCGTGGAGCGCGGCGACCGCCGCCTCCGAGGTCGAGCCGGTGGCGCCGGCGACATGGACGAGGCCGGTCGCGCGGGCGACGTCGATGCCGCGGTGGATCGTGTGGATCCACGCCGCGCAGGAGTACGGCACGACGATCCCAGTGGTGCCGAGGATCGACAGGCCGCCGACGATGCCGAGCCGGCCATTGAGCGTGCGCTCGGCGATTCGCGCGCCGTCGGGGATCGCGATCTCGACGATGACATCGCCGGGCGCGCCGTGCGCCTGCGCGACTTCGGCGATAGCGGCGCAAATCATCGCGCGCGGGGCCGGGTTGATGGCGGGCTCGCCGGGCGGCAGCGGCAGGCCGGGCCGGGTGACGGTGCCGACGCCCTCGCCAGCCTGGAAGGTGACGCCGGTGCCGGGCGCGCCGTGCCGAACGGTGACGAGCACGAGCGCGCCATGCGTGACATCGGGATCGTCGCCCGCGTCCTTCACCACGCCCGCCCGTGCCCAACCCTCGCCGCGCGCCGTGGTCGCCAGCGCGAAAGCCGGCCGCTGGCCGCCGGGAAGGCCGATCGTCACGGGATCGGGGAAGTCGCCGCCGAGCAGCGCCTCGTAAGCCGCGCGCGCGGCGGCGGTGGCGCAGGCGCCCGTCGTCCAGCCTTTGCGTAACTGGGGAGGAGCTATGAGCAGCGCTTTGACTCCCGCCTTCCTGAGGCGCTCTTGAATGACACAGCGGCGTGGGTGATCTTGCGCTGGTATTTTCTCACGCGTCGACAGCGTTGTATCGTGGCAGTCGGACAAGATCAGGAGGGATCGTGATGGCGTCAAAAAGACGCTTTGAGGTGAGTGCGTCCGCACGATTGCAGGTGGAAAACCTAACGCGGCCCGAGAGAGCAGCGCTCGCAAAGCTATTTTCCGAAGAGCCTCCGCCAGCAGCTATGACGCGGCCTACCTCGACGGGACGTTTCGTGTCGCGTATCGGAGCCGAGAAACGGGTACTATGGCAGCGAAGCGACGGTGGTCGACCGGTTGTGCTGAGCATCGCCGACAAGTCTTACAGCGTCCCGGCGTGATATTTACGCGGCACGGATTGAATCTCACAATTGCGGAGACAGAACTCGCTTCGTTCAAAGTCTGGCTGTCTGGCAAGTCGTTTATCGGCGAACGAGAGATTGTGCGACAGATCCGCAATCGACCGCATATGACCTGCTTGCTGGGTCCGACTGGGTCGATATCAGCGCCAAACCTTATTCGATGGGAGCTTCCGTTCGGCGGCCTCTACAAAGCAGACCTCGCCCTCGGCAATGATCATCGGCGCCAGTTCATGCTGGTGGAATTTGAAGGAGCCGAAGAAATATCCTTATTTCGAAATGCTCGCACGGCCCAGTATCGCTACTGGGGCGCACACCTAGAACATGGCTTTGGTCAGCTCCTAGACTGGGCATCTTACTTCTCCTACAACAAGCGGGATGCAGCGTTGGCGGCAAATTTCGGCGGTCGGATCGACAACTGTACGTACCTTGTGATTTGCGGTCGAGATGCTGGTATTCTCGATCAGATGGAACGAGAGCGTTTCACCTATCGGCGCGCGCATGTTCAAGTCGAAGGCGTGCAGTCTCAAATCCTTACCTACGACGAGATGGCTGTCGCTATGACTAACAACCTCGAGATCTGGCGCTCGTGACGCTCACCCTCCCGAAACGCCAAGCTTCAACCTCAGTCGCACGATCTGACGTGTCGCCCTGCTTCGATGCCGCCTTTCGTGCGCGTCTCGAGGACCTGATCGCCTGGCGACGCGACGTACGGCGGTTTCGTACCGATCCCGTCGAGCCGGCCCTAATCGAGCACCTGCTCGATCTCGCGCAGGCCGCGCCGTCGGTCGGCAACAGCCAGCCGTGGCGCTGGGTCGAGGTGGCGAGCGACCGCGCGCGCGCGGCGGTACGACGCAGCTTCGCGAGTTGCAACGCCGAGGCCCTGGCCGAGCACGATGGCGAGCGGGCGGCGCTCTATGCGCGGCTCAAGCTCGAGGGGCTCGGCGCGGCGCCGGTGCAGTTCGCCGTCTTCTGCGACCGCGGCACGGCGCAAGGCCATGGGCTCGGCAGGCGGACGATGCCCGAGGCGCTCGATCAGTCCGTCGTCGCGATGATCACCACGGTTTGGCTCGTCGCCCGCGCGCATGGGCTCGGGCTCGGCTGGGTCTCGATCCTCGATCCCGACGAGGTCGCGCGCACGCTGGACGTCCCGGCGGACTGGCACCTGGTCGCCTATCTCTGCCTCGGCTGGCCGGCCGAGGAACACCTTGATCCCGAACTCGAGCGGCACGGCTGGCAGGCGCGCGAGGCCGCGAGCCGTCGCACGCTTGTGCGGTGAAGTTGCTGACCGGCGTCCGACGCCGCCGGCTCGGCCGCGACGCGGCGACGGTGGCGTTCTTGGCGACGATCGCCGCTCTCGCGAACCTGGCCGGCCTGCCTTACATCCTGTTTCCCGAACTGGCCGCGCTCGCCTACGACGTGATCGGCAATCCGCAGGGCCGCTGGGCCCGGGTGCCGCTTCTCCTTGTCGTGACGCCGACCCTCGTCGCCGTGCTCGGCATGGAGGTCACGCGCTACCTCCCCTACGGCCTGCCAGCGATCCTGATCGTCGCCGGCGGCGGCATTCTCATCCTGCGGGCGCTGCGCTCGCCGATCTTTCCCGCGCTGTCGGCTGGCGTCCTGCCGCTCGTCTTCGGCATCACGTCGTGGCGGTATCCGCTCGCGGTGCTGCTGGCATCGGGGCTGCTGGCGCTCGTCTCGATCCTGCAGCGCCAGCTCTTTCCAGCGCGCGAGCCCCCGCCCCGTCTCGATCCGACCCGCGTGTCGCCGGCCTGGCTCGCGGAGTTCGTCGTCTTCTTGTGCGTCGCCTACGCCGCCGTGGCGCTGACCGGCGCGCGAATGGTCCTCTACCCGCCGCTCGTCGTCACCGCCTACCACATGCTGGCCGAGCGCCCGCGCTGCCCTTGGGTGCCGCGCGTGCGCCGATTGCCGCTCGCCTGCTTTCTGACGGCCTGTGCCGGTGATCTCGCCTACGCGGTGCTCGGGGATGGGCCGATCTCGGTTGCCTTCGCGGTGGCGGCCTCAATCGCGATTCTGCGCCGCCTCGATGCGCACGTGCCGCCGGCGCTGGCCGTCGCTTTGATCCCGTTCGTCGCGGGGCAGGCCACGCTGGCCTACCCGTTCGCGGTGGGTCTCGGCGCGAGCTTGGCGACGCTGGCGTTCATGATCCACGCGCGGCGCGTCGGCCCTGTTCCGGCACTCGCGCCGGCGCGATCGGCCGTTTAACGCGAACGCGAGAACCAAAGCCGGCTTCACCGCATTTTGGGCGCTGGAGGACACGCCATGCTGGAAAAGATGCCGGCCATCATCGGCCATGCCTTGAGCGGGATCAGGCCTGGGCTCGAGAAGACCATCTACGCGAGCGCCGACATGGCAGCACCGGAGACGATCTCGCTGACCAGCGACGCGTTCCCCGACGGCGCGGCAATGCCGGTTCGCCACAGCGGCGATGGGGCGCGCGTGTCGCCGCCGCTGCGCTTCCGCCAAATCCCGTCCGGCACCCGCTCGCTGGCGCTTATCATCGAGGATGCCGACAGCCCGACGCCCGCCCCGCTCTGCCACGCGCTGGTGTGGAACATCGACCCGCTCGACGGCGGCGGCTTTCACGAGGCCGCGCTCGACACCGACGCCATGCCGACGACGCGCTCGGGTGCAGTGGTCGGCAAGAACTCGATGTTGTCGCTCGGTTGGCTGCCGCCCGATCCGCCGCCGGGCCATGGCGCGCATCGATACGTGTTTCAGGTCTACGCTCTCGACATGACCCCCGATCTCGAGGAAGGCGCCGGACGCGGCGCCGTCGTCGCCGCGCTGAAGGGGCATGTGCTGGCCAAGGGGCTGCTGATCGGCACCTACGAGCGCGAATGACGACCACCGATGGACTCCGCCGCCACCCTTAGACTAGAACAAAACATAAACATTGGGGGCGAGCGAATGCGGCGGATGACCCGGGGCGACATGCCGGCGGACCCGGCCAGGGTGGTGCGCGCGTTGCGTGCCTGCCGGGAGACGATGCTGGAGGTGCAAGGCCGCGTGCGGCCGACCGGCCCGGTCTACCACGGCGCGTCGATGGTGATCGCCTCGATCGACGGGTTCGCCACGCTGCTGACCGGCCAGCGCTACTACTTCTCCGCCGACGGCTCGGTCGCCGCCGAGGCGCGACGTGCCGAGCTTCGCGAACAAGCGCTATGGGAGGGCGGCGAGGTCACGTCGGATCCGCCATCCAGCGCAGGGCCGAAAGGCTCGGCATGAACAGGTATTCGCCGCCGCGCAGCACGTTGAACGTTTCGAGTCCGCCGCACCGCTTGCGCACCGGCTTGCGCGGCATCGTGAAGCGGCTGTCGGCGTCGTGCTGGCCGAGCAGCGGGTCGCGCTCGGGGCCAAGGTCGGCGAAATTGCCGTTGTCGATCCACTCGGCCTGCATGAACTCGATCGTCTCGATCGCCCGCGCCGACAGGAAGATGAAGGTGAGCCCGCGCTCGACCTCGTCGGCCGCCGCGCTGGCGTCCGCGTCGTAGGGCGGCCCGAACGCCGTCGAGCGGCGGATCACGCGGTGGATGTTGACGTCGGTGAGGATCGCCAGCTTGGCGTCGCGCGGATTCATGCGGCGCATGTGCGCGGAAGCCGGCACGACATGCCCGTGCTCGTCGTCGGCATAGCCGAAGTCGTTGTTGCGCATCGGGTCGGCGCCGAGTTCGGGATCGTCGCGCTCGGGCGCGAGCGATAGTGGCGCGCCGGAGCGCCAGCGGCCGACGAGCTTCGCGGCAAGAAACTCGCGCTCGTCCTCGGTCGCGGCGTTGGCGTCGAGGAAGCGATTGAAGGCGCCGACACGCGAATGATATTTGCGCAGGACGACGTACGTGCCGTTGCGGCCGAGCACGTCGGGACTTGGCGTCGCCAGCGGCAGGCCGGTCTCGCTCGAATGGCCGAGCAGGAACTCGCCCGCCGCGATCGGCCTGCCCTGCCCGGGCAAGGGATCGACGCCGCTTCCGGCGATCGCCGGGTTCGAGATGTTGTCGCGGTAGCCGAACGGATTGCGGTCGTCCAGCCGCGCGCCGAAATCCTGCGAGCCCAGCAGGGTCACGCCGGAGAGCGTGGCGAAGGCGGCCCGCGCCTTGTCGAGCGTGTGGCGCCTGCCCTCCTCGTTGTCGCTGAAGATCGACAGCGCGACATGCACCTCGGAGCCAGCGAACGGCGCGTCCCAAAGGCTCGGATCGTTGGCGCCGGTGTCGCGCAGTTTTTTCGCGCGCGCGGCCATGCCGAGCCGGAACGGCTCAGGGAAGCTTGCCAGCGACGCGGCCGGCAGCTCGAGCGCGCGCAACCCTGCATGGCTCAACGCGACCGAGATCCAGGCCTCGCGCGCCTGGTGCCAGTCGGCCGCCGAGCCGACATGCGGCGCGAGCGCCCGCAGCAGCGCGCGTCCGCCCGCGGCGGTGTCGATGCGCAGCATCACATGCGTGCCGAAATACGGCTCCGGTCGATAGCGCAGGATCGTCGCCTGGATATCGTCGAGCGGCAGCGTGACGGCGTGCGGGCGGAACCGATGCGCGAGGCTGGCGAGGATCGACATGGCTCAGCCGATCTTGTCCAGGAATTCGGTCAGCGCCTTGTCCATCCGCTGCATCCGGCGGACGTCGGCGACGGAGGTGCGCGGGTTGGCGACGAACCAGGCGTCGGCCGGCACCTGGCACGAGGCGATGAAGTCCTTGATCGAGGGATCGCGCATGCCGGGCCAGCCCTCGATCGCCGAGAAGATCAGGTCCATCAGCTCCGGGATCTTGGTCTGGAAGTCGTTGATGTAGGCGTCCCAGTCGCCATCATAGGAGGTGGCGAAGAGAACGCGCGTGTCGTTGTCGAAGAAGACGACGCGCATGTCGTGCAGCGTGCCGACCTTCTGCGCCGCGAAAAAATTGCCGCGCACCAGCTTGAAGATGCGGCGCAGGCGATCGGCGGCGCCGGGCTTCAGCCTGCCGATCGCCGTCAGTTCGGAAACGTTGCCAGACTGCGCGCCGACGCGGCCGGCGCTGCCGAGATTGCCGTCGTGCTCGGGATCGGCATCGCGCATCACCTGCTCGATGCCGAGCTTGGTCAGCGTCGGCAGATCGCCGACCGTGTCCTCGATCCGGCGGCGGATGTCGGCGAGGCGGCTGGCCTTGCGCGGCTCGGACTGGTCGCTCGTCATGGGTGTGTCCCGTCGTCTGCGAACATCGCGAAAGGTGCGCCGCTCGGGGCGCGAGTCAAGCCTCGCGGATATGTGTTGCGATGCACGCAAACCAAGCCGCGCGTGGTGTGTTGACGGAGCGACACTCATCCATGCGGCGGAACGACATGACCCCACCTTCAACGACGACCCGAGTCATTGGCTTGGTGCTGCTAAGTGTGGCTGCCTTGTCGACGGCACCGGCCTTCGCGCAGGGCACCACCGAGCAGCGCGAGGCCTGCACGCCCGACGCGATACGGCTCTGCGCGGACACGGTTCCCGACGTCGGCCGCACCACGGCCTGCATGAAATCGCATTTCAGCGAGCTGAGCCCACGCTGCCAGACGGCGTTCGCAGGGCCGCCAGCCGCCAAGACTCCCACCACGAAAACCGTGGCGTCCAAGCCGCTCGCTCCGAAGGCTCGCGTGGCGCGGGCACCAGCTCCCGCGCCCGTTGCGGAGGCCGCGCCGCCGATGATGACGCATCATCGCCGTATGGCGGTCGTGGCGCCGGCGACGCACCGTGTCGCTCACCATCCCGTGGCGACCCGCGTCGCGGCGCGCGGCGATCACGAGACGCGCGAGGCGCGCCGCGTGATCGGCCACCTCTGCGGCTCGAACGTGATCGATCCCGGCACCTGCGGCTTCATGGGCAAAATGCTGACACTCTCGGAATAGCGCGATCAGGTGTCAGGGTGACGCGCCCCGTCGCCCTGCTCCGGCTCGTCTCCGCGCGCGGTGACCAGCTTGACGACGAAAGCGTCGAAGGAAGCCTTCGCCACTGCGGTCCGCCAGCAGCCGGGATTGCCGCAGGAGTACCCGGCCAGCACGACCGCCGCGATGCGCGCCTCGCAGCGGCACACGCCCTTCGGCGGCATGACGCTTGTCGAGGTGCTCACGAGGCTTCCGCCGGCTGCTTGGCGGCGACCGCCGCGACGAGGCCGGGCGCCGCGAAACGGATTTCGCGGGCGAGCTTCTGAACGTTCTGGTCGTTCGAGGTCGCCTTCACGCGCTGCGCAAGGCCATCGAGCAAGGCGTCCAGCGCCTGCTCGAGGCTGGCGGCGGCTTCGATATGTTGGGCAAGACTCTCGAACGACGACATGCAGGGGTTCCCGGTCGGGCTGACGATCACGGCGCCCGCACGCTCAGGCCGACCATCGGCCCGACGGGCAGGAGCTGCGTGGTGCTTCCGATCTCGGGTGCATAGAGGCTCGAGATCGAGCCGTCGAGAAAGAGCGCGTTGGCGCAGCCGAGCTTGTCGCGAAACAGCGAGGCGAAACGATAGAAGCTGACGGGATCTCGCGAAATGGCGAAGACGATCGTGCGGCCATTGCGCACGCCGACGCCGTTACGGATCTTGAGCGAGGTCCCATCCGGCTGGATGCGCGGATGGATCCCGCCGTCGATCACCAGCATCGGGCCGGACTGGGTCGCGAAGGCCGGATGCAGATTGGCCGCGAGAAAACGCTCCGTCTCCATCACGCCGGCGCCGCGCGGCCCGAAGTAGAAGATGCCGTTCGGCTTCATATGAAAGTTGCCCGGCCCGTCGCGGGTGTTGGCCGCGCGACGCATCTCGCCGCCCTCGATGAAGAGGCCGACCGGCGCCAGGTTCTCCTCGAACATGCCGGCGTTCATCGCGAAGACCAGCGTCTGCTTGTCCTGCCCCAGCGCGGCGGCGAGCTGGTCGAAGGTCGCGTAGGGCTTGCCGGTGCCGTCGCGCCAATAGAGGCGGAGGGCATCGGCTTTGGCATCGGTCCTAAGGTCGACGGTGCAGACGGAATAGGCGGCGCCGTCGTAGTCGAGATCCTGGCAGGCCCGCGCGTTCGCGCCGGCGAGGCCGAGCATCCACAGCAGGCCGGCCAACAGGAGCATCGGTGACGCGGAACAGGCCTGTCGATAGGCGGTTCTCGCTACCATCTCGCATCGCCACCTTTGCCAAGCCGGGCGGCTTGCGATACCGACGCGGTTTCGTTGGCGTTTGGGGCTTTTTGGAGGGCGCGCGGCAGCGCACTCGATGCGGCACGCGCCGACGCGCCCCGTCTCTCGAAACGCCCCATCTCTCGGAACGCCCATCCGCCAAAAGGCCCATTCAGAGGTTCGTGTGTCGACCAGCAGCCAAGCCGCCGCCCAACAAGCCGTCGCACATGCCATCGAGGCCATCGCCAAGGGCGAACTCGTCGTCGTCACCGATGACGACGACCGCGAGAACGAGGGCGATCTCGTCTGCGCCGCCTCGCTCTGCACGCCGGAGAAGATGGGCTTCATCATCCGCCACTGCTGCGGCATCGTCTGCGCGCCGATCACCGGCGACGAAGCACGGCGCCTGCATCTGTCGCCGATGGTCGCGACCAACGACGCCCCGCTCGGCACCGCGTTCACGGTGACCGTCGACGTGAAGCATGGGCTCACCACCGGCATCTCGGCCGAGCAGCGCACCAACACGGTGCGCGCGCTGGCCAACGGCAACATGGGCGCGACCGATTTCGTACGGCCTGGCCACGTCTTCCCGCTGATCGCCCGCGAGGGCGGCGTGCTGATGCGCTCGGGCCATACCGAGGCCGCGGTCGACCTCTGCCGTCTCGCCGGCCTGCCGCCTGTCGGCGTCATCTGCGAACTCGCCAACGACGACGGCTCGGTGATGGTCGGCGATCAGATCAAGGCGTTCGCCGAGACGCACCGCATCCGCCGCATCTCGGTCGCCGATCTCATCGCCTATCGCCAGGCACGCGAGAAGCTGGTCGAGCGCGTCTCGACGTTTCCCGTCGAGGCGGACGGCTGCGTGCTGACCGGCTACGCCTACGTGACCCCGTTCGATCCGGTGCAGCACTTCGCCTTCGTGCACGGCGAGATCGGCGACGGCGAGGACGTGCCGACGCGTCTGCACCGCGTCGACATCATCGCCGATGTCATTCGCGGCGGCGTCGAGGTGAAGAAGGTGTTCGCCCGCTTTCGGGCCGAAGGGCGCGGCGTCTTCATCTATCTGCGCGATGGCGCCGCTGGCGTGCCCGCCCGCGCGAGCTGGCAGGAGGAGACGCCGAGCACGGAGGCCATGCGCATCCAGGAGTGGCGCGACGTCGGGCTCGGCGCGCAAATCCTGCGCGATCTCGGCATCTCGTCGATCCGGCTCCGCACGAACTCGCCGTTGACCTACGTCGGCCTTTCCGGCTTCGGCATCGAGATCAAACGCTACGAGCCGCCGTTCTGAGCGATGCTCAGTTCTTCGGGATCATGTTCCCGAACGGGTTGAAGTTGAAGAAGATGCCCTTGAGGAAGTTGTTGTCGGCGCCGACGGTCGCCGTCGCGCCGGTCGCGAAATCGATGACGCGACCGTCCTGCAGGCCGTAATTGGCCGTCCGCGTGACGCGCTTCTGCTTGTCGAAGTAGATCGCGTAGACCTTCTGATCGACCATCCTCGGCTTCATGAAGGCAATCGAGCGCTCGGTCTTCTGCTGGATGTAGTACCAGGCGCTGCCGCCCACCGTCGACGTGGTCGAGGGCGTGCCCATCGTGACGAGCACCTGCTCCGCCGTCTGGCCCGGCTTGACGTCTGACATCGCCTGCTGATCGAGCTGGTAACCGTGCTGGATGTCGCCGTCGTAACCGAGGCAACCAGCCAGCGTCAGGCTGAGCAGGCCGATCGCGGCCAAGCGCACGACAGGACTTGCGCCGAGGCGGACACCAAGGCCGTGACGGTTGGACGACGCGGCGCGATACGAAAACGATGCCCCCGCAAACGAAACGGTACGCGAGACGGCCATGACGAGGACCCCGATCCATCATCGATACGAGCGCCGTTCCCCCCGGAGACGAACTCGAGCAAGTTTCACTTGCGTTCGGCGCGTGCGATGCCTACCCCCCGCTTGTGACGAAAGCAAGGAGCGGCCAAATAGGCGGTCCGGGCTGCATGGCCGGCTTCATGGCGAGGTCGTGTAATCGCCGATGTCGCGTCCACATTCCTCCCACCGCTCGAGCCATCAGGGCGCGCGATGATCTTCGGTCTTCTCCGCCGACAAGCGAATGATTCCGTGGTGCGGCGTCTCTATGCGGCGCTCGTGGACGTTTCCCGGCGGCCCGCGCTCTACGCCGAGCTCGGCGTGCCGGATACGTTCGAGGGGCGGTTCGAAAGCCTGACCCTGCATGCCGCGCTGGTGCTGCGCCGGCTGCAATCCAGCGCCGCGCCCGGGCCCGCGCTGGGGCAGGATCTCGTCGACACGATCTTCTGGCATTTCGACCGGACGCTGCGCGAGATGGGCGTCGGCGACACGGTCGTGCCCAAGCGCATGAAGACGATGGCGGAGGCGTTTTATGGGCGCTGCACGGCCTACGAGGAGGCGCTGCGCGGGCATCCGGAGGCGCTGGCCGCCACGCTCGCGCGCAACGTCGCGGTGAGCCACGCGGAGCCGCTCGCGCGCTACGTCGAGGCGAGCGTCGCCGCCATCGCGGCGCAGCCGCTGCAGGGCTTCATCGACGGTGTCCTGCCGTTCGCCGAGCCTGTCGCTCCCGATCACACGCCCGAGGGCGCGAGAGCATGAGCAAGCGACCCGCGCAGGACCACGCGCAGCCCCGTCCCCCGAGCGGCCCATTGCCGCGTCCGCTCGACGTCCACAAGATCCCCGACGGCGGTCTCGACTGGACCATCACGGCCAGCTCGGACGAGTGCGTTGACATCGCGGCCGAGGCTGGTTTGGAGGCGGTGGGCGCGCTCGTGGCGACCTTCCATATCCAGCACCGCGCCGGCGGTCGCCTCGCTGTCGACGGCACGCTCGCGGCGACCATCACGCAGACCTGCACCGTCAGCCTGGAGCCGTTCGAGACGCAGGTCGAGCGCCCGATCGAGCTGACGTTCGCGCCAGCCGCTCCCGTCGTCGAGCTTCCGCAGGCGTTCACGCGCGCCCGCCGCCGCACCTCGGACCGCGAGCGGGAAACCGCGCCGGCGCGGCCCGTCGTGGTGCCGGGCAACGACGACCAGCAGGATCCGCCCGACCCGATCATCGATGGCCGCATCGATCTCGGCGCGGCGGCTCTCGAGTTCTTGACGTTGTCGCTCGATCTCTATCCGCGCAAGCCGGGCGTTCATTTCGATGACGTGGTCGTCGGCGATAAGGACGAGGCGCCACCCTCGCCTTTCGCCGCCCTGGCGCGCATCAAGGACCCTTCGTGACAACCAACACAGAGCGCGCGGTCAACACGGGGCGCGCGGTTCGGATCGCCATCGACGCGATGGGCGGCGACCACGGGCCGCCAGTCATCGTCGACGGCGCGGCCCTCGCGCTCGAGCGCCACCCCGACACGCATTTCCTGTTCTTCGGGCGTGAGGCCGAGATCGCGCCGCTGCTGGCGACGCGGCCGGCGCTGGCCGCCGCCTCCACCGTCCGGCACACCGACGTGGCGATCAAGATGGACGACAAGCCGAGCCAGGCCTTGCGCGCCGGTCGCCGCGTCTCCTCGATGTGGATGGCGATCGAGGCGGTCAAGCGCGGCGAGGCGGACGTCGTCGTCTCGGCCGGCAATACCGGCGCCCTGATGGCGATGTCGAAGATCTGCCTGCGCACGATGCACGGCATCGATCGCCCGGCGATCGCGGCGATCTGGCCGACGCTGCGCGGACGCTCGATCGTGCTCGATGTCGGTGCCTCGATCGGCGCCGACGCCCGCACGCTCGTCGAGCTCGCCGTCATGGGCGCGGCGATGGCGCGCATCGTCCTCGACATCGAGCGACCCTCGGTCGGCCTGCTCAATGTCGGCGTCGAGGAGGTCAAGGGGCTGGAGGAGGTCAAGGCCGCCTCGCGACTGCTGCGCGCCGCCGATCTGCCGGGCCTGTCGTATGAGGGCTTCGTCGAGGGCGACGACCTCGGCAAGGGGACGGTCGACGTGGTCGTCACCGAGGGCTTCAGCGGCAACATCGCGCTGAAGACGGCGGAAGGGACGGCCAAGCAGATCGCCGCCTACATGCGCAGCGCATTCGCCAGCTCGTGGCGCACGAAGCTCGGCTACATGCTCGCGCGCCCCGCCTTCGACGCACTGCGCGCCAAGATGGATGTGCGCAACGTCAACGGCGGCGTCTTCCTTGGGCTCGACGGCATCGTGATCAAGAGCCACGGCGGGATGGACGCCATCGGCACGGCTGGCGCGATCGATATCGGCCATGCCATGGTGCGCCACGAACTTCTGGGCAAGATTCGCGACATGCTCGCACTCGCCCTCGTCGACCAGGCGGAGGGCCTCGAGGCCGCCGCACCGGATGGACCGGCCAGCGGAGCGGCGCTCGAAGCCGCCAGGACAAGCGACCCGTGAGCGATCGAGCCCCCCGCCGTCTACGTTCCGTGGTCGCCGGCGTCGGCAGCTACCTGCCGCAGAACGTGGTGACGAACGCCGAGCTCGAGCGCCGCGTCGAGACCACCGACGAATGGATCGTCCAGCGCACCGGCATCACCCAACGCCACATCGCGGCCGACGGCGAGACCACCTCGATGCTGGGCCTGCGCGCGGCCGAGGCGGCGTTGCGTGACGCCCGGCTCACCGCCGGCGACATCGACCTCGTGATCGTCGCCACCTCGACGCCGGACTACACGTTTCCCTCGGTCGCGACGCAGATCCAGGCCGGCCTCGGCATGCATCACGGCGCGGCCTTCGACGTGCAGGCGGTCTGCTCGGGCTTCGTCTTCGCGGTGGCGACGGCGGATAAGTTTCTCACCTCCGGCTCGCACCGACGCGCGCTGGTGATCGGCGCCGAGACGTTCTCGCGGCTGCTCGATTGGAAGGACCGCACGACCTGCGTGCTGTTTGGCGATGGCGCCGCCGGGATCGTGCTCGAGGCGCAGGAGGGCGAGGGCACGAGCCACGATCGCGGCGTGCTGACCTCGCATCTGCGCTCGGACGGGCGTTATCGCGACAAGCTCTTTGTCGACGGCGGCCCGTCGACGACGCGGACCACCGGCCACCTGCGCATGGCCGGCAAGGAGGTCTTCCGCCACGCTGTCGGCATGGTCGCCGATGTCGTGGACGACGCCTTCGCCGCGACCGGCACCACGGCCGCCGACCTCGACTGGTTCGTTCCGCACCAGGCCAACCGCCGCATCATCGACGCGGCCTCCGACAAGCTCGGCATCGATCGCGTCAAGGTCGTCGTCACCGTCGATCGGCACGCCAACACGTCGGCGGCCTCGATCCCGCTGGCGCTGTGCGAGGCGCGCACCGACGGGCGGATCAAGGACGGCGACCTCGTGATGATCGAGGCGATGGGCGGTGGCTTCACCTGGGGTTCGGCGCTGATCCGGTGGTAGCCGAAAGTAAAACCTCCAAGGCCATGTCAAGACCTTGCATTCGCGGCTCTTTTCATGAATTTTTCGATGCGACGCGAGCGGCCGCGTCCGACGTTCTGCCTTCGGGGTCCAAGCCCGTGCCCGCGTGACGTTTGCGTGTTCGGGAAGGCGCCATGACGAAAGTGGACATTGCTCCGCCAAAGATCGCCCGCCGGGTCGCGGAGGTGCCGGCCCAGACCGTGACGCGGGTCGGGCTCGCCGAGGCGGTCTACAAGCGCGTCGGTCTCTCGCGGAAGGAGTCGGCGCATCTCGTCGAGATGGTGCTCGACGAGGTCACCGATCACCTTGCGGTCGGCGAGACGGTCAAGCTGTCCTCGTTCGGCTCGTTCGTCGTCCGCGACAAGGGCGAACGGATCGGCCGCAATCCGAAGACTGGCGTCGAGGTGCCAATCATGCAGCGGCGCGTGCTCGTGTTCAAAGCGTCGAACGTCCTGAAGGCGCACATGAACGGCGAGGCGATCCCGGAGGACGACCTCTAGCTGTCTCCGCGGTAGGCAATCCTCACAAAATCGTTCAATGTCGGCGTTCAGGAGCTTGAGCCGGCATGGAAAAGAGCGTCGACGCCTTTCGCACGATCAGCGAGGTCGCCGAGGATTTGGCGTTGCCGCAGCACGTGCTGCGATTCTGGGAGACACGCTTCCCGCAGATCAAGCCGCTGAAGCGCGCTGGCGGCCGACGCTACTACCGCCCGACCGATGTCGTTTTGCTCAGGACGATCCGCCAGCTCCTCTACGAGGAGGGCTTTACGATCAAGGGCGTGCAGAAGCTGCTCAAGGAGCAGGGCACGCGGGCGGTGCGCTCCGGCACCGTCGCCATGCCGGTCGACCTCGCCACGCTCGAGGTTGTCGAGTCCAAGGCGGATGTCTTCGTCGCGGAGCGTCTGGCGCCGACGTTTGCCGAACTCGAGGCCGAACCGGCCCTCCCCGAATCGGTACGCGCCGCGCTCGACACGTTGGTGCCGAGCTTGGACGAGACCAGCCTCAGCCGGCACGATCTCGCGGCATTGCGCGACGCCCTGGCGACGATCGATGAGTGCGAGCGCATTCTGAACGCGGTGCGCCGCCCGCGCGGCTGATGACGCACGATCGTTGCGGAGCGAAAGCGCGTTCTCTATAAGGTCGCCAGTCGGAGTGTAGCGCAGCCCGGTTAGCGCACTTGTCTGGGGGACAAGGGGTCGTGGGTTCGAATCCCGCCACTCCGACCAGCTTTACCATTGGTGGTCGGGGATGTCGCCGCGGACTTGATCGTGACAGATCAGGCGCCGGGCGCCGATGTCTTTGTGGTCGGGACCGCGAGTTCGGACAGGACGGATTCGCAAAGTCCGTCGAGGTCGTCGTCCGTCATCATGAAGCTTTCCACGACGTCCCGCGACAGGCCCGTCTCTCGCATGACGTTGTCGAGCATCACCATGTCGGTGTCGACGATTGACGGCTTACCGGACCTATCGCTTTCTATCGCCATGGCGATCACTCCAGACCGAACTGCAGACGAAACACGCCTGAAAACAAGCCGGTACGGCAGGAGTTCCGCGCCTCATCGCATGTCCAGCCCGCGCTTGCCGACATTCGAACGTCGGGCCACCCATTTGGGTGATGTCGGGTGCGGCAAGGCCTGCGACATAAGAAGTGCCGAACGCTTCCTCCCAGATCGCACGGCATCGCTTAGCCACCTGCCCCGCGGCGGGTGGCCTTTTTTTGGGCTGGTGCATCCTCGGGCGGATGGCTTTATGAACGGCTTGCCGGCGCGGGCGGAGCGCTGCATTCTCGACCGCCGGAGGTACCGCATGAACGCGATGAATGCCGGTGAATGGCGCAAGATGGCCAGCGCCCCCAAGGACGGGACGCGGATCCTCGTCGTGCTGCGCGCGGGCGAGCAGGGCCCGGCCGACGTCGACGTGGTGCGCTGGGCCCGCCCCAAGCGGGCGCCCGACGAGTGCTGGATGTCGACCGACTCGAGCCACGATTGCGCGATCATCTACGAGAATTGGGAGGTGGCGTTCTGGATGCCGCTGCCCTCGTCGATCGCGCCGGTGAAGACACCCGACCTCGCCGCCAAACTGCCGGAATTTCCGCGCGACGGCCTGGAGACCGGCGGCTCGGGAATTTAGCGCCTACCCCACCTGCCCGCGGTGGCGCAGAAAATGGTCGGCCAGCACGCAGGCCATCATCGCCTCGCCGACGGGCACGGCGCGGATGCCGACGCAGGGGTCGTGGCGGCCCTTGGTGCTCACCTCGGTCGGCGCGCCGTCGCGGGTGATCGACAGGCGCGGCTTCAGGATCGACGAGGTCGGCTTGACGGCGAAGCGCACGACGATCGGCTGCCCCGTCGAGATGCCGCCCAGAATGCCGCCGGCATGGTTCGAGCCGAATAGCGGCGAGGCATCGTTGCCGGCGTGCATCTCGTCGGCATTGGCCTCGCCGGTCAGCGCGGCGGCGGCGAAGCCTTCACCGATCTCGACCCCCTTGACCGCGTTGATCGACATCATCGCGCCCGCTAGGTCGGCGTCGAGCTTGCCGTAGAGCGGCGCGCCCCAGCCGGGCGCCGCGCCCTCGGCGACGATCTCCAGCACCGCGCCGACCGAGGAGCCGTCCTTGCGGATCGCGTCGAGATAGGTCTCGAACGCCTTCGCGGCCTCCGCATCGGGGCAGAAAAAGGGGTTGCGGTCGACCTGCTCCCAATCCCAGCGCGCGCGGTCGATCGCCTGCGTCCCCATGCTGACGAGCGCGCCGCGGATCGTCACGCCGGGCACGATCTTGCGGGCGATCGCGCCCGCGGCAACCCGCGCCGCCGTCTCGCGCGCCGACGAGCGACCGCCGCCGCGATGGTCGCGAATGCCGTATTTCGCCTCGTAGGCATAGTCCGCGTGGCCGGGGCGGAACGTGTCCTTGATCGCGTCGTAGTCCTTGGAGCGCTGGTCCTCGTTCTCGATCATCAGCAGGATCGGCGTGCCGGTGGTCACCTGCCGCCCGTCTCGATCGGCGGTGACACCTGACAAGATCTTGACCGTGTCGGATTCCTTGCGCTGCGTGGTGAAACGAGATTGGCCGGGCTTGCGCTTGTCGAGGCAGGCCTGGATCTCGGCGACCTCCAGCGGAATCAGCGGCGGGCAGCCATCGACCACGCAGCCGATCGCCGGCCCATGGCTCTCGCCGTAGGTCGTGACGCGGAAGAGGTGGCCGAACGTGTTGTGGGACATCGGAGTGAGGGTCTCCCCTTCTCCCGCACGGCGGGAAAAGGTGGCCCGACGAAGTCGGGTCGGCTGAGGGCGTCGCAGGATAAGTGGCACGGACGCGACGGCTCACGCCCAGCCCCCTCATCCGACCTTGCTCCGCAAGGCCACCTTCTCCCACACGGCGGGAGGAGGAAAGAGCTCGCCTAATCGCGTTCCTTGATCAACGCGCCCATGTCGGGCGCGGCCGGGTTCTTCATGCCGACGATGTGGAAACCGGCGTCGACATGCAGCACCTCGCCGGTGATGCCGCGGGCGTGGTCCGAGAACAGGAACGCCGCGGTCCCGCCGACTTCGTCGCTCGTCACCGAGCGGCGCAGCGGCGCGTTGTACTCGTTCCAGCGCAGGATGTAGCGAAAGTCGCCGATGCCGGACGCGGCCAAGGTCTTGATCGGGCCGGCGGAGATCGCGTTGACGCGGATATTCTTCTCGCCGAGGTCGGCCGCGAGGTAGCGGACGGAGGCCTCGAGCGCGGCCTTGGCGACACCCATGACGTTGTAGTGCGGCATCCATTTCTCGGCGCCGTAATAGGTCAGCGTCAGCATCGAGCCGCCATTCTTCATCAGCTTCTCGGCACGCTGGGCGACGGCGGTGAACGAGTAGCAGGAGATCATCATCGTCATCGCGAAGTTGTCGGCCGTCGTGTCGACGTAGCGGCCGGTCAGCTGGCGATGGTCGGAAAAGGCGATGCAGTGGACGAGGAAGTCGAGCTCGCCCCACTCCTCCTCGACGACCTTGAAGACGGCGTCGATCGAGGCGGCATCGGTAACGTCGCAATGGCCGACGACCTTGGCGCCGAGCTCCTCGGCGAGCGGCCGCACGCGCTTGCCGAGCGCCTCGCCCTGATAGGTGAAGGCCAGCTCCGCGCCCTGCTCGGCGGCCTGCTTGGCAATGCCCCAGGCGATCGAGCGGTTGTTGGCGACGCCCAACACGAGCCCTCGCTTGCCGGCCAGCAGTCCCGTGCCCTTGGTCGCCATCTGTGCCCGCTCGGTCATCCGAAATCTGGTTGCAGCGCCGGCGGTATCACGCGCGAGTCACCGGCTTGGTGGTGCCGGGTTTAAGCGCACCGTCCATGCCAGCGCAAGGCCGCAGCCCCGTGCTCGCGCGGCACCCCCCGCCAAAAAAGAGGATAGGCAGAACCTGCGGACAAGGTTACTTTTTCGTTAAGGCGCGTTCATATCGTGCTGCGCGACGATGCTCGGAGGGAACGGTGACGCTGCGGGAGGATCTCAACACCTGCACGCCACGTCTGCGGCGCTATGCGCGGGCGCTCGCCACAGGCAATCCGGTCGCCTCAAGCCTTGCCGACGACCTGGTGCATGCCGCCCTGATGCGAGCGCTCGGCGCCCGCCAGATCGGGTCCGCCGCCGATTTGGCGATCCGCCTATACGCGACCGTGACGCAGCTGCACCGCGACGTGGCGATGGAGCGGCGGGAGGCACGCGCCGCGGGCGCGGGCCGCCCGGCACTCGTCGTCGGGCCGCTGGTGCGGACCCTCGCCCGCCAGACCAAGCTGTCCGCCGGTCTCATGAGCCTCGCGCTCGAGGATCGCGAGGCGATCCTGCTCGTCGCGCTCGAAGGATTCGAGCACGGCGACGCCGCGCGAATCCTGCGGATCTCGCGCCCCACGCTGGTCGGCCGGCTCACACGCGGGCGCGCGGCGCTCGATGCGTTTCTCAAGTCCACGCCTGACGCTCCGTCGCGTGAACGCGCCGTGCCGCGCCTGCGCCTCGTGACGTGATGGGCGCCTACGCCGGCCAGCTCGCCGAAGCCGATCTGCATGGGTTGGTCGACGGCCACCTCGACGCCGGTCGGCGCGCCGACGTCCTGCGGCGCCTTGCCGCGTCGCCTGCGGATCGTGCGCTCGTCGAGTCCTGGCAGGAGCAGAACGACCTGATCCGCGCGTCCTTTGGCGATGTCGCGCGGGAGATATTGCCCGTCACCCTCGACCTCGCGCCGCCGCGATTGCGCTGCGTCGATGTCGATGCGAGCGGTCCGATCGCGGCCCTCGCCAGCGGCAATCGCAACCGCGCGGGGACCACCCTGCTCGCGACGGCGCTCGTCGTCGCGATCGGACTCGCGGGATCGTGGCTGCTCATCGATCAGGCGAGCCGCGGCTACATCCCAGCCGACGCACGGCTTCGCGGTTCCCTCGACGCGACGCTTGCCGATCGCGCGGCGACGGCGATCGACGCGGGCGTCGCCGGCGAGATCCAGCGCTCCGCCGGCTTGCCGACGACCCGGATTCCCGACCTGTCGGCCGCCGGCTTCGTGTTGACGGGGGCAACGACGGAGCCGACCGCCCCCGCCTCGATCGTCTTTCGCTACCGCGACGCGACAAACCGGCAGGTGGCGATCAGCGTCGGCCGCGCCCCGCGTGGCTCGGTGACCTCGGCGCCGACGCTGATCGGCAACTCCTACACGTGGCACCGGCGCGACGCCGCCTACGCGCTCGCTGGGACGTTGCCGTCGGCTCGGCTGCGGGAGATCGCGGTCGCCTTGCAGAGCGACGACGGGGACGAGTGACGTGTCACATCTTGGCCTCGTCGCGCGCGCGGCCGCGACGCTGATCTGCGCCTCGAGCGCCGCCTCGGCGGAGATGGTGGCGCGGCCCGGCCTCTCGCTGGCGGAGGCCTATGCCGTTCTCGCGACGAGGCCGAAGGTCGATCTGACGCACGCGTTCGGTCCGACGACGCCGGTCTGGGCCGGCTTCGGACAGGCCAAGATGACGCCGGCCGTCGATCCCGGCTCGCTCGAGGCCTACACGATCGCCCACGACGGTTTTCGCGCGACCTTCTATTGCCTCGTCGGGCAATACGGCACGCATGTCGATCCGCCCGCCCATTTCGCGCCGACCGGCGCGACGATGGACGAGATCCCGCTCGACGAAATGATCCTGCCGCTGATCGTGCTCGACGATACGCCCTATCTCGGCGCCGATCCGGCGCATGCGTTTTCGCTCGAGGATCTCGCCGCCTGGGAGAAGGCGCACGGCGCGGTGCCGAAGGGCGCGTTCGTCGCGCTGCGCACCGACATGGCGAAGGACTGGACGAGCGATCCCGCCCGCTTCAAGCGCGAGCCGTTCCCGGCCTGGTCGCTGCCGGTCGTCAAGCGGCTATTCGAGGAGCGCGGCATCGTCGCGATCGGCCACGAGAGCCTCGATACCGACACGACCAAGACTATGGCGAGCGAGACCTACGTGCTCGACCACGGGCACTACCAGATCGAGGCGATGGACAATCTCGACAAGGTGCCGCCGACCGGCGCGATCATCGTCGCGACCTGGCCGAAGGTAAAGAACGGCCTCGGCTTCCCCGCCCGCGTCTTCGCGATCCTGCCGTGAGCGTAGGCTTCGTGCTGGTAACGACGAGCGTCGCCAGCGCCGAGGACGGCCGGACGCTGGCCCGCGCCCTCGTCGACCAGCGCCTCGCCGCCTGCGTGCAGATGATGCCGATCGAGAGCACCTACCGCTGGGAGGGCGCCATCGAGACGGCAGCCGAGCAGCTCCTGCTTTGCAAGATCCGCGCGGCGGATTACGCGGCCGTGGAGGCGGAGATACGTGCGCGGCATAGCTACGATGTGCCCGAGATCGTCGCGGTGGCGATCGTCACCGGCACGCCGTCTTATCTCGCCTGGCTTGAGGCCTCGACGGCGCGTTAAATGGGCCGTCGCGCACAAAAAAAAGCGGCGCCCCGGAGGACGCCGCCGTCTCACCCGAGGGTGAAAAACCGTTGGCTTAGAACAGCACGTCGAGGTCAGCCGAGTCGTAGCTCGTGACTTCCATGCCGACGCAGATCTCTTCGACGATCGGGGCAACCCAGTTCATGACGTTCTCCTCGGTGCGGGGCGCTGGCACCTTTGCGGTACCTTCTTGACCCCGTGAATGCCGGGCCGTGAGGCCGGTGTCTGCTTAGTGCCCGATGGCCCGTGCGAAAGCCAACGCAAAGATTTGGTTAGGGTGATCGATTGAATCGATCAAACTCCGTCTTCCGTACGATTGCGTCTGTCGAAGCGGGGCGCTTAGACGGCGCATGGCCTACCTGCCGACGATCAAGCAGCTACAATATCTCACCGCGCTGCATCAGCACGGCCATTTCGGCCGCGCGGCGGAGACCATGCACGTCACCCAGTCGACGCTATCGGCGGGCTTGCGCGAACTCGAGACCTTGCTCGACACGGTGCTCGTCGAGCGCTCGCAACGCGTGCTGCGCTTCACGCCACTCGGAGAGCGCATCGTCGCCAAGGCCTACACGATCCTGCGCGAGGCCGAGGAGCTCGCCACGATGGCGACGTCCGGCGGCAAACCGCTGTGCGGCGACCTGCGGCTCGGCGTCATCCCGACGATCGCGCCGTTCCTGCTGCCGATGCTGCTGCCCGAGCTGCGCGACAAATTTCCCGAGCTGAAGCTGTACCTTCGCGAGGATCTGACGACGACGGCCTGCGAGAGCCTGGCGCGCGGCCACCTCGACTGCCTGCTGCTCGCCCTGCCCTACGCCTGCGGCGACGTTACCGTGCAATTGCTGTTTCGCGACCCGTTCTACCTCGCCTTCCACCCGACCGATTTCGACGGCACGCTGCCATACGTGCTGCCCGAGGCGATCGATGACACCCGCCTGCTTGTCCTGGAGGACGGCCACTGCCTGCGCGGGCACGCGCTCGAGGCCTGCGGCCGGCCGGAGCTGCGCGCCGACGCATCGCACGTCGGCACCTCGCTGCACACGCTGGTGCAGATGGTGGCCAACCGCCTCGGGCTGACGCTGCTGCCGGAGATGGCGGTGGTCGCCGGCATCCTGACCGGGACGCCGGTGCAGGCGCGCCCCGTCAACGGCCGCCACGCCAGCCGCGAGATCGCGCTCGCCTGGCGCTCGACCTCGCCGCGCGCCGACGAGTTCGAGCTGCTGGCGCAGACGCTGAAGGGCGCCTGGGAGAGCCAGGTGCTGCTCGCCTGGGGCCGCGAGGGCGCGGAGTTTTAGACCCAATCTCACATGGTGAGGAGCGCTAGAAGCGCGTCTCGAACGACGAGGGACTCCGGAACGCAGGAGTTCCAGAAGGCGAGATGATTGGACCGCCTCGTCCTTCGAGTCCGCGCCTTCGGCGCCCTCAGGATGAGGCTACTGGATGACCGCCCGCCGGCCCACGTCAGAAGCGCTCGATGAAGCCGCGCGCGAGCAGCGCGGCGATGACCTTGTCGGCGGATTGCTCGATCGTCTCGTCGTCGTGTCCGAGGATCAGCTCGGGGTGTTCGGGCGCCTCGTAGGGCTGGCTGACGCCGGTGAAATCCTTGATCTCGCCGGCGAGCGCGCGGCGATAGAGGCCCTTCACGTCGCGCTTGATGCAGGTCTCGAGCGGCACGTCGACGAAGATCTCCATGAATTCGTCGACCGGCAGCGTCGCCCGCGCCATCTCGCGCTCGACCCGGAACGGCGAGATGAACGAGCACAGCACGATGAGCCCGGCGTCCGCCATCAGACGCGCGACCTCGGCGACGCGGCGGATGTTCTCCAGCCGATCATGCTGCGAGAAGCCGAGGTCCTTGTTGAGACCGTGCCGCACGTTGTCGCCATCGAGGATGACGGTGTGGGCGCCCGACTGGTTGAGCCGGGCTTCGACGAGATCGGCGATCGTCGACTTGCCGGAGCCAGACAGGCCGGTGAACCACAGCACGCCCGGGCGCTGGTGCTTCAGGCGCGCGCGATCCGTGCGGCTGACCGCGTATTTCTGCTTGAACACGTTGGTCGCGCGGCGCAGGCCCTCGGCCACCATGCCTGCCGCGACCGTCTGGTTGGTCTCGCGATCGATCAGGATGAACGCGCCGAGCGTCGTGTTGTCGGCGTAGGGGTCGAACGTGATCGGCACGTTGGTCGTGATCGAGGCGAGACCGACCTCGTTGAGGCGCAGCGTCGCCGCCTGATCCTGCGAGAACGTGTTGATGTCGAGCCGGTAGGACAGCGTGCTCACGACCGCCGGCACGGTCTGCGTGGCGAGCTTGAGCAGGTAGGAGCGGCCGAACCGCAGCGGCTCGTCGCTCATCCAGATCAGGTTGGCGGCAAACGAATCCTCGACTTGCGGCCGGGCGGTCGGGCGCGAGAGCACGTCGCCGCGCGCGACATCGACCTCGTCGGCGAGCGTGAGCGTCACCGCGTCGCCCGCCTCGGCGAACGGCCTGTCGCCGTCGGCCGTGACGATGCGCGCGACGCTCGAGACGCGGCCGGTGCCGGCGACGACGACCTCGTCGCCCGGCGCGATTTGGCCGCCGGCGATCGTGCCGACGAAGCCGCGGAAATCGAGGTTGGGCCGCGCGATCGCCTGCACCGGCATCCGGAACGGCTTATTGGCGCGCGTGTCGACGATATCGACTTGCTCGAGGTGCGCGACGAGCGCGGGGCCGTGATACCAGGCCGTCCGCGCGCTCACGGTCGAGAGGTTGTCGCCGGCCAGCGCGGAAAGCGGGATCGCGGTGACGTCGTCGAATCCGAGCTTGCCGGCGAAGCGGCGGAAGTCGGCGACGATGCCGTCGAACACGGCCTGGTCGTAGTCGACGAGGTCGATCTTGTTGACGGCGAGCACGACGTGCTTGATCCCGAGCAGCGAGGCGATCGTCGCGTGCCGGTGCGTCTGCGTGAGCAGGCCCTTGCGCGCGTCGACGAGCAGGATCGCGAGATCGGCGCCGGACGCGCCCGTCGCCATGTTGCGCGTGTACTGCTCGTGGCCCGGCGTGTCGGCGACGATGAACGAGCGCCGCTTGGTCTTGAAGTAGCGGTAGGCGACATCGATCGTGATGCCCTGCTGGCGCTCGGCCTCGAGCCCATCGACGAGCAGCGCGAAGTCGATCGCCGCGCCGGTCGTCCCGTGCTTCACCGTATCGCGCTCGAGCGCGGCCAGTTGATCGTCGAACACGAAATTCTGCTCGTAAAGAAGTCGGCCGATCAGCGTCGACTTGCCGTCGTCGACGGAGCCGCAGGTGATGAAGCGAAGCGTCGGGCGCTCCGCCGCGACGGCCTCGTGAGGCGCCTCGGCGGGATCGCTCTTCGTCGCGGCGTCGGTCGGCGCCGGCGAGCGTCGGGCAGGCTCCGCCATCAGAAATATCCCTCGCGCTTCTTCTTCTCCATCGACCCCGATTCGTCGTGGTCGATCAGCCGGCCCTCGCGCTCGGACACCGTCGAGTCGCGCATCTCGGCGATCACCGCGTCGAGGTCGGCGGCCTGCGAGCGCACGGCGCCGGTCAGCGGGTAGCAGCCGAGCGTGCGGAAGCGCACCATCTCCATGCTCGGCACCTCGTCGGGGAGCAGCGGCAGCCGCTCGTCGTCGACCATCAGAAGCGAGCCGCCGCGCTCGACCACGGGCCGACGCTTGGCGAAGTAGAGCGGCACGACGTCGATGCCCTCGTGGGCGATGTAGTCCCACACGTTGAACTCGGTCCAATTCGAGATCGGGAAGACACGCATCGACTCGCCCGGCCGGATCCGCGTGTTGAACAGGCGCCACAACTCCGGGCGCTGGTCGCGCGGGTCCCACGCGTGGGTCGCGGAGCGGTGCGAGAAGATGCGCTCCTTGGCGCGGCTCTTCTCCTCGTCGCGCCGGGCGCCGCCGAATGCCGCGTCATACTTGCCGGCATCGAGCGCCTGGCGCAGCGACTCGGTCTTCATCACCTGCGTGTGCACCGACGAGCCGGACGCGATCGGCGAGATACCGCGGCGGACGCCGTCCTGGTTGATGTGGACGATGAGGTCCATGCCGGCGCGCTTTGCCGCGACATCGCGAAAGGCGATCATCTCCTTGAACTTCCACGTCGTGTCGACGTGGAGCAGCGGGAACGGCGGCTTGGCGGGGTAGAACGCCTTGAGCGCGAGATGCAGCATCACGCTCGAATCCTTGCCGATCGAGTACAGCATCACCGGCTTCTCGAACTCGGCCGCGACCTCGCGGATCACGAAAATGGCTTCCGCCTCGAGCTGGCGAAGGTGCGGGGGAAGCGGACGTCTCTCTGTAGAAGGCTGCATGAATCCGGCTTTTGGGGAGCGAATTTGGACATAACGTCCAAGGCGGCGCGGTGCAATAACGCGCGCTCTTCTCACAGGCCTACGCCCGTGCGTCCGTGATCGACGAAGACCCTTTGAGAACAAGCGGCAGACCCGCGGCGACCAGAACAACGGAGCCGCAAACGGCGGCCACGGCCTGGTTGAGCCGGCCTTGCGCGTCGCGGAAGCGTCGCGCCAGCGCGTTGTCGGGCACGATCCCAAAGCCGACCTCGTTCGAGACGAGGACCACGGGCCCGCCGGCGCCAGCGAGGCTCGCGAGCAGCGCGTCGCTCGCGGCCTCGATATCGTCGCCGCGCAGCAGGCGGTTCGACAGCCACAGCGTCAGGCAGTCGACGAGGACGATCCGGCCCGGCGCCGCCTGCTCCGCCACGGTTTCGGCAAGCTCGTAGGGCGCCTCGATCGTGCGCCAGGGTGCGCCAGGGTCGACGACACGCGCGGCGACATGGGCGGCGATGCGCGCGCCCATCTCGTCGTCGTAGGCCTCGGCGGTGGCGACGAAGATGGGCGCGAGGCGATCGCGCGCGACGCGCGCCTCGACGTGGCGCTGCGCGAACGCGCTCTTGCCGGAGCGCGCGCCGCCGATCACGAAGAGGTGGTCGCGGGGGTGGTCGATGGGATCGGGCATCGACCTTGTTCATGCGCCATTCCACCTGCCGGGGCCAGACTGCGACTTGCCGAACGCCCCGCTACCGTGTTCGGCCTCGACAACCTAGACAGCCGCTCGCGCGGCTCTCGCGCTCGATCGGTTTGCCCAGATGATCTCGCGTCGTACGCTTCTTGGTCTTGCCGCCGCGCTCCAAGCCGCGCGCCTGTTTCCGTCCACCGCGCGCGCCGCCGATGCGCCAGCCTCGCTCAGCTTCGGGCCGCCGGCACCCTTCGATTTCGAGGCGCTGAAGGCGATGGCCGCCGATCTCGCGGCCAAGCCCTATGCGCCGCCGCCGATGCCGGACCCGGCGATCGTCAAGACGATGAACTTCGATACCGCCAAGCATATCGTGCCGGACCCGGATTACGCGCTCTTCGGCGACGGCCGTGGCCCCTACCCGATCAACCTGCTCGCCGTCGGCCAGCTGTTTTCGAAGTCCGTGCGCATGTTCAAGCTCGCGGACGGGCAGGCCAGCGAGGTGCTGTTCCGCCCCGAATATTTCAGGTCGCCGCCAGGCGGTCCGTTGTCACGCCTGCCGGCGACGCCTGCCCCGTTCGCCGGTCTCGAGTTCCTGCAGGCCGACGACAAGCCGAACCTGCGCGGCCACGAGGGCTGGGCGCGCTTCCTCGGTGCCTCGTATTTTCGTGGCGTCGGCGAGGCGGATCAGTTCGGCCTCTCCGCGCGCGGGGTCGCGCAAAACAGCGGCGTCGCCAACCCGGAGGAGTTCCCGGACTTCACCCATTTCTGGGTCGGCGAAGGCGCCACCGACGACGACCCCGTGCTGCTTTATGCATTGCTCGATGGCCCGAGCGTCGCCGGGGCCTACCGGTTCGTGATGCATCGCGGCCGCGCGACGACGATGGACATCACCTTGCAGTTGCACCTGCGCCAGCCGATCGAGCGTCTCGGCATCGCGCCGATGACGTCGATGTTCTGGTATTCCGAAGCCGTGAAGGGTGCCGCGACCGACTGGCGCCCCGAGGTGCACGATTCCGACGGCCTCGCGATGTGGACCGGCACGGGCGAGCATCTGTGGCGCCCGCTGATCGATCCCGACAAACTGACGATCTCCAAATTCGCCGACGAGAGCCCGCGCGGCTTCGGCTTGATGCAGCGCGACAAGGCCTACGACCATTACCTCGACGCGGTCTTCTACGAGAAGCGGCCGTGCGGATGGGTCGAGCCGATCGGCATCTGGGGCAAGGGCTCGGTCGAGCTGATCGAGATCCCGACCGACAACGAGATCTACGACAATGTCGTCGCGATGTGGGTGCCCGAGGCGCCCAACAAGGCCGGCGACGTGCTCGACTACCGCTACAATCTGCTGTGGCGCGACACCGACCCGTTCCCTGGCGACCTCGCGCTCTGCGTGGCGACGCGGCTCGGCGCCGGCGCCATCCAGGGCGCGCCGCGCTCGACGGTGCTGCGCAAGTTCGTGCTGGAGTTCAGGGGCGGCTACCTCGCCACGCTCGCCGCCGACGCCAGGCCCGAGGCGGTGCTCACCGCGTCGCGCGGCACGTTCTCGCACGTCGTGATCGAGCCCTCGCCCGACGGCGACCTCGGCCTGTGGCGCATTCAGTTCGACCTCGACCCGCGGGGCAGCGATCCTGTCGATCTGCGCTGCCATCTGGCCTACGACGGCAAGCCGCTGACGGAGGTGTGGGTGTATCGCTACGTGCCGTTCGCGAGCCCGGTGCGATAGGCGGAGACGGCAGGTTTGTAGTGGTGCCAAGCACGCCTGAGACATCACATGTCTTAGCCGTGCGCTCCCATGTTCAGGCGATCGACAGGTCCGGCCGGTGGACCTCGGTTCGCCCAAGGCGGCAGACTGTCGTGACAACTCGACATGCGAAACCTTGCTATGGTCAAAGTCAGCCTGTGGGACGTTGCTTGCAGAGAGCTTGAGGGCTCGACATCTCCGATGGCCGAGGGAGGACGAAATTTGGAGACCGAAATCGATCGCCTCCATACCTCTATCGATACGCTTGTCACGGCGATAACGGACCTCCGGTCCGATCTCTCCGGCGCTATAACGGACCTCCGGTCCGATCTCTCCGGCGCTGTAAAGGATCTTCGCTCCGAGATCGTCGTCCTCCGCGAAAATGCGCGGACGGATTTTTCTCGACTGGTCGACCGGCAGGATTCACATTTCAGGTGGTTGGCGGGCATCATGATCGCGTCCGCCGTCGCGATAGCCGGGTTGCTTTATAAAGCCCACTGAACGCGCCCAGGTGTCACGCAAATCGATACGGCACGAAATCGCGCCGATCCGGGTCGACCAGCAGGGCGCGGTCGACGGGTGGGGCGGCGCGTTGCGGGCATTCGTGGCGCTCGCACATGCGGCAGCTGACGCCGATCAGGGTGACCGGCGCGGTCTTCAGGTCGAGGTGGTCGGCGTAGACGACTTGGCTGGCATGGCTCAGCTCGCAGCCGATGCCGAGTGCGTAGTGCCGCGTCGGCGCGAGGTGGCTGCCGCCGCCCTTCGCCACGGCGCGCGCGACGCAGAGGTAGCGCACCGCATCCGGCATCTCGGCGATCTGGACGATGGTGCGCCCGCCCGCCTCGAAGGCCTCGTGCACGTTCCAGAGCGGGCACGTCCCGCCGAAACGGGCGAATTGGAATCGCGTCGAGGAGTGGCGCTTGATGATGTTGCCGGCGCGATCGAACCGCACGAAGTAGAACGGAACGCCCTTGGCGTTGGGCTTTTGCAGCGTCGAGAACCGGTGGCCGACCTGCTCGAAGCTGGTGCCGAAGGTGAAGCAGAGCCGCTCGGCATCGTAGCGGGTTTTCCGCGCCGCCTCGAGAAAGCGGTCGTAGGGCATCAGCAGCGCGCCGGCGAAATAGTTCGCGAGCGCGAGCCGCGTGATCGCCGCCGCGTCCTCGGACCGGAAGCCCGCAGAGGCGACGATCGCCTCGATCTCGTCGCCCTGCTCCAGCAGGCCGATCTGTTGCGCCATCAGGAAGGTCGCCGACGACGGATCGATGCCTTCGCGCAGCCACAGCACCCGCGCCTTGCGGTCGAGCTGCCGCATGAATCGGGAATGCGGCTCGACGCCGCGGAACTCGATGCGGATCGCGTGATGCTTGAAGAGGTAGGTGGCCAGCGTGTCCGGTCGCGCCGCGACGGAGCCGAAGGTCTGCTCGGCCAGCTCCTCGGCCGCCTCGTCGAGCCGATCGAAATAATTGCTGCGATAGTGCAGGAAATCGCGCACCTCCTCGTAGGGCTGCATCACGCCCATCGGTCGGTCGTCGCGATCCTTGGCGTAGACCTCGTCGACCGCGTGGAGCCGCTCACCGGTGCGCCGAAACGCCATGTGCAGGCTTAGGAACGCATGCGCGAACCAGGGCGCGTTGGCGACGATCGTCTTCAGATCCTGCCCATTCGGCACCAGCCCGACGAAGACCGGGTCGGCCATCGCCTCGCGCAGGTCGCTGACGATCTTGTCGGTGTCCTCCTCGGCGAAGGCGCTGACATCCACCGAGAATTTTTGCGCGAGCGCGAGCATGACCTGCGCCGTCAGGGGACGCTGATTGTTCTCGATCTGATTGAGGTAGCTCGCCGAGATGCCCAGTCGATCGGCGAAGCCGAGCTGATTTAGGGCCGCCCCTTCGCGCAGATGACGGATCTTAGGTCCGGCGAACAGTTTTTGACGCATTCCCTAGTGTAACATTGCAAATTGAAATTGCAAATTATTTGCAAAAACGCGCAATTGACTCTATCGATCGGTCCATTTGCGGCTATCTGACCAAAGGAGGATCGGGAGGTAAGTTCATATGCCATTTAAGAGCTTTGAAACCGCGACCATAGAAGTCGGCGGCACTGTCTCTTCGCTCATTGTCGTATACACCGCGCCGCTCATGCGTATGGGTATCGCGAGTGCCCTGCGTCTTTACGCCGGGCTCAACGGGCGGACTATTCACCAGGGCGGGACCATCGGCGACGTCGCCGATGCGATCCGCGCGGCTAGCCGGGGCGACATCATCCTCGCCGACGTCGCCTCGTGGTCGGCGCTCGAGAAGGACACGACCGGGCTGCGCGAGCATGTCCGCGAAACCCACGTCTCGGTAGCCTTGGTCGCCTGCACGGACGACAGCGCGCACCGGCTGCTGCAGCTGCGCGGCGTCTCCGGCGTCATCAGCCCCGATTGCGAGGGGCGCGAACTCGAGCTCGCCGTCAGCGAGATCGCCGATGGCAAGACCTACTTCAAACACGAGAACCGCCTTGCGCCGGCGACCGGCATGGCGAAGCTCTCGAGCCGGCAGGTCGAGATCCTCGAACTTATGACACGCGGCCTGCTCAACAAGCAGATCGCCTGGGAACTCGGCGTCACCGAGGGCACGGTGAAGAGCCATGTCTCGGCAATCCTCGAGAAGCTCGGCTGCGATCGCCGCACCCAGGCCATCGCGGCCTTCCTGCAGAGCCTCGGTGTCGGGACGCAGCAGACGCCGCGCATGCTCAACGCCTGAACTTCAGGTACGGCAACGAACAAAAGGACCTCGCGCAAGCGGGGCCTTTTTCTATCGGCCACGTGCTGCACGCGGCATTTCTACTGACCGCGCGATGCGCGCGGCATTTCTACTGACCGCGCGATGCGCGCGTCGTGGGCCGCCAGCCAGGCGGCGCCATCTCGAACCCCTCGAACGAAAAGCCGGGCGCAACGGTGCAGCCGACGAGCGTCCAGGCTCCGAGGCTGGTCGCGGTCTGCCAATAGCCGGCCGGCACGACAAGCTGCGGGCGCTGGCCGGCGGCGAGATCGGGGCCCAAATGCGCCGCCGCCGCGTCGTGGCCATCCGGGCTCGTCGTGATGACCAGCGGGCCACCCGCGTGCCAGTGCCACACCTCGACGGCATCGACGCGGTGCCATTCAGATACCTCGCCGACATCGAGCAGGAAATAGATCGCTGTCGAGGCGGCGCGACCGCCGACCATGCGCGGATCGCGGAACGTCTCGCGAAACCAGCCGCCCTCGGGATGCCGCTCCAGCTTCAGGAGCGCGATGACGTCGGCGGCCTTCATCCGAGCCTGAACCATAGGGTCGCGAACCCGAGGAACGACGAATAGCCGACGACGTCCGTCACCGTCGTGACGAAGGCGGACGAGGACACGGCGGGGTCGACCTCGAAATATTCGAGCACGAGCGGCACGAGGATGCCGCCGAGCGCGCCCGCCACGAGGTTCGTCACCATCGCCCCGGCGATGACGACGCCGAGCCCGTACTGGTGGAACCAGATCCAGGCCCCGATGCCGGTGATGATGCCGAAAGCGAGCCCGTTCAGCGCGCCGACGAGCAGCTCGCGGCCGATCACGCGGGCGGCGTTCATGCGCGACAGCTCGTGCGTCGCCAGCGCCCGGATCACCACCGTCATCGTCTGCGTCGCGCCGTTGCCGCCCTGGCTCGCGACGATCGGCGCCAGCACGGCGAGCGCCACCATTTTTTCCAACTGCACGTTGAAGGCGTCGAGCACGGACGAGGCGATGAAGGCCGTGATGAGGTTGATGAACAGCCACAGGAAGCGGCTGCGGGCGATGACCCAGACGCGGTCGGACAGTGTTTCGTCGCCGCGCACGCCGCCGAGCGCCTTGATCTCCTGATCGGCCTCCTCGCGGATGACGTCGACAACGTCGTCGATGGTGATGACGCCGACGAGCCGCTCGGCGTCGTCGACAACGGGAGCGGAGACGAGGTTGTAGCGCTCGAACAGCTCGGCGACGTCCTCGGCGTCCTCGTTGGTGGGCACGCGACGGCGATCGGTGCGCATCATGTCGCCGAGCCGCGTGTCGGGCTTGGCGCGCATCAAGGCATCGAGGAAGACGTTGCCGAGAAAGCGATGCGCCGGATCGACGACGAAGACCTCGTAGAACTGGTCCGGCAGGTCGTCGGCGTCCGAGTCGCGCATCAGGTCGATCGCCTGGCTGACCGTCCAGAACGGCGGCACGGTGACGACCGTCGTCTGCATCAGACGGCCGGCGGAATTTTCTGGGAAATCCAGCGAGCGTTTCAGCGAGGCGCGGTCGATCGCCGGCAGCGCCTCCAGAATCTCCGCCCGGTCCTCGGCGTCGAGATCCTCGAGCAGCGCGACGGCATCGTCGCTTTCGAGATCCTGCACGTAGAGCGCGACGGCCGCGTTCGGCAGCTCCTCGATGATCTCGTCGCGGATGTTCTCGTCGACCTCGGTCAGCGCCGTGAAGTCGAAGTCGCGGCCCATGATCGCGATGAGCTCGGCGCGAAGCTCGGGCTCCAGTGCCTCGATCAGGCCGCCGAGATCGGCCTCGTGCAGGTCGCCGACGAGGCCGTTCAGCGTGTCGCGATCGCGGCCGTTGATCGCCGCCTCGACGGCCTCGACGAAGGCCGGCCGAAGATCGCCGTCCGCGTCATGCGGCGCATGGTCGAGCCACAGGTCGTCCTTCGGCCGCTCGTCGACGTCGCTCATGGGTGATTCCGGCTAGATCGTGCTGCGCGGCCGGTCTTAAGGGGGCGGTTTGCGCAAGGCAAACGCTCTGTGGCGGAGCGTATTACCGGGTTCGGATCCTGTCGAATTGTGCCGATCCGAGCGGCACGACTAAGTCGAGCAATGAGAAAAAAAATGGTGCGGCCAAGAGGACTCGAACCTCCACCAGTTTCCCGACTAGCACCTCAAGCTAGCGCGTCTACCAATTCCGCCATGGCCGCGCGCCGGCAGGGCCAAAGACCCGCTTGCGAACGCGGCGTCGTCTAACAGGTCGCCCGAGGCGTGACAAGCACGTGACCGGCTTTCGCCGCGCTACCGACTCGTCCGAGAGGCCCTTCAAGGTGTAGGATCGCGCGATGGACGCCGCCGCCGACACCGACCGTTTTCTACGTGAGATGGCGCGGCGCTACGTCTGGGATCAGACCGAGGCCGAGGCGCTGGCCGCGCCCGAGCGCACCATCCGCCGGGTCATGGACCTGGGCGTGATCGAGGATGCGCTCGCGCTGGAACCCCGGCTCGGCCGCGCGCGGCTGATCGAGATCCTGAGCACTTCGCCCGCCGGCGCGCTGCGGCCACGCTCCTGGTGGTTTTGGCACTATCGCCTCGGCCTCGCCGACGCCACGCACGACCCGCCGCCGATGCCGGTACGGACCTACGCGTGACGGTGCATTACGAGATCCTGCCGGACGTGCAGCGGGTTTTGCTGCCGGGATTCGCGTCATTGCGACGGCTCGGCTACGTGCTCTATGGAGGCACCGCGATCGCGCTCCAGCTCGGCCACCGCAGCTCGATCGATTTCGACTTCTTCAGCGATCGCCCGATGGATCGCGCCGCGCTGGTCGGCGCACTCCCATTGCTCGGCGACGCATTGGTCGTGCAGGACGAGATCGGTACTTGGACCGTGCTGGTCGGTTCGACGGACGCGCCCGTGAAAGTCTCCTTCTTCGCCGGCCTCGGCTTCGGGCGGGTCGGGCGGCCGACCGTCATCGACGAGGGCATCCTCCTCGCCTCCCTCGACGACCTGCTCGGTCACAAGCTCAAGGTGCTGCTGCAGCGAGTCGAGGCGAAAGACTATCAGGATATCGCGGCGATGCTCGACGCAGGCCAAGCGTTGGAGCGCGGCCTTGGCGCCGCGCGAGCGCTGTTCGCGAACTTCCCACCTTGCGAGGCCGTGAAAGCCCTCGTCTATTTCGATGACAGCGACCTCGCGGCCCTATCGTCCCGAGATCGCTCGATCCTCGCCGCCCATGTCGATCGCCTGAGGACGCCGACAAGAGCTCAAATCCGATCGAAGCGGCTCGGTCTGACCCGCTGAGACTGCCGCGCCGAGAGCCGCATTTCGCCGATACGTCTGCATCGCGATCGGGTCGGTTGTTGCACGCTCGCTGGTCTTCTAATTTGCAACATTGACGCACGAAGGGCGCGACGCCGACCTCAAGCTCGACTTTCACGGCACGGCGGCCCAAATAGCGCCATCCCAAAGCAACCTCATAGATCGTGACCGACCTCAAACGCGCCGTCGCCGAGCTCAAGAAGGGCGGCTCCCTCACGCTCTCGTCCGTGCCGGACGGGTTCGATGCGTTCTGCATCGCGGATCTAGCGCGCGCGCTCGCCCGCGATGCCGAGAAGCGCAGCGTGGTGTTCGTCCACGTCGCCCGCGACGACCGGCGCGCACGCGCCTTCGGCGAGGCACTGGCCTTCGCCGCGCCCGATATCGAGCTCGTCGACCTGCCCGCCTGGGACTGCCAGCCCTACGATCGCGTCTCGCCCAACGCGTCCATCGCGGCGCGGCGGATGACGGCGCTGGCGCGGCTCGCCCGCTCGCGCTCGTCCGAGGAGCGCCCGCGCATTCTCTCGACGACGATCGCCGCCCTGCTCCAGCGCTTGCCGCCCCTCGCCAAGGTCGCGAAGGACACGTTCTCGGCCGCGCCGGGCAACGCGATCGACATGGACGCGCTGGTGCAATGGCTCGAGATCAACGGTTATGCCCGCAACTCGACGGTGCGCGACACCGGCGATTACGCGGTGCGTGGCGGCATCGTCGACCTGTTCCCGCCGGCCCTGCTCGAGCCGATCCGGCTCGACTTCTTCGGCGACACGCTCGACACGATCCGCACCTTCGATCCCGAGACGCAGCGCACGATCGGCCAGCTGAAGGCGCTCGACCTCGTGCCGATGAGCGAGGTGCAGCTGACGACCGAGTCGATCAAGCGCTTCCGGCAGGCCTACACTGGCAAGTTCGGCGGCCAGACGCGCGGCGACATCTTGTACGAGGCGGTGAGCGAGGGGCGCCGCAGCCCCGGCATCGAGCACTGGCTGCCGCTGTTCTACGACACGCTCGACACGCTGTTCACCTACACCGGCGACGCGCCGCTCGTGCTCGACGACCAGATCCGCGAGGCGGCCGGCGAGCGGCTGCGCCAGATCGATGATTATCACGAGGCGCGCAAGACCGCCTACGACGCCGCGACCGCGCACTCATCCTACAAGCCGCTCGAGCCGGCCCTGCTCTACCTCGACGAGAAAGCATGGCTGAAGCGGCTCGCCGAGAAGAGCGTGCTGCAGATCGCCACGCACGCCGTGCCCGACGGCCGTGGCCTCGTCGTCGACGTCGGCGGCCGCCCGGGCCGCGGCTTCGCCGCCGAGCGCGCCGACGAGAGCGCCAACGTCTTCGAGGCAGCCGCAGCCCACGTGCGCGCGCTGATGGAGCGGGGGATGCACGTCATCCTCGCCGCCTGGTCGGACGGCTCGCGCGAGCGGCTCGCCGGCGTGCTGGCCGACCATGGTTTGACGGCCACCGAGACGATCCAGAGCCTCGCGCATGCGATGCACTTCAAACGCAAGAAGGCCGCGCTCGCGGTGTTCGGCGTCGAGCAGGGGTTCGAGGCGGGCGACATCGCCGTGGTCTCGGAGCAAGACATCCTGGGCGATCGGCTCGTGCGCAAGCGCAAGCACGCCAAGCGCGCCGCGAACTTCCTGACCGAGATCGGCGGGCTGACGGCGGGCGACATCGTCGTCCACGCCGACCACGGCATAGGGCGCTACACTGGTTTGGAACCCATCGAGGCGGCGGGCGTCCGCCACGATTGTCTCGAACTGCACTACGCCGAGGGCGTCAAGCTCTACCTGCCGGTGGAGAACCTCGAGCTGCTGTCGCGCTACGGCTCGGAGGACACCGAGGTGCAGCTCGACCGGCTCGGCGGCGCCGGCTGGCAGAAGCGCAAGGCGCGCATGCGCAAGCGCGTGCTGGAGATGGCCGCGGGCCTCATCAAGATCGCCGCCGCGCGCGCCACCAAGGCCGCGCCGAAGCTGGTGCCGCCTGAGGGCCTCTACGCCGAGTTCTGCGCCGGCTTCCCGTATGACGAGACGGAGGACCAGGAGAACGCGATCGAGGCGACGCTCGACGACATGGCGTCCGGTCACCCGATGGATCGTTTGATCTGCGGCGACGTCGGCTTCGGCAAGACCGAGGTGGCGATGCGCGCGGCCTTCGCCTGCGCGATCAACGGCAAGCAGGTGGTCATCGTCGCGCCGACGACGCTGCTGGCGCGCCAGCACTACAAGAATTTCACCGAGCGCTTCGCCCACCTGCCGGTGAAGGTCGCGCAGCTCTCGCGCATGGTCACGGCGCCCGACATGCGCGCCGCCAAGGCCGGCATCGCCACGGGCGACGTCGACATCGTCGTCGGCACGCACGCGGTGCTCGGCGCCGGCGTGTCGTTCAAGGACCTCGGGCTCGTGATCGTCGACGAGGAGCAGCACTTCGGCGTCAAGCACAAGGAGCGCCTGAAGGGCCTGCGCGCCGAGGTGCATGTGCTGACGCTATCGGCGACGCCGATCCCACGCACCTTGCAGCTCGCGATGACAGGAGTGCGCGACCTCTCGATCATCGCCACGCCGCCGGTGGACCGGCTCGCGGTGCGCACCTTCGTCTCGCCGTTCGACGAGCTGCTGGTGCGCGAGGCGCTGCTGCGCGAGCGCTACCGCGGCGGCCAGAGTTTTTACGTCTGCCCGCGGATCGAGCACCTCGACGACGCGGCGGCCTTCCTGCGCCAGGCGGTGCCCGAGGCGAAGGTCGTCGTCGCGCACGGGCAGATGCCGCCGAGCGAGCTCGAGGATAAGATGTCGGCCTTCTACGACGGCAAGTACGACATCCTGCTCTCGACGACGATCGTCGAATCAGGCCTCGATATTCCGCGCGCGAACACGCTTGTCGTGCATCGCGCCGACATGTTCGGCCTCGCCCAGCTCTACCAGCTGCGTGGCCGCGTCGGCCGCTCCAAGACCCGCGCCTATGCGCTGTTGACGCTGCCGGCGAACAAGACGGTGACGGCGCAGGCCGAGAAGCGGCTTAAGGTGCTGGATTCGCTCGATACGCTCGGGGCGGGCTTCCAGCTCGCCTCGCACGACCTCGATATTCGCGGCTCCGGCAACCTGCTCGGCGACGAGCAGTCCGGCCATATCAAGGAGGTCGGCTACGAGCTGTACCAGGACATGCTGCAGGAGGCGATCGAGGCCTTGAAGCTCGGTATCGAGGACGAGCCACCCGCGGAGGCCTGGTCGCCGCAGATCCAAACGGGGACGCCGGTGACGATCCCCGAAGCCTATATCGAGGACCCGGCGCTGCGGGTGCAGCTCTACCGGCGCATGGCGGCGCTGGAGAGCGACGCCGACATCGAGGGCTTCGCCGCCGAGATGATCGATCGGTTCGGGCCGATGCCGCCCGAGGTCGAGCAGCTGATGATGCTGACCGCCATCAAGGCGCTCTGCCGCCGTGCCCATGTCGAGAAGGTCGACGCTGGCCCGAAGGGGGTCATCGTCTCGTTCCGCGAGAACTCGTTCGCCAACCCGCAGGGGCTGGTGCGCTTCGTCACCGAGCAGGGCGCGGACGCCAAGGTACGGCCGGACATGAAGGTGGTCTTCATCCGCGACTTCGGAAGCGCCAAGGCGCGGCTCGAGGGCACGCGCACGATCCTGCGCACGTTGGCGGCGATCGCGGTGAAGAAGGCGGCGTGAAAAGGTGAGCCGAGCCGGCTGATCCCCGCCTACGCCGCTGGCGCCGTCACGCGGCTCGCGAGATGGCCTGTCTTGAGCCACACCTTGCAGCCGTCCGCGCCGGCCGTCGCCGTGAGCCTGGCGCCGACCGCGAGGCGGAGCCAGGATTGGCTCTCGAAACGCTCGCCCGCCTCCTCGAAGGCGCCCTCGAGCACGAGAAACTCGCCGCCCTTCGGCAGGTCGAGGTCGATCGCGGCATTGGGCGCCCAGCGCTCGAGCCGCACCGTCTCGACCTGATCGGCGAACAGGTCGATCGCCTCGACGCCGGCGCGACCCGGCACCGCGGCGAAGGCCGTGTCCGTCGTGTCGATCCGCACGCCCGTGCGATCGGCTGGATCGAACTGCCACAGCTTGACGAAGATGGTGCAGCCCGGCTCCGAGCCCGGCGTGTGCCGAGAGGTCGGTGGGTTGCGGATGTAGGAGCCGACGGGAAAGTCGCCGTGCTCGTCCTGGAACACGCCGTCCAGCACGAGAAACTCCTCGCCGCCGCCGTGGGTGTGCGGCGAGAAACGGCTTTGCGGCGCATAGCGCACGATCGTCGTCGCGCGGGCCACCTCGTCGCCGATGCGATCGAGCATGCGGCGCTCGACGCCGACCATCGGCGAGGCCTTCCACGGCAGCCGCGCGGCGTGGACGGCGGCTCGCTGGGTGAAATCGGCGTTCAGGTCCATGATATCCCCCGGCCTTGCGCGGGCGCCATTCCGCGGTCGAAACCTACGCCGGCTGCCGCTGCTTCAAAAAAGCGTCGATCGAGGCGGCGACCGCGTCGACCGAGGCCATGCCGTCTACGGCGTGCAGGTCGCCCTGCCCGGCATAATAATCCGACACCGGCGCGGTCTGCTCGCGGTAGGTCGACAGCCGCTGCCGGAACGAGTCCGCGTTGTCGTCGTCACGGACCTGGCCGCCGGCGGCCTTGGTCTCCTCGACGCGGTGCTTCATGCGCTCGACGAGCTTGGCCTCGTCGACCTTCAGCTCGATCACGGCGTCGAGCGCCATGTCCTTGCCTTCGAGCACCTTGGTCAGCGCCTCCGCCTGCGCGACCGTGCGCGGGAACCCGTCGAGGATGAAGCCGTGCTCGGCGTCCGGCGCCTCGATCCGGTCGCCGATCAGCTTGATGACGATGGCATCCGGCACGAGCTTGCCGGCGCTCATGATCGCCTGCGCCTCCTTGCCGATATCGGACTGGGCCTTGACGGCGGCACGCAACATGTCGCCGGTCGAGAGCTGGGGGATGGAGAACTTTTCGACGAGGCGCGCGGACTGGGTGCCTTTGCCGGCGCCTGGCGGTCCGAGCAGAATGAGCCTCACCGCCGCCTCCCTCGCATCTTCGACTTCTTGATCAGGCCTTCGTACTGATGGGCCTGCAGATGGCCGTGGATCTGCGCCACGGTATCCATCGTCACGCTGACGACGATCAGCAGCGACGTGCCGCCAAAGTAGAACGGCAGGGCGGCATACGAAATCAGTATTTGGGGGAGTAGACAGATCAGCGCGAGGTAGCCGGCACCGAGCACGGTGATCCGCATCAAGATCTTGTCGATGTACTGCGAGGTGCGCTCGCCAGGCCGGATGCCTGGCACGAAGCCGCCGTGCTTCTTCAGATTGTCGGCCGTCTCCTGCGGGTTGAAGACGATCGCGGTGTAGAAGAACGCGAAGAAGACGATGAGCCCGACATAGGTGAGCAGCCACAGCGGCCTGCCCTGGCCAAGGTAGGTCTCGATCAGGCCGAGGACACCGGATGTGGTGCCGCCCTTCTGCGCGAAATTGGCGATCGTCGTCGGCAGCAGCAGCAGCGACGACGCGAAGATCGGCGGGATGACGCCCGACGTGTTGAGCTTCAGCGGCAGGAACGAGGTCTGCCCTTCATAGACGCGGTTGCCCTGCTGACGCTTGGGATATGTGATCAGCACGCGGCGCTGCGCGCGCTCCATGAAGACGATGAAGCCGATCACGACCACCGCCATCACGACGACGGCAAGGATGATGCCAGTCGAGATCGCGCCCTGTCGGCCGAGCTCCAGCGTGTTGGCGATCGCCGCCGGGAAGGCCGCGATGATGCCGGCGAAGATGATCAGCGAGGAGCCGTTGCCGATGCCGCGCGAGGTGATCTGCTCGCCGAGCCACATCAGGAACATCGTGCCGCCCATCAAGGTCAGCACCGTCGACAGGCGGAAGAACCAGCCCGGATCGGAGACGACGTTGTGCTGCCCCTCGAGCCCGACGGCGATGCCGTAGGCCTGGAAAGCAGCGAGGAGCACGGTGAGATAGCGGGTGTACTGGTTGATGACCTTGCGGCCCTGCTCGCCCTCCTTCTTGAGGCTTTCGAGCGAGGGGATCACCGACGTCATCAGCTGGATGATGATGGAGGCCGAGATGTAGGGCATGATGTTCAGCGCGAAGATCGCCATGCGTTGCACGGCGCCGCCCGAAAACATGTTGAAGAGCTCGAGAACGCCCTGCTTGTGCGACGTGAAGTTCGCCTGGAACGCGGCCGGGTCGATGCCGGGCATCGGGATGTAGGTGCCGAGTCGGAAAATGATCAGCGCGCCAAGCGTGAACCAGATTCGCTTCTTGAGCTCATCCGCCTTGGCGAAAGCACCCCAGTTGACGTTTGCCGCGAGCTGCTCTGCCGCCGATGCCATGGGATGCTCCTGGAAACCTTCACGTCATATAAGCGAGGCCGGCCGGCGCGCCTATCCTTCCCGGTAGCCTCGGCCCTTCCCTTCTCCCGCTCGAGGGAGAAGGTGGTCCGACAACGTCGGGTCGGATGAGGACGTCGCTGACGACGGGAACAACGTCGCGCGTCACGCCCGCCCCCTTATCCAAACCGTTTCGCGGGCCACCTTCTCCCGCAAAGCGGGAGAAGGAAGAGGCCGCCTACTCCGCCTTCTCTTCTTTCTTCTTCTTTTCCACCAGCACCTTGATGCTGCCGCCAGCCTTTTCGATGGCGGCGATCGCGCTCTTCGAGGCGCAAGCGACCTCGAAGGTGAGCGCCGCCGTCAACTCGCCGACGCCGAGGATTTTTACTCCGTCGCGTGGCTTCGAGCAGACGCCGGACGCGATCAGGCTATCGATCGTGACGGGCGCGCCAGCCTCGAGCTTGCCGGCATCCACCGCCTGCTGGATGCGGCCGACGTTGACCTCGTTGTAGTCGGTCGAGAACGGGTTCCAGAAGCCACGCTTCGGCAGACGCCGATGCAGCGGCATCTGACCGCCCTCGAAACCCTTGATGGCGACGCCGGAGCGGGCCTTCTGGCCCTTGACGCCGCGACCGCCGGTTTTTCCCTTGCCGGAGCCGATGCCTCGGCCGACGCGCATCCGGTCCTTCGAGGAGCCGGGATTGTCGCGGATCTCGTTGAGCTTCATTGACGCCTCCCTACTCCACGATGGTGACGAGATGGCTCACCTTGGCGATCATGCCGCGGATGGCCGGCGTATCCTCAAGCGACGAGCGCCGCCCGATCTTGTTCAGCTTGAGGCCGATCAGCGTCGATCGCTGCGCGGCGGGACGCCCGATAGGGCTGCCGGTCTGCTCGACGGTGAGAGTCTTGTGTTGAGCCATGATGGGATCCTCCGGCTCAGGACGCTTCGGCCGGCGCGGCCTCGACCGGCGCCTCCGAATCGCCGCCCGGACGGCGCGCCTGCAAGGTCGAGACCTTGATGTTGCGGCGCGCGGCGACCGCGCGGGGCGAGTCCTCGCTCTTCAACGCGTCGAAGGTCGCCCGGATCATGTTGTAGGGATTCGACGAGCCCTGCGACTTGGCGACGACATCGTTCATGCCGAGCGATTCGAAGATCGCGCGCATCGGGCCGCCGGCGATGATGCCCGTACCGGCCGGAGCCGCGCGCAAGATCACCTTGCCAGCGCCGTGGCGGCCGTTGACGTCGTGGTGCAGCGTCCGCCCTTCGCGCAGCGGCACGCGGATCAGCCCCCGCTTGGCCGACTCGGTGGCCTTGCGGATCGCCTCCGGCACCTCGCGCGCCTTGCCGTGGCCAAAGCCAACGCGGCCCTTCTGGTCGCCGACGACGACGAGCGCCGCGAAGCCGAAGCGCCGGCCGCCCTTCACGACCTTGGCGACGCGGTTGATGTGAACCAGGCGATCGACGAACTCGCCGTCGCCGTCCCGGTTGTTATGGCGGTCGCGGTCGCGTCCGCGACCACCGCCCCTGTCGTCAGCCATTCTGTTCTCTTCTCACTTGCGCGGGTGGGAGGACCCTGCCCGCTCGCTTCGAATGATTCTGCTTCAAGCGCGAACGCCTAGAACGTCAGCCCGCCCTCGCGCGCGCCTTCGGCCAGGGCCTTGACGCGCCCGTGGTACATGTAGCTGCCGCGATCGAACACGACCTCGTTGACGCCCGCCGCCTTCGCGCGCTCGGCGATCAGCTTGCCGACCGTCGTCGCCGCCTCGACATTGGCGCCGGTCTTCAACGCCTCGCGCTGGTCCTTCTCCATTGAGGAGGCGGACGCGAGCGTGCGACCTGCCGCGTCGTCGATGACCTGGCAGTAGATCTGCTTCGACGAGCGAAACACCGACAGGCGCGGCTTGCCATAGGCGCGCGCGCGAAGCGTTTTTCTGACGCGGGCCTTGCGGCGCGCGGATGAATCCTTAGCCATCGTGCCCTACTTTTTCTTGCCTTCCTTGCGGAAGATGAACTCGTTCGAATATCTCACGCCCTTGCCCTTGTAGGGCTCGGGCGGGCGCAGCGCCCGGATCTCGGAGGCGACCTGGCCGACCTGCCGCTTGTCGTTGCCCGAGATCTGGATCTCGACCGGGCGCGGCGTCACGATCGTGATCCCTTCCGGAATCGGGAACGGGACGTCGTGGCTGTAGCCGAGCGACAGTTGCAGGATCTTACCCTGAACCGAGGCCTTGTAGCCCACGCCGGTGATCTCGAGCTTCTTCGCGAAGCCGGCGGAGACGCCGACCACCAGATTGTTCACCTGGGCGCGCGACATGCCCCACATGGCCTGGGCACGCTTGGTCTCGTTGCGGGGCTTCACCACCACTTCGTCGTTGGCGAACGAGACATCGACCTCGACCGGGCACGTGAAATGGAGTTCGCCCTTGGCGCCTTTCACCGAGACGAGTTGACCCTCGACCTTGGCGGTGACGCCCTTCGGGATGGCGACGGGCTTCTTTCCGACGCGTGACATGAGAATATCCTTCCTTGCGCCGGTCAGAAGACCTTGCAGAGCACTTCGCCGCCGACATTGGCCTCGCGCGCGGCATGATCGGCCATGACGCCTTTCGGCGTCGAGACGATCGTGATGCCAAGCCCGTTGGCGACGCGCGGCATGGCGTCGACGGCGGCGTACACGCGACGGCCGGGCTTCGACACCCGCGAAATTTCGCGAATGACGGGCTGGTTGTCGTAATATTTCAGCTCGATCTCGAACTCGGTGCGGCCGTTGCCGAACTCGGTCGTCGAGTAGCCGCGGATATATCCTTCGTCCTGCAGCACGTCGAGGACGTGCGCGCGAAGCTTCGAGCCCGGCGTCTGCACCTTGCCCTTGCGACGCATGCCGGCATTGCGGATGCGGGTGAGCATATCGCCCAACGGATCGTTCATGGCCTGCCCTCCCTTACCAGCTCGACTTGACGAGGCCGGGGATCAGCCCGCGCGAGCCGAGCTCACGCAGCGCGATACGCGACATCTTCATCTTGCGGGTGAAGGCGCGCGGACGACCCGACACCTCGCAGCGGTTGCGGATGCGCTCGGGAGCCGAGTTGCGCGGCAGCTCGGACAGACGCAGGCGCGCCTCGAAGCGCTCCTCCATCGGCAGCGACTCGTTCTTCGCCGCGTCCTTCAGGCGCTTGCGACGCCCGGCGAACTTCTTGACGATCGCCATTCGCCGCTTGTTGGTCTCGATAGCGCTTTTCTTCGCCATGGATAATCTATCCTCTGGTTACCGCGTTTGAAGCAGTCCGTAAGAGACTCGCTGCTTCACTGCCGGAACGGGAAGTTAAACGCGCGCAGGAGCGCACGCGCCTCTTGGTCGGTCTTCGCCGTGGTGCAGACGATGATGTCCATACCGACGACCGTATCGACCTTGTCGTAGTTGATCTCAGGAAACACGATGTGCTCCTTGATGCCCATCGCGTAATTGCCGCGCCCGTCGAAGCTCTTCGGGTTCAGCCCGCGAAAATCCCGGATGCGCGGCAGCGCGATCGTCACGAGCCGATCCAGGAACTCGTACATGCGAACCTTGCGAAGCGTCACCTTCGCGCCGATCGGCATGTTCTCGCGCACCTTGAAGGTCGAAATCGCGTTGCGGGCCCGCGTGATGACCGGCCGCTGACCGGCGATCAGCGCGAGGTCGCCAGCCGCCAGCGTGACCTTCTTGGTGTCGTTGACGGCTTCGCCCACGCCCATGTTCAAGACGATCTTGTCGATCGTCGGAACCTCGAACGGATTCTTGTAGCCGAACTCCTCGATCAGCTGCTTGCGCACGACCTCGTCGTAATGCTTGCGCATACGCGGCAGGTAGTCCTTCGGAGCCCCAAGCGAATCCGCCGAGGCGACCGCGTAGGTCGGCGCGCCGCGGCCAAGCTTCTCGGTCGGGACGGCCTTGGAATCCTTGGCGCTCGATTTCGGCGCGGCGCCCTTGGCGCCTTTGGCGGGTGCGCCCTTGGCGCCCTTGCCACCCTTGGCATCAGCCATCGATCAGATCTCCGGAACGCTTGGCGAAGCGGACCTTGCGGCCGTCTTCGAGAATCTTGAACCCGACGCGAGTCGCCTTGCCGTCGCGCGGATCGGCGACGGCGAGGTTCGACAGGTGGATGGTCGCCTCTTTCGAGATGATGCCGGCCTCCTGCGTCTGCGTCTGGCGCTGGTGGCGCTTGACGAGGTTGATGCCCTGGACGATCGCGCGCTCCTCCTTCGGGATCACGCGCGTCACCTCGCCCGAGCGGCCCTTGTCGCGGCCGGTCATGACGACGACCTTGTCGCCCTTCTTGATCTTGGCCGCCATCACAGCACCTCCGGCGCGAGCGAGATGATCTTCATGTGATTGCGCGCGCGCAGTTCGCGCGGCACCGGTCCGAAGATGCGGGTGCCGACCGGCTCGGACTGATTGTTGATCAGCACCGCGGCGTTCGAATCGAAACGGATCACCGTGCCATCGACACGCTTGATGTCCTTGGCCGTACGCACGACGACCGCCTTCATGACGTCGCCCTTCTTCACGCGGCCGCGTGGAATCGCCTCCTTGATCGAGACGACGATGATGTCACCCACCCCGGCGTAGCGGCGCTTCGAGCCGCCCAACACCTTGATGCACATCACGCGGCGCGCGCCGGAATTGTCGGCGACGTCGAGGTTAGTCTGCACCTGAATCATGGCCCAAGGCCCTTTCTGTCAGATCGGTTTCCGCGCCCTTGCGGGTCCGGACTACGCCTGGTGGGGTATTGCGCCCCCGGCTCGATTTCGTGTCGCGTCAGCTCGCCGTGGCGGCGCCGCCACCGGCGTCGACGTGACCGACGACCGCCCAGCGCTTGAGGCGCGAGATCGGCCGCGTCTCCTCGATCGCGACGATGTCGCCGACCTTGTAGGTCCTGGCCTCGTCGTGAGCGTGGTAGTTCTTCGTGCGCCGCACCGTCTTCTTGAGAAGTGGATGGGTGAAGCGGCGCTCGACCTTCACGACGACGGTCTTCTCCTGTTTGTCGGAGACGACCACGCCCTGGAGTACTCTCTTCGGCATTGTCCTTCGATCCTTATTGCGCGGCGCGCTTCTGGGCCACGAGCGTTTTAAGGCGCGCGATATCGCGGCGCACGACGCGCACCCGCGACGTGTTCTCGAGCTGGCCCGTCGCGCGCTGGAAACGCAGGTTGAACTGCTCCTTCTTGAGGTTCAAAACCTCCTGCTCGCGCTGGTCGTCCGACATCGTCTTGAGGTCGGACAGGCGGTGTTTCGATTTCATATCCGTGCTACTCCGCGATCCGCTCGATGAAGCGCGTCTTGATCGGCAACTTGGCGGCGGCCAGCGTCAGCGCCTCCTTGGCGACCGTCACCGGCACGCCGTCGAGCTCGAACATGATGCGACCCGGCGCGACGCGACAGGCCCAAAGCTCGATCGCGCCCTTGCCCTTGCCCATTCGCACTTCGGTCGGCTTCTTCGTGACCGGCACGTCCGGGAAGATACGGATCCAGACGCGACCGGCACGCTTCATATGACGCGTCATCGCGCGCCGCGCGGCCTCGATCTGGCGCGCGGTGACGCGCTCCGGCTCCATGGCCTTTAGGCCGAACTGGCCGAAGTTCAGCTCCGTCCCGCCCTTGGAGGCGCCACGGATCCGACCCTTGAAGGTCTTCCTGAACTTTGTCTTTTTGGGTTGAAGCATCGGATGAAGCTCTTAATGCGAAATGTGAGGATCAGGCCGCGTCGCGGTCGCGATCGCGTCGTGGCCGGCGATCGCCGCCGCCACCGCCCGAATGGTCTTGCGCCTCGGCCTTGCGGTCCTGCGCCATCGGATCGTGCTCGAGGATCTCGCCCTTGAAGATCCAGACCTTGATGCCGCAGGTGCCATACGCCGTATGGGCGGTGGCGACGCCGTAGTCGACGTCGGCACGCAGCGTATGCAGCGGCACCCGGCCCTCGCGATACCACTCGAGGCGCGCGATCTCGGCGCCGCCGAGTCGGCCGGCGCAATTGATGCGGATGCCCTCGGCGCCAAGCCGCATCGCCGATTGCACCGCCCGCTTCATGGCCCGGCGGAACGCGACGCGGCGCTCGAGCTGCTGGGCGATCGAGTCGGCCACCAGCGTAGCGTCGACCTCGGGCTTGCGCACCTCGACGATGTTGATGACGACCTCGGAGCCCGTCATCTTGGCGACGAGCTTGCGGATCTTGTCGATGTCCGCGCCCTTCTTGCCGATGACGACGCCGGGGCGCGCCGAATGGATCGTGACGCGGCACTTCTTGTGCGGACGCTCGATGATGATCTTCGAGACCGCGGCCTGCTTCAGCGTCTTCATGAGAGCCTCGCGGATCGCGATGTCCTCGTGCAGGAGCTTGGCGTACTCGTCACGCTGGGCGAACCAGCGCGAGTCCCACGTCCGGTTGATGCCGAGCCGTAGCCCGATCGGATTGATCTTCTGTCCCATCGTCGAGCTCCCTAGGCCGCTTTGCTGCCGGCTTGCTCTTCGACTTCCCGGACGACGATCGTCAGGTTGGCGAAGGGCTTCTCGATGCGACCGGCGCGGCCGCGAGCCCGCGGCGAGAAGCGCTTCATGACAAGCGCCTTGCCGACATGGGCCTCGGCAACGACGAGATCGTCGACATCGAGATCGTGGTTGTTTTCCGCGTTGGCGATCGCGCTCTCGAGCGTCTTGCGCACGTCGAGCGCGATGCGCTTGCGCGAGAACTCGAGGTCGGCAAGAGCCGTCTCGACCTTCTTGCCGCGGATCAACTGGGCGAGGAGGTTCAGCTTCTGCGGGCTGACGCGCAGCATCCGGCAGACCGCCTTGGCCTCGGTCTCCTTGAGAGCGCGCTGTGTCTTCGGCTTCGACATCAGGCCCTCTTCGCTTTCTTGTCGGCGGCATGGCCATGAAAGGTCCGCGTCGGCGAGAACTCGCCGAGCTTGTGGCCGATCATGTCCTCGGTGACGTTCACCGGCACGTGCTTGTGCCCGTTGTAGACGCCGAACGTCAGGCCGACGAACTGCGGCAAGATGGTCGAGCGACGGCTCCAGGTCTTGATGATCTCGGCGCGCTTCGACGCACGCGCGGCATCCGCCTTCTTCAGCATATAGCCGTCGATGAACGGGCCTTTCCAAATGGAACGCGCCATGGCGTCAGCCCTTCTTCTTGCTCTTGTGACGCGAAGTCACGATGAAACGATCGGTCGACTTGTTCGACCGTGTCTTCTTGCCCTTGGTCGGCTTGCCCCATGGCGTCACCGGATGACGACCACCCGAAGTGCGACCCTCGCCGCCACCGTGCGGGTGATCGACTGGGTTCATGGTCACGCCTCGGTTGTGCGGACGACGCCCGAGCCAGCGCTTGCGTCCGGCCTTGCCGATCGAGGCGTTCATGTGGTCCGGGTTCGACACCGCGCCAACGGTGCCGAAGCACTGGCCGTGCACGAGGCGCTGCTCGCCCGAGTTGAGGCGAACGATGACGTAGCCCTGGTCGCGGCCGACGACCTGCGCGAACGTGCCGGCGGAGCGGACCATCGCAGCGCCCTTGCCGATCTTGAGCTCGACGTTGTGGACGATCGTGCCGACCGGCATCGAGGCCAGCGCCATCGCGTTGCCGGGCTTCACGTCGACCTGGTTGCCCGCGACGACCTCGTCGCCGACGCCCAAACGCTGCGGCGCCAGGATATAGGACAGCTCGCCATCCGCGTAACGGATCAGCGCGATGAAGGCCGACCGGTTGGGGTCGTACTCGATGCGCTCGACCTTCGCCGACACATCAAGCTTGCGTCGCTTGAAGTCGACGACGCGATAGGCCTGCTTGTGGCCGCCGCCGCGGAACCGCACCGTGATGCGGCCGGTGTTGTTGCGGCCGCCCGCCGAGGACTTGCCCTCGGTGAGCGTCTTGACCGGCTTGCCCTTGTAGAGCGCCGAACGGTCGACGAGCACGAGTTGACGAAGGCTCGGCGTGACCGGGTTGAATGTTTTCAGTGCCATGGTCTCAGAGTCCCGTCGTGACGTCGATGCGGTCGCCTTCGGCGAGCGTCACGACAGCCTTCTTCAGGTCGGATTGCTGGCCGCGCATGCCCTTGAAGGTCTTGCGCTTGCCTTTGCGGATGAGCGTGTTGACGCCCTCGACCTTGACGTCGAACAGGCGCTCGACGGCGGCCTTGATCTCGGTCTTGGTCGAATCCATGCGCACCTTGAACACGACCTTGTTCAGCTCGGACGCGTAGGTCGCCTTCTCGGTGATGACGGGCGCGACGATCACGTCGTAATGCCGCGCCTCGATATGGGCCTTTGCCGCGCCGCCCTTGGCGGCCTGGCTCTTCACGGCCTTGGCAGCACTCATTTGAACCGCGCCTCCAGCGCTTCCACCGCGGCCCTCGTCAAGACGAGCTTATCGCGGCGCAGGATGTCGTAGACGTTGATGCCCTGGATCGGCAGCACGTCGATCATCGGGATATTACGGGCGGCAAGCGCGAAGTTCTGCTCCGGCTCCGCGCCATCGATGATCAGCGCGTTGGTCAGGCCGATCTTCGAGAAGTTGGCGACGAGCGCCTTCGTCTTGGCCTCGGCGATCGACGCCGTCTGCCAGACGATGATGCCGCCGTCCCTGGCCTTGGCCGAAAGCGCATGCCGCAGGGCGAGCGCGCGGACCTTCTTCGGCAGGTCATGCGAATGGTCGCGCGGAACCGGGCCATGCGCCGTGCCGCCGCCGACGAACTGCGGCGCGCGCCGCGAGCCGTGACGGGCGCCGCCGCCGCCCTTCTGGTTGCCGAACTTCTTGCCGGTGCGCCAAATCTCGGCGCGACCCTTCGACTTGTGCGTGCCTGCCCGCCGTTTGGCGAGCTGGTAGCGGATCATCCGGGCGATGAGATCCTGGCGCGGCTCGAGGCCGAAGATCGAATCGTCGAGATCGATCGAGGCGTCGGAGCCCTCGTGCGAGGTCCCATCCAAATGGGCGCCATCATGCGAGGTGATATCGAGTTTCATCGCTTTCAGGCCTCCGCAGCCGGTTCGGCGGGAGCCGCTTCATGTATCTCGGGAGCCGCCTCGGGGGCGTGATCCGCATGGCCGTTGGCAAGCCGGAACTTGCCGGGCTGCGGCACGTCCTTCGGCAGCGCCTTCTTGATGGCGTCGCGCACATGGATCCAGCCGCCGGCGGTGCCTGGCACCGCGCCCTCGACCAGGATCAGCCCGCGCTCGACATCGGTCTGTACGACCTTGAGGTTGAGCGTGGTGACGCGCTCGCAGCCGAGATGGCCGGCCATCTTCTTGTTCTTGAAGGTCTTTCCTGGATCCTGACGACCGCCGGTCGAGCCGTGCGAACGATGCGAGACCGAGACGCCGTGCGTCGCGCGCAGACCGCCGAAGTTCCAGCGCTTCATTGGGCCGGCGAAGCCCTTGCCGGTCGAGGTGCCGGTGACGTCGACGAACTGGCCGACCATGAAATGGTCCGCCGTGATCTCGGCGCCGACGGGGAGCAACGCGTCCTCGCCGACACGAAACTCCGCGAGCTTCATCTTCGGCTCGACATTCGCGATCGCGAAACGACCGCGCTCGGCCTTCGAGACGTTCTTCACCTTGGCCTTGCCGATGCCGAGCTGCAGCGCCGTGTAGCCGTTGATCTCCATGGTGCGATGCGCCACCACTTGGCAACCATCGACCTTCAGCACGGTGACCGGCACATGCTCGCCGGTGTCCATGAAGACCCGGGTCATGCCGACCTTCTGTGCGATAACACCTGATCGCATAATTACAGTTCTCCCGGAGGCGCTCGCGGCTGTCAGGCCGGGCGTAGCTCCGCGTTAAATCCTAGAGCTTGATCTCGACGTCCACGCCGGCGGCGAGATCGAGCTTCATGAGGGCGTCGACCGTCTGCGGGGTCGGGTCCACGATGTCGAGGACACGCTTGTGCGTCCTGATCTCGAACTGCTCGCGCGACTTCTTGTCGACGTGCGGCGAGCGGTTCACCGTGAACTTCTCGATCTTCGTCGGCAGCGGGATGGGGCCACGCACCTGCGCCCCCGTCCTGCGCGCCGTCGAGACGATCTCCTTCGTCGACGTGTCGAGCACGCGATGATCGAAGGCTTTCAGACGGATCCGAATATTCTGGCCGTTCATGCTTTTTGTCCTTGTTCAGCCAGTCTCGGCCGTATCGAACCAGCTACGCGGTGATCGAGGCGACGACGCCGGCGCCGACGGTACGACCGCCTTCGCGAATGGCGAACCGCAGCTTCTCTTCCATCGCGATCGGCACGATCAGCTCGACGTCCATCGTCACGTTGTCGCCGGGCATCACCATCTCGGTGCCCTCCGGCAGCGTGCACACGCCGGTCACGTCCGTCGTGCGGAAGTAGAACTGCGGGCGGTAGTTGGTGAAGAACGGCGTGTGGCGACCGCCCTCGTCCTTGGTGAGGATGTAGGCCTCGGCCTTGAACTTGGTATGCGGCTTCACGGTGCCGGGCTTGCAGAGAACCTGGCCGCGCTCGACGTCCTCGCGCTTGGTGCCGCGCAGCAGCGCGCCGATGTTGTCGCCGGCCTGGCCCTGATCGAGCAGCTTGCGGAACATCTCGACGCCGGTGACCGTGGTCTTCTGCGTGGCGCGCAGACCGACGATCTCGATTTCCTCGCCGACCTTGACGATGCCGCGCTCGACGCGACCGGTGACGACGGTACCGCGACCCGAGATCGAGAACACGTCCTCGACCGGCATCAGGAACGGCAGGTCGAGAGGACGCGCCGGCTGCGGGATGTAGGCGTCGACCGTCTCCATCAGCTTCAGGATGGCGTCATGGCCGATCTCGGGCTGCTTGCCATCGAGCGCGCAGACCGCCGAGCCCTTGGTGATCGGGATGTCGTCGCCTGGATACTCGTACTTCGAGAGAAGCTCGCGAACCTCGAGTTCGACGAGCTCGAGCAGCTCCTCGTCGTCGACGAGATCGACCTTGTTCATGAAGACGACGAGCGCCGGCACGCCGACCTGGCGGGCAAGCAGGATGTGCTCGCGGGTTTGCGGCATCGGGCCGTCGGAGGCCGACACGACGAGGATCGCGCCGTCCATCTGGGCGGCGCCCGTGATCATGTTCTTCACGTAGTCGGCGTGGCCGGGGCAATCGACGTGCGCGTAATGGCGGTTCTTCGTCTCGTACTCGACGTGAGCGGTCGAGATCGTGATGCCGCGGGCCTTCTCCTCCGGCGCCTTGTCGATCTGGTCGTAGGCGGTGTAGGTGGCACCGCCGGACTCGGCCAGAACCTTGGTGATCGCAGCCGTCAGCGACGTCTTGCCATGATCGACGTGCCCGATCGTGCCGATGTTGCAGTGCGGCTTATTCCGCGAGAACTTCTCTTTTCCCATCGTAGGGCTCCTTCAGAAGACGTGAAGCTGAATTTCGAGAGGTCGATCAGGCGTATTTCGCGGTGACCTTGTCCGCCTCGTTCTTCGGCACTTGCTCGTAGTGGTCGAACTGCATCGTGTAGTTGGCCCGGCCCTGCGTGCCGGACCGGAGCTGGTTGACGTAGCCGAACATGTTGGCAAGCGGCACCATCGCGTTGATGACGACCGCGTTGCCGCGCATGTCCTGGCCCTGCACCTGGCCGCGACGACCCAGGAGGTCGCCCATGACGAAGCCCGTGTAGTCCTCGGGTGTCGTCACCTCGACCTTCATGATCGGCTCGAGCAGCACCGAGCCACCCTCGCGCAGCGCCTCGCGAAAGGCCGCGCGGGACGCGATCTCGAACGCCAGCACCGACGAGTCGACGTCGTGGTAGGCGCCGTCGATCAGGGTCGCCTTGACGTCGACCACCGGGAAGCCGGCAAGCACGCCAGCCCCCATCACCGAGTTGATGCCCTTCTCGACGCCGGGAATGTACTCCTTCGGCACCGCGCCTCCGATGACCTTCGACTCGAAGACCGTGCCGGCGCCCGGCTCGTTCGGCTCGAAGATGATCTTGACGCGGGCGAACTGGCCCGTGCCGCCGGTCTGCTTCTTGTGCGTGTAGTCCTTCTCGATCCGCTTCGTCAGCTTCTCGCGATAGGCCACCTGCGGCGCGCCGATGTTGGCGTCGACCTTGTAGGTACGGCGCAGGATGTCGACCTTGATGTCGAGATGGAGCTCGCCCATCCCCTTGAGGATGGTCTGGCCCGACTCCTGGTCGGTCGAGACGCGAAACGACGGGTCCTCGGCGGCGAGCTTGGCCAGCGCAAGGCCGAGCTTCTCCTGGTCGGCCTTGGATTTCGGCTCGATCGCGATCTCGATGACCGGCTCGGGGAATTCCATCCGCTCGAGGATGACCGGCTTCAGGGTGTCGCACAGCGTGTCGCCGGTGCGCGTGTCCTTCAGCCCAGCCAGCGCGACGATGTCGCCCGCGTAGGCCTCCTTGATGTCCACCCGGTCGTTCGCATGCATCAGAAGCATGCGGCCGATGCGCTCCTTCTTCTCCTTGGTGGAGTTCATCACGCCGGTGCCGGACTCGATGTGGCCCGAGTAGACGCGCGCGAAGGTGATCGTGCCGACGAACGGATCGTCCATGATCTTGAAAGCGAGCATCGAGAACGGCTCGGAATCATCCGGCCGGCGGATGATCTCCTCGCCCGTCTCGACATCGATGCCCTTGATGGCCGGCACGTCGACCGGCGACGGCAAATACTCGACGACGGCATCGAGCAGCGGCTGCACGCCCTTGTTCTTGAAGGCCGAGCCGCAAAGGACCGGGATGAAGGTGATGTCGCGCACGGCTTTGCGGATCAACCGATGAAGCGTCGGCTCGTCCGGCATGGTGCCGTCGAAGAACGCGGCCATCACTTCGTCGTCGAGTTCGACGGCGGCCTCGATGAGCTTCTCGCGATAGTCCTCGGCCTGAGCCCTGAGGTTTTCGGGAATCTCCTCGTCATGAAACTTGGCGCCGAGGCCCTCGTCCTCCCAAACGACCGCCTTCATGCGGACGAGATCGATGATCCCCTTGAAGTCCGCTTCCGAACCGATCGGCAACTGGATGCAGACGGGGCGACCGCCGACCTTGGTCTTGATCTCGTCGACGCAGCGGTAAAAGTCAGCGCCGATCTTGTCCATCTTGTTGACGAACACGACGCGCGGCACGCTGTACTTGTCGGCCTGACGCCACACCGTCTCGGTTTGCGGCTCGACGCCCTGGTTGCCGTCGAGCACGCATACGGCGCCGTCGAGCACGCGGAGCGAGCGCTCTACCTCGATCGTGAAATCGACGTGGCCGGGCGTGTCGATGATGTTCAGACGCTTGCCGAGCCAATGGGTGGTTGTCGCGGCGGACGTGATCGTGATGCCGCGCTCCTGCTCCTGCTCCATCCAATCCATGGTCGCGGCGCCATCGTGCACTTCGCCGATCTTGTGCGATTTGCCGGAGTAGAAGAGAATCCGCTCGGTCGTCGTCGTCTTGCCCGCGTCGATGTGGGCCATGATTCCGAAGTTGCGGTAGTCTTCGATCTTGTGATCGCGGGCCATGGGGATGTCCTCGGGGGAAGCGCCAGTGGCGCTTCTCTGGAGAGTGAAATTACCAGCGGTAGTGCGAGAAGGCGCGGTTGGCTTCCGCCATCCGGTGCGTGTCCTCCCGCTTCTTGACCGCGTTGCCGCGGTTGTTGGCGGCGTCCATCAGCTCCGCGGAGAGCCGGTCCACCATCGTCTTGTCGTTACGCCCGCGCGCCGCGGTGATGAGCCAGCGAATGGCGAGTGCCTGACGACGCTCGAGCCGGACTTCGACCGGCACCTGGTAGGTAGCGCCACCGACGCGCCGCGAGCGCACTTCGATCGCCGGCGCGACGTTCTCGAGCGCCTGCTTGAACATCGGCAGCGGCTCGGCGCGCGCCTTGCGCTCGATCGCCTCGAAGGCACCGTAGACGATCGCCTCGGCGACCGACTTCTTGCCGTCGTACATGATCGAATTCATGAACTTCGTCACGATGATATCGTGATACTTCGCGTCCGGGATGATCTCGCGCTTCTCGGCGCTATGGCGGCGGGACATGGTGGCCTCTTCTTACTTGGGACGCTTCGCGCCGTACTTCGACCGGCGCTGCTTGCGGTTCTTGACGCCCTGGGTGTCCAGCACGCCGCGCAGGATGTGGTAGCGCACGCCGGGCAGGTCCTTAACGCGACCGCCGCGGATCATGACGACCGAATGCTCCTGCAGGTTGTGACCCTCGCCCGGGATGTAGCCGATCACCTCGAAGCCATTGGTGAGCCGTACCTTGGCGACCTTGCGAAGCGCCGAGTTCGGCTTCTTCGGGGTCGTCGTGTAGACGCGCGTGCAGACGCCGCGCTTCTGCGGGCAGGACTGCAGATGGCGCGCCTTCTCGCGGTAGGTGGTGGCTTGCCGGGGCTTCCGGATCAGTTGGCTGATTGTCGGCATTCTCGGTTCCGTCGGCCTTTTCGTAAGCGACGCACCGGGCCCGAAGGTCCGACACGCCGACCGCGATCGATGTGTTCCCAAACGCAAACGAACAGCGCCATAAGCCGCGAGGCTTCTGGTGCTGGTGCTGAGGCAGAGGACCGCGGATCGAAATCCAAGATCGTGCATTCCGGTGCCCTTGCGGCACGCCGCACGGCAAAAGGACGTCTCAGTCGCTAGAATGACAGCGTCTAGAACCCGATACTCCAGGGCATGGCGCCCCGGACGAAGGATCTACGGCCTGTCGAAGTGCGCGGAACCTAGTGGCGCGGCGCGGAGGCGTCAACCCGTTTTGTTTGCGCTCCCGCGCAAACGTCGGGCAAGCTCGCCGAGACGTCGAGACGCCGATCCCGATGACGATCGGAGTGCGATCTGCTACTGAACGGTTGCGGTCTCGGGCTTGTGCAACGGAGGTGTCGATGAGCCCGGAACCAGAAAGCCTCATCCTCCAGCTCTTGCGCGACATGCGGACCGACATCACCGGCATCCGCGAGACGATGGCGACCAAGGATGATTTGGCCGCATTCCGCAGCGAGCTGAAGTCCGGCATTGCCGATGTCGCCTCCGACCTCATCGACTTGCGCGTCGACATGAACAGCATGCGAAAGGATTTGGGCGACCAGATCGTCGGCCTGCGACGTGCGGTCATCGAGTATCATACGTCGGTAATCGGTCATGGCATTCTGATCAGCGAGCTCGAAGCCAGGCTGCGCAAGGTCGAGCAGCATCTATCTCTGGACCCGCCAGTGGATCATTGACGAGCGCGCGGCAGTCCTCGCATCGACGAAGAGCCGTCAAATTCCGAGGTACTTGTGCAACACGTCGGGCTGGGCCTTCAGCTCCTCCGACGTGCGCTCCTCGCGAATGTGCCCGTTGTTCATGAGGTACACGCGGGACGCGAGCGTCAGCGCGGCGGCGATGTTCTGCTCGACGACGAGGATCGTCTGACCATCGGCGGCGAGCTTGCGGCAGACCTCGACGAGATATTGCACGATCACCGGCGCTAGGCCCTCGAACGGCTCGTCGAGTAGGATCACCTTTGGGTCGCGGATCAGCGCGCGGGCGATCGCCAGCATCTGCTGCTCGCCGCCGGACAGGTCCGTGCCCCGGCTGCGGCGGCGCTCCTCGAGGCGGGGGAACATCTGCCAGACGCGCTCGATCGTCCAGCAGCCCTTGGCCGAGAGCCCGGCCAGAACGAGGTTTTCTTCCACGTTGAGGCTGCCGAAGACGCGCCGCTCCTCCGGCACGAGCTGGAGACCCAGCATCGCGATCGCGTGCGGCTTGGCGGCCTCGGTGCGCGTGCCGGCGAGCGTGATCGCGCCGGACCTGGGGCGGACGACGCCCATCAGCGACTTCAGGGTCGTGCTCTTCCCGGCGCCGTTGCGGCCGAGGAGGGCCACCACCTCGCCCTGCTCCACCCGCATCGAGACGTCGAACAGGATATGGCTGTCGCCGTAGTAGGAGTTGATGCGGTCGACCTCGAGCAGGCTCATTCCGCGGCCACTCCGCCGAGATAGGCCTCGCGCACGAAGGCATTCCGCTGGATCTCGGCCGGCGTGCCCTCGGCGAGCAGCTGGCCCTCGCAGAGCACGGTGATGCGCTCGGCCAGCGCGAACATCGCGTCCATGTCGTGCTCGACGACGATCAGCGTACGGCCGCGTTTGATCGTCTTGAGGAGCTGCACCGTCTCGGCGCGCTCCTGTGGGCTCATGCCGGCGAGCGGCTCGTCGAGCAGCAGCAGGCTCGGCGACGAGGCGAGCGCGAGGCCGATCTCGAGCCGGCGCTTCTCGCCATATGCGAGTTCGGACACGGGCACGTCGGCGCGCGGGGTGAGCTTCACCAGCGCCATCGTCTCCTCGACCTGCGCGCCGATGCCCTTCACGCTCTGGAGCCGGCGCAGCAGATCGAGCTTGAACGGCCCGCGCCGCTCGGCCAGCGCCGCGATGGTGATGTTCTCGCGCACGGTCAGGCGGTTGAAGAGCTGGTTGACTTGGTAGCTCTTGGTGAGGCCGAGCTGGCAGACCTGGGCGACGTCCTTGCCGGTGATGTCGTGACCGTGGAACAGGATCTGGCCCGAGGACGGCGGCACCTCGCAGGTCAGCATCTTGAAGAAAGTGCTTTTGCCGGCACCGTTCGGGCCGATGATGCCGCGCAGCTCGCCGGCGTTGACGGTGAACGAGATGTCCTTGTTGGCGAGGAGCCCGCCGTAGCGCTTGGTGATGGCGCGCGTCTCGAGGACGGGTCCCGTGAAGTCGGCATCGCCGACGCGGCGCTTGACGTCGAGCGGGACGACGTTGGTGGCCGTCGCTGCCGGGCCGATCGCCACCTCCTCGGGCGGGTCGACGCGCGGCCTGCGGCGGGCCAGCGCGATGAGATCCTTGGCGCCGCCGATCAGGCCGTGCCGAAGGAAGAAGACGAGCAGCACGAACAGCACGCCAAGCACGAGCCGCCATGACGCGCCGAAGCCGAGCGGCCCCTGCAGGATGTCGCGCAGATAAAGCCAGAAGGTGGCGCCGACAAGCGGGCCGAACAGCGTGCCGGCGCCGCCGATCACCGTCTCGATGACGAGCTCGCCCGAGGTGTCGAAGGTGAAGGCGTCGGGCGGCATGTAGCCTTGCAGCACGCCGAGCAGGCCGCCGGCGAAGCCCGCGTAGGCCGAGGCGATGACGAAGGCGGTGAGCTTGTACTTCCAGACCGAATGGCCGAGCGCCTGCGTGCGCGCCGGGTTGTCGCGGATCGCCATCAGGATCGCGCCGACCGGCGAGGCGACGATGCGCCGGGCGATCACCATGCCGACGAAGAAGCAGATCGCGATGAAGCGGAATGTCGACCAGCCCGGCTGCACCGCCCAATGGACGAAGCCGAGATTGAAGACGGGCGCCGGCACGCCCGGCAGACCATTCTCGCCGCCGGTATAGTTCGAGAGCGGCGAGTTCTCGACGAAGAAGAAGACTTCGGCGATCGCCACCGTGATCATCGCGAAATAGATGCCGGTGCGTCGCAGCGCGATCAGCCCGACGACGACGCCGACGGCAGCCGCCAAGACCGTGCCGATAACGAGCCCCAAAAGCACGTTCGAGAGATAGTTGTTGACGAGCAGATAGGCCGCGGTGAAGCCGCCGGTGCCGAAAAACGCCGATTGGCCGAACGAGAGCAGCCCAGTGTAGCCGAAGAGTATGTCGAAGCCGATGCCGAAGAGGCCGGCGACCACGATGCGGTTCGCCGTGTCCGGCGAGAAGCCGAGGTGGGGCAGCACATACGGCGCGATGGCGAGGCCGATCGCGGTCAGGATGTCGGGCAGAAAACGACGCAGCACGGTTTGATCGGCCGGCGCTTCGGGACTTGCGGCGCCGGTCATTCGCGACCTTTCAGGCCGAGCAGGCCTTGCGGCCGGACGATGAGGACGAGCGTCATCACGGCAAACAGCATCACCTGGGAATAGCTCGGATCGACCATCGAGGTGAGGCTCAAAATCTCGCCGGAGATGAGGCCGCCCAGCACCGCGCCGGGGAACGAGCCGACGCCACCGATGACGACGACGACGAAGGTCTCGACGAGGATTGATTCGCCGGCATCCGGCGTCATCGCGACGACCGGCGTGTTGACGAGGCCGGCGAAGCCGGCCGCCATCGCGCCGATGCCGAAGACCAGCATGAACACCCGGTCGACGTTGATGCCCAGCATGTCGACCATGCCGGCGTCCTCGATACCGGCGCGCACGACGATGCCGAGGCGCGTCTTGTAGAGCACGAAGTAAAGGCCGAGCAGCGCCACCGCCGCGATGCCGAGCAGCACGATGCGGTAGGTCGGGTAGAAGACGAATCCGAGATTGAGCGCGCCGGCGGCCCAGGCGGGCGGCGGGATCTGGATCGAGCCGGACCCGAAGTAGAGCCGCACCAGTTCGACGATGACGATGCCGAGACCGAAGGTGACGAGGATCTGATCCTCGGGCGGCCGCGCGTAGAACGAGCGGATGATGGTGCGTTCGAGCACGACGCCGACGACCACCATCAGCATCGCCGCGCCGGCCGCCGCGGCGATGAAGCTGCCGGTCGCCTGATAGACGACGTAGCCGAGATAGCCGCCGAGCATGAACATCGCGCCATGCGCGAGATTGAGCACGCCGAGGGTGCCATAGATGATGGTGAGCCCCGACGAGATGAGCGCGAGCAGCGCGCCGAGCATCAGTCCGTTGAAGAGCTGCGAGAAGAAGTTGGACCAGCTCAGCATTCAGTCACGCGTCTCATGCCGCAAGGCCTTCCGGGCTCTGGTCGAGCGTTTCATGAATCATGTGTAGCCGCCAAGCTTGCAGCCGGTCGCCTCGATGCTCGGCATGACGCCCTCGCCCGGCACGACCTCGACGATGTCGAAGAAATCCTCGGGTCCGCTCATCGCCGCCTTGGCCTTGCCGCGCATGACGACGACGGGGCGCACGAGCTGGTGATCCTCGGCACGGAAATGGACGTCGCCGACCGTCGATTGCAGCGTCGTGCCTTTCTCGAAGGCCTTGATCACCTCGGGTGGATAGAACGTGCCGGCCGCCTCGACCATGGCGGCCCAGAAGGCCAGCTCCAGATAGGCGGCGTTGGCGCCCCACTCGGGCTTCGCGCCGTATTTCCGCTCGAACGCCGCGACGAACATCTTGGCCAGCGGATACCTGTCCTCGAGCGTCCACCAGAAGTCGGTCGCGCAATAGACGCCGGCCATGATCTCCGGGCCGACCTCCCGCGCCAGGAACGGCGTGTAATAGGGGATGCCGAGCACCTGTTTCTTCAGGATGCCGAATTGCTGCGCCTGCTGGGTCGCGCGGACGGCGTCGCCGCCGTAGTTGATGTTCAAGAAGACGTCGGCACCGCTGTTGGCGATGTTGAGCAGGTACGAGCTGTAATCGGCGGAGCCGAGCGGAGCGACCTGGTTCGTCACCGTCGTCCAGCCGCCGGCCTTGACCGCCGCCTCGATCGACTCCTGCACCGAATGGCCGAACGCGTAATCCGGCGTCAGATAGGCGACCTTCTTGTCGCGGCCGATGCTCTTGACGAGGACCGGGCCGACCGCGGCCGCCGCCATCGACGCGCTGAAGTTCTCGCGAAACGAATAGCGCGAGCAATCCTTGCCCGTTGTCTCGTTGGCGCCCGAGGTGCCCACGAGATAGAGGACCTTGTCGCGCGCGGCGAGCCGGTTCAACGCGATCGCCGAGGCGCTCGAGGCGCCGCCGGTCATCAGGACGGACTTGTTCTCGGAGACGAAGCGCGACTGCGCCTGCACGGCGATGTTGGGCTTGGCCTGCGAATCGGCGACGCCATGGACGATCGTCTTGCCGAGCACACCCTTGGTGGTCTTCGGCGAGATCTTACGGATCAGCTCGTTGCCCTCGTTGATGTGGGCGATCGCCAGCTCGTAGCCCCTCAGCTCGTCTTCGCCCTGCTGCGCATAGGTGCCCGTACGCGGAAGGGCGATGCCGACGAAGACGCTCTCGCCGGACGAGCTCTCGGGATAGGTGCCGAGCGGCGGGTAACTCTCGCCAGCGAGCGCGCGCGCCGGCAGGATCGATCCGCCCGCGAGCAAGGCCGCGCGGCCGAGAACCGCGCGGCGCGACATCGAGAAGAGCTTGTCGGACATGACGCCTGCCTCAGGTTCCGGGAGCCGCGCTGCTTCTCGCTCGGCTCAGGTGTAGGGGCCGAGCTTGCAGCCGAAGGCGTCGGGCGCCTGCATCAGCCCCTCGCCCGCCACGACGTCGATCACGTCGAAGAAGTCGTCGGCGCCCTTCATGTCGGCTTTCTTCTTGCCGCGCATGATGATGACCGGGCGGACCAGCTGGTGATCCTCGGGGCGGAAATGCACCGGCCCAACCGTCGACTCGAGCGTCGCGCCCTTCTCGTACGTCTTGATGACCTCCGGCGGATAGAACGTGCCCGCCGTCTCGATCATGTCGGCCCAGAACGCCATCTGCAGGTAGGCGGCGTTGGCGCCCCACTCAGGTTTGTAGCCGAACTTCTTGTCGAACGCCTCGACGAACAGCTTGGCGAGCGGATACTTGTCCTCGAGCGTCCACCAGAAGTCGGTGGCGCAATAGACGCCCTCCATGATCTCCGCCCCGACCTCCTTGGCGAGGAACGGTGCGTAATACGGCACGACGAGCGTCTGCTTGGCGAGAATGCCGAATTGCTTGGCCTGCTTGGTCGACTGAACCGCGTCGTTGCCGAAATTGATGTTGATGAACACGTCGGCGCCGCTGTTGGCGATGTTCAACAGGTAAGAGCTGTAGTCGGACGCGCCGAGCGGGGCGACCTGATCGGTCACGGTGGTCCAGCCGCCCTTCTTGACGAACTCCTCCATCGATTTCTGGACGGTATGCCCGTAGGTATAGTCCGGCGTCAGGTAGGCGACCTTCTTGTCCTTGCCGAGCTTGTCGATGATGACCGGGCTGATCGCCGCCGCCGCCGTCTGCGCGTAGAAACATTCGCGAAACGAGTAGCGCGAGCAATCCTTGCCGGTCGTGTCGTTCGAGCCCGACGTGCACGGCAGGTAGATGACCTTGTCGCGTGCCGCGAGCTTGTTCAGCGCGACGGCCACGGCCGACGAGACGCAGCCGGTGATCATCACGGCCTTGTTCTCGCTGATGAAGCGCGACTGCGCCTGGACGGCGACGTTGGGCTTCGCCTGGTTGTCGGCGACGCCGTACTTCACCTCCTTGCCGAGGACGCCCTTGGTGGTTTTCGGCGAGATCTTCTTGATGAGCTCGTCGCCGGCGTTGAGATGCTCGATCGCCAGCATGTAGCCCTTGAGCTGGTCCTCACCCTGCAGCGCATAGGTGCCGGTGCGCGGCAACGCGATTCCGACATAGACGCTGTCGCCGGAGGAGCCGTCGGGATAGGTGCCGATCGTGGGATAATTCTCGCCGGCGATGGCCAACTCGAGCATGCCAGGCGTCAGCATCGCGCCACCAATGAGGCTCGCCGCGCCGCCGATCACGCCGCGTCGCGACGCTATCGCCTTGATCCAAGGGTTCTGCATGATGTCCTCCCACGCCCGACGATCTTCGCGCCGGTTCGATCGTGCACCCTTAGAGGCCGGGGGCGGCGGACACCAAGGGTAATTTGGATCAAGCTGAACATTTGAGCGTGCTAGCTTTGGGCGCGCGGATGTTGGGCGCACGCGCCCTAACCGCCGGCTCCGCATGCGGCCTGCCGCGAGATGCCATATAAATCGCGGGAGAGGATCCATGCGACGCCACAACGACAACAACCAGATTTTCCATCTTCTCGCCGCGCGCGAGATCGCCAAGGCAATCCTCGCGGACCCGGCGTCGCTCGATTTGGCGCGCGCCAAGATGGAGGCGAGGGCGACGCGCCTGCACACCGGCGGCCGTCGCCTGCTGGCGCGAATTGCTCGACGCGCCGATCGCGACCATCGCCGCCACGCTGAGCCGCGACGACGCGGACGCCGACTACGCCCGCGAGGCCATGCCGGCCTTCATCGCGCTGGACGCGCCGACGCGGACGCGCCTCGTCGTCCAATCGCGCGCGATGTTCGCGGCGGAGCGCGAGACGACATGATCCTGAAGAAGGCGCACATTCAGCACATGTTGGAAGCCGTGGCGACGATCACGCGATGCAACGACGTAGTCCTGGTCGGCTCAGGGGCGCTCATCGCGACTGCCGAACAAAATCTGTCGGCAGTGCTGATGATTACAGACGAAGCCGACATCTACGTCCGTGACGCCGATGACCCCGAAGACGTGCAACAGCTCATCGAAGGCACTGTCGGCGTCGGCTCCTTTCAAAAGACTTTCAGCTATCACGTCGATGCCGTGGCACCGGAAACGTCGCTCTTTCCCGCTGATTGGGAAACGCGAGCCAAGACGCTCAGGATCAAGGCGTCTGAGGCCCTCACTGTCACGTGCCCGAGTGCGGACGATCTAGGACTGGCCAAGATCATCGCCTGGCGCGACAAGGACATCATCTGGTTGAAAGAGTGTGCACGAATGCGCCTCATCAATGCCGACCGGATGAAGAGCTACGCGGCGGGCCTCAGACCAGCAGACCTCGAGAAGCGAGGACCTGGTATTGACGAGGTTCTGAACCGCATCGCTCTGGTCACCTGACGCCGCCCTACTCCACCGTCACGCTCTTCGCCAAATTGCGGGGCTGGTCGGCGTCTTTTCCCATGAACACCGCCGTGTGGTAGGCGATCATCTGCACCGGGATCGCGTAGACGAGCGCGGTGAAGTCCGGCGCCATGTCGGCCAGCATGATCGTCTCCTCGGCCTCGTCGGCGAAGTCGGCGGCGGCGCGGGCATCGCCGATCAGGATCAAGCGCCCCCCTCGCGCCGACACCTCCTGCATGTTGGAGACGGTCTTCTCATAGACGGCGTCGTGCGGGGCGATGACGATGACCGGCATCGCTTCGTCGATCAGCGCGATCGGTCCGTGCTTCAGCTCGCCGGCCGCGTAGCCCTCGGCGTGGATGTAGGACAGCTCCTTCAGCTTCAGCGCCCCCTCCATCGCCAGCGGGTACGAGGTGCCGCGGCCGAGGTAGAGCACGTCGCGCACCTTGCCGAGTTCGCGAGCGAGATGCTCGACCTGCCCCTCGTGCTTGATCGCATCGGCCATCAGGCCCGGCACGGCGATGAGATCGCCGACGAGCCGCGCCTCGTCGGCCGCGCCGAGCGTGCCGCGCGCCCGGCCAATCGCCAGCGCGAGGCAGGCGAGCACGGCGAGCTGGCAGGTGAAAGCCTTGGTCGAGGCGACGCCGATCTCGGGGCCGGCGAGGGTCAGCGCCGTGACGTCGCTCTCACGCGCCATGGTCGAACTCTGCACGTTGACGACGGAGAGGATTTTCTGGCCGTTGGCCTTGGCGTAACGCAGCGATGCCAGCGTGTCGGCAGTTTCGCCCGATTGCGAGACGACGATCGTCAGGCCGCCGGGCGTCATCGGCACCTCGGCGTAGCGAAATTCCGAGGCGACCTCGATCGTCACCGGGATCCTGGCGAAGCGCTCGAACCAATATTTCGAAGTCAGCCCCGCCATGTAGGCGGTGCCACAGGCGGTAATGGTGAGCTTGTCGATCTTGGCGACTTCGACCGGCAACTCGAACGGCAGCGCCACCCTGGCCGCCGACATGTCGAGGTAATGCGCCAGCGTGCGGCCGACGACCTCGGGCTGCTCGTGGATCTCCTTCGCCATGAAGTGGCGATGGTTGCCCTTGTCGACGAGAAACGCCGAGGCCATCGTCTTCAGGCGGCGGCGCTCGACCTGACTGTTGGCCTGATCGAAGAAGACCGCCTTGTCGCGGGCGAGCACGACCCAGTCGCCCTCCTCGAGATAGGTGATCGAATCGGTGAATGGCGCCAGCGCGAGCGCGTCCGAGCCGAGGTACATCGTGCCGGCCTCGTCGCCCTGCCCGTAGCCAACGGCGAGCGGCGCGCCCTGGCGGGCGCCGATCAGGAGGTTCTCCTGACCATCGAAGAGGAACGCCAGCGCGAAGGCGCCCTTCAGCCGCGGCAGGCCGACGGCGACGGCCTCGGCCGGCGTCAGGCCGCGATCCAGCGCATCTGTGACGAGGTGGGCGACCACCTCGGTGTCGGTCTCGGTCGCGAAGACATGGCCGCGCCCTCGCAACTCCTCGCGCAGCTCGCGGAAATTCTCGATGATGCCGTTATGGACGACGGCGACCTTGCGCGTTGCGTGAGGATGGGCGTTCGTCTCGGTCGGCCGGCCGTGCGTCGCCCAGCGGGTATGGCCGATGCCGATCGTGCCGCGCAGCATGTCCTCGCGCAGCACCGCCTCGAGGTTGCGCAGCTTGCCCTGGGCGCGGCGACGCGTGAGCTTGCCGCCCTCGAGCGTGGCGATGCCGGCCGAATCGTAGCCGCGGTACTCGAGCCGCTTCAGCGCCTCGACGAGCCGTTGCGCGACCGGCTCACGGCCGAGGATGCCGACGATTCCGCACATGGGTCAGCCTTTCGATGATTGGGCTTTGGAATGCGACTTGCGCGCGGTCTGCAGCTCGCGGAAGCGTTTCGCCCAGCCGGGCTTCTCGACCTGCCGCGCACGGGCGAGCACCAGCGCGTCAGGCGCAACATCCTCGGTGACGACCGTGCCGGTGCCGATGTAGGCGCCGTCGCCGATCGTGATTGGCGCCACCAGCGCGCTGTCGCTGCCGACGAAGACGTTCGCGCCGATCGTGGTTCTCGATTTTCGGAACCCATTGTAATTGCAGGTGATGGTCCCCGCGCCGATGTTGGTCTTGGCGCCGACGTCGGCATCGCCGATGTAGCTGAGATGATTGGCCTTCACGCCGGCCGCCAGGGTCGAGCCCTTGACCTCGACGAAGTTGCCGACGTGCACGTCCTCGGCGAGCACGCTGCCCGGGCGCAGCCGCGCGAACGGGCCGACGATCGCGCGCGTGCCGACCTCGACGCCCTCGAGATGCGAGAAGGCACGGATGCGGGCCCCATCCGCGACGCTCACCCCCGGCGCGAACACGACGTTGGGCTCGACGATGACGTCGCGGCCGAGCCGCGTGTCGAAGCTGAGCAGCACGCTCGCGGGATCGACCAGCGTCGCGCCGGCCCGCATCGCCGCCTCGCGCAGCCGCACCTGCATCGAGGCCTCGCAACGGGCGAGTTGGACGCGGTCGTTGACGCCTTGTACCTCCGCCTCGTCGACCGTCGCGAAGGCCGCGGCGAGCCCACGCCGCCGCGCCACCTCGACGACATCGGTCAGGTAGAACTCGTTTTGCGCGTTGGCATTGCCGATCGCCTCGAGCAGCTCGAGCGCGACCCGCCCGTCGAGCGCCATCAGGCCAGCATTGCAGAGCGTCACCGCACGCTCCTCGGGCGTCGCGTCGCGGTCCTCGCGGATCGCGAACAGCGTCTCGCCCGCCGTCAGCAGGCGACCATATCCCTTGGGATCGCGTGCCTCGAAGCCGAGCACGACCACCGCGGCTCCGGTCTCCGCGAGGCGGCCGCGCAGCATCGCGAAAGTCTCGGGCCGGATGAGCGGCGTGTCGGCGAAGGCAACGACGAGATCGTCGTAGCCCTGCGCGATCGCCGCGCGGGCGGCCAGCACCGCATGCGCCGTGCCGCGCCGCTCGGCCTGGGTGAAGGTTCGCGCCCGACCGGCCTGCGCGGCGACATCCTCGCGGCCGGGCCCGAGCACCAGCGCCACATCGCCGATGTCGGCGCCGGCGATCGCGGCGAGGCTGTGCGCCAGCAGCGAGCGTCCCGCGACCTCGTGCAGCACCTTCGGCCGGCCGGAGCGCATGCGCGTGCCCTCGCCCGCCGCCAGCACGACGGCGAGGCAGGTCCGAGAAGCATGCGAATGCGCGTGTTCGTCGACCATATTGTTCTCCGGCTGGCCCTTCCGTTCCGAATAAGACATGCTTTCCGAATAAGACATGATTTCCGAATAAGACATGGTCGGCGCAAGGCAAAACGCCGGGTCCGCCGCGGCGCGGCGCAGGGGTGGCAATCGGGTTCATGCTGAAGCGTCGCGACGTTCTGAAGCTCGGTTTGGGAGGGGCCGCCGGTTCGGCGGCCTTTTCGTGGATGGCGCCCGGCTTGGTACCGCCCGCGATGGGAGCGACGGCCGTCGCGCAAGGCACCGCGCCAGAGGCGCCCGCGGCCGCCGTCGCCGGACCCGGCGTCAAGCTCGGCGCGCCGGTCGACTTCCAGGCCAACGACGTGACAGATGCCGCGCGCGCTCTCGCCAAGCAGCCGTTCAAGCCGATCTCGTCCGACCTGCCGAACCCGTTTCGATCCCTCTCCTACGAGCAGTATGCCGCGATCACGCCGAAACCGGAGGCCCGCATATGGGCCGACGAGAAGATCGGCTTCGTCATCGCGCCGCTACATCGCGGCTTCCAGACGACGAATCCGATTCAACTGAATCTCGTGGCGGCCGGCAAGGCCTACCGGCTCGTCTACGCCACCAGCCTGTTCGACTTCGGCAAGCTCAACCCGTCGCCCTCGATCGGCGACATCGGCTTCGCCGGCTTCAATATCCTCGTGCCGCAGGGCAAGTCCGGCGAGCGCGAGCTCGCGACCTTCCAGGGCTCGAACTTTTTCCGCGCGCTTGCCGAGGGCCAGGTCGCCGGGCTGATGGCGCGCGCGCTCGCCTTGAGGGTCGCCGACCCCAAAGGCGAGGAAACGCCGATCTTTCGCACGATCTGGATCGAGAAGCCGAACGTCGTCGACAATCTGATCCTGGTGCACGCTCTGATTGATTCCGACAGCGTCGTCGGCGCCTTCAGCTTCACGATCCGGCCCGGCGAGGCGACCATCGTCGACACGGAATGCACGCTCTTCCCGCGCGCCACAATCGACAATTACGGCCTCGCCTCGATGAGCGCGACGCACCTGCTCGGCTTTCTCGACCACAAGCGCTTCGACGACTACCGGCCCAACGTCGCCGAGGTCGGCGGCCTGCAGATGCTGACCGGCGCCAACGAATGGGTGTGGCGCCCGGTCACCAACCGCGAGACTTTGCAGATCTCGACCTTCGTCGATAACAAGCCGCGCGGTTTCGGCCTGCTCCTGCGCGATCGTGATTTCGAGGATTACGACGACGAGCTCGAGCATTGGGAGAAGCGGCCGTCCCTGTGGATCGAGCCGATCGGCGATTGGGACGAGGGTGGCGTCCAGCTGATCGAGATCCCATCGCAGTCGGATGCCAACGACAACATCCTGTGCTTCTGGCGACCGAAAGCGCCGCTGAAGGCCGGCACCGAGGTCTCGTTCGCCTATCGTCAATTCTGGTGTTGGGATCCGCCGAACCGGCCCGATCTCGCCCGAACCTTGCATTCGAGATCCGGCAGCAACGGCACACGGCAACGCCACTTCGTCGAGTTCGAGGGCGACATCCTGGCCGACGAGGCGAAGACCGCGACGATGACACCCACGTTGACCGCCAGCAGCGGCACCATAACGATGATGCAGACGTTCGCCGACAAGGATCGCAAGGCCTACCGCGTGCTGTTCGAGCTCGATCCCGCCGGCGCGGACTCGTCCGAGCTGCGCCTCGTCCTGGAGGCAAAAGACGAGCGTATCAGCGAAACCTGGCTCTATCGTTGGACCCCGCCATGATTGCTTCGACCGACCTGTCGCCGGCCGCGATCAAGCCGGCGGCGCGGCCCGCGATGCCCGACGAGGCCCGGCTCGAGATGCCGGTGCAGAGCCTGCGTCGCTACGACAAGACGGGCCGGCGGCCGCCCTTCAAGGGGGGCGCCTGGATCGCCCGGCTGGCGATCTTCGGCGGCGCGCTGGCGCTGACCTGGTACGGCGGCTGGGAGATGTACAAGGTCGTCTCGCTCGGCGGCACCACGACGCTCGAATGGGCGCTGCTCGTTCTCTTCGTCGCCAATTTTTCCTGGATCGCGCTCGCCTTCACGAGTTCACTCGCCGGCTTCGTGTGGATGCTGTTCCTGGCGCCGCGGCCGCCGGGCATCCCCGAGGCGCTGTCGACGCGCACCGCGATCGTGATGCCGATCTACAACGAGAGCCCGGAGCGGGTCTTCGCCGCTGTCGAGGCGATGTACGAGGAGGTCGAGGCGACCGGGCTCGGGCGCGCGTTCGAATGGCTCTTCCTGTCGGACACGACCAATCCGGACGTCTTCGTCGCCGAGGAGCTGTCGTTCCTGAAGATGCGCGAGCGGCTCGGCCCACAGGCGTCGGTCTGGTATCGCCACCGCCCGCAGAACACCGCCCGCAAGGCTGGCAACATCGCCGATTTCGTGACCCGCTGGGGCGGCCGCTACGAGCACATGCTGGTGCTCGACGCCGACAGCCTCATGCTCGGCCACGCGATGGTCAACCTCGCCGCCGCGATGGAGGCCGACCCCAATGCCGGCATCATCCAGACGCTGCCACTCATCATCAACCGCAATACCCTGTTCGCGCGGCTGCAGCAGTTCGCGGCGCGCATCTACGGTCCGGTGATCGCATCGGGCCTGTCGACCTGGATGGGGCGCGACGGCAATTATTGGGGCCACAACGCGATCATCCGCACCCAGGCGTTCGCCGATCACTGCGGGCTGCCGCATCTGAAGGGCAAGCCGCCGTTCGGCGGTCATGTGCTCTCCCACGATTTCGTCGAGGCGGCGCTGATCCGCAGGGCGGGCTGGTCGGTCTACATGCTGCCCGTGCTCGACGGCAGCTACGAGGAGAGCCCGCCGACGCTGATCGACCTCGCCGCGCGCGATCGGCGCTGGTGCCAGGGCAATCTCCAGCATATTCGCATCCTGCCCGGGCGCGGGCTGCGGATGGCCTCGCGCCAGCACTTCGCGACCGGCATCTTCGCCTACATCGCCTCGCCGCTGTGGATGCTGCAGCTCCTCGTCGGCATGGTCCTCGTGCTGCAGGCGAGCTACATCAAGCCCGAGTATTTCACCAACGAGTTCACGCTCGTCCCCGCTTTCCCGCGTTTCGATGCCGAGCGCTCGCTCGAACTGTTCGCGATCACCATGGTCGTGCTGCTGATGCCGAAGTTCTTCGGCCTCGTCCTCTCGCTGATCCAGACGCACACGCGGCGCGGCAGCGGCGGCGCGATACGCCTCGTGCTCTCCGCGATGTTCGAGGTCGTGATGTCGGCGCTGCTGGCGCCGGTGATGATGCTGATCCAGACCGGACACGTCGTCCATTTCGTGTTCGGCTTCGACACCGGTTGGAACCCGCAGCGCCGCGACGACGGCTCGATCCCGTTCATGGCGATCGTCAAGCGCCATCGCTCGCACGTCGTCTTCGGCGTGCTGGCGCTGATCAGCGGACTGCTCATCTCGCCCTCGCTCGTCGCCTGGATGTCGCCGACGATCGCCGGCCTCGTGCTGGCGATCTTTCTCTCGTGGGCGACGGGCCTCCTTTCCGTCGGCATGGCCTTTCGCCGCCTCGGCCTGCTGACGACGCCCGAGGAGCGCGCCAAGCCGCCGGTCGTCAGCCGCGCGGCGGCGATCCTGGCCGAACTCGGCGGCGCGCCGGACGAGCCCGGCAACGGCCTCAAGCGGCTCTATGACGACCCGACGCTCCGAGCCGCGCATCATGCGTTTCTGCCGCCGCGCCCACGCAAGCGCGGCGAGATCGCGCCGGATTGGGCGCTGGCCGAGGCCAAGCTCAACGATTCCGAGACGATCGAGGACGCGCTGGCTTGGCTGCAGCCGCGCGAGCGCATGGCCGTCCTCAACGACGGCGTTCTCGTCGGCATGCTGCTCGATTTGCCGTCGACCGCGGCCCGAGAGCCACAAAAACGCGCCGCGAGCCTATAACTGAGGCGATATGCCGCATGGCCTTCGCCCGTTGGGTGGTGCGCGGTGGCATGGGCCCGCTTGCTTTTCGGGGCGCCCCGTCCGAAATGCCGAACAGCGAAGGTGGATCAGACCGACAGTGCTCTGACGACTGCCACGGACCTCGCATCGCGCCTCCTCGATTGAGACGCGACGTTTGCGACCCGCGCCGCGCTGTAGCGGCCGGCCGACGGCCGGCGATGACGTCACATCAGAGATTGACGTCCCATCCAGGACATAGATGACCTTACCCGAATTGGACGGCCCCCACCCCGACGGCCAGCCCACTGGCGATCCGGCAGACGCAACGGCGACCCCTGAGGCACCAGCCCCGATATTCGCCGATCTCGGCCTCAGCGCCAAGGTCCTCCAGGCGGTGGACGCCAGCGGTTACACCACGCCGACGCCGATCCAGGCCCAGGCGATCCCGCCAGCCCTGACCGGCCGCGACATCCTCGGCATCGCCCAGACCGGTACCGGCAAGACCGCCGCCTTCGTGCTGCCGATGCTGTCGCGCCTCGAGAGCGGCCGGGCCCGGGCGCGCATGCCGCGCACGCTGATCCTCGAGCCGACCCGCGAGCTCGCCGCGCAGGTCGAGGAAAGCTTCGTCCGCTACGGCGTCAATCATAAGCTCAACGTGGCGCTGCTGATCGGCGGCGTCTCGTTCGCCGACCAGGAGACCAAGATCACGCGCGGGGCCGACGTGCTGATCGCCACGCCCGGCCGCCTGCTCGACTTCTCGGAGCGCGGCAAGCTGCTGCTCACCGGCATCGAGATCCTCGTCATCGACGAGGCCGACCGCATGCTCGACATGGGCTTCATTCCGGACATCGAGCGCATCTGCAAGCTGGTGCCGTTCATCCGCCAGACGCTGTTCTTCTCGGCGACCATGCCGCCGGAGATCACGCGGCTGACCGAACAGTTCCTGCAAAACCCGGTGCGCATCGAGGTCGCCCGCGCCGCGACCACCGCCGCCACCATCACGCAGAACCTCGTCGCCTCGCACGGCGGCCCGGCCAAGCGCGATACGCTGCGCCGGCTGATCCGCACCGCCGACGGGTTCAAGAACGCGATCATCTTCTGCAATCGCAAGCGCGACGTCGCGCTGTTGCACAAATCCCTGCAGAAGCACGGCTTCTCGGCCGGCGCCCTGCATGGCGACATGGACCAGCGCGCGCGCATGCTGTCGCTCGACGCGTTTAAGACCGGCCAGGTCGACCTGATCGTCTGCTCCGACGTCGCCGCGCGCGGTCTCGACATCCCCGACGTCAGCCACGTCTTCAACTTTGATCTGCCGACGCACGCCGAGGATTACGTCCACCGCATCGGCCGCACCGGCCGCGCCGGCCGCAAGGGCACGGCGCTGTCGATCCTCTCGCGCGGCGACGAAAAGTACCTCGCCGAGATCGAGAAGGTGATCGCCCGCAAGGTCGATTGGCTCGACGGCGTCACGCTCTCGACATTGCCCGACGACGACGGCGCCTCGCATGACGAGCGACCCGTTCGGAGCGAACGTTCCGCCAGAGGCGAGCGTCCAGCCAAGGGCGAGCGGCCCGCGAGTGGCGAGCGCCCGGCCCGCGGCGAACGTTCGGCCCGGGGCGAGCGCGCTTCCGCCAACAGCCGACGCGCCGCCGCGCCGGCTGCCGAGGGAAGCGACGAAGCGCCGCGCTCCCGACGACGCGGCGGTGGCAGGGCCGACACGTCTGGTGGAAGCGAGGAACGCAGCGCACCCGCGCGGACCGAGGCGCGTGCGCCCGCGACCGAAGGCCGTGGCGCGCCGGCCCGCGCCGAAGGACGCGGCGCCCCTGCGAAAGCCGATGGCCGCGCCGCGCCGCGCGCGGCCTCCGTGCGTGAGCCGATGCCGGAGCGGCCTCGACGAGACGCCGGAGAGCGCCGCGATCGCGACCACGACGATCCACCCGTCGTCGGCATGGGCGATCATGTGCCGATGTTCCTGCGCCGCCCCGTCCGCACCAAGAGCCGCGAGGAAGCGGAGCCATAGCTGTTCGCGCATGACCGACGTCCTCACGCACCTCGACGCGATCCGCGCCGCCTTCGGGACCGTCGACGGTCTTGCCCTGCTCGACATCGGTTGCGGCGAGAGCCGGCTGCCGCGCGACCTGGCGGCGCTGGGCGCGCATTGCACCGGCATCGACCCGTTCATGCCCGCGCGTGACTGGGAGGCGGAGGGCGCCGGGCGCTGGCGCATCCTGCGAACCTCCGCCGAGGCGCTGCCGCTCCCTGACGCCTCGATCGACGGCATCCTGTTCATCTATTCGCTGCACCACGTGCCCGCCGCCGCCCGCGCGGCCGCCTTCCGGGAGACGCGCCGGGTGCTCAAGCCGGATGGCCGCCTCTATGTCGCGGAGCCGCTCGCCAGCGGCGATTTCGACGACGTCATCAATGTGTTTCATGATGAATCTCGTGTGCGATCCGAAGCGCAATCGGCGCTCGCCACGGCTCGATTATCGTTCGAGCGTCATGCATCCTCGGCTTATGTGGATCGGCGCCGCTACGACAGTTTCGAGGCCTTCGCGACGATGATGCAGGCGAACACCCGCTTCAACGATTACACCGCGGCCGACGTCGTCGCGCCAGCCGTCCGCGACCGCTTCGAGACGATCGCCGCGCGCACCGGCGGCGTGTTCGACCAGCCCGTCAAAGTCGACATCCTGGGCTGATCGCCTGAGTCGCGACCCTACGAAACCGGCGCTTGACTCCCGCCCGAAGTCCGGGAATCTATAAGAACAAATACGGAACGATCGAGCACGGAGTGGGCCGATGTCGCAAGGCGGCAGGTCGGAGCAGGTGGATGTTTTGCGCGACGTCATCGCCCGCATCGAGGGGGACGGCGCCATCGCCGCGCGGTTCGACGCCGGTCTCCCGCGCCGCGTGCCGCTGGGGCGCGGGCTGGCGCTGGATTTGATGCTGCGCGGCGGTCTCGGGCGTGGCGCGCTGCACGAAGTCGTCGCGGCCGCGCCGGGCGATGCCGCCGCGGCGTCCGGTTTCGCGCTGGCCCTCGCCGCGCGATTTGCCAGAAAAGGTACGATCGTCTGGATCGTGGAGGACGCGGCGCGCGCGGAGCATGGCGCGCCCTACGCGCCGGGCCTCGCCGCGCACGGCATCGACCCGGGCCGGCTGATTGTCGTCGCCACCGCGACCGCGCAGGACAGTCTGTGGGCGATGGAGGAGGCCTTGAAGGCCCAGGCGAGCGCCGTCGTCGCCGATCTCTGGCGCGTCAAGGCGTACGACCTCGTCGCCTCGCGCCGCCTGGTGCTGGCCGCGCAAAAGGGCGCGACGCCTGGCATTCTGGTGGCGGCCGGCGCACCGGGCCTCGCGGCGCGGCTGTCGTCCGCCGCCGAGACGCGGTTCGAGATCGCCGCCGCGCCGGGGCCGGCCCTCGCCTCGGCCGGGGCGTCCTCGGGGGCGCGCCTGCCGCTGCCCGGCCGCGCCGCCTGGGCGGTCCGCCTCGCGCGTATCCGTGCCGGCCCAGCGGCGCACGATCCCGACCGGTTCTGGCCCCTCGTCTGGAATCACGAAGAGGCATGGTTTTGTGATGCGTTACCTCTCCCTCCATCTGCCGATGCTGCCGACCGACCGCCTGCGCCGGCGGATCGCCGCGCGGCCTGACGTGACGCCAGCGCTCGAGGCACCTCTGGCGACCGTCGCCAAGGTGAAGAGCGCGTTTCGCCTCGTCGCGGTCGATCGCCGCGCCGCCGCCCTCGGGCTGAAGCCCGGCACCGCGCTGGCCGATGCCCGCGCGATGTTTCCCGGCCTAGAGGTGCACGACGACGACCCCGCCGCCGACGCCGCCACGCACGCCGCGATCGTCGACTGGTGTCGGATGTTCACGCCGCTCGCCGCGCCCGACGGGACGCATGGCGCCGTGCTCGACATCACCGGCGCCGCCCATCTTTTTGGCGGCGAGGCGGCGCTGATGGCGCGGATCGCGGCCCGCCTCGCCGCCCAGGGTTTTGCCGCCGTGACCGCCGTCGCGGCGACGCCCAGCGCGGCCTGGGCGCTCGCCCGCCACGGTGGCGCCCGCAGGCTCGTGCCGGACGATCTCGGCGCGGCCGAGACCGAACGTCTGTTCGCGCCGATGCCGCTCGCCGCGCTGCGTCTCGACGCGCGCGCCGTGGCCGGCCTTGGCCAGGCCGGCCTGCGCCGCATCGGCGACCTGCTGCTGCGTCCGCGCGCGCCGATCGCGGCGCGCTTCGGACCCGGCATCCACGCCCGTCTCGACGCCCTGCTCGGCCGGGCGAAGGAGTCGATCACGCCGCGCTTCGCGGCGCCCGCCTTCGTCGCCGAACGCCGCTTCGCCGAGGGCATCGCGAGGCGGGAGGACGTCGAGGCGACGATCCTGTCGCTCGCGCGAGATTTGTGTGGGTTGCTCGCCCGGCACGGCGAGGGCGCGCGCACGCTCGATGTCGCGCTCTACCGTGTCGATGGCGTGGTCAAGCACCTCGCCGCCGGCACCAGCCGGCCGCTGCGCGACCCCGTCGCGATGGCGCGGCTGTTTCGCGAGCGTATCGAGGCGGCGGGCGAGGAGGGTCTCGAGACCGGCTACGGGTTCGAGATGGTGCGCCTCGCCGCGCTCTCGGCCGAGCGGCTCGACCCATCGCAATCCAGCTGGCAGTCGAACTGGGCCACGGTCATCGATGGCCAGGACGAACCGGGTGGCGCGGCCGATGTGGCCGATCTCGTCGACCGGCTCGGCGCCCGCTTCGGGCTCGACCGCGTCGTCCGCCTTGTCCTCGCCGACGCGCACCGCCCGGAGCAGGCCGCGCGTGCCATCCCCGCCGCATCCGCGCGCGGAAAAGTCGCCACCACCGCGCCGTCGACGGACGGCGAGGCCCTGCCGGAGCGGCCGATCCGCCTGCTCGAGCGGCCCGAGCAAATCGACACGATCGCGGGCGTGCCGGACGGGCCGCCGCTGCGGTTCCGCTGGAGGCGCGTCACGCATCAGGTCGCGGCGATCGAGGGGCCCGAGCGCATCGGCCCCGACTGGTGGCGCCAGGGTCGGGGTCAAAGTCCGGGCCAAAGCCAGAGCCAAAACTCGGGCCGCGACGCGACGGCGACGCGCGACTATTTTCGCGCGGAAGACACCGACGGGCGCCGCTTCTGGCTCTACCGCGAAGGCCTTTATCGCGAGACGCCCGAGCCGCGCTGGTTCCTGCATGGGTTTTTTGCGTGATCCGCTTCCTCGACCCGACCGGCTTCGCCGAGCTCGGCGTCGCGACGAACTTCTCGTTCCTGCGCGGCGCCTCGCATCCCGAAGAGCTCGTCGCGCAGGCGATCGCGCTCGGGCTGACGGGGATCGGCATCGCCGATCGCAATTCGCTGGCCGGCATCGTGCGCGCGCACCTTTTCCTGCGCCACAACAAGGAGGCGGCGAACGGACTGCGCGTGGTGCCCGGCGCCCGCCTCGTCTTCGCCGACGGCACGCCCGACATCCTCGCCTATCCGCAAGACCGTCCCGCCTACGGCCGCCTCTGCCGCCTCCTCACGCAAGGCAACATTCGCGCGGAAAAAGGCGGCTGCCGCCTCACCCTCGACGACCTTCTCGCCTGGCAGGAGGGCCTGCAGCTCGTCGCCCTGCCCGCCTCGAGCTTCGACCCCGAGGTCGACGGCCGGATCGCCGGGCGCGCCTACGACGATTATGCCGAAGAGGTGGGGGAGCCGCGGTCTTCCCTTCTCCCGCTTGCGGGAGAAGATGGCCCCGCGAAACGGGGTCGGATGAGGGATCTCTCCACCCCTCTCCTGCGGATCGCCCAATCGGCAAGTCCCCTCGTCCGCCCTCCGCCAGCCACCCCATCCCGCTTCGCGGGCGGGAACCCCTGGCTGGCTCCGCCCGATTTCGTCGGGCCACCTTCTCCCGCAAGCGGGAGAAGGGACGCGCTCGCGCTTTTGAAGGAGGCCTGCCCCGGGCGGCTGTGGATTGGCGCGACGATGACCTATGGTCGCAGCCCGCGCGGCGATCTCGCGCGGCGCGGCAAGCTCGCCGACCGGCTCGGCCTGCCGCTTCTCGCGACCAACGACGTCGTCATGCACGATCCGGCGCGGCGCCCGCTGCTCGACGTCGTCACCTGCATCCGCCACGGCACGACGCTCGATGCCGCCGGCCGCAAGCTCGCCGCCAACGCCGAGCGCCACCTGATGCCGGCGGCCGAGATGCGTCGCCTGTTCGCCGAGGCGCCCGAGGCGGTCGGCGAGACGCTGCGCTTCCTCGAGACGCTCGCCTTCTCGCTCGACGAGCTCGGCAACGATTACCCGGAAGAGCTGCGCGAGGGCTACGCCACGCCGCAGGACGCGCTCGCCGCCTTCGCCGACGAGGGCGCCGCCCGCCGCTACCCCGGCGGCGTGCCGGCCCATGTCACGCAGGCGATCGCCCACGAGCTCGATCTCGTGCGGCAGATGAACTACGCGCCCTATTTCCTCACCGTGCACGACATCGTGCGCTTCGCCCGCTCGCGCGGCATCCTGTGCCAGGGCCGCGGCTCGGCGGCCAACTCGACGCTATGCTTCTGCCTCGGCATCACAGAGGTCGATCCGGCCCTGCACGACCTGCTGTTCGAACGGTTCATCTCGCTCGATCGCAAGGAGCCGCCCGACATCGACGTCGACTTCGAGCACGAGCGGCGCGAGGAGGTGATGCAGTACATCTACGACCATTACGGCCGCGCCCGCGCCGCGCTGACCGCGACGGTCGTCACCTATCGCGCGCGCTCGGCGGTGCGCGAGGTCGGCAAGGCGTTCGGCCTGTCGGAGGACGCGATCGGCGCGCTGTCGGGCACGATCTGGGGCTGGGGCGAGGGCGCCGCGGTCGACGAGGCGGGCACCCGCCGCGCCGGGCTCGACCCCGCCGAGGCCGGCCTCGCCCAGGTGCTGGCCCTGGCGAAGGAGCTGTCGGGCTTCCCGCGCCACCTGTCGCAGCACACCGGCGGGTTTGTCATCACCCGCACGCGGCTCGACGAGGTGATGCCGATCGCCAACGCCAGCATGGCCGACCGCACGACCGTCGAGTGGGACAAGGACGACCTCGACGCGCTCGGCATCCTCAAGATCGACGTGCTCGCGCTCGGCATGCTGTCCTGCCTGCGCGGTTGCTTCGACCTGCTCGGCGCCCATTACGGGCGGCGCGAGACGCTCGCCTCGCTGCCGCAGGAGGACCCGTCCGTCTACGCGATGATCCAGAAGGCCGACACGATCGGCGTGTTCCAGATCGAGAGCCGCGCGCAGATGTCGATGCTGCCGCGCCTCAAGCCGGCGACGTTCTACGACCTCGTCATCGAGGTGGCGATCGTCCGCCCCGGACCGATCCAGGGCGACATGGTGCACCCCTACCTGCGCCGCCGCACCAAGAAGGAGATCGTGACCTACCCCTCGTCCGAGCTCGAAGGCGTGCTCGGCAAGACGCTCGGCGTGCCGCTGTTCCAGGAACAGGCGATGCGGATCGCCATCGTCGCCGCCGGCTTCACGCCGTCCGAGGCCGACCAGCTGCGCCGCGCGATGGCGACGTTCAAGCGCGTCGGCACGATCTCGACCTTCTACGACAAGATGGTCAAGGGCATGATCGCGCGCGGCTACCCCGAGGATTTCGCGACGCGCTGCTTCAAGCAGATCGAAGGGTTCGGCACCTACGGCTTTCCCGAGAGCCACGCCGCCTCGTTCGCGCTGCTCGTCTATGCGTCCTGCTGGATGAAGTGCCGCTACCCAGACGTCTTCGCCTGCGCGCTGCTCAACGCGCAGCCGATGGGCTTTTACGCGCCCGCGCAGATCGTGCGCGACGCCCGCGAGCACGGGGTGCCCATCGCCGAGGTCGACGTGAACCTGTCGGATTGGGACTCGACGTTGTTCGCGCATCTTCCTTCTCCCGCTCGCGGGAGAAGATGGCCCGACGACGAAGTCGGGCGGAGCCAGCCAGGGGTCCCCGCCCGCGAAGCGGGATGGGATGGCTGGCGCAGGGCGGATGAGGGATCGTGCCGATTGGATGACCCAAGTCACTCAAGCGGCGAGTCCCCTCATCCGACCCAGCTTCGCGGCGCCACCTTCTCCCGCGAGCGGGAGAAGGAAGAGGCCACCACCGTCCATCCTCGCCACGCGGATCGCGCGCACGACATCTTCGGCGATCACGCGATCCGGCTCGGCTTGCGGCAGGTGAAGGGGCTCGCCGAGGTCGACATGCGCCGCCTCGTGGCGCGGCGTGGCGCGGGCTACGATTCGGTGCGCGACCTGTGGCTGCGCGCCGAGCTGGCGCCGTCGGTCCTCGAGGCGCTCGCGGAGGCGGACGCGTTCCGTTCGATCGGCCTCGACCGGCGCGAGGCGCTGTGGATCGTGCGCGGGCTGAACCGGGCCGGCGACAAGGACGACCTGCCGCTCCTGCGCGCGCTCAGCTTCGTCGACCGCGAGCCCGACGCGATGCTGCCGGCGATGCCGCTCGGCCAGCATGTCGTCGAGGACTATCGGCACCTCTCGCTGAGCCTGAAGGCGCACCCCGTCGCGTTTGTCCGCGCGCAGCTGCCCGGCATGCTGAAGGCCGAGGATCTGGCGACGCACCCCGCGAACCAGCGGATCACCGTCGCCGGGCTGGTACTGGTGCGCCAGCGCCCCGGCTCGGCCAAGGGCACGATCTTCCTCACGCTCGAGGACGAGACGGGCGTCGCCAACATCATCGTCTGGCCGAAGATCTTCGAGGTGACGCGACCGATCATCATCGGCGCCCGCTTCATCGCGATCACGGGCAAGCTGCAGCGCGAGAGCGGCGTCGTCCACGTCGTCGCTGACAAGGCCGAGGACCTGACGCGGCTGCTCACGATGCTGTCGAGCCTGGGCGGCGAGGTGTCCTGCCTCGCGCGCGCCGACGAGATCCGTCGCCCGGTCCTGCTGCCGCGCGCGAAACGGCCGGCGCTCGAAGCGATGCCGCGGCTGTTCGAGGAGCCACCGAGCGAGACCGCGGGCTCGCTGCGCGCGGTGCTGCCGAAGGGCCGCAACTTTCAGTGATCCGACCGTCCGACGTCACCGGCCGCCCGACGCGGCGATCGGATGTCGAAGCCACGCGAAACGTCGGCGTCTGTCGAAACGTAATGAACTGAGACGCGAGCCGCGTTTCCGACCGCCGTTCGGGCGATGACGCATGATTGTAACGCCAACAGCGAGAAGCGCGAAGGCGATTGGTCGATACCGCACGAAGATCGACGCGTCTCGCGACCGCTCGAACCGCGCGCTCGTGCTACCATGGCCCAGCTTGAGATCGGCCAACAAAGATGCGACGGGTCGCGCGAACGCTACAACCTGGATGATCGTAGGATCGCCGCACCGACCATGTCGTCTCGATATGCGGGACGCACCAGAAAAAGGCGCTGTTTCATGACCGATCAGACAGCCGGGGCACTCCAGCGGCCGTCGGCTTCGCCAGCCCCCGCACCGCGCCGAGTTCTTGTGTTTCGCCATAGCGTCATCGTGCGAATCACGCACTGGATCTGGGTCGTCGCGCTGACGATCCTCTTCATGAGCGGCTTGCAAATTTTCAATGCCCACCCGAGCCTCAACTTTGGCAACACCACCACCTTCAAGACCGAAGGCGGCGGCGGCAGCCCATTGATCCTCGACATCGATAACGATGGCGACAAGGGCGTGACCACCGTGCTCGGCCATAGCTTCGATACGACCGGCGTCCTCGGCGTCTCGAACGGTCCGGACGGGCTCGCGGCGCGCGCCTTCCCGAGCTGGATGACGATCCCCGGCGTCCAGGACCTGGCGACGGGCCGGCATTGGCACTTTCTGTTCGCCTGGGTCCTCGCGGCCAACGGGCTCCTCTACATCCTGTATGGCCTGATCTCCGGCCATTTCTGGCGCGACATCGTTCCCCGGCTGCGCGAGTTCAAGACGATCCCGCACGACATCGTCACGCATCTGAAGCTGAGGTTCTCGCACCCGCCGGGATCACCGCAGTACAACATCCTGCAGAAGCTCGCCTATGGGCTCGTTCTGTTCGTCGTGCTCCCGCTGCTGGTGCTCGCGGGGCTCGAGATGTCGCCGCGCGTCGATGCCGCGCTGCCTTGGCTGCGGTATGCTCTCGGCGGACGCCAGAGCGCGCGCACGATCCACTTCCTGATGGCGTGGTCCCTCGTGGCGTTCGTCGTCGTCCACGTCGTGATGGTCGTCGTGTCGGGGCTCTTCAACAATCTGCGCTCGATGATCACCGGGCGCTTCGCGATGGTCGAGGACGAGACGCGATGAGCACGACAGTGAACCGTCGCACCTTCGTCGCCGGCGCGGCGGGCCTCGCGCTCGCGGGCTGCGATCGGGTCGCCGCGACGAAGAGGGGCCAGGAGGCGCTCGGCGCCGGCAGCAATCTCACCTACGAGGCCTCGAAAACGCTGCCGCCGGGCCAGCTCGCGCCCGAGTACGACAAGAGCGCGATCAGTGCCTTCTTCAAGCCGAATGGGTCGATCGATCCGAAGGATGCCGGCTACAAGACGCTCGTCGCCGATAAATTCGGCAGCTACAAGCTCGCGATCGGCGGCCTCGTCGAGAAGCCGCGCTCGTTCACCCTCGCCGACCTGCGGGCGATGCCGTCGCGCACCCAGATCACCCGACACGATTGCGTCGAAGGCTGGAGCTGCATCGGGGAGTGGACCGGCGTGCCGCTCCGCGAACTGCTCGACATTGTCGGCGTCAAGGACGAAGCCAAATACGTCGTGTTCCACTGCTTCGACAATTACGACACGGATTACACGACCGAAACGGTGCAGCAGGACGCTTCGCTCGACGGGGCGGCGCCGCCGCGATTCTACGGCTCGATCGGCATGGGCGACGCGACCCACCCGCAGTCGATCCTCGCCTACGAGATGAACGGCCAGCCGCTGCCGGTCGAGCACGGGGCGCCGCTCCGCCTGCGCGTCGAGCGCCAGCTCGGCTACAAGAACACCAAGTACATCCACGCGATCGAGCTCGTCACGAGCTTCGCCTCGATCGGCGACGGCAAGGGCGGCTATTGGGAAGACCAGGGCTACGCCTGGTACGGCGGTATCTAGCGTCTCGGTAGAGAAAGAGGCTTTCTGGTCTAAGAGGCTTGCCCGGCGCCGTCGCGGCCCTGATAAACGGCGCGACCGCCCCCCGAACGGCAGAGCCGGGACAGCCGCTTGACCTCACAGACCCCGCAGCGTCGCTCGCTGTTTCGCCGCCTCGGCGTGACGCGGATCGCGGTCGATCAGCTCGTCCGCCGGGCGATCTTTCTCCTCGGCGGCCTTTGCGTCGGCGGCGCGGCGATCGTGATGGCGCTCCTCGCCAACAAAGCGGAGGAGATCTTCAACAAGATCATCGCGATCTCGCCCTGGATCGCGCTCGTGATCTCGCCGCTCGGCTTCGGTCTCGCAGTCTACCTGGCGCGAACCGTGTTCCCGAACTCGCAGGGCAGCGGCATCCCGCAGGTGATCGCCGCCCGCAAGATCGAGGACCCGGCGAAGCGCAACGCGCTTGTCTCGCTGCGCGTCAGCTTCGGCAAGGTCGTCGTCATGATGCTCGGCCTGCTCTGCGGCGCCTCGATCGGTCGCGAGGGGCCGACGGTGCAGGTCGGCGCTTCGATCATGTATTTCATCGGCCGCAAGGCGCCGATCGTCTACCAGCAGAACCTGCTGCTCGCGGGCGCCGCCGCCGGGATCGCCGCAGCCTTCAACACGCCGCTCGCCGGCATCGTCTTCGGGATCGAGGAACTGTCGCGCGCCTTCGAGGCGAAATCGAGCGGGCTGATCATCGGCTGCATCATCGCCGCCGGCGTGACGTCGCTCGCGTTCCTCGGCGACTACACCTATTTCGGCACGACGGACGCGACGATCGCGCTCGGGCGCAGCTGGCTCGTCGTGCCGGTCTGCGCCACGGTCGGCGGCCTGCTCGGCGGCCTGTTCAGCCGCGTCCTGCTGCACTGCCTCGCCAGCGACCCGACCAGGGGCATCCGCCGCTTCATCGTCGCCCAGCCGATCGGTTTCGCGATGTTGTGTGGCCTCGGCCTCGCGCTCTGCGGGATGCTCGGCGTGCACTCGTCGTTCGGCACGGGGTACGCACAGGCGCGCCAGATCCTGCACGGCGAGGGCGACTACACGCTGCTCTACATGCCGCTCAAGTTCATGGCGACGATCTTCTCCTCGATCAGCGGCATCCCTGGCGGCCTGTTCGCGCCGTCGCTGTCGGTCGGCGCTGGTCTCGGCGCCGAATTCCACGCGATCTTCCGCACGATCCCGATCGGCGCCCTCGTCCTGATCTCGATGGCGTCCTACCTGGCGGGCGTCGTGCAGACGCCGATCACGTCCTTCGTCATCGTGTCGGAGATGACGCAGGACCACGGCATGGTGATCCCGCTGATGGTCGCCTCGCTGATCGCCGACGCGGTCTCGCGGCTCGTCTGCAAGGACAGCGTCTATCACGCCCTCTCGAAGGTCTTCATGCCGGTGCTGCCGGCGCCGCCCGCCGACGACGCGGAGGACGCGCACCTGACGGAGACCGCATGAGCGACGACGACCCGCTGCCGCTCGCGCGCGACTTCGATGGCGCGCCCGGCGTGCTGGAGACGCTGTCGCCGCTCGTCCGCCGCATCGTCGCGCCAAATCCCGGGCCGATGACATTCAAGGGCACGAACACCTATGTGGTCGGCCATGGCGCCGTGACAGTGATCGATCCGGGCCCCGCCATGCCCGAGCATGTCGCCGCGATCCGGGCCGCGCTGGCCGGGGAGACGATCGCGCAGATCCTGGTGACGCATACGCATCGCGACCATTCGCCGGCCGCGCGCCTGCTCAAGGCGGAGACCGGGGCGCCGATCCTGGGCGCGGCGCCGCACTGGTTCTTCCGGCCAGCTCACGAGAACGAGACGGCCGGTGCCGCCGCCGCGAACGATCTCGAGCATGCGCCGGACCTGGTGCTGGCCGACGGCGCGCGCGTGGCTGGCGACGGCTACGCGCTCGAGACCGTGGCCACGCCCGGCCATACGATGAATCATCTCGCCTTCGCGCTTCCCCAGGAGCGCGCGCTGTTCTCGGGCGATCATGTCATGGCGTGGTCGACAACGGTGGTCGCGCCGCCGAGCGGCTCGATGGCCGCCTACATGGCCTCGCTCGAGGCGCTGCGCCGGCGTGACGATGCTGTGTACTGGCCGGGCCACGGCGGCCCGGTCACAGAGCCGGCGCGCTTCGTGCGCGCGCTCCAGCACCACCGCCGCCAGCGCGAACGCGCGATCCTGAGCCGTCTGCGCGCGGGCGACACGACAGTCGCGGCCATCGTCGCCGCGATCTACGACGGGCTCGACCCGCGCCTCGCGCGCGCGGCCGGCGTCTCGGTGCTGGCGCATCTCGAGGACATGGACGCGCGGGGGCTCGTCACCGCCGAGGGCGAGCCCGGCATCGGCGCTCGCTTCGCCAGGACGGATCAGGCGAGCTGATCAGCCCCGGTCGCTCGCCGCGTCGATGTCGGCGATCAAGGACTGGATGCGGACGGCATTCGAGCCGGGCTCCTGCCACGCCGTCCGCGCGACCGAGCGGATATCGACCTTGGTCTGGTCGCCGCTGTCGCGGATGCGGATCGTGAGATCGGCGGGAAAGCCCATGACGAGGCTTTTCGTGACGACATCGATCTGTCCGGCCGCGCCCTCGCTCGGCGCTAGCTCGCCGACGATCTGCCAATGGCGGTGGCGCAGGATCTTGCGGATCGTCTTGGCGACCTCGCCCGCGTCATCGTCGAGCGTGAGCGTGTCGAGATCCGGATAGAGCCGCGTCTCGAGATCCTTGTCGGCCGCTGTCATCGGCCCCGGCGTGACGCCTTTGCGGGCCGCCGCCGCCTGCGCCGTCAAGAGAAAGGTGGGCGGGTCGTCGAGGTCGGTCGAGATGTCGGGCACGACGGGCACGGTGCGGGCCTGGACGACGACATAGGTCGGATAGACGAGCAGCACGGTCGAGAGCGCCAGCCCGCCGAGCGCCAGACCGATCCCGCGAAAGCCCGTCCGCCAGATCACCACCATGGCGACAACGGCACACAGGATCGAGAGCGCCGCCAAACCCATCGCCCCGGCGACGATCGCCAGCGCCTGCGTCGCGTCGAGCCCCCTGCGCGCGAGCACGATGCCGATCGCGGCCACGAAGAGCGCGAAAACGGCCAGGTTGCGGCTCCAGATCGCCGCGCGCGAGAACGGATCTTCGAGAATGAGGCGCCGCATCGAGCCCGACCGTCTCCGGCCCTACGAGGTCGGCAGGCGATAGTCCTCGAACTGCTTGCGCAGGCCGAGCTTGTTGATCTTGCCGGCCGCCGTGTGCGGGATCTCCTCGACGAGTTGCACGTCGTCGGGCATCCACCACTTCGCGATCTTGCCGTCGAGAAAGGTCAGCAGCGCATCGCGGTCCGGCTGCTTGCCTTTCGCCGGCACGACGATCAGCAGGGGGCGCTCGTCCCATTTGGGATGGTGCATGCCGATGACCGCGGCCTCGGCGACATCGGGATGCGCCATCGCGATGTTCTCGATCTGCACCGACGAGATCCACTCCCCGCCGGACTTGATCACGTCCTTCGAGCGATCGGTGATGCAGAGCGTCCCATCCGGGTCGATCGAGGCGATGTCGCCGGTGTCGAAATAGCCCTCGGCGTCGAGCACCGGCTTGTCCTCTCGGAAGTAGCTCTTGGTGATGCAGGGTCCCCGCACCTTCAGGCGGCCGACCGTCTTGCCGTCCCAGGCCAGATGCTCGTCCTTGTCGTTGTCGATGACGAGTTCGACGCCGAACGGCGGGCTGCCCTGCTTCGCCTTGAGATCGAAGATCCCTTCCTCGTCGAGATCGTGCGCGCCCTTGCGCAGCACGAAGCCGACAGTGCCGATCGGGCTCGTCTCCGTCATGCCCCAGGCGTGGCCCACCTGGATGCCGAAATCGCGCTCGAAAGCGACGATCATCGCCCGTGGGCAGGCCGCGCCGCCGATGGCGACGCGTTTCAGTGCGTGCGGCTTGCGGCCGCGCTCGCGCATCGTATCGAGCAGCATCTTCCAGATCGTCGGCACGCCGAGGCTCATCGAGACGCTTTGCTCGTCCATCAGCTCGAAGACCGAGGCGCCGTCGAGCTTGGCGCCCGGCATCACGATCGTCGTGCCGCCCATCGGCAGCGAATAGGCGCACGACCAGGCGTTGGCGTGGAACATCGGCACGACGGGCAGCACGACGTCGTCGGACGTGAAGCCGAGAGAGGCGGGCAAACACGCCTGCATCGCGTGGATCACGTTGGAGCGATGCGAATACAGCACGCCCTTGGGCAGGCCCGTGGTGCCCGAGGTGTAGCAGAGGCCGGCCGCGGTGTGCTCGTCGAGTTCGAGCCATTCGAAATCGGCATCCGCCTCGGCGATCCAGTCCTCGTAGGCGACGGCGTTGCGCAGGCTCGTCTTCGGCATGTGCGCGGCATCGGTGAGGATGATGTACTTCTCGATCGTCTCGAGCTGGTCGGCGAGCTTCTCGAGCAGCGGCACGAAGGTGAGGTCGACCATCATCACGCGGTCTTCGGCGTGGTTGATGATCCAGGCGATCTGTTCGGGAAACAGGCGCGGGTTGACGGTGTGCGAGATCGCCCCGATGCCGGCGGCGCCGTACCAGATCTCCATGTGACGCCAGGTGTTCCAGGCGAGCGTCGCGATGCGGTCGCCGAGCTTGATGCCGTCCGCCTGCATCCGCTTGGCGACCCGCAGCGAGCGCAGGCGCAGGTCGACGAACGTCTCGCGATGGGTCGGCCCCTCGATCGAGCGAGTGACCACCTCCTTGGTGCCGTACTGGATCGCCGCATGATCGATGATCCTGTGCAGCAGCAGCGGCCAATCTTGCATCAAGCCCAGCATTTCGACTCCCTGACAACGACGGCCTGGCTTGACGCCGGCTCTGTTCCTTCGCGCTGCGCGACGTGCGTGCTCCGACTCGAACTTGTCGACCCGATCAGCCGACCCGAACTCGCCGCGCCCTCGCCGCACTTGACAGTACGGCAACCACGACGCGGACATAGCACGCACCCAGATTAGCGTGCTCCCGCATTCGGCATAGCGAAATTTCTGACTGTCCTTAAACGGGCCATTCGTCGAGAACGCTTGCCGTCCGCTTAGCCTGTCGTTAACCGCCGTGACGGATGCTCGGGACACGACGACGATCAGCCACTCCATCGTCCCTCTTGCGTAGCGAGCACCCCATGCAGCCGATCCTCTCCACCCTCGCCGAAAAGCCGTCGCGCAACGAGCCGCACGACCTGATGGCCCGGCTCTATCGCGAGATCGGCATCTCGGCCGTCGCGGCCGCGCTCGAAATCTCCGGCGACGCGCTCGACAAGCGCCCGACCGCCAAGGAGCAGCACGCCGCGCTGTCGAAGAAGGCGGCCTGACGGCGCCTCGGCCGTCTCCGGCGCGGCGTCTTCGGCGGACGCCCGTCGAGGCCACAACCGAAAGCGAACCTTTCGTCCGCTCCTGTCTTGATCCACGGTCGATACGACCGTCGTTTCAGCAGGATCCCGTGACCCTACTTCTGCGCCATAGCTCCAGCCTCGAGCACGACACTGGCCCAGGCCACCCCGAGCGCGCGGACCGGATCCGCGCGATCGACAAAGCCCTGGCCGATCCCCGCTTCGACGCGCTCGTTCGCGAGGACGCGCCGTCGGGCGGCGCGGCGGCGATCACGCGCGTCCACCCGGAAGCCTATTTCGACGCCCTCGCGGAGGCCGCCCCGAAGACCGGTCACATCGCGCTCGATGGCGACACGATCATGAGCGCCGGCACCTGGTCCTGCCTGATGCACGCCATCGGCGGCGGGACGCGTGCGGTCGACGCCGTGATGACAGGCGCGCACGCCAACGCGTTTCTGTCGGTCAGGCCGCCCGGGCATCACGCGGAGGTCACAACCCCGATGGGGTTTTGCGTCTTCAACACGGCGGCGATCGCCGCGCGGCACGCGCAGGCCGTGCATGGGGCAAAACGCGTCGCGATCGTCGATTTCGACGTCCACCACGGCAACGGGACGCAGGCGATCTTCTGGAAGGACCCGACTGTGATGTACGGGTCGACCCACCAGATGCCGCTGTTTCCCGGCACCGGCGCGCGCAACGAGCGTGGCGACCACGACCAGATCGTCAACGCGCCGATCCGCGCCGGCGACGATGGGGTCGTGTTTCGTGAGGCGATGGGCACGATCCTGGCACGCCTCGACGGCTTCGCGCCGGACCTGATCGTGATCTCGGCGGGCTTCGACGCCCACCACCTCGATCCGCTCGGCAGCGTCCAACTCGTCGAGGACGACTACGCCTGGGTCACCGAGAGACTGATGGACGCAGCAGACCGGCACTGCGGCGGCAGGATCGTGTCGCTCTTGGAAGGCGGCTACGATCTCGAAGGGCTGTCGAAGTCGGTCGCCGCGCACGTCCACACCCTGATGGGCGCGTGAGCGTCATTTGCGTTTCGCGACCTCGACCTTGCAGGTCTCCCTGACATTGCCGGCCGTGCGCACCTGATAGAGAGTGCGGTCATCCAGCATCGAGCACGGCTTCTTGCCGGCCTCGAGCTGCGTGCCGCACCAATCGCAGGGCGGGAAATCCTTCTTCATCGGCATCGGTCTCGACCTTTCGCGAGGCTAAGACCCAGAAACGCTACGCCGCGTCGGGGGTTCGCGCCCGCTGAAATTGCAGCAGTTTGCCGCGAAATGCGGCGGGCGCGAGCTTTCCTCAGTGCGCGAGGATCGCCAGCAGCAGCAGGGCGACGATGTTGGTGATCTTGATCGCCGGGTTCACGGCCGGGCCAGCCGTGTCCTTGTAGGGGTCGCCGACGGTGTCGCCCGTCACCGACGCTTTGTGCGCCTCGCTCCCCTTCAGATGACGGACGCCATCCTTGTCGATGAAGCCGTCCTCGAAGCTCTTCTTGGCGTTGTCCCAGGCGCCGCCGCCCGACGTCATCGAGACGGCGACGAAGATGCCATTGACGATCACCCCGAGCAGCGAGGCGCCGAGCGCGGCGAAGGCCGAGGCCTTGCCGGCGATGCCCCACACGACGAAGAAGACGAACGGCGGCGCCAGCACCGGCAGCAGCGAGGGGATGATCATCTCCTTGATCGCGGCCTTGGTGAGCAGGTCGACCGCGCGCGCATAGTTCGGGCGCGAGGTGCCGGCCATGATGCCCGGATCGTCGCGGAACTGGCGGCGAACCTCCTCGACCACCGACCCGGCGGCGCGGCCGACGGCGGTCATCGCGATGCCACCGAAGAGGTAGGGGATCAAACCGCCGAAGATCAGCCCGGCGACGACGTAGGGGTTCGACAGATCAAAGCTGATCGGCCCCACATCGGCGAAGAAGGGGAACTGATCGCCGTGCGCGGCGAAGTAGTTGAGATCATAGCTGTAGGCGGCAAACAGCACGAGCGCGCCGAGGCCAGCCGAGCCGATCGCGTAGCCCTTCGTCACGGCCTTCGTGGTGTTGCCGACCGCGTCGAGCGCATCGGTCGAGTGGCGGACCTCCGGCGGCAAGCCGGCCATCTCGGCGATGCCGCCGGCGTTGTCGGTGACCGGACCGAACGCGTCGAGCGCGACGATCATGCCGGCGAGGCCGAGCATTGTGGTGACCGAGATCGCCAGGCCGAACAGGCCGGCGAGCTGGAATGTCGCGATGATGCCGCCGATGATGACCAGCGCCGGTCCCGCGGTGGACTCGAGCGACATCGCAAGGCCCTGGATCACGTTGGTGCCGTGGCCGGTCACCGAGGCCTGCGCGATCGACACCACCGGGCGCTTGCCCGTGCCGGTGTAATATTCGGTGATGACGACGATCAGCGCCGTGACGATGAGGCCGACGATCCCGCAGGCAAACAGCCGAAGGCCGGTGACGTCGTGGCCGCCAGCCATGCCGAGATCGCCGAAGCCGACCGTGAAGAAGGTCGCGATGGCGAGGCCGACGATCGACAGAAGGCCGGTGACGATCAGGCCCTTGTAGAGCGCGCCCATGATCGAGTTGTTGGCGCCAAGCTTCACGAAATAGGTGCCGACGATCGAGGTGACGATGCAGGTCGCGCAGATGGCGAGCGGGTAGAGCATCGCCTTCTCGAGGAGCGGGGTGGCGCCGAAGAAGATCGAGGCGAGCACCATCGTCGCGACGACGGAGACGGCGTAGGTCTCGAAGAGGTCCGCCGCCATGCCGGCGCAATCGCCGACATTGTCGCCGACGTTGTCGGCGATCGTCGCCGGGTTGCGCGGGTCGTCTTCCGGAATGCCGGCCTCGACCTTGCCGACGAGATCGGCGCCGACGTCGGCGCCCTTGGTGAAGATGCCGCCACCGAGACGCGCGAAGATCGAGATCAGCGAGGCGCCGAAGCCGAGCGCGACCAGCGCATCGACGACCTCGCGCGAGTTCGCCGCGTGCCCCATCGGGCCGGTGAGGATGTAATAATAGACGGAGACGCCGAGCAGCGCGAGGCCGGCGACCAGCATGCCGGTGATGGCGCCCGCCTTGAACGAGATGTCGAGACCGCGTGCCAGCGAGAGCGAGGCGCCCTGCGCCGTGCGGACGTTGGCGCGCACGGAGACGTTCATGCCGATGAAGCCGGCCGCGCCCGACAGGACCGCGCCGATCAGGAAGCCGACCGCGACGGGCCACGAGAGAAGAAAGCCGAGGATGACGAAGATGACGACGCCGACGATGGCGATCGTCGCGTATTGGCGACGAAGGTAGGCTTGCGCGCCTTCGGCGATGGCGCCGGCGATCTCCTGCATGCGGGCGGAGCCGGCGTCGGCGGCGAGAAGCTGCGAGGCGGTCACGCCGCCGTAGACGATCGCCAGCAAGCCGCCGAGGATCACAAACCAGATGCCGTTCATCGCCGCTTTTCTCCGCCCAAATTTTGTTTCGGTGTCTTTCACCGATTTTTTTCGGGCGGACCATAGGCAGAAAGCGGCAGCAACGGCAATTGACGAAAACGGCCGAGCCCGCGCTTGTCCCGGCTTTCGCGCGTCACTGGCGAGAGTGCTCAGGTGAAGTGCTGAAAGCTCGCTCGATCGAGCGCGATCGCACGGCCCCGGTCGTCCCGGACAGCCACGGGCTCGGACCCCGCCACCGCGGTGCCGATGCGCGCGACGGCGACATAGCGACCTCGCGCGGCCGCTTCAAAGTCGGCGGCCCTCTCCGGCGGGACGGCGCAGACGATCTCGTAGTCGTCGCCGTCGGCGAGCACGCTCTCCCATAAGCGCGGCTCGGCGGCGACGACGTGGCCCGCGGCCGGCGACAGCGGGATATCGGCGATGGACAGCGTCGTCGTCAGGCTCTCCAGGCGCAGCATCTTGGTCAGGTCGCCGACGAGGCCGTCCGAGACATCCATTGCCGATCGGGCGTGCTCGCGGAGCGCATCGCGAAGCGCCAGCCGCGGCCGCGGACAGCGGTGGCGCTCGAGCAACGCGTCGCGAAAGGGCGGCGCGAGGGCGGCGGTCCACCCCGCGTCTTCCAGTGCCGCGAATCGGAGCTTCAGCCCCAAAGCGGCGTCGCCGATCGTGCCGCTCACGTAGAGCGCGTCGCCCGCGCGAGCCCCGGTGCGCGGGACCATGCGGCCGGCCGGCACCTCGCCGAACGCGGTGATCGACAGGGTGAGCGGGCCCGGCATCGCGACCGTGTCGCCGCCGAGCAGCGGGCACGCGAAGGCGCGCGCGTCCTTGCCGAGGCCCGCGACGAAAGCGGCGAGCCAGGGCTCGGTCCAGTCTGGCGGCAGCGCGAGGCCGAGCAGGAAGCCGAGCGGCGTGGCCGCCTTCGCGGCGAGATCGGAGAGGTTCACCCGCAGTGCCTTGCGCGCGATGGCGTCGGGCGGATCGTCCGCGAAAAAATGCACGCCGGCGACGAGCATGTCCTTGGTCACGACGAGGTCGTGGCCCGGGCGCGGCGTCGCCAGCGCGGCGTCGTCACGCAGGCCGAGACCGCCGGGGCCGGCGAGCGGCGCGAGATAGCGGGCGATCAGCGCGTCCTCGGCGGGACGCGGCATCAGGGTCGTGCCCCGGAAGGACGCAGCAGAGACCAGTGGCGCGGGCCGTTCGGCACCACCCATTCGTGGGTCACGGCGAAGCCGAGCCGGCGGTAGAGCGGCAGGTTGGCCTCGTTGGCTGTCTCCAGATAGGCGGGGACGCCATCGGCATCGGCGCGAGCGAGGCCCGGCGCGATCGCGGCGGTGCCGAAGCCCTTGCCCTGCGCGTCGGGCCGGCAGCCGACGATGTGCAGGTACCAGTGCGGCTCGCGCGGGTGCGCGGCATCGCTCGCGGCGCTGACGGCGAGCGCGCGCGGGAGCGCCTGGCCGGCCGCGTGGAGCCATGGCAGACCGTGGCGCAGCTTCTCGGGCCAGCCGAGATGGCCCTGCCCCGGCGACCGCCACAGGGTCGCCGCCTCGCCGCCTTCCGTCATGAAGCGCGCACCGTGCGCGCCATCACCGTCATGGAGGATCGCCATGAGACGCGGCAGGCGCATGCGGCGGTCGGCTGGATCCGGGAAGATGAACATCATCACCGGGTCGTCCTGGAACGCGGCGGCGAGTGTCTCGACGACGACCGACCTGTCGGACGACGTGGTCGGGCGGGTCAGCAAAACACAGCGGCGCGCGTCCGCCTAAAACGGGATGTCATCGTCGATGACGTCGCTCATTCGGCCGCCACCGGCGGTGGCGGGACGGCGATCGGTATTGGTTCGCTGCATCGGCGAGGAGCGGCCGAAGCCGCCGCCGTCGCCGGCTTCCTCGATCTCGCCGCGACCACCACCCTTCGAGTCGAGCAAGGTCAGCTCGCCACGGAACCGCTGCAGCACCACTTCGGTCGACTTGCGCTGGTTGCCCTCGCGATCGGTGTATTCGCGCGTCTGCAAGGCGCCCTCGATGTAGATCTTCGAGCCTTTCTTGCAGTATTGCTCGGCGATCTTCCCCAAATTCTCGTTGAAGATGACGATGTTGTGCCACTCGGTGCGGTCCTTGCGCTCGCCTGTCGCCTTGTCGCGCCACGACTCGGTCGTGGCGATCGAGAAGCTGACGATCGGGTCGCCGGCGCCGGTCCGGCGCACCTCCGGGTCGCGCCCCAGATTGCCGACCAGGATGACCTTGTTGACGCTGCCCGCCATGTGACGCTCCTCGCACGAATTCGATCCAGCGAACGCGAACGGCCCCGCGAAGTCAACGCGGCGAGCATCCTATCCCCGCCATTCCGTGCCCAGCTCGACTATTTTGTTCTATTTATGTTCTAGTGCGGCAGCGTTCGCCGAGTCAAGCTCGGCGAACATCTCGCGGATCGCCGCGATGAACAGCCGGACCTTGGCGCTCGCCAGGCGACGCGACGGATGCAGCGCCCAGACCTCCACCCGCTTGTCGGGAACGTCGCCCCACGCCACCAGCCGGCCCGCCGCGAGATCGGCGGCGACGCGGCCACGCGGAAAGATGCCGGCGCCCGCGCCCGCGAGAACCGCCTCGCGCACCATCGCCAGCGACGACACGCGCAACACCGACATCGGTGCGATGGCGAGCGCGCCGGACGGTCCGACCATGCGCCAGATCTCGTCGGGAGCGGCGCCGATCTGCGTCACCGCGCTCACTGACACCGGCGCGTTGGCGGTGGTCTCGCGTCCGCGCGGCAGCGGCAACGCCGGATGCGCCGCCACGACGAACGTATCGCCGCGCACCATCTGGCCGACGAGCGCACTGTCGGGCGCCGGATTGGCGCGGATGATGACGTCGTAGCCATCGGCGACGGGATCGACGAAGCGATCCTCCGCGACGATCTCGAGGCGCACCTCCGGATGCTGCTCGATAAATCGCGCGGCGGCGCTCCCAAGCCCTGCCATCGTCGCCATCATCGCCGGAACGCTGACCCGCAGCCGTCCGCGCGGCAGACCGCTGGCACTCGACACCTCCTCGCCGATCCCGTCGAGCTCGGCGAGGAGCGCCGCGGTGCGACGATGAAGCGCCGCGCCCTCCTCCGTCAGCTTCAGCGTTCGGGCGCCGCGCTCGACGAGCCGTACGCCGAGCTCGGCCTCGAGCGCCCGCACGCGGCGCGACAGCGACGCCTTCGGCTGGCCGGTCGCGCGGCTCGCTGGCCCAAAGCCCCCGTGGGTGGCGACCGCGTTGAAGTCGGCGAGAGCGACGAGATCCATGATCGTTCCGCTGGCGAGACGACAAGTCCCAGTCCCGTCATCTGCTCTAGACCCCCTGCAAGGTCCAACTTCCGGTCATCGGCCGCAAGGCCCACTATTGGAACGGAGAGCGACATGACCATCCTGGCAATCGGCGGCGCCGGCAACATCGGCTCGCGCGTGGTAGGCAACCTGCTCGCCCAAGGCGCGGACGTGCGCGTCATGGCGCGCGATCTCGCGACAGCAAAGCTGCCGGCAGGCGCGACACCTGTCGAAGGCGATCTCACGAAGCCCGACAGCGTCCGCGCGGCGATGAAGGGTATCAATACGGTCTTTCTCCTCGCCGCCGTCGTCGCCGACGAGGTGACGCAGTCACTGACAGCCGTCGGCATCGCCCGCGACGCCGGCGTGAAAGGCCTCGTCTATTTCTCGGTGCTCAATGGCGATCTCTACACGGACGTCCCTCATTTCAGCGGCAAATACACGGTCGAGCGGATGATCGAGGCCAATGGCGTGCCGGCGACGATCCTGCGGCCGGGGACCTTCATGCAGAACGACGCCCGGCTGAAGGGCGCGATCATGGACGGTGTCTATCCGCAGCCGCTCGGCAGCATCGGCGTCGCCATGGTCGATGCCGACGACATCGCCGAGATCGCGGCGCAGGCTCTGCTCGCCCGCGAGGCCTCGCCGACACCGCTGCCGGCGGAGACCATCGAGATCGTCGGGCCGGAGGATCTCACCGGCGCGAGCGCCGCCGCCATCTGGCAGTCGGTGCTCGGGCGCGAGGTCGCCTATGCCGGCGACGACCTCGACGCGTTCGAGGGGCGGATCAAGGGCATGCTGCCACCGTGGATGGCCTACGACATGCGCACGATGAACCGGGGCTTTCAGACGCACGGCATGCGCGGCGCGCCCGATGCGCGGCAGGCGCTGGAAGCTCGGCTGGGGCGGCCGCTGCGGACGTATCGCGAGTTCGCGAAGGCAACGGCGAAGGCGTGGGCGGCCGGGTAGGGTGTACTCTCGGCTTCAAGGCGCTACGCTTCGCGATAATATGGGAGCTCGAGCCACATGATCGCGACTGAGGGTGTCGGAACGCCGGGCGGTTCAGGAACGGCAACCAAGGCCCGGTAGATCGAGATAAAGCTCGGGCGCACCAGAGCCGGCCAATATGTTCAGCGTCCGGTTCGTCACTATGGGAGACGGCCAGCTCGTCGACGCGGGATGTTCCGCCGATCGCCACCATCCCGTGGCGCGCTTCACGCTCGAATCGCGGCGCGGACGAAACGCCATGGCGGCGTAAGCGACAAAGTTTAGCACCGAACAACGGTTCTGTCCCCATACCGGGGCCGCGGTCCCACGTGCATGGCTTATTTTGCAGCACGAAAAGATATCCCAAGCGGGCCAAGGCATATTCTAACACATGGAACCCGCGCACCGCACGTGTATGGCCTTATCGTCGGCCTCAAAACGATCGTTGGAATAAAGCCATATGCGTCGTAGGATCGAAGGATTGGATGGTGTGCGCGGCGCATCGGCGCTCGCCGTGGTGTTCTGCCATTGCGTCGCTGGCTCCACGCCGATCGGCGGCTATGCCGTCGACGCATTTTCGCGCTGAGCGGCTTCCTCATCGTCGCGATCCTCCACAAGAGCCGAATGCGGATCGATGCCGACGAACGCAGCTTTTCAAACAAGCTCTGGGCCTTCTGGAGGCGACGCGCGGCGCGAATTTTTCCGGCTTATTATGTCGTTGCAGCGATCGTGCTGTCGCTCCTCGTCGGGTTCAAGCGAATGGCAGCTGGCGACGTCGTCTACTTCCTCGCCTATGTGCAGAATATCTATATCGCCGGGCTCGGGCATTTCCCGCCGTTCGGCTCGACCTGGTCGTTGGCGGTCGAACAGCAATTCTACACGTATTCGCCCGCCTTTGATGGGGTTTGCGCTGGCATCGGCGGGAGGGCTCATGGCGATCACCGGCGCGAAACCGCGCCGCCTGATGCACCCTTGGCTCATCGGGGCCTCGTTCGCGGCCGCCGTCGGCTTGTCGATCCTCCCGAGCGCGTTCGCCAACGCGCATCCCGCCTTCAACACGCTACAGACGGCCTTCGCAATAGTCACGATCCCTTGCCTGATCGCCTACGTTGCACAAAATGCGGCATCGCTCGCAACGCGGATTCTGAAACATCGAGTCCTGCGCTTTTTCGGCGCGATCTCCTACAGCCTGTACTTGATCGATGGCTCCATCGCGATGGCGCTCAAGCCGTCATGGCCGGTGTTTGCCACCGGCCCAACATGGCTCTCTTTCGCGATGTCGCGGCAATCAGCTCAGGACGCTACTATGCCCAACGGCGCGCCAGGCGCGCCAAGAGATGGCGGCCACTTATAGAACTTGACAGCTTGAGTGCCTGCCTCACCGGCGGGCACGACACCTGCACGCGTCAAATGTTCGCCGACGGGACGGCCGAGGCAGTCAAGGCATGAAGGGGTGGCGTCCGCCGCGCGACATGCCTAGGTAGGGCCTTCATATCTCCAGAACGAAGACGGCATGAAGACGCCAAAGGCCAAGCTGCCGCCGGCCAAAGCAAATCCTCGGGCCGCGGCGGCCCCGAAGCCGGCGCGCAAGGGCGCTGAGCGACCGCAAACCTCGCCGGCACCCGCCTTCGACGGCCGCACGATCTCCGTGCGTGGCGCGCGTGAGCACAATCTCAAGAACGTCGATCTGACGATCCCGCGCGACAAGCTGGTGGTCTTCACCGGCCTCTCCGGCTCCGGCAAATCCTCGCTCGCGTTCGACACGATCTATGCCGAGGGTCAGCGCCGCTACGTCGAATCGCTGTCGGCCTATGCACGCCAGTTTCTCGAGATGATGCAGAAGCCCGACGTCGACCAGATCGACGGCCTGTCGCCGGCGATCTCGATCGAGCAGAAGACGACCTCGAAGAACCCGCGCTCGACGGTCGCCACCGTCACCGAGATCTACGATTACATGCGGCTGTTGTGGGCGCGCATCGGCATCCCCTACTCGCCCGCGACCGGCCTGCCGATCGAGTCGCAGACGGTGAGCCAGATGGTCGATCGCGTCGTCGCGCTGCCGGAGCGCACACGGCTTTATCTGTTGGCGCCGGTGGTGCGCGGTCGCAAGGGCGAGTACCGCAAGGAGATCGCCGACTACATGAAGAAGGGCTTCCAGCGCCTCAAGGTCGACGGCGCCTTCTACGAGATCGGCGAGGCGCCGACCCTCGACAAGAAGCTGAAACACGACATCGATGTCGTGGTGGACCGCATCGCGGTGAAGGACGACATCCGCGCGCGGCTCTCCGAGAGCTTCGAGACAGCGTTGGAGCTGGCCGACGGCATCACGATCGCCGAATACGCGAGCGAGACCGACGACAAGGGCGCGCCAAAGCGCATCACCTTCTCCTCGAAGTTCGCCTGTCCCGTGTCGGGCTTCACGATCGCCGAGATCGAGCCGCGGCTGTTCTCGTTCAACAACCCGTTCGGCGCCTGCCCGGAGTGCGGCGGCCTCGGCCTCGAGCAGCGCATCGATGCCGAACTCATCGTGCCGGATCCAAACGTCACGCTGCGCCGCGGCGCCATCGCCCCATGGGCCAAGTCGACGTCGCCCTATTACATGCAGACGCTGGAGGCGCTGGGGCGGCACTACAAGTTCCGGCTCGATATCGCCTTCGAGAAGCTGCCGCTCGATGTGCAGCACATGCTGTTTTACGGCTCGGGCAAGCAGTCGATCCGCTTCTCCTACGCCGACGGCGTGCGCGCCTATGACGTCAACAAACCGTTCGAGGGCATCATTCGCAACCTCGAACGCCGCTACAAGGAGACCGAGAGCGAGTGGGCGCGCGAGGAGATCTCGCGCTTCATGTCGGACACGCCGTGCGCGGCCTGCGGTGGTGCCCGCCTCAAGCCCGAGGCCATGGCGGTCAAGATCGACATGGCGACGATCGCCGCGGTGACCGCGCTGTCGGTCCGCCACGCGCACGCCTGGTTCGAGGCGCTGCCCGACAAGCTCGACGACAAGCGCAACGAGATCGCCAAGCGCATCCTCAAGGAGATCCGCGATCGGCTCTCGTTCCTGGTCGATGTCGGGCTCGATTATCTCTCGCTCGACCGCGCCTCCGGCACGCTTTCGGGCGGCGAGAGCCAGCGCATACGCCTCGCCTCGCAGATCGGCTCTGGGCTGACCGGCGTGCTCTACGTCCTCGACGAGCCGTCGATCGGCCTGCACCAGCGCGACAACGCGCGGCTGCTCGACACGCTGCGGCGGCTGCGCGACCTCGGCAATTCGGTCATCGTCGTCGAGCACGACGAGGACGCGATCCTCACGGCCGATTACGTCGTCGACGTCGGCCCCGGCGCGGGCATTCATGGCGGCGAGATCATCGCCCAGGGCACGGCCGACGAGATCATGGCGAATCCCGCCTCGCTGACCGGCCAGTACCTCTCGGGGGCGAAGCAGGTGGCGGTGCCCCGCAAGCGTCGCCGCGCCGACCCCGAGCGCAAGCTCCGCATCGTCAACGCGCGCGGCAACAACCTCAAGAACGTCACGGCGGACCTGCCGCTCGGCCTGTTCACGGCGATCACCGGCGTCTCCGGCGGCGGCAAGTCGACCTTGATCGTCGATACGCTCTACAAGGCCGTGGCGCGTCGCCTCAACGGCGCTTACGAGCATCCAGCTCCGCACGACGCGATCGAAGGTCTGGAGCATCTCGACAAGGTCATCGACATCGACCAATCGCCGATCGGCCGCACCCCGCGCTCGAACCCGGCCACCTATACCGGCGCGTTCACACCCATGCGCGAATGGTTCGCCGGCCTGCCCGAAGCCAAGGCGCGCGGCTATCAGCCGGGCCGCTTCTCGTTCAACGTGAAGGGCGGCCGCTGCGAGGCCTGCCAGGGCGATGGCGTCATCAAGATCGAGATGCACTTCCTGCCCGACGTCTACGTCACGTGCGATATCTGCAAGGGCCGCCGCTACGACCGCGAGACCCTGGAAGTGAAGTATCGCGACCGATCGATTGCCGACGTGCTCGACATGACGGTCGAGGAGGCGGCGGTGCTGTTCAAGGCAGTCCCGCCAATTCGCGACAAGTTGGAGACGCTGGCGCGCGTGGGGCTCGGCTACGTCAAGGTCGGGCAGCAGGCCAACACGCTATCGGGCGGCGAGGCGCAGCGCGTGAAGCTCGCCAAGGAGCTGTCGCGCCGCGCGACCGGTCGCACGCTCTACATCCTCGACGAGCCGACCACCGGGCTGCATTTTCACGATGTGGCCAAGCTGCTCGAGGTGCTGCACGAGCTGGTCGACCAGGGCAATTCGGTCATCGTGATCGAGCACAATCTCGAAGTCGTCAAAACCGCGGACTGGGTGGTCGACCTTGGTCCCGAGGGCGGCGACGGCGGCGGCGAGATCGTCGCGGCGGGGACTCCGGAAGCGATTGTTGCCGCATCACGCAGCCATACCGGCCTGTTTCTGCGCGAGTTACTGGTCCGGCGCCCCGAACGACAGAGGGTCGCGGCGGAGTAGACGATATTGCCTGTCACATGAACGCCACGTCGCTGTTGCGTTGAAACAACACTGCGAGCGTCAGCAACTAAATCTGTCTTTATTACTGGCAATTCGTCTTCTCTGAGGTCAGCTTGCCTCATCACTGGTCACACACCAGCCTGCTTCGGCTTCATTTGGAGGCACGAGCGGCTACAAGGTGGGCACGGCCAAGATGGGGGAAAAGCATGAAACTCAAGTTTGCAGCCACACTTGCGGCCGCCGCGCTCTCGGTTGGTCTGTCGGCAACCTCCTCGAAGGCCTTTCTCGGCTTCGAGCCTTGCGAGACCTGCGGCGTCGCGCTCGAGGCTCCTCTCCCGGAAGGCGTGTTCGCGGCAGACAACGAAGCCTACGGCCGACGCGATCGGACCCCGAACATCAATGACGCGAGGTCCGGCGGTGGCGCCGCGACCCCTCCGAACGGTGTCGACGTCGGCGTCAACATTCCTGCCGTGATCTGGTCGACGCCGGTCAGCTTCTACAATACGCGCCTCGAACTATTCTATGCGGCCCCCTTCGTGCACCTCGACGGGCCACAGCAGAATCCGAATTCCGGCCGCGTGAATGAGGTCAATGAGGCCTTCGGACCAATCATCGCTCACGATTTTGGCCGCGGCTTCTCGGCCGGCCTGCTCCTGCTGGTTCGGCCCGCGATCACGAGCGGCGCAACCAACAACACGTCGACTTACGCGGACATGCGCTTCGGCGTCGCCTACACGGCGAACGGCTTCGATATCAACGCGGCGCTCGGCTACACCGGCACCCTCGGTCGCCGCGACGGCTCGGCCCAATTCGGCGGCCCCGCGTTCATCAACGGCCAGGTCATCCGCGGCAACGCCGAGGCGCTCGACATCGACTTCACCGCCACCAAGAAGTTCGGCAAAGTCGAAGCCGGCTTCGTCGGCTTCGCGCAAACCGACATTCAGGACGCGCTGTCCAACCTTCACACCTACGCGCTCGGAAATGGACGAATCGGAACCTATTACGGCCGTCAAGGCGCCGTCGGCGTCGGTGGTCTGATCGGCTACGACTTCGGTCGCTTCACGGTGCAGGGCTACGCGACCCGCGAAGTCGCCGAGCGCAACCAAGGCAGCAAGGAGACGCGCGGGTTCATCCGTATCGTCCTCCCGCTGTACATCGCTCCGGCCGCCCCTGCGTCGCCCGTCATCGCCCGCTACTGAGTCGATACTGCTCAAGGCTTACTCATGCCGCGCGCTCTTGATCGCGCGGCATGAGATTGGTCCATTACCAATCCAATTAGATACTAGATCGTCGAAGACAAGCATTAACAATGATTTGGTGGCGGTTGCTTAGTGATGAGCCGACGCGATCTGGGTCAAATTGTGTTGCGTCCGGGCAACGCGCCGTCCTCAATGACGGAATGGTGTCGAAAAACACTGGCGTTCCGCGATCGCTAAAACCAGTATGCGTCATCGGAATCGGTTGCTTACACGTCGGAGCCGATGCCTCGAGGGGGAAACTCGGGGCTCGGTGAGACAAGCGACCAGGACTTTTGAGATCATTCGGGGGACCACCATGAAAACCAAAATTATGGCCACGTTCGGTGCCGCCGCTCTCGCGGTCAGCATGTCGGCCACGGCCTCGAAGGCCTTTCTCGGCTTCGAGCCTTGCGAAACTTGCGGTGTCGCGCTCGAGGCGCCGTTGCCCGAGGGCGTGTTCGCCGCCGACAACGAGTCGTACGGCCGTCGAGACATCAAGCCGAACATCAACAATCCGCAGTCGGGTGGCGGCGCGGCGACCCCGCCGACCGGCGCCAACATCGGAATCAACATTCCGGCGGTGATCTGGTCGACGCCGATCACCTTCTACAACACCCGTCTCGAGCTGTTCTATGCCGCGCCGTTCCTGCACACGGACGGTCCGCAGCAGAACGCCGGCGCCAACCGCGTCGACATCTTCCAGCAGGCGTTCGGTCCAATCCTGGCGCACGACTTCGGCAAAGGCTTCTCGGCCGGCCTTCTGCTCCTGATCCGCCCGGCGTCCGAGCACTTCTTCAACTATTCCTACGCGGATCTTCGCGTCGGCGCCGCCTACACCGCGAACGGCTTCGACATCAACGGCGCCCTCGGCTACACGGGTACGTTCGGTTCCAAGGACGGTTCGGCTGTCTTTGGCGGCCCGCTACTGCTGGCCAACGGCACGCTTCTGCGTGGTAACGCCGAAGCGCTCGACCTCGACGTGACCGCGACCAAGAAGTTCGGCAAGTTCGAGGCTGGCTTCATCGGTTATGCCCAGTCCGACATCCAGAACGCGCTGTCCAACGCGACTGTCGTTGCCACAAATCGAGGCGCGGTCGTCACCGGGTATCGCAAGATGGCGTCGGCGGGTGTCGGTGGCCTGATCGGCTACGACTTCGGTCGCTTCAATATCCAGGGCTACGCCTACCGCGACGTCGCGGAGCGCAACAAAGGCAGCAAGGAGACCCGCGGGTTCATCCGTATCGTCCTTCCGCTCTACGTCGCTCCGGCCGCCCCGGCCCCGGTCATCGCGCGCTACTGATCCTCACTGGATCCTTTGAGACCCCGCCGGGCAACCGGCGGGGTTTTTTTCGTTTGACGATGGCACCTTGCGACGGCGGCCTCCGCGCCGTAGTCGTCGCGGCATGATCGATCCCCGCTCGTTCCATCGTCCCGTTCACGTGATCGGCGGCGGCCTCGCGGGCTCCGAGGCCTGCTGGCAGATCGCCGAGGCCGGCGTGCCCGTCGTCCTGCATGAGATGCGTCCGCACCGGCGCACCGACGCGCACCGTGGCGAGGCGCTCGCCGAGCTCGTCTGTTCGAACTCGTTCCGTTCCGACGATGCCGCGACCAACGCGGTCGGCGTCCTGCATCGTGAGATGCGGCGGATGGGCTCGCTGATCCTGCGCGCGGCCGACACCAACCAAGTTCCCGCCGGCGGCGCGCTCGCCGTCGATCGCGAGGCCTTCGCGGAGGCCGTGACGCAGGCGATCGCCGCGCATCCGCTGATCGAGCTCCTCCGCGAGGAGGTCGAAGGCCTGCCGCCGGACGCGTGGGACAGCGTGATCGTCGCCACCGGGCCGCTGACGGCGCCGGCGCTCGCGCAGGCGATCGGTGCGCTGACCGGCGAAGCCGATCTCGCCTTCTTCGACGCGATCGCGCCCGTCGTCCACCGCGACGGCATCGATCTTTCGAAGGCGTGGTTTCAATCGCGCTACGACAAGACAGGCCCAGGCGGGACCGGCGCCGACTACATCAATTGCCCATTGTCGCGCCCGCAATACGAGGCCTTCATCGACGCGTTGCTCGCGGCCGATGTCACGACCTCGCCGCACGACTCGACGACGCCATATTTCGACGGCTGCCTACCGATCGAGGAAATGGCGCGGCGCGGCCGCGAGACGCTGCGCCATGGACCAATGAAGCCGGTCGGCCTGACCAATCCGCACGACCCGGCCGTCAAGGCCTGCGCGATCGTCCAGCTCAGGCAGGACAACGCGCTCGGAACGCTCTACAACATGGTCGGCTTTCAAACGAAGATGAAGCACGGCGCGCAAGCCGCTGTATTCCGGGCAATTCCCGGGCTGGAGAGTGTCGCCTTCGCGCGGCTCGGCGGGATCCACCGCAACACGTTCCTCAACGCGCCGCGCGTGCTCGACGCGACGCTGCGGCTGAAGGCGATGCCCCGGTTGCGCTTCGCTGGCCAGATCACCGGCTGCGAGGGCTACATCGAAAGCGCCGCGATTGGCCTCGTCGCGGGCCGTCTCGCGGCGGCCGACCGGCTCGGAGCAGTGGCCACCATGCCACCGTCGACAACGGCGATCGGGGCGCTGATCAACCACATCACCGGCGGGCATATCGCGGGTATCGACCCTGGTCCGCGCTCGTTTCAGCCGATGAACGTGAACTTCGGCCTCTTCCCGCCAATCGATGGGCCGGTCGTCGGCGAGGATGGCCGCAAGCTTCGCGGGCCCGAAAAGGGCGCGGCGCGCAAGATGGCGCTGAGCCGGCGGGCCGCGGGCGATCTCGACGCCTGGCTCGATGGCGATACGGCGGCGCTCGCCGCCGAATAGCGATCAGGGGGCCGGAAACAGCGCCGACGTGCGCCCGGTCAGTCGGTAGGCTGCGAGACCGATCCACTCATGCAGCGCGACCTCGAGATCGCGCTGCGACTCAATCGGCTGCGTGGTCGGGCGCCACGCGTGCGTGGTGCCAGAGGTGCGATAGTCGACCGGATAGGCCGCGACTGGCCACCCCGCCGCGCGAAAGATGCCGACGGACCGCGGCATGTGCGCCGCCGAGGTGACGAGAAGCCATGTATCGCCGGGACTCGGCATCACCAGCGCCTTGGTCAGCGTCGCGTTCTCGTAGGTGTCGCGGGATCGGCTCTCGAAGGTCATTCGCGCCTCGGGCACGCCGAGCGCGAGCCACAAATCGCGCACGCCGCGTGCCTCGTCGAGCCCATGCTGCGTGAGGTCCGCGCTGCCGCCCGTGAAGACGAGGCGCGCGTCGGGATAGCGACGTGCGAGAGCAACGCCCGCGGTGAGGCGGCCCGCCGCTTCGTTCAACGCCGGCTGGCCGCGCGCGTTGGTGATTCCCTCGTCGAGGGCGCCGCCGAGCACGATGATCCCACTGGGCGCGGGCATCGTCGCCGCGGGTTGCGGGAATCGATCCTCGAGCGGGCGCAGCAGGGCGCTGCTGAGTGGCGAAAAGCAGACGATGGCGAAGACGAGCCAAGCCGCGGCGGCGAGCCTGCGTCCGGCTCGGGCGTAGCGCGTGAGGCCGAGGGCCAAGCCCAGCATCCCAACCAGTACCAGGAAGGTCACGGGCTCGAAGACGAGACCCAGCACCTTCGACAGGATGAAGAACACCTCAACCCTCGGGCGCGAGTGGCGGCATCTCGTCGTCGGCCGATTCGTCGCTCGGCACGGCGTAAACGCCGCCGAGCCAGCGGTGCAAGTCCACGTCGGCGCACCGCTTCGAGCAGAATGGCGTATAGGCCGCGACCGGCACCTTGCCGCAGATCGGGCACGGGCGGGTCTTCACCTGAGGCGCCGCGTCCGCCATCGGCTACCCCGTCGCCTGCTCGTCGAGTGTGGCCTCGCGCTCGGCATGGCGCGCGACGAAGCCCTCGGCCGTGAGCAAGCTCATCGTCTCGTAAAGTGGCAGGCCGACGACGCTCGAATACGAGCCGACCAGCTTCATGACGAACGCGCCGGCGAGCCCCTGAATCGCATAGCCGCCGGCCTTGCCGCGCCATTCGCCGGAGGCCAGGTAGTGCTCGACCTCGAGGCGGGTGAGCCGCTTGAAGCGCACTCGCGATTCGACCAGCCTCCGCCGCTTGGCACCGGACCGCGTGATCATCGAAAGCGCCGTGTGAACGCGATGCGCGCGCCCGGACAGGAGGCGCAAGCATTGCTCGGCCTCCTCGACGAGTTCGCATTTGGGCAGGATCCTCCGGCCGACGCTGACTACCGTGTCGGCGGCGATCAAGGTCGCTCCGACGAGATCCGGGCGCATCTGCTGCGTCCGCGACGCGGCGGCCGCCTTTTCGTCGGCCAGTCTCACCGCGAGCGAGCGCGGCGCCTCGCCACGATGCGGGACCTCGTCGATGTCGGCGGGGAGCAGCGCGATCGGGTCGACACCGATCTGCTGGAGCAGCGCGACACGGCGCGGTGAACCCGACGCGAGGACGAGCCTGTGATCCCCCTTGAGCTTCAGGGCGTCGGCGCCGGCCATCGATCGGCTATTTGAAACGATAGGTGATGCGGCCCTTGGTCAGATCGTATGGCGTCATCTCGACGAGCACCTTGTCGCCCGTCAGAACGCGGATCCGGTTCTTGCGCATCTTGCCCGCGGTGTGGGCGATGATCTCGTGATCGTTCTCGAGCTTCACGCGGAACGTGGCGTTCGGAAGCAATTCCGCGACGACGCCCGGAAACTCGAGCAGTTCTTCCTTCGACATTCGTATCCTTGTGCTGCCCGCTCGACGGCGGGACCATAGGCTCGCGCCACCGCAACCCTTGCGGTGAGTGTCTCCGGTGACGAAGCGCGCGAGATGTACTGCTTATGTAGGTGATTGTGAACCGCGCGCATCGACCGGCCGCGACGAGCGCCTTCTTTTCGGTCGCCGCTCGATCAATCCGACGGCGACGAGACGCTGGCGCGACGCGCGGCGTCCGCCTTTTCGTAGCGGCGGTAGCGGACGATCGCCATCGGGATGGTCGCCATGTAGCAGATCGACAGGAGGATCATCACCTCCATCGGAAACGTCGCCAGCAGGAGCAGCGCGGCGGCGATGCCAAACAGCACGACCATGAAATACTCGCGCGGGATACGGCCGATCTTCTTGCCCGAGAAATGGGGAATGCGGCTCGCCATGAGGAAGGCGACCAGGATCACGAAGGCGATCTCGACCTGGGTCGGCAGGTGCAAACTCGCCGTGAGAATTCCCGAGTTGTGGAAGTAGAGCGGCAAGAGGCCGATGACGGCGCCCGCCGGCGCCGGCATTCCGACGAAGAAGTTCGCGTGCCACGCCGGCTTGTCGGGATCGTCCAGCATCGTATTGAAACGGGCGAGGCGCAGCGCCGCGGCGATCGCGAAGACCAGCACCGCGAACCAACCGAAGCTTTTGATCTCCTGAAGGCTCGACAGATAGAGGATGAAAGCGGGCGCCACGCCGAAGTCGACGAAATCGGCCAGCGAGTCGAGCTCGGCGCCGAAGCGCGAGGTGCCGCGGATGGCGCGGGCGATGCGCCCGTCGAGCCCATCGAGGATCGCCGCGCCGATCACCGCGACGACGGCAATCTCGAACTTCTCCTCGATCGCGAAGCGGATCGAGGTCAGCCCGAGCGCCAGGGCGGCCAACGTCACGAGGTTCGGAATGACGACGCGGATCGGCACCGCCTTGAAGCGATGTCGACGCAGCGGCGGCAGGCGCTCGCCGAGCGCGTCATAGCCATCGACGTCCTCGACATCGTCGGTCGTGTGCAGGCGCAGGGATGTTCGGGGGGGGGCCATCGACGCGGACCATAGGAGCGGCCCCCCGCCACGGCAAGCTCCGCCACCGCGAGTTCAAGGCGTGGGCTGCGTGACCTTCGGGGCAATGGCGTCATGCGTGACCAATGCCGCGCGCGACTGCGGCGTCAGGCCAGCGAGCGCATCGATCAGCGCCGCGCTGACAGCCTCGTCGATCGCGCGGTTCGACCGGTGCAGGGCGGCGAAATCCTCGGTGACCAAGGCGCGATCGAAGGTCTGTGCCGCAATGTCGGCCTCGGTCTTCCGCCTCAGCTCCTTGTGGCTCTGGCGCGCGGCACGGATCTCGTCGCGGCGCGCGAGCATCGCGGCACGAAAGATCTGCCGCTGATCGTCCGGCAGCGCCTTGACGTGTCGCTGCGGCACCATTGGACCCGAAGCCGGCAGCGGCGGTGGCCCGCGATGCACGGCAAAGCCGTGGCCCGCCAGCACGCCGACGAGAAAGATGTTGAGGAGACCCGAGACGACCAGCGCGCCGATCAGCCGGCGATTGTCAGTCCACATCTGCGGCGCCGCCCGTGTCGAACGCGACCGCCATGACCCGATCGGGATCGTCGGCGTGCTCTGCGAACGCGATATCGCCGATCGAAATGCCGAGCATCAGGACGATCGCGGCGGCGGCCGCCAAGCCGGCGCGACTTGCGAGCCTGCGTGTCGGCGTCTCCTGACGATGCCGCATCGCGCGGGCCGCCATGACGCCGGGAGCGCCGAGCTCGTGAGAGGGACGGCCGCGCAGCACCGCTTCGATCTCGGCCATCGCGGCGAGTATCTCGCGCGCGTCCACCGACGCCGCGACGAGGGCCGCCGCGCGAACTCGGTCGGCGTCCGGCCAACGCGCGAGGTCGGCGCCGTAAAGGTCGAGCCTGTCCTCGAACACCGTCAGATCCATCATCTCTACTCGTCACGAAAGGCGGTGCGCAGCGCCCGACGCGCCCGCACCAGAAGCAACTCGAAAGCCCCGACCGACACGCCCATCGCTGACGCGCCGTCGGCGTTGGTCAGTTCCGAATCGTAGGTCAGCGCGATCGCCAGACGCTGGCGCTCCGGCAGCGCGGCGATCGCCGTCTTGATGCGCCCTGCCCGCTCGCGGGCGATGATCGCCGCGTCCGGCGGCACGGCAGGATCCTCCGGCTCGTCGATCGAATCGAGGCCGACCGATCGCGCCTTGCGGCTCTGATCGATCGCGAGGTTGACGGCGACCCTGCTCAGCCATGCCGCGTAGCTCGCGCGGCCCGGCTCGCGCACCTGCCAGAGCGGCGCCTTGATCCAGGCTCGGGTGAAGACCTCCTGCACGATGTCCTCCGCCGCCGCACGGCTGCCGAGCGAGCGCGTCACGAGCGCGACGAGCCGCGAGCGATGGCGGGTGACGAGGCGCGTGAACGCGGCTCGATCGCCTCTCGCCACGAGCCCGACGAGCTCGTCATCAGCCTCCTCCGCGTCCGTCATTCCCCACGAGCCTATCGACCCCCAACGCGCGTCGACGCCGCCGCCCTACGCCGAGGCGAGAGCGCGCGGACGCTCCCGCGTCAGGCCTTGCTGAAGACCCGGGCGCCGCCGACGACAAAATCGGCCAGCACCGTCTCGCCGGCGATCGCCTTGGCGCCGAGCGAGACCAGCGGCCGCGCGCCCGGCGGGAGGTAGACGTCGACGCGCGAGCCGAACCGGATGAGGCCGAATCGCGTGCCCGCGGCCAGGCTCTCGCCCTGTTTGGAGAAGCAGATGATCCGCCGTGCGACAAGGCCGGCGATCTGGACGACGCCGAACCGACCGTGCGCGCCGTCGACGACGAGCGAGTTGCGCTCGTTGTCGTCGCTCGCCTTGTCGAGATCGGCGCTGAGAAACTTGCCCGGCTTATAGGCGACCTTGGCGATGCGCCCGGCGACCGGCATGCGGTTCACATGGCAGTCGAACACCGACATGAAGACGGAGATGCGCTGCATCGGCTCGGCGCCGAGCCCGAGTTCGGGCGGCGGCCGGAAGAAGCCGATCGAGGAGATGATTCCGTCGGCCGGCGAGATGACGAGCGTCTCGTCGACCGGCGTGACCCGCGCCGGATCGCGGAAGAAGTAGACGCACCAGGCGGTGAGGATCGCGCCGATCCAGCCGAGCGGCTCGAAGAACCAGCCGAGGATTGCGGTCGCGACGGCGAAGCCGGCGATGAACACGTAGCCGGCGGGGTGGACCGGCGTCATCTGGCGCCGGATGGAGTCGATCATCGACATCGTGGGTGCAGGTCCTTTGGGTCGCAAATCCTTCGGGCCGGTCGCGGCCGGCGTCGCGACCTTATAGGCGGATCGGCGCGTCGGGTCTGCCACCCTTGCCGGCTTTGTCAGCTCGCGCGGTAGCGGTTCTCGACCTCCTTGGCGATCCCGGCGCCCTCCTTCAGGAAACGGTCGATGAGGATGCGCGCGTTCGTCGTGCAGGTACGATAGGCGAAGCTGTAGCCCTCGATCCCGTGATTATAGGCGCCGGCCAAGCGCTCCTTTCGGCTTTGCGGCACGCCCTCGGCATCGAGCAGCGCCTGCATGCGGGCGCGCCATTGGTCGACGTCCTGCGCGCCGCACACGCCGCGTAGATAGGTCAACGCCCCCAGGATCTCGGCGAGGCGCAGCAGCTGCGGATCGTAAGGGCGCGTCTCCAACGGCGCGGGAGCCGCGACGGGCGGCGGCGGAAGCGGGACGGGGTTCTTCGCGCTTTTTGGCGCGGGCTCGGCGGTGACTGGACCCGCCATCATCGGCTGGATCGCGAGCGCCGCGAGCATGGCGCAAACCCGAAGCCGCCGCGCGATCACGGACACGAGGCCTTGGGCACTCGGGCATCCGCCTCGGCAAGCAGCCAGGCAGCGTCGAGCAACGCCGGCAGATGTCGGGTCGTCGGCAGAGCCGCCACGGCTGTTCGATCGGCCCAGATGACGGCGGCGGCCTCCGGGCCCGTCGTTGCCTCGCCGGCGACCCACGCGCCGACGAACGAGGCGATCACGAAATGATGCCGGACCGCGCCGGCCTCGTCACGCTCGATGATCTCGACGTGACGGTTGAAGCCGACGATGCGCGCCTCGACGCCGACCTCCTCGCGCAGTTCGCGAAGCGCGGCCTCCGCGATCGTCTCGCCCGGCTCGACGAGCCCACCCGGCAGCGAGTAGCAGCCGGCATACGGCGCCGCCGCGCGTTGCGCGAGCAGGACGCGGTCGTCGCGGAATACGGCGATGCTGGCCGCCAGGAACGGCCGCGTCGGATAGAGCCGGTCAACCGCGGCTGTCACGGCGACAGTCGCGTCTTGGTCCAGGCGCCATCGAGCGCGTCGCGCGCGAAGAGGCACCGATCGTGCAGCCGATGCGCGCCGTCCGACCAGAACTCGATCTGCAGCGGCATGATGCGAAAGCCGCTCCAGTGCGGCGGGCGCGGCACGTCGCCGGGATAGGTCGCCTCGACGTCCGCCACGGCCTGTTCCAGTGCCGCCCGGTCGGCGATCACACGCGACTGCTGGCTCGCCCAGGCGCCGATGCGGCTGCCGCGCGGGCGGCTGGCGAAATAGGCATCCGCCTCCGCCGCCGTCACGACCTCGACGGGCCCACGGATGCGGATTTGCCGGCGCTGGCTCTTCCAGTGAAAGAGCGCCGCAGCCATCGGATGCGCCGCGAGCTCGCGCCCCTTCGCGCTTTGGAAGTTCGTGTAGAAAACGAACCCTCGCGCGTTCCACGCCTTAAGGAGCACCATGCGGACGTCGGGCAACCCATCCCCATCGACCGTCGAGACCGCCATCGCGGTCGGATCGTTCGGTTCGCTGCCGGCGGCGTCATCCTGCCAGTCTGCGAAGAGCACGAAAGGATCGTCCGCAAGTAAGGGGTCACGGCTCTTTAACGCGTCCAAGTTATGATCCGCTCTGTTAAGTGTTGCGTGGGTGTAGCGTGGCGAAAGAGGTCAAGTCCAATGGTGCCGGGCGTCACCCGGCCTCGATCTTCGGATCAGCCGGCCTGCGGGCCTTGGGTCGCGTCGCGGTGCTTGCCGCGCCGACGCTCGGCGGCTGCGCGATGTCGTTTCCAATCGCCTCGATGCTGCCAGACGATGTCACCGGCTCGATCTCGAAGGTCCCATTCGGCGCTCTCCTCGACGAAGAGGATCGTCGCCGCGAGATCGCCGCCTTGGCGACATCGCTCGACCCGCAGGGCGACGGCTCCACCGTGCATTGGGAGAACCCCAAGAGCGGCCACAAGGGCTCGCTGACCGCCGTCGGACACGCCTACCCGCGGGACGCGAAAGTCTGCCGCGCCTTTCTCGGCGATATGCACGACGGGCAGTCAGCGCGCGCGATCCAGGGCACCGCCTGCACCGTCGCCGCCGGCGACTGGGAGGTCCGCGACGCCAAGCCCGTCAAGAAGGTTTGACGCCACCTTTTATCGTTTTAGCATCAACGATTGGTTTCAACGCCCTTGATCCAGACAGTCTGCGCGTTGAGGAACTCCTTGATGCCGAAGTGCGACAATTCGCGCCCGTAGCCGCTCTTCTTGACGCCGCCGATCGGCACGCGCGGATCGGAGGCCGTGAAGCCGTTGATGAAGACGCCGCCGGTCTCCAGCCGCCGCGCATACCCCTTCGCCGTCTCGAGATCGCGCGTCCACAGCGCGCCGCCGAGGCCGAACTCGCTGTCGTTGGCGATCTCGATCGCGTGCTCGGCGTCGCGCGCGACGACCATCGCGGCGACAGGGCCGAATGTCTCCTCGTCATAAGCCGCCATGCCGCGCTCGACGCCGCCGAGCACCGTCGGCTCGTAGTACCAGCCCTTGCCCTCGACCGGTTTGCCGCCCAACAGCAGCTTGGCGCCCTGCCGCACCGAGCGCTCGACCTTCTCGTGCAGCTCGTCGCGCAGATCCTCGCGCGCCATCGGGCCGAATGTCGTCGCCGCATCGTCCGGATCGCCGGTTTTCGCCTTGCGCGCCGCCTCGATGAACTTCGCCTGGAACGCTTCGGCGATCGGCGCCTCCAGGATCATCCGCTTGGCGGCGATGCAGACCTGCCCTGACGTCGCGAAGCGCGAGCCGATCGCCGCCTGGACCGCCTTGTCGAGGTCGGCATCGGCGAGCACGATGAACGCATCGGAGCCGCCAAGCTCGAGCACCGACTTCTTGAGCGCCTTGCCGGCCAAGGCCGCCACCGCCGCGCCGGCGCGTGGGCTGCCGGTCAGCGTCACGCCGGTGATGCGGGGATCGTTGATGATGCCCTCGATCGGCTTGTTGCCGACATTCAGGATGCCAAACAGCCCCTTGGGCGCGCCGGCACGCTCCCAAGCCTCGCCGAGCATCGTCGCGAGGCCCATGCAGTTCGGCGCGTGCTTCAGGAGAAATCCGTTGCCGCCGAGCGTGATCGGCACGCCGGCCCGAACCGCCTGCCACAGCGGGAAATTCCACGGCATGATGCCGAGGATGATGCCGGTCGGCAGGTACGAGACATAGACCTCCGCATCATCGATCGGCGCCGGCTCGTCCTTCAGCATCGCCGGGCCATGCTCGGCGTAAAAAGCCGCCATCTTCGCGCATTTCAGCACCTCGGCCTTCGCCTCCCGGGCCGTCTTGCCCATCTCGAGTGTGATGATCGCGGCGAAGGCGTCGGACTCGGTCTCGATGATGTCGGCGAGCTTGTGGATGACGCGGGCGCGCTCGGCGACCGGCATCGCCCGCCATGTCAGAAACGCGGCATGGGCCGCCGCCAGCGTCGCCTCGATCTCGGCGCTCGACTGAAACGGATAGCGGGCGAAGACCTCGCCGGTCGCCGGATTGCGCGAGACGGCGCCAGGCGCATTGTCCTGGGCTGCGGTGGGGCGTGGGGCTGATGACATCGACATCTCCTTTGCCGGAAGATGTGGGGTCGCGGGCCGCGGTATCCACCCGCGAGCGGCGGCGGTAGGCGCGGCGCGAGGTTCGTGCTACGCGAGCGCCTCCCCTACAGCTCTTTTGGCAGGACGATGTCGGATTTCATCCGCGAGGTCGACGAGGATTACCGGCGCGAACGCGTCCTCGCCTTCCTCACTCGTTTCCAGATCCCGCTGGCGATCCTCGTCGTGGCGATCATCGTCGGCGCCGGCGTGTGGCGCTACTGGATCGACAACAAGACGGCGAGCGCCGAGGCCGACAACATGCGCTATGCGGCGGCCGACCAGCTCGCGAAGGACGGCAAGATCCAGCCGGCGCAGCAGGCCTTCGCGGCGATCGCCAAGACGGGGCCGGCCGGCTACGCCATGCTGGCGCGGATGCGCGCGGCGGCGTTGCTGGCGCCGAGCGATCCGGAGGGTGCCGCCAAGGCATTCGACGAGATCGCCAACCTCGACACGATCGACGGCTCGATGCGGGACACGGCGCGCGTGCGCGGCGCGATGCTGCGGCTCGACACCGAGACGCCGGTCGCCTTCGAGCAGCGCTACGGCCGGTTCACCTCGCCGGGCTTCGCCTTCCACGCCTCGATGAACGAGCTGCTGGCGCTGGCGGCGTTGAAGCGTAACGACTTCAAGGCGGCCGGGGCCTATATCGACGCGATCATCGTCGACCCACTGGCGCCGCCGGCGCTGCGCAACCGCGCGCAGGCGTTCCGCGCGCTGGTCAGTGCCGGGCTCGCCACGCCGATGACGAGCGAGCCTCCGCCGACCCGCGTGACGCCGATGGCGGCAGCCGCCGCTCCATCCCCAACACCCACCACCGCAGCGGCTCCCTCACCCACGACGCCGCCGGTTGCCGCCGCTCCGCTTGCGCGTTCACCTGCCGTGCCCACACCTGCCGCGCCCACGACGACCGCCGCACCGCCCGCGTCTCAGTCAAAGCCCGGCGCCGAACCGGACTGATACGTGTCGAATTTCACCATCGCCATCATCGGCCGGCCGAACGTCGGCAAGTCGACACTCTTCAATCGGCTTGTCGGCAAGAAGCTCGCGCTCGTCGATGATCGGCCCGGCGTCACCCGCGACCGCCGCGAGGGCGAGGCGAAGCTCGGCGACCTTCGCTTCACCGTCGTCGACACCGCGGGTCTCGAGGAGGGGGACGCCGCCTCGCTGTCCGGCCGCACCCGGGCGCAGACGGAGGCGGCCATCGCCGGCGCCGACGGCATCTTCTTCGTCATCGATGCCCGCATCGGCCTGACGCCGACCGATCGCGCTTTCGCCGCGCTTGTAAGACGTGCCAGCAAACCCTTGATCTTGATCGCGAACAAGGCCGAGGGCCGGGCCGGCGGCGACGGCGCGATGGAGGCCTACGGGCTCGGCCTCGGCGATCCGATCCCGCTGTCGGCCGAGCATGGCGAGGGACTGTCGGACCTCTATTCGGCGTTGCTCGAGACCCTGCCCGAGCAGACCGCGGCGCCCGAAGAGGCCGCCCCCGGGTCGGCGAAAACCTTCGACGACGACGAGGACGGCAGCGAACTCGATGTCACCAAGCCGCTCGCCATCGCCGTCGTCGGCCGCCCAAACGCCGGCAAGTCGACGCTTCTCAATCGTATTCTCGGCGAGGACCGGCTGCTGACCGGACCAGAGGCCGGCCTGACGCGCGACGCGATCAGCGTCGACCTGGATTGGCGCGGGCGGGCCTTGAAGATGTTCGACACGGCGGGGCTGCGGCGGCGCGCCCGCGTCGAGGACAAGCTCGAAAAGCTCGCCAATGCCGATGCGCTGCGCGCGGCCAAGTTCGCGGAAGTCGTGATCCTGCTCGTCGACGCCACCGCGCCGTTCGAGAAGCAGGACCTGACCCTCGCCGACCTCGTCTCCCGCGAGGGCCGCGCCCTGGTGATCGGCGTGAACAAGTGGGACCTGATCGCCGACAAGGGCGGCAAGCTCACCTTTTTGCGCGACGAGGCGTCGCGGCTGCTGCCGCAGGTGCGCGGTGCGCCGGTGATCCCGCTGTCGGGCGAGACCGGCTTTGGGGTCGAGAAGCTGATGGAAGCCGTGATGCAGGTCGAGGAGACCTGGAACAAACGCATCTCCACCGCGCGGCTCAACCGCTGGCTCGCGGCAACGCTGGAGCACCATCCGCCGCCAGCCGTCGCCGGGCGTCGCATCAAGATCCGCTACATGACGCAGCTCCGCGCGCGGCCCCCCTATTTCGTGATCTTCGGCAATCAGCTCGACGCGATGCCGACGAGCTACGAGCGGTTTTTGCTGAACGGCATTCGTGAGGCGTTCGACCTGCCGGGCGTGCCGCTGCGCCTGTCGCGCAAGACGAGCGAAAATCCCTACGGGCATCGCAAAACCCGACAGCGATAGGCGACACCGTGTCGGACGCCCTCACGTCGCCGAGCGTCGCGCGCAATCGGGAGTCGATCCTCGCGGTGCTGAAACAGCACTTGCCCGAGGCGGGTCTGGTGCTCGAAATCGCGGCCGGCACCGGCGAGCACGCGGTGCACTTCGCCACCGCCTGCCCCCGTCTGCGCTGGCAGCCGACCGACCCGGACGCGAGGGCGCTCGCCAGTATCCAGGCTTGGCGCGAGGCGGCCGGGCCGCCGAACCTGCTGGCGCCGCTCGAACTCGACGTGGGCGATTCCGTTTGGCCGGTCGAGCGCGCGGACGCCATTGTCGCGATCAACATGATCCACATCTCGCCATGGGCGTCGACGCTGGGGCTGATGGCGGGCGCGGGGCGCCTCCTTCCGTCCGACGGCGTGCTGTTTCTTTATGGCCCGTACCTCGAGACCGAGGTCGAGACGGCGCTCAGCAATCTCGGCTTCGACGCGAGCCTGAAGAGCCGCGATCCTGCCTGGGGGATCCGCCGTCTCGACGATGTCGTCGCGGCGGCCGCGCGGCAGGGCATGAAGCTCCAAGCGCGGATCGCCATGCCGGCCAACAACCTGTCGCTCGTCTTCCGCAAGGGATGAGCGCTACTTAGCGGCCTCCTTGGCAACCTCTTGGGCGGCCCCTGTCGCGGGCATGCTCAGCAGCATCGGCAGCATGCCCTTGTCGCTCACCGTGAGCACGTTCGGGTAGCCACCTTTCCACTTCGCCTTGGCCTGCGCCTCGACGATCGCGACATAGGTGGCGCCGCCACCTGACGCCTCGATCATCGCCTTGCGAGCGGCCGCGTCGCCCTCGCCGCGCAGCGCGGCGGCCTGCTTGTCGGCGCCGGCCTGCACGAGCAGCGCCTTGGCGTTGGCGCCCGTCCGCGTCAGCGTCGCGCTGGCGTCGGCGTCGGCCTGCAGCTCGAGGCTGCGGGCACGGCCCTCGGCCTCGGCGATCTGCTGATCGCGCTGGCCCTGCGACTCGCGCACCCGCTGGTCGGCGATGTAGCCGACCACCTTGAGCTGGTTCTCCTCGCGGATCGCCTGGTTCTTCGCCGTCACCGCCAGCGCGTTGCTCTCGGTGAACGTCTCGGAAAACGCGATCTGCGGGATCTGCAGCGAGACGAGCTCGATGCCGAAGTTGTTGCGCAGCGCCTCGCCGACGAACTTTTGCGCCTCCTCCTGGATCGGCTCGCGGTTGGCCGAAATCGTGTTGGTGTTCTTCGACGAAAACACGCGATAGACGCGGTCCTGCACGACATCCATCACCGGCCGGTCGATGTCGGCGGTGCCGGTGCGGCCCATGTCGTAGAGCAGGCGCGCGACGTCGGAATCCGGCACCTTGTATTGGATGTCGACCTTCAGCTCGACAGGCTGGTTGTCGATGGTGATCACCTTGAAAGCCGGCAGCGTCAGCGACGTCTGCGAGACCTGCAGCGCGTCGACCTGCGAGAGCAGCGGCCATTTGAAGTGCGGCCCCGGCTGGTACGGCAGGCTGGTGGTCGGCGTGCCGAGCAGGCGCACGAAGGCGCGCTCGGAGGGGTCGACCGTGAAGAACGAGCCATCGATTACGACGAGCGCCGTCGCGGCGATGGCGGCCGCGCCGAGGGTGCGAACCGGAACGCGAAAAGGACCGATGTTCATGGAAGTCTCTGAGAGGTTCGGGCGGAAGGAGCCGCCCGCTTGGCATCGCGAAAGCGTGGTGCCGTCGAGAGAACGCGCGAGGTGGCCAGCGCGTGCCTGCCGCCGTCGCGGGGCGAGCGACGTCGATCTGCGTCCTTGGCTTAGCTCAGCGAGAAACGACCTTGCATAGAAACCGATCTGAGATATATCTTACAAGATACATCGCAGACAGGTTACAGACATGTTTTTTCGTTTCGCCCATTCTCATCATCATTGCCATGGCCCGTACGGCACGGGTCGCGGCGGCGGCCACGATAATCGCCACGAAAGTCCGGACAGCCGCTCCCGCTCGGGCTGGGACCCGCGCGGGCGAACCCGCATGTTCGAGCAGGGCGACCTGCGCTTCGTCGTCCTGAAGCTGATCGGCGAGAAACCGGCGCACGGCTACGAGATCATCAAGGCCGTCGAGACCTTGTTCGGGGGCGCGTATGCGCCGAGTCCGGGCATCGTCTACCCGACGCTGACCTTGCTCGAGGAGCAGGGCTTCATCGCGGTCGTCGAGTCCGAGGGGCCGCGCAAGCTCTACGGGCTTACCGAGGCCGGAAAGGCCGAGCGCGATCGCGCGGCGGGCGACATCGACCGGGTGTTCGGTCGGATGGACGAGCTGCGCAAGCGCTACGGCGGCGGCGAGGCGCCGGAGATCCGCCGCGCGATGGAGAACCTAGGGGCCGCGCTGCGCCTGCGGCTCTCCCGGGGCGGCGTCGAGGCGAGCGCGATCACGGCGATCTTGGACGAGGCGGCGCGGCGTATCGAGACGATGTGAGTAAGCGCTCGATCCGGCATGGGGCTTGCGCCCCGGCTCTCGGTCTGGAACCAAGCGATTCGGCGGGCACCGCGCCCGCCGCACCGGCATGGGAGCCGGCCGAGCGAGGATCAACACGTTGCGCAATCTGTCGAAAGCCGTCGTCGCCTGCGTCATCGCTGGCGGTCTCGCCGCCAGCGCCGCGCGAGGCCAGGACGCCGGCCCGCCACCGCCGCAAGTCGACTTCGCGCGTCCCACGAATGTCGGGCCACCTGTCGAGATGCCACCGCCCGCGGCTCTGCCGCCTCAGTCCGACCGGCCCGTGCCCGGCGCGGCGCCCGCCGTCTTGGCAGCGCCCCCTGCACTGGCAACGCCCGGCGAGCTCGTCGACAAGTCGGTCCGCGATCTTCAGGAGGGCAGGCTCGGCGCGGCCGCGCGCGACGACATCAAGGCCTTGCGCCGCGGCCCGCTGCTGATCCACGGCAATTATTGCGGTATCGGAAACCGGCCAGGCACATCGCCGATCGATGCCCTCGACGCGGCCTGCCAGCGCCATGATTCCTGCACCCACACCGGCAAGCTGCCGAGCTGCCGATGCGACGATCTTCTGCGCATAGAGACGAGCGAGATCGCGCAAGATCCGGCGATGTCTCCCGACATCCGCGCGCTCGCCGCCGCCACCGCCGCGAGCATGCTGGTGCTCGTGTGCAATTAGCGGATCAAGGCTTCCGACCCTCGACGAATGGCACCTCGAAGCACTTGCGGTGCATGATGGGTCCATGACCGAAAAAGCCGTCCTCGCCGAACAGCTCGCCGTGGTCGGCGGTTACGATGAAATGCGTGTTGACAGGGCTCTTCTCGAACAGGGCGCCGATCAACCCGTCGACATATTCGACGCAGCGGACCTGCTGGTCGTGCAGCTCGCGCATCGTCTCGGCGGGAAAAAACTCGGGCTCTTCGGTCGGCACGTCGCCGCTGCGCGCGACGACCTTGTCCATGTCGCGCGCGACGCCGTGCAGCCCGGAGATCTTCGGCATGCTCGCGCCGTCGAGCATGTAGGGATAATGCGTCTCGCCGAGATTGAAGAAGCGGAAGCAGCGATCGCTTCCGCCGAACTCGACGTCACGCACCATGCCGGCGAAGTTGTTGTGGTTGCTCATCAGCTTGTAATCGTCGAATCCGCGGGTCAGCCCGGAAAAGGGATTGAGCACCGGCATCGAAACACGCGCGGCGGTGTGGTAGCCGTGCTTCTTCAAGACCCCGGCAAGGCACAGCTCGGGAATGAACGTCTTGAACGAGAGGTCCGAGACGCTCAGGCGATCCACCCAGTCGGCGAATTGCGCCTTGTAGACCTCGGACGCGAAGACATGGCGCGGGCTCGTGTGCGGCACCTGCCCCATCAGAAACGAAAAGTGCGACGGCGCCGTCCAGGAGGCGAAGCTGAATCTCTGCTGGGTCGTGCCGAGCCGATCGATATTGGGCGTCCGCGCCCTCGTGAAGCTGTCGAACCGGCAGCTGTCGAGCACGATGAACACGAGATTGTTTGCTGCCATGCACGCCAATTACAGGACGCTGTGCTCGCGAGCAATTCGTCCGTGCCGGCGTCCGAAATGCGTCGCTCAAATTTCGCGGCGATCCTGGCCAGCGCGACCGGTGGCGGCGGGTCTCGACGTCTGGTAGCATTCGGGCGAATGAACCGAAGCAATTCGCGGAACATCGACGAATGAGCGCCGAGCGCGGCTATGACGGGACGGCGCTGAATGCGTTACGGCAGGAGCTGAAGCGGCTGAACGAGGCCGCGCTCGCGGATGGTCTCGTGGCCTCCCGCGACGGTCGGATCGAGATGCCGTCGCGCCCGCGCCGCAAGCCGTTCAAGCGTCGGTCTGCCGGTTCGGCAAACAGCGAAGTCGACAAGAAACAATCCGCTGGTCCGTCGCCCGACGCGGGCAAGGCGGCTTCGCGGCGCTTGCTCACGATGGGCGCCCGTATCGCCGACGACAAGTCGCTCGCCGTCCCGGGCACCGAGTTCACCGAGGCCGGAGTCACGCGACTTCTCGCCACTCTGCGGCGGCCACGACGGCGCCGCGTCGGCGCTTGGCACCGGTTCCGGCAGCAGATCGAACGCTACCTGAGCCGGCCCGTATCCTCGGGCCTCCGCTCGGCGGCGGGGGTCAGCGTGGAACGGCTTCAGGTCCTGTCGCGCCAGCTGCACGAGATCGACCGGCACGGATGGTCGCGGTTTCAGGAAAAGCGCGCCAACCGACGCAGAAGAACGACGGCGACGGGAGACCAAACTTCGTGAGGCGCCCCGCCTTGCCGGTATGGCGTCGCGCGCTGAAAGCTTTCGCGCTGACCCTGCTGGCCGTCGCGACCCCTGGCCACGCCCAGGACGGCGGACCCGGCGGCCCAAACCTGACGGAGCACCAGGTCACAGTAGATGGCGCGCAACGGTCCTATTACGTCTACCTGCCGCCAAAGCCCGCCGACCCGGCGCCAATCGTCATGATGTTCCATGGCGGCGGCGGACGGCCGCAGGGCTTCGCGCGCCGTGCCGGCATGAACGAGGTGGCCGACCAGTACGGCTTCGTGGTCGTCTATCCAGAAGGTATGCCGCAGCCGTCGGGGCGCGGGTTTACATGGGACGTCGGCGGCCCACAAAGCACCGTCTCGGCAAACGAAGTGGCCTTCGTCCAGGCGATCCTGCGCGATCTCGGCGCCAACATGCCAATCGACCCCGCGCGAATCTACGCGACGGGCGTCTCGATGGGTGGTGTTCTGTCGTACAGGCTCGCCTGCGAGATGTCGGGGACCTTCGCCGCCATCGCGCCTGTGTCGGCGACGATGGTGGACGCAAGCTGCCATCCCTCCCGCCCGGTCGCCATCCTGCACATCCACGGCACGGCCGATGATCGCATTCCGCTGGATGGCGGGCACGGCAAGCTGACAGCCAGCAGCCGCACCTGGCCCGCGCCGAAGCTCGGGATCGCCGCCTGGAGCAAGCTCGACAGCTGCGCCGCCCAGCCGACACGCGACACCGCGAGCGGTGCGGATTGCCAGACCTATACGCAGTGCCGCGCGCCGGTCGAGTTTTGCGTACGGCCCGGCATGCGGCACGGCTGGCCCGACGACGTGGCGCCGGAGATCTGGGCTTTCTTCGCCGCCCACCCCAAAGCGGCCCCTTGAGCGCTTCTTGCAAACGGGCCCACTCGACGTCCACACTTTTGCCTGTTGCCGCGGTAGGCCCACGCCGCGTGGTGCGGTATGCGAGGAAAGCGCGGCGAGGCCCGGTTCTGGCCTGCCGTCGCCATGCCTTAAACGCGCGGCTTATGCGCCATGCAGGAGGCGCCTGCATCGAGTTGGAGACCATGAGCGAAACGGAAAATGCGCGAATCGACGTCGACGGCTCGACAATCATGGCGACGGTTAAATCGACGCTCGAGAGCCTCGTTCAGGATTGGGACATCGAGGAACCGATACAGTCGAACACGCTGGTCGTCGCGGACCTCGGTTTCGAGTCGATCGACCTGATCCAAATGGTCGCCGCCCTGGAGCGCGCCTTCCAGCTCAAGGGCAGCTCGCTCGTCGAGATGCTGGTCGAGGACGGTCGCTACGTGGACGATCTTTCGGTGGAGCAGATCGCGGCTGGCATCGAGCGCCGGCTCGGCAAGGCGGCATGAGGGTGATGTGACGAAGACCTTGTTCATCGGTCTCGACGGCGCGACGTTCACGTTGCTTGACGCCTTTGTGCGCGACGTGCCCGGCGAGGGCGTCGTGATGCCGACGCTGGCGCGGCTGATGAACGAGGGGTTTCACGCGCCGTTGCGCTCGACCCGGCATCCGCTGACGCCGCCCGCCTGGGTGACGATGATGACCGGCCGCTCGCCGGGCAATCACGGCGTCTTCGACTTCGTGCGGGTCGAGGATCGCGGGACCGATTGCCTCTGGACGTTGAGCAGCGCGAGCGACAATAGGTGCGAGACGATCTGGTCGATCGCGAGCCGGCAGGGCAAGCGGGTCGTCTCGCTGAATTTCCCGATGATGTCGCCGCCGGAAACGATCAACGGCAGCATCGTCTCCGGCTTCGTCTCGTGGAAGCATCTGCGCCGCAACATGACGCCGCCGAGCCTCTACGATCGGCTGAAGCTGATCCCCGGGTTCGATGCCAAGGAGCTCGCCTGGGACTTCAAGCGCGAGGACCAGATCGGCGACGACATGTCGGCGGCCGACCTCGCAGGCTGGGTGCACGCGCACCGGCTGCGCGAGGAGCAGTGGTTTTGTGTCGCGCGGACCATGTTGGACGAGGATTCGCCCGACCTCTTCGCCGTGATGTTCGATGGGACCGACAAGCTGCAGCACCAGCTCTGGCACGTGCTCGAGCCGAGCCTGCAGCCGGAGCGTCCGTCCGCCGAGCATGCCCGCCTGCGCGAGCTGACGCTCGGCTACTACCGCCGGCTCGACGACTATATCGCCCGCCTCGTCGAGATCGCCGGGCCGGACGCGCGAGTCTTCATCGCCTCCGACCACGGCTTTGCCGGCACGGCGCAGGTGGTGCGCATCAATCGCTATCTTGGCGAGCTGGGCTATCTGACCTGGCGCGAGGACGACGGCAGCGAGGAGACCAAACGCCGCGTCGAGGTCAATTTCGCCTTCTTGGACTGGACCAAGACGACAGCGTTTTGCGCGACCCCGTCGAGCAATGGCATACGCATCCGGGTCGCGAGCGAGCCCGGCAAGCCCGGCATCGCGCCGAGCGAGTACGCGGCCTTCCGCGAGCGGCTGATCGCCGATCTGCGCAAGCTGCGCGGTCCCGCCGGCGAGATCATCATCACCGATGTCATCACGCGCGAGGATGGCTTTCCCGGCGCGGCGATGACGGATGCGCCGGACCTCACGCTCGTGCTGAACGACCATGGCTTCGTCTCGGTGCGCGATAAGACCCCGGTCGTCGCCGCACGCGCCTATCCCGCCGGCACGCACCACCCCGACGGGATCTTCATCGCCGCCGGCCCCGGCATCGCGAAGGATGACAGCCGCGCGTTGCTGCAGCTCATCGACGTGCCCTCGATGCTGCTCCACAGCTTGGGCCTGCCGGTGCCGGAGGATTTCGAAGGTGTGGTGCCGCACGCGCTGCTGACCGAGGACGCATGGCACGCCCATCCGCTGCGATCGGGGCCGTCGGCGCATGCCGTCGACCGCGATGCCAGTGCCGATGGCGGACCCTCCGACGCCGAGCGGGAGAAGATACTCGAGCAGATGCGCGCGCTTGGATATCTCGAGGCCTGATGGGCTGCGTCGGACTATCCTCGGGCCGCGTCGGCGTCGTTCAGGTCGAACAGATCGGGCGGCGCGCCGCCGACGATATCGTCATGGTTCACGGGCTCGGCGCCAGCCTCGGCTTTTGGTACGCCGGCGCGCACCAGTGGTATCGCCGGTTTGGGCGCGTCACTCTGTTCGACCTGCCCGGCCACGGCGACAGCGACATGCCGGCGACCGGCTACACGCCGGCCAAGCTCGCCGCGGTGCTCGAGGAGCTGCTCGACAAGCTCGGGATCGAACGTGCCCACATCGTCGCGCACAGCTTCGGCGGCACCATCGCGCTTGCCTTCGCGAAGCTCGCGCCCGCCCGGGTCAAAAGCCTCATACTCGCGGATGTTCGGCTTTGGGCGGTCGAGCCCCCCATGTCGACCGACGACCGGGGCGCGCGGGTCGGGCGTTTGCGTGAGGCCGGCCTCGCTCTCGCGGATGATCGCTACGACGTCAGCATACAGGTCCTGGTCGAGCTCGCGCGCCTGCGGCTCGCCCAAGGCGACCTCGACGCGGCGCTTACCGCGACGTTGCCCGGCGCGCGCAGTCTGTTCGCGGGCAAGCGCGCGGCGCAGAAATGGCTCAAGCTCGTCGAGACGACGGGCGCCTACCGCGAGATGACCGACCCGGACGGGCTCTCGATTGCCGACATCGCGCAAATCGAGCAGCCGATCCTCGCGGTTTATGGGAGCCTTTCGACGTGCAAGCGCTCGGCCGTCGCCTTGGATCAAGCCTGCGAGCGCTGCCGTCTCATCGTGCTGCCCGAAGTCGGGCACTTCTTCCCCCTGACACGACCACGCCTGTTCGCCGAGACGGCGCTTGCTTTTCTGCGTTCGCAAGCCCGCGCGCGGCGACGTCGACGCCGGCGTCTCGAGGCGGCTTCGATCGCGCCAGCCGAGATCGCGGCCGAGACTGCCATGACGCCCGTCGGTCCCCTCGCGGTCGCCTCGGATCCGATAAGGCAGGTATCGCTTCAGGTGGCACAAGACGCGCTGATCTGAACGTCCCGAGACCCATCTCCGGTTTGCGGCGCCGGAGCGTCAACTTGATCAAATGATCGTGCCGCATCAAGCTCTTGCGCCCGCGCAAAGGTCGGAGGACCTTCGTGTGCGGCTTCCTTCGTCGACAGCGCCGGCTCGCGCACCGATGGCTCCCTAGACCCCGCTGTGCTATCGCGCGACACCACCGCGTAAGGCCGAAAAAGACCACGCCCGCGGCACGCGAGGAGCGACATGCCGCCTGTCCTGATCACCGGTGCCGCAGGCTTCATCGGCCATGCCCTGACGCTCGCGATGCTCGCCGCGGGCACCTCGGTCGTCGGCCTCGACAATCTCAACGACTACTACGATCCGGCCCTGAAGACGGCGCGGCTCGCGCAGCTCGAGGCCCACGCGCATTTCACTTTCGCGAAGCTCGATCTTGCCGATGCCGCCGGCCTGGACTCGCTGTTTCGCGCGCACCGTTTCGAGACGGTCATCAACCTCGCGGCGCAGGCCGGCGTGCGCTACTCGCTCGAGAATCCGCACGCCTATGCGCGCTCGAATCTCGACGGCTTTCTCACCGTGCTCGAGGCCTGCCGCCATCACGGCGTCGGGCATCTCGTCTATGCGTCCTCAAGCTCGGTCTATGGCGCCGTGACCAGGATGCCGTTCTCGGTGCATCAGAACGTCGACCATCCCGTCAGCCTCTACGCCGCGACGAAGAAGGCTAACGAGCTGATGGCGCACAGCTACAGCCATATCTTCGGGCTGCCGACGACGGGCTTGCGGTTCTTCACCGTCTACGGTCCGTGGGGCCGGCCGGACATGGCGCTATTCCTGTTCACCAAGGCGATGCTGGCCGGCGATCCGATCAAGGTCTTCAATCACGGCCGCATGCGGCGCGATTTCACCTACATCGACGACGTCGTCGACGGCGTGATGCGCGTCGCGACCCGGCCCGCGCTGCCAAATCCGGCCTGGCAAGGTGAGGCGCCGGAGGCCGGCACCAGTCTCGCGCCCTACCGGCTCTACAACATCGGCAACAACACGCCCGTCGAGCTCGCCCGCGTCATCGAAATCCTCGAAAACCAGCTCGGGGTGACGGCGATCAAGGACTATCTGCCGATGCAGCCGGGCGACGTGCCGGCGACTTTCGCCGATATCACCGATCTGACCGAGGATTTCGGCTACGAGCCGCGAACCTCGATCGAGGCGGGGATCGCCCGCTTCGTCGACTGGTATCGCGGCTACTACGTGTGAGCGGCACGCCCGAACGGCGCGTTCATCCGCACGATCGTCAAATTCAGCACCGCCGCGAACGCCACCCAGACGAGATACGGCGCGATCAGGAGAGGCGCGGTGGATGAGAATGGCGCCAAGCCCGCCATCAGCGCGAGGACCGAGAGCCAGAGGAATGGCACCTCGATCAGCGCCCAATCGGGCCGGCGCATGTTGAAGAACAGCGGTGTCCAGAGAAGGTGAAACACGATGTTGACGCCAAACAGCGCCGCGATGCGCACCTCGCCCGCCGTATCGGCGTTCATCCAGGCAAGCACGCCGCCCCAGGCCGCCATTGCCAGAATGAGCGTCCAGGCCGGCCCGAAGAGCCAGGCCGGCGGATTCCAGCTCGGCTTGCGCAGGTTGTAGTACCAATCGCCGACGGTGGTCATCCCACCACCAATGCCAAGCACGAGCAAGGTGATCACCGCGGCGACGATGCTGGCTTTCGTCATGGGTGTTCCGCTCCGCGACAGATCATTGAAAGTATCCGGTAAGGTTGTTTTTCGAAACCATGCGTCGACGGATCGACTGGCAACGAAGCTTCGGCATAAAGGCCGGGCAAAGTCACGGGTTCCCGCATGTCGTCCACCTCACTCGCCGTTTGCATCGCGACGACCGGCCGCCCGAGCGTGCTCACCGAGACCTTGCGCGATGTCGCGGCACAAACGCGCCGCCCGGATCGCGTCCTCGTGTGCCCGGCCAAGCCCGGCGACGTCGACCATGATGGGCTCGCGACGCTGCCGTTTCCAGTCGAGATCGTAACCGGCGGCGCCGGCCTCGCGGCGCAGCGCAACACGCTGCTGAGGGCCGTCGATACAGCCGACGTGTTGCTGTTCATCGACGACGACTTCCTGCTGGCGTCAAGCTACGTCGCCAATCTTCTCGCGCTGCTCGAGGCCGAGCCTCGCTGCGTCGTAGCCACAGGCCATGTCCTCGCCGACGGCGCGCAAGGGCCGGGCTATAGCGTGACGGAAGGCCGCGCCATCCTGGCCGCGGCCGGCCCGCTCGGCACGCGGGTCACACCAATCTTCAACGCCTACGGCTGCAACATGGCGATCCGTTGGGCTGCCCTACGGGGTCACGGATGCTGGTTCGACGAGCAGCTGCCGCTCTACGCCTGGGCCGAAGACGTCGACTTCTCGCGGCAGGCCGCCGCCCACGGCAGCGTGCTCAAGGCCGACGCCTTGACCGGCGTCCATCTCGCCGCGAAGCACGGCCGCGTGTCGGGTGTGCGGTTTGGCTACTCGCAGATCGCCAATCAGGTCTATCTCGCTCAGAAGGGCACGATCACGGTCGCCGGCGGGCTGCGCAAGGCGGCTGAAAACATGCTCGCCAACATGGTTGGCGCCGTTCGCAACGACGAGCTCTACATCGATCGCCGCGGCCGCCTCGTCGGCAACCTGCGCGGCATCGCCGACACGCTCACCGGTCGCGTCTCGCCGCAACGGATCCTCGATCTCTGAACGCGGAACGCGTCAGCGCTGCAGCCGCACGCCGGTCAAGAAGATGTAGTCCGTGAATCCGTCGCCGAGCGTCGTCGACAGGTTCTGGCGCGAGGCGCTGCCGATCAGCTGAATGTCGCGCGTGACGCTGTAGGCGCCCTTCAAGGTGAAGCTCGTGAAGGTCTCGTTGACGGTGATGCCCTGGTACTCGTTGGGCTGGTAGGTCGCGATTCCGCTCAGGACAAATCGTCGGAACAGCTGGTGATCGACCTCCAGGCTGATGCTGCGCGAGATCGCGCCGGACGCACCGGCCAGCGTCGTTTCCGAGAGCGTGGTGGCGGCGGTCAGCTTGATCGTCGTCAACGGGGTTGCCGTGTAGATCAGCGCGCCGTCGATCGTCGGCCCGCGCAGGTTCGGCAGACGCGGATCGGAATAGTGCCGGTCGGCGTAGCCCGCGCTCAATGTCCCGGTCAAAAGCCGCGTGAACTCGAACTCCGCGCCCACGCGCGCGATGCCGCCCAATGAGTCGCGATAATACCCCGAAAGGTCGATCGGATTGTCACGCACGCGCGTGTCGAACCCGACCTCCGCGAACGGGATCAAAGCTGGATAGATCTCGTAGGCCGCACGCGCGACGACGCCGTAGTCGTTGTAATTGTCCTGCGAGTACCGAAAGGTCGTCCCGTTCGACTGCTGGGCGTCGCCATATTCGGTGCGGTCGAACGTCCCTTTCAGCCCCAGCGTCAGCCGATTGAAGGTGTGCGTCCCGCCGATCGTCGCGCCCTCCTCGATGATCGTCGGGCGACTGGTGATGAACACGCTGTTCGGCACGGCGAGCAGCGGCGAGCCCGGGGTTTGCGTCGCGATCGTCAAGCGCGCCTGCAGATCGATCTTGTCGTTGCGCGTCACGTCGATGCGGCCGTCGACCGTGCCGGCGGCGTCGGGCCGATTGGCATTGGAGTTCGCGGGGAAGTCGGAATAGCCGCCGCGAATGTTGGCGATGAGGCTGTTGGTGGGGAAGTCGGAGACGATCGCGAGCCCGCCCTCCGCGCGCAACACGGGCGACGCCTTGGCGCCGGTCGTCACCTGATTCGGATTGGTCTCGAAGCCGGTGCTCGTCTCGACGAACGGGAGCAGGCGCAGTTCGCCGACCTGCACGCCGGTGGGCAGGAACGGGTCGAGATCCGGGACCGGCTTCTTCAAGCGCACGGGGCTCGGGATCACCGCGATCGTCGGGCCGGGCGCCCCGGGATCGATGGCCTCCTTCGGTGGCGGCGCCGGGTTGAGAACGCGCCGATAGCCGGGCGCGCCGCGATACGGCACGAGCGCCGGGAGCGGCGGCGACATCTTCACGTTGGGCCGGTAGAGCTTGGGCTTCTTCTTGCGCGGCTTGCCGTAGTTGGGGCCGGTCGCGTCCTCGTCGGATTGCTGAACCGTCGCGGGACCAAGATCGGCGCCGGGCGTCTGCTGGTCGTTGGTGGCGGGCGCGAGCGGCGGCTGGGGCGGCGAATCGTCTTCCGGCTGGTTGATCGGCGCCGTCGACGACGAGCCGGGGAAGCCGGAGTCGAACCCGCTGCGCAGCCCCAGATTATCGCCCGTCTCCTGCGCCCGCGCGGCGGCGGCCGGCACGAGTGCCAGCACGGCCGCCATCATCTGGGCGCAGGGGAAGCGAGAGCGGGCTGGCACGTCATCCTCGAGCACGCAGCGTCGTGCCGCGAGTCGAAAATTACGGTGTCGTGGTTAACCGCGGGTTATGAGACGCACCAAACCGTGCCGTTTCGAGACGCGCCGCGCACGCTCGTCAGTTGACGAGCTTGGTCAGCTTCTTGCCGGCGGGCGACTTCATTTCCTTGGCGTCGAGCGTCCCGTCGCCATCGGTGTCGGCCTTTTTGAACGCCGTCTCCACCATCGCCATGTATTCGGTCTTGTCGAGCGTGCCGTCCTTGTCGGTATCGGTCATCTTGAAGGCGGGCTTGGCCATGCCCTTGGCCTCTTTCATGTCGATCGTCCCGTCCTTGTCCGGGTCCATCATCTCGAACTTCTTGGCGGCGGCATCCTGCGCCTCGGTGAGGCTCACCGTGCCATCGCCGTCCGGATCCATCATCTTCATGTCCATCATCTTGGCGAAGCTCGTCGGCGCGAACGCGGCGACGCTCAACGCGACGAGGGAAATCGACACGATCTTTTTCACTGACATTCGTTGTCTCCTGCTGAGCCGACTGAACGCTAAAAACGCGGACTCAGCCAGAGTCAATAGGGAATTCTTCCTGATATGCAAACGACAAATGGTCCAGTTGATGGATGAGTCGCGTGGAAGAGCCGATCGCGCCTAGGTCATCCCGAGAGCGCTCATGTAAAGCTCGAGAATCGCTTCCTGCTCCTGGCGCTCCGAGCGGTCCTGCTTGCGGATACGCAGGATCTGGCGGACGGCCTTGGTGTCGAAGCCCCTGCCCTTGAGTTCGGCGAACACGTCCTTGATGTCGTCGGAGAGTGCCTTCTTTTCCTCCTCGAGCCGCTCGATGCGCTCGACGAATTGCTTCAGCTCCTCGCCCGCGACGCCGCTGTCCGCGATATCCTTGGTCATCGTGCCCTTCCTCGCCGACTTGCCCCGCCGACTTGCCTCAACGAACTTGCCGATCGGAACGCGGCGTCCTGCATTGGGCCAGCGCGGAGGTCAAGCGTCGGCCGGCGCTACGTGTCCTCGTCGTCGCCGATGTGCCGGCCCGTGCGCGAGCGCATGAAGGCCGGCTCGTGCAGCACCGGCTGGGCGATCACGGGCGCCAGCACGGCCGCGATACGATCGGCCATGGCGGCCGCGGTCCGCTCGTCACCGACCAAGTCCTGGCGCACCTCGATGAGGAGACCGGCGATGCCGCGCCGCGTCACTTCCTCGTCGAGCGTGTCGCCTTTCAGCGCGCCGTCATAAGGCTCGTTGTCGCCGACATGAAAGCCCGCCTCGCGCAGGCCCGCCATCAGCGGTTGCGCGAGGCGCGGGTCGGTATCCCACAGCACGCCGATCTCCCACGGCCGCGGCACGCCCTTCCAGGCGTGGGTGAAGGAATGCACCGACACGACGACCGGCGTCTTGCCATCACCGCTCATCCGCTCGATCGCCGCCCCGACCGCGTCGCGATAGGGGCGCCAGTACGTCTCGCGGCGGTGCGCGATCTCGGCGGCATCGACGCGGGCGTTGCCGGGCACGATGGCACCGTCCGAGAGACGCATCACCAGCGTCGGGTCGTCGGCGCCGCGATTGGGGTCGATCAGCAGACGCGAGAACGTGGTGAGGACGGCCGGTGCGGCGAAGTACGACGCCAGCCGCCGGGTCACCGAGGCGGCGCCGATATCGTAGCCGATATGACGCGCGAGCTGCGCCGACGGCAGGCCGAGCGTCCCGTACGCCGCCGGCAGCGCGTTGGACGCATGATCGCAGATGAAGAGCACGCCCGCGTTGTCGCGTCCGGCGATCGTCTCGACGGGCCCCATTTGCATCAGTCTCGCATCCTGTCCCGACATCTTCCTCTCGCCTGCCTTCGTGTTGGTGTCGTCATTCGAACGGTGGCGTGTCGCGTCGGCTGTGCGGACCGCCACGCTCGCGGCCCAATTGGCTTCGACAACCAAGATCAAGGCCAACCTGCGCGACGGACGCATCGTCCCCCGCTGGAAAGTAGAACGACCCTTGCCCACACGCTCCAATCCCACGCTCGCGAGTATCGCCGCCATCGCCGTTCTGGCGGCGGTCGTTCTTGCGGAGCCCGCCCGCGCGGATTTCCGGATGTGCAACTACACGAGCAACCGTATCTCCGTCGCGCTGTCCTACACCGACGGCGAGACCTGGGTCAGCGAAGGCTGGTGGAACGTCAAGCCCAACGCTTGCGAGACGCTTTTGCGCGGCGCCCTTGCGGCCGAATATTATTACGCCTACGCGATGGACGAGCGCGGCGGCGAATGGAAGGGCAAAGCCTTCATGTGCACCCGCGATCGCGAGTTCAAGATCAACGGGCGCAACGATTGCTTCACGCGAGGCTTTGATCGCACGGGGTTTTTCGAGATCGACACCGGCAAGGATTCGCGCAATTGGACCGTCCAGCTGACCGACCCCGCGCCGCCTGCCGGCACGCCGGCCGCGCGGTAGCAAAGCCCTGCCCAGCTCCGGCACGCGGGAGAAGGGACACCCTATCATGAGGCGCCTGCGTCGCTGCAAGATCGTCGCGACCCTCGGCCCGGTCTCGACGCCGGACGAGATGCTGGCGAAACTGTTCGCCGCCGGCGTCGACATGTTCCGCATCAACATGAGCCACACCTCGCACGAGGACCTGCGCGCTCGCGTTTTCGCCCTGCGCGAGGTGGCTAAGCGCTACAGTCGGCCCGTCGCGGTGCTGGTCGACCTGCAGGGACCGAAGCTGCGCGTCGGCACCTTCGCGCAGACATCCATCCGTCTCGAGATCGGCGACACGTTCACGCTCGACGAGGACGAGACGCCTGGCGACGCGACCCGGGTCCATCTCCCGCATCCCGAGATCCGCGAGGCGCTGAAAGCGGGCGACACGGTACTGATCGACGACGGCAAGGTCCGCCTGCATGTCCTTGAGAGCGATGGTCAAAGCGCGCGTTGCGAGGTCGACGTCGCCGGCACGGTCTCGAATCGCAAGGGCGTAAGCCTGCCGGACACGGAGATCGCCGTCTCGGCGATGACGCCGAAGGACCATGCCGATCTGCAGGCCGCCCTCGAGATCGGCGTCGACTGGATCGCCGTCTCGTTCGTGCAGCGCCCGGAGGACGTCACCGAGATCATGGATATCGTCGAGGGTCGCGCCCTCGTCATGTCGAAGATCGAGAAGCCGCAAGCGCTCGGCAAGCTCGACGAGATCATCGCGCTGTCAGACGGGTTGATGGTCGCGCGCGGCGATCTCGGCGTCGAGATGCCGCTCGAGATGGTGCCCGGCATCCAGAAGCGGATCACGCGACGCTGTCGCCGTCAGGGCAAGCCGGTGGTCGTGGCGACACAGATGCTCGAATCGATGATCACGTCGCCGGTGCCGACCCGCGCCGAGGTATCGGACGTCGCGCAGGCGGTATTCGAGGGCGCCGATGCGATCATGCTGTCGGCCGAGAGCGCGGTCGGCAAATATCCGATCGAGGCCGTGTCGATGATGAATCGCATCGCCATCGAGGTCGAGTCCGACGCCGTCTACCGCTCGATCATCAACGCGCAGCGCCCGCCGCCGGAGCCGACGGCGGCCGACGCCATCGCGATCGCCGCCCGCGACATGGGCGAGACGCTCGAGATCAAGGCGATCGTCGCCTGGACCGCGACCGGCTCCACCGCCTTCCGCGTCGCCCGCGAGCGCGTCGGTCCGCCGATCATCGCGCTGACCCCCTACGTCGACACGGCGCGGCGGCTCGCGGTGCTCTGGGGCGTGCACCCGGTCGTGACGAAGGACGCGGTGGACGTCGACGACATGGTGGATCGCGCCTGCACCACCGCCGCCGCCGAGGGGTTCGCGGTCGCGGGAGACCGCATCATCGTGATCGGCGGCGTGCCCTTCGGCGAGCGTGGCGGCACGAACATGATGCGTATCGCGCAGCTGAAGGGCTAGCCAGGCATCGACGGCATGGGTCTTTTCCTCTCGCCGGGTCGGCGGCCTCTGCTTGCGGCTCGGCGGCTGCTGCGCGAGAAGCGGTTTCTCGAGGCGGATGTTTTTCTCGCCGCGGCCCTGAGCGATGGACCGCAGGACGCCAAGCTAGCGGTGACATATGCGCTGAGCGCGCACGAGCGGGGCCTTTTTCAAGAGGCGATCGACCGCTGGCGGGCGGCTGCCGAGGCAGGGGCGCCGGAAGCCCTCTGTGCCGCGGGGATTGCCGGCAATCTGCGCGAACTCGGCGATCTCGAGGGCGCCCAGCGAACCCTGGACGCCGCGCTCGCGCGCGCCCCCGACGATGTGAACGCCCTCACCGAGGCGGCCCGGCTCGCACGAACTCGCAACCGGCCGGGCGTTGCATTCGAGCACTGGCGACGGGCCATCACGCTGATGCGGCCGCACCCCGACTGGTTGCAGGGTTACGCGCAAAGCCTCTTCGTGCTCGGCGACCTCGATCGCGCCAGCCGCGCGCTGGCCTCGGCCCGTCGGCGGTTTCCGGCCCATCAGGGCCTTTGCGCCGTCGAGGGCGCGATCCTGGTGGCGCGGCAGGATTGGCCCCGCGCCATCGCGTTCTGGACCGACTACCGACGCCGCTTTCCAGATGACGCGACCGGCTGGGAGCAGCTCGGCATCGCCATCCAGAGCGCCCAGCTCAGCCAGTCCGAGGATATGGCGCAATCGGTCGCGCCCGGCCCGGCACCAGCGCTGGCGAAGATCGAGGTCGTCGAGGACGAGCGGATGCGACGCCTCCTGCTGCGCTTCGAGAGCATCGGCGACAGCTGCGAGATGGGGCTCGTGCAACGGCGCTTCGGCGCCGAGCCGCTCGGCCTCCTGCGCTGGAACGACGTACGCCTCGACAACCTCGTCACCGCGCTGGAGCATCGCTTCGAGGGCATGGGCGAGCCCGACAACACCGAGATCGTGGTGGCCGCGAACGGCGAGTTCTTCGTCAGGGATCTGCGCTGGTCGCTCGGCATGCACACGTTCCTGTACTCGGGCCACGTCGACGCGAGCGACATCTACAAGAAGATGTGCCGCCGCATCGTCTATCTCCGGGGCAAGTTGATCGAGGATCTCGGCGCGGCGGAGAAGATCTTCGTGTACCGCTCGCCCGACGTCGACGCGGATGGCCTGCGCCGGCTGCACAGGGCGCTGCAGGCGTTCGGGCCGGTAACGCTGCTCGGCGTTCAGCCGGTGAGCACCGCGGTGACCGCCTTCCCGGCGCGACCGATTGGCGAAATCGACCAGCTCGACGAAAGCCTCTACGTAGGTTTCCTCGACCGGCCGGGGACGGACCCGCGCGGCAACTGGGATATCGACTTCGACGCCTGGACGAGCATCTTCGGCAAGACGCTTGCCGCGCGACCTATGGCGTAAGCGACAGCCGCGCGAGACCGCGGCCGCCGAGTTCGGCATCGAGGCTCGCCTGTAGATCGCGGCGCAGCTTCGCGAAGATGTCGTCGCCGAGCGGATCGTTGGTAAGCGTCCGTGGGGTCGCCGCCGCCGGCCAGCGCGCGCGCGTGCCGAATCGACAGAAGAGCGCATCGAAGCGGCCCTCGGGGCAGCCCGGCGTGAAGCGCAGCTCGACCGTGTAGCCTCGTGTCGCCGCGATGGCGGCAAGCGCGCCGGGCTCGATCGCCGCCGGGTCCGTCGCGAGCTCGAGCGCGGCAAGCGGGCTCGCAGTCGCCGCCGTCGCGACCGCGCGAGCGAGCGCGACGTCGCTGGCGAGCCGGGCGTTGGCGTGGCCCAGCACGGCGACGGCGTCCGGCCGCGCGTCGAGCCCCGCGACGATCTCGCCCAGCGTCGCCGCCGCCATCGTCGACGCGGCGTCGACACGCGGCGGGTCGAGCCGCAGCATGGCGTCGAAGCGATAGCCGGACAGCTCGTGATCGGCGGCCTCGGGCTTCAGCGAGAATTTCACCGCGCCGAGCCGCGGCAGGTGGACACCCAACGTCTCGAGAAAGGCGGGGTCGATCGCCAGCTCGCGCGCGAGGCCCATCACAGCCACCGCATCGGACCGAACATCGGCGATCGTCGCGCCGGCTTTCGCCCGAGCCGCGGCGACGCAGGTGGCGCGCATCGGCAGCAGCGCCGCGGCGCGCAGATCGCCGAGGAAAATCGCCCCGCCGGCGGCGATCCGCGCGGCCGCGCCGACGAGCACGCGGACCAGGTAGTCGGCATCGGGAAAATACTGCACGACCGAGTTCATGACCGCGAGATCGACCCCCTCGATGTCGAGGCCGTCGAGCTCGTGCGCCGCGCGCTGCGCAAGCCGCACGTGCGCCAGAGCCGGCTGGGTCGCGACCCAAGCGCCGAGCGAGGCGATCGCCTCCTCCGAGAAATCGATTCCGTCGTAAGCCTCGCCACCCGGCGCGAGCGCCGCCGCGACGAGGCCGACGCCGCAGCCGATCTCGAGCACGCGCGCATGCGGCACGCCGCGCATCTGGGCCAACACGTCCCCGAGCCAGATCCGCATGCGCTCCACCGGGATCGCCGCCCCCGTGAAGCCGCTGACCCAGGCATCGAAATTGGGTGGCCGCACGACCTTGTCCCAGCGATAGCTGCGATCGTAGACCATGCGCCATTGCGCGAGCATGCGGGTTTCAAGCGCGGCATGTGCGTCCGCGCGGCCGGCGGCGACCCAACTTGCCGACGCCCGCGCCGCGATATCGAGCCGCCCCTCCGGCGAGGTCGCGATCTCGAACGAGGCGACACGCGCGTCCGCCGCAAGAAAGGCGTTTGCTGTTTCGCGCAATGCCATCGCGTCGCTCATCTGCGTGACCCCGTGCCTGCCCGCGCGCCCTATGATAGTCACCCACGCGACAAGCCGCGCCCCCAAACCCCGTGGGACATTGCCCTCTTCGTCGATACGCACCCCAAAGACCCTGCGGCTCGCGCTGTATCGCTTCGCGCGCCGGCGCATGGCACGCGGACAACCCATCTCGGCAGCCACGCGCCTCGATCTCGCGGCGGGAGACGGCTGGAGCGCCACGCTCGTTCAGGGGATGACGCTTCGGAGCGCGGGGCGGTTCGAGGAGGCCGACCGTGTCATCGAGCGCGGCCTCGCCGCGTTTCCGGACGATCCCGGACTGCTTGTCGAACATGCGCTGAGCGCGCAGGGGCAACGCCGCCATCGCGTGGCGATCACGCGATGGGAGCGTGCCCTGGCCGCCGCCCCGCGGGAAACGGTCTGTCACTTCAGCCTGGCGGCAAATCTTCGCGGGATCGGCGAGACGGAAGCGGCCGGGCGCGTCATCGAGGCGGCGCGGCGGCGCTTCCCACGCGACTCGAGCGTGCTCAGCGAGACGGCGCGGATCGCCGAGGCGGAAGCACGTTTCGCCGACGCGTTCACGCTCTGGGCGCAGGTGATCCGCCGCCGTGATCCGCATCCCGACTGGCTCCGAGGCCACGCCCACGCCCTGGTCGTGCTCGGGCGCTTCGACGACGCGGAGGCGGCGCTACGGACGGCGCTCGCGCGCTATCCAGAGTCTCAGATGCTGCTCGCGGTCGAGGGGATCCTGGCCTCCTCGCGCGAGGATTGGCCGAAGGCTGTCGCGCTGTGGACCGCCTATCGACGGCGCTTCCCGGATGACGGCACGGGGTGGGAGCACTACGGCCGCGCCGTGCAGGGCGCCTTGCTGAAGGAGGCGGACGATAAGCTCACGGCGACGCCGTCGCTCGTCGCGCCACTTCAGGTGGACGTCGTCGACGACGAGGCGGTCCGCAAGCTGCTGCTCGGCTTCGAGAGCATCGGCGACAGCTGCGAGTTCGGCTCCGTGCAGCGCCGCTACGCCGCCGAACCGCTCGGGCTGCTGCGCTGGAACGACGTCCAGCTCGACGATCTCCTCGCCGCGCTCGCGCATCGCTTCGCCGGCATGGGCGAGCCCGAGCACACGCTGATGCCGGTGATCGGCAACGGCGAATACACGATCAAGGACCGCCGCTGGAGCCTGTGGATGCACACGTTCCTCTTCGTCGGCCAGACCGATCCGGCGGCGCTGTACCCGAAGATGTGCCGCCGCGTCGCCTATCTGCGCGACAAGCTGCTGGCCGACCTTGCGACGGGCGAGAAGATCTTCGTGTTCCGCTCGCCCGGCATCGAAGCAGCCCGGCTGAAGGCTTTGCACGAAGCGCTCGAGGCTTACGGACCGATCAAGCTTGTAGGCGTCCAGCCGAGCGACGCCGCCTGCGGCCCCGGCGGCCCGCCCGGCGAGATCGTGCGTGTCGGCGAGCGGCGTTGGATGGGCTTCCTCAGCCGGCTCGGCGTCGCCGACGGCAAATATTGGGACATCGCCTTCGACGAATGGGTCGCGATCTGCCGCGCGGTCTCCGCGCAGGCGACCTGAGCGGCGGCTAGATCCCCTGCCCTTCGACCCGCAGGCTGAGCTTGTCGACCACCTGCTGCACGTCGGGCTGATGCGGATAGATCACCAGCGCGCGCCGATAGATTTCGAGCGCCTGCTTGTCGAAACCGGTGCGCTGAAGAATCATCGCCATGCCCTCAAGCGCGCCGAAATGCTTCGGCTCGAGCTTGAGAACGTGCTCGACATCCGCCATCGACCCGTCGAGGTCGCCCTTCATGAAGCGCACGGTGGCACGCTTGTTCCAGGCCTCGGCCCAGCCGGGATCAAGCACGATCAGCTTGTCGAGTAGCTCCGCGGCAACGCCGAGATCCTTCGCCTGCAGCGAGACCATGGCGCGGGTCATCAACAAATTGGAGGTATCCGAGCCCGACCGCATCCAGACTCCGCCGATCAGCCCGGCGAGACCTTTCGCCTCGTCGGTATCGCTGGATGTGGCGAGCTTGGCGTAGAGGTCGTCGAGCGTGCGGCGCTGCGCGACCGCGAGCGGCGGATGCGGGACCAACGCCTTGCGGATCGCCGCATCCCGCTCGGCCGGCGTCGGCGGCGACTTCGGAGCCGTGGCGTGACGCGAGGGCGCAGGGGACGGCGGGATGACGCCGCCCGGCCCGACCACCATGCCGCCGTCCGGCCGATCCTCGTCGCCGCCACTGTCAGCGCCTTGCGAGGGATGCGGGCCATAGAGCCGCATGCCCGGCGGCATCGGGATGTCGGGAATGCCGGGAATCTTCAAGACCTCGCCGAACCCGGGCTGGACGGGTTGATCCTGCGCGCTCGCGCCACCTGCCGGCTGCAGAGCCGCGCCTGCCGCCACGGCAAGGACGAGAAGACAGATCCGACGTGATCGCGAAGCCATCATCGCAAGCTAGGATGAAGCCGGGAAAACGTCAAAGCCGTCCTTGTCGCATTCCTCCCGAGGCGTTTTGGCTATTTCGTTCGTCGTGCCCGACGGAAAGAAAACAATCGGCTGTACGGCCATCCGTTTTGGGAATGGACACTGGCGCATCCGCCGGCATGCTAGCGCTCGCGTGACTTGGCGACGGCGCCGTGGATCGCGGGGGAGAGCACGATGGCCGGCAACGAGGAACGCGGCACGGGCAGCGAGGCCTGGCAGCAGCCTGAGAACAACACGCACATGCTGGCGCTGCAAAGCGGCGCCGCCGCCGTGGTGGGCCCGGTGACGATCGACTACTACGGCCATTGCGCCTTCAAGATCACCACGCCGGCCGGGCTCACCTTGATGTTCGACCCCTGGCGCAACGATCCCTCGGGCGCCTTCGGCCTCTGGTTCGGGCGGCCGTTCCCGCGCGAGACCGTCGACGTCTGCCTGTCGACGCACGCCCATTTCGATCACGATGCGCTCTACCACGTCTCGGCCGCGACGATCCTCGATCGCGCGGTCGGCACCTGGAGCTTCGCCGACGTCACGATCACCGGCGTCGCCGACAAGCACGCGATCTCGAGCGGCGGCTTTCTCGACCTGCCGGCCGCGGTACGCCAGTCGGGCGCCGACCCGGAGCCGCCGAACAATCCCGGCCAGCTCGACATGGTCACCTATGTCGTCGAGTGCGGCGGCATCCGCATCCTCATCTGGGGCGACAACCGCCACAATCCGCCCGACCACGTGTGGGCGCTGTGGGGCCACATCGATGTTCTCACGATCCCGATCGACGGCTCGAACCGCGTGCTCAATCCTTCCCAAATCGAGGAGGTGATCGCCCGCCTCAAGCCGAAGATCGTCATCCCGACCCATTACGCGATCGAGGGCACGACGATCGCGCTCTGCATGCTGCGCACCGCCGAGGCCTGGACCAACACGCAGGCCGCCAAGGTCATGGCCGACGGCCCCCGCCTGACGCTCGACCCCGGCATGCTCGGCGAGCGCGAGCGCGAGGTGCACTATTTCGGCAACCACACGAGCTGAGGTTGGGAGGCTAGGGAAAAGCGCCCGGCAGCTCGCGCGGCTTGCCGGTCTTGCAATCGTGCGCCAGGTTGCCTTGCACCAAGGCCTCGTTCGCGTTGGCGACGAAGATGCAGGCGTCGATGCCATAAAACTGGTTGCCGGCGATCATCACGGCGGCGACCGACCCTCGCGCGCCGGTGCCGGCCGTCTTGCCGGCGTCGACGATGCCGACCGAGATGCCGCCGGATCCGCGCTGCTTGTAACCGATCGTTTCGAACTTGCTGCCGAGGACGGACAGCTTGTAGACATGCGGCGCGTAGACGCCCCACCCTGCCACATGGGCGAAATCCACGTCGGACACGCCGACGTCGGCCGTCGGATCGTCGATCTCGATCGCGTTGCCGAATTGGTTGTCGATCTGGAACGGCTTGAGGCGAAGGTGGGCCGTGCCGCCGCCGGACGTATCCGCCCCACCCGGGCCGGTGCCCCCGAACGGCGGCGCGACATAGACGGCGCGGCGCGACCCGTCGAGATAGCCATCGATCTCTATGCTTTGCGCATTCATGCGGCGGCCGGCGATGCGCGTGATCTCGACATCGTTCTGCACGGCGCCGATGTGCCCGGTGCCCATGTAGAGCCCATCGACGCAGGTGATCTTGAGGCCGGCCTCGACGGAGTAGTTCGCGTCGTTGCCGCCGATGTCGGGGCTGGTGATGCTCAGGCTGTTGGCGCAGGCGAATTGCGCGGCGCCGCCGGCCTTGTACTCGTAGGGCTCGACCGCGATGCTGGCGCTGCCCGGCACGATGGCCTTGTAGAAAGTCCCGCTGCGAATTTCCGGATTGTAGATCGCGCCGGCGTCACCGCCTTCGACGAGGATGCCACGATAGAACTCGTGGATGCGCAAGTTCGACAGCACGAAGTCGGTGGCGTTCTCCATGTGGATACCGGCGCCCGCAGTCGAGCCGCTGGTGCGCACGAGCTGGAACTCCTCGAAGCGGTCGTTGCCGGCGCTGCCCGTCGGCGATTGCGCCGTCACCGCCGTCACGCGGATCGCGTCGCCCTCCCCGTCATATCTCAAGATCGCGCACGAGCCGTAGCCGAACACATTGACGCCCGTCCCGAAGACGAGCGTGCGCCGGAACACGAACGTGCCGCACGGCAGCGTCCCGTGGCCCGCTTTCGCGGTCAGCGCGGCCGCCCACGCTTGCAGGGAGCTCGTGTCGTCACTCACGCCGTCGCCTTTGGCGCCGAAAGCCGCATCCCTGGGGTCGAGGCTTTCGTGCGGCTGCGTGTCGGACTGCGCCTGCAGCGCGGCGGGCGCGAACGCCAGGGCGGCGGCCAGTGCCGCCACCGCGAGCCACCAGTCTGACGGACGACGGCTCACGACAGCCCCCGATACCGCTCGAGCCTCGCCCAGGTACTGTCATGATAGGCCTTGTAATGCGCGGCATGCGGGAAATTTGCCTCGAGCAGGCGCGCGGCCATGTCGGCGAAGGCGTGATATTGCGGGGCGAAGGCGAGGATTTCGAAGAATGTCTCGAGCGGGCCAGCGGACACCGGATCGAGACTGTAGGCAACGGTCGCCGCCTGGATGGCATCCTTCAGGCGATGCCGCATTCCTAGCATTTGCGCGAGCCGCATATAGTAGGTCGCGGAAAAACGCCGCTTGACCCTGATCTGGTGCCGCAGCTCGGACGCCACGTCGGTGCCTTTCGACATGCCAACCATCACCGCGTCGAGCAATCCCACCTCCTTCAAGAAGGACGCGGGGTGATGTCCGGTCAACGGCACTTTGATGCAATCGAGCGAACGGATCGCCTCCAGGCGGCGGATATGGCGCATGTCGACGCTGCAGAACGGATCGAAGACCGCGAAAATCCGGGCTCGCCGGAAGAGATGGGCCGCCAGATCATCGTAGAGAAAACGAATGCCGCCGGTCACCTGGATCCAGCGGATCTCCTCGGGCATCAGCTTGGGATCGACGGAATATTGCGGCGCGAAGGCGATGACGATATCGGCGTCGATCCGCCCGGAGATCAGAAGCGCGCCATAGGCGCCCATACTGTTGCCGTAGGCGAGAACCTTGGCATATCCGGCGCGCGCCTTCGCCACGATATCGGCGACCTCGACGAATTCCTCGGTCTGGTACCAGATGTCCTTCTTGCTTGCGATGTGGATCTGATCGAAGCCCTCCCTTTGGAAAAAGGACGCGGCGTGCACTTGCGGCGGCCGTGAGGCCTGGCTCATGTAATCGAACGTGACCGCAACGTCTCGACTGCCGGTTTCGATGCGGCCGTAGACGTCCAGATCCTGCCCCTCGAAAAGGGTCTGCCACTCGAAATTCATTCCGCCCGATCGCCGTCGCCGAGAAGCCACGGCGCGAGGTGTAAGGGCATTTCGCGGCAAAGCACATCCCCACCGTTTAAGCGGCGGCACATGACCGAGTGCGCACGACATCGACGGGCTCGCGTAGCCATGCTCGACGCGCTAGGTTAAGAGGCGAGCACCTCAACGATCAGGATAGCCATGGATACCGTTTTCGATGCGCTAACCATGCTGCGCCCCTACGATATCGACGTCGGCAAGGTGCGCATCGGGCCAAGGGCGGACGGCGGCTACGTGCTCGCGGACATCTTGACGCCCGACCAAACCATCTTGAGCTACGGCATCAGCGAACAGTACGGGTTCGATGATGTGTTGGCCCAGGCGGGCCACGACGTTCTGATGTTCGACCCAACAATCGACGGGGTCAAACTATCGTCCGACAAAATGAAATTCTTCAAGGAAGGCTGCGCCGGCGAGAGCGACGGCGCCACGATGTTCACCGTGGCCGATCACCTCGACAAGAACAACGTTGTCGGTGATCGCCTCATCTTGAAGATGGACGTCGAGGGCGCTGAGTATGAGACGATTTGCGCGATACCTGACGCGACACTCGGACGGTTCGAGCAGATCGTCATGGAGATACATTTTTTGGCAAACCTCGGCAGCCCTGTGTTCCGGGAAAAGTTCACGCGTTTGATGGCGAAGCTGAATCGCGACTTCACGCTGTTTCATGTCCACGCGAATAATTTCGATGGCGCCGACCATTTCCACGTCGTCGACGGGATGGCGACCGTGAACCTCATCGAATTGTCGTTCATCCGCACGGCGAAGGTGCGACGGTCTCCGTCTCGGACCGTGTATCCGACCGATCTCGATGCGCCGAATGGGGAGCCGCGCGACAAGCTGCTGTGGATCTATCCCTACTTTCCGACCTCGTCCGACCCGATTGCTTTCTCGAACGTATTCGCTCGCGTGAACCGCAGTTGACGTCTTGTGTTTGGATCGCTGGCAGGAATTTCTATAATCTAGTAAGTCGGAGCTTATCTCCAGGATAGTCGATCATTTGCTGCCGCTGCTCCAATGAGTTGTCCCACTCACCAATAACAATATAGTTGCTTGTGATCATATATTCACTAACCTCTTTTACTGAGATGAAGCTCATTCCGCTCTCCTGCACCCTTGCTTGAAAGTGATGGACGCTTTGGATCTGCTCCGACATAAGACATACAGCGGGTCCGAGCGTCCCGAGACCAAAGCAAAAATGATTGCAATCGATCATCGAGATCAGATCATTGTAGAAATCCTGGCTTTGCATGACGATCGAAAGAGATGTCGTCGCAAGCCATTCCTCCAGCGGATCGATGCATGGGTTGAGCCGATCCTCGAAGACGACACGCACGCGGTCGATCTGGCGCCGCTCCACAAGATCCATGACGACCGCCTTGTAGAAGCTCAGTGGCGGCTGCACGTAGTGCTTGTGGATATAGGTGCTGAAAATATCGCCGCTGCGGATATGCAGGACCAGTTCTGTTGCCGGCGGCTTAGGTGGCAGCTTCAGGAGCGGCCGCAGATATTTTTGAATGTAGCCGTAATACGTCGCTACATTAGGTTTTGACTGCAGCGGAAAATCGACGAAGTTGTCGAACGGCCCCTGCAAAAAGCTCCCGCCGCGTGGCAACCGGCCAGTGGTCGGCAGGATCGTAAGGCCATCGATATCGATTTGCTCTGATACGCGGAGCCCCTCGACGTCGGGCAAGCGGATGTAGCGTAGACCCTTCTGCAACGCGATTGCGATCGCGTAGGGGCAGCCGATCATGGCGTTGCCAAAACGGCCCGCGGTCGTGAGGCTCAGGCCGATCAAGTCACCGTTGATGTCGGCTGGGTCCTCGGCAACGACGCTGTACTCGTTGTGAGGATAGATCCCGTCCCTCTCCCCGAAGTAGCCGCAAGTCATGCCGTGCCGCGAACGCAGGGCAATCAGCGGGGCGGGATGCTCTTCCAAACGAAACTCCGTTCCCTTGCTCATCCATGGGATTGGTCTGCCGGCGGGCGGGCGGCGACCCTCATACCGGCAGATATTCGAGGCGTCCATGAACGATGCGCCGCCGCCATCGACGCCCGGTAGTTTTAGACGAACGGATTAAATTCCTCAGGCGGCCGCCGGCACGGGATCGCGGGTCGCCGGATCGCGGCGCGTCAAAGACGCTCCATAACTGTCACCCAGCAGATCGTCGAACACGAGCGACCATTGCGGTGTCCGTTCCTGCCAGTTCGATCCATAGCCGGGGATACTGGCGAACACCAGACGGCCCTCCCGCTCAATTCGTGGGTCGCCACCGCAAACGAGCTCCAAAAGCTCAAAATCCAGAGCCGGATACCGATCCGCGATCACTGCTTCGAGGTGCCGCGCGTCATCGCGCGTGCCGTTCTGGTGGATGAAGAGGATGGCGGCATCCGACCGCAGCAGCTTTCGGGTTCGCGCGATCAGATAATCGTATTTTTGCTGCACATCTGGCAGCGTTTCGAGGAACGTGTCATCGTTTCTGAAGTCGTGATGGAATTCAATGTGTGTCAGGGCATCGACCACGAAGGGATGGCTCGGGTTCCCCGACAAGCTCAGATTGCGGGCTCGCACGATCTCGGAAAAGTCCGTCGCGATCGCGCGGGCGACGCTGCCGGCTTGCGCGATCACCCAGTCGAAGACGTAGGCTTCCTCCTGCTCGACAATCTGGCGGAGCTGATAGGCGGTCTCACATGATGGACCGAGGCTGATGACCTTGGAGAAACGCTTCATGCCTGCTGCTCGCTCCATCCGCCCCTGGCCCGTGCATTGCGATACGAAAGTGCCGCGAGACTTGCACACCTCGATGTGTTTACCAAGCGTTCGGGCGCGCTTGGAGGCTGCCCGCGTGATTGGCGTCGACGCGTTCCCGGCACCGAGCTAGAAGCCATCGCAGGCAATTGGGACGCGCTATGGCAGACTGCGACCGGCAATATTTTTCGCTCAATCGGCTCGACGAGCAGCTCGAGCGATATCTGGATTTCGACAACGGCATCTTTTTCGAAGCGGGTGCCAACGACGGCATACGCCAGAGCAACACCCTCTATTTCGAACGATACCGAGGCTGGAGTGGCATCTTGGTCGAGCCGATCCCGCAGCGCTTTACGTCGTGCAGGCGGAACCGCCCCACCGCTCGATGTTTCTGGGGCGCGCTGACCCCGGAAATCTGGGAGGATCCCTTTGTCGCGCTCACTTTCTGCGATCTGATGACCGTCACGCAACACGAGAGCACGGCTCATCTTATTGACCATCACGTCAACTCCGGCATCCCATTTCTGGAAGACGGACAAATGCCTGTCACCATTCACGCGCCCGCAATGACGATCAATTCTATATTGGAGCAGGCAGGTATCGATAAGGTCGATCTCTTGTCATTAGATGTAGAGCGTTTTGAGATACCGGTCCTCTCTGGATTAAATCTTGAAAGGTTCGACATCCGCGCACTTTGTGTCGAAAGTTGCAACCAGCCTGAACTCTCCGAGATTTTAGGGGGAAAATATCGGCTGGAGACGCAACTGTCGGAGTTCGATTTCCTTTATCTAAAAAATAGTTGAGTCGCCGAGAGTAACATCGAACCTTCCGCGTCGTTTGGCGCGGGGATGGGGCATTCTTCGATCTTCCAAGTGGTTGCACGATGCACTAACAGTGTCGTTCGCCCGCCATATCCCGCACCGATATCGACGGCTGGTTGCGGCGACGAGGGAGGTTTGGCGGTGCCGGATTGGCTACAGATGCAACGGCACGCGCTGAAGAGCGCGCTCATGGATATACGCTGCAAGAACGATCTCGTTATCACGCAGCCGTTCTTTCGCGTGGACGGGGGGATCCCGGGCGTTCGGGCCTTGTACGCCGATGACAATCATTTCCGGCAGGACCCGGGGTTCGCGGCGGACATCTTCTTTAACCAGGGCTACGCTCCAGATCGAGCCAGGCTGCGTTATGTCCGCGGGACGCAGCGCGCGGGCCTGCATGCGACCTGGTTCTGGGATAATCACCATCTCTACGCCGACACCACGAAAGCCGCCCTGCTGTCGGACGTTTATTTCTACGCGCACGGCTACCGTTCGGACTACATCCGCAACAGCTTTTCGCTTGACGGCGGCTTCGTGCCGCTCTGCCCGATCTTCTGGCAGATGAACGAGGTCGAGGAGGCGGCGACGCGCTCGATGCTCGCGCCGAGGTCCAACCTCCTTTACGGCGGCTACAATTCCTACAGCGAGTTTCCGGACCGCGACGTCCTGATCGAGCGGATCAAGTCGCACATCCCCGACAACAATCTCTTCGTGACCCCGCATGGCACGCCGAGCGACCAGCATCCGTTCTATGGCATGACCCCCGTCGACCGCCTGCTGGAATGGATGCGCTACAAGGTGTCGCTCTGCATCTCGTTTGGTGGCAATACCGCGATCCGCATCTTCGACATGCTACTTGGCGGCGGCATCCCGCTCGTTCTTGGGCGGCCGGCCGATCTCGACGCGATCATCCCGCGCCACATGCAGGAGATGTTGCCCGTCATCGTGATCGACGACGATTCGCCGGAGGCGATCGCCGCGGCGCACCTAGCCTGCATCGCGCGCTTCGACGAGGGCGGCAACCACGGCGTCATGACGCGCCACATGTACATCAAGCACAGTCACATGCCCCACCACCGCCTCGGGCAGATGATCGAGAGCATCCGCGCCCTGGCCGAGCGCGTCGACGAGATCGATACAATGCTCGCGGATTGATGGGGCAAGCAGCTTGGCTGGGGGACCTGGATTCGAACCAAGATTGACGGAGTCAGAGTCCGCAGTTCTACCGTTGAACTATCCCCCAAGGTCACCGACCTCGGGTTCGACCCGGCGGGCACCGGTCGGCGTAACGCGAGCGTAACGCACGAGCGCCTCATACGCACAACAGCCACCGAGTTCAAGCACCGAACGCCCGACGAGGACCCATTGCGCGGCGCGGCACCTGCCTTGCGCGCGGGCCATGGAGCTTACCTGGCGCCGTGACGTTGCCGTTTCGATGACATCTGGAGCCGCGCCGCGGTCTCATCCGGTGTCAAGGAGGTATCAGATGGTGCTCATTCGACCGGCGCTGCTCGCGACGTTCATCGCGACAGGCGCGACATCCGTCGCCTATGCCGCCCCAATGGGCACAATCGTGCCCCTTGCCGCCGCCCCGGTGCAGGCCACACTCGTTCAATACGGCTACGGCCCTCGCCCGTACGGTGCCTACGGTTATCGCCGCTACCGCTTCGGGCCTCGACGGTCCTATGGAACCGGATATCGCGGGCGCGGCACGGCGACCGGCGGCCCGGTCGGTGGGCTGCCGAGCCGCAACTAGGCCGACGACGTTCGTCGGGGCCGCCCATGCCCCGACGGTGACGGCTGAGACCACCGTTCACATGATCGAGACTCGATTTCGGCGCGAGTTCGCGCCGATTGGCCTCGACAGCCATCGTGAGGTCGTTTGCCGCGCTACGCATTGACGGCGATGATCGTCGCCTGCGCCCTGCTGATGGAGAACCTCGACGGCACGGTCATCTCGACCTCGCTGCCGGCGATCGCGCGCGACCTGCACGAGGATCCGATCTCGCTCAAGCTGGCGCTGACGTCGTATCTCATCGCCCTCGCCGTGCTCATCCCGGCGTCCGGGTGGATGGCGGACAAGTTTGGATCCCGAATCGTCTTCCGCGCGGCGATCGTGGTCTTCACCTTCGGTTCGATCCTCTGCGGGCTCTCGAACTCGTTGCTCGGCTTCGTACTCGCGCGCATCGTGCAAGGCGCCGGCGGCGCGATGATGGTGCCGGTCGGCCGGCTTCTGCTGCTGCGCACCGTCGAGCGGCATAATCTCGTCCGGGCGATGGCCTATCTGACGATTCCCGCCCTGCTCGGGCCGATGCTGGGGCCGCCGGTCGGCGGTTTTATCACCACCTATTTCCAATGGCGCTACATCTTCTGGATCAACGTGCCGCTTGGCATTCTCGGCGTGACGCTGGTGACGCTGTTCATCGAGAACGTAAAGGTGCCGGACGTCGAGCCACTCGATTGGCGGGGGTTTCTGCTGTCGGGCGCCGGGCTCGCCAGCCTCGTGTTCGGGCTCACCATCATCGGGCGGGGCTTCGTGTCGCCGCTGGTGGTCGCGCTGCTGGTCGCCGGAGGCGCCATGCTGATCGCGCTCTACGTCGTCCACGCGCGGCACGCCGCATCGCCGATCCTCGACCTCACGCTGCTCCGGGTGCCGACGTTCCGCGTCAGCGTCACCGGCGGCTCGCTGTTTCGGATCGGCGTCGGCGCGGTGCCGCTGCTCCTGCCGCTCATGCTGCAGATCGGCTTCGGCATGAGCCCGCTGCAGTCCGGCCTGACGACCTTCGTCGCGGCGGCGGGGGCGATGGCGATGAAGGCGACCGCCTCGCCGATCCTCGACAGGTTCGGCTTCAAACGGGTGCTGGTGGTCAATGCGCTCGTCGGCGCGGCCTTCATCGGCCTCAACGCGCTGTACTCGCCGTCGACGCCGATCGTGCTGATCCTCGGGCTGCTACTCGTCGGCGGTTATTTCCGCTCGTTGCAATTTACCGGCATCAACGCGATGGCCTACGCCGACGTGAGCCAGGAGCGCATGAGCCACGCCGTCTCGTTCGCCTCCGTCGCGCAGCAACTGTCGCTGTCGGTCGGGGTGGCGGTGGGCGCCGGCGTCGTCCAGGCGATGCAGGCGCACCGCGGCGGCCCGCTCGCACTGGCGGACTTCCACGCGGCGTTTGTCGTCGTGGCCGCGATCTCGGCGCTGTCCGTGCTGCTCTTCTTGCGGCTACCGGCCGACGCCGGCGCCTCGCTGGCGAGCCGGCCGGCTCGCGGCGCGGCCGCCCGCGGCGTCGCGGACGCGCGCCCCGGCTCCGCGCTCGGCTAGGTATCGGCGCTTGCTGATATCGGCGCCTAGCGGTCGCCGAGACTGCCTTCGCTGTCGGCCAACGCGCGGCCGACCTCGAGGCCGAGATCGTCCATCGAGGTCTCCTCGACGACGTTGATCGCCTCGCCGCGCGCCTGCCGCTCGGCCTCCTCGGGCGAGCGGGCGACGTTCACCGTCACCGGCACCTCGACTTCGGGGTGCAGCTGGATCGGCAGCGTGTGCAGGCCGAGGGCCTTGATCGGCGTCGTCATCGCGACCTGGTTGCGATGCGCGCTGAACCCGGCGGCGGTCAACGCCTCGGCGACGTCACGAGACGACACCGAACCATAGAGATAGCCGGTCTCGCCCGCCTGGCGGATGATCGTGACGCTCTGGCCCTCCATCCGCTCGGCAACACGTTCGGCCTCGCTGCGAGCCTCGAGGTTGCGAGCCTCGAGCTGCGCCTTCTGGCCCTCGAACCGCTTCTTGTTGTTTTCCGTCGCGCGCAGCGCCTTGTTGCTGGGTAGCAGAAAATTGCGGGCGTAGCCGTCCTTGACGCGGACGGTCTCGCCCATCTGCCCAAGCTTGGCGACACGTTCAAGCAGTATGACTTCCATATCCTTGGTCTCCGGGGTCTAGGTGATCTTCTTGACGATCGGCCGCTGCCGATCGCGGAGGGCGAAGCCGGCATCGACGAGGCCGAGCAGTCCATAGGCGGCGATGCTCCAAGGCATCAGCATGAACAACGTGAGATAGACGATGATGAGCAGCGGCAACCGCATGCCCTTCTTGCCGCGCGTCAGGGCGTGAATGACGGCGAGGCCCTGAAGGGCGAATGCCATGCCGAGCGCGCCGCTGACGATGACCCCGAGCGCGCCAAGCTGGCCGCCGGCGAACGACAGACCCAGCGCCACGGCCAGCACGATGGCGAGCGGGCGCGGGACGCGGAGCCCGCTCGGGATGTCCGGCCAGGGTGCCGAGAGCAAGCCCGACATCTGGGCAATTCGCGCCGCGACCCAGAGGTTGACGACGAGCAGCATCAGTTCGGCGGCCGCCATGATGGCCATCGCCGTCCAGACGAACGCGAGAGCGACCTTGTGCGGGTCGGCGCCCTGCGGGAGCGGGCCGCGCTGGGTCAGCATAGGCTCGATCGCGGCGGCGCTCGACTCGAGGAAGCCGTGCAGCGTGCCGTGTCCGTTGACGGCGATCGCGATGTCGAGCGCGGCACCGATCGCCGCGAAGCCGGCGGCGACGGCGATGACAAGGCCGAGCCGCTGCTCCTCGGGCCGCGGAACAGGCTTGCCATCCTGACGGCGCGCTAAAGCCGGCATCACGGCAAGCCGGGCAAGCACCCACGACGGCAGCCCAAAGCCAACCGCGAAGACGACGGTCTCGAGGCCGCCCGTGGCGATCTTGTCGAGATGCAGCGCGGCGAGCGCGTCCGGCCGGAGATCGACGATTCCGACCGCGATCGCGCCGACGAGGGCCGCGATCAGGCCGGCGATCGAGCCGAAGCCGAACGCCGCGACCATGATCGGCAACGGCGCGATGAAGGCCATGCCCCATGCCATGGCGCCCGCCGACGACATGTCCCCGAGCGCCGACAGGAGCCCGTCCGGGCTTTTCAGCGCCGGCATCAGGGCAAACAGCGCCGCCGCGAGACCGGCCCCAAGGGCGGCCGCCGCTCCGACGCCGGTGATGCGTGCTTTAGTATTGCGCATGGCTCTCGCTGTCCCGCTCGCGGCCGGCGGCCGGGCGGTTAGGGACCGCCGCGCCGAAACGCGCCAGCCCCAACTTCGACGCAGCGTCGGACGGCCCGACGCCCTCGCTTAGCGGATCACGTAGGGCAAAAGCCCCAGAAACCGGGCGCGCTTGATCGCCTGGGCGAGCTCACGCTGCTTCTTTGCCGAAACGGCGGTGATGCGCGACGGAACGATCTTGCCGCGCTCCGAGATGTAGCGCGAAAGAAGTCGCGTATCCTTGTAGTCGATCTTGGGCGCGTTCGGGCCCGAGAACGGACATGTCTTGCGTCGGCGAAAGAACGGGCGACGCGCCCCGGCTGCCGCGGCGGCCATCAGCTCACTCCCTCGTCACCCTGGCCGGGAGAATCCTCGCGCGGGCGACGCGGCGGGCGATCGCCACGCGGGCCGCGACGGTCGCCGCGATCGTCGTCGTCCCGCTTGCGCATCATCGCCGACGGGCCATCCTCATGCGCGTCGACGCGGATGGTGATGAAGCGCAGGATGTCCTCGTTCAGGCCCATCTGTCGCTCCATTTCGGTGATCGCGGCCGGCGGCGCGTCGATGTTGAGGAGCGTGAAATGCGACTTGCGATTCTTCTTGATCCGAAACGCAAGCGACTTCACCCCCCAATACTCGACCTTGGCGAACGAGCCACCGAGGCCTTCCACGATCGTTTTGAAGCTGTCCGTCATGGACTCGACCTGCTGCGCGGTCACGTCCTGACGCGCCATATAGACGTGCTCATAGAGCGCCATCGTCTGCGTGCCTTTCTCTCAGTCTGTGTTCCGGCGCAAAGCCCTTCGAGCCCCGGAGAAAGGCCCGACGACAAACCACGAAGGCGAGGACACGGGACGACGGCATTCTCTATCGAGACACCTACCCGATTGAACCGGGTCGTCCGTTCAGCCCCCGGCCGAAACGGAGCCGGCGTTATAGAGCAAATAAGCGCCGACGCAACGCGAAACCGCACCGCGCCGGCTGACGAGATGCGGTGATCGCGCGCTTGGATCTCGGACGGCGTCCGAGCTACTGGGTATAGTTGCAGCAGCAGGATCTTTGAACCTGCTGATAGACGGTCGTCGGGACGGCATAGGTGCGCTGGTAGGTGCGGTAGCTCGTGACAGGCACCTCGACTGCCGTCGTCACCGGACGATAGCTCGTCACCGGCACGTAATGGGTCCGCTCCTCGGTTCGGTAGCCCTGGACCGGCACGGTGTAGCTGCGCGTCACCGAGCGGTAGACCGTCCGAGGCACGACATAGGTCTGCGCGGCGGGCGGTGCCGAATATTGCTGGACCACGGGGGCTTCGTAGCCCTCGCCGCCGCCGTAACCGTTGCCCGAGCCCATGCCGTCGCCGGGCGCGTAGCCGCTTCCAAACCCCTCGCCAAAGCCGCCACCGACGCCGTAACCGATGCCGGCGGCAAGACCGCCGATGCCGTAGGGCCGCGAGATGCGGCCGAAGCCGGCGCCCCGGTACCCGAGGCCGCCACGGCCCGCGAAGCCGCCGCCGCGGTTGCCTCCCATGCCGTAGCCGCCACCCATTCCCATTCCACCGTGGCCGTAGCCGCCGCCGCCCATGCCACCATGGTAACCACCACCGCCCACGCCCATGCCGCCGCCGTGGTAGCCGCCACCGCCGCCATGCATGCCGCCGGCTTCCGCGATCCCGCCTAGCGCGACCACGAACGCCCCGGCGGCAAGCCCCGCCACAACCTGTCTCGAAATGTTACGCATGACTGCTACCCCATTCCCAGTTCGGACCGCGCGATCGGCGGAGAACCGAGCGATCGTCTCGAACAGAGATACGCCGGCGCGGGTTCAATTGAGCGTGGCAAGACCCGCACCGGCTCGCGCGTTGGGTGACTTCAGCCGCTCCGCGATGACCGCCCGGGTTCTGCGTTTGGCGAGCGCATCAAGGCGAGCCCGCACGCCCTCCACGAGCGGACCGCCAACATGGAACGGTCGGCAGAAGTCGGGGTGAAGGCTCGCGCAGGCGTCGGGCGAGGCATGCAGGGCCACCGCGCCGGCCTCGAGGAAGAAGCGGCGATTGCTCATCTCGAGATAGCTTTCCGCCGGCAGGCCCTCGGCCACGAGGATGTCGTGGCTTTCGAGCTCGATGTGGCAGTAGGTGACCTTGGCGACCTCGACCTGGACGATGCTGATCCCGTTGATCAGCGCGCTCGCCGGGATCAGGACCTGGCCGCCGACATCGACGCAGACGGCATGTCCGGGCGACAAATACAGATCGCGCGCTGGCTTGCCCGCCCCGAACGCGCCCGCCGCGATGCGGACCGGATTTGCCTCGAACGGCCGCGGATGATTGCGGCCCGCGATCGTCCGGTGTCCGATCCAGATGATCGGCCGGCTCGCGCCCTCGGAGGTCAGGACCGTGTCGCCGACAGCCAAATCCTCGACCGCCACCTCGCCCCGTGGTGTCGCGATCCGCGTGCCTTGCGCGAAACACGCGACGACCGCTGGGATGGAATAGCTCGACAGCAACGCATCGTGGTCGCTGATCTGCGCATCGTTGAGATCCGAGAACTCGGCGTTGATGTGAAGCGGCTGAAGTTGGGCGCCGTTCGCGAGTGAGCTTGATGCCAGCGTGTGGACAAGGCTCTCCGAATTGCCTTCGAACACGTAATCGTACTGCTGATCCGCCGGCAGCGTGCTTTCGAGATCCGTGAGGATCTGCGTGCCACCCGGCGTATAGGTCGCCGTCGCGTTGATCTGGCCAGAGCTGGGGACCTGATAATTCGTCGCCGACGCCGTGCCCTGCAGGACCTTGAGCGGCTCCTCGTCGTTGAATTCGTTGAGATCGCCGGTGACGATGACGTTCGCGTTGGGATTGCTCGACAGGATATTGCCGACATAGGTTTTCACGGCCTGCGCCTGCGCCGCGCGCTGGACCTCGCCGCCATCGAAGGCCGGCTGGGTCGAGCCCATCAGATCGCCGCTGCCACCCTTCGACGTGAAGTGCCCGTCGACGATCGTCACTTTCTGCCCGTTGAACATGAATTGCGCCGAGAGCGGAGGGCGCGAGTCGAAGAAGGGGTTCTGCATGTCGGTCTGCTGGTCGGAATTCGCCTGCGCGTCCGCCGCGGCGCTCCCTTGGTCGGTGATCGCGCTGCCGTCTTTCGCGACCGTCGCGAGCGAGCCGGGCACCAGCGTGACGCGGTCCGTGCGGTAGAGAAACGCCGTGCGGATATTGCCGCCGGGTTGGCCGCCGTTGGTGTCATTGGCGATAAACGGATTGTCGACCGGCGCATATTGCGGGCCGCCGGCCTTGTTGATCGCGGCCACCAGAGCCTGCAGGTTGGTGGAGCCCGATATCGTGCCGTCGTCGGCCGGGCCGCTGTTGTCCTGCACCTCCTGCAGGGCGATGATATCGGGCGACTTCAGATTGGTGACGATCTGGCTCGCCACAGCGTCCACCTTCGACTGGCCCTGGGCCGCCACCGAGAAGTTCTCGATATTGTAAGAGCCGAGCGTCAGGTGCGTGGCGTCTCCCGTCAGCGTGCCGACTGTCGGCGTGAGCGTGCTCTGCTGGGTCACGGTCAAAGCCGAGGTCGCCGACACGCCGAAGGTACCGAAATCGTAGTTCAGGATGCCCGTCGTGCTCGCGAACTGGGTGCCGACGTTGGCGCTCGGCACGGCACCCGCGACGAGTTCGGAATCGATCTTGATGCGCTCTGGATTGAAGTCGCCGCCCGCCGAATCGGTGTTGCCGAAGTTGGGCTGGCCCTCGGTGATCAGAAGGTTGCCTTGCGCGTTCAGGCCAGTCGCGCCCGTGCCGTTATCGGCGACGGTGACGATCTCGCCGAAGTTGTTGGTCGGGCCGACAGCGACCGGGTTCTCGACGGTGACGCGCATCCCCTCGAGGCTCTCGTAGAACGCGTTGCCGGCCTTCAGATCCATGGTCGGCGGCAAGTTGCCCTGACCGATGACGACCGCCGCCGGCAGCGCGTTGTTGCTTGAGATCGTCGTCGTCGCGGTGATGCTCGACAGCTCGGTCGTGCTGAACGCGCCCGGGTCCGCGCTGGTCGGGGTGTACTCCTGCACGGTGCCGGAGACGTCGAGGGAATCGCCGACGGCGACGGTCGGCTTCGAGCTCGTGAACACGAAGATGCCGTCGGACGTGGCCGTGTTGCCGTCGCCCGTCGGGTCTTGCAGATAATAGCCGTTGCTCGCGAGCGCGGTGACGACACCGCTCGTCGTCACCGCCTGCCCGGCGTCCGGCGATGCGAAACCCGAGCCCTGGATCGTGTAGATCTTTGTCGGCGTGACGATCGTGCCGGTAGCGGCGGCCTTGGAAAGGGACGCGCTGCCTGTCGTGTTGACGATGTTCGACAAGTCGACGTTGAAGGTTTCGCTCGACGTGGCGTTCTGATCATTGTCGATCGGGACGGTGATCGTCTCGCTCGCCGGACCATTGGCGGCAAAACTAAGCGTTCCCATCTCCGACATGTAGTCCGTCCCGGCCTTGGCCGTGCCGTCGGCGGTCGCGTAATCGACAGTGAACGCGCCGGTCGTATCGGAGCGGGTCACCGTGAAGTTCAGATTCATCGTGCCGCCCGACCCCTGCACGTAGGTCGCATCGCCGATCGACACCGTCGTGCCGGGCGGCGGCGTGGTGGTGGCCGCATCCGTTGGCGCGAAGGCGACGCCGCGGAACGCCTCGTTGGTCCCCGCCGTCGCGATCGTCTTCAGCGCGGTGGCGGCAGGCAGCGCGACGTTGTAGCCGCCTGTGTCGGTCAGCGTGTCGATGCTCGACGGGCTTGTCGCGAACAGCGTGACCGCGCCATTGGAAACCGAGGCCGTGAGCCCGGTGACGCCCGAGAACGCGATCTGGCCATTCGACGCCCACGTGCCGTTGACCAAGGAGAACTTCTCGATGCCCTTGCCCGAGTCCGCGACATAGAGCGTGTCGTTGCCGGCGACGTCCGGCGACAGGTCGGCGAAGACGAAGGCGTAGGGGCTCGTCCCGTTCGATCCCGTGCCCGCCCCGGTGCCCGCCAGCAGCGTCGCGGTCTGCGTCCCCGAGGTGGGTGTCGGATTGGCGGCGCCGAGCGTGTAGATACCGGCCGTGCCCGACCCGGTGCTGTAATAGAGCTGGCCGCCCACGTCCTCGATCTGCCGCGTGTTGGTGGCGGAGAGTGCGCTCGGCGCGGTGGTCGAGTCGGCCGTCGTGTAGGCGACGCCGCCCGCGCCCGCCGCATAGATGGCTCTACCGTCGACGCTGGCGACGCCGCGAATGTTGTTCCCGCTGTCGAAGCCGGTGAGCACGGTGCCGGTGTCGACCGTCCCATCGCTGCCGACGCGCCCGACGATGCGAGGATCATTGGTGGCCGTGCTCGATGCCACCGTGGCGGCGCCTGGCGCGGCATCGTAGCCCGCGAGGAGGAGCGTGCTGCCATTGGCCGAGTCGGTGATCAAACCTTCCGATGTCGCGCTGCCGCTCGCTGTCAACGCATGCGTGGCGCTGCCGCTGTCCGCTGTCGGGACGGCAATCGACTGCACGAGCGTGCCGCTTGCCGAATATTCGTCAAGAAAGACCTGCGCGGCCGCGCTACTCAAAACCCCCGCACCGCTGCCCACACGGTAGACGACAATATTTCCTGCGGTAAACGCGGCCATCTCGGAACCCCTACCCAAACAAAGACTTAGGCCGGACGACGACAAATCTTCAGCGCGACGGCATCAGGCGGCCTTTCCGCGTAAAGGCCGAAGATGACGCTTCGGTAAAACTGGAGCTACCGCAGGGTGAAACGGGGCGTTTCGGACACGGCCGAGCACGAGCGAGGGCGCTTGTGGTTTGCGCACCACAGCGCCGATCCCGACTTGGCGCGGCTGGTTGCAATGTCAGGACAGATCAGGATCCTTGCCGGCGTCGTGGTCGAGAACGCGGGCGACGAAGGCCCGCGGATCGCGAACGAAGCTCAGCATCAGCTTGTAATGGCCCGTGTTCCTCGACGCCGACCGGCTCGAAGCCACGATCGCTCATCGCGAGCAAGTTGGCGCCCGGATAGGCCATCAGGATCGGCGCGTGCGTCGCCAGGACGACCTGCGCCTGGCCCGATCGATCCATGCGCGCGAGGAAACGCAGGAACGCGAGCTGGCGCAGCGGCGGCAGCGCCGAACGTGTCGGAGAAGAGCGGCAGGCCGAACGGGTAGCGCTGTCGCGCGTCGGGCGGCAGCCGCTCCGGGTCGAGCCAGGTGCGCCGGAGGTAGGGAGCACAGAGGGGTGCGGGGCGCGAGCGGGACATGCACGACCTCCGGGCGGTTGGCGTTCGCCACCGTACGCGCAAGGAAAAAGGCCCGCATCGCTGCGGGCCTTTCGTCTCGAGAAGTCTGGTACCGCCCTGCCCTACTCCGCCGCGGGCAGCTGCGGGAACTCCACATGCGGCTGCTGGTCGGCGTTGGCGGCGATGATCATCTCGTCGCGGGTCGCGGCGATCTTGCGCAGCTTCGCCATCGCCGCGCCGGTGCCGGCCGGGATGAGACGGCCGACGATCACGTTCTCCTTCAAACCCTCGAGCGTGTCCGCCTTGCCGTTGACCGCCGCCTCGGTGAGGACGCGGGTGGTCTCCTGGAACGACGCGGCCGAGATGAACGAGCGCGTCTGCAGCGAGGCCTTGGTGATGCCGAGCAGGACAGGCGTGCCCGAGGCCGGCTTGCCGCCGTTCTCGACCGCCCGCGTGTTGGCCTCGTCCAGCTCCTGCAGATCGACCTGCTCGCCCGAAAGGAACTCGGTGTCGCCTGGCTCGACGATGTCGACCTTCTGCAGCATCTGGCGAACGATCACCTCGATGTGCTTGTCGTTGATCGCCACGCCCTGCAGCCGGTAGACCTCCTGGATCTCGTTGACGAGATAGGCGGCAAGCTCCTCCACGCCCTTGATCGCCAGGATGTCGTGCGGGGCGGGATTGCCGTCGACGATGTAGTCGCCCTTCTCCACGACGTCGCCGTCCTGGAGATGGATGTGCTTGCCCTTCGGGATCATGTACTCGACCGGCTCGGCGTCGCCCTCGTGCGGGATGATCGCGAGACGCGTCTTGTTCTTGTAATCCTTGCCGAACTGCACGACGCCCGAGGCTTCCGCGATGATCGCGTGGTCCTTTGGACGACGCGCCTCGAAGAGCTCGGCGACGCGCGGCAGACCGCCGGTGATGTCGCGGGTCTTGGCCGAGTCCATCGAGATACGCGCGATGATGTCGCCGGCCTTCACCTTGCCGCCCGGCTCGACCGAGATGATCGAGTCGACCGGCAGGATGTAGCGCGCTTCGCCGCCGCGCTGCAGCTTGCCGATCTTGCCGTCTTCGCCCTTGACGATCATCGCCGGCTTCAGCGTCGACGAGCGCTGGTTCATGCGCCAATCGATGACCATGCGCTTGGCGATACCCGTCGCCTCGTCCACGGTCTCCGTCATCGAGGCGCCCTCGACCATGTCCTCGTAGCCGATCGCGCCGTCGATCTCGGTCATGATCGGTCGCGTGTAGGGATCCCACTCGGCCATGCGCTGGCCGCGCTTGACCGTGTCGCCCTCCTCGACCTTGAGGCGGGCGCCATACTGCACGCGATGGACCGCGCGCTCGGCGCCGTCCGGACCTTCGATCACGATCGCCACGTTGCGCGCCATGACCATCAGGTCACCTTCGCCGTTGCGGGCGATGTGTGGGTTGCGGATGCGCACCGTGCCGTCGAAGTTCGACTCGATGAACGACGAATCGGCGATCTGCGCCGCGCCGCCGATATGGAAGGTACGCATCGTAAGCTGCGTGCCCGGTTCGCCGATCGATTGCGCCGCGATGACGCCGACCGCCTCGCCCATGTTGACCGGCGTGCCGCGGGCGAGATCGCGCCCGTAGCACTTGCCGCACACGCCGTTCTTGGCCTCGCAGGTCAAGACCGAGCGGATCTTCACCTCCTGGATGCCGGCGGCGTTGATCCGGTCCATGTGCCACTCTTCGATCATCGTGCCGGCGGCGACGATGACCGTGCCGTTCGACTCGAGCAGATCCTCGGTCGTCGTACGACCGAGAATGCGGATCGAGAGCGGCGCCACGATCGTGCCGGCATCGATGATCGCGCGCATCTTGATGCCGCCCTGCGAGCCGCAGTCGGTCATCGTGATGATCGAGTCCTGCGCGACGTCGACGAGACGGCGCGTCAGATAGCCCGAGTTCGCGGTCTTCAAGGCGGTGTCGGCCAGACCTTTTCGGGCGCCATGCGTCGAGTTGAAGTACTCGAGGACGGTCAGGCCTTCCTTGAAGTTCGAGATGATCGGCGTCTCGATGATCTCGCCGGACGGCTTGGCCATCAGACCGCGCATGGCGGCGAGCTGCTTCATCTGCGTCGGCGAACCGCGCGCTCCCGAATGGCTCATCATGTAGATCGAGTTGATCGGCTTATCGCGACCATGCTCGTCCTTATGCACCGACGAGATGCGGATCATCATCTCCTCGGCGAGCTTGTCGGAGCACTTCGCCCACGCGTCGACGACCTTGTTGTACTTCTCGCCCTGGGTGATCAGGCCGTCGTTGTACTGTTGCTCGTATTCCTTCGCGAGCGCCGTCGTCGTCTCGATGATTTTCGGCTTGGTCTCCGGCACGAGCATGTCGTCCTTGCCGAACGAGATGCCCGCCTTGAACGCCTCGCGGAAGCCGAGCGCCATGATGCGATCGCAGAAGATGACCGTCTCCTTCTGCCCGCACTGACGGTAGACGATGTCGATCATCCCGGAGATCTCTTTCTTCGTCATCAGCTTGTTTGCGACGTCGAAAGGGATCTTGCGGTGCTTGGGCAGCAACTGGCCGAGGATCATGCGGCCGGGCGTGGTGTCGAAGATTTTCGCGACGCGGTTCCCGTCAGGATCGTAGGTCCAGGCACGGCCCTTGATCTTGGTGTGCAACGTGACAGCCTTCGCCTGCAGCGCGGCCTCGATCTCACCCAGATCCGAAAACACGCCGCCTGAAGCGGGCGCGGTCTTGGTGGCGGCCTTGTACTGCCCCGGCTCGCCGTCGCGCATCAGCGAGACGTAGTAGAGCCCGAGCACGATATCCTGCGACGGCACGATGATCGGCTGCCCGTTGGCCGGGTGCAGGATGTTGTTCGTCGACATCATGAGGACGCGCGCTTCCAGCTGCGCCTCGAGCGACAGCGGAACGTGCACGGCCATCTGGTCGCCGTCGAAGTCGGCGTTGAAGGCCGCGCAGACGAGCGGGTGCAGCTGGATCGCCTTGCCTTCGATCAGTTTGGGCTCGAACGCTTGGATGCCCAACCGATGCAGCGTCGGCGCGCGGTTGAGCATCACCGGATGCTCGCGGATCACCTCGTCTAGGATGTCCCAAACCTCGGGCTTTTCCTTCTCGACGAGCTTCTTTGCCTGCTTGACGGTGGCCGATAGACCTTTGGCGTCGAGCCGCGAGTAGATGAACGGCTTGAACAGTTCGAGCGCCATCTTCTTCGGCAGGCCGCACTGATGCAGCTTCAGCTCCGGACCGACGACGATGACGGAGCGACCCGAATAGTCGACGCGCTTGCCGAGCAGGTTCTGCCGGAAGCGGCCCTGCTTGCCCTTCAGCATGTCGGCGAGCGACTTGAGCGGCCGCTTGTTGGCGCCCGTGATCACGCGCCCGCGGCGGCCGTTGTCGAACAGCGCGTCGACGGCCTCCTGCAGCATGCGCTTCTCGTTGCGGATGATGATGTCCGGCGCGCGCAGGTCGATCAGCCGCTTCAGGCGGTTGTTGCGGTTGATGACGCGACGATAGAGGTCGTTCAGATCAGAGGTGGCGAAGCGGCCGCCGTCGAGCGGGACGAGCGGGCGCAGATCCGGCGGAATCACCGGCACCATCGTGAGGATCATCCACTCCGGCTTGTTGCCGGAATGCATGAAGGCCTCGATGATCTTAAGGCGCTTGGCGAGCTTCTTCGGCTTCAGCTCGGTCGTCGCTTCCGAGATCTCGACCTTGAGCTGCTCGGCGATTCCCGCCAGATCCATGTTCTTCAAGATCTCGCGGATCGCCTCGGCGCCGATCAGGGCGGTGAAGGAATCCTGGCCGTATTCGTCCTGCGCGCGGAGGTAGTCCTCCTCGTTCAGAAGCTGACGATCCTTCATCGGCGTCAGGCCTGGATCAAGGACGATGTAGGACTCGAAGTAGAGGATGCGCTCGAGGTCCTTCAGCGTCATGTCGAGCAGCAGGCCGATGCGCGACGGCAGCGACTTCAGGAACCAGATGTGCGCGACGGGGGCGGCGAGCTCGATGTGGCCCATGCGCTCGCGCCGCACGCGCGAGAGGGTGACCTCGACGCCGCACTTCTCGCAGATGACGCCCTTGTACTTCATGCGCTTGTACTTGCCGCACAGGCACTCGTAGTCCTTGATCGGCCCGAAGATGCGCGCGCAGAACAGGCCGTCACGCTCCGGCTTGAACGTACGATAGTTGATCGTCTCGGGCTTCTTGATCTCGCCGAACGACCACGAGAAGATTTTCTCGGGCGACGCGATCGAGATCTGGATCTGGTCGAACGCCTGCGGCTGGACGACCGGATTGAAGAGATTCATGACCTCTTGGTTCATTGTAGTCTCCCGGTGCGCGTCGGGCCGGTCCAAAGGACACGCGGCCGAACGCTAGGAACGTTGCATTACAAACTTTTACGCGGGGACTCAGCCCCGCGTGTCAGGTGACACGCGCTACTCGGCCGCTTCAGCCGTCGGCGGCAGCTCCTCGAGCGGCTTCGGTGCGTTGTTCAACTCGACGTTGAGGCCGAGCGAGCGCATCTCCTTGACGAGCACGTTGAAGCTCTCCGGGATGCCGGACTCGAACGCGTCGTCGCCGCGCACGATCGATTCGTAGACCTTGGTGCGACCAGCGACGTCGTCGGACTTCACCGTCAACATCTCCTGCAGCGTGTAGGCCGCGCCGTAAGCCTCGAGCGCCCAGACCTCCATCTCGCCGAAGCGTTGGCCACCAAACTGTGCCTTGCCGCCCAACGGCTGCTGGGTGACGAGCGAGTAGGGCCCGATCGAACGCGCGTGGATCTTGTCGTCGACGAGATGGTGCAGCTTCAGCATGTAGATATAGCCGACCGTCACCTTTCGATCGAACGTGTCGCCCGTGCGCCCGTCGTAGAGGGTCGACTGGCCGGAGCCGTCGAGCCCCGCCTGCTCGAGCATCTGGACAATGTCCTTCTCGCGCGCGCCGTCGAACACCGGCGTCGCGATCGGGATGCCGCGACGCAGGTTTTGCGCGACCTCGACGATCGAGGCGTCGTCGAGATCCTTCATCCCCTCGTCGGAGCCGTAAAGCTCCTTGAGCTTGGCCCGGATCGGCGCCGTGTCGTTCGCCTTCATGTAGGCATTGACTGCCTCCGACACCTGCTTGCCGAGGCCGGCGCAGGCCCAGCCGAGATGGGTTTCCAGGATCTGCCCGACGTTCATGCGCGACGGCACGCCGAGCGGGTTCAACACGATGTCGACCGCCTGACCGTCGGCGAGGAACGGCATGTCCTCGGCCGCCACGATCTTCGAGACGACACCCTTGTTGCCATGGCGGCCGGCCATCTTGTCGCCCGGCTGGATCTTGCGCTTCACCGCGACGAAGACCTTGACCATCTTCATCACGCCCGGCGGCAGTTCATCGCCGCGCTGCAGCTTCTCGACCTTGTCGAGGAAGCGGCTTTCCAGCCCCTTCTTCGCCTCGTCGTACTGCTTTCGCATCGCCTCGACCTCGGCCATCGTCGGGTCGTCGTCGAGGGCGAACATCCACCACTGCGAGCGCGGGTACTCGTCAAGGATCGCACGGTCGAGGATCTGATCGCGCTTGAAGCCTTTCGGCCCGGCGATCGCCTTCTGGCCCGACACGAGGTCGATCAGGCGGCCGTAGACGTTGCGGTCGAGGATCGCCAGTTCGTCGTCGCGATCCTTGGCGAGCCGCTCGATCTCCTCGCGCTCGATTGCCTGGGCGCGCTCGTCCTTGTCGACGCCGTGCCGATTGAACACGCGCACCTCGACGATCGTGCCCTGGACGCCAGGCGGCACGCGCAACGACGTGTCGCGCACGTCGGAGGCCTTCTCGCCGAAGATCGCGCGGAGCAGCTTCTCCTCCGGCGTCATCGGGCTCTCGCCCTTCGGCGTGATCTTGCCGCAGAGGATGTCGCCGGCCTGGACCTCGGCGCCGATGTAAACGATTCCCGCCTCGTCGAGATTCTTCAGCGCCTCCTCCGACACGTTCGGAATGTCGCGCGTGATCTCCTCCGGCCCGAGCTTGGTGTCGCGAGCCATCACCTCGAACTCGTCGATGTGGATCGAAGTGAAGACGTCGTCCTTGACGATCCGCTCGTTGAGAAGGATCGAGTCCTCGAAATTGTAGCCGTTCCACGGCATGAACGCGACGAGCACGTTCCGGCCGAGCGCCAGATCACCGAGGTCGGTCGAGGGACCGTCCGCGAGAATGTCGCCCTTCAGCACCAGGTCGCCGACGCGTACGAGCGGCTTCTGGTTGACGCAGGTCGACTGGTTGGAGCGCTGGAACTTCATCAGCCGATAGATGTCGACGCCAGGACGTCCGGCCGAGGTGTCCTCGGTCGCACGCACGACGATGCGGGTGGCGTCGATCTGATCGACGACGCCGGCGCGGCGGGCCGCGATCGCGGCGCCGGAATCACGTGCCACAACCGACTCCATGCCGGTGCCGACGAGCGGCGCGTCGGCCTTCACCAACGGCACCGCCTGGCGCTGCATGTTCGAACCCATCAGCGCGCGGTTGGCGTCGTCGTTCTCCAGGAACGGGATCAGCGCCGCGGCGACCGAAACAAGCTGTTTCGGCGAGACATCCATGAAGTCGACCTTGTCGCGCTGCACCATCATCACGTCGCCGGAGTGCCGGCAGACGATGAGGTCCTCGGTGAGATGGTCCTGCTTGTCCATCGGCGCGTCGGCCTGCGCGACGTAGTACTTCGCCTCTTCCATCGCCGAGAGATAGACGACGTCCATCGACACCTGACCGTCTTTCACGCGACGGTACGGGCTCTCGATGAAGCCATACTTGTTGACGCGGGCGAAGGTCGCGAGCGAGTTGATGAGGCCGATGTTCGGCCCCTCCGGCGTCTCGATCGGGCAGATGCGGCCGTAGTGCGTCGGGTGCACGTCGCGCACCTCGAAGCCCGCTCTTTCACGAGTAAGACCACCGGGCCCAAGCGCCGATAGACGACGCTTGTGGGTGATCTCGGACAGCGGGTTCGTCTGATCCATGAACTGCGACAGCTGCGACGAGCCGAAGAACTCGCGCACGGCGGCGGCCGCCGGCTTCGCGTTGATCAGGTCCTGCGGCATCACCGTGTCGATATCGACCTGGCTCATGCGTTCCTTGATGGCGCGCTCCATGCGCAGGAGGCCCAGCCGGTACTGGTTCTCCATCAGCTCGCCGACCGAGCGCACCCGACGATTGCCGAGATGGTCGATGTCGTCGATCTCGCCACGGCCGTCGCGCAGGTCGACGAGGGCGCGCACGACCGCGAGGATGTCCTCGCGACGCAGCGCGCGCTGGGTGTCCGGCGCGTCGAGGTCCATGCGCATGTTCATCTTGACGCGGCCGACCGCTGACAGATCGTAGCGCTCCGGATCGAAGAACAGCGAGTTGAACATGTTCTCGGCCGTATCGAGCGTCGGCGGCTCGCCGGGACGCATGACGCGGTAGATGTCGAACAGCGCCTCCTCGCGCGAGTGGTTCTTGTCCACCGCGAGCGTGTTGCGGATGTAGGGGCCGATGTTGATGTGGTCGATGTCGAGCAGCGGCAGGTCCTCGAAGCCGGCCTCGATCAGCGCCGTCAGCGACTTCGCGGTGATCTCCTCGCCGGCCTCGGCGAAGATTTCGCCGGTCGCCGGGTTGAAGAGGTCGGAAGCGATATATTGGCCATGCAAGTCCTCGTCGGCCGCCTTGAGGAACTTGAGACCCTTTTCCTCGAGCTGGCGGATCGAGCGAACCGTCAGCTTCTTGCCGGTCTCGGCGACGACCTCGTTCGTATCCGCGTCGATCAGATCGCTCGTGACCTTCAGGCCTTTCATGCGATCGCCGTTGAAGGGATAGCGCCAGCCATCCTTCACCCGGTCGTACGATATCGTCTTGTAGAAGGTCGACAGGATCTCCTCGCCGTCCATGCCGAGCGCATAGAGCAGCGACGTCGCCGGAATTTTCCGGCGCCGGTCGATACGCGCGTAGACGATGTCCTTGGCGTCGAACTCGATGTCGAGCCACGAACCGCGATAGGGGATGATGCGGGCGGCAAACAGCAGCTTGCCCGACGAATGGCTTTTGCCCTTGTCGTGATCGAAGAAGACGCCCGGCGAGCGATGCATCTGCGAGACGATGACGCGTTCGGTGCCGTTGACGATGAAGGTGCCGTTCATCGTCATGAACGGCATGTCGCCCATGTAGACGTCCTGCTCCTTGATGTCCTTGACGGACTTCGCGCCGGTGTCGGGATCGACATCGAACACGATGAGGCGAAGCGTGACCTTCAGCGGCGCCGCGAAGGTAATGCCGCGCTGGCGGCACTCGTCGACGTCGAACTTCGGCGCCTCGAACTCGTACTTCACGAACTCGAGCAGCGACGTCTGAGCGAAGTCGGAAATCGGAAACACCGAACGGAAAACAGATTGCAGGCCCTCGTCCGGGCGCCCACCGGACGGCTCGTCGACCAGCAGGAACTGGTCATACGAGGCCTTCTGGACCTCGATGAGGTTCGGCATCTCCGCCACTTCCGCGATGTGCCCGAAGACCTTGCGAACGCGCTTGCGAGGGCTGAACGTCTGCGCTTGAATCTCGGCCATCTGGTGCTCCTCGCGTCCTCTGGAGGCGATCCCGTCCCGGGATCCGCCGGACGTCCCCGCGGGGACGCATGAAACCTTGGTGCGTTGGCCGGGGTGACGAAGCACCCCTCGGCAGCGCGATCGTGAAATCGGCCGCAAACGCGAAATCCGGAGAGGCCGTCAGGCCTTCCGGTTGGCGGCGACGAGCACGACAGGGTCGCGCTCGTCGATCATCGTATGAAGATTGCTGGGCAATCTGGTCTACTTGAGCTCCACCTTGGCGCCAGCCTTCTCGAGCTGGGCCTTGAGCTTGGCGGCATCGTCCTTGTTGACGCCTTCCTTGACGGCCTTCGGAGCGCCTTCGACCAGGTCCTTGGCCTCCTTGAGGCCGAGACCGGTGATCGCGCGGACCTCCTTGATGACCTCGATCTTCTTCTCGCCGATGGCGGTGAGCATCACCGTAAACTCGGTCTGCTCCTCGACCGGGGCGGCGGCGGCGGCAGCCGGGCCAGCCGCGACGGCGACGGCGGCGGCGGCGGAGACGCCCCACTTCTCTTCAAGGAGCTTGGCGAGCTCGGCTGCTTCGAGAACGGTCAGGCTGGAGAGGTCGTCGACGATCTTTTCAAGATTTGCCATGGATATCTTCCTTCGGATTCGCGTGAGTTTGGTTCGTTAAGCATCTGTTCGAATTGCTAAGCGGCCTCGGCATCCACCGCATCCGCCTTGTCCTTGTCGGCGTAGGCGGCAAAGACCCGGGCGAGCTTGGCGGCCGGAGCCGTCTGGAGCTGCGCGAGCTTGGTCGCCGGCGCCTGGAGGAGGCCGATGATCGTGGCGCGAAGCTCGTCCAGCGACGGCATCGTCGCCAGCGACTTCACCGAGTCGGGATTGAGCACGGTCTCGCCCATTGCACCGCCGAGGATCACGAGCTTGTCGAAATCCTTGGCGAAGCCGACGGCCACCTTGGGGGCGGCGGTCGGATCGTCCGAGTAGGCGATCAGGGTCGGGCCAGTCATCAGACCGGAGATGGACGCGCTCGACGTCCCTTCGAGAGCAATTTTGACCAGACGGTTCTTGGCGACCTGAACCTTGGCACCAGCTTCGCGCATCCGCTTACGCAGATTTTGCATCTGGGCCACTGTCAGGCCGGAATAGTGCGCTACCACCACAACCGACGTGGTCTTGAAGACCTCGCTCAGCTCGGCGACAGCTTCCTTTTTTTCCGCTCTGTCCACAGTGCGTCTCCCGGAGACAATGCTGTCTCCTGGCGCGAGTCTCTCGACCCGCTGGTTGCTTGAACCCGCCTCCCTCGCCACAGCGGGAGAAGCGGCGCGACACCTGTCCCCGGTCTGGCGCGAACGCCATTCCGGCAGAGGGAACGAACCAAAATCGTAAGACCATCGGGTGCGAAACCGACGGCCCTATCCGGCTTTCCCCGTCTATGCTGGCGTCCCCGCGTTCGGCCGGATGGAACCGGGCGAAGCAAAGAATATTAAGCGCTCATCTTGGGCAAAGCCCGGTCGAACGCGCCGGCAGTCTAGGACAGGACATGGCCGGGCGAGACACGAGGCAAACCTCGGGTCCTCCGGCCATCCAATCTCGTCACGGCCCTACGGCCGATGAAGTGTCGTCAAGACGCAACGAGATATCTCGATTGGGTTTTCGGAACGGCGCAGTGCCCATCCCGAAAAACCTATCTAACGGCTGAAATAGCCCTTGCCAAGTGGCAAATTCTCGTTTCCGCGTTTTCAGGCGGGAGAACCGGCCGCGACGCTTGACGGGTCGACCTTAACGCCGGGTCCCATTGTCGAGGAAATGGCGATCCGCTGCAGGTAGGTGCCCTTGGCGCCCGAGGGTTTGGCCTTCGAGACGGCATCGACGAAGGCCGCGATATTCTGCACGAGCTGGTCGGCTCCGAACGATGCCTTGCCGACGCTGCCCTGGATGATGCCGGCCTTCTCGACCCGAAACTCGACCGCCCCGCCCTTCGAAGCCTTTACCGCGCCCGTGACGTCCATCGTGACCGTGCCGACCTTGGGGTTCGGCATCAATCCACGCGGACCGAGCACCTTACCCAGTCGACCGACGAGCGGCATCATGTCCGGCGTGGCGATGCAGCGATCGAACTCGATCGTCCCGCCTTGCACGGTGGCGACAAGCTCCTCCGCGCCGACGATATCGGCGCCTGCGGCCTTGGCCTCGTCGGCCTTCGCGCCGCGCGCGAAGACCGCGACCTTCAAGGTCCGGCCGGTCCCGTTCGGCAGGTTGACCACGCCGCGGACCATCTGGTCGGCGTGTTTGGGGTCGACGCCGAGGTTCATCGCGATCTCGACGGTCTCGTCGAACTTCGCGCTGGCGCGCTCCTTAACGAGCGCGACGGCTTGGTCGATCGGGTAGAGCTTGACGCGATCGATGCCCTCGCGGGCCTTGACCAGCTTCTTTGCGACATGTGCCATGTGCGTTACCCCACCACCTCGAGGCCCATGGAACGGGCGGAGCCTTCGATCATCGCGGCCGCGGCCTCGACAGTTGCGCAGTTCAAGTCGGGCATTTTCTTCTGGGCGATCTCGGCGATCTGCGCCTTGGTCACCTTGCCGACGAAGGCGCCCTTGCCGACGGTCGGCGAGCCCGACTTCACGCCCGACGCCTGCTTCAGGAAGTAGGTGACGGGCGGCTGCTTCATCTCGAAGGTGAAGGAGCGGTCCTGGTAGGCGGTAATGACGACGGGGATGGGCGTCCCCTTGTCCATCTGCTGCGTGCGCGCGTTGAACGCCTTGCAGAATTCCATGATATTCAAACCGCGCTGGCCAAGCGCGGGGCCGATCGGCGGCGACGGGTTCGCGGACCCCGCCGGCACCTGCAGCTTGATGTAGCCGGTGACCTTCTTTGCCATGATGCACTCCTCTGATCGTGGTGCGGCGCTGGCTCGCCTCCCACAACTTGCAAAATGTCTTCTCGCCTAGATGAGAAGCCGTCCCGGCATCCGCCGGGATCGAATTATTTGATATGCCTTCGGTCTAAACCACCTTCTCGACCTGGGTGTATTCCAGCTCGACGGGCGTCGCGCGCCCGAAGATGGAGACCGCGACCTTGACGCGCGAGCGGCCCTCGTCGACCTCCTCGACCGTTCCGTTGAACGACGCGAACGGCCCATCGGCGACACGCACGTTCTCGCCGATCTCGAAAGTGATCGTCGCCTTCGGGCGCTCGACGCCGTCTTGCACCTGACCCTTGATCCGCTCGGCCTCGGCATCCGAGATCGGCACCGGCTTCTTGTCGGCGCCGAGGAAGCCCGTCACTTTCGGAGTGTTCTTGATCAGGTGATAGATGTCATCCGACAGGTCGCATTTCACGAGCACATAGCCCGGGAAGAACTTGCGCTCGGAATTGACCTTGCGGCCCTTGCGCACCTCGGTGACGTTCTCCGTCGGGACAAGGATCTCGTCGAACTTTTCGTCGAGCCCACGCTGCGCCGCCTGCTCGCGGATCGAAGCCGCGACCTTCTTCTCGAAGTTCGAATGGGCGTGAACGATGTACCAGCGCTTGTTCATGAAGATCCGTTGCGTCCGCTATCGGCCGAAGCCGAGGATCAGATTGATCGCCATGTGGATGATCTGATCTGCGGCGAAGAGAAACAGGCTGGCAAAAACGCACATGATCACGACCAGCACGGTGGTGATCGTCGTTTCGCGTCGGTTCGGCCACGTCACCTTGCCGGCTTCGCCGCGAACCTCCTGCAGGAATTGAAAAGGGTTGGCCATCCGCCATCGTCGGTTCGGGGATCGCGGACTGGATCGCGCGATCGAAAAAAGCGGTGGCGCGGAACCGTCAGGTGCCGCGCCACGAGGCCTACTTAGCGATCAATCCGCGCGCTTGCAAGCGCGCAGAGAGGTATCAGGCGCGGGCCGGCTCCATGCCACCGTCGCGAACCGCGCTGGACGCGACGATCAAGCCGGCGCCCGCACCACACATCGACGCTGCCGCGACGACCCACATCAACTTGGCACCGAGCGCCTCGTGGCCGAACCCGACCGTCTGGATAGCCCAAGCGACACCGACGGCGATCCCGAAGAAGCCGACGAGACGGAGAAGGTAGCCAGCAGTGATTGTCCCGTTATCCATCGTCATGATCCCCTCAGATCGTGTTGCTGTCGAAAGAACACGCTACCGGAGGGATTGGTTCGCCGCATGTGTGGCAAGGCCGACAGGTGTTGCGAAATTATCGCAACTGCATACACGTCAGCTCGTGCTCTTCTCCAGCGACTTCGACATCAGGTCGTCGATCCACTCCGGCTGCGTCTCGCCGACGGAGCGGGCCACCTCTCTGTCGCCGCGGAACGCGATCAGCGTGCTTTGCAGTCGCGCGTTGAACTTCCGCATCACGTCCTTCTGGGTGTCGAAGTTCACCCGGAACGTGACGACGTTCTTGTATTGCGGCTCGCCGAGCAGCTTGTCGATAATCGGCTTCTGTCTCGCGCAGATGTCGCACCACGTGGCATATGTATCGATCAGGATGGGCTTTCCAGCCTTTTGCGCCGCCTCGAATCCTGCTTGCGTGAACGGCAGCGGCTCGTTATCGGCGGCGAGCGAGGGGACCGCGTAGGCGGCGCCCGCGAGCGCGATCAGGGCCAGGGCCGCGCGGCGTGTGGTCGACATCATCGAAACCTCTCCAGAGTTATTGCGTGAGATCTTTCGGGAGCGAGGACATCCAGGCATGGTCGGGCTTGATCACAGCCGTGTCATGCCCGTCCTGCCATCCCTCAAGACCGGCCGGATACCAATAGACGTTCGTATAGCCAAGCCCGACCAGCCGCTTCGCGGCATTGTAGCTCGCCCAGCAATCGGGATGGCAAAACGCGACGACCGGGGTCGACGGCTTGCCGTTTGTCAGTGTCGCCACCCGCGTTCTGAACGCCGACTCGAAAGCCTTGTCGTCAGTCCCGCTGCCGCCGCCTGTCAGCCAGACCGCGCCAGGGATCGAGCGGTGCTGCGGCAACCAGATCATGTCCTTGGACATGGTCGGCGGCTTGCGGTCCTTGTCCGCCACATCGACCAAGACCGGATGCGAGGCCTGCTCAAGCTTCTCCAACGCGACGGTGTCGAGCACCGTCGCGCCCTTCAAGGTCGATGGCGTGTAGCCATGCGGCGCGCCCTGGAAAAGGCCTTGCGGCTCGGGCACATTGTGCGGGTTCGACGCTGGCGATTGCGCGAGGCAGGGCGACGTCGCGAACGCCGCCGCCGCGATCAGCATGAGATGGTAGTGCACCGCGACGACCTCAGTTGCTGACGTTCGGGACGCTGAAGCTCTTCGACCACTGGCCGTTCTGGCTGTCCTTGACGGCGACGGTGAGCGAGCCCTTCGACGCCGTCGGCAGGAAGTCGAAACGGATGACCGGGTTCGACGCGAGCGAGATGTCGGTCGCCATGTCGAACACCTTCTTGTCGTCGTATTTCACGTCGATCGACTGGATGTAGCGGGCCGGCGTGTACTGGCGCGTAACCTGGTTCATCTGCATCCCGTTGAAGTTCGGGTGGCGGATCATCAGGGTCGCGTCGACCGGCTTGTTCGCCGAGACATCGTCGGCGAGCTTGAGCTTCATGTCGCCCATGCCCTTCATCGCGTCCTCGTCGCTCATGCCCATCGGCGCCGAACAGCCACCAGAGGCCTTCACGAACTTGGTCGTCTGAAGCAGCTTGCCATCCTTTGTCTCGGCGACGACGTGCATGTCGGTGTAAGTGTTGACGCGCACCCGGAGCTTGATCTCCTTGGGGTCGGCATCGGGGCCGAACGTGAAGTGCGCGGCAAGCGGCGACGGGTTGTCGTCGATGACGAGGTAGAGCGCCTTCACGTCCTTCGGATTGGCGAGGGTGATCGTGATCGGCACGAGCGCGGCGTCTTCCGCGCGCACCGGCGCGTCGAGCTTCACGGCCGTATCGTCGACGGTCGGCGTCTTGCCGTCGAAGATCTGCTTCGAAAGATCCTGCCAGCGCTCCTGGCGCTCCTGATCGGTATCGCCGACGCCGGCGAAGCTCGGCACGATCGTGGCGCTAATCGCGGCTAGCGCGAGGGCGAGCGAGAAGGTGGTGGTCTTGATGGATGCCATGGTCGTCATCTCCCTGTCGGCGTTCATTCCCATTCCAGCTCTTTATAGGCTTCGGTGACGTTTCGCCCATTGTAGCTGGCAAAAAGTGTCCACTTGGACGCCTGATCCTGGCCGACGGTCTTGATCGCCGTCTCGATCGAGCCGTCGCCCTTGATCTCCTTGCGCACGCCATCGCGCAGATCGACAAGGTAGCCCCGCAAGGCGGCGGCGGTCGGCGCGAAGTCGACAGCGACAGGCCCGTGACCCGGCACCGCGCGCGTGGCATTCATCGCCGCCAGCGCGTCGAGCTCCTTCAGCCAGCCGAGCAGGCTGCCGTCGAGCGAAGGAATGCGGTTGACGAACAAAAGGTCTGCCGGGAGCAGCATGCCCGTCTTCTTGTCGAGCATCGAGAGATCGGAGGTCGTATGCGCCGACCCATGCGCTCTGAAGGTGATGACGCGGTCCCCGAGATCGATCTCGTCGGTGGACGCGATCGTCCTGGTCGGCATGACGATCGGGCCGACCTTGTCGGCGCCGATGATATCGGCGAGACCCTTCTTGTAATATTCGCCGCGTTGGCTTAGCGCCTCCGGCAGCTTCGCATGGCCGATGTAGATCGGCTTGTCTTGCGCGAACGCGCCCGCGCCAAACGTGTGATCAGGGTGCACATGGCTGATCACGACGTAACGGATCGGCTTGTCCGTCTTCGCCTTGATCTGCGCGCACAGCCATTGGCCATCGACAAGGCTGCCGCCGGTGTCGGTGACCAGCACGGCCTCCTTGCCGACGATGAACCCGATGTTGGCGATCGCATCTAGGTTTTCGGGCGTTGCATCCTCGTTGACGCCGGAGCGGATGAAGATGCCGGGCGCGACCTCCTGCATCGTGAACGATTCGGCGGACCGGCCGAGGGTCGGCAGGCAGCAGAGGCAGAAGCCGCCGAAACTCGAGGCCAGCGCCGAACGGCGGCTGTAGAGCCTGGTCGGACGATCAATATTCATCGATCCTCCCGATCGCTTGATTTCGGTTTCGCTTCCATCTAGTAGGTAGGTGTCAGCGAGGCAAGGAATAATTCCCTATGCCTTTGGGATGATTGCCTGCCCGGAAGTGCGACGTCACAAGTCGGAGGACGGTCGATGCAAGACACGCGGTCCTCGCTTCTCGCCGAGGCGGAGCTGCTCGTGCGCGGGCGCGGATACTCGGGCTTCAGCTATGCCGACCTCGCCGAGGTGGTCGGCATCCGCAAGGCCAGCATCCACCACCACTTCCCGACCAAGAGCGATCTCGCGGTGGCCCTTCTCAAGGCGTACACAAACCGTTACACCGTCGCGCTCGATGCGATCCTGGCGCGCGATACAGACGCTGTCGCCAGAGTCGTCGCCTACGCCCAGCTCTATCTGCAAGGGGTCGAGCGGGGGCTCGGCTGCCTTTGCGCCGCCCTTGCCGCGGAACACGACACCCTGCCCGAACGCCTGCGGGACGACCTCGGGCGCTTTTTCGCGGAACACATTGGCTGGCTGGAACGCGTCCTTCGCGAGGGTCGTGCCGACGGTAGCGTTCGCGCGAGCGTCGAGCCTGGCCCGTTCGCCCGCATGATCGTCGCGACGCTCGAGGGCGCGCTGATGATGGAACGGTTCGTCGGCGGCCCCGCGGGCTTTCGCGATACGCTCGCGACGCTCGAGCAAGGTCTACAACACGACTGAGGCTTCATCCATCGCTTTGCTTGCCCCCCCGTTCGAACGGGCTATTGTGCGCCGAACCTTCCCGCCCCCATCGCTGGATGCCCTTCATGCTTCTCCCTTTGCGCTTCGAGACCGCCAGCCGACGCGACGTCCTCACGGGCCTCCTCGTCGTTGGCGCCGTCGCCCTGTCCGGGATGGTCCCGCTGCGGACCGCTTGGGCCGAGGATGCGGCCAAGTATCCCATCACCGAAATGATGGCGCCCGAGGCGCTTCCCGACATCGTGCAGGGCAAGGCAGACGCCCCTGTGACGATTGTCGAATACGCCTCGATGACGTGCCCGCATTGCGCGCATTTCCACAAGACCGTGTACCCGTGGCTTGTCAAAAACTACGTCGACACCGGCAAGGTGAAATTCATCCTCCGCGAGTTCCCGCTCGATCCGATCGCGGCCGCCGCCTTCATGCTCGCGCGCTGCGAAGGCGCAGACAAGCGTAGCGCGGTCGTCGATCTGCTGTTCGACCAGCAGCAGTCCTGGGCCTACGTCGACAAGCCGCTCGAGGCCTTGCAGAACACGTTGAAGCTCACCGGCATGAGCCAGTCGGCCTTTGACGCCTGCCTCAAGGACCAGAAGCTGCAGGACGCGGTCTATTCGGTGTCGGACCGCGGCTCCAAGACGTTCGCCGTCTCGGCGACGCCCACCTTCTTCGTTAACGGCGAGAAGGTGACGGGCGAGGTGAACGAGCAGTCGCTCGCCAAGATCCTCGACCCGCTGGTCGTCAAGAAGAGCTGATCGCGCCGCCGTCCGCCGCCGTCATAGCGAGCCGACGGCGAAGACGCTCGGAGTTCGCTCGCGCGCGGTCCCTAGGTTGCTTCGCTGCCCTTGCAACGAGCGCGTCGCCGCAAGCCTACTCCTGCGCTTCCATCACGAGGCGGTACTCCGGAATCAGCTCGGCCGGCGTGCCGATCGCGCGCACAGAGCCATCGTCGATCCAGACAAGCCGGTCGCACAGCGCCTCCAACGTCGTTAGGTCATGCGAGACGACGAGGATCGTCCCGTGCGTCGCGAAATTCTTGATGAAGGCGTCGCACTTCGCCCCAAACGCCTGGTCGCCGACCGAAAGCGCCTCGTCGACGATCAGAATGTCGGCGTCGGCATGGGCGCAAATAGCGAAGGCGAGCCGCGCCAGCATGCCCGACGAATACATGCGCAGCGGCTGCCAGAAGAAGTCTCCGATGTCGGTGAAGCCGGCGATCGAGTCCATGCGCTGGACGATCTCGGCTTTCTTCAGGCCGAGAATGGCGCCGCCGATCAGCGCGTTCTCGCGGCCGGTCAGATCGAGGTCGAAGCCTGCCCCAAGCGCCAGGATCGGCGCCAGGCGCCCGCTGATCGTGGTCTTGCCGTGCGTCTGGGCGGTGATTCCGCAGAGGATCTGCAGCAGCGTCGTCTTGCCGGCGCCATTGCGGCCGATGATGCCGACGCACTCGCCCTTCGAGACCTCGAAGGAGACGTCGCGAAGCACCCAATGCTCCTTGTAGAAACTCTTCCAGTGGCCGAACAGCGTCTGCTTCAGCTGATCGTTGCGATGCATGTAGAGCTGGAACGCCTTGCCGACGCTGTCGCAGCGGATGACGGTTGCCGCTTGCTCAGATGACATCGACGAAGATGGCTTTGTATCGCATGAAGAATCGATAGCCAAAGCGGAAGACGAAGAGCGAGACAAAGACGGACCCCAGGTAAAGGAACGGATTGGGCAGCTGGCCGCGGATCAGCGCGTCGCGCATCATCTCGACGTAGTCGCCGATGAGGTTCAGGTGGACGATCCAGCGCATGTGCTCGGGCACATCGTCGATCGAGTAGAAGATCGGCGTGGCGAACATCAGCACCGGGACGATCGAGATCATCAGGTGCGCCACGTCTCGGGTGAACGAGCCGAGCGCCATCAGGAACCAGCAGGCGCCGAGCAGAAACAACTGCAGCGGGATGACGATGAATGGCATGAACAGGACCGTCCACGGCAGCCCGTGCATCTTGATGATCGCGAAGATGATGAGGACGGCAAACGAGATGGCGGCGTAGACCAACGCGCGGATCGTCGCGGTCCAGGCCAGCGTCTCGGACGGGAAGATCGACTTCTTGATGAAATGCACGTGCTCGTGCAGCAGCCCGGGCGAGCGGTACGCCAGCTCGCTGAACAGGTTGAACACGATCAGGCCGGCGAAGATCGACAGCGCGTAGCTGCCGACGCCGCCCGCCTTTGCCGATTTCGGCACGCCGACCGCGCTCGAGAAGATGATCGTGTAGGCCGACAGCATCACGATCGGACCGAACACCGCCCACAGCCAGCCGAGGATCGACCCGCGGAACCGCGAGGCGAGTTCGCGGCGCACGACCGCGCGAATGAGCTCCCGATAATGCCACGCGCGCTCCAATGGCGCGACCAATCCAAACCCGGCCTGCACGTCCCTTCGCTCTCCCTGCCCTTCGTGGCGCGGGAGGTAGACCAGTTGGGGTCGCGCCCGTCAACGCAAGCGCGGCGGGGAGCCTCGAAACCATAAGACTGTGACCTTGGACGTGGGCCGGAACCTGGAGGGTTGAGAGCCAGTTGCTTCATCTGAGCGTCTGGCTCTCAGGGAGAAGAACGTGGACAAGGAACACATCAAGGGCGCCGCGCAGAAGGCCACCGGCGCCATCAAGGACGCTGTCGGCAGCGTGACTGGCAACGAGAAGTTGCAGGCCGAAGGCAAGGCCGACAAGGCTGCCGGCTCGGCGCGCGAGTCCGTCGGCGACGTGAAGGACGCCGGCCGCAAGGTTGGCGACGCCGTCAAGCGCTAAGCGCCCGAATTGCGGGATCGATCCTGAGCCCGTCGGCATAGGCCGGCGGGCTTTCCTTTTGCCACGTCGCGATGACGCGGTCGCAAGCCACATTTGTCGCCCGATTTCCCGTCTAGAGGAACCGTTCGGTACGGCTAGACGCCTCGGACGGTGACATGAAGCGCGTGGTGAAGATCGTTGTCTTTTTGATCGTCCTGGTGGCGCTCGTCGGATTGTCGAGCGGCCTCTACTATTTCCACTTCACGGTGAAGCCGGAGATCATCAAGGGCTTCATCGCCAAGGCCGCGCCGCCCCCGACGACAGTGGCCGCCACCAAGGCCGGCGAGGAGCGCTGGGCGCCTACCCTCACCGCGATCGGCTCCGCGCGTGCCTACCAGGGCATCGACGTGTCGTCGCAACTCGGCGGCATCGTCACGGCGGTGCGCATCGGGTCGGGCCAGGACGTCGCCAAGGGCGAGCCGCTGTTCGATCTCGACACTACCGTCGAGCGCGCCGACCTCGCGAGCAACATGGCGACGCTGACCAACGTCGAGGTGCAGCTGCAGCGCCAAAGGATGCTGATGAACGGCGGCAACACATCGAAGGCAAATTTCGACACCGCCGAGGCCGCGCGCGATCAGGCCGCCGCCGCCGTGCAACGCGTCAAGGCGACGATCGCGCAGAAGACGCTGGTGGCGCCGTTCGCCGGACGGCTCGGCATCCGCAAGGCCGACGTGGGCCAATACGCCTCGCCCGGCATGAGCCTGATCACGCTGCAGCAGCTCGACCCGATCTACGTCGACTTTCCGATGCCGGAGCAGGCGCTCGCGCAGCTCAAGAATGGCCAGGAGGTCGACGTCAAGGTCGACGCCTATCCCGGCGAGACCTTCAAGGGAAAGGTCAACATCATCGACGCGCGCGTCGCCGCCGAGAGCCGCAGCGTGATGGTCCGCTCGATGTTCGAGAATCACGATCGGCGACTTCTACCCGGCATGTATGCCAACGTCGAGGTGCTCTCCGGCACGCCGCGCACCGTGACCGTGGTGCCGCGCACCGCCGTCACCTTCTCGCTCTACGGCGACAGCGTCTTCGTGCTGACGCCCAAGGTCGACGCGCCCAAGGTCGACGCGCCCAAGTCCGACGCGCCGGAGGCCGGCACCGCGCAGGCGGCGACGGCGTCAAAGGTCTTCCTCGCGACCCGGCGCTTCGTGCGCACCGGCGAGGCCAAGGCCGGCGAGGTCGCGATCTTCGACGGCGTGAAGCCTGGCGAGACCATCGTCGCGGAAGGCCAGATCAAGCTGCAGAACGGCGCCGCGGTCGTGGTCGATCCCAACGCGCGCCTCGTGCCGCCCAACGTTCGCCCTAAGGAATAGGCGGTGCGCGGCTCTTTCACCGACATCTTCATCCGACGGCCCGTGCTGGCGACGGTCGTCAGCCTGCTGATCCTGTTCGTCGGTCTCGCCGCCTTCTCGAAGCTGCAGATCCGTCAATATCCCGAGCTCGAATCGACCTCGATCACCGTCACGACGACGTATCCCGGCGCCAACGCCGACCTCATCAAGGGCTTCATCACCACGCCGATCGCCCAGGCCGTGGCCTCTGCGGAAGGGATCGACACGCTGGTCTCGAACTCGCAGCAGAATGTCTCGACGATCACGCTGAACCTGCGCCTCAACGCCAACGCCGATCGCGCCGTCGCCGACGTCCTGTCGAAGATCAACCAGGTCAAATATCAGCTGCCACGCGAATCGCAGGATCCGATCGTCACCAAGAAGACCGGCGATTCGACCGCGCTCATGTATCTGTCCTTCAACTCGAAGGTTTTGACCCCGCCGCAAATCACCGACTACCTGACTCGCGTGGTGCAGCCGCGCCTGCAGACGATCGACGGTGTCGCCTCGGCCGACATTCTCGGCGGCCAAACCTTCGCGATGCGCATCTGGCTCGACCCGATGAAGATGGCCGCGCGCGGCGTCACCGCGAGCGACGTGCGCAACGCCCTCGCCATCAACAATTTCACCTCGGCCGCCGGCCAGGTGAAGGGCGACTTCACGCAGACCTCGATCGATGCCAAGACCTCGCTCGACTCGGCGACAGCCTTTGGCCAGCTCGTCGTCGCCAACCGCGGCGACGCGCTGATCCGCATCGCCGATATCGCGACGACCGAGCTCGGCCCGGAATCCGTCGATTCGTCATCGGTCTTCGACGGCGAGAAGGCGGTGTTTATCGGCGTCTACGCGACGCCGACGGCGAACCCGCTCGATGTCATCACGCGGGTCCGCAAGGAATTTCCGGCGGTGCAGGCGGACCTGCCGGCCGGCATGACGGCGGCGATCGGCTACGACGCGACGAAGTTCATCCGCGCCTCGATCGGCGAGGTGCAGAAGACGCTGGCGGAAGCCGCGATCATCGTCGTGATCGTCATCTTCCTGTTCCTCGGCAATTTCCGCTCGACGCTGATCCCGATCGTGACCATCCCGCTGTCGCTCGTCGGCGTGATGATCATCCTGCTCGCGCTCGGCTACTCGATCAACCTGCTCACCCTGCTGGCGATGGTGCTGGCGATCGGCCTCGTCGTCGACGACGCGATCGTCGTCGTCGAGAACATCTACCGACACATCGAGGAAGGGCTGACGCCGCACGACGCCTCGATCAAGGGCGCGCGCGAGATCACCGGCCCGGTCGTCTCGATGACGATCACGCTGGCCGCGGTCTACGCGCCGATCGGCTTCGTCTCGGGCCTCACCGGCGCGCTGTTTCGCGAGTTCGCCTTCGCGCTCGCGGGCTCGGTCATCGTCTCCGGCGTCATCGCGCTGACGCTTTCGCCGATGATGTGCTCGAAACTGCTGCGGCCGCCGCCACCGCGCGGTACGTTCTCGTTCGCGCGCCTGCTCGACCAAATCTTCGATCGCTTCCGGCGCGTCTACGGGTGGCTGCTCGCGGGCTCGCTGAACTTTCGCGCGCTGACCATGCTCGTGCTCGCCGGCGTGCTCGTGCTGACGGCGGTCCTGTTCATGACGACGCCGAGGGAACTGGCGCCCGAGGAGGACCAGGGCGTCATCTTCGCGCTGATCAAGGCGCCACAATACGCCAACCTCGACTACATCGAGAAGTCGACCGCGCAGCTCTCGCGATTCGCGGCGGAGCTGCCGGAGGAGGATCACCTCTTCGCCATCAACGGCTACCAGGGTGTGACGTCCGGCTTCGGCGGCATCATCTTGAAGAATTGGGGTGATCGCAAACGAAGCCAGAAGGACGTGCTGCAGGCGCTAGCGCCGAAATTCAACGAGATCACCGGCGCCAAGGTGCTCGGCTTCTCGCCGCCCGCCCTGCCCGGCTCGACGGGCGGTCCGCCGCTGCAGTTCGTGGTGCGCTCGATCGGCGACTACAAGGACATCGCCGCGACGATGGCCAAGATCGAGGAGGCGGCGCGCAAGAGCGGGCTCTTCATCTTCACCGACTCGGATTTAAAATTCGACACGCCGCAGCTCGAGGTGAAGATCGACGCGGCGAAGGCGAACCGCCTCGGCCTGTCGATGCAGGAGATCGGCTCCTCGCTCGCGACCTTCCTCGGTGGCAATTACGTCAACCGCTTCAACCTTTACGGCCGCAGCTACGAGGTGATCCCGCAGGTGCCGCGCGACGATCGCCTGACGCCGGACTGGTTGACCCGCTACCAGCTCCGCACGGCGAGCGGCGATCTCGTACCGCTGTCGGCCGTCGCGACGGTGACGGACACCGTGCAACCCAACAGCCTGCCCACCTTCCAGCAATTGAATTCGGCGACGCTGCAGGGCGTCCCCTTCCCAGGCCATACGCTCGGCGAGACGCTCGCGTTCCTCCAGCAGACCGCGAAGGAGGTGATGCCGGAGGGCTTCACCATCGATTATCAAGGTGAGAGCCGCCAGTTCATCCAGGAAGGCAACACGCTCGTCTACACGTTCGTTTTCGCGCTGATCGTGATCTATCTGGTTCTGGCCGCGCAGTTCGAGAGCTTCCGCGATCCGTTCATCATCCTGATCGCCCTGCCGACCTCGATGTTCGGGGCGCTGCTGCCGCTGAACGCGCTGGGCATCATGGCAATGGCCTCCCTGAACATCTATTCGGAGATCGGCCTCGTCACGCTGATCGGGCTCATCTCGAAGCACGGCATCCTGATGGTCGAGTTCGCCAATCGACTGCAGGGAGAGGGCCTCACGCGCCGCGCGGCGATCGAACAGGCAGCGACGGTCCGGCTGCGACCGATCTTGATGACGACCGCCGCCATGGTGGTCGCGATGATCCCACTGATGATCGCCGAAGGTGCCGGCGCGCGCAGCCGCTTCGCGATCGGCATCGTGATCGCCTTCGGCATGGCGATCGGCACGCTGTTCACGCTGTTCGTGACGCCGGCCGTCTACACCCTCGTCGCCCGCGACCATTCCCGCGGCCGCGCCGCCCGCACGCAAGCGCCCGTCCGGCTGGAGACGCGTCGCGAAGCCGCCGAATGATCGGTCCCGCGCGAGAAACGCGGCATCGTGGACCGGCAACTCTGCCGCGGCGTCGCGATTGATTAATCTGCGTCCGCCGGAGCTTTCACATGACTTACGTCGAGACCGTATCAACGTCGGAGATCGCGCCCGGTGCGATGCTTGCGGCCGAAGCCGCTGGCAAGAAGCTGCTCATCGCCAACGTCGACGGGGCGTTCTACGCGATGCAGCGCAAGTGCCCGCACATGGGGGCAGACCTCTGCAAGGGGTCGCTCGACGGCAAGATCGTCACCTGCCGGATGCATCATGCCGAGTTCGACGTGACGAGCGGCACGCCGGTCGCCAAGGCCAAGCTGCTGTTTCTCAAGATGAGCCCCGGCGCGGCGACGACCTATCCCGTCAAGGTCGAGGGCGGTCGTATCCTGGTGGCGGTCTGAGTTTCTTCCAACTCAGACCGCGACGCCCACCGACTTCATCCGCGCGGCGGCGTTCCTGAAGTAGTCGTTCCACACCGAGTCGAATACCAGATCTGTCGGCCGACTGACGCCAGGCCAATGGATGAAGGTGATCGGCTCGCCCTCGGCGTCATAGGGACCGTCGGCGCGGAACGTGACGCCCTCGGCCTGGTGGTAGCTCTGCGGCGAGGCGCCCGGCACCAGGTCGAACATCGTCTTGATCTTCAGACGCTTGCGGTGCACGACGAAATTGACGAGCGGCTGGGCGTACAGTCCGCCGCGCTGGCGGACGCGATCGAAGGTCTCTTCGTCCGCCGCCATCGCCTGATGAAAGTCTTCGATCGGCAGGATCTTGCGCGATGTGATGAAGAAGCCGTCGTTGAAGAGCGTCGCGTCGCGTAGGTAGTAGAGGTCGCGCGCGCTGTCGTTGTAGACGTAGTCGAACGTCTTCGCGATCACGACGAAATCCGTCACTCCCGGCTCGAGCTGGCTAACCGTCGGCGCGAGATCGCGAAACAGGATGATGTCGACGTCGAAGTAGATCACCTCGTCGAGCGGCAGCGTCAGGCTGAGCAGCTTGCGCAAACGGTTTCGTTTGTTCCAGCCGAGCGGATAGAGGCGCTTCGAGAGGGCGTCGAGCGCGACGCTGTCGACATCGGCGAAGACGACTCCGTAGGCCTCGGCAACGTGACGCGTCAGCATGACATTGTCGTAGGGGATGAGGTAGACGGGCAGCGCGGCGTTCGTCGCCTTCCAGCTTTCGAGGAAGGCGAGCAGCCAGTGCATCACCTTGTCGTTGGCGACGGTGGCGATGCCGCGCTCGCGGCGGGAATCGAAGCTGGCATTCGGGTGGTCGGTCTCATGTAAATAGCAGCTGCAACTAGCTCGCGGGCTCGGCGTCGGGTTCGCCCGCGATCTCCCGCCACAGCAGGATCAGCGCGGCCATGATGGCGGGGCCGACGAAGAGACCGAGCAGGCCGAACGTCTCGACGCCACCGAGAATCCCGAGCAGGACCCAGATGAACGGCAGCTTCGTCGTGCCGCCGATCAGCTTCGGTCGCACGAAATGGTCGGCCGTGAAGGTGATGAGGAAGCCGGCGACGACGATGATCACGGCGGGCACCACCTTTCCCGCCGCGAGGACGACGAGTGCGGCGAGACAAAAGGCGATGGCGGCCGCGAACGGCACCATCGCGGCGACCGCTGTCATCGCGCCGAACAAAATCGCGTGCGGCACGCCAGCGAAGAAGTAGACGATGCCGAGCAGGACGCCTTCGCCGAGACCAACGAGCACGAGGCCGTTGACCGTGCCGTGGATCGAGGCCGTGATCTGCCGGCCGATGCGCTCGCCGCGCGGACCAAACAGCTTGTGCGACGCCACAAGGCTCTGCTCGACGACGCCTTTGCCCTCGCTGAACAGGAAGAACAGGGCCAGCAGCGCGAAGCCGAAGAGGACGACGCGGTGGATCGCATCGCGCCCGGCGTCCTTTCCAAGTTCACGGTTGGAGACCGTGTCGATCTTTTCGAGATACTCCTTGGCGAATCCGGAATGCGATAGGTTCGTCGTCCACCAATTCGAAACAGGCGCCGCGAGCTTCGGTGGCAGGCGGTTCACGGCATCGGGAACCGGTATGCCGTTCTGCTCGGCCTGTTTGCCGTAATCGAGCACCGTGTGCGCCTCTCGAACCGCCTCGACGCCGAGCACTGCGAACGGCACGACGAAGATGAGCGCCACGGCGATCGTGAAGAGAAGCGGCAGGATCTCCGCCCGCAGCCGCGGCGCGACCTTGGCCGCGGCCCTCTCGAACAGCGGCCCGATCGCGATCGCGAGCACCGCCGCCCAGATGAGCGCGCGCACATAGTTCGACAGCATATACACGCCAAGAGCGAACAGCGCGGCGGACAGCGCGATGCGCGCCGCGAGGTGCCAGTTCGCGAGATCGTCCTTGGCCGGTGCAGGCGTTTCCCCGGCGGCGGCTGTCACGTCCGGCTGCTTCGGCTCATCGTGATCCTTGTCGCCGTGCTTCGACCCAAGCCACGATGTCAGTTTGCTCATGTGCCGTTGTCCATCCGCGCCTTGGCCGCGCGCGCCACGTGGCCCGCAAATCACCGATTGCCGTGCTTACAACATCTTGCGCCGGCCGGAACCTCCCGTGTCGGCGCGGCTACGGCGCCAGCGTCGCCGCCGGCAAGGTGACGGCCGCGACCCGGCCGGCGGCGAGCGCGTCCGGGCGCGCCGACACGAGATAGCGGCCCGGCGCGATCATCCAGCAGTGCCCAGCCTCGTCGAAACGCGCGGCGAGGCGAGGATCGACGACCATCGTCACGCGACGCCGCTCGCCCGGCTCGAGAGCGACCCGCGCGAAGCCCGCCAGCCTTCGCGTGAACGTATGCGCCTCGTCCTCGACGTAAAGCTGCGGCGTGTCGATGCCCGGGCGTGTGCCGACGTTGGCGATATCGATCGAAGCGATGATGCGGTCGCCCTCCGTCCTCGCTTCGAGCGCGTCGTAGGAAAAGCGGGTGTAGGACAGGCCGAACCCGAACGGGAACAGCGGCGAAAGACCGTTCCGCAGCGCCCATTTGTAGCCGACATCGGCGCCCTCGATCCGGTAGTCGACGTCGAACGCCGCTGTCTCCGGACCACCCGGGTTGCCCCGCGTTGTGGCGGCATCGCGCTCGGTCGGCCGCGGCAGTTGACCGGCATCACGCGGGAAGGTCATCGGCAGGCGACCCGACGGATCGACCTTGCCGAACAGCACGTCGGCGATCGTCTCGCCGCCGCGCGCGCCCGGGTACCAGGCCTCGAGCACGGCGGGGACGTCGGCGAGCCAAGGCATCGCCACCGGGTCGCCCGTCTCGAGCACGACGATCGTCTTCGCGTTGACTGCCGCGACGGCCGCGATCAGGGTATCTTGCTCGCTCGGCAGGCGCAGGTCGGGCGCGTCACGCGATTCGGCATTCCATTGCTCGGCGAAGAGCACGACCGCGTCGGCGCCCCGCGCCGCGGCGGCGGCGGCCGCGTGATCGTTGCCGGCGACGAAGTCGACCTGCGCGGTCGGGGCGAGGCGGCGGATCGCCTCGAGCGGCGAGGAGGGATCGTAGAACTTCAAGCCGCTGGTCACATGGTAGGGCTGCTCCTTATCGAGCGCGAAGGCGCCGACGGGCGTAACCTGTGACGAGCCTCCGCCGGAGAGGACGCCGCGATCGGCATGCGCGCCCACGACGACGATACGGCGCAGCGCGGAGCCAAGCGGCAGCGTCCCGCCACGGTTTTGCAGCAGCACGATCGCATTCTGCTCGACGGTCTTGGCGCAGGCGGCGTCGGCCTCGCGGTCGAGCGAGCCGCCTGGACGCGGCGGATCGTCGACGATACCGGCCGCGAAGTTCGATCGCAGGACCCGCAAGGCCATGTCGTCCAAGCGGGACGCCGGCACCGCGCCGCTCGCCAAGGCCGCCCGCAGCGGCGCGTCGAAATAAGGCTCCCGGTCGAATTCCTGACCGGATTCCTGGTCGAGCCCGGCAAGCACGGCGGGGACGGTGGCGTGCACCGCGCCCCAATCCGACATCACCCAGCCCGCATAGTGCCAGTCGCGCTTCAAGACGTCGTCGATAAGCCCGGCGTTCTGCGACGCGTAGGTTCCGTTGACGCGATTGTAGCCGGTCATCACCGCGCCCGGGTGTCCCGCCTCGAGAGCCAGTTCGAAGGCGAGGAGATCCGATTCGCGCGCGTCACGATCGGAGATGTCGGCGCTGAGCACCACGCGACCTGTTTCCTGATCGTTCAAGGCGAAATGCTTCAGGGTCGAGATCACCTTGCGACTCTCGATGCCGGCGATCGTCGCGCCGGCGAGCCGACCGGTGAGCAAGGGATCCTCGCCGATATATTCGAAGTTGCGGCCGCCGCGTGCGTCGCGCGCGAGGTTGGCGCCGCCGGCGAGCAGGATGTTGAAGCCGTGGGCGCGGGCTTCCGCCCCGATCATCGCGCCGGCGGCAAACGCGAGCGACGGATCGAACGTCGCCCCGATGGCGAGGCCCGATGGAAGCGGCGTCACCTGATCGAGCGCCGGGATGCCGCCGGGATTGGCGATGCCGAGGCCGGCATCGGTCTCCTGCTGCGCCGGAATGCCGAGTCGCGGGACACCCGGCGCGAAGCCCGCGGAGCCGATCGCGCCGTTCGGCTTGGGATGCGTCTGGTCGTACTCCAGCCCGTAGTTCGTATGAACGAGCGAAAGCTTCTCGTCGAACGTCATGGCCTGAAGCGCGGCGCGCGCCCTCAAATCGGCCGAAAGATTTGAATCGCGCCACCGCTGGTCGGACGACGTCACGGCCATGGGAAAGGCGAGAGCGCCCAATAGTGCAGCGCAAACATAGAGCAGGATCGAGGCTCTAGGGATCATGAATCCGATGACGGGACGCGAACTCGACAGGCGCGCACCCTAAATGCTTAGCTTGCCTCCCGCTAGCCCGATCGCCCTCGAAAATGCGGCAGTGCAACCGCCGCCTATCTTTCGTGGCCGGCGGTCGAGAACAGCTCCTCGATCGGCGAAAGTATGTAATCGATCGCGCGCCGATTCTCGGTCTCGATTTCGACCTGGACGCCCATGCCCGGCATCAGCGGGATATCCTTGCCCTCCACCCTGATGGTGGAGCGGGTCGCGCGAAGCGTCACCGGATATTGGAGGTTGCCGGTCTTGTCCGCGTTGGTCAGCGTCGCGTAGCTTCCGTCGAGCGACGACGTCTGGACCGTCGCCTTGCCCTGCAGCTGCAACGCGTCGGCTGAAATCGACGTGACCGTCGCATCCAGCGATCCGTAGACGTTGTAGGTGAACGCATCGACCTTGACCGATGCCGGGTCGCCTTTGCGGATGAAGCCGATATCGGAATTCGCGACGTAGGCCTCGATCTCGAGCGGCGCGTTGCGCGGGACGATCTGCATCAGCTGCTGGCCGGGCTTCACGACCTGCCCGATGGTGGTTACCGCGGCCGCATGGACTATTCCGGCCACCGGCGCGCGCAGCGTCATGTAGGCGAGAAGCTTCTCCGCTTTGACGAGCTGCTGGGTGAAGTCGACGATCGCCTGCTCGTCCGTCGCGATCGCCTGCGTGAGGGTCGCGACGAAGGCCTCGCGGGCGCGGGCAATGTCGCTGTCGACCATCAAGATCGCCTGCTTCGCCCGGTCGAGACTGCCCTCGAAGCCGCTCTGCGCGACCTGCTGGCCATCCAGCGTCGCTTTCATGTCGAGGTATTTGGCTTGGCTGTTGAAGCCCTGCTTCATCAGACTTTCGATCATCGTCAGGTTTTCCTGCGTGATCGCGACCAACGCCTTTTGCGCCTCGATGCTTTTGACGAATGTATCGCGCTCGGCCTCCTTCTCGTGCTTGCGGCTGCGGAGCGTCGCGATCTGCGCCGCGAGCTTTGCGAGGTCGGCGCGTGCCACGCTGGCCTCGCGCGTCTGCACCGCGGCCGGAATGTCCGTGTCCCACGCGATCTTGGTCGTCGGATCGACGCTCTCGGCGCGCGCCGCGACAATCTCTACCTGCGCGCGCTGCCGCTCGGCACGCAGGTCGGTCAGCTTCAGCTTGACGACGTTTCGTACCGTCGTCGCGTCGGTCGGATCGAGTTCGACCAGAACCCCGCCGGACTCGACCGCGTCACCGTCCTTGGCGCGGATGACCAGGACCTTTCCCGTTGCCAAGGCCTCGACGACCTTGCTGCGACCCGTCGCTTGGATCTTGCCCAATGCCGTTGTGTAGGAGGCGATCCGGCTGAACGTGGCCCAGGTCACGGCCGTGACCAGCAGGGCGAGCAGCGCTGCCGAAACGCGCCAGCTGATCGGCGAACGCGGCATATCGTCGATGGCGATTGTGCGCGGATGAAACTCGCCGTCGCCTCGGCCCGCGGCGCGGCGTTTGCCGCCGACGCTGGCGACGCGGCGGACCGATGGACTTGCCGTGCTCGTCGGGGACGCCCGATCGGCTCGCGCGGGGACCTGAGCCCGTCGGCCCGCCGGCACGACTTGGTTCGCCAGCACTTTGGGCCGATCGTTGCCGCCGTCCCACGCGATGTCGGGTCGCTCGGTCATCGGCGGATAGCGGTCATGCGCTCAGATGCTCGTTTTGCAGCGACCAGAGATGGGCGTAGAGGCCTCCTCGGCGACGGATCAACTGGTCGTGATTGCCGATCTCGGTGATCTCGCCATCGATCATGCCGACGATGCGGTCGCAGGCCCGAACCGCGGCCAGCCGATGGGCGATGATGATGACGGTGCGATCCTTCACGATGCTGTTCATGTTGTTTTGAATGATGCGCTCGCTTTCGTAATCGAGCGCGCTCGTCGCCTCGTCGAAGATGAGGATACGCGGGTTGGTCGCGAGCGAGCGGGCGATCGCGAGGCGTTGGCGCTGGCCGCCCGACAGATTTGCGCCGCGTTCCTCGATCTTCGTGTCGTAGCCTTGCTGAAGCTTCGAGATGAACTCGTCGGCACCCGCCAACCGCGCCACGCGGATGACCTGCGCGCGCGGCATCTCGGGCCGCGCCATCGCGATGTTCTCGTGCACCGTCTGATTGAAGAGAAAGTTTTCTTGCAGGACGACGCCGAGCTGACGCCGCAGCCATGACGGATCGGCCTGCGCGATGTCGATGCCATCGACCAGGATCTCGCCCGATGTGGGCATGTGGAAGCGCTGCAGAAGCTTGGTCATCGTCGATTTGCCCGAGCCGGACGGACCGACAATGCCGATCACCTCGCCCGGCTCGATGTGCAGCGATATGCCTTTCAGGACCGGCGGCAGGTCGTGCTTGTATCGGAAGCCGACGCCGCGGAACTCGATCTCTCCCGTCAGCTCCGGACCGCTCAGCGTGGCCGCATCCGAACGCTCGACCTCGGCATCGAAGATATCGGCGACGTGCTCGATCGAGATCTGGACCTGCTGGAAGTTCTGGTAAAGCTGGGAGATGCGCATGATCGGCTTCGAGATGAGCCGCGAAATCATCTTGAAGGCGATCAGGCCGCCGACGGTCATGCTGCCGGAGATGACGGCGAGCACCCCAAGAAAGAGGATCAACGCCGATACGACTTTCGTCACGAAGTTCACCGTCGTCGACGCCTTTACGCCGAGCATCGTCGAATCAAAGCTCGTCCGCGCGTAGGCGGCGATGCGCTCTTCCCATTTGCGCTCGAACAACGGCTCCACGGCGGCCGCCTTGACCGTTTGAATACCTACGATGCTTTCGACCATGAGCTGCTGACCCGCCGCCCACGATCTGAATTTCGCCTTCGAGAGCCGCCTCAGCATCGGCTTCACGAAGAAGCCGATCGCGACGTACACCGGCAGCGAAGCGAGCACGACGAGCGTCAACAGCTTCGAATAGAAAAACAAAACGACGAAGTAGATGCCGATGAAGAGCAGGTCGATCACCGTGATCATCGCCTGCCCGGTCAGGAAGGCCCGAATCGATCGCAGCTCTCGCGCGCGCGTGACGATGACGCCGGCGGAGCGGCTCTCGAAATACGAGATCGGCAGGTGCAGCAGGTGCGAGTAGAGCTTGGCGCCGAGCTCGACATCGATCCGGTTCGCGGTGTGCTGGACCAGGTAGGCGCGCAGATACGTGAGGATCCAGGAGAACAACGCCAGCAGCAGCAGGCCGACCGTGATCACGACGAGCGTCGAGTAGCTCTTGTGCGGGAGCACCTTGTCGATCACCAGCTGGAACAGCAGCGGGTAGCCGAGCGCGAGCAGGTTCACGAAGAAGGAAACCACGAGCATCTCGATGAGGGTGCGCTTGTAGCGCTTGAAGAAAGGGAGGAACCAGCCGATGCCGAAGCTCAGGTCCTCGGTGGCGTGGCCGAAGCTCTTGCCGATCAGCAAAACCTCGCCGCCGAAGCGCTCGTAGAGTTCGTCCATCCCGATGTCTTGCGTGCGCTTCTCGATAGGATCGACCAATCGGAAGAGATCGCCGCGCAACTCGCCCCTGTAGATATGCCAGCTGCCGTCGCGCAGCTTGATCATAGCCGGCACCGGCAGGGTGCGTAGCTTCTGCGGCGACGGCTCGCTGACGAGGCGTGCGCGCATGCCGATGAGCTTGGCCGCGCGCATCAGGTCTTCCGTGGACGGATTACCACGCCCATGCCCCATCCGATGGGTGAGCTGTTGCGCGGTGACGTGATAGCCCATCGACTTCGCGATCGTCGCCAGCACGCGATAACCGCCGCTGAAGACGGGCGCGTCGTCGGGAGAAAGCTGGGACTTTGTCATCCGATGAGAGTGTGCCGCTGATACGATGAACGGTCGATGGCCGTGGTCGCCTCGATACGAGAGGCCGGTGGCTGTCTCGCTTGGTGCGCCCGAGACATGTCGCGACAATGCTCCAAAGGGCCGAGCGCGTGCAAGACGCAAACGTTCCGGGACGTACGCTCCTACGCCGCACCAATCGTGATCGCTCCTCGCCGCTTTATCGTCCCGTGCTCGATGCCGGTTCGCTTGCCGTCGGTTTTCCGCTTCGGTAAGGGTCGCGGCGCCCATCGGAGGTCTTCATGCCGACAAATCACGACCCCGCGTGGCTCGAGCAGCTGCACGACAGCTTTGTCGAAGCGCTGAAGAGCAACGACGTGAAGGCGCTCGGCGCCTGCTATACGGACGACGCGGTGCTCCTGCCGCCCGGCCGTACGGTCGTGGCCGGACGCGATGCCATCGTCGCGTACTGGCAGGGCGCCGAACGGATCCAGGATCTGACCTTCGAGGCCACCGAGACCAAGGCGATTGGCGAGACCGGGCTGCGCGAAGCCGGTAACTTGCTGATCACGACCCGCGGACAGGGTCGCGATACGTTCAACGTGGCGGCGAAGTACATGTCGGTCTGGCTCCAGGTGAACGGGGCCTGGAAGCTCGACTCGACCGCTTGGAATGGCGCGACACGCGGGGGCGCCGGTCGTCGGAGCGGTCGCGGGGGCGGGGGTCAAGGCGGCGGCGGCGGTGGTGGTCAAGGCCGGCAAGGCGGGGGCGGCGGTGCAGGTGGCGGCGGTGCAGGTGGCGGCGGTGGTGGCGGCGGCGGCGGCGGCGTGGGCAGACAAGGTGGCCCAGGCAGGCAAGGCGGCGGTCAGGGTCGGCAAGGTGGCGGCGGCGGGCGCCAGGGTGGCGGTGGCGGTGGCGGTGGCGGCGGCGGTCGGGGCAGACAGGGCGGCGGAGCGTAAGTCTTCGCGGGCCTTGATCGTGACGGACACCTGACCGATGCTCGCGACCGTTGATGTCGGTGGGCGCGGCGGTTCCGAGAAGGCGCGATGAGCGAGACGGACGAGGACGTCACCGGGCAAGCGCGGCAGTCGCGGGACGGCTCCTTGCCGGCGGCGCGGCGACGCCCCAGTGCCACCGACCCTATCAGACGCAAGACGCACAGGCCGCTGCCGGACTTCACCGGCATGACGAAGGTCAGCAGCCAAGCCGAAGCCGGGTTCACCGACTTCCTGCCGGTCGCGCTCCAGATCGTCAGCACGCCGCCGTCGCGCGGCCGACGTCTTGTCGGGTACATCGTCTGCGGCGCGATCACGCTCGCGCTCGCCTGGTCGATCTTTGGCGATCTCCGATTGTTCGCCGTGGCGCCGGGCGAGATCGAGGCGCAAGGCGGCAATCAGGTGATCGAGCCGCTCGAGGCGGGCCAGGTCAGCGCGATGCCCGTCCAGAATGGCAGCCACGTCGGCAAAGGCGGCATTGTCCTTCAGCTTGATTCGACCGCCGCGCAAGCTCTCAAGACGATCGCCGAAGCCAAGCTGGCGGATGCCAGGGCAGAGGCGTACCGGCACAGCACGGCTGCGTTCCTGGCCCGAACGAAATCGACCGCCACCGACCCGGCACTGGCTTGGCCAAGCCGCATTCCAGCGGACGTCAAATCGCGCGAGGCGAGCGTGCTCCGCGCCGACCTCGCCCAGTTGAGCGCGACGATCGCGGACCTGGACGCCAAGCTGAAAACCGAGACGGCCACGGCCGACAAGCTTGTCGCGGACATCTCCGCGCAGAAAACGCTGATCGAGTCGCGCACGAAGCGCACCGCGATGCATCAGACGCTGGCCGATCAAGGCTGGGATAGTCGCGCGATCGTGCTGCAGTCGCTGGAGCCGCTGCGCGAGGACCAAGTTCACCTGACCAGTTACGAAGGTCAACTGGCGGAGGCGAACGCGACACTTCCCGTCATCCAAGACGAGATGACCGCCGCGCGCGACAGCTTCATCGCGGAAAACATCAACGCCGCGGCAAAAGCGGACCGCGACGCGGGCGTCCTTGCCGAACAGCTGAACAAAGCGAAACTCAGCCTGGCCAACATGAGCTTGCGCGCGCCGGTCGCCGGCATCGTCCAAGGTCTCGCCGTAACGAGCCTGGCGCAATCGGTGAAGCCCGGCGACGTCCTGATGCAAATCGCGCCGGACGCCACGCCGCTCGATGTGAAGGCCTACGTGCTCAACTCCGACATCGGCTTCGTCAAGGTCGGCCAGCCGGTCACGATCAAGGTCGATACGTTCCCGTTCACCCGCTACGGGACGATCGCCGGCCGCGTGATCGGCGTCGGCGCCGACGCGGTGACCGGCAACTTCGCCAGGATGCAGCAAAGCAACGACGCGACCACGCCGTCGAGCGGGACGCTCTCCGTCACGGGCGCGACGCAGCAGATGAAGGACCTGGTGTTTCCCGTCACGGTTGCCTTGAAGTCGACGTCGATCCAGGTCGACGGCCGTCAAGTTCCGCTGGCGGCAGGGATGTCCGTCGCCATCGAGATCGAGACGGCGCGCCAGCGCGCCATCACCTATCTCCTCTATCCGCTCACGCGCGTATTTCGGCGCGACGGGCATACCTGACACCGTCGCGGAAGAGCTTGCGCCCGCGACGACCAGCCAGTCCACTTCTTATTCGCGCTCGCCGGCAGGCGCCGCGGTGCCGGTGGCGACGCCGGTCCGGACCGCAGTGCGGCTGCCGGTGAAGTACATCTTCCGAATGCCGCGCGGACCGGTCCCCTCGAACGGCTGGTCGAGCGAGCTCCGCGAGTAGATGTGGTAGCGCAGCGCCGTCGCCCCCCGCGCGCCCATCTGCGCGTAATAGCCGTTCATGACGTCCTCGCCCTCCGCGCTCGGATGCTTCGGCGGATGGAAGCCAAGGCCCAATCGGCTGTTGGCCGCGTCGCGGATGTTCTCGCCACCGAGGTAGTAGCGTCGGACGCCACCCATGAACATCGCCGTGCACGCGCTCACGCATTTGCCGCGCCGTGCGTCGAAGCCGGTGTCGAGGCCGCGCTCGCGAATCATCTGGCCGATCGCCATCGCCGCCTGCGGATTACCGCCGCGGCTGTCGAGGTAGATGATTCGCAAGCCCTGAGCGTCCGGGCCCTCGAGATACTCGCGCACCGTCTCTTCGTCGCCCGGCCGGAGGTGCTGGGAATAGAGGTGCGCCACAGCGCCATGCCGGTCGAACTCGACGTCCGCCTTGGCCGTACCGATCGCGAAAAGTCCGACGACCGCCAACGCGGCCGCCTTCACGTGGATCGCATTCATCGTTTCGTCTCTCCGATACGGGGTCAATGATCTCGCGGCGCGTCTCGAAGGCTCGACCGGCGGCGACGCTGGCTGCAATCTAGGTTGCAGTCTCCAATTTAAACAAGCCTGCGGCAGACGTACGACTGCGGGACCTCTCGTCGCGTGGGCGTATCGATTGGATCAGGAATACCCAAAGCTTCGCGCCATCGCGACGACGCGCGGATGGAAGCTCGCGCCGTCGGGCCGCCACGGCAGCGGTCCCTCTAGGCTCTGCGTCTTGCGCTTGTAGGGTCGCAGGTGAGGATCGCGGAGAAAGTTCGGATCATTGCCGATCATCGCGTTGATCGGGCCGAAGCAGGCAAAGGGCGAATCCTCGGGCCGTTTCATCGCGGCGATGGCCTCGGGCGAGGCCGAGACGCCGAGCCATCGGCACAGCGCCTTCAGCTGGTCGTCGAGCTCGGCGAGAAAATCCTCGCCGTTAATTCGTAGCCAGCGCGACGGGTCGACCTGACGCTCGAACTGCAGGATGCGCAGGTTGTAGTCGTGCCAGAGGATCTGCGGATCGGCCACGGGCTCCGGGCCGGTGCGATCGACGGCGGCGAGATCGGCGCAGGCGAGCAGCTGGGCCGACGTGTCGTTCATGTCGAGGTAGGACTGGCACATGCTGCGCGGATGACGCAGCAGATGGATGAAGCGAGCGTTCGGGAACGCTTCGAGGATCGCCTCCATGTAGCGCAGCCGCCGGTGGTAGCGCGGGCTCTTCTGGACGAGCGCGCGTGGCGCGATCTTGGCGCACAGCTCGCGATGGACCTCGGCTGTGGTGCGATCGCGCCGCGCCAGCATCCAGTTGCGGGCCATCTCGATCGACTCAATCGTCTGTTCGCCGGCATAGGCCTGCGCGACGAAGCGGTTGATGCCCATGTGCAGCCGCCGCAGTCCGAGGAAATGGCTCATCGTCCGCGCGCGAAACAAGTTCAGCTCGGGCGAGCCGACAAGTTCGGGGTGCTGACCGACCACGCCGCAGATCACGGATGTGAAGGACCGTGGCGGTGCCAGCAGGAAGATCGGCGCGGGAATCGGCGCGCCCGCGGCTTTTCGAGCCGACGTCTTCGAAGCCGAAATCTTGCCGGCGGCTTTGGTCGCAGGGATTTTCGGTTTGGTCGCCAAATGACCCTGCTGTCTGGCTTCGCGGGACGATACAGCCGGCCGGGTCCGTCCGTGGGGACTTGAGCCGTGCGGCGCTAGCTAACAAGCAAGGCAGGCGGCCGCAAGGCGATGGCCCCGCGCTCGCTTGAATCCACCGGACGCCTTCGGTAATGCAGCTTCCAGCCAGGTCTCACGCGCGTGAACATCAAGTCGCGCGCCACGCCGATCGCGATGCGCCTGACCCACCACCCCCTGCGGAGCCACGCCCCTTGAACGTATGGCCGGAGCGCGGTCTGGCTTTGCCGGACTTTCGCCAGATCGCGAAAAACGGCTTTGGCGATCAGCACAACGCCTACCCGCATTCGATGGAGCTGTTCGAGGGCAAGCTCTTCGTCGGCACCAGCCGCAGCAATCTCGCCATGCTGCGCGTCTCCAAGATGAAGACCAACATCAAGCACTGGCCGATCGAGACGCCGCCGAGCCTCTACGATCTCGACATGCGCGCGCAGATCCACGCGCTCGATCTTTCAACCGGGCACTGGCGCGAGGTATCGCGCTCGCCGATCCTCGACCCGAGCATCGGTCGCGGCATCCCGCGCGAGATGAGCTATCGCTGCATGACGGTGTTCCAGGGCGAGAGCGACGAGAAGCCGGCGCTCTACTGCGGCACCTACGCCTCAGCGCGGGGCGACGGCGCCTACATCCTGCGCTCGACCGATGGCGAAGAGTTCACGCCGACGCTCCGACCCGAGAGCTTCGGCGGCTCGGTCATCACCGTGCGCTTCCTCGTGCCCTTCAAGGGCCGGCTGTTCACCTCGCCAGCGGGCGTCGCCGGCGGCAACCCCAACGCGGCGTTCCGCGCGGTGATCTACGAGACCCGCGATCCCGTCCGCAAGCCGTGGGTCGCGGCGAGCAAGCTCGGTTTCGGTGATGCGGGCAACGTCAGCGTTCTCGAAATGGCGGCGTTCGGCGACCACCTTTATGCCGGCACACTCAACTACGAGGGCTACCAGGTCTGGCGCACGCGCGCCGAGGGCAAGCCGCCCTACAAATGGGAGCGCGTCGTCACGCGTGGCGCCTATCGCGGCATGCTCAACCAGTGCGTCTTCAGCCTGAACGTCTTCAAGGACGCGCTCTACGTGGGCGGCGGCATACAGCACGGCGGCGTCGACGTCGCCAACAGGACCGGGCCAGCGGGCCCGGAGGTGATTCGCATCCATCCCGACGGCAGCTGGGATCTACTTGTCGGGCTCGGCCGCGAGACGCCGATCGGCTGGAAGTCATCCCTGTCCGGCTATCGGCCAGGCTTCGGCTTCATCACCAACGGCTATTTCTGGCGCATGGCGGTGCACGACGGCTGGCTCTACCTCGGCACGCTGAACTGGGCGACGATGACGCCCTACGCGAACCACGCGAATTGGCCCGGTCTCGCCCGCCGCGTGTACGATCGGCTGGGCGCGCGGCAGGTGCACGACAACCTCTGCGGCGCCCATCTCTATCGCACCTGTGACGGCGAGAACTGGCTGCCCGTCACCCGCAATGGGTTCGACAATCCCTTCAACTACGGCATCCGGACGCTTGTCTCGACGCCGAACGGGCTCGCGGTCGGCCTCGTCAATCCCTTTGGTCCCCGGGTCGGGATTGTCGAAGACGATCAGGTCCGCTACGAGCCGAATCCCCGTGGCGGTCTCGAGATCTGGCTTGGCAAAGGCGAACGTGACCGACCTCTCCCCCCCGGTCTCGCAGACGCTCGCGCGGCTGGCGAGCCGGCGCTTGCTCACGCATTCGATCCGATTTGAGGGGCAGGTCCGCGACGCCCTGCTCTACCTGCCGACGCATACGAACCGTCGGGGTGGCGTCCCGCTCGTCCTCGTCTTCCACGGCGGGGCGAGCACGCCGGCGTCGATCGCGCGGATGAGCGCGATGCATCGTCTCGGCGAGCAGAAGGGCTTCGCGGTCGCCTATCCGTTCGGGACCCCAGGACGTTCCGGCTTGACCTGGACGCCCGCCGAGCGCGGCGCGACGCGGCGGTCCGACGATGCGCACTTCGCCCGACGCCTCGTCCAGGATTTGCGAGCCCGCTACGAAATCGATGCCATGCGCATCCACGCCGCCGGCTTTTCCATCGGCGGGTCGCTGGTCTACGAGATGGCGAGCCTGCGTCCTGACCCGTTCGCTTCGATCGCAGTCGTCGGCGGCGCCATGATCGACACCGGCATGGAGCCGATACGTGCCATGCCGCTGATCCATATCCACGGCATGCGTGACCGCTACGTGCCGGTGGACGGCGGCCGTGGGCCGGCGACCTCGGACAAGAACGAGTGGTCGCCTGTCCAGACGGCGATCGAGACATGGCGCCGCGCCAACGCGTGCACGTCGGACCCGCGGATCGATCGCACCTGCGAGGGTGTGAGCGGCTATTGCTACGAAGCCGGCGCGGCCGACATCGAGCTATGGCTGGTCGAGGACTGCGGGCATTCCTGGCCGGGCGGCCGACGCGAACGACCCGATCTGCCGGTCCTACCCGAGACGCTGACGCGTTTCTCGGCCACCGGCGAGATCTGGCGTTTCTTCGCGGCGCATCCGCGTCGCCGGCTGCTGGCGCCCTCGGTCCCGCGATCGCTTCGACGGTGACCGCTCGCAGCCGCGTTTAGCCGCGCGCCGCGTTGACAGCGGCAGCCGGAGTATGGGATTCCGCCGAGACCGGTCGTCGCTTGGTCCGCACGCCCGCCGCGCCACGAGGCCGGATCGTCCTCAGGAGCCAGCGTCGAACATGGCACAGCGCCCCAAGTCGCGCGCCGCGGGGGCGGTGAAAAGCCCGCCGAAGCCCGCGCCGAGCCCACGGGCAAAAAAGTCGGTGCCGGTTGCCGCGTCCAAAACCGATCGCAAGACGCCCACAGCCCCACCGGCGCCGCCCGTTGCCGCCGCGGAGAAGCGCCTGCCCCCCGGCGCGGGCAAGCGTGCCGTGGCGGTCGCGTCACCTGCGAAGACGCCCCCAAGGAAATCGAAGCCCGCGAAAGCACCTGCCGTAAGGTCGACAGTAGCGCCGAAGACGACGCGCGCCGCGCCTGCGCCAACGAAAGCCAAGCGGCGTCCGGCTGCCGCGGCCGCACCCGAGGTGGCGAGCCCAAAGCGCGCGACCAAACCGACAACGCCGGTTGGTCGGAGCCGCACGGAAGCCGCCGCCCGACCGGGCAAGGCCGCGCCGAGCGCCAAGCCGGTCAAGAAGAAGCGCTCGGACGCCGCCCGGGGGACGCGCACGCGCAAGGCGCCGCTTCCCTACCTCGCCGTCGAGCTTGGACAGCCGAGCGACCACGACGGCGAGCCGATCGGCGCCGGCTCGGCGAAGGCAAGATCCGACGAGGACCTCCAGCGCTACGCCTTGCAGCTGTGGCGGCAGATGCAGTCCGGGCGCGTGGTCAATCGCTACGTGCGAGCGATAGAGCGGGCGGGCCTGACGACCGACGAGGTCTGGACCGCCGGCCTGGGCGAGGTTCGGACGACATCGAGCACCGCTGACGAGATTCGGCGCTATCGGCAAAAGGTGCTGTTTCGCGCTAATCTGCTCGAAGCGATCTTGACCGAGACGGTTGCCGACCTGAACCGGCTCGAGGGCATCGAGCCGGCGACGTCCGAGGATGCGGCTTTGCCTCCGGCGAACGATCCCAAAGCCACCGGGGCCGCGCAATTGGGAGCACCGAATGGACGGCCACGCGGCGCCTGAGCCTTCGGCCAGCGGCGCGCACGACGAGCCGACGTCCGTGGTCGCGCCCACGCACCGGTGCCTGACGCGCCCCGCCGACATCGCGATCATCGGCATGAGCGCGATCATGCCAGGCGCGGCGGATCTGCGGCGCTATTTCGAGAACATCCTGGGCAAGATCGGTGTGGTCGCCGAAGTCCCGGCCGAGCGGTGGCCGGCGGAGCGCTATTTCGATCCCGACCGCGCCGCGCAGGACAAGATCAACTCGAAGTGGGGCGGCTTTCTTCCCGACATTCCCTTCGACCCGACTCGCTACGGCATTCCGCCGGCCTCCGTCCCGTCGATCGATCCCGCCCAGCTTCTCGCGCTCGTAGCCGCCGAGGCGGCGCTGGCGGACGCGGGCCTCACCGAGATCGACGCCGAGCTGCGCCGGCGCGCGTCCGTCATCCTCGGCTTCACCGGCGGCCTGGGCGAGCTAGGCCTCCAATATGCCGCCCGCGCGGAGCTTGCCCGTGCCCTCCCCGCGACGGCGCCAGAGACGCTCGATTTTCTGCCGAGCTGGACCTCTGACAGCTTCGCGGGGCTGCTGCCGAACGTCATCGCCGGGCGCATTGCCAACCGCTTCGATCTCGGCGGTACGAACTTCGTCGTCGATGCCGCCTGCGCGACGTCGCTCGCCGCGCTGCGCCAAGCCGTGATGGAGCTCGAGACCGGGCGCAGCGACCTCGTGCTGTGCGGCGCGGTCGAGGCCGGGCAAGGTCCGTTCGCGTTTACCTGCTTCAGCAAGGCTCACGCGCTGTCGCCGAGCGGACGCTGCCGCGCCTTTGATGCCACGGCGGACGGCACCGCCATCGCGGAGGGTGTCGCGATGCTGGTGCTGCGCCGTCTCGAGGATGCGAAGGCGTCGGGCGCGCGCATCTACGCGGTGATCAAAGGCATCGACGGCTCGAGCGACGGGCGCGCCCGCGGCCTGATGGCGCCACTCCCGCAGGGCCAAATGCGGGCGCTGCGCCGGGCCTACGAGCAGGCTGGCTATTCGCCGGCGACCGTGGACCTGTTCGAGGCGCACGGCACCGGGACGGTCGCTGGTGATGCGGCGGAGATCGAATCGCTCGTGACGGTGCTCGACGAGCACCACGCGGCGCCGCGCTCCGCGGCCGTCGGCTCGGTGAAGACCTTGATCGGTCATGCCGAGGGCGCGGCGGGCATGGCGGGGCTCGTCAAGGTTGCGCTCGGCCTTCACCACCGCGTGCTGCCACCGCACGCCGGCGTCGAGACGCCGAACGATGCGCTGCGCCGCGACGACTGCCCTATCGCGCTCCACCAGGACGCGCGGCCGTGGCTGCCGCGACCCGGCGTGCCGCGCCGTGCCGGCGTCAGCGCGTTCGGCTTCGGCGGCGCCAATTATCATGTGACGCTGGAAGAGGCCGCGGGTGACCGGGAGCCGGGCGCGCCGCGCGATCGTTGGCCGCTCGACTTGTTCGCATGGCGGGCCGCCGACCGCGCGGCGCTCGCGGAACTGGCATCCAGCGTGTTGCGAGCGCTCGAAGCCGGCGCCACGCCCTCGCTTGGCGGCCTAGCACGAGCCCTCGCGCACGAGCTCGGCGGCGGGCCGGCGGCACTCGCGATCGTCGCCGGAACCCATGCGGATTTGAGGGGGCTGCTTACCGAGGGCATCGCGCGCCTCCGTGAGGTCGCCACCTTCAAAGCGACGCCGCCCGGGCTCTATCTCACCAATACGCCGCTCGCCGACGACGGTCGTGTCGCGATGCTCTTTCCCGGCCAGGGTTCGCAATACCCCGACATGGCGCGCGAACTCGCGACGACGTTCGCCGAGGTGGGTGCGGCGCTGGCCGGCGCGGACGCGATCGTCACCGACACGCCGACCTACCGCGACCGCGCCGATACGCGGGTCAGCCGGCTCGTGTACCCACCCGATCGCTTCGGCGCGACCGAGGAGGCGGCGGCCCGCCGCGCGCTCGCCGAGACCGACGTCGCGCAGCCGGCGCTCGGCGCCGTCGAGATCGCGCTGTTGGCGTTGACGACGCGGCTCGGTATCGCTCCGGCGATGGTCGCCGGCCACAGCTACGGCGAGTACGTCGCGCTCCACGCGGCTGGCGTGCTGAGCGCGGGCGACACGCTGCGAGTCTCCGAGGCGCGCGGCCGCGCGATCGTCGGCGCGACGCGCTATGGCGACCTCGGCACGATGGCCGCTGCCTCCGCGGACGCCGCGACGGTGCGAGGCGCGCTCGGCAAGACCGGCGTGGTGATCGCCAACCTCAACGCGCCGAACCAGACGGTGATTTCGGGCAGCCGCGCCGCGGTTGAGACCGCGCTCGAGCGGCTCGGCGCCGCGAAGATCGCGGTGACGCCAATCCCCGTCTCCGCCGCGTTCCACTCGCCGCTGATGCAGCCGGCGCAGGAGCCGCTGGCGAAGGCCTTGGACGAGGTGAGCTGGTCGGCTCCGCGCATCCCGATCTACGCCAACACGACCGCCACCCCGCACGCGTCGGATCCCGCCGGCATCCGCGCGGTCATGGAGCGGCACCTGACCGAGCCGGTCGACTTCGTCGGCATGGTCGAGGCGATGTACGCGGCGGGAACGCGCGTCTTTCTCGAGGTGGGACCGAAGTCGGTGCTGACCTCGCTGACCCGACGCATCCTCGGCGCGCGACCGCATTGCGCTGTCGCGATCGACGGCGCCGGCGGCGGTCTCGCCGGCCTGCTGCACGCGCTCGCGGCGCTGATGGTCGAAGGCGTCAAGATCGATCTTTCGCGCCTGTTCGAAGGTCGCTCGCTGGCGACCGTCGATCTCGCCAGCCTCGAAAAGCCACCGGCCGCGTCGGACGGCCGGCAGCTATGGGTGTTGAACGGGACGCGCGCGCGACGCCCGGACACCGCGATCCGGACCGCCGTCGCGCCGGCATCTGCCGCGCCGGAGCGTCCGACACCGCAGCCGCGACGAACGATGACGCCACGCCCACCACGAAGGCAGGCAAAGGAGACCGACATGCATGGGACCAACGGCCCTGCGCCCTCCGACGACGAGGGACCGGGCGAAATGCCGAGCGGCGGGCTCGACCGGGCGATGATCGAGCATAACGAGACCATGCGCCAGTTTCTGCAGATGCAGGAACGTTTGATGCTGGCCTATCTCGCGGGAGGCGCGGCACAGCGACCAGCCCGGCCCTTCTCGACGCCACGGCCCTTCTCGACGACACGGCCGACGCCAGCGCTGCGCGCGCCCGCGCCGTTGAGGGCGCCAGCACCGCCGCAACGCCCGGTCGCCCCTCCGCCGACGCTGGCGGCTGCGATCGCGCCGCCGCCGTCAGTCCCGCCGTTCGCGCCGACGACCGCGGTCGCAACCCACGCCGACCCGACAGCGCTCCTGCTCGGCATCGCGAGCGAGCGCACCGGCTACCCCGAAGACATGCTTGGGTTGGACCTCGACATGGAGGCCGACCTCGGCATCGACTCGATCAAGCGGGTCGAGATCCTCGGTGCCTTCCGCAAGGCGCAACCCGAGTCCATCTCGGCGCAGCTGCAGCCGCATATGGAGGAGATCGCCAAAGCGAAGACGCTGCAGGAGGTGCTGGACCGCCTCGCCGCCGCGCAACACGAGACGGCAACGGCAACCGAGGCCACGCCCCCTTTTGACGAAACCGGGTCGGCCCCGCGCGCCGCGCTGGCCCGGTATGTGATGCGGCCCGAGGCCGAGGCCCTGCCCGCCAACCAACCGGAAAAGGTTGCCGCTGGCGTCTACCTCATCGTGCCGGATCGCCTCGGCGTCGCGACGGCACTGAGCGCCCTGCTCACATCCGACGGCGCGATCGTGCGCGACATGCCCGAGGGTATCCGCGACGACGACATCGCGCTCGCGGCTTGGCTCGACGCGGCACGGACCGCTGGTCCAATTCGCGGGCTGATCAGCCTCGCTTCGGTGATGCCGCCAGATCCGGCGCCGCGCGACACGGCGGCGTGGCGCGAGGGGATGCGCACGAGCGTCAAGTCGCTGTTCGCGCTGCTGCGGGTCGCGGCACCCGACCTGGCACAGGGTGGAATTGTAGCTGTCGGCAGCGCGATGGGAGGCCTGTTCGGGCGGGACGCGCTGGCGCGTCCTCAAAGCGCAGCCTTCTTCCCCGGCGCGGGCGGCGGCGTCGGTCTCGTCAAGACGTTGGCGATGGAATGGCCGGGCTGCCGTTGCAAGGCGATCGACCTCGACCCCGCAGAGGACTCGGCACGTCTCGCCGCGCACCTGCATGCCGAGATCGCCGCGACCGCCGGCCGGCGCGAGGTTGGTTACCCAAGCGGCATCCGCACGATCTTCCGCACGACGCTCGCGCGTTTGGCAAGGGAAGCCTCGACGGTTTGGAAACCAACGAGAGACTGGGTCGTGCTGGCGGTGGGTGGCGCGCGCGGCATCACGGCGGAGACGCTGCGGCCGTTCGCGGCGGCCGCAGCGACCTGCGTGATCGTCGGTCGCTCCGCTTTGCCCGGCCTGGAGGAGCCCGCGACCATACCGCACGCCGATGGCGGCGGGCTGCGCCGACACTTCCTGAAAGAGGCCGCCGCGGCGGGGACACGCCCGACGCCGGCGAAGATCGAGGCCAAAGTGCAAGGCGTGCTGCGCGACCGGGAAATCCGCGCCAACGTTGCCGATGTTTCCGCCGCCGGCGCGACGCTCGATCCGCGCGTGTGCGACGTTCGCGACGAGGAGCAGGTCGCGACACTGCTCGACGCTCTGTATGCGCGCCATGGCCGGATCGACGCGGTGCTGCTGGGCGCCGGATTGATCGAGGATCGTTTGATCGTCGACAAGTCGCGCGAAAGTCTCGATCGCGTGTTCGACACGAAAGTCGACGGCGCGTTCTTCTTCGCCAAGCATCTGCGGCCGGACACGCTGAAATTCCTTGCCTTGTTCAGCTCCGTGGCCGGCCGCTACGGCAACCGCGGCCAAGGCGACTATGCCGCCGCCAACGAAGTCTTGAACCGCCTCGCCTGGCAGCTGCAGGCGCGCTTCGGCGAGGGCACGAAGGTCGTCTCGGTCAATTGGGGGGCCTGGGCGCGCACGACCAACGGCCCGGGCATGCTGACGCCGGAGACGGCGCGGCAGTTTCGCGAGCGCGGGCTGAAACTTATCGAGCCGGAGGAAGGTCGCGCGGTTCTCATCGACGAGCTGCTTTACGCCCCGGGCGACGAGGTCGAGGTGATCGCCGGCGAGCATGAGTGGGACGCCTACGAGGACGCGGCTGGGCGCGCCGCGCCTGAACCGGCAGCACGGCGCGTGGCGTAAAGAATGGTGGGCACCCCCGACGATATCGCCATCATCGGCATGGCGTGCACCTTCGCCGGCGCGCCGGACGTCGCGACCTACTGGTCAAACATTCTCGCCAAGGTCGAGGCGATCCGCGAGGCCCCACCGAGCTGGATCGGCGATCCCTCGATCTACGATCCGAACTGCAAGCCGGACGCGCAAAAGATCTACACCAAGCTCGGTGGCTTTCTTGGCGAGCTGGCCGGCTTCGACCCGCGCCCGTTCGGGCAGATGCCGGTGGCGCTCTCGGGCTCGGAACCCGACCAGTTCCTCGCGATGCGTTCGGCATCGGAAGCGCTTGCCGATGCCGGCTACGCGGAGCGCGACTTCGACCGCAAGCGCACCGGCATCATTCTCGGCCACGGCATCCATCCGCACCGCGCCAACGTCAACGGCATGCAGCACTGCCTGGCGCTGGGTCAGACGCTGGGCCTGCTGCGCGCGCTGTTCCCCGACCTCGACCCGGCGGACGCGGCCGAGATCGAGGCCATGCTGCGCGCCAAGCTGCCGGCATTTACGATCGATACGCTGCCCGGTTTGGTCCCCAACATGATGACCGGGCGTATCGCCAATCGGCTTGACCTGATGGGCCCCAACTTTCTCGTCGACGGCGCCTGCGCCTCCTCGACGCTGGCGATCGACGCCGCCACCACTGAATTGAAGCGCGGGCGCGCCGACATGATGCTCGCGGGCGGCATCAACACGAGCACGTCCGTGCTGGTGCAGATCGTCTTCTGCAAGCTAGGAGCCTTGTCGCGCTCGGGGCGAGTCCGCCCATTCGACCGAGCGGGCGACGGCACGCTGCTCGGCGAGGGTCAGGGCGTCGTCGTGCTCAAACGGCTCGAGGACGCGCTGGCGGCGGGCGACCGCATCTATGCGGTCATCAAGGGCATCGGCACGGCGTCGGACGGACGCGCGATGGGACTGATGGCGCCGCGTTTCGAGGGCGAGCAGCTGGCGATCCAGCGCGCCTACGAGGCCTCGGGACTCGACCCCTCCTCCGTCGGGCTCATCGAGGCGCACGCGACCGGCATCCCGCTCGGCGACGAGGTCGAGATCCGCGCGCTGACGAGCGTGTTCGGCACCCGTACCGGCCCTTCCCCGCACGTCGCGATCGGCTCGGTGAAATCGATGATCGGCCACACGATCCCTGCTGCCGGCATGGCGTCGGTCATCAAGATGGCGATGGCGCTCGACACCAAAGTTTTGCCTCCGACCTTGGCCGACGAGGCCAACCCGGCGCTAGGCTTCGAGCGCACGCCGTTCTTCCTGAACGTCGACACGCTGCCTTGGGTGCAGGCGCGCGGAACCCCGCGCCGCGCCGCGCTCGACGCGATGGGCTTCGGCGGCATCAATACGCACATGATCCTGGAAGAGGCGCCAGGCAACGACGCCGATCCGACCGCCGCCTTCGGCCTGCGCCGCTCCGGCACGCCGGAGCTTTTCGTGCTCGCGGCGCGGACGCGCGAAGAGCTCGTCGCCGCCTTGACAGCACTGATCGCGCGGGCGCCCAATCATGCCGGCGCGTTGCGCGCGCTCGCGGCCGAGAGCGCCACGCGTCACGCCACCGGCCCATTCCGTCTGGCCGTTGTCGCGGAAGATCACGCGAGCCTCGCCGATAAGCTGCATGGCGTGTTCGACAAGCTCGCCAAGCCGGACACGCACCGCATTAAGACGCGCCGCGGCGTCTACTTCGCGGACGCGCCGATCGGCGGCAAGCTCGCGTTCCTGTTTCCGGGCGAGAACTCGCAGGGCGCCTTCATGCTGCGCGATCTCGCGTTGGCCTCGCCACTCGTGCGCGGCTGGCTCGACTGGCTCGAGGGCGTTTTCCCCGGAGAGCGCGAGGTCGCCCACCGGCTTGTCCTCTACCCTCCGCGTCTCGGGCCGACCGAGGCCGAGCGGCGCGCGCTGGAGGCGCGCCTGCGTCAGGTCGACTATGGCTCCGAAAGCGTGTTCGTCGCGGACATGGCGTTGTTCACGCTGCTGCGGGCGTTGGACCTCAAACCGGATTGCATGGCCGGCCACAGCACTGGCGAGAACGCTGCGCTGTTCGCGAGCGGCATGGTGCGCGTCACGCGCGAGAGCCTGATCGACATCGTGCGGCGGATGAACGGCGTCTTCAACGACGTGCATGCGGCACAAAGCGTCCCGACCGGCACGCTGCTCACCGTCGGCGCCATCGGCCGCCCGGCGATCGACGCCGTGCTCGCCGCGCACAGCCAAGTCCATCTGACGATGGACAATTGCCCTAACCAATTCATCCTGTTCGGGCCCGCACCAATCATGGACATCGTGCGTGGCACGCTGTCCGAGCAAGGCGCGGTGTGCACGCAGCTTCCGATGTCCTGGGCATACCACACGCAGTACGTCGCGCCGATGGCGGATGCATTCGCGCGGATCCTGCCGGCCGATCTCATCGGCCAGCCCTCGGCGACGCTCTATTCCTGCGCGCTCGCCGCGCCGTTTCCGGCCGATGCCGCCGGCATCCATGCGACGATGCACGCGCAATACGTCACGCGCGTGCGCTTCGAGGAGACGGTCCGGCGCATGCACGACGATGGCGTGCGCGCCTTCGTCGAGGTCGGCCCTGGCGGCGTGCTCACCGGCTTCGTCGGCGACATCCTGCGTGACAGGCCGCATCTGGCGCTTGCCGCTGACAGCCGGCGGGGTTCCGGGCTCGAGCACCTGCTCGGTACGCTAGGCCAGCTTTTCGTGAACGGGATATCGTTTGATATCGCACCACTGCATGCGCTCGACGCCTCGGCCGCCGCGCCGGCGAAGACCTTGCCGGTGCTCGAGAGCGCGCTGCCCTTCATCACGCTCGACACAACCGAGGCCGCGCGCGTCCGCGCGATGCTCGGTGGCGGACCATCGCGCGCCGACGTGACGCCAGCTGGAACCGTGGCCCCGATGGAGGCACAATTCGATGGCGACTCGCGGGTCGCGGCGTGGAGCGGCTGCCTTCCCTTACCGTTCGCGGCAAGCGTTGAGTTCACGAGCCTAGACGACTCTGCCGACGATACGCTCGATCCAGCGTCGCTGGCCGCGCACCTCGGGGCCGGCGACATCGCCCATTACGAAAGCGAGATCGCACCCCACGGCAGCCACCGCCGCCGCGACTGGCTTGCCGGGCGCATGGCGGCGCGGCGCGCGGTGGTGGGCTGGCTCGGCGGCGACGACCACGAGATCGGCTACGACGAGGCTGGCCGGCCAGTTCTCGTCAATGGGTCGGCGGGCCTCGCTTTCCTGTCGATCTCGCACAAGGACGGCATCGGCGCCGCGGCGGTGGCGGATCGGCCAGTCGGCATCGATCTTGAATGCCTCGCGTCAGTCCGCGACCCTGCCCTCTTCGCCGAGACCGCCTTCTCGGCCGAGGAAGGCGCGCTGCTCGCCGATCTCGGCTGGGCGGACACGGACATGATCGCGGTCGCCTGGTCGGCCAAGGAGGCAGCGGCGAAGGCGATCGGGTTTGCTTTGCTGGGCAACGAGTTGGCCTTTGCGATCACCGGCATCGACGCGGAACACGAGACGATCCATGTCGCGCATGCGGGCGGCACGATCGAGGCGATCTATGCGCTCGACGGCGATTACGTCTGCGTGGTCGCGGCCGCTTGAGATGAAATGGGCGAAAGGCCGCTCAATGCACCGCGAGCCTCACCAGCAGGAAGAAGATCGACGGGCAGGCGAGGCAGCCTAGGCCGGTATGAAAGGTCGAGGTCAGCGCGCCGTACGGGATGAGCCGGCGGTCGGTCGCGGCGAGGCCGGCGGTGACGCCGCTGACCGAGCCCATCACGCCGCCATAGATCATCGCCGCGCGCGGAGTGTCGAGGCCGATCGTGCGGGCCACCAGCGGGGTGCCGACCATCACGAAGACGGCCTTCAGCACCCCGTGGCGATCGACAGCGCGATCACCGGCGAGGTCGCGCCGAGCGCCGTGCCGGTCGCCGTACCGATGATGTAGGCGTTGGCACCCGCCCCGATCGTCGTCATGCTGACGGCGTCGCGGAAGCCGAAGCTCCAGGCGACCGCTGCACCGACCATGAACGGGATCACGGTGCCGAAAGCCACGGCGACAAACGCGATCGCGCCGGCGCGCCAGGCCTCGGCGACATCGACCTCGAAGGCCGTCGACACCACCGCGAAATCGCGCAGCATGGCGCCGCCGAGCAACGCCAGGCCAGCGAAGGGCACGACATCGGCCATGCCATTGTGGCCGCCGGTCGCGAGCCCACCGACATAGGCAAGCGCAAGGCCGAGCACGATGGCGAAGGCGGAGGCGTGGACGCGGCCGCGCGTGAGGGCGCGCGACAGCAGGCTGGCCAGGCCCATCAGCAGACCGACGATCGCGAACGCGAAGATCAGCGCCTGGCCCCTGGCCATTTGGGCGAGGACGTCGCTCACGGTCGAGCGGCCTCCGGCGCAAGCGAATGCGGCACCGCAGGCTCCGGCGGCGCGCCGATCCGCGAACGGCTCAAGGCGGCGGCGACGCCGAGGCAAAGCACGAACGAGATCGCGCTGGCGAGGATCACGACCGGGCCGCCGCCGATCGCCGCGACGACATCCTGCGTCGCCGCCATCGCGACGATGATTGGGATGTACATCGACGACCGGAACGCAACGCCGCCGGTGACGCCGGTCGTCAGCCAGCCGCGCTTGCGTAGCGCGGCGCGGGCGGCGATCAGCACGATCATCGCGAAACCGACCCCGCCGATATCGGCGTTGATGCCGAGCCCGCGCCCGAGCGCTTCGCCGATGAAGGTGCCAATCAGCGTGCAAGCGGCGAGCAGTGCCACGCCGTAGATGACCATGGGGCGAGTCTCTTAAATGCGAAGGCGCGGCGCGCTGCTGCCGACGTGCGCCGGCCTTGTGCCGAAAGCATGACGAACGGTCGCACGACAGAAGGGTCGAGCTTGCCGAGCGGTGGTCCGCTAGTGCGCGTCGGCCGGCAGCGGCTTCGGCATGACGTTGCGCATGAGCGGCACGAGCAGGGTCGCGAAGACGAACGCAACCATGATCGCGCGGAACGCATCGGCGAAGGCAAGCGTCTGCGCCTCGCGGAACGCGAGGCGAAAAAGCTGCTTGAGCGCGGCCGCGTGGCCGCCGTCGAGGGTACCCGGAAGAACGGCGAACCTCTGCTGCGTCGCCTCGATAAAGCGCATCGCCGCGCCGTTCGCCGGCGTCAGGTGGGCGGCGATCGCATCGAAGTGAAAATTGGTGCGGCTGTTCAGGATCGCGCCGCAGACCGCGATGCCGACGGCGCCCCCGAGATTGCGCATCATGTTGAAGAGGCCGCTCGCGTATTTCAGCCGGTCCGGCGACAGGCTGCCAAGGCCGAGCGTGACGGACGGCGCGATCGCGAACACCTGCGGCAGGCCGCGCATCACTTGCGGCCAGAGCAGCTGATCGCCGCCCCAATCGTGGGTGATGAAACTGTAGCTCCACATCGCCACGCCGAACGAGGCCAAGCCGGCCATCATCAGCCAGCGCGTGTCGAAGCGCTTCGCGAGGATGATGTAGAGCGGAACGCCGATGATCGAGGCCGCGCCCGTCGAGAAGATCGCCGTCCCTGTCTGCCACGCGGAGAAGCCGCGCACGTACCCGAGAAACAGCGGCGTCAGGTAGATCGTCGCGAAGATGCCGATGCCGGTGATGAACGACAGGATGCAGCCGACCGCAAAATTGCGGTTCTTGAAGGCGCGCAGGTCGACGACGGGGCGTACGAAGGTAAGGCTTCGCGCTATGAAGAGAATGCCGGACACGCCGGAGATCCAGGCGCAGTCGCGGATCGTCGCGTCGTCGAACCAGTTCCAGCGGGTGCCCTCCTCCAATACGTATTCGAGCGTGCCGAGAAAGACCGCCATCAGAGCGATGCCGGGATAGTCGGCTCCCTTCAGGAGAGACAGGTCGGGCTTGTCGATATCGACGAGAAGCGGCACGAGGATCGTGATGATCACGCCAGGCACGAGGTTGACGTAAAACAGCCAGTGCCAATTCAGCGTATCGGTGATGTAGCCGCCGATGACGGGCCCGAGCGTCGGCGCGATCGAGGCGATGGTGCCGATCACGGCCGCCGAATAGACACGCTTGGGTCCCTCGAAATAGTGGAACGATGAGGTAAATACTGTCGGGATCATCGAGGCGCCGAGCAGGCCCTGCAGCGCGCGAAACGCGATCATGCTCTCGATACTCCAGGCGAGGCCGCTCAGCATGGACGCGATCGTGAAGCCGGCCGCCGACGCCGTGAACAGCCAGCGTGTCGAGAAGACGCGCGTCAGCCAGCCCGACAGCGGGATCATGATGATCTCGGCGATGAGATAGGCCGTCTGCACCCAGCTGATCTGGTCCTGCGCCGCCGAGAGGCCACCGCCGATGTCCTGCAGCGAGGATGCGACGATCTGGATGTCGAGCAGCGCGATGAACATTCCGACGCACATTACGACGAACGGCAGCAGCGAGCGGATGAAGCTTTTCGGCACTGGCGCCTCGGCGACGAGCTCGGGCGCGGCGCTCGTCATCGCGTCGCCCGCCGCGTGTCGATCGAGACTGTCGTCGAGAGGCCCGGGCGCAGCAGCCCGAGCGCGCCATCATCGCCGTCGAGCGTGATGCGGACGGGCACGCGCTGGACGATCTTGGTGAAGTTGCCCGTCGCGTTCTCCGGCGGGATGACACTGAAGATCGCGCCCGTGCCCGGCGCCAGGCTGGTAACGTGGCCGTGGATCGTCACGTCGGGCGCGACGTCGGCGATCACCGTCGCGGCGTCGCCGAGCCGCACGTGGGCAAGCTGGTCTTCCTTGAAGTTCGCGTCGACCCAGAGGCCGCGCGCGGGAATGATGGTCAGCAGATAGCTGCCGACCGTGACATAGGCGCCGACACGAGCGGCGCGATTGCCGACGTAGCCATCGACCGGCGCGCGCAGCTGCGCGTAGCCGAGGTTGAGTTCGGCCGTTCTGCCGAGCGCCTGCGCCTCGCCGACCTGGGCCTCGGCATCGGCGATCTGCGTCTTGAGCACTTCGAGCTGCTGGCGCGCGCCAGCAAGGGCGGCGCGCGCCGAGGCGGTGCCGGCCTTCGCCGCCTCGCCGACCGAAAAGGCGCGATCGGTTTCCTGCCGCGTGACGGCATTGGAATTCGAGATGCTCGTGTAACGCCGGGCATCCGCGAGGGCGAAGACCGATTGCGCGGTCTTCGCGTCGAGTTCGGCCACGGCCGCGTCGATGATCGATTTCTGCAAGGGGACGCGCGCCTGGAGACCCGCCAACGTCGCGCGGCGCTCGGCAAGGATCGACAGCGTCCGATCCATCGCTGCCCGCATGTCGCGATCATCGAGCGTGAGCAGGAGTTGGCCCGCCTTCACGTGCTCGTTGTCGGTGATGTCGATCGTCGCGACGAAGCCGGCGATATGCGGCGCGATGGCGGTGATGTCGCCGCCGACGTAGGCGTCGTCCGTGCTTTCGACAAAGCGGCCGACGGTCCACCATCCATAGGCGTACCACACGCCGGCCGCGAGAAGCGATGCGACCGCCAGCATGAGAACGAGGCGCTTGAGCCGCTGCTTTAACGACTTGCGACTGGCTCGTGCGGTACTCCGCTCCACGACGACGCTGGTCATGCGGGCGGGCCCGTGTTCGGCGTTTTGGAGTTCGCATGCTGAGGCGGGCGCCCGAGGCGTTGCTGAATGACGTCATCGGCGGCGGGACCCGCGACCGGCCGAAGACGCCGCGGCTCGCGCCCGGTCGCGCGGTCGACCATCACGAGGTCGACCCGCTGACCCGTCTCGGCATCGGCGATTTCGATGCTGGCGCCTTCCGGCGCGAAATTGCGGTTGCCCCACCCGACCATCGCCAGCAGCACCGGCCGGAAATCACGACCGGCGTCCGTGAGCACGTACTCGTGGCGCGGCGGTCGCTCGCAGTAGAGGCGCCGCGCCAGTAGCCCGGACGCGACCATGTCGTCGAGCCGGCGTGCGAGCGTGCTCGTCGCGATCCCGAGGCTCGTCTGAAACTCATCGAACCGTTTGAGCCCGTAAAAGGCATCGCGCAGGATGAGGATGTTCCACCAGTCCCCGACGCGTTCGAGCCCGCGGGCAACCGGACATTGCATGTGACCAACTGCTTTCCGCTTCATGATTACATGCGTAAGCTCGAAACTTTCATCATGCAAGCGACTTTCGGCTCTCCTATTTGACTTGCCTCTTTCCGTACGCGCTTATGGCAGCGTTCGCGAGGCCCACCATGCTCAAATACTTGCTCGCCGCCATCCTGCTTTGTGTCGTGCCGACTTGGGCGTCTGCGAAGACCTTCAAGCTCGGTGGCGACATGCCGATCGCCTCGATCGCGATCCCGGATGGATGGGACGCGGACGCTGGCGACGGCGGCATCGAGGCACTGTCGCCCGACAAGGGAATCTACCTCTCGGCCGAGATCGTCGACTCGGCGGACTTGAAGGACGCGGGTCAGGAGACCGCACGCAACCTGGCGGAGCAGAAGATCACGCTGAAGCAGGAGACCAAGAAGCAAACGCCGGTCACGGTCGACGGCCTGCCGGGGGTGGAGATCGTCTGGGACGCCACCGATCCCGACGGGCCGACGCAGGTCCACCTGACCGTCCTCAAGGTCGTTCCCGACAAGGCGATGCTGCTGGTCCGGTGGGGCACGGACGCCCAGGAAAAGAGCCACGCCGCGGAGCTCGAGTCGGTGATGAAGAGCATCGCGCCGATCAAGTAGGCTGCCGACCCCGAGCGGTCGCGTCCGAATTCGCAGACCTGGTTCACAAAACGCACGCGATGCGCTAGAGCGTGCTGCAACGCGGTAAGCCGCGACGCCCCCGCGTCGTCGCGCCCGCTTCTCCTACAATGTCGGCCATCTCATGAAGCTGCGAAACATCGCCATCATCGCGCACGTCGATCACGGCAAGACCACCCTCGTCGACCGCCTGCTCCAGCAGTCCGGCGCCTTCCGCGACAACCAGCGCATCGTCGAGCGCGTCATGGATTCGAACGATCTCGAGAAAGAGCGCGGGATCACGATCATGGCGAAGGCGACATCGATCGCCTGGAAAGAGACGCGCATCAACATCGTGGACACGCCCGGCCACGCTGACTTCGGCGGCGAGGTCGAGCGCATCCTGTCGATGGTGGATGGCGCTATCGTGCTGGTCGACGCGGCCGAGGGCCCGATGCCGCAGACGAAGTTCGTCGTCGGCAAGGCGCTCAAGATGGGCCTGAAGCCAATCGTCGCCATCAACAAGGTCGACAAGCAGGACGCCCGCATCACCGAGGTCGTCAACGAGGTGTTCGACCTCTTCGCCGCCCTCGACGCCACCGACGAACAGCTCGATTTTCCGATCCTCTACGGCTCCGCCAAGCAGGGCTGGATGTCGAATGAGCCGGACGGGCCACAGGACGGCATGGGGCCGCTGTTCGACCTCGTCGTCAAGCACGTGCCGGCGCCGACCATCCAGGATGGCGGCTTCCGCATGCTGGGCACGCTTCTGGAGGCAAATCCGTACCTTGGAAGGATCGTCACCGGTCGCGTCTTCGCCGGCTCGGTGAAGCCGAACCAGTCGGTCAAGGTGCTCGACCGCGAGGGCAAGGTCGTCGAGCAGGGCCGCGTGTCGAAGATCCTGGCCTTCCGAGGGATCGAGCGCGCGCCGATCGAGGAGGCCGAGGCCGGCGACATCGTCGCCATCGCCGGGCTCGAGAAGTTCAACGTCGCCGACACCCTGTGCGCGATGGAAGTGACCGAGGCGCTGCAGGCGCAGCCGATCGACCCCCCGACCTTGTCGATGACCTTTCTCGTCAACGATTCGCCGCTCGCCGGCACCGAGGGCGACAAGGTCACCACGCGCGTCATTCGCGCCCGCCTGATGAAGGAGGCCGAGGGCAATGTCGCGCTGAAGATCGCCGACGATACCAAGTCCGACGGCTACATCGTATCGGGTCGAGGCGAGCTGCAGCTTTCAATCCTCATCGAAGTGATGCGCCGCGAGGGATTCGAGCTCGGCGTGTCGCGCCCGAAGGTGGTGTTCCAGAAGGCCGAGGACGGCTCGCTGCTCGAGCCGATCGAGGAAGTCGTGATCGACGTCGACGAGGAGCATTCCGGCGTCGTCGTGCAGAAGATGTCCGAGCGCAAGGCCGACATGATCGAGATGCGGCCCTCCGGCGGCAACCGTTTGCGCATCGTGTTTCACGCGCCCACCCGCGGCTTGATCGGCTACCAGGGCGAGCTGCTGACGGACACCAAGGGCACGGCGATCATGAACCGCCTGTTCCACGAATACGCGCCGTGGAAGGGCGAGATCACAGGCCGGCGCAACGGCGTGCTGATCTCAAACGACCAGGGCGACAGCGTCGCCTACGCGATGTGGAAGCTGGAAGACCGCGGCCCGATGATGATCACGCCCGGCATCAAGGTCTATCGCGGCATGATCATCGGCGAGCACTCGCGCGAGAACGACCTCGAGATCAACGTGCTGAAGGGCAAGCAGCTCACCAACGTCCGCGCCGCCGGCAAGGACGAGGCGGTGCGCCTGACCCCGCCGATCCAGATGACGCTCGAGAAGGCGCTGGCCTACATCGAGGACGACGAACTCGTCGAGGTGACGCCGAAGTCGATCCGGCTGCGCAAGATGTACCTCGACCCCAACGAGCGGAAGCGGATGGAGCGAAGCAAAGAGGCGCTGGCGGGGTAGGTCGCGGATTTTCGTCGGCAGCTTGCCTCCACGCAAGCGACGAGGTGTCGCGGTCACGTCGGTCGCGCTGGTGTCAGCGTCTCCGAAAACCGCACCGCCTCGCCACCCGAAGCTCCCGTCAGTTCGCCCTCCCACATCACCCGGCGCCCGCGCACGATCGTGCCGATGGGCCAGCCGGTGACGCGTTTGCCGTCGTAGGGCGTCCATGGCGACCGCGACGCGATCCAGGCATTCGAGATCGTCGCCTCGCGCTTGAGGTCGACGATGGTGAGATCGGCATCGTAGCCCGCGGCCACCCTGCCCTTGCCGGCTATCTGGAACAGCCGCGCCGGGCCAGAACTCGTCATGTCGACGAAGCGCTCCAACGACAGGCGGCCCGCGGCGACATGATCGAGCATGATCGACACCAAGGTTTGCACGCCGGTCATGCCCGAAGGGCTTGCCGGATAGGCTTTGGCCTTCTCCTCCAGGGTATGCGGCGCGTGATCGGACCCGAGGATGTCAGCCACGCCCTGCGCGACCCCGGCCCAGATGCGAGCGCGATGCACGGCGTCGCGCACCGGCGGGTTCATCTGCAGCTTCGTGCCGAGCCGCGCGTAATCGCCGGCGGCGAGCGTCAGGTGATGTGGCGTCACCTCGCAGCTCGCGATGTCCTTGTGGCCGCGCAAGAAATCGATCTCGTCGCCGGTCGAGATGTGCAGGACGTGTATCCGGGCGCCCTGCTCTCGCGCGATGCGCACAAGCCGTCGCGTGCAGCGCAGCGCGACCTCCACGTCGCGCCAGATCGGGTGGCTCGACGAATCGCCCTCGATGCGCAGGTGCTTGCGCTCCTCCAGCCGAAACTCGTCCTCGGAATGGAAGGCCGCGCGCCGGCGCGTGTTGGCGAGGATCGAGGCCACCCCTCCGTCGTCGGCGACGAGCAGCGCGCCGGTGGACGATCCCATGAACACTTTGATGCCGGCCGCCCCCGGCAAGCGCTCCAGCTCGGCCACATGAGCGGCGTTCTCGCGCGTGCCGCCGACCCAGAAGGCGAAGTCGCAATGCATCCGATGGCGGGCGCGGGCGATCTTGTCGGCAAGCTCGGCTTCGCCGGTGGTCAGCGGGTTGGTGTTCGGCATCTCGAAGACGGCGGTCACGCCGCCCATCACGGCCGCGCGGGAGCCGGTCTCGAGATCCTCCTTCTGAGTCAGGCCCGGTTCGCGGAAATGCACCTGCGTGTCGATCACGCCCGGCAGGATGTGCAGGCCGGTGGCATCGATGACCTCGCCGGCGCTTGCCGAGGAAAGCTGCCCGATGGCGCTGATCTTTCCGTTGGCGATGCCTATATCGCGGAGGCCCGCGCCGTCGTGATTGACGAGCGTTCCGCCTTTGAGAAGAAGGTCGTAGGTCGCGGGCATCAGGCGGCTCTGCTGGTCGTTACCAGCGTCGTAGAGCGGTTGAAGTGGAAAGTCGAAATGGACCAGTGCCTGCTCCCGGACCGCGCTTTGATCGAGGTTTCGGGCGACGAGGCGGAGTCGCTCCTGAACCGCCTTGTCACCCGTAACCTTGCCGGCATGGCGCAGGGCGAGGCGCGCTACGCGGCGCTGCTCTCGCCGCAAGGCAAGCTCATGGTCGACTTTTTCGCCTATCGGCGCGCCGATGGCTTTTTGCTTGATTGCCCCGCCGACCTCGCCGCGGATCTGGCGAAGAAGCTGAATATGTTCAAGCTGCGCGCCAAGGTGACGATCGCGCCGCAGCCAGCGCTCGCCGTCGCGGCCTCCTGGGGCGGGGCGCTGTTGGAGGCGCCCGGGCCGACCTTTCGCGACCCGCGCCACGACCAGCTCGGCTGGCGGATCGTCGCGCCGCCCGCGCGGCTCGCGTTCTTCGGCGACGACATCAGCACCTACGAAAGGCACCGGATCCTGCTCGGCGTGCCGCGCGGCGGCGTCGACTTCGTCTACGGCGACACGTTCGTGCACGATGCCAACCTCGATCTCCTGCACGGCGTCGACTTCGACAAGGGCTGCTACGTCGGCCAGGAGGTCGTCTCGCGGGTGCACCACCGCAACTCGGCCCGCAAGCGCATCGTCAAGGTGCATGTCTACGGCGATCCGCCCGCCAGCGGCGCGGCGATGACCGCAGGCGCGACGCAGATCGGCACGCTGACCTCGATCATCGGGCGCGACGGGCTTGCGACCGCGCGGATCGACCGGCTCTCCGAGGCGGAGGCGGCCAAGCTGCCCGTGCTCGCCGGCGAGACACTCGTCGGCATCACCATGCCGAGCACCAACGACATGCACCCCGCCATTCACCATGCCGAAGGCTGAGCCCGCCGCCGCGACGAACAAATGCCGCTGCGGCTGGTGCGGCACCGATCCCCTCTACGTCGCCTATCACGACACCGAATGGGGCGTGCCCGAGTACGACGATCGCGCCCTGTTCGAAAAGCTGATCCTCGATGGGTTTCAGGCCGGCCTCGCCTGGATCACGATCCTGCGCAAGCGCGACGCATTTCGTGCCGCGTTCGATGGATTCGAGCCCGAGATCATCGCGCGCTACGACGAAGCCAAGGTCGAGGCGCTGATGCAGGATGCCGGCATCGTCCGCAACCGCGCCAAGATCGTCGGTACCATGGCATCGGCGCGCGCTTATCTCGAACTCGCCGAGCACGGCGGTTTGGCGGCGCTACTCTGGGGCTATTTCGATGGCGTGCCGGCGATGCCCCGGATACGGCGCCGCGAGGACATGCCAACGGCGACGCCCTTGTCGCTAGCAATCTCGAAGGAGCTGGGTCGGCTGGGCTTCAAGTTCTGCGGCCCGACGATCGTCTACGCCTTCTTGGAGGCATGTGGTTTGACGAACGACCATCTCGTATCGTGCTTCCGCCACGACGAATGCACAGCTCTAGCAAAGAAGGCCTGATCCAAGGACCAGCCTCTTTTTCAAGATTCGATCCGACGATGACGTCTTCGGGGATCAGCCCTCGCGGGCGCCATGGGCGCGGCGGAGATCGGCTGGTCGATCGATCGCGGGTTCTGCAGGTCGCTCGAGTAGCGGGCGCAGATCGCGGCGCGTCGCGTGGGCCGTCCGAGCCGCAGCATCGCACCCACTCCTGCAGTGCCACCATGCCCAGCTCTCTGGATACCCGACAGCCTCCAGACTGCTCATCGAGCTGACGACGTTCTTGACGTGGCAACGGTTGACTCCCATTCGCACGCTCGCGCCAGCGCGCGGCGCTCAAGCTGCCGCACGGCGGCGAGCAAAAGGTCCAGCGCCAGGGACACCTGCTGCGGTGAACGCCAGCGCGCCTTGCTGCGGATAGGCAATGAGCCCATCGGTCGGCAGCGAGCCGCCAACGGTCCTGAGATGGCCAGAGGTGACGCTTCAGCCGACGATCGCGGCGGCTTGGAAGCCCCTTGGGCACCATTCACTGGCTTCGTGGACCGAAGCCCGGTCACGCGCTGCCCGCCGCGGCAATCGATCTGGCGATCCCCGCCGTTCGGTAGGCAAATAAAGTCGGCTGTTTACAAGCCCTCTTCGCGCTTGCTAGCACTGGGTTGCTATAGGTGGGGCGACTTCTAGCACTTGACCCGATAATACGCCGGCGGGGGATCGTACATGGCTGATATTACTACGGAAGCAAGCCCGACGAGCCTGCGCGGCCGGATCATCGGCATCTACTTTTTTCTGGCCGCAGCGAATGTGATCGTCTGGGCGGCCGCCTATTTCGCCTTTCGCGACTACCCGGTGCTGCTCGGCACCTGCTTCCTCGCCTATACGTTCGGCCTGCGCCATGCGGTCGATGCCGACCATATCGCCGCGATCGACAACGTGACGCGTAAGCTGATGCAGGAGGGCAAGCGCCCGGTCGCGGTCGGCTTCTTCTTCTCGCTCGGCCATTCGACGATCGTCGTCCTGGCCTCGGCGGCGTTGGCCGCCACCGCGACGGCCCTTAAAAGCCATTTCGAGCAGTTCAAGGCGGTCGGCGGCCTCATCGGCACCATCGTCTCGGCGAGCTTCCTTCTGCTCATCGCCTTCGCCAACATCCTCATCCTCGTCAGCGTCTACCGCGCCTTCCAACGGGTGAAGGCGGGCGGGCGTTACGAGGAGGAAGATCTCGACTTGCTGCTGGCGAACCGCGGCTTTCTCAGTCGCATCTTCAAGCCGGTTTTCGGCATGATCCGTCAGAGCTGGCACATGTATCCGCTCGGCTTCCTGTTTGGCCTCGGCTTTGATACGGCGACCGAGATCGGCGTGCTCGGCATGTCGGCGGCGGGCGCGGCGCAAGGCATGTCGATCTGGTCGATCATGATCTTCCCGGCTCTCTTCACCGCCGGCATGACGCTGATCGACACGACCGACAGCGTACTGATGCTCGGCGCCTACGGCTGGGCGTTCGTCAAGCCGATCCGCAAGCTTTATTACAACATGACGATCACCTTCGTCTCGATCGTCATCGCGCTCGTCGTCGGCGGCATCGAGGCCCTGGGCGTGATCGCCGACCAGCTCGGACTCGACCATGGCTTTTGGGCCATCATCGGTTCGCTCAACGACAATTTCGGCATGATCGGCTACGTGATCATCGGCATCTTCGTGCTCAGCTGGCTCGTCTCCATCCTGATCTACCGCATCAAGGGTTACGACCAAATCGAGGTGACGCGCGCCTGACGGGCTTGCGGCCGCTACCCGACCAGCTGCAGCGCTGGTCGAGTGACGGCCGGCGCCGGCCGCGTCCAGCCGCGAATTGTGCTCGGCTCGAAGCTCAGGCGCAGCATCCGCGGGCCGTCGATGCCGGTGAACAGGGACGCGGGAATCACAAGGTCGTTCCGCATCCAACGATAATGCAGACCATCGAGCCGCTCGCCCTCGTGGAAGCAGCCTCGTAAGTCAGGCGAATCGAGGTCGACGGAGCGCGTCTCTCCGGCTTCGGTCTGCAACGTGAGATCGTAGACGGCGAGCCCAAGGTGGCGCGGGTCGTCGCCACCGTGCAAGGCAGGCATGGTCTTGGACGTGCGGATCACGAGTTCGCCGTCACCGACCAGTAGCGAGAAGATCACCACGCCATCGAGGATCATCGGCGTGATGGTGCGATCACCGACGTGTCCGAGAATCTCGACGGCCCTCGACGGTGTCCAACCGAGCTCTTCGGCACGGCGCGAAAGCTCGTCGCGCACTACGTCGAGCAGCGGGCCGCTATCGACGAAGCGCCGGCAGAAGTCGGCGTGGGTGCGGGACGTTACCTCGGCGGGAAGCTCGGCATCGGCGCCTTTCGCGAGCAGACTCCGGTTGGCGCCCATCTCGAGAAAACTTTCCGCCGGCAGATTGTTGGCCAGCAGGATGTCGTGAGTGTCGAGTTCGATATGCCAGTAGGTGATTTCGTCCATCGGCGCGTAGGCGATCGTCGCGCCGTTGACCAGCTCCTGCACGGGGATCAGTACATCGCTGATCACGTTGACGCAGACCGAGTGGCCCGGCGACAGCAGGAGATCGCGCGACGGCAGATTGTCGGCGAACGCGCCCGCGGCGACCCGGACCGGCCAGGCCGCGCGGGGACCGGGATTTCGGGTACAATCGACCTTGCGATGGCCGATCCATCTGATCGGGCGGCGCGCCCCGGTAGCGGTGATGGCGAGATCGCCGACCGCGAGATCTTCCACCGCGATGTCCTCACAGGCGTAGCCGCGCGCGACCCTGATCGTCGTGCCGGAGGCAAAGCAGGTGATGTCGAACGGCGTCGTATTCGTGGTGTGGACGGTATCGCCCTGGGCATACGTGGCGACGATCGTCTGCAGCACGTAAACCTTCTGCCCGTTGTATATCCCGCTGCCGACAACCCCGTAATGCGCGCCGTTTGAACTCTCTGTCGTGTCTCCAATGTATGTCAGCCGAAACGATGTCGCGTTGCTGGTGCCGACAACTCCCGTGGCGTCGTAGGTATCTGTCGAGATATCGCCAAGTTGCGTAAGGTTGTCCTGCTTGCCGCCGACGACCCCGTCGTCGTGATCGGTGACATAATTGAAGTACGGGGAACCAGTTGGCGACACGTTGCTGACCGTATAGGTCCCGGCAACACTCCCCTTCGTCAGAAAAGCATAATAACTGAAATATTCGGTTGGCGACGCCATGAAAGCCTCGAAAATCTAGCGATAGGCAAGAGCCATCACCATAAAGCGTGGGATACAAGAGTCAACGACGAAGGGCTGATGAATGGCAGCGCGATGCTGACCTCGTGCCGCATCGGGCAGGAGGGCCGTGGCGGCTCAGAGATGCAGATACTTGTTGTCGAAACCGGACAGCGCCTGCATCGCGATCGGATTCTCGATCGTGATCACGCGGCCGCTGGTCGAGATGTGGCCTTCGCGGCGGAGCCATTGGAAGCTGCGGTTGACGTGGACGATGGAGAGGCCGAGCGCCTCGCCGAAATCGGCCTGGGTCAGCGGCAGATTGTAGCGTCGATCATGATAGGCCGAAATCGCCTCGTGACGGGCGGCGAGTTCGAGCAGGAGATGGGTCATTCGCTCGCGCGCCTTGCGCTGCCCGACGTTCGCCATCCAGACCCGGAAGATCGCGGCATCGATCAGCGTGTCCCGCCACAGCGCGCGTCCCAGCACCGGGTATTCGGCGGCTATGGCGAGGATGTCTCGATTCGAGACCGAGACGGTCGTCGTATCGCTGTTGGCTTCGATCCCGTGATCCGTCACGTCGAACAGGACGTTCTGCAGATCGACGAAATCGCCGGGCAGACCGAACGCGACGATCTGGCGAGCGCCGTTTGCCAATGTCTTCTTTCGGCTGACAAGCCCGGCCTCGATCAGGATGCAGCGTGTCGAGAGATCGCCTTCGTTGATGATGTCCTGGTGCGCTTCGTAATCGCGGCGGACGTACGGGAGGGCCAGAAACGCATCGCGCTCCTCGCGCGGAAGTGGCTCCCTGCGTTCTAATTTCGCGACGAATTTCGACAGTCCAGAACCTGTATTATCCCCCATAAGATTTGATGACGACCCCGCGTGATCCAGCGCAGATTGTTTGTGACTTAGTCGACAATTGCCTATTTAAGCAAGGGAATTGCGATGACGCGCCGAAATTCTTGGATGCCAACTTCAGCTTTGCGTCGACAAGGCCTCAACCAAAGTTGATCGCGTGCATTGCGATCACCTCGATAAATGTTGACCGATGTAGCCACGCTTGGACCCGTAAAACGGCCTCGATGTCTCTTCCGATAACGGAGGAAGAACGCGCACCAAGGCCGCGTAAAACTTTGACACCATGGACGTTGGTCGATCCTGGACTTAAGACGAAGTGTGAGATATCCGAGGACCGTGGACGGCCAGCCGTCCAGTCGAGGAGTGAGCCCGACCGCCCGACCGCGACCCAATCGCCTCACCATGACCGAAGCGTCCGCCGCCGCATTCACAATTGACACGTCGGCCGCGCGGCGTGCTCAAAAGATAAGGTGGCGAGCTGGAGCGGGTGAAGGGAATCGAACCCTCGTATTCAGCTTGGAAGGCTGCTGCTCTACCATTGAGCTACACCCGCGCACCCGCGTTATGCCGCGTTTTGCGCGCCGGGTGAAGGGCGACGGTTCAGAGGCCGAGGCTGGCGAAGAGATCGTCGAAGGCCGCGTCATCCGCGCCGCGCGGCAGGACGGCGATCGGCTCGCGGCAAAAGCTGGTGACCGTGGTGCGCGTCGCCGCGAGAGGCACGGTGCTCGCGCGCGATACGTTGAGCACGACCAGCCGGATCGCCGCCCCCCGCGCCCGCAAAACCTCGCACGCGGTCAGGAGATGGCTGATCGAGCCGAGCGCCGTCGCCGCGACGAGTACGACCGGCATATCCAGCTCGGCGACGAGGTCGAGGATCGTGTGGCGGGCGTTGAGCGGTACCATCACGCCGCCGACGCCCTCGATCAGGGTGAGGTGATCCGGGCGCAGGCTGGCGCGGCAGGCGTCGAGGACAGACTCGAACTCGATGCGGCGGCCCTCGGCCGCGGCGGCCATGTCCGGCGACAGCGGCGCCGCGAAGCGCCAGGGCGCGATCGCCGCGACCGCGGCGGGCGTGACAGCGCGCCCGAGTGCCTCGAGCAGAACGCCCGCGTCGCTCGTTGCCGCGGTCGCGTCGTCGTAGCCGCTCAGCACCGGCTTCAGTGCGTCCATGGTCCGGCCGGCGCGGCGCCCGGCGCGAATCAGGCCGGCCGTGACATAGGTCTTGCCGACATCCGTGCCGGTCGCGGTTACGAAGAGGCCGGGCACAAACGATCCGTCAAAATCGTCGCGCCGACGATCGCGGCGAGCCGCTTAATCTCGGCGTCGGGGTGCAGCGCGGAGAACGCGAACCGCAGCCGCGCGGTACCCTCGGGCACGGTCGGCGGCCGAATCGCGGTGACGAGGAACCCGGCCCGGCCGAGCGCGGCCGACGCTGCCATTGCCGCGTCCGGCGCGCCCAGGATCAACGGCACGATCGCGCTCTCCGCGTCGGGAAGGCCGAGCGCGCGCGTGAACAGGCGAGCCTTGCGGCGCGGCGCGGCGGCGAGTTCGGGGTCGGCCGCGATGACGTCGAGCGCCGCGAGCGCGGCGGCGGCGGAAGCCGGCGGAAGGCCCGTCGAGTAGACGAAGGAGCGCGCGCGCGTCCGAATCAGGTCGACCACGGGCGCCGAAGCGCAGAGATACCCGCCGTAGCCGCCAATCGCCTTCGACAGAGAGCCCATGCGCAGCGGCACGCGGGCCTCGTCGTCGCCGCCGTCGAGGCCAAAGCCGTGGGCATCATCGGTGAGGAGCCAGGCATCACGCGCCGCCGCGAGGTTGGCCAGCGCTGCGATCGGCGCACGGTCGCCATCCATCGAGAACACGGTTTCCGTCACGATGAGCGCGTGCCGATGGCTCGCACGGTGCTCGGCGAGGAGCGAGGCCGCATGCGACACGTCGTTGTGCCGGAGTCGCAGCGTTCGCGCGCCGGCGAGCCGGGCGCCGGCATAAAGGCAGGCGTGCGCGAGATCGTCGATCAGCACGAGATCGTCCGGGCCGGCCAGCACGCCGAGGACGCCGATGTTGGCGAGATAGCCCGAGCCGAACACACAGGCGGCATCCGTGTGCTTGATCGCCGCGAGGCGCGCCTCAAGCGCCGCGAGCAGCGGGTAATTGCCGGTCACGAGCCGTGAGGCGCCCGCCCCTGCCCCGTGGCGTTCGATCGCCGCGATCGCCGCCGCCTTGACGGCCGGGTGACCTGAGAGGCCGAGGTAATCGTTGCAGGAGAACGAGAGCAGCCGCCGCCCGCCGCGCGTCACCCAGGGGAAGTCGTCGCGCGCGGTCTCGGCGAGCGTGCGGCGCAAGGCGCGGCTCTCCAACGCATCAAGCCTTGTCCGCGCATATCGATCGAGCGACAGCATCCCCTTCTCTGGCGCCGCGCGCCGCAAAATGCAAAACCTCCAAGCATGACGAGGGACCATCCACAGCCGACGTGGCTCGACGGCGGGCTCGCCCATTTGTGGCGCCCCTATTGCCAGATGAAGACCGCCGCGCCGCCGCTGCCGGTCTTGGCGACGCGAGGGGCGCGGATCACGCTGGCCGACGGGCGCGAGCTGATCGATGGCATCGCCAGCTGGTGGACGGCCTGTCACGGCTACAATCATCCGCATATCGCTGCTGCCGTGCGCAGCCAGCTCGAGATCATGCCGCACGTTATGTTCGGCGGGCTGGTGCACGAGCCGGCCGCGCGTCTCGCCAGCCGGCTCGCGGCACTGCTTCCGGGCGAGCTCGACCGGGTCTTCTTCTCCGACTCGGGCTCGGTCTCGGTCGAGGTCGCGATGAAGATGGCAATCCAGGCGGCGCTGAACCGCGGCGAGCGAGGGCGGACGAAGATCCTTGCGTTTCGCGGCGGCTACCACGGCGACACGCTGGCGACGATGGCGGTGTGCGACCCAGACGAGGGAATGCACGCGCTGTTCAAGGGCGTGCTGCCGGAACAGATCATCGCCGACCTGCCGCAAGACGACGAGAGCCGCGCCGCGCTCGAGTCATTGCTGGCGCGCGAGGGCGAGCGCATCGCCGCGATCCTGGTCGAGCCATTGGTGCAGGGCGCCGGCGGCATGCTGCTCCATGAGCCGGGTGTGCTGGCGACCCTGCGAGACATGGCGACGCGGCACAGCTGCCTGCTCATCTTCGACGAGATCTTCACGGGCTTCGGCCGCACCGGGCATATGTTCGCCTGCCAGGCGGCGGGTGTCGTGCCGGACATCGTCACACTATCGAAGGCGCTGACCGGCGGCACGATGGCGCTCGCCGCCACGATCGCCTCGCGCCGCGTGTTCGAGGCGTTCCTCTCGGACGACCCCGCGCACGCGCTGATGCACGGCCCGACCTACATGGCGAACCCGCTGGCGTGCGCCGCCGCCAACGCCTCGCTCGATCTGTTCGAGACCGAGCCGCGACTCGCCCAGGCGGCGGCGATCGAGGCGGCATTGCGCGAGAGTCTAGCGCCGCTCGCCGGCCGGCCAGGCATCCGCGATGTTCGCGTGATGGGCGCCATCGGTGTCGTCGAGTTCGATCGCATCGACGATCTCGACGCGCTGAAGGCAAGGTTTCTCGCCGCCGGCGTCTGGGTGCGGCCGTTCCGGACGATTGCCTACCTGACGCCGGCGCTGACGATCGAGGCCGACGATCTCGCAAGGCTCACAGGCGCGCTGGTAGATGTCGCCGGCGCCTACGGCGCGACACTCTCCTGAGATGGCCAAGCGGATCGAGAAGCGAGACCTGCCGACCAAGGTATGCCCCGTCTGCGGGCGGCCCTTCACGTGGCGGAAGAAGTGGGCGGAGGTCTGGGACGAAGTCCGCTACTGTTCCGAAAGATGTCAAAAAACAAAATCACCGAATTTACCTCTGAACTAGGATTAAAGTATATCTGCAAGCTACTCAAACAACTTTGAGATTATGCCTGATATTCTTCTACATGTTTCCCTCGTTCGACGACTCCCTGCTCCAGGATTGCGGCGGTCTTCGTATAGCCCTGGAGAGGGTCGCGGCCGGGCCAAGTGGGGCCTTCGAAGCCGTCCCACCTATCTCGTATCAGGTATTCAGCCACTACCTCGCGGATCGACTGGAACCCGCCGGCCATCATGGCGGCGGCCAACGGCGTCTCGACGCCGCTGGTCCGCCACGCGTCCAATGCCTACACATTGTCGCATCTCGCGCACCTCGCCCCAGGCCTCTACCTGTCCGCGAGCCTCGGCTACACGGACAACCCGAGCGCGTTTTTCTTCGAGGACGAAGGGGCCTCGCTCGACGTCATAAGCAGCCTCATCACCTTCTTCTGAACCGAGCGCTTCCCTAGCTCAGCAGCTTGTCCAGCGTGATCGGGATATCGCGCACCCGCACCCCCGTCGCGTGCCACACCGCGTTGGCGATGGCACCAGCGGTGCCCGTGATGCCGATCTCGCCGACGCCCTTGATACCGAGCGGGTTCACGTGCGGGTCGTGCTCCTCGACAAGGATCGCCTCGATCGAGGGAACGTCGGCGTTCACCGGCACGTGGTACTCGCCGAGATTGGCGTTCATCGGACGGCCCGAGCGCATGTCGAAGGCGGCGTGCTCGTGCAGGGCGAACGAAACGCCCCAGACCATGCCGCCGTAATACTGGCTCTGCACCATGCGCGGGTTGATGATGCGGCCCGCCGCGAACGCGCCGACGAGCCGGCTCACCCGCATCTGCCCAAGCTCGGGATCGACTTTGATTTCGGCAAAGACGGCACCGTGCGCGTGCATCGCGTAGGTTTCCGTCGCCGCCTTCTCGCCAGCCGCCTTGCCGGTCCCGACAATAGACCCATGTCCGGCGCGCGCGAGAATCGCCTCGAACGGCTCGCCGCGGTTCTCGTCGTCGCGGCGGACGAGGCGGCCGTCACGCCCGACCACACCGGCATTGCCGGCGCCAAACAGCGGCGAGCGCTCGTCGTTGGTAGCAAGCTCGCCCAACTGTCGGATGACGTCGTCGCCAGCCGCCTTGACCGCGGAGCCCGCCGTCGCCGTGCCGGCCGAGCCGCCAGCCATGCCACCGTTCGGCAGGTCGGACGTGCCCATCTCGAAGGCGAGCTTCTCGTAGGCGATGCCGAGGCTGTCGGCGCCGATCTGGGCGAGGCTTGTCCACGCGCCCTGCCCCATGTCGTGCGCGCCGATCTGCAATAGGCCGGACCCGTCGGCGCGTATAGTCGCGCGTGCCTCGGCCTGCATCATGAAGGCTGGAAACAGCGCCGTGCCGACGCCCCAGCCGACGAGCAAGCCATCCTCGTCACGCATCTGGCGCGGTGCCAGCGGCCGGCCGGCCCAGCCGAAGCGCTCGGCGCCATGCTTGTAGCATTGACGCAGCGCCTTGGAGGAATACGGCTTGCCGGTGATCGGCTCGTTCTCAGCGTAGTTGCGCAGGCGGAACTCGAGCGGATCGATCCCGCACTTGTCGGCGAGCTCATCCATCGCGCTCTCCAGCGCGACGCTGCCCGAGGCCTCGCCGGGCGCCCGCATGAAGACCGGCGTGCCGATGTCGGCGCGCACGCCCTCATGCGACGAAGCGATCGCCTTGCTCGCGTAGATGTGCCGCGAGGCGTTGCCGGCTGGCTCGTAGAAATCGTCGAACGCGCTGGTCGTGGTCTTGGTGTGGTGATCGATCGCCGTTAGCGCGCCGTCGGCGTCGGCGCCGAGCCGAAGCGTCTGGCGCGTCGCGCCGCGGTGGCCGACGGGCCCGAACATCTGCTCGCGCCGCAGCACCAGCTTGACCGGCGCGTCAACAAGCTTGGCGGCGAGAATGCCGAGCACCTGCGGGCCGGTCATGATCGCTTTCGAGCCGAAGCCGCCGCCAAGGTACGGGCTACGGATGAGGATGTCGCCCGGGTCGATGCCGAGCAGGCCGCCGAGCCGGCCCTTGGCCATCGACATCGCCTGGCTCGGTGTGTCGAGCTCGAGCTTGCCGCCCTTCCAGTGCGCGACAATCGCGTGCGGCTCCATCGCGTTGTGGTACTGCGGCGCCGTCTCGTAGGTCTCCTCGATCTTGAGCTTCGCCTCGGCGAGGCGCGCGCCGACATCGCCGGAACCTTCGCTGCCGGGGCTGCCGGCACCCACCGCCTGTGGCGTATGCGGCTCGGTGGCGTCGAGCCCGATGCGTGCCTGCTCAACCTCGTATTTCGGCTTCAGCAGCGCGACGCCCTCGGTCGCGGCCTCAAGCGTCTCCGCGATCACGACGGCGATCGGCTGATGCGCGTAGCGCACGTCGTGGTTCTGCAAGACGTCGATGCGAAACGCGAAGGGGTTGTCCTTCTTGTCCGGCGATTGCGCGAGCTTCGGCACGTTATCGGTCGTCATCACCTCGACGACGCCGGGATGCGCCCTGGCGCCGGCGACATCGAGAGAGGTCACGCGACCGCGCGCGACAGAGGCCACGGCCAAGGCGGCATGCAGCATCCCATCGGGATGATTGTCAGCGGCATAGCGTGCCCCGCCGGTTACTTTGAGAAAGCCGTCGCGGCGGGTCATCGGCTGGCCGATGCTGGAGCCGTGACGGGCGCGCTCGATATCGATGGTCTCAGGCATGGATTGCGGCTCCCGGCGCGAAGGCCGATGCGGGAAGGGCAGGCACGCGATCGGGCGTCCCAGCGGCGGCGAGGGCAAGGGCTCGGGCAACGATGCGACGCCCGAGCTCGATCTTGAAAGCGTTGTCGCCGGCTGGCTTCGCGCCGGCGAAGGCCGCGTCCGCGGCTTGGCGAAAGAGCGCCCTGTCCGGCGCCGCACCGACCAGCGCGCGCTCGGCCGCATGAGCGCGCCACGGCTTGGCCGCGACGCCGCCCAGGGCGATCCGCGCCTCGGCGATCGTGTCGCCGTCCATCCGTAACGCGACGGCGGCGGAGACAACGGCGAATGCGTAAGAGGTCCGCTCCCGAACTTTCAGATAGCGCGCGTTGCCGGCGAACCCTGCAGCGTTGGCCGGCAGGCGCACGGCGACGATGAGGTCGCCCGGCTCCAACGCGCTTTCGCGCTCGGGCGTCGTGCCCGGCAGAAGGTGGAACGCCTCCAGCGGCACCTCGCGGGCACCGCCCTTGCCGACGATCTCGACGATCGCGTCGAGCGCGACGAGCGGCACGCAGAAGTCGGATGGGTGCGTGGCGATGCAGTGATCGCTCCAGCCGAGCACGGCGGAGAGCCGCGTCAGGCCGCCGATCGCGCCGCAGCCAGTGCCGGCCTCGCGCTTGTTGCAGGCGCTCGCGGTGTCGTAGAAATACTGGCAGCGGGTTCGCTGCAGGACATTGCCGGCGGTGGTCGCCGCATTGCGCAGCTGCGCCGACGCACCCGACAACAGCGCCTCCGCCACCGCCGGAAACGCCTTGGAGAAACGCCGATCGTGGGCGAGGTCGCTGTTGCGAACGAGCGCGCCGATGCGGACGCCGCCGTCGTCACGCCACTCGATCGTGTCGAGACCGGGGAGATGGGTGACATCGACGAGGATGTCCGGCCGCGTGATGTTGCCCTTCATCAAGTCGAGCAAATTGGTGCCGGCCGCGAGGTAGGTCGCCCCAGGCCGCGCCGCCGCCGCGATGGCGGCATCGACGTCGGCGGGGCGGACGTATTCGAAATCTTTCACGCCGCGCGCTCCTCGGATTTGGCGCCCATCCGGACCTGCCCGTCGGCCACCGCCTGGGCGATGCCGATATAGGCGCCGCAACGGCAGAGGTTGCCGCTCATCGCCTCGCGGATACGCTCGGGATCGTTGCCCGTCTGCGCCTCGGAGACGAGGCCGATCGCGCTCATGATCTGGCCGGGCGTGCAGAACCCGCACTGAAACCCATCGTGATCGATGAAGGCCGCCTGCATCGGGTGCAGCGCGTCGCCATGGGCGAGGCCCTCGATCGTCGTGATCGACGCGCCATCGTGGCTGATCGCGAGGGCGAGGCAGGAGTTGATGCGTCGCCCGTCGACGAGGACGGTGCAGGCGCCGCATTGGCCGCGATCGCAGCCCTTCTTGGTGCCGGTGAGGTGGAGGCGCTCGCGTAAGAGATCGAGCAGGGTCACGCGGGGATCGTCCATGGTGACGGCGTGATGGGCGCCGTTGATGGTGAGCGCGATGTCGAGTGCCATTCATGTCCTTGCGCGGAAGGTGTCGGCGGCGGTAGGCCCAGCCGCACGACAGACACATAGGTGGCCTGCGCCGGAATGGAACAGCAGGGCCGGCTCCGCAGCCCAACCTGCCGTGCATGCCACAAACAATGCCGGTCTAACGAAAGTTGACACGAAAAGTTAAGTTTGATTGGTCCTGTTGACCCGACTTTAGGGTAAATATTAGTTCGCATTTGTCCTAATCAGCTAAGTTACTTAGGGTTAGCTTCCAAATGCGGAGTTGCGTGAAGTCATGGCCATGATCGCTGCGGTCGCCATCGTCGGCGCCGGTCCCTACGGTCTCTCACTCGCCGCTCATCTCGCGGCCCGCGGCGTCGAGCCGCTCGTGTTCGGGCCGCCGATGGCGAGCTGGCGTAATGGGATGCCGCGCGGAATGCGGCTCAAGTCCGAAGGCTTCGCGTCGCGCCTGTTCGACCCCGGCGATGCCTTGTCGTTGAAGCAGTTCTGCGCCGACGAGGGTCTCCCCTACGCCGACCTCGACAAGCCCGTACCGGTGGAGACGTTCACAGCCTACGGCGAGGCCTTCCAGAGGCGCTTCGTCCCGCAGGTCGATCCGCGCATGGTGCGCCATGTCGCGACGTCGCCCGACGGCTTCGTGCTCAAGCTCGAGGACGGCACCCGCGTCGCGGCGCGGCGCGTCGTGCTGGCGACGGGCATCGCGCCCTACAAGCACATCCCGGCCATGTTGCGAGGCCTGTCGCCGGCGCGCATGACCCACACCTGCGACCACGCCGATTATTCCTCGTTCGCCGGACAACGCGTCGTGGTGATCGGCGCCGGCGCCTCCGCGGTCGACGCGGCGGCGGCGCTCCAACGCGGCGGGGCCACGGCGAGCCTCGTCAGCCGGCATTCTGAGGTGCGCTTCTATGCCGGCGGCAACCCGCGCGGTTGGCGTGAGCGTATCGCCGCGCCGATGACCCCGCTCGGTCCAGGCTGGAAGAAGCTGTTCTGCGTCAAGGCGCCGCTGCTGTTCCGCGCCCTGCCGACGCGCCTGCGCATCGCGATCGTCCGCCGCTATCTCGGCCCGGCGCCCGGCTGGTTCGCGCGTGAAGATTTCGAGGGCAAGGTCGCGCTGCACCTCTCCTCGGCCATCGTCGCCGCGACCGAGACCGCGACCGGTGTCGCGCTCGTGCTGGCGGGACCCGACGGCGACCGGCGCTTGATCGAGGCCGATCACGTGGTCGCGGGCACGGGCTACGGCGTCGACATCGACCGCCTCGACTTTCTCGACCCAGCCCTTGCCGCGGGCATCGCGCGCAACCTCGCCGCGCCGCAACTGTCGTCGCGCTTCGAAACCTCGGTGCCCGGCCTTTACATGGTCGGCCCCGCCGCCGCCTACGAGTTCGGCCCGCTGCTGCGTTTCGTGTGCGGCGCCGGGTTCGCCGCGCGTCGGGTCACCGGCCATTTGGCGACCGCCGAGCGACGCGCGAAGGCGCGACGACAGATTGTCCCTCGACCGGTCCCCGATCCTGTCGCCGAGCCTCGTCTCGGAGGCAGCCCGGCATGCTGACGACCAAGGCGCCACCGCGCATCCTGTTCGTCAGCCTCGGCAACGACGTCGCCTCCGACCGCATCGTCGCGGCGATGGGCCGCCTCGGCGCGCGCTGCGCGATCCTCGGCGCGCCGGACGTCTTCGCGGCGCAGTCGAGGTTCGCCGAGCGCGTGTACCCGCTGCCGCGCCGCGGCGGCTCGTGGGCCCGCGGCCTGTTTCTCGGCATCGGCCTCGCCCGGATCGCACGCGACTTTCGTCCGGACTTGGTGATCCCGCTCGACGAGTTCTCGGCGCAATCGCTGCGCGATCCCAAGCTCTATCGGCGCGCCGCCCGCGAGGTTCGGGCGCTCCTTTCAGCGTCGTTTGGAAGCCCGGAGACGTTCGCGACGCTATGCAGCCGGCACCAGCTCGTCGAGCTGGCGGCATCGCTTGGCATCGCCACCCCGACGCAGGTACCGATAGAGGATCTCGCGACCGCGCGCCGCGTCGTCGCCGAACTCGGCTACCCGATCGTCCTCAAGCGCGAGCAGACATGCGGCGGCGCCGGTGTCGCGATCGTCCACAACGACGCGGCGCTTGCGGACGCGTTCCGCCGTGCCGCCGCGAAGGCCGCGACGAAGCGCCGGGTGCAGCGCCTGCTCGCCCGCGACGTCGATGCGGACAGCGCCCTCGTGCTGCAGCGTCACGTTGCCGGCGCGCTCGCCTTTCGCGTTTTGGCCTGCAAGGACGGTCACGTCCTCGATGGGATCAGTTTCCGCTCGGATTGCGTCCACCCGCCTGTGACGGGGGCCAGCACAGTGCTGACGCCGATCGAGCGGCCCGACATGGATGCCGCCGCCGAACGCCTCGTCGCGGAACTTGGCTGCTCCGGTCTGGTCTCGCTGGACTTCTTGCTGCCAATCGACGGTCTCGCCGTCTTCATCGAGCTGAACGCGCGGCCTGTCGCGAGCGGCCATCTCGGTCGCCTGCTCGGCCACGACATCTATGCCGCCCTGCTCGGAGCGACCTGCGGACATCGCGATAACGCGGTCGCGACGACAACACCCCCGCCCGAGCAAATCGCGCTGTTTCCGCGCGAACTCGACCGCGATCCGCGCAGCACGACATTGGCCGCCGGTAGCGTCCTGCACGATATCCCGTGGGATGACCCGGCCTCTCTCGCGGCGCATGGGCGCTGGCTCGCGCAACGTCACCCCGACGACGGCGCCCGCCTCGCCAGCCTGCTCGGCATCGAGCCTCGGACCGAGCAGCCCACGCGGCGCGGCGCACGTCTCCTGCGCGTTGGGCGCGCGATTTTCGCCGCGATCGAGAGCCTGCTCGACTTGCGCGGACCCGCCTCGGCGAAATGATGCCGAGGCGGTGAGCCGCTCAGGCCCCCGTCGTCTGCTTGGCGACCGGCAGCGCCCGGATGCGCCGACCGATCGCGGCGAAGATGGCGTTGGTGATCGCCGGCGCGACAGGCGGCACGCCCGGCTCGCCGACGCCGCCCATCGGGTGCGCGTAATCGTTGTTCGGCACGATATGCACGTGCACCTCCTTCGGCGCGCCGTCGATCCTGAGGATCTCGTAGCCGTCGAAGTTGTTTTGCTGCGCACGACCGCCCTTGAACGTGATCTCGGACATGAGCGCGAGACCCATGCCCATCACCACCGCGCCCTCCATCTGCGACTTGACGCGTTCCGGATTGACGACCGGCCCGCAATCGATCGCGATGTCGACGCGCTTCGTCGTCACCTTGCCCTTCGCATCGACCTCCACCTCGGCCGCGACGGCCGTGTAGGTGACGAACGAATAGTGCCCGGCGATGCCGAGGCCCGAGCCTTTCGGCATCTCCCGTCCCCAGCCGATCGCCTTGGACGCCATCTCGATCACGTTCCGAAGTCGGCCGGTGTCGACGGGATAGACGTTGGGGTCCTCACCGTGGTTCCAGCTATCCTGGAGCGAGCGCGGATCGATGCGGCGCGCCGGACCGATCAGCTCGAGCAGGTAGTCCTTCGGATCGCGACCCGCCGCGTGCGCCAGCTCGGCGACGAAGCTCTGCGTGGCGAAGGCATGCGGAATGTTCGACACCGAACGAAACCAGCCGATCCGTACATGCGCGTCGGCGGCCGGGTTCTCCATGCGGATGTTCTCGATGTCGTAAGGCAGATTCACGAGGCCCATGCCGAGCTCGAACGGCATCTCGTGATCGGCGCCGGCGGCGAAGATCGAGCCGATCGTCGGCGCGGCCGAGCGATGCAGCCAGGCGACCGGCTTGCCGTTCGCGTCGAGCCCCGCCTCGAGATGCTCGGCCGAGACCGTGTGGTAGTAGCCGTGGTGGATGTCGTCGTCGCGGGTCCACACGAGCTTGACCGGCTTGCCGGCCGCCTTCGAGCACAGCGCGGCCTCGACCACGTAGTCCGGCTTCGACTTGCGGCCGAAACCGCCGCCGAGCATCGTGACGTGCACGGTGACCTTGTCGTCCGCGAGCCCGAGGCGCTTGGCGACGTTGTCGTGCGCGGCCTGGGGTGACTGCACGCAGGCCCAGACCTCGCAGCTGCCGTCGTCCTTGACGTGGGCGACCGCCGCCGGCGTCTCCATCGGCGCCTGCACGAGATGCGGCACGTAATAGTCGGCCGAGACCTTCGTCACGGCCTTGGCCATCGCGGCATCGACGTCGCCCTGGTTGCGCACCACCTTACCAGGCGCCTGCGAGGCGGCGACCAGCTTGGAACGGTAGGCGTCCGAATCGTAGGACGCGTTCGGCCCTTCGTCCCAGGTGATCTTGAGGGCCTCGCGGCCCTTCATCGCGGCGTAGGTGTTGGTCGCGATGACGGCAACGCCGCCGAGCGGCTGAAACTTCACCGGCGCCACGGCGGGCTCGATGATCAGCGTCTTGATGACGCCCGGGATCTTGAGCGCCTCGCTCTCGTCGACATGCTTGACCGCGCCGCCGAACACCGGGCAGCGCGCGACCACGGCATGCAGCATGCCGTCGATCTTGTGGTCCATGCCGTAGACGGCCTTGCCGGTCGAGATCGCGAAGTTGTCGTAGATCCCGACGTTGCCCTTGCCGATGTACTTGAAGTCGGCCGGGTCCTTCAGCGCCACGGTCTCGCGCGCCGGCACCGGCTCGTCGGCCGCCGCCTTGGCGAGTGCACCGTAGCCGAGAGTCTGGCCGGACTTGGCGTGCGTCACGGCATGCGCCTTGGCAACGCATTCGCTTGCGGGCACGCCCCATTGCTTGGCGGCGGCCGACACCAGCATCATGCGCGCCGAGGCGCCGGCGTGGCGCATGTGCATGAAGAGCTGGCGGGTCGAGCGTGAGCCGTCGGTGTCCTCGTTGCCGTACTTGCCTTCGTTGCCGTCGGCCTGGACGATGCGGATCTTGTCCCAATCGGCCTCGAGCTCATCGCCGATGATGATGCCCCAGCCGGTCCGCACGCCCTGCCCCATGTCGGAGCGCTGGCAGGTGATGGTGACGATGCCGTCGTCGGCGATGGCGACGAACAGCTTGGGATCGTCACGCCAGCCGTTCGGCATGCCATCGGCGCCGAAGCCGGCCGCCTCGGCCGACCTGCAGGCGGCGAGCGACACCGCGACGACGAGGCCGCTCATGCCCGCGAGCATGCCGCGGCGGCTGAGATTTAACACGGGCGCGGGCTCGGCGAAGGCCGGGTAGACGTGATCGTGAGTCATCAGAGCGCCCCCTTGCTCGGGCCGGCGGCGGCCGCCTTGTGGATCGCGGCGCGGATGCGCGGATAGGTGCCGCAGCGGCAGATGTTGCCACTCATCGTCGAATCGATCTCCGCGTCGGAGGGGTTCGGCGTGTCCTTCAGCATCGAGGCGGCCTGCATGATCTGGCCGGCCTGGCAGTAGCCGCATTGCGGCACGTTCAGCTCGCGCCAGGCGACCTGTACGGGATGATTGCCGTCCGGCGACAAACCTTCGATCGTCGTGATCGCCTGACCGTCGGCCGAGGACACGGGCGTGATGCAGGCGCGTACCGCCTGACCGCCGAGATGAATAGTGCAGGCGCCGCAGAGGGCGGCGCCGCAGCCGAACTTGGTGCCGGTGAGCCCCAGCTCGTCGCGCAGATACCAGAGCAGCGGCATGTCCGCGTCCCCATCGAAGCTGCGCGCCTCGCCGTTAACCGTCGTCTTGATCAAGGCAAATTCTCCGTGGAGCGTGGCGCATATCGCCGGAATAGAGCGGTTCTAGACCCTCTCGGCGATCGGAAGAAGGCACATAGAGTTGAGGGCAGCCGACCGGAATACGCTTGGTTGCGGTTTTCAACACGGTTATGGCCGGGTTGTCCCGGCATCGACGCGCGCCTTGGCGGCTTTCCCGAACAAATGACGCCGAAGAGAGGCCCTGCTACACGGGCAGGGCAACACAGGACGCGACGCTGACAGGCTTCGACCTCTCCCCCTTCGACGCGGCGGCGATCGTGGTCGTCCTGACCGCGCTCTTCGCCACCGTCAACGCGCGCTTCATCAAGCTGCCGCCGGCGATCGGCCTCACCATTCTCGGCGCGTTGGCCTCGGCGACCATCATCATCGTCTCGCGCCTCGCGCCGTGGCTGCATTTGCACCAATTCGCAAAGAGCTTCGTCGACGGGCTCGACTTCAAGACGACGCTGCTCGACGGCATGCTGTCGTTCCTGCTCTTCGCTGGCGCCTTTCACATCAATTGGCGCGACATGCGCGAGGGGCGCTGGGCTATCCTCGCGCTGGCCTCGTTCGGCACCGTTCTGTCGACGCTGCTGGTCGGGGTCGGCCTGAAGCTGCTGCTGATGGTCACCGGCCCGGACATGCCGCTGGTCTGGTGCCTCGTCTTCGGCGCGTTGATCAGCCCGACGGACCCCGTCGCCGTCATCGCGATCCTGAAGGACGCCTGGCTGCCGCCGTCGATCCAGGCGACGATCGCCACCGAGAGCCTGTTCAACGATGGCGTCGGCGTCGTCGTCTTCACGATCGTGTTCGCCGCGGCGACAGGGCAGACGGAGATGACGGCCGGCGAGGCGGGGCGGTTGTTCGTCGTCGAGGCCGGCGGCGGCATGCTGTTTGGCGCCATCGTCGGGATCGTCGCGTTCTACCTGATGCGCAGCATCGCCGATCTCGTCGCCGAGGTCTTGATCACGCTGGCGGTGGTGATGGGTGGCTACGCGGCGGCGCAGGCGCTCGGCATCTCCGGCCCGGTGGCGATGGCGGTGGCCGGCCTCATCATGGGCAACCAGGGCGTCAAATACGCGATGAGCGAGCGGGCGCGCGATTACGTCGTCAATTTCTGGCTGCTGATCGACGAAATCCTCAACGCGGTCCTGTTCCTGCTGGTCGGCCTCGAGGCGATCGCGGTGTGGCGCGAGAACAGGATCATGCTGGTCGCGGCCGCCACCATCCCGATCGTGCTCGCCGCGCGCCTCGTCTCCGTGGGCGGCCCGCTGCTGGTGCTCTACCGCATCTCGAGCCTCGGCCGCGGCGCGGTGCCGATCCTGTGGTGGGGCGGCCTGCGCGGCGGCATCTCGATCGCGCTGGCGCTGTCGATCCCGAAAGGCCCGTACCAGGAGCTGATCCTGGCCGCGACGTATGCCGTGGTGTTCTTTTCCGTGTTGGTCCAGGGCTCGACGATCGGCCGTCTCGCGCGCCGCTACAAACCGGACGACGAGGCGGCGGAGGACGAGGCGGCGAGAAACGAGGCCGCGGGCGGCAAGGCCGCGGCCGCCGAGTAGCCGACGCCCCGCTCCCGCCCCGTTTAGGGCGCATCAGCCAACCCCATGAATCTCTTCGCCTTCGGCCTCGGATACTGCGCCCAGCATTTCGTGCATCTCCATGCCGACGGCTTCGCGCATATCACCGGCACGGTACGCGACGACGCGGCGCCGCGCCCGCTCGCCGGTGCCGCCGAGATCCTGCATTTCGGCGCGGATGGCGGCAGCCCAGAGATCGAGGAGCGGCTCGGCCAGGCCGACGTGATTCTCGTGTCGGTCGCGCCCGGCACCTCGGTCGACCCGGTGCTCGCCCGCTACGGCCGCCGCATTGCCGCGGTGAAGCGCCCGCAGAAGATTCTCTACCTGTCGACGATTGGCGTCTATGGCGACCGCGGCGGCGAATGGGTGAACGAGACCGCCCTGCCCGGCTCGGACAACGAGCGCTCGAAGGTACGCATCCATGCCGAGAAGGCGTGGCTGACGCTGGCCAAGGACCCCGCCAAGAAAGTTCACGTGCTGCGACTCTCCGGAATCTATGGGCCGGGCCGCAACGCGCTCCTGAACCTCGCGGCGGGCAAGGCGCGCCGGCTGGTCAAGCCGGGGCAGGTGTTCAACCGCATCCATGTCGAGGACATCGCCCGCGCCTGCGCCGCGCTCGTCGCGTGGGACGGCGGCAGCGACGTGTGGAACGTCACCGACGACGAGCCCGCGCCCCCGCAGGACGTGGTCGCCTATGCGGCCGAGATGATGGCGATCGAGCCGCCGCCCGAGCAGGATTTCGCGACCGCCGACCTGACGCCGATGGCGCGCACCTTCTACGGCGAGAACAAGCGTTGCGCGAACCGCAAGATCAAGGAAGAACTGGGCCTCGAGCTGGCTTACCCGACCTATCGCGAAGGCATCGCCGCGCTCTGGGCCGACGGCGAGGGTCGCATCGCCGCCCCCTCGGCATGATCCCGGGATCGAGATGACCACCGGGCTCGACGCGGGGCGGGCGCGAGCGCGAACCCACCCGACGCACGGCCCAGCCTCGCCCAGCTACATCGGCGCCGTCGACGGCCTGCGCGCGATCGCCGTACTCGGCGTCATGGTGTGTCACCTGGAGCGCTCCTGGCTGCCGGGCGGTTTTGTCGGTGTCGATGTGTTCTTCGTGATCTCCGGTTTCGTCGTCACGTTGTCGATGATGGACCGGCGCTTCGCCAGCGTGCGGGCGATGGTCGCGTTCTTCTACGCGCGGCGGCTGCGGCGCATCGCGCCCGCCCTGATCGTGATGCTGCTCGTGGCCACGCTCGCGAGCGTGCTCTTCGTGCCGGACGCGTGGCTCAGCCAGATCATCCCGTCGACAGGCTTCGCAGCCTTTTTCGGGCTCTCCAACATCACGCTAGCCGCGCAGACCGAGGTCTATTTCGCGCCGCGCGCGGAGTACAACACGTTCCTGCACACCTGGTCGCTCGGCGTCGAGGAGCAGTTCTACGTCGTCTTTCCCGCGCTGATCGCGCTCGTCACCGTCGAGCGTCTGCGGCGCTGGCGCCACCTCGCGCTCGCCGCGCTCGTGGTGCTGTCGGCCGCATCGCTCGTGCTCTGCGCGATCGCGACGCCGCGCGCGCCGGTGTTCGCCTTTTTCATGCTGCCGGCCCGCTTCTGGGAGCTCGGCCTCGGCATGATCCTGGCGCTTGCCGTGCCGCGCTGGCGCCCGGCGCTGGCCGCCCTGCCGCGAGCCGCCGGCGACGGCCTCGCGATCGTCGGGCTGCTCGGCCTCGCGCTGGCCTTCGCCCGCGCCGACGACCAAGCCTTTCCCTATCCCTGGGCGCTCGTGCCGGTACTCTCCAGCGCGCTGCTGATCGCCATCGTCACGGCCGCCGAGGCGGGACGTGCCACGCGCCTGCTCTCCGTCGCGCCCGTCGCCGCCATCGGCCGGATCTCGTACTCGCTCTACCTCTGGCACTGGCCGGTCTACGTCATGCTACGCTGGACGGTCGGGCTCGACACGGCGGCAACCCGCCTCGTCGCCGTCGCGCTCGCCTTCGCGCTGGCCGCCTTGTCGTACCGGTACGTCGAGCAGCCGTTCCGTCGCTCCGCGCGGCTGCGGCAACGGCCGCGCGTCGCCATCGTCGGGCTCGGCCTCGCGGCGCTGCTCGTCAGCGCCGGGCTCGCCCGCGCGGCCTTCGCGCTGTCCGGCGTGCTGTCGCTCAGCACGACGCGCGACGCCGCGGTGTGGAGCCCCTACAGCGCGCCGCCGGCCATCGGGACCTGCCGCGCGAAGGTCGCGACGCGGTACGAGGGCGCCATAAAGATCCTCGACGTCACGCCGACAAGCTGCGGAACGCTGGCCTCGACGCGCCTCCTCGTCGCCGGCGACTCGCATGCCGGCGCCTATTTTCGCATGGTGCGCGAGCTGTCGCAGGCGCGCGGCGTGGCGGCGGCGATCTACGCCAGCCCCGGCTGCGCCTTCATGGACCTGCTGACGCCGATCGCCGCGCTCGACGGCGATTGTCCTGCGCAAAATCAAGCGATGCAGGCGGCGATCCTCGCCGCGGCGCGGCCCGGCGACACCGTGTTCCTGCCGTCGCTGCGTCTGCGGCGCTACCGCGACCAGGAGGGCGGCGATGTCGCCGACGGCGCGACCACCGTTGCGTCTGCCGCGCTCGCCGAGGCGAGGACGTTCGTCGCCGCGCTCGCCGCGCATGGAGCGCACGTGATCCTCGAGGCGCCGAAGCCGGTGTTCAAGTCGCCGCCGTTCCGCTGCGCCGACTGGTTCGATCGCGTGAACCCGATCTGCGCCGCCGGCTTCTCCGAGACGCGCGCGAGCTTCGAGGCCCAGCGCGCGCCCGTGCTCGACGCCGAACGCGCGCTGACGACGATGCCCCACGTGTCGCTCTGGGATCCCGCCGCGATCCTGTGCGGCGCGCGAACCTGCGATGCTTTTCGCGACAGTCAGCCGCTCGACTTCGACACGGACCACCTCAGCGGCTTTGCCGACGACCTGCTGTTGCCGAGCTTTTCCGCGCATCTCGTGGACGCGACGCGCTGACCACCACCGTCATCGCGAGCGCAGCGAAGCAAGTCAGGGGCAAACGACGCCACGTCGGGATATGACGCTCCGGGGTTGCTTCGCCTGCGGCTCGCACCGCCTCAATGCGCCATGAACACCGGCAGCGCCGCCTCGGCGAGGATGTCGCTGGTCACGCCGCCGAAGATCATCTGGCGGATGCGGCTCTGCGTGTAGCCGCCCTTGATCATCAGGTCCGCGCCGAGGTCTGCCGCCGCCGTCAGCAGCGCTCGGCCGGGGGAGCGCGCATCCTCGCGCACCTCGACAACGCGGGCGGGGATACCGTGGCGTTGCAGCGCGCGGGCGAGTTGGGCGTCCGTCGGTCCGGGCAGGCGCAGGCCCGGCACACCCAGCACCGGCACGTCGCGGGCTTGGAGCAGCAGCGGCATGGCGAAGGCGATCGAGCGCGCGGTCTCGGTCGAACCGTTCCAGGCGATCGCCGTCACGGTGCCGATCGTCGCCGCCGGCTCGGGCGGCGCGATCAGCAGCGGCCGGCCGCTCTCGAACAGCGCTGTCTCCAGGGTCGAGCGATGCGGCTCGTTTGACGCCGCGCCGGGGCGCCCGACCACGATGAGGTCGAAGACGCGGCCGTATTCGCCGACGTTCGTCGGCGAGACGAGCGCCTCGCCCATCCAGCCGAAGCTCGGCCCGGCGGCATCAGTCGAGCGGCGCGGCACGTTTTCGCGCGACATGAACCCCTCGAACGTCTCGGCGGCGTTGCGCAGAAAGGCGCGGCGCGTGCGATCGTCGAAGATGACGCCGCTCATCGAGAAGTCCGCCGCGACCATCTCGGCGATATCAGGCCCGAGCGGAATTCCTTCGAGGTAGCTGTCGAACTTGCGGGCGAAGACGAGCGCCGTCTCGAGGACGCCGTCCATGCGGTCGTGGTCTTCCACCGGAATGAGGATCGACTTCATGAGCTATCCCTCGCGCACCCATTGTCGCGCAGGATCCCGCTCGTGAGAAGCGCGCAACGTTTTTTTGCGCGCGGCATTTCGTGGGCGAGATTTAGCGGAGGATGTTCCATGACGGACGGCGACCAAAAGCGTGGCGACGATGCCGCCGACCACGCGCCGCGCCCCGGCGGCGACCCGCCCGCGACGCCGAAGGGCAAGCAGGACGCGCCGAACTACGACAAGCGCGAGGACGGCGGACGCGCCGTGCCGGTCGAGGATCTCGACTCGGCGAACGACGAGTAATCCGGCCCGCCGCGTCGCGCCTAGGGGACCGTCGCGACGACCTTCGGCCTCAGCGCCCACCGCGTCGCGCCGATCGTCACGTCGAAGCGCGACAGGAACGAGCGGCCGAGCAGCCCGTCGATCGTGCCAAGCCCCTGGTCGAGGATCGCGACGGGCACCTGTCGCGCCTCGACGCGGCCGACCTTGATGCTCGTAGCGACCGCCATTGCGCTGTAGACGGCGCCGTTCGCTGTCATCGCGCTGAGGCGCGGGCCGTTGCCGGCCTCGAGATGCGACTTGCGCGCGAAGGCGGGCGTGACGGTCACGAAGCTCGCGCCGGTGTCGACGGCGAACGTGCCGACAACGCCGTCGATCGACACCCGCGCGTGGACGACGTTGGCATCGACGACCGGGAAGGATTGCGCGCCCGCCGCGCGGGCCTGGCATTTGCCCTTCGCCTCGTAGCCCTCGATCAGGTGATGCTCGGCGGCGGTGTCGCGGGTGGCGGGATCGAGCGCGACATAATCCTCGATGGGACCAATCGCGGCGCAGGACTTCCCCGTCGACGCGTAGAGGTCGGACATCTCGTGAAACACCCAGGCGCCGACCATCCGCGGACGTTCCTCGAGGTGGATCGTGTTCGCATAGGAGAGCAGCGCGTCGTCGACGCGGCCCAGCCCGACCTCGGCCTTGGCGCGAACGTACCAGTCGCCGCCGACGGACGGATGCTGGTCCGTCAGCTGCGACGCGATCGCGAAGGCGCGGGGATAGTCGTGCAGATCGAGGTAGAGCGAGGCGGCCTTGCGCAGGTCGCCCTCGGTGCCGGCGCCGCACTGGCCGGCCCACGCGACCAGCGCCTTCGCCGCCCAGCGTTCCTCGCCCGCCTTGGCGACGGCCTCGGTCAGCTTGAAGATCGCCTTCGGATCGCAGGGCTCGCGCGCCAGCTTGACGAGGCCGGCATGGACCTCGGTCGAGGTCTCGCTCACGGCATCGAGCGGCTCGACGCCGAGCCGCTGATAGAGGGGACCGAAGTTCTCGCGCCCCATCAGGCCGTAGCGTTCGAGCTCACCCTTGAAGGTGTCGGTGTTCCAGCCGAAGACGGCGATGCCGCCGACGATGAGCAGCAGCACGAAGATGATCGGATAGGTCGGGTCGAAGCGCGACCTCTTCGGCGCCCCGCCGATCCGATCCGTATCGCGCAACTCCATGGCTCTCCTCGCGCCGATCCCGCCGCCTCGCGGGCAAGACCCAGCGGGAGGGGACGCGCCTAACCTAACGTGCGCCGGCTGGCTCGAACACCCTACCCTTCGCCTCCGGCTTCATCAGCCTCTTGACCGAGGAAGACGCGACGATCTCGGCATTGTTGGCGAAAGCCTCGTGGTTCTTCTCGATGTCGTCGAGATCGTAGAGGTAATTGACCATCAGCCCGGCCGAGTCGTGCATCCCCTTGTCGGAGAGGTCGCCGAGCCAGTTCAGCCGCTCGAGCCGCGCGCCGTTGCCGAGGTGGAACCCGGCGACCGGATCGGCGGGCCGCCCATCGGCGCGTTTCGCGGCCAGGAAATAGGCGGCGGCCAGGGGCTCGACGAGCTTGCGCAGACGCTCCGGGACGCCAGCCTCGTCGCGCCACTGGCTCGACTCGAGCTTGGCGAGGAGCTGCCTGTCCTCGACGCTCAGCGTCGCCTTGTCGATCCCCTTCAGCCAAGGCAGGAAGCCGGGCGCCGGCGACAGCGTGACGTAGGTCTCGATGCGCGGAAACTCGCGCCGCAGTTCCTGCACGACCTGCTTGATGAGGAAGTTGCCGAACGAGATGCCGGCAAGCCCCTTCTGGCAGTTCGAGATCGAGTAGAAGACGGCGACCTTGGCTTTCTCCGGCAGCACCGTCTTGCGGTCGGGGTCGAGCAGCGGGCCGATCGCGCCGGGGATCGCGTCCGTCAGCGCCACCTCGACGAAGATCAGCGGCTCGTCCGGCAGGGCTGGATGGAAGAAGCCGTAGCAGCGCCGGTCCGGCGGATCGATGCGCAGGCGCAGGCTTGGAAAGTCGCGGATTTCATGCACCGCCTCGTAGCGGATGATCTTTTCCAGCACGATCGCAGGCGTCGACCAGTCGATCGAGCGCAGCACGAGAAAGCCGCGGTTGAACCACGACGCGAGCAGGTGCGCGAAATCGCGATCGACCGGCGCCAGCGCCTTGTCCTGCTTCACCGCGGCGACGAGGTCGGCGCGCATCTCGACGAGGGCGCGGGTGCCGCCCGGCGCGCGGTTGAGCCGGCGCAGCAGCTCCTGTCGGCGTGGCTCGGAGGCGAAGTGCAGCTCGCCGGCCGTCGCGTCCGCCTTGTCGGCGAGCCACGCCTTGCTCACCGCGGCGAGCCTTTCCTTGTCGGGGCCGAACCGCTCCAGCAGCGCGTGGAAGACGATGCTCCGCCCGGCCGCGTCGAGCCCCGCGTAACGCTCGATCAGGTCGGCGGCGACCGCCGTGCCGGACGCCTCGCCGCGCCCCGACAGCAGCGCCTCGCAGCGCTCGACGAAAGCCTCGGGGCTCGGCACCGGCCCGTCCGCGACGGGGCGGCGGCCGATCCAGCTGCGCCCGCGCTCCGTGATCGAGCTGACGAGATCGGAAAACAGCGCGCCGGTGGCGGCCATCGCGAGGGTCCTTGTGCGAGCAGCGGCGAGCGCCAACGCTCCATATGTACGCCCGCGGTGGGACGCGGCAAGCAAAGGCGGCGCCACGCCACATCGCGAGCCGCCGTCCTGATGTTGCCGCACCGTGCGCCGGGCGATACGAGCGGGGCACCAACCGGGAACCCTCCAGATGCGCGCGACGGCTCGGACGCCTCTGATCGGAGGCCTCGTCGCGCTTGTGGCGCTCGCGGCCATCGCCGTCGCCCTCGTCAAGCTCGTTGGCGCCACCTCCGGGCTGATCGTCGAGACGATCGACATCGCCGGTACGCCAGCCACGCTGTACAGGACCGCCGACGGCAAGCCCGCGCCGTCCGTCGTCATCGCGCATGGGTTCGCCGGCTCGCGCGAGCTGATGCAGCCGTTCGCGATCACGCTCGCCCGCAACGGTTTTGTGGCGATCACCTTCGACTTTCTCGGCCACGGCAAGAACCCGCGTCCACTCACCGGCAGCATCACGGATGCCACGGGTGCGACCAAGGCGCTGGTCGACCAGCTCGGGACCATCGTCGCCTACGCCAGGACCGCGCCGGGCGCGGACGGCCGCGTGGCGCTGCTCGGCCATTCCATGGCCTCCGACATCGTCGTGCGCTACGGCGAGGCGCACCCGGACATCGCGGCCACGATCGCCGTGTCGATGTTCGCCTCCGGCCTCACCGCGACGAGCCCGCGCGACCTCCTGGTCATTGTCGGCGCGTGGGAGCCGCAGATCCTCAAGGATCAAGGTATCAAGGCCACCGCGATGGCGACGCACGGCCCCGTGGCGCCGCGCACGACCTACGGCAGCCTTGCCGACGGCACGGCGCGGCGCGTGTCGTTCTCGGCCGACGTCGAGCATATCGGCGTGCTCTACAGCCGCGACAGCCTGCGCGAGGCGCTCGACTGGCTCGACGCGGTGTTTTCGCACACTGGCTCGGGCTATCTCGAGGTGCGCGGCCGCTGGCTCGGCCTGCTCTTCCTTGGGCTCGTCGTGCTCGCGCGGCCACTGCTCGGCCTGCTGCCGGCGGTGAGCGAGCGCCGCCTCGGCGCGGGCCTGCCCTGGCGCAGGCTGCTGCCCGTCGCGCTGGCGCCGGCCGTGCTGACGCCGCTGATCCTGCGGAAGGCGCCGACGCATTTCCTGCCGCTGCTGCTCGGCGATTATCTCGTCGCGCATTTTCTCGTCTACGGCGCGCTGACGTGGCTCGGGCTGTGGCTCGCGCGTGAGCGCGGCGCCGTACAGACCGCGCCGATCTCGGCCCCGCGCTTCGCGTTCGCGCTCGCCGCGCTCGCCCTCTACAGCATTGTCGTCTTCGGCCTGCCGATCGAGTGGTTCGTCGCCTCGTTCTGGCCGATCCCGGCGCGCGTGCCGCTGATCGCCGCGATGCTCGTCGGCACGCTCGTCTACTTCACCGCCGACGAATGGCTGACGCGCGGCGCCACCGCCCCACGCGGCGCCTACGCATTCACGAAGTTCTGCTTCGTCCTGTCGCTCGCGCTTGCGGTGGCGCTGAACCTCGAGCGCCTATTTTTTCTCATCATCATCGCCGTCGTGATCGTGCTGTTCTTCCTGGTCTACGGCCTGTTCAGCGCCTGGACCTACCGCGCCACCCGCCACCCGCTGATCGGTGGCCTCTCGAACGCGCTCGCCTTCGCTTGGGCGATCGCCGTCACGTTCCCGCTGCTGGCGCGGTGATGCGCGCCGCTTGTGCTTCGCTTCGCGGCGAACGACGGCTACAAGCCCGCATGCTCACCGCCGCTCTCGCCGCCGCCGAAGAGATCTTCACGCCGCCGTTCCGCGCCGTGCTCGCGAAGACGCTCGGGCTGACCTTGCTGATGCTCGTGCTCTGCGGCATCGCGCTCGAGAAGCTCGTCGTCGCGCTCGTCGCGCTGCCGCACGCGGTTTGGCTCGCGACCATCGTGCATGTCATCGCCGGCTTCGGCCTCGTGGTCGGCCTCGCGCTGCTGGTGACGCCGGTGTCGTTCGTCGTCGCCGGCCTGTTCTTCGACGAGCTGGCCGATCACGTCGAGGCCGACCTCGCGGGCCCTGCCGGGCGTGGCCGCGCGATGCCGCTCGCGCCGGCGCTGTGGATCGGCCTCAAGTTCGGGCTGCTCAGCCTGCTCGTGAACGTCGTCGCGCTTGCGCTGCTGCTGGTGCCCGGCGTCAACATCGTCGCCTTCTTCGGCGCCAATGCCTACCTGCTCGGGCGCGGGTTCTTCGAGCTGGCGGCGCTGCGCTATCGCGATCTCGACGACGTGCGCGCTCTGCGCCAACGCCACGGCGTCCGCGTCTTCGCCGCCGGCTGCCTGTGCTCCGCGCTGATGGCCGTGCCGCTGATCAATCTGCTGACGCCGCTCTTCGCCACCGCGCTGCTCGTGCGGGTGGCGCAGCCGCTGGTGGCGATCAGGCGGCCGTCATTTCGAGCCGAAGGCGAAGCAACCTAGGAGCAAACAAGATAGCGCGTGGCGCGCGGCCCCTGGGTGATTCCGCCGCGCTCGCAATGACGGTGCTAGGGCGTATACGCAGCGTATTGCCCGGTCTTGCGGAAGCGCGAGAGGTAGCCTGGCACGAAGGCCTCGAAGCTCTCCGGGCGGATGCCGAGGCCCTGCAGCGTGCGCCCCTCCGCCTTCGCGCCCTCCGAGACGACGTTGTCGAGCTTCAGCAGCTCGACCTGGTCGACGGTCATGTCGAGCATGTCGGGGAAGAAGCCCTGCGCCAGCTTCTTGGCGACCTCGGTCCCGCGCGCCATCGCGGTGGCGGCGGGCCATGGCAGCGGCACGAGCGTGCGGCGCCGTCCCGTCGTCTCGAGGATGAAGGCCATGATCTCCTTGAACGAACGCGTCTCCGGGCCGCCCAGTTCGTAGATCGTGCCGGGCGTGGCCGTGCCGTCGACGGCGAGCGCGATGGCTTCCGCGACATCGCCGACGAAGACCGGCTGCAGCAGCCCGTGCCCGCCGCCGATCAGCGGCAGCGCCGGCATGATACGCGCCATCGCGGCGAACCGATTGAAGAACTTGTCCTCCGGCCCGAACACGATCGACGGGCGCACGATCACCGCCTCCGGCAGCGCCGCGCGCACGATCGCTTCCGCCTCGGCCTTGGTGCGCCCGTATTCGGCGGGCGAGTCCGGATCGGCGCCGATCGCCGACATCTGCACGTAGCGCGTGATGCCCGCCGCCTTGACAGCGTCGACAATGGCGCGCGTGCCCTCGGTATGGATCGCGGCGAACGTCTGCGGCCCGACCTTGGCGAGCAGCCCAACGAGATTGACGACGGCATCCGCGTCGCGCACGGCGCGGGCGACAGAGTCAGGATAGCGGAGGTTCGCCTGCACGGCGGTGATCTGGCCGACCTTGCCGGACGGTTGTTGCGCGAAGGCGAGACCGGGGCGGCGCGCGGCGACGCGCACGCGCCAGCCATGCTCGGCCAACGCCTTGGAGACATAGCGCCCGACGAAACCCGAGCCGCCGAAGACGGTGACGAGCTTGCCCGTGCGAACCAGCGTCTCGGCCATGGCGATCTCTTTCCCTTCGGTCGTGCCGCGGTTGTTTAGGCAGGGCACGGCCACCTGTACAGGGGCGCTTCGCCGCGAATTGCGGGCAACGTGATAAGGTAATATAACCGGAAAGGCGATCCGAGTCGATGGGCAAGCGGCTTGTCGATGCGGCGCGCCCTCCTGATGCGAGCGCCGACACCGAGCCTCGCCAAAGTCGGCGTCCGTCGACTTCGAGAGCGGCCCTCGTCGACGCACACGGACACCGAAACTCGCCACGCGCCCGTTCGATGACACCGCGGTTTTGGTGTCGGCGTTCGCCGGCATTTGCGGAATGTCGAGATGCCGGTGGGAATTATCGGGTCCACTGGATCATCTGCCTAGACTACTGATATGATCGGCGTTCCCGCCATGCGAACGAGATCGACGAAGACGCAGGCCGCCTCGTCGTCGGGATGTCGTGGCGGTGTAACCCGCGAGGCCTCGTCCCATGACGCGGCCTCGATCGCCGGAAAGAACGTGTCGGCTTGCGGCGCGAGATCGACATAAGTCAGCGCTAGCCTGTCCGTCTCCGGCATCATCGCGGCAAACAGCGCCGCCCCGCCAATCAGGCTGATCGAGCGCGCGCCCATCGCCTCGGCCCGAAGCACCGCCAGCGCCAGCGCGGCCTCCGGGCTCTCGGCCCGCCACACCCCCTCCGGCAAAACGAGCCCCTCGTCGCGCGAGACGACGATGCTCTCGCGCCCGGGCAGCGGGCGGCCAATCGACTCCCAGGTGCGGCGGCCCATGATCATCGGCGTGCCCATCGTGAGGTCGCGGAAGCGGGCGAGGTCGCCCGGCATGCGCCAGGGCAGCGCGCCGCCCTGCCCGATCGCGCCGTCGCGGCCGAGCGCGGCGACGATGACCAGGGGCGGCCGGCCGCTCGCCGTCATGTGATGTCTCCTCTCGGGCGTCGGCGCGTTGGCCGGTGATCGTCGTGCCAGAATAGGAGCCTACCTTGGCCGAGACCATCTTTCGCATCACGCGACGTGGCGTGCTCGCCGGGGCGGCGGCGACCGCCGCGATCTCGCCCTTCGGCGCCCGCGCTTTCGAGGGTGAGCTGCTCCGCCGCGGGATCCCGCACGGGAAGGAAATCCTGCCTGTCGTCGGTGTCGGCACCGCCAAGGTCTTCAACGTCGGCAATGACGCGGCCGACCGCGTCGTGCTCACGAGGGTGATCCAGACACTCGTCGACGGCGGCGGCAGTCTCGTCGACACCGCGAGCTCCTACGGCACATCCGAAGAAGTGGTCGGCGCGATCGCCACCGGCACGCCGCTGCGGGACAAGCTGTTCATCGCGACGAAGCTCGAGGCGCGCGGCGGCCCCGAGGCAAGGGCCGAATTCGAGACCTCGCTGAAGCGCCTGCGCGTCAAGTCGGTCGACCTGCTACAGCTGCACAACGTGAAGCCCGGCGACGCAGGCCTCGGCTTCTTCCGCGACCTGCAACGCGAGGGTCTGACCCGCTATGTTGGCGCCACCACCACCTACCGCGACGATTACGATGCGATGGAGGCGCTGATCGCCAAGGACAAGCCGGACTTCATCGAGATCGATTGCTCGATCGCCAACCGCGACGCGGAGGCACGTATCATCCCCGCCGCCGCCGCCGTGGGGGCGGCGGTGCTGATCGCCCTGCCCTTCGGCCGCGCCTCGCTGTTTGCCAAGGTGAAGGGCAAGCCGCTGCCGCCCGTCGCCGCCGAGATCGGCGCCACGACCTGGGGTCAGGTGTTCTTGAAATACCTGCTCGGCAATCCGGCGATCACCGCCGTCATTCCTGGCACGGCGGACCCCGCACACATGGCCGATAACCTCGCCGCAGGCCGCGGGCCGATGCCGGATGCCAAACAGCGGGCGGCACTGGTCAGCTATTTCGAGAGGCTGGGCTAGCGCCTCCGGCAGCGGTCGTCGTTCCGCATGACGGATCTTCCTTTGCACCGCCTCGGACGGTAGGTTCATCGCGATCACGCATTTGTAGGCCGCCGATGACCCCGCACGTCGAGTTCCTGTTCGATTTCGGCAGCCCCAACGCCTACCTCGTCCACAAGGTGATGCCGGACCTCGAGGCCCGGATCGGCGAGAAAGTCGTCTACCAACCGATCTTGCTCGGCGGCCTGTTCAAGCTCGCCGGCAACAAGCCACCGATGGTCGCCCATAAGGACGCGCCGACCAGGCTCGCCTACGAGGGGCTCGAGATGAAGCGGTTTCGCACCGCCCACGGCCTCGATGCTTTCCGCTTCAACCCGCACTTTCCGGTCAATACGATGATCATGATGCGTGGTGTCTTTGTCGCCAAGGACCTCGGCGTTTTCGACCGCTACGCCGATGCCTGCTTCGCCGCGATGTGGGAGCAAGGCTTGAAGATGGATGACCCCGACCTCGTCAAGACCGTGCTCGACGATGCCGGACTGCCGGCTGACGCGATCATCGCCAGGACGCAGGATCCGGCGGTGAAGGACGCGCTGATCGCCGCGACGGGGGCCGCTCACGCGCGCGGCGCCTTTGGCTCGCCGACCTTTTTCGTCGGCGACGAGATGTACTTCGGCAAGGAGCGTCTCCCGGCCGTCGAGGCCGAGCTGGCGCGCCAGCGGCAGGCTGCCTGAACGAATTGTCATGCGGCTCGATGTGGTGTGGTTACCAACAATCAATCGCTGTCATTGCGAGCCGAAGGCGAAGCAACCCAGGGCCGCGCGCCGAGGCGTCGCGGCAGTCTCCCCTGGGTTGCTTCGCTTCGCTCGCAATGACGGTAAGCTTCGCTCGCACGATGCTCGCAATGACGGGTCCTACCACGTCTCGTCGAAGGGCCGGATCTCCTGCTCGAAGGTCCAGGCGTCCTCCGGCTGGAGGTAGAGCTGCCAATAGGCCTCGGCGACCGCGGCGGGGCGCATCAGGGTGACCTCGGCCGGCCGCTCGCCCTCGCGCATGCGGGCGCGGACCCATTCGGTGTCGACGCCCGCGTCGATGACGAGATGGGCGACGTGGATGTGCCGCGGCCCGAGCTCGCGTGCCGCGCTCTGCGCCAGCGCGCGCAGGCCGAACTTGGCGCTGGAGAACGCCGCGTAGCCGGCGGCGCCGCGCATCCCGGCCGTCGCGCCGGTGAAGAAGATGCAGCCGCCCTGGCGCGGGACCATGATGCGGGCGGCCTCGCGGCCGGTGAGAAATCCCGCGTAGCAGCCGAGCTCCCATACCTTGCGGAACACCCGCTCGGTCGTTTCGAGCAGCGGAAATCGCACGTTGCCGCCGACGTTGAAGATGCAGACAGCGAGCGGCGCCGTCGCCTCCGCCTCGTCGAGGAAGCGGACGACCTCGTCCTCCTTGCGCGCGTCGAGCGCGCGGCCCTGGATGGTGCCGCCCGCCGCCTCGATCTCGGCGACGAGCGGGGCGAGCTTGTCGCCATTGCGCCGCCCGGCGAAGATCGTGAAACCCTCGGCCGCGAACCGCTTGGCAATGGCGGAGCCGATATAGTCGCCGGCACCGACGACCGCGACGCTTGCGTTGCGCTTTTCCATGACATGCTCCGAGGCGGGCGCGCGAGACTGCGGGTCTTTGTCGGACAGCGTCAAGCGGCCGCGTCGGCAGGGCGAGGGAACGTTCGCGGGGCCAAACGTTTTTCCCGAACCATGCCCGGCCGCGACGCGCCGGCACGGCGATCGGACCGAGGAGCCCAACGATCATGGCGGAGACACATATGGCGGAGACACATATGGCGCACCTGACCCATTTCATCGGCGGCAAGCGTGTCGCTGGCACGTCCGGCCGCTTCTCCGAGATCTTCGACCCGAACACCGGCGAAGCGCAGGCTCGCGCGCCGCTCGCCTCGACAGAGGAGGTGCGCGACGCCATCGCCAACGCGGCCGCGGCGCAGCCAGGCTGGGCGGCGCAAAACCCGCAGAAGCGGGCGCGCGTGATGATGCGCTTCGTCGATCTCGTGAACCGGGACATGGATTCGCTCGCCCGTCTGCTCTCCGCCGAGCATGGCAAGACGATCCCCGACGCGCGCGGCGACATCCAGCGCGGTGTCGAGGTGTGCGAGTTCGCGATCGGCATTCCGCATCTCCTGAAGGGCGAATATTCCGAGAGCGCCGGCACCGGCATCGACGTCTATTCGATGCGCCAGCCGCTCGGCGTCGTCGCCGGCATCACGCCGTTCAATTTTCCGGCGATGATCCCGCTCTGGAAAGCCGCGCCGGCGCTCGCCTGCGGCAACGCGTTCATTCTCAAACCATCGGAGCGCAACCCGTCCGTGCCGTTGCGCCTCGCCGAGCTGTTCCTCGAGGCGGGGCTGCCGCCGGGCGTGCTCAACGTCGTCAACGGCGACAAGGAGGCGGTCGACGCGCTGCTGCACGATCCGCGCATCATGGCGGTGGGCTTCGTCGGTTCGTCGGCCATCGCGAGCTACATCTACGCCGAGGCCGCCGCGCACGGAAAACGCGCGCAATGCTTCGGCGGCGCCAAGAACCACATGATCGTCATGCCCGACGCCGATCTCGACCAGGCCGCCGACGCGCTCATCGGCGCGGGCTACGGGTCCGCCGGCGAGCGCTGCATGGCGATCTCGGTCGCCGTGCCCGTCGGCGAGAAAACGGCCGACGCACTGATGGAACGTTTGATCCCCAAGGTGCGCGGTCTGAAGGTTGGCTTGTCCTCGGACGATGGCGCCGATTATGGCCCGCTGATCACCCAGGCGGCGATGCACAAGGTGCGCGACTACATCGAGGTCGGCATGAGCGAGGGCGCGGACCTCGTCGTCGATGGGCGCGACTTCAAGATGCAGGGCTATGAGAACGGCTTCTTTGTCGGCCCATTCCTGTTCGATCGCGTGACGGCCGACATGCGCATCTACAAGGAGGAGATCTTCGGGCCGGTGCTCTCGGTCGTGCGGGCACAAACCTACGAGGACGCGCTCGGCCTCGCCAACGACCACGAGTACGGCAACGGGGTCGCGATCTTCACCCGCGACGGCGATGCCGCGCGCGACTTCGCCGCGAAAGTGAACACCGGCATGGTCGGCATCAACGTGCCGATCCCGGTGCCGATCGCCTACCACACGTTCGGCGGCTGGAAGCGCTCCGGCTTCGGCGACCTCAACCAGCATGGGCCGGACTCGATCCGCTTTTACACGAAGACGAAGACGGTGACCTCGCGCTGGCCCTCCGGCATCAAGGAGGGCGCCAGCTTCGTGATTCCGACGATGAACTGACGTCGTGGCGTCGCCGTCATCGCGCAAGCAAGCCTTCGTGACACCCAGCGTCACCGATGCCGGAACGTCGCGGCCCGCTTCTCGACGAAGGCGGCCATGCCTTCCCGTTGGTCTTCGCTGCCGAAGAGGCCGTGGAACAGGCGCCGCTCGATCACGATGCCGTCGGCGAGCGCCGTGTCGGGCGCGCGCGCGACGGCCTCCTTGGTGAGCATGACGGCCGGCAGCGACATCGCCGCGATCGTCGCCGCCGTCGCAAGCGCGTCTTTCAGCAGGCCGGCGGCGGGCACGACGCGCGCGACCAGCCCGGCACGCTCCGCCTCGGCGGCATCCATCATGCGGCCGGTGAGGCACATCTCCATCGCCTTGGCCTTGCCGATGGCGCGGACCAGCCGCTGCGTGCCGCCCATGCCTGGCATGATGCCGAGCTTGATCTCGGGCTGGCCGAACCTGGCGGTGTCGGCGGCGAGAATGATGTCGCACATCATCGCCAGCTCGCAGCCGCCGCCGAGCGCGAACCCGGCGACCGCCGCGATCACCGGCTTGCGCAGCCGCAGCATCGCGTCCCAGCCGGAGAAATGGTCGGCGAGCAGCATGTCCATCGCGCCCTGGCTCGCCATCTCCTTGATGTCGGCGCCGGCGGCGAAGGCCTTCTCGGAGCCGGTGACCACGCTGCAGCCGATGTCCGGATCGACGTCGATGGCGGCGAGCGCGCTAGTCAGCTCGTGCATCAGCCGTGCGTTGAGCGCGTTGAGCGCCTTCGGTCGGTTGAGCGTGATCAGCGCGACGCGCTCGCGGCGTTCGACGAGGATGGTCTCGAAGCTTTGGTCGAAGATGGCGGTCACGAAGGGGCTCCCGAACGGTCGCGGATCAGATTGATGATGGCGGAGTAGTCGAGGTCGGGTGTGTCGCCCGCGAGAAAGGCCTCGTAAAGCGTCGCCGCGGTGGCGCCGAGGCGCGCGTCGACGCCGGATGCGGCGGCCGCCTCCTGGGCGAGATGCAGGTCCTTCAGCATGAGCGGGGCGGCAAAACCAGGCGCGTAATCGCGATTGGCGGCGCTCGTCGGCACCGGGCCGGGCACCGGACAATGGTTGGTGAGCGCCCAGCATTGGCCGGACGAGGTCGAGAGCACATCGAAGAGCGCCTGGTGCGTCAGGCCGAGCCGTTCGCCGAGGACGAACGCCTCGCCCAGCGCGATCATCGAGATGCCGAGCACCATGTTGTTGCAGGCCTTCGCCGCCTGCCCCGCCCCGCCTGGCCCGCAATGGACGATGCGCTTGCCCATTGCCTCCAGCACCGGCCGCGCGCGCTCGAGCGCGGCTTGCTCGGCGCCGACCATGAAGGTCAAGGTCGCCGCCGTGGCCCCGCCGACGCCGCCCGAGACCGGCGCGTCGACCGACGCGAGGCCGGCTTCGGCCGCGAGCGCATGCGCGGCGCGGGCCGACGCGACATCGACCGTCGAGCAGTCGATGAGGAGTGTATCCGGCCGGGCCACATCGAGGAGTGCGCGCCAAACCTCGAGCAGGGGAGCGCCGCCTGGCAGCATGGTGACGAGCGTGTCCGCCTCGCGCGCCGCGTCGGCGAGCTCCGCGACGATCGCGACCCCTGCCGCCGCGACCGCCTCACGCGCCGCCGGCACGAGGTCGAACCCCACGACAGCATGTCCGGCCTTCGCCAGGTTGGCGGCCATCGGCCCGCCCATGTTGCCGAGCCCGACGAAGCCGATGCGTGCCATGGGTTCTCCGTACCTGCCGGGATCGGCAACCGTCACCCGAGCCGCAGCTCGTCGTCGCCGAGCGGCGCGAAGCACGCGTCGACCTCGGTCGCATCGACGTCGGCAACGCGGGCTGGCCGCCACTTTGGCTGCTTGTCCTTGTCGATCACTGCGGCACGGACACCTTCCCAGAAATCGGGGCGGCGGGTGATCCGGGCGGCGATGCGGTACTCCTGCGCGAGGCAGGTCTCGAGCGAGCCGAGGCCTGGCGCGGTCCGCAGCGCCCGCAGGGCGGCACACAGCGACAGCGGGCAATTGCCGGCGATCTTTTCCGCCGCCGCGCGCGCGTCCGGCTCGGGCGATGCCTCCAGCGCGGCCAGGATATCCGCGACGCTGTCGCCGGCGAAGCAGCGGGCGACCCACGCCGCGCCGGCCAGCGGGCCCGGCTCGAGCCTGCTGGCGATGTCGCGCAACGCCGCATCGACATCGGCGCCGCTCCGGCAGCGGCTTAGGCGCTCGGGCAGCTCGGCGAGACGGTCTTCCGCGACGAAATGATCGGCGAGGCCGGCGGCGAGCGCGTCGGCGGGGCCGAGCGTGGCGCCGGTCAGCGCGGCGTAGGTGCCTATCTCGCCGGGTGCCCTGCCGAGAAGCCAGGTGCCGCCGACGTCGGGCACGTAACCGATGCCGACTTCGGGCATGCCGAGCTTCGACGAGCCGGTCACCACACGGTGTGCCGCGTGCGCGCCGACGCCGATGCCGCCGCCCATGGTGACGCCGTGCATCACGCTCACCAGAGGCTTGGCGTAACGCGAGAGCCGCAGGTCGAGCCGGAACTCCGCGGCCAGGAAGGCTGTCGCGCGCAGAAAATCGCCTTCGCAAACCGCGTCGTAGAGCGTGCGCAGGTCGCCGCCCGCGCAGAAAGCGCGCTCCCCGGCCCCATCCAGCAGCACGGCGTGGATGCCATCGTCCGCCTGCCAGCAGTCGAGCGCGGCGTGGATGGCGTCGATCATTTCGTGCGTCAGCGCGTTCAGCGCCTTCGGGCGATCGAGGGTCAGCCGGCCAAGCCCGCCGACTTCGGCGACAAGCACGTCGCTCATCGCGCATCCTCGATCAGCGAGCGGGCGACGATCAGGCGCATGATCTCGTTGGTCCCTTCGAGGATCTGGTGGACGCGCAGGTCGCGCACGATCTTCTCGATCCCATGATCGGCGAGATAGCCGTAGCCGCCATGCAGCTGCAAGGCGGCGTTCGCCACCTCGAAGCCGACATCGGTGGCGAAGCGTTTGGCCATCGCGCAGAACCGCGTCGCGTTCGGCGCGCCAGTGTCGAGCGCGGTTGCGGCCCGCTCGAGCAAGGCGCGCGCGGCCTCGAGTTCGGTCGCCATGTCGGCGAGCTTGAATTGAAGCGCCTGGAACTCGTCGAGCCTACGCCCGAACGCACGCCGCTCGCGCATGTAGGCCAGCGCCTTGTCGAGCGCGGCCTGGGCGCCCCCGAGCGAGCATGCAGCGATGTTGAGGCGGCCGCCGTCGAGGCCCCGCATCGCGATCCTGAAGCCCTCGCCCTCGGCGCCGAGGCGGTTTGCGGCCGGCACGCGGCAACTCTCGAGGATCACGGCGCGCGTCGGCTGGGCGTTCCAGCCCATCTTGCGCTCGTTCGCGCCACAGGAGAGGCCCGGCGTACCGCCCTCGACGAGAAAGGCGGAGATGCCGGCAGGGCCCGCCGCTCCCGTGCGCGCCATGACGATGTAGAAGGCGTGCGGATTGCCCGCGCCGGAGATGAACTGCTTCTGGCCATCCAGCACGTAAGCATCGCCGTCGCGTCTCGCGCGCATGGTCAAGGCGGCGGCATCCGAACCACAGCCGGGCTCGGTCAGGCAGTAGCTCGCGAGCAGGTCCATCGCACACAAGGCCGGCAGGTAGCGCTCGCGCTGGAACGGTGAGCCGAAGGCGTCGACCATCCAGGCGCACATGTTGTGGATCGAGAGATAGGCGGCCAAGGTCGGGCAGCCCTCGGCCAGCGCCTCGAAGATCGTGATCGCGGCGCGCCGCGAGAGACCGCAGCCGCCGGCCTCCTCGCCGACATAGATCGCGGCGAGGCCGAGTGCCGCCGCCTCGCGCAGCACGTCGATCGGGAAGTGCCGCGCCTGGTCCCACTCGACCGCGTGCGGGGCGATGCGGTCGCGCGCGAAGCCCGCCGCCATCGCGCGAATGGCATCATCCTCGGCGATCGATGCGTCGTTCATCCAAGGCTCCTCGCGTTTTGCTTCGCCTAGCCACGGCGCTATCCACAGGTTTGCACAGGTTTCCGCAGCGATCCGAGGGGCTTGAGCCGCGCCTCTCGCGCGAGCGAGCCCATTTTGCCGCACTGCGACTTCAAGTTGATCGCCATCGCGAAACCGGACAGGCTGCGCATAGTTTATGCATCATACTCGGAGTGTTGACGCGACTGACATCCGGACGACAACCAAGGAATCGGGCGAACCATGGACGATTTCCTCGACTCTTTCACGCGCAGCTACGACGCTCGCAAGGCGACGGAGATGTCGCTCGCGGACTACCTCAAGGGCTGCCGCGGCGATCCCATGATGTATGCCAGCGCCACCGAGCGCATCCTCGCCGCGATCGGCGAGCCGAAAATGATGGACACGGCGAAAGAGGCGCGGTTCGGCCGCATCTTCATGAACCGGACGATCCGCATCTATCCCGCCTTCGCCGACTTCTATGGGATGGAGGAGACGATCGAGCGGATCGTCTCGTTCTTCCGTCATGCGGCGCAGGGGCTCGAGGAACGCAAGCAGATCCTCTACCTGCTCGGCCCGGTCGGCGGCGGCAAGTCCTCGCTCGCCGAGCGGCTCAAGGCGCTGATGGAGCACCATCCCGTCTACGTGCTGAAGGCTGGCGACGAGCTGAGCCCGGTGTTCGAAAGCCCGCTCGGTCTGTTCGATCCGGACATCAACGGCGAGGAGATCGCCAAGCGCTACGGCATCCCGCGCCGTCGTCTGACCGGGCTGATGAGCCCGTGGTGCGTCAAGCGGCTCGACGAGTTCCACGGCGACGTCACCAAGTTCAAGGTGGTCAAGCTCAGTCCCTCTCGCCTGCGCCAGATCGCGCTTTCGAAGACCGAGCCGGGCGACGAGAACAACCAGGACATCTCCTCGCTCGTCGGCAAGGTCGACATCCGCAAGCTGGAGACGCTCTCGCAGAGCGATCCCGACGCCTACAGCTACTCGGGCGGCCTCAACCGCGCCAACCAGGGCATGCTCGAGTTCGTCGAGATGTTCAAGGCGCCGATCAAGATGCTGCACCCGCTGCTGACGGCGACGCAGGAAGGCAACTACGTCGGCACTGAGAATATCGGCGCGATCCCGTTCACCGGCATCATCCTCGCCCATTCCAACGAGTCGGAATGGCAGAGCTTCCGCTCCAACAAGAACAACGAAGCCTTCATCGATCGCATTTACGTGATCAAGGTGCCCTACTGTGTCCGCGTCACGGAAGAGGAGCTGATCTACACCAAGCTGATCCAGTCGTCGGAATTGTCGGGAGCGCCGTGCGCGCCCGGCACGCTCGAGATGCTGGCGCGCTTCTCGGTGCTCTCGCGTCTACGCGAGCACGAGAACTCGAATCTCTACGCCAAGATGCGGGTCTATGACGGCGAGAGCCTGCGCGAGGTCGACCCGCGCGCCCGCTCGATGCAGGAATATCGCGACACCGCCGGCGTCGACGAAGGCATGGACGGCATCTCGACCCGCTTTGCTTTCAAGGTGTTGGCCGCGACCTTCAACCACGACACGCTCGAGGTCGTCGCCGACCCGGTCCACCTGATGTACGTGCTCGAACAGTCGATCAAGCGCGAGCAGGTCTCGGCCGATGTCGAGAAGCGCTACCTCGAGTTCATCAAGGCCGAGCTCGCGCCGCGTTATGCCGAGTTCATCGGGCACGAGATCCAGAAGGCCTACCTCGAGTCCTACCAGGACTACGGTCAGAACATGTTCGACCGCTACGTCGATTATGCCGACGCCTGGATCGAGGACCAGGACTTCAAGGACCCGGACACCGGGCAGCTTCTCAACCGCGAGCTTCTCAATCAGGAATTGACGAAGATCGAGAAACCGGCTGGGATCGCGAATCCAAAGGATTTCCGCAACGAGGTCGTCAAGTTCTCGCTGCGGGCACGCGCCCAGAATTCCGGCCGGAACCCGCTATGGACCAGCTACGAGAAAATTCGCGAGGTCATCGAGCGGCGCATGTTCAGCCAGGTCGAGGACCTGCTGCCCGTGATCAGCTTCACCTCGAAGCGCGACAGCGAGACCGAGAAGAAGCATACGCAGTTCGTCGAGCGAATGGTGGCGCGCGGCTACACCGAGCGGCAGGTTCGCCGGCTTGTGGAATGGTATATGCGGGCGAAGCAGGCCGGGTGACCGGCCACGACCGGGGGACGGCATGAATCTCATCGATCGGCGTCTCAATACCGGTGGCAAGAGCCTCGAAAATCGGCAGCGTTTTCTGCGGCGCGCTCGTTCGCTCGTGAAACAGGCGGTGCAGACCAGCTCCAAGGATCGCTCGCTCAAGGACTTCGACCAGGGCGGCGAGGTCACGATCCCGGTCGACAGCCTGCGTGAGCCGCGTCTGCATCGGGCCTCGTCTGGCGGCATCCGCGAGGGTCTGCTGCCCGGCAACAAGAAGTATCTGCAGGGCGACAGGATCCCTAAGGAAAAGCAAGGCGGCCGCGGCGGCGGCTCGGAGGGGTCCGCCGACGGCAAGGGCGAGGACGATTTTCGCTTCGCGCTGTCGCAGGACGAGTATCTCGACCTCTTCTTCGAGGATCTCGAACTGCCCGACCTCGCCAAGACGACGCTGGCGAAGACCGAGAGCTTCTCGATGCATCGCGCCGGCTACTCGACGTCGGGCTCGCCGGCGAACCTGTCGCTGACGCGCACCATGCGCAACTCCATGTCGCGTCGCGTCGCCTTGCGGCGCCCTTCCGCCGAACGCCTCGCCGAGCTGCAAGCCGAGATCGACACGCTGGAGGCGAGCGGCGCGAATCCCGCCGAGCTGGAAACGCTGAAGGCGCGGCTGGACCTGCTCGAGCGGCGCTCCAAGCGGGTGCCGTTCATCGACCCGATCGACATCCGCTTCCGGCGCTTTCAGCCGGTGCCGAAGCCGATCTCGCAGGCCGTCATGTTCTGCCTGATGGATACGTCGGCCTCGATGACCGAGCACATGAAGGACGTCGCCAAACGGTTCTTCGCACTGCTCTACATCTTCCTGAAGCGGCGCTACCGCCACGTCGACATCGTCTTCATCCGGCACACGCACGAGGCCGAGGAGGTCGACGAGGAGACGTTCTTCCACTCGCCCGAGACCGGCGGCACGCTGGTCTCCTCCGCGCTCGAGGAGATGAACCGGGTCGTGCGCCAGCGCTATCCGCGCGAGGACTGGAACATCTATGCCGCGCAGGCGTCGGACGGCGATAATTCCTCGCGCGACGGCGAGCGCACGCTGCATCTGATGCGCGAGGCGATTCTCCCCGTCTGCCAGTACTTCGCCTATCTCGAGGTCGGCTCCGAGCACGAGCGCGCGTCGGTCGGTTTTCTCTCGCGCGCCTCCGACCTGTGGCGGACCTACGAAACGCTGAAGGAGAAGGCGGAGAATTTCGCCATGCGCCGGGTCAGCCATCGCAACGAGATCTATCCCGTGTTCCGCGAGCTGTTCGAGCGCAAGTCGCCTGGCGCCAAGGGCGCTCACGCTCAAAGTGCGAAGCAGGAGAGCGCATGACGCACGCGCCGAACCACGAGCTGCTGTTCAAGGGCCCCGACTGGGACTTCGGGCTCGTGCAGCGCATCCACGACGCGATCGAGGAGATCGCCGTCGGCGAGTTCAAGCTCGACGTCTATCCCAACCAGATCGAGGTCATCACCGCCGAGCAGATGCTCGACGCGTATTCCTCGATCGGCATGCCGCTGTTCTACAAGCACTGGTCGTTCGGCAAGCAGTTCGCCCATCACGAGGCCGGCTATCGCAAGGGCATGCGCGGCCTCGCCTACGAGATCGTCATCAACTCGAACCCGTGCATCTCCTACATCATGGAAGAGAACACGGCGACGATGCAGACGCTGGTGATCGCGCACGCCGCGTTCGGTCACAACCACTTCTTCAAGAGCAACTATCTCTTCAAGCAATGGACCGATGCCAACGGCATCCTGCAATATCTCGATTTCGCCAAGACCTACATCGCCCAGTGCGAGCAGCGCTACGGCCACACCGCCGTCGAGCGGCTGCTGGATGCCGCGCACGCGCTGATGAGCCATGGCGTCCACCGCTACCCGCGCAAGCGCAAGCCCGATCTGATGTCCGAGGAGCGGCGCGAGCGCGAGCGGCGCATTCACGGCGAGCAGGTGTTCAACGACCTGTGGCGCACCGTGCCGGGCAAGAAGGTCAAGCGCACCGCCGACCAGGACGCGCGCCGCCGCTCGCTGCTCGAGCTGCCGCAGGAGAACATTCTCTACTTCCTCGAGAAGACCGCGCCCCGCCTCAAGCCCTGGCAGCGCGAAATCATCCGCATCGTCCGCCTCATCGCGCAATACTTCTACCCGCAAGGGCAGACTAAGATGATGAACGAGGGCTGCGCCACCTACTGCCACTATCGGATCATGAACCGGCTCTACGACACCGGGCAGATCTCGGAAGGCTCGTTCCTCGAGTTCCTGACCTCGCACACGAATGTCGTGATGCAGCCGATGTACGATGATCCCCGCTACAACGGGATCAACCCCTACGCGCTCGGCTTCGCGATGATGCAGGACATCGAGCGCATCGCGACCGAGCCGACGGCCGAGGACCGCGAGTGGTTCCCCGACATCGCCGGCGTCGGCGAGCCGTTCGAGGTGCTGAAGAACTGCTGGGCGAACTTCCGCGACGAGAGCTTCATCTCGCAATACCTGTCGCCGACCCTGATGCGGCGCTGGCGCATGTTCAAGATCCGCGACGAGGGCGAGAGCGCGCAGGAGATCAAGGTCGAGGCGATCCACGACGAACGCGGCTACCGCGAGATCCGTCGTGCCTTCTCGCGCCAGTACGACGTCGCGATGCTCGACGCCGATATCCAGGTCGTCGACGTCAACCTCGAGGGCGACCGCAAGCTCATCGTGCAGCACGCGATCCTGCACGGCATGCGGCTCGACGAGCGCGCCGCCAAGGAGGTGATCCAACACCTCGCCGACCTCTGGGGCTACGATGTCGCGCTGCGCGAGGTCGACGCCACCGGCGATGTCGCCAAGGAGCATACGGCCAGCGCCCGTCCGGGGATGATCTAGGGTCGCGCCCGCGTTTCACGCGATCTTAAGCAGCATTCCCTACCGTCTCCGACGATTGCCACGCGTCGGATCGAACGGACATGCTCGAGGCGGACACCAAGCTCGACTTCCGTTTCGACCGTCGGACCATCGATCCGCTGGCCTTGAGCGTCGTCATTCCCACGCTGAACGAGCGCGACAACGTGCTCCGGCTGTTCGACAAGCTCGCCTACGCGCTCGGCGGCCTCGAATGGGAGGCGATCTTCGTCGACGACGGATCGACGGACGGCACCGTCGAGGCCGTCACGCGCCTCACCCGCAGCGATCGCCGCGCCCGGCTGATCAGCCGCGTCGGGCGGCGCGGCCTGTCCTCCGCCGTTATCGAAGGCATGATGTCGAGCACGGCGCCGGTCGTCGCGGTGATCGATGCCGATCTCCAGCACGATGAGAGCGTGCTGCCGCAACTTGTCGCCGCCGTCGACGCAGGCGCGTTCGACCTCGCGGTCGGCTCGCGCTACGCCGCCGGCGGATCGCTCGGCGAGTGGTCCAACCGGCGCGCGAACATCAGTCGGCTGGCGACGCGGCTTGCCGAGCTCGTCACCAAGGCGCCGCTGGCCGACCCGATGAGCGGCTTCTTCGCGGTCAAGCGCGAGACGGTGCTCGCCGCCGCGCCGCATCTTTCCGGCAAGGGGTACAAGATCCTGCTCGACCTGATCGCCTCGTCGCCCGCCCCGCTCAAGATCACCGAGCTGCCCTACCGCTTCCGCCCGCGCGACGCCGGCGAGAGCAAGCTCGATGCGATGGTCGTCGTCGAATACCTGCAGCTGCTCGCCGAAAAGCTGATCGGGCCATGGCTGCCGCTGCGCTTTTTGATGTTCATCGCTGTGGGCGGCACCGGCCTGTGCGTCCATCTCGCCGTGCTGGCCCTGCTGCTGCATGCCTTCGCCTGGTCGTTCACGGCGGCGATGCCGCTCGCCACGGTGACGGCGATGACATCCAACTTCTTCCTGAACAATATCTTCACCTACCGCGACCGCCGTCTGCACGGCTGGGGGATGGTCGTCGGCTTGATGAAGTTCTGCCTCGTCTGCGCCGCCGGCGCCTTCGCCAACATCGCCATCGCCGAGATGGTCGTGCGCTCGCAGCCCTGGTGGCTGGCCGGCGCGGCCGGCGCGCTCGCCGGCTCGGTCTGGAACTTCGCCATGGCCGGCATCTTCGCCTGGTCCGGCCGCAAGTAATGGCGGCGACAGGGACGGCGGCCCACGATCACGGGCTCATCTATACCATAGGCTCGAGCCCTGCCGGCAGGCTCGCGACGCTCGCGCGATGGACGGCGACGCGTGGGGTCCAAAGGATCGTTCTGCAAGTCGCGTTTCTTCTCGTGGTCGCTTTGCTGACGCGCATCGCGAAGCTGGGCGATCCGACGATCACCGGCGACGAGCAGTTCTATCTGCTGGTCGGCGACCGCATGTGGCAAGGCGCGCTGCCCTTCGTCGACATCTGGGACCGCAAGCCGATCGGCCTCTTTTTGCTGTACGCGCTGTTTCGGCCGTTCAGCACCGACGGGGTCCTGGCCTATCAGGTCGCGGCCCTCTTGTTCGCCGCCGCCACCGCCTTCGTTCTGGCCCGGATCGCCACGCGCCTCGTCAGCCCCGTCGCGGCGACGATCGCCGGCGCGCTCTACCTCGTCTATCTCCCGATCATGGGGGGCGCCGGCGGCCAGTCGCCAGTCTTCTACAATCTCTTCACGGCCGTCGCCGCGCTCCTGGTGATCCGATGCATGGATAGCGTCGATGGCGCCACGCTGCGGCGTCACGGGCTCGTCGCGATGCTGCTCACTGGCCTCGCCATGCAAGTGAAATACACGGCCCTCTTCGAGGGCATCGCGTTCGGTCTGACGCTGCTGTGGCTGCACTGGCGCGCGCACGGATCGCTTGGCTCGGTCGCCACCGCAGCGACCTCGCTCGCCGCTGTGGCACTGCTGCCGACCGCGCTCGCGTTCGGCGCCTACGCCATCGAGGGGCACGCCTGGGTCTTTGTCTCGACGAACTTCATCTCGATCTTTCAGAAGAGCCCGCTTCCGGGCTTCTCCGCGGTCGAAACATTTCTCGTCCCGAGCGCCTTCAAGATGGCGCCGCTTCTGCTGCTGGCAAGTATGGCGGCGATCCGCGCTCTCTTCCGTCGCCCCGTCGCGCCGCAGCTTATCTTCGCGCTGCTCTGGAGCGCCTTCGCATTCGTCGAGTTCTTCGCGCTCGGGCGCTACTCGGATCATTACGCGATCCCGATGCTGATGCCGCTGGTGGTCGTGCTGGCCAGCTTCCTTGATTTCGTGCCCTTAGCCTTCACCGCGCCGTCGCTCGTGATCGTCTTCGCGGGGCTCATTCCTGGCGCATTCTCGCGCCCTCAGGCGCTACAGGATCAAGTCAAGGTCGCCGCCTTGACCGAGGCGCTCGCGCCTTATGCCCGTCAGGGCTGCATTTATGTGAACGACGGCCCGCCGATCCTCTATCTCACCACGCACTCGTGTCTGCCGACGCGGTACGTGTTCGCAAGTCATCTCGCGGACGCCGACGAAGCCGCGGCGACCGACGCGACCGCGTCGATGGCCGCGTTGCTGCGCGGGCGCCCCTCGGCAATCGTCGTGCCGGATCGGCCACGGGTCATCCCGCGCAACGCAGCCACCGATGCCCTGCTCGATCGCGCGCTCGCCGCCGACTATCACCTCGACAAGGTGCTGCCAGACGTAGGATCGCGCAATCAGCGCATCTTCGTTCGGAACGATCTGCGCAACGATCCTCGCTAGCCTTGAATGACGTCTATGCGTCAGACCAGCGTCGCGGGGATGTCGAGCGAGCCCAAGGCCGACAAGGCCGATCGCACGAGCTCCGACTGGCTGTGCGTGCTCGTCAGGGCAAAGGCCGACTTCAGATGGCAGCGCACCGTATTGACCGTGATCCCGGCCGCTTCCGCGTAGCTCTGAAGGTCGTGGCCTTCGAGCAGGGCCGCGACCACCTTGGCCGGACCGCGCGGAATGCCGAGCACGTCGCCGACCATGGCGTCGGTCGAGCGCTTGCGGCGACCCGGATCGTAGATCGAGTAGAGGACGCCGATCTCCTCGCCGATCGTGCCGTCCCCGCCCGGCAGGCGGGAGACGAGGATCACGTAGACCTCCGCGCCGGACGGCCGCGGCACCCGCGCGATGCCGCCGTGCCCGCCGGACAGCACGTCCCCCTCGAGCCGGGCGACACGTGCCGACGCCGTGGAATCATGGATGACGGGTCGGCCGTTGCGATCGAGCTTGAAGCCGTCGCACGTGGCCGCCATCGCACGAGCGGCGCGATTGACGAACAGCGTGCCGTTGCCCGAGCAGCCGATCAGGCCGGTGTCGCGATCCTCGACGAAGGCTTCGAAGGTCTTCTCCTTGCGCCGAAGATCGAGGAAGCTGCGGCGCAGCTGGAGCGTGCGGGCGACATGTGGCGATAGCCGCTCGAGGCTGGCGATATCGTCGTCGTCGAAGCGTCGGCGGCGCGAGGCCTGATGCACGCCGATGAGCGCGAAGCGCCGCGCGTCGAGATAGAGCGGGCTGCCCATGCTGTGATCGAGGCCGGCCGGGCGCATGTACTCGTTGACGAAAGCCGACCTCGTGCGTTCGCGTTCGGAATAGAGGCGGTCGCTCGTCGAGGCGGTGCAGACGCGGATTGCCGAGAAGGCGCGCGGCGCCGGATCGATCGCCGAGATCCGAGCGTATTGCTTGAGCCGGGCGCCATCGACGGGGCCGCTGCCCATCATCCACGTGCCATGCGCGATATCCGCTTCGCCGAGGCAGGCAGACGGGCTGTCGAAGTGATTGGCCACCAGGCCGACCGCCTGCTGCAGCGCCGTGTCGTCGAGGACTCCGCGGTAGAACGTGTCGACGATACGCGTTTCGGCCTCGTCCCTCATCGCGCCGCCTCCAAGTCTCGTAACCAAGTCTCGCAATCAACACGCAGGACCTGACGACAAGATCACGGATGGATGAAACGCGCACTCAGACTATAGTCGCAAACATCGGCGGGGCGATCGACTGTAGGTTCACGGCGGTCCAGAAGGTGGTATGAGCCTTCCGATACAGGTGCTGCGCGAAGATTTGCCGATGCCTAACTTATTGATCCCCGCCGATGGCGATCCCTATCCCGACGAAGCCACACCCGCCGACGAGGCGGCGGCCGTCACGATCGTGCTCGATGCGTTGAGCACCGCCGTGCGGGCGGACGCCACGCCAGGCGCGGCCAAACGCGACGCGCATCCCAAGGCGCACGGCTGCGTGCGCGCGCGGTTCCGGGTGCTGGGCGATCTGCCGGACGCCCTGCGCGTCGGCCTGTTCGCCGCGCCGGCCACCTACGACGCCTACATCCGCTTCTCGAACGGCTCGCCGAAAATCCAACCGGACTCGGCCGACGACGTGCGCGGCATGGCGATCAAGGTGATGGGCGTCGCCGCGAGCGCCTCCACGACGCAGGACTTCGTGATGATCAACGGGCCGGCCTTCTTCGTGCGCTCGGCCGCCGACTACATCGCCTTCACGAACGCCAAGCCGCAATGGCGCTTCTTCTTCCCGGGGCTCAACCCGTTCGCCTTTCGCTTGCGCGAACTCTTCAATGTCAGAGCGATGGTGAAAGCCAAGGTCGTCGACCCGCTCGACGTCCGCTACTGGAGCACCGTGCCGTTCCTCCACGGCACGACGGCCTGCAAATATTCGGTGAGACCGACAGGCGATCCGTCGCCTTGCGTCGCCTCCTCCTCGAACAACTTTATCGGCGAGAACCTGGCGGCACGGCTCGCGGCCGGCGATGCCGCCTTCGCCTTCATGGTGCAGCTGCGCGGCGCGCCGGATCGCATGCCGATCGAGGACCCGGTCGCCGAATGGCGCGAGAGCGAGGCCCCGTTCGTCACCGTCGCCGAGCTGACGATCCCAAGCCAGCGCGTCGCCGATCAGGCCGAGCTGTGCGAACAACTCTCGTTCACGCCCTGGCATGGATTGCCCGAGCACCGCCCGCTCGGCGGCGTGAATCGCGTGCGCCGCGTCATCTACGAGGCGATCTCCGTCCTGCGGCACGACCTCAACAGCAAGGATCGCGTGGAGCCGCGCGGTTTCGCATCCCCGTCTGCCCAGGCGACAACGAAAGGCGACGCATCATGACGGAACTACTGGCACGGCCGCGCAGCCCCCGCGACACCAGCCGCGACGGCTTGGCGAACAAGATCGAGGACCTCGTCCTGACCCACGGCCAACCGTTCTGGGCGCTGGTCAACTCGCAGCCGTGGCTCAGCAAGATCGTCAATGGTTTGATCGTCAACCGCGCGGTGGGCAAGGCGCCGTTCCGCCCGCTGCGGCTCAGCACCAAGCACGATTATCCCTCCTGGTCGACGCTGACCGACAAGCGCTGGTTCTCGCGCTACCTGCCACCCGATGCCATCACGAAACATCCGCCGCTGGAGGATCTCGCGCGCCTCTATGTCGTGCGACCCGAGGGGCCGCGCCTGTCGACGAAATCGACCCTGCTATTCCCGAGCTTCGCGCAATGGTTCACCGACGGCTTCCTGATGACGGACGCCACCGACCGCAAGAAAACGACGACCAACCACCAGATCGATCTGAGTCAGCTCTACGGGCTCACCGACGAGGTGCAGCTCGCCCTTCGCGTGCGGATGGAGGATCGCGGCAAACGTGGCAGGTTAATTTCGCAAATGAGCGCTGGCGAAGAATGGGCGCCGTTTCTCTTCGATCCGCAGGGCACTCGCGACAAGCGGTTCAAGCCGGTGCCCGATCCGATCAAGATGCCGGAGTCGCTGCCGCTCGATCGCAAGGCGGCGATCTTCGCCTTCGGCGGCGAGCGGGCGAACTCGACCGTGTTCACGGCGTCGATCAACACGCTGTTCCTGCGCGAGCACAATCGACTGTGCGGGCTGATCGAGAGCCAGAACCCGGGCTTCGACGACGAGCGCGTCTTTCAGACCGCGCGGGCGATCAACATCGTCCAGCTGATCAAGATCGTCGTCGAGGAATACATCAATCACATCTCGCCTTACTGGTTCAAGCTGCTGGGCGACCCGACACCTTGCTACAAGGCTGGTTGGAACCGAGACAATTGGATTCCGGTCGAGTTCAACCTTCTCTACCGCTGGCACAGCCTCGTGCCGAAGGTGGCAAGCTGGGGCGGCGCGGACATCGACATGGGCAGCGTCCGCTTCGGCAACGGGCCGCTGTTGCGCGATGGCCTCGGCGCCGCGCTGCATGCCGCCAGTGCCTCCACGGTTTGGCGCATGGGTCTCTTCAACACCGCGGATTTCCTGCGCGGCGTCGAGCACGACAGTCTGAAGCAGGGGCGCGACAACCAGCTCGCGAGCTACAACGACTATCGCGAAATCATGAGCTATCCGCGCGTGACGCGCTTCGAGCAGATCAGCGGCGAGCCAGATGTCGTCAAGGCGCTGCGCGAGATCTACGGGGACGTCGACAAGGTCGAATTCTTCGTCGGCCTTTTCGCCGAGGACCCGCCAGAGCGCTCGGCCGTGCCGCCGCTGCTCGGCCGCATGGTCGCGGTCGACGCGTTCTCGCATGCCTTGACCAACCCGCTGCTCGCGCCGAACGTCGATAACGAAAGCACGTTCACGGCCGCCGGCATGGCCTCGATCGAGGCGACCTCGACGCTGGCCGATCTCGCCCATCGCAATCTGCGCGAGGGCACCTCGGGCCTGCGCATCACGATGAACCACCAAGATCATGTCGCGACGGCGTGACGACCCTCCGCAAAACTCTTGCGTGCCGACTTGCCCAGCCGTTCCTGCAACAATATCGCGACTTGAGTGCGTTGCCCAAGCTTGTACAAAGGATGGTCTCGGCGAGAGCCTTATATGTCATTGCCTGCTTAAATCATGGATGAGCGAGCCTACGGTGCTCTATTGGACGCCCTTTACTCCGCACCGCTCGCGCCGGACCGCTGGAGCGAAGTGCTCGAACGCCTTTGTCGTATTCTCGACGGCGACAGCGGCTGGATGGCCAAGCTCGACACGTCCGGCGGCGGATCGGGCGCGCTGTGGCAAATCGAGCCGTCGATGCAGGACCGTTACTTCGAGCACTTCGAAACGCTCGACCCGTTTCGCGAGCGGTCCAAGCGCGATCGGCGCCCGATCGGCGTCGTCGGCGACGGCTTCTATCTGGACAAGCACGATCTCGTCCGCTCCGAATTCTACAATGATTTTCTGCGGCCGCTCGATACGCATTCGATCCTGATGTTCAAGGTGTTCGACGACGGGCACGTCACGCGATCGATCCATATCAACAGGCCGGAGCGGCGAGGCGGCTACGAGCGATCCGAGACCGACCTGGCGGCTACTCTTCTGTCGCATCTCGAGCGCGCGGCGTTGCTCGCCCACAACATCGAGGAAGCCGGCATTCGCGCCGACTGCGTCACCGAGACCTTCGAGCAGACCTCGGCCGCCATCCTGCTGCTCGATGCGCGGGGCTACGTCCGCTATGTGAGCCGGCCGGCGGAGGCGCTGCTTGCCGCCGGCTTCGGTCTTCGTCTTCGCAACGGTCGGCTCGATGCAAATCAGGCGGCGGTTCAAAGCAAGCTCGAACGCCTCATCGGCGATGCCGCGTCCCGCGACAAGCAGGTTCGCAAGGGCGGCTCGCTGATGGTGGTCTCGCCGGCGCGGCGATTGCCGCTGGCGGTGACCGTCGCGCCGCTCGACAGGGAGACCATGCTGCCGATGCCGGCGCATCCCAGGGTGCTCGTCTCGATCGTCGACCCCAACCAGACGGCGTCGCTGAGCCATCAGACCGTGACCGACATGTTCGGCCTCACCAGGGCGGAAACGCGACTGGCGTTGATGCTGATGGACGGCGCGACCCCGCGCGAGTCGGCCGAGCGACTCGGCGTGACCTTCAATACGGTCCGCAACCAAATGAAGGCGATCTTCGCGAAGGTCGACGTCAACAGGCAGAGCGAGCTCATCGCCTTGATGACGCGCGTTGCGGCGGCAAAGACACACTCCACGACAGACTGAGGCGATCCGGCCAAATCGGATCGATCATAGCGCAGGTGGGCCATGCGCTTTTCGAACGCGTGCGCACACAGTGCATGCGGCGGTGACAGGCGCGATACGACGAGGCTTGGCCATTGTGTGATTTATCCGATCGCCGGCCGCTTGTGCGCCGAGCGCATGGGGTGCCGTAACTAGATCTTCTTGGTTTCTTACAAAACCATACTTCGTCTTGTATCCCGGGGGGTTCCCATGGCATCGACAATCGCGCGCGTATCGCTGACGTCCTCCGGCATGCAGGCCGACGGGGCAAGCGCGTTGGCGGGCAAGTACGAGATCGATCAAGATCCCACGATCGCCGCCAACGTGTTTTCCGCCGACGGGAGCGAGATTGTCTTCGTCACGAGCGCGAAGGACATTACGGGCGATGGCTCGTCACAGGTCGTCATCAAGAACCTGACGACCGGTGTGGATACTTTGGAGACCGGCGGCGCCAGCGTGGCCACGGCGACAAGCGCGACGTTTACGCCCGACGGACAGAAGCTCATCATCGAGGGCTTCGCCAATGGCGCGCAGCAGATCTTCGAGAAGGATCCGACGAGCGGCACGACCACGCTCGTCTCGAGCGACAGCACTGGCGCCGCGGGCAACAACTACAGCAGCGTCATGGCCGTCTCGACGACCGGCAATCGGGTCGCGTTCTCGAGTGCGTCGAACAATCTCGTGGCCGGCCAAACGAGCGGTGCGTCGGATTTCGTGAAGGATGTGGGAACGGGCAACATCGTGCAGCTCGGTGACGGTCAGACAGACACCGCCACGTCGGGCGGTTTCGGTTTCTCGTCCAACCTGAGCGAGGCGGTCTACACCAACGAGGCGAACGACGAGTCTGGCCCGCCGCCCGAAGTCTACGCGGAAAATCTGACGGACGGCACGAAGACGCTCGTCTCCGGCACCGCCGCCGTCGCGGGCGACAAGGGCGGGTTCGACGGCATGCTCCTGTCGAACGGGACCGAGGTTGCCTTCAACAGCGAATCGACCAACCTGGTCGCCGGCGCGCCGTCCGGCGGCGTTTTCGTCAAGAACCTGACGACTGGCACGATCAGCACCGTCCTCGCCAATCAGGTCACGACCTCCGGCAACGAGACGTCGGGGACGGGGTACGAGCTCGTCGCGGCGTCGCCCACGTCCCGCCAGTTGGCGTTTGAAAGCTTCACGGCCGACATGGTCACCAATGCCGATGGCAGCAATTACGGCTCGGCGACCACGCAGATCTCCGTGACCGATCTCGCGGGTGCCACCGCGGCCGTCACGCCGAGCGCATCCTACACGTTCACGGGCGGTCCCGGCCCCATCACGGATCCCGGCTACGAGTCGCCGTTCGGGCCCAGCGCGGACAGCCAATCCGGGACGATCAATGGGACGGTCTACGGCGGCGTGACCTATTCGCCCGACGGCACCAAGATCGCCTACTCGCAGGACACCTATACGAATTACGCATACGATTTTTCGGCTGCGACCCCCACGCAGTCGGGGACACTGTCCTCTCAGGTCTTTGTCTACGATACCCAGACCGGCACGAGCACGGCGGTCACGGACAAGGTCACGGACGACCTGGGCGCGAGGAGCGGGTCGTTCTACGCGAGCGTCAGTTTCTCGCCCAACAGTCAGGACATCGCCGTCGAGCAAAATACGGTCGGGCAAGGAAGTCCGCAAACGATCGTCACCAATCTCGCGAGCGGCGCGCGGACGAGCGTTCCCATCGACAGCAGCGACATCTTCTTCGCCCCGAACGGTCGGTCGATCGCCTTCACGAGCTCCAATCCCCTCACGCCGGACGATACCAACGCCGTGTCCGATGTCTTCGTCGCGCCCGTCTGCTTCGCGTCGGGCACGCGGATCACGACGACGCGAGGCGACGTGGCGGTGGAGGATCTCGCCATCGGCGATCTCGCCGTCACCACATCCGGCGCGCGACGTCCGATCATCTGGGTTGGCCATCGTACGATCGATTGCCGCGCCTGCCACGATCGCGCGGCCGTCCTGCCGGTGCGGATCACGGCGCATGCTTTGGGATCAAACAAGCCGTCGCGCGACCTCCACGTCTCGCCCGGCCACGCGATCTGCGTCGATGTCGCCGGCGAGGTGCTGATCCCCGCCTCGTCTCTCGTCAACGGTATCACCATCGCGCGGGTCGACGTCGCGCGCGTCATCTACTGGCATGTCGAGCTGGAGGGCGGACACGACATCCTGCTCGCGGAGAACCTTCCCGTGGAAAGCTACATCGACGTCGGCAATCGCGCCTTCTTCCTGGAAAGCAACGTGACCGCGCTCGGGGCGACGCCGGACGGATCGCCCGCGACAAACTCGCTCGTCGACTATTGCCGTCCGTATGTGGCCGATGGACCCGTCGTCGCCGCGGTCCGCGCGCGTCTCGAAGCCAACGCCGGCGCGGCCCTCGCGCCGGTTCGACGAAAGTCCGCCAACGAAGCTTGACGACCGCTACAGCACTTTCGCGCCGGCCGGGATGTCGGCAACCTCGAGGTCATGCTCGATCTGCAGTAGCGAGGCCGGAGCCTTGCTCTTCAGGACGACGAACCAGATTGCGCCGAGGCACATGTAGGCAAGGAACATGTAGGGCAGGATGTTGTAGGGGTACGCCGGCACCGGGTAGACGCTGCCGGCGAGCGAGAGCGCCATCATGATCGCGCCGAGCGCGCCGAAGACGATCGTGCCGGCCGTCATCTCGTTGGTCTTGCGCATGTACACGGGGGCGGCGACCGAGCACAGGAAGTAGACGATGATGAAGCCGAACGAGGCGAGGGTCCCATACCAGCCGAACGTATCCGTCTCGGCGTTTTGGCTGAAGGCGGCGCACAAAACGAAGTTGAGGATGGCGCCGAGGATCAGCGCCACGTGCGGCGTCCGGTGCTTGTCGTTCACGCGGCCGAGCGCGCCGTGCAGAAGGCGATAGCGACCGAGCGAATAGGTCATGCGGCCGAACGCATTCAGCGAGGCGAGAGCGCAGGCGAACCCCGAGATGGTCGCGCCAAAATAGACAAGCGCGGTGAGCAACGGGCTCTGGCCGGTGAGGATGTCGGCGAGCGGCGCACCCGAGGCGCCGAGCTTGGTCGCATCGTCGGCGAAGCCCTGCGTGATGACGTAGGTCGTGAAGACGAAGAAGATGCCGGCGGTGAGTGCCGTGAGCTTGATCGCGCGCGGGATGACCACGAGCGGGTTGCGCGCCTCCTTGCCGAGCGTCGCCGCGCTTTCGAAGCCGACATAGGAGAAAATGGCGAAGACGATCGCCTGCACCGACTTCGGCCAATCGATCCCCTTCAACGTGAGCTGCTTCTCGTCGAGCCTGAAACCGAAATGGCCGAGCGCGGCGATGGTGACGAAGAGGATCAGCGCGACCGAGATCACCTCGAGCGTGAGGCCGACGCGCGAGGACAGGCGGATATCGCGCGTCGACAGCAGCAGCGCCAGCGCCGAAATAATCGCGTAGATCAGCAGCGTGTTGGGGACGACGGTGACCTTGAGCGCGATGAGAAAGGTCTTGAAGAAGATCGATGTCGCGACGGTAAGCGCCATCGCGGTCGTGAGATAGGCGGCAAGCATCGCCCAGCCGGCGAGCAGGCCCCAGGCCGGCCCGAGCGAGCGAGACACGTAGATGAAGAACGAGCCCGCGGCGGGAATGCGATTGGCGAGCTTGCCGACGTTGACGCCGACAATGAGCAACGCGATGGTGGCCGCGACATAGACGAGCCAGGACGCCGTTCCCGCCATGCCGGCGACGACCGCGACCGCGAGCGCCGGGGTGAGCGTCGGCGAGACATTTGCGACGGACTGGCCGAGCGTCTCGAGAAACGACAGGCTATCCTTGCGTAGCTCGACCATCATCCAACCCCTCGTCCGGCGCACGCGTGATTTCTCAATGCGCAAAGAAATTTCTTCGCAATAACCGTGCCGGCTTATAGGATCACGCCGCGGGCGGGAGGGCTTCGATGGCGGACGTGTACGACGTGGCGGTGATCGGCCTCGGCGCGATGGGCAGCGCCACCCTGTACAATCTCGCCCGGCGCGGCCGCCGCGTGATCGGCTTCGACCGGTTCGTGCCGGGGCACGACCGGGGCTCCTCGCATGGCGAAAGCCGGATCATCCGGCTGTCCTATTTCGAGGACCCGTCCTACGTGCCGCTGCTGCATGAAGCCTACGAGGCGTGGCGCGGCTTCGAGACGGAGGACGGCGACGCCGCAGGCTCGCTGCTGACCATCACCGGCATCCTCGAGGCAGGCCATCCCGGTTCGATCGTGGTCGGCAATTCGCTCAAAGCCTCGCGCCTGCATGGGCTGGCGCATGAGGAGCTCGATGCCGCCGCGATTCGCCGCCGCTTTCCAGCCTTCGACGTGCCGCCGGACTGGCGCGGGCTGTTCCAGCCCGATGGCGGCCTGCTCAGGCCGGAGGCGGCCGTCCGCCGCTACGTCGCGGCCGCGGAGATACGCGGCGCGACGGTGCGCGAAGAGACGACGGTGACGTCGATCGAAGCGCGACCGAACGCGGTTTCGGTCAGGACGGCGACGGAGACGATCGAGGTGGGCGCGGTGGTCATCGCCGCCGGCGCCTGGGTCACCGACCTCGTGCCGGAGCTGGCACCGCACCTCACCGTCACGCGCCAGGTGCTCGGCTGGTTCACGCCGCGCCGGCCCGAGCTCTTCGCGCTCGGGCGGTTCCCGGTCTTCATCCTCCAGTCCGAGGACGATCACATCTATGGATTTCCCGACTTCGCGGGGAGCGGCGTCAAGACCGCCTCGCACGAACGCGGCCGTACGTTACGCCACGCCTCCGAGCTGGCGCCGGACGGCGACGCCGACGACGAGGCGGCGATCACGCGCATGATCTCGCGCTACCTACCGGACCTCGACACACCCGCGACGAAACTCGTGCCGTGCATGTACACGCGCACCGACGACGCGCATTTCATCATCGATCGCGCGCCGAGCGACCCGCGCATCGTCGTCGCCTCGCCCTGTTCAGGCCACGGGTTCAAGTTCGCGAGCCTGTTCGGGCGGGTGCTGGCCGACATGGCGGATGGTTTGGAGCCGAAGCAAAATCTCGATCTCTTCAGGCTGTCGCGACGTGTGGTCTAGCTAGCGATCATTCTCGCACGGGTGGCCGGCTCCGAAAAACGCGCGCGGCCTTGGAGTTGATGGCTGGGACAGGATCTCCAGCCATCGTTTAGCGCCAGATGCTGCTACGGCACCGTCGACTTGAAGCATTCGGTCGCCGAGATCTTGTCCCACCAGTCCTTGACGCCCGGAAGCGCGAGGAACTCGTCCGCGTGCGGGGTCATCGTCACGTAGGTGAAGACCGGCGCGAGGTAGAGGTCGGCGATCGAGATCGCCTCGCCCGCGAGCCACGGCGACGAGCCCTTGATCTTCATCAGTTCGCCCATCGCGAGCTTTGAATCGGCGAGGCCCTTGTGGTGCATCTCCTCGTTCTTGCCGCCGACGAAATCGGGGAAGAGGTGATAGGCCGTCACGCCCGCGACCATCGGGAAATAGCCGTAGCTGTCGATGATGGAGACCACCATGTCCATGCGCGCCTTGTCCTTTGGATCGGACGGCGTCAGCTTCTTGCCGGGCAGCACGGTATCGAGATAATTGGCGATCGCCGGGGTCTCGATGATCCGGAACCCATCGATATCGAGCACCGGCACCTTGCCGAACGCGTGGCGCTCGAGATGCTCGGGCTTCTTCGGGTCGCCCTCGAGGACGTTGAGCGGCTCCTGCTCGTAGTCGCTCACGCCCTTCTCGGCGAGCACCATGCGCACCGTGCGAACGTAGGTCGAGTTGGAGAAGCCCCAAATCTTGATCTTGCTCATAATCCATCCTCCCGGCGATAAATCGCTCGCAATAGGATGGGCCACTTTCAGTCTCGATCAACCCCCGTGGCGGTAGGCCGGACGGCCCGCGCGCTCATTGCGTCGTCGCGGCGGCAAGCTGAACGAGCTCCGCGGGCGTGCGATCTCCGTGGAAGGCATCGACGACCTTGCCGGCTTTGACGATCGCGAAGAACGGCACGCCGGTCGAGCTGTTGCCAAGAGCCCTTGTAAGATCAACGGCGTTGCGGCCGCCATACAGCATCGTGTAGCCGAGCTTGTTGTCGGTGACGAATTGGCGAACCTCGTCGCCGTTCGACATGGCGATCGCGACGAAGCGCGTGTTCGTGCCGGCGAGATCCTTGTCGAGCGCATCGAGCGACACCGCCTCGAAGCGGCAGGGCACGCACCAGGTCGCCCAGAAGTAGAGGATGAGCGTCTTGTCCTTGTAGGGCGCGAGGCTCTGCACCTCGTCCTTCATGTTCTTGAAAGACGCACCGTAGACGGCCGCCTCGACCGATCGGCCGATCGCCGCGCTCGCGTCGGGGTCGCCGTCGGCCGCCGTGGCAAAGCTGCCCCCAAACAGGCCAATCGAAACGGCGGCGATTGCCCCGATAATCCGTCTCATGACTCGATCTCCACAACGCGTCGCCGCCTCCGCGTAACATCTCGACGGGGTGGTGGCCACCGGGGCGATCGCGATGGCGATCAGCGCTGCCCGACCGCCGGCTCGCCCTCGATCAGCTTGCGCGCGTCCTCGCGCATCGCACCACGCGCGTCGTCCTCGAGATAGGGCATGTGGCCGCCATCGTAGACGGCGAGCTTCAGCCGGCCTGGATCGCCATAGGGCGGGATCTGATCGATCAGGAGCTTCGTCGTGAAGTAGGGCGTCACCTGATCGCTGACGCCGTGCATGACGATCGCGCGAAAATGCTTGTCGAGCGCCAAGAGCTGCGAGAGATCGCCGAGCGCCTCGGCGGGATGACGGCCGGCATCCCAGTCCCAATGGCCGTTCACCGCCATGTTGAGGATCTCGTAGCGTGCGTTGATCGGCCATTCGAGCCTGTTCGCCGTGACATCCGCCATCGCGGTCGCGAACGGCACCTTCAGCCCGTCGAGGACGGGATCGTCGTAGTGGCTCGTCGCGTCGAACGGGTTGGGATCATAGCCCTTGACGGTGCTGTCGTAACTCGACGCGATCATGCCGGCATCGCGGCCCTTCTCGCGCAGCAAGGTCGTCGCGTCGACGCGGCCGCCGAGCCGCTGCACGAATTCCTCGTCCATGCCGGTGAAGCCGGCGATCGTGATGCTCATGCGATGGATGGCGTTGGCGTCGCGCAGGCCGCGAAAAAGATCGATGAGATAAGGGCCGCCCGCGTAGCTCTCGACCGCGCGCAGCTTGTCGCGCGCATCGGCGCCGGTGATGCCCTTGGCGGCTGCGACGAGCGACGGCAGGTGCCCGGCATAGATGGCGGGGTTCGAGTCCGACATGAACCACGAGAAGTCGAGGACCGGCGAGATCATGACGATCCCGTCGACGCCAATCCCATCCTTGCTCTCGAGCTTGCGCGCGAGCTTCGGCGCGCGGAAGCCGCCGTAGCTCTCGCCGACGATGAACTTCGGGCTCGCCAGCCGGTCGTTGGCGACGAGCCATTTGCGCACGACGGTCGACAGCTCGTCGATGTCGCCGTTGATCGAGTAGAAGCTCTTCTCGGCCCCCCCGTCCTTGCCGACGATGCGGCTGTAGCCGGTGCCGAGCGGGTCGATGAACAGAAGGTCGGTGAAGTCGAGCCAGGTCTCGGCGTTGTCGATGACCTGCGTCCGCATCGACGGCGAGATATCTTGCGTGTCGATCGGCAGCCGCCACGGTCCGATCGCGCCGAGATCGAGCCAGGCCGAGCTGGCGCCGGGGCCACCGTTGACGGCCACCGTCAGCGGACGGCGCTTCGGATCGGCGCCGTCGAGCGTGTAGGCGGTGTAGGCGATATCGGCGATCGGCTTGCCACTCTCGGCGTCGCTGAGCCGGATCGCGCCGGCGGTCGCCTTGAAATGCAGGCTGCGGCCGGGGAGCGTCACCACGTGATCGGTCGTGACCGGCGGCGGCAGCGGGTTCGGCGGAATGGTCGCCGCGAGGTCGGGGTGCCGGGTCGGGGGCGAGGGCGGCGACGAGATGGGCTCGGCGCGGGCGACGCTTGCCGACAGCGCGAGGGCGGCGATCAGGATTGAGGCGAGACGCACGGCGGACCCTCGGGTTGCGGAGCGGTCCGGAGTGACGGTGGATCGTGGTCATCGCATGACGCGGCGAGGAGTTGGCGTGCGGCGACTTGGCATGCGGCGAATGGAAACGCTATTCTCCGCAAATCATGCGGCGAAAGACAATCTACATCTACGACAGGGCCGATTGGCCGCGATTTCGGTGGGATGCCGAGGCTTTGGCGGCAAGGCTAGGTGCCGTGCGGCATCGCCAAGGCCAGCTGCTGGGCAAGATGGCGTCGCTCGGCTTCGCGGTCGCGGAGGAAGCGTCTCTGCGCACGCTGACCGAGGAAGCCCTGAAGACTAGCGAGATCGAAGGCGAAATTCTCGACAGGGGCGAGGTCCGCTCCTCGCTTGCGCGACGCCTTGGACTGGAGACGGCGGGCGTCAAACCACTCGATCGTCGAGCGGACGCGATCGCCTCGGTCGTCCTCGATGCGACCCAGAATTACGCGCAACCGCTAACTGTCGAGCGTCTCCGCGGGTGGCATGTCGCGCTTTTTCCGGACGGCGGCGGCGGCCGTCACCCGATCCGTGTCGGCCTGTGGCGGGACGACGCGTTGGGGCCGATGCAGGTCGTCTCGAATGCGTTTGGCCGCGAGACGATACATTTTCAGGCGCCGGCCGCCGCGCGAATACCAGACGAGATGCACCGATTCCTCGAGTGGTTCGAGAACGGATCGGACGCCGTCGATGCCGTAATCAAGGCCGCCGTGGCACATATCTGGTTTGTGACTATCCATCCTTTCGACGACGGCAATGGACGGATTGGCCGTGCCGTAGCCGACCTCGCGCTCGCGCGAGCCGATGGCACGGGCCAGCGTTTCTTCAGCCTGTCGGCGCAACTCCGCGCCGAGCGACCGAGCTATTATGCGACCTTGGAGGCGACACAGAAGGGCGATCTCGACATTACGAAACGCCTCGACTGGTTTCTCGGCGAGATCGATCGAGCCCTGTCCTCCGCGGAAGCCTCGCTCGCGGCGACGCTTCGCAAAGGCCAGCTGCTGGCGCGCGCCAACGCGTTTCCCCTGAATCAGCGACAGCGAATGATGCTCCATCGCTTGCTCGACGACTTTGTCGGAAAGCTCACCTCGTCGAAATGGGCGACGATCGCGAAATGCTCGCAGGACACCGCGCTACGCGACATCGATGGCCTGTTGGGCTTCGGACTTCTTGCAAGGGATACCACGGGGGGTCGCAGCACGAGCTACCGGCTCAGCGACTAAGACAGTCGCTCCTATTTTCGCCCGAACAGAAACTGCTGCGGATTCGCCTCCACCGAGTGGATCAGCTTCGTCATCTCGGTCACCGCGCCGCGACCGTCGGAGGCGAGGCCTTCGTACTGCTTCAGCCCGTCGCGCGAGAACCTGGTCATGTTGGCGAACAGCTCCTTCGTGCGCGAGTCCGTGTTGTCGGATAGCCGCTTGAACGATTTCGCGGCGTCCGACACCTCCTGGAACACGCCCTTCGAGTCGCTCGTGGACAGGAAGCCATTGAGATTCGTCAGCGTGCCGTCGACCTTGGCTGCGGCGGTATTCAGCTTGGCGGCGGTGCCGGCGAAGTCGGCGATCATCTGCTTCACCTCTTTTGGATCGACCGACTTCACGACATTGTCGGTGTCGGTGGTGAGCGACTCGAGCTTCACGGTCAGCGGCTTGATCGACTTGCCGACGTCCGCCATCGCGCTCATGAAGTCCTTGACGCCAGCCGAGTTGGCGGCGAGCGCGTCGGAAAATTTCTGGACGTTGCCGACCGAGGCGCGGATGGCGGGCTCGGAATCGCTCAGGATCCGGTCTCCCTTGTCGAGGATGTCGCTCGCGCGGGCGGCGATCTTCTGCGCGGTCTGGATCAGATCCTGGAAATCGGAGCGATCGGCAAACAGCACGCCCGGGTCGGACGCCGACGTCTTCAGCGGCGTCGCGTCGCTGCTCTTGCCCGACAGCGCGACCGACGCGCTGCCCGTCAGACCCGTGTATTCGAGCTTGACCTTGGTGTCGCTACGCACCGGCACGCGGGCATCGACCCGGATGATCGCATAGACCTTGGAGGGATCGTCGGGCATCAAATCGATCGTCGAGACATCGCCGACGCGCACGCCGTTGAAGAGCACGGCATTGCCGGCGGCGAGGCCGGAGATCGATCCGTTGAAGATGACCTTGTAATTGTTGATGCCGAGCGGCTTCTCGGCTCCCGAGAACCAGAACACAAATCCGAACACGCCGACGACGACCGCCAGCGTGAAGGCGCCGATCAAGGCGTAGTTGGCGCGGGTTTCCATCAGCGTGGCCTCTGACTCTGAACTTAACGGCGTGGTGTTGCGGCAAACCGTGTGGCACGCTTGCCGTGAAAATAAGCGCGCAGCCACGGATGGTCGGAGTGCAGCAGATCCTCGATCGGGCCGGCGGCGATGACGCGTTTGTCGGCGAGCGCCGCGACGCGGTCGCAGATCGCGTAGAGCGAATCGAGATCGTGGGTGACCATGAACACGGTCAACCCCAGCGTTTTCTGCAGCGTCGCGATGAGGTCGTCGAAGTCGGCGGCGCCGATTGGGTCCAGACCCGAGGTCGGCTCGTCGAGGAACAAGAGCTCCGGGTCGAGCGCGAGCGCGCGGGCCAGCGCCGCGCGCTTGATCATGCCGCCGGAGAGTTCGGAGGGAAACTTGTTCGCCGCGTCCGCCGGCAGGCCGACGAGGGAGATCTTCAGCATCGCCAGCTCGTCGGCGAGCGTCCGCGAGAGCTTCAAGTGCTCGCGCATCGGGATTTGCACGTTCTGCTTCACGGTGAGGCCGGAGAGCAGCGCGCCCTGCTGGAACATAACGCCGAAACGCTGCTGCAGCCGCACGCGCTCGGCCTTGGTGAGCGCATCGAGGTCCTCGCCGAACACGGTGATCGTGCCCTCGCGTTTCGGCACGAGTCCGAGGATCGTGCGCGTCAAGACGGACTTGCCCATGCCGGAGCCGCCGACGAAGCCCAGGACCTCGCCGCGAAAGACGTCGAGGTCGAGCCCCTCCATGATGACCTTGTCGCCGAACCCGACCGTCAGCCCGCGCACGCCGATCGCGGCGGTGATAAGGGACGGGTCCGGCGCGTCGAAGCCGACGGGCGCGAAATCAAGGACGGTATCGTCGGACAGGTTCTCGGCCCTCAGAAGTGGATGCTCGCGAAGAACATCGCGAAAACGCCATCGACGAAAATGACCATGAAGATGGCCTTGACCACCGATGCGGTCACCTGGCGGCCGAGCGATTCGGCCGAGCCCTCGACCTTGAGGCCTTCCACCGCGGCGATTAGTCCGATCACCAAGGCCATGAAAGGGGCCTTGATGAGGCCGACGGCGAAGGTCGACGGGTAGATCGCCGCCTGTAGCCTCGCGAGGAAGGCGATCGGGGCGATCCCGCCGTAGATCCAGCCCGTCACCAGGCCGCCGAAGATCGCCGCCATGTCGGCGACGAACGTGAGCAGCGGCAGGCTGACCACGAGCGCGACGAGGCGCGGCACGACGAGAACGTCCATCGCCGACAGCCCCATGACGCGCAGCGCGTCGATTTCCTCGCGCATCCGCATCGAGCCGATCTCGGCCGTGATCGCCGAGCCGGATCGGCCGGCGATCATGATCGCGGTCAGAAGCACGCCCAGTTCGCGCAGGATCAGCACGCCGATGAGATCGGCCGCGAAGGTGACGGCGCCGAACCGGCGAAGCTGGAAGATGCCTTGCTGCGCGACGATCGCGCCGACGAGGAAGTTGATGAGCGCGATGATCGGCACGCTGCGGAACGCCACCGCCTCGACGTGGAAGACCAGCGAGGTGAAGCGGAATTTCAGCGGCGCGCGCAGCAGCCGGCCGATCGAGGTCGTCAGCTCGCCGAGAAAGGCCACCCCCGCCAGCACATCGCGCCCGAAGTCTACGACGGCCTCGCCGATGTCGGCGAGCAGGCCGATCGGCGAGAAGCCGCCGCGTACCGGCGGCGCCACGGCGTCGCGCACCTGCACCTCCTCGAGAAGGATTCGGTGCTCGGGTTTGAGGCGTTCGACGCGGGCGGCGATGCCCTGCCCCGCCAACGTACGGCGCGAGCGATCGACCAGCCAAGCACCCGCCGTGTCGAGCCGCTCGATCTGACCGAGGTCGAATATCGCGTCCTGCGCGGCGCCGGCCGCGGCGACCATCGACGAGGCGCCGCCCTCGAGCGCGGCGGACGCGTCGATGGTCCAGCTGCCGCTGAGCTTGAAGCGGATGGTCGAGCCTTGGGTCTCGCTGGAGAACGCGGGCAGCAGCGGCATGAAAGCTGTGGGCACTCTTCGATGGTTAAGGCGCGTTAACGAAATCGGGTTAAGACGGGCTCGGGGCAAAGTCGAGGCAAGCCCCGGCGCGTGGTTAATGCGGAGGCTTCGCGAATGACGATCTCCGGCGCGGCGCGAGGGCTTGCGGTGACGGTGGCGCTGATGACCGGCGTCGCGGCCGCCCAGGCGGAGGGATGCCGGGCTGCGAAGACGCAGGCCGATCTCGACGAATGCGCCGGCGCCGACTTCGCCACGGCGGATGCCGCGCTCAACGCGACCTTCAAGGCCGTGACGGACCGACTGCATGGCGACACCGAGACCAAGACGCTGCTCGTGGCGGCGCAAAAGGCGTGGCTCGCCTTTCGCGACGACGAATGCGCATTCGAGGCGGCCTCCTCGATCGGCGGCAGCATTCATCCAATGATCGTCGCAGGGTGCCAAGCCACCCTCACGCGGGCGCGGACCGACGAGCTGCGGCACCTTCTGACCTGCGGCGAGGGCGACATGAGCTGCCCGCTGCCGCCCAAATAACAAGATCGACCAATGGCCACCCTGCGCTGCGTCGTCGAAAGCTACCCGATCGCCGGTCGCTTCGTGATCGCCCGCGGTGCCAAGACCGAGGCGCATGTCGTCGTCGCGACGATCCGCGATGGTACGGCTTGCGGGCGCGGCGAGTGCGTGCCCTACGCGCGTTACGGCGAAACCGTCGAAGGCGTGGTCGCCGCGATCGAGAGCGTCCGGCGCGCGATCGAGGCCGGAGCTGATCGGACGCGCCTGCAGGACCTGCTACCCGCCGGCGCCGCGCGCAACGCGCTCGACTGCGCGCTGTGGGACGTCGAGGCCAAGGCGACGGGCGTATCCGCGTTCGAGCGCGCGGGCCTGGCACCTCCGTTGCCGACGACGACGGCCTACACGATCTCGGTCGACACGCCGGCGGCGATGGCCGAGGCGGCAGGGCGGGCCGCGTCGCGACCGCTGCTGAAGATCAAGCTCGCCGGCGCCGGCGATCGCGAGCGGCTGGCTGCCGTGCGCGCCGCCACGCCAGCCGCGACGCTGATCGTCGATGCCAACGAGGCTTGGGCGGCGGCCGACCTCGAAATGATGCTCGCCGCCTGCGCCGAGGCCGGCGTCGCGCTCGTCGAGCAGCCGCTGCCGGCCGGCGACGATGCCGCGCTGGCCGACATCGCCCACCTCGTGCCGATCTGCGCCGACGAGAGCGTACACGGTCGCGACGGGCTTGCCGCGCTGCGCGGACGCTACGACGCCGTCAACATCAAGCTCGACAAGACAGGCGGCCTCACCGAGGCACTCGCCGTCGCCGATGCCGCCGAGGTGCTCGGCTTCTCGATCATGGTCGGCTGCATGGTCGGCACCTCGCTCGCCATGGCCCCTGCCCTGCTGTTGGCGGCGCGCGCGGCTTTCGTCGATCTCGATGGGCCGTTGTTGCTCGCGCGGGACAGGCCGGAGGGACTGCGTTTCGAGAGCTCGACGCTGTTCCCGGCTCGACCGGAGCTGTGGGGATAATCTGGATCAGCGCGGCGGGCACACGAGGAGAGTGAGGAAGAGCTTGCGTTCCGACTCCGGGGCACTCTGAAAAGCCGCGACCGCCTCCCGGCCGGCGCCAATCGCAAGCTTGGCGTCCGATACTCCAAAGCGCGGCAGCGGGTCGTAATCCGCTCGGTAGCGCCGTTGTTGAAGGTCCATCGCCGCCACAGCGAACTCCTGCATCGCAGGACTAAAACCGATCATTGTTTGGCGGTACTTTTTAGACGGTACGAACTTACCGAATTCGAGGCACGGCACGCGAAAAGTCGCATGATTGATGCTGCGATACACGAGCGCCTAACGACCTGTCGATCTATGGCCAACACCGACGAGGTCGTCAGCGGCGGCCGCGAGGATAGCGTGGAAGACGGCATAATAGGCGCTCGAGATAGCCCGTCGCAGATCGGCTTGCCGCTGACGACCGCTTGGTGGAGCAATCAAACGGTCTGCCTGATCGAAGAGATGATCAGGATTCAGGATCGACATCCGCCGCCAATTCGTCCTCCGTCGCAAAATCGATGATCGGGAACTGCTCGTCTCCAGCCGTGACCAGCGCGCGGCGGATACCTACGATCGTATCAAAAGCCTCTTTGCCGGAAACATCGTCCGACCTGAGCACGATCGTGACCTGCCACGCGTCGTCACCCTCCGAATCAATGGTGGGCTCGACAATCACGCGGCTCAGCCTGTCATCGCGCAGCACCGCGACGGCTGCAGCGAAGATCGTCTCGTCGACATCGATCATACCGCGGTCGTACCATCTGCCGTCGGGGCTCCACAACGTTTGTCGTCTGCCGATCCTCTTGTCATCGCACCGCAACACGACTCTGTTCTAGACCGCGTGGGACCGAATTACAGCAAGGCTACGCGTGATCGACGACCCGGACGCCAAGCAATTCCGAACGCTGTTCATCTCCGATATCCACCTCGGCAAGCGAGGCTGCCAAGCCGAGCTCCTGGTGGATTTCCTCCGCTTTCACGACGCCGACACGATCTATCTCGTCGGCGACATCGTCGATGGCTGGGCCCTGAAGGGCGGCTGGTACTGGCCGCAATCGCACAACGACGTCATTCAGAAGCTGCTGCGCAAGGTGCGCAAGGGCGCCAAGATGATCCTCGTGCCGGGCAACCACGACGAGTTCGCGCGCGCCTACCTCGGGATGAATTTCGGTGGCGTCGACGTCGAGGAAAGCGTCCTCCACACGATGGCCGATGGCCGCCGTTTCCTCGTCATCCACGGCGACCAGTTCGACATCGTCGTCTCGAATGCCAGATGGCTCGCCCTGCTCGGCGACTGGGCCTACGAGGCGGCGCTTTTCATCAATGGCTGGTTCAACAAGGCCCGGCGCGCGCTTGGCTTTCCCTACTGGTCGTTCTCCGCCTGGGCGAAGCTCAAGGTCAAGGACGCGGTGAGCTTCATCGGCAAGTTCGAGGGAACGCTGGCGGACGAGGCGCGCAAACGCGACTGCCAGGGCGTCGTCTGCGGGCACATCCACCATGCCGTGATCCGTGAGATCGACGGCATAACCTACGTCAACTGCGGCGATTTCGTTGAATCCTGCACGGCGGTGGGCGAGCACGAGGACGGCCGCCTCGAGATCATCCAGTGGCAGGTGCCGGGTGCCGAGGCGATGGTCCGCGCGCAGACCGAAAGGCCGATCGTGCACCCGACGCCGGCGGCCGCCTGATGCGGATCCTGGTCGCGACGGATGCCGCGCGGCCGCAAGTCAACGGTGTCGTCCGATCCTACGAGCAGCTGGCCGAGGCGGCCGCGGCCATCGGTGAGGAAATCCTTTTTCTAGGGCCCGGCGGCTTCAGGACCGTGCCGCTGCCGACCTACGCCGAGATCAGGCTCGCCCTCGCCAGCGTCCGCGGCATTGCGCGCCGCATCGGCGACTTCGAGCGCGATGGGGGACCGATCGATCACATCCACGTCGCGACCGAAGGGCCTGTCGGCCACGCCGCGCGCCGGTTCTGTTTGCGGAATGACCTCCCATTCACCACGAGCTATCACACGCGTTTTCCCGAATATGTCGCGGCCCGGTCGCCGATACCCGCCGCGCTGAGCTACGCCTACCTGCGCCGATTCCACAATGCCGGCGACGCCATCATGGTGGCGACGACCTCGCTTGGTCGCGAGCTGGCGGCGCGTGGCTTTCGGCGGGCGATGCAATGGTCGCGCGGGGTCGACACGCAACGATTCAATCCGGCGAAGCGCGCGCCGTGGGATCTGCCGCGACCGATTTTCCTCTACGCCGGCCGGCTCGCGCCGGAGAAAGAGATCGAGGCTTTCCTGGCGCTCGACCTGCCCGGCTCGAAGGTCGTTGTCGGCGAGGGACCGTCGGCACCGGCGCTGCGGCGCGCCTTTCCGCTCGCGCACTTCCTCGGCCTCCGCGTCGGCGAGGATCTCGCGCGGATCTATGCATCCGCCGATGTTTTCGTCTTCCCCAGCCGGACCGACACGTTCGGCATGGTGCTTCTCGAGGCCTTGGCGAGCGGCCTGCCCGTCGCGGCCCTGCCGGTGCCGGGTCCGCTCGATGTCGTCGGCGCGAGTGGCGCTGGCGTGCTCGATGTCGACCTGCGTGCGGCCTGCCTCGCCGCGCTGCGGATTCCGGCCGAACGGGCGCGGGCGCACGCCGAAACCTACACCTGGGCCAAGGCGACCGAGCAGTTTCTCGCCAACGTCGGCGCCGCCAGGGCCGGCCACGCGGAGAAGCGGGCGTCGCAACGCCCGAGGCCCAAGGCCGCCGCGCGGGGCGTCGAACTCTCGTGATGGCGGTATAGGGTCAGCGGAACAACTCGAGCTTTTCGGCAAGCGGTAGGCCGTCGAGCGCGGCAAGCGCCGCCAATCTCGGATCGGCATGATGCGAGCCGGCATCGCCGGAGCGCGGCGTCGGCAGGCCTTGCGCGGATGCCAGGGGCATCTCGGCGCGCGGCGGGTCTGCCAAGCGCGGCGCGGGCTTGGCCTCGAGCGCCGGCGGCTTGGCCTCGAGCGCCGGCGGCTTGCCGCCGAGCGCTGGTGTCGCCGCGCGCATCATGCCGGCGACGGCGCGCGCTTGCGAATCCACCGCCTCGACGAAATGGTCCTCGACACCGGCGTCGCGCATCTCGCCCGCCACCTCGCCGAGGCCCGCCGCGATCTCCTTGATGCGTTGGAGCAGCAGGCGGATCGACGGGTCGGCCGAGGGGAGCGCCGTCTGCCCGCTCGCCACGGTCGCCTCGAGCCGCGCCATCGCGTCGAGCAGCTGACGCGTCTCGGTCATCCGGTTGCGCCGCGCGAACTCGGCCAGGAACCAGCGACCGCGCACGGTCTCTGTCACCGCGGCCTCAATCGCCTCGTAGTCGGCCTCGTTCATGCCGTGCGGCGGGGGGATCGACATCGGTGCTCGCTCGACTCGTGATGAAACACGATAACGGCAGACGAAATTTTTGCCAGGGCTAGGCGCCGAGCGTCACCGCGGCTCAACTTTTTTGCGGCGAGCCGACAAATAATTCGGCTGCCTTTCGAACGGCTTGTGGCTCTTTCCCGCGTTAGTCGCCTTGCCCTCCGCGCGCGAAGCATGGCAAGCGACGCGCAAGAGCGGCCCGATCGGAAACTCAAGAGCCCGCCCAGGAGGATGCCCATGCCGACCGACATCGAAATCGCCCGCGCCACGACGCCGGAGCCGATCGCCAAGGTCGCCGAGCGCATCGGCATCCCCGAGGACGCGCTGATCCCCTTCGGCCGCGCGATCGCCAAGATCGACACCAAGTTCGTCGAGGGCGCCGGCAAGAGCGGCAAGAAAGGCAAGCTGATCCTCGTTACCGCGATCAGCCCGACGCCGGCCGGCGAAGGCAAGACCACGACCACGGTCGGCCTCGCCGACGCGCTGCGCCAGATCGGCAAGAAGTCCGCCACCGCGCTGCGCGAGCCCGCGCTCGGGCCGTGCTTCGGCGTCAAGGGCGGCGCGGCCGGCGGCGGCCACGCGCAGGTGATTCCGATGGAGCAGATCAACCTGCACTTCACCGGCGACTTCCACGCGATCTCGTCGGCCAACAACCTGCTCGCGGCGCTGATCGACAATCACATCTACCACGGCAACGCGCTCGATATCGACGCGCGCCGCATCACCTGGGCGCGCTCGGTCGACATGAACGACCGCGCGCTTCGCGATGTCGTCACGAGCCTCGGCGGCGTTGCCAACGGCTTTCCGCGCCAGGGCCGCTTTGACATCCTCGTCGCCTCCGAGATCATGGCGGTCTTCTGCCTCGCCAAGAACCTTGCCGACCTGCAGGAGCGCCTGAGGAAGATGGTCATCGGCCAGAACCGCGCGCGCGAGTTCGTCACCGCCGATCAACTGCAGGCGGTCGGCTCGATGACGGTGCTGCTGCAGGACGCCTTCATGCCGAACCTCGTGCAGACGCTCGAGGGCACGCCGGCCTTCATCCACGGCGGCCCGTTCGCCAACATCGCGCACGGCTGCAACTCGGTGGTCGCCACCAATCTCGCGCTCGACCTCGCCGACTACGTCGTGACGGAAGCCGGCTTCGGCGCCGATCTCGGGGCCGAGAAGTTCCTGGACATCAAGTGCCGGCAAGCCGGGCTCACCCCCGAGGCCGTGGTGATCGTCGCGACCGTGCGCGCGCTGAAAATGCATGGCGGCGTCGCCAAGGACAAGCTGGGCGAGGAGAACCTCGAGGCGCTGAAGAAGGGCATGGCCAACCTCGCCCGCCACATCGAGAACGTGAAGAAGTTCGGCCTGAAGCCGGTCGTCGCGATCAACGCGTTCGTCAGCGACAGCGAGGCCGAGTTCGAGCTGATCAAGACGACCTGCCAGCGCGAGTTCGACACGGATGCCGTGCTCTGCCGCCATTGGGCGGAGGGCGGCAAGGGGGCGACGGAGCTGGCCGAGAAGGTCGTCGCGATCATCGAGTCGGGCGAGTCGAAGTACAAGCCGCTGTACGAACTCGAGGCGCCGATCGCCGACAAGCTGCGCACGGTGGCAAAGGAGATCTATCGCGCCAAGGACATCGCGATCGAGTCGAAGGCCAAGACCGCGATCAAGAGCTTCGAGGACCAGGGCTACGGCAACCTGCCGATCTGCGTGGCGAAGACGCAATACTCGTTTTCGGCCGACGCCAAGGCGCTGAACGCGCCGACCGATCACATCGTGCCGGTGGTCGACGCCCGCCTCTCGGCCGGAGCGGGCTTCATCGTGCTGCTGTGCGGGGACATCATGACCCTGCCGGGCCTCTCGGCGTCGCCCGCGGCCTACAAGATCGGCCTCGACGGCAAGGGCGAGATCGTCGGGCTGTTCTAGGCCGCGACATCGCCCCGCGCGCGGCTCATTTCACGCAGAGCAGCGTGGTGGTGGCCTGCGGGGCCTTGTCGGCTGGCAGCTTCGTGAAGCTCCAGAGGCAGGAGCCGGTTTCCTGCTTGGCGTCGGACGAGTTCTCGATCAGCTTCGGCTCGAACGAGTAGTCGGCGAGATCGCACGACACCGCCGCCACCTTGAAGGTCGCCCCGCAGGCATCCTTCGCCTCGTACATCGTCCCCGGCATGCAGCGCGGCACGCCCATCTGCTCGGTCTTGCAGAACTCGGTGACCTGCTGATTCTTCACCTTGATGTAGATCTGCAGGCTCGCGCCGGTGGCGGGCTGCGCTGGCGCCAGCGGGTTCTTCGGGATGTCGTCCGCCATGCCGGCGGTGGCGGAAAGGAGGAGCGCGACGCCGGTCGCGAGGCCCAGCTTCTGACAACCACGCATGCGCGTCCCCCGAGAAATGTCGTTTCCGCGGCGGAATAGGCTATGCTTCGGGGCGGGCGTCAAGGACGGGACATGATCATTCGGAGCGACGAGGTGCTGGACATCCCGGTGCCGGATGCGGGCGCGATGCGTATGCACCTGTTCCGCCCCGCGCTACCAGGCTCCTACCCCGGCGTTCTGTTCTTCTCCGAGATCTACCAGGTGACGGATCCGATCCGCCGGCTTGCCGCCTACGTCGCCGGCCACGGCTATGTCGTCGCCGTGCCCGAGGTCTATCACGAGTACGAGACGCCCGGCACGGTGCTCGCCTACGATGCGCCCGGCACCGACCGCGGCAACGCGCTGAAGATCGCCAAGCCCGTCGCCGCCTACGATGCCGACGCGCGGGCCGGCCTCGCGGCGCTGGCGGCGCACCCCACCTGCACCGGCCGGCTCGGAACGCTGGGGGTGTGCCTCGGCGGCCACCTCGCCTACCGCGCCGCGCTGAACCCCTCCGTGTCCGCCGCCGCGTGCTTCTACCCGACCGACATCCACGCCGGCACGCTCGGCGCCGGCAAATGCGACGATAGCCTTGCCCGCATGGGCGAGCTGAAGGCGGAAACCCTGTTCGTCTTCGGCCGGCAGGACCCGCACGTCCCCTTCGCCGGCCGCGCGGCGATCCGCGCCCGCCTGGAGGAGGTCGGCGCGCTGTACGAGTGGCACGAGGTCAACGCCGCCCACGCCTTCTTGCGCGACGAGGGACCGCGGTACGATCCCGCCCTGTTCGCGCAGGCGACGGGGTTGCTGCTGGCGCTGTTCGGGCGGGTGCTGGGTGGGGGTGGGTGACGGAGGTGTCCACGGACATCTGGATGACGAAACAAGCGTCATTTGCGTCAGGATGCGTCAGGCGGACGGGGGCCGCCACCGCCGTCATTGCGAGCAAAGCGAAGCAACCCAGGGGTTGCAAGAGCTGGAGTGGGAAGATGTGCGCTTTCGGCCCCTGGGTTGCTTCGCCTGCGGCTCGCGATGACGCGCCCGAAGATCATGCCAGGTCTGCATAGGGATCGCGCCAAAGCGGGTTCATCGTTTCGATCAAAACGAGCTTCTTCAACCGCGAACCGCCCTCGATCTGCGTCTCGCGGGCAATGGCATCGGGCATCGTCTCGTAGCGCTCGTACCAGACGAGGAGCTTGCAGCCGTAGCGGACGGTAAGCCGGGCACGAGGCCCTCGCGGTGCTCGAAAGCGCGACGCGAGAGGTTTGAGGTCACACCAGCGTAGAGGGTGCCGTTACGCTGGGAGGCGACGATGTATACGGCGGGTTCGCGCATCGCCAACATCCCGTCATTGCGAGCGCAGCGAAGCAACCCAGAGGCCGCAGGGGCTATCTCCCCGATATTCCAGGGTTGCTTCGCCTGCGGCTCGCAATGACGGTGCCCCCTACCGCCCCGGCATCACCAAGCTCGCGTGCCTCCCACCACCCGCCGCCGGCGCACCTGCCACCTGCCCCACGAACGGCAGCCCCTTCAGCTGGCGGTCGAGCTCGCGATAGACGTATTCCGTCGCGCGGCTCTCCTCCAGCACCCGCCTGTCGAGGTGGTCGTTGAAGGAGACGTGGACGCCGTCGCGGCCGGCCATCTGGTGGCATTGCGCGCAGGTCATGCGGTTGAAGGTGATCGTATCGGGGTCGTGGCGGCGTTGGTCGCGGTAGGAGCGCGGGGTGAGGTCGTCGAGCACCTGGGCGAGCATGGCCTTGCGCTCGCCCTGCGCGCCGGCGATGGCCTCGCGGAAGACGACGTTGTCGTAGGCGCTGGAATAATAGCCGAGGTTTATGCCGTCGCGGACGATCGGCGCGGCGGCGAGATCGCGCGCGTCGTTGTAGGAGCGCGACAGGATGCCGAACACCCAGATGCCGGTGAGCGACGAGCTCCAGCTCAGGGTCTGCAGCGGCCGCGCGGCGACCGTGGCGGCGACGAGATCGGCCGTGGCGCGCTCCGCCTGCGAGCTGTGCTGGGCGCGAAGCGCCGCGACCGCGTCGGCCTGGCGCAGGAACGCGGCGGCGGCGGCGGCGCGCGTGGCGGGCGGGGCGAGGCGGTCGACGGCGTCGAAGTCGAGATGCAGGAACAGCTGCTCGTAGGCGCGGCCGGGCACGCGCGGGCTCATCAGCTGGTAGACCATGCGCACCTGCGGCACGTTCTTCACGTGCGGAGCGCCTTCCGGACCGTCGTGCGCGTCGGCCGCGAAATGCACGTCGGTCTCCGGCTCGGCCGGGCGCAGGATGACCGAGACGAGCTTGTAGTGCGCGGGATCCGACACGTCGGCGACGACGTCGCGGATCGGCTCGACGATCGTGCCCGACGTGTAGAAGTTCGTCGACGAGACCTGCGTCGCGATGTCGAGCGCATCGCCGCCCGGCTCCTTGCTGGCGTCATAGGTCGGCGTCGGCTTGCCCTTCAGAGCGGCGAGCAGCTTGCCGAAGTCCGGCGCCGGCAAGGTTTGGTTCAGCGCGAACCTGCCCTGCAGCGCGGGGGTGCCGGCGTAGATGAGATCGGCCGGCTTCGTCAGCGCGGTCAGGCCGCTCCGCGTGCGCGCCGTGTTGATCCCATAGTCCGGCTTGAAACCATCCGGGTAGAACCACATCGAGTTGTCGCGCAGATCATAGCTCTGCGCGTAGCTCGCCCAGTGGTCGCTGCTTGTCTTGAAGTTCTGCGTGACCAGCTTCAGCACGCCGACCTTGGCCTCGTATTTGGCGAGCAGCGCGGGCGGAATGTCGTCCAGCGTCTTGAAGGTGGTGGCGTAGGGGTAGATCGCCTCCATCGGCTTGAAGTTCGCGTCCGCCTCGTGCGCCGTGTGCTTGCCGCATTGCGCGTCCGGTCGCAGCTTCGAGTAATAGTCGAACGAGATATCGATCAGCGTGTACCCCTGCGCGCGCAGGTCCTTGTACATGTCCGGGAACTCGTTGATGTGGCGCACCCAGTAGACGCTCTCGATGCGGCATCCCTCCGGCGTGTCGCCCACCGAGAAATGATCGATGTGGCGGTTCTCCTCGGAGAAGCCGGCCTTGATCAGCTGTGGCCAGCTCTCCTGATGGCCTTGCTGGAACACAGGGTAGATCGGATCGGCCGCACCCAAACCGGTGTCGAAGAAGAAGTAGTTGAAGCGCGGCTGCGTGTAGCCCGAGTTCTGCTCGAAGTGCGTCAGAATGTCGTAGACCGAGCCGGGGCGGAGCGCCGCGTGATTGCTCTCGGTGATGACCTCCTGCCAGCGGTGGCGGACGATCGAGAGCGGATAATCATTGCCGTAATAGGCGAACAAGCCGCCGAGCAGGACGCACACGAACACGACGATCTTCATCGTTGGCCTTCCGCCTGGGACATGAACCTCGAGGCGTGAGGCCCGCATACTCGTTTGGTCCGGCCATCAAGGCTCGAAGTATGGTTTATCGATGGACCAAACCGCCGTTGACGCCGCCGAATTCGCACGAAACTCGCGCCACGCGAACAGGTTAGGCGACAAACGCGGACGTGGCTTGTCGATCATCGAAGGTCTGGCGATCCTCGCCCTCCTCGCGTTCCTCGCGTGGCTCGGCGCCGCGGCGTGGCGCGCCAGGACCAACCCGAAAACCAGCACGCCGTCCGCCGGCCTGGTGCCCGACGCGCCGAGCGTGACGATCGACCCTGGCGGCCCCGTCTTCTGACGGCGGTCGCGTCGGCCGGGCGGCCGATTCGAAGCGGCCGCGCGGCAGTTCGTGTCTCTACGAGTTTCATCACAGTCAAAGGTCGCCGCCCGTGGCATGCGGAAGGTGTCTTGCCGCGCTGTTTTCGGCGCGACGAAGGCCCATATCCGCAGGACCAAAACGGGCCTCGGGCCCCGCAATCGCCCGCCTCGATGGGAGGACGTGCCATGTCGTTGAAGCACCAAGCCGTCGCACTGGCTCTACTGATCGCCGCGCCCGCTCCGGCCTGGGCGCAGGGCGCGTTCGGCTGCATCAATCTGCCCGAATATGCCCGCGCGCAAGGCGCCCTCCAAGGCATGGAGAGCGCCTGCGACATGACCATCGCGCAGGCCCGCCGCATTCTGGCGGCGCAGGGCGGTGGCGCGGTGGCGGAGCCGGTCGCGCCGGCCCCACGTGTCCATCGGCGTCACCGCAAGGTGCGCGAGGTTCAGCCTTATTAAGAGCGCGGCGGCTGCATCCTCTACTCCGCCGCCGCCCGCACCTCTCCCGCGCCGCCCGCCCCGCGCTTGACGTCCGGCGCGGTCGCCTCGTCCGCCAGCAGCGCCAGCGCCTCGTCCAAGCTCAGCGTGGTCTGCGCCTGCGAGCCGAAGCGCCGCATCGACACCAGCCGCCCCTCGGCCTCCTTCTTGCCGAGCACCAGCATCACCGGCACCTTGGCGAGCGAGTGCTCGCGCACCTTGTAGTTGATCTTCTCGTTGCGAAGATCCCCTTCCACCTTGAGCCCGCGGCGGCGGGCCTCGGCGATCACCTCGCAGGCGTAGTCGTCGGCGTCGCCGGTGATCGTCGCCACCACGATCTGTAGCGGGCTCAACCACAGCGGCAGGTGCCCCGCGAAATTCTCGATCAGGATGCCGGTGAAGCGCTCCAGCGAGCCGAACATGGCGCGGTGGATCATCACCGGGGTCACCTTGGCCGAGTGCTCGTCGATGTAGAAGGCGCCGAAGCGGCCCGGCAGGTTGAAGTCGACCTGCGTGGTGCCGCATTGCCATTCGCGGCCGATCGCGTCGCGCAGCGTGTATTCGAGCTTGGGGCCATAGAAGGCGCCCTCGCCGGGGCTGACGTCCGTCGCCAAACCTTGCGCCTTGATGACCTCGAGCACCTTGAACAGCGCCGCCTCGGCCTTGTCCCAGGCCTCGTCGCCACCGACGCGCTTCTCCGGGCGGGTCGCGAGCTTGACGACGATGTCCTCGAAGCCGAAGTCCTTGTAGATCGAGAGGATCATCTCGTTGATCTTCAAACTCTCGGCCTGGATCTGGTCCTCGGTGCAGAAGATGTGCGCGTCGTCCTGCGTGAACGCACGCACGCGCATGATGCCGTGGATCGCGCCCGACGGCTCGTAGCGGTGCACCACGCCGAACTCGGCGATCTTCACGGGGAGATCGCGGTACGACTTCAAACCGTTCTTGAAGATCTGCACGTGGCCGGGGCAGTTCATCGGCTTCAGCGCGAAGACACGCTCGTCCTCGGTCGTCGTGACGAACATGTTCTCGCGATACGTCTGCCAATGGCCGGACGTCTCCCACAGCGCGCGGTCCAGCACCTGCGGCGTGTTCACCTCGACATAGTCGGCCGCCTCCTGGCGCCGGCGCATGTAGGCGATGAGCGTCTGGAACAGCGTCCAGCCCTTGGGGTGCCAGAAGACGGTGCCCGGCCCCTCCTCCTGGAAGTGGAACAGGTCCATCTCGCGGCCGAGACGACGGTGGTCGCGGCGCTCGGCCTCCTCGAGCTGCTTCAGGTAGGCGTCGAGCCCGTCCTTCGAGGCAAAAGCGGTGGCGTAGATGCGCTGGAGCATCGGCCGGTTCGAGTCGCCGCGCCAGTACGCGCCAGCGACCTTCATCAGTTTGAAGGCCCCCCCAATCTTGCCGGTCGATGTCATGTGCGGGCCGCGGCAGAGGTCGAGCCAATCGCCCTGCTTGTAGATCCGCAAGTCCTCGCCCGCCTTGATCATGTCGACGAGCTCGATCTTGTAGTCCTCGCCGCGCTCCTTGAACCAGGCCTTCGCCTCGTCGCGGCTCCACAGCTCCTTGGTGAAGGGCCGGTCCTTCGCGATGATCTCGCGCATGCGCTTGTCGATCGCCGCGAAGTCCTCCGGCGTGAACGGCTCCTTGCGATCGAAATCGTAGTAGAAGCCGTTCTCGATCACCGGGCCGATCGTCACTTGCGTGCCGGGCCACAGCGATTGCACGGCCTCCGCCATCACATGCGCCGAGTCATGGCGGATCAGCTCGAGGGCGCGGGGATCCTCGCGCGTGAGAAACTCGAGCCTGGCGTCGCTGTCGATCGGGTCGGAAAGATCGCTGAGCACGCCGTCGCGCAGCATCGCGACGGTGCGTTTCAGGAGGGAGGGCGAGATCGACTTGGCGATGTCGGTGCCGGACTGGCCGGGCTCGAACGGGCGCGAGGCGCCGTCGGGAAACGTGACGGTGATCATGGGCATGCTCCTGCGGCTCAGTCGCCGAGACCAATCGGCGTAAGCGGCGGCGCTGATAGCACGGGGATCGAGGGTTGGCGAGCCGGCCGCCAGCCTCGGCCACCTCCTGGATCAAGGCGTGTGCGGCAGCCCGAACTTCAGGATGAGAAAAGCGCCTCCGAGGATCGTGCCCACGACGCCGATGACCAGGGTGATCATCTGCCAAGTGGTCGGCAGCGAGACTACGCGACCCTTCAGTTCGGCGAGTTCGACCGAGGACGCCGTTCCCTTCAGCCGCTCGTCGAGACGCATGACATTGAGGCGTAGATCATCGATCTTGCCAGGCATCAGTTCGAGCCTGTCCATCTTACTCAAGATCAACTCGAGCTTGACGTTGATTTGCGCGAAGCCGCGTTCGAGCACGCCGACGCGGCTCTCGATGTCCCCACCTCCGCCAAGCGCGCCACCGGTACCGCTCATCTTAAGCCTCCGTTCGCGCTAGAAATAGCACGCGGCAGCACGTGTTGCGAGCAACTGCTTGTCGAGACTCGATCCTCGCTGCCTACTTCCCTGCCGGCGCCACCCGCCACACCTTGTCGCCCAGATCGTCGGCGATCAGCAGCGCGCCGGTCTTGTCGATCGCAAGCCCGACAGGCCGGCCCCTGGCATGGCCGTCGGCGGTCAAAAAGCCGGTGACGAAATCCTGCGCCATGCCATTCGGCGTGCCACCGGCGAACGGCACGTAGACCACCTTGTAGCCGTTCAGCGGCGACCGATCCCAGCTGCCGTGCTCGCTGACGAAGGCGCCGCCCTGGTAGGCCGCCGGCAGGCTCGTGCTTGTGCCGAAGACGAGGCCGAGCGGCGCGACGTGCGAGCTGAGCGCATAATCGGGCGGGATCGCCGAGGCGACGAGGTCCGGCCGCTGCGGCATCACGCGCGGGTCGAGATGCTGGCCGTAATAGCTGTAGGGCCAGCCATAGAAGCCGCCGTCCTTCACCGAGGTGAGATAGTCCGGCACGAGGTCGGGGCCGAGTTCGTCGCGCTCGTTGGCGACCGCCCAGAGCTTGTGGCTTTGCGGCTCGAACTCGAGGCCGGTCGGGTTGCGGACGCCGCTGGCGTAGATGCGATGCAGGCCGGTGGCCCGGTCGATCTCCCAGATCGCCGCGCGGTCGAGTTCGGCGCCGATGCCGTTCTCGGCGATGTTCGAGTTCGAGCCGACGCCGACGTAGAGTTTCGTGCCGTCCGGGCTGGCGGTCAGGCTTTTGGTCCAATGATGGTCGATCGGGCCGGCCGGCAGGTCGGTGACCTTGGTGGCTGGCGCCTCGATGCTGGTGTCGCCGTCCTTGTAGGGGAAGCGCAGCAACGCGTCGGTGTCGGCGACGTAGAGATCGTGGCCGACAAGCGCGACGCCGAACGGCGAGTTCAGATGATCGAGAAACACGGTTTTCGTCTTGGCGACGCCGTCCGGCCCGATGTCGCGCAGGAGCGTGATGCGGTTCGCGCCCGTCGCGCCGGCATCGGCGAAGGACATGACGATCCCCATGACGAGGTCCTTGGGCCGGTTGACCGGCGGCTTCGGGCCGCGCGTCTCGACCACCAGGATGTCGCCGTTCGGCAGCACATAAAGCGAGCGCGGGTTCTTCAGGTCGCTGGCGATCGCGCGCACCTGGAGGCCGGCGGGCACCGTCGGCGTGTCGTCGCCCCATTTCGCGTGCGGCGCGATCCGCATCGGCGGCAGCAGGTATTCCTGCGGCTCCGGCAGCACGGGATTGGCGCCGATCTGCTTCGACGGATCGCCGGCGACAGCTTCGCCGCAGGCCGCCAGCGAGAGGCCGGCCGCGCAAACCGCCGCGAGCCGGGCGGCGGTCGAGAGGAGCGGGTGACGGCGCATCAGGCAAGCCCTCGTGTGGCAAGGGGCCGGCCGCGCGGCCGGTCGAGCGCGACACCGATAAGAATGACGATCACGGTCAGCGCGGAGAGGATCAGGCCCTCCGGCACCACCGCCGTGTAGCCGTCACGGCTGTGCACGAGCACGTCGAGGAGCGCGATGCACATGGCAACAAGCTGGCAGACGACGGTCGGCCAATGTTGCTCGAGCCCGCGCATCTTGCGGCTGCGCACCATGTCGACGATCCCGCCCAGCACGGCGAGACCGGCGACGACGAGGCCCGAGGCCAGCAGCCACACGGAACAGGTTTCCCACAGCACGGAAGCCGTCTTCCAGTAGGCGAGGTCCGTCAGCAGGGCGAGGCCGAAGCATGACATCGGGAACGGGACGAGCGTCCCGTAGAACGAGTGCCCATAGGGGCGCGTCGGGCGCGAGGAGTATTCGTCATACATTTGGGGGTCCAGCGGTGGCCGACTTGGGTGCCGGTCAAACGATGGATGCTTCGCCGGGTTCCGAGAGCCGGCTCATCGGAATAGATGCGTCCCACGCGCTGCGTGACGGTCTCTACCTTCGTGACGCCATTCCGCCCTCGGGATGAGGCGGCGAGATCGCGCGCGAGCCGGCTTCGATGCCCCTAGGTCTGGCACACCGCATGCTGTCTCGCGCGGGCGGGGCGCGGCGTGGCCATCTCGTCCTCGCGGGCGAATGCGGCAAAGGCGATCATGTGATCGAGCATCCAATCCGACGCCTCGCGGGTCGTCAGATTGTGGTCGGAGCCGGGGATGATGGACACGGTGACGTTCGGATCCCGCAGGTCGCGGCCGGCTGGGCCGTAATAATGGCAAAGCTCGCCGAGGCCCGGATCGGTTTCGCTGAACACCAGCGACACACGCGTGCCATGCGCGGCCAGCGTCTCGAAGAAGCGGGCGACGCGCGCCGCCATCGATCGCGAGAGCAGACGCGAGCGGATCCCGATCGGCACCTCCGCCAGCATGTTGCGCAGGGTGCGCTTGGCCAGGAAACGCATGGCCGGCGCTATGCGGCGACGGCTGCGGATCAGCTTGCGCAGCGCGCCGCGGCTCCTGATGTCGCCGACGTAGTCATTCATCGAGCGCAGGCCATAGCGAATGACCTCGTCGGCGTTCTCGCGCGGGTTCCAGGTGATGCGCTGCGCATTCACCGCGACGACGTCAGTGATGCGGGGGTCGGCATGGGCGGCGCTGAGCGCCATGTAGGCGCCGCTGCAGACGCCGGTGAGCGCGATGCGGGCATGACCGCGCGCGACCATCAGGTCGACCGCGGCGAGGATGTCGGGCAGCAGCAGGTCCGAATAGATTAGGTTTGCCGGTCGACCCACCTCGTCGCGGCTCTCGCCGAGGCCCGCGACATCGAAGCGCAGGGTGGTGATGCCGACGGCGGCGAACCTGCGCGCCTGCTCGACCGAGACGCGGCGCCACCCGATGTGCGCGTTGAGGCCGCGGTTGAGCAGAATGAATGCCGGCGCATCGGCACGCGGCCGTGCTGGGCGACACAGGATGCCGAACAGCGCGTTGTCGGCGCCAAACCGCACGGGCTCCTCGCGGAAGCCGCTGCCGACGAGGACCGAGGGGAAGGCCGGCGCCGGCGGCACGAACGACGAGACGACGGTGGGGTGCCGCGCGCGTAGCGAGGCCGTGACGACATCGGCTTCGACGGGCAGCGGCTGGATCGCCGTCGCGTCCGAGATCATCAGGTGATAGGGCGGCACGCAAACGACAGTCGCCGTCGCGCCGAGCCGGCGCATGTGCTCGACGGTCTCGGCGCCAGCCTTGCGATCGGCCTGGTCGTAGATGACCACCTCGCAGGCCGGGAGCTTGTCGACCCGGGTGAGGTCGAGCATCTTCAGATCCTCGACCAGACCACGCGACAGCACGAAGCCGAGCACGCTCAGGCCTTCGTCCGGCGTATGGTCTTGTTTGATGCCGATCTTGTCGGCGACCAGGCTCGAGGTCGCGGTCAGCTCGCGCACATATGCGCGACCCTTGACGACGGGCGCGATGAGCTGCAGCCCGACGACGTCGCTCCGCGTGCGCGCGGCCAGCACAGCGAGCGCCGCGCCGAGCGATTGGCCGACGAAGACGAAGCGGCGGACGCCGCTGTTCTTGCGCAGCATCTCGGCGGCGTCGCTGATCGAGGCCACCCAGTCGGCGAGGGCGACGACGTCGCGCGACTCGCCGAGCGAGTCGCCGGTGCCCGGATAGTCGAAACGGATGCAGGGAAAGCCCGCCTTGGCGATCGACTCCGCGAGCAGCCGCCAGCTCTTGCGCATCGACAGGTCCTCGAAGCCCCAGGGCGAGCAGAGGACGACGCCGATCGTGCCGCCGGCGGGATGGTAGAAGCCGCTACACGCCTTGAAGATGCACGGCACGCCGTAATGCAGCCCCTCGGGCGCGAGAACGGGCGCGGGCTGGTCCTGCGCGGCGGAGACAACGTACATGCGGCACAATTCCTAGAGCGAACGCCGCGCCAACGCGGACGCAAGGCGCGGCAGAACATTGCACCGCTAGTATTTAGAAAGGCTTGCGGCCCGGTGGGGGAGTTTAACGGAAGCGCGGATCCCCTCTGCGCGGAAGTTTTCGTCAGCCGACGAGCGCCAGCTCGTCCTCGTGTGCGGCCACGCGATTCAGGATGATGCCAGCGAAGTTCGGCTTGTCGGCGACGGCGTCGACCACGGCGATGAAATCCTCGCGCAGCAACTGGTCCCAAGAGGCGACGATCGCGAGGCCGTCCGCGGCGGCGGCGAGTGCGGCGGCCTGCATGCTGGCATCGAAGGCGGGCGCGTCGACGAGGATGAGATCGAACCGGCCGCGTGCCTCGGCGAGGAAACCACGAAGCGCGCGGGCCGAGGCCGCCGCATCGAAGCTCTTCTGCCCCGCTGGCAGCACGGCGAAATGCGGCCTGGCGACGACGGCCTTGCTGGCCGTGAGATCGCCGCGGATCACCTCGGCGAAACCGCTCTGTCCGGCGATGCCCAGTCGCGACGAAAGTCCGCGCCGCGCGTGGTCGGCGTCGATCAGCAGGACGCGCCGTCCGTCCGAGCCGGCGGCGGTGGCAAGACAGAGCGCGAGGCTCGTCGCGCCCGCATCCGGCCCGAGCGCGGCGAGCACGATGGCCCGCCCCTGCCCTGCCGTCTCGGCCGACACGAGCCGAACGGCGAGGCCCGCGACCGCGCGGGAGAAGGCGGAGGCGGGATGGTCGGCCATGTAGGCCGTGCAATCGACGCGCTCGTCGCGCCGACCGCCGATCAGCGGCACGCGGCCGAGGATGAAGGCATTGGCGCGCGATGTCATCGTGCCCTTGCCCTGCCCGCGCAGGACATCGAGCAGCACGGCGAGGCCGAGGCCGAGCAGCAGGCCGACGATGGCCGAGACGCCGACGATGATCTTCGTCTTCGGGAACGCCGGCGTCGTCGGCTCCAGCGCCGGCGAGATCAGCCTGGCGTCGGACTCCTCGAAGGTCGACTGCTCCTGGGTCAGCTTGGCGCGGTTGAGGAAGTTCTCGAACAGCGCTTTGTTGGCGAGGTTGATGCGCTCCAGCTCGCGCAGCTTGACGCCGGTCTCGTTGTCGCCGCTCGAGGACGAGCTCAAGGTCACGATCGACTGGCGCAGCGAGGTCTCGCGCGCCTTGGCGACCTCGTAATCGTTCTTGAAGGTCGACACGAGCCGCGTCATCTCCGCCTTGATGGCGCGATCGAGCCCGGCGCGCTGCGCGTTCATCTGCACGATCGCGGGGAAGGCCGGCCCGTACATGGCGGAAAGGTCAGCGGCGCGCCGGCTGAGTTCGGCCTGCTGGGTGCGCAGCTGCGTGATGACCGGCGAGCGGATGATCTCCGGCAGCGATTCGAGATTGGTGCCGTCCGACTTGAAGCGCATCGCCTGCTGGAAGGCGGCGAGCCGGCCCGCCGTGTCGGCGCTCGCCTGCGCGAGCTTCTCGTTCAGATCCTGCAGCTGCTGCTCGCCGACCGTGATCGGGTTCGGCCCGTCCATCTGGACCGGCGTCATGCCGTGCGCCTTGCGATATTCGGCCACCGCGCTTTCCGACTCGCGCACCTGCTCGCGCAGATCGCCGAGCCGATCTTGAAAGAATTCGGCCGCCTGCGAGACGGCGCGCGCGTGCACGTCGATCTGGTCCTCGACATAGGTTTCGGCGAGCGCGTTGGCGAGACGCGTCGCCTTCGCGGGGTCGCGCGAGGACACGGCGAGCGAGAGCACGTAGCTCTTCTGGACGCGGGTCACGTCGATCTTGTCGAACAATCGTCTGATGACGGGCTCGAGCTTGGGATCGATGCCATCGCCGGAAGGTGGCTTCACCTGCGCCACCTTCGCCGCGCGGAAGACCGAGAATATCTTGTCGAGCAGCCCCTGCTTGGACGGCGCGGCGAATTCGGGATCGTCGGCGAGATGCTCCTTGGCGATCACCTTGGCGAGCAGACGCGTCGACAGGAGAATCGGGATCTGGCTGTCGACGATCGATGAATCGACGCTCGTGTCCGCGCCGACGGCATCCTGTCCGAACACATGCTGGCGATGCGGATCGAGCAGGATCTGCGAGGTCGCCGTATAGGTCGGCGTGACCGAGACGCAGATGATGCCGGCAAGGAGGACGCAGGCGACGGCCGTCGCGACGATGAGACGCCAGCGCCGCTTGAGGAAGCGTTTGATCTCGTCGAGGTCGAGACGATCGAGATCGATCTTTTGATCCTGCGACATGGTCTAGACGCGTCTCACTCGGCCGCGATGCCGACCGACCGCGCGGCCGATCTTCGACGGTGCCTACGCGAAGGCACCGGTAAGAAAGGCTAAGCAAACAACCTTAATATTTCACCCGCGCTCGTTCGCCATGGGGCTCGGGATGGCGGCACGGGTACGCCCCTTGAGCTGGCGCGCGCCGCGCAAGCGCGCGAGGCGGACGCGGATCGGCTTGTCATAGGCGAGGTGCGCCGCCACGCAGAGCGCGGCCAGGAGAACGACGAAGGCGATGGCCTTCGACGGCGAGGTCGTGCGGAGATCGAGATGCAGGCGTTCCTCGCCGCGCAGGAACAGGCCGATGAAAGGCGCGTGCAGCGAGTAGACGACATAGGAGAAGACGCCCGCGAGCGCGCAGATGCCGCGCAGAGCCTTCGGTGGCTCGACCGAGACCGCGCCGATGACGATGGCGGGGACGACGAGCACGACGAGGGCGACGTCCCAGAATGGTTTGATGGAGGCGGGTCCGACCCGCGTGGGATCGACGAACAGCATGGCCAGAGCCAGCATGAGCAGGAGCCACCACGGCGCGAGCGCCCTAAACGGCCGCAACGCATGAAGGCGGTAGAGGAGCACGCCCATGCCGAAACCGAAAGCGATGCGCGGCAGGCCGCCCCACACATTCACCCAATCGTAGCCGGCGTCGAGCGAGCCGTAGGCGCGCGCGGCGACCCCGAGGCCGACGACCGCGAGCGCGACGAGCGCGGCAAGACGACGGACGGTCCAGAATTGGAAGGTCGCCGCGTAGGCGACGTTGGCCAGGATCTCAAGCGCCAGCGACCAGGAGACGTAGTTCAGCGGGTAGACCTCGCCGATGTGCGGCAGCGCGAGGCGCGACGGCAGCATGACGAGCGCGAACGGCAGGGAGTCCGCGAGGCCTTGGTGGACCGGCTCGGCATGCGAGGTGGCGAGCGCGACGAAGGCCGGCAATGCGCCGAGCAGCGCCCCGAGAAGAAAAAGGGGATAGAGCCGGATCAGCCGCACGGCCAGGAAGCCGCGCACGCCCATACCCTGGCCAGCGATGCCGCGGCTAGCTAAGCCATTGCGAAGATCGGCATCGTAGCGATACGCGATGACGAAACCGCTCATCACGAAGAACAGATCGACCGCGAGATAACCTTCGGCCGGCGGCGCGATCCCGACGAAGAACGCGGCGTGGAACAGAAGCACGGCAATTGCCGCGACGCCGCGCAAGGCATCGAGCGTGTGGAACGTCCGGTACCGCGCGAGCGTGGCCGGCGCGTCGGCCATCGCCGCGTCGAGTCCGTGGCGCGGCGCGTCGAGAGCGAGCGTGCTCACAAGCGCGGCTCGTAGGCGGCGATCGACTTGATGTACATGAAGGAGGGATTCGGCACCTTGTCGATCGGCCAGCCCGAGCCGAGCGCGAGGTTCGCCAGCATGTACATCTTCTGCCGGTATTCCGGCCGCGTCGGCGAGCGCCAAACCTGCTTGCGATTGAAGTAGAACGTCACCCAATCGTGATCGATGGCGACGCCGTAGCGGTTGAACGTCGAGGTCGCGACGCCGGCCGGGATGTCGACGACCTTGCCGTCGCCGAACTTGACGTTCTCGTCGTCGCTCCAGACGTGGACGTTGGCGTGATAGGAATTCGGCGCGTTGCCGTAGAATTCGAGCGCATCGATCTCGGCGCGCGGGTGCGGCGTGACGCCGACGAGCCAGAAGGCCGGCCACACGCCCGGCCCCGGCGGAAGTTTGGCTTCCATCTCGAAGTACCCGTACTGCTGCGCGAAGCCCGGCCCGCCGAGGCCATCGTGGGCGCGCGAGGAAATGAGGCCCGATTCCCAGCGCCCGTCCGACGTCTTGCGCGCCTCGATGCGCAGCATGCCGCCGCCGGTCGCGAACGGGAAGCCGGGCCTAGGGTCGACGAACAGCGCATCGCCGAAGTCGCCGTTCCACGGCGTGTGCGCGATCCAGCGCGTGCCGGGTCCCCACGCCGAGACATCGAGACGATCGAAGCTGTCGCGGAAGGTCTGACGATAGTGCGCGATATCGAGGGCTGGCGCGGTCGGCGCCTCGGCGGCGGCGGCACCGGGCGCGCCTTGCAGCGCGCTGGCGACGAGCGCGGCGGCGAGAAGGCGGTGATCCATTTTGCAACCTCGCGTTGGAGTTTTCCACGACGGCAGCAGATCACGTGCCCGGCAGGCGGTCCCTGGCGAGACGGCGGTGGTGGGATGGAGTTGGCGTTAAGAAAGGGTGAATGGGCGCTCGTCCTTCTCCCGCAAGCTTGCGGGAGAAGGTGGCCGCGAAGCGGTCGGATGAGGGCACGGGGCGCTTCCCTCGTCGTCCGCGTGCCCTGTCCGGCGACATGCTCATCCGACCCGACTGCGGCGAGCCACCTTCTCCCCGCTCGCGGGAGAAACGACAAACGATTGTGCCAACCTGGCACATCCGGCCCTTCCCGATCGGCAGCGCGATCCTCTCGATGTCTTAACGAAAGGTTTTGAATGAAACGAGCCTTTGATTGCTCGAAGCCGCGTTACACCGCACAGCATCAATCGCGCGCCCCCGGGCACGTCCCGGTAACCCTTCCGTGGTTTGATGCGGGCAGAGGTGAATTCCATGCGTGTTGCGATCGTTCACTACTGGCTCGTCGGCATGCGCGGCGGCGAGAAAGTCCTCGAGGAATTGTGCCGGCTCTATCCCGACGCCGACATCTTCACGCACGTGCATGATCCCGCCCGGACCAGCGCGCTGATCAACGGCCATCGCATCACGACGACCTACATCTCGCGCCTGCCGTTCGCGAGGAAGCTCTACCAGAAGTACCTGCCGCTGATGCCGTCCGCGCTGGAGGAGCTCGATCTGACGGGCTACGATCTCGTCATCTCGTCCGAGTCAGGCCCGGCCAAGGGCGTCATCACGCATCCCAACGCCGTGCACGTCTGCTACTGCCACTCGCCGATGCGCTACCTGTGGGATCAGTACCACACGTATCGCGGCAACGCGTCGCGCGCGACGCGCCTCGTCATGTCGCTGACGATGCCGATGCTGCGCGCCTGGGATGTCGCCTCCGCCGCCCGCGTCGACCATTTCATCGCCAACTCGAGTTTCATCGCGCGACGGATCGCCAAGTCGTATCGGCGCGACAGCGAGGTCATCTTTCCGCCCGTCGACCTCGAGGCGTTCCAGATCGCGCCGGATCCGTCGGCCGACTTCTACTTCTACATCGGTCAGCTCGTGCCCTATAAGCGCGTCGATCTCGCGGTCGCCGCCTGCACCAGGCTCGGCCGCAAGCTCGTCATCGTCGGCACTGGCTCGGAGGAGGCGCGGCTCCGCGCGATGGCGGGTCCGACGGTCGAGATGCGCGGTTGGGCCTCCAACGAGGACCTGCGCTCGCTGTACCAGAACTGTCGCGCGTTGCTGTTTCCCGGCGAGGAGGACTTCGGCATCGTCCCGCTCGAGGCGATGGCGGCGGGCCGGCCGGTCATAGCCTACGGCTCCGGCGGCGCGCTCGACACCGTCGTCGAGGGCCACACCGGCGTCTTCTTCGATCGTCAGACGCCCGACGATCTGATGGCGGCGATCGAGCGCTTCGAGACGATCGAGGGCACGTTCGTGCCGCAGGAGATCCGGCGCCACGCGCGCGGCTTCGGTCGCGACGTCTTCCGCCGCGAGATCAAGGACTTCATCGATCGCGCGCTGGCCAAGGCCCATGAGCGCGCGCCCGCCCCCGCCCCGGCGCCCTCGCCCTACGCGGAAGCGGCGGAATGAGCCGCGCCGCGAGCACGGCCACGTCATGGTCGATCAACGGCCGCTTTCTGACGCAGCCGCAGACCGGCGTGCAACGCTATGCCGGCGAGATGACGCGCCAGATCGACGGCTGGCTGTCGGCCGACGACGAGCTCGCCCGCCGACTGCACGTCGAGATGCTGCTGCCGGCCGACTGCGCGGCGACGCCGAGCTACGACGCGATCGAGGTCCGCCGCAGCGCGCGTGGACATGGGCACGGCTGGGAACAGCTCGTCCTGCCGGGGATGGCCAAGGGCGGCCTCATCAGCTTCGCCAACCTCGGGCCGGTGGCGCACGCGCGCCAGATCGTCTGCCTGCACGATGCCAACGTCTTTCTCGAACCGTCGAGCTATTCGCGCGCGTTCCGCCTCGCCTATCGCGCCACTTTTCCCATCCTCGCGCGACGCGCGCGCATGACGACGACGGTGTCGCGCTTCTCCGCCGAGATGTTGCGGAAGTTCGGTGTCACCGGCGCCCGCGCGGCGCGCGTGATCCACAATGGTCACGAGCATGCACTGCGCTGGGATCGTACCAAGTCGCGCTTCGATGCGCCGGGCCATTTCAAGCGACCGTTCGTGTTCGCGCTTGGCAGCCGCGCCAAGCACAAGCAGATCGACCTGCTCTTGAAGCTCGCGCCGGCGCTCGACGCGCTCGGGCTCGACCTCGTCGTCTCCGGCGGCACCGCGTCGATCTTCGCCGAGACGGCTTTGACCCAGACAATCAACGTCTTTCCGGTCGGTTTTGTCTCCGACGATGATCTCGCCTCGCTGTTCGCGCAGGCGATGTGCTTCGCCTTCCCCTCGCGCACCGAAGGCTTCGGCATTCCCCTTCTCGAGGCGATGGTGCACGGCGCGCCCATCGTCAGCGCGGATTGCGCGAGCATGCCAGAGGTCTGCGGCGAGGCCGCGCTCTACGCGGCCGCCGACGATCCCTCCGTCTGGCTCGCGCAAATCACCCGGCTCGCGCACGACGCCGAGCTGCGCGCAGCGCTCACCGCCAGGGGCAAGGCGCGCTACGGCGCCTTCTCCTGGCGCGACGGCGCACGTGCCTATCTCGATCTCGCGCTGGCGCTCTCGCCGCGCCTGGCGGACGAGCCGCGCGCTGTCGAGGTGACGATGGTCGGCGGCCACACCTCCTGAGCCCGTGAGGCCCGCGTGAAGCCCACCATCTTCGGCGGCATTCTTCTCGTCATCGGCATCTGGTGCCAGTTCGGCGCCTACCGCCGCACGCTCATCGTGATGTTCGCGCTCGTCGTGTTCGGCGCCGCTTCGGCGGTCGACCTGCCGGCGCTGGGCGGCGCCTCGATCACGCCGGCGAACTTCTTTCTGATCTTCCTGCTGCTGCGCCTCGTCTCGATGCGCGGTGGCACCGGCGCGCTCGTCGCCGAGGTCGAGCCGCGGCGCCCGCTGTTCGCCTTCCTTCTGCTGATCGTGTGGATCATCGGCTCGGCGATGCTGCTGCCGCGGTTGTTCGATGGCGCCACCAACGTGTTCTCGCTGTCGCGCTCACTCGACAATGATGGCGACACGACGCCGCTGCATCCCACCAGCGGCAACCTCTCGCAGGCGGTCTACGCCGTCGGCGGCTTCCTCGTCGCCTGCGCCGTCTCGGCCTTCGCGCGCAAGCCCGGCGGCTACGGCGCGGTGCTCACCGCGATCATCCTCGTCACCTCGCTCGACATCGGCTTCGCTGTGCTCGACATCGTGACCTCGGCGACGCACACGAGCTTCCTGCTCGATCCGATCCACACCGCGAGCTACGCGTTCCTCACCGACGACGAGCTCGGCGGCCTGAAACGCATCTCGGGAAGCTTCACCGAGGCATCCGGCTTCGCCTCGTTCTCGTTGACCGTGATGGCGATCAACTTCACGCTGTTCGTGCTGCGCGTGCGGCCCCGCTTCACCGGCACGGCGAGCCTCGTCCTCACCGCGCTGATCGTGCTGTCGACCTCGAGCGCGGGCTATGCTGGCCTCGGAGTGTTCTACGGTGCGTTTCTCGTCTGCGCGCTCGTCGCGGGCATCGTGTTCCGACGCAAGCGCGCGCTCGCGCTGGCCTTCGGCACGGCCGGCGCCGGCACCTTGATCGTCGGGCTCGTCTTCCTGTTCGTGCCGCCGATCGTCAAGGTCGCGACATCCGTCGTCAACGACAGCCTTTTGAACAAGGCGCAAACCGATTCGGGCGTCGAGCGCGGCTCGTGGAACACGCAGGCCTGGCAGGTCTTCACCGACACCCATTGGCTCGGCGCCGGCATCGGGGCGACGCGCGGCTCGAACTACTTCCTCGTGCTGCTGTCGAACCTCGGCGCGATCGGCTTCGTGCTGTTTCTCGCGCTGCTCGCGCGCGTGACGCTGGCGCGGCTGTCGCCGGCCCTGATCCCGCAGGAGCGGGCGATCGTCTGGGCCGCGCGCGTCGGCGTGCTGACGGCGCTGATTCCGGCCGCGCTTGTCGGAACGGTCTACGATCTCGGCACGCTGTTCTACGCGCTGATCGGCGTCGCCGCCTCCGGCGCGGCGCTGGTGACCGACCCGGGGCGGGTTGCGGCGCGGCAGCCGGTGTCGCGACATCGCGTTGGGACCTTGGCTGCAATCGCCCAGCCGGACGGAAGTCACGGCCGGCGATGATCGAAGATTATCGTTTGTTAGACATACTTGCCGACAAGCCGCCTATCGATGCGACGCCGCCTCGAGGTCGCCGACAAGGAATGCGCGCCGTGACCCGTCCCCTTTCCTGCAGCGGCTGCCGCGACGGCAAAGAGCTCCCTTTCGCGATCGCGATCGCCTACCAGCCGATCGTCGACATGAGCGAGCGCCGCGTGTGGGGCTACGAGGCGCTCGTGCGCGGCACCAATGGCGAGAGCGCCGCCTCGATCCTGGCCCAGGTGACGGACGAGCACCGCTACAGGTTCGACCAGCTCTGCCGCGTCACGGCGATCGAGGGCGCCGGCCGACTGTTTCGCGACAAGCAGGCGCGGCTGTCGATCAACTTCATGCCGAACGCGGTCTACGAGCCGGCGGCCTGCATCCGCGCGTCGCTCGCGGCAGCAGAACGCGTGGGCTTCGCCCGTGAGCGGATCATGTTCGAGTTCACCGAGGAAGAGCGGATCACCGATTATGCCCACATCAAGCATATCGTCGCGGAGTACCGGCGCTTCGGCTTCCTCACCGCGATCGACGATTTCGGCGCGGGCTACGCGGGGCTGAACCTGCTGGCCAACTTCCAGCCCGACGTCGTCAAGATCGACATGGCGCTGATCCGCGACATCCACCGCAGCACCGCGCGCCAGACGATCGTCGCCGGCATCGTCACCATCGCCCGCGCGCTCGGCCTGACGGTTCTCGCCGAGGGCATCGAGACGCGGGAGGAATTGGCGGTGCTCCGCGCCGCGGGCATCCAGCTCTTCCAAGGCTACCTCTTCGCCAAGCCCGAGATCGGCCGGCTGCCGGAGATCGCGCCGGGCTTGATGGGGCCCGTCGAAAGCGGCATTCGCGCCATGGCCGGATGAGTACGAAGCTACCAAACGGGTGCGAAGCAAACCAAAGCCAATGCTGTCCTATAAGATGAAATCACAGTCGACCGCTACAGCGCGGAGTCTAAACTAATGCCGCAAGCCGATCTTCTGTGATCGACCGCGTCGGCTCAAGCCACCCCGAGCTTCTTCTGCAGGCTTGAGGACGACGTCGTGTACTGGAACGTCAGCCGCTTGTCCGGGTAGACGTAACGGTGGATGCGTTGGGCGGCGAGCGCGCCCTCGTGGAAGCCGGACAGGATCAGCTTCAGCTTGCCCGGGTACGAGTTGATGTCGCCGATCGCGAAGATGCCCGGCGCGTTCGTCTCGAACTTTTCCGTATCCACCGTGACGAGGTTCTCGGCGAGGCCGAGGCCCCAGTCGGCGATCGGACCGAGCTTCATCGTAAGGCCGAAGAACGGGATCAGCCGATCGCACCTCACATGCGTGTCGCCGGCCGGCCCCTTCACATCGATGCCCGACAGTACGCCGTCGGCGCCATGCAGCCCCGTGACCTGGCCGATGACGAGATCCATCGCGCCTTGCGCGACGAGCGCGCGCATCGCGTTGACGGAATGCGGGGCGCCGCGGAAGTCGTCGCGGCGATGGATCAGGGTGAGGCGGCTGGCGATCGGCTGCAGGTTCAAGGTCCAGTCGAGCGCGGAATCGCCGCCGCCGACGATGGTGACCGCCTTGCCGCGGAACTCGTCCATCCGCCGCACCGCGTAATGGACGGACGTGCCCTCGTAGGCCTCGATGCCGGCGATCGGCGGCTTCTTCGGCTGGAACGAGCCGCCGCCGGCCGCGACGACGATCGACTTGCAGGTGATCGCCTTGCCGAAGTCGGTGCGGACCCGGAAGCGCGGCGCCTCGGGGGTGCCCAGCGTCTCGATCGCCTCGACCATCTCGCCGAAATGGAAGGTCGGCTTGAACGGCTCGATCTGCTCCATCAGCTTGTCGACGATCCCCTGCCCCGTGACGCTCGGATAGCCGGGAATGTCGTAGATCGGCTTCTCGGGATAAAGCTCGGCGCACTGGCCGCCGGCCTTGGGCAGGATGTCGATCAGGTGGCAGCGGATGTCGAGCAGGCCCAGCTCGAACACGGCGAAGAGGCCGACTGGCCCGGCGCCGACGATGACGACGTCGGTCTCGATCTCGGCCGTCCCGCCGTCGGCCATGCTCTCGTGCGTCATGACGCCCTCAGCCCTGCCGGCTCGGCGTGGTGACGCCGAGACCATCGAGCGCCGCCGTCAACTTGATCTGGCAGGAGAGCCGCGAGTTTGGTTTCACCTCGTAGGCGAAGTCGAGCATGTCCTCCTCCATGCCGGAGGGCTTGCCGACCTTCGCCATGAACGGCTCGTCGATATAGACGTGGCAGGTCGCGCAGGCGCAGGCGCCGCCGCACTCGGCGACGATCTCCGGGACCTGGTTGCGGATCGCCGTCTCCATCAAGGTCGAGCCATCCTCGCCATCGACGGTGCGGGCCGTGCCCTTGGAATCGGTGAAGGTGATGGAGGCCATGGGTTCCCGTTCCTCGCGAGGGCCGACCGGCGGTCGGTCCGCCACGACGCCCTGCATTAGCGAAGGGGAGCCGCGATGAACAGGGCGGCGATGCGAAGGGCTGGCGGCAAAACAGCTCTCGTGCCGGATGCTCGAATGGCGACGGCGACAAGCGGGCACGCTCCCGCGTGCCGGCGCGCAGTATTGTACCCCCACAAATCTTGACCCCTGTGTATCCCGTGACGTAGATCGACAGACGAACTTCGAGCTTCACGCCGTCGATTTCGCCGATGGGCGGGATCGTTTCGAATGGCAAACGGCACTCATCGGCGCCACCTACCCCAAGCAAAATTCCGACTAGCCTCGATCGTTGGCGAGCCGCCTGTCGATCGCGTCAGCCGCCGCCTCGAAGATCGCGACGAGGTCGACGTGCACACGCCCGCGCTCCGCCGCGGGAGCCTGCTCGTAGATCTCGGCGATCGCCGCCGCGTGCCAGGCGCCAATACCGCGCGCGGAGCCCTTGAGCAGATGGGCCGCGTCCGCCTGCGCTCGGTCCGACGAGCTCGGCAGGGTCGGCACCACGCGCCGCGCCTGCGCGACGAACAGTCTCAAGATTTCGCACTCTAGATCGCGATCGGCGAAGGTCTGTTTCGCGAGAAACGCGAAGTCGATCGGCCCCGCCAAAGACGCCGCCGCAGCCGTGGCGTCTAAAGCCAGCGAATTGTCGGTGGGTGGCTCGGGATCGTCGTTAACGACGTTTCGCAAAGCGCTGTTCCCATTGGTTTCATTCGCCGGCGCGTACCTGTAGGATGCCTTGGTTAATAGTGTGTTGTGCGATCCCGAGGGCGGAGCGGCGCCACCGGGTCGCGTTTTGAACGAGGCGCGGAATGGCCAATCCGAACAAGGCACAGGACCCGGCGGCGGCGGCGCTGTCGGCGATCGAGGAAGCCTTGAACCTCGCCGATCTCATGCCGACCGAACATGCCCCCACCGAGACCACACCGAGCGAGCACGAGCGGTCGCCGCGGCTGAGCGCGGCGACCGCCGAGGATCGCATGCACCCGATGCTGCGCTCCGAGATCACCGGGCGGAACGGCGACGAGGCTCGGCCGAGGCTGCCGACGACCGACGATTCGAAAATTTTTGGCGACACGCTGCGGCAGGTCGAAGAGGCGTCGCCCGCGCCCTTGGCGCCGACCGTCGCCACGCCCGACCTCGACAAGCCGACACGCGACCGGATCGAGCCGCCCGCCCTGGACGAGCGGATCGCCCGGCCGCTCTCCCCGGCCGCCGCGACGGCGGCCAACGACGACAAGGAGAGCGTCGGCGCGATCCTGCGCGCGCTCCAGGTCAAGCCGAGCCGCACGCCGATGGTCATCGCCGGCCTCGCCTCGCTCGGCTGGATCGCGGTTTGCGCGCTCTATCTCTACGCCGACCGCGCCCACCTCGCCGACGAGACCGTGCTGCAGCCGAAGAGCGCGCTGGTCCTGCTCGCCATCGTCGGGCCGCTGCTGTTCTTCTTCATGACCGCCGCGCTGACCCGCCGCACCCAGGAAGTGCGGATGACAGCGCGCTCGATGATGCAGGTGGCCGTGCGCCTGGCGGAGCCGGAGGTGATCGCCACCGAGCAGATGGTGACGCTCTCGCAGGCGATCCGCCGCGAGATCGCCTCGATGGGCGACGGCATCGAGCGGGCGCTGGCGCGGGCTGGCGAACTCGAGACGCTGGTGCGGTCCGAGGTCTCCAACATCGAACGCTCGTTCGGCGAGAACGAGCGGCGCGTTCGCTCGCTGATCGACGAGCTCGCCTCCGAGCGCGAGGCGATCATCACCAACGCGGAGAAGGTGCGCGGCGCGATCACCGGCGCGCACGAGACCTTGTCGCGCGATCTCGACGGCGTCTCGGAACGGCTCGCGGCGACGGTCGACGAGGCCGGCGCGCGCGTCACCGGCTCTCTCGACAGCAAGGGCGAGGAGATCCGCGCCGCGCTGGTCTCGGCGGGCGACAGCTACACGCAGAATATCGGCACCAGCGGCGACGCGATGATCGAGCGCCTGCGCCAGGCGACCGAGAATGTCACCACCTCGATCGGCAGCCACACCGCCGGGCTCGAGAGCAAGGTGGCGCTCGCCGGCGAGGCCCTGCTCGCCGACCTCGGGCTGCGCGCCGACGACATCGTCCATCGGCTCGACTCGACGGGCACGCGGATCAGCGACGAGATCGTCTCGCGCGGCGACAACCTCGCGGTTCGCCTCGCCGAGACCGGGGATCGGCTGCACGAGGTCGTCACGGTGCACGGCTCGACGCTGCACGACAATATCACGGCCGCCGGCGCGACCACGGCGGCGCTCATCGCCGAACGCACCGCGGCGGCGCAGGCGGCCTTCGACGGCTCGCACGCGAACCTCGCCGCGATGCTGGATGAGACGCATGGACGCGTCGCCACCCGCCTCGACGAGCATGGGTCGCAGCTGCACCAGCGCTTCGCCGACACCGCGGACACGATCGCGGCCGCGCTCGCCTCGCACACGGACGGCCTGCACGACCGCCTCACCGCGACGGCGGCCGAGACCACCGGCACGCTCGGCGCGCACAACGAGGCGATGAGCGAACGGCTCGCCGAAGGGGCCGCCGCGACGATGGCGCTGATGGCGGCGCACGCCGACCAGCTGCACGACCGGCTCGCCGATGCGCACGACCAGCTCGCGGCGCACCACACCGACTTCAACGAGCGCCTCGGCGCCACCGCGACCGAGACGACCGGCGCGCTCACGGCCCACACCGATGCTTTGCACGATCGGATCGCGACCACGGCAGCGGCAACGACAGGCGCGCTCGACGCGCATCACGCGGCCCTCAGCGAGCGCCTCGCCGAGGGCTCGGCCGCGGCCATGGCGGCGATGGCGGCGCACACCGACAGCCTGCACGAGCGTCTTGCCGACGCCAACGACCAGCTCGTCGCCCACCACGCCGACTTCAACGATCGCCTCGGCGCGACCGCGAACGACGCGGCGGCGGCACTGGCGACGCACACGGCTGGCTACGAGCAGCGCCTCGCCGCCGCCAACGAGGATTTCTCGGCACGCCATGCCGACCTGCACGAGCGGCTGGCGACCACGGCTACCGAGGCCGGCGCCGCGCTGACCGATCAGCACGAAGCGATCCACGAGCGGATGGCCGAGACGACCGCCGCCACGCTCGCGCTGATGGGCTCGCACACGGACGCGCTGCACGAGCGGTTCGATGCCGCCAACGAGGCATTCGGCGCGCACCATACCGATCTGACCCAGCGCCTCGCCGCCACGACCGACGAGACCAGCGGCACGCTCGCGGCCCATCACGAGGCGATGCGGGAGCGCCTCGCCGAGACCACCGCCGCGACCCTCGCCCTGATGGCCTCGCATTCCGATCACCTGAGCGAGCGGCTCGCCGAGGCGCACGAGATGATCGGCGCCCACCATGGCGAGATGCATGAGCGCCTCGTCGACACGACCCAGCAGACGATCGCGGCTCTCAGCGATCACGCGGCCGAGCTACAGACCCGCCTCGAGACGAGCACGGGCGAGACGATTGCCGCGCTCGACCACCATTCCAACACGCTCGGCGATCGCCTCGAGGCGGTCTCGCGCGAGACCGTCGATGGTCTCGGCGGCCGCACCGAGCAGCTCGAGGCGCAGTTGCGCGAGACCAGCGCCGGCGCGATCGAGGCACTCGATCGCCACGCTCTCGCGCTGCACGAGCGGCTCGACGGCACCACCAGCCAGACGATCGCCGCGCTCGACGAGCATCGCGACGTCTTGCACGAGCGCCTGCAGGCGGCCTCGACCGACGTCACCGACGCGATCGGCGGCCATGTCGATTCGCTGCACGCGCGGCTCGCCGACACCACGAGCTCGACGCTCGCCGCCCTCGACGACCACGCCAACGCGATGCACGAGCGGCTCGACAGCACCGCGCACGACGCGGTCGGCCAGCTCGCCGGCCATCTCGACGGCATGCACGAGCAGCTCTCGACCAATGCCGAAGCGACCGCCGTGGCACTCGGTCATCACGCCGAGGCACTGCAGGAGGGCTTCGTCGCCAACACGCGGGAGGCGATCGCCAGCCTCGCCGAGCAGGTCGACGCCCTCAACGCGCGCTTCGCCGACATCGCCGGCGAGTCGATCGCCGCGATCGCAATGCACGGCGACCGCGTCAACGAGAGCCTGGCCGGCAAGATCAACGCCTTCCACGAGACGTTCCTGACGCAGGGCGGCGACGCGGCCGACAAGCTCGGCGCCCACGCCGAGCGGTTCAACGCCTCGATGGCCGACCGCCTCGGCGCGATCGAGAACACGTTCGCGATCCAGGGCAACGGCCTCAACGACCGGATCGGCGAGCGGCTCGAGGAGGCCAACGCCCTCCTCGACGGGCACATCGGCGCCTTGGAAGAGCGTGCTCTCGCGCGCGCCGAAGCGATCTCGACGGCGCTCGAGACGCTGATCGCGCGTATCGAGACGGGCCTGTCGACGCGGGCCAACGCGATCAACGAGACCTTGGCGTCGCGCACGCTCGAGATCTCGCGCACGCTGAGCGAGGGTAGCCGCGCCGCGACGCAGGAGATCGACAACAAGGCCGCCGACATCTCGACGATCTTCGCGGCGCGCTCGGCCAGCATCGGCGAGCAGCTCGACACGCATATCACGCGCCTCAACGAGCGCGTCGTCGGGCCGTTGAGCATGATCGCGTCGGCGCTCGACGAGAAGGGCCGCACCCTGACGAGCGGCCTGATCGATCGTGCCTCGGCGATCGACACGCTGCTGAGCGATCATTCCGACCGCCTCAACGCCACGTTGGATCGCGAGACGACCGAGCTGCGCCAGATGGTGACGCGCGTGATCGACGAGATCGACTCGGCGCTGTCGGGCCGAGCCGGAGATGTCGGCGCCGTCCTGGCTGGCCGCGTCGAGGAGATTTCCGGCGTGCTCGATGGCCGCCTGGCGGCAATGGAGACACTGATCGGCGAGCGCGGTCGCGTGCTGAACGAGAGCCTCGCGGCGCGCTCCGGCGAGATCGAGGCGCTGTTCGGCGAGCACGGCGAACGCCTGGTCGAGGCTCTGTCCGAGCGCGGCGGCGCGGTCGCCGCGGAGATGACCAGCGTCGGCGAGGTCGTCGCGATGACGATCGCCGAGCGCGGGGCGCTCATCGTCGAGCATCTCGGTCAGCGCCAGTCGGAATTGACGAGCGCGGTGGATCGCTCCGCCGGCGCGCTACGCGACACCATCGATGCCAGCGTGGCGAAGTCGGTGCGGACGCTCGTCGAGCGTCAAGACGAGCTGGCAAGCGCCACGGAACGGTCCGCCGCCACTCTGCGGGCGACGGTCGAGGCCAGCGTAACCCATTCGATCGGGTCGCTGTACACCCGGCAGGGAGAGTTCACCGACGCGGTGGATCGCTCGACGGCCGCACTACGGGAGTCCGTCGATGCCAGCGTCGCGGCGGCCGGCGAAACGCTTGCCGCCCGTCACGGCGAATTCGCCGGCACGATCGACACATCGACCAAGGCGCTCAGGGGCTCGATCGAGACCGGCGTCGCGACCTCGGTCTTGTCGCTTGCCGCCGCGCACGATCGCGTGCGCGGCGAACTCGGCGGCGTGATCGAGCGCCTCAACGGACAAAGCACCTCGCTGCAGGACATGATCGGCGATGCCAACCAGACGTTTGCCGGCTTCGAGCGGGCGATCGATGCGCAGATCGGCGCGTTCGAGAGCGCGCTCGGCCAGGTGACCGGCCATATCGACCGGATCAGCGAGACCACCGGCCGGACGCTGACGGAGGCCGGCGGCCTCGCGGCGACGATCGCCGAGCACCACGCGACGATCGCCGGCTCGTCGGATCGCCTCGCGGCGACGCAGGGCGACCTCGACCAGCGGCTCGCAGCGCGCCACGAGTCTTTGTCGGGCCTGTTGGCGACCGTCACCGCGCGGCAGGACGACTTCGAGTCCGTGATGCGCTCGTTCGCCGGCCTCGTCGAGGACAGCTTCAAGAACGCGGAGGCGCGGGCGCGCGAGATCGGCACCTTCCTGGCCGACACCTCGCAGGCCTCGACCGGCATGATCGACCAGCAATATGCGGCGATCCGCGATAATGCCGGCAAGGAGCGCGAGCGGACGGCGGCGGCGCTGCGCGCGGCCTACGATCAGGCGGCCTTCGAGCTCGAGGACGTGTTCGGCAAGTCGACGCAGCGCTTCCAGGCGGCAGCCGAGGAGATGCGCGGCCTCTCGCGGACGATCCAGGACGAGCTCGCGGCCACCCGCGAGGAAGTGCGACGCAACGCCGTCGAACTCCCGCGCGAGACCTCCGAGCAAGCGGCCGCGATGCGCCGCGTCGTCGGCGAGCAGATCCGCGCGCTGAGCGAGCTGACCGATATCGTCACCCGCTCGGGCCGATCCGCCGATGTCTCGCTGTCGGCGTCGAACGGCTCGCGGCCGGCGGCGCTGCCGCCGACGCCCGATCCGGAGGCGCCAGCCCGGCTCGAGGCGGCACGCGCGGAGCAGGCACGGCAAGTCGAGGCGCGGCAAGTCGAGGCACGGCTTGAAGAGGCGCGGCTCGAGCAAGCCAGGCAGGAGCAAGCTCGGCAGGAACAGAACCGGCGGGAGGAGGCGCGGCTCGAGCAGGCACGACATGCCGAACAGGCGCGGCAGGACGAGCAGGAGCAGGCGGCACGTTTCGAGGTGGCGCGGCTCGAGCAGGCCAAGCTCGAGCAGGCGCGTCAGCCCCGCCAGGGGCCGCCGGCGCCCGGCCGTCCCTCGACGCAGCGCGGCCAGGGCTGGATGTCGGATCTGCTCGCCCGCGCCTCGCTCGACGACGAGCCCGAGGCGGCCGAGCCCACGCCCACGCGCACCAATGGGCGTGGCGCCGAGCCGCTCGAGGCGATCTCGACCGACATCGCCCGCATGATCGATCCCACCGCGGCGGCCAATGCCTGGGAGCGCTACCGGCGCGGCGAGGACGACGCCTTCGACGCCTCGATCTACAAGGGTCGCGGCGGCCAGACGTTCGAGGAGATCCGCCGACGCTACAAGGCGGACGACGGTTTCCGGACCACGGTCGACCGCTACGTGCAGGAGTTCGAGCGGCTGCTCTCGCAGATCCAGAACGATGATCCCGACGATCGCGTGCTGCGCGGCTACCTCGGCTCGGATTCCGGCAAGGTCTACACGATGCTCGCGCACGCCGCCGGGCGGATCGCGTAAGTCGAGGCTCTTCCTTGCCCTTTCGGGAGAAGGGGAGTGCTGGTGCCAGCCGGCCTGTAAGCCGGGTTCTGTACGGCACGACGCCTCGCGGCGCCGCACGCGACGGCCATTCCTCTGGGGCGGCCGTTGCCGGCCGCCTCGAGCAACCAACCCGGGCGACGGTCGTCAGACGGACCTGAAGCTTTCGCCTCGTGTCGCCCCTATTCGGTCTTGCTCCCGGTGGGGCTTGCCATGCCGTCCCTGTTGCCAGGTCCGCGGTGCGCTCTTACCGCACCCTTTCACCCTTACCGGCCGCACCGAGGCGAGACCGGCGGTTTACTTTCTGTGGCGCTTTCCCTGGGGTCGCCCCCGCCGGACGTTATCCGGCACCGTGTCTTCCTGGAGCCCGGACTTTCCTCTGCCCTGAAGCAGCGGCCGTCCGGCCGGCTGGCCGCGCGGCTGTACGGGCTCGACGGGACGCGGTCAAATCCGCGGGCCTCGGCGCAAATCCTCGGCGCGCGCCGTCCGAGACTTCGCACAGCGTTACAGTCGCGTGACGGAAATGCCGCGCTTTTACCAAATCGACAGGGGATTTCGGCATCGTCTTGATGATGCCGTCGCCGCGCTTTTCCTGGAAGCGCCGGGGGGGCCTCGATCTGGAATGAAGATGCGCACATTCATCGCTCGCGCCGCGCTTGGCGCGGCTCTACTCGCCGCTCTCGCCACGGCCGGCTGCGGCTACACGCCGGAACAGCGCGCCTCCAGCGGCGCGGCGATCGGAGCGGGCACAGGCGCGGTCGTCGCGGCGGCCGCCGGCGGCGGCCCGGGCGCCGTCATCGCCTCGAGCCTGCTCGGCGCCGGCGCGGGCGCGCTGATCGGCGCGAGCACGCGCCCGCCGCCGCCGCCCGAGGCGGTCGCTCCCGTCTATGTCGCCGGCCGGCCGCCGTGCCGGGAGTTCGCCGAGGACATGTACGGGCGGCCCTATTGCCGCGTCCGCTACGTCTATTGAGGCCCGACAGCCCGCTCGTCACGGATTTGGCGCCCTCCCCCAACTTCACCGACCGGCGCGGCAAGACGATCGACGCCCTGATCCTGCACTATACCGGCATGCCCACCGGCGAAGGCGCGCTCGCCCGCCTGACCGACGCGGCGGCCGGCGTCTCCTGCCACTACCTCGTGTGGGAGGATGGGCGGATCACCCAGCTCGTCGCCGAGGCCGACCGTGCCTGGCACGCCGGGATCGGGGTCTGGGACGATGACGGCGACATCAACTCGTTGTCGCTCGGCATCGAGATCGTCAACGCCGGCCACCCGGGCGGCTGCCCGCCCTACCCCGCCGCCCAGATCGAGGCGGTGGCGGCGCTGGCGCGCGACGTCTGCGCGCGTCACGTGATCCCGCAGTATCGGGTGCTCGGCCATTCCGATGTCGCGCCGATCCGCAAGAACGACCCGGGCGAGTGGTTTCCCTGGCGGACGCTGGCCGAGGCCGGTGTCGGTGCCTTCGTCGACGTCGCGGCGGTCCGCGATGGGAGCGCCACGGGCGCGGCGCCGAGGACCCCCTGCGTGGGCGAGCTGCAGCGGGCTCTGCACGCGTTCGGGTACGGCTGCCCCGAGACGGGTGTCCGGGATCCGGTGACGGTCGGCGTCATCGAAGCCTTCCAGCGCCACTACCGGCAGTCGCGGATCGACGGGATCGCCGATGACGAGACGATCGCCGTGCTAGAGGCGCTGATCGCCATACGACTACGCTGACACGGCGTCCCTGCAACGGTTGGTGGCGGTTCCGGGTTTACGCGGGTCGGCTTTCGACGCGAATTGGAGGGACCATGCGATTTAAACTCATCGCGCTTGTTTGCGCGCTTGTCTTCGCCGCGCCGCTGGGCGCGGAAGCCGGCCCGGCCGGCGCCTTGACCGCGGCCTCGGCGCTCCCGCAAACCACGACCACATCCGAACCGATGACGGCGCAGAGCGCGGTGACCGGCGACACGCCGGCCAAGATCGAGAAGGTGTTCTACGGACGCGGTGGACGTGGCTTCGGCGGACGTGGCTTCGGCGGACGTGGCTTCGGCGGGCGTGGTTTCGGCGGACGCGGCTTCGGTGGACGCGGCTTCGGCTTCCGTGGCGGCTATGGTCGCGGCTTCGGCTTCCGTGGTGGATACGGTCGCGGCTATGGGTTCCGTGGCGGCTTCTACGGGCGCCGGTTTGGGTACGGCTACGGCTTCCGCCGGTTCGGCTTCTACCGTCCGTTCTTCTTCCGTCGCCGGTTCTTCTTTTAAGCCTGGACGGCAGCATTCGACTGTGGCAATCACGCGTTTGTGGGAAAAAAGCCCACATTTATTTCGACTCCGGTGAAACGGTTCGCGACGCCGGAGGTTTTCGAACCATCGCCTGTCCTGTCCGACAGGGACACTGGAGGTACTATGAAACTCAAGATGCTCGGGCTTCTCGGAGCCCTCGTGTTCGCGGCGCCCGTCGCCGCTATCGCCGCCCCCGCTGGCGGCATGACGGCTCAGAGCTTCGCCCCGGCCACCACCGCGCCCGCCATCGAGGCGGACGCGGCCGCGGCCCCCGGCGAGACCGCCAAGGTCGACAAGGTGTGGTATCGCGGCGGCTACGGCTTTCGCGGTCGCGGCTTCGGCTATCGTCGCTTCGGCTATGGGTACCGTGGCTACGGCTATCGCGGCTTCTATGGGTACGGCTATCGCCGTCCGTTCTTCCGCCGTCGCTTCTTCTTCTGAGCGAAGCGCCGTTGCCGCGAGGCAGAAAGCCAGGGTCCCCCGACCCTGGCCTTTTTGTGCGCCCTACTCCGCCGCGACCGCCGCCTGGCGATCCGCGTTCGGCTCGTAATTGAGGATCGGCGCGAGCCAGCGCTCCATCTCGGCGACATCCATGCGCTTGCGCGCGGCATAATCCGCGACCTGATCGCGCTCGATCTTGGCGACGCCGAAATAGGCCGCGTCGGGATGGGCGAGGTAGAGCCCGCTGACCGATGAGCCCGGCCACATCGCATAGCTCTCGGTGAGCTTCACGCCGATCCGCCGCTCGGCCTTGAGCAGCTCGAACAGCGTCCCCTTCTCGGTATGATCGGGCTGCGCGGGATAGCCCGGTGCCGGGCGGATGCCGCGATATTCTTCGGTCAGCAGCTCCTCGGGCGTAGGCTCGGGGCCCGTCTCGTAGCCCCAGAACTCGCGGCGCACCCGCGCGTGCATCCGCTCCGCGAACGCCTCGGCGATGCGGTCGGCCAGCGCCTTGACCATGATCGACGAGTAGTCGTCGTTGGCGCGGGCGAAGCGCTCCGAGATCTTCTCCTCGTTGGCGCCGGCGGTGACGACGAAGCCGCCGACATAGTCGGCTTTCCCACTGTCCTTGGGCGCGACATAGTCGGACAACGCGACGTTCGGGCGGCCATCGCGCTTGACGAGCTGCTGGCGCAGCGTGTGCAGCGTCGCCAGCGGCTCCGTGCGCGACTCGCCCGTATAGAGCTGGATGTCGTCGCCGACCGCGTTCGCCGGCCACAGGCCGATGACGCCCTTGGGGTCGAACCAGCGCTCCTCGATGATGCGCGCCAGCATTCCCTGCGCGTCGTCGAACAGCGCGCGCGCGGCCTCGCCCTTCTCGGGATCCTCGAGCAGCGCCGGATAGCGGCCCTTCAGCTCCCAGGTCTGGAAGAACGGCGTCCAATCGATGTACTTGGCGAGCTCGCCGACGTCCGCGTTCGTCAGCACCCGCGTGCCGATGAAGGCGGGCTTTGGCGGATCGTATGTGGCCCAATCGATCTTCGGCGCGTTCGCCCGCGCCTTGGCGAGCGGCAACCGCGCCTTCTCGCGCTCGCCCCGCGCGTGCGCGTCGGCGACCTTCTGATACTCGGCGCGGATCGTCTCGATGTAGCCGTCGCGCTGGTTCGGCGCGAGCAGCGCCTGCACGACGCCGACGGCGCGGCTGGCGTCGGTGACGTAGACCGTTTGGCCCTTCTTATAGTTCGGATGAATCTTAACCGCGGTATGGACGCGGCTCGTCGTCGCGCCGCCGATCAGCAGTGGGATATCGAACCCCTCGCGCTCCATCTCGGCGGCGACGATCGTCATCTCCTCGAGCGACGGCGTGATGAGGCCGGACAGACCGATCACGTCGACCTCCTCGGCGCGCGCGGTATCGAGAATCTTCTTGGCCGGCACCATCACGCCGAGATCGATGATCTCGTAATTGTTGCAGGCGAGCACGACGCCGACGATGTTCTTGCCGATGTCGTGCACGTCGCCCTTGACGGTCGCCATGAGGATCTTGCCGGCGCCACGCGACTTGGGGCCACCGGCCGCCTCGTTGCGCTTCTTCTCCTCCTCCATGTACGGCATGAGATAGGCGACAGCCTTCTTCATGACGCGCGCGGACTTGACCACCTGCGGCAAGAACATCTTTCCCGAGCCAAACAAATCGCCGACGACGTTCATGCCAGCCATCAGCGGGCCTTCGATGACGTCGAGCGGCCGCGTCGAAGCGGCGCGCGCTTCCTCCGTGTCGTCGTCGACGAACTCGGTGATGCCATGCACGAGGGCGTGCTCGAGCCGCTTCGCGACGGGCGCCTCGCGCCAGGCCAGCGTCTTCTCGGCGCGCTCGGCGCCCTTGCCCTTGTAGCTTTCGGCGAGCTCGAGCAGGCGCTCGGTCGAATCGCTTCGGCGATTGAGGACGACGTCCTCGCAGGCGTCGCGCAGCTCCGCGTCGATGTCGGCATAGACCGCGAGTTGGCCGGCGTTGACGATGCCCATGTCCATGCCAGCCGAGATCGCGTGGTAGAGGAACACCGAGTGCATCGCCTCGCGCACCCGCTCGTTGCCGCGAAACGAGAAGCTCAGGTTCGACACGCCGCCCGAGATGTGGACCAGCGGATGGCGCGCGCGGATCTCGCGCGTCGCCTCGATGAAGTCGACGCCGTAGTTGTCGTGTTGCTCGATGCCCGTCGCCACCGCGAAGATGTTGGGATCGAAGATGATGTCCTGGGGCGGGAAGCCGACCTGCTCGGTCAGGATCTTGTAGGCACGCGAACAAATCTCGACCTTGCGCTCCTTGGTGTCGGCTTGGCCTTTCTCGTCGAACGCCATCACCACGCAGGCGGCGCCGTAGCGACGCACGGTGCGCGCATCGGCGATGAACTTTTCCTCGCCCTCCTTCAGGGAGATCGAGTTGACGACCGCCTTGCCCTGCACGCACTTCAAGCCCGCCTCGATGATCGCGAACTTGGACGAATCGATCATCACCGGCACGCGGGCGATGTCGGGCTCGGCGGCGATCAGGTTGAGGTAATCGACCATCGCGGCCTGCGAATCGAGCAGGCCCTCGTCCATGTTGATGTCGATGATCTGCGCGCCGTTGGCGACCTGATCGCGGGCCACGTCGAGCGCGGCCGCGAGATCACCCTCCTTGATCAGCTTGCGGAATTTGGCCGATCCGGTGACGTTGGTGCGCTCGCCGACATTGACGAAGCGGATGTCGGACGTCAGCGTGAACGGTTCGAGACCAGACAATCTGAGACGCGGCTCGATCTCGGGGATCTCGCGCGGGGCGAGGCCCTCGACCGCCTCGGCGATCGCCTTGATGTGGTCGGGCGTCGTGCCGCAGCAGCCGCCGAGAATGTTGACGAGCCCCGATTCGGCGAACTCCTTCACGAGGCCGGCCATGTATTCCGGGCTCTCGTCGTACAGGCCGAACTCGTTGGGCAGGCCGGCATTCGGATAGGCGCAGACGAGCGTGTCGGCGACGCGCGACAGCTCGGCCAGATGAGCCCGCATCTCGCGCGCGCCGAGCGCGCAATTGAGCCCGATCGAGAGCGGCAGGATGTGCTCCATCGAGTTCCAGAATGCCGTCGGGGTCTGGCCAGACAGGGTGCGGCCCGAGAGATCGGTGATGGTGCCCGACACCATGATCGGCAGGTCGCAGCCGAGCTCGGTGAAGGCCGCCTCGACGCCGGCGAACGCCGCCTTGGCGTTCAGCGTGTCGAAGATCGTCTCGATGATGACGAGATCGGCGCCACCCTCGACGAGAGCCGTGGTGGCCTCGTGGTAGGCGCCAGCCAGCTCGTCGAACGAGACCGCGCGGAACCCGGGATTGTTGACGTCGGGCGAGATCGACGCCGTGCGATTGGTCGGGCCGAGCGCGCCGACGACGAAGCGGCGCTTGCCGTCTTGCCTGGTGGCGCGGTCGCAGGCGCTGCGGCACAGCCGGGCCGCCTCGAAGTTCAGCTCGGGCACCAGCGCCTGCATGCCGTAGTCGGCCTGCGAGATCGACGTCGAGTTGAAGGTGTTGGTCGCAACGAGATCAGCGCCCGCCATGGCGAAGGCGTAGTGGATCTCGTCGATCGCCCGCGGCTGGGTCAGCACGAGCAGGTCGTTGTTGCCGCGCACGTCCTGCGCCCAGTCCTTGAAGCGCTCGCCACGGAACTGCTCTTCCGTGAACCTGTGCGCCTGGATCATCGTGCCCATTGCGCCATCGAGCACGAGGATACGCTGGCGCGCGAGATCGGCGAGGGCCTTGCGGACCTCCTCGCCCTTCTTCGGCAGGTTCGTCATCAAGCGGCCTTCTGTTCGCGCCAGGCGGGGCGCATCCCCAGGAGATGGCAGATCGCGTAGACGAGATCAGCCCGGTTCATCGTGTAGAAGTGAAAGTTGTAGACCCCACGATCGACGAGATCGAGGACCTGCTCGGCGGCCACCGTGGCGGCGACGAGGCGACGGGTCGCTGGATCATCGTCGAGGCCCTCGAACCGCTCGGCGAGCCAGGCCGGCACCGAGGCGCCGGCGCGCTTGGCGAAGCTCGCGGTCTGCCGAAAGCTCTGCACCGGCACGATGCCCGGCGCGATCGGGATGTTGATCCCCTTGGCGCGCACCTTGTCGAGGAAGCGCTCGTAGATGTCGTTGTCGAAGAAGAACTGCGTGATCGCCCGCGTCGCGCCGGCGTCGATCTTCGCCTTCAGGACGTCGATGTCCTTGTCGATCGAGCCCGACTCGGGATGGCCCTCCGGGTAGGCCGAGACCGAGATCTCAAAATCGCCGATCTTGCGCAGTCCCGAGACGAGATCGGCCGAGGTTTGATAGCCATCGTTTTGCGCGACATAGGCCGTGCCCGGCCCCGTCCGCGGATCGCCGCGCAGCGCCACGACATGGCGCACGCCGGCCTGCCAATAGTCGCGCGCCACCGCGTCGACCTCGTCGCGGCTCGCCGCGACGCAGGTGATATGCGCGGCCGGGCGCACGTTCGTCTCCTCGATCATCCGCGTGACCGTGGCGTGCGTGCGCTCGCGCGTCTTGCCGCCGGCGCCGTAGGTGACGGACACGAAGTTGGGGTTGAGCGGCGCGAGCCGGCGGATCGAGTCCCACAGCGTCGCCTCCATCTCTGGCGTGCTCGGCGGGAAGAACTCGAAGGAGACGTTGAAGCGCGGACGGGTGCCGCGGCTGAGGCGCGTCATGGCGACCGGTTGCATGTCAGGCAATCTCGAGCATGGAGAGAGGTAGTGCGTCGGACTGGATGCGGCGGTCGCGCCCCATCCACAGCGACACGGTGAGCGAGCCGGCGCCCGTCGAATTCGCGTTCTCTTGCGCGAGATCGCGGGTGAGGGTGACGTCGAGCGCCGCCTCGGTCATGAAGCCCGCGATCTCGTCGCGCGCGAAGCCGAGCCGGCGATGGGCATGCGCGGCGCGCAGGCTTTCGTCGCGATGCGGCGCGAAATCGACGACGAGCAGGCGTCCGCCCGGGGATAGCGTGCGCGCCGCCTCGCGCAGCGCCCGCGAGGGGTCGTCGAGGTAGTGCAGCACCTGATGCAGCACGACGAGATCGTAGCCGTTGCGCTCGACCGGCAGCGCGAAGATGTCGCCCTGGCGTAGCTGCGCCTTGCGCAGCCCTGCCCGCTCGAGCCGATCGCGGGCGATGCCGAGCATCTGCGGCGACTGGTCGACGCCGAGCGCGCGACTGGCCTGCGGCGCGAGCAGCTCGAGCATGCGCCCGGTGCCGGTGCCGACGTCGAGCAGGCTGCCGATGGTGTGGTCACCAACCGCCTCGCGGATCGCCGCCTCGACGGTCTCCTCGGCGACATGCATGGCGCGCAGATTGTCCCAATTCGTGGCATGGGTCGCGAAGTAGCTCGCCGCCTGTTCGGCACGGGCGCGGCGGACCTCGCCGAGGCGGGCACGGTCAGCCACGAGTTCGGGGTCCTGCGCGGCGATCGCGCCGACGATCTCGCGGGCGAGATGCGCGATGGCCCCGGTCTGCGAGACCAGCAGGAACACCCAGGCGCCCTCGCGGTGGCGCTCGACGAGACCAGCCTCGACGAGAAGCTTCAGATGCCGCGAGATGCGCGGCTGCGACTGGCCGAGGATCGCGACGAGCTCGCTCACGGTGAGTTCGGCATCGCAGAGCAAGGCGAGGAGGCGCAGACGCGTCGGCTCCCCCGCCGCCGTGAGGGCGGTGAGGACGTTGTCGAAGCCGCCTTGCGAAGCCTGAACGCTCATGACATGAGATATAAACATATCTTTATGTCTGTAAAGCGGCGTTGTGGGCCACCTCCACTTTTCGTGAGACGCGGCCTCGACGTGCGGGCCGCGCGGTCAGCAGCCTTTGCAGATGCTCTTGTCGATCTTGTTGTCCTGCCGCTGAATCGCGCGATCCTGCGGGGTGGTCGGTCCAGATTGCGGCGCGCCGGGATTGGCGACCGTCGCGCCGGTCGAGGTGATGTAGGGATCGTGCGCATACGGATCGGCATGGCCCGGCGCCATTTGCGACGAGGGCAGTGGCGATTGGGCGTGGGCGATGCCGGCGCCAAGGATCAAGGCCGCACCGAAGACAAAACCTCTGTTGCGCATCGCGGCTCCGTTCCTCGTCGATGCCCGAGAATTGCCCGTGGAAAGTCAGGCGTCAACTAGCGCTCGCGCGGCGGCAACCGGACCGGACAAGGCCCCGCTTGATCCCGCTTCGGGACCGTTATACTTGGTCGCATGCGGGTCATCGCGAGACGGTCGCTGCGACGGTTCGTCGACCGGCTTGCCGGTCACAACGACCAGCGGGCCGTGAAAAATGCGCCGATGCTTGGTTCGACGAGGTCCGCAAGGCGACGTGGCATTGGTCGTCCGACGTCAAACAACTTTACGCGACAGCAAGCATCGTAACCGCGGAGCGGATCGTCTTCTATATCAAAGGTCACGATTATCGGCTCGTCGTCGCGGCGGATTACGATAAGGGTATTGTTTGGATCAAATGGCTGGGCACTCACAAAGAGTATGATCGGATCGACGTCACAAGGTAGGCCATGCAAGCTGAGCTGAAACCAATCAAAACCGAAGACGATTACGATGCCGCGATGATCGAGGTTGGACGGCTATGGGGCGCGGGAACCGGCACTCCTGAAGGCGACCGGCTGGATGTCTTGGCGACCTTGATCGACGCGTACGAGACGCAGCATGATCCAATGGATCCGCCGGATCCAATCGTCGCCATCGAATTTCGCATGGAGCAACAGGGCCTGACGCGAAAAGACCTCGAGCCGCTGATCGGGACCCGTGGCCGGGTGGCCGAGATCATGGGCGGCAAGCGCGATCTCACGCTGGAGATGATCCGGCGACTACATGCCGGCCTTGGAATTTCGGCGGAGGTGCTGATTCAGCCCTCGAGGCGCGGCGCGGCCGGCTGATCCCCGAACACCCGCGCGAAAATCGCATCCACTGCCTTCAGATGATACCCGAGGTCGAACAGCGCCTCGATCTCGGCCGGGTCGAGCGCCTTGCGCACGTCGGGGTCGGCGATCAGCAGGGCCAGGAACTCGCCCTCCCCGCGCCAGACCGGCATGGCGTTGCGCTGGACCAACGCGTACGCGTCCTCGCGCGCGACGCCCTTCTGGGTCAGCGCCAACAGCACGCGCTGCGAGTGGATCAAGCCGCCGAGCCGATCGAGGTTCTTCTTCATGTTGGCGGGGTAGACGACGAGCTTCTCGATGACGCTCGTCATCCGGGCGAGCGCGAAATCGAGCGTGATCGTCGCGTCCGGGCCGATCATCCGCTCGACGGAGGAATGGGAGATATCGCGCTCGTGCCAGAGCGCGACGTTCTCCATCGCCGGCACCGCCATGCCGCGCACGAGGCGGGCGAGGCCGGTGATGTTCTCGGTCAGCACCGGATTGCGCTTGTGCGGCATCGCCGACGAGCCCTTCTGGCCCTCCGAGAAGAACTCCTCCGCCTCCAAAACCTCGGTGCGCTGCAGATGGCGGATCTCGATCGCCAGCCGCTCCAGGCACGAGGCGACGACGCCGAGCGTGGCGAAGAACATCGCGTGGCGGTCGCGCGGGATCACCTGCGTCGAGATCGGCTCGACCGCGAGGCCGAGCTTGGCCGCGACATGCGCCTCGACGCGGGGATCGATGTTGGCATAGGTGCCGACCGCGCCCGAGATCGCGCAGGTCGCGATCTCCTTGCGGGCGGCGACGAGGCGCTCGCGGCAGCGGGCGAACTCGGCATGGGCCTGCGCGAGCTTGAGCCCGAAGGTGACGGGCTCGGCGTGGATGCCGTGCGAGCGGCCGATCGTCGGTGTCAGCTTGTGCTCGTAGGCGCGCGTCTTCAGCGCGGCGAGCAGCGCATCGATGTCGGCGACCAGGATGTCGGCGGCCCGCGTCAGCTGCACCGCGAGGCAGGTGTCGAGCACGTCCGACGAGGTCATGCCCTGGTGGACGAAGCGCGAGTCCGGACCGATGAATTCGGCGAGGTGTGTGAGAAAGGCGATGACGTCGTGCTTGGTCACGCGCTCGATCTCGTCGATGCGCCCGACATCGAACGTGACGTCCCCGGCCTTTTCCCAGATCGCCGCGGCGCTCGCTTTCGGGATGACGCCCAGCTCGGCCAGCGCGTCGCAGGCGTGCGCCTCGATCTCGAACCAGATGCGAAACCGCGTCTGCGGCTCCCAGACGGCGACCATGGCGGGGCGGGAGTAACGAGGGATCATCTTGCTTCAGTCTCGGTGCGCTATCCTCCCCTCGATGCGAGGGAGATCGTGGGCTGGAACCTGATCCGAACGGTGATAGATTTCCAGTCGTACGGGAAAGATTGGTCGCGGAACTTGGGCGGAAAGCTTGCCTAGAGGTGATCAGCGATGAAGGTGAAAGAGGCGATCGCGCAAGCGAAGGCACTGGTCGAGGATTTCCATGCGGACGAGGAGATCACCGGTGTGAGGCTCGAGGAGGTCGAGTTCGACGAGCCGAGCGACAGTTGGCTCATCACGCTCGGCATCATGCGACCCGCACTCGTTCGCAAATCCGATATCGTCACGAAGACGCTTGCGCAGGATGCGTTGACCCGCACGTACAAGGTCATGCGAATACCAAATAAGCCATCGAGCACCCCATCCATGAAGATTCGTGAGCTTCTTACAGGTGAGTGAACGTTGCTCTTGCTCGATGCGCAGCTTTTGGTGCCCTTGGCCGCTGGCGCCACCTCGCCGCGCCCGATCGAGAAGCACAAGAATACGCATCAATGCGACGTGGACGATTTCGATCTGCTGGAGGTCTTGCTCGGCGCTCAGGCGGTTCGGCTACTTCCAAACGTCGTGACCGAGGCGTCGAATCTCCTGAGGCAGCATCGGCGACCGGAGCGCGATGTGATCAGCCTCACGCTCAAGAAGCTCGTCGATGCAAGTGACGAGGCCTATGTCGCGAGCGGCGCCGCCCGCGAACAGGCCGACTACATCCGCCTTGGGTTGACCGACGCGGCCCTCATCCTCTGCGCGAAAGACGACACGCTGCTCACTGCGGACGCGCAGCTCTACCTCTACGCCGGTCGAGGCGTGCAGGCGATCAACTTCAACCACGAGCGGGAGAGATACGGCCTGGTGTGACAGGACCGGCGGCGCTGTGCGCGCACTCGCCCCCTCCACCATGCTGCCGCGCGGTGGAGGATTCAGGCCAGCTCCCCGCGCGCCGCCATCGCGGCCCGCCGGATCGCCTCGATGTTTGTCGCATAGCCCGCGGGCCCGTCGCGGAACACCGCGCTGCCGGCGACGAGGCGGGTGGCGCCGGCGGCAACGACCTCGGGCGCGGTCTTCGGATCGACACCGCCATCGACCTCGATGGCGATGTCGCGACCGGCGATCAGGGCGCGGACGGCGCGCACCTTGTCGAGGCAGGAGCGAATGAAACTTTGGCCACCGAAGCCGGGGTTCACCGTCATCACGAGCACGATGTCGACGAGGTCGAGCACGCCGGCCACCGCCTCGACGGGGGTGCCGGGGTTGATCGCGACGCCGGCCTGCTTGCCGAGCGCGCGGATCGTCTGCAGCGATCGATGCAGGTGGGGGCCGGCCTCGGAATGGACGAGGATCGAGTCGGCGCCGGCCTCGGCGAAGGCTTCCAGATAGGGGTCGGCCGGCGCGATCATCAGGTGCACGTCGAACGGCTTCTTGGAGTGCGGGCGCATTGCCTTCACCACCGGCGGACCGAAGGTGATGTTGGGCACGAAATGCCCGTCCATCACGTCGAGGTGCATGACGTCGGCACCGGCGTCGTCAACCGCGCGGATCTCGTCGGCGAGCCGCGCGAAATCGGCGGACAGGATCGAGGGCAGGATTTCGATGGGCCGCGGCATGGTCGCCTCCAGCCCTTGCGGCTAGCATGCGGCCGCGGACCCGTCGACTCGGCCAATCAGGGTCGTCACCCTCGCCCAATGGCCCTGTTCAGCGTTGCTCCGCGACGACCCAGATGCCGCCGCGCGACTGCAGCGTCATTCCGCCGTGCGGGATGATCGGCATCTCGGGAATCAAGCGGAAGCGCAAGCGGCGGGCTAGCGCGGCCACCACGATCAGCATCTCGGTCATCGCGAAATGGGAGCCGCTGCACGTACCCGGTCCCACGATGAACGGGATATGGGCAAACCGCGGACGATCGCGGCTGCGCTCGTCCGAAAAGCGATCCGGATCGAAGGCCTCGGGCTCGTTCCACAGCTTGCGATGTCGGTGAACGACCCACGGCGCGATGATGATCACGGCTCCGCGCGGGATCTTGTGGCCGCAGATGACGTCGCGCTTGCGTGCCTGCCGAGGGGTGACCGGAACCGATGGGTAAAGGCGCAGCACCTCGTCGATCACACGGCGCGTATACACGAGCTTGCGCAGGTGGTCCGCGTGGATGGGGCTGTCGCCCAACACGGCATCGAGCTCGTCGTGCAGGCGCGTCTCGACGTCGGGATGGAGCGCGAGCAGGTACCAGATCCAGGTGAGCGCGCCGATCGTGGCGTCACCCGCGGCCAGCTGGCTCGCGGCTTCGTCGCGCGCCTCGTCGAATGGCAATCGCTCGCCGGTCTCGCGGTCGGTGGCGTGCGCGATGCGCCAGAGCAGGTCGCGCGGCCCGTCGTAGCCATCGGCCAGGCGCTCGGCCATGATGCTGCTCAGCAGGTCTCGCAACGCCGCTCGCTCGGACGACAGGCGGGCCGGGCTGACCAGGTTCCTGAGCCAATCCGGCATCGGAACCAGGTCGAGCGGCTTCGGCTTGCCCGGCACTTTCGAAAGCCAGGAGAGTATTGGCAGGCCGCGAGGATCGCCGCTCATCGCAACTCGATGCAGCAGACCGACCAGAATATTCCCCACCTCGAACGCGATGTTGATCGGCGCGCCGACCTGTTCGGCTAGGGCATCCGCGCCTGCCTCCGCCGCTGCCGCGATCGCGGAGATTTCCGGCGCCACCGCGCGACGATCCAGCGCCGGTGCCGCGATGCGCCGGTGTCGCCACCATACCGGGCCGGAGGTGGCCAGCGAGCCGGTGCCGATCTGCGCCGCGTAAAGCCGCCTGATGAGATGCAGGCGTGGGTAGTCGTCGAAGTGATCGACGAGCACGTGTCGGATGCCGACAGGGTCGCTGACGAAGGCGACGGTGGCCGGGCCGTAACGGCGGACGACCACAAGCTCATCGAAGAGAGCGTCGTCGAATACCCCGAGCGTGTTGTCCACGACCGTCTTCAGGAACTTCAGCGGAGACAACGGGCGCTCTGGCCGGTTCGGGCCGGCGAGGCGAGGGCGCAATGGCTCGGCGGCGGTCACGGCGAGAGAGCCAATATCCATGCCTCGCATCTAGCATGGAGGCAGCCCTACCGTAACGAATAACGCGAGTTTGTTGGCGCGGCAGGGCTCCTATGCGATCGCCGCATTCAACGGCGCGGCATCACGAGCAGGCTGGAGGTCGCCGAAGCCAACAGGCGGCCGGTCGCGTCCGTCGGCTTGGCCTCGGTGAAGGCGGCGCGGCGGCCGATCGAGACGACGCGGCCCGCGGGTTGTACGCGTGCAGTCCGGGCACGAATCGAGCGAGATCGCGATGCCGGGGCGCTGCTTGGACGCGATCCAGGCCTGCAGCTGCGCGGGCCCGCCGAGGTCGGGACCCATGGCGCGATCATCTTATCTGCCATGCGCTGACATGTGCCTCCGTTTGTGGGTGGAGACAAGAGCCGGCCGCGTCAGAGCCCGACGGGCTTGCCGGCGACCGCGATCAGCAGGCTGCCGTCGCCGAGCAGACGCTGGGCGGCGCGCGCCGCATCGTCGACGCCGACGGCGGCAATCCGAGCGTTGCGGGTATCGAGCCGGTCGACGTCGTAGCCGTCGAGCTGGAGGTTGACGAGATGACCGGCGATCTTGCGCGACGTGTCGAATCGCAGCGCATACGAGCCGACGAGGTATTTCTTCGCCTTCTCAAGCTCTTCCGCGCCGATACCGCCGCTGACCATGAAATCGATCTCGTGGCGGATCACCTCGATGGCCTCGCTCGCCCGCTCATTCTTGGTCGAGGTCGCGCCGACCAGCATCGCCGCGTGGTCCAGCTCCGAATTCTGCGAGTAGACGGAATAGCATAGCCCCCGCTTCTCGCGGACCTCCTTGTAGAGCCGCGAGGTGAAGGTGCCGGCACCGAGGCAGTGGTTGACCACCGTCCCGGCGTCATAGTCTAGGTCGGTACGCATGAACCCTTGGCGGCCGAAGCGGATCGTCGACTGCGGCACGTCGATCGTCGTCACGTGGCGGGTGCCGACGCCGCTGATCGTCACGGTTGCCACAGGCACGAGGTCGGCCTTCTCAGGCAAGCCGCCGAACACGCGGTCGAGTTCGCGGCCGAGCGTTTCGGCATCGATCGCGCCGACAATGGCGACCTTGAGGTTGTCGCGCGCCACGATGCGCGTGCGCAGCGCGATAATGTCGTCCCGCGTGATCTCTGGCAGGATCGCGAGATCGCCCTTCACGGGCTGGCCGTAGGGGTGGTTCGGGTAGGAGTGCGCGCGGAACATGCGCGCCGCCGCCTGGTCGGGATCATTCAGCTCGCGCCGCAGCGAGGCGGCGATCTGGCCGCGCACGCGCTCGACCGCCTCGGGCTCGAGCCGCGCCTCGGCGACCGCGAAGCCGAGCAGCTCGAACGCCCGCGCGGTATTGCGCGACAGCGTCTTCATGCGGCCGTGCAGCGCGTCGCGATCGGCCGAGAAGGACAATTCGATCGCCTCGTCGTCGAGCGCCTGATGGAAGGCGGCACTGTCGAGCGGGCCCGCCCCTTCGTCGAGCAGGCCAGCAAGCAGCGTCGCAACGCCGGGCTTGTGCAGCGGGTCCTGCGCGGCGCCGCCCTTGAAGCCGAAGTTCACCGCGATCAGCGGGATCGCGTAATCCTCGACGAGCCAGGCTTCGATGCCGCCCGGCGAGCGCACCTTCTGCACGCGCGAGGCGCGGCTCACGGCCTCGACCGGGGAAACGAGGGTCTCGGCGTGTCCAGTCATGATGCGCTCTTGTGGTTTCGCGAAATCATCAGGCGGCGATGGGCTCGGCCGGCAGCAGATAGCCGGACACGCCGCGCTTGCGGTCGAGATGGCGGGCGGCGTTCCGCACGTCCTCCGCGGTCACGGCTTCGATGCGGTCGGGCCATGCGGCGATGTCGGCCAACGACAGGCCGGTCGTCAGCGAGGCGCCGTACCAATTGGCCAGCGTCATCTGGCTGTCACGCGCGTAGATCGCCTCGGCGATCAGGCGCGTCTTGGCGCGGGTGAGGGCCGCCTCGTCGAAGCCGACGTCGGCGATCTTCGTCACCACCGCCTCGATCGCGGCGTCGATCTGCTCGAGGCTGACGCCGGGCACGGGCACGGCGTAGATGAAGAACCGCGTCTCGTCGAGCGAGGTGCCCATGTAGTGGGCGCCGGCGCCGACCGCGATCTTGTCCTGCATCACGAGGGTCTTGAACAGGACGCTCGTCTGACCGCCGCCGAGCAGAAAGGCGAGCACCTCGAGCGCTTCCGCCTCGCCCGGCGCGCCCGTGCGATACGATGGAACGAGATGGAGGCGCTGGTAGCGCGGCTGCTCGACCTTGTCGTCGGCGAGCGAGACCTGGCGGTGCGTCGTCGGGCGCGGCTCGCGCGGGCGCACGCGCTGCGGTGGCGCGCCGAACGGCTTGACCGGACCGTAGATCTCGCGGGCGAGATCGATCGTGGCCTGCGGGTCGACGTCGCCGGCGACGATGAGGATCGCGTTCTCCGGCGTATAGAAGCGCTCGTAATAATTGAAGGCGTCAGTGCGATCGAGCGTCTCGATCTCGTGCTCCCAGCCGATCACCGGCTTGCCGTAGGGATGCGAGGTGTAGACGGCCGCCTGCACCGCCTCGTCCAGGATCTCGCCGGGGTCGGAATCGGTGCGCATGCGGCGCTCCTCGAGCACGACGTTGCGCTCGGGCGCCACCACCTCGTCGGTCAGGACGAGGTTCTTCATCCGGTCCGCCTCGTATTCCATGCAGACCGCGAGGTGCTCCTTCGGGATGCGCTGGAAATAGGCGGTGAAGTCATTCGAGGTGAAAGCGTTCTCCTGACCGCCGAGATCGGAGACGAGATCGGAGAACTTGCCGGCCGGATTTGCCGTCGTGCCCTTGAACATCAAATGCTCGAGAAAGTGGGCGATGCCCGACTTGCCGAGCGGATCATCGGCCGAGCCGTTGCGATACCACACCATGTGGGTCACGACCGGTGCCCGATGATCGGGAATGACGACGATCTCCATCCCGTTGTCGAGCTTGCCCTGTATCACCGCCGTGTCGGCCGCCTTGTCCGCGCCGATATCGCCCGGGGTCAGACCAACGACGGCGGAGGACGATACGGACACGGCGGAACCGTCGGTCATAAGGCTACCTTTCGGGCGTTGCGCCGGAGCTGCCGTCGCGGGCGTTGAACCATCAAGGTATATAGGTATCGCGAAAGCGCGCCACCCCGCACCAACAGATGGGCGAGGTGACGCATCGTATGTCCGCGAGATCGGAGCGCGACCGCTACAGCGCGCCGACGACCGAGACCACGCTCGACACGGCGCCGGCGGCGCTTTTGATGTCGTTGACGATCTGACTGATCGAGAAGTCGAGCCCGGCGTGAGCGCTCCAGTGCGCCGCCGGCCCGGCCGCGAGATCGGCCCATGCCGACGCCAGATTGTCGTTGTGGCCAGCCTGCGACCAGTCGTCGTTGCGCGAGCCGGAGCCGAAGGTGCCGGAGACGTGCCCCTTGTGCGAGAAGACGAACAGCGTGCCGCTGTGGCTCTTCACCGCGTAGACGAAGCCCGTATTGTAGCTGGGCGCGCCGGAATCGTGGAAGTGGCCGTTGAACTGGTACCCGCCATTCTGGAACAGAGTGAGCTGGGCGCGGCCGCCGACCGGCACGCCGTGGTGAAACACGATCGGCGCGGCGTCGAAGGGGCCGAGCTGCGCCGGCAGCGCCGCCGCCTGCGCGTGCAGCGCGGCGATGTGCAACGGCAAAGCCATCATGCCGTGGGCCTTGAAGCCCTCGGCCGTCATCGGAGCGGATGTTGTCATGATAAGTCCTCCTGAACGACGGGCTCACGGTCCCGTCTGGCTGGACTAGACATGGCGGCGCAAGTCGCCGCTTCACTCGAATGAATTAGGTGATCAACTTATTGGTCGCCGCGAATCCGCGTCGGAAGACTGTACAGGCTCGACCAAAGTCTATGTCGCTCCGCCCCGTGTCGCGAACAATAGAGCGACCCGGCGAGCGAAGTGGATCGCGGCCGGCGTTATATTGCTACTGCGCCGCCTCGACGGCGGGCGTGCGGCGCTTGGCGTGGCGTTTGCGCTCCGGCTTCTCGATCGCGCCCTTGGCCCGGTAGGTGGTCGTATCGGGGCCGAGCGTGCTCGGGTCGCGCAAGCCGGCGGGCGGCTCGACGAGGTAGGCGCGGCCGGCGGGGCCGCTGACGCCTGCACCCGGATCGGACGGTGGCACCGGGCGCCGCGAATCGGTCAGCGCCTTGCGACGGCTCTCGATGTCGGGATCGTTGACGCCGATCGACGGGGACCTCGCGGATGGCGCTGGCAGCGTGTCGTTGGGCGGCACGACGAGCGGCGGGCGCTCGGTGAAGTCGATCGGCGGGCGCGCCCGGCCGAACCCGAGCGAGTTGCGGATGTCGTCGAACTGCTCCGCGACGCCCCCCTGCTGGGCGGCGGCGGGTGCCGTCATCGCGGCGAGCCCGAGCAACATCGCCGCCACCGCGCCAGCGCGAGACATGCCTGTGCGCGACAAGCCAGCGCGTGACATGCCGGCGCGTGACATGCCGGCGCGTGACTCTTGACACATCGTCCTTCTCCTAGAAACGCGAACGAGAGCGCGCATGCCCGACGTTAGCGGCATTTTGGAGGCTTCGCCGTCTAGGTCTTTCGCGCATCCCGAGGCGCGCGCGGCGCGAGCGCGAAGGAATCGACAAGCAGAAACACCACGCCCGCGACGATCGCGACATCGGCGAGGTTGAAGACATACCAGTGAAACGCGCCGACGTGGAAATAGTAGAAGTCCGCCACCCAGCCGTAGGCGAAGCGGTCGATCGCGTTGCCGAGCGCGCCGCCGAGGATGAGGCCGAGCCCGAGCGCCACGACCCGCGTCGTGGTGCGCCCGAGCCAGAGACCGATGCCGAGCGTCGCCGCCAGCGAGAAGGCGACCAGCGCCCAGCGCGCCGCGGGACTGTGCGCGGACAGCAGCGAGTACGAGATGCCGGGGTTTTTCGCGAAGATCACGTCGAGGACGGGCGCGAGACGCACCGGCTGGCGCGCGGCGATGTCGTAGACGTTCATCAGCCACAGCTTGTTGGCTTGATCGAGCGCCAGCGTGAGCGCCGCGACAAGAAAGCCCGCGACACGGGGGGTCACGTCCGCGACCCGCCGCGGACCGTCATCGCGAGCCGCAGGCGAAGCAACCCAGGGGCCACCGCTCGGCTCCTGGGTTGCTTCGCCGCGCTCGCAATGACAAGCGCCCCACTCACCCGAGCAGCCCGGCCCGCTTCAGCTCGCGCAGCGCCTCGGCGTCGCGCGGCGTCACGTCGGCGAATTCGGCGTCGCTGCCGACGAGCGGCGAGAAGCGCCACGAGCGCGCGCATTTGCGGCCCTCGGCGCGCCGCGGCACCACGGCGACGCCCGGCACGTCCGCGAGGCGGAAGGCGTCGGCCGGACCTTCGCCCGCCTCGATCGCGATGTCGGAGGTGATGCAGACGTCCGCGAAGTCGACCCCGGCGAGCGCGGCCCGCAGCGCCTCGTCGGCGACGAACACGATCGGAGCCGCTTCGAGCGAGGCGCCGATCCGCTTTTGCGCCCGCTCGATCTCCATTGCCCCGGTGACCACGGCGCGAACCGCCCGCACGTCGTCCCATTTCGCCGCCAGCTCCACATCGCGCCAAGTGTCCGGCACCATCGGAAAACTTTCGAGGTGCACCGAGGTCGCGTCCGGGTAGCGCGAGAGCCAGGCTTCCTCCGCCGTGAAGACGAGGATCGGCGCGAGCCACAGCGTGACGCAGCGAAAGATTTGCTCGATCACGTCCAGCGCGGCGCGCCGGCGCGGGCTCGACGGCGCGTCGCAATAAAGCGCGTCCTTGCGAATGTCGAAGTAGAACGCGGACAGGTCCGTGTTGAGGAACATGGACAGCCGCGCGACGACCCGTTTGTAGTCGAACCGCGCGTAGGCGTCGCGGATGTCGGGATCGAGATCGGCGAGACGGTGCAGCATGAGGCGTTCGATCTCGCCCATCTGTCGCGGCACGATGGCGGGGCCAACCTCGTGATGGCCCAGCGCGCCGAGCATCCAGCGCATCGTGTTGCGCATCTTCTTGTACGTCTCGACGAAGGTTTTCAGGATTTCCGCGCCGATCCGCAGGTCGTCCGAATAGTCGGATGCCGCGACCCACAGGCGCAAAATGTCGGCGCCGGAATCCTTGATGACGGTTTGGGGGGCGACGACGTTGCCGACGGACTTGGCCATCTTGCGCCCGTGCTCGTCGAGCACGAAGCCGTGGGTCAGCACGGCATCGTAAGGCGCGCGACCGCGCGTGCCGCAGGATTCGAGGAGCGAGGAATGAAACCAGCCGCGGTGCTGGTCGGACCCTTCGAGGTACATGATCTCGTCGCGGCCGCCGTCGCGCAGCCGATGGATGCCGGCGAGGCCGGGGAATTGTTCGGGATCCTCCAATGTGAAGGCATGCGTCGAGCCCGAGTCGAACCAGACGTCGAGCACGTCATCGACCTTTTTGCCAATCTTCGGTCGCTCGTTGCCCCAGGAAGCGCTCGCGGGCGCCCTCGGCGTACCAGGCATCCGCTCCCTCCGCCGCGAAGGCCGCGAGGATGCGGGCGTTGACCGCCTCGTCGACCAGCGGCTTGTGCTCGGCGTCGACGAAGATCGCGATCGGCACGCCCCAGGCTCTTTGTCGGGAGACCACCCAGTCGGGTCGGTTGGCGATCATGCCGTTGATGCGATTCTCGCCCGCCGCCGGAACCCACCGCGTGCGCGCGATCTCGTCGAGCGCGATCGCGCGGAGGGTTGGCTCGTTCGAGCCGTTTGCTCCAACCCCCTCATGGTGAGGAGCGCGCAGCGCGTCTCGAACCACGAGGGACTCGTTGGCCACGGACTGCGGGACCGCCTCCTTGTTCGAGACGGCCTGCGGCCTCCTCACCATGAGGCTGCTGGACGCTTTGTCCACCCGGAAGGGCGCGTCCAGCGCGATGAACCATTGCGGCGTATTGCGGAAGATCAGCGGCTTCCTTGAGCGCCACGAGTGCGGATATTGATGCTTCAGCCGCCCGCGCGCGACGAGATTGCCGCTCTCGATCAGCGCCTTGATGACCGCCTCGTTGGCGTCGCCCTTGGCCCCCTTGTCGTCGATGACGCGGCGGCCGGTAAACCCCGGCGCATCGTCGGTGAGAAAACCATCGGCGTCGACGGTATAGGGGATGCGCGTGTCGATGCCGCGCTCGCGCAGCTGCCTGTTCGACGCCATCCAGATGTCGAAGTCGTCGCGGCCATGCGAGGGCGCGGTGTGGACGAAGCCCGTGCCAGCCTCGTCCGTGACATGGTCGCCATCGAGCAGCGGCACGTCGAAGGTGTAGCCGTGTCCGGCGAGCGGATGCGCCGCCGTCAAACCTTTCAGCTCCTCCGGCGTGACGGCGCGCACCTTCTCGAACGCCTCGACCTTGGCGGACTTGAAGACGCTGTCGGCGAGCGCGTCGGCGAGCAGATAGGTGGCGCCGGTCGTCGCCCAATTGCCATCGGCCGCGGCAGTGACGCGATAGAGGCTGTAGGGAATTCGCGACGAGAAGCAGACGGCGCGGTTCGCTGGGATCGTCCACGGCGTCGTCGTCCAGATGACGACGCGGGCTTCGTCGAGATCGGCCCCGCCGCCGCGCACCGGAAACGCCACGAACACCGTGTCGCTCACGTGGTCCTCGTACTCGACCTCGGCCTCGGCCAGCGCCGTCTTTTCCACCACGCTCCACATCACCGGCTTCGAGCCGCGATAGAGCAAGCCGTTGGCCGCGAAGGCCATGATCTCGCCGGCGATGGTGGCCTCGGCGGGAAAGCTCATCGTCTCGTAGGGATGCGCCCAGTCGCCGGTGACGCCGAGCCGGACGAACTCCTCGCGCTGGATGTCGACCCAGCGGCGCGCGAACTCGCGGCACTCGCGCCGGAACTCGACGATGGGCACGGCATCCTTGTTCTGGCCCTTGGCGCGATACGCCTCCTCGATCTTCCACTCGATCGGCAGGCCGTGGCAGTCCCAGCCCGGCACGTAGTTCGAATCCTTGCCGCTCATCTGCTGCGAACGGGTGACGAGGTCCTTCAGGATCTTGTTGAGCGCGTGCCCGATGTGAATGTTGCCGTTGGCGTAGGGTGGCCCATCGTGCAGCACGAATTTCGGCCGGCCCTGCCCCGCCGCGCGGAGCTGGCCGTAAAGGTCGATCTCCGCCCAGCGCGCGAGCAGGGCCGGCTCCTTGGCCGGGAGCCCGGCGCGCATGGGGAAATCCGTCTTCGGCAGGAAGAGCGTCTTCGAATAATCGATGCCGGCAGTCGCGGCCATCTCGGGCTTGGTCATCCGGGGCTTTTAGAGGAAGGCGGTCCTCTTACAAACGTCCGCGCTTGCTAAAACGACACCTCGGGGTAATGTATGTACATTCATGCAGCCAAATTTGATCCGGCTCTCGGGATTCGATTGGGACGCGGCAATCGTGAGAAGTGCCGCAATCATGGCGTGTCGATCGACGAGATCGAAGCCCTCTTGTCCGGGTCTCCTCGCGTTGTCCCCGACGCCCTTCATTCGGCGTCCGAGGAGCGGTTCATCGCGATCGGTCGTGGCCTGCCCACTACATGCACAAAGAAGGAAAGCGACGCCTATGGTCGAAACAGTTCCGAAGATGACGAGCGATGAGGAGGCCGAGCGCTTTCTCGACAAAGACCTGTCCGACCTCGATTTCGCCAGGTTCAAGCCGATGCAATTCGAGTTCGAGCCGAAGACCGAGCGCATCAACATGCGCCTGCCGACATCACTGCTGCTCGCCGTGAAAAAGACCGCCGCCGCCGATGGCTTGCCCTACCAGCGATTCATTCGACTAACCCTCGAGCGCGCCGTCGCCGGCGGCAGGGCCCCGCCAAAAGCATAGCCATCTGGCCTGCGCGCATTGTCTCGCCCAGGCTCATCTTTGGCTTCTCAGCACCTTTACGCTGTGGCAGGATGCGTGCACGCGCGGCGCGCCTCAACTGTGGCGCGATCCAAGCCTGCACTTGGGTGGCGACCATGGCCGAGCCAAACCTCGCACACGCGCTCGTCGTCGACACGAAGGGCGAAAGCTCCGGCCATTGCGATTGCTGCCGGCACGAGAGCCGCTGCGTCTGGGGCAGCGTCGATCACGGCGACGCGACGGTCGCGGTCTACTGGGTCAACTGGACCGTCGACCACCTCGCCGAGAGCGGCGCCGATTTCGACCTCGTGCTGGGCGCATGGGGCGAGGACACCACCTCGGCAGACCGGGTCTGCGTGTCGTTGCTCTACCGCAAGCCGGAAGACCACCCCTGGTCGGTCATGGTCATCGACGCGGACAGGTCCAAGCGCATCGGCGGCGAGATCGCCGACAGCGGCCTTCGCCGCGACGAGGTGATCGGAACGCCGCTCGCGCCACACGTCTTCGCGGTGATCGACGCGATCTTTCTGCAGGACGGGCGGCTGTTCATCTGACGCTAGACGAAAGAACCTCCTCTCCAACCCGATTTGAGGCCCGCCGGCGAACATCGGTTCATCGCGTTGATGTCCATGGTACTGCCTGTCGATGCGATGCCCCAGGGGCGCGGCCGGCTTTCATATCATCCGGTCCTGTCGAATCCGTGCAGGACCAATTCAGTTCGCTCATCTGGGTGGTACAATTGCGTGAGTATCTTGTATCCACCTGGCTCGATCGACGCCGTGATCGCCTTCTTGTCCGGCGCATCCCCTTCCCAGGCGGAATCGAAGAGCAGAAGGTCCGAGCTGGAGAAAGCAAACTCCAATGTTTCGCGGGGAGCTAAGAACACGTCGTCAGTAATGTCGGTGCATGATAGCGTCAAAATCCACATCTTCGACACAACAATTGATACTTATAATGTATAAAGGGCCACCAATATTTTATTGCCAAAAAGATGTATCGGCAGGCCCTTGTCCAGATAAGAGGGCTGATCCTTCGATTAAAGGAATGCTTTGTAAGAAGTCGAGCTTCACATCCGTCCGGTCATAGTCATTATAAGCTCCGGCCATATCGACCGTAAGTCGCGAAATACCACCCCATGTGGGAGCGTACTTCGCCTCGACGCATATCAAAGCGCCCCCTTCGGACATCAGCCAATTAAAAGCTCCCATAGATCATCTCCAACCGAAGAGAGCACGAGATATCGGTATCGATCTCAACCCAGACGGTTTCAGTACCTGTAAGAGGATTGCGATCGGCCTCTCACAGCTCCCGCGCCGCGCGCCACAGCAACCATTGCCGACGCCAGCGCGGCAGCTCGATCGGCGTCTCGAACGGGTCGAGGCTCGGCGTCTCCATCCGGCGCAGGTACGGCTCGCAGAGGAACGCCGGCAGGCAGGCGGCGGCAGCAGGGCCGGCGTCGGCCAGGCTTGCGCGCATCGCGGCGAGATGCCGGCGGACGCGGGCGCGCAGATCGTTGAGCACGATGCCGAGCCCCGGCGAGTTGCGGTGCGCCAGCACGTGCTCGGGCGGCAGCCCGAAGCGAGCGAGCGTGTCGAGCGGCACGTAGAGCTGGCCGCGCATCACCTGCCACGGCAGACCGCGCAGCAAGCCGGTCAACCCATAGGCGCGGCCGGCCTCATCGACGCAGGGCGGCGGCAGGCGGCCCGGCGCGAGGATGCGGGCGATGGCCTCGAACAGGGTCGAGGACGTGTCGCGCACATACCCCTCCAGCGCCTGCTCGGACGGCATCGGATCGTCGTAGAGATCGAAGCCGCGCGCCTCGATCAGCGCGAGCAGGCGCTCGCGGTCGAGGTTGAAGCGGGCGATCGTGTCGACGAGCGCCTCGGCCACCGGGTTGCCGCCGCCCTGCCCGGCCTCGATCGCGTCGCGCCACCATTGATGGCGGATCTCGCCCGGCATCGGCTCGGAGACGGTCTCGCGCGCGCGGGCGATCTCGAGGCCGAACGCGAGTAGCGCGTGCGCGTGCGGCCGGGCCGCCTGCGGCCAGAACAGGCTTGCCAGCCAGCGGTCGGGATCGTCGCGGCGGACTTGCGCCTCGCACTGGGCGTAGGCGGCGGCGAGCGGCGTCGACGGGGCCGCGTCGGTGGACGTCAAGGACTCTGTGCGTTCGACCGCATCAACTGCTCGCGCAGAGAGCCGGACGCCGCCTGCAGAAACGCAAAGTCGTTGCCGTCCCATTCGTCAGACGCGAAACGATCCGGTCGCTCGAGAAATGCCGTCACCACCCGGAGACAGAACTCCGCCGTCCTCTCTGACACCTGGATCGAGCGGCCGATGCGATCGGCACTGTCTCGCCGGCTGAACGACGCCTCGTCTCGCTCGATGGCGGCGATCTGCGCGTCGCCGGAAAATGCTGGCTGCTGCTCCGCCGCAAGTCGAGCGAACCGAAGCGCCTTTGGGGAAATATCGATCATGTCTCCCGCCTAAGCCCGGACGAAACAGGGATGGGTCGCTCGCAGCGCAGCTTCGTAGTCGAGACGCCGCATGTCCATCGCCGGCTCCCAGGACCAATGCCGATCATAGTCGTTCCACACCAGGAGCAAAACTCCGTAATCGCAGCCGGCGGCAAGCCGCCACCATCGGCCAGCGAGCGGACCTGGGACCTCGCTGGTGGAGATGCCGCCGGTCCCCACACGTACCCAGCTTTCGCCGGCAACGTCGAACGTGTCGACATCCTTCGGGCGGACGTTGTCCATCCTTGGGCTTGTCGCATTGCCCAACCTGTAGAGATCGACAGAAGTCGCGGCCATCGGCTCGTCTTCATGGCACCGCGAGCAGCGCCGCCGCCACCTTGCGCTTCTCGCCGAGCAGGATCGAGTAGGTGCGCGCGGCGGCCGCCGTCGCCATCGGCTCGGCCGGGATTCCCTTCGCCCGCAGCGCGGCGCGCAGGTCGAACAGCGGCAGCATCTGCGTGCCCGTTCCGATCAGCAGGTGTTCGATCGCCCCCGCCGCTTCGGCGAAGACGCGCGACAGGGTCTCCAGCGTGAGATCGTCGGGCGTCGTCACGTTCCAGGCATAGATGCCGGACGGCAGCACGAGGATCGAGCCGCGATGCGACATTTCGGCGAACTGGAAGCCACCGGCCCCGTAGCCGTCGATCGCGTGCTGGCCGGGCAGGAAGCCGCCAGGGTCCGACCGACCGCCGCCGGCCAAGCTAGACCGCGGCCTTCGCCGGCTTGTTGCGCGCGGGCGCCGGCTCCTTCGGCGTGACCACCGGCTCGCCCATCGCCTCGTGACGCAGGCCGAGATAGATCAGCATCGGCGAGCAAATGAAGATCGAAGAGTAGGTCGCGACGAAGATGCCGAACATCATCGCCAGCGAGAACGAGCGGATCACGTCGCCACCGAACAGGACGAGTGACAACAGCGCCAGGAACACGGTGGTCGCGGTCATGATGGTGCGTGGCAAAACCGCGTTGACGGAGATGTCGAGCAGCTCGTGCGTCGAGATCTTGCGGTACTTCTTCATCATCTCGCGGATGCGGTCGAGCACGACGACAGTCTCATTCAGGCTGTAGCCGACGATGGTCAGGATCGCGGCGATCGACGTGGTGTTGAACTCGAGCTGGGTGATCGAGAAGAAGCCGACGGTCAGCAGCAAATCGTGCATCGTCGCGATGATGGCGCCGACGGCGAACTGCCACTCGAAGCGGAACCAGAGGTAGCAGAGCACGGCGACGATCGACAGCACGACGCCGAGCGTGCCCGATTGCACGAGCTCGCCCGAGACGGTGGGGCCGACGACCGCGGTCTGGCGGATCTTGTAGCCGTCACCGATCGCCTTCTCGACGCGGTCGACGGCCCCCGCTTGCGCGGCGTCGCCGCCGGGCTGAAGGCCGAAACGGATCGCGACGTCCGCCGCCGTGCCGAGACCCTGGACGCTGACGGGGCCGACGTTCATCGCCTCGGTCGACTTGCGCAGCTGGGCGAGATCGGCGTGGCCGGAGGACGCGCGCACCTCGATCAGCGTGCCACCGGCGAAGTCGATGCCGTAGTTCATGCCGACGGTGAGGAACAAAACCACCGAGACGATCGACATGATCGCCGAGAACGGGTAGCTCACGCGACGGAAGCGCATGAAACCAAACTTGGTGTTCTCCGGCGCGAGGCGAAGCAGCTTCATCGGGCGTATCTCGTTTGGCGTCCGTCATTGCGAGCAAAGCGAAGCAACCCAGAAGCCGCCGCGTTGCCCCTGGGTTGCTTCGCCGCGCTCGCAATGACGGGCCGCATCATATCGGCAGTCTCGTCGGCCGCTTGTACTTGTACCACAGCGCGATCATCATGCGCGTCATCGTCACCGCGGTGACGATCGAGGTCAGAATGCCGAGCCCCATCGAGACCGCGAAGCCGCGCACCGGGCCGGCGCCCAAAAAGTACAGGATCGCCGCGGCGACGAACATCGTGACGTTGGAATCGACGATCGTCGCGAAGGCGCGCTTGAAGCCGGCGTCGAGCGACTGGATGATCGAGCGCCCGGCGTGGTTCTCCTCGCGGATGCGCTCGTAGATCAGCACGTTCGAATCGACCGCCATGCCGATCGTCAGCACGATGCCGGCGATGCCCGGCAAGGTGAGCGTCGCGCCGAGCAGCACGAGGCCGGCGAAGATGAAGGAGATGTGCACCGCCAGCGCGATGTTGGCGAAGATGCCGAACGTCCCGTAGGTGATCAGCATGTAGGCGAAGACGAGGCCGGCGCCGACATAGGCCGCGAGCTTGCCGGCGTTGATCGAATCCTGCCCCAGGCCCGGCCCGACGGTGCGCTCCTCGACGATGACGAGCTTGGCCGGCAACGCGCCGGCGCGCAGCAGGATCGACAGATTGTTGGCCTGCTCCACCGTGAAGTTGCCGGAGATCTGGCCCGAGCCGCCCATGATCGGCGAGAGGATGCGCGGCGCCGAGATCACCTTGCCGTCGAGCACGATGGCGAACGGCCGGCCGACGTTCTCGCTCGTCACCTGGCCGAAACGCTGGCCGCCGCGGATGTTGAAGCGGAAGTTGACGATCGGCTGCTGGTTCTGCTGGTCGAAGCCCGGCTGCGCGTCGGTGAGGTCGCCGCCCTCGACCATGATGCGCTTCTCGACCGGCAGCTTGACGCCCGGATATTCCGTCTGGTCGAGCATCTCGACGTCGGCGGGGTTGGCGCCGGGTTCGGCGACGAGTTGGAACGTGAGCTTGGCCGTCGTGCCGAGGATCTGCTTCAGCTTGTCCGGGTCCTGCAAGCCCGGCACCTCGACGAGGATGCGGTCGTTGCCCTCGCGCTCGATCAGCGGCTCGGTGGTGCCGAGCGCGTCGACGCGGCGGCGGATGACCTCGATCGACTGATCGACCGAGCGGCGGATCTTGTCGGCGACGCCGGCGTCCGTCAGCGAAATGGTGATCGTGCCCGAGCCATCGTCGTTGACCGCGTAGGCCGCGCCACCCGTCGAGCCCATCACCGAGGCCGACGGATTGGTCAGCGCCTGCAGCTTCGGCGCGAGCTTGGCGCGGTCGGCGGCGTCGGGCACGCGGAACTGGATGGCGCGCGGCTGCGTCCCGATGCCGCCCGTCGTCGCGACCTTCTCCTCGCGCAGGATGCGGCGCACGTCGTCGCGGAGGTTGCCGACCATCGTCTTGACGACGTCGGCGCCGTCGACCTGCAACAGAATGTGCGAGCCGCCCTGAAGATCGAGGCCGAGCGTCAGCGTCTTGGGATGGGCCCAGGTGGGCAGGTGCGCGTCGAGCGCCTCGCGGGCCGGGGCACCGATGAGGCTCGGCACGACGACGAGGATCGCCAGCACGATCATGCCGAGGATGGAGACGATCTTCCAGGTCGCGAAGCGCAGCATGTCTTTCAGTCGGTTGCAAAAGTGACCGGCGCGAGGCGGCCGCTTCGTTCAGGCGGTTTTCGCCACGTCCTTGACCGGCTCGCCCTTGGCGCGGACCTCGCTCACCATGGCGCGGGCGACGCGGACGCGCACGTTGGCGGCGATCTCGACCTCGAGTTCGCTGTCGTCGACGACCTTGGTCACCTTGCCGATCAGGCCGCCGCTCGTCACCACGGTATCCCCGCGCCGGATGTTCTTCAGCAGATCGGCCCGGTCCCGCGCCACGCGCTGCTGCGGCCGCAGCACGAGGAAATACATGATCATGCCGATCAGCACGATCGGCGTCAGCAGCTGGAACAGCTGGTCGCTGCTCGGCATCGAGCCCGAAACTTGAGCATAGGCGGGCGTGATGAAGATGGCCGTGCTCCCAAGCGCGAAAGCCCGCCTCGGGGGCGGGATGCGGGGTTATAGCGGCGAAGGAGGCGAAAGCAATGGGGCCGATTTCGCCGCGCGCGGCGTGGACGTGACGTCGTTCCGAGATCGTCTTTCCGCGGGTCGAGGCCTGGCTTAAGGACTGCGAATGACCCGTACCACAGATCAAGAGGCCTCGCCCCTCGCCGCCGACGCCCTCCGGCGGATTGCCGATGCCCTCGAGGCGCTGGTTCCGAAGCCGACGCCGGCGCCCGACTTCGCCGCCGCCGACGCCTTCGTCTGGCAGGCGGAATCGGGCAATCTCTTGCCTGTGCCGAAAGTCAGCCGGGTCGAGATCGGTCTGCTGAAGGGCATCGACCGGGTGCGCGACATCCTGACCGAGAACACCGAGCGGTTCGCGCGCGGGCACGCGGCGAACAACGTGCTGCTGTGGGGCGCGCGCGGCATGGGCAAGTCGTCGCTCGTCAAGGCCGCGCACGCGCAGGTCAACACGGCGTCCGACGCGCCGGTGAAACTCGTCGAGATCCACCGCGAGGATGTCGACAGTCTGCCGCGGCTGATGGCGATGATCCGCCCTGCCCCGCATCGCTTCCTGATCTTCTGCGACGACCTTTCGTTCGATGTCGACGACACGAGCTACAAGTCGCTGAAGGCCGTGCTCGAAGGCGGGCTCGAGGGACGGCCGGCCAACGTGCTCTTCTACGCCACCTCGAACCGCCGCCACCTGATGCCGCGCGAGATGGTCGACAACGAGCGCGCGACCGCGATCAACCCTGGCGAGGCGGTCGAGGAGAAGGTGTCGCTGTCCGACCGCTTCGGCCTCTGGCTCGGCTTCCACAAATGCTCGCAGGACGAGTTCCTGGCGATGGTGCATGGCTACGCCGCGCATTTCGGCCTCGACGTGCCGCGCGAGACGCTGGAGGCGGAGGCGCTGGAATGGGCCGTCACCCGCGCCAACCGCTCCGGGCGCACGGCCTGGCAATTCATCCAGGACGTGGCGGGGCGGCTCGGGAAGGCGATGGAGTGAGGATGGCGATCGCCACGCACCTGATCGGGCTTAAGCCTGATCCAGTCGCTAGCCGCTGCGTTTTGCGTTCCCTAGGAAGCGGACGCGCTTGCGGACGAACTTTTTGACCCCTCTCACCATGCCGCGAGAATCGATCGGGGCGGATCGAACACACATCTCCAAAGTATCGCCTGCCCGCCGGCCTTCGCGGATCGTGACGACCTACCCTCATCACGAGCGCCCGAACGCCCTTGCACGGAGCCGCAAGGCCGAAGCCCCCCTGGAGCCGAACTTGCATGCCTACGCCCCGCTCGCGCGGCTTCATGCGGGCGTTAAATCGGGATGCCAGAGAGTGACCAAAGGCGCCGTATCAAATTCGTCGGAGCGCCCGCGCAACGAGGCGACCCGCATGCACGACCACGACATGATCGTCATCGGCAGCGGCCCGTCCGGGCGGCGCGCGGCGATCCAGTCCGCCAAACTCGGCAAGTCGGTGCTCGTCGTCGAGAAGGGGCGTCGGGTCGGTGGAGTGTCGGTGCATACCGGCACGATCCCATCGAAGACGCTGCGCGAGACGGTGCTCAACTTGTCGGGCTGGCGCGAGCGCGGCTTCTATGGCCGCTCCTACCGCGTCAAGCAGGAGATCGAGGCCGCCGACCTGATGATGCGCATGGCCAAGACGCTCGACCACGAGGTCGAGGTGCTGGAGAGCCAGTTCAACCGGAATGGCGTGCGCACGGTGCGCGGCCACGCGCGGTTCCTCGATGCGCACCGCATCGAGGTCGTCGGCGACCGCAGCGAGACGCGGGAGTTCTCGGCCGAGAATATTTTGATAGCCTGCGGCACGCGTCCGTTTCGCCCGACCCATGTGCCGTTCAACGGCACCAACGTGCTCGACAGCGACGAGATCGTCGACCTGAAGCGCCTGCCGCGCAGCCTCGCCGTGGTCGGGGCCGGCGTCATCGGCGTCGAATACGCCACGATTTTCTCGGCGCTCGATGTCGCCGTCACGCTGATCGAGCCGCGCGCGACCTTCCTCGACTTCATCGACAAGGAGCTGATCGAGGAGCTCGTGCACGACATGCGCGATCGCAAGCTGCAAATGCGGCTCGGCTCCGACATCGCCTCGATCAAGCTGAACGATGCCGGCAACCCTGTCGTGACGCTCGCCAACGGCCAGGTCGTGCAGACCGACATGCTGCTCTACGCCGCCGGCCGCGTCGGCGCGACGGACACGCTGAACCTCGAGGCGACCGGCCTCGTGTGCGACAAGCGCGGCCGCCTGAGCGTCGACGCCGCGACCTTCCAGACAGCGGTGCCGACCATCTACGCCGCCGGCGACGTGATCGGCTTCCCGAGCCTCGCCTCGACGTCGATGGAGCAGGGACGGCTCGCGGCTGGCCACGCGTTCGGCCTGCCGCCCTCGCACTCGCCGGAAGGATTTCCCTACGGCATCTACTCCGTCCCCGAAATTTCGACGGTCGGCATGTCGGAAGAGCAGGTGCGCGCCGCCAACATCTCCTACGAATGCGGCATCGCCCGCTTTCGCGAGACCTCGCGCGGCCAGATCATGGGCCTGCGCTCGGGCATGATGAAGCTGATCTTCTCGATGGAGACGCGCCGCCTGCTCGGCGCCCACATCATCGGCGAGGGCGCGACCGAGCTGATCCACATCGGTCAGGCCGTGCTCAACTTGAAGGGCACGATCGACTTCTTCATCGAGAACACGTTCAACTACCCAACCCTGGCCGAGGCCTACAAGATCGCCGGGCTGGATGCATGGAACCGCATGTCCCGGCATTGACAATCGAGATGCGCTTTCGCCAAATTTTGGCGAGGATTAGCCGGTGGGCGTGATCGATATTTCGCGTCCGGATGCGCTCAAGACTTACGTCGACGAGCAGGTGGCTCGCGGGGGATATGGAACGAGTAGCGAATCTGGCGCGTCCTCCACACGCGCCGAGACGTCTCGGGCCTGATTCTGAACCCCGATATCATCTGAATTCGTGCGCGACGGGCCGTCGAATCGCTCCGGCCATGAGAGCCTTGCCAAGCCCGCCGAAAGTGCGGTTATAGCGACCTTCGACCCAGCCGCGGGCGGGTGAGCCGAGGCGGAATGACCGAGAGTGCCAACGACGACGAGCGCGCGACCTGGAAGCTCGAGCTGGAGCACTTGCGCCAGGAGCATCGCGACCTCGATGCCGCGATCGAGGCGCTTCTCCACATGGGGTCGGTCGACCGGCTGCAGATCCAGCGCCTGAAGAAACGCAAGCTCGGTCTGCGCGACCGCATGACCTTCCTCGAGGATCAGCTGACGCCCGATATCATTGCCTGACGCAAGCGCGGACCTAGCGCTCCCTTGCGGGGTGAAAAACCTTCGGCTACGACCTCTACTTACCCGCGAGCCGAAAACCCCGTGTCGTCAACGCGCAAACCTGTCGCCGCCAAACCCGTCGCCGTCATCATGGGCAGCCAGTCCGACTGGGCCATCATGCGACACACGACCGAAACCCTCGACGCGCTGGCGATCGGCCATGACGCCAAGATCGTCTCCGCCCACCGCACGCCGGACCGCCTGTACGCGTTCGCGCGCGGTGCGCAGGCACAAGGCTACGAGATCGTCATCGCCGGCGCGGGCGGCGCCGCCCACCTGCCCGGCATGACCGCGGCGATGACGCCGCTGCCGGTGCTCGGGGTGCCGATCCCGAGCCAGAACCTCGGCGGCCGCGATTCGCTCTACTCGATCGTCCAGATGCCGGGCGGCGTCCCGGTCGGCACGCTGGCGATCGGCAAGCCCGGCGCGATCAACGCCGCTTTGCTCGCCGCCGCCATCCTGGCGCTGCACGATCCCGCGCTGGCCGAGCGGCTCGCCGCCTGGCGCACGGCCAAGCGCGAGGCCGTCGCGCTCGAGCCGCACGACGCCGATCCGGCCCCGTGATCCTGCGACCCGGCGCCACCGTCGGCATTCTCGGCGGCGGCCAGCTCGGCCGGATGCTGGCCATCGCCGCCGCCCGGCTCGGCCTCAAGACGCACGTCTTCTGTCCCGACGCGGACAGTCCCGCCTTCGAGGTGGCGAGCGCGTACACGACCGCGGCCTATGAAGACGAGGCGGCGCTGGCCGCGTTCGCCGCCCAGGTCGAGGTGGTGACCTATGAATTTGAGAACGTGCCGGCGCGCACCGCCGAAGTGCTGTCGGCGCTGCGGCCCGTACGCCCGGACGCGGCCGCCCTCGCCGCCAGCCAGGACCGCCTCGTCGAGAAGGAGTTTCTCGCCTCGCTCGGTATCCCAACGGCGCCGTTCGCCGCGGTCGACACGGCGGGCGCCCTGCCCCGCGCCGTCGCCCAGCTCGGGCGCCCGTCGATCCTGAAGACCCGCCGCTTCGGCTACGACGGCAAGGGCCAGACGACGATCAAGGAGGGCAAGGATCTCGCCGTCGCGTTTCGCTCGCTCGGCGGCGCGCCTTGCATCCTCGAAGGGGTCGTGTCGTTCGCGAAGGAAGTGTCGGTCGTCTGCGCGCGCGGGCTCGACGGCGGTTTCGCCGCGTTCGACGTCTGCGACAACGAGCACCGCAATCACATCCTGCACCGCACCGTCGCGCCGGCCGACATCGCGATAGGAACCGCCGCGGACGCCATCGCCATCGCCCGCAGAATCGCCGATTCGCTCGGCTATGTCGGCGTGCTCGCGGTCGAATTCTTTGTGACGGTGGATGCCGGGAAGGAAACGCTGCGCGTCAACGAGATCGCGCCGCGCGTGCACAATTCCGGGCACTGGACCGAGGTGGGCGCGACGACCTCGCAATTCGAGCAGCACATTCGCGCGATCTGCGGCTGGCCGCTCGGCACCACGACGCGTCACGGCGAGCGCGTCGAGATGGAAAACCTGATCGGCGACGAGGCGGACGGCTGGCGCGATCTGCTCGGCCGCCCCGGCGTCAGCTTGCACCTCTACGGCAAGGACGAGGCGCGGCCTGGCCGCAAGATGGGACACTGGACGCGGGTGATCGGGGCCGCCGGCGGCACCTGAACACAGCAAAGCCGCTGTCGGGGGTCCGGCAGCGGCTCGACACACGGTCTCACGCCTCGCTACGCGCCAGCCGGGCGGGCTCGGCCAGCCCTTCGTGTCAATGCAGCGTCGCCTCACTGCGAAGCTTCACGATCTCATCCTTGAGCGACAGCTTGCGCCGCTTCAGCTCCGCGACCCTGGCCTCGTCGGCGGCCGGGTGGACCTGCTCTTGATTGATCTCGCGCTCGAGCGCGCTGTGGCGACGCTCCAGCTCCGTCAGATGGTTTTGCAGTGACATTCAGCATCGTCCTTTCGTGGTTTGGACCGGGCGAGTGTGACACACGGGCGACGGTCGGCAAGCAATTTTGTGATGCCAGCTGCCGACCCTTCGCGATGGTTGAATCCCTGTTAACGCCACGAGTTCTTCGACCGCGGTCGATCGCATCTCTTGGCTCCGCACCCCATGCCGCATCGTCGACCCAGAATGTTTGCATCGCCCGGCGGCTTGGCTTAGAGCGCCACTCATGGTGGCAGTCGATGCGATGCGGATTGTTCGAGGCCTCGCCGGCTCCAAGGGCCGGTGGCGAGGCCACGTCGACACCTTCCAGGATTCGACGATTATCGGCTGGGCCTACGACACCTCCAGCCCGAACCGGTCCATCGAAGTCCAGATCGTCAGCACCAGCGGCAAGAAGATGACCGCGCTCGCGGACATCTATCGCAAGGATCTGCAGGACGCGGGCTACGGCGACGGCCACCACGGCTTTTCGATCGACGTGTCGTCCTGGAGCGAGGGCGATGGCAGCATCGAGCTCCGCGCCGCGGAATCCGGGCGCCGGCTTACGACGTCGCCGATGACGCCGGCCGGGTTCGTCGAGCGCAAGGGCATGCTCAACCGCCGCGATCCCTCGACGCGCTGGCGCGGGCATGTCGATATGTTCGATCGCAATGTCGTGACGGGCTGGGCGGTCGATCTCGACAACCTGCACCGCAGGCTCGAGGTCGAGGCGGTCTCCAAGACAGGCAAGCACCTGCCTGGCGTGGCCGGCGACTTCCGCGTGGATCTGAGGGAGCACGGGTTCGGCGACGGGCACCACGTCTTCAAGATCGACCTGCGCACCCTTGCCAAGACGGACGGTCCGATCGACCTCGTCATTGTCGAGAGCGGTTTCAAGATCAATGCCAAGCCGCTCGAGTTCGACCTCTTCAAGATGCTGCGCGACTGCGAGGTGCCGCCGAGCGTGCGCCATCTGATCCAGGCCGCCGCGCAGACGCTGGAGAACCTGTACGGCGACGATGCCGTCAGCACCGCGGCGCGCGACAAGACGCCGGCGCCAGCGCCGGCTCCGCCGATCACCACCTTGTTCGAGACCGCGCAGCCGACGTTCGATCCGGACGGTCTGATCACCAAGTTCCTGCAGTACGAATCCTTCCGCATCGACCGCGAGAAGTACGAGTTCGCGATGGCGGGCACCGTGCAGGATCGGTTGCTGGTCGTGATGTGGTATCTCGTCAAATACCTGCGCGACCGCAACTACGCCTATCGCGTGCCGCTCTCGAAGGCCCAGGTCGACTTTCTCAATCGCCCCATCCCGCTGGCGGGATACCCGGCGGCGGTCAGCGTCGCGTTCCTCAACTTCATGCAGAAGGAGCGGCCGGAGTTCGCCAACGTGATGGATCCCGCGGTCCTTCGCAAAGCGATGTTCTGGTGGTGCTGCGAGCGCACGCCGCGCGACAGGCTCGACACGACGCTTGTCACCAAGGAGCAGGTGGCGGTGCTCGCCATCGAGGAGCAGTTCGGCGGCGAGCTTTTCCCGTTCAACGGCTTCATGGCCGAATATTTCAATGGCCATACCGAGCTGCACGCACTCAGCATGGTCAAGCCGCTCGATCGAGCGATCTTCGTCCACTACCTCGTCTTGAAAAGCTTCGCCGAGCCCTACATCACGCGGTTCCTTCCGCGAGACTCGGTCCGCATGCTGCTCCAGACGAACGCCGACGGGCTCGTGAACTTCGATGGCGCCATCGCTCATCTGGCGGCGCCTGCCGGTGCCGGACCCATCGATGGCGCGGAGCTTCGGCGCAAGGGCGAGGCGCTGCTCGCGCGCTTCGGCTACGGCTTGCGCCGCAACCCGGCGATCGAGGCGCATGACAGCGCCGAATGCCTGCTCCCCAAGCGTGACCTGTCCGCCTCGCCGGAGACCGGCGTCGCGTTGATCGGGCCGATCCAGAAGGCGTCCGGCCTCGGTCAGGCGACGCGATTGTCCTATGACGTCCTGAAGCATGCCGAGCCGGTGGCGCCGACGACGCTCACCTTCGATCTCGACAATCCCGCCCCGGTCGGCTTCGGCGCCTCGCTCGATCTCAAGCCCTATCAAAACCGGCGTGAGATCAACATCATCCACCTCAACGCCGAATCGATCCCGCTTGCCTACGCCTTCGAGCAGCAGGAGATCTTCGCGGCGAGCTACAACGTCGGGTATTTCTTCTGGGAGCTGAACAAGATCCCGAAGTGCCACCATCTGGCGCTCGAGCTGCTCGACGAGATCTGGGTGTCGTCGGAATACAATCGCGAGATCTACGAGGCCTACACGAAGAAGCCGGTGATCAACGTCGGCATGGCGGTCGAGCCGCTGCCGAAGGTGGCGCCGATGGAGCGCTCCGTGCTCGGGCTGGAGCCCGACGCCACCGTGTTCCTGACGACGTTCGATTCGTTCTCGTTCATCGAGCGCAAGAATCCCTATGGCGTAATCGAGACGTTCCAGGCGGCGTTCCCGCGCGGCGACGAGTCGGCGCAGCTCGTCCTCAAGACGCAGAACCGCGGCCGCGTCTTCGACGAGTACCAGATGGAGCTGTGGAAACGCATCGATCGCGTGGTCGACGAGGATCCGCGCATCATCGTCATCAACGAGACCTACCAATACCGCGACCTGCTCGCGCTCAAGCTCGCCTGCGATTGCTATGTCTCGCTGCATCGCGCCGAGGGTTGGGGCTTCGGCATGCTGGAGGCGATGCAGCTCGGCCGCCCGGTGATCGCCACGTCCTATTCCGGCAACATGGACTTCTGCACCGACGAGACGACCTATCTCGTCGACTACGACCTCGTCGGCGTGCGTGAGGCGGAATACATCTTCGTCGAGCGCGGCAGCCATTGGGCCGAGCCGCGCCGCGCGCACGGCGCCGCCCGCATGCGCGAGATCGCGCGCGATCCCGTCGCCGCCCGCGCCAAGGGCGAGATCGCCGCCCGCCATATCAAGGCGAACTTCTCGATCGAGGCGATCGCCAAGCGCTATGGCGCGCGCCTGGCGGAGATCCGCGCTGGACGGAGCGCGGCGTGACCCGCGGCGACGGAATCTCCCTGCCCGACCGGGCGATGATCGAGGCGACCTATCTGGCGCTGCTCGGCCGCATGCCGGAATCCGACGCGACCGTCGACCATTACCTCGCGCGCTCGGTCAACGAGCTGCTGACCACCGTCACCCGTTCGGGCGAGTTCAAGGCGCGCCAGCAGCGCAACCCGCTCTACCATTACAACTCGCCGTTCAACTGCGAGCAGATCATCCTCGAGCACGCCCGCCACGACCTCGTCGCGCGGCCCGGCCTGTGCACGAATTTCCTCGGCGTGAAGATCGACCCGAAATTCCTGCCGCAAATCCTCGACGCCTATGTCGGCACGGTCGAGCGGGTGCCGATCCCCGGCAATTGGCACGCCGATATCGCCGAATGGGCGGCGGCGCTACGGGCGGTCGACCTCGCGCGCGGCACGTTTCGCATGCTCGAGCTCGGCTGCGGCTGGGGCTGCTGGATGGTCAACACCGGCGTCGCCGCGCGCACCGCCGGCCTCGCGGTGCACCTGATCGGCGTCGAGGCGGACGAGGGCCATATCGCGTTTGCCCGCGAGGCCTGCGCGCTGAACGGCTTCGCCGAGGACGAATACGACGTCCACCGCGGCATCGCCTCCGCCAAGCCCGGCGCGGCGCTGTTCCCGCGCCAGGAGCGGCCGGGCGAACACTGGGGCAACGAGCCGATTTTCGATGCCACGCCCGAGCAGGTGGCGGAGCTGGAGGCGAGCGGGCGCTACGATGTCCTGCCCAACGTCCCGCTCGGCGACATCGTCGGCGAGGGCGGCCGGCTCGACCTGCTCCACATCGACATCCAGGGCGGCGAGGCCGACTTCGTCCGCGCCTCGATCGACGAGCTCCGCGCGCGCGTCGCCTACATGGTGATCGGCACCCACAGCCGCGAGATCGAAGGTCAGCTGTTCTCGATCCTGCTCGCCGAAGGCTGGCGGCTCGAGATTGAGCGCCCGGCGATCCTCAACGTCGAGGGCAAGCCGTTTCCCGTGATCGACGGGCTGCAGGGGTGGCGGAATGGGCGGTTGTAGCCTGACCGCGACTTTTTCCGCGGATGAAGCGAGACAAGTACGATGATCGAAGTTGACGATATCAGCCGAGGCGTCCTCCGGGTCGACGAGCATCTGACCCGCGCGGTGGAATTTCAACGTCAGGGTGATATTAGCAATGTACTTAGCACAGTAAATTCTTATTTGGGATCGCCATTGTGGTCAGAACTTGAGTTGTCGGGTCTCGACTTCAAGGGCATAACACTGCCGCACGCGAGTTGGAATCTAGTTATTTCTCTCTTAATACAAGTCGGCGAGTTTGAAAAAGTGGGCTGGCTTATTGGCAGGCAATTTGCTACCGAAAATGTTAGCTTGCATTTTGATGCAAACATCGACTCAAGTAATATTAGAATTGACTACATAAGAGATAATCTTCTTTTTTATCTTCACCCCCTAGTTTCCAATAGTGTTCTGTGGTTTGCCGTTCTTCGCTTTGTCGGCATTTTGCCAATGCTTGTGCACGTATACAAGCTTCGTAGGGGCGACGGCTCAATTCAGATCGGGATGGGCGACTCGAATCGAGGCGGCGAAGCATCGTTTTGCAGCAAGGAACCGGGCGGCGTTCTCGTTCCGGATCCGCTGTTTATCGAGACCGGAGGGTATGACGGCCTCCGACGCGCCTTTTCGGCGACAGCCGTTGATTACCGGGATAAGCAAACTCGCGCCATGTGGCGTGGGTCGACCACCGGTATCCGACCCACCTCTCGATGGCGAACGCTACCGCGGGCAATATTGTGCGAGATTGGCGCACAAAACGCCGAGTTCTTTGATTGCGGCATTACCCATGTCGTACAATGCGTTTCGCCGGAGGAGACGAACGAGGTTACTCATTCCGACCTCATCAAATCTACGGTCAGGTCACTAGATTTTGACAAGTATCGATTCCATATTGATATCGACGGAAACACAAATTCATGGCCAGGACTGTTCATAAAATTACTTTCGGGAGGGACAGTCTTCAAGGTTGCCTCTCCCGAAGGATATCGTCAGTGGTACTACGATCGACTTATAGCCTGGCACCATTATGTACCTGTAGAGAGCGGGATGGGCGACCTGATCGATAAGGTCAAGTGGGCTTCCCAAAATATCCAGCGAGCCGAACATATCGGAAGAAATGGACGCGCTCTTGCCGAACACATGTCTTTTGTCAACGAGATGGAACTCTCCATCTCGATCATCGAAAGGGCTTTGGCCTAGCCTACAATGGTTTTTGCAAAATCCACTTTGGAAATTCGATCGTCAATGGCAGGCAAAGCTGCGACGAAAATTCGCCGGCCGCTTTGACAACCCCCCACCATCCCTGCACATAATCGTCGCCAATCATATACCCACCGGGCTTCACGATTGGCCAAAACGCCTCGCAATCCGCTAGTACTTCCCGGTATTCATGAGCGGCATCGACATGCACTATATCTGCGAGAATGCCGCGCTGCTTTAGGATCGCGGATGCTGTAATAGAGGTCTGCGGGAATGGTACAACATAATCACTTACACCGTTCTCGTATACGTTTGTCATGAAGACTTCAAATAGCCCGGGACGACCATTAATTCGCAGTTCGTTGAGAGAGTCATGATGCTCTATCGACCCTAAAAAGGTGTCGACACTGATAACGCAACCGTCGATTTCATGCGCTTTCATGGCGTTTGCTAGCGTGATCGTCGACTGCCCCTTCCAGACACCAATATCAACAACGCATTTGCGGCCAGGAATCGACGCGAGCCGCGTCAGCGAGGGATGTATGCCATTCCATCCCTCGACAACTTCCTGGCTCTGACCAGGAACGAAATTAGCCCAGATATTTTTGCCATAAAGCTGCTGCATGATTTCGTGCTGTATCGATGGCATGGACAATTCCTTTCGCGAGCTAATTTCACCATACCACATCCCGCCAGGAGGTCATCGCGCTGATAAAATCCTGAGCTTGCGTGATGTCTCGGGAGGTGCCACCCCAACACGAAACGGAGCGATCAGGACGATGCACATCACGGGAAACTTCGATGCCGCGCTGCGGCAGCTGTCCTATGCCGCTACCGGCTATGCAAATCTGTCATTTTCGCAATTTGGCGAGGACCTTCTGATCGACGTTTTCTTTCACGCAAAAGTTACCCCCGGTTTTTACGTCGACATCGGCGCTCACCATCCTCAGCGGTTCTCGAATACTTATCTTCTCCACCAACGCGGCTGGCGTGGTATCAATGTCGACGGCGACCCCGAAAGCATAAAGCTGTTCGAGACGGAGCGCCCGAGCGATATAAATGTGGCCGCATTCTTAGCGGAGACCGAGAGAACCGTCATCTTCAATAAGTTTTCCGATACGGCGGTCAACACAATCAGTGAGCATGCTGCCGCACGCTATGCATGTATCTGGGATATTGTTTCGCAAAGCGAGGTCAGAACTACGACGCTCAAATCTCTCCTCGATCAACACTTTGACCAGGCCTCCAAAATCGATCTGCTTTCGGTTGATGTTGAAGGCGTTGATCTGCAGGTGTTGCAGGGAAACGATTGGAGTAAATACCGCCCATATCTAGTCGTTGTCGAAGCAGAAGGGCTTGATTTGTCTAGTTCCGAGCAGCATGATATTGTGAGCTACCTATTCAAGCAAGGCTACCGCCTGGTTGGCTTTTTGCATGTGTCGGCATTCTTTCTTAGAGAGGCTTCGTGATCAGGTCGTTTTCAGCAGTCTAGTATAGAAATCATGCTTCTGCTGCCACCGTTCCAGCGGTAGATCGACTTGGCCCATGTGATGAATGTGCGGACCGCCGATGTACCCATCATGTCCGCTGACGCTTGCGGGAGCGAAGCCCCAGGTTTTAACGCCCGTTGGCTGCTCGTGCACTCTGCCTTCGAATCGGATCGGATCAGTGGAGCGGTTGCGTAGGAGCCGCTTTTGATAGTCGGGATAAGGCCGAGGTGATTCCAGCTTGTCTTTATCGGAAAAATTAAATCGTGGCAACTGCCAGCCCTCTACATCCGCATCCAGAAGCGCGTGAAGTCTCCAATAGTCTTCTGGCACCAAATGCTCGTCGCCGTCCAACATCAAAATCCAATCGATGTCGTCTCCAACATTAGCAAGCGCCTCGTTACGGACCTGAGAAAAATTTTCGAATTCAATCTGCCTTACGGCGAACGGCACTGAATAGCCTTCGAGAATTTCTTCTACTATTGACACAGTATCATCGGTGGAGCCTGTGTCGACGATAGATACGAAATCGCAGACTGGCAATGCCGAGCGAAGCATGATCTCGACGCTTTTAGCCTCGTTTTTCAAGATGCAGCTCAACGCAAGCTTCTTGTCACGCTTGCGGGTCGCCGGCATTGTCGAGAAATCCGGCCGGTAGTAAGCTGGCGCCATGTGCAGATTGTTGAACTCACGCGACGACATCATTCGCGAACGTGCAACGTTAAAATTATTATATTCCGCCAGCGTTAGTTGTATAGCCTCTTCCGACTCTGGGACCCGACCGAGCAGGCAACGGTAAAGCCAAATGACCTCGTCTCGACTCAGCATCGTATCTTCCGTTGGTTGAGAGGCCTGTTGAGAAGACAAAGGTTCTTTACGTCGGAATGGAGACCATCGCGCCCACTTTGACCGCGAAGAAAACGGCAGATTTGCTCCCCTCTCCGCCTTCATGCATGACCTGCGGCGAAATCGGCACGAGACGTCAAGCGGTCTTCGGTCGCCAGCGAGGTCGCAGCATGAACGTATCTCGGCATCACGGAATTGCCGCGGTCGCTATCGGGCTAGCATTCATGGTTTGGCCGTCGCTCATCTGTTGCGGCGGCGAGGTGTACGCCGAGGACTGCGTGCAAGTCCAGCCATCAGAAGCAGCCGGAGACGCCACCGTTGCAATCCAGCGCGCCGTCCAGACCGGTCGATGCGTTCACTTGGTCAGCGCCGGCCGTGAACTCATCGTCTCGCACGACATCGTCATCACCAAACCCGGCCAAATAATCTACGGCGACGGACGCTTCGCGACGCGGCTGCGCTCCGGCGATCCGCACGGCTTCAAGCGCGGCATGTTCGTCGCCACGACCGGCGAGCCCGGCCCGATCTTCCGCGACTTCGGGGTCTTCTACAACCAGCCGGAAACGTCGCTCCCGGGACACTTGATCACGTACCCGCCAGCCTTCGCGCTCGACGCGACGCCGCGATTTCGGATGGAGCACATGGGCTGCTACCTCGCGACCGTCTGCGTCGAAGCCAGGCATAACAGTGGTGGCGCCATCCTCGACGACGTGCAGTTGACGGCCTTCTCGATCGGCATCGATGTCGACGACGCGCTCGACAGCGTCAGGCTCGAGAACATCCAATGGTATCCATTCTACCTCACCGCAAAGCTGAGCGCCCTCTTCATCAGCTATCAGGTCGGCCACGCCGTCGGCATCAAGCTCGGCAGGGTGGATGATTTTCATATCGTCGACGGCCTCTTCCTTGGCGGGCTTGCGCTGACGATCGGCCCATCCGCGACGGACGGGGTGGTCGGGTTCGGGTCGGTGCGCGGCTGCGATTTCGATGGCGGCTATGGGATCGCCATCGGCGCCGTCGGCTCGGTCGACATCGTCGGCAACGAGTTCACCCTTGGCGTGCCGAACGCGACCTCGTTGTCGATGGCGAACGGCATCGCCTCGATCGTCGGCAATAAATTCCTCATGTCGGGGCCGGGGCGGCCAATCGCGATCGGCGGCGGGATGGCGACGATCGCCGCCAACAATTTCGCGATCGGCGCGGTCGACGCGACGCTGCTGACGCAGGGCGGCGCGCAGACCCAGGTCGTTTTCAACGGCAACGTCGTCGCGGCAGACGGGGCACGGGAGCATGTGTTTCCGCTCGTCGACTTCCGCCAGGGTGACCTTGTCGCGACGAGCAACATCGTCAGCCCTCTCCAAGGCGGGGGCACCGGCGTGGCGATCCGCGTCGGCAAAGAAGCGGGCGCGACCCGGATCGACGCCAACATCATGGCGGGATGGCAAATCGTGAAGCCGAGCGCGTCCCCATGAGCCGAAAACACGAGTTGTCCCGCCACATGGCCCTTTGCTAAAGCATACCGCGAAGGGCGGACCCTCGAGTGACGTCGAGCACGCGTCGCTCCGCGGTTGCGACGACCTCCCGGAGAGGACCGATGATCTCGCACCGGGAAGGGTTCTGGCTGCACCAATGCATCTTCGGACGGCCGCCCGCGGGCGACGCGGTGCTGGCCTGGGACGGCGAGAGCTTCGAGGAGGCCAGGGAGCGGTTCCTTCGCGCCGATGAATTCGGCCTGCAGCGGGGCCGCCTTTTCGTCGGGCAGGCGTCACGGACGAATGCGTCCTGCCGGCGCGACCGACTTCTGGCGGCGATGCGGCTCCAGTCGACGGAGCAGGCCGAAGCGCGATCGCCCGACCCCGACGCGACCGCCGATCCCCTCCTGCGATGCCTGCGGTCCCGGTTCCGCGCGCAGGTCATCGTCGCCTTCGGCACCAACACGGCCCTCGAGACGGCCACGCGACTGGCCCGGGCGATCGGCGTGGATCCCGTGGTCATCGTCAAGTGCGGCGACGAGCGCGACGTGGAGGAGGACGTCGCGACATGGCTGCGCACGCGGCCCGGCACGCTCGTCGACGGCGCGACGATCGTCGAACGTCGCGTCGGGCTGGCCGCGATCCTGGATCAGCTCGAGCGCGACGATCTGCGTGTCGATTTGTTCATCATCGATATCCCGATCGATGCCGTGACGATGGAGCGTTGCTTCCGACGCTTCCCGCACCTCGGCTTGTTCCTGATGCAGCCAAGGACCTGGCGTCCGGACTGGCGCCAGGTCCTCGCGCCGGTCGCGCATCACCTCCAGACCGATGTCGTCGAGATCGGCGACTACGCGCTGATGCAGCGCACGGACTGGCTCTCCCCGCTTCGCTATGCGCCTGGCGCCCCGTCGGTGCCGCCGCCCGCGCGAACCGGCCGCCTCGCCGTGACCTGCATCGTCAAGAACGAAGCGTCGAACATCGAGGGCATGCTGCGGTCCTGCGTGCCGATCGCCGACTTTGTCGCCGTGGTCGATACCGGCTCGTCGGACGACACCATCCGGCTGGCACGGTCGGTCCTCGCGGACGCCGGGATCGCGCATGCCATCCACGAAATCGCCTTCAACGATTTCGCGTCGGCGCGGAATGCCGCGCTCGACGCCGTGCCTGCGGCGTACGAATGGACGCTCGTGCTCGACGCCGACGAGCACCTGGTGCCGGAAGATTACGCGAAATGGCTCGATCTGCTCGCGTCGCCGGTGGAGGCGTGGATGATCCCTCGCTACAACTTCAAGGAGCGTGAGAAAATCGAGGATCCCGCGCCCTACCCCGACCGCCAGGGCCGTCTCATTCGAAATGGCGTGGCCAACCCGATCCGCTACAAGGGCAAAGTTCACGAGAAGCTTCCAGACGATCTGCGATGGGGCATCGCGCCGGCCAACATGGTCTATTTCGGCGGGACCGACGGCGGTCCGCACATTCACCACATGGGGCAAGTGGATGTCGATGCGGAGCGCTGGGCGCAGAAGAACTCGTTCTACCTCAACCTATTGCTCGATCGAACGTGACGAACGCGCCGGCCGCGGTGCTCGCGTGGCGATTGGTGGGAGGACGGCCGAAATTGGACCACTCGATCGTGTTGGGTTAGATCTTCGCGATGGCGCCGCGGCGCCGGGGTCTCCGCAGTCATCGGCACCACCGTTGCCTTTGATGTCCGGCGCCTGGGAGAAACGATGACGAAGCGTATCATGGTGACCGGCGGCGCCGGCTTTCTCGGATCGCATCTCTGCAAATCGCTGCTCGACGACGGGCACGAGGTCCTGTGCGTCGACAATTACTTCACGGGACGACGGCGCAACATCGCGCCCCTGCTCGACGACAAGGGCTTCGAACTCTACCGGCACGACGTCACGTTCCCGCTCTACGTCGAGATCGACGAGATCTACAACCTCGCCTGCCCGGCCTCGCCGATCCACTACCAGTTCGATCCGGTGCAGACGACCAAGACGAGCGTGATCGGCGCGATCAACATGCTCGGCCTCGCCAAGCGCGTACGCGCCAAGATCATGCAGGCCTCGACCTCCGAGATCTACGGCGATCCCTCGGTGCATCCGCAGCCGGAAAGCTACTGGGGCAACGTCAACACGCTCGGGCCGCGCGCCTGCTACGACGAGGGCAAGCGCTGCGCCGAGACGCTGTTCTTCGACTACCAGCGCCAGCACAAGGTGCGCATCAAGGTCGTGCGCATCTTCAACACCTACGGCCCCAACATGAACCCTAGGGACGGGCGCGTCGTCTCGAACTTCATCGTGCAGGCCCTGCAGGGGCGTCCGATCACGCTCTATGGCGACGGCCTGCAGACGCGCTCGTTTTGCTATTGCGACGACCTCATCCGCGGCTTCCGCGCGATGATGGACACTCCCGACGACTTCTTCGGCCCCGTCAACATGGGCAATCCGGGCGAGTTCACCATGCGTCAGCTCGCCGAGACCGTGCTCGATCTGACAGGCTCGAAATCGGTCATCGTGCACGAGCCCCTGCCGCAGGACGACCCGCGCCAGCGCAAGCCCGACATCACGCTCGCGCGTGAAAAGCTCGGCTGGGAGCCGACCATCGCCCTAAAGGAGGGGCTGGTCCGCACGATCGCCTACTTCGACCAGCTGCTGCGGGACAACGAGGGCTAGCCGCCCGCGTCGATCGTCATGCGCGATGGTCGCTCTCGGGCTTCAACAGGAAGGACCATTACTTGCGCATCGCCATGATCGGTTCCGGGTATGTCGGCCTCGTCTCGGGAGCCTGCTTCTCCGATTTCGGCCACCACGTCGTCTGCGTCGACAGCGACAACAAGAAGATCGCCGCGTTGCGCGATGGCGTGATGCCGATCTTCGAGCCCGGTCTGAAGGAGCTCGTCGAGCGCAACGTGCGCGACGGTCGCCTTGCCTTCTCGACCGATCTCGCCGCGTCGATCGGCGACGTCGAGGCGGTGTTCATCGCCGTCGGCACGCCGTCGCGGCGCGGCGACGGGCATGCCGACCTCTCCTACGTTTACGCCGCCACCGCCGAGGTCGCGCGTGCCGCGAAGGGGCCGCTCGTCATCGTCACCAAGTCGACCGTGCCTGTCGGCACCGGCGACGAGGTCGAGCGCATCTGCCGCGACACGCGGTCCGACCTCGAGCTCGACGTCGTCTCGAACCCCGAATTCCTGCGCGAGGGCGCCGCCATCGGCGACTTCAAGCGGCCGGACCGCATCGTCATCGGCTGCGACAGCGAGCGCGCCAAGGCGGTGATGGCGGCGATCTACCGGCCGCTGACCCTGAACAGTCTGCCGCTCGTGTTCGTCTCGCGGCGCACGTCGGAACTCATCAAATACGCCTCCAACGCCTTCCTCGCCGTCAAGATCACGTTCATCAACGAGATCGCCGACCTCTGCGAGAAGACCGGGGCGGACGTGCAGGATGTCGCCCGCGGCATCGGCCTCGACAAGCGGATCGGCCCGAAATTCCTGCACGCGGGCCCCGGCTACGGCGGCTCGTGCTTTCCCAAGGACACGCTGGCGCTCGTCAAGACCGGCCAGGACCACGAAGCGCCGTTGCGCATCGTCGAGACGGTCGTGCAGGTCAATGACCAGCGTAAGCGCGCGATGGGCCGCAAGATCATCGCGGCCTGCGGCGGCAGCGTGCGCGGCAAGACGATCGCCGTGCTCGGCCTCGCCTTCAAGCCGAACACCGACGACATGCGCGACGCGCCAGCGCTCGCCATCGTCGCCGCGCTGCAGGACGCCGGCGCCACGGTGCGCGGCTACGACCCCGAGAGCATGGCGCAAGCCGCCCCCCTGCTGCCGGGCATGACCTTCGCCGACAGCGCGTACGCCTGCGTCGAGGGCGCCGACGCGGTGGCGATCCTGACCGAATGGGACGAGTTCCGCGCGCTTGACCTCGCCCGGGTCAAGAGCCTGCTGAAGTCGCCGATCCTGATCGATCTGCGCAACATCTACCCGCCCGAGGACGTGCGAGACGCCGGATTCAGCTATTCGAGCATCGGCCGCGAACGCGCGGGATAGTTGGCGTCTCCGGAAGCCGTACGGCGATGGCTACGCGCCCATCGACGAAGGCGCGATGATCGCCCGATCAATCCGCTCGGCACCGGCTTACGTGCGGGTGTACGGCTGGCCAGTCCCCGTCGAGTACGCGGATCATGCAACCTACCCGTGCCACAGCGCTTCCTGCTTCGGTCTCGCTCAACGCCTTGTCTGGCCGACGCGAAGACCGGGAGGACGACAACAATGAAAATATCCAAGTCGACAACAGTGCTGGCGATCGTGGGACTGATCGCGATGCCGGGCTTCGCGCTCGCGCAAACAAACGCTCCGACCACGCCCAACTCGGCGAACCCGACACCGAACAATCCCGTGTCGACCAGTGGAGCACCGGCACCCACGGATGGCTCCGCCGGCGGAGCAATGCCGTCCGCGACCGGCGACCGCGGCGCCGGCACGGCGACGGGCGGCAACTCGGGCGGTCCGGCAAGCAAAAACTAGCAGACGATCGACGGCAAGGCTCAAGCTGTTGCCGGTAATGGTTTTCAACGTATCGATCCCCGTCCCGAATGGCACCGGGACGGGGTGATCCGCGGCGCGTCATGCGTTCAGCTCAGCGCGTCTACGTCTACGTCTTCGCGCAAACGCTGGCTTTGACAGCCTGTGCCGCCATCGCGGTGTTCGTGCCTTCACTCGGCGCATACGTGCAGGCAGACGCCGCGCATGCTGGCCTTCTCCATTCCGATTTCATAACCGCCGACAACATGACATCATCCATCGTCTGGCTGCGGAACGAGACCGTCGGTTCAGGCGGCATCGCGGTCATCGGGCTCATCACCTTCCCGTCCTACCACACGGTTTGCGCGGTCTTGTTCGCGTGGGTGTTTTGGTCCGTCCCTTATGTTCGGTGGGGAGGGCTGGGCTTGAATCTCATGATGGTGGCCGCGACACCGATTCAAGGCAGCCACTATCTTGTCGATCTTATCGCAGGTGCTTTGATCGCGGTACTCGCGCTGATTGCCAGCCAACGGCTCGTGGACTGGGTCACGTCTTGCGCGGAGATCGACAAGCCGACTGTTGCTGGATCGGACAGGTCGCCGATGCCGGGTCTAGCATCTGTTCATCAAGACCATTGATGTAACCGGACTTATTGGCAGCCGACAGAGAAGCAAAGGCTGCGGGAAACTTGCCGATCTCGTCGAAGGCACTGGATAGACGATGGCGGAAAGGGTGGGATTCGAACCCACGGTGGACTTGCGCCCACGGCGGTTTTCAAGACCGCTGCCTTAAACCACTCGGCCACCTTTCCAGACGCTCGCGATCCGCGCGACCCGTGCCTCTTTAGGTGCGGCGCCCCGCCGCCCCGGCAAGGTCCCCCGACTAAAGCCTCGATCCCCGACACACAAGACCAGGGGTCCCGAGGCGCGTCGCGGGCAAAGGCATAGGGCGCCGCTTGCCGCCACGCGGCCTGGAGCGATAGAAGGCGGCGCGGCGCCCCTTTGTCGCCTCAAAGAGGAGGGAAGAGCAGCGCGGGTTCGACGCCGGGCGGGTTTAACGCCAGCTTGGCATCCTTTGGCGCGAGCATGCGCCACCGCTTGCCGCTTCCAGCAAACGACCGGGACAAGCGCCCGAACGAAAGGATCATAGATGCCGCTGATCTCCAAGCGCGGTCTCGCACTCGCCCTGATAGGCACCTGTCTCGCCGCCGCGCCGGCCTACGCCAAGAAGAAGCCGGCGGCCCCGCCACCCGCCGCCGAAGCGCTCAGCCCGGACGCACCCGCCGCGCCAGCGGCGACTGGGCAGAGCAACAAGCTGCAGCTCGTCGCCACCCAGAAGGACTGGACCAAGGTTTGCGGAAAGGACCAGGCCGCCGGCAAGGAGGTCTGTTACACGACCCGCGACTTCTCGGCCGAGGTCGGCAAGCCGCCCGTGCTCGCGCTCGCCGTCTACGACGTGAAGGGTGACGATACCAAGATCGTCCGCATGCTGATGCCGATCGGCCTGATGCTGCGCCCCGGGTTCCGCTTCGCGACCGACGGCGGCACCCCGACCGATGGCGCCTATGAGATTTGCTTCCCGAACGGCTGCTTCGCCGAGGCAAAGGTCAAGTCGGCGACCATCGACACGATGAAGCGCGGCAAGGTGCTCGACGTCAGCGTGCGCAACCAGGGCAACGCCGAGGTGGTCTTCGATGTGCCGCTCGAGGGGTTCGGCAAGTCCTTCGACGGGCCGGCGATCGATCCCGAGGTCTTGAAGAAGCAGCAGGAGCAGTTGCAAGCCGGCCTTCAGAAGCAGGCCGAGGAGGAGCGCAAGCGTCTCGAGGCGCAGAAGGCCTCGGGCGGCGCCGGCGGCGCGGCGATCCCGGGCGCTGGCAAGTAGCGTCAGCCGGCGCGCGCCTGACGCGGAAACGGCCCGCTCAGTTCAAGCGGGCCGTCTTGATCTGATAGATTCCGTCCTGTGCGCGGACGAACAACTCGTCGACCTGCGGGTGGCGGACCGGATCGCCCGACGTGTCGGCGAGCAGGTTCTGCTCGGACACGTAAGCGATGTACTCGGTGTCCGCGTTCTCGGCGTAGAGGTGGTAGAATGGCTGATCCTTGCGCGGCCGCACCTCTTCGGGGATCGACTCCCACCATTCTTCCGTGTTCGCGAATTCCGGGTCGACGTCATAGATAATGCCGCGGAAAGCATATTTCCTATGCTTGACGACTTGGCCGATGCCGAATTTCGCTTGCCGAAGGGTCATGGGACGCGCGGGGACGCACTGCTCTGAGGACGCAAGCTTGGGTAGCCATCGCCAAAATCCTTGTCAACACGAGCGCCGACCGGTTGCCTTCCGCCTGCCTCCTGCGACTGCCGGGGAAGAGGTGAGGTGAGCGGCGACCGTTCACCGTCGCGGGCCGGCTTTCCGATCGAGCTACTCGACCCCGCCGAGATGGCTCGCGCCGACGCGCTCGCGGCCAGGACGATGCCAAGCATCGCGTTGATGGAGCGTGCCGGCGAGGCCGTGGCACGGACGGCGGCGCGGCTGGTGCGCGGCGACGGGCGCGGTCGCGTGCTGATCCTGTGCGGGCCCGGCAACAACGGTGGCGATGGCTACGTCGCCGCGCGCCTGCTCGCCGACGAGGGGTTCGCCGTCGACGTCGCGGCGATGACGCCCGAAGCCTTGAAGGGCGACGCCGCCGCGTCGGCGGCCCGTTGGACAGGCTCGGTCGGCTTGCTCGCGGACGCGCCCGACGACTGCGATCTCGTCATCGATGCGCTGTTCGGCGCCGGCCTTTCCCGCGACATCGACGGCGCGGCGCGCGCGGCGATCGAACGGCTAAATTCCTGGTCGAGGTCGACTTGCACGCCGGTACTCGCCATCGACATGCCGTCGGGCGTCGACGGCGCGACCGGCGCGGTGCGCGGGATCGCCGTGGAGGCAAGCAACACGATCACCTTCTTCCGTCTGAAACCGGGGCACATTCTCCTGCCGGGCCGCATCAAATGCGGGACGCTGGCGCTTGCCGACATCGGCATCGCGGCCACTGTGCTGGACGAGATCGCGCCGACGACACGGCTGAACGCGCCGGCGCTGTGGATGGCCGCCCTGCCCGTCCCGCGGCTCGACGGCCACAAATACGGGCGCGGCCACGCGCTGGTGATGTCGGGGCCGATCGCCCAGACGGGTGCCGCGCGGCTCTGCGCGCGCGGAGCGCTACGCGCCGGAGCCGGGCTCGTCACGGTGGCGACGCCGACGGACGCGCTGCCGATCCACGCGATGGCGCTGACCGCGATCATGACCAAGGTCGCCGACGACGCGGCGGGCCTGCGCGACATCCTCGCCGACCGCCGCAAGAACGCGGTGGTCCTCGGCCCCGGTCTCGGCGTCGGCGATGGCACGCGCGCGCTCGTGCTTGCCGCGCTCGCGGCGCCGGCGCCGGAGGACGATGGGCCGCCGCGCGCGATCGTCCTCGACGCCGACGCGCTGACGAGCTTCGCCGAGACGCCTGACGCGCTGTTCGCCGCGATCACGCGCGCCGACATGACGGTCGTGCTGACGCCACACGATGGCGAGTTCGCCAGGCTGTTCGGCCGAGCGGTCGACATGTCCGGGGCAAAACCGAAACGGGCGCGGGATGCCGCCAAGGCCAGCGGCGCCATCGTCGTGCTGAAAGGCCCGGACACGGTGGTGGCTGCACCCGACGAGCGCGCCGCCATTGCCGCGAGCGAGGCGCCGTGGCTCGCCACCGCCGGCGCCGGCGATGTGCTCGGCGGGATGATCGCCGGCCTCCTGGCGCAGGCGATGCCGGGTTTCGAGGCTGCCGCGGCGGCGGTCTGGATGCACGCGGAGGCGGCGCGGCGGTTCGGCCCCGGCCTCATCTCGGAGGATCTGCCGGACCTCCTGCCCGGCGTCCTGAAGGATCTGCTCCAGGCCTGAGTCTCCGCGCGTCGAGTAGGATCGTTCCACCCAAGTCGTTGATTGCAAAGGCGCAGCGGCGCGATCCGCGAAACCGCCGCAATATCGTGGTCAACGCTGACCTCCCGTGACCCGGAGCGCCCATGCGCCCTTCCAACGCGATCGACTTCTGGCGCGGCTACGCGCTGATCTCGATCTTCGTGAACCACATCCCGGGCAATTTCTTCGAGCGTTTCCAGTACCGCAACCTGACGCTGTCGGACTCGGCCGAGCTGTTCGTCTTCCTCGCCGGCTGGGCGATGCGGCTGTCGATCGAGAACCCGAAGCGGCCGATGTCGAACTCGGCGATCGTCTACAAGCTGTGGGGCCGCGCCTTCACGATCTATGTGGCGCAAACCTTCATCACGGAAATCGCGATCTTCATACTCGCCGCCGCCTCGGTCTGGCTCGATGCGCCGTTCCTGCTCGATTGGCACAACGTCGGCGCGATCTTCCATCAGCCGGTCGAGGCGCACATCGGCCTCGTGCTGCTGTCCTATCAGCTCGGCTATTTCAACATCCTGCCGCTCTACGTGATCCTGATGCTGGTCGCGCCGCTGATCGCGCTTACCTACCGTGCGCTTCCGTCGGTCGTGCTGCCGCTGTCGGTCGGGCTCTACGTGCTGACGCTGGCGCTCGGCTGGAACCTGTCGTCCTGGCCGGTCGAAGGCACCTGGTTCCTTTCGCCGTTCGCCTGGCAGCTGATCTACGTCCTAGGCTTCCTGCTCGCCGGCAAGCGGACCGACATCGGCGCGCTGGCGCGACGCCACATCCGGGTGTTTCGGGCGATCGCCATCCCGATCGTCACCGTCGGGTTCATCATCGCGACGACCCGGTTCTGGGACTGGATCACGCTGCCGAGCCTCGATCTGCCCTTCAAGGTCTTCGACAAGACCTTCATGTCGCCCGATCGCCTCCTCAGCGTCCTCGCCCTCATCGCGCTCGGCGGCGGCATCTTCTACTATGTCGACGCCTTCGCGCCGCCGGTGACGCGATTCCTGTCGATGCTGGGCCGCAACGGGCTCCACGTCTTCTGCGCCGGCTCGCTGTTGAGCCTGTGCGGCCAGATCGTCCGCTTTATGTATGGCGGCACCCTGATGATCGATGTGATATTGTTCGTCGTCGGCGTGTCCATCATGGCTTCGACCGCATGGGTTCTCGAATGGCGCTCCCGTTCCAAGGCCGAGCAGGTGCCGGCCTCCGCTTTGCCGTCTCCGGCCGCTGTCTCGTCGTCGCCTTCCCCCTCCTGACGAGCGCCGTCTGGGCGCAGACGCCGGTCCAGCCGCAGATGCCATCGACCGCCGCGGCTCCCCCGGTCCGCGTGCCGAGTGCTCCATCACCCATTCCCTCCGCGCCCGCCACGACCGCGCCCGCCACGACCGCGTCCACGCCGCCGCAGCTCAGCCCGCCCTGCGAGGCGCCGGCGTCCGACATCGCCTCGACGGCGCCGCTGCCGAACCTGACCAAGGCGCTCGCCGAGCACCGCACGCTGTCGATCCTGGCGGTCGGCTCGGCGGCGATGGAGACGCTGGGCAGCGCCTACGGCGTCAAGAGCTACCCGGTGCAGATCGAGGATCTGCTGAAGACCGCCTTGAAGGGCGTCGATGTCGACATCATCAACCGCGGCACCGGCGGCGAGGTCGCGCAGACCTCGGCCGACCGCATCCGCAGCGAGGTCGCGCTCACCAAGCCCGACCTCGTGCTGTGGCAGCTCGGCACCAACGACGCGCTGGCCCGCGTCGAGCCGGAACAGTTCACCGACATCGTCAAGTCCACCGTCGACTGGCTCAAGCAGAACGACGTCGACGTGGTGCTGGTCGGCCTGCAGTACACGTCACGCTTCGCGCGCGACGAAAGCTACTTCGCCATCAAGCGCGCCCTCGACCGGATCGCCAAGGAGGAGAACATCCTCTACATCAAGCGCTACGACGCGATGAAATTCATCACCCAGACCCGCGCCAAGGTCCACCTGATGACCAACGACAATTACCATCTGAGCGAGCTCGGCACGCAATGCATGGCCGAGCACGTCGCTCACGCGATGGTGGCGAGCCTGTTCCTGCGCCGCTTCCGGCCGGGCGGTGGAACGCCCACGGCCGCGGTGCCCGCGACGCCGCCCGCGCCCGCGCCGAATTGAGCGAGGACCATATGGACGAGGTTTGCCGAAGGCATGGACAGTCGCGCCGCCAAGCTCGAGTGCGACGTCTCCCATCTTGCCGCTGACATGTCCGACGTTCGCGTGACGCTCCACGACATCGGACGGGACCTCGCCGACACTCGCGTACGTGTCGCCAAGCTCGAGACCAAGGTCGATCACCTGCCCGGCAAGGGCTTTATCGTCTCCATTGTCGCGACTGGGCTCGCGCTTTCGACGGCCGTGCTTTTGTTGCAGAGCAAGCTGCAACACTTCGCCGGGCTCGCCTCGGCGCAGCAATAAGGCGTCACCGCACCTCGAACCACCCCGCGAGGCCCGTCACCTGACGATCGAGCACGAGCGACTCGATGACCCATTTCCCGGGATTGTCGGCGATGAAAGCCACATGCTTCGTCTTGCCGGGCGCGAGCAGGACCGAGTCGCGCCAGTAGGGGTCCCAACCATCGTCGAGATCGTGCAGCAAGCGCCAGACGTGGCCGTGCACGTGCATCTGCTGCACGACAGCCGTCTTGTTGACGAAGGCGAGCGTCACCGCGCCGCCGCGCTTCACCGTGAACAGCGGCTTGCCGGAAAAGCCATCCGACGCGACGCCGGCAAGGCTCCAGGTCCATGGCGCCGCGCCCTTGCTCGGCGATGACGCCCCTGCTTTGGCGATGACAAGCTCGCGCTTCAGCGATTTCTCGAGAGGGATGCGGGTCGGCAGCAGCGGGTTGTCGGGCAGCTTGACGACCGGCGGATGCGCCGGCAGCGGCGCGCCCTTGACGCCGAGCGTGACGAGCGGCTGGTCCGTCTCGCCGCGCAGCACGACCGTCGCCTGCCCTTCCTGGCTGGGAATGTCGAGCATCACCTCGAAGCGCGAGCCGGGGCCGACCGGCACGATGTCGCGGGCGGGGCGGAAGATCTCGCTGGGTTGGCCATCGAGGGCGATGATCGTCGGCTGCGCGCCCACGAACCCGACGAGCGCGATCCGCGCGGAACAGGCATTCAGAACTCGCAGCCGAAGCCGCGCGCCAGGCCGCACCTCGATAGCCAAGGGCGCGGCCTTGGCGTCGACCGTGACCAGCGCGCCGATCCGGCCGGCGCCGCGCGCTTGCGCGGGATCGAGGAAGTCGCCATCGATCTGGCCCTTGGCGTCGAGCGACCAGTCGTCGAGGACGACGAGAAGGTCTTGATCCACCTTCGGCGGGTCCGGCTCGTCGACGATCAGCACGCCGTAAAGGCCGCGGCCGATCTGCTCGGCGCTGTGCGGAAACACGTGCGGGTGAAACCAAAAGAGCCCGGCGTCGGGCGGCGTGAAGCGGATATCGAAGCTGGCGCCGGGCGCGACCGGCGGCTGGGTCAGGCCAGCAACGCCGTCCATCGCGTTGGCGATCCGCACGCCGTGCCAGCAGATCGACGTCGGCTGGTCGAGCGTGTTGACGAGGCGGACCCCGACCTCCTCGCCCTTCCTGACGCGCAGCACGGGGGCCGCCGCCTCGCCGCCGTAGCTCCAGACGGCGGTCGGATCGCCGCGCAGCCGCGCCGATCCCGGTTTTGCCTCGAGCACCGTGACACCATCGGCAGGCGCCGGCGCTGCCCGTGCCGACAGCGGGATGATTGTCGCGGCCAAGCCGCTCATCGACCCGCCGCAGAAGCCCCGGCGACTGAAGTTCATCGGACTCTCGCGAAAAGACTCCACCCAGCACCCCTCGAATGCGCGAACGGGCGGGCGCACTTTTTTGCTGCGCACCCCCGACCTCGGCGCTATAGAGCGCAATCCTAGTGGTGAGGACAGCGAGACGTGCCGGCGGTCGCCGCGCGCGCGGGCGTGGCGGAACTGGTAGACGCGCTGGTTTTAGGTACCAGTGGTGAAAATCGTGGGGGTTCGAGTCCCTCCGCCCGCACCATCGCTCCCGCGCCATGCTCGCTCGTCCCGGGGCTCGCCCCGCCCAACACCAGGCCGCCTCTCCGATGCAAGTTACCCAAACCCACGCCGACGGGCTCAAGCGCGAATTCGAGATCGTGCTGGCGGCGCAGGATCTCTCCAGCCGCATGACATCGCAGCTCAACGAGATGCAGGCCAAGGCGCAGATCAAGGGGTTCCGCCCCGGCAAGGTGCCGGTGGCGCATCTGCGCAAGCTCTACGGCCGCTCGATCATGGCCGACGTCGTCCAGGCGGCGGTGGGCGAGGCCCGCACCAAGATGATCGACGACAACAAGCTGCGCCTCGCCGGCGAGCCGAAGTTCGACATCGAAGGCGACCAGAACGTGCTCGAGCGCGCGCTCGAATCGAAGGGCGACCTCACCTTCAAGGTGGCATTGGAAATCCTGCCGAAGGTCGAGCTGGGGACGCTCGACGATCTCGCGATCGAGAAGCTCGTGGCCGACGTGCCGGAGGAGGAGGTCGATCGCTTCATCACCATGCTCGCCAACCAGAATCGGACCTTCGAGCCCAAGGGCGACGGCGCGGTCGCGGCCCCCGGTGACAAGGTCACGATGGATTTCGTCGGCAAGGTCGGCGACGAGACGTTCGATGGCGGCACCGGCGAGAACGTCGACCTCGTGCTCGGCTCGAACTCGTTCATCCCAGGCTTCGAGGACCAGGTCGTCGGCATGGGCGTCGGCGATCAGCGCTCGATCGCCGTGACCTTCCCGGAAAATTACGGGGGGCTCGTGCTCGCCGGCAAGGAGGCGCGCTTCGGCGTCAGCCTGAAGGCCGTGGCGGCGCCCAACGAGATGCCGATCGACGACGAGTTCGCCAAGACCTTCGGCATGGAAGATCTCGGCAAGATGAAGGAGATGGTGCGCGGCAACATCGAGCGCGAGTTCGGCCAGGCGTCGCGCGCCAAATGGAAGCGCAAGCTGCTCGACACGCTCGATTCGCGCTACGCGTTCGATCTGCCGCAAGGGCTCGTCGAGCAGGAGTTCGAGACGATCTGGCGCCAGGTCCAGGCCGAAGGCGAGAAGGGCAAGAGCCCGGAGGACGCCAACAAGAGCGAGGACGAGCTACGCGCCGACTACCACAAGATCGCCGAGCGCCGCGTGCGGCTCGGCCTCGTGCTGGCGGAGATCGGCGAGGAGGCCGGCGTCAAGGTCACGCAGGAGGAGCTGTCGGCCGCGCTGATGGAGCGCATGCGCGAGTATCCGGGCGACGAGAAGGAGATTTGGGAGTTCTTCCGCTCGAACCCGCAGGCGATGGCCCAGGTGCAGGCACCGCTCTTCGAGGACAAGGTGATCGACCACATCCTCTCGAAGGCGCAGGTCACCGAGCGCAAGGTCTCGAAGGAGGAGCTGGTCGCCCCGGACGAAGGCGAGGAGCGCCCGGTGATGCTGGGGACGCCGGGGTGAGTTCAGAGGTGTCGAGGTCGTCGACGTCTCCGCGGAGGCGCTGGGAAAATCTGGTGCTGATGCAGGGACATGCGGGCGCTCGCCTTGCATGCGGGCTTACGCCGGTCGAGCGGGCTCGAACAAGTTGATCGGGTAGCTGCGAATGGCAGTATGTGGGTGTCAAGAAGCAGCTTCAAAAATCGCCCGACTCGAAGCTCGCCAAGACATCGTCCGGCCACGTGTCGAAGTCTTCGGCCATCCAAATCTGTCCCCTCAACGCTCCTGGCTCGCGGGGTAGCAAGCCTCGGGCTCGGGAGGGGTGATCTCGGCAACCACTTCGTTGCGCGACGTCACAAGGACCGTGGTGCCCTCGCGCGCCAGCCGCAGGTACCGGGTGAGCTTGCCGCGAAGCTCTCGCGTGCCGATCCGGACTTCATTTTTTTGCGTCCATCGCGGCTCTTTATCCAGCCGTGGCGTGTGTCCACCGCATGAGGACACCTCGATGTCGTCAAAGCAGTCGGCGCCCCTTTGCACCGGCGCTCCCGGCATCCTATCTTCCCTCAGTGCCCGGGTCGCCCACCCGGAGTGATTCAGGCGGGACGAGCCCATGCGTGATCGCGATCCGATCGAGACCTACAACAGCTACCTGATCCCGCAGGTGATCGAGAACACGACGCGCGGCGAACGCGGGTTCGATATCTACTCGCGGCTTTTGCGCGAGCACATCATCTTCCTGACCGGGCCGGTCGAGGACAACATGGCCTCGGTGATCATCGCCCAGCTGCTCTTCCTGGAGGCCGAGAACCCCAAGAAGGACATCAACATGTACATCAACTCGCCGGGCGGCGTCGTCACGGCGGGTCTGGCGATCTACGACACGATGCAGTTCATCCGGCCGAAGATCACCACGCTCTGCACCGGCCAGGCTGCTTCGATGGGCTCGCTGCTGCTCTGCGCTGGCGCGCCCGGCATGCGCTTTTGCCTGCCGAACGCCCGCGTCATGGTGCATCAGCCGTCCGGCGGATTTCAGGGCCAGGCGTCCGACATCCTGCGCCACGCCGAGGACATCATGAAGGTCAAGCGCCGGCTCAACGAGATCTACGTCAAGCACACGGGGCAGGACTACGACACGATCGAGCGGACGCTCGACCGCGACCATTTCATGACCTCGTCGGAGGCCAAGGATTTCGGCCTTGTCGACAACGTGATCTCGGTGCGGCCCGACGACAAGCCGGAAATCAAGGCCGCCTGAACTGGTGCCGGGGACGGTCGGCGCGCGCGGATTGCGCTCGCCTTTTCTGGCGCTTAAGGTCGGCTTAAGTGATTTGACGCGACAATCCTTCGTGTGCGCGTCAATCTGTTCGAGGGGAGCGTTCGCGGCGTTTCCCGACCGCGAGTGCCGGCCCGCCGGGCGCGGGTGCTCGGCTCCCCGGAGCAAGACTAAGGCGGCAGCGGTGGATTGCGTGCAGCACCCCCGACGCCACGGGTCCGGCGCGTTGCGTCGGCCGGATCCTTCAGATCATAATGCCCGGACGGCGTGCACGCGTCGGCGGGCCGGAGATGAGCCATGACCAAGGTCGGCGGCAACGACTCGAAGAACACCCTCTACTGCTCGTTCTGCGGCAAGAGCCAGCACGAGGTGCGCAAGCTCATCGCCGGGCCGACCGTGTTCATCTGCGACGAATGCGTCGAGTTGTGCATGGACATCATCCGCGAGGAGAACAAATCCGCGCTGGTGAAGAGCCGCGACGGCATCCCGACGCCGAAGGAGATCTGCAAGGTTCTCGACGACTACGTGATCGGCCAGTTCCAAGCCAAGCGGGTCCTGTCGGTCGCCGTCCACAATCACTACAAGCGCCTCAACCACGCGACGAAGCACAACGACGTCGAGCTGGCGAAGTCGAACATCCTGCTGATCGGGCCGACCGGCTCCGGCAAGACGCTGCTCGCGCAGACCTTGGCGCGCATCCTCGACGTGCCGTTCACGATGGCGGACGCGACCACGCTCACGGAAGCCGGCTACGTCGGCGAGGACGTCGAGAACATCATCCTGAAGCTGCTGCAGGCGTCGGACTATAACGTCGAGCGGGCGCAGCGCGGCATCGTCTACATCGACGAGATCGACAAGATCTCGCGCAAGTCCGACAATCCATCGATCACCCGCGACGTGTCGGGCGAGGGCGTGCAGCAGGCCCTGCTGAAGATCATGGAAGGCACGGTCGCCAGCGTTCCTCCGCAGGGCGGCCGCAAGCATCCCCAGCAGGAGTTCCTGCAGGTCGATACGACCAACATCCTGTTCATCTGCGGCGGCGCCTTCTCCGGCCTCGAGAAGATCATCTCGACGCGCGGCAAGAGCTCCTCGATCGGCTTCGGGGCAACCGTGTCGTCACCGGACGATCGGCGCATGGGCGAAGTGCTGCGGAAGGTCGAGCCGGACGACTTGCTCAAGTTCGGCCTGATCCCCGAGTTCGTCGGCCGCCTGCCGGTGATCGCGACGCTCGAGGACCTCGACGAATCGGCGCTGAAGAAAATCCTGACCGAGCCGAAGAACGCGCTCGTGAAGCAATACCAGCGCCTGTTCGAGATGGAGAACACCTCGCTGACCTTCCAGGACGAGGCGCTCAACGTCGTCGCCAAGCGCGCCATCGAGCGCAAGACCGGCGCGCGTGGCCTGCGCTCGATCCTCGAGAGCGTGCTGCTCGACACGATGTTCGACCTGCCGGGCCTCGATTCGGTCGAGCAGGTGGTGATCGGCCCCGAGGTGATCGAGGGCAAGTCGCGCCCGCTCTACATCTACTCGGAGCGCGAGAAGTCGAATACCGGGACCTGAGGATCTCGGCTTTGGCCAGCCACCACGATCGCGTTTCGCACGACGAGCCGCGCGTCCGCGCGCGCGCTGTGCACAGTGACATCAGGGGTCTCGCGCGCCCCCCAAAGGTCGGCATGGTCATGGCTACCGGGCGCATTCATGATCGCCGTTGAAAGGCCGTCTCGCCATCGCCATCTGCCACGACGAAGCTGAACCAGTTCCCGGCACGCGCCGCTTCCATGCGAAGGGCCAGCCGGAGAGATAGGACAACAAGATGCCCAGCCCAAAGCGTGAGCCCTCACCTCCCGGCGTCGTCGAGAACTTCCCCGTCCTTCCGCTGCGCGACATCGTCGTCTTCCCGCACATGATCGTGCCGCTGTTTGTTGGCCGCGAGAAGTCGATCCGCGCGCTCGAGGAGGTGATGAAGGCCGACAAGCTCATCATGCTCGCCACGCAGATGAACTCGACCGACGACGACCCGGCCATCGACGCGATCTACCAGACCGGCACGCTCGCCTCCGTGCTCCAGCTGCTCAAGCTGCCCGACGGTACCGTCAAGGTGCTGGTCGAAGGTCAGGCGCGCGCGAAAGTGCACGGCTACACCAACACCGACGAATTCTACGAGGCCGATGCCGAGACGATCGCCGACGACGATGTCGACGAGACCGAGGTCGAGGCGATGGCGCGCTCGGTCGTCGCCGAGTTCGAGGGCTATGTAAAGCTCAACAAGAAGATCTCGCCCGAGGTCGTCTCCGCGGTCACGCAGATCGAGGATTACTCGAAGCTCGCCGACACGGTCGCCTCGCACCTCGCGGTGAAGATCGCCGACAAGCAGGCCGTTCTCGAGATGACCTCCATCGCCAAGCGCCTGGAGAAGTGCCTCGGCCTGATGGAGAGCGAGATCTCGGTCCTGCAGGTCGAGAAGCGCATCCGCACGCGCGTCAAGCGCCAGATGGAGAAGACGCAGCGCGAGTACTACCTCAACGAGCAGATGAAGGCGATCCAGAAGGAACTCGGCGACGAGGACGGCAAGGACGACCTCGGCGAGATCGAGGAGCGCATCAAGACGACGCGTCTCTCGAAGGAGGCGCGCGACAAGGCCACCGCCGAACTGAAGAAGCTGCGGCAGATGTCGCCGATGTCGGCCGAGGCGACGGTGGTGCGCAACTACCTCGACTGGATTTTGTCGATCCCGTGGAACAAGCGCTCCAAGGTCAAGAAGGACCTCAACATCGCCGAGGAGCTGCTCAACACCGAGCATTTCGGCCTCGACAAGGTGAAGGAGCGCATCGTCGAGTATCTCGCCGTGCAGTCGCGCGCGAACAAGCTCAACGGCCCGATCCTCTGTCTCGTCGGACCTCCGGGCGTGGGTAAGACGTCGCTCGGCAAGTCGATCGCCAAGGCGACCGGCCGCGAGTTCGTGCGCATGTCGCTGGGCGGCGTCCGCGACGAGGCCGAGATCCGCGGTCACCGTCGCACCTACATCGGCTCGATGCCCGGCAAGATCATCCAGTCGATGCGCAAGGCCAAGACGTCGAATCCGCTCTTCCTGCTCGATGAGATCGACAAGATGGGCCAGGACTTCCGTGGCGATCCGTCGTCCGCCCTGCTCGAGGTGCTCGACCCCGAGCAGAACAAGGATTTCGCCGATCACTACCTGGAGGTCGACTACGACCTCTCGAGCGTGATGTTCGTCACCACGGCGAACACGCTGAACATCTCGCCCCCGCTGATGGACCGCATGGAGATCATCCGGATCGCCGGATACACCGAGGACGAGAAGCTCGAGATCGCCAAGCGCCACCTGATCCCGGCGACGATCAAGAAGCACGGGCTGGAGGCGTCCGAGTGGTCGATCGACGATTCGGGGCTGATCGCCTTGATCCGCCGCTACACGCGTGAGGCCGGTGTCCGTAACCTCGAGCGGGAGCTGTCTAACCTCGCTCGCAAGGCGGTGAAGGACATCCTGCTCGGCAAGACCAAGACGATCCTGGTCACCGAGGCCAACGTCGCCGATTATCTCGGCGTCTTCAAGTTCCGCTATGGCATGGCGGAAGAGGAAGACCAGATCGGCGCGGTGACGGGTCTCGCCTGGACCGAGGTCGGCGGCGAGCTGCTGACGATCGAGGCCGTGATGATGCCCGGCAAGGGCCGCATGACGGTGACCGGCAACTTGAAGGACGTGATGAAGGAGTCGATCTCAGCGGCCGCATCATATGTGCGGTCCCGCGCGGTCGATTTCGGCATCGAGCCGCCGCTGTTCGACCGCCGCGACATCCACGTGCACGTGCCGGAAGGCGCGACGCCGAAGGACGGTCCGTCGGCCGGTATCGCGATGGCGACATCGATCGTCTCGACGATGACGGGCATCCCGGTGCGCCGCGACATCGCCATGACCGGCGAGGTGACGCTGCGCGGCCGCGTGTTGCCGATCGGCGGCCTCAAGGAGAAGCTGCTCGCCGCGCTGCGTGGCGGCATGAAGAAGGTGCTGATCCCCGAGGAGAACGCCAAGGATCTGGCCGAGCTGCCCGAGAACGTGAAGAACGCGCTTGAGATCGTGCCCGTCGCCCGCATGGACGAGGTGCTCAAGCATGCCCTGGTTCGCGTGCCGGCTCCCATCGTGTGGGAGGAAGAAGTGCGCCCGGTGAAGACCTCGGCGCCGCTGCCGGGCGAGGAAGACGCCACGGGCGCGATCGCGCACTGAGGCCGACACCCGACGCAAGATCAAGCCGCCGCGCTTCCCGCGCGGCGTCTTTTTTTGCGAAAGGCGCGCGAGGCGGATCGATGTCCGACGTGCGCGATGGCTTTCAGCGGATCAGCGCGATCCTGTCCAAAATCTCACCGACAAACCGTTGCGAATATTCCAGCTTGGCGACTTCTGGCGGCTCGTCATTGGGAAATCGCGGCGCTCCAGCAATTTGCTTGTACGCGCTTTCGTCCGACAGCAGGACCCTGAGATAGGCTGCCAAATCCGCCACGCTCGAGAAGTCCTCGACATTGATGAAACACCTTGCGTCGAAATCTTCGCCGACCCGATCGTTGCCCCAGTAGATAGGAATACTTCCCGCCATCAGCGGCTCGAGCAATTTCTCGGTCGTATATCCGTCATCTTTCGAGTTCTCGAACGCGATCGTAAAGTTGAAGCCAGCCAAAAAGTCGACTTTGGCGCGAACTCCCGGCGGAACTGTTTCGGATGTGTTTCTCAAGCTGACCCCTGGGGCGACCACCTCGCAAAACTGCATCAGCTCCGTTGCATACTTCTCTCGGAACGAAACCTGATGAGAGTAGAGGAAGTTGCAGACGCGGCGATCCCCCAGCGGAGGAATAGTGATGTTCTTTGTTTTCGCGAGATTGAAGCCGGTCAGACCATAGCACCGGAGCGCAACGACCCAGTAAGGCAGCCTGAGATGGTTGGGATGGTCGTAATAGGCGTGGGTAATGGCATAATCGCACAATTCCATGTTCGGCAGGACGTTCTCGCCGCTGTAAAACAGATAGATCTTACCAGGCAACCGCGTGATCACAGGCATTACCTGAAACCGGCCTGCGGCAATATCCTCTTGGCTCGGCCCCAGGCCTGGGATGTCGTGGTACACGCTGAATATAACGAGCTCGGCCTCTCTTTCCGACGTGACCTCGGTCAAATCCGAAAGGAACGGAAAAACCAACGAGAAATATTGCGGGGAAAAGTTTGTGCCCAAATACCTAAATGCCACTCGGATACGCGGGTAGTGCACCATCGTACCAAGTTCCCTAGCGTAAACAGATGCCACTACTCGAATATGTAGTAAGTCTATAGCCGATCGACCATTAAAACCGCAAGCGTGTTGGCTGACTGCGCGGCGCATTCCGAGCTTACCAACACGTGACGGCAGTATGAGCCACATTCGGCTCTACGAGAAAACAATCTAGATAGGCAATGGCTCATGGGCTTTCGTCGCCAGGCCCGCCCGCACCAAGATCGTATCCTGACAATAAATACGCGAGCAAATCGCGGGAGCCTCTCGAGGCTCGACCCAAGCGGTCTTCTTTTTTCCTCCGGGAGCCGTTAAAGCGGGCCAGCGCGGGCGGTTAGCTCAGTTGGTAGAGCATCTCGTTTACACCGAGAGGGTCGGCGGTTCGAGCCCGTCACCGCCCACCAGCGTAGGGACCGGCCAAAGCTGGGCGTTGAACCCGCGCACGTAAAGAGAGCGAATTCGAGGGGACCACGATGCTGAAGAGCCTGACCGCCGCCGCCCTGCTGACGATCGCCGGCACCGGCGCCATCGCTGCGCCGCTCGCGGCCCGGACTTCGGTGAACGAGCCGAGCGCGCAGCCACACATTGTCCTTGTCGGCGGCATCTGCGGGCCCGGCCTGCACCTCGACCGCTTCGGCACCTGCGTGCCCGGCCGCCGCGTGGTGCGCGGCCCGGTCCTCGTCGAGCCGCGTGTCGTCGCTCCTATCCGCCTGCCCCCGCCCTGCCCGCGCGGCTACGTGCGCGACCCCGATCCGGCGCGGCCGATCTGCTACCCGCGGTTCTGACGTCGGGGTCGGGACTTCGAACGGCACCGAAATGTGCTAGGCTGAACCTATGACTGGGCCGGCGGCAGCTTCAATCCTGACGCGCTTTCGCGTGGCGCTCGACGAACTCTACGGCGATCGCCTCGAGCGCGCCGTGCTGTTTGGCTCTCGCGCGCGCGGCGATGCACGGCCGGACTCTGATTACGATGTCGCCGTGTTCTTGAGGGACATGCCGGATCGCTGGCGGGAGCTCGACCGTCTGGCGGACCTCTCGACCGACATCCTTTACGATCATGGCGAGCATATTCATGCGATGCCCTACAATGCGGGTGCATACAGCGAGCGTACGCCCTTGATGCACGAGATCCGCAAAGACGGCCTCGATCTGTGACGCCGGAGTCCGAGCGCTACCTGCAAAAAGCGAAGGAGCTATTGGCGCAAGCCGAGGTCATGTTTGGCGTGGGGCTGCCCGACGCAGCGGGGCGGACGGCGTATCTCGCCGGCTTCCACGCCGCCCAGGCATGGATCTTTGAGCGAACCGGCAAGATCAGCAAAACGCATGGCGGCGTTCATATTGAATTCGCTCGGCTTGCGAAGCAAGAGCCGGCGGTTGACGTATCAGTGGACGAGCGGCGACTGCGAGATGCCAGAAGATCGCCGACGGCGGCTCGGAAGGGACCGCGTGTCATCCCACGCTGTCCTGTACGAAGCCACGTGGCGCCGCGGGGTGACACCATCGCCTCCGGTCGTCGGCGTGCGGCGACAAAGCCGCGCGGAAGGCGCCCATCGCTGACATTGAGCCGCCCTCGCTTCGACCCATCGCGCTTCCACCGGCCACCCGCAGGACCGCTTGCTGTCGCCGCCGGCATAGGTATTAACACCTCTCCTGTGGCCGTCGCTCGCCGAGCATACCGGAGCTTATCAACACACCACCACCTCGCGCCGCTTGCCAACCGCCGCCCGTGCCGCACTCTGGAGGTCCGACAGACTCGCCCGGCCGGCCCATGCACCTCACCAAACTCCGCCTCGTCGGCTTCAAGAGCTTCGTCGAGGCGACCGATTTCCAGATCGAGCCGGGGCTGACGGGAATCGTCGGGCCGAACGGGTGCGGCAAGTCGAACCTCGTCGAGGCGCTGCGCTGGGTGATGGGCGAAAGCTCCTACAAGAGCATGCGCGCGTCGGGCATGGACGACGTGATCTTCGCCGGCGGCGGCGATCGGCCAGCGCGCAACATGGCCGAGGTCGGCCTCGTCCTCGACAATTCCGCGCGGACCGCGCCGGCCGCCTTCAACGATGCCGACGTGCTCGAGATCACCCGCCGCATCGAGCGCGAGCAGGGCTCGACCTACCGCGTCAACGGCCGCGAAGTGCGCGCCCGCGACGTGCAGATCCTGTTCGCCGACGCCTCCACCGGCGCCCGCTCCCCCGCCCTGGTGCGGCAGGGGCAGATCTCCGAGATCATCAGCGCCAAGCCGCAGGCGCGCCGCCGCATTCTCGAGGAGGCGGCGGGCGTCGCCGGCCTGCACACGCGCCGCCACGAGGCCGAGCTGCGGCTGAAGGGCGCCGAGGACAACCTCGCCCGCATCGACGACGTGATCACGCAGATCGCCGCTCAGGGCGATGGGCTGCGTCGCCAGGCCCGGCAGGCGCAGCGCTACCGCGAGGTGCAGGCCGAGATCCGCCGCACCCAGGCGCTCGCCATGCTGATCGACCACGAGGAGGCCTCGCGGGAGGTCGAAGAGGCCCGCGCCACGCTCGCGGCGGCGACGGCGGCGGTGATCGAATGCACCCGCGCGCAAGGCGAGGCGGCGCGCCATCAGGCGGTCGCCGCGCACGCGCTGCCCGACCTGCGCGATGCCGAGGTCGAGGCCGGCACGGCGCTGCATCGCGTCACCGTCGCCCGCGAAACGCTCGACGGCGAGGAGCGCCGCGCGAAGGGCCGTCTTGCCGAAATCGAGCGACGAATCAAGGAGATGACCGCCGATCTCTCGCGCGATGCTTCAGCGATCGAGGATGCGGCGGCGATGCTCGCGAAGCTCGACCTGGAGGCAAATGAGCTTCGCGCCGGAGCCGACCCGGCTGCCGATGATGAGGCCTTGCGCGAGCGGCTGACGGCGGCGGAGGCGCGTCGCGGCGCGGCCGAGGTGGCGCTCGCCACGGCGCAGGCCGGGCTCGCCGAGGTGGACGCGCGGCGGCGCGCGCTGACCGATCGACTGCGCGAGGAAAGCTCGCGCGTGGCGCGCTTCGAGCGCGAGCTGAGCCAGGCCAAGGCAGGGCAGGCGGCACTGCGGGCCACGGGCGTTCTCGGCGAGGAGCTCGAGCTGGCCGCGGCAAAGGCGCGGGAAGCCGGCGCCTTGGTCGAGGCCACCGATGCGGAGGCCCGCGAAGCGGAGCGCGCGCTTGCCGTCGCGCGCGAGGCCGAGCAGGCGCGGCGCGGCCCGCTCGCCGATGCCGATCGCAAGGCGCAGCGGCTGGAGACCGAGGTCCGCACGCTCGCCAAGCTGCTGGAAGCCGCGGCGGGTGAAAGATATCCACCGATCACCGATCTCGTGCGGGTCGCGAAGGGCTACGAGGCGGCGCTCGGCGCGGCGCTCGGCGACGATCTCGAGGCGTCCTCCGATCCGCTCGCGCCGGCTCACTGGGCGGCGCTCGCGGCCGAGGGCGACCCTGCGCTGCCGCCAGGCGTCGAGCCGCTGTCGAATCATGTCGACGGCGGGCCAGGCCTGCGGCGGCGCCTCGCGCAGATCGGCCTCGTCGCCCGCGCCGATGGTCTCGCCCTGCGCACGGCCCTGCGGCCGGGTCAGCGGCTCGTCTCGCGCGAGGGCGACATCTGGCGCTGGGACGGGTTCACCCAGGCCGCCGAGGCGCCGACCCCCGCCGCGCGTCGCCTGGCCGAGCGAAACCGCCTCGCCGACCTGCGCACGGAGTTGGGCCAGTCGGCCGAGGCGCTTGCCCTGCTGAAGGGCGCGGCCGACGCGACGCAGGCCGAGCTGCGCGCGGCGACGGAAGGCGAGGCGACGGCACGGACCGCGCAGCGCGAGGCGCGCCGCGCGCACGATGCCGCGCGCGAGGCGCAGACGGCCCTGGAGCGGCGGCATGCCGAGACGGCGGCGCGGCGGGCGTCGCTCGACGCCGTCGCGGCCAACGCCGAGGCCGCGCATGGCGAGGCGGCGGCGCGCAAGGCCGAGGCGGAGGCCGCGCTGGCGGCCCTGCCCCCCGCCGATGATCTGGCAAGCGCGATGGAGGCAGCGCGGCGCGAGGCGGCCGAGCACCGGGCGACGGAGACCGAGACCCGCGCCTCGCTTCAGGCGATCGCCCGCGAGCGCGAGACGCGCGAGCGCCGCCTTGCCGCGATCGCCGACGAGCAGGGCTCGTGGGCCGGGCGGCGCACGCAGGCGGAGGCGCATGGCGCCGACATCGACACGCGCCTCGCCGCCGCCAGCACCGAGCGCGAAGCGCTCGCGGACGCGCCGGACCATTTCGTCCTGGCTCGGCGCGAGATCCTGGGCAAGGTCGAGGCGGCGGAGGCGGCGCTGCGCGGCGCCAGCGATGCACGCGTCGCGGCCGAAACGGCGCTGGCCGAGGCCGATCGCGGCGCGAGGGCGGCGCTCGATGCGATGGCGGCGGCTCGCGAGGCGAAGGCGCGAGCCGAGGCGCGCGGCGAGGCGGCGGGGCAGCGGCTCGAGGCCGTGGTCCGCGCCGTGGCGGGCGAGCTCGAATGCGCGCCCGAGGCCCTGCCAACGCTGGCTGGCGTGAAGGCCGGCGAGACGCGCCCATCGGCGGCGCTCGTCGCGGCGCGGCTCGAGCAGCTGAAGGGCGATCGCGACCGGCTCGGCGCGGTGAACCTGCGCGCCGACGAGGAGCTGGCCTCCATCGAGGGTCAACGCGAAGGACTCGACAAGGAGAAGACCGATCTCACCGAGGCGATCCGCCGGCTGCGTCAGGCGATCGGAAGCCTCAACAAGGAGGGGCGCGAGCGGCTGCTCGGCGCCTTCGACATCGTCAACGGGCACTTCAAGACGCTGTTCACCACGCTGTTTGGCGGCGGCACGGCGGAGCTTCAGCTCGTCGAATCGGACGACCCGCTCGAGGCAGGGCTCGAGATCCTGGCGCGGCCTCCGGGCAAGCGGCCGCAGGTGATGACGCTGCTGTCGGGCGGCGAGCAGGCGCTGACCGCGATGAGCCTGATCTTCGCGGTGTTCCTGACGAACCCCTCGCCCATCTGCGTGCTCGACGAGGTCGACGCGCCGCTCGATGATGCCAACGTCGAGCGCTTCTGCGACCTGATCGACGAGATGCGCAAGAAGACCGACACCCGCTTCATCGCGATCACCCACAACCCGATCACCATGGCGCGGATGGACCGGCTGTTCGGCGTCACGATGGCCGAGCGCGGCGTGAGCCAGCTCGTGTCGGTCGACCTGGCGGCGGCGGAGGTCTTGCTGGAGGCGGTGTGAGCGACTGAACGGTTAGGAGGCAAACAAACCTTTCCTGCCGCCGCAGACGCCATGGCGAGGGCGTGCTAGCGTTCTCCGATGCTCGCCGCTCTGATCGAGACGACCAAACACAAGAAAGCCCAGCTCGACCGGCTGCGGCCCCTGTCGCGGCCGGCACTCGCGCGGCTGCAGAAGCATTACGACGTCGAGCTGACCTATACGTCGAATGCGATCGAGGGGAACACCCTCACCCTGCGCGAGACGGCCGAGGTCATCGAGCACGGCATCACCGTGGGCGGCAAATCCCTGCGCGATCATCTCGAGGCGGTCGATCATTACGAGGCCGTGCGCTGGATGCGTGAGCTGGCGGCGACCGCGACGCCGATCGACGATGCGACGGTCCGCGAGCTGCACCGCCGGATCGTCCTGCGCAGCCAGCCGGAAATCGCCGGTATCTACAGCCGGCTGCCGCGCCGGATCGCGGGCTCGTTCGTGATCTTCCCGAACCCCGCCAAGATTCCCGATTTGATGGACGAGTTCGGCGCATGGCTTCGCGCCGCGCCCGATGAAGCCACGGCTGCGTTCGAGGCCCATTTCAAGCTGACCGCGATCCATTTGTTCGGCGACGGCAACGGCCGCGCGGCACGCCTGCTGATGAACCTCATGCTCTTGCGCGCCGGTTATCCGCCATTGTCGTTGCGTCCCGAGGACCGCAAGATCTATCTCGACGCCCTGGAGCGCGCCTCGCTCGCCGATGATCTGACGCCCTTCCAGACCCTCTTGCATGAGCGTCTCGACGCGACCCTGACGGCATATCTGACGACCCTGGGCGAGGCGCTTCCTCCCGGGTAATTGTCGCGTCGGGCACGTCTCGCTTTTTTCGGGCAACCCCCGTATAGGTCGCCCGCGCGACGGCCCCGCCCGCGCCGGAGACCCTTTTGGCTGACCCAAATCACGATGACGACGCCATGCGCGCGCGGCTCGACAAGCTGTCGAGCGAGATGGCGGCGCGGCGAGCCGCGGACGAGGCCGTTGTGGAGCGCGCGGCGGCCAAGGAGGGCGACAGCGGGTTCGGGCGCGGCATGTCGATGGCGTTTCGCGTCGTCTCGGAGCTGATCGCCGGAATCGTCGTCGGCGCGGCGATCGGCTACGGGCTCGATCGGCTGTTTCACACCAAGCCGTTGTTCATCATCCTTCTCGGCCTGCTCGGCACGGCGGGCGGGTTTTGGAACATCATTCGCGAGACGACACCGAAAGGTCGCGCGGCAGCGGTTGATTTTTCGGAGCGACTTGATGCATCAAGGCGCCGCAGCGAGCATGGAGAGTAGTTAAGTGGCAGCCGGCGGCGGATCAGCCCTCGATCCAACCGAGCAATTCAGCGTGCACAGGATCGTGCCGATCCATCTTTTCGGCCACGATCTCTCGTTCACCAACTCGGCCCTTTACATGTTCATCGTCGTCGGGTGCATCGCGCTCCTGATGATCCTTGCCGTCAGCAAGGAGGCGATGGTGCCAGGCCGCATGCAGGCCGTGGCCGAGATGGCCTACGAGTTCAACGCCGACATGCTGCGCCAGACGACGGGCAAGTCGGGCATGCACTTCCTGCCGCTCGTCTTCACGATCTTCATGTTCACGCTGTTCGCCAACGTGATCAGCCTGATTCCCTACACGTTCTCGGTCACGGCGCAGGTGATCGTCACCTCGGTGCTGGCGCTCGGCGTGTTCTTCCTCGTCGTGATCATCGGCATCAAGCGCAACGGCGCCACCTTCTTCAAGCTGTTCGTGCCGGCCGGCGTGCCGATCTACATCATGCCGCTCGTCGTCGGCATCGAGGTCATCTCGTTTCTGTCGCGTCCGATCAGCCATTCCGTGCGTCTCTTCGCCAACATGCTCGCGGGCCACATCACCCTGCAGGTGTTCGGCGGCTTCGTGATCATGCTGCTCGGCGCCGGCTTCTGGGCGGTGATCTCGCCGCTGCCGTTCATCATGACGGTGGCGATGTTCGCGCTCGAGCTGCTCGTCGCCTTCCTGCAGGCCTACGTCTTCACGATGCTGACCTGCATGTATCTCAACGACGCGCTTCATCCGGTTCACTGACCGGCCCGCGTCTCTTCTTCTTCCCACCAAACGCAAGCACTCGACCAAAGCCGCGAGCGTCACCCCCAAGGAGTTATCTAAATGGATCCTGCAGCAGCCAAGTACATCGGTGCCGGCCTCGCGGCGATCGGCACCGGCGCGGCGGCGATCGGTGTCGGCACGCTGTTCGGTCACTTCCTGAATGGCGCCCTACGCAACCCGTCGGCCGTCGAAGGCCAGTTCGGCCGCCTGATCTTCGGCTTCGCCGTGACCGAGGCGCTCGGCATCTTCGCGCTGCTGATCTCCTTCCTGCTGCTGTTCGCCGTCTAGTCGGCGCTCAGCTTTCGTCACACGACCGCGGCGAGACCCTGGTACCAATCCGGGTCTCTCCGCCGCATACAGGTGAGAGATGGCCGCGCCGCCAGCCAACCAGACCAACGAGACGAGCCAGCAGGCGCCTCCGCACAAGGAGATGTTCCCGCCGTTCGACGCTCGAACCTTTCCCTCGCAGATCCTGTGGTTCGCGATCGCCTTCGCCCTGCTCTACGTGCTGATGGACCGCGTCGGTCTTCCGCGCGTCGCCGGCGTGCTGGCGATGCGCCGTCAGCGCATCGATGCCGATCTCGACAAGGCTTCGGCGATGCAGCAGGAGGCGAAAGAGGCCGGCGCGGCTTATGACAAGACGCTCGCGGAGGCGAAAGCCAAGGCGCAGGAGCTCGCCGCCGAGACGCGCGCGAAGATCAAGGCCGATGCCGACGGCAAGCGTCACACGCTGGAGGCGGAACTCAACACCAAGCTCGCGCAAGCCGAGGCGCAGATCAACGACATGAAGGCCGGGGCGATGGCCAATGTGGGCGCGATCGCCCGCGAGGCGACGGGCGCGATCGTCGAGCATCTCACCGGCAAGCCCGCCGATCCCGAGGTGGTGACCGCGGCGGTCGCGGCGACCGAGCTTTAGCGGGCGGAGCGACCCACATGTTCAATCCCGAATTCTTCGTCGCCCTCGGCTTCGTCGTTTTCTGCGGCGTCCTTTTCTATGTCGGCGCGCACAAGAAGATGAACGCCGCGCTCGACGGCCGCGCTCGGAAGATCAAGGACGAGCTCGCCGAGGCCCAGCGCCTTCGCAAGGAGGCGGCCGACATCCTCGCTTCGTTCGAGCGCAAGCGCGCCGCCGCCGAGAAGGAAGCCGAAGGCATCGTCGAGCAAGCGCATGCCGAGGCTGAGATGCTGGCGAAGGAGGCCGAGGAGCGCCTCTCCGACTTCGTCAAGCGACGAACCTCGCAAGCCGAATCAAAGATCGCCAACGCCGAGACCCAGGCGCTGGCCCAGGTGCGCGCCGCTGCGGCCGATGCCGCGGCGATGGCGGCCGAGACGATCCTGCGCCACGAGACCAAGCAGGACGGGCTCGCCGACAGGCTGATCGAGGCCAGCATCGGCGACGTGAAGCGCCTCGCGCACTGAGCGTTGCTCTTTTCCGCTCCAGTTTCGCGGGAGAGGGACGTCGTCTCGACCTACTGGCTGGCGGCGCTCTCGACCGGCTTGTGCTTGCCGCGGTGAGCCTTGCCGGGCTTGGCTTCTGCCGCGGTGCCCTTGGAATCAAAGCCGACCTTGATCGAGTAGTCGGCACCCGTCTGACCAGCACCGAGCGGCACGACGAGACTGTCGGAGACGAACTGGAACGGCGCCCCGTCCTGGCCCGACGCCACAGAGGCGGCCACACGGTAGAGCTTGCTCTCGATTGGCTTCTGCGCGCGCTCGCTGTAGACGACGACGCGAATCGGGATGTCGAAACGGCCCGCGGCGCCGGCCGGGCCGAGCAGCACGCGGCCACCGGCGCCGATCTTCATCGCGATGCGGTTGCCGCTGATCGAGCATTCGCGGCCGACGTTGAACAGCGAGTATTGGTAGCGCACCGATTGGTTGTCGGTGCCGCCGGGCGCCATCACGCGCTGCGACTGCGTGCCGTCGAGGATCGCGATGGTCGGGCAGCCCGACGGCGCCTCTGACGGCGGCGGCGCGATCGGCTTGCCGCCCAGGCCGATCGCCTTGGTCGTGCTCGCCATCCCGTTGGAAATGCTCTTGCCGATCTTGTCGCTCCAGGTGGGGTTCAGCACGTCCACGTCGTCCTCGGCATGCGCGACGAGCGTCGAGCCGAGGCAAGCGGCCGTGGCCGTCACGCACACGAGCGTGGCGAACGCCCTCGTCCGAACGATTCGGGATCGAAACTGCATCACCACTCCCCCAACACCGCCTCGGCAAGGCCGCGGCTACCCGAGACGGCCACCCGGCCGCAGGTAGCTGTAGCGGACGATTTTGGCCAAAAACGCACAAGCTACTCCGTGGCGCGTATCGACCAGCGTGCCTCAGGGCAGCTCGGCGAAGGCCGGCTTGAAGCCGTCGAGCGTCAGCGGAATGCCGATGCCCTCCTCCGGCGTCTGGAAAATGATGAACACGGCCGTCTTGCCCTTCTCGAGCTGTTCGATCAGCTTGTCCTCCATCACGACCTCGGCGATGCAGCCCGACGGCTGGCACCGCACGAAGCCGGCGTGGCCGATGTCGACGTCGTCGATCTTGAGGCCGAGCCCGGAGGGGAGCAGCACGCCAAGCGGCGCGATCACGCGAAGGAGACGATTCTTGCCGTCCGCCGTCTTCAGGACGATCACGATGAGACCGATGTTCGGCCGGTCCTCCGCGGCGATGCTCTGGACCAGCGCGCATTGCTGCCTGGCGGCACCAGGAGGTGTCTCGCATCGCACCTGCCAGTCGCCGTGCTTCGACTTCGTGACGCCTTGCGCGACCGCCGGCCCCGCGGGCATCGCAAGCCCGGCGATCGTGGCAAGTACGAGAGGCGCGAGGCGCGCTTTTGGTCGAAGCATCGATGGTCCCCGCTGGCGGTGCCGCCGCATAAATCCCCGGCGCAGCTCAAAACCGAGCGCTGAGGCGAAAGCGAGACGGCGACGATCCTATGCAGCGCTTTTATGCCGCGTGAACCCGCCTCGGCAATCGCGGGCGTCGAATATTGCGCTTGCTCCGGGATTGTGGTTTGGAACCGTTAAAGCTGGGCTCCATGGCGACGGGGACCGCATGCTTACGGCGCGTGAATGCGCCCGGCGATTTGAGCGAGTCGGCGGCAAAAGAGCCGACCCAACAAGGTGGAACATGATGCGTCTAGGCAGGGCCGTCTCTTCGGTCGTCGCGTCTCTCTCTCTGGGCGCTGGCGTGTTGGGCGCGGGCCGGGCTTTCGCGGATGGTTATGCGACCCCCGGCCAGATCGGCATGGAGGAGGCGGTCACGCCGATCGCCCATTACATGCACTGGTTCCACAACGACCTGCTGCTGCCCCTCATCGTCGTCATCTCGCTCTTCGTCGCCGGTCTGCTCGGCTACATCGTCTTTCGCTTCAACGAGACGGCGAATCCCGTGCCCTCGAAGACGACGCATCACACCGTCCTCGAGATCGCCTGGACCATCATCCCTGTCCTGATCCTCTTCGTCATCGCCATCCCGTCGATGAAGCTTCTGACCGACGAACTCGTCGTGCCGAAGTCCGACATGACGATGAAGGTGACCGGCCATCAGTGGTTCTGGAGCTACGAGTATCCGAAGGACCAGAACGGCGGCTTTTCGTTCGACTCCTATCTCGTCAAGGACGAGGACCTGAAGCCTGGGCAATTGCGCCAACTCGCGGTCGACAATGATGTCGTCGTGCCGGTCAACAAGACGATCCACTTGCTCGTGACCTCGTCCGACGTGATCCACGGCTTCGTGGTCCCATCGTTCGGCGTGCGTATCGACGCGGTGCCGGGCCGCATGAACGAGAGCTGGTTCAAGGCCGAGAAGATCGGGACCTATTACGGCCAATGCTCGAAGATCTGCGGGCAGAACCACGCCTACATGCCGATCGCGTTCCGCGTCGTCAGCGACGAGGACTACAAGACGTGGCTCGACGACGCGAAGAAGAACTTCGCGGTCAACGCGCCGTCGAGGACGACGCCGACCTTCGCGGCGGCCCAGACCCGCACCCGCCTCGCCGGCAACGACTGATTCGAGCAGGCGAGCCCGCTCGCCGCGGCCTACTCAAACGATCGCGTTCAGGACAATCGAAATGGACACAGCAGTCGCCGGCCACAGTGACCACGGCATCCCGCACGGGTGGCGTCGCTACATGTATTCGACGAACCACAAGGACATCGGCACGCTCTATTTGATCTTCGCGATCACGGCTGGCGTGATCGGCGGCTTCTTCTCCATCCTGATGCGCGCCGAGCTGCAGAGCCCCGGCATCCAGGTGATGAACCACCTCGCCCAGCTGCAGGGCGTGCCGGCCAACAACGCCATCGAGGGCGCGAAGAACCTCTACAACGTCATCATCACCTCGCACGGCCTGATCATGATCTTCTTCATGGTGATGCCGGCGCTGATTGGCGGCTTCGGCAACTGGTTTGTCCCGATCATGATCGGCGCGCCGGACATGGCCTTCCCGCGGATGAACAACATTTCGTTCTGGCTGCTGCCGGCCTCCTTCCTGCTGCTGTGCACCTCCGCCTTCATGGAAGGCTCGCCGGGCTTCAAGGGCTTCGGCGGTGGCTGGGTCATGTACCCGCCGTTCTCGTCGAACACCGGTTCGCCCGGTCCGGCGATGGACTTCGTGATCCTGTCGCTGCATCTCGCCGGCGCCTCGTCGATCCTCGGCGCGATCAACTTCATCACGACGATCTTCAACATGCGCGCGCCTGGCATGACGCTGCACAAGATGCCGCTGTTCGCCTGGTCGGTTCTCGTCACCGCGTTCCTGCTCGTGCTGTCGCTCCCGGTGCTCGCTGGCGCGATCACCATGCTGCTGACGGATCGTAACTTCGGCACGACATTCTTCGACCCCGCCAAGGGCGGCGACCCGATCCTGTTCCAGCATCTGTTCTGGTTCTTCGGTCACCCCGAGGTCTACATCCTGATCCTGCCGGGCTTCGGCATCGTCAGCCACATCATCTCGACCTTCTCGCGCAAGCCGATCTTCGGCTATCTCGGGATGGCCTACGCGATGGTGGCGATCGGTGTCGTCGGCTTCGTCGTGTGGGCGCATCACATGTACACGGTCGGCCTGTCGCTGACGACGCAGCGCTACTTCGTCTTCGCGACGATGGTCATCGCCGTGCCGACGGGCGTGAAGGTGTTCTCCTGGATCGCCACGATGTGGGGCGGGTCGATCTCGTTCAAGACGCCGATGCTTTGGGCGACCGGCTTCATCTTCCTGTTCACCGTCGGCGGCGTCACCGGCGTCGTGCTCGCCAACGCCGGTATCGACCGGTACCTGCACGAGACCTATTACGTCGTCGCGCACTTCCACTACGTGCTCAGTCTCGGAGCGGTGTTCGCGTTATTCGCCGGGTTCTACTACTGGTTCCCGAAGATGTCGGGCTACATGTACAACGAGACCCTCGGGAAGTGGCACTTCTGGCTGATGTTCGTCGGCGTGAACATCACCTTCTTCCCGCAGCACTTCCTGGGCCTCGCCGGCATGCCGCGCCGCTACATCGACTATCCCGACGCCTATGCCCAGTGGAACCTGGTGTCCTCGCTCGGCGCCTACCTGTCGTTCGCCGGCGTGATCTTGTTCCTCTACATCATCTTCGAGGCCTTCCAGAAGAAGGTGCTCGCGGGCGACAATCCCTGGGGCCCGGGCGCGACCACGCTCGAGTGGACCTTGTCCTCGCCGCCGCCCTACCACCAGTTCGAGACCTTGCCGCGGATCACCGCGGCGGGCGGCCACTGATCATGAAGCGCCGGGCTCAGGCCCGGCGTTTTCGCTTCTCGCCGCAGCTTGGCCGTTTGCGCGACGGCCGGCTCGCGCCAACCTCGTAGACCGCGTCCAGGACCCTGATGAGCTTTGTTAGCGACACCACGTCACCGCCGGTCTCGACAGCCAGCCCCGGCGACTATCTCGCGCTGCTGAAGCCGCGCGTCATGTCGCTCGTCGTCTACACGGCGATCGCTGGCATGCTGATCGCGGCGCCCGGCCTCAACTTCACGCTTGTCGTCGCCGCGCTGATCGCGATCACGGTCGGGGCCGGCGCGTCCGGCGCGCTCAACATGTGGTACGACGCCGACATCGACGCGGTCATGCGGCGCACCGCCCAGCGCCCGATCCCGATGGGCCGCGTCACCAGGTCGGAGGCGCTCGCGTTCGGCCTCACCCTGTCCGCCCTGTCGGTGTTCACGCTCGGCGTCGTCGCCAACTGGCTTTCCGCGGCACTGCTCGCCTTCACGATCTTCTTCTATATCGTCGTCTATTCGATGTGGCTGAAGCGGTTGACCCCTCAGAACATCGTCATTGGCGGCGCGGCCGGCGCGTTTCCCCCGATGGTCGCCTACGCGGCTGTCACCGGTCATCTGTCGTGGTCGAGCGCGGCACTGTTCGCGCTCATCTTCGTGTGGACGCCGCCGCACTTCTGGGCGCTCGCCCTCGTCAAGTCCGGCGAGTACGCCAAGGCCGGCATCCCGATGCTGCCGAACGTCGCCGGCCCCGATCGCACGCGCCGCGACATCCTGCTGTACTCGCTGCTGCTCGCGCCGGTCGGTGTCCTGCCCTGGATCATGGGCTTCGCCACGCCCGCCTACGGCGCCCTGTCGGTCGCGCTCGGTCTCGCCTTCGTCGGCCTCGCCTGGCGCGTCTACCGCATCCGCGACGGCAAGGTCGCGGACAAGGCCGCCTACGCGCTGTTCAGCTTCTCGATTCTCTACCTCTTCCTCTTGTTCGCCGAGATCATCGGCGAGCGCACGCTGATGATCGGGGGGCTCGTCGCATGGCCGTGAGCCGCCACGAGCCCGAGGGCGGCATCGTCCTCACGCCGGAGCAGAAGCGCAGCCGCAAGCTCCGCAACATCGCGATCGGCGTCGCCATCGGCGTCTTCGTAGGGCTGATCTACTTCGTGACCATCGCCAAGATCGGGGCGAATGTCGTGAACAGGCCGCTCTGATGCGCCTGTCCCGCCGCCATATCGCGCCGGTCGCCGCCACCGCTGTCGTGGCCTGCATGCTCGGGCTCGTCGCGGTCTCGCCGCAGATGTACCGCGCGTTCTGCTCGCTTACCGGCTACGAAGGCACGCCCCGCGTCGCCCTCGCCGGCGCGGCCTCCAAGGGCAAGCGCGTCATGCACGTGCACTTCGATTCCAACGTCGGCGGCGGCCTGCAATGGACTTTCGAGCCGGAGACCGACGCGATCGATCTGCGCACCGGCCAGACCGCGACCGTTTTCTACAAGGTGACGAACAAGAGCGACCGCACGGTCACGGCCCGCGCGATCTACAATATCGGGCCGCCGAGCATGGGCGCCTATTTCGATAAGATCTCGTGCTTCTGCTTCTCCGACCAGACGTTGAAGCCGCACGAGACGCTCGAGATGCCGGTCGTCTTCTTCCTCGATCCGGCGCTCGAGAAGGATGAGACGATGAAGGGCGTCGACGAGGTCGTGCTCTCCTATACGTTCTACGAGCAGAAGCCCGCGTCCGTCGCGGCGAAGGATGAGGCCGCCAAGCCCCGGCTTTGAGAGCAAAACGCAACTTGACCGCCCGGCGGCAACAGCGCTACCGCCACCGGGCGGACGTGACAACGATACCGCAACCGCGCCGCGAGGCCGGTCCGGGGGAATAAGGAAAAGGGTCCATGGCCGAGGGTCACGCCAAGCCGAACCACGACTATCATCTCGTCCCGCTCAGCCCGTGGCCGCTTGTCGGCGCGATCTCGGCCTTCGTCATGGCGGTCGGCGCCATCACCTGGATGAAGCAGCTGTCGCCGGTCGGCCCCTACGTCTTCGGCGCGGGCATGCTCGGCGTGCTCTACACGATGGCCGCCTGGTGGACCGACGTCGTCAAGGAGGCCCAGCACGGCGACCATACGCGCGTCGTGCAGATCAGCCACCGCTACGGCATGATCCTCTTCATCGCCTCCGAGGTGATGTTCTTCGTCGCGTGGTTCTGGGCCTATTTCGACATCGCGCTCTATCCGCATGCCGCCAACGAGTACGCGCGGGCGCAGGCGATCGGCGGCGTCTGGCCGCCGAAGGGTATCGAGGCGCTCGATCCGTGGCATTTCCCGCTGTTCAACACGCTGATCCTGCTCACCTCGGGGACGACCGTCACCTGGGCGCACCACGCCCTGCTGCATTCCGACCGTTCGGCGGTCGCCAAGGGGCTCATCCTCACCATCGTGCTCGGCGTGTTGTTCACCTCGGTGCAGATCTTCGAATACATGCACGCGCCATTCCCGTTCGCCTCGGCGATGGGCTCGAACTTCTTCATGCCGACCGGCTTCCACGGCTTCCATGTCTTCATCGGGACGATCTTCCTCATCGTCTGCATGGCGCGGGTGCTGCTCGGCCAGTTTACGCCGCGCCAGCATCTCGGGTTCGAGTTCGCGGCCTGGTACTGGCACTTCGTCGACGTCGTCTGGCTGTTCCTGTTTGCCTGCATCTACGTGTGGGGCTCTTGGGGCACGGTCACCGAGGCGGTGAAGCCTTAAGGCGCTCGCAAGACGTGACATTTTCGGGAGGGCGGCTTGGTGCCGCCCTCTTTCGTTTTTAAGTAGCGTGCATGGCCGAGAGCGACACACGATCAACGACGCCGCCGTCGCCGATCCCGACGGGGCTCCTCGGCCGCTGCCCACGCTGCGGCAAAGGCCGTCTGTTCGCCGGCTTCCTGACGCTGGCGCCGCGCTGTAGCGCTTGCGGCCTAGACTACGCGTTTGCCGATACCGGTGACGGGCCGTCGTTCTTCGCCTCGTTCCTCGGCGGCTTTCTCACGCTGCTTGTCGGCGTCTACGCGCAGATCGTCTACTCGCCCGCATGGTGGGTCTACGCGTTGTTGCTGGCCGCCGGAACGCTCGCGACGATCTGGCTGATCCGCCCGCTGAAAGGCGTCCTCGTCGCGCTTCAGTTCTCGACCAAGGCCGAGCAAGGGCGGGTCGAGTCATGAGCGGAACCACACGCCCGATCACCAGCGCGCGGTTGCGACCGCTCATCGCGCCTGGGCTATGCACGCTTCTGATGGGTGCGTTTCTCATCGGCCTCGGCGTCTGGCAGCTCCACCGCCTCGCCTGGAAGGACGCCATCATCGCTCGCATCGAGGCGCGCACGACCGCGCCGGCGCAGCCGGTCCCGCCCGCATCGGAATGGGCAGGCCTCCAATCTGGCGACTATGAGTACCGGCACGTGACGCTCACGGGCACGTTCGACAACGGCAAGGAGGCGCTGGTCTTCCGTCCCTCCGAGGACGGCCCCGGCTACCTCGTGATGACGCCGCTGACGCAATCCGACGGCGCCGGCACCGTGCTCGTCGACCGCGGCTGGGTGCCGGATCGATTGAAGGATCGCGCCGCCCGTGCCGCCGGCGACGCGACGGGTGTCGTGCGCGTGACGGGCCTGATGCGCGGACCCGAATCACGCAACATCTTCACCCCCGCCGACGATCTCAGGTCCGGACAGTTCTTCACCCGTGACCCAGCCGAGATCGCGGCTCGCGACGGGATCACGGCCGCGCCCTTCACGGTCGATGCCGACGCGACACCAAACCCGGGCGGCTGGCCGCGCGGCGGCGCGACGGTGCTCGCGATCCCCAACAATCATTTCTCCTACGCGATGACGTGGTTCGGGCTCGCGCTCGGCCTCTTCGGCGTGTTCGGAAGCTATGCCTGGAAGCGCGTGACGAGCGAGCCCGACACCACCCCGGGCTCCGGCCCGACCCGAGCGGAAGCTCGCGCGGACTTCCGTACTACCCACCGCGCGATGAACGAGCAGGCGGGATCTTGAGATACATCTCGACGCGGGGTGAGGCCCCGCCCCTTTCCTTCAACGAGGCGATGCTCGCCGGTCTCGCGCGCGACGGCGGCCTCTACCTGCCGCAAACCTATCCGACGTTTTCGCGCGAGACGATCGGCGGTTTCGCGGGCCGCACCTACGCCGAGGTCGCCCGCGCGGTGCTGTTGCCCTACGTCGGCGACGATCTCGACGCGGCCGGCCTCGACCGCATGATCGAGGCGGCCTACGCCGGCTTCCGCCACACGGCGATGGCGCCGCTGCAGCAGATCGACGACAACCTCTTCATCCTCGAGCTCTTTCACGGCCCGACGCTCGCCTTCAAGGACCTCGCGATGCAGTTGCTCGCGCGGCTGATGGAGCAGGCACTCACGCGGCGTGGCCAGCACGCGACGATCGTCGGCGCGACGTCCGGCGACACCGGCGCGGCGGCGATCGAGGCGTTCCGCGGCCTCGCCAACGTCGATGTGGTCATCTTCTATCCGCACGAGCGCGTCAGCCCCGTGCAGCGCCGCCAGATGACGACGGTCGAGGGCGACAACATCCACGTCGTCGCGCTCGAGGGCACGTTCGACGATTGCCAGGCAGCCGTGAAGGCCTTGTTCAACCACGCCGCCTTCCGCGACGAATACGGCCTCTCCGGCGTCAACTCGATCAACTGGGCGCGCGTGCTCGCGCAGGTGGTCTACTACTTCACGAGCGCGGTGGCGCTCGGCGCGCCGCATCGGCGCGTGTCCTACACGGTGCCGACTGGAAATTTCGGCGACATCCTCGCCGGCTGGATCGCCAAGCGGATGGGGCTGCCGATCGATCGTCTCGTGATCGCGACGAACGAGAACGACATCCTCGCCCGCGCGCTGGAGACGGGCCGCTACGAGATGCAGGGCGTCAGCCAGACGCAATCGCCGTCGATGGACATCCAGGTCTCGTCGAACTTCGAGCGCTTGCTGTTCGAGCTGAGCGGCCGCGATGGCGCGCGGATCCGTGCCATGATGGACATGCTGACGCAGTCGCGCGGCTTCGCGCTCCCCGCCGAGACGCTCGCCGCTCTCCGCGCCGAATTCGATGCCGCCCGCGCCGACGAGGCACAGACCTCGGCCGAGATCGCGCGCTGCTGGCATCAGGCCAGCGAGCTCGTCGATCCGCACACCGCGGTCGGCGTCAGCGTCGCACGCACCGCGCTCGCGCGCGATCCGGCGACGCCGATGGTCGTGCTCGGCACGGCGCATGCGGCGAAATTCCCCGACGCGATCGAGCGGGCGATCGGCATGCGTCCGCCGCTACCGCCCTTCATGGCGGACATGCTCGGCAAGACGGAGCGCGTCACCGTGCTCGCCAACGACCAGGGCGAGATCGAGCGTTTCATCCGCGATCGCGTCGATCAGGGCCGCGCGCTCGAGGTCGCATCGTGAGCGTCGAGGTCACCACCCTGCCCTCGGGCCTTCGCGTCGTCACCGATCGGATGGCTTATCTCGAAACCGCCGCGCTCGGCGTCTGGGTGGGCGCGGGCTCGCGCCACGAGGCCGCGAACGAGCAGGGTCTGTCGCATCTGCTCGAGCACATGGCGTTCAAGGGCACGCGCCGCCGCTCGGCCCGCGCCATCGCCGAGGAGATCGAGGCGGCCGGCGGCGATCTCAATGCCGCGACCGGCGTCGAGCAGACGGCCTATTACGCGCACATGCTCGCTGGCGACACCGGGCTCGCGCTCGACATCCTCGCGGATATTCTCACCGAGTCGACCTTCGACACGGCCGAACTCGAGCGCGAGAAGAGCGTCATTCTGCAGGAGATCGGCGCCGTCGAGGATACGCCCGACGATCTCGTCTTCGACATGTTCAACGCCACCGCCTTTCCCGATCAGCCGATCGGCCGACCGATCCTCGGCACGCCCGAGGGTGTCTCCGCCTTCGATCGCGAGGCGATCGGCGCCTACCTCGCCCACCACTACCAAGGCGGCGGCATGATCGTCGGCGCGGCGGGATGCGTCGAGCACGCCCGCATCGTCGACGAGGCGGCCGCGCATTTCGCCAATGTCGGCCAGCCGAGCCGCAAGCCGGAGAACGCGGTCTCGGCGCGCTACGTCGGCGGCGAGCACAAGCTCAAGCGGCGGCTCGAGCAGGCGCATATCGTCGTCGGCTTCGAGGGCTTGGCGTTCGATCACCCCGACCATTACGCGCTGCAGATCTTCGCCAACGCGGTCGGCGGCGGCATGTCCTCGCGGCTGTTCCAGGAAGTGCGCGAGCGGCGTGGCCTCGCCTACTCGATCTACACGTTCCATTGGGCCTACGCCGACACCGGCCTGTTCGGCTTCTACGCGGCCACGAGCGCGGGCGATGTCGCCGAACTGATGCCGGTCGCGATCGACGCGATGGCCGAGGCGACGCAAGATCTCACCGAGGCCGAGATCCGCCGCGCCAAGGCGCAGATGAAGGTGTCGCTGCTCGCCGCGCTCGAGTCACCGACGTCCCGCTCCGAGCAGATCGCGCGTCAGCTGCTCGCCTTCGACCGGGTGCTCACGCGCGAGGAGATGATCGACAAGGTCGAGCGGCTCGGCCTCGACGAGATCCGCGCCGCCGGGGCCCGCGCGTTGCGCACGGCGCCGACCGTCGCCTCGATCGGCCCCATCGGCAAGGTGCTGGCGCCGGACAGGGTCGCGGCGCGCCTGCAGACCCGGCCGAACTGATGACTGGGCCGACCTGATGGCATTGTTCCGCATCGGCTCGGCAAGCGACAACGCGACGTTCATTCGCGGCGACGGCATCTACCTGCGTCCGCCCGAGATGCGCGACTTCGAGCAATGGGCCGCGCTGCGCCAGTTGTCGCGCGGATTTCTCGCGCCGTGGGAGCCGACCTGGCCGCCCGACGACCTGATGCGGGCCTCGTTTCGGCGCCGCATCAAGCGCCATGCGACCGAGATCGAGAACGACGACGCCTACCCGTTCCTGCTGTTTCGCGACTCCGATGACGCGTTGCTCGGCGGGCTGACCTTCGGCCAGATCAAGCGCGGCGTCGCACAGGCGGCGACGCTCGGCTACTGGATGGGCCAGCCGTTCGCCGGCCAGGGCTGGATGGCCAGGGCCGTCCGCGCCGCCACGGGCTTTGCCTTCGCCACCTTGCGCCTGCACCGGATCGAGGCCGCCTGTCTGCCGCAAAACGAGGCGTCGATCCGCCTGTTGCGGCGCACGAACTTCCGCGAGGAAGGCCTGGCGCGCGCCTACCTGCGCATCAACGGCATCTGGCAGGACCATCTTCTCTTCGCGCTGCTGGAGACGGACCCGATCTCGCTGCGATTGCCGAGACGGGACAGGTCGTGATCATCGCCTCACGACTGCTTGCCCTCCCGGTCGGCAAGCTCTACCGTTTCCCGCCGGGCCGGCCGGCCATCGGTCGCCGCGCGAAAATTCTCCTGTTCGCATCGCGCCTTGTGCTTCGAGCCCCGAGACCTAAGTGAAGTCGCTGTCCGGCCTCGCCGTCCTCCTCGCCACGGTCGTGATGGTCCTTTGCGGCGCGCGTCCGGCGCGGGCGATCGAGGCGATCCGCGTGCCGATCGGCACGCCCGCGATCGATCTCACCAAAGCCGTCGAAAGCTATTCCTCGCAGGGCGATCGCCTGCTCGTCTCGACCGCGCCCGGATCCGACGGTATCGTCCGTCGCATCGAGGTACGCGCCAGGGACCCCGGCACGCGGCCGAACTGGATCGTCTTCGCGCTCACCAACGACACCGACGAGCAGCTCGAACGCCTGATCGTCGCCCCGCACTTCCGGCTCGTCGGATCGGGCGTGATCTGGCCGGACCTCGGCGCGATCCGCATTTCGGCGATCACGGCGAGCCAGGGCATCTCGCCCGAGCGTGCCGAGTCGACAGATGCCGACGTGTTCCGGCTGACGCTCGATCCTGGCACCACCATCACCTACGTGGCCGAGCTGCGCACGCCGAACCTGCCGCAGCTCAACCTGTGGATTCCCGACGCCTACAAGGACAAGGTGACGAGCCTGACGCTCTACAAGGGCATCGTCATCGGCATCAGCGGCCTGCTCGCGCTGTTCCTCACCATCGTCTTCGTGGTGAAGGGCGCTGTGATCTTCCCCGCCGCGGCGGCCTTGGCCTGGGCGGTGCTCGCCTACGTCTGCATCGACTTCGGCTTCTGGGACAAGCTCTTCGGCACCACCGGCGCGAGCGACCGGATCTGGCGCGCCGGCGCCGAGACCACGCTGTCGGCCACCTTGCTCGTGTTCCTCTTCGCCTACCTCAATCTATCGCGCTGGCACGTGCGCGCCTCGCGCGTCGCCGCGGCCTGGCTGATCTTCCTCGTCGCGCTGATCGCGTTCTCGATGTTCGATGCGCCCGTCGCGGCAGGCGTCGCGCGCATCTCGCTCGCCACCATCGCCGGCGTCGGCTTCGTGCTCGTGCTCTACCTGTCGACGCACGGCTACGACCGCGCCGTCATGCTGATCCCGACTTGGTTCCTGCTGCTCGCCTGGGTCATCTGCGCGAGCTTCACTGTCACCGGCACGCTGACCAACGACCTCGTCTCGCCGGCGCTGATCGGCGGCTTGGTGCTGATCGTCATGCTGATCGGCTTCACGATCATGCAGAACGCGTTCGCGGGCGGCGGCCTGGGCAGTGGCACGGTGTCGGACTCGAGCCGCAAGGCGCTGGCGCTCACCGGCAGCGGCGACGTCATCTACGACTGGGACGTCGCGGCCGATCGCGTCTTCGTCTCCCCCGAAGTCGAGACGCAACTCGGCATCGGCCGCGGCTCGCTCGAGGGGCCGGCGGCTGGCTGGCTCGATGTGCTGCATCCTTTCGAGCGCGACCGATATCGCGCCTGCCTCGACACGATGCTCGAGCAGCGGCGCGGCCGCATCAACGAGGCGTTCCGGTTGCGCGCGGCCGACGGCCATTACTTCTGGTACGCGATGCGCGCCCGCCCCGTCGTCGGCTCCGACGGCGAGGTGATCCGCATCGTCGGCACGCTGTCCGACATCACCGAGAGCAAGGTCGCCGAGGAGCGGCTGCTGCACGACGCGGTGCACGACAATCTGACGGGCCTGCCGAACCGCGAACTGTTCTTCGATCGGCTCGAGGCGGCGCTGACCTTCGCCCAGAACGATCCGCGCCTGCGCCCGACCGTCTTCTGCATCGACATCGACCGCTTCAAGCAGATCAACGAGACCGTCGGCCTGTCGGCGGGCGATTCTATTTTATTAACTTTATCAAGACGTTTGAGCCGGCTCCTCAAGCCGCAGGACACGATCGCGCGGATCTCAGGCGACAAGTACGCGGCGATTCTCATCTCCGAGAACGACACCGAGCAGACGATCCAGCTCGCCAATGTCGTGCGCCGCGCGCTGTCGACGCCGGTCACGTTCGCCGATCGCGAGATCCCGCTGACCGCTTCGATCGGGCTCGCGCTGTTCGATCCGGAGCTGCATCCGCGCCGCGAGGACATGCTGAAGGACGCCGAGATCGCGATGCGCCACGCCAAGAAGGGCGGCGGCAATCGCATCGAGGTGTTTCGCCCGGCGATGCGCACCTTGCGCTCGGACCGTATCGCGCTCGAGTCCGACCTCCGGCGCGCGCTGGAGCGCGGCGAGATCAAGGTGTTTTTCCAGCCTGTCGTGCGGCTCGAGGATCGCACCGTCGCCGGCTTCGAATCGCTGCTGCGCTGGGACAATCCACGGCTCGGCAGGCTGTCGCCGTCCGAGTTCCTGCCGATCGCCGAGGAGACCGGCGCGATCGTCGACCTCGGCATCTTCGCGCTGGAGCGCACCGCGCGCGAACTCGCCGCCTGGCAGCGCGCGCTCGACGTCGACCCGCCGATCTTCGCCTCCGTCAACGTCTCCTCCCGCCAGCTGCTCCGCCACGACCTGCTGCATGACGTGAAAGCCGTGCTGACCCGCTGCGATGTCGCGCGCGGCTCGCTCAAGCTCGAGCTGACCGAGAGCCTGGTGATGGAAAACCCCGAATACGCGGCGCAGATCCTGACCCGCATTCGCGAGCTCGGCGCCGGTCTGACGCTCGACGATTTCGGCACCGGCTACTCGTCGCTCTCCTACCTGCAGCGCTTTCCATTCGACACGATCAAGATCGATCGCTCGTTCGTGCACACGAAGTCCGCCAAGGGCGCGAAGCCGGTAATCCTGCGCTCGATGGTCACGCTCGCCCACGACCTCGGCATGGAGGTCGTCGCCGAAGGCGCGGAGACGGAGTCCGACGCGATCGAGCTGTACCAATTGGGCTGCGAGTACGCCCAGGGCTACGCCTTCGGGCACCCGATCAGCGCGCTGGACGCGAGGAAGCTCGTGGGGGCGGCGACGACGGTGGCGGCTTAGGTCGACACCGTGCGAGAGGGCTTCGCGTCGAACTGTTGCGGATATCGACGAGGGCGGCTAGCATTTAATACCTATCGACGCTTATCAGAAGCTTACCATATATCGCAGCTGCCTCGACGCAAGCTGCGATCGCTGGTTTCGATCGAAATATTACGATAGCACACATCGATCGGCCGCCGCCCTACCGCCCCGGCCGCATCAACACCGTCGCCTGGCGGCCGATCGTCCGCCGGTGGCTGCGTGGCCCAAGATGCGTCAGCACCTGGTAGCCGATCGTGCCGGCCCGCGCGGCGAGGTCGTCGATCGAGATCTCCGAGCCGAGCAGCTCGACCGAGTCGCCGCGCTCCACCATCGGCGCGTCGGTGACGTCGACCACGGTGAGATCCATCGAGATGCGGCCGACGATCGGGCAGAGCGCGCCATCGACGGAGGCGTAGCCGCCGATCGCGGTGTCGGTGCCGAGCGCGCCCCAAGGTATGCCGTCGGCATATCCCGCCGAGATCGTCGCGAGGCGGCGCGGCGAGGGCGCCGTCCAGCGCCCGTCGTAGCCGACGCTCTCGCCGGCCGCGACCTCGTGCACCTGGATCACCTTGGCCTCGAAGGTGACCACCGGCCGCATTGGGTTCGGGTCGTCCGGCGTCGGATTGCCGCCGAAGATCGCGTAGCCCGGCCGCACGATGTCGTAGTGCGCCTCCGGCCCGTAGAAGATGCCGCTCGAGTTCGCGAGCGAGGCGGGGACGTCGGCGAAGGCCGCGCGCGCGGCCTCGAAGGTCGCGATCTGCCGGGCGACATTGTCGCGGTGGCCGTGCCGGCCGGACCAGACGAAATGGCTCATCACCAGCGTGACATCGAGCTTGGCCGCGAGCGCGCTGGCGGCCCGCGCCTGCTCGGCGACGAGGCCGAGCCGGTTCATGCCGCTGTCGAGCTGGATCGCGCAGGGCGCGCGCGACTTGCCGGTGGCCTCGCTCCAGTCCTCGATCTCCGGCAACGATCCCAGCACCGGCCGCAGCTTCGCCCTGAGAAACAGCGGCACGGTGCGCGGCATCAGCCCGTTGAACACGTAGATGATCGCCTCGGGGGCGAGAGCGCGGAGCTGCTGGCCCTCGAACACATGCGCGACGAAGAAGGTCTTGCACCCGGCCCGGACCAGCGCGCCGACGGCCGCCTCGAGCCCGAGCCCGTAGGCATTGGCCTTGACGACCGCGGAGCACTCGGCACGCCCTGCCCGATCCTGGAGAAAGCGCCAGTTGGCGGCGATCGCGTCGAGATCGACGGTGATCGTGGTGCCGGCCTGTTCGGCGGCGACATCGCGCCATTCGGTGACGGGAGCGAGGAGTGGTCTCAAACGCGGGCAACCCGAGCGGCTTCGGACGATCGGCGGCGACCCTAGCGCAAATTTGTCATTTGTGGACCGGTCGAGCTGCCGCGTGCGTCAAATCGCGGGCTTGTGGCATTTGCGTCAGGAAAACCGAAGGCTCACGCCTTGCGGCTGAGCGAGCGAGCCGCGCGATCGAGACCGTCGAGCGTCATCGGGAACATCCGGTCGCCGAGCAGGTCGCGGATCATCGCGGTCGATTGCGAGTAGGGCCAGCGATCGTCCGGGATCGGGTTGAGCCAGGCCGCGGATTTGTAGGCATCCGTCAGCCGCGTCAGCCAGAGCGCGCCGGGCTCGGGGTTCATCGCTTCGACCGATCCACCGGCGATGGCCAGCTCGTAGGGGCTCATCTGCGCGTCGCCGACGAAGAGCAGCTTGTAGTCGCGGCCGAACGTATGGATCACGTCCCATGTCGGCACGCGGGTGGCGCGCCGGCGATTGTCCTTCCACAGGCCCTCGTAGACGCAGTTGTGGAAGTAAAAGAACTCGAGATGCTTGAACTCGGCGGTCGCGGCCGAGAACAGCTCCTCGCAGACCTTGACGTGCTGATCCATCGAGCCGCCGACGTCGAGGAAAAGCAGCAGCTTCACCGCGTTGCGCCGCTCTGGCCGCATGGCGACATCGAGGTAGCCCTTGCTGGCCGTGCCTGCGATGGTCGCGTCGAGGTCGAGCTCGTCCGCCGCCCCGTCGCGCGCGAACCGGCGCAGGCGGCGCAACGCCACCTTCATGTTGCGGGTGCCGAGATCGCGGTCGCTGTCGAGGTTCTTGAACTCGCGCTTGTCCCAGACCTTGATCGCTCGCCCGTGGCGCGACTCGCCGCCGACCCGCACGCCCTCGGGATTGTAGCCGCCGTTGCCGAACGGCGACGTGCCGCCTGTCCCAATCCACTTGCTGCCGCCCTGGTGGCGGCCCTTCTGCTCGGCGAGGCGCTGCTTCAGCGTCGCCATGATCTCGTCCCACGAGCCGAGCGCGCGGATCTTGTCCATCTCCTCCGGCGAGAGGAATTTCTCCGCAACCGCCTTCAGCCAGTCTTCCGGCAGCTCGGTCTCGGCGGGCGCGTCCGGCGCCTCGGGCGTGTCCGGAAAGACGCCCTTGAAGACGCGAGCGAACACCTGGTCGAAGCGGTCGATCAGGCCCTCGTCCTTCACGTAGATCGCGCGGGCCAAATAGTAGAAGTGCTCTGGCACCATCTCGATCGCCTGCGCGTCGAGCGCCTCGAGCAGGGTCAGGTGCTCCTTCGGCGAGGCGGCGATACCTGCACGACGCAGCTCGTCGAGGAAGGAGATGAACACTCAGCCGCGCCGCTTGGTCAGAAAGGCGAGCCGCTCGAACAGCATCACGTCCGCCTCGTTCTTCAAGAGCGCGCCGTGCAGCGGCGGGATCGCGGTGCGCGCGTCCTTCGTCTGCAACACCTCGAGCGGCATGTCCTCGTGCAGCAGCAGCTTGAGCCAGTCGATCAGCTCGCTGGTGGACGGCTTCTTCTTCAGCCCCGGCACGTCCCGCACCTCGTAGAAAATCTCGAGCGCCCGCGCGACGAGGCGCTTCTCGATGTGCGGGAAGTGCACGTCGACGATCGCCTCCATCGTCTCGCGATCGGGGAAGCGAATGTAGTGGAAGAAGCAGCGGCGCAGGAACGCGTCCGGCAGCTCCTTCTCGTTGTTCGACGTGATGATGATGATCGGCCGCTCGCGGGCGACGACCTTCTCGCCTGTCTCGTAGACATCGAAGCTCATCCGATCGAGCTCCTGCAGGAGATCGTTGGGAAACTCGATGTCCGCCTTGTCGATCTCGTCGATCAGCAGCACCGGCAGCACGGGCGAGGTGAACGCCTCCCACAGCTTGCCCTTGCGGATGTAATTGGCGATGTCGCTGACGCGCGGATCGCCAAGCTGTCCGTCGCGCAGGCGGGCGACGGCATCGTATTCGTAGAGCCCCTGCTGCGCCTTGGTGCTCGACTTGACGTGCCATTCGATGAGCGGGGCGCCCGCGGCTTCCGCGATCTGCTGCGCCAGCACCGTCTTGCCCGTGCCCGGCTCGCCCTTGACGAGGAGCGGACGGCGCAGCGTGACGGCGGCGTTCACCGCCACCTTGAGATCATCGGTGGCGATGTAGTCTGACGTTCCCGTGAAGCGCACGCGGTTCTCCCTTTGCACCACGAGCTTAATCGCTCCCGCGGCACCTGTCGAAAGCTCACCCAAGATAGGATTGCGCACCAAGGGTCGAGGCGATAGCGGTAGCGATCGACCAATGCTCGAGAATGGTGCGGCATGTTTGGAACGCGTTTCAGGTTCGCGCTCGTCAAGTCCGCGCTCGTCAAGTCCGCGCTCGTCAAGTCCGCGATCGCGATCGCGGCCATGCTCGCGTACGGCAGCGCGAACGCGGCGTCCGGGACATGGGCGATATCCGAGCATGTGTCGGCGCGGCTCCTCTCCGCCGTCGGCGGAACCGGCGATCTGGCGACCGTCCCGGCCGGCATCGAGATCAAGCTTGACGGCGACTGGAAGACGTACTGGCGCTCGCCGGGCGACGCCGGCCTGCCGCCGACGCTCGACTGGAAGGGCTCGCAGAACCTCGCCTCCGCGACCCTGCTCTACCCCACGCCGCAGCGCGTCACCGTGCTCGGCATCCAGACGTTCGGCTACAAGCACGATGTCGTCTTCCCGCTCGACCTCAAGCTCGCCGACAAGGGCAAGCCGCTCGATCTCAAGCTCGCGCTCGACATCCTCGTTTGCGCCGACCAGTGCATCCCGAAGAGCTTCACGCTCGCGCTGACGCTGCCGGCCGGTCCGGCGACGCCGGACGCCGACGCGCAGGTGCTCGCCAAGGCGCGCGCCGCCGTGCCGGGCGACAGCCGGACCTCCGGCATGAGCATCGTCAGCGCCGAGGAGGTCTCCGACCACGGCAAGGCCGCGCTCGAGGTGAAGGCCACTTCCGAGCAGCCCTTCGAGCATCCCGACGTGATCCCCGAGGTGACGCCCGACGCCAACCTCGGCACGCCGGTCGCGACCTTCTCGCAAGATCATGGCGCGGCGACCTTCGACCTGCCGCTGTCGCACGCGCTGCCGGTCGGCGCCAAGCTCACCGGCCGCGACGTGACGCTGACGCTCAGCGACGGCACGCGCGCGCTCGAGCAGGGTACGAAGATCGCCCAGGGCGCCTCGGCTGCCGACGAGACGCCGGGCCCCTCGCTCATCGCCATGCTCGGGGTCGCGCTGATCGGCGGCCTGATTCTCAACCTGATGCCATGCGTGCTGCCCGTACTGAGCTTGAAGTTCATCTCGGTGGTGAGCCAGGGTGGCCGCGCGCCGGCGGCGGTGCGGGCCGGCTTCCTGGCGACCGCGGCCGGCATCATCGTGTCGTTCCTCGTCATCGCCGGCGCGCTGATCGCGGTGAAGATGGCCGGGCGCTCGATCGGCTGGGGCATCCAGTTCCAGGAGCCCGCCTTCATCGCCGCGATGGCCGTGCTCGTCACGGTGTTCGCCTGCCATCTCGCGGGGCTGTTCGAGGTGCCGCTGCCGCGCTTCATCGCCAATGCCGCCTCGAGCCGCACCGGGCCGGACGAGAGCCTCGCCGGCCATTTCGTGACGGGCGCGTTCGCCACGCTGCTCGCGACGCCCTGCTCGGCGCCGTTCCTCGGCACCGCCGTCGGTTTCGCGCTCGCCGGCAGCCCCTTCATCATGCTCGGCATCTTCTTCGCGCTCGGCGTCGGGCTCGCGCTGCCCTACCTGGTCATCGCAATATTCCCGAACCTCGCCGCGAAAATGCCGCGGCCGGGCCGCTGGATGCTCTGGGTCAAGCAGTTCATGGCGGTGCCGCTCGTCCTGACCGCGGTGTGGCTCGTGACGATACTCGCCGCGCAGACCGGCCTCGTCGCCGGGCTCGCCCTCGCCGTTCTGCTCATCGCCATCGCGGCCCTGCTCTACGGTCGCGAGAAGATGCCCGAGGCGCGTCGTGGGATCGTGTTCCCGGCCGTGGCCGCGATCGCCATCGCCGCGATCGTCATGCCCGACGTCATCGCCGCGCAGGTGAAGAAGAGTGGCGCGGAGGCCAATGGCGCGATCGCCTGGACCAACTTCGACCGCGACAAGATTCGCAGCCTCGTCTCGCAGGGCAAGACGGTGTTCGTCGACGTCACCGCCGACTGGTGCCTGACCTGCCAGGCCAACAAGCGCTTCGTGCTGTCGAAGGACACCCTCGCCAAGCGGTTGAACAGCCAGACGATCTCGATGCAGGCCGACTGGACGCGGCCGGACCCCGCGATCAGCTCGTATCTCGCGAGCTACGGGCGCTACGGCATCCCTTTCAACATCGTCTACGGGCCGGGCGCGCCAGGCGGCGTGGTGCTGCCCGAACTGCTCACGACGGGAGACGTCGGCGCCGCGCTCGACAAAGCGCAAGGCGCGCGCGCCTCGGCCGCGCCGGAGCCTGCGAGCAGTTTGGCCTCCGCCGAACCGTCCAAGCCCTAGACCGTCGCCGAAGGATAGATTGCGCGCTAAAGGCCTTGCCGCTAAGTAAATTCGTTGCTCGGACTTCGCGGCCGTGGAGGCTGGGTCTCGGCTTTGCTGAACGGGATGCCGGAATGCCAATTCGCAAGACACCTGTGGTCCGCATTGTCGCCGCGCTCCTGGTCGGCGCATCCGCGATCTGCATTCCGATTAACGCGACGTTTGCGGAGGATGCCGGCAAGCCGGTCGGCGACCAGCTCTACTCGGCGTCCTTCAAGGACCTGAAAGACCAGATGGCGAGCCTCAGCCAGTACAAGGGCAAGGTCATCGTCATGTACTTCTGGGCAACCTGGTGCGTGCCCTGCCGCGTCGAGACGCCGAACCTCGTCAAGCTGAACGAGATGTACAAGGGCAAGGACGTGCAGGTGATCGGTCTCGCGCTCGACAACGGCGACAAGGTCCGCGATTTCGTCAAGGACAACAACATCACCTACCCGATCTACTATGGCGGCCACGACGCCATCGTTCTCGGCAAGGCGCTCGGCAACGAGGGCGGCGCGATCCCCTTCACGGTGGTGATCGGCAAGGACGGCAAGCTCGCGCACACGTTCAAGGGCGACCTGCCCAACGAGGAGCTCGAGAAGATCATCAATCCGCTCATCGGTTGAGCCGACTTAGACACGCGGCGTGACGCGCGCCCGAAAGAAATCCGCCGCTGTTCGCGGATGGCCGGCCCAGCCGGCATCATGGGAGGATCACATTCAATGTCTTTGAGAGGAAGCCTAGCGCCTCCGGGAGGGCATCGCGCGATGCTGCTCGCCGGAGTCGCCGCGCTCGGTCTCGCCGCACCCGCGACGACGACCATGGCCGCGGTGACCTATGGGCCGGACAACACCGTCACGATCGTCGACCCGTCGCCGGTCAACTGGCTGTCGACCACCTGGATGACGATGGAAGAGGCCGATCGCGTCGACCTCGCCGGCAAGACGAAGCCGGCCCTCGCCGACAGCTGGAAGTGGGTGACGCCGACCACCCTGGAACTGAAGCTCCGCAAGGACGTGAAGTACCAGGACGGCACGCCGTTCAACGCCAAGAACATGAAGACCGCGTTCGACAAGGTGAACGACTGGTCGCAGCCGCATCCCCCGGGCAAGTTCCTGAACTGGGCCAAGGGATCGGAAATGAAGATCAAGGACGACTACACGGTCGACATTGTTCTTCCCGAACCCGATTCCGCCGCTTTCATGAAGCTGCGCGGCATGCACGTCCCGTCCGACGCCTTTTGGCAGAAACTCGGCTTCGTCGATAAGAAGACCGGTTCCGCCAACGGCCATTGGTGAGTCATCGACGCTGCCGGTCCGTGGGGGACTGGTCCGTTCGTACTCGCCGAGGGCACGTCCGTGCTCGACAAGCGCTCGCCCGAGGTCGTTCTCGACCCGAACGAGAGCTATTGGAATCCCGATCGTAAGCCGGTCGTTCGTCTCGTCTTCGACAACATCATGTCGAAGGCCGACGCGTTGCAGGCCGTCGCCGCTGGCGACAAGAAGCTCGACATCGTGACGCAGCTCACCCCAGCCGACGCGAAGGCGTTCGACGGCAAGGGGAAGGCGCACATCCAAAGCAAGGACGCGAAGACGGTGCTCGCCGCCGTGTTCAATCAGACGGCCGCCGATTCGCCCTGGAAGAACATCAAGCTCCGCCAGGCGATGAACATGGCCGTCGACCGCGCCGCGCTCCTCAAGGACGCCGGTGGTGGTTATGGCGTGCTGATGCCGGCCTTCATTCAGAAGGGCCGCTTCGGTCAGGATCCGTCCCTCAAGCAGTATCCGTACGACGTCGCCAAGGCGAAGGCGGAGATCAAGAAGGACGGCATGGAAGGCAAGACCATCACCATCGGCGCGACGGAGGATTACACGCCTCTCGTCAAGCAGATGGGCGATGAGCTCCAGAAGGTCGGCCTGACACTCAAGCAGGTCGACGCCAAGGACAAGTCCGCCGACATGACGCTCGTCTGGCACTTCGACTGGTCGCCGGAATATCCGGTGGGCGTCGTCTACCGCGAGTTCTTCGGAACGGGCGGCGGCTTCCTCGAGGGCGCGGACACCAAGAAGTTCGACGAGCTCGGAGAGAAGGTGCTCGCTGCCGAGGACCTGAAGAAGCAGGACAAGGCCGTCCAGGCGATCGAAGCCTACGAGCACGAGCAGGCCAACGTCCTGTTCCTGTATTCGCCGGCGACGATCTTCGCCGTGTCGGACCGCACCGTCTTCAATCCGTCGGACACGTTCATGTTCGATGGCGCGGACATCAAGTTGAAGACGACGAAGGCCGAGAAGTAGGCTCTACGTCGTGACGAAAAGGAAGCTCCGGCTCATGCCGGAGCTTCTTTCGTTTGGGGCAACACCATGGCTCGCTGGCTCGTCGAGGCGAGGCAAAGCCGGCGGCTCGACAAGGGAGAGAGACATGAAACACGGCGCGCGAAACGACATTCCGGCCGAGGTCGTCGAGATCAAGGAGGGCGGCGTGATGGCCCAGGTGAAGGTCAAGCTTCAGGGCACCGAGTATCACATGACCTCGGTCATGACGATCGACTCGATGAAGGAGCTCGGGATCGCCAAGGGCTCGACCGTCCACGTGGTCGCCAAGGCGGTCAACATTCTGCTCGTCAATCCATGATTGGCTGAATAAGTGGCAGACGCCGCTCAATTCCCGTAATTGAGCGAACCCAATGCAACATGCCGTGTTCTTAGGTTTCGGACGATTAGTCCGCGACCGAAAGGATCGATATGCCGACAGATTGGGGCACACATAATACGGTGAGGGTCGTCGACCCCTCTCCCGTCAATTGGTTGAGCTTGACATGGAATACCATGGAAGAGCCCAACCGCGTCGACCACGCCGGGATCGGGCAAGGCTCGCTGGCCAAGGATTTTACTTGGGTCGATGACGAGACCCTCGAGATGAACATGCGCGACGCCGTCTACCAGGACGGTGAGAAGTACAATGCGCACATGTTCAAGCTGGGTTTCGACAAGGTCCAGGAGTGGGAAAACCCGCATCCGCCGGGTGCCTTCCTGAACTTCAAGAAGGACGTCACCTGCGAAGTCGTCGACGAGATGAAGATTCGCATGACGTTCCCGGGCGGTGATTCCGCCGCGATCATGAAGCTTCGCGGCATGCATCTGCCGTCGACACGCTTCTGGAAGGAATGGGGATTCATCGACCCGAAAACGGGTACGGCCGAAGGCCATTGGTGAGTCATCGACGCGCCCGGTCCGTGGGGGACTGGCCCGTTCGAACTCGTTTCTGGCACTTCGACCATCACCGAGCGTGATGACGAAGTCATCATGGTGCCAAACGAAAACTACTGGAATCCCGAGCGCAAGCCGGCGGTTCGCATCATTTACGACAACGCGATCTCGAAGGCCGATGCCATCAAGTCCGTTGCCGACGGTGCCGGCATCGATGTCGTGTTCGATGTGACGACCGAGGAGGCGCATGCGTTCAAGTCGGACAAGGGCGCGATCCAAACCAAGAAGGCGAAGACCACGCTGTGCGGCGTGTTCAACGGCAACAAGGCAGGTTCGCCTTGGATGGATGTCGAGGCGCGAAAAGCCGCCAACATGGCGGTCGACCGCGCGAGCGTTCTCGAGAAGGGCGCGTACGGCTACGGCACGGTCATCCCTGCCCTGATCGAGCCCGGCCGCTACGGCGCGGATTCGAGCATGAAGCCATATGCGTTCGAGCCGGAGAAGGCGAAGGCGGTCTTCGAGTCGAAAGGCATCAAGGAGATCGTCATCGTCGCCTCGCCGAGCTTCGAGAAAGTCGCGCAGGCGATCGTCTCGAATTTCGAGACATGCGGCGTCGCGGCGAAGGCCGTGATCACGCGTGACGATCCGCCGGACGGCTGGGATATCAAGCTCGAGTGGTACTTTGATTGGTCGCCGCAATATCCCGTCGGCGTCGTCCATCGCGAGTTCTTCGGCTCGAGCGGCATCCTCCGCATGAGCCCGGAGGACCCGAAGTTCGACGCGCTCTACGACAAGCTGCTGCACACGACGATGCAGCCCGGCCAGGAAGAGGTGGTGAAGGAGACCGAGCACTACGTGTACGACAACGCGATGTGCCTGTTTCTCTACGCGCCTTACCGCCTGTTCGCGGTCTCGAACCGGACCGAGTTCGTCGCCTACGACACCTGCATGTCGGAGCTGGCGGAGACGAAGATCAAGGGCTGATCGTCACCTGACGAGCAGCCTTCGACGCCGGCCCGGGCGCACACCCGGGCCGGCGTTTTTGTTTTTGGCGCGCCTCCCTCGTGACCCGCGTTGCGGGGGAGGACCCGCCTGCCCTAGGATCGTCGCATGCCCGACACCATCCCCGCCCTGCGGCCCGTCGACCGCCTCGAGATCATGGTCCTGATCGACAACAGGACGGACAGTCTCTCCACCGTGCCGGAGAGCACGACGCCGGAATGGCGCAACTTGATGAAAGCCGGCATGCGCCAGCTCGGGGGCGCCTGCCAGTGCTGCGCCAACCATGGCCTCTCGCTCATCGTCACCGCGCATCTCGACGGCACCGCCCGCACGATGATGTTTGATGCCGGCCCAGTCGACTTCGCGGTCGACTACAATGGCAGCCGGCTCGGCACGCGCTTCGAGGAGGTCGATGCGATCATGCTGTCGCACGGCCATTGGGACCACGCCGGCGGCCTGCCGATGGCGCTCGACCTGATCACCCGGCACGGCGAGCGCCCGCGCGTCCCCGTCTACCTCCACCCCGGCATGTTTCGCCAGCGCGCCTTTCCGCTCGGCGGCGGCCTGCTGCCGATCCAGGAAATCCCCTCGCCCGAAGAATTGTCCGCGCGCGGCGGCGCGCCGATCATCACCGACGCGCCCGCGCTCGCGCTCGACGATTGCTTCTACGTGAGCGGCGAGATCCCGCGAAACACCTCCTACGAGAAAGGCCTTCCCGGCCACAAGCGCCGCACCGAGGACGGCACCGACTGGGAGGACGATCCGCTGCTGATGGACGAGCGCTTCCTCGCCGTGAACGTGGCGGGCAAGGGGCTCGTCGTCTTCTCCGCCTGCTCGCACGCCGGCGTCGTCAACGTGCTGGACTGCGCCCGCGCGACCTTCCCCGGTGTTCCGTTGCATGCCGCGATGGGCGGCTTCCATCTCTCCGGCGGCAACGGAAAGATCATCCCCGAGACGGTGGCCGACTTCGCTCGCTTCGACCTCGACTTGATCCTGCCCGGCCATTGCACCGGCTGGCGCGCGCTTGGCGCACTCGAACGCGCGTTCGGCGACAAGGTCGTGCCGATCGCCGTCGGCGTGTCGTTCGATCTCTGACGAAGAACAACCATGATCGTCGCCACCGCCGGCCACATCGACCACGGCAAGACCGCCCTCATCAAGGCGTTGACGGGCGTCGACGCCGATCGCCTGCCGGAGGAGAAGAAGCGCGGCATCACCGTCGATCTCGGCTTCGCCTACCAGCGCGACGCCGACGGCCATTCGCTCGGTTTCGTCGACGTGCCGGGCCACGAGAAACTCGTGCGCACGATGCTGGCCGGCGCCAGCGGCGTCGACTTCGTGATGCTGGTCGTCGCCGCCGACGACGGGATTATGCCGCAGACGCGCGAGCACCTCGCGATCCTCGATCTGCTCGGCATCGATCGCGGCATCGTCCTGCTCACCAAGATGGACAAGGTCGCGCCCGAGCGTCTCGCCGCCGTCACCGGCGAGATCCATGCCTTTCTCGAGGGCTCGTGCCTCGCGAGCGCCGACGTGATGCCGGTCTCCGCGCATCGCGGCGACGGGATCGATGATCTCAGAACAATTCTCGCGGTCGCCGCCGCCGAGACGGGCGCCCGCAAGAATGGCGGCGGCTTTCGCCTCGCGATCGACCGCGCGTTCACGCTGTCGGGCGCGGGGCTGGTGGTCACCGGCACGGTGCACGCCGGCCGCGTCGCGCCGGGCGACCGCCTGCTGCTCGCGCCGCTCGGCCGCGAGATCCGCGTGCGCAGCCTGCACGCGCAGAACGAGGCCGCCGAGGCCGGCGTCGCGGGCCAGCGGTGCGCGCTTAACATTTCGAGCGCCCGCGTCGAGAAGGCCGACATCGCGCGTGGCGATTGGATCATCGCGCCCGCCCTCTCCGCGCCGACGAGCCGCGCCGACGTGCGGCTGCGCCTGCTGCCGTCCGAGACCAAACCACTCCGGCACTGGACGCCGGTGCACGTCCACATCGGCTCGGCCGACATCTCGGGCCGCATCGCGCTGCTCGAAGGCGCGTCGATCGCGCCGGGCGAAAGCGCACTCGGTCAGATCATCCTCGATCAGCCGACCTCCGCCCTCACCGGCGACCGCTTCGTGATCCGCGATCAATCCGCGCAGCGCACAATTGGCGGTGGCCGTATCATCGATCCGCTGCCGCCGCCGCGCAACACGCGCAAGCCCGAGCGCCTCGCCTTCCTGCGCGCGTTCGAGCTGGCCGACGATGGCGCCGCGCTCGACACGTTGTTGACGGATGCACCACGCGGCCTCGACCTCGGCCATTTCGCGCTCGCCCGCAACGTCGAGCCGGCCCGGCTCGACGCGCTGCACGCGCAACGCGATCTCGTCGAGGCCGCGGTGCCGGGCAAGACGTTGCTCTTCTCGCGCGCCCGCTGGACGGAGCTGCGCGAAAAAAATCTCGCCGCGCTCGAAGCCTTTCAAGCCAAGAACCCCGACAGCTTCGGCGCTACGGGCATCGAGATCTTGCGGACCGTGCCGGTACTCGACCGGGCGGCCCTTTCGGCCGCGCTCGACGAGCTCGTCGCCGAAAAGGCGATCGTCCGTTTTGGCCAGCTGCTGCATCTCCCCGGCCACGAGGTCAAGCTCGCGTTGGACGAGGAAAATCTTTGGTTCGAGATCGAACGGCATCTTGCGGCCCAAGGCATCGATCCGCCACGCCTGGCGCTCGTCTGCGAGACGCAGCGGTTGGAGGAAGGCGAGGTCAAGCCGCTGCTGGAAAAGCTCGGCCGGATGGGACGGCTCCATCGCGTCAGCAAGGCCTATTTCGTGCTGCCCGACGTGGTGCGGCGCCTCGGGACCGCCGCGCACGAATGTGCCGAGGCGCATCCTGAAAAGATCCTCACCGTCGGCCAGTTCCGCGAGGTGACCGGCATCAGCCGCAACGCGACAATGCCGATGCTGGAATTCTTCGACCGCGTCGGCCTGACCACGCGCTTCAAGGACGGCCGCCGCGTGCGCGGCACGGTCGAGGCGATCTTCGGGGAGTGATGCACGCTCGCAATGACGGCGATGAAGCTACCCCTTCCGAAGCTCAGCCGCCGCCGCGGCGATCGCGGCGAGCTTCGCGGTCGCGATCTCGGCCGAGGCCAGCGGATTGTCGGCAAACGTCGCGAACCCGCAATCCGGCGTCAGCAGCACTCGTTCGGCGCCAAACAGGGCGATCGCCTCACGTGCCTTGGCGAGGATCGCGCCCATCGTCTCGATGCCCGCGTGCTTCTGGTTGACGACGCCGATGCCGACGCGCACGTCCTCCGGCAGCCGCGCCAACGCCTGCAATTCCCCGGCGCGCGGCGTGCAGGTCTCGAGCAGCAGCGTGCCGACCGGCAGCGCCGAAAATAGCTCGATCAGCGGCGCATAGCCCCCGGTGAGCGCCGCGCTCTCGTCCGGCGTCCAGTTGCCGCGGCACATGTGCATCGCCATGCGCTCTCGCGGAAACCCCCGCAGCGTCGCAACAAGCAGTTCGCGCGCGAAAGCAAGCTCGCGCTCCGGGCTTTCTCGCGCGGACAGCGCCCCGCACATGAAGCTCTGCGTGCCGCTTTGGCCCGAAAACACCACCTCCGACAGCACCGGCTCGTCGAGCTGCACAAGCGCCGCGCCCTCGGCCAGCGCGAATGCGATCTCCTCGCGCAGCACGCGCACCACGTCGGCGGAGAGGGCCTCGCGCGACGCGTACGCATTCTCCGCGAGGCACTCGAGCCACATCGTGCGCGTGAGCAGGTACGGCCCGGGTAGCGCGACCTTGATCGGCGCCTCGGTGATTTTCCGAAGGAACCGCACCTCGTGCGCGACGAGCGGCTTCGATCGCCCGAGCGGGCCGAACACGACAGGGTGGCGCACGTCGGCCGCCGGCACGTCGAGCGCGCGCAACTCGGCCTCGAAATGCTCGGGATCGTCGACGAGCGGCAAAAGGTCGGTGAGTGGGATCAGCTCGCAATTGTCGAGGCGCGCACCGACAAAGCTGGCATAGCTGTCGCGACGCTGTTCGCCATCGCAGATCACGTCGACGCCGGCCTTCAGCTGCGCCGCGACCGCGAGCCGCACGGCATCATCCGCGGTGGCCTGGAACTCGTCCTCGCTTGCCCGGCCTTCGAGGTGCTCGTGCAGCGCATGCATCATCCACCGCGGGCGCGGCCACGAGCCAAGGCCCATCACCGCGAGGGCGGGGATCGCTGGCACTGGCGCCGGCCGTGGCAGCGCGGAAGGAATCGTCACCGGCACGATTCGCTCCTTCAGCGACAGCTCGCGCTCGCGTAGGCCGCCGGTCACCTCCGGTGCCGCCTGCTTGCGCTCGGCGAGCGTGCCCTTGCAGACCAGGAAGCTGCGCTGCTTCTCCTTCTTCGTGAATGAGACGAGCTCGTTCTTCGTCAAACGACACCAGGCCGGCAGATCCTCGTCGACCGAGATCTCTGTCGAGAGGATCTCGAGCAGGCCGCCGCGCGGCAGCGGGTTCATGTGCTTGCGTATCAGCAGGAGCAGGCCGTTGCCGCAATCGAGATCGCCGCCGTCGAAGCCGACGTCGGCTTCCAAACTATGTCGCTCGACTCGGTCCATGCTCAGTAGGTGACGCTTGGCGCGTTGTCGGCCATGAACTCGACGAGCTTGGCGCCGCCGACGATCTTTGCCCCGTCGACCAGAGCGTTCTCGTCGAGCCCGCGCTTCTTGAAGCAGGGCGAGCACACGAAGATCTGGCCGCCGGCCTCGACGAAGTTCGCCATCAGGTCTTTCAGCGGCGCGAAGCCCTCCTCGTGGATGTCGTCGGCATAGCCCTTCTGCGAAAGGCGCGTTCCCTCGATCGAAAGGAATACGAGCGTGTCGCGATCGGACGCGACCGACGCGTTGGCGATGACGAAGCCGACGGTGGCGCGATCGGTATCGCTCTTGGCATTGGTGATCGAGATGACGAATTTGCCGGGCATGGTTCTCTCCTGCGATGAAGTTCAGTCGCGCGCTTTGATCCAGAACGACTTGTGGGCTGGGTCGTGGTGAAGCAGGTGGTGCCCGGTCAGGCGGCACCAGGCCGGCAAATCCTCGGGCGCGCCGAGGTCGAGCGAGACGACCTTCATGATGCGGCCTGGCATGCCGCGCAGCTTCCCGCGCAGCGACAGGAGCAAAGGCCCGCAGCCGAGATCGCCGGCATCCCAGGTCGCGTCTGCTGTCGGCATGTCCATCCCGCCTCCCGCGTTTCCGGCAAAATCGGGGGGGGGGGCGGAAGTAGCAATGCAAGCAGTGTCGCGAACGGGCCCCACCCCCCACGGGTCTGGCCAGTACTTGTGATGACGGAAGGTAGGCCCCTCAGGAAGCAAGTCAATCGAGCAGTGCTGTCACGAGGCGCGTCGATAGAGGGCTTGCGAAACCCAGCCCGCTGCGATTTGGTGCGCGCCTTCGAGGAGGAGATGCGTTCCCCGGTGGGGCGTCCGGACTTCAAATCCGGGAGGGGCCGCCAGGCGGTCTTTGGTGGGTTCGACTCCCACTCTCTTCCGCCATTTCGGTCCGCCAAGCCTTCGCGCCAGGATCAACCGAGCCTTCAGTCGCCCTGCGTACCCTTCGGCTTTCGGCCGAGGCTCGCGATGTCGCTCGATATCGGACACGAACGACCGACGACGCGCATCGCACGGCCCGTCTCATGTTCGCTCCCGACGCCCGGCGCCATGCTCTTTGGCGTCCTTTTCGTGGTCGCGCTGCTGCCGGTCCTCGTGACCCCCATCCCGGCGATGGTCGACTACGTCAATCATCTTGCCCGCATGTACGTCCTGACCGTCGCCGGGACCGCCGACGCCTTGCCGTTCTACCGCGTCACGTCGGCTATTCGTGCGGCGGGCCAATCGCGATATCGCTCCTTGAGCGTGTCGCGGACGGCCACGCGAGCGAGGACACACCGGCATTCGTGCGCTCGTGGCTTGCGGACTTCGACTATCTCTATGTCGTCGGCCCCTCGGCGCCGAATGCGCTGCCGACCCGGCTCGAGCAGATCGAGACAAATCCCCGCTTCACGCTCTATCGCATCCGCAAGACCCAGGGTGCGAAGCCGCGATCTGGGTAGCGGCTGGCGGCACGCCTCCCGTCCGGCGGCCCGCTATGGTAGAAGCGCTGGCGATGACCATCGAACACGTTTCCAGCTCCCCGGCGCGACGGCTCCCATCCGTCGATCGCCTGCTCGGTCTGGCCGAGACGCATGCGCTGGTCGAGCGCCACGGCCGCAAGCCGACGGTCGAGGCGATCCGCGACAGCCTCGCCGTGGCGCGTCGACAATCCGAAGGCACGCTGCCGGATGAGGCCGGCCTCATCGCGATGGCCGCGCGCGCGCTCGACCAGCTCTTCGCGCCGTCGCTGCGCCCCGTGTTCAACCTCACCGGCACGGTGCTGCACACGAACCTCGGCCGCGCCTTGCTGCCGCCGGAAGCCGCGGAGGCGGTCGCACGCGTGCTGACGGGCGCCTCGAACCTCGAATTCGATGTCGAAGCCGGCAAGCGCGGCGAGCGCGACGACCATGTCGAGCAGCTGATCTGCCGGCTCACCGGCGCCGAGGCGGCGACGATCGTCAACAACAATGCCGCCGCCGTGCTCCTGGTGCTCGCGGCGCTGACGGCCGACAAGGAGGTGCTCGTCTCGCGCGGCGAACTCGTCGAGATCGGCGGCGCGTTTCGCGTGCCCGACGTTATGGCGCGCGCCGGCTGCAAGCTGAAGGAGATCGGCACCACCAACCGCACGCATCTGCGCGACTACGCCGACAACATAGGTCCCGACACGGTGGCGGCGATGAAGGTGCATCAATCGAATTACGAGATCAAAGGCTTCACGGCCGCCGTCGAGGACGCGGCGCTGGGCGCGCTCTGCCGCGAGCGCGGCATCCTCATGCTCGACGATCTCGGCTCCGGCAATCTCGTCGACTTCGCCGCCTACGGCCTGCCGCCCGAGCCGACCGTGATGGACGCGGTGCGCCACGCCGACATCGTCACGTTCTCCGGCGACAAGCTGCTGGGCGGCGTCCAGTGCGGCCTCATCGCCGGGCGCAAGGACCTGATCCAGACAATACGCAAGCATCCGCTGAAGCGGGCGCTGCGCGTCGGCAAGGAGGTGTTCGCGGCAATGGAGGTGGTGCTGCGCCTCTATCTCGATCCGGATCGTCTCGCGCAACGCCTGCCGACGCTGCGCCTGCTGACCCGCAAACGCGAGGACATCGAGGCGCAGGCCGCGCGCCTGGCGCCGGCGATAGAGGCGGCATTTTCCGGCGAGGCGGCGGTGGCGGTCGTGCCCTGCGCCAGCCAGATCGGCAGCGGCGCGCTGCCGGTCGAGACGCTGCCGTCGGCGGCGATCGCGCTACGGCCGCCGCAGCCCGGCAAAGGCGACGGGCGCTGGTTGAAGGAGATCGCCGAGCGCTTCCGCGCGCTACCCCGTCCAGTCATCGGCCGCGTCAACGACAATGCGTTCCTTCTCGACCTGCGGACGCTTGAGGATGAAGCGGGGTTCCTGGCGCAGCTCGGACTGATCCGCGAAGGTGCGCCAGCCTTAGAGCGGTAGCTCAGTTCTCGTCGAAGCAGCCGCTGTACGAAACGCTCGACGCGCCATCCGCGCGGGCGTGGCACTCGTTGTCGTAGGGCACGAGCCGATTTGCACCCATCGCGGCGCACACCGGCGTCACGCGGTCGCATTGCTCGGAGACCGCGACGCTGCGCCCCGTGATCACGGCCGCGTCGTCGTCGGCGAACGCGATGGTGCTCGAGACCACCATGACCGCCAGTAACGCGGCGCCGAAAACTCTCATGGTCGTCCCCCAGTCGTTTCGCCGCATTAACCTTTGCCGCTCTCGTCCGGTTCCGGCCGCGCTCTTCTCCTTAAGGCTGAGACCTCACGGCCGAATATACGCCCAGCCCTGCTCCTGCGCCTCGGCAAGGCGGACGACGCCGCTGGGAGTCGTCTTCACGCCCGGCAGGATCGGGATGTCCTCGGGGTGTTTGCCCATGCTGTCGGCGATCGCCGCGCGGGTGTTGTCGCAGGCGAGGATCGTCAGCGACCCGCCCAGATCCTGCTGCAGGTTTTCGACGTCGCCCTTCATCATCGAGATGTCGCCGCGCACCATGCCGAAGCCGGGCCCGAAGGCGACGATCTCGATCGAATAAGGCTCGCCTTTGTCCTTGTAATAGGCCGCGTAATTATGGGCGTTGCCGAGTACGAGGGCCTGCACATGCCGGTCGTCCGAGCTGATCTGGAACGCGACCTTGTGCGGCTTGGCATCCGCCGCGTTGGCGGTGCTTGCCTTGGTAGTGGAGGCCGCGAGCGCGAAGATGCCGAGCCCCGCCCGACCGAATAGACGGCGATCCATGGTTTCTCCTGACTTGTGCGAGATCAGACGACCGAGACGACCGGCTCGCCCTGCTCCATCGTGCCGATCTTGGCGGCGAGGGCGAAGCCGGCGGCGTGGCAGCGCGCGACGATGTCGTCGGCACGATCGGCGCGCACGGCGACGAGCAGGCCGCCCGAGGTCTGCGGATCGCACAGAAGCGCGCGTGCCCACTCCGGCACGCCCTCGGGCAGGCGCACATGCGCGCCATAGCTGCTCCAGTTGCGGCCGCCGGCACCCGTGGCGTAGCCGGCCTGGGCGAGCTTCGCCGCGCCGGGCAGCGTCGGCACCGCCTTCGCGTCGAGATTGGCGGACAGACCGGCGCCGCGACACATCTCTAGCAGGTGGCCGAGCAGGCCAAAGCCGGTGACGTCGGTGACCGCGTGCACGGCCTCGAGATCGGCCAGCTCGGTGCCGATCGAGTTGAGCTTCGTCGCCGAGGCGACCATCGTCGCGTAGTCCTCTGGCGACAGCTCGTCCTTCTTCATCGCGGCGGAGAAGATGCCGACGCCGAGACCCTTGGTGAGGACCAGCGCGTCGCCGGCCTTGGCATTGGCGTTCTTGAGCACCTTGTCGGGGTGGACGATGCCGATCGCGACCAGCCCGTAGATCGGCTCCGGCGTATCGATCGAATGGCCGCCGACGACGGGGATGCCGGCCTCGGCGCAGGTCGCGGCGCCGCCGGCCAGGATATCCTGCGCGGCCTCGATCGGGATCGTCGCGATCGGCATGCCGACGAGCGCAAGCGCGAAGATCGGCCTGCCGCCCATCGCGTAGACATCGCTGAGCGCGTTGGTCGCGGCGATGCGGCCGAAATCATGCGGGTCGTCGACGATCGGCGTGAAGAAGTCGGTCGTCGCGATGATCGCCTGGGTGTCGTTGAGGCGGTAGACCGCCGCGTCGTCCGCCGTCTCGGTGCCGACGAGCAGCTCGGCGCACGGGAACGGCAGCGGCATCTTCTTCAAGATGTCCTGCAGCACGGCCGGCGCCAGCTTGCAGCCGCAGCCACCCCCGTGGGCCATCGAGGTGAGGCGCGTCTGGTGCACGTTCATCGAAGGGCTCCGATCGTTCCGGCGTGGGCTACCACGCGCCGCTTGGCGCTCCCATGCCCCGTTCGCGGGGGCCGCGCGCCACTTGACGAGACGACACATAGGCCCGCTATCATCTTGCGCGCAAAATAATTCTTGGAGGATCGATGCGACGCCTGATGCTGGCTCTTGCTGCGGCCGCCGCCCTGCTCGCCCCCGCCGCGGCGAACGCCGAGGAGCAAAAGACCTTCGTCTTCACCGCCATCCCGGACCAGGATCCGACCCGGCTCATGCAGCGCTTCTCGGCCGTGGCCGACTACCTGCACGAGAAGCTCGGCGTGCCGGTCAAATACGTGCCGGTGAAGGACTATCCCGCCGCCGTCACCGCCTTCGTCAACGACGAGGTGCAGATGGCCTGGTTCGGCGGCTTCACCGGGGTGCAGGCCCGCTCGCGGGTGCCCGGCTCCCAGGCGATCGCCCAGGGGATCGAGGACAAGCAGTTCAAGACCTACTTCATCGCCAATGCCGCGACCGGCCTCGCCAAGTCGGCCGAGCTCGACAAGGGGATGGCCGGCAAGACGTTCTCGTTCGGCTCGCGCTCGTCGACATCGGGGCGGGTGATGCCCGAGTATTTCATCGAGCAGGCCTTCGGCAAGCCGCCGACGGACGTGTTCTCGAAGGTCGGCTTCTCGGGCGACCACACGAAGACGATCCAGCTCGTCCAGTCCGGCGCCTACGAGGTCGGCGCAGTCGACTATTCGGTCTGGGGCCTCGAGGTGAAGGCCGGCCATGTCGACGAGAGCAAGGTCAAGGTGATCTGGGAGAGCCCGCCCTTCCCCGACTACCAGTGGACCGTGCGCGGCAAGCTCGACAAGACCTACGGCGACGGCTTCACCAAGCGGCTGCAGGAGGCGCTGATCGACGCGCACGACCCGAAGATCCTGGGCGCCTTCGGCCGCACCAAGTTCGTCGCCGCCGACAATGCCGAATACAAGCCGATCGAGGACGTCGCCAAGAAGGACGGGCTGCTGAACTGAGTGGATGCGCGGCCGGAAACCGGTGCATGTCGAATGCGGATTTTGCGTCAGGATGCGTCATGCGTCAGCCAAGGTGCCGGCGGAGAGATTTCCGGCTATATTGCTGGAAATAGCTCAGGAGGTCGACCTGGACGCCTCGCAGAAACGTGCCATCCAGACCTACCGATTCCGCCTCGGCGAGCGCGGCCTCGCGCGGTTCGAGGTGCTCGGACGCAACACCGACCGCGACTTGATCCGGGCACTCGCGTGTCGCCTGGCGGGAGACGAGCCGGAGGCTCCGCGGCAAATATGCATTCCGGCGTTAGGCGAGCTGTGAGCAAGGCCCTTGCTGGTGAATCATCCGAAAAGGGCGGCATCCTCGCCGCATAGCGCCGATCGCCTGTGGTGAGGGCCGATCTCGGCCTGGCGCGGGCCCGCGAGGCGGGCCGCAAGGTCGCGGAGAACAGGGATGAAGCAAGATCGATTCATTGCCTTCATGGATATGCTTCTAGGGCTTGGACCGATAGAGTATTAATCGCCTCCATTTTAATAAACATCTGTCTATTTTTACATTTAAGATCGAAAGCGGATCTCTTAAAAAGAAACATTGGCATTTTAACGAAAATAAGTGGTGCGTTCCGATCGCTCTATCGTGCACGTGCGCGATCCTATTAGGAATATCAATATTTAATTTGGAAGTAGGTTTTTCTGTGAGGCCGCTAAAAAATGACCGATTTAGCTTTGAGATTTAATTATTTTACGAGTATCTCAGCAATAGCTGCTTATTCGTTTCGTGGATTCGACTTATTCGAGATCACCTCTTCGGTATGGCGGGGTGTGGATATAAGATCGTTGCATTCTTACTGTTTTTATCAAATAAAATTGCAACTTCGATGGTATTGTACCTCTAGTTTGAACCGGACAGAAAGCGATGCTTGTGCCGAACTAAAGCTTCCATGAAGGACGCATCGAGAACTTGAAGAAAATCTCCCGATTGGCCGCCATTGCGGCCGAAGGCGAAGCAACGCAGGGACGGCCGCCGGCGGCACTGCCGCGACGTTGAGGCCTGCCGCCCCTGGATGGCTTCGCTGCGCTCGCAATGACGGTGATGTTATTTTTCACAAAACTATAATCTCGCCCCCCCCTCACCGCAACCGCACCCCCCGATACAGCCGCGCATGCTCCGTCCGTACCCGCGTGAGCCCGCGGCGCTCCAGCATCGCGGCGAGCATGCGTTGGGTGCCGGGGGGCTCGCCGGCCGCCTTCATCCAGGCGACCCAGGCGGCGTAGAGCGCGCTCGCCGTCTCGGTGGCGGCGGGATCGCCGGTCTCGCAGGCGTCGGCGAGGAACAGGCCGACCATGTCCTGGCCGCCGAGATAGGCGTCGCTCGCCGCCCGCTCGACCGCGGCGCGGGGCAGACCTTCCGCCTGCCAGGCGAGGCAGCCGTCGATCATCCAGCGCAGGATGGCCGGCCATTCGGCCCTCAGCTTGGCCTCGAGCCGGCGGTCGGGCCGGGCCGGCGTGGCGGTGAACGGCACGATGCGGATGCGCCGGCGCAGCGCCGCATCGACGCCGCGCAGCACGGGCAGGTGGTTGCCGACGATGATCAGCTTGAAGCTCGGGCGGAAGGTGAAGGCGTCGCGGCGCAGGAAGCGCGCGTTGATCGGATCGCCGCCGGTGAGCAGCTTGAGGCGCGCCTCGGCCCAGGGCTGACCCGCCTCGTTCTCGCTCGCCGTGACGAGCCGCGCGCCGCGCAGCACCGCAAGCTCGCCCGACGCGCCGGCCCTGCCGGCGGATAGCGCCGACAGCACCTCGGGCGCCGCCACGCGGGCGTAGTCGCCCAGGATGCCGGCAATCGTGTTGAGGAAAACGGTCTTGCCATTGCCGCCGTCGCCATGGCCGAACAGCAGGACCTGCTCGCGCGTCTCGCCGGTCAGCGCGTAGCCGCAGAAGAGGTGCAGGAAGCAGGCGAGTTCGGCATCGCCGCCGGCCGTCTCGGAGAGGAAGCGCCGCCACAGCGGGCAGTCCGCCGTGTCCGCCGGCGCCACCGCCGTGGCACGGGTGATCGCGTCGCGCGGGTCGGCGGGTCGCAGTGTCCCGGTCGCGAGATCGACGGTGCCGCCGGGCGTGCCAAGCTGCATCGGATCGGCGTCCCAGGTCTCCGCGACCATGGCCAACGCGTCGTCGGCGCGGGCGAAGCGCTCGACGCTGGCGACGAAGCTCATCCGCCCTGCCCCGCGTACCGCCTCGCCGTCGGCGGCGGCCAGTTCGCGCGCGATCTCCCGCGCCAGCTTCATCGTCTGGCCGGTACGATCCTGCCGCCAGATGGCGCCATCCCACACGAACCACGCCCCGGCATCGTGGCAGAAGCGCAGCCGCCCAGCCTGGCGCTCGGCGAATTGCCGCGCCACCGCGTCCTCGCTGACGACCACGTGCTCGAGGCCGTGCTCGCCGTATCGCATCCAGCCGGTCATGGCGCGCCTCCATAATCGGTAATTATACCGATTATGGTCGGGAGGCAATGCCGCCGTGCAGCTGACTTCATGGTTCAGCGCTGCAACCAGCCGCCACAAAGATCGTTGGCCACGTCAATCGTCCCGGTACGCCTTTCGCATCGGGAGGATGTCCAACCAGCCTAGGAGATGCTGCGTGAAAAAGACCCTCTTCATCGTCGTCGGCGCCATGGTCGCGGCGACCTCGTTCTCGCCGGCCGCGTATGCCAAGCACAAGAAGGCCAAGCCCATGATGATGATGGAGCCGGCCATGAGCCCGACCATGGATGGCAAGGGCGAGTTCTACGCGACCCCGATGTCGGCGACGTCCGTGAACGCGCCCGGTCTGGCGACGCTGCCGGGCTTCACCGCGGCGACAGGCGTCGTCGGCGGCGTCACCGCGCCGTTGCTCGCGCCGATTGGCGCCGCAGGCACCTTGCCCGGTCTCGATATCATCCCGAACGGTCTCGATGCCGCCGGTGGCGCCATCGATGGCGTGACAGGACCGTTGCTCAAGCCGCTGAGCTGATAGGTTCCAGCAGCCGGTCTGAAGTCCGCCGGCATTCGCCATGGTACGAACGAACGCGCTTCCAGTCCGGAGCGCGTTTGTATTTGTGAGAGTCGCGCCTTTACGTCATGGAAGGCGCTTGGACACGTCCGCCCCCTCTTTCAAGTCCGAGCCACCGCTCGTCGCCCTGCGCGGTGAAAGTGTCGGCTATGCCGGGCGCGTCGTGCTCCCGTGCGTCGACTTGGAAATACGTGCCGGCGAGCGGGTCGCGTTTCTCGGGCGCTCGGGCGTCGGCAAGTCGACGCTTCTCAATGCGATCTACGATCGCGTCGCGGGACAGGCGGCCCTGATCCCGCAGGCGGCAGCGCTGGTGCCGCAAATCTCCGCCTTCCACAACGTCTACATGGGCCGGCTCGATCGGCACTCCAGCCTGCGCAACCTGCGCGAGCTCGTGTGGCCCGCGAAGGCGACGCTCGCCGAGATCGAGGCCGTGCTCGCGCGGGTCGGCCTGGCGGAGGCGCTCCGGCAAAAGGCCGGCTCCCTCTCCGGCGGGCAGGCGCAGCGCGTCTCGGTCGCGCGCGCGCTGTACAATGGACGGCCGATCGTGCTCGGCGACGAGCCGGTTTCAGCGCTCGACCGCCGGCAGGGCGCCCGCGTGCTGGAAACGCTGCACGCCACCCACGCCACGAGCGTTCTGGCGTTGCACGACATCGCGCTGGCGCTCGAGCACGCGACACGGATCATCGCGCTGGAGCCCGGCCGTATCGCCCTCGACGCGCCTGCCGCCACGCTGACCGAAGGCGACCTCGCCCATTATTACGAGGCAGCGCGATGATGGCGGTGCCTGTTTCTTCTCCCGCTCGCGGGAGAGGGTGGCACGACGCGGTCGCGACGGATGAGGGCGCCGGGCGTGACGTCGACGCCCAGCGTTGCAGCTTTTTCTGCAACGCCCTCATCCGATTTCGCTTCGCGGGGCCACCTTCTCCCGCTCGCGGGAGAGGGAAAGACGCGCGCCATGAGACCGCGCCTCAGCTACGGCACGCTGGCCGGCGGCTTTGTCGGGCTGGCACTCGTCGCGGCGGCGTTCGCCGACCTGCATGTGTCGGCGCTCGACCCGTGGTCCGATCTCGGCCAGTTCGCGCAAGGCTTCGTCTGGCCGGATTTCGGCGCGATCGTCCTTCGCGGGGTGATCCTCACGGTCGCCTTCGCGGTCGCCGGCGTCACGTTCGGCTCGAGCATCGGGCTCGCGCTCTCCCTCGTGTTCGCGCGCTCGCGAACGGTGCGGCTGCTGGCGGCTGGCATGCGCTCGATCCACGAGCTGTTCTGGGCGCTGCTGCTGCTGCAGGTCCTCGGCATCTCACCGTGGACCGGCGTGCTCGCGGTCGGCATCCCCTATGCCGGCATCTTCGCCAAGGTCTACGCGGAGATCATGGAGGAGGCCGACCTCTCCGCCGAGCGCGTGCTGCCGACCGGCACCTCGACGCTCACACGCTTCCTGTTCGTGCGCGCGCCGATCCTGTCGCAGGCGTTCCGCTCCTACACGCTGTATCGGCTCGAGTGCGGTCTGCGCTCGTCGCTGATCCTCGGCTTCATTGGGATCCCGACGATCGGCGACGAGATCTCCAGCGCGTTCCGGCCGGGCAGCTACCACGAGGCGGCGGCGCTGCTGCTCGTCTTCTACGCGCTGATCGCCACGCGCGGGCTGTGGGCGCGGGCGCAGACGCTGCCGTTCCTGATCCTCGGCAGCATCGTCGCGCTGGTGACGCTGACGAGCCCGCTGCCCGGCCTGCCGATCGCCACGCGGCTGATGAATTTCCTCGGCACCATCGTGCCGCTGCCGCTGCGTACCCATGGCAGCCTGCTCGCCTGGCTGTGGGACATCGCCGCGCACGAGATCGCGCCGGGTGTGGTCACGACGCTGATCCTCTCGCACCTCGCCGCGACGCTCGCCGCGTTCGCCGCACTGATCCTGTTTCCGGCGATCAGCCGGCGGTTTTCGGGACGGATCGGGCGCGCGCTCGGCCGGGTGTTCCTGGTGATGCTGCGCGGCACGCCGGACTACATGCTGGCCTACATGCTGCTGCAGCTGATGGGGCTGTCGATGCTGCCGGCCGTGCTCGCGCTCGGGCTGCACAACGGCGGCATCATCGCCTACCTGATGGGCCAGCACGCCGACGCGCTCAACTACCGCCGCGACGCGCCGCGCGGGCTCGATCTCTACGCCTACGAGACGCTGCCGCGACTGTTCGGCCAGTTCGTCGCCCTCGTCCTCTATCGCTACGAGATCATCGTCCGAGAGAGCGCGATCCTGGGCATGCTATCGATCTACACGCTCGGCTTCTACGTCCAGGCCGACATGTACGACTTCAAGATGGACCGCGCCCTGGTGCTGCTCGCCGCCACGGGCCTCCTGTCGCTCGCCGTCGACGTCACCTCGCGTGCGCTGCGCGCCCGGCTGCGCATCGGCGGGCTGCCGACTCGCCTCGCGCAGAGCCGCGAGGCGCAGCTGCGCGAGCAGCCGGCGTAGCCGATCCACGCCTCCGGCGTCCGTCATCGCGAGCGCGGCGAAGCAACCTAGGTGCCCCCGCGCGGCCCCTGGGTTGCTTCGCCTTCGGCTCGCAATGCCGGGGAGGTCGCGGCGTGCTCCTCCCGCGCCGCCTCCCACACCTCCCAGGCGGCGCCCGCGTTGAGCGCGGCGATCGCCAGCCCCACGGCGAGATCGGGCCAGGGCGAGCGGGTGATCGCCGTGGCCGGCGCCACCGCGATGATCGCGAGATTGGCGAGCACGTCGTTGCGGGCCGACAGGAACGCGGCCGTCGCCAGGCTGCCGCCGCCGCGCCGGTGCGCGGCCAGCAGCCAGGCACAGGTCGCGTTGACGGCGAGCGCGCCCGCCCCGGTCAGCCCGATCGCGAGCGGCGCCGGCGGCGCGCCATGCGCGTAGCGCGCCCACGCCATCACAAGCGTCGCAAGGCCCGGCACGAGGATCAGGCCGGCGAGCCCCATGCCGAGCCGTGCGCGGGCGCGGGCCGACCAGGCGAGACCGACCACGAGCAGGATGTTGATCGAGGCGTCCTCGAGGAAGTCGACGCTGTCGGCGAACAGCGACACCGAGCCGATGGCGAGCGCCACGGCCACCTCGATGCCGAAGTACCCAAGGTTGAGCGCCGCCACGAGCCGGGCCGTGCGCGTCAACGCCGGACTGCCCGTGGGGTCTGATCGCGGAACGTCCCCTGTCATCGGTCCTTTTACTCCAGATGGGTGGCGCGGGCGCGGCCGGCGGCTGCGAATGTGGCGAACAAGCGCTTAATCAAGTTGCGCGGAATGTCACGCAAAAGCCGCGGCTTTGAAACGCGCTGTGGCGGCCCCCGCACTAGTGGCGGACGGGCGTCGGACGTAGAAGGTGCCGGTCGGCTCGAGGCCCGTTTTGCCAGAGCCAGGCCGGACAGCCGGGGGCAAGATCGAAGTGGCCGAGAACACGCTGAGCTTGAACAAGGACCGTCGCGCTTTTCTGCCTCGCCGCCGTTGCCATGATCATCGTCGCGCTCTTCGCGACGATGCCCTCCGCCGGCCAGCTCGAAGCCCGCGAACGCTCGGCGCGCGTGCCCTGCCACACCGAGCAGGTCGCGCTCGACCAGGGGTATGGCGTGAGCCGCATGGTCGAACGCCGCGTCTGCGACGATTACTGAGCCTCACCCCGTCAAGCTCGCGATATAGGCCTCCCGCGCGTCGGGAAGCGCGCGGCCATGCGGGGCGTAGAGGTCGCGATCGAGAAAATACCCGGTCAGCGTGAAGCCCGCGCGCACCGCGTCGAGCGGCACGGGGGCCTCGCCCTCCTCCTCCAGCAAGAACGCCGGCAGCGCCAGCATCTTCGCGCGGTACGGCGTGCCAGCGGCGCGCGACACGGCGCGACCGGACTTCGGCGAGACGTAGGCGAGATCGTCGCGCGCGCCGGTGGCGGCGCAGCTGTCGAGGTCGAGGCCGAAGCCGCTTTCGGCGAGGATCGCCGCCTCGAGCCGCACGATCCGCGCCGCGGCGATCTCGGACTGCCCGAGGACGGCCAGGATCTCGCGCGCGGCCTCGTAGAGCGCCTCGTGCGGCTCGCGCTCCGCGAGCAGCCGCATCAGCGCCGCGACGAGGTTGAGCCCGTGCAGGGTCGAGGATCGTTGCATCAGCTCGGCCGCGCGCAGCTTCGTCGTCTCGACCGCGAAATAGCCGAGGTGCTCGTCGAGCCGCGCGCGCCACGTGACCTCGGCCTCGTTGCCGGGTTGCAGCAGCGGCGCCAGGCGCTTGCCCCGCCCCCCTTTGACGAGGCCGAGATGGCGACCGTGCGCCCGCGTCATCACCTCGAGGATGAGGCTCGTCTCGCCGTGCCGGCGCCTACCGATGATGAGGCCCTCGTCGCGCCATTCCATGGCGGAGCTTTAGCACGGAGCCCCCGTGGCTGTTGCCGCGAGTTGGTGGCAGATCCTTGTGCCAAACGTTGGACGAGCGGCTGTGCTATGGTTCGCGCATGTCAGACGATGGCGATGCCGTCTTGCGCCGGTTCCGCGCCGAGCTCGGCAAGGTGTATGGGACGCGGCTCGAACGAGTGGTGCTCTTCGGCTCCCGCGCGCGAGGCGACGCGCGCTCCGACTCCGACTACGATGTGGCCGTCTTCATCGAGGAGTTCGAGAGCATCGGGACTGAAGCCGGCCGGATCGCCGCGATCGGGACGGATATTCTGCTCGAGACTGGCGCGCTCGTTAATGCGCTGCCGTTCAAGGCCGGCGCCTATCGCGCGCGAACCGGGCTGATGGGCGAGTTGCGTCGGGACGGCCGCGATCTGTGAAAGCGGAAACGGCGGCCTATCTCGCCAAAGACCGCGTCGATCTCGACGAAAACCCATTCCGGTGTCCAGACCTTGCTCGGGCAACTGAGGCCGGCGGTCGACAAGCGGTTCCTGACCTTCCTGGGACAGGCTTACGTCTTCAAACAAATCAGCGATCACGGCCTCGATCAGGAGACAACTGTGACCTTGGACGAGGCGCGGGACGCGATCGCTGAGGCTGAAACCATGATCGAAGACGTTAACAGCGATGCTCGAGGCCTGACGGGAGGCTCCTCGCGCTGAGGATAGGACACGTGACAAATTTGGTTGATTTGCGACTTGGGACGGTCTACCGAAGACGCCTCCAAGAGCGAGATTGATCGTGGTTCTGGGCCTTATCGTAACGTGCGCGCTGGAGACGGGACGGAGGTAAGCCTTCGAATTCTCGCCGCTAGCGCTTGTCCGAGGCCCTCAGGGGCCTTTTTTATTGCCCAAATTGCCGATCCGTCCAACCCGACCACCAAACGAGAAGAGACCATGGCCGCAGCGCACCTGCCGAAGGAGACTCCCCGCGAGATGACCGGCGCCCAGATGGTCGTCCAGGCATTCAAGGATCAGGGCGTCACGACGATCTTCGGCTATCCCGGCGGCGCGGTGCTGCCGATCTACGATGCGCTCTACGGGCAGACCGACATCAAGCACGTGCTGGTGCGCCACGAGCAGGGCGCGGCGCATGCGGCCGAGGGCTACGCGCGCTCGTCGGCGGGCAAGGTCGGCGTGCTGCTCGTCACCTCCGGACCCGGCGCCACCAACGCGATCACCGGGCTGACCGACGCGCTGCTCGACTCGATCCCGCTCGTCTGCATCACCGGCCAGGTGCCGACGCATCTGATCGGCTCGGACGCGTTCCAGGAATGCGACACGGTCGGCATCACCCGCCATTGTACGAAGCACAACTATCTCGTTCGCCGCATCGAGGACCTGCCGCGCATCCTGCACGAGGCGTTCTTCGTCGCGAGCCACGGCCGGCCGGGGCCGGTCGTCGTCGACATCCCGAAGGACGTGCAGTTCGCGCGCGGGCCCTATGACGCCACGCCGAAGACCGAACACAAGACCTACAAGCCGCAGTTGAACGGCGACCCGATGCGCATCGAGCAGGCGGTCGCGATGATGGCGCAGGCGCGCCGCCCGGTCTTCTACACCGGCGGCGGCATCATCAATGCCGGCCCCGAAGCCTCGCGGCTGCTGCGCGAGCTCGTCGCGCTGACCGGCTTCCCGATCACCTCGACGCTCATGGGTCTTGGATCGTACCCAGCTTCGGGACCGGCCTGGCTCGGCATGCTCGGCATGCACGGGACCTACGAAGCCAATCACGCGATGCATGATTGCGACGTGATGATCAACATCGGCGCGCGGTTCGACGATCGCATCACAGGTCGGCTCGATGCCTTCTCGCCCGGCTCGAAGAAGATCCACGTCGACATCGACCCGACCTCGATCAACAAGACCGTGAAGGTCGATGTTCCGATCATCGGCGACTGCACGCATGTGCTGCGGGCGATGATCGACACCTGGAAGGCTCGCGGCTGCAAGGCCGACACCAAGGATCTCGCGGCCTGGTGGAAGGCGATCGAGGTCTGGCGCGGGCGCAAGTCGCTCGGGTTTCGGGGCTCGAGCACGTTGATCAAGCCGCAACACGCCGTGCGGCGCCTCTACGAGCTGACGCGCGGGCGCGACACCTACATCACGACCGAGGTCGGCCAGCATCAGATGTGGGCCGCCCAACATTACGGGTTCGAGGAGCCGAACCGCTGGATGACCTCGGGCGGCCTCGGCACGATGGGTTATGGCCTGCCGGCCGCCATCGGCGTGCAGATGGCGCACCCTGACGCGCTCGTCATCGACATCGCCGGCGAGGGCTCGATCCTGATGAACATGCAGGAGATGTCGACGGCGGCGCAGTATCGCCTGCCGGTCAAGATCTTCATCTTGAACAACGAGTACCTCGGCATGGTGCGCCAGTGGCAGGAGCTGCTGCACGAGAAGCGCTATTCGGAGAGTTATTCGCACTCCCTGCCCGACTTCGTGAAGCTCGCCGAGGCCTATGGCGCGCACGGGATCCGGGTGTCCGACCCGACCGACCTCGACGCGGCGATCCAGGAGATGATCGACACGCCGAACGCGGTGATCGTCGACTGCCGCGTCGACAAGATGGAGAATTGCTTCCCGATGATCCCGTCGGGCAAGGCGCACAACCAGATGATCCTGGCCGACGATGCCGACGTCGAGCTCGAGGCCATCATCGACGCCAAGGGCCGCGAGTTGGTTTGATGCTACTCTATCTTCTCCCGCGAGCGGGCGAAGGGAATCCTCACCGCAGAGACCTCCCATGAACGCGCCGATCCCGCAGCCGCCCTCGCCCTACACCGCGCCGCCGAAAGACCGCGCGATCGTCCAGCACACGTTGTCCGTGCTGGTCGACAACGAGCCGGGCGTGCTCGCCCGCGTCGTCGGCCTGTTCTCGGGGCGCGGCTACAATATCGCGAGCCTCACGGTCGCCGAGGTGGCGCATGCGGATCATCTGTCGCGCATCACCATCGTGACCTCGGGCACGCTCGAGGACATCGAGCAGATCACGCTGCAGCTCGATCGCCTCGTGCCCGTCCACACCGTCACCGATCTCACCTTGCAGGGCGACAGCGTCGAGCGCGAGCTGGCGATGATCAAGGTCGCCGGGCGCGGCGAGAACCGGCAGGAGGCGCTGCGCTTGTCGGAAGCTTTCCGTGGGCGGGTGATCGATGCTTCGACCGACAGCTTCATCTTCGAGATGACGGGCGCGGCCTCGAAGATCGACCATTTCGTCGACCTGATGCGGCCGATCGGCCTCGTCGAGGTCTCGCGCACCGGCGTCGCCGCGATCACCCGCGGCCCGGGCAAGATGCGTTAGCGGGCGCGCGCGATCGGATCAGGTCGGCATCACGCCGCGAACTGCCGCCGCGCCTGTCGGGCGTGGTCGTCGGATCAGGTCGGCATCACGCCGCGAAACAGGTTCTGCACGTTGACGCGCGTGCGGCCCCACCAGTCGCTCACGGGCGTGGCGTTGCGCTCGCGGCGGGAGACGTCGATCGCGTAGCGGGCGCGGTCGATCGCGCCGAGCAGATTGGGATCGAGGCGTCGGCCCGCCCGGCGAGGCCGCGCGCCGCCACGGCGGGGAGCGCGCGGTGGACGCGGCCACATGCGCGACGATCGGCAAGGAGCGCGCGTCGGCCCGCCCGGCGGCGGCTTCGTAGCGGGCGCACACGCCGGCGATCTCTTCGAAACCGAACAAAGTCGACGCGTTGCGCAGGTTATGGACCGTGTGCGGGACGCTCGACGAACTCAAATTTCCAACATCCGAACGCGCGAAACAGGTTCTGCACGTTGACGCGCGTGCGGCCCCACCAGTCGCTCACGGGCGTGGCGTGGCGCTCGCGGCGGGAGACGTCGATCGCGTAGCGGGCGCGTTTAGCGTGGATGCCGGTCTCCGTCGCGTCGAGCAGGGCGGAGAAATCGCACAGGTAGTCGGCCGCCTCCTCCTCGTCCAAACGCTCGGTGTACTTGGCAAAGGCGCCCAGGCGCCAAACGGGCTTCCAGTCACTGGCATTCGATGCCGCAGCGCCGACGAGATCGCCGACCTTGCTGACGAGCAGGCTTGGATCGATCGGCTTGGCGATGAAGGCATCGATCCCCGACCAGAACGCATACGTCTCGGCGTCGGGCTGCGCGGTCGCGGTCAGCGCCGCGATCTTGACGCCCGACATGACGCCCTCGCGCGCGCGAATGCGGGCCGCCGCCTCGAAGCCGTTCATGCCCGGCATCTCGATGTCCATGAGGACGAGATCATAGGGCTTGGTCCAGGTCGCGGCGCAAGCGGACTCGCCGTCGTCGGCGAGATCGACGTCGTAGTCGGCCGCGGTGAGGATGCCGCCGAAGATTTCGCGGTTGAGCTCGGCATCGTCGACGAGGAGGATCCGCGGCCGAACGACGGCCGAGGTGATATGAACGTCCGACATGGTCGCACCATCGGGATTGCGGAATTATCGCACCATTAAGCGTAACGAGGTTTCCCGATCGTTAACGGAGCGGCCGATCCGCCGGTGAGCCTGCAGGCTTTACCCGCATCGCCCGTGCGCCTAGAACCCCGCCACACCTGTAGTGATGCCAAGCAAGGAAACGAGACCTCTCATGCGCGTGTATTACGATCGGGACGCCGACCTCAACCTCATCAAGGGCAAGAAGGTCGCCGTCGTCGGCTACGGCAGCCAGGGCCACGCGCATGTGCTCAATCTGCGCGATTCCGGCATCAAGGACGTCTGCGTCGCGCTGCGCGCGGGCTCGTCCTCGGCCAAGAAGGCCGAGAGCGAGGGCATCAAGGTGATGAGCGTCGAAGAGGCCGCGCGCTGGGCCGATCTCGTGATGATGCTCACACCCGACGAACTGCAGGGCGAAATCTACGCCCGCGACCTCGCCGACAACATGAAGCAGGGCGCGGCCTTGGCCTTCGCGCACGGGCTCAACATCCATTTCAACCTGATCGAGCCGCGCCCCGACCTCGACGTGATCATGATCGCGCCGAAGGGTCCCGGTCACACCGTGCGCTCGGAATACAAGAAGGGCGGCGGCGTTCCCTGCCTCATCGCCATCGCCAAGGATGCCTCGGGCAACGCGCACGACCTGGGGCTTTCCTATGCCTCGGCGATCGGCGGCGGCCGCGCGGGCATCATCGAGACGACGTTCCGCGAGGAATGCGAGACCGACCTTTTCGGCGAGCAGGCGGTGCTGTGCGGCGGCCTGGTCGAGATGATCCGCGCCGGCTTCGAGACGCTGGTGGAAGCCGGCTACGCGCCGGAAATGGCGTATTTCGAGTGCCTGCACGAGGTGAAGCTGATCGTCGACCTCATCTACGAGGGCGGCATCGCCAACATGAACTACTCGATCTCGAACACCGCCGAGTACGGCGAATACGTCACCGGCCCGCGCATCATCACGCCCGAGACCAAGGCCGAGATGAAGCGCGTGCTGACCGACATCCAGAGCGGCAAGTTCACCCGCGACTGGATGCTCGAGAACCGGGTCAACCAGACCTCGTTCAAGGCCACGCGCGCCAAGGCGGCGAGCCACCAGATCGAGGAGGTCGGCGCCAAGCTGCGCGAGATGATGCCGTGGATCGGCGCCAACAAGCTGGTGGACAAGGAGAAGAACTGAGGCGGCAGCTTGCGGTCTTCGCATGTGAAGCTGATATTGGCTTCACATGAGGAGACTCGCGATGGCGGATTTGATGACGATCGAAGGGCTGCTCGGCGTCAGGCCGACGGCGTTGGGGTCTCGGCTAAGCCTGGCCAAGAGCATTTCCGCCGGCTTGCCCGTCGCGGCACTCGATCGGCTTGCTGGGATCGTGGCGCCCGACGACGTCCGCTTCAAGTACAGGCTCGTGCCCAAGGCGACACTGGAGCGCCGCACGAGGGCAACAAAGCGACTTAGCGTCGAGGAGGGCGACCGTCTCGCCCGCCTCGCCAAGGTCTTCGCGATGGGACTGGACGTCTTCCGCAGCGAGGGGTTGGTACGCGAGTTTCTGCGCCGGCCGCATCCGATGCTCGAGGGCCAGAGCCCCCTCGACGTCGCTCTCGCCACGGGGCCGGGCGCCGACGCCGTCATCAATCTGCTTGGTCGGGCCTCCTACGGCGCCGCCGTTTGAGGTGAAGACGGACCGCGTCCTTTCCTGCTTCCGCATCGGCGATCCAGACGGCGCGTTTCCGATCTATGACAGCGAAGGCTCTAGGCTCTATCCGGGCCGGTGGAACACGCCCGCCAGCCCGATGATCTACACGTCCGAACACTATTCGACCGCGATGCTCGAGAAGCTCGTGCACCTGAACGGTCTGATGCCGCCAAACCAGCATTTCATTCGCATCACAATACCGAACGGAACAAGCTACGAGGTGTTCCAGGCCGCCGCGTGGTCCGGCTGGGATGGTCAAGATGAGACGATCTGCAAGGCCTTCGGTGCCGCTTGGCATGCCGAAGCTCGAAGCGCCGTCCTCCTCGTCCCGTCCATCCCGGCCCGTTTGGAACGCAACATCCTGATCAATCCAGCACATCCGCAGGCCGCAGGCATTTCGTGCGAGCTGGCGGAGCCGGTCTGGTGGGATGCGCGTCTTTACAGGTGACTCCGCGCCCGTTCGGATGGCGGAGAAGGGATCCGTCGATGCCAAGTTCGCCAGCCCACGACCTCACCGACACCTGGCACGGCCGGTACTCTAACGATGGTCGCCAGGAGCACGTCTCCTTCGTCGCGCATCTCGACCACGCCGGCGATCTTCTGTCTGGGATGATCGAGGAGCCGGGCATGCGGTCGGCGGCGGGCTCGATGTTGACGGCGACGGTCTCCGGAACCGTGTCGGGCGAGACGGTCGCTTTTCTCAAGGCCTACGGCGACAAAGTCCCTGGGTACGATGTCGTGCGATATTCGGGTGCGGTCCGCGACGAAGGACTGGAGATCGCCGGCACTTGGACGGTTCCCGGCAGCTGGTCGGGCACGTTCCTCATGATCCGCACCCGCGGCCTCGTTCTCGCGGCCGCGCGGACGCAGGCGGAGAAGGTGTGAGAGCCGGCGAGACCGAGCTCGGCTCCCCTCCCCCGCCATGGACCTCGCCCGCCCTTCGGCCTAAGCAGCGATCTCCTTCACGGCAGAAGGCTCCCATGGCCGATCCCATCACCAACGAGCTCGCCACCGCGGCGCTCGCCTACCATCGCGAGCCGCGCCCCGGAAAGCTCGAGATCCAGGCGACCAAGCCGCTCGCCACGCAGCGCGATCTCGCGCTCGCCTACTCGCCGGGCGTTGCCGCGGCCTGCCTGGCGATCGCCGCCGATCCGGCCCAGGCCGACGAGATGACGATCCGCCAAAATCTCGTCGCGGTGTTGTCGAACGGCACGGCCGTGCTCGGCCTCGGTGACATCGGCCCGCTGGCCTCGAAGCCGGTGATGGAGGGCAAGGCGGTCCTCTTCAAGAAGTTCGCCGGCATCGACGTGTTCGACATCGAGGTCGATGCCAAGGACCCGCGGAAACTCATCGAGGTGGTCGCCGCGCTGGAGCCGACCTTCGGCGGCATCAACCTCGAGGACATCAAGGCGCCGGAGTGCTTCGAGGTCGAGCGGACCTTGCGCGAGCGGATGAAGATCCCAGTCTTCCACGACGACCAGCACGGCACCGCGATCATCGTCGCCGCCGCCGTCACCAACGCGCTCGTCTTCGCCGGGAAGATGATCGGCGACGCCAGGATCGTGGCGTCGGGCGCCGGCGCCGCCGCGCTCGCCTGCCTCGACCTGCTGGTGACGCTGGGCGCGCGTCACGAGAACATCACGGTGAGCGACATCGAGGGCGTGGTCTACAAGGGTCGCACGACGCTGATGGACCCGCGCAAGGCGATCTACGCGCGCGAGACCAGCGCCCGCACGCTGGCGGAGGTGATCGGCGGCGCCGACGTGTTCCTGGGCCTCTCCGCCGGCGGCGTGCTGAAGCCCGAGATGCTGGCGCGCATGGCCGACAAGCCACTGATCATGGCGCTCGCCAACCCCTATCCCGAGATCGAGCCGGCCGAGGCGCTTGCGGCGCGGCCCGACGCGATGATCTGCACCGGGCGCTCGGATTATCCGAACCAGGTCAACAACGTGATCTGCTTCCCCTACATTTTCCGCGGCGCGCTCGATGTGTCGGCCTCCGCGATCAACGAGGAGATGAAGCTCGCCGCCGTGCACGCCATCGCCCGCCTGGCGCAGGAGCCGCCGTCCGACGTCGTCGCCAAGGCCTACGGCGGCCAATCGCGGCTCTATGGCAAGGACAGCCTGATCCCGTCCCCGTTCGACCCGCGCCTGATCCTGCGCATCGCGCCGGCGGTGGCGAAGGCGGCGATGGACTCGGGCGTCGCGCGCAAGCCGATCACCGACTTCGACGCCTACCAGGACCAGCTCTCGCGCTTCGTGTTCCGCTCCGGCTTCATCATGAAGCCGTTGATGGAGGCGGCGCGGAAGGACCCGAAGCGCGTGATCTACGCGGACGGCGAGGACGAGCGCGTGCTCTCGGCGATCCAGACGATCCGCGAGGAGCGCATCGCCCATTGCATCGTCATCGGGCGGCCGGAGGTGATCGCGACGCGGCTCGCGCGCTACGGCCTGACGATCCGGCCGGGCGAGGACTTCGAGATCATCGATCCCGAGGACGACCCGCGCTACCGCGACTATGTCGCGACCTATGTGCAGGCGGCCGGCCGCAGCGGCATCACGCCCGATTCGGCGCGCCTCCTGGTGCGCACCAATCCGACCATCATCGCCGCGATCGCGCTCCGGCGCGGCGACGCGGATGCGATGATCTGCGGCATCGTCGGCGGCTTCCACAAGCGGCTGCGCTCGATCCGCGAGATCATCGGCCTGATGCCGGACGCCAGCGACTTCTCGGCGATGAGCATGCTCGTCACCAACAAGGGTCCGCTGTTCATCACCGACACGCAGGTGCGCCACGATCCGTCGGCCAGCGATATCGCCGAGATGGCGCAGATGTCGGCCCGTCACGTGCGCCGCTTCGGCATCGAGCCGAAGATCGCGCTCGTCTCGCACTCCGACTTCGGCACCGACGATTCGCCCGCCGCCCGCAAGATGCGCGAGGCGCTGGCGATTTTGCGCGCGGTCGCGCCGGACCTCGAGGTCGACGGCGAGATGCAGGCCGACACCGCGCTCTCGCAGGAAACGCGCGACCGCATCCTGCCGGGCTCGACCTTGAGGGGCGAGGCCAACATCCTGGTGATGCCGAACATCGACGCCGCCAACATCGCCTACCAGTTGACCAAGGTGATGGCGGACGCGCTCCCCGTCGGCCCGATCCTGATTGGCGCCGCGCAGCCGGCCCACATCCTCACCCCCGCCACGACCTCGCGCGGCGTCCTCAACATGACGGCGCTGGCTGTCGTCGAGGCGCAAGCCCGCGCCGGCACACGGCAAGTGACTCCCGACGCATGAAGCTCAGGTTCGGGATCGACCCGGCGGCACTGGCGCAGATCCGTGCCCGCCTCGATGCTCTCTGCGCCGAGCCGCCGGTCGGGCGCCTGCTCTCCTACGTCTACCTCGACACGCCCGACGGCGACCTCGCCGCCCACGGCATGGCGCTGCGCTTCCGCCGCAGCGCCGCGCTCGGCGCGCCCGCCACGAGCCGCCCCTGGCGCCGCCAGGAGATCGCCGCGAAGGCCGCGCCCGACGCCTCGATCAAGTCGCTCGGCATCCGCCGCCTCAAGGAGCGCCTCGACGCCACCTTCAGCGTCCGCATCGAACGCTGGACCTGGCGGAGCGCCGACGGCGTCATCTCGCTCGACACCAGCGCGGTCTCGACCGGCGCCGCAGAGGAAACGTTCACCGAGTTGCGCATCGTCTGCAAGAAGAAGCACGCCGACCGCGCGATGACCTTCGCGGTCGAGCTGGGCGCGACACGCCTGTCGTCGGTCCGCGCGCGGGAGCGGGGGCTGGCGCTGCTGGGGGCTTGAGCTACCACCGCAACCCGCCCTCCCCCCGGTGCAGGCGCTCCGCCTCCGGCGTGAAGCCCGCGCCCGCGTGCAGCACCAGCGGGGGTGCCAGGCGGAACTTGGCGCGGCCGCCCTTTTCGGCGCGCAGCAGCACGCGCACGGCATCGCTGCCTTCGCGCGGCAGCACCGGCAGCAGCGTCACGCTGGCCCGACCCTCGAGTGACCGTAGCAGCGCGGGGACGGCGTCGGCGCGGTGGATGACGACGAGAGTGCGGTGCGGGCGCAGCAGGGCGAGACTGGCCGCGAGCCAGGCGGCGAGACCACCGGCGCCTTCCACGTGGGCGGCACGGCGCGCGGGGTCGGGCGAGGCGCGCACGCTGCCTGCCTCGTGGAACGGCGGATTGGTCAGCACGAGGTCGGCGCGGCCGTCGAGCTCGGCCTCGCGGCGGGCGGCGGAAAGAATGTCGAGATCGACCACGCGGGCGCGGGCGGCGAGGTCGTTGGCTGCGATGTTGTCCGCGGCGAGGCGGACCGCGAGCGGGTCGTTCTCGAGCAGCACCACGCGCGCGCCCGGCGCGAGAAAAGCGGCGCCGAGACCGGCCGCGCCGACGCCCGCGCCGACATCGGCGATGAGCCCGACGAAGTCGCGCGGGACGGCGGCGGCGAGCAGCACGGCGTCCGTGCCGGCGCGATGGCCGCGCGCGGGCTGACGGAGCAGCAGCCGGCCGCCATAGAACGCGTCGGTCGTGATGGCGAGATCGGTGGCGGGCGCCTCGTCGACGAGGGCGGCGGCGTCAGGCACCGCGCAGCTCGCCGAGCAGGCCCGCCCCGTGCAGCGCCATGCGGGCGCGGCCGAGGTCGTCGGCATCGATCAGCATGCGGCGCGGCAAAAAGCCCAGCGAGCCCTCGAGCGCGCTCATGTACTGGTCGGCGACGAACACGCCGATCTCGTGCTCGGCGAGCAGCGCCTCGATTCGCGAGATCAGGACGATGTCGTTCGTGCGGAGCAGCTCGATCATGACGGTCCCCGGGCGGCCGCCGGCATGTTGCATGGGGTCCCCCGCCTCGCAAGGGCGCGGGGTCGGCGCGAACGGGTCGGCGCCACTTGCCGGCGCGGTTGCCGTTCCCGACGCACGGCTCTAAGTAGCGGACGACATGCGGAGTACGCCCTTGGGTCTGGTGGTTCCCCTCGACGAGAAGACGGCCGACTCGGGGATCCGCGCGCTCACCGGCTTGGTGGGGCCCGACATGGCGCGGGTCGACGCGACCATCCTGTCGCGCGCGGCCTCGCATGTCTCGATGATCCCGGATGTCGCGCGCCACCTCATCGCCTCCGGCGGCAAGCGGCTGCGACCGATGCTGACGCTCGCGACCGCCGGCCTCTGCGGCTACGATGGCGAGGGCCACGTCAAGCTCGCCGCCGCCGTCGAGTTCATGCACACGGCGACGCTGCTGCACGACGACGTGGTCGACGAGAGCGACATGCGGCGCGGCAAGCTCGCGGCGCGCATGCTGTGGGGCAACGAGGCGAGCGTGCTCGTCGGCGACTTCCTGCTGGGCCAGGCCTTCAAGATGATGGTCGAGGTCGGCTCGCTCGCGTGCCTCGACGTGCTCTCCTCGGCGGCGGTGGTGATCGCCGAGGGCGAGGTGATGCAGCTCTCCGCCGCCAAGGACACGCAGACGACGGAAGCCGACTACCTCGCCGTGATCCAGGCGAAGACGGCGGCGCTCTTCGGGGCCGCATGCGAGGTCGGCGCCATCCTCGCGAAGCGGTCGGACGCGGAGGCCGCGGCTTGCCGGGCTTACGGCGTCAATCTCGGCATCGCCTTCCAGCTGATCGACGACGCGCTCGACTACGGCGGCACCGCGGCCACGCTGGGCAAGAACGTCGGCGACGATTTTCGCGAGGGCAAGATCACCCTGCCCGTCGTGCTCGCCTTCCGGCGCGGCTCGGAGACCGAGCGTGCCTTCTGGCGTCGCGCCCTGGAGGAGGGTTCGCGCAGCGACGAGGATCTCGCGACGGCGGTCGAAACGCTCCGCGCCCATGGCGTGCTGGAGGAGACGGTCGAGCGCGCCCGCCGCTACGGCGCGACGGCCTGCGAGGCGCTCGATCTCTTCCCGCCGTCGCGGTGGACCCAGGCGTTGAACGACGTCGTCGCCTTTTGCGTCGACCGCTCTCACTGAACGGACGATTGTGCAAAATTTATTGGGATTTTGATGCTTTCCATCTTGCGTGTCGGCTGCCCCATGGGCAATTCTGCCGATGTATACCGTCATCCGAAGGCGTGCTCGGCATGTTCATGGACAAACAGGGCGCGGATCGGAGAACCATTCCGCATGTCCTCCGGAAAGTCCGCGACGACGCGCGCGCCGGGGCGAATTCGCTCAAGGTCACGCTTTTCAAGGGCAGCCACGGGCAGATCTGTGGCTGGTTCGTCGGACCTCTCGTCTTCGTCGCTGGCCATGTCCGCCTGCCGTTCCTCGCCCAGTCCGACGAGATTCTCGCCGAAGTCGCGGTGATCCGGGCGATCACCGAGGCCGAGGCGACGAGGAGCGACATCTGCCTCGTCGACCCGGACGATTTGTGGGACACGGTCTGGCGGAAATAGCCGCGCGGCAGCCCGCGGCTTAGGTTTGGCCCGCCCGCAGCTTGTAGAAGACGTGGTGGCCGATCACGTCCATCTTGACGAGCCGCCGCGCCCAGCCCGGCCGCACGTAATTCGCATGATAATGCGTCGCGCCGCCGACGTCCGAGAGATAGGTGCGGCCTTGGACGACGGCGTCGGCGATCTTCACTGCCTTTCGCCAGGACTCCGCCTCGGTGATGCGCAGCGACTTGCCCTCGCAGGCAAACGAGAACTGGCACGCCTTGTAGTGCGTCCGGTTCTGGTAGACCACGCCGCAGATCGAGGCGGGATAGAGGCCTGACGTCGCGCGGTTGAGCACCACCTGCGCGACCGCAGCCTGGCCCTCCTCGGGCTCGCTGCGTGATTCGAAATAGACCGCCTCGGCGAGACACTTGCGCTCGCGCGCGCCGTGGTCGCCGGCGAGCAGCGCGGCGTAGTTCGGATGGCCGAACGCGCGCGGGACGATCGTCGCATCCGGCAGCACCTTCACTCGGCCCGGCTCGAAGGTCGCGACGATCGGGGCACCCTCGACCGGCGCCGGCGTCGTCGAGGACAGCGCCTCGGCACGCGAGACCGGCGGCGTCGCGCCCTGCGCCAGCCGCGCCTTCAGGGCGGCCGGCTGCATGGCGATGGTCGCGCCGGCGTGGCGGGCCGCGTTTCGCAGGTCGTCGGCCGCGTCTTGCGGGTTCTCGCCCTCGCCCCAGGGCGCGAAGCTCGTCGCCCCGTCGAGCGGATCGCCGTCGTCCTGCAGCGAGAAGCTCGCGGCCGGCATCGCGTCGTCGTGCGGGCCGAGCATCAGCCGCTCGCGCAGGCTGGCGAGGCCGCCCGTGCGGCGCAGCTCGCTATCGAAGGTGGGGCGCAAACCAATCGACGGATCGCCCTTGCGGGTGCGATCGACGCCGGGGAACGCGCCGGGTCGCGGCTTGAGATCGGCGTGTGGCTCGATCTCGTCGGCCACTCCCTTGAAATCGTCAGGCTGGCCGGGATCGAAGCTGACCGGCAGGGCGAGGGGCGCGGCGCGCATTCCATAATTCCCGAGGTCGCCGGTCAGGACAAGCGACTGGAGGGGCACGAGGTCGTTCGGCTGCGCGGCCGCATGCGACGACAACGCGGCGAGCGAGCCGCCCTGCAAGGCATTCTGCCCGGCGTCGGCGGTGATCGAGACGAGCAGCCCCGCGCCGAGACACCACGGCGCGATCACCCCTATCGCCCAACGCATTCGCGTACGCCGCATGGCTCCCCGCGCCCTCAGGACACACCGGACCTTTATCGCGGCGCGAGCTTAGGGGACGGTTACAGGGGACAACGGCCCACCGTGCCGGAATGGGACAGGTCGGTCGGATTTGCCGCGCGGGCTTAAAGCTTGCACGCCGCGTCGGCTTGAAGATTGCACGCCGCGCCGGCTAAAGGATTGCAGATTGCAGCGACCAGACTGGAGCCGACGATGAGCGAGAGCCGCCCGCCTTTCCCGCCCTTCACCAAGGAGACCGCCGCCAAGAAGGCGCGCGGCGCCGAGGATGCCTGGAACTCGCGCGATCCAGTGAAGGTGTCGCTCGCCTACACCGAGGATTCGACATGGCGCAACCGCTCGGAGTTCTTCTCGGGCCGCGCCGCGATCGTCGAGTTCCTGACCCGCAAATGGGCCACGGAGGTCGACTACAAGCTCATCAAGGAGGTCTGGGCCTTCGAGGGCAACCACATCGCCGCGCGCTTCTGCTACGAGTTCCGCGACGAGGCCGGCCAGTGGTTTCGCGCCTACGGCAACGAGCAGTGGGAGTTCGCCGAAAACGGCCTGATGGCGCGCAGGCAGGCCTCGATCAACGACGTGAAGATCGAGGCGGCCGAGCGCAAGTTCACCTGGGAGGGTGACCGCCGGCCGGACGATTTTCCAGGGCTGAGCGAGCTGGGGCTGTAGGCGGCTGTCATAGTTGCGGTAGGTCGTAAAGCCGGACGATGAATTCATCGGCCTCGAGCGTGATTTCGAGGCCTTTGTTGACAAGATCGTCGTCGATCGTCCGCAGCTTGTTCAGTGCGACCTCAAACAGTTCCTTCTGAAGTTCGAGGTCCATGCCTACCGGTCCGCTCAGGCAAACGAGGCCGGCATGCAATGATTGGTTCTTGAACAAACCCTTCGATCCAAGGTCGCTTGTCGAGCCACGGAAATCGACCGAGTTCTTGGTGACCAAAGCAAAGTCACCCGCGATCAGGATGGGCATCAGGTCCCAATCTTAGGTCCCGAGCAGCCCTCGCCGCTTCGTACTCGTCGGACCCCAATGTCCCCAATCTATCGCGATGGTCGTGAGTTCGTCGCTCAAGCACTCGTCGATGAAGAGGTTCATCCACGCGACTGTCGGCGCGGATGCCGCTCCTCGGAGATTAGGTTCTCTCGCTTCAGCATCGGCGTCGCCTGCGGGCGCCCTTGCGGGGGATTGGCCTTGGCGTAGAGCGCCGCAGGCTCGATATGTTCGGCCAGCAATCGCGGATAGGCGCTCATGATGCGCTCTTGGGAATGACCCGCGGCGATCGAGGCGGCGATGTCGTGGACGGGAATCCTCGTGCCCCTGATCACAGGCGTCCCACCTAGGATGTCGGGCGAGGTTGACACGAGGTCCCTAGCCTCGCTGTAGCGCTTCATTCGCGCGCGAGTGCCAGTCACGAACGGCTCCAGATCGATTTGCAAGAACCCGTGCCGCACGATCCAACCACCATCGGGCGCGGCGAGCATCTCGATTGCCAACCACGAAACGCAGGTCCACCCCGGCGACGACAGCGGCCTCTGTCGGCCTCAGCATTTCGACCGGGTCGGTCATTGTCATTCCACAATGTTCCAACGCGTTGGAACATATATGGGACCGATCTTCTCTTCAATCGACCACGTCGGGCGCGAAGCAGCCCTTACCCTTTCGCATCGCTCAGCCGCCCCAGCGGCGTGCCGGTCCGGTGTCCCAGCGCCGCCTGTGCCGCGGCGAGGCGGGCGATCGGTACGCGGAAGGGCGAGCAGGACACGTAGGCGAGGCCGACGCGCTCGCAGAAGTCGATCGACTTCGGGTCGCCACCATGCTCGCCGCAGATACCCATCTTGATGTCCGGGCGGGTGCGGCGGCCGCGCTCCGCGCCGATCTGGACGAGCTCGCCCACGCCCTGCTGGTCGATCGTCACGAACGGATCGTAGGGCAGGATGCCCTTCGCCGTGTAGGGGCCGAGGAACGAGGCCGCGTCGTCGCGCGAGATGCCGAGGCCGGTCTGGGTGAGGTCGTTGGTGCCGAACGAGAAGAATTCGGCCGTTTCGGCGATCTCGGCGGCGCGCAGGCACGCGCGCGGAAGCTCTATCATCGTGCCGACGATGTAGGGGATCGTCTCGCCCGTCTCGGCCTCGACGGCGGCGTGCATCTTGTCGATCGAGGCCTTGACGATGTCGAGCTCCGCCTTGCCGAGGACGAGCGGCACCATCACCTCGGGCGTCACGGGCTGGCCCGTCTTCTTCTTGGCGGCCACGGCGCCCTCGAAGATCGCGCGCGCCTGCATCTCGGCGATCTCGGGATAGGCGACGGCGAGCCGGCAGCCGCGGAACCCGAGCATCGGGTTCGACTCGGACAGCTCCGTGGCGCGCCGGCGCAGCTTGTTGGCCGAGACGCCCATCGAGGACGCGACCTCCTCGATCTCCTCGTCGGTGTGCGGCAGGAACTCGTGCAGCGGCGGGTCGAGCAGGCGCACCGTCACCGGCAGGCCGGACATGATCTCGAACAGCTCGGCGAAGTCGCCGCGCTGGATCGGCAGCAGCTTGGCGAGCGCCCTGCGGCGCCCCTCCTCGTCGTCGGCCAGGATCATCTCACGCACGGCAATGATACGGTCGCCCTCGAAGAACATGTGCTCGGTGCGGCAGAGGCCGATGCCCTGGGCGCCGAATTCGCGCGCGGCGCGGGCGTCCTGCGGCGTCTCGGCGTTCGCCCGCACGCCCATCCGGCGGCACCCGTCAGCCCATTCCATCAGCTGCGCGAACTCGCCGGACAGCTCGGGCTTCAACATGGCGATCTCGCCCTGCATCACCTGGCCGGTGCCGCCGTCGATCGTGATGATGTCACCCTTGCGAAACGTGACGCCGCCGGACGTCATCGTGCCGGCCTTGTAGTCGACGCGGACGGTGCCGGCGCCGGAGACGCAGGGCTTGCCCATGCCGCGCGCGACGACGGCGGCGTGCGAGGTCATGCCGCCGCGCGTCGTCAGGATGCCTTCCGCGACATGCATGCCGGAGATGTCGTCCGGCGAGGTCTCGACGCGGACCAGCATGACCTTCTTGCCGGCGGCCTTGCCCGTCTCGGCATCCTCGGAATTGAAGACGATCTCGCCGCTCGCCGCGCCGGGCGAGGCAGGCAGCCCGGTCGCGACGATCCTGCGCTCGGCATCGGGGTCGATCGTCGGGTGCAGCAGCTGGTCGAGCGCCGCCGGGTCGATGCGCTGCACCGCCTCCTCGCGGGTTATCAACCCGTCGTTGGCCATGTCGACGGCGATGCGGATCGACGCGCGCGCCGTCCGCTTGCCGGACCGGGTCTGCAGCATCCAAAGCTTGCCGTCCTCGACGGTGAACTCGAGGTCCTGCATGTCGCGATAGTGCTTCTCGAGCAGGAAGGTGGTGCGCTTGAACTCCTCGAAGACGCCGGGCAGCGCCTTCTCCATCGACGGCTTCTCCGAGCCGGCCTCGAGGCGTGCCGCCTCGGTGATGTTTTGCGGTGTACGAATGCCGGCGACGACGTCCTCGCCCTGCGCGTTGATCAGGAACTCGCCGAAGAGCACGGCCTCGCCCGTCGACGGATTACGGGTGAAGGCGACGCCGGTCGCCGACGTGTCGCCCATGTTGCCGAACACCATCGATTGGACGTTGACGGCGGTGCCCCAGAAGGCCGGAATGTTCTGCAGGCGGCGGTAGGTCACCGCGCGCTGGTTCATCCAGGAACCGAACACGGCGCCGATCGCGCCCCAGAGCTGGTCCTTCGGATCCTGCGGGAACGGCTTGCCGCTCTCCTCCTCGACCTTGGCCTTGTAGGAGACGATGACCTTCTTCCAATCGTCGGCGCCGAGGTCGGTGTCGAGCGTGAAGCTCCTGCGCTCCTTGTAGGCGTCGAGGATCTCCTCGAACTGATGGTGGTCGATGTCGAGCACGACGTTCGAGTACATCTGGATGAAGCGGCGGTAGGAATCATAGGCGAAGCGGGCATTGCCCGAACGCTCGGCGATCGCCTCGACGGTCTGGTCCGACAGGCCGAGGTTGAGGACCGTATCCATCATGCCGGGCATCGAGGCGCGCGCGCCCGAGCGGACGGAGACGAGCACGGGATCATCCGTCGACCCGAACGTGTGGCCGACGATCTTGCCCATCGCGGCGAGACCGGCGTCGACCTGCGCCTGCAGCTCCGGCGGGTAGGTCTTGCCGTTCTCGTAGAAATACGTGCAGACCTCGGTCGTGATGGTGAACCCGGGCGGGACCGGCAGGCCGAGGTTCGCCATTTCGGCGAGGTTCGCGCCCTTGCCGCCGAGCAGGTCGCGCATCTTGCTCGTGCCTTCGGCGGTACCGTCGCCGAATTCGTAGACCCACTTCGTCATGAGCAGCCGCTCCACAGGGAACCGAGGCGCATATCACGCATGATTGCGTAACCTCAATCCAAAGCCGACCCACATCACTCCGGTAAACAGAAGGTCGATGCCGAGCAGCATCCCGAGAATGACCAGCGAGTTCGTCGGCCAGCCGGCGATGATCAGCACGCCGACGAGCGCCGTGACCGCCCCGCCGACGATGACCATCGTCTTGGCGTGCGAGTGCATGTGGCTGCCGATGTAGATGCGGACGACGCCGGCCGTGAGCAGGGCCGCACCCAGCATCAGGGTCAGGACCACGGCGGCATGCAGCGGCTGCGCCAGCGCGAAGGCGCCAGCGATGATGTAGAACAGCCCGGCGATGATCCATAGGAAGAAGCGGCCCCAGGTCTTGCTGCCGACGCCGAGCGTGATCTCGCTGCCCCCGGCGATGATCATGAAGACCGCGATGATGTAGACCGTCGTGATGGTCGCGTGAACATCGAGCACCAGCGCCGCGAGACCGAGCACGATCGCCAACGCGCCGAGCGCCACGAACCAGCCCCAGCGATGGCGCAGCTTCTCCATCGCCGTTCCGAGCGTCGCGCCGTGCGGCTTGCCATCGGGAAAGGTCTTGCCATCGGGAAAGGTCTTGCCATCGAGGAACGGCTTGCGGTCGGGTAACGACGAGGGCATCGATCTGTCTCGGGGTTGCATGCGCCATGAGGCGCTTGCTAAACAGGGGCTCGATCGTGGGGTTCCGGCAGTCGACGCTCGCGAGCCGCTGGAACGATAAGCCGCTTCGAGGGCTTCGACTGCTGTGCCGTTGTGGCCGGAAAGTCGCAGTACCCGCCGAGGGCGTCCACCTCGCGTTGCCGCGCTAGTCGAAACTCGGTATTCAGCCTGTTGGCCTGCCGAACCTGGGCGGTGGCGGCACGATGTGTCACTGGCTGGCGTAGGGCAAGCAACCGGTCTCGCGATCGATCGAAAGAGGCGCAATGACGACACCTTCGAAGACCCCCCTCCTCGATACGATCGTCACGCCGGCCGACCTCCGCAAGCTTCAAGAAAACCAGCTCCACCAGCTCGCCTTCGAGTTGCGCACCGAGACCGTCGACGCCGTATCCGTCACCGGCGGCCATCTCGGCGCCGGCCTTGGCGTCGTCGAGCTGACCGTCGCCCTGCACTATCTGTTCGACACGCCAAACGACCGCATCATCTGGGACGTCGGCCACCAGGCCTATCCGCACAAGATCCTCACCGGCCGGCGCGACCGCATCCGCACCCTGCGCAAGGGCGGCGGCCTGTCCGGCTTCACCAATCGCACCGAGAGCGAATACGATCCGTTCGGCGCCGGCCATTCCTCGACCTCGATCTCGGCCGGCCTCGGCATGGCGGTCGCCAACAAGTTCTCCGGCAAGGACAAGGCGAACGTCGTGGCCGTGATCGGCGACGGCGCGATGTCGGCCGGCATGGCCTACGAGGCGATGAACAATGCCGGCGCCATGCACGCGCGCCTCATCGTGATCCTCAACGACAACGAGATGTCGATCGCACCCCCCGCCGGCGCGCTGTCGGCCTATCTCGCCCGGCTCGTCTCCGGCGGCACCTACCGAACCGTGCGCGAGACCATCAAGCAGCTCGGCAAGCACCTGCCGAAGTTCGTCTACGACCGCGCCCGCAAGACGGAAGAGTTCGCCCGCAATTTCTGGGCGGGCGGCACGATGTTCGAGGAGCTCGGCTTCTACTACGTCGGCCCGATCGACGGGCATAACCTCGACCACCTGCTCCCCGTGCTGAAGAACGTGCGCGATGCCGAAACCGGCCCGATCCTCGTCCATGTCGTGACGAAGAAAGGCAAGGGCTACGCGCCCGCCGAGGAGAGCTACGAGAAGGGCCACGCCGTCGTCCCGTTCGACGTGATCACCGGCACGCAGAACAAGCCCAAGGCCAACGCGCCGGGCTACACCAAGGTATTCGCGGAGGCGCTGATCGCCGAGGCGCGGCTCGACGACAAGATCGTCGCCGTGACCGCCGCCATGCCGAACGGCACCGGGCTCGACCTGTTCGACAAGGCGTTCCCGGAGCGCTGCTTCGATGTCGGCATCGCCGAGCAGCACGCGGTCACTTTCTGCGCCGGTCTCGCGACCGAGGGCTACAAGCCGTTCTGCGCGATCTACTCGACCTTCCTGCAGCGCGCCTACGACCAGGTCGTGCACGACGTGGCGATCCAGAACCTGCCGGTCCGCTTCGCGATCGACCGCGCGGGCTACGTCGGCGCCGACGGCGCGACCCACGCCGGCGCGTTCGACGTCGCCTACCTCGGCATCCTGCCCAACATGGTCGTGATGGCGGCGGCCGACGAGGCCGAGCTGGTGCACATGGTCGCCACCGCGGCCGCCTACGACACGGGCCCGATCGCCCTGCGATACCCGCGCGGCGAGGGCGTGGGTGTCGAGATGCCGGCCAAGGGCAAGGTGCTCGAGATCGGCAAGGGCCGCATCGTGCGCGACGGCAAGCAGGTCGCCCTGCTCTCCTTCGGCACGCGCCTCAAGGAGGTCCAGGTCGCCGCGGAGGATCTCGAGAAGCACGGCATCTCGGCGACGATCGCCGACGCGCGCTTCGCCAAGCCGCTCGACATGGATCTGATCCGCGGGCTCGTCGCCTCGCACCAGGTGCTCATCACGGTCGAGGAAGGGTCCGTCGGCGGCTTCGGCTCGTTCGTCCAGCAGGCGCTTTTCGAGGAGGGCGCGTTCGACAAGGGAACTCTGAAATTCCGCTCGATGGTCATGCCCGATCATTTCTACGAGCACGACAAGCCTGAAAAGCTCTACGCCAACGTCGGCCTCGACGCGAAAGGCATCGTCCAGAAGGTGCTCGACACCCTCGGCCAGGGCGAGGTCACCGAGGTGGAGCGCAAGGCGATCGCGTAAGCCACGATCACCGTCATTGCGAGAAACAGCGAAGCAACCCGGCAGCCCACGCCGCGGCTTGCGTCGCTTGCGCCTGGGTTGCTTCGCCTGCGGCTGCGATGACGGAGGCTAGCCGGTAGCCAGGCAGCATTTCTTCGCCTTCTTGCCGCTGCCGCACGGACACGGATCGTTGCGGCCGATGTCACGGTAGGGATTGACGAAGGGGGTGTCGGCCGGATCCTCCCGAGGCTGGGCGGGCGCATCGGCCCGTGCGTCCACGTCGGCCCAGTGCCGTGTCCAATCCAGCTCGGCGACGATGTCGTCGACGGTGCCGGCGGCCGAACCGTAAAAGCGGCTTTCGTCCGCGTAGGCTGTGCGAGCGCGCGCGAGGTCGATGCCGAACTCGCTCCACTCCTGGGTGTCGTGATCGATCCGCCCGGCCTTCCAGGCCGCCTCGACCAGCGGCACGAGATCGCGGAAATCGAGAAGAGCCACGGCCCGCATCCAGGAATGCCAGACGCAAGCCTCGTCCTCCGCCAGGCGCTTGGCGTGAAAGGCGATCAGAAAGTGGCGCAGGCGCTCACGGTCCAGCCGTCCCTTCCAGGCGAGGTAGACCGCCGCGTCCAGGATCGCGCCGCGCACGAACTCATCGGCCTCGCGGTCGGCCGCGGCGGCTAGAAGTGCCTCGTCGTCGCCGTCGAAGAGGCTGATCACGATGCGCGGCAGGTTGACGCCGACGGCGTCGCCGAGCAGATCCTCGACCTCGTCCGCGGGACGGCGCAACAGCCGCAGCAGCGATGCGCAGGATTCCACGTCGCGCGCCGCGGCCAGCACGTGAAGGCCGCGGAAGAAGCGTAGCGAATCCTCCTCGGAGAGATCCTTGCCGGCGGCGGCCCGGTCGAGCAGCGCGCGCAACGGCTGCGCGGCCTCCCCGAAGCGCGCGACGCAGGCGCGAAGCGCGGTCTCCGGGAGCGTCAGCTCAGCACCCAGAGCGACGAGATGCGCCTGGATCGGGCCGCCCTCGGGCGCGGCCCCGTCCGTCGATCGATCCGTCATGCCTCACCTCGCGCGGAGCGCAACAAAAAGCCCGCCGAAGCGGGCTCTGTCCTCGTGCGTCGCGGAAGGCTTACGCCTCGGCGCTCTTCTTCGGCGCGAGCACTTGGCGGCCCTTGTACATGCCGCTCTTGAGATCGATGTGGTGCGGGCGACGCAGCTCGCCGGAATCCTTGTCCTCGACATAGGTCGGCGCCTTCAGCGCGTCGGCGGAGCGGCGAAAGCCGCGCTTCATCGGGGAGGTCTTGCGCTTCGGAACGGCCATGGATGTTCAACTCTGCAGGGACGCTTCCCGGACGGGAAAGCAAGGCGGCGCGCTGGGGCCGCGGATGGATCGGGAAGCGGCGCTCATACACCGACACCGGTCCGTTGGCTAGCCCGCGGCCAGCCTACGAGACGTGCGAGCTCATTTCGGCATCTCGGCGAACCCGGCATCGGTCATTTGGAAGGAGCCGTCCGCGTTCTTCTCGACCCACCCGGACTCGGTCGCGAACTTGAAGCCCGACGCGATGTCCGACATCGGCATGTCGAGGTTTGACGCGATGGCGGCGAACTTGTGCGTGTGCAGCGCAACCCCGACGCCGGCTTTGAAATGGCCGAAGATCTCAAGCACCGTGTGGGCGTTTTCCAAAGGCGTGGGTGTTTCCAAGGCTCGGCCTCCCGCTTGCGCCTCGGAGCATAGCTCAGCCGCGACGCGGGGGCGAGGGCGTCGTCACGGGCTCCGTCTCGGCGTCGCCCTCCGACCCCTGACCAGGACTCGCGAAGGGATGCTTGCTGTCGGTCGGGGCCATGCTCTCCCCGCCGGCGGGCGGCATCGATTCGCCGTTCTGCTTCGGGGCGTTCGGCTTCATCGTCGGATCGGCCGCCGGCATGTCGTTGTCGTTGCTCATGCCGAAGGCTGAACCATCGCGCATGCGCGGGCGCAACCGGCACACTGACGCGGCCGCGCCCGCGGGCACCTGGGGCGGGCGGTGGTCCTGGTGGTCGACGGCATCGGTGACGTCGATCGCGCCCTCCACGCCATCATGGTGCTCGGCCCTGAAGCGATCGAAGGTCACGCGATCCTTGGCCCGCTTCAGCTTGTCGACAAAGGCCTCGAACGCCGCGAGCCGCACCTCGAGCGCGGTGCGCTGCGCCTCGATGCGGGCGATCTCGTTCGTCATCCATCGTCACGGTCGTTCGCATCGCCACCTCGATGCATGAACTTAAGCATCGGACGATGCGCCCTGGCGTGACGCAAGACCAGCGTCAAGTCGCTCGCAGCGCCGCCACGATCGCATCGCCCATCTCGCTCGTCGAGATGTGGCTCGCCGCGCCGCCCTTGATGTCGGCCGTGCGCAGGCCTTGCGCCAGCACGGCCGAGATCGCCGCCTCGATGCGGTCGGCCAGGTCGCTTCGGTCGAACGTGTAGCGCATCGCCATCGCGAGCGAGCCGATCATCGCGATCGGATTGGCGAGCCCCTGCCCGGCGATATCCGGCGCCGAGCCGTGCACCGGCTCGTACAGCGCCTTGCGGCGCTTGGTCGTCAAATCGAGATCGCCGAGCGAGGCCGACGGCAGCATGCCGATCGACCCCGTCAGCATCGCGGCGACGTCGGAGAGCATATCGCCGAAGAGGTTGTCCGTGACGATGACGTCGAAGCGCTTCGGCGCGCGCACGAGGCTCATGCCGAGCGCGTCCGCGAGCTGGTGGTCGAGCGTCACGTCGGCGTATTCGCGCTTGTGCAGCGCGCACATCACCTCGTGCCACAGCACGCCGGACTTCATGACGTTGCGCTTTTCCGACGAGGTGACGCGGTTGCCGCGCCGGCGCGCCAGCTCGAACGCGACGCGCCCGATTCGTTCGATCTCGAACGTCTCGTAGACCTGCGTGTCGATGCCGCGCTTCTGGCCGTTGCCGAGGTCGATGATCTCTTTCGGCTCGCCGAAATAGACGCCGCCGGTCAGCTCGCGCACGATCATGATGTCGAGCCCATCGACGAGCTCGCGCTTCAGCGAGGAGGCGTCCGCCAGCGCCGGATAGCAGATGGCGGGCCGCAGATTGGCGTAGAGCTGCATGTCCTTGCGCAGGCGCAGGAGGCCCGCCTCGGGCCGCGCCTCGTAGGGCACGCCGTCCCACTTGGGACCGCCGACGGCGGCGAGCAGCACGGCATCGGCGGCCTGCGCCTTCGCCATGTCCTGGTCGGAGATCGGCACCTTGTAGGCGTCGTAAGCGCTGCCGCCGACGAGCCCGCGGTCCAGCTCGAAGCTTGCCGCGCCACCGGCCTCGAGCGCCGCGATCACTTTCTCGACCTCGGCCATCACCTCGGGGCCGATACCGTCGCCGGGCAGGAGAAAGAGGGAATAGGTGGTCATCTTTGAAACGTTCCGGTGCTTGTCGCGCTCTAAAAGCACGAGTGGCGCACATTAACCAGCGAAGGGTTAGCCTTCAACCTACTAAAGATTTAAGACGATTGGACAGCTTCCACGTTTAATGTCTCCTGCTATTTCTACTTCGATCGGAGTCTTCCGTATTTTATGGGAGTAGTCAGTTGCTCGATAAACCGCCGTCTATTGCGCCTGCGGGAAGGTTGTTGCCGCAGCGGCGCTGCCGAAATGGGTCGTGCTCGGTCTCAAAGACCTCGGATTCCACGAGACCGGCAACAATCGAGGCATCGAGAAATTCATCGCGCAGGCCCATTGCGGACACGTCGGAGACGCTTGGTGCGCGATCTGGGCGAACGCAAAGCTGGAGCAAAGCGGGATTCTTGGGACCCGCAATCCCTCGTCGCAGTCTTTTCGCGAGGACCCGAATTTCATCGAGCTCTTTCGACCGGCGATCGGCGCCCTTGTCGTCTATTGGCGGGAAACGAAACAGTCCGGCAAAGGCCACGTCGGGTTCTACATGGGCGAGACCAAAACGCAGATACTGACCCTCGGCGGCAACGAGAGCGATGCCGTTCGCAAGCAATTTGAGCCACGAGCCCGGCTGTGGGGCTATTGGTGGCCCAAGAGTGTCGCCCTCCCGGACCTGGGAACGATCAAGGTCGCCCAGAAAGACGGCGATCCCGTAGGCAATGTCATCTGACGCCGTAAGACCTTCGCTTGTCACCGCACGAACGCTTCACGTGAGCCGACACGACACTGCGCTCGGCTTCAATCTTGCGCTGCGTCACGTGAACCTATTCACCTTCGGAAACCCCTTCGGCGGAAGGCGGCCGGCTTCGGCGCGGTTGCCGATCCAGTCGCGCAGCTCGGGCAGTTTGACGACGAAGGTTCGGCCGGCGCTGTCCGCCCACGAGAGGCCGTCGGCGAGCGCGAAGACGCGGGCGTCCGCGATGCCGCCGTCCTTGTAGCGCTGCAGCCGCACGCCCTTGCCGCGCGACATCTCCGGCACCTGGTCGAGCGGGAACACGAGCAGGCGGCGGTTGTCGCCGATGACGGCGCATTCGTCGCCGGCGGCCGGCACGATCAGCGCGGCACGCGCGGGCTTGTCGACGTTGAGCACCTGCCGGCCCTTGCGCGTCTCGCCGATCATCTCGTCCTGGCTCACGCGGAAGCCGCGGCCGTCCGAGGAGGCGACCAGCATTATCGCGCCCGCGGTGTAGGGCAGCACGGCGACGATCTCCTCGCCCTCGCCGAGGTCGGCCATGACGCGGATCGGCTCCCCCTGCCCGCGCCCGCCCGGCAGCTTCGAACCCTCGAGCGTGAACACGCGGCCGTCCGTCGCCAGCACCAGGATGCGCGTCGTCGTCTCGGCCAGGAAGCTCGTGCGCAGCTTGTCGTCGCCCTTGAACTGCAGCGCGGAGAGATCGGTGACATGGCCCTTCAGCGCGCGGATCCAGCCCTTGTCCGACACGACCACGGTGATCGGCTCGCGCTCGACCAGCGCGGCGGAGGCGCGCTCGATGTCGGCGGCGGCCGGCGCCTCGGCGAAGCTGGTGCGGCGTCGCCCGAGCGGCGTCTCGGGGCCATAGGCCTTGCGCAGCTCCTTGATCTGCCAGGCCACCGTCTTCCACTGCCGGGCCTCGTCGGCGATGAGCTTCTCGACCTCGACCTTCTCCTTCTCGAGCTCTTCGTGCTCGCGGCGCAGCTGCATCTCCTCGAGCCGACGCAGGCCGCGCAGGCGCGTATCGAGCACGTAATTGACCTGCACCTCGCTGAGCGCGAAGGTTTGCATCAACACGTCCTTCGGCTCGTCCTCCTCGCGGATGATGCGGATCACCTCGTCGAGGTTGAGGAAGACGATGATCATGCCGGCGAGCACCTCGAGCCGGTGCTCGATCTTGCCCAGCCGATGGCGCGAGCGGCGTACCAGCACCGTGCGCCGATGGTCGAGCCATTGCCGCAGCGCCTGCTCGAGCGAGACGACCTTGGGGATGACGCCGTCGACGAGCACGTTCATGTTCATCGGGAAGCGCGTCTCGAGCTCGCTCGCGCGAAAGAGCTGCTCCATCATCACGGCGGGCTCGACGGTCCGGTTCTTCGGCTCGATGACGATGCGCACGTCCTCGGCCGATTCATCGCGCACGTCGGCGACGAGCGGCAGCTTCTTCTCGGCCATCAGCTCGGCGATCTTTTCGATCAGCCGGGATTTCTGGACCATGTAGGGGATCTCGGTGACGACCACCTGCCACACGCCCCGCGACGCGTCCTCCTTCTCCCAGCGCGCCCGCAGCCGGAACGACCCGCGCCCGGTGCGGTAGGCCTCGGCGATCGCGGCCGCCGGCTCGACGATGATGCCGCCGGTCGGGAAATCCGGGCCGTGCACGAATTGCAGCAGATCGTCGGTGACGGCGGCCCTGTTGGCGATCATGTAGAGCGCCGCGTCGCACAGCTCGGCGACGTTGTGCGGCGGGATCGACGTCGCCATGCCAACCGCGATGCCCTGCGCGCCGTTGGCGAGCATGTTGGGAAAGGCGGAGGGCAAAACCACCGGCTCGCGCTCGGTGCCGGCGTAATTGTCGCGAAAATCGATCGCGTCCTCGTCGATGCCCTCGAGAAGCCGACGCGCGACCTCGGTCATCCGCGCCTCGGTGTAGCGGTAGGCGGCAGCCCCGTCGCCGTCGATATTGCCGAAATTACCCTGCCCGTCGACCAGCGGATAGCGTGAGGAGAAGTCCTGCGCCAAACGAACCAGCGCATCGTAGATCGCCTGATCGCCGTGCGGATGGAACGAGCCCATCACGTCCCCGACGATCTTCGCGCATTTGCGGAACGCGGTACCGGGATCGAGCCGGAGCACCTGCATGCCATACAAGATGCGCCGATGCACCGGCTTCAGCCCGTCGCGCGCATCCGGCAGCGCGCGCCCGGTGATGGTCGACAGCGCATAGGCGAGGTAGCGCTCCTCGAGCGCCTCGTGCAGCGGCACGAGATCGATGGAGCCGCCATTGGGCGGCAACGGGGGCGCGGGGGTCTTGGCCATGCCTCAACGGCTACGAAATGCCGCGAGAGTCGGCAAGTTCCTTGTCTGTTCTAAACCGGCCGCCTCGTGTTGCAGTTTTGACGCGGGGCGTTCCGTCGCGGCGAGAGCTGGGAACGGCTCCCGAAGCGCACGGTTTGCGCGGGCCAGACCAACAAGGCACAGGGAGAGAGACTTTGAAGACGATCATGATCGCGTGTGCCGCGCTTGCCATCAGCGCCGGAGCGGCCGCCGCCCAGAATTCGATGAACTCCGACAAGACCTCGCCCGGGACGACCGGCGCCATGAAGAACGCGGACGCGCCCGCCATTGCGACCGACCCGCAGCAGGTTCAGGCGCAGCAGGGTGATGCCAGCAAGCAGTCCGCGGGCACCGTCGGCGCGGCGCCCGGCGCGGATACGAAATCGCAGAAGCCCATGGACAAGAAGTAGTCCGCAAGCCCGCAGGCCTCGGCCTGTGGGCGCAACTACTGGGCGGCGCAAGGCGATAGGTTTCCACACCGGCCGAATCCTTGCACCGACCATCTTGCGGGCCTCGTCGCTATCAGCGTCACCGTGTCGGCATCTGGATTGGCTCGCTGCGCTCGCAATGACGGAGCCCTTCACGGATTGCCGGCTAAACTACCTCGGCGATCAACCCGAGCGTCTTCGCCTCGTTGGCCTCGATGTACCAATTCTCCGGCGCGCGCCGGAGCACGTCGTCCATCGTCACGCTCGACCCCTTGATCAGGTTCGCGAAGCCCTCGTTCTGGATGATGATCGAGGCTTCGATCTCGTGCAGCGTCGCCTTCAAGGCGGCGATGCAGGTGGTGAGAGGCCCATCGATCTTCAGCTTCTTCGACAGCTTGCGCTCGTGGATCATGATGCGGGTGCCGCGCGTGACGTAGCGGTTCTCGGTGACGAAGAAGCTCATGAACGTCGTACCGGCCGAGTAGATCGCCGCCTTGCCGAGAAACACGAAGCGGCGCTGCGGCGACATCTCGCTCGCGAACCGCACGTCCTCGCCCATCATGCGCGCGACCTCGGGATCGCCGCCGAGCGTCGACAACTCGATCACGACGAGATCGCGCTCGGACGCGGAATCGAACTGGCCCCGAAAGCTCTTGTACATGGCGTAGTCGACCGAGCCCGACAGCATCACGGCGGGCGCGGTGAAGGATGCGGCGGTCAGTTTCAGATCACTCATCCATGCTCCTGAGGCTCCGTCGCGAGGCGGACGGCAGCGAGCAGCATCTATGCCAGCCTGGCGGACACCAGCAAATCAGGCGGCCTGCGCCATTGCCCGGTAGCGCGCGCGCGCGGTGTCGATCGGCTCGAGACCCTTGGGACCCTGGCGGTGCCAGAACGTCCAGCCGTTGCAGGCCGGCAGGCCCTGCGCGAGCGCGCCGATGCGGTGGATCGAGCCGACGATGTCGCCGAGCGCCCCGCCATGCAGCGCCAGCGTGCCGTCGGCGCGCACGATCGCCCGATGGCGGCCCTTCTCGTCGCGCAGCATCTCGCCCGGCGCGATCAGTCCGGCCTCGATCACCGAGGAGAAGGCGATGCGCGGCTCGGTGCGCTTCGAGGGCACCTCTGTCAGAAGCGCCTCGGGCAGCGGCACGATGGCGTCGATCCGCTTGCGCGCGGCCTCGGCGTAGGCGGGCTCGCGCTCGAGCCCGATGAAGGAGCGGCGCAGGCGCTTGGCCACCGCGCCCGTCGTGCCGGAGCCGAAGAACGGATCGAGCACCACGTCGCCCGGCTTCGTCGCGGCGAGCAGGATGCGGGCGATCAGCGCCTCGGGCTTTTGCGTCGGATGCGTCTTGCGGCCCGCCTCGTCCTTGAGGCGTTCGCCGCCGGTGCAGATCGGGAAGAACCAGTCCGAGCGGACCTGGCAATCGTCGTTGCCGGCCTTCAGGGCCTCGTAGTTGAACGTGTAGGCCTTGGCCTCCGCGCTCTTCGAGGCCCAGATCAGCGTCTCGTGCGCGTTGGTGAAGCGACGGCCGCGAAAATTCGGCATCGGATTGGCTTTGCGCCAAACGATGTCGTTGAGGATCCAGAAGCCCTCGTCCTGCAGCGTCGTGCCGACGCGGAAGATGTTGTGGTACGAGCCGATCACGAACAGCGTCGCGTTCTTCTTCATGACGCGGCGGACGCCGGCGAGCCAGTTTTGCGAGAAACGATCGTAGTCGGCGAAGCTGGCGAACTTGTCCCATGCGTCGTCGACGGCATCGACGAGGCTCTGGTCGGGCCGCGACAACGCGCCCTCGAGCTGCAGATTGTACGGCGGATCGGCGAAGACGAGATCGACGCTCTCGGCCGGCAGCGCGGCGAGCGCCTCGATGCAGTCGCCGACGATGATCTCGTCGAGCGGCGCGACGGCGTCGTGGACGAGAGATTGCTGGATGGTGGCCCTGCGCCGCGCCCTCGAAGTCTCAGTACGCGAGACCTTTAGCTGAGACTTCGAGCCGGATGGACCGGCTGGCGCGGTACGCATGAACACTGACACCGGAGACGCAACGATTACCAACACTCACGACTTTGCCGGAGCCTGGTAAAAGCCACGTTTAGCCGGCGATAAATCGCGTGTGCCCTTTAGGGACACGTCAGCGTCGGCTGCAGCGCGCGCAGCGGCGCGAAGGTCATGCGATGCGCGGGGCACGGCCCGTGCGCCGCCAATGCCGCGAGGTGATCGCGCGTGCCGTAGCCGACATGGCGCGAGAACCCGTAGAGCGGATGCAGCCCGCACAGCCGGCGCATCAGCCGATCGCGCGTGACCTTGGCGACGATCGACGCGGCGGCGATGGAGGCTGACGAGCCGTCGCCCTTGATCAGCGTCTCGCCCTCGCAGATCAGGCACGGCGGCAGGTCGTTGCCGTCGATCAGCACATAGGCCGGCACCTCGGCGAGCGCGGCGAGAGCGCGGCGCATCGCGAGGAAGGTCGCCTGGCGGATGTTGATGGCGTCGATCTCCGCCGCCGAGGCGAAGGCGAAGCCGACCGCGAGCGCCGTGTCGACGATCACCTCGTAGAGCGCCTCGCGCGTCGCGGGATCGAGCTTCTTCGAATCGTCGAGGCCCTTCGGCACGCGCGCCGGATCGAGGATCACGGCGGCGGCCGCGACCGGCCCGGCGAGCGGCCCCCTGCCCGCCTCGTCGACACCGGCGACGAGCGCGTGGCCCTTGCGCATCAGCGCGCGCTCGCGGCGGACATGGGGTGTAAGCATGCGTGTGATTGTGGGCGGGCGGCGGGCGGCGGATCAAGTGCGGGGCGAGGCGCGGCGGGGGATAACTGCGCGCCTCCGGGCCACGGCGGCCCGCGTCGATCGGAGCGTTGCCGCGGGCGATGACGCCCAGCAACAAACGTCATGACATGCTCGAAAAGACCTCGAACTCGTGCCGCGGGGCGAGTGTCTAGCCGTTCCAATGACCGACTCGCTTCTCCTGCCGTCGTATGCAAGAATAAGGCTGACAGCGGCTCGGCACGGCGCGGCGAGCGGCGTGGTTGTTTACAATCTATTTCACCGGTCACGTATTGGGAGCGCGGCAATGGCGAGCGGAGCGGGCGGAGCAGGCGGCGCGGGTACAAATGCTAAGGGCGGCGCGGGTGGCGCCTCGCGGGGGACGCCCGGCGGCGCGGGTGGGACGAACGCCAGCGGCTATGGCGGTGGCGGTGGCGGCGGGGCGGCCGGCGCCGCGGGCGGTGCCGGCTACGCGAATGGCATGGCTGGCGGAAAGGGCGGTAACGCCGGGACTTCTAAGACGCCGACCGGCGGTGCGGGCGGTAGCGGCAACAGCGGCGGCGGCGGTGGTGGCGGCTACAGCAACAGCGAATCCGGCTTCGGCTCGGTAAATCTGACCGGCGGCGGCGGCGGCAACGGCGGAAACTCCGGCTTTGATAAAAGTGGTGGTGGTGGCGGCGGCGGCGGCGGTTACGGAGCCATCGTCACGGGATCGACGCCTGGCACGAACGCCGAGACGATCGAGGGCGGCGCCGGCGGTTCGGGTGGAACCGGCGGCATCGGACGCGATAGCGCGGGAGACGGCGGTTCCGGCGGAGCCGGCGTGCTGCTTGCCACCGGCGCTGCGACAGCGACCAACACCGGTGTCATCCAAGGAGGCTACGGAGGCAACGGCGGCGCAACCTCCAAGTCGATCTCACAGCCCGGATCGGGAGGAGCGGGTGGCGCCGGGCTGATCGCCTCTTCGACGACGATCGTCAACAGCAGCACGATTGCCGGCGGGACCGGCGGGGGCGGCGGTTACGGCAGCGGCCATGGCGGCGCGGGAGGCGTCGGAATCGTCGGCGACAGCCTGTCGATCACCGATAGCGGCAGCATTGTCGGAGCGGCCGGAGGCGCCGGTGGCGCGTCCAAAGCGGGTACCACCGGCACGGCCGGCGCGGCGGGCGACGCCATCGAGTTCACCGGCGGCACCAACAGCCTGACGCTGCAGTCCGGCTCGGCCATCACCGGTGCGATCAGCCTCGACACGGGCAGCACCAGCCTGGACTTGGCGCAGCCGACCGACGCGACGCTCACGAATGCGATCATCGGCGCCGGCTCGGTGACCAAGACGGGCAGCGGCACGCTGACACTTTCGGGCGTCAACACCTTTGCCGACGGCCTCTTCATCTACGGCGGGGCGATCGCCGCCGGCTCCGATACGAGCCTCGGCGCCGCCTCGTTCGTCCGGATCAGCAACGCCACGCTCGAGACCACCGCCGATGGTTTCGCCTCGAGCCGCAATGTCTTCCTCGGCGACGGGAACAATCTGACGGGCGACAATGTCACCGCGACCTTCCAGGTCGATACGGGCACCACGACGCTGTCGGGACAGATCAGCGACGGTTTCTCCACCGGCAACAGCAACCAGAGCGGCATGCTGGTGAAGACCGGCGGCGGCACTCTCTCGCTCGCGTCGGCGAACGCATACAACGGCGGCACGACGATCCAGGCCGGCACGCTGGACCTCGGCGCGGCGACGGCGGCCGGCAACGGCGCCATCACCTACGAGCCGACAGGCGGCGGCGCCACGCCGATGCTGGCGCTCGATATGGCGGCGCAGCCGGCGTCGGGCGGCACGTTCGGCAACACGCTGGCGACCTTCGACAGCATGGGCGAGACGCTCGACCTGAAGGGCTTCACCTTCAACCAGCTCGATCCCGCCTATGTCACGAATGGCATGATGCTCACGGTGATGGGCGGCACCGGCGGGACCCAGACCGAGACGTTTGCGCTGACCAACGGCGCCCTCGCCTATACCGCCCAGAGCGACGGCGCCGGCGGCACGCTGATCACCGCCGTCTGCTACGCGCAGGGCACCCGCATCCGGGTGCTGCGCGGCGGCGCGCCGACCGATGTCGCGGTCGAGGACCTGGTGGTGGGCGACATCGCGATCACCGCCTGGGAAGAGCACCGGCCGATCCGCTGGCTCGGCCACCAGACGATCGACTGCCGCACCCATCGCGAGCCGCGCAAGGTCTGGCCGATCCGCATCGCCGCCGACGCGTTCGGCCGCAACCGCCCGTCGCGCGATCTCTACGTCTCGCCCGACCACGCGCTCTGCGTCGACGTCGTCGAGGACGTGCTGATTCCGGCGCATCGCCTCCTCAACGGCTCGACCGTGGCGCAAATCGAGATGGACAGCGTCACCTATTGGCACGTCGAGCTCGACAGCCACGACATCCTGCTGGCCGAGAACATGCCGGCGGAAAGCTTTCTCGAGATGGGCGCCAACCGCGCGCTGCTTGGTTTGGCCTCCGACGATATTCCGGAGGACGTGCTGGCGCGCGGCCACGCCGACTTCTGCCGGCCGTTCCTCGACGCCGGCCCGGTGCTCGAGGCGGCGCGCCTCCAGCTCGCCGCGCGCGCCGAGCGGCTCGGCTGGCTGCCCGATCGCGAGCCCGGCCTCGCCGCCAGCGGCGATGGCGCGCCTCTCTTCCCGCAGCTCGCCGGCGGCGAGGCGTTCCTCGCCGTGCCGCACGGCACCGACGAGCTGCGCCTGCGCGCGGCCGAGCGCGTCCCCGCCGCCTTCGGCGAGGCGGACACCCGCCGCCTCGGCCTGGCTGTCTACGCGCTCGCCCTGACCGACCGCGCCGGCGTCACCCACGCGCTCGACCTCGACGCGGCCGAGATGCGGCCGAGCTTCCACGCGGGCGAGCGCCGCGCCAAGCTGCCGTACCGCTGGACCAACGGCGACCTCGTGATCCCGTCGGCGCTGCTCGCCGGCCTGCCCGGCCCGATCATGCTGCGGCTGACGTTCGAGCCGACCACCGTGCGCGGCTGGGTCGCGCCGGCCGTCGCGGTTGCGAAGCCGGGGTTGCGGGTCGTCGCGTAAGCTGGATCACCGTGGTTCGATCCCGGTGACCTGCCATCGAAAGCGGTCGTCGCTCGCGGCAACCTACCATCGCTCGCGACCCTCCTGCCGCGCGAGGCTGCCCGCCAGCGCCAGCCCGGCCAGGATGAGCACGCCGACGAGCGCCATGATGCCGGGCCAGCCGGCCCGCGACCAGGCGAGGCCGCCGAGAGAGCCGAACAGGCTCGAGCCGACGTAATAGGAAAACAGGTAGAGCGAGGCCGCCGCCGCCCGATCGTGGGCGGCGCGGCGGCTGACCCAGCCCGAGGCGATCGCATGCGCGCCGAAGAAGCCGCAGGTGACCATCGCGATCGCGACGATCGCGATGGCGAGGTCGGGCACCGCCGTCAGCGCGAGGCCGGCGAGTTCGAGCGCCATCGAGGCCATCATCATGCGGCCGAGCCCGTAGCGGCCGCCGAGCCGGCCGATGTAGGCCGAGAAGGGACCTCCGAGGCTGTAGACGAGGAAGATCGAGCCGGCCCACGCCTGCGACAGCGAAAACGGCGGCGCGATGAGGCGGTAGCTCAGGTAATTGTAGGTGGTGACGAAGCCGCCCATGAGGAGAAACCCGGCGAAAAAGAGCTTCACGAGCACGGGGTCGCGCAGATGGCCGGCGAAGGCGCGGCCGAGATGGCCGAGCGATAGGCCCCGCGCCGGCTCGAACCGGCGCGAGGGCGGCAGCAGCATCGTGAACAGCGCCGCCGCGGCGAGGCCGAACGCGCCGATGACCGCCAGCGACACGCGCCAGGAGCCGGTGGCGTCGATGAGGAAGCCGACGAGCACGCGCCCCGCCATGCCGCCATAGGCGTTGCCGGCGATGTAGAGCCCCATCGCGACGGCGAGGTCGCGCGGGTGCACCTCCTCGGCGAGGTAGGCCATGGCGATGGCGGGCACGCCGGCGACCGCGACGCCGGTGAGGGCGCGCAAGGCGAGCAGCGTAATCCAGTCGGGCGCGAAGGCGCAGGCGACGGTGAGAATGCCGACCGCGAACAGCGAGACGGTCATGATCGGCTTGCGGCCGATGATGTCCGAGACGCTCCCGGCGACGAGCAGCGCGATCGCCAGCATCCCCGTCGCCAGCGACAGCGACAGGCTGGAAACGCTCGGCGAGACGTGCAGCTCGGCGGAGAACACCGGGAGCAGCGGCTGCACGCAGTAGAGCAGCGCGTAGGTCGAGAAGCCGGCGGCGACGAGCGCCATCGTCACCTTGCGGAACTCCGGCGTGCGCGCGCGCAGGAACAGATCGGTCGAGCCGGCGAGCGCCAGCGTCTCGGCCTCCTCGAGGATCGTCTCGTGCGGTGCGCGTTCGTCCATCGCCGTCCCTTCGCCGGCGTCGGTTAGCGGTTTCGGGTGCGCCGCACAACGTGGCGGCGCCAGCCGCGGAACAGGCCGCGATTGGCCCAGGGATCGAACATCGCGTCCGGCCCCTCCGGATCGAGGATCTCGTTCTTGGCGAGGAAGCGCTCGAGCGAGGTGAGGTCCGTCGGCTCGTAGGGTCGCACGCCGCGGCCTTGATCGCGTCGGTGGCGCTCGATCGTCGCGACGAGCGAGCCCGTCTCGGCGAGCACCGCCGCGATCTCCGCCTCCGCGACACCCAGATGCTCGGCGAGCAGCGAGGCACGGATCGCCGCGATCGTCGCCTCCGCCGCCGGGCTGGCGACGTTGCCGGCATCCAGGGTCACGTCGCACTCGGTATCGAGGCGCATCGATCTGTTGTTGAGGTTCGACGAGCCGATCCGCAGGTAGCGATCGTCGACGATCAGGATCTTGGCGTGCACGTAGATCGGCGCGCCCGCCGCCGTGAACGGGTGGTAGATCCTGAAGCGGCCACCCGGATCGCGCCGACGCAACGCGACGACGAGGAGGGCGCGCGCGGTGTCCATGGCGATCGGCTCGAAGAAGCCCTCGGCGCGGTAGGGGTTCATGACGACGATCTCAGGACTGTCCGGCGCCGCGAGCCGCTCGGCGATCGCCAGCGCGATCCGGCGCGAGGCGAAATACTGGCTCTCGATGTAGATCCAGCGGCGCGCCGCGCGGATCAGGTCGACGAACAGCGTCTCGACCTCGGCGATCGCCGGCGCCTCGCCCATCGCGGGCTCGGTGCGCGAGATCGCGACCTCGGCACCCTCGAAATGCGCCGCGAGTCCCTCCGGCCAGCAGGAGTTGCCGCCTTCGACGGGCGCGAGCGTGCCGCGCCCCGCGCTTTGCCAGCGCGCCCTGCAGAGATCGCCGAGCGCGGCGGCCGCGGGGCCCTCCAGCGCGGTGGTCGCGTCATGCCAGGGCTTGTAGCGCCGCCCGCCGGGCAATTTGCGGCCTGGCTCGTCGTCGCGATGGGCACGCGTGTCCCAGCGGTCGGCGGTCATGTCGATGCCGCCGCAGAAGGCGACATCGTCGTCGATGACGAGGATCTTTTGGTGGTGCGAGGCGCCGACGGGATGATGCCCGTCGAACTGGAACGAGATGCGCGGATGCTTGATCCAGCGCGCGAGCGTCGTCAGCGTGGAGAGGTTGAGCAGCGTCTTCACCGCGCCGAGGTCCCAGCGCAGGATGAAGATCTCGAGGTCGGCGTTCTCGGCGACCAGCCATTCCAGGAACGCGCCGAGCGCGGCCGGGCCCGCTCCCGCCTCGGGGGCGCAAGACCTGTCGAGCACGATGCGCGCGTCGAAGTCCCAGCCGACCATGATGATGCGGCGGCGTGCCTGCAGCATCGCCGCCCGGGCATGCAGGAAGTAATCCGCCGCGTCGACGATCACCGCGACGCGCGAGGCGTCCGCGACGCGCCAGCAATTGCGCGCGGGGCACAGCACGTCCGAGGCGTCATCGAGGCTCATCGCTTGGGACCGGCTCATGTCGCTGTCAGACTCATGTCGCTGTCAGACTCGTGGCGCTGTCAGACTCGTGGCGCTGTCAGATTCATGGCGCGGTCGGATTCATGGCGCGGTCGGAAATCATGGCGCTGTCACTCCTGGCGTCTTGTCGCCGCACCCGTCGCGGGCGGCAAGGCTGCTGGCGGATGGGGCGTGGCGGTGCCACCCACGGCATCTTCACGTGCTGGCAAGGCTATGCCGAAGGATCATTCGAATAACCGCGCCCTGCAACGCCTTGTTGACGAATGTCGCGCTCAATGGATCTCACGTCGACGCGCCCTAGGGGCCGGCCCGATCACCCGCGACCCCTCGAGCGCACGCTGGGGCGCGTCGGCGCAGCATTTCGATCGTTTCCGCGGCATCCCGCGCGGAAATTTTAGGCCGATCGCGCCCCGCGCGGCGCCCTGTCATCAGACAGCTTGCGGCGCGGCTCCGGCGCGCTATCCTACCCTTTGCTTCCGAGCCCGGAGGGATTCGTAGAGTGTCGAGAGAGCCGCGCGACGCCCCGCAATTCTACCTGACGGCACCGTCGCCCTGCCCGTACCTGCCGCACCGCGAGGAGCGAAAGGTCTTCACGCATCTCATCGGCCGCCGCGCGGTCGCGCTCAACGACACGCTGACGCAATCGGGCTTCCGCCGCTCGCAGACGATCGCCTACCGCCCGGCATGCGAGTCCTGCCGCGCCTGCGTCTCCGTCCGCGTCAAGGCACAGGAATTCCAGTCGACCAAGAGCCTGCGCCGCGTCATCGAGCGCAATGTCGACCTGCGCGCGACCGTCGTGCGCTCCGAGCCGACGTCCGAGCAATACGCGCTCTTTCGCACCTACCTCGACGCGCGCCACGCCGACGGCGGCATGGCCGACATGACGGTGCTCGATTACTCGATGATGGTGGAGGACTCGCATGTCCAGACGCGGCTCGTCGAATATCGCGTCGGCGCCGTGTCGGGTTCATCGCCCGGGCAACTGGCCGCGGTCTGCCTGACCGACGTGCTCGCCGATGGCCTGTCGATGGTCTACTCGTTCTTCGACCCTGTCTTCGAGGCGCGCTCGCTCGGCAGCTTCATGATCATGGATCACATCGAGCGGGCGAGGAAGCTTGGCTTGCCGCACCTCTACCTCGGCTATTGGGTCGAGGGATCGAAGAAGATGGCCTACAAGGCGCGCTACCTGCCGCAGGAGCGGCTCGGCATGAATGGCTGGGACCGCGTCGAGGCCTAGCCGCCGCCGCCGTTGGCGTTCAACGGATCGCGCAGCTTGCGGATCTGGTTGTTGAACGGCAGGTTGCCCCGCGAGCCGCCCTCGATGGTTTCCGGATAGAAGCTGAAGGCTGGTTGCGGCGGCACGTCGACCGTGGGCGTCGCGGCGAGCTGGTGCCGATGATGGCGGACGCGGGCCGCGGCCTGTCCGGTGACGCCGAGCGCAATGGAGCCGACGATCGTGGCCATGGCTATCGATCTCATCACCCGCGCGATCTCCGAATCCGATGTGTGGTGGCACAAGGCCCGAGCCCCGTGCCCGTTCCGTCACAATCAACCGTCGACATGCCGCGGCTCGCCCAATTCTACCGCATTGCAATATGAGCACCCCAGCCCATACGCAGGCGCCGGGCATAAGCTGTTGGCGCAGCATGCATTAGCGCTTATACCGCAGCGCAGCATCAATTCCGGTGCGCTGGCACGGGAAACTCGTCGTGAGCAAAGTCCGCCCCCACCACGGCATGCGTGTCGCCGTTCTCGTTCGCCTTTCGGCGTTCATCGTAGCGGCGGCGAGTGTCGTCTTGATCCCCTCCTCGCTTGCCGCCGCCGCGGCGGGGCATGTCGGCGCGGGTACCGCCCTCGCGGCGACAGGCGCCGCCGCGTTGCTGTCGCTGCTGACAAGCTTCGCCGCGCGCCGCCTCGACCCAATGCGCGGCTAGGTCGTCACGCCTGAGCCACCGCGGGCTCGGACGATTGGCACCCGGCGGAATTCGATGTAGACGGAAAGCGCTGTCGAGTTTGCGAGCGCGCGTATGTCGACCCGTCTTCGCCCAAGCCTACGTCTCGCGCCGGTCGCCGGTGCCTTGATCTCTCTCGCGGCGAGCGGCGCGTTCGCGCAGGACCGCTGCACCGGCACGCTGTGCGACCTCTATTATGGCAACTCGTCCCCCGCCAAGCCCGTGGCCCCATCCACGCCGGCGCCGGCTGGCCAAGCGGCTACGCCTCGCGCCGACGGCCTGCTAGGCCGTCTCTTCTCGAATGGCGCGACAGCGGGACCGTCGACCAACACGGCCCCTGCCAAGCCGCTCGTGGCGGTTCAGGGCGGCGGCCTGATCGGCATGGCGAACGGGACCGCGCCGTCGCGCTGCAGCGGCACGCTGTGTGACCTTTACTACGGCGGACCGCCGCCGGAGGCGCCCGCGCAACCCGAAGCCGCGCCGATCGCGCCGGCGCGGGATGCGGAGGCGGCAGCCGATGAAGCGCCGGCGCCGTCCCGACCTATCTCGAGGGAGCCGGAACCGCGCTGCGCCGTCAACGCGCATGATCCCTGGCAGTGCTACAGGTAGATCGATCGCGATCGGGTCGCGCTGGCGCGCATCAAAACTCGACCTCGAGTTCTTCGATATCCTCGGGCTCGGCGCGCGCGGCGGCCTCCCATTCGTGCATCTCCGGCATGGCGAGGATCAAGCCGCAGTAGTCCGTGCAGGCTCGGTCGACCGTCACATGGTATGTCCGCAAACGAGTGACGACAGGTGCGAACATCGCGTCCGCCATCGATCGTTCCTCGCCGAGCAGGTATGGGCCGCCGAATGCCTCGAGGCATTCGCGCCAGATCGTCGTGATTCGGTCGATGTCGGCCTGGGCGCGCGACCAAACCTTGAACGTCGGAAAGCTCCCCTTGAGGTTCATCGGCAGCGCCGTGCGGAGCGGCGCGAAGCCCGCGTGCATCTCGCCGCTGATCGAGCGACACCGCGCGCGCCGCGTCCGGTCCCAGGGCAGGATTTTGGCGTCGGGACGAAGCTCGTGGAGGTACTCGCCGATCGCCAGGTTGTTCCAGATCGTCAGACCATCGTGGCGCAGGCACGGAACCAGCATCGACGGCGACAGGAGGAGCAGCTCGGCGCGCGTCGACGGGTCGTCGAGAGGTGCGATCTCGACCTCGAAATCGAGGCCCGACATCTTGGCGAGAAGCCATCCCCGCAGCGACCAGGACGAGTAGTTGCGACTGCTGATCGTGAGTGTCGCCTCGGCCACAGTCGGCCCTCCTCGCACGAGAATTCGAGCCGCTGGCTTGCATGTTGCATGCCGGGGCCCTTCGTTAAGCGATACATTACGACAGGATCGAGACGTCGGATCGAAACGTCGGATCGAGACCTCGGATCGAGACGTCCGAGTAAGATGTCGGAGCAACATGTCGGAGAACGCGTGCTGGCCGGGGTGAGATGATCTACCAGGCCTTCGAGGCGCAGGCGTCCTTCTTCGATCTCATGCGTGTCTCCGCCTCGTTCGCGGCGACGACATTGCGCCTGCCGTGGCCGACGCTCATTCCACAGACCCTGGCGGGGCTAGCCGGCCAGCTCGAGGCCTTCGCGGACGTTCGCATCACCGCGACGCGGCCGGCCTTCGACATCAAGCCGATCTTGATCGGCAACGCGCTCGTCGAGGTCGAGGAAGAGGTCGTTGCGCGCACGCCGTTCGCGACGCTGCTGCGTTTCAAGAAGGATCATGCGGCCGAGCAGCCAAAGGTGCTCGTGGTGGCGCCGATGTCCGGTCATTTCGCGACGCTGCTGCGCGCGACGGTGCAGACGATGCTGATCGATCACGACGTCTACATCACCGATTGGCACAACATCCGCGACGTGCCGCCCGAGGCAGGCCTGTTCGACGTCTCGACCTATGTCGAGGAGATCATGCATTTCCTCCGCGTGCTCGGCGAGGGCGCGCACCTGGTGGCGGTTTGCCAGCCGACGGTGCCGGCGCTCGCCGCCGCCGCGCTGATGGCGGAAGACGGCGATCCGGCGCTGCCGCGCAGCCTGACCCTGATGGCGGGCCCGATCGATACCCGCATCAATCCGACGGCCGTGAACCGTCTCGCCCAGACGAAGCCGATCGAATGGTTTGAGCGCAATCTGACGGACGTCGTGCCAGCCTTCTATCGCGGCTACGGACGGCGCGTCTATCCCGGCTTCATGCAGCTGACCGCGTTCATGAGCATGAACATCGAGCGCCACAAGGCCGCCTTCGCCGACATGGCGCGCGCGCTGGCCGAGGGCGATGGCGCGCGTTACGCGACGCTGAGCACCTTCTACGACGAGTATCTCGCCGTGATGGATCTGCCGGCCGAATTCTATCTCGAGACCGTGCGGAAGGTGTTTCAGGAGCACGCGCTGCCCAAGGGCGCGCTCGTGATCTCGGGGCGACGCATCGAGCCGCGATCGATCCGCCGCATGGCCCTTCTGACGGTCGAGGGCGAGCGTGACGATATCTGCGGTCTCGGCCAGACCATGGCGGCGCAAGACCTGTGCTCGAGCCTGCGCGCGTACCGCAAGGTGCACCACGTGCAGACCGGCGTCGGCCATTACGGCGTCTTCAGCGGGCGCCGTTGGGTCGGCGAGATCTATCCGCGCGTCCGCGACACGATCGCGATGGCGAGCTGAGGCGGCCCGAGGCCGTCCGCTACTTCGACTTGTCGAAGCGAGCCTTGCACTTGGGCCGCAGGCTTTCGTACTTCGCCTTCATGCACTCCTGGATCGCTTCGATATCGGGCAGCTTGTCTCGGCACAGGCGCATCGCGTCGGCCGAGCAGGCGGTGACGTCCTCGATCGTGTAGCTCGGCGCGTCCCCTGCCGTCGCGATGCCGGCGAAGGCCGGGATCAGGGCAAGGACGCAAAGAACTAGCGGCGAGGCTTTGGCGGACATCGAGAACTCCATGGTTGCCGCGCTTGTAAGCGCCCAGCCGTGCGAAGCAAGCGGAAGCTGCGAGGCCGCGTGGCCCTCGAAGGCGATCCCGCCGATGCGCTTCGACGTGGCGTTGTTAAGAGTAGATTAGGTCTCTGGCCCGGGGCCCTTGCATTTCGTTGCAACCCGGTAACACCCGCCGGGATAAGGCCTCCCAACCGCCTTGAAACCGCCTTTACAGGTTGTCGCTCGGGCTCTTTCAGCTATTCATCGGTCATCGCATTCCGCACCCGAAAGGAACACCAGCGTGATTCGTAAAGTCCTCTTGTCAACGGTGGCTATTGTCGCCATCAGCGGAACAGCTTTCGCGGCTGATCTGCCTTCGCGCCGGGCTCCTCCGGTGTTTGTCCCGCCGCCGATCCCCGTCTTCACTTGGACAGGCTTCTACATCGGTGGCGACATCGGTTACGGCTTCGGCAAGGACGTCGCCCGTGTCGGTACGGCGACCTACAACGTCGGCTCGGCCAACGCTCTCCTCGGCGGCGGCCATCTCGGCTACAACTTCTCGACGCAGTCGCTCCCGCTGCTCGCGGGTCTCGGCTCCGCGGCCAACGGCCTCGTCGGTGGCGGCCTCGTGGTCGGTGTCGAAGGTGACATCACCGGTTCGGATTACCGCCGCAGCGTGGCCTTCGAGCAGGACAAGTCCGACATCCAAGGTTCGGTCCGCGGCCGCGTCGGCGTCGCCGTCGATCGCGCCCTCTTCTTCGCCACGGGCGGCGCCGCCTTCGCCGAATTCCGGGACAACTACAACCTCGGAAACCTCGGCAACTTCAACCTCACGCATACGCGCGTCGGTTACACGGTCGGTGGCGGTATCGAATACGCCATCACCACCGCGTTCTCGCTGCGCGCCGAGTATCGCTACTCGAACTTCGGCACCTATTCGGACAACCTGGGTTTTGCCCTCGTCTCGCACCGTGTCGACATCCAGCGCGCCACGGTCGGCTTCAGCTACAAGTTCGAGTCGCCGATGGCGGCTCCGGTCGTCGCCCGCTACTGAGCGTCGTCCATTTCTCTCGAAAAACCCGGCCATCGTGCCGGGTTTTTTCGTCTTGACCGAGCGATCCTCGTCCAATGCTCGGTAATCGGTTTGCGTCCGGATCGCGATCCGTGGCACCTGACCTCGATGTCGGCCGCCGCACCCCTCCCCGCCTCGCCCAGGATCTCGTTCGTCTCGCTCGGTTGCCCAAAGGCGCTCGTCGACAGCGAGCGCATCATCACGCAGCTGCGCGCCGAGGGCTACGAGCTCTCCAAGACGCATGCCGGCGCCGATCTGGCGATCGTCAACACCTGCGGCTTCCTCGACAGCGCCAAGGCGGAGTCGCTCGCCGCGATCCGCGAGGCGATGGACGTCAATGGTAAGGTGATCGTCACCGGCTGCCTCGGTGCCGATCCGGGCGCGATCCGCGCGGACTTTCCCGATCTGCTCGCGATCACCGGGCCGCAGGACTATGCGAGCGTCCTCGGCGCCGTCCACGCGGCGGCGCCAGCGCCGCACGATCCCCGCATGTCGCTGGTTCCGCCGCAGGGCATCAAGCTGACGCCGCGCCATTATGCGTATTTGAAAATCTCTGAGGGCTGCAACAACAGCTGCTCCTTCTGCATAATCCCGCAGCTGCGCGGGCGCCTCGTCTCGCGCCCGGCGGCCGACGTGCTGCGTGAGGCGGAACGACTGGTCAAGGCCGGCGTTAAGGAGCTGCTGGTCATCTCGCAGGACACGAGTGCCTACGGCGTCGATCTTCGCTACGCGACGAGCCGCCATGGCGATCGCGACGTTCGGGCCAAGTTCCTCGATCTCGTCCGCGAACTCGCCACGCTCGGCGTCTGGGTGCGCCTCCATTACGTCTACCCCTACCCGCATGTCGACGAGGTCATCCCGCTGATGGCCGGGGGCGGCGTCCTGCCCTATCTCGACATCCCTTTCCAGCACGCGAGTCCCGCCGTCCTGAAGGCGATGCGACGGCCCGGCGACCAGGCGCGGATGCTCGAGCGAATCGCGATGTGGCGGCAAATCTGTCCCGATCTGACGCTGCGCTCCACCTTCATCACCGGCTTTCCCGGCGAGACGGCAGAGGATTTCGACGCGCTGCTCGCCTGGTTGAGCGAAGCGAAGCTCGACCGCGTCGGCGCGTTTCCCTACGAGCCCGTGACGGGCGCGCGGGCCAACGCGCTCGATCTCGAGCCGGTACCGATCGAGCTGCGCAAGTCCCGCTACGATCGACTGATGGCGCATCAGCAGGCAATCAGCGCGCGCCGGCTCTCGCGCAAGGTCGGCCGCCATCTGAAAGTGCTGATCGACGAAGGCGGCGCGCGCGGTGGCGTCGGACGGACGGACGCCGACGCGCCGGAGATCGACGGCCGCGTGCACATCACCAGTCGCCGGCCGCTGCGCACGGGCGACTTTGCAACTGTCAATATTCAACGCGCTGATGCTTACGACCTGTTCGGTATTGTTGGTTAACAGATTAATACTAGACTATAAAACGAAGCGTCGCGACAGAATTCGTGGTTAACAGATTGTTGCGGTAACGAATAAGATACGCATGTCAATCTAAATGACCTCACGAAGCTCTGGTACGGAGCGTTCGGCTCGGGGCTGTAGCCCCCTCGCGGCCTCGAGTCATGGCTTGTTGTGTAAAGGATAACCCCCGTGTTCAAGAACCTCCTCTTGTCGACGGCGACGCTCGCCGTGCTCACCGGATCGGCGCTCGCCGCGGATCTTCCCTCGCGCCGCGCTCCGCCGGTCTATATCCCGCCGCCGGCGATCCCGGTGTTCACCTGGACCGGCTTCTACGTGGGCGGCCAGGTCGGCTATGAGTTCGGCAGCTCCAATGCTCTCGCCTCCTCGAGCCGCTCCGGCCTCGGCCTCGCGTCGATGAGCACGAAAGAAAACGGCATCATCGGCGGCGTGCACGTCGGCTACAATTATTCGACGCAGTCCCTCCTCGGCTTCGGCGGCTTCGGCGGTGGCGGCCTTGTGATCGGCATCGAAGGCGACGCCGACGGCTCGAACTACAAGAAGACCTACGCGCTCGGCGGTCTCTCCGACACGACCCGCCAGAACATCCAGGGCTCGGTGCGCGGCCGCCTCGGCGTCGCGGTCGATCGCGCCCTGTTCTACGGCACGGGCGGCGTCGCCTTCGGCGACCTCGGCAACAGCTATGTCAACACGCTCAACGGCCTCACCGATTCCAATTCGCACCTGCGGGTCGGCTACACGGTCGGCGGCGGCATCGAGTATTCGCTGACCAACAACCTCTCGGTGCGCGCCGAGTATCGCTACACCGACTTCGGCACGTTCTCGGACAATCTGGGCGGCTCGACCGCGGGCGGCGTCAACGTCCGCCATCACGAGACCGACAACCGCGTCCAGGCCGGCTTCAGCTACAAGTTCGACACGTTCGCGCCGTCGATCCCGGTCGTCGCTCGCTACTGAGCTCGGCTCGCATCAAGCCTCGCGAAACCCGGCCTCGCGCCGGGTTTTGCTTTTCTGCCTAGCAAGCAGGCAATCTGTGACGTGAGAGCCACTGTTAGACCTTCGTAGTAGTCGCGTCGCGATTGGTGTCGTCTTTCGCCACCGTCTCCACGTTATACGCCCGTGCTGCTTCAAAGAGGGGACCTTTCCATGCAGACGATCAAGACCTACGCCGCCGCCGCCATTGGCCTCGCGCTCCTCTCCACAACCGCGCTGGCGGCCGATCTGCCGTCGCGTCGCGCGCCGCCGGTCTTCGTGCCGCCGCCGATTCCGGTCTTCACCTGGACGGGCCTCTACATCGGCGGCCAGGTCGGCTATCAGTTCGGTCGTTCGAACGCTTATGCCTTCGCCAACAACCAAGAGGGCCTCGCCGCCAACGGCTCGAGTCCGAACGGCGTCGTCGGTGGCGCGCATGTCGGCTACAACTTCTCGACCCAGTCGTTGCCGTTCCTCAACCAATTCGGCCGGTTCGGCGGCGGCGGCCTGGTCGTCGGCATCGAAGGCGACGCCGATGGTTCGAACTATCATTCGAACTATGCGCTCGGCGGCATCGGCAACAACGTCCGTGAGAACATCCAAGGGTCGGCTCGCGGCCGTATCGGTCTCGCCTACGACCGCGTGCTCTTCTACGCCACCGGCGGTGCCGCGTTCGGCGACCTGCACAACAGCTACGTGAACACGTTCAACGGCCTCAGCGATTCGTTCAATCACACGCGTGTCGGCTACACGGTCGGCGGCGGCGTCGAGTACGCCTTCACCAACAACTGGTCGGTGCGCGCCGAGTACCGCTACACCGACTATGGCACGTTCACCGACAATCTCGCCAATTCGACGGCCGGCGGTCTGAACGTTCGTCATCACGAGACGAACAATCGCGTCCAGGCGGGCTTCAGCTACCGCTTCGAGACGCCGATCGCGGCGCCGATCGTCGCTCGTTACTGACGCGAGCCTTCACGCGAAGCATGCACGAGAAGCCCGGTCCTTGCGGCCGGGTTTTTCGCGGCGGCGCCAGACATCACAGCGTCAGCACTGTCGAGCCCGTCGTCGTCCGCCCCTCCAGCGCCTTGTGCACCTCGACCACGTCGTCGAGAGGAGCCGTGGCGTGCAGCGGGACACGTACCGCGCCGCTGGCGACGTTTCGCATGAGGTCGCGTGCCATCTTGCGCAGGTTGGCGGGATCGGCCGTGTAGTTGATCAAGGTCGGGCGCGTGGCGAAGAGCGAGCCCTTCTGCGCGAGAATGCCGATATCAAAGGCTTCGATCTTGCCGGACGCGGAGCCGAAGCTCGCGAACATGCCGAGCGGGCGAATGCAGTCGAGCGAGCCTGGAAAGGTCGTCTTGCCGACGCCGTCGTAGACGACATCGCACAACCTGCCCTTGGTGATCGCCTTCACGCGTTCGACGAAATCCTCGTCGCGATAGAGAATGACGTGCTTGGCGCCGGCCTTCTTGGCGAGCGCGGCCTTCTCGGCGGTCCCCGCGGTGCCGATCACGGTCGCGCCGAGCGCCTTTCCCCATTGGCACAGGATCAGGCCAACCCCGCCCGCGGCGGCATGGACGAGGATCGTGTCGCCCGGCTTGACCTTGTAGGTCTGGCGCAAGAGGTACTGGGCGGTGAGACCCTTCAGCATCATCGCCGCGGCGGTCTCGTAGGAGATTCCCTTGGCGAGCTTGACGAGCCTGTCGGCCGGCACGATCCGGGCCTCGGCGTAGCAGCCGAGCGAGCCGACGAAGGCGACGCGATCGCCCTCCTTGAAGTCCTTCACGCCCTTGCCGAGCGCGGCGACCTCGCCTGCGCCTTCGCTGCCTGGCACGAACGGCATGGTCGGCGGCGTGTAGGCGCCGGACCTGAAGTAGGTGTCGATGTAATTGACGCCCGCGGCATGGAAGCGGACGAGCACCTCGCCCTTGCCGGGGCGCGGGAGCTCGATGTCCTCGAGCTTCATCGCCTCCGGCCCGCCGAACTCGTGAACCACCACCGCCTTGACCATCGCATCCCTCATGATTTGGCGGACGTGGTCCGCGGCCTGAGCCGGCGCCCGTCTCAGATCGGCGCGTCGGATATCAGGGCTGCGAATTCGGCCTCGCAGACGCACATGCCATCGACGAGCGCGCGGGCCTTGAACCACCACATGTTGCGGCGTCGATTGACACGCTGGACGTGGAACTCGACGCGGTCGCCGGGCACCACCGGCTTGCGGAACTTGGCCTTGTCGATCGTCATGAAATAGACGAGCGGCGGCGGCTGGCCTTCCTTCTTGTTCGCGGCGATGCAGAAGGCGCCGGCCGTCTGCGCCATGCCTTCGATGAGGAGGACGCCCGGCATCACCGGCTCGCCAGGGAAATGACCCTGAAACTGCGGCTCGTTGATGCTGACATTCTTGATGCCAACGCAGGTGGCATCGCCCTGCGCCTCGATGATGCGATCGACCATCAGGAAAGGATAGCGATGCGGCAGGTGTCTCAAGATCTCCTGGATGTCGAAGCTCTTGACCGCACTTTTCACCACATCGTCCATATCGTGCTCTTCGTTCGTACGGCTGCTGCCCGCATGCTTGCAGCCGACCCCTCTAGACCATTTCCTCGACCGACGGAACGGCCCACGCACCGCCGGGTGGCTAGCGACCCGCGAGCCTGACGTGTCGCTCGACGATCGTGTCGGGCGTCACGACGACCATGGCGGCGATCGCGGCGCCCTCGCCGACGACCGTATCGCCCATGCCGCCACGCATGACGATCGCGTTGGCGCCGATCGTGACATCGCTCTGCAAGATCGCCCGACCAAGCCCGGGAACGCCCGCCTCGAGAACGCCGATCCGCGCCCCCGCATGGACGACGACCCGATCACCGAGCAAGGCATGGCTCATCGTGACATGAGCATCGATAGCGCAGGCGCGGCCGACGCGGACGTCGGCATCGATGACGCAGGCCGCGCCGATCGTGGTGCCGGCGCCGATCTCCGCGCCGGGGCCGACGATGGTGCCCGGCCCGATCGCCACGCCCGGCTCGAGTCGGGCCTCGTTGTGGATCAGCGCGGCGGGATGCACGAGATCGCCGGCATGCCACCGGCGTGGACGCAGGCTTTCGGGAGCGATCAGAGCGGCGATCCGGGCGAAAGCACGGCCTGGATCGTCCGATATGAGCGCCACCGTTCCGGTGGGCACCTCGTGCAGATCGGCCAGGGTCACGAGACAGGCACCCGCCCGTGTCGCCCGCAAATCCTCGATCGCGAAAGCGCCGGCGGCCATCGCGACGTCGCCACGCCGCGCATTGGCAAGCGACGCCAGCGCCGCGATCGGCATCGTCGGATCGGCATCCGCCGGCAGCGCGCATCGCGCGGCGTCCGCAACGGCGGCGAGCGAAATCTCCTGGTGGCTTCTGCGAAAGTAGGGATCGGTCATGGTCGCTCGGGATCGCGTCGACCGGAACGCGATCGCGCCCGACAGTCAAGCTCGCGCGCGCAAGCTCGCACGCGGAAGGCGTCCGCCGCAAAAGCAAAGGGGAAAGCCGCGGCTCTCCCCTTTTCGCTCTGGTCCTGGATCGATCGATCAGAACGTGGCGCCGCCCGAGAAGCGGAACACCTGGGTCTGGTCGTACCGGTTCTTGGTGATCGCCTTCGCCAAGTCGAAGCGGATGGGCCCGAGCGGCGAGGACCAGATCAACGACACACCGGCCGCGGAGCGGATCATGGTCGAGTTGCCGCCGACGGTGATCGTGTTGCCCTGCGTATAGAGCGGCGCGACACCGTACGGAACGACCGGGCCGCCATTGGTGAAGTTGGTCTGGCCATGGAAGCCGAACACGGAGCCGGCGTCGAAGAACACGGCACCCTTCAGGCCAAGGTCGCGTGGCACGCCGTAGAGCGGGAACTGGCTTTCCACCGAGGCGCCCCAATATTCCGTGCCGCCCAGCGGGTTGCCGGAATAGTCGATGCCGGGCGACACGTCGCGCGGGCCAAGACCATCCGGCGCGAAGCCGCGGATCAGGCTTGGGCCCAGGTTGAAGTTGTCGACGATCCGGAGGTTGCCGCCGCCCAGCGACCGGATATCGCCAGCCTGCAGGTGAAGAAGGCCGATGATCTGGTCATAGATCGGACGATAGTAGCGCAGATCGCCGGTCGAGCGGAGGTAGCGCTCGGTGCCGCCGGCGCCCGCGATGTCCTGCCGGACCTCGGCGAGGAAGCCTTCCTGCGGGCTCTTGCCGTTGTCGAGCGAATTGTAGGACAGCGTATAGCCGAACAGCGAGGTAATCGTCGTACCCGTCGCCTGCTTGAGGGCCAGCGAGGCTTCGCCGTTGGTCAAGCAATTGTTATAGGGGTCCGCCGGGAACGTCCCGTTCGAGAACCGCGGACCCGGGTTGTTCTTGTTGGAGGCTGGCGACGGCGTGACGCCGTAGATCGGGGAGTTACAGTCGCTGTAGGGGTACTCCGAGTCGTTCGGAATCGAGATCTCTGTACGAAACAGCGAGTAACGCGGCGAGAAGGTGATCTCGTCGGTGACCGGAACGCCGAGCCGCAGCGTGCCGCCGGCGACGAAGTTGTTGTAGAACGAGTACTGCGACACGTCGCTTTGCTTCGCGAAGAGATCGAAGCCCGCCGCCAGCCGCTGACCGAGGAAGTAGGGCTCGGTGAAGTTGAACTCGATCCCCTTGCTGCGCTGGCCGGCCGTCAGCGCGGCGCGCACGTACTGGCCGCGACCGAGGAAGTTGGTCTCGGTGACCGCGACCTCGCCGATGATGCCATCGACCGTCGAGTAGCCGCCCGACACCGACAGCGAGCCGGTCGGCTGGTCCTCGACGTTGACAAGAATGATGACGCGATCGGGCGCCGACCCGGTTTGATTGGTGATCGCCACCTTCTTGAAGAAGCCGAGACCGTTCAGGCGGCGCTCCGCCTTGTCGATCAGCACCTTGTTATAAGCGTCGCCCTCGCCGATCTCGAACTCGCGACGAATCACGTAGTCGCGCGTGCGGGTGTTGCCGGTGATGACGATGCGCTCGATGTAGACGCGCGGGCCGTCCTCGACCGAAAAGACGATGGAGACGTGGCGCGTCACCGGATCGCGGTCGCCGCGAGGCTTGACCACCGAGAAGGCGAAGCCGCGACGATTGACCTCGCGGGTCATCTTCTCGACCGTCTTCTCGACGAGGTCGCCGTTGTAGGTGTCGCCGACGTGCAGGCGCACCGCCGGCAGCAGGCTCGCGTTGGGAATCGCGGGGATGTGCGAGTCGACCGTCACCGCGCCAACGGTGTACTGCGGGCCTTCCTCGACGGTGATCGTCACCACGTAGCCGCGCTTGGCGGGCACGTATTGCGCATCCGAGCCGATGACGCGGAAGTCGGCGTAGCCGTTCTTGAGGTAGAAGCGGCGGATCAGCTCGAGATCGCTGCCGATGCGCGTCGGATCGTAGACGTCGGACGACTTGAAGAACGACAGGAAGTTCATCTCCGTCGTTTCCATGAGATCGCGCAGCTTGCCGCCCGAGTAGGCGTGGTTGCCGACGAAGTTGATCTCCTTGACGCCGGTCTTGTCGCCCTCGTTGATCGTGAAGACGACATCGAGCTTGCCGTTGGGCAGCTCGACGGTGCGGGCGGTGACCGAGGCGGCGGCACGGCCGGACCTGCGGTAGACGTCCTTGATGCGCTCGATATCGGCATCGACCAAGGTCGGGCTGTAGGGTCCGCGCGTCTTCGAGGTGAGCTCGCCCCCGAGCTGCTCGGACTTCAGCTTGCTGTTGCCCTCGAACACGACCCGGTTGATCGTGCGATTCTCGTCGACGGTGATGACGACGCCACCGCCGCCGCGACTCACCTTGACGCTGGAGAACAGGCCAGTGGCGTAGAGGTCCTTGACGCCCTTGTTGACGTCGTCCGGCGTCGTCCCGGCGAAATAGGAGCGGATGGTCTCGGAATCGACGCGGTGGTTGCCGCGGACATCGACCTGCGCCGCGAACGCCGAAGGAAGATAGGCAAAGAGGCCGAACAGGACGGCCGCGAGACACGCGAACCGGTGGATGTGACCTTTGAAACGAAACATTACCGGTCCGGCCCCCGCATCGCTTTGTATTGGTCGCCACCGCACTGGCGACAGCCGGACAAGAACGCGTCCAGCCTCTGGAGGCATGAGCCTAAACTCCGCCTCCACCCCGACCTCGGTTCTACAGGCTTTGGAGGGGTGTGAAAACGCCGAACGCCCCCGCGTCAGCGTTTTCAAAGTGCCGTGGCGATCAAGACACGGTTTACGGTAATAAGAGGGTTAACAAGCTTGGTTAACCCCCTGTTATCTCTTCATATCTTGTTAGTGAAAAAACGACCGGGTGAGCCGCGAGATATCGTTGTAGGCGGCGAAGATCGTCAGCGCCGCGACGAAGGTCAAACCGATTTTGAACCCGAACTGCTGGGTGCGCTCGCCGAGAGCCTTTCCGCGGATGGCCTCGTAGGCGAAGAACATCAGGAAACCGCCGTCGAGAAGGGGAATCGGCAGCAGGTTGAGCAGCCCGATCGAGATCGACAGGATCGCCGCGAGATTGACCAGCGGCGCAAAGCCCAGTCTGGCCATCTCGCCGGAGACCTGGGCGATGCGGATCGGACCCGACAGCTGATCCGCCGACTCGCGTCCCGCGAGGAGACCCTTGAAGTAGTGCCCCGTGCTGGTGATCACCGACCATGTCTCCTCCGTGCCGCGACCGAACGAGTCGATCACCCCGTAGGTTTTCATCTGCATCGTCTCCGGCGTCGCCTCGGCGGCGACACCGAGAATATTGCGGCGCAGCGGGCCGATCGGCGTCTGGGTGACCTTGCTCGTCGGCGTCGCCGTCAGCGACGTCTCGGTCCCGTTGCGCTGAACGACGAACGTGAGCGCACCGCCCTCGCTACCCGTGACGATGCGCTGCACATCCTCGAACGACTCGACCTTCTGGCCATCGATCGAGACGATCACGTCCTTTGGCGCGAAGCCGGCTGCCGCGGCCGGGCTCCCCGCCTGGACCGAGCCGATCCGCGGCGCGATCGTGGCCTGGCCGACGAAGTGGAACAGCCCGGCGAAGATGAAGATCGCGACGATGAAGTTGGCGATGGGCCCGGCGGCGACGATCGCCGCGCGCTTCCAGACGTTCTGGCCGAACAGGGTCACCTTGCGTTCCGCGGCGGGCATCGCGTCGGTGGCCGCCTCGTCAGGTACCGAGGCGCCATTGGCATCGCCGTGGAACTTGACGTAGCCGCCGAGCGGCAGCAGCGCGAGACGCCAACGGGTGCCCTTGCTGTCGGTGTAATGGGCAAGCTCGGGGCCGAAACCGAGCGAGAACGCGTCGACCTTGACGCCGCACCAGCGGCCGACAAGGAAATGGCCGAGTTCGTGGAAGAACACGACGACGGTCAGAACCCCCAGGAACGGAACCGTATTGATGAAGATGGACGACAGCGACAAACCACGCCTCCCGCAACTTGTGACCAAGCCGTCCCGCCGGTCGACGCCCCCCGTCGACCGTACGCCCTGCCTGCCACAATGGTTATTGATCCGTTAAAATTCAGTCGTCGTCGAGGCGGCGGAGGGCTCGGCGAGACCTTTCTCTGACAATATGGTCAACGCCGAGCGCGTCGTCGATCGAGGTCGGCTCGCGCGCCGTCCCGTCGGCGAGGGCGGCCTCGCACGCCTCTTCGACCAGACGGGCTATGTCGTGGAAGGAGATCAGCTTTTTCAGGAAGGCCTCGACCGCGATCTCGTTGGCGGCGTTCATCACGGTCGGCAGCCCACGCCCGGTTCGCAGTGCGTCGAGGGCGACGCGCAGCGCCGGAAAACGGTCCAGGTCGGGCCGCTCGAAGGTCAACGTGCCGATCGTCGCGAGGTCGAGCCGACGCGCCGCGGTGCGCAGGCGGTCGGGATAGCCGAGGCAATGGCCGATCGGCACCTTCATGTCGGGCGAGGCGAGGCCCGCCGTGACCGAGCCGTCGGTGAAGCTCACCAGGCCGTGGACGATCGACTGGGCATGGACCAGCACGTCGAGCCGCGCTGCTTCGATGCCGAAGATATGATGCGCCTCAATGACTTCGAGGCCTTTGTTCATGAGGCCGGCGCAATCGATCGTGACCTTCGGGCCCATTGCCCAGTTCGGGTGCGCGAGCGCCTGCTCCGGCGTTGCCGCCGCGATCGCCTCGCGGGTCCAGGCGCGGAATGGGCCGCCGGATGCCGTGAGGGTCATCATCTCGATCGAGGCGGGGTCGGCGTCGCCGAGCGCCTGGAAGATGGCGTTGTGCTCGCTGTCGACTGGCAGCAGCCGGGTGCCGGAGCGCTCCGCCTGTCGCATGAACGCGGGTCCGGCGCAGACGAGGCACTCCTTGTTGGCGAGCGCGACGGTGCGGCCGGCCTCCAGCGCGGCATAGGTCGGCCGGACGCCGGCCGCGCCGGCGATCGCGCCCATCACGAGGTCGGAGGGGTGCACCGCCGCCTCGATGACGGCATCGGCGCCGGCGGCCGCCGTGATGCCGGTACCGGACAGCGCGGCTTTCAGTTCGGCATAGCCGGCCGGATCGGCGAGCGCGGCGAACGAGGCCCTGAGCCGGATCGCCATCGCCGCCAGCGTCTTCGGGTCGCGACCGCCGGCGACGGCGGCGACGGAAAAATCGTCCGGCGCGGCTTCGAGGAGGTCGGCGGTCGAGCGGCCGATCGAGCCGGTCGCGCCGAGGACCGTGACGACGCGCGGCGCGCGGGTGCGAGAGGTGCTGGCGTGGAGATCGACAATTTGATCCATGCCGTTACCCTTACACGTCATCACGCCCAGTAGAAAAGACCGGCCGCCACCGACGGTAGCCCCCGGAGCAGCCCGAAGACGAAGGCGAACGCGGCCGCGGCGATGAAACCGTCGAGCCGGTCCATCACGCCGCCGTGGCCAGGGATGAGGTGGCCGGAATCCTTGACGCCGAAGTGCCGCTTGACGGCGGATTCGAACGCGTCGCCGGCCTGCGACAGGACCGCCGCCGTGAGGCTGAGCGCGAAGACCGGCGCGAGCGCGGTCGGCTCCGCCAGATCGCGGACCGCGGCGAAGGTGCCGATGAGGCCGCCGGCGGCGACACCCGTGAGCGTCCCCGACCAGGTCTTCGAGGGCGAGATGCGCGGCCACAGCTTCGGGCCGCCAATCAGCCGCCCCCCGAAATAGGCGAAGACATCCGTCGACCAGACGGTGGCGAAGAGCCAGATGATGGCGCGGCTGCCGAACGGAAACGAGAAGCGCAACGACGCGACAGCGACCACGAGCAGCCCCGCGTAGACGATGCCGCCCGCCGTCCAGACACGCACATCCGGGCCGGTGATCGCGGCCGTGAAAGCGGCCGCCAGCAGGACGATCAGCAGCGCCTCGCCCGGATTTTCGCGAGCGGCGAGCATGGCGGCACCGAGCGCGAGCGCGCCGAGCACGAGGCGCGGCATCGGGGCGCGGCCGCCGGCGAGACGTTGCCATTCGTGCAGGACCGCGACGCCGGCACAAAACCACAGCAGGAGGAAAAGCCCGCCGCCGTGCCTGGCGGTGACGATCGCGATGACGATCATCGCCAGCCCCGAGACCGCGCGTACGCCGAGATCGCCCCAACGCCGCTTGGCGGGAGCGGCGCCGGCGATCATCTGGGAGGAGCCGTCCACGAGCGCTAGCTCGCGTCCGCGCAACAGACGCTCATGAGCCGGTCCGCGCGGAGATGGTCGATGTCGCCGCGAGACCGCCGAAGCGCCGCTCGCGCACCGCGTATTGCGCGAGCGCCGCGGCGAAGGCGGCGCGATCGAAGTCCGGCCACAGGACCGGCAGGAAGACGAACTCGCTGTAGGCGGCCTGCCACAACAGGAAGTTGGACAAGCGCTGCTCGCCCGAGGTCCGGATGATGAGATCGGGGTCGGGGATGCCGGTTGTCGTCAGGTAGCGGCCAAGCAGCGCGCCGTCGATCTCGCTCTCGGCGATCTTGCCGGCGGCGTGGGCGATTGCGATCGCGCGCGCGGCGGCGGCGATTTCCTGGCGGCCGCCGTAGTTGAAGGCGACGACGAGGGTGAGGCCCCCATTCAGGCGCGTCATCGTCTCCGCCTCCTCGAGGAGGCCACGGATATCGGGCTGCAGGTCGGCGCGGTCGCCGATCACCTTGACCCTGACGCCCGCCTTGTGAAGCTCGACCAGATCCTTGCGGATGAAGCGCTTCAGCAAGCCCATCAGCTCGCGGACCTCCTCGAAGGGGCGGGTCCAGTTCTCGACCGAGAACGAGTAGACGGTGAGATATTCGAGCGAGAACTCGATCGCCGCCCGAACCGCGTTGCGCAGCGCCTCGAGACCGCGGCGGTGACCCTCGATCCGCGGCAGCCCGCGGCTCGCCGCCCAGCGGCCGTTGCCGTCCATGATCAGGCCGACGTGCGAGGGCGTACCCGGCCGCGCGCCCGGTTGAACGCTTGCTTGAACGCTTGGCGCCTTGCGGTCGCCGCCGATCGGCTTGTCCTCAGCGAGACTGGGCATCGGCCTTCCAGGTTGCGGCGATACGGCTCCGGCCGACGCGCCACGATGTCGACTCACGCGGAGTGGGACGTGTGGTCCCCCCGCCTTGTAGCGCAAAACACCATCGGCGAAACAACCCGGCTAAATCAGCATGCCGGCTAGACCTGCATGATCTCGGTTTCCTTGCTCGCCAACGTCTGGTCGATCTCGCCGACGAACTGGTCCGTGACCTTCTGCACGTCGACCTCGAACCGCTTCTGGTCGTCCTCGCTGATGTCCTTGTCCTTGGCGAGCTTCTTCAGCACATCGATACCGTCGCGGCGAACGTGGCGGACCGCGACCTTCGCCTCCTCGGTATAGCGGTGCGCGATCTTCACCATCTCCTTGCGACGCTGCTCGTTCAGCTCGGGGATGCGGATGCGCAACGTGGTGCCTTCCGTCGTCGGCGACAGGCCGAGATTCGAATCGCGGATCGCCCGCTCGACGGCGCCAACCATCGCCTTGTCCCAGACCTGCACCGACAGCATGCGCGCCTCGGGCACGCTGATCGTCGCGACCTGGTTGATCGGCATCCGCTGGCCGTAGGCCTCGACCTCGACCGGCTCGATCAGGCTCGCCGAGGCGCGGCCGGTGCGCAGGCCGCCAAACTCGTGGCGTAGCGTCTGGATGGCACCCTGCATGCGCCGCTTGAGGTCGGGGAGATCGAATTCCTGGCTCATCGAATACCCTTCATCGAAAGAGGCCGCCGTGTCTCGCGCCCCGGCGCGAGCTTCGGCGCCTAGGGCGTGACAAGGGTCGAGGTCGCCCTGCCCTCGAGGGCATCGCAGATCGCGCCGTCCTTCTGGATGGAAAACACGATTATCGGAATTTTGTTCTCGCGGGCAAGCGCGAAAGCGGCGGTGTCCATGACCGCGAGATTCTTGGCGATCGCCTCGTCGTGCGTCAGCGTGTCGTAGCGTGTCGCGGTCGGGTCCCGCTTGGGGTCGGCCGAGTAGACACCGTCGACCTGCGTCGCCTTCAAGATCGCGTCGCAGGACAGTTCGGCCCCGCGCAGCACGGCGCCCGTGTCCGTCGTGAAGAACGGATTGCCGGTGCCGCCGGCCAGGATGACGAGGCGGTTCTTGCCGAGATGATGCAGGGCCGCCTGGCGCGAATAGGGCTCGCAAAGGGAGGGCATCGGCACCGCGGAAAGCACGCGCGCCGATTTCCCGGCCTTCTCGATCGCGAATTCGAGGGCGAGCGCGTTCATCACGGTGGCGAGCATGCCGATCGAGTCGGCGCGCGCCCGCTCGATCCCGGAATTGGCGCCCTGGATGCCGCGGAAAAAGTTGCCGCCCCCGACGACGACGGCCACCTCGACGCCGAGCCGTGCGGTGTTCGCCAGATCGGCAGCGATGCTAGAGAGGACCTCGGGGTCGAGGCCATGGCTCTGGCGGCCCTGCAGCGCCTCGCCCGACAGCTTGACGACGACCCGGTGCCATTTCGAGCTCGCCTCTCCGCCAGCCATTCCGCGCTCCGCCCGTCGCCTCGCATGTGGCGGCGACGCATAAGTGGTTTCGGGTCGCGGTTCAACCGAAGCGGCCCTAGGGCGCGGCCGCGGGAGTTGCGCTAGGAGCAGTCGGCGGGCTTCGACGCGACGCCGAGCGGCATGAGGTACGAAAGCGTGCCACCCGGGTTGGCGATCGCCAACCTTCCACCCACGCGAAAGGCCGTGTAGTCCTGCGCCGCGTACTGCGGCAGCACCTTGGCCACGGCCCGCGGCACCGGCGCCCGTTTGACGCTCTTCGGCACGGACGAGCCGATGCTCGTGGGCGTTCGTCTCGGCGCCTTGGGCAGCTTGCGCGCCGCCCGATCGATCGCCCGCATGTCGGCCACGCCGATGAAGGGAGCACTGGCGACGCCGGTCTGGCAGCCCGCCGCGCGGACATCGGTCGCCGCCACGGATAGCGCCAGGGCGATCGCAATAGCCCAGATCGATCGACGCCTCATGCCCTGCTCTCGCGAATTCGGTCCGCGCCGACCAAACCGAAAAAGCCGTCGCCCGTCCAGGGCGGCGGCTTCCGTTTCGATGCAACTCGGGTCAGCTGATGACGGCGACGATATCGCGTGTGTAGGGATCGAGGATCAGGATCTGATCGTCGACGATGATGTAGTCGTACCCCTCGTATTCCGGCGCGAAGCTCAGGATCTCGGGCGGCAACGGCTGGAACCGGTAGCGCGCCGGCACGGGCGTCCCGACCCGAATGGCGAAGTCGACGCCGCGGAGGTTCTCGACGTTGCGTCCCCGGAAGACTCCGCGGATGCGGGAGCGCTGCTCGCTCGTCACCTGGACCGGCCCCCGCCGCTCGCGCCCTCCGGCTCTCTCGCGGGGACCGCCGCGATCGTCCACGCGTCGCATGTCGCCGCGATCACGATCGCCGCCCCGGCCCGCATCGGCGCCACGCCGCATCCCGCCACGGTCACCGTCGTCACCCTGCCTCGCATCGGCGCCGCGCCGATCCATGCGATCGCCCCGGTCGGCACCCTGCCGGTCGCCTCCGCGCTGCATGTCCCCGCTTTGCATGTCGCCGCGTTGCCGCTCACCGCCGCCGCCGCGCCTCTCGCCGCCACCCTGGCCTGCGCCGCCGCGCGTGTCGCCGCCACGCGGGCCACCCTGACCCTCGCCGGGGCCGCCTCCAGGACCGCCTCCAGGACCACCTTGGGCAATGGCCGGCAGCGGTGCCAGGATCGGCATCGAAGCGACGGCGACAATCGCCACCGAGCCGAGAAGAAAACGTCGCATGATCAACCTCCCTACCAGTTTCGGGCTCAACGGAGGTTGCGATTTCCATGTTCCGGCACGCCGTAGTCGTACGACGACTTACGCCTGCTTATGTCCAGCTCGTCGACCGGTTGCTCGTGTTCCGGCGACCGCGAACCGTTTCGCCACCGACGCGTTCTTCGCCTTGACCGCAATAAAAACGCGGCAAGGCTTGAGAAAATTTGGGATTGATCGCGTCCCGCAAGCACCCTAATTGCCTGTCAAGCTTCGATAATCGGGCGAACGCGCCCGTTCGAGCCAACAATCCTATCGGGAGGAAAGACCTTCACATGAGCAGCACAACGCGCAAGCCCGGCCGCCACTTCCTGCAGATTCCGGGACCCGTGCCTGTCCCCGATCGCGTGCTGCGGGCGATGGACTATCAGGTGCTCGACCACCGCGGCCCGAAGTTTCAGGAGTTGGCGAAGCGGGTGCTCGAGAAGGTCAAGACGATCTTCAAGACGGAGAGCTACGTCTTCATCTTCCCGGCGTCCGGGTCCGGCGCTTGGGAATCGGCGATGTCGAACACGCTGAGCCCCGGCGACAAGGTGCTGATGTATGAGACCGGCCAGTTCGCCACGCTCTGGAACCAGATGGCGCAGCGCATCGGCTTGAAGACCGATTTCATTCCGTCCGACTGGCGCACCGGCGTCGATCCCGCGAAGATCGAGGAGAAGCTGCGCGAGGACAAGGGCCACGAGATCAAGGCGGTCTGCGTGGTCCACCACGAGACGTCGGGCGGCCTGCTTTCCGACCTCGCGGCGATCCGCAAGGCGATCGATTCCTGCAACCACCCAGCCCTGTTCATGGTCGATACCGTGTCGGGTCTCGGCTCGGCCGACTACCGCCATGACGAGTGGGGCGTCGATGTCGCGGTCGCCGGCTCGCAAAAGGGCCTGATGCTGCCGCCGGGCCTCGCCTTCAACGCGGTGAGCGCCAAGGCGATCGAGGCTTCCAAGACTGCCATGCTGCACAAGGCGTATTGGTCTTGGGACGACATGATCACCACCAACAAGAGCGGCTTCTTCCCCTACACGCCGGCGACGACGCTGCTCTACGGCCTCGATGTCACGATCGACCTCATGCACGAGGAAGGTCTCGACAACGTTTTCGCCCGTCACAAGCGCCACGGCGCGGCGACACGGGCGGCCGTCAAGACGTGGGGCTTCGAGCTGCTCTGCCGCGATGCCCGCTTCGAGTCGCCGGTGATGACCGCGGTCATGATGCCGAACGGCTCGGGCGGCGATGCCTATCGCAAGCTCGTGCTCGACACGTTCGACATGTCGCTCGGCGCCGGCCTCAACAAGATCGCCGACAAGATCTTCCGTATCGGCCACCTCGCCGACACCAACGATCTGACGATCATGGGCGCGCTCTCGGGCATCGAGATGGGCTTCGAGGTCGCCGGGCTGCCCTACAAGAAGGGTGGCGTCCAGGCCGCGATGGACGTCATCGCCTCGCACTACACGAGCAAGCCGGCGGTTCAGCAGGCCGCCGAATAGGCTCGGCTCAGCCGAACTTTCGCGACGGGAAGGCCCGCCTCGGCGGGCCTTTTTCGTTCGAGGCAAGACCCACCATGCACGGATCGCAGGCGCGACATGGCGCATTTCGCCTTCCCATGAATAGGGTAACCCCCTATCTTATTCGAGAAGGTGAGATCCACGATGCACAGCCACACGATCGAGCGACAGCGACACGACCACACGTTTCTCGGCGCCGACCATGCGCAGAACGAGCGCCGGACGCTGCTCGTCGTCGGCCTGACCGCCGTGATGATGGCGGTCGAGATCGCCGGTGGCTCGATGTTCGGCTCGATGGCGCTCGTCGCGGATGGCTGGCACATGTCGACTCATGTCGCCGCGCTGGGGATTGCGGCGGCGGCCTACCGCTACGCGCGGCTGCATGCGCGGGATGCCCGGTTCTCGTTCGGCACCGGCAAGCTCGGCGAGCTGGCCGGCTTCGCCAGCGCGATCGTGCTGGTGATGATCGCGCTCTACATCGGCGTCGAGAGCGCGATGCGGCTGTTCTCGCCGGTGTCGATCGCGTTCGGCCAGGCGATCCCGATCGCGGTGCTGGGCCTCGGCGTCAATGTGTTGAGCGCGTACCTGCTGCACGCCGGTCCTGGCGAGCGCAACGCGCGCGACCAGCTGTTTCACGATTTCGGCCAGAGCCACGCCCATCACACGCATGCCCATCACACAGATGTCCATCACGGCCATTCGCGTGGGCATGTGCATGGTGGGGATACAAACTTTCGCGCGGCCTACGTGCACGTTCTGGCCGACGCGATGACGTCGCTGCTGGCGATCATCGCCCTGACCGCCGGGCGTTTCCTCGGCTGGACATGGCTCGATCCGATCATGGGCCTTGTCGGTACGATCGTGATCGCGCTTTGGGCGTTCAGCCTCGTCAAGAGCGCCGGCGCCATGCTGCTCGATATGGTCCCGAGCACGACCATCGCCGGAAAGGTCCGCGTGGCGATCGAGCGAGGCGACGACCAGGTGTCAGACCTGCATGTATGGCAGCTCGGGCCGGGCCATGCGGCGGTGATCGTGTCGATCGTCGCGGATGTCCCGCAAGAGCCCGACGTCTACAAGCGCCGGCTTGCCGGCATCGCCGGCCTCTCGCACGTGACCGTCGAGGTCACGCGCTGCCCACACGGTCACGCCAAGGCGGCGTGACCGCGCCGGCCAAGCTCACTCGGCGGCGGACTTCGCCGCCTTCTTGTCCTTCTTCGCCGCCTTCATCGTGGCCTTCGACTCCTTCTTGGCGGCCTCGCGCGCGGCCTTCGCGGCCGGCGACTCGGCACGCTCGGCGATACGCGCCGACTTGCCGCGACGATCGCGCAAGTAATACAGCTTGGCGCGGCGCACCGCCCCGCGGCGCGTCACCCTGATCGAATCGATGTTGGGCGAAAAGACCGGGAAGACGCGCTCGACGCCCTCGCCATACGAGATCTTGCGGACGGTGAAGCTCTCGTTGATGCCGCCGCCGGTGCGGGCGATGCAAACGCCCTCGTAGGCCTGAACGCGGGTGCGCTCGCCTTCCTTCACCTTGACGTTGACGATGAGCGTGTCGCCCGGCTGAAAGTCCGGGGTGGGCCGCACGGCGGCGAGCTTCGCAGCCTGCTCGGCTTCGAGCGTCTGGATAATGTTCATATCGGGTCCTGGCCGGTTCCGCCTCGATCGGAGGCGAGCGTTTCGGTACGCTGTTTTGAGTTGAGCGGCGCCTATACAAGAGGGGCGCGGCCCTGTCGAGCCCGCGCCCCTTCCAATCACACCGCCATCGCGGAAGCGCGCCGCCCTAGTGTGTCGCGGGCGCCGGGGCGTCTTTCGCGCCGGTCTTGGTCGGCATGCCCGACATGTCGAGCATGTCGTAATGGGTGCTGTCCTGGACCTGCCGCAGCGTCTGCGACGCTTCGTAGTACTTGCCGCCGTCGATGAGCTGGGCCGCCTGATGAACGTCGGCCAGCGTCTGGTCGAGCGGCACCACGGCCATCACGTAGACGATGTTGACGTCGGCGAGCTTCAGCTTCTCCATCGCGCCCTGCTTGTCGCCCTTGGCGAGGCGCTTGTTGGCGTCAGCCACGGCCGCGGCCTTCGTCGGGTTGGCGGTATAGTCCTCATCGACGCTCATCTCCGCATCGACAGGCAGCCACTGCTTCGGTGTCGTCGACGCGTAGACCTTCGCGGACTTTTCCTGCTTCGCGGCATTGGCGTTCGGCGCGGGCGAGTCCGCGGTGGCACTCTTATCGGCAGGCGCGCTCTTGTCGGCGGTCGCGCCGGGGGCGCCGTCCGGCGTCTTCATGTCGGACTCGGCCTTCATGAAGACGCTGTCGTCGGTCTTCGCTTTCTGGAACGTCGCGTCGGCCTCGTCGGCGAACGTCTTGGCCTCCTTCACGCGGCCATCGAAGATGGCGAGGCGCGCGAGAGCGAGATCGTTGTAGGCGCGGGCACCATCCTTGGACAGCTTGCCGGCGTCCTTGGCGAGCGCCGTCTGCGCCTGCGTGGCCTGCCCGGTCTGCATCGCCTGGTCGGCGGCGAGCGCGATGCCCGCTGTCAGGAACGTCGTGGCCGCGAGCGCGGCCAACAGGGTCTTGGTGTTCGACATCACGAATTCTCCTTGAAGACCGCGCCGCTGGCCGTTGCGATGACCGTCATCGCCGCGGCGTCGATCTGCCAGCGCAATGGCTCCGCCGCGCGACGCGTTGCATGAATTCGCGTCCACCTCGGTTGACGCCGGCGCGAAACGAAGCGCCCGCGTCAGGCCGGCTCCAGCTCGCTGGCGATCAGCGTCGGCATGAACTCCGAGGCGTGCGCGGACGCGAAATCCCAGATCGCCTCGCCGACCGGCGTCGGCGTCCAGTTGGCGCGCCGCACCAGGAACCATTGCCGGACGATCGGCAGACCCCTGATGTCGAGCACCGCGAGCCGGCCGCTGGCCAGCTCGGCCTCGATCGTGTGCGCGGAGATCAGGCTCAGGCCGAGCCCGGCCATCACCGCCTGCTTGATGGTCTCGTTCGACCCGATCTCGAACTTGATGTGCGGGCGGTGCAGGCCGTCGAAGAAATAGTCGAACACGGTCCGCGTGCCCGAGCCGTCCTCGCGGACGATGAAGCTCTCGCTGGCGAGATCGACCTTGTCGATGCCGCGGCGCCCGACGAGCGGATGGTCGAGCGGGGCGATGATCACCTGCGGATGCTCGCCGACGGGCTGGCTGACGACCGCGAAATCGGTCGGCGGCTGCCCCATCAGCGCGATGTCGCTCGCATAGTCGCGAAGCTGCTTGATGGTCTCCTGCCGGTTGCCGATCGTCAGCGACAGTTCGATGCGCGGGTTCAGCTTCGAAAAGGCCGCGACGAGGCGCGGCGCGAAATATTTCGCGGTCGAGACGATGCCGAACGAGATGCGGCCGGCGTGCTTGCCCTTGATCGCGGCCAGCGTGTTGCCGAGCTCGACCAGCAGCATCTCCATGCGCACGGTCGTGTTGACGACCTCCTGGCCAGCGTCGGTCAGTCGCAGCCGCCCGCCGGCGCGATCGAAGAAGGAGAGGCCGACATCACCCTCGAGCAGCTTGATGCGCGCGGTGAGGGCGGCCGGCGTCACCCGGAGAATGTCCGCCGCGGTGGCGATCGTCCCGTTTTCCGCGACGGCGCGAACGGTCTGCAATTGCTTCAGGGTCAGGCGACGCATAAGACATTCCTTAGAGCGAGGTCTGTCTTAAAATTTTTTGACCAATCTCTCAACTCGCTTCATTTTCACTGCGTTCTGGGCCAGAAGCGCCGGGCTCGAGTCGAGCCTCGATCGTTGGAGTTGCGCATGCTGGACGTGAAGGAGACCGTCGCGAAGGGTCTCGACGCTTACCTCGCCGCCGCGGTCGCCGCGGATGCGAGCTTGGCGCCCGTGTCCGAGACGCTGCGCGCCATCGCAGGCGCGGCCGCCATGGTCGCCGAGCAGATCCGGCTCGGGCCATTGTCGCCGGAGGCGATGCCGCCGGGCGGCTCGAAGAATTCCGACGGCGACGTGCAGAAGGCGCTCGATCTCCTCACCGACAAGCTGTTCATGGAGGCGCTCGCCACCGCGCCTGTCGCCGTGCTCGTCTCCGAGGAGCTGGCCGAGCCACTCGCGCTCACCGCCGGCGCGCCGCTCGTGGTCGCGATCGACCCGCTCGACGGCTCGTCGAACATCGACGCCAACGTTTCGATCGGCACGATCTTCTCGATCCTGCCAGCGCTGCCCGGCGCGGCCAGCGACGCCGCGCATTTCATGCAGCCGGGCAGCAACCAGCGCGCCGCCGGGTTTGTGGTCTACGGACCGCAGACGATCTTCGTCCTGTCGATCGGCGCGCCGACCGAAGCATTCATCCTCGACCCGCGCATCAATCAGTTTGTCGAGCTGGGTCGGCCGCTCGCGATCGCCGAGGATTCGCACGAGTTCGCGATCAACGCCTCGAACTATCGGCATTGGGACCCGGCGGTGCGCGCCTATATCGACGATTGCTTCCAGGGCGAAACGGGCAAGCTCGCGCGCAACCACAACATGCGCTGGATCGCCTCGATGGTGGCGGATGCCTTCCGCATCTTCATGCGCGGCGGCGTGTTTCTATACCCGAGCGATCAGCGCAAGGGCTATGGCGCGGGCCGCCTGCGCCTGCTCTACGAGGTGAGCCCCGTCGCGTTCCTCGTCGAGCATGCCGGCGGCAAGGCCACGGATGGACGCCGCCGCATCCTCGATATCGTCGCCAAGGACGTGCACGAGCGCTCGCCGCTGGTGTTCGGCTCGGCCAAGGTCGTCGAGACGATCGTGGCATACCACACCAATCCCGGCGGGACACCGCACACGGCGGTTTGATGACCCTCGAAGCCCTCATCTTCGACGTCGACGGCACGCTTGCCGAAACCGAGGAGCTGCACCGGCAGTCCTTCAACCGCACGTTCGAGCAGTTCGGACTCGATTGGCGTTGGGAGCGCGAAGACTACCCCGAGCTGCTGCAGACGACCGGCGGCAAGGAGCGGCTGGTTCGCTTCATCGAGGATCGCCACCCAGAGCGGCGCGACCTCCTCGCGCGGATCGGCGAGCTGCACGCGGCCAAGAGCGCCGCCTATCTCGAGCTGCTCGCCGAGGGCGCGCTCGGGTTGAAGCCCGGCGTGACTCGGCTGATCGATGCCGCGCGCGCGGCTGGCGTGAAGCTCGCGATCGCGACGACCACGACGCCAGGCAACGTCGAGGCGCTGCTTCGCGCGACCCTGGGCGAGGCGAGCCCCGGCTGGTTCGCGATCGCCGCCGGCGACATGGTCGCCCGCAAGAAGCCCGACCCCGCCGTCTATCTGGAAGCCCTGCGCCTCCTCCAGGTCGACGCGGGTCGCGCCGTGGCCTTCGAGGATTCCGTGCACGGGATCAGCGCGGCGCGGGCCGCCAAGCTCGCCGTCGTCGCGACGCCGAGCTTCTATCTCGCGCACGACGATCTGTCGGCGGCGACCTCCGTCGTCAGCGATCTCGGCGAGCCGGATGCGCCGCTGCGGCAGATATCAGGTACGAGGTTCGAGGCCGGCATGGTCGACCTCGACGGGTTGCGGGCGATGTTGACGCAAACCGTTTGACATCGACCCGTCGATCAGGCCCGCCGCCGGTGCTATGCCGGCACGTTCTGCGGGAACATGAAGCGGCGCGCTTCGTCGTCGACCTCGCTCTTCCATTTGACGCTCGCGCGTAGCTTTTCGGCCTTTTGCGCCGCGGGTCGCGCGCCGATCTCGTCGAGATGACGCTTGACGTTGGGAATCGACGTGAAGGCGTCGTCGCCGCCGACGGCGCGTGGCAGCATGCGGCCCCAACCCCACAGCGCCATGTCGACGATCGTGTACGTCTCGCCGAGCAGATAGCGCCGATGAGCGAGCCGCTCGTCCAGCAGCTTGTAGTGCCGCTCGACCTCCCGTTTGTAGCGGTTGATCGCGTAGGGCAGCTTCTCCGGTGCCATCAGGCCGAAATGCACCGCCTGGCCCGAATAGGGCCCGACGCCGGTCGCGACGAACATCAACCACGAGAGCAGCCCGCCACGCGCCGCCGGCGTCTCCGAGGACAGGAACTTGCCGGTCTTCTCCGCGAGATACAGAAGGATCGCGTTCGAATCGAACACCGTGACCCCATCGTCGACGATCGCCGGGACCTTGCCGTTGGGGTTGATGGCAAGGTAGGCCTCGTCGAACTGCTGGCCCTTCAACATGTCGACGGGAATCGGCCGATACGGCAGCTCGAGTTCCTCGAGCAGCAATGCGACCTTCATCGGGTTGGGACCGCCGTTGAAGTAGAAGTCGATCATCGAGTGAAGCTCCAGAGAGTGTCGGCGCCGGGGCGCCGGCCGAGGGAAGGCACAACGCGCCGATGACGGAAGAGCTGCTCATCTCGCGCCGCGACGGCATCGTGACCGCGACCTTCAATCGTCCGAAGGCGCGCAACGCGCTGACCTACGCGATGTACGACTCACTCGGCGCGCTCGTCGCCGAGATCGACGCGGACGCATCCGTCGTGGCGCTCGTGCTGACCGGCGCGGGCGGCGCGGCCTTCGCCGCCGGCACCGCCATCGCCCAGTTCGAAAGCCTCCGCACGAAGGCGGATTCGCTCGCCTACGAGGCCCGGATCGAGACGCTACTCGCCGCGCTCGAGCGGTGTCGCGTGCCGACGATCGCCGCGCTTGCCGGCGCCTGCACCGGCGGCGGCGCGATGCTCGCCGCCTGCTGCGACCTGCGGATCGCCGACGCCAGCCTGAAGTTCGGCTTTCCGATCGCCCGCACGCTCGGCAATTGCCTGTCGACGCAGAACCTCGCGCGTCTCGTCGCCCTCGTCGGCGAGGCCAGGGTTCGCACGATGATCTTCACCGCCCGCCTGATCGAGGCCGACGAGGCGCGCGCGTGCGGCCTCGTCGCCGAGGTGCTGCCGGATGCGGACGCGCTCGCGGCGCGTGCCGACTCGCTCGCCCGCGAAGTCGCGAGCCTGGCGCCGCTGACGCTGCGGACCACCAAGCAGGCACTGCTGCGGCTGCGCGCGGCGGTGCCACCGGCCGACGACCTCGTCACCGCCTGCTACACGAGCCGCGACTTTCGCGAGGGCGTCGAGGCGTTCGTCGCTCGGCGCAAGCCGCGCTGGGAGGGGCGCTGACCCAGCCGTCACGAGCCGCGGTCCCTTAGAACTGCACGCCGCGCGTCAGGGCGCCGTCGACGACGAGATTGGTGCCCGTGATGAAGCTCGCGGCCGGGCTCGCCAGGAAGACGGCGGCGTTCGCCACCTCCTGCGCCCTGGCCATCCGCCCGGTCGGGTTGAGACCGAGCGCGGTCTGGTAGAGATCGGGATTGCCGTGCTCGATCTGGTGCCAGACGCCGCCCTCGAAATAGGTGTTGCCGGGCGAAACCGAGTTGGCGCGGATCGGGATGCCCGCGAGCTGGTAGGCGAGGCCCTGCGTGTAGTGGATCAGCGCCGCCTTGAAGGCGCCGTAAGGCCCGGCGGCGAAGTCGATCTCGCGTCCGGACACGCTCGAGATCGAGACGATCGACGCCGCCTTGCTCGTCTCGAGGTACGGTTTCGCCGCCTCGACCAGCCTCACGCAACCCATCAGGTCGATCTCGAAGCCGGCCTTCCAATTTTCCTCGGACGGCGGGATCGCCAGCGCGCTGACGTTGGCGACCACGATATCGATTCCACCGAGCTTCGCCGCGGCGTCCGCGACCCAGGTCTCGAGCGCGGCCTTGTCGCCGATGTCGAGCGCGGTGCCATAGGCCTCGACGCCGATCTGCCGGATGGCGTGGCCGCAGGCCTTTACCCCGTCCGCGTCGCGCGCGCAGAAGGCGACATCGACGCCTTCGAGCGCCAGCGTCTCGACGATGGCGCGGCCAATGCCCTTGGTGCCGCCCGTGACGAGCGCGCGCAAACCCTTCAAGCCGAGATCCATCATCGTTCTCCCTGGTCAATCGAACGGGCGAGCAAAGCCGATACCATGGTGGGCATCGGAAGCCCGTGCGCCATATGAAGTTTCGGTGACAACGGAGAGACATGCGTGCCGGACGGTCGGGAATACGAGCTGAAATTCGCGATCGATCCCGGCGACTGCGAGGCACTCGTCGCGCACCCGGCTCTCGCGCAGGCGCCGCTCGACCGCAGGCTCTCCCACCTCGTCTCGACCTATTACGACACGCCCGACGATCGCCTGCGGGAGCTGCGCGTCAGCCTCCGGGTTCGGCGCGACGACGGCGGCGCCGTTCAGACGCTGAAGCGCGCGGGTGGCTCCTACATCGACCGCGAGGAATGGGAGCGCGCCTCGGACGGCTCCGCCCCCGACTTGGCCTGGCTGCGCGAAACGCCGCTGCGCGCCCTCTTCGATGGCGTCGGAGACACGCTGGCGCCGCGCTTCACGGTCGACGTCACGCGCACGACGTTCCCGCTGAGGCGGGACGCGGCCGCCATCGAAGCGGCGCTCGACCGCGGCGAGATCCGCGCGGCCGGGCACGCCTTGCAAGTCAGCGAGCTCGAGCTCGAGAGCAAGGCGGGGGAGCCGTCGGCGGTGTTCGCCGTCGCGCGCGACCTCGTCCGCGATCTGCCGCTGACCCTGAGCCTCGCGAGCAAGTCGGAGCGAGGTTTCGCGGTGGGTGACGACGTTTGGGGTCACCCATCCAAGACGATCCGCCTATCGCTCGACGGCCGGATGACGCTGCGGAATGCCTTCGAGGCGATCGTCCAGGCTTGCTTGCATGCGCTGACCCGCAACGCCGCGCTCGTCACCGACGACGAGGCCGGCGAGGCCGTGCACAAGACCCGGATCGCGCTGCGGCGGCTACGCGCCGCCATCGTGCTGTTCAGGCCATCCCTGCGACGCAAGCGCGAGCTCGCGCTGCGGCGTGACATCGCATGGATCGCCGGCAAGCTCGGCGTGGCGCGCGACGCCGACGTCTTGAAGACCGGCTATCTCGAGCCCGCTTTGCGCGACCCCCTCCTGACGGGGGCGCCGGCACTCGCGACGCTGATGGCGCCTAGACGCAGTCGCGCGCACGCCGCCCTGCGCACGGCGCTCGCCTCGCCACGCTGGCGGCTGCTGCTCGTCGAGCTGCTGGCGTTCTCGATCGACGGCGTCCGTCGCAAGCGCCGCGATCTCGGCTATCGCGGGTTCGCGCGACGCCGGCTCAAAGGGCGGCATGCGCGGCTCGCGACATCGACGCGCGGGTTTACCAAGCTGACGACACGAGCGCTGCACGATGTGCGAAAGGCCAGCAAGTCGCTGCGTTACGATCTCGAGCTGTTCGCCGATGTGCCGAAGCTCGGCGCGAGACGAAAACCGTTTGTCCGACTGCTCGGTACGCTCGAGGCGATGCAGGGCTCGCTGGGGCTTATCCATGACCGCGAGGCGGTCCGGGCGCGGCTCCGGAGCGATATCCTCGATCGGCCACGCCCGGAGTCCGCCTCGGCCGAAATCTGGCGAACCGCCGCCTCCGCCGCGAGGGTGATCGGGCGACGGGCTCCCGACCACGCGAAGCTGGAGGCCAAAGCCGCGAAGGCGGCCCGCAGGCTCCACGACACCGTCACGTTCCGCTGACGGTGCTAGGCTTTGTCGCCGGGCGCGAAAACGGCGGCCAGCGCCGCGGCGAGGACAAGACCGCGCGACGCTGCGAGCTTGGTGTTGCCGTCCTGCAGCTCGCTGTAGAGGATCGCGCCCGACACGGCCGCCACGAGCGCGCCACCGAGCCGACGCGTCGTGCGTGGGATCATCAGGAGGCCGCCGACAACCTCGGCCGCGGCCGCGGCTTCCATCTCCTGTCGCGACCAGCCGAGGTGACGAAACATGCCGGCGTAGCCGCGATCGCCGACCAACTTGTCGGTGCCGGCGAGCGCGATGGCGACGCCAGCGACGGGATAGAGGTCGGGCATGAGTTTCTCCAGAACGGGCGCCCAGGTTCGGGAGATAGAGGCGCCGTGCCGCAAGAACGCGGACTCACGACGAACGTTCGAGGCTCGTGGTGGGCGCTACAGGGATCGAACCTGTGACCCCTTCCATGTCAAGGAAGTGCTCTCCCGCTGAGCTAAGCGCCCGGCACGCCGTGCCGCGCATCCACGGGTCGGATGCGAGAGGGCGAGATATACCGGCGGGACGCCGCGCGCAACCGCGAAAGCCGCCAACCTTCCCGTCCGAAGGCCGCGATCGCGATCAGGCCGCCAGCAGGCGCTGCACCTCGTTGACGAGGTCTTTCAGATGGAACGGCTTCGACAACACCTTGGCCTGCTTCGGCGCGTTGTTGTCGGGGTTGAGCGCGACGGCCGCGAAGCCAGTGATGAACATCACCTTGATGTCGGGATCGAGCTCGGTCGCGCGGCGCGCCAGCTCGATGCCGTCCATTTCCGGCATCACGATATCGGTGAGCAGAAGCTCGAATGGCTCCTCGCGCAGTCGATTGTAGGCCGACAGCCCATTGTCGAACGAGGACACTTCGAAGCCCGCGTTTTGCAAGGCCTTGGCGAGAAAGCGGCGCATGTCGTTGTCGTCTTCGGCAAGCAGGATCTTGCCGGCCACCATGGTCTCAGGGTTTGTCATGTCCGTTCCGACGATAGCGGGACTTCGTGCGGTTCCGCCTGCGCGACTCTGGCACGAGCGCCGACCCTTGTGTGATGCCACGAACCGACGACGTTGGACAGAGGGCGATTGGCTTGGCAGAGTGAAGCGGTCAGGCGGCGCCTTTTACGCCACAGCAGCTGGCGGTCCATGGGTCCAGGAGGTTCGATGAGCAGACGGGGACCGAACGGTTCCTGCGACGAGGATCTCGCCGTTCACGAGCCCGAGCTCGACCCGCCGTTCGAGGTGGTCGAGCCGGACCAGCTCGGCTGCCCGATCGTGTTCTCGTCGCCGCATTCCGGCTCGATCTACCCGCGCCGTTTCCTGGACAGCGCACGGCTCGACGCGACGGCATTGCGCCGTTCGGAGGACGCGTTCGTCGACGAGCTTTTCGCCGGCGTCCGTGCGCTCGGCGCGCCGCTGTTGCGCGCCCGCTTTCCGCGCGCCTATCTCGACCTCAACCGCGAGGCGTACGAACTCGACCCGCGCATGTTCGACGGACGCCTGCCCGGCTTCGCCAACACCCGGTCGGTGCGCGTCGCCGGTGGTCTCGGCACGATCGCCCGCGTGGTCGGAGAATCGCAGGAGATCTACGCCGGCCGGCTCAGCGTGACCGAGGCGCTCGCGCGCATCGAGCGGCTCTACAAGCCCTATCACGCGTGCCTGCGGTCGCTGCTCGATCGCGCCTTTCGCCAGTTCGGCGTGGCGATCCTGATCGACTGCCACTCGATGCCGTCGATGCCGACCGCCACGCTGGGGATCGACAAGCGGGTGACGACCGACTTCGTCGTCGGCGATCGCTACGGCATGAGCAGCGCGGTCGATCTCGTCGAGGTCGTGGAGCGGGCAATGCGGCAGCGCGCCTATGTTGTGCAGCGCAACAAGCCCTATGCGGGCGGCTACATCACCGAGCATTACGGGACGCCGCAGGCCGGCATCCACGCCATCCAGATCGAGCTGAACCGCGCGCTCTACATGGACGAGCGCCGGCTCGTGCGGACGGAGCGCTTCGCACCGGTCGCGGAGGATATCGCCGCGATCGTCGCCGAACTGGCCGCGTTCGTCGCGGGGTATGGCCTGAAGGCGGCAGCCGAATAGCGCGGCGCTTGCGTGCCGGGCCACATGACGGCGCCACCATGACGGCGCCTCCAAACGAAAGGAGCCGCTTGTGGAAGACACAAGCGGCCCAAGTCTAGGGAGGAAACGCCCAAGGAGGGCACGGCGACAACAGCCTGTTGCCGCACTGCGAAAAGATGAACGTGCGTCGCACAAAAAGCAAGGGCCCAAGACGCGTTTGCCACTCGGCGTGTCTTTGATGCACGGCTGGCGTGCATCAAACGCAGATCGCGGGGACGGGACCGGTTGCGGGACTGTGGCGGGCGTGGCACTTCCAGCTCGACGACCTGGGAGCGTTTGGCATGTCGGCTGTTGATTTCGCGGCGTTCGTCGAGAAGCTCGGCGATGCGGCCGGCGACGCGATCCTGCCGTTTTTCCGCAGCGCGTTCGGCACCGAGGACAAAAGCAAGGGCGGCCGTTTCGATCCGGTCACCGAAGCCGACCGCGCCGCCGAGGTCGCGATGCGCGGGATGATCGAGCGCCAATTTCCGACGCACGGAATCATCGGCGAGGAATTCGGCGCCAAGCGGCCAGACGCCGAATACGTCTGGGTGCTGGACCCGATCGACGGGACCAAGGCTTTCATCTCGGGCCTGCCGACCTGGGGGGTCCTGATCGGCCTGCTGCACCACGGCAAGCCCTGCTATGGCCTGATGGTGCAGCCGTTCACGCAGGAGCGCTTCGTTGGCGACGGCACCAAGACGACTTGGACCGGCACCGGCCTCGGGGTCGCGCGAGGACGGCGACGGCTTGGGGTGCGCGCCTGCGCCTCGCTCAAGTCGGCGACCGTGATGACGACCTCGCCGCTGCTTTACGCAGAGGACAAGCTCGAGGCGCTGCGACGCGTCGAGGACGAGGCGCGGCTCGTGCGCTACGGCTGCGATTGCTACGCGTTCGCCATGCTGGCGGCGGGCCATGTCGATTGCGTGATCGAATCGGGCGTTCAGGCCTACGACGTCGTGGCGCTGATCCCGATCGTCGAGGGCGCCGGCGGCATCATGACGGATTGGAAAGGCGGCGATGCCGCCGGGGGCGGCGATGTCGTGGCGACCGGCGACCGGCGCCTCCATGCCGAGATTCTGGCGCGGCTCGGCGCGGCAGGACCGTAGGTTGCTTCCTACATAGGCTGAGCGATCCGGCGCGCCGAGTACGTCCTTGCCCTTTCTCTCCGATCTCCTCTACGAGGCGCGCTCGCTGGCGCAGACGTTCTCCGAGAGCCTCGGGACGCCGGTGCTCCGCCTTGGGGTGACCGGGCTCTCCCGCGCCGGCAAGACGGTCTTCATCACCGCGCTGATCCAACACCTGACCGAGCTCGGCGCGCCGGGGCGGCGGCGCAAGGGCGCGATGCCGGTGTTTCGCGTGATGACGGAAGGGCGCCTCACCAAGGGCAAGCTCGAGCCGCAGCCGGACGATGCCGTGCCGCGGTTCGCCTACGAGGATCACCGCGCGGCGCTGAAGGGCGGCGCCGAAGGTGCCTCGCGCCATTGGCCGCAATCGACGCGGCGCATCTCCGAGGTGCGGATCCGGCTCGAGTTCGAGCGCGCCGAGGGGATGCGCGCCGGGCCCGCGGCGCTCGTCATCGACATCGTCGATTATCCCGGCGAATGGCTGCTCGACCTGCCGCTGCTCGACAAGAGCTACGCCGATTGGTCCAGGGAGACGCTCGAGGCGTCCGCCTCGGCGGCCCGCGCGAGCCTCGCCGCGGACTGGCGCGGCTTCACGGTCGCGACCGATGCCGGGGCGCCGGCCGAGGAACACGTCGCGCGCCAGGCCGCCGAGCTCTTCACGGCCTACCTGAAATCCTGCCGGGCCGACAATTTCGCGCTGTCGACGCTGCCGCCCGGGCGCTTCCTGATGCCGGGCGATCTCGAAGGGTCGCCGGCGCTGACGTTCGCGCCGCTGCAGCTCGACGCGACGCGCGTGTACGGCGGCGAGACACTCGCCGGCATGATGGAACGCCGCTTCGAGGCCTACAAAGCGCATGTCGTGAGGCCGTTCTTCCGCGATCATTTCGCGCGGCTCGACCGGCAGATCGTGCTGGTCGATACGCTCGCCGCGCTGAATGCCGGCCCCGCCGCCGTGCGCGACCTCGAGAGCGCGCTGGCCGACATCCTGCAGGCCTTCCGCGCCGGGCGGAACTCGCTGATCTCCGCGCTCTTCAAGCCGCGCATCGACAAGATCCTGTTCGCGGCGACCAAGGCCGACCACCTCAATCACACGAGCCACGACCGGCTCGAGGCGATCCTGCGCACGATCGTCGGCCGCGCGATCGCGCGCGCCGACGACGCGGGCGCGGCGATCGACGTCATCGCGCTGGCCGGCGTGCGGGCGACGCGCGAGGCGCGGATCGGCAAGGGCGCCGACGCGCTCGACGCCGTCGTCGGCGTGCCGGCGCAGGGCGAGGTGATCGACGGCGAGAGCTTCGATGGCACCGCCGAGGCGGCGATCTTCCCCGGCGACCTGCCGGCCGACCCGAAGGCGGCATTGCGCGGCGACGCCTACTACCCCGCGGGCCAGGAGGACTACCGCTTCGTGCGCTTCCGCCCACCGCGCGAGGCGCGCGACGACGACGACCTGGCGCTGCCGCCGCCGCACATCCGAATGGACCGCGCCCTGCAGTTCCTGCTGGGAGACCGTCTCGCATGAGCGAAGACCCGAGTTCGCAGGATCAGCGTCGCCGCCCTCGCGCCGTGCGCCTCACGCCGGAGCCCCTGCCCGGCTTCGCCGACGAAACGGACGTCCGCGCACGCACGCGCCCGGCCGCGCCGCAGGTCGAGATCCTGCCCGATCCGGCAACCTTCGCCGGACTGGAGCTGGAGCCAGAGGAGCGCGCGGTCGAGGTCGCGCAGCGGCGCGGCATCTTCCGCCGCACACTCGTTTCGTGGAGCGGGCTGTTCTGGTCGGCGCTCGGCGGCCTCGTCTCGCTAGCGTTCGGGCTCTGGGTCACGCAGCTCGTCGACGATCTGTTCGCGCGGTCGAAAACGCTCGGCGGCATCGCGCTCGTGCTCGTCGCGATCGCCCTGCTCGCGCTGATCGTCCTCGCCGCTCGCGAGATGCTGGCGATCTCGCGCCAGCGCCACGTCGCCCGGCTCCACCAGGATTTCGCGCGCGCGCACGCCAACGACGATCAGAAGCTCGCCCGCAAGCTCGTCGCCGACCTCGCAGCGCTCTACGAGAAGCGGCCGGAGACGGCGCAAGGGCGGCAGGATGTGCTGGCGCTGCGCACAGAGATCGTCGACGGGCGCGACCTTGTCGAGATCGCGGAACGCACGCTCGTCGCACCGCTCGACGAGCGGGCGAACGCCGCCGTCGCGATGGCGGCGAAACGCGTCTCCGTCGTGACCACGGTGGCACCGCGCGCCATCATCGATGTCGCCTTCGTCCTGCTGCAGGCGGTGCGGCTGATCCGTCAGATCGCCGAAATTTACGGCGGACGGCCGGGCCTGCTCGGGTTTCTGAAGCTCGCGCGATCGGTCGGCGCGCATCTCGCGATCACCGGCGGCATGGCGGCGGGCGACAGCCTGCTGCAGCAGGTCGTCGGCCACGGCATCGCCTCCAAGGTGTCGGCGCGGCTCGGCGAGGGTGTCTTGAACGGGCTGCTCACCGCGCGCATCGGAGTGTCCGCGATGGCGGTCTGCCGGCCGATGCCGTTCGAGGCGAGAAAGACGCCCAACCTGCGTCAGGTCGTGCCCTTCCTCTTCAGGTCGAGCGAGACGTAGCGACTACTTCTTGTCGCAGTTGGCCGTAAGCAGCTTGGCGACGTCGAGGCGATTGACCGGCTGGCCTTCTCGATAGGTTTCGCCCGGCGTGAAATCGAGGCGGCCGTTCGGCCCGAAAATCTCGACGGGCTCTTTCGCCGCCCAGGTCCCGTCGGGGTTCTTCTCGAACTTCTCGCAAGGGAAGCCTGCCGCCGCCGCAGACGAGAGACCGGCGGCGAGACCGAGGGCGATGAGAGCGAAGCGAAGCATCAGGACAGTCCCGTCGTTGGAGCGTGGCCTGCGCAAGCGCCCGCCTCCGGGAAAAGTTGCCCGGGGCATTCGGGAGATGGCTCAGCCGACGCCGAGACTACGCCCCGCCACGGTCGGCTCCGCATCGGCGACGGCGTCGATAAGCTCCTGCATCGCGACGATCGCGTCCGCGCGCGCCTGGTCGACATCGAGGCTGATACCCTGCGGCTTCACGCCGACCTCGTGGATCGCCTCCGCCAGGGCGCGCGCCTTGTCGCCGGCAACCGCGCGCGACGCGGTGATGGCCGGCGTTGGAACCACGAAGAACAGCGCGTTCTTGAGCAACGCGCGAACCGAGGCGTCGAGGTACTGATAATCGACGATCGAGACCGTCTCGATCGGCACCAGGGCGGTGCGCAGCTCCCTGGCGATGGTCTTGCCGAAGGGTGTCATGATGACGTCTCCTTGGATTGGCAAAGACCGATAACACCCGCCCGTCGCGGCGGGATCAAGAAGAAAGGCAATCGAGCGAGGGATGACGATGCGAAAGGCTTCGATCAAGGAGACCGGCGAGGAGATCAGCCAGGCGGAATGGGCCCGGTTCGACGCGGGCGTGGCGCGCGCCAAGATCGAGCGCGCGGAGGCCGAACGCGCGCCGCGAGCGCTCGGCGACGCTGGTGCCAGCCCTCTCGCGGACATACCGCCGGAGCGCCGGTTCACGCCTGGAGCCGATAACCGCCGCTGAGGCGGATTATCCGCCGAGTGGTGCGGCCCGTCCGACCCCGAGCGGGGCGCGCTGCTCCGGCACCCTGCCACGCCACCCTTCGAGCCGCCCGAGCGCCACGTTGCGGTAATAGGCGACAAGCGTGCGGTCGCCGCGCATCAGCGAGAGAGCCGCGCGCACGCCGGGGCGCAAGATCCAGGAGGCGGCCGTCGTCGTCGGATAATGGTGCAGGCGCAGCACGTGGCCGAGGCCTCGCGCATAGGCGCGGCCCTTGCGCAGCATGGACGCGTCGCGGATGTCGAGTTCGGCATGGTGCCCGTAGACGCTCGGGTCGAACACGCAGAAATAGCCCCGCGCGAGCGCCCGCAGCATGATGTCTTGCGCCTCGCAGGATTGCCACGGCGTCGCGGCACCCACGCCGATCGCGGGGTCGTAGCCGCCGACCGCCTCGAGCACGGCCCGCTTGAAGAAGACCACCCACTCGATGCCGGTGGTCCAGACGTTGGCACGGTCGATCGTCGTCACGGCCTGCTCGAAGCGGCCGTTGATGTCGCGGCCCGTCGCCGGGTCGGCGGCGCGACCGGCGAGGATGTCGGCCCGGTGCGTGCCCATGCGCTCGAGCGCGTGCGCCAGAAACGTCGGCGGGTACCAGCAATCGTCGTCGGGGAAGAGCACGATCGCGCCGCGCGCGCGGGCGAGGCCGGCGTTGCGGGCGCGGCTGGCGCCAGATTCGGTCGGCGTGCGCAGGTGCAGGATCGGAAACGACCAGCCGTCGCGATCGGGCGCGCCGACGCGGTCGTCGACGTTCTGGTCGACGACGATGACCTCGAAATTCGTGAAGGTCTGCGCCGCGAGGCTCTCGAAGAGGGTGGCGAACGGGTCGGCGCGGCCACGCGTGGCGACGACAAGGGAGAGGCGAGGGGGAGTGGACAAGGCGCAGGCCTCTGTTCGCGACGGGCGAGCGGATTAGCGCACGGCGCGATTTCGCGAGCCATACGTGCGCGGAGCTTCCTGTCGGCAGGCTTAAGGAAGGGCTAACGGCGCATCTGCTCTCCCCCGCCCGCGAGCGAGCGGGAGACGGCAAAGCGGCGCTTACATCCGCTTTTCCCAGCGACCGGCGTCGGTCTGCTGCCAGTAGGCCAGTGCAAAACCCTGCCCCTTCAGCCGGGACCATTGCCGGCGCGCGGCCTCGAGCTCGGCCTCGTTGCCGCCGTCGAACATCAGGATGACGCGCTCGTAGACCGCGCTCGCCGGATCGAGATCGATCTCGGCGCCTTCGACGAAGACACGCAGGGCGGCGCCGTTCACGTTGGCGGCCTCCGTCGTCAGCACGATCGGCTGCTTGGCGGCAGTCGCGTCGCGCGCGGTGGCGTGCGGCAGGAAGCTCTCCGGCTTGTAGGTCCAAAGCGCGTCGTCGAGCGCCTTGAGGCGAAGATCGTCGAGCGTCTGCACCGCGACGCGCCAGCCGCGCTCGACCGCCTTTTCGAGGATCGCCGGCAGCGCGCGGGCGAGCGGCTGGCTCCGCAGGTGGTAGAACCAGACCTCGATAGCTAATGCGCCTCGTAATTATCGGCGACGAGCCGGTCGAGCAGCCGCACGCCCCAGCCCGACCCCCAGCTCTGATTGATGTCGTTCGAGGGTGACGACATGCCCATGCCGGCGATGTCGAGATGCGCCCACGGCGTGTTGTTGACGAAGCGCTGGATGAAATGCGCCGCCGTGATCGAGCCGGCGTGGCGACCGCCGGAGTTCTTCACGTCGGCGAACTTCGAATCGATGATCTTGTCGTAGGCCGGCCCGAGCGGCATGCGCCACAGCTTCTCGCCGGTCGCCTTGCCGGCGGCCAGGAGCTTTTCGGAAAGCTCGTCGTCGTTCGAGAACAGCCCGGCGTGCTCCTGGCCGAGGGCGACGAGGATCGCGCCGGTCAAGGTGGCCAGGTCGATCATGAAGGCCGGCTTGTACTTGTCCTGCACGTACCAGCAGACGTCGGCCAGCACGAGCCGGCCCTCGGCGTCGGTGTTGATGATCTCGATTGTCTGCCCCGACATCGAGGTGACGATGTCGCCCGGCCGCTGCGCGCCTGGCCCCGGCATGTTCTCGACGATGCCGATCGCGCCGATCGCGTCGACCTTGGCCTTGCGTCCGGCCAGCGCCTGCATGAGGCCGACGACGCAGGCCGCGCCGGCCATGTCGCCCTTCATGTCCTCCATGCCCGACGACGGCTTGATCGAGATGCCGCCGGTGTCGAAGGTCACGCCCTTGCCAATGAAGGCGATCGGCTTCGCCCCCTCGCCGTCACCGCCATGACCGTTGCGTTTGTCGAGCCCGTTCCAACGCATGACGACGATCCGGCCCGGCCGGTCCGAGCCCTGGCTGACGCCGAGGATCGCCCCCATGCCGAGCTTCTCCATCGCCGGAATGTCGAGGATCTCGATCTCGAGACCAAGCGTTTCCAGAGCCTTGGCACGCTCGGCGAAGCTTTCGGGATAGAGCACGTTCGGCGGCTCGTTGACGAGCGAGCGCGCCGTCAGCACGCCGTCGGCCACGGCGCCGCGCGTGGCGGTGGCCGCCTCGACCGCGGCGACATCGGCCACCGCGATCGTCACCCTGGTTGCCCCATCGTCTTCGGCATCGTCCTTCTTCTTCGTCTTATAGGAGTCGAACCGATAGTCGCGCAGGCGCAGCCCGATGACGAACTCCGCGGCGGCAGCAGAGGGATCGGCGATCTCCTTCATTTCGCGCGGGATGTCGAGCAGGATCAGCGCGCGGGTGCCGCGACCGACCTTGCCGGCGACCGTCCCGCCAAGGTTGGTGATGTTGAACGGCTTGCCCTTGTCTTTGTCCCTATCCTTGCTGGGCGCCTCGGCCGCGCCCGGCTCGGCCTTGTCGGACGCCTCTGGCTTGTCGCCGCCGACCCCGATTACGAGCAATCGGTCGGCCGCGATTCCGCTCGGCGCGACGATATCGAGCGCGCTGCCCGGCTTGCCCTTGAACTTCGCGGCGCCGGCCGCGCGCGTGACCAGGGCCTCGCCCTCGGCTCCGAGAAACGCCTTGGTCGCCTCCCCATAGACGAGCCCCGGCCCAGCGAAGATCACGATCGAGCCCGTGCCGTCGGCGCCGGGAACGGAGGAACCCGCCGTCGCGCTCTCGAGAGCGGTGAAGTCGATCTTGATGGATTCGGCCATGGCGTTAGTGGGCTCCCGGGCCGCGGCCACGGGCGGGCGGCGGCATGCTTAATTCGCGCGGCATCATGTTGATTGGCCGCCCGCGAGGCAAGCGTCGTCTCGGCGCACCCTCCCTTGCCTTGCGTGCTCGATCGCGGCCGCTTCCCCGGCGGGTGTTGCCGCCAAACACTAGGCCACCCCCGCGCGGGCGACTAAGCCTGAAAGGTGCCGTGCGGCGTGCCGCGAGGATGCCGGTGTCCGTCTGAAATGCCTTGCCGTCGACCATCCCATCATACCTCTTCCAAAGGCCAACCTTGCGCCCGGGCTCGGTCCTGTTCGGCGCGGAGCGAGCTTCACATTCGCGTCAGATCCGTGCCGACCACGCCCAAGCCTCCGCTTTTGCGGTAAGCAGCGCCATGATCGGCTTGACGCTTGGCCGCTACCTCTCGTCCCGCTTCTTCAGGATGATCCTGGCGGTCTTCGCGACGATCTTCAGCCTGGTCTTCGTGATCGATTTCGTGGAGCTGCTGCGCCGCACCGGCAATATCGCCGGCGTGACGACCTCGTCGGTGGCGTTTCTGTCGCTGCTGCGCACGCCTGCCGTCTCCGAGCAGGTGCTTCCGTTCTGCGTCCTGTTCGGCTCGATGGCGGTATTCCTCAACCTCACGCGCAAGCTCGAGCTGCTCGTCGCCCGCGCCTCCGGCGTGTCGGTGTGGCAGTTCCTGGGGCCGCCGATCCTCATCGCCCTCGTGATCGGCATCGTCTCCGTCACCGTTCTCAACCCGGTCTCGGCGCTGATGAAGGAGCGCGCGGACGCGATCGAGTCCAAGCTGTTCGACAGCCAAGGCATGACCAACCAGGAAGCGCCGGCGACCTGGATCCGCCAGACCGGCGTCGATGGTGAATCGATCCTGAAAGCCGACAGGACGTCGAGCGACCGCTCCACGCTCACCGGCGTGACGGCCTATGTCTACGACAGCGAGGGACGCTTCTCGGAGCGGATCCGGGCGGCGCGCGGCGTGCTGCTGGCGGGCTTCTGGCGGCTCGAGGATGGCCAGGTGTCGGAGCCCGGCCAGGAGCCGCACGCGTTCCAAAGCTATCTGCTCGCGACCAACCTGAAGCCCGGCGAGGCCTCGGAAGGCTCGATGTCGGCCGAGGCCGTGCCGTTCTGGGACCTGCCGGCGCTGCGCGACGAGACAGAGAGCGCGGGCCTCGATGCCAGCGGCTACCGGCTCCAGTTTCAGACCTTGCTGGCCCGTCCGCTGCTGCTTGTCGCGATGACGTTGATCGCGGCCGCCTTTTCCTTAAGATTTTTCCGATTTGGTGGGATCGGTAAGTTCGTGGGCGGCGGCGTAGCGGCGGGGTTCGTGCTTTACGTGGCGACGAAATTCGTCGGGGACCTGGGTGGGTCGGGCGTGCTCAGCCCGCCCGTCGCCGCGTGGTCGCCCGCTGTCGTCGCCAGCATGCTCGGCACGCTCGCGCTCCTCAACCAGGAGGACGGTTGATGGGGCGGCGCCGCGCCTCGGGCCGGCTCCCGCTCCCCGCCGACATGAGCGGATCGAGACGTTCGGCGCGCCTCGCCGTCGTCGCCGCGCTGCTGCTCGCGCCGTCCCTCGCGCTGCCCTTCGGCGCGCCGGCCGACGCGCAGACGGTCGGCGACCGTGCCAAACGCGACCCCAACGCCAAGATGCTCGTCGAGGCGAACGAGCTCGTCCAGAACCAGGACGACAACACGGTGACGGCCTCGGGCAACGTGCGCATCTACTATGACGGTCGCACGCTCGAGGCGGACCGGGTCGTCTACAACAAGACGACGAAGCGCCTCGTCGCGGTCGGCCACGCCAAGCTGACCGAGAAGGACGGCACGGTCCTGCACGGCGACAAGTTCGACCTCACCGACGATTTCCGCGACGGCTTCGTCAACAGCCTGCGCGTCGATACACCGGACAAGACGCATTACAGCGCGCCGCGCGTCGAGCGCATCGGCGGCGACACCACCGTCTTCGACAAGGGCACCTACACGGCCTGCGACGCGTGCAAGGACAATCCGGAGAGGCCGCCGCTGTGGCGGGTCCGCGCCAAGCGGATCATCCACAAAAACGACGAGCAGATGATCTACTACGAGGATGCCGACCTCGAGTTCCTCGGCATCCCGGTCGCCTATACGCCCTACATCTCCGCGCCCGACCCGACGGTGAAGAAGAAGTCCGGCCTGCTGTCGCCGGACCTTTTCTACAAGTCGCAGCTCGGCTACGGCGTCGGCGTGCCGGTGTTCTATAATCTGGCTCCGAACTACGACCTGACGGTCACGCCGACGGTCTTTTCGGAGCAAGGGTTCTTTGGAGCCGCCGAATTCCGCCAGCGCTTCGCCAACGGCATGTACTACATCAAGGCGACGGGCATCGATCAGCTGAACCCGTCCAAGTTCCTCGCCGCGCCCTATGGCGCCGGCGACCGCGACCTGCGCGGCAGCATCACGACCAAGGGCGAGTTCGCGATTACCGACCAATGGAAGTTCGGCTGGAACATCGCCGCCTTCTCCGACAAGTATTATCCCTTCGACTATTCGATACCGGCGGATACGCTGTCGTCGAACTATTTCACCGAGTCGATCTCGACGCTGTATCTGACCGGCCAGGGTGATCGCAGCTTCTTCGACCTGCGCGGATACTATATCCAGGGCTTGTCGAGCCACGACATCCAGGCGCAGCAGCCGGTCGTGCACCCGGTGCTCGATTACAACAAGACGGTCGACATCGATCCGTTGGTTTCGCACGGCATCGGCGGCCAGCTCGAGTTCGACTTCAATCTGACGAGCCTGTCGGCGGCCTCCGCCGCCTACGAGGAGGTCGGCCCGCGCACGCTCGACAACGCCTATGGCCTCTACGACGTCTGCAACGTCTATGTGCCGGGACGCGTGATCGGCAACTCATGCCTGCTGCGCGGCATCGGCGGCGACTACACGCGCGCCACCGGCATGGTCGACTATCAGCGCAAGTTCATCGATCCGATCGGCGAGGTGTGGACGCCGTTCGCCTTCGCGCGGTTCAATGGCGAGTCGCTGAACCTCAACACGACGAACAGCTACGCCTACTCGGCCTATGGCAATTCGTCGTTCTATTCGAACGCCTCGCAGACGGCGTTCCTGCCCGGCTCGTCGCAGGGCGACAGCGGCAACGTCATCCCGGGCGTCGGCCTCGAATATCGCTATCCCTTCATGACCTACACCAAGTTCGGCTCGATCATGGTCGAGCCGATCGCCCAGATCATCGCCCGTCCCGACAGCGTCCTCGGCACCCGCTCGCTCGTCAATCTCGATGCGCAGAGCCTCGTCTTCGATTCGACCAACCTGTTTGATTGGAGCAAGTACTCGGGCTACGATCAGTTCGAGACCGGCGTGCGCGCCAACTACGGCGGCCAGCTCGCCGTGAACTTCAAGAACGGCGGCTACTTCAATCTTCAGGCCGGCCAATCGGCGCAGCTCGCGGGCACCAATTCCTACGCGACGGCGGATGCCGCCAACGTCGGCCTCAGCTCCGGCCTCGACAGACGCCTTTCCGACTACGTGGCCAGCACGACGCTGTCGCCCCTGCCCGCCTTCTCGATCGGCGCGATGGGTCGCTTCGACAGCGTGACGCTGGAGAATCGCCGGCTCGACATCACGACCTCGCTGAACTTCGGCAAGCTCACGGGTGGCATCCAGTTCGCCGACTACACCGCGCAGCCCTTGATCGGCTACGATGTTCGCCGCCAAGGCCTCTCGTTCAATGGCAAGTACGATTTCGCCGAGCATTATTTCGCGCAGGGCAACGTCACCTTCGACATGAGCCGCCAGTACTATCCGCCAGAGCTGGTCGGATTTTCGAAGCCGAGCCCATTTTCGGTCGCGGCCCTCGGCATCGGCGCCGGCTACACCGACGAGTGCACGACCTTCGCCATCAACTATTCCTCGGTCTACCAGGACAATGGCACCGGCAGCTTCGAACGCAACCAGACGGTCCTGGTGTCGCTGCAGTTGCGCACGCTCGGCGACATCAAGTTTGCCCGCAACACGTCCAGCAATACGCAGGGTCAACCCGTCAACGGCATCGACGGCATTCGCTAGACGAGACCGACAGGCCGCGATTTTTCGCGGCAATGCCCGAAAAGCGCCGAGTTTCTACACCTAAGAAGCGCCGGGGAGGACGATCATGCGACCTGGCTTTTCTTCGATTGTCACGCGGCTCGCCGGCGTGACCGGTGTCGGCAAGATGACGCTGATCTCGGCGACGATGATTTCGGCGACGCTGGTGTTGGCGCCTCGTCACGCTTGGGCGCAGGCCGTCGAGGTTTCCGTCAACGGCGATCCGATCACCTCGTTCGACCTCGATCAGCGGATGAAGCTTCTGCGCGGCATGCACAAGCCGGCGACACGCGACGCGGCGATCGAAAGCATGGTCTCCGATCGCCTGAAGGCGCGCGAGGCCAGCCGGTTCGGCATCAACATCACCGATGAAGAGATCGGTGAACAGGTGCAGACCGACGCCCGCAAGATGAAGGTGTCGTCGGCCCAGCTAGCAGCCGACATCGGCCGCAGCGGCGTCTCCCCCGAGCACATGCGCGCCCACTTCAAGGACGAGCTCGGCTACAACGTCCTGATGAAGGCGCTCAACCGCGGCGTCGAGGCGAGCGAGGTCGCCGTCCGCGACCAGCTCGCCAAGGAGAAGGGCAAGACCTCGATCACCTCCTACACGATCCGCCAGGTCGTGTTCACGTTGAGCCCCAGCGACGGCCCCGCCCAGGTCGAGGCGGCCGTCAAGCAGGCTCAGGCGCTGCGCGGCAAGTTCGCGAGCTGCGACAGTGGCATCGCCTACGCCAAAACCTTGCCCGGTGTCGCCGTCCGCTCGAAGTTGACGCGCGACTCGACGCAGCTCAACGAAGGTATCAAGGACGTGCTCGACAAGACGCCGATCGGGCATCTGACCGAACCGAGCCGTTCCGGTAACGGCATCGAGCTGATCGCCCTGTGCGACCGCGGCGCCGCGAAAGACGACGATCAGCTGCGCAAGCAGATCGGCGACCGTATCCTGGACGAGCACATCCAGTCGCAGGCGGAACGCCGCTACAAGGAGATGCGCTCGACCGCGGTGATCGAACGCCCGCGCGGATGACCTCGGGCTCGCCGTCGGCCCCTCTTCGCGCGCCTCATCTGCTCGCGCTCAGCCGCGGCGACCCGTCCGGGATCGGCATCGAGGTCGCTCTGAAAGCCTGGATGGCGATCCGCGACGGACGCCTGCGCTCCGCCGACGCCGGGCCATTCCTGCTCATCGACGATCTCGACCATTGCCGCCGCGCCGCGAACCGGCTTGGCTTCGACATTCCGATGGTCGCCTCGACGCCGGAGCAGGCACCGGCGATCTTCGCCGAAGCCCTGCCGATCCTGCCTCTCGAGACCGAGACCCGCGGCATGCCCGGCGCGCCCGATGCCGCCGACGCGCCGGGCACGATCGCCTCGATCACGCGGTGCGTCGGGCTGATCGCGGAAGGACGCGCCGCCGCGATCGTCACCCTGCCGGTCTCGAAGGAGATCCTGCACCGCGTCGGCTACCCGCATCCCGGCCAGACCGAGTTCATGGGCGAGCTGGCGGGACGGATGTTTCCCCTGTCGGAGGCACGCTCTCCGGTCATGCTGCTGTGGTCGCCGCTGCTTGCCGTCGCCCCGGCGACGATCCATGTGCCGCTCGCCACCGTGCCCGGGTTGGTGACGCGGGAACTGATCGTCGAGACCGTGCGTACCATCGCGCGCGACTTCGCGGCACGGTTTGGGATCGAACAGCCGCGCATCGCGGTCACCGGCTTGAACCCGCACGCGGGCGAGGGCGGCGACATCGGTCGCGAGGACATCGAGGTCATCATGCCGGCGCTCGACGTGTTGCGCGCCGACGGCATCGCGGTCACCGGCCCGCACCCCGCCGACACGCTGTTCCACGAAGCGGCACGGACGCGCTACGACGTGGTGGTGACGATGTACCACGATCAGGCGCTGATCCCGATCAAGACGCTCGCCTTCGACACGGCGGTCAACGTGACGCTCGGCCTGCCGTTCGTGCGCACATCCCCCGACCACGGCACCGCCTTCGACATCGCCGGGCGCGGCATCGCCGATCCGTCGAGCCTGATCGCGGCGCTGGGCCTCGCTGGGCGGTTGGCCGCAGCCGACCAAGCCATCGCTGCCAGCGCAGCCGATCGTTGATGTGAGCGCGCCAGACGGCCTGCCGCCGCTGCGCGAGGTCGTTGCCGCGCACGGGCTCGCGGCCAAGAAGAGCCTCGGCCAGAACTTCATCTTCGACCTCAATTTGACTCAGAAGATCGCCCGCGCCGCGGGACCACTTGCGGGCGTTCGCGTGATCGAGATCGGGCCGGGGCCGGGAGGTCTCACGCGGGCCCTGCTCGGGGAGGGCGCCGATGTCATCGCGCTGGAGCGCGACGCGCGCTGCCTCGATGCCCTCGCCGAAGTTGGGACGCGCTATCCCGGCAAACTCGATGTCCGCGAAGCCGACGCGCTGACGGCCGACTTCGCCGCGTTGGCCGAATCCGGGCGACCGACCCGCATCTGCGCCAACCTGCCCTACAACATCGCCACGCCGCTGCTGATCGGCTGGCTCGAGACCGAGCCCTGGCCGCCCTGGTTCGATCGGCTGACCCTGATGTTCCAGCGCGAGGTGGCCGAGCGCATCGTCGCGACGCCGTCCGAGCGTGCCGCCTACGGACGCCTGGCCGTGCTCTCAAACTGGCGGTGCCGGACGCGGATCCTCTTCGACGTGCCGCGCCAGAGCTTCGTGCCGCCGCCCAGCGTGACATCGAGCGTCGTCGAGCTGGTGCCGCGCGCGGAGCCTTTGCCGTGCCCGGCGCGGGCGCTCTCCGCGATCACGCAGGCGGCGTTCGGGCAGCGGCGAAAGATGCTGCGACACTCGTTGCGGACGCTCGACACGGATCCGCTGGCACTGCTGGCGGCGGCCGGCATCGAGCCGACCAAGCGCCCCGAGGAGATCGACATCGCGGGCTTCGTGGCGCTCGCGCGCGCCTGGTCGGACGCGCGAGCCTGATCCGGCGCGCCAACGTGTCCGAAGGACGCGGCTGTCTCACACCCCGCTCGACCTGCTATGCTCGCCCGATCATCTCGCCAGCCAGAGAGGTCCGCGCATGTTCATCGCCATGAACCGCTTCAAGGTCATCAAGGAAGAAGCCAAGGATTTCGAGGCCATGTGGCTCGGCCGCGAGTCGTTCTTGCATGAGAGCCCCGGCTTCATGGAATTCCACATGTTGCGCGGTCCCGAGCGCGAGGATCACGTGCTGTATTCCTCGCACACGATCTGGGCCTCGGAGGGCCAATTCGAGGACTGGACGCGCTCCGAGCAGTTCCGCGCCGCGCACAAGAACGCCGGCGGCGGCAAGCGCATGACGCTCGGCCACCCCGAGTTCGAGGGCTTCGAGGTGATCCAGACGGTCGAAAACAAGGGGATGAAGCAGCAGGCGGCGGAGTAGCCGTTCGCGTCACCCCACGCCGTTCGAGGCGGTGCCTAAGCCGCCACGGCCGCGACGATCTTCTGCGCGGCGTCGTCGAGGTCGTCGGCGGGGATCACGTTCAGTCCCGACTTGGCGATGATCTCCTTGCCGAGCCCGACGTTGGTGCCCTCGAGCCGCACCACCAACGGCACCTGCAGGCCCACGTCCTTCACCGCGGCGATCACGCCCTCGGCGATGACGTCGCACTTCATGATGCCGCCGAAGATGTTGACGAGGATACCCTTCACGGCGGGATCGGCGGTGATGATCTTGAACGCGGCGGCCACCTTCTCCTTGGTGGCACCGCCGCCGACGTCCAAGAAATTCGCGGGCTCGGCGCCGTAGAGCTTGATGATGTCCATCGTCGCCATGGCGAGGCCGGCCCCGTTGACCATGCAGCCGATCGTCCCGTCCAGCGTGATGTAGGAGAGATCGTATTTCGACGCCTCGATCTCCTTGGCGTCCTCCTCGCCAAGGTCGCGTAGCGCCTGGATGTCGGGATGGCGGTACATCGCGTTATCGTCGAACGAGATCTTGGCGTCGAGGCACCGCATCTGGCCCTCGGCCGAGAGGATCAAAGGGTTGATCTCCAACATCGCCATGTCTTTCGCGACGAACGCGGAATACAGCTGCTCGGTCAGCACCACGACCTGCTTCGCCTGATCGCCCTCGAGGCCGAGCGCGTGCGCGACCATGCGGCCGTGGTGCGGCTGCGCGCCAGTGGCCGGATCGACCGAGAATGTCGTGATCTTCTCCGGGTGCGAATGGGCGACCTCCTCGATGTCCATGCCGCCCTCGGTCGAGACGACGAAGGAGACCCGGCTCGTCGATCGATCGACGAGGATCGAGAGGTAGAATTCCTTGGCGATGTTTGAGCCGTCCTCGAGATAGACGCGGTTGACCTGTCGTCCGGCCGGGCCCGTCTGGATGGTGACGAGCGTGTTGCCGAGGATCTGCGCGACATTGGTCGTCGCATCCTCGATCGACTTGACGACGCGCACGCCACCCTTGCCGCCGGCCTGCTCCTCCTTGAACGTGCCCTTGCCGCGCCCACCCGCATGGATCTGCGACTTCACCACCCAGACAGGCCCGCCGAGCTCCCTGGCCGCCGCCTCGGCGTCCTCGGCCTTCATGACTGGCACGCCGCGCGGCACCGGTACCCCGAATTGCCGCAGCACGGCCTTGGCCTGATACTCGTGAATGTTCATCGGCGGGGTTCCGGCGGATTGCTTTCGGTACGACCTCTAGCGAGCCGGCGGTGGGCTTTCAATCGGCACGACGTGCGGGTTGTGGGCAGGATTGGGCGACCGGTCAGTCGGTCGTGCCCGTAATCCCGTGCACCGTGCACGACACGGACGATGGCCACGTCAATCCCATCGACGGTGTGGAAGATCAGGTAATTTCCGTCCGGTCGTCGGCGGATGCCATGGCCCTCGCGCCGCGGGACCGATGTGTAGCGCGTCGGCGCAAGCTGCGGTTTGACAGCTCGGATTAGACCAACGCCGCTGATTGGGAAACGGCCGCCAACCCCGCGTCCAGCTCCCCCCAGAGCCCCGCATACCAAGTCTCGAATGCCGTGACGAAGTCGCGGTCGGCGTCGATCTCGCCGCGCGCGCGAAGGGGGGTGGCGCCGGCGGCGGCGAGGGCGGCGTCGACGCGGATCGGGATCGCCTGAAAGGTGCGCGCCCACTTGCGGTCGCCGCAGCCGAGCACGGCATAGCGCACGCCCGCCAGCGCGTCCGGCGCGAGACCGTCGAGCCACTCGACGAAGCGCCGCGCATTGTCCGGCGGCTGGCCCTGGTATGAGGCCGTGACGACGACGAGTGCGCCGTCGCGCGGCAGGCGATCGACGAAATCGTCCATCGAGCCGACCCGCGCCGCGTAGCCGTGCTCGGCCGCCTCCACCGCGATGCGCCGCGCGAAGGCTTCCGACGAGCCGAAATTGCTTCCGTAGATCACCAGGAGCGGCACCCCCTGCGTGTTCGCTTCACGCGGGACGGGACAGACGCGAGCCGCCGCCGGCGCCTCGGTGCTATGCGCTCGACGACGCGCCGGTGCTTGCCGCCGCCGCGCGCGCATGAAAAAGCCGGTGGGCTTCATCGTCAGGGTCTCGGCGACAACGAGCCGATAGGCGGGATCGGCCATCTCGATGTCGAAGCGCTGCAGGATCATCGCCAGCACCAGCACCGCCTCCTGCAAGGCGAAGCCGCGGCCGATACAGGCGCGCTGGCCATTGCCGAACGGCTTCCAGGCGTTGGGCGGCCGCGTCGCGATGGCCTCGGGCGCGAAGCGCTCGGGCCGGAATGCTTCGGGATCGGGCCACACCGAAGGATCGCGGTGCAGCACGGGCAGCAGCACCAGCACCGTGTCCGTCGTGGCGATCGGATAACGGCCGCCGATCTCCGTGGCCTCCCGTGCGCGTAGGCCGAACGCGGGGGCCGTCGGCCAGAGCCGCAGCGTCTCCATCAGCACCTGCTCGACATATCGCAGCTCGGCGAGGTCCGAGGCGCGCGGGGTGTCGGCGCCCAGCACGCGATCCACTTCCGCGCGAGCCTCGCCCAGCGCGGTGGGATTGGCGAGCAGCAGGTAGAGCGCGAACGATAGCAGCCCGCTCGTCGTCTCGTGACCCGCCGCGAGGAAGGTGACCATCTGGTAGCGGATGTTCTCGTCGGACAGGCCCTGCCCGCTCACGGGGTCCCTCCCCGCGAGCATCTTGCCGAGCAGGTCGTCACGCGGCGGACCGCCGGCGGCGCGGCGGCGCGCGACCAGATCATCGGCGCTGCCGTGCATGATCGCGACATTGCGCGCCTGGCGCCGCGCGCGCCAGACCAGCGCCCGCGTCAACAGCTCCGGTTGCCGGGCCTGCCGCCCCGCCTCCTCGAACCCTTCCAGCATGGCGACGACGAACGGATGCATCTCGGCTTGATAGAAGCTGTTGAACCGGACATCGAATGCGCAGAGGGCGATCGTATCGAGAGTGAGGCGCGTCACCTGATCCGTGACGTCGATCTCGGCGTCGCCGAACCGCTCCCAGCGCAGCAACATCTGCTCGGCGATATCGAGCATGCGATCGAACATGCCATGGATCGACAGCGTCCCGAACGCCGGCGTCAGCAGGCGATGCGCGATGCCCCAGTTCGGCTCGTGGTCGTAGGCGGAGAACAGGCCGTCGCCGACCACCTTGCGGATGTTCTCGAGCGGGCGGTGGTTCTTCTTGGCGAAGCGCGTCTCGTCGCACAGCTCGTCGACGAGGTCGTGGCCGCCGACGACGATGATCGAGCGTCCGAGGATCGCGAGGCGAAAGATCGGACCATGCCGGGCGGCAAGCCGCATCAGGCTCTGGATGCCGTTCTTGGCGTCGATCTCGGGAATGTTGCCGAGGAGCGGCCAAGGCCTCGGCTGGGGGATCGCGGTCGCCATCAGCGCGCCTTCGCTCGATCTCGCATGGCCGCCATTGTGCCAGCCGCGCGCGGCCGGCACAACGTCGGGTCCGGCTCAGTCCGCGAAGGCGGGGTTGATCCCCTTGCACGCTTCGATCAGCGTCTGCACCGAGGCGACCGACTTCTCGAACATCGCCGTCTCGGTCTCGTCGAGCTGCACCTCCACGACCTTCTCGACCCCGTTGGCGCCGATGATCACCGGCACGCCGACGTAGATGTTGGACAGGCCGTATTGCCCGGTCAGCTGCGCCGCGCACGGCAGCACGCGTCGCTTGTCCTTCAGGTAGCTCTCGGCCATCGCGATCGCGGAGGCGGCCGGCGCGTAGAACGCCGAGCCGGTCTTGAGCAGGTTGACGATCTCGCCGCCCCCTTTGCGCGTGCGCGCGACGATCGCGTCGAGCTTCTCGTGCGTGGTCCACCCCATCTTGACGAGGTCGGGCAACGGGATGCCGGCGACGGTCGAGTAGCGCAGCGAGGGCACCATGTCGTCGCCATGGCCGCCCAGCACGAACGCGGTGACGTCCTCGACGGAGACGTTGAATTCCTGGGCGAGGAAGTAACGGAAGCGGGCCGAGTCGAGCACGCCCGCCATGCCGACCACTTTAGTCGGCGGCAGGCCCGAGGTCTTTTGCAGCGCCCAGACCATCGCATCGAGGGGGTTGGTGATGCAGATCACGAACGCGTCCGGCGCGTGCGACTTGATGCCGGCGCCGACGGATTCCATCACCTTCAGATTGATGCCGAGCAGGTCGTCGCGGCTCATGCCGGGCTTGCGGGGGACGCCGGCCGTGACGATCACCACGTCGGAGCCGGCGATGTCCTCGTAGGCGTTGGCGCCGGAGATCTTCGCGTTGAACCCGTCGACGGGGGAGGATTCGGCGAGGTCGAGCGCCTTGCCCTGCGGCGTGCCTTCGGCGATGTCGAAGAGCACGATGTCGCCGAGCTCCTTCAGGCCGGCGAGATGCGCCAGCGTGCCGCCGATGTGTCCCGCGCCGATCAGAGCGATTTTGCTGCGCGCCATGGTGTGTCTCCGGGCTCCCTACAGAAATCACCGAGCCGTCGGCGCGGTTCATGCCGAAGATCGGGATGGCTGACAACCCCGCCCCGAGGCTCGAGCGTCGATCAATGCCGCGATCGCAAGCACGGTCCGCCAGTTGCGCGCGGTGCCGACCGTGCCGAGATGGCGTTCGACGAGGGCGGCCGTCACCCGCGATCGGCCGATGCCGTCGGGATAGGCAATATAGGCGGTCGCGCCGACCAGATGGGCGACCTCATTGCCGGTCACGGCGGCACGAAGCGCGGCTTGGGATGCGGCATCCGGCACGTCTCGAAGCGGCATCGCGACGACGAGAGCCGGCGTCGCTTGTGCCATGTCGACGAACGGTAGGGCTGCGACAAGGGCGCGCCATTCCGCCGCCGTGCGCGCGATAACCTTGGTCTCGACCGCGCAGGCCGTGGCCATCGCCGCCTCGATTGCGCTCTCCAAGCTCGCTCGCCCGCGGCGCTCGGCCTCGAAGACGAGATTGCCGCTCTGGAGCACGGTCCGCGGGTCGCGGAGTCCCGCGTCCAACATGGCGGCACGCAAATCGGCCATGCGAATCGTCGCATGGCCGCCGACGTTGATTGCCCGAAAGAGCGCGACGAAGGTTGGCACGGCTGCCCGTGCCGGGCCTCGCTCAGTACTTGGCGGTCACGACCGCGGCGGTGCCGCACTGGAAGTTGAGCTGCGAGTAAAGGTCGACGTTGTTGTAGATATAGCTGCCGGACTTGATCTTGCGGATCGGCGGAAGAATCCCGCGGATGATCCCGAGCGTGAACGGCACCGGCGCGGTCGCACTCCAGGTATCGTCGGCATTCTTGACGAAGTTAGAGCAGACGATCGTGCTGGCGCTGGTCACCGGCGAGAGCTGGACGAAGAACTGGGCGTGGGCGGAGGTCGATGCCGCGAGAGCCAGCAGCGGCAGTGCAAGAATAAGCTTTTTCATGGTTTCCCCTCGGGCTCTGGTCGAGCCCCCGATCTAGAGCGATTCGTCGTGAACGCCGTGTTACGCTTTTGCGAAACCGCCACCCCTTGGCGTATTTCGAACCAAATCTTGCCCAAGTTGCGCGGCGGGCACGCTGCCGTCAATGGGCAACGTCCGCGTCATCGCGCGGAGTCAGCGCAAGCGGCGCTGGCGCCACAGGAACCAACCCGACCGAGGCCACGTTTTGGTACGGTCGGCCGATTGCGACTTGCGACGCCGACGCGGAGTCCGAAGCATGGTGAGATCGAAAACGCTGGCGGTGGCTGGGACCGCGTTGCTGTCTCTGGCCGCGCAGACTGTGTCGGCGCAGGTGATCTACGCACCCCGCCCAGCGGCCCAAGGCGTGATCCCGTTTCCCTTTTCGGACCCCTCTCCGTACGATCAGGCTTACGGTGAGAGGCCATCATTCGAGATCCTGCCGACGGCCCCCGGATACGCGCCGGCCGTTCGCGTGACCGAGCGCTGTCTTTATCCGAACGGTTGGAACGTCACCGACTTCGATCGTGACATCAACGGCATCCCGCCCGGCATCGACCATCAGTGCCCGGTGCCGGCACCCGCCTCCGGTCATGTCCGCGCGCGCTTCTGATCGGCCTGGCGTGACATCCGTTCGTTGCTGTTCAATTGCCGTGCTCGTGACGGCGCTGCTTGCCACAACGGGCGGGCGTGCCGCTGATTTCGACGGGCATCGGGCGCCGCGTCATCGCCATTATCGACCTGCGAGGGCCGACGAGCCGCCGGTGGTCCCGCTGGGCTATGCCTACGGCGGCTATGGCGCAGGTGAGCCGCCGGGCTACGCGACGCCCGCCCTGCGAGGCTACGGCTATGTGATCGAGACACCGGGCGGCCTTTACCCACCGAGCGTTCCGTTCACTCCATTCTGAGCCTCGGCCCGCGCAAGGTGCGCGAGCCGATCCAGTGCCCCCTGCAGAATGTAGGCGGCCGCCATGCGGTCGACGACCGCGGCGCGTTTCGCACGGGACGCATCCTGCTCGATCAGGCTTCGCGTCACCGCGGCTGTCGACAATCGCTCGTCCCAGAATACGAACGGCAGCATCGTCAGCCCGGCCATGTTGCGGATGAACGCGCGCGTCGCCTGCACGCGCGGCCCCTCCGACCCGTCCATGTTGAGCGGCAAGCCGATCACCAGCGCCGCCGCCTCGAGCCGGCTGGCCTCGTCGACCAGCGACGCCGCGTCGTGCTGGAACCGCGTCCTACGGATCGTCGTCACCGGCGAGGCGAGGCGCCGCTCGACGTCGGACACCGCGACGCCGATCGTCTTGGTGCCGAGATCGAGGCCGAGCAGGCGATCGAAGCGGCGCAGACGGGGGGCGAGCGTCGCCAGGTCGATGATGTTGTCGGGCATCCGGGCGGTATAGCCGGTGGCGCGCGTCTGACGGGAGCTTTTCTGTGAGGTGGCGAGGGTCGCGCCTCGGGTGACTTGGTCGAAGGCGGGATGCTATAGACGCCGCCTCGTTTCGAGGTTGGAGTCAACATGTCGGTCGATCAGGCCACCGTCCGCCGCATCGCCAAGCTCGCGCGCATCAAGGTGCCGGAGAGCGAGGTCGAAGGGCTGCGAGGCGAGCTGAACGCCATCCTCGCGTTTGTCGAGACGCTCGCCGAGGTCGATGTCGCCGGCATCGAGCCGATGACGTCGGTCATGCCGATGCCGATGAAGAAGCGCGTGGATCAGGTCACCGACGGCGAGATCGCCGACCTCGTCATCCGCAACGCGCCGGCCAGCGAGGATCATTTCTTCATGGTGCCGAAGGTGATCGAGTGATGAAGCATCGACATCGCCATGGCCTCATGGTGAGGAGGCCGAAGGCTGTCTCGACCATCGTTCCGTCCACGGTTCGGCGGTCCCGAGCACGCCTCCTGGAGCCCTCGTGGTTCGAGACGCGGCTTCGCCGCTCCTCGCCATGAGGGGGTTTTAGAAAGCCGACATTGTCAGACCTCACATCTCTCACTCTCGCCGCTGCCCGCGATGGCTTGAACGCCAGAGCCTTCTCGGCGAGCGATCTGACCCGTGCCCACGTCGATGCGGTGGCGGCCGCGAAGCCGCTGAACTGCTTCATCGTCGAGACGTCGGACCTCGCCCTGAAGCAGGCCTCCGCATCCGATGCCCGTCTCGCGGCCGGCGAGGCGCGCCCGCTCGAAGGCATCCCGCTCGCGATCAAGGATCTCTATTGCACCGATGGCGTGCAGACGACGGCGGGCAGCCACATCCTCGAAGGCTTCGTGCCGCCCTACGAGTCGACCGTCAGCGCCAACCTCTGGCGCGACGGCGCGGTGATGCTCGGCAAGCTCAACCTCGACGAGTTCGCGATGGGCTCGTCGAACGAGACCTCGTATTTCGGCCCAGTCGTGTCGCCATGGCGGCGCAAGGAGAACGGAAAGGTCGACGGGGCGAAGCTCGTCCCCGGCGGCTCGTCGGGCGGCTCGGCGGCGGCGGTGGCGGCTCGCCTCTGCTTCGGCGCGACGGCGACCGACACCGGCGGCTCGATCCGCCAGCCCGCCGCCTTCACCGGCACGGTCGGCATGAAGCCGACCTACGGGCGCTGCTCGCGGTGGGGCATCGTCGCCTTTGCCTCCTCGCTCGACCAGGCTGGGCCGATCGCCCGCGACGTGCGCGATTGCGCGATCCTGATGCGGGCGATGGCCGGCCACGACCCCAAGGACACCACCTCCGTCGACCTGCCCGTGCCGGACTACGAGGCAGCCGTCGGCAGGTCGGTGAAAGGCCTGACGATCGGCATTCCGAAAGAATACCGGATGGACGGCATGTCGCCCGAGATCGGCGCGCTCTGGGACCAGGGTATAGCCTGGTTGCGCGACGCCGGCGCCGACATCCGCGAGATCACCCTGCCCCACACCAGGTACGCGCTGGCGGCCTACTACATCGTCGCGCCGGCAGAGGCCTCGTCGAACCTCGCGCGCTACGACGGCGTGCGCTACGGCCTGCGCGAGCCCGGCCGCGACATCGTCGACATGTACGAGTCAACCCGCGCCGCAGGCTTCGGCAAGGAGGTGCGCCGGCGCATCATGATCGGCACCTACGTGCTCTCCGCCGGCTATTACGACGCGTACTATCTGCGCGCGCAAAAGATCCGGACGCTGATCAAGCGCGACTTCGAGGAGGCTTTCGCCGCCGGCGTCGATGCGATCCTGACGCCGGCGACGCCGTCGGCGGCCTTCGCGCAGGGCGAGAAAGGCGCGGCCGACCCGATCGAGATGTATCTCAATGACGTCTTCACCGTCACCGTGAACATGGCCGGCCTGCCCGGCATCGCCGTGCCGGCCGGGCTGTCGGCCAACGGCCTGCCGCTCGGCCTCCAGTTGATCGGCCGTGCCTTCGACGAGGAGACGCTGTTTTCCGTCGCCGCCGCGATCGAGCAGGCAGCCCCGAAGTTGGAGCTGCCCGCCCGCTGGTGGTGACGTTCAGCGTTACGCGACGACGCGCAACGCGGGCCTTGCCTCCGCGGCGACAGGCGACGGCGGCCGCCAGCTTCGGATCGTCGAGGGCTCGTAGCGCAGGCGCAGCATCAGCGGGCCGTCGAAGGCGGCCAGCAGCGCGCGCGGCACGACCAGATCGCCGCATGTCCAGCGATAATGCAGGCGCTCCAGGCGCTCGCCGTCGTGGAAGCTCGCCCGAAGCTCGGGCGCATCGAGATCGAGATGACGCTCCACGCCCTCGTCGGTCACGACGATGAGGCTGTAAACGGCCAGCCCGAGACGGCGCGTATCCTGCCCGCCGATCAGTGTCGGAGCGGTCAGGCTGGTCCTGACCGTGACATCGCCCGCATCGGCCGGCACGCTGAACACAGCCTCGCCGCCCAGCAGAAGCGGCCGCGTGCGGCGTTCGCCGATCAGGCCGATGATGTCGATCGCGCACGACGCCTTCCAGCCAAGATCGATGGCACGTCGCGCCAGCTCGTCGCGCGCGACGGCAAGCAGCGGCCCTCCGTCGATGAAGCGGCGGCAGAAATCCGCATGCGTCCGGTCGATCACCTCGATCGGCAGATCGGCGGCGGCATTGTCCGACAGAAGGGCGCGGTTCTCGCCCATCTCGAGGAAGCTCTCGGCCGGCAGATCGTTGGCGAGCAAGATATCGTGGCTGTCCAGCTCGACGTGCCAATAGGTGACCTCGTCCATCGGCGCATATGCGATCGTCGAGCCGTTCACGAGCTCCTGGATCGGAATGAGAATCTGGTCGATCATGCTGACGCAGACCGAATGGCCGGGCGAGAGGTAGAGATCGCGCGACGGCAGATTGTCGCCGAACGCGTCCTTGGCGACCCGGACCGGCCAGGCCGCGCGCGGCCCTGGGTTGAACCTGCAATCGTAGGTCCGGCGGCCGATCCACTTGATCGGACGATGCGTGCCCGACGCGGTGACGGCGAGATCGCCGACCTGGAGCGTCTCGACGGCGACATCGCCGCGCGCGGTGCGGATCAGCGTACCGGAGGCGTAACAGGCCGCGGCCGCCGTCGGCGCGAAGGCGACGCCGCGGAACGCCTCGTTGGTGCCGGCCGTGGCGATGTTGGTCGGCGCGGCATTGGCCGGGATCGCGCCGTTGTAGCCGGTCGTATCGGTATACGTGTCGATGCTCGTCGGGCTCGTGGCGTAGAGCGTCGCCGTGCCGTTGGTGACGGAGATCGTGAGGCCTGTGTCGCCCGAGAACGGGATGGCGCCGTTCGACGTCCATGTGCCGTTGACGAGCGAGAATTTCTCGATGCCTTTCACGGAGTCGGCGACGTAGAGGGTGTCATTTCCGGTGGTGGTCGCCGAGAGCTTCGCGAACGCGAAGGCATAAGGGCTCGTGCCATTCGTATTCGTGCCCGGCAACAGCGTCCCGGTCTGCGTGCCCGTGGTGGGCGTGCCGGCGCCGAGCGAGTAGATGCCGGTGTTTCCGGATCCCGTGCTGTAATAAAGTTGGCCGTTGACGACCTCGATCTGCCGCGTGTTGTTCGCGTCGAGCGTGTTCGGCGCCGCCGTTGAGTCGTCCGTCGTGTAGGCGACGCCGGTGCCACCGCCGACATAGAGGCCGGTGCCATCGGTGCTGGCGACGCCGCGGATGTTGTTGCCGCCGCCGAAGCCGGTGAGAACGGTGCCCGTGTCGACGTTCCCCTGGGAGTCGACCCGCCCGACGTCGCGCTGGTCCGCGGCCGAGGTCGTGCCCGAGATGCCGGCAACGCCAGGCGCGGCGTCATAGCCGGTCAAAAGCAGATATTGGCCGTTGTTCGATTCGGTGATCAATCCTTCGGAGGTCGCCGTGCCGCTCGCCGTCAGCGGGTTGTTCGCGCCCGCCGCCGCCGTGGGAACCGCGATTGACTGGACGAGTAAGCCGCCCGTCGTGTATTCGTCAAGAAAAACCGCGGTGGAGCTGCTGGACAGCGCGGCCGCGCCTGCGCCGACACGATAAACGACAATATTTCCTGCCGTGAAAGCACTCATTGTACTGCCCCCGAACACAACAACCCGGATGCGACGGAAATTCGTCGGCCGAAATGTTTCTGGAGACTGTCTAGAAAACGAAAATGACAATCCGGTAACGAAGCTGTTGCAGATGGACGAAGGCCGCCCGGCCCGGCGAAGAGCCGCGAGCTAGGCAAAGATCAAATCCGCCGGCGCGTCGTCGAAGAGCCCAAGGAATCAGAGCGCGTGGTCGGGTCCAGTCCTAAATAGTCCGCCTTGAACGCCTCTTCCGCCACACGATCCGGGATGGTCCGACCGTCGAGAGACGTGAGCGCGGTCCCGATCTCATCGTCGACGGCGGCATAGAAGCCGTTCGCCTTCGTCGCCAGCGCGAAGCGGGCCGCCGCGCCCTTGCCGCGAACGTCGCCGAGATGGTGCAGCTGGTTGCCGGTCTCGTAATCGACCAGCACGACGCGCCCGTTCATGCTGACGCGCACGTACGGCTTGGCCTCGCCCTCGCTCGAGGTCTTGCGGTAGAAGACGCTCGTCGTCCCGCTGGCGGCCGGTGCCTGGACGCTCGGCTGCGGCGCGAGGTGCGCCATTGGCCCGCGCTTCAGTGCGCCTGCCATGCCTTCGATCGTCGCGCGGTTTTCCTTCAGCGTGTGCTTGAGTTCGGCCTCTCTCTTCGAGGGGCCTTCCTGCTTCGAAATGATCGTGACCATGCAATCCTCCGCTGACCCAGCAACGCCTTTGCGGCTTTACCGATCAACATAGGCTCGCGGACAAGAGGCGGCCAGTCGGCCGACCCCTCGCCTTATGGCCGATCCGCAGCCCTCAGAGGTTCTTCAGAATGCTCTCGACGGTCTTCTTGGCATCGCCAAACAGCATCATCGTGTTGTCGCGGAAGAACAGCTCGTTTTCGACGCCCGCATAGCCCGACGCCATGCCGCGCTTCAGGAACAGCACGGTCTTGGCCTTCTCGACGTCGAGGATCGGCATCCCGTAGATCGCCGACGTCTTGTCGGTCTTGGCGGCCGGATTGGTCACGTCGTTGGCGCCGATCACGAAAGCGACGTCGGCCTGCGAGAACTCGTTGTTGATGTCCTCGAGCTCGTACACCTCGTCATAGGGCACGTTAGCCTCGGCGAGCAGCACGTTCATGTGCCCCGGCATCCGGCCGGCAACCGGATGGATGGCGTATTTGACGTCGACGCCCTCCTTCACCAGCTTGTCGGCCATCTCGCGCAGCGCATGCTGCGCCTGCGACACGGCCATGCCGTAACCCGGCACGATGATCACCGACGACGCATTCTGCAGCGTGTAGGCGGCGTCCTCCGCCGAGCCTTGCTTGACTGGCCGCGTCTCCTTCTCGCCCTCGCCGCCGGCACCGGCCGTCTCGCCGCCAAAGCCGCCGAGGATAACCGAGATGAAGGAGCGGTTCATGCCCTTGCACATCACGTAGGACAGGATCGCGCCCGACGAGCCGACCAGCGACCCTGTGATGATCAAGGCGAGGTTGCCGAGCGTGAAGCCGATGCCCGTCGCGGCCCAGCCGGAGTAGGAATTCAGCATCGAGACGACGACCGGCATGTCGGCGCCACCGATCGGCACGATGATGAGGAAGCCGAGCGCGAAGGAGGCCAGCGCGATCAGCCAGAACACCCAGTGGCTCTGGGCGAAGAAGAACAGCACGACGAGCGCGACGATGGCGACGGCGAGCGCGATATTGATGAGATGGCGCTGCGGCAGGAGGATCGGCTTGCCCGACATGCGGCCGTCGAGCTTCAGGAAGGCGATGATCGAGCCGGTGAAGGTGATGGCGCCAATGGCGAGTCCGATCGACATCTCGATCGTCGAGCCGGGCTCGATATTGCCAGGCTCGCCGATGCCAAAGGCTTGTGGCGCGTAGGAGGCGCCAGCGGCGACCAGCACCGCGGCGAGGCCGACCAGCGCGTGGAAGGCGGCGACGAGCTGCGGCATGTCCGTCATCTTGACGGTGCGCGCGCGCCAGGCGCCGATGCCGCCGCCGATGGCCACGGCGACGATGCCGAAGATCCACGCCGAGATGTCGGAGGGCGGCTTCAGCGCCAGCGTCGTCAGGACGGCGAGCCCCATGCCGAACATGCCGAAGCGGTTGCCCTGGCGCGCGGTCCGGGGCGACGAGAGGCCGCGCAAGGCCAGGATGAAGAGGACGCCCGCGACGAGATAGAGGACGGCCGCGATATTTATATTCATCGAGGCTCAGCCCTTCTTCTTGTACATACCGAGCATTCGCTCGGTCACGAGGAAGCCGCCGAAGATGTTCACCGAGGCGAGCATCAACGCGAAGAAGCCGAACACGCGCGCCCAGATCGGCCCGTCGTTGCCGAAGCCGGACGCATCGACGCCGACGGCGAGCAGAGCGCCGACGACGATGACGGAGGAGATCGCGTTGGTGACGGACATCAGCGGCGTATGCAGCGCCGGCGTCACCGACCAGACGACGTAATAGCCGACGAAACAGGCGAGCGCGAAGATCGCGATGCGGAACACGAACGGATCGACCACGCCGTTGGTGGCGACATGCGCGGCAACGCCGGCGGCATGGCCGATCTGGTCGGCATAGCTCTGCGCCGCGTCGGCGGCCTGCTTGGCGGCGTCGGCGGCGGCCTGGGCTCGCTCGAGCAGTTGCTGGTTCGTCGCGACGTCCTGCGCCATGGGCTCACTCTCTCAAAAAGGGTCGGGCGGCGCTTTACGCGGCCTCGGAGAAATCCGGATGGACCAACTTGCCGTCGCGGGTCAGGCAGGTCGCCTTCACGAGCTCGTCGTCCCACGGGATCTGGAACGCCTTGCTCTCCTTGTCGATGAAGGTCTCGACGAAGGCGAAGAGGTTTCTCGCGTAAAGCTGGGACGCGGTGGCGGGTACCTTGCCGGCGAGGTTCGTGGTGCCGACGATCTTGACGCCGTTGTCGGTGACGTACGTTTCGCCGGGCTTGGTCAGCTCGCAGTTGCCGCCGCGCTCGGCGGCGAGGTCGACGATGACCGAGCCGGGTTTCATCGACTCGACCATCTTGGCGGAGATCAGCTTGGGCGCCGGGCGTCCGGGGATCAGCGCCGTGCAGACCACGATATCCTGCTTGGCGATGTGCTCGGCGACAAGCTCGGCCTGCTGGCGCTTGTAGTCGTCCGACATCTCCTTGGCGTAGCCGCCCGAGGTCTCGGCCTCCTTGAATTCCTTGTTCTGCACGGCGACGAACTTGGCGCCGAGCGACTCGACCTGCTCCTTGGTGGCGGGACGCACGTCGTTCGCGGTCACCACGCCGCCGAGCCGGCGCGCCATGGCGATCGCCTGCAAGCCGGCGACGCCGACGCCCATGATGAACATCTTGGCGGCCGGCACGGTGCCCGCGGCCGTCGTCATCATCGGCAAGGCCCGCCCATACTCGGCCGCGGCATCGATGACGGCGCGGTAGCCGGCGATGTTGGCCTGCGAGGAGAGCACGTCCATCACCTGGGCGCGGGTGATGCGCGGCATCAGCTCCATCGCGAAGGTCGAGGCGCCCTTGTCGGCGAGCGAGCGCAGCGCGTCGACGTGGCCGTAGGGGTCCATCACCGCGACGACGGCGGCGCCATGCTTCAGGCCGGCGAGATCATCCGCGCTCGGCCGGCGCACGCGCAGCACCACGTCGGCGTCCTTGATCGCCTCCTCCGCGCTCGACACGATCGTCGCGCCGGCGGCCTCGTAGGCCTCGTCGAGGTAACCCGACGCCTTGCCGGCGCCGGCTTCGATCGCGACTTCGGTGTTCAACGCCTTGAAACGCTTCACGGTATCGGGCGTGGCCGCGACGCGGTGCTCGGACGGGTCTTTTTCCGCGGGTACGGCAATGCGCATGAATGTCTCCGGTCGGCGACCGCACGGAGCGGGCCACCTTTACAAAAGCTGGGACGGTCGCGATGGCCGCGTGGGGGCTGGTCAGCCCCACATGTAGGCGAGGAAGATCAGGATCAAAATGACGAAGCCGAGCCCATACTTGAGGAGCGTCACGAAGAGCGAGTAAGTGCCCTCGTGCTCGGCGTAATCCATGTCCGGATGGCCGGCGGAAGCAGGATTGGTCTCGGTCATTCGATCCTCGGTTTCGGTCGTACGGGTCTTTTGGCCCGCATCCGACCGCGCGTTCTCCCGCCGTACCCCGACGTCGGGCCGTGCTCGCGCGAAGCTTTTGCAACGATCGAGCGGCAAGGCAAGACTTTTGCCGCGCGGAAAAGCCTCAATCTTTTTAGCGGTGCTTAAATTGCGGGAGGCTCGAGCCCAACGGATGCAAGCGCCGCCGACTGGCGGGCGGTCAGGGTTTCAATGTCGAAATCCTCGATCAGCGCCTCGTAGAGGCGGTGAAAGTTGAGCTTCGCGTCGAGGTGCAGGAAGACGCTGCCGAGGCCGATCGCCGCCCGATCCATGAACACGAACTGGCGCGGTACCTTCACGGGGCCCTTGCTCTTGAGCGCCTGGTGCAACAGGAACGCCTCGCGTCGCCCGTACTGCCCCGGCGCGACGCCGTCGGCGACGGTCCGCACGCGGTCCTCCAACAGCGGCGCGTAGATGAAGCGGGCCCAGATGTTCAGCGTCTCGACGAGATCCTTGGTGAGGTTGGCGAAGCCCCACATCTCGTAGGCATGCACGATCCGCGCGGCGTCGTCGTCACGGAAGCCGCGATAGAGTTCGACGACGCCGGCGGCGAAGCGCGGCGGGAAGATGCGGATGCAGCCATAGTCGAGCAGATTGATGCCGGCCGGCTTGCCGTCGGCGTCGCGGAAGACCGAGTAATTGCCGAGATGGGGGTCGCCGTGGATCACCGCGAACCGCGCCATCGGGTGCCACCAGGCCTCGAACATCGCCGTCGCGAGCCGATTGCGCGTGGCCTCGTCGGCGTCCTTGAAGCATAGGAGCTTCTCGCCGTCGAGCCAGCCCAGCGTCAGCAGGCGACGCGTCGACAATTCGGGGTGCACGGTCGGCACGCGCACGGCGGTGCTGTCGGCGAGCATGCCGGCGTAGAGCGCGGCGTTCTTTGCCTCGCGCTCGTAGTCGAGTTCCTCGCGGAGCCGGTCGCCGAGTTCGATGGCGATATCGCGCGTGTCGATCGCCGCGCTGAACTGCCGATGCAGGCCGAACAGCATGTCGAGCTGATTGAGGTCCGCCTCGACGGCGGATTGCATGTCCGGGTACTGAAGCTTGCAGGCGAGCGGCTCACCGTCGGTTGTCGTGGCCTTGTGAACCTGCCCCAGCGAGGCCGCGGCGGCTGGCTGCAGACTGAAGTCGCCGAACCTGTGGCGCCAGTCCGCGCCAAGCTCGGCCATCATCCGGCGCTTGACGAAGGCCGCGCCCATCGGCGGCGCGTCGCTCTGCAGCTTCTGCAGCTCCTCGGCATATTCGGGCGGCAGCAGATCCGGGATGGTCGCCATCATCTGCGCGACCTTCATCATCGGACCCTTCAGGCCGCCGAGCGCTTGCGTCAGCGCCGCGGCGTTGTCGATCTGGCCATTGGCGCCGAACAGGCGGCCCCGCGCCATGCGCGCCGCGACCCCGCCCATGTTGGCGCCGACTCGCGCATAACGCGCCGCGCGGGCGGTGAAACGATTGGCTTCGGAATCGCGCATGGGCACCAGGCTTGAATTGTCTGCGGCTTCACGGAAGTAAGGACTTGGAATAGCGAAGTCGATCGCGACAAATTAACATCCGTCAGAACGGAGCCCCGCGATGAGCGAACGACCCAACCACTCTGTTCTCAAGGTGACGCAGGTCGGCAACTCGCTCCGCGTCGTCCGCCCGCGGGAAATCCTGTCCGAACTCAATCTCGACAAGGGCGACAAGCTCTACCTGACGCGTTCGCCCGACGGGTACCGCGTGAACAAGTCGGATCCGAAATTCGAGCAGCAGATGTCGGTTGCCCGGTTCATCGATGGCAACAAGCGCACGGCTTTCGTGGCTATGGAATTGTTTCTCGAATTGAATGGTTTTGGACTCGCGGCAAGCGACGAGGATGCTTTGATGGCAATGCTACGATTGGCCTCGGGTGATATGGACGGCGACGAGTTCGCTGTTTGGGTCGGAGCAAATTGCCGCCGGCGCTGAGCATCCGTGAAACTCAGCGACGCGACAGCTATCACGGCCCGGCGATCTCCAATCGTGCGGAGTCAGCCGAATCGTAGGGCACGATCATCGTGGTCGCGAGCAGCGCGCCGTAGAGCAGCGCAACGACGACGATCGCCCGCAAAATCCGCGGCGGCGCGGGAATGATGCCTTGGCTCGTCACATACGGCCTTGGATATGGCAGGCTGGTCGGCATTACGGGTCCCCTTGCGTCGAACGCATGCAGGGGGCCACGGGGCGCGAAGCATTGCATCCCCCAGCTGGGTGATGTGGGCCATCTTATGATTGCCCGCGCCGCTCGCTTTACAATCCACCGAGCAGCAAACCGGCGAGCCCGCCGCCGGCGATGACCAGAAGCGGGTTCAGCTTGGTCGCGACAAGCAGCGCCGCGGCGGCGATCGTCACGCCCCAGCCGAACGCGCCATGGTCGACGACGCGGGCGACGATGAAGCCGGCCGCCGCGATCAGGCCAACGCCGATCGGCGCCAGGCCGTGCTCGAGCGCGACGTGCCAGCGCGCGTGGCCGGTCTGAAGCCACAGCCGCGTCACGGCCCAGGCGAGGATGCAGGATGGGATCGCCATGGCGAGCGTCGCGACGGCGGCGCCGCCGAGGCCGCCGGCCTGATAGCCGAGCAGCGTTACCAGCATCGTGCTCGGACCAGGCGTCACCTGACCGATCGCGAAGCAATCGGCGAACTGCGCGTCGCTCAGCCAATGGTGTTGATCGACGGTGGCGAGCTGAAGCTGCGGCACGATCGTGTTGGCGCCGCCGAACGACAGGATCGAGGCGAGGCCGAAGACGGACGCGATCGCGCCGAGCCGGTCGCTCAAGGCTCGACGGGCTCGGGCTGGGCGCGGCTGTACCAGGCCCAGAGGTAGCCGACCGGAGCCAGCACCGCGACGGTCGCCCAGAGCGGCGTCCGCAGGACCGCCGACATCGCGAAAGTCGCAAGACCGAGCGCGATCGGAGCCAGCGCGATCATCACGCTGGTGCCCTGCCGCCAGGCTACCGACATCGTGAGGCCGGCGGCGGCGCAGCTCATGCCGGACAGCGCGTGGCGCAGCATCGGTACATCGCGGAAGCGCAGGTAGAGCGCGCCGAGCAGAAGCGCCACGACGGCTGGCCCGGCAACAAGACCCGCGACCGCCGCGATGGCGCCAGCGGCGCCCCGGTAGCGGGTGCCGACGAAGACGGCCAGATTGACCTGATTGGCACCAGGCAGGATGCCGCAGATCGTCGAGGCGGAGAGGTATTCCTCCTCGGTGAGCCATCGGCGCTCGACGACGATCATGCGCTGCGACCAGGCGGCGAGACCGCCCCCGAAGCTCTCGAAGGCCAGCGTGCTGAAGGCGCGACCCAACGTGAGCACGGAGGGCGGCGCGACCTCGATGATCTCGCGCTCGTCCGCGCCTGCCTCGTCATTCATGATCGATGTTGTCCTCGTCGCGCGCGGCATAGGCGTGGGTCTTCAGGTCCAGCTCGAGTGGATCCGGTGCCTCCCACTTCTTGGCCTCCTGCCAATCCGCCTCGACGATACCTCCGAGCGTCTTCACGAGATCCTTGTCCTCGAGCACGACGCCGAGTTCGCGGCGGACGTCGTAGGCGTCGGCGTCGATGTTCATCGAGCCGACCATCGCCCGCTTTCCATCGACCAGCAGCACCTTGGCGTGAAGTTTCTGGTGACGCTGCTTGCGCAGGTGGACGCCGGCGCGAGCCAGGATGCGCTGGTGGCTGAACGTCTCGAGAAGATTGTAGTCCTCGATGCCGTGGTCGCCGCCGCAGAGCAGGTGCACTGTGACGCCACGCGCGCGGGCCGCCAGCACGTGATCGAGGATCGCGGCATCGTGGAACTTCGGATGCTGGATCACCAGCTCCTTCTCCGCCGAGTCGATGACGGCGGCAACGACACGGCGCGCGCTCTGATTGCCCCAGGCGAGCGGACTTCCCTGGCGCAACGCGAAAGGCTCGCTCTTGCGGTCGGCCTCGAAGCAGGCCGCGACTTCCGCGACGATCGCGGAATCCTCGATGAGCACACCATAATCGCGGGTGCGGGTCAGGTACTTGTCGGAATAATTGAACGTCGAGATCAGCACGCGCGCGTCGTCGATGATCATCGACTTCTCGTGCGAGATCGTGAAGGCCTTGCTCGTCCAATCCACCGTGATGCCGGCATCGCGCATCGTCGCCAGCGTCGCATCGTTCGGGCGAAGACCGCTTGAGCGCATGGGGTTCAACAGCACGGTGACATCGACGAACCGACGCTGCGCATCGAGCACCGCGCCGATCAGCTCCTCGCTGTCGAATTCGAACATCTTGATCCGCAGGGAGGTCCGCGCGCTGTCGATGAGCTGCTTGACCGCCGCGGCGCCGTCGTCGGGCATCGTCAGGAGCTTGGCCGCTCCTGTGTAAGCCGTCGGTTTCATAGCGCGGCACCCCTTCTGGCGTCCCTCGCATTTCCGGGACGGATCACGGCCAAGCTACGCTGTTCGTTACAACTCCGGCAATGTCCGGGGGGCAGGCGCTACCTTGGTCGAACGGGTCGCGCCAGCCGGCCAGCGGATCAGATCGCCCGCGAACAGGGCCCACCAGACGAACACCGGCTGCAATACGAGCCGTGGTCCGTTGTACCACCAGCTCTCCGGCAGCGGCGGCACGGGCACGTGCCAGAAGGCCTGGTAGACGTTCGCCGGATAGACGCCGATCGCGTAGAGGGCGAGCCCGATCGCCGCGGCCTTGCGGAATGGCGGCAGCAGGATGCCGATCCCGCCGAGGATTTCGGCGACGCCGGTCGCGATCACGACCTCGCGCGGAAACGGGATCATCGGCGGCATGATCGGCAGGAATTTCTGCGCCGCCAGGATGTGCAGGAAGCCGAACGGGATGAAGGTGATCGCCGAGGCCGCGCGCGCCCAGGCCTGCCACCGTTCGACGGATTGCTCGCTCAAGCGGCGGCTCGCGCGAGACGACGGCCTTGCAGGCTGCTTCGGTTCAGCTTCGGCAGAAGGGCGGGATCCGCCACGATGCGCTCCGCAACGGCGATCGCCGCGTCGAGCTGGGACGCGCTCATCGTCCGGATCGCCGGCGCCGCGACGTGCCGGGTCCACGGCGTGCCGATCGCCGCGTCGAGACAGATCCGCATGAAGCAATGGTCCAGACGAACCGGCCAATGTTCGCGCGCCGCCATCGCGGGCATGACCTCGCGGGTCAGCTCAAGCCAGCGCGCGACGCAAGCGTCACGCGGCTCAATCCTCGACATCGGACGCCGGCCGGTCGTCGCCCTTGGCGGCCTCGACCTTCCATTGGCCGTCGGCGTCCTGGTACTCGATCGTCTCGTCCTCACCGCGGCCGCGCTGCTCCTTGGCGGCGATCTCGGCCGCCATGTGCGCCTCGTCCTGCGTGCGGAACGTCTCCGAGAACACATCGCCCACCTTGTAGGCCCAGCCGCCGTCGTGCTCGACGACATGATAATGAACCTCGCTCATTGGCACGCTCCGATCACACCGCATGCGCCGAACCTCGAGCGATGCGGCGTCGTCCCGGCAATAGCCTCGATCGCCGCGCCGCGCTAATGTGGCGATGTCGCGACCATCTCGCACCGCGGCGGGCCAGCATCGCATGACCGTCCAATCGCGCCCCCCCGTCACCAACGCCGCCGAAGGCCTGCCGCGCCGCCGCTTCACCGTGGTCGAGGTCGAGTCGATGGTGGCGGCTGGCGTGTTGGCGGACGGCGAGCGTGTCGAACTGATCGGCGGGGAGCTTGTGCCGATGTCGCCGAAGGGCAACCGCCACGAGGTCGTCAAAACCGAGCTTCTCGAGCGCTGGTATCGAGCGCTTCCGGACGACTGCAAGCTCACGCCGGAGACGACGTTCCGATTGTCCGAGGATACCTTTCTCGAGCCCGACGTCGTGATCTACGATCGCGCCAAAGGCTTGAAGGGTCTCTCGGGCGAAAGCGTTCTCCTGGTCGTGGAAATCGCCGACACATCGCTGCGCTACGACATCGGCCGCAAGGCGGCGCTCTACGCAAGCTTTGGCGTGCGCGAGCTGTGGGTGATCGATGCGGTCAAGTTGACGATGCGCGTCTTTCGCGCGCCCTCGGCCGAAGGCTTTCGCGACAGTCGCGATATCGCTGCCAATGATTATGCCACGCCACTCGTCGCGCCGGCCATCTTTTCGTTGCGGCTGGCGGATCTCGACATCGAATGAGTGCTGCTCCGCATCGTCGGGATAAGTCAAACAAGCATGGTTGTTCTTCCGCCTTCAAAACGCATCTGCGCCGGGACCACCGTCTGCTGCGTGTTGCCGACGAAGTCGCGCCGGAACCCTGTGATTTCCGAGCAGTGCGGCCGGGCCACGCCCAACAGGAGGCGCCTCCGGCCGCACACATCTCGTAATCCTCGGTTTCGGCTCTGAGTCCCTAAAACGCCCGCTGGCGTCCGATCGCCCAGGCGGAGCACATCGAGAGAGCATGGCATGAAGGACAAGCTGGCGGCGCACGCGACCGAATTGTCGGACGTCCAACTCCTCACGGTAATCGCCGTGCACAGGATCCCTTATTGGTTCGAGTTTTGGAGCAGCGAGGGCGTCATCGCCACCAAGATGGCGCTCCGAAACATGAAAGAATATCACGACGCCAACGGCATCGAGCCGGAGACACTGCATCCCACCCTGGATCTGGTCATTCCCGCCGACCCGACCCTGATCGAACGCGCGTACACCGTCGCCCTGCAAAGGTCTCCGACCGCCGAGGAACTTGCGCTGCATAGCGGCGACGGGCGGACGAGCATGGCGCTGCTTTCAGCGAAGCTGCTCTACCCATACGAGTCGTTCAAGGTCGACGGGCTGGTTGAGCAGGTCGACGAGGACCGATTCCACAATCTGCGACAGACTTCGATCTGCTTTCAGCAGCACGATCTCTATTGCCGAGCCGTGATCAAGGGGAAGGCCTCTAGCCGCTTCGCCAACAAGCGGATGTTGAACGGTCCGCGGCGCGACGTGCTCAGCGTCCGCAACAACATGTTTGGGCTCACACTAAGTGACAGAGACTTCGTGACTGCCGAGATCTTTGAGGATTGCGGCGTCACCGTACAAATCGAGCCGATCTCGGCCGACGAGATCATCGCCGGCAAGCTCGACGATGACATCGACATCCTCCTGACCAACAACAATTTTCTGCAGGATCGGGCGGCCGAGCTGAGGCCTGCTATCCGCGACTCCAGGGCGCTTTCGGGCTGCTGGTTGTGGGACAACCATCATACGTTCGGCGATTCGATCGGGATCGCCGAACATACTGACGTCGTGTTCCCTTCGCATACCAACGAAATGAATTATCTCTACGGATGCAGAGCGATTGTCGGCCCGGTAGTACCGGCGTGCACGATCCAATTCCCGGGCGATTACCTCGCGAAGATCTTTCGCGAACGTCGCGACCTTGTGGCTTCGGATGAGCTCTACGGCCGTTTTAACATCCATTATGGCCGCGCCGCCCTTCGCAATGTCTTCATCAAGCGTATCAACGAAGAGTTCAGCACGCAGGTCCAGTCTCACCAGAGCCAATTCAATCCGTGGTTTGGTCTCGATCTCGAACAGAAGATCATGGAACTCGCCGGTCACAAGGCGATCTTGTGTCTGCCGCTTTATAACGACGTATCGACCAGGGTCTTCGACGCGATCGCGGTTGGCTCGATCGCGGTGGTACCCTACGGCTTGCGCGACCTGCCGATCTCCTTCCCGGTCCGCGCGGCCGAAGACAGCCCGATCGTCCAATATGAGCCCGACAATCTCGAGTCGTTACGCCACGCCACGAAGGTCGCAGTGCGCCGCTACGACAAGGGCGGCTTCGCCGGCCGGCTGGCCAGACATGAGTCGATCTTCAAATCCCATCGGCTTCGCAACAGAATGCGCACGCTGATCCTCGAGATGATCAAGCTACGAGACATCCTGGCGTAACGATGCCAACAGGGCCGCCCTGCCGTCGATCCAGCCCTGACGAGCCTTTGCGCCCCGCTCTTGCCATCCAGCGACGCACGCGCGACAAGCCTGCGTGCTCCACATCAGCGATATCACACTGCGGCTGGGGCCGCGCGTCCTCTTCGACAAGGCGTCCGCCGCCTTGCCGGAAGGCGCGCGGATCGGGCTGGTCGGGCGCAACGGGACCGGCAAGACCACCCTTTTTCGCATGATCGCCAATGAGCTCGCGCCCGACACAGGCGAGCTGTCCATTCCAAAGCAGGTGCGGATGGGCCGCGTCGAGCAGGAGGCGCCGGGCGGTCCGGGCTCGCTCATCGACTTCGTGCTCGCGGCCGATCTGGAGCGCGCGCGCCTGATGGACGAGGCGGAGACGGCGACCGATCCGCATCGTATCGCCGAGATCCAGACGCGGCTCGTCGATATCGACGCGCATTCGGCGCCGGCGCGCGCCGCGCGCATCCTGTCGGGCCTCGGCTTCGATTTCGCGGCGCAGGCGCGTCCGCTGTCGGCCTTTTCCGGCGGCTGGCGCATGCGGGTCGCGCTCGCCGCCGTGCTGTTCGCCGAGCCCGACCTGCTGCTCCTCGACGAGCCGACCAATTATCTCGATCTCGAAGGCACGCTGTGGCTGATCGACTATCTGCAGCGCTATCCGGCTACCATCGTCGTCATCTCGCATGACCGCGACATGCTGGACGCCGTCTGCAACCACATCTTGCACCTGAACCACGCCAAGCTGACGCTGTGGACGGGCAATTACACGTCGTTCGAGAAGCAGCGCCGCGAGCAGCAGGCAATCGAGCAGAAGCACAAGAAGAAGCAGGACGAGCAACGCAAGCATATGCAGGCCTTCGTCGATCGCTTCCGCGCCTCCGCGACCAAGGCGACGCAGGCGCAATCGCGGCTGAAGGCGCTGGCCAAGATGGAGCCCGTGACCGCGCTCGTCGATGGCGAGGTGCTGCCGATCATTTTGCCGTCGCCCGAGAAGCCGCTGAAGCCGCCGATCGTCGCGATGGACAAGGTCTCGGTCGGCTACGATGGCAAGGCGATCCTCAAGAACCTCAGTCTGACCATCGCCGACGACGACCGCATCGGCCTGCTCGGCTCCAACGGCAACGGCAAGTCGACCTTCGCCAAGCTCGTGGCCGGGCGTCTCGAGGCGATGGAGGGCGAGGTGCGCCGCTCCTCCAAGCTCGAGGTCGGCTTCTTCGCGCAGCACCAGGTCGACGACCTCGACGAAAGCGCGACGCCCTACCAATGCATCGCGCCGCTGATGAAGAACGCCACCGAGGCACAAGTAAGGGGCAAGTGCGCGCAGTTCGGCTTTCCGAACGTCAAGGCCGACACCAAGGTGGCGATGCTGTCGGGCGGCGAGAAGGCACGGCTCCTGATGGGGCTCTCGACCTTCCACGGGCCGCATCTCGTGATCCTCGACGAGCCGACCAACCACCTCGACATCGACAGCCGCGCGGCGCTGATCGAGGCCATCAACGAGTACAAAGGCGCCGTCATCCTGGTCTCGCACGATCGCTATCTGATCGACGCCTGTGCCGATCGGCTGTGGCTCGTCGCCGACGGCGCCGTGAAGCCGTTCGACGGCGACATGGACGATTACAAGGCCTACATCCTCGGCACCGACAAGCCTTCGAAAAAGGCGGACAAAGCAGAGAAGACCGCGCTTGCGTCGATCCCGCGACAGGCGCTGCCACTCAAGAAGCGCGTTGCCGCGGTCGAGGAGAAGATCGCGCGATACGAGGCGCTCATCGCCCGCGTCGACACGGCGTTGTCCGATCGCGACGCCTTCCTGCGAGAGCCGGCAAAGGCGGCGCAGCTGGCGCGCCAGCGCGGCGAGCTTGCCACGGCCTTGGCTCAGGCCGAAGAGGATTGGCTGATGCTGTCCGCCGAGAAGGACGCCGCCGAATGAGGGGCAAGGCGCTCGCGTTCCTCGCGAAGGCGGCGCGCCCGAACGGTGCCGCCATGGTGGCGCTGGCCTTCCTCGTCGTGTCGGTCGTGCTCGCATCCTCCGCCGCCGCGCCGTATCTATTCAAGGGCGCGACGCTCGATGGCGAGGTCGCCGCCCAGCTTCGCGCGACGATGGGACTTCGCGTCCTGTCGAGCGACTCGGCCCGCTTCGGCCTTCTACCCAGCCCGCACATCGAGGTGACCCGCCTCAGCCTGGCGGACCCGGACGGCGCGCTCGCCATAGATGCCGGCGCGCTCGACGGCGAAGTGCGCCTGCTGCCGCTGATCGTCGGGCGCCTCGAGCTGGCCTCGGTGACGCTGTCGCGGCCCAAGCTGACGATCGACCTCGACGCCGGCGCGATGCCGGCCGATTCGGCGATCGGTCGCGCGCTGCACGGGCTCGCCGCCACGCCCGGCGACGCGAGCCAGCGTCTCGGCAGCGTGACCCTCATCGATGCGAGCGCCGTCCTCACGTCCAAGACGCACGCCGGCGCGCTGCCGAAGCTCGACGAGATCAACGTGACGATCGATTGGCCCGACATTGGGTCGCCCGCGACCTTGACCGGCTCGCTGATGGTCGACGATATCGCGACCGACGTCGCCGCCTGGATCGCGCAGCCGTCGAGCCTGATGCGCGGCGACGCCTCGCCGATCGCCGTCCGCATCCATTCGGCGCCGCTCGATCTGTCCGCCAACGGCGACCTCTCGAGCGCCGACGCGTCGGTCTTCCACGGCCACATGAGCGTCTCGGCTCCCTCGCTTCCGGCGCTTCTGGCTCTCGCCGGCAACCCGGCCCGGCTCGTCGCGCCGTTCGCCAACATCGCCTTGAACAGCGACGCGACCATCACCGTCGACCGCGGCGGCGGGACGGTGGTCGACCTGCCCGGCCTGGGCCTCGACCTCGACGGTAACCGCTACGAGGGCACCCTCGCGTACGAGCGCGGCGCGAAACATTCGCTATCCGGGACGCTTGCCACGGAGACACTGAGCCTGGCGCCCTTCCTCGCGTCCGAGCCGAGCCTCGCCGACGACCGGCACCGTTGGACCCGCACGGCTCTCTCCGCCGGCGGCGACCTCGTCGATCTCGACCTGCGGATCTCGGCCACGCATTTGCGGGTCGCCACCTTCACCATCGACGACGCGGCGCTTTCGGTGATGACCCGTGGCGCGCGCACGGAGATCGCGCTCAGCGACGGCAAGGCCTATGGCGGCGCCGTCAAGGGCCGCGCGTCGATCGGCATCGCCAACGGCGTCCTAAGCCTGCGCGGCGCGGGGACGCTCGCCGACGCCGACCTCGCTGGGCTGAGCTGGGACGCGCTCGGCCGACAGGTGGCCGCCGGCACCTTGTCGTGCTCCGCCAACATCGACACGGCGGGCGACAGCCCAGCGGCGCTGATGGCGCACCTCCAGGGCTGGGCGAAAGGACGCGCCCGCGATGGTGAGGTTTCCGGCCTCGATCTCGGCCGCGGTCTGCGCGATCTCGACGCCAAGCGGACCGACGCCGGGCTCGCCGCGATGCGCCGCGGCCGCACTCCGTTCTCGAGCCTGGCCTTCGCGGTGCGGCTGGCGGATGGAGTAGCGACCGTCGAGGACGCGACGATGGCGGGCCCCGATGCCACCGCGGCCGTCACGGGCAGCGCCGACATCGGCAACCGTGGGCTCGATCTCAGCGCGACAGCCTCGCCGCCGCAGGACACTGCAAAGCCCGCCGGCACGCATCTCGCGGTCGGGATCAAGGGTTCGTTCGACACGCCGGTGTTCGCGCCGCATCTCCAAGCGGCGGTCAGTCCGCTGCGTGCACCCCGCCAAGCGCAATGACGGTCGTCGCGAGGCAGGCCAGGAGCCTCAGCGCCCCTTGAACGGCCGCATGCCGATGCGTGCCAGTTCATCGGCGCGCTCGTTCATCTGATCGCCGGCATGACCCTTGACCCAGTGCCAGGCGATCTTGTGACCGTGCGCGGTTGCCTCCAGCCGCTGCCATAGCTCGACGTTCTTGACCGGCTTTTTGTCGGCGGTCTTCCAGCCGTTGCGCTTCCACCCCGCCAGCCAGCCGGTGATGCCGCCGCGAACATAGGCCGAGTCGGTGTAGAGATCGACGGTGCAGCCACGCTTGAGCGCGCCGAGCGCCTCGATCGCGGCGACGAGCTCCATGCGATTGTTGGTGGTCGCGCCGTCGCCACCGGAGAGCTCCTTGACCGTGTCGCCAAATTTCAAGATCGCGCCCCAGCCGCCGGGACCCGGATTGCCGGAACAGGCGCCGTCGGTCCAGATCGCCACCCTCCCCGCTTCGTCGACTTGGCCATGGTCGACCTGGCCATGGTCGACTTGGCCATCGTCGACCTGACCATCGTCGACCTGGCCATCGTCGACTTGATCCTTCTCGCTCACGAGGCGACACCGAGCTCGCCGACGCTCTCGACGCGCCGGAGGAAGCGCAGCTTCTGGATATACTCGGCTGGATCCTTTGGTTGGACCAGAGCGCCGGGAGGCACGTTCAGCCAGTCGACGAGCCGTGTGAGCGCGAACCGTAACGCCGCGCCGCGCGCCAGGATCGGCAACGCCGCGATCTCGTCCGGCGACAGGCGGCGATGCGCCTGGTACGCGGCGATCATGCCCGCCCCCTTGGTGATGTTGTAGGAGCCATCCGGCTCGAAGCACCAGGCATTGAGACAGATCGCAAGGTCATAGGCATAGGCGTCCGTGCAGGCGAAGTAGAAGTCGATCAGCCCCGCCCGCGCGCCCAGGAACAGCACGTTGTCGGGGAAGAGATCGGCGTGGATGATTCCCATCGGCAGGTCGCGCGGCCAGTGCACGGCGAGGTCGGCGAGTTCGGCATCGACGAGCGCCGTGAGGCCCGCCATCACGCGTTCGGCGCCAGGCCGCGCCAGCTCGAATAGCGGCGCCCAGGCGTCGAGCGAGAGCGCGTTTGGCCGCACCATCGCGAAGTCGGCGCCGTATTCGTGGAGGTCGGCCAGCGCGGCGCCGGCGGCGGCGCAATGGCTCTGCGTCGGGCGGCGCACCGACAGGCCCTCGAGGAACGTGACCATCGCCGCAGGGCGGCCGGCCAGGCTGCCGAGCGCCGTCCCGTCGCGTGTCGCCACCGGCTGCGGGCAATCCAGGCCGTGCGCCGCGAGATGCTCCATGAGGGCGATGAAGAACGGCAGATCGCCGAGCGCGACGCGCTTCTCGTAGAGCGTGAGAATGAACGAGCCCGTCGCGGTGCGCAGCAGGAAGTTCGAGTTCTCGACGCCTTCGGCGATGCCCTTCATCGAAAGGAGCTGCCCGATATCATAGGCGGCGAGAAACCGCGCGAGCTCGTCGTCGGAAACTTCGGTGTAGACGGCCACGATCTATCCCAATCAGCCGAGCGGGACGCGCTCGGGCTCGCCATTCACCGGCGCCATAGCCATCGGCGTAGCCGCTCCGGCAAGACGCCCGGCTTCGGCCATCGCCGCCAGCGCCATCTGGCCCTCCGGCTGGATGACTCCGCACGACATGATGAGCTTGGCGGCATCCTCCGGTGTCATCGGCACCTCTATGACATCGCGCGCCGGTAGATAGAAGTAGAAGCCGGTGGTCGGGTTCGGCACGCACGGAAGGAAGACCGAGATGCGTTCGTCCTCATCCGCCGGCAGCCGGCTGGTGATGACGCTCGTCGGCGGCGACGAGATGAAGACCAGCGCCCACTGACCCTTCATCGGAAACTCGACGAGCCCCACGCGCCGCAGCGAGGTGCCCGACGCCGAGAACAGCGTCTCGAAGATCTGCTTGGCGCCGCGATAGATCGAACGAATAATCGGCGTGCGATTCAGCAGGGTCTCGCCGATCGTGATCAGCGTGCGCCCCGCGAGATTGGCGGCGAGGAAGCCAAGCAGCGTCAAACCGACGAAGGCGATGATGACGCCAAAGCCCGGCAGTTGCACCGGCAGGTAGGTGTCGGGCCAGAATTTCGAGGGCACCACCGTGCGCACCCATTGTCCACGGTGTTGACGAACCACCAGACGAGATAGCCGGTGACGGCGAGCGGCCCCGCGACGACGACGCCAGTCAAGAACCAGGTGCGCACACGGGCGCCGAGCGTTGGACCGCGCGGTTCCTTGGCACCCGTCTTTCCCGTCATCGCGCACTCCTCGAGCAGCGAACCGCCTTGTATCCGACAAGTGACCAGGGCGTGTCCGCGGACAGGGTCGCGACGCCGGCTCGCAAAACCCCCGCCAGCAAATCGCGCCCGAGATTTGCAGCTTTATTAGTCTGCGTATAAAAGAGGCAATTAATATCCGCTCCTCAAGGCCCTGCTTGTTGAAAGCAAACGGCTATTTGATGCCGCCTCGGCCGTTTGGCCTCGTGACATTCGTAGGCAGTTCGGCTATTACAAGTGCGGCAGGTCGGTGGCTCTTCTGCGGAATGAGCAAGGCTTGCACGGCCAAGTCAGGGGAGGAAGATTTATTCGTCGCCGTGGCTCCTCGAGGAGCCGCACTTTCGCGGGACCAATCCGCAAAGGATAACAGACGAAGAATCGTTCGCAGGGCTGCAAGAAGCGAGGCTCGATCCGCAATCGAGCTTCGCTTTTTTGCTTTGATCACCTCACTGGCTCGTGTCCTCCGCCCGTCCCGCCTCCCACGCGCGCTTTGTCTCGTGGCGAAAGACCGCGAACTCGCCAGCCGCGATCGCCTCGCGCATGTCGCGCATGAGATCTTGATAGTAGCCGATATTGACGGCGGTCAGCAGCATCATGCCGAGGATCTCCTCGGACTTCACGAGATGGTGCAGGTAGGCGCGCGAATAGTCGCGCGCGGCCGCGCAACTCGCCTCGGGATCGATCGGCGCCGAGTCATCGGCGTGGCGGGCGTTGCGCATGTTGAGCCGGCCGTGACGCGTGAACACCTGGCCATGTCGCCCGGCTCGCGTGGGCATCACGCAGTCGAACATGTCGATCCCGCGGGCGACGCTCTCCAGCATATCGTCCGGCGTGCCGACACCCATCAGGTAGCGCGGCTTGTCCTCGGGGAGGAACGGCACGGTCGCCTCGATCGTCGCCAGCATCTGGTCCTGCGGCTCGCCGACCGCGAGTCCGCCGATCGCGTAGCCATCGAAGCCGAGATCGACCAGCGCCGCGGCGCTCGCGCGGCGCAGCAAGGGCGAAACGCCGCCTTGGACGATACCGAACAGAGCATGGTGTGGCGGAGCGCCAAATGCCGCCTTGGAACGCTCGGCCCAGCGCAGCGAGAGCCGCATCGCCCGCTTGACCTCGTCGTCCGTCGCCGGCAGTCGGATGCATTCATCGAGCTGCATCTGAATGTCGGAGCCGAGCAGCCCCTGGATCTCGATCGAGCGCTCGGGCGTCAGCACATGGCGCGACCCGTCGAGGTGCGACTGGAAGGTGACGCCCGTCTCGTCGAGCTTGCGGAGCTTCGCCAGCGACATGACCTGGAAGCCGCCGGAATCGGTCAGGATCGGGTGCGGCCAGCGCATGAACTTGTGCAGCCCGCCGAGCGACGCGATGCGCTCCGCCCCCGGCCGCAGCATCAGGTGGTAGACGTTCCCGAGCAGGACGTCGGCGCCAGCGGCGCGCACCTCGTGCGGGTGCATCGCCTTGACGGTCGCCGCCGTACCGACGGGCATGAACGCCGGCGTCTGGATTGTGCCGCGCGACGTGATGATCGCGCCGCGCCGCGCCGTGCCGTCGCGCGAGGAGATCGTGAACGAGACGCCGGTCACGTGGATGCCCGCTCGAGGAAGCAGGCGTCGCCGTAGGAATAAAAGCGATATCCCTCGTTGATCGCGTGGGCGTAGGCCGCCTGCATTCGATCAAGACCGGCGAAGGCCGCCACCAGCATGAACAGTGTCGAGCGCGGCAGATGGAAGTTGGTAAGCAGACAATCGACGGCGCGGAAGCGATAGCCGGGCGAGATGAAGAGCGACGTCTCGCCAGCGAACGACGCGAGCGTGCCGTCGTCGCGAGCCGCCGACTCGAGAAGGCGCAGGCTTGTCGTGCCGGCGGCGACGATGCGGTCGCCTTTTTCGCGTGCGCGGTTCAGCGCCGTGGCCGTGGCCGTGTCGATCTCGCCCCATTCGGCGTGCATGCGATGGTCGGCGATGGTCTCTGCCTTCACGGGCAGGAACGTACCGGCGCCGACGTGCAGCGTCACGCGGGCGATCTCGACGCCGCGCGCCTCGATCGCCGCCAGCAGGTCCGGCGTGAAGTGCAGGCTCGCCGTCGGCGCCGCGACCGCTCCGGGGGCGCGCGCGAATATGGTTTGGTAGTCCGCCTCATCGCGCGCGTCGATCGCGCGCTTGCCGGCAATATAGGGCGGCAGCGGCATCGCGCCGTGGCGCTCCAGCGCCGCGTCGAGATCGGCGCCGGCGCGGGAGAAGCGTAGCGCCACCTCACCCTCGCCGACGTGTTCGAGGCATACCGCGTCGAGCCTGTCGTCCTCGCGGCCGAAGGCGATGGTTTCGCCGACGGCGACCCGCTTCGCCGGCTTGAGGAACGCGCGCCAGGTGTCTGGCGCCGTCCGCTTGATCAGCGTCGCCTCGATGCGCGCTTCGCTGTCCGCGCGGCGCCGCACGCCGGCGAGCCGCGCCGGGATCACCCGTGTGTCGTTGACGACAAGAACGTCGCCGGGGCGGAGCAGGTTTGGAAAATCGGCGATCGTGCGATCGACAAGGGGCACGTCGGGAGCGACGACGATAAGCCGCGCGGCCTCTCGCGGCTTGCTCGGGCGCAGCGCGATACGGTCTGGCGGCAAAGTGAAGTCGAAGAGGTCGACGTGCATTCCGTTCAAATAAAGGATGAGCAGGATCTTGCGCAATGATCCTGCGAGAGCCTTCGCGCGCTCTCAATTCCGAGAAAACGGCGCTAAGCTCCTGAGAGATTTTGGACAAATCCTCGATGGCGGAGCATAAGAAGCGGAAGCGCCCGTCCTCACGCGAAAAGCATGAGGAGGGCGATTCGCGACGTATCAAAGATGCCGGCGGGGAACGGGCGTACCCCGGTCGGCGTCCTCCGCGGAAGCGGCCGATCGGTCTGAAGGGATCGTGGCCTCGAGACGAGTGATCACGTGACAACGGCGACGACCATCTATGACTCCGCTCTCCGCCTCATGCGGCGGCGGGATCCTGACTTCGAAGCAGTTCGCCGGCTTTTGGAGAACGCCATCGCCGCAGGCGAGCCGCGGGCATTTTACGCGCTGGCCACTTGGTATCTGCACGGGACCCACGTGAGAAAGAGCCTCAAGAAGGGCGCAGAACTCTTGACAGTCGCGGCTGATCACAAGGTACGCGACGCAGTCTTCGATCTCGCGGTGCTGTATGAGCAAGGACGCGGTGTACCAAAAGACAAGCAACGGTCATTCGGCCTGTTCCGAGAGGCGGCGGATAGTGGTGATCCCGAAGCGATGACCGAAGTCGGTCGAATGCTTTACTATGGGATAGGTGTCGCGATGGATCGTGTTGCGGCTGATCTTTGGTTGACGCGAGCAGAGCAGGAGATGGCTGCTGCCCGCGATGGAAAGAACGCGTTCGACGTAGCAATGTAAATCGTCCCGCGCCGCCCTCCCAACCTGCAGCCGAAAGCGGCGCCGGAACTGCGCCGCCTCAGCTCATCGTCGCGGAGACGATCTTGTCGGGGTCGCGCACGGGCTCGCCGCGCTTGATCTTGTCGACGTTCTCCATGCCGGACACGACCTTCCCCCACACCGTGTACTGCTTGTTCAGGAAGCTGGACTCGCCGAAGCAGATAAAGAACTGCGAGTTCGCCGAATCCGGGCTCTGCGCGCGCGCCATCGAGCAGGTGCCGCGCACGTGCGGCTCGGCGTTGAACTCCTGCTTCAGGTTCGCGTATTTCGAGCCGCCGGTGCCGGTGCCGTTCGGGCAGCCCGTCTGCGCCATGAAGCCGTCGATCACGCGATGGAAGACGATGCCGTCGTAAAACTTCTCGCCGACGAGCTTCTTGATGTGCTCGACATGGCCGGGCGCGAGATCGGGGCGCATCTCGATCACGACCGGGCCCTTCGTCGTCTCGAGGGTGAGGGTGTTGCCGGGCTCGGCCATGGGGTGCTCCTGGTTCGGCGGTTGTCGCGTGCGGCCCGCCATATAGGCTCGGGCGCGCGGGGTAAACCCGAGCGCCCGCCCGGGGCGGAAACCGCGGCTCTACTGGGCCATCTTCATCGAGATGATCTTGTCGGGCTTGTCGACGGTGCCGCTGTCGGGCTCGCCGCGCTTGATCTTGTCGACATTGGCCATGCCGGAGACCACCTCGCCGACCACCGTGTACTGGTTGTTCAGGAACGAGGCCGGCGCGAAGCAGATGAAGAACTGCGAGTTGCCGGAGTTCGGGTCCTGCGCGCGCGCCATGCCGACCGTGCCGCGTTCGAACGGGGTCGCGGTGAATTCGCCCGGCACGTCGGGCAGCTTCGAGCCGCCCGAGCCATCGCCGTTCGGATCGCCCGTCTGCGCCATGAATCCGTCGATCACGCGATGGAATTTCAGGCCATCGTAAAAGCCCTGCTTGGTCAGCGTCTCGAGCTGCGCGACCGATTTCGGCGCGAGATCGGGCCGCAGCTGGATCACCACCTTGCCGTCCTTGGTCGTCAGGATCACCTGGTTGGCCGGGTCGGGCTCGGGCGCGGCGGTGGCGAATGACCCCGCGAGCGCGAGGGCGGCGCAGGCGCCGATTAGGGCGCGACGATCAAACAGCATCGAGATCCTCTCAACCGCCTGGGCCGGCGGCACGTTTCTGGGCGAGCGCGGCGGCGACGGGCGCGGGCACGAAGGGCGCGACGTCGCCGCCCATGCGCGCGATCTGACGGACCAATGTCGCGGTAATGTGACGGACGCCCGGCTCGGCCGGAAGGAAGATCGTCTGGATGCCCGGCGCCATCGCCGCGTTCATGCCGGCCATCTGCATCTCGTAGTCGAGGTCGGTGCCATCGCGCAGGCCTCGCAGGATCAGGGTCGCGCCATGCGCCGTCGCCGCCTCGACCGCCAGCCCGTCGAAGGTGGCCACCTCGAGCGTGCACCCAGTGTCCTGGACTTCCGCCGCGCAGCTCGCGTCGATCAGCGCGCGGCGCTCCTCCACCGAGAACATCGGCGCCTTGCCGGGGTGGACGCCGATCGCCACGACGATGCGGTCGCAAAACCTCGCGCCCGCGGCGAGGATCGCCGCATGGCCGTTGGTGATCGGATCGAACGAGCCGGTGTAGAGCGCGGTGCGGGACAAGGCGGGTCTCGAGGGGCGTGCAAGCCACCCTGATAGCACCCCCGACGCGGCCGCGCAGCCGGCGGCGATCATCTTGCCGCCACGGATGCACGCCAAGAGGCGTGGCATCACGCTCCCATCAGCACCTGGAGACCGCCCATGATGTCACTTCCGTCCCTCGGCCTACGCGCGACGCTCGCCGCCGTCCTTCTCGCCGCCGCGCCGGCGCTCGTGCTCGCCCAGGGCACCGACGAGCAGCGCGAGGCCTGCGCGCCGGACGCCGTGCGGCTCTGCCAGGACACGATCCCCGACATCCCGAAGACGACGGTCTGCATGAAGGCGCACATCAAGCAGCTCTCGCCGCATTGCCGCGCCGTGTTCAACGCGTTCACCGCCAGCCAGCCGACCACCGCCGAGGCGGCACCCGCCACGGCCGCGCCGGACGCCTCGTTCGCCGGGCTGCCGGCCGTCCCGGTGCCGGATACCGCGATTCCCGGCATGGCCGACTACCGCGCGCACATCGCCGAGCTCTGCAAGGAGGGGCAGATCGACCCCTACACCTGCCGCAACACGCTGCAGGCGCTGAGCGCGCAGTAGGCCGAACCGCCACGAGCGCGGATTGACAGAGACCGCAGGATGGGTTGCCCTTCCGGCGCGACTCGCCTGGAGCCCATCATGCGCCCTGCCCTCTGCCTCGCCGCGATCGTCCTCACCGTCGCCGCGACGGCACCGGCGCGGGCCGCGCGGCATTCGCATTCCTGGCGCACCCGCGTTGTCCACCGCCAGCGCCTCTATCACATCCCGCGCTTCAACCCGGTCGAGGCGGAGGCGGAGGTGCACACGATCTACCGCTACCGCACCCCCTACGCGTACCCGGCCGTCTTCGGCCCGTTCTACTAGCCGGCGCTCCTTACAGCGTGAGCCCGCCGCCGACCTGCAGCGTCTCGCCGGTGATCCAGCGGCCCTCGTCCGACACGACGAACGAGACCGCGTCGGCGATGTCGGCGGGGACGCCGACCCGGCCGAGCGGCGTGCGCGAGATCACGAAGTCGATCATCGCCTTGTCCGCGCGGAAGTCGGCGTTGCCCTCGGTGGTCGTCATGCCCGGCGCGATGCCGACGACGCGGATCTTGCGCGGCCCCAGCTCGAGCGCGAGGCCGCGCGTCAGCACGTCGACGGCGCCCTTGGTCGAGGCATAGACCGCCATCCCCGGCATCGGCGTCTTGCCCGCGCCCGACGAGATGTTCACCACCACGCCGCCCGCGGGCATCGTGCGGGCCGCCGCCTGCGTCGCCAGGATCAGGCCCTTGACGTTCAAGTCGTAGTGCCAGTCGATCGAGTCCGGCGTGATCTCGGTCAGCGCGCCCATCGCGTAGACGCCGGCGTTGTTGACCAGGATGTCGACGGGCCCGAACCTGTCCTTCGTCTCGGCGAACAGCCGCGTGATGTCGGCTGGCTTCGACATGTCGGCCTGCACCGCGACCGCCGTGCCGCCCGCGCCCTTGATCTCGGCGACCAGCTTCTCCGCCGGCTCGGCGCTGCGCGAATAATTGACCACCACCTTGGCGCCATCCGCCGCCAGCCGCAGCGCGATCCCCGCGCCGATCCCCTTCGACGCTCCCGTGACCACCGCCACCTTGTTGTCGAGCTTGCCCATGCTGTCCCACTCCTCGGTATGATACCGATCGGTAGGAAATAGGTCGTCGTTCACGGGGCGCAAGTGGCGGGGGGCGGATTAGAATTGCATCAAGATTTTCAGCGCATGTCGAATGGCGGTTTTGCGTCAGGATGCGTCATGCGTCAGGGGCTTTAAATTTAAGGTTCAACTATATCAACAAGTTAACGTAGAGCTTGTTGGCAGCGATGCGTCAGTCGCCGCGTCAAGCGCCTGTCGAACCAAGTCGCCAGCCGCATCGGTAATTATACCCTATCAGTTTGAGATTGCAAGCCCGGCTTCTCCTTCTCCCGCCCGCGGGAGAAGGTGGCGAGAGGTCAGGCGCAACGAAAGCTTGAGCCCATACTAAACGCCCCAACCCCCTCATGGTGAGGAGCGCCGCAGGCGCGTCTCGAACCACGAGGGCTCCAGAAGGCGAGGCGCTTCATCGCCTCTTGGTTCAAACGACGCCCCGCAGCGCCTCACCAAGCTGACCTTCCCCCCGCTCCCGCACCACCGCCCCGCCGCGCCAGCTCCGACAGCCGCTCGAAGTCGCCGGCCACGTACGCGAGCTTCTTCGCCCGCGTCCATCCCTTGATCCGCCGCTCGGCGTCGATGGCATCGGTGATCGCCAGATACCGCTCGGAGAAGATCAGCGTCACCGGCCGCCGCCGCTTGGTGAAGGCTGACATCCCCTGCTGGTGTTCGCTCACCCGCTCGTCGACCCCGCGCCGCGTCAGCCCGGTGTAAAGCTTGCCGTCGGCGCAACGCAGGATGTACAGCGACGCGCCGTCCATCGTGGACCGCCCTTCAATCCCCTCATGGCGGGGAGCGCCTTCAGGCGCGTCTCGAACCAGGAGGTCCCAGGAGGCGAGTCGCATGGACCACCTCGTGGTTCGAGACGCGCCTCTGGCGCTCCTCACCATGAGGCTATTGGATCGCATCGGCAGGCGGCAAGAGGCTCGGTTTCACGGCGACCCGCTGTCCCAACCCCTCATGGCGGGGAGCGCCGTAGGCGCGTCTCGAACCCCGAGGGCTCCAGGTGGCGACATCCGTGGACCGCCTCGTGGTTCGAGACACCGGCTCCGCCGGCCCTCACCATGAGGCTACTGGAATCATCACGAAAGGCGGCAAGGGCATCCGTGGCCGGGGCTGGCTCGACGCTCCCAGTAGCCTCATGGTGAGGGCGCCGCAGGCGCGGACTCGAACCACGAGGCGGTCCCGAGGTCTTCCACAGGCCATCATTGACAGAAATGCCAGCATGAGTTGCGTTGTAGGCTACGCACGCTCCTTCTCCCGCCCGCGGGAGAAGGTGGCCTCGCGAAGCGAGGTCGGATGAGGGAGGTCGGGTGAAGATGGTAACGCCGGGGCCGTGCCTGCACCGCCCTCTCCCGGCCCGACTTCGTCGGGCCACCTTTTCCCCTCGCAGACAGGAAAAGGATCGCGCCGCGCAGGCCGGCAATGCCGGCGGCCCGCCGCTCGACGGCTCGGGCAAATTCAGAGGCATCGTGTCGGCCAAGCTCGACGCGATTACGGTGACGATGGCCGCCGGCAACCTGCCTCCGACCATCAGCTTTGCTGTAAAGAGCGCCATCACCGACGTGGAGCAGGCGATGAGCGGGTTCGTGGTGTGCCAGTAAGCATCTGATTACAATTCTTGCAGAGGGGGCGACAGGTGGATAGGTCCAGATTTATCCAGACTTCTCCAAGCTATTACACTTTAGCGATCGCTCTCTTCTTTCTGGATAATGATTCGGCTTCGAAAAATAAAATTATAGGAGAGTACAGATACAGAGACGAGTTCGACGAAAAAAGCATATTTCGGCTTCGAGACAATGGGTTACTTCAGATCAGCTTGAAGCGGCTGATTGATTATGGATTAATCGAAACAATCGAGGACGATTTCGGACCTCAAATAATCGTCAAATCTCCTGACTTCGACAGGGCGTGGGAAGTATTAGCTAAATCCGAGCCGGGATCTTTTGGAAATTATATTAGACTTGGTAAAGAAGGCTTCGTTTGGCTATTGTCTGCGCTTGATAGACTAAACGAACTCTATGATGAATTTGGGATTGTCGATGAAGACTACTCGGATCCAGACAGAGAATGGACCCCGCTGCCTTTAGACCGCCAAAGTTCAGAGTTGTTAGACGCCATCTCCAGGATTGATCAAACAATTGATCAGGTCGAAGGCGACAACGGTTACGCGGCTCACTTGCCTGAAGAGAGGGCCTATGTACTTGACACGCTTAAACAAACTTCCTCGAAGTTGAAAAGGACATTAACACCTCCATAGCCTACCTCAGACGAAACGCTTTCGAGCCATTATCTACCCTTACTGCGCGTTTTGCAGGCGCGGCAGTAGGAGCATTGGCTCTTACTGCCGCGACTTCGCTCATCAAATTTTTAGAAAGCGTTGAAGGGACTTTTATTACGGATTCTCTCAAGTCTTTATTTGGCCTTAAGTAAGCTTACCCATCCATCTTCAACGCCGCGATGAACGCCTCCTGCGGGATCTCGACCTTGCCGAACTGCCGCATCTTCCTCTTGCCCGCCTCTGCTTCTCAAGCAGCTTGCGTTTGCACGAAACGTCGCCCCATCGCATTTCGCCGTCACGTGCTTGCGCGTCGCCCGATCCGGCTCCATGGCGATGATCTTGCCGCCCACAGTGGCTTGGACCGGGATGACGACATGTGCGGAAGCCGGGATTCTTAACTGTTCCCAAGTCGGGCACCGCATCGAATCAGACAGACTTGCGAGACGGTTTTGTCCGATGGCTACTTTTGCGGGCGCGTACGGCTCGTACTATTAGTAGCGAATAAGGAGAGCGCGCATGAGCGAGACGCACGAAGATCAAGTCGCTTCGAAAGCACAAACGATAGGGCCGCTTGAAAAGGTCCTACACGCCATCGAACGAGGAGATTACGCGGATGCGGCGATCAGAATTGCGCAATGGCCGCAACGATGCTCGGGCCTTTCCGCATATTCGCAAAAATGGGTCTTTCGAAGTTTCGATCCAAATGAACAGCGCGATAAGAATGGCCGTTGGATCGGCAGCGAATCCAAGCGGTCCGAGGACCCCAAGACTGCTGTTAGCGTTGCTTACTGCAAGATCGTCAAACAACTTTGTATTGTGGAAGCTACATCGACACTCCAAACCAGCGACTTCGGCTTCCAATTTTGGAACGCGATGAACGCGTGCATGGATCGTCACGGGTGCCTGGGAGTAGCATGATCATGCAAGAAAGCACGGCAAAAGCTCTCGCGGGACTGCTTATCCGGCAGTCCGATGAACAACTCGATTTTCTTCGCGATTTTGAACGGGGCAAGTCGCCAGATCACAAAGAAATACAATCCCTGTTGGCTCAGACCCTCGGCATCGCATATCTTGATATATTGAAGCCGATATTTTCAAAATACCCAGAGATAAAGCCACCTAATTATCCATAGAGGAGATGTTCTCACCCATCCATCTTCAACGCCGCGATGAACGCCTCCTGCGGGATCTCGACCTTGCCGAACTGCCGCATCTTCTTCTTGCCGGCCTTCTGCTTCTCCAGCAGCTTGCGCTTGCGGGAGACGTCGCCCCCATAGCACTTCGCCGTCACGTCCTTGCGCATCGCGCGCACGGTCTCGCGCGCGATGATCTTGCCGCCGATGGCGGCCTGGATCGGGATGACGAACATGTGCTGGGGGATCAGGTCCTTCAGCTTCTCCACCATCGCCCGGCCGCGGCCCTCGGCGCGATCGCGGTGCACCAGCATGGAGAGCGCGTCGACGGGCTCGGCGTTGACCAGGATGTTCATGCGCACGAGGTCGCCGGCCTTGTAGTCGGTGATCGCGTAGTCGAACGAGGCATACCCCTTCGAGATCGACTTCAGGCGGTCGTAGAAGTCGAACACCACCTCGTTCAGCGGCAGGTCGTAGACGGCCATCGCGCGCGAGCCGACGTAGTTCAGGTCGACCTGCACGCCGCGCCGCTCCTGGCACAGCTTTAGGACCGAGCCGAGGTAGTCGTCCGGCGTCAGGATCGTGGCGCGGATCCACGGCTCCTGGATCTCCAGGATCTGCGTCGGGTCGGGCATGTCGGCGGGGTTGTGCAAAATGACCTGCGTGCCGTCGCGCAGCGCCATCTCGTAGACGACGCTCGGCGCGGTGGCGATGAGATCGAGGTTGAACTCGCGCTCGAGCCGCTCCTGGATGATCTCGAGGTGCAGCAGGCCGAGAAAGCCGCAGCGGAAGCCGAAGCCGAGCGCGGCGGAGGACTCCATCTCGAACGAGAAGCTGGCGTCGTTGAGCCGCAGCCGGCCCATCGCGGCGCGCAGGTCGTCGAACTCGGCCGCGTCCACGGGAAACAGCCCGCAGAACACCACCGGCTGCGCCGGCTTGAAGCCGGGCAGCGCGGCATCGCAGGGCTTGCGCTCGTCGGTGATCGTGTCGCCGACGCGGGTGTCGGCCACCTGCTTGATCTGCGCGGTGATGAAGCCCATCTCGCCCGGCCCGAGGACGATGGCGTCTTTCATCTTCGGCGTGAACACGCCGATCCGGTCGACGTCGTAATGGGCGTCCGTGCCCATCATCAGGATCTTCTGGCCCTTGCGCAGCGTGCCGTCGATGATGCGCACCAGCACGACCACGCCGAGGTAGGCGTCATACCAGCTGTCGACCAGCAGCGCCTTCAGCGGCGCGTCGATGTCGCCCTTGGGCGGCGGCAGGCGGGTGACGATCGCCTCCAGCACGAGGTCGATGCCAAGGCCCGTCTTGGCGGAGATCGGCACGGCCTGCGAGGCATCGATGCCGATCACGTCCTCGATCTGCTGCTTGACGCGGTCGGGCTCGGCGGCCGGCAGGTCGATCTTGTTGAGGACGGGGACGATCTCGTGGCTCGCCTCGATCGCCGCGTAGACGTTGGCGAGCGTCTGCGCCTCCACGCCCTGCGACGCATCCACCACGAGCAGCGACCCCTCGCAGGCGGCGAGCGAGCGCGATACCTCGTAGCCGAAGTCGACGTGACCGGGCGTGTCCATCAGGTTCAGAATGTACGTCTTGCCGTCGAGGGCGGGGTATTCGAGCCGCACCGTCTGCGCCTTGATGGTGATGCCGCGCTCGCGCTCGATGTCCATCGAATCGAGCATCTGCTCGCTCATGTCGCGCAGCGCCACGGTGCCCGTCTGCTGGATCAGCCGGTCGGCCAGCGTCGACTTGCCGTGGTCGATGTGCGCGACGATGGAGAAGTTGCGGATGTTGTCGATTGCGCGGGTGCCCATGGCGCGGCTTATCAGGGGGGTGGCGCCGTGGGAAGCGCGCGCGCTCCGGAACTCCCATGACAGCGCCGCGGCGCGTCTGGCGCCGGCCGGACGTCCCATCTCCAAGCAAAGCGCGACTTCGCACAAAGTCTAATGCCAAATATACTTTTGTATCATTGATCCGAGACAGTCCTTATCTTCAACTCACGTCACAATACGAACAGGTTGCTTTATCAGGGGAGGTTTCGATGGCGACATCACATGGCGGCGTGCCGTTGCGGGGTCTGGCCCGCACGCCGCGCACCGACGGGTTTTCCGGCAGCTTCGGCCGCATGTTCCCGCATCTGCATCCCGCGACCTTCGGGGCGACCGATGCCGACAACGAGACGAACCTCGCCAAGCTCGGCGCCGCCATGTCGACCGCGCCCGATCCGGCCGACCCGAAGGTCGGCAAGGACGACGAGGAGAGCGGCATTCCGGCGCTCTACACCTATTTCGGCCAGTTCGTGGATCACGACCTGACGTTCGATCCGGCGAGCAGCCTGCAGCGGCAGGGCGATCCCGATGCCCTGGTCGATTTCCGCACGCCGTCGTTCGACCTCGACAATCTCTACGGCCGCGGTCCGGACGACCAGCCCTACCTCTATGCCGGCGATGGCATGAACCTGCTGCTGGGCGATCCGCTCGCCGGCGGCAACGCGGGGGCGCACGATCTGCCACGCAACAACGCGCCGGTGCGTCGCGCCCTGATCGGCGACCCGCGCAACGACGAAAACAGCATCGTCTCGCAGCTGCAGGGCCTGTTTCAGCGGTTCCACAACGGGATGGTGAAGGAGAACAAGACGCTGCCTTTCGAGGCGGTGCAGCATCAGGTCCGCATGCACTACCAATGGGTGGTGCTGCACGATTTCCTGCCGCGGCTCGTCCACGCCACGGTGCTCGACGAGCTGAAGACGAATGGGGCCTACGACGAGGCCAAGATCAAGTATTTCAAGCCGCAGAAGCCGGCCTTCATGCCGGTCGAGTTTTCCGTCGCCGCCTACCGGCTCGGCCATTCCATGGTGCGACCCGGCTACCAGCTCAACGACAAGATCCTCCAGGCGATCTTCCCCGACAAGGCCGGCCAGGTCGGCCTGACCGGCTTCAAGGCCATGTTGCCGGGCTGGGGCATCGACTGGGGCCGCTTCATCGACATCGACACCCGCGCCTACGATGGCGACGCGACGGCGCAGAGCAGGCGTCTGCAATTCGCCTACCGGATCGACACCGCGTTGGTGAACCCGCTGGCGCACCTGCCGGCGACGATCGCCGGCGATCCGCCGCCCTCGCTCGGCACCCGCAACCTGTTGCGCGGGTGGCGGCTGGGGCTTCCCTCCGCGCAGGAGGTGGCGCACCGCATGGGCCTGAACCCGCTGGCCGATAAGGACATCCTGCTCGGCATGGGCGTCGACAAGCCGGGCGCGCCGCTGCCGTCGATCGACAGCGTCAGCCCGGTGTTCAAGAACAACTGTCCGCTTTGGACCTACGTGCTGGCCGAGGCGATGAAGAACCAGGTCAAGGTGACCCTGCCGGTCAAGGAGAAGATCGTGGTGACCACGCCGCAGCTCGGGCCCGTCGGCGGCCGTATCGTGGCCGAGGTGCTGCTCGGCCTCGCCTTCGCCGACAAGACCTCGATCCTGCACCACCCGGTCTGGGCGCCGCCGTCCGGCCCCTCCTACAAGCTGAAGGACCTCGTCGCCTTCGCGCTCAAGCACTGAACAACGGTGGCCGGTGGAACAGCACCCGCGGCTAGGCCGCGTGCCGCGCGCCGCGCCTGGGACGATGTACTGGCCCGGCTGGCGCGGGCGCGGGGTGGCCATGGTGCGGCGGCACGTGCGCGCCCGTCGTCGGCACCAAGGTGATCGTCTCGCCCTCCGCCAGGAAGGCCGGGGTCGCGGGATAGCTGAACACGTCGAACGCCATGTTGAAGGCCTTGGGGTCGGTCCAGGATTCCTGCGGTCGCGGCACGGTGGTGAAGTTGCCGTTGATGACCTTGCGGCCGATCTCGAACGTCATGAAGCCGTGGTGGGAGTCGACGCCGGCCATCAGCTTGGCCTCCGTATCCGGGTCCTGGTAGCCAGGCGCGGCGGCGAGGTGGTGCAGGTTCCAGTAGCCACCGTTGCCGATGACGAAGAAGGGAATCGTGCGGGAGGCGGACCGCAGCTCGATGCGCTGGTAATCGTGCACGTGGGCGGAGAGCACCATGTTCGGCACGCGTTTCGAAATGTTGATCGCGTCCTGCAGCTCCTTCGCCATGGTGGCGCTGCCGGAATGATGGTCGTCAAACGAGTAGATCGGATGGTGGCAGGCGACGATCAGCGCCTTTGTCTCATCGGCGGCCGCCATCTCGGCGTGGAACCAGGCGCGTTGGGCGTCATCGATCCAGCCGTGCTCGGGCACGTTGGTGTAGAGCCCGATGAAGGTCGCCACCGGCGTCGTTAGAGTCCAGTGGAAGTAGGGCTGCTGCATCGCCGTGCGGCCGCTGTCGCGCGATTCGAGCGTGTAGGTGCCGGGCTTCACGGCGAGGAAGGTCTCGTAGAAGCCTTGCAGCGTGATCGACTGTTTCGTCAGCAACTCGCCGTCGTGATTGCCGGGGATGGCGAGGATGTTGAGCGGATAATGCTCGTAGGGCTCGTAGAACTGATCCCAGTAGTCCGGCACCTCGCCCGTGTAATAGACGACATCGCCGAGGTGGTAGCAAAACCGCACCGGCGTCGTCGATGGAGTCTTGGCCGAGCGCTCCATCCCGTTGGCGACGAGGTGCTGCGACTCCGGCCGCTTCACGCCGCCGGTGTCGCCGACGCAATGGATCGACATGCGTCCCGTCGTCTCGATGTCGGCGATCTCCTCGGCGGTGAGGATCGCCGAGAGATCCATGCGGTACGGCGACGGCGCGCGCGGCTTGAACTGCTCGGGGATGTGCTCGATGGCGATGATGCGCGGCGGGTTGTTCTGCGCGAGCGAGGCGCCAGGCTGGCGTGGACGATGTGTCGTGAAAGCCATTGGCGACCTCGATGAGAGCGGCGTAATCCGCCGAGCTTAGGCCGCGGCGACGACACGTGTAAAAATGGAAAAAAGTCGGGCGACCAAAGTCGGATGCAGCCGACACGCGAAGATGAGGGTCATCGGGTAGCGGCCATTTCACGCCATGTGCGCGTCCAGCACCGCGCGCACCTCGCCACGAAGCCAGTCGGCGGCGGGATCGTTGTCGAGCCGCGCGGACCACACCATCGCGACATCGGGCACGCGCAGGTCGAGCGGCACCGGGCCGACCGCGAGGCCGAAGCGCGGTGCCCAGCGATGCGCCAAGCGGGCCGGCACGGTGGCGAGCAGCGGCGCCTTGGCGGCGGCGGCCAGCACCGGCAGGAAGTCGGACGCCGCCATCACGACCTCGAGCGTCACGCCGAGCGGCGCCGGGGCCTCGGCCGGGCAGCCTTGCAGATCGTCCTTCAGCGTGACCAGCGCGTGCGGGGTTGCGACATAGGTGGCGACGTCGATGGGTGTCGCCAGCTCGATCAGCGCCGGATTGTGGCAGCAGGCCAGCGCCTGCGCGAACAGCGGCATGCCGCGATGGCGGCTGACGCCAGCCTCGTAGCAGCCGATCGCCAGATCGAGCTGGCCGTCGTCGAGCAGCTGGTGAACCTCGGCCCGCGCGGCCGGGCGGCAGTATCGGCGGGTGCACGAGGATGTCGCGATCCTCGAGCGCAGCGGGCTGCTGCGCCGCGACGGCACCCTGATTCTCGCGGCGGTCGATCGGATCGAGGCCGTCATCGAACTCGCCTGAGACCGCCTCAGGTCAGCCGGATCATCGCGAAACCACGCGCGATCGGGCCGGTGGCGATGCCGGCGGCTCGGGTGAGGTCGAGGCCGAGCACGAAGACGTAGCGCCCGAGAGCGGTGTACCAGAGCAGCAGCACCAGGATCACGAAGGCCGCCGTGCCGACCTGCGCGGTGATCGCGGCGATGTGCGCCGGCAGAAACGGGCGGATGACGCCGAATCCGTCGAGGCCGGGGAACGGCAGCAGGTTCAGCGCCACCGCCGTCGCCTGAAAGAAGGCGAGCACGCCAAGACCGGCCTGCAGATCGGTGATATCGTCGCCGCGCGGCACGACGTTGAGCAGCGCCGCCAACACGACGAGACACACGAGGTTGGCGAACGGCCCCGCCGCGGCGACGGCCGAGATCCAGCCGCGCCCGCGCAGGCTGCCCGTGCGGATGTAGACCGCGCCGCCCGGCAGGCCGAAGCCGCCGAGAAAGATGTAGACGACGGGCAGGACCAGCGACAGCAGCGGGTCGGTGTACTTCAGCGGATCGAGCGTGAGGTAGCCGGTCTCGGCGATCCGGGCGTCGCCGCCCGCGTAGGCCGTCACCGCGTGGGCGAACTCGTGCAGGCAGAGGCTGACGATCCAGCCCGCGACGACGAAAACGAGCACGACGAGCTTGCCGCCGGCCCAGCCGTGCCACAGCGCCGCCCCGACGCCGGTGAAGAGCAGCAGCAGCAGCATGAAGTTGAGGCTCGGCCGGATCGCCAGTCGACGCGGCGGCGCGATCAGCGGCGGTAGCTCCGGCGATGGCGTCTCGTCCGTCACGGCGCTACTTCACCTGAACGATCCGCGCGTCGCCGTCGCGGGCGAGTACGCTGACCGTGATGTCGTGGCTGTCGTCGTCGCGCTTCAAGCGTACGTCGATCGAGCTGTCGCCGAGCCGGAGCCCGCGGATGACCAGCTCGTCGAGAAATCCGGGCATGCGCGGGTCGATGAACGAGATCTCGTTTCGCGCGTGGTCGAGCTTCAGCCCGAGGCAACTCGCGAGCAGCGCGAACGGCGTCGCGGAGGCCCAGGCCTGCGGCGCGCAGGCGACCGGGTACGCCGTCGGGCCGCGCCGCGGCCGTCGCACGAAGCCGCAGAACAACTCCGGCAGCCGACGCAGCTCCTGGTAGGACGCGGCATCGAAGAGGCCATGGAACACGTGCGCCGCCTGGTCCTTCAAACCGTAGCGGCCAAAACCCATCACGATCAGCGCGTTGTCGTGTGGCCAGATCGAGCCGTTGTGGTAGGACATCGGATTGTAGCGGATCTCGCCGATCGGGATCGTGCGAATGCCCCAGCCGGAGAACGCGGCGGGGCTCATCAAGGCGTCGGCGACGCGCCCGGCCACCGCGGGGTCGGCGATGCCGGTGAAGAGCGTGTGTCCGGCGTTCGACGAGCGCACCGCGCAGGGCTTCTTCTCGCCGTCGAGGGCGAGCGCGTAGGTGCCGATCTCCTCGCACCAGAACGCCTCGTGAAAGCGCATCTTGAGCGCCGCCGCCTCGTCGATGAGGTCGGTGGCGCGCTCGGTGTGGCCGAGCTTCAGGGCGAGCGTCGCGGCGCCCTCCTTTGCGGCGAACAGGTAGCCCTGCACCTCGCAAAGCGCGATCGGTCCCTTGGCGTCGGTGCCGTCGGCGTGGAAGATCGAATCCTGCGAATCCTTCCAGCCCTGGTTGGCGAGGCCAGATTCGGTCTCGCGGAAATATTCGACGAAGCCGTCGTGATCGCGATCGCCGTAGGTGTCGCACCAGGCGAGCGCCGCCTCGATGTTGGGCCAGATCGCCTCGATGGTTTGGAGGTCGCCCGTCCGCTCGTAGTACATGCCGGCCAGCATGACGAAGAGCGGCGTCGCGTCGACGGTCCCGTAATAATGACCGAACGGCACTTCCTTCAGGTTGGCCATCTCGCCATGCCGGGTCTCGTGCAGGATCTTGCCAGGCTGGGCGTCGGCCTCGGGATCGATGGTCTTGGCCTGCGTGGCGGCGAGGTAGCGCAGCACGCCCTCGGCGATCTTGGGATCGACCCACAGCATCATCATCGCGGTGATGATCCCGTCGCGCCCGAACACGGTCGAGAACCACGGGATGCCGGCGAATGGGTAGAGGCCATGCTCGGTACGCGAGACCAGCATGTAGATGTCGGAGGTGGCGCGGCAGGCGACCTCGTTGAACAGCGCGTTCGAGCCCTCGATCGTCGCGATGCCCTTGGTGATGTCCTTCAGGCCGCGGCGGTTCTGGCGATAGGCGCGCAGGAAGTTGACGGGCCTGGCCGCCTTGCCCTCGCCGCAGGCGATGTCGGCGAGGATCGAGCTTTTCTCGCCCGGCCGCAGCGTGACCATGAACTCGGCGAGCCCGGTCTCGAGTGTCTGCGGCTTCGGCACGAAGGCGAGCGTCGTGAACCGGGCGATCTTGTCGAGACCGTCGTAGCGCAATTGCACCGTGGCTCCGTCGACGATCTGCGCGCTGGCGGTGCCGCGCGCCTTGCGACGGGTGCCACGCACCTCGAACAGGTCGCGAAAGTCGGCGCCAAAACGAAACGCGACTTTGAACGTGCGCGGGCGCGAATCATAATTGCAGAAGCCGACGCGCTCGTAGCAGCCGCCCTTGTATAGAAACTTGGTGCGGTCGATCGCGATCATGTCGGGCGCCATTCGCACATGGTCGTCGTCGCGCAACTCGGGATTGGTCAGATCGACCGTGAGCGAGACATTGTCGTCCTCGAGCGTCGAGCCGAGCAGCAGCGCGCGACGCCCCTCGATGGTCATCGCGAAGAGCGAGAGGTAGCGCGTGTCGCGCATGAACAGGCCTTCGGGTGATTCGGGCACCGAGCCGATGTCGCCGTTCGAATCGAGCACCGCGAAGGTGTCGCCGTACTTCAGCGTGCGAAGCGGGCGCTCGACGAGGGAGGGCTGCGAATCAGTGTAGTGCGCGGCGGTCTCGCCCACCGCGTCGTCGCTGCCGGCCTGGGCTGTGGTCATCGTGATCCGATCGATGTGCGAGGCGAATGCCGCATGCGGCAACATTGTGCGGGCATCATGGCGGCCAATTGGCCAAGTCAGCCGTTGCGCGACGCGCTACCCCTTTGTTTTTCGTCTTCTTTCCCGCGAGCGGCGACAACAAAGCAACACCCCTGCTTAAATCAGTAACAGCGGCGATCCGGGAATTGTCCGAAGCACGGCGGATCAAATAAGAAAGTGTCATGAAAACCGGTTCCGACAGTCGGACCATGTGGGGCAGCAACTCATGACCAGAGATGTGATCAAGACAGACGAAGTCGAGGAGGCCGTTCAGTCGCTCGACCTGGTCGCCGGCCGTCGCGCCTTCATCAAAGCTCTCGGCTTCGGCGCCGTCGGTGCCGCCGTATTCGGGGCCGCCGCCGGCGTCGCGACGCCAGCCGCGGCCGCGATCACCGACAACGACGTGCTGAATTTCGCGCTCAATCTCGAGTATCTCGAGTCGACGTTCTACAGCTACGCCTACAGCGGCAAGGACATCCCGGCGGCCAACACGGTCGGCGGCGCGGGCCAGGCCGGCGCCGCGATTGTCTCGCCGGGCGCCAAGGTCCCGTTCAAGAGCAGGATCGTCAAGGCCTACGCGGAAGAGATCGCCGGCGAGGAGCTGCGCCACGTCGAGGTGCTCCGCGCCGTGCTCGGCAACGCCGCGGTGCAGCGCCCGGCGCTGAACATCGGAACGGCCTTCCAGACGGCGGCGACCGCCGCCGGCATCGCCGGCACCTTCGATGCCTACGCAAGCGACACCAACTTCCTGATCGCCTCGTACATCTTCGAAGATGTCGGCGTCACCGCCTACCACGGCGCCGCCGGCCTGATCCAGAACCCCACCTACCTGAACTACGCCGCCGGCATCCTGGCGGTGGAAGCCTACCATGCGGGAATCATCCGCACCTCGCTGTTCGCGCAGCAGAGCGCGACCATCCAGGGCATCACCGACCAGATCTCGGCGCTGCGCTCGAAGCTCGCCAACAACGGCGCGGCCCTCGTCGACGACCTCGGGATCGGCTCGCTCGCCGCGCCGACCCTGGTGCCGGTCGATGCGCCGAACGCCACCATGTTCATCGACCTTCCCGGCGGCGACGCCATCGCCTACGCCCGCTCGGCGACGCCGCAGGTCTTGAACATCGTTTATGGCAACACGCAAACCCAGCCCGGCCTGTTCTTCCCCTCCGGCATGAACGGCACCATCCGATAACGGCCGAGCGCGACAGATCGCGCCGCTGATGAGACGTTTGGCTAACAACAGGCCCACGCGCTGGGCCGAACGGGGCACAAGATGACCAAGCATGTGATGAAGACAGACGAGATGGCGGAGGCGGTCGAAACGCTCGATCTGGCCGCGGGCCGTCGGGCGTTCATCGAGAACCTCGGCGTCGGCGCCGTCGGCGCCGCGGTGTTCGGGGTCGCCGCCGGCATCACCACGCCGGCCGCCGCCGCGGTGAGCACCGCCGACGTCCTGAACTTCGCGCTGAACCTCGAGTATCTCGAGTCGGCGTTCTATCATTTCGCCTATTACGGCACCGACGTGCCGACGTCCGTCATCGGGACTGGCGGTGGCGCGATCAGCGGCGGCGCGGCCGTCCCGTTCCAGAGCCCGCTCGTCAAGGCCTACGCGCTCGAGATCGCCACCGAGGAAGTGAAGCACGTCCAGATCCTCCGGGCGTTCTTGGACTCCGCCGCGGTCGTTCGTCCGGCGCTCAACATCGGCACGGCCTTCGCCGCCGCCGCCAAGGCGGCCGGCATCAACAACGGCGCGAAGTTCAACGCCTATGCCAACGACACGAGCTTCCTGCTCGCCTCGTACATCTTCGAGGATGTCGGCGTCACCGCCTACCACGGCGCCGCCGGCTTCCTGCAGAACGACAAGACGGCGCTGAACTACGCCGCCGGCATCCTGGCGGTCGAGGCCTATCACGCCGGCATCATCCGGACCTCGCTGTTCGCGATGGAGAGCTCGACGGTCGTGCAGGACACGGCGCTGATCTCGAACCTCCGCTCGACGCTCGCCAACGGCAAGCCCGGCGTCGACGACATCGGCATCGGCACGCCCGGCAAGCCCACGCTGGTCCCCGTCGATGCGCCGCGCGCCACCGAGTACACCGACCTGAAGGGCGGCGACGCCATCGCGTATGCGCGCACCCCCGCGCAGGTGCTGAACATCGTCTACGGCAATAAAACCGCCACGCCCGGGCTGTTCTTCCCGAATGGCATGAACGGCACCATCAAGTAATAGATTTATTGTAATGACTGCCGCGATCGAGCTTCGGCTCGCTCGCGGTTACCTTCTGCGTTCACATACTTTTAAGAAATATTGTCATTTCGAGTCCATGCGGCAAAGATCGAAGCTGTTGTATTAATGCAATAGCAAATGCGACAAACTTGTGTAGACTTCGCCACAAACCAACCCACGGATAAGCCACCATGCGCTCCTACGTCCTGCCGGCCATCACGATCTCGATGCTCGCCGCCGCTTCCACGATGGCGCTTGCGGCTGATCTTCCCTCGCGTCGCGCGCCGCCGGTCTTCGCGCCGCCGCCGATCCCCGTGTTCACCTGGACCGGCTTCTTCGCCGGCGGCAACGTCGGGGCCAATTTCGACACGCGGCGCAACACCACCTTCGCCGTCCCCCCGGGATCGATCGCCGGATCGACCGGCAGCGCGGGCACTTTGACGACCAACGGTCCCAACAACGACGTCGGCTTCACCGGCGGTGGCCAGATCGGCTACAATTACGAGCTCGGCGGGGCTGGATTCGGCGGCCTGGGTGGTTTGGGCTTCGGCGGCGGCGGCCTGGTGATCGGCGTTGTCGCCGACGCGCAATATCTCGACGAGCGCAACAACAACAACCCGACCTACTCTTTCGCGCCGAACTCGCCGCTGACAGTCGGCAATGCGTTCGTCAACGTACCGGGCCTCGGCAAGACCAACCTCGTCTCGACGCACCCGGACAGCAAGTTCTTCGGCACGGTCCGCGGCCGTCTCGGCGTCGCATTCGACCGTCTGATGGTCTACGGCACCGGCGGCTTCGCCTACAACACGCACACCGACGGCTACGCGGTCGGCGGCGGCGTCGAGTATTCGCTGACCAACAACATCTCGGTCGGCGCGGAATATCTCTACGTCGATCTCAACAAGGGGCTCAACTCGACCCTCAGCTACGTTCCGGCTCGCGGCATCGGCCCCGGCACGCTGTTCCTCAACACGACCGGCGGTCGCGATACCTTCAACGTCGCCCGCTTCTTCGTGAACTACCGCTTCAACGTCTTGCAGCCGGCCCCGATCGTCGCGCGCTACTGAACGTCCCAACCGTTCGATCTCAAAAGGGCGTGGCCGCTGGCCGCGCCCTTTTCGTTTGTGCCGCGACCTTACTCGACGCCCGCTGGCGCCATTTCCGCTGCCGTCGCCTCTTGCGCCACCAAGGTCGCGGCGCGCGCGAAGGCGAGCCCGATCATCAGAAGGCACGGCCCGGTCGGCCGCGCTGCCGCCGCCAGCGCCGGCATCGTGGCGATCGTCCCGGCGACCCGGCGCTCGTCGGCCTGCGTCGCGCGCTCGACCAGGATCGCCGGCGTGCCCGCCGCGATGCCGTGCGCGAGCAGGCGCTCGACCAGGGCCGGCATGGTGCGCACGCCCATGTAGACGATCGTCGCCGCGTGCGGATCGCACAGCGCGCGCCAGTCGATGTCCTCGGGGAGCCGCCCATCCTTGGCATGCGCCGTGATGAGCTGGAGCCGACGCGCGACGCTGCGTTCGGTCAGCGAGGTCCGCAAGGCCGCCGCGGCGCCGAGCGCGGCGGTGACGCCCGGCACGACCGAGACCGGGATCCCGGCCGCGAGGCAGCCCTCGATCTCCTCGGTGGCGCGGCCGAAGATCATCGGGTCGCCGCCCTTCAAGCGGACCACGCTCTTTCCCTTGCGGGCGAGCGCCACCATCATCGCGGTGATCTCGTCCTGCTTGCAGGAGGGGCGATAGCCGCGCTTGCCGACATCGATCTTGCGCGCCTCGCGTCGCGCCATGTCGACCACGGCCGGCGCGACCAGATTGTCGTAGAGCACGACGTCGGCGTCCTGCAGAGCGCGCAGCGCCTTCAGCGTGATGAGGTCGGGATCGCCCGGCCCGGCGCCGACGAGCGTGACCCGCCCGCGCCCGCCCGGAGCCGGAGGCCCGTCGAGCGGGCCGGCGCCCTGCCCGTTCGCCGCAGCGAGGAAAGTCTCGTAATCCGCGTCGGAAGGTTCGTGGCTCTCTGACTCCAGCGCGCGACGCGAAAACCCTTCCCAGAAGCCGCGCCGCGCCTGGAACGACAGGTGCAGCGGCAGCAGCCGCGCACGCCAGGCGCGGGCCGCCTCGGCCCAGGCCTTGATGCGCGGTGGCAGCAGCGTCTCGAGCCGACCACGGATCGCCTGGCCGAACACCGGCGCGGCACCGTCCGTCGAGATGCCGATGACGAGCGGCGAGCGATTGACGATCGCGCCGAACTGGAAGTCGCAGAAGGCCGGCCGGTCGATCGCGTTCATCGGCACGCTCGCGGCCCTCGCGGCATCGCGGAAGCGGCCGGCCTCGCCGTCGTCCTGCGTGTCGACAAGGCCGATCGCGGCGCCGACGAGGTCGTCCGGCCGCCAGTCCCGCTCGACGAGGCGCAGGTGCGGGCAGCGCTCGACCAGCGCCCGCATCTCGGCGCAGGGCTCGGCGGCGAAGACATCGAGCCGGGCGCCGGTGGCGTTCAAGAGCTCGGCTTTCCAGACGGCGCGTTCGGTCGCGCCGGCGAGCACGGCGCGCTTGCCGTCAAGCGGGAAGAAGACGGGCAGCACCGCCAGCGGCTCCATCGGCGGCGCGCCGCCGCGCGCTTGCGTGTCGACCACGAGGGTATCGCTCATGCAGGCGTCCTCATGCAGGCGTCCTCATTGCAGGCGTCCTCATTGCAGGCGTCCTCATTGCAGGCGTCCTCATTGCAGGCGTCGCTCGATGTGGGCGTCCTCATGCGGCTTGGCCGTTCATGCGGCCTTCAAGCTCCCACCGATAATGGAATCGGGTCGACCGCGTGTGCCACGCGGCCAATCGCGCCAAGTGATTGATCGTGAAGCACCTTGCGCGGCAGGCGGGAACTCGGGCGGAGCGCGGCATGTTGGCCCGCGCGCACCGGGTTCGGCGGCAGGCCCACATCGGTCGACGCGGATCAGTCGGCCGACCCAGAGACGCGAGACGCCGAGATGCGAGACGCCGCATGACCGTTCTTCTTTCCAAACCCGAGCGGCAAGCGCAGGCCTCACCCGATATCGCACGCTCGCTCGACACGATCGCCACCATCCTCATCCTCGTCACCACGATCGCGATCCTCTACCTCGCCCGCGAGATCCTGGTCCCGATCGCGATCGCGGTCCTCTTAAGCTTCGTCCTGTCGCCGCTCGTCAAGGCGATGCGCCGGATCGGGCTCAGCAAGAGGATCTCGGTCGTCGTCGTCGTCCTGTCGAGCTTCCTGGTGGCGGTCGGCTTCGGCGCCGTCCTCGCCAAGCAAATTTCCGACCTCGCCGCCGATGCCCCGCGCTACCAGGCGACCGTCGCGACAAAGGCGACGGGCCTGCGCGATTTCGCGGCGCACAGTCCCGTCCTGGCGAAGCTCAACGCGATGATCGCGGATGTCTCGCAGATGTCGCCGCCACCCGAGCAGAAGAAGACGGACGCGGCGAAGCCGGGAATGTTCCCGGCGCCGCGGTCCGACGGCTCGAAGATGCCCGCGCCGGTGCCCGTCGAGCTGGTATCGCCCGCCCCTGGCGTGCTGACGATCCTGCAGACCGTGGCGGGCACCGCCGCCTCGCCGCTCGCGACCGCCGCCTTCGTCGCGATCTTCATCGTCTTCATCCTCCTGCAGCGCGAGGATCTGCGCAATCGGTTCATCCGGCTCGTCGGCTTCGCCGACCTGCAGCGCACCACTCTGGCGATGACGGACGCGGCGAGCCGGCTCAGCCGATACCTGCTCGCGCAAGTGCTGCTCAACATCGGCTTCGGCGTCGCGGTCGGCTGCGCCCTGGCGATCATCGGCGTGCCGAGCGCGGTGCTCTGGGGCATCGTCGCGGCGATCATGCGCTTCATCCCCTATATCGGCGCGCTCGGCGCCGCCGTGGGACCGATCGCCATGGCGGCCGTCGCCGGCGCGGGTTGGGACATGGCGATCGAGACGACGATCCTGTTCGTCGCGCTCGAGACGATCGTCGGCCAAGTCGTCGAGCCGTATGTCTACGGGCAGCGCACCGGCATCTCGCCGATCGCCGTCGTCGCCTCGGCGACCTTCTGGACCTGGCTATGGGGACCGATCGGCCTCGTCCTCTCGACGCCGCTCACCGTCTGCCTGGTGGTGATGGGCCGCCATGTCGAGCGTTTCGCCTTCCTCGACGTGCTGCTCGGCGATGCGCCGGCGCTGTCGCCGGTCGAAAGCTTCTACCAGCGCATGCTGGCCGGCGATCCGTCCGAGGTGATCGACCACGCCGACGCCTATCTGCGCGAGAAGTCGCTGCTCGACTATTGCAGCCAGGTCGCCATGCCGACGTTGCTGATGGCGCAGGCCGACGTGCGACGCGGCGCGCTCGAGGAGAGCCGTCAGTCGCGGATACGTGACGCGATGCGCGAACTCGTCGAGGATCTGGCCGACGATGCGATCTTCGAGACGCCCGCCCCGACGCCGGTGGACGCGGCCCCCGCCGCGTTGGCGGGCGATGCCGCGCCGATCGATGCCGCGCCGGTCGACGCCGCTCCGGTCGACGCCGAGGACGCCCTGCCCGTCACCACTATCGATTCCGCCTGGCGCCGGGATGGCGCGGTCGTCTGCGTCGCCGGGCGCACGCCGCTCGACGAGGCGGCCGCCTTCCTGCTCGCGGATCTTCTCATCCGCCAGGGGATCGGCGCCCATGTCGAGCCGGCGGAAAGCCTGATGGCGGCGGACGCGCCGCGCTCGCCCGACACCCGGCTCGTCATCCTCTCGCTGCTCGATGCCGATCTCAAGCTGGCGCAGGCGCGCTTCGCGGTGCGACGGCTGCGGCGACGTCTGCCGGGCGTACCGATCGTCTCGGCCTTCTGGATGGCCGAAGAGGACCATGCACGGACAAGCGGGCTGTGCTCGGATGTGCGCTGCGACACCTGCGTGTCGAGCCTGCCGCAGGCGCTGAAGCTCTGCCTGGAGCGAGCCGCCGAGACACCTGTCGCGGACGCCGCGTGAGCGACATGGCTATTGTCTAGGCGTGCACGGTCGAGCGCGTGGGCGTGTTGAGCCGCAGCGGGCACACGTTGCAGATCTTTCCGTCGGGAAACAGGTAGCGCATGCAGCAGACCCGCCGCAGTCGCCGCCCCTCTAGATAGCGGACCTGGTCGAACAGCCGGTTCGCGGTGCCGTCCGGCCAGATCGGCGTGTCGAGCAACCGACGGGCCTGCGCAAGGCCGGGGCGCGCGCCGACCGCCACCTCGAGCTTGCCGATCAACGCCTCGAAGACATGGCCGGCGTTGCTCCACAGCACGCGCTCAGTCAAGCCGGTTCGCGCCGCCGCCAACGCGATCAGCGGCGCGAGATAGCCGAGCACGAGCGGCTCGAACCGCATGATGTCGTCGGGCGAGGCCACCGCTTCGACCGTTGGTCCGACACGAAGCGCCACGGCCTTGTGCTCCGGCGACAGCACGAAGGTGACGTCGTCGAGCCCGAGGCGCGGGCTTTGGTCGAGCAGCACGTTGGCGGCAACGAGCGACGGGAGCACCGACTGCAGATGCCAGCCGACCCAGATCGACAGCGCGGGCCGGCGATCCGTCCGCGCGCCGAGCCGCATGTCGTACCAGGCGAGGATGCGCGCGATATGCGCCTCGCTCAAAAGCTGGTCCGCCGCGACACCTGGCTCGTCGTGCCGAAGGCCGCCGCGGAAGGGAACCAGCGGTCCGACGAGCGCGGCGTCGAGATCGACGAGCAGGCGCTCGATCTGGCTCATCATCGCGGCGACTTCACATTCAATCCGTTCAAGTTACGAATATAACGCGGGGCCTCATACGTTCGGCCAAGTTGTCACAAGCGGCGAAACGGCGGTTTGCCCAGTAATTGCCTATCTCGTCTCGACCCCGCAAGAAATTTGCAAGTCGCATGCCTTCCCACGGTGCAGTGCTGGGGTTCACGTTCCGTCGCGCTCGTTGTAGCCTATCATTTGTCACTTTGCGCGGTGCCCATCGGAGGTTACCGAATGAATGCGTCGAATGGCGTCACGCCAGACGCGTCGAGCAAACCGGTCAAGCCCGACAGATTGTCGGCATTGATCGTAACGGAGCGCGATCGGGACGGCGAAAGCCTCATTCGCGCCCTGCAGCGTCTCCGCGTCGAAGTGCGTTTCGTGACATCGCAGACGCGGGTCGTGCCAAGCGATGCCGATGTCGTCTATTGCGATTATTCGGCGGACCTGTCGAACCGGCTCGGCTGGCCGACCGGCTCGCCGCAGGCAGCGCTCGTCGTGCTGCTGCGCCCCAACGAGCGGTTCGAGCGCGCGGCGCTCGAGGCTGCCGCGCCGAACGCGGTGCTGTCGCGCCCATTCACCGATGTCGCGATCGAGGCGAGCCTGATCGTCGCCTGCAGTCAGTTTCGCTACGAGAAGCGGCTGATCGCCAAGGCCTCGCATCTCGAGGACAGCCTGATGCAGGCGCGCACGATAGAACGGGCGAAGCGCTACATCATGGCCTCGCGCGCGATAAACGAGGACGAGGCCTACAAATTCATCCGCACCGAGGCGATGTCGCGCCGCATGGCCGTCGGCCGCGTCGCGGAAGCGATCAACGCCTCGTTCGAAATGTTTGGCGGCGATCCGGTGCGGCGCCCGCCCGAGCGGCGCTAATCGTCGCCGCTCAGGTCGCCGTCTTGACCTCGCAATTGTCGAGGCCCTTGGCCTTGTAGACGATGAACGAGATCAGCCAGGCTGCGAAAAACAGCCCGATGATCAAGAAGCCGATGTTGTTGAAATTGTCGTTCAACGCGACGATCGGCGCCCAGACGCCAGTCTTCAGATCGAGTTGATCGCTGACCAAGCCGAGCGCCTCGATGCCGCCGATGACGAGCGCGACGGCGATCGAGACCAGCGTGATCGTCATGTTGTAGTAGAGCTTGCGCATCGGCTTGACGAAAGCCCAGTCGTAGGCGCCGAGCATCATCACGCCATCGGTCGTGTCGAGCAACGACATCCCGGCCGCGAACAGCACCGGGAAAACCATGATGGCGGCGAACGGCACGCCTTTGGTCGCCTGCGTCGCCGAGACGCCGAACATCGACACCTCGGTCGCGGTGTCGAAGCCGAGGCCGAACAGGAAGCCGACCGGGTACATGTGCCAGCTCTGCGAAACGAGCTTGAAGACCGGCCGAAAGATCCGCGCGAGAAACCCGCGCTTCTTGAGGAAGACCTCGAGATCCTCCTCGACGTAGGGCTTGCCGCTGCGCACGAGCCGGTAGCTCTGGTAGATCGACAGGAAGATGAAGATGTTCATCACCGCGACGGCGAACAGGAAGAACGTCGACGCCAGCGTCGAGACGATCCCGCCGACGTTCTGCATGTTCTGGAAGCTGCCGAGCATCGTCGCCGCCCAGGCGACGAGGGCGGCGACGACGACCACCACCGTGGAATGGCCGAGCGCGAACCAGAAGCCGACGGAGACAGGGCGCTTGCCCTCCTGCATCAGCTTGCGGGTGACGTTGTCGATCGCCGCGATGTGATCCGCGTCGACGGCGTGGCGCAGGCCGAGCCCGTAGATGACCAGGGCGACGCCAAGCAAGGTGGGGCTGTCGTGAAACGCGACGAACGCCCAGAGCCAGGCGCCGATATTGAGGACGGCCAGGACCGCGTAGATGAAGACGAGCCGCGCCCTCAGGTTCGGCGAGGCCTCGTCGAGCAATGTCTTGATCGCGATCGCCACTGGACCCCCAAACGCGCACTGAAATCTGGCGCCTAGTCAGCAGGAATGGGCTGCGGCACGGCAGAGCTTGAGCAAGATCGGCGCCACGGGCGCGGCTTGTACACGGCGTCGCATGTCGAATTACTGGGATTGGTCCTCCGCCAATAGTCTAGCGAGAGGCCAAACGATCGACCTCTCGATTTACGTCGACGGCAGCGCGAGCCAGCCGGAGATGCCCATGTAGAGCGCCACCGCGAGCATCAGCAGGCCGGACGCATACGGCGCGCGACGCGCCAGATCGTCGAAGCCCGACCAGCGCGCGCGGACGTGGCGCACCCCCAGCGCGGCGACGACGCCAGCGGCAACCATCGTCGCCGCGACCCCGATGCTGAAGCAGAACACCAGCGCGACGGCGAGCACGAAGCGCTTCAGCTGCAGGCAGAGCAGAAGGACGGTGATCGCGGCCGGGCACGGGATCAGCCCGCCAGTCAGGCCGAAGGCGACGATCTGGCCTGTCGTGACGTGGCGATCGGTGAACCGCCGGGCGATGTCGCGCGCATGCGCCCGCTCGTGCGCGTCCATCCCTTCGGACGATACGGCGGATGCGAGCGTCGCGTGCGCGTGGCCATGATCGTGCGGGTGGCCGTGATCGTGGTGCCCGTGGTCGTGGTCGTGGTCGTGCGAATGCCCATGATCGTGCGCGACGCCGTGCTGCGCCGGTATGTGATCTTCCGGCTCGGCGAAGGCGAGATCATAGGCGTGCTCGTGATCGCCATGCCCGAGAACGAGCCGCGCGGCAAAGGCGTGCGGCTCGGGGATCTCGTCGATGCTCTCGAGACAGTCGCCAGCCTGCGCGAAGGCGAAGCGCTGCTGCGCGCCATCGGGCCGCCGCGTGACGATGCCGACGTCGGCGGCCTTCCAGGTCGAGCCGTCGAACCGGACGCGCCAGCGCGGCGGCACGCCGTCCTCGAAGATTTCGAGCGCCAGGCTGCCGTGCCCGGTGTCGATGCGTCGGACGTCAGGCGCGTGGTGATGGTGGCCGTGTGGTTGGTGGGCATGAGGTTGATGGGCATGAGGTTGGTGGGCCGGCCCGCGCGAGGCGTGCGCGTCGCGATCGGCGCGCCAAAGCATCCATGCCGCGATGGCGAGAACGAAGACCGCCGAGGCGATCGCGAAATACGGCTCGATCGCTCGCGCATCGAGGCCGCTCAGCGCGTAATGGCCGCCGAGCGCGACGACCCAGACGACCGCCGTATGCGACAGCGCGGCCGAGACGCCGAGCAGGATCGCCTGGGTGACGGTGCCGCGGACGGCGACGATGAAGGCGGCCATCATCGTCTTCGAATGGCCGGGCTCGAGCCCATGCAGCGCGCCGAGCAGCACCGCGATGGGCAGGTAGAGCCAGGCATGCGCGCCCGCCTGTGGGCCGAGATCTGCGAGCGACGGCATCGGGAGTTCCCCTAGAGATATTTGGCGAGCGCCTTGAATTCGCGCATCGCGGCATCCGCCTCGATCCCGCCGGCGGCGACGCAATCGGCGATGCAGTGCGCCATGTGATCCTGGATCAAGCTGCGCTTGGCGGCGTGCACCGTGCTCTCGACGGCCTGCAGTTGCTGGGCAAGTTCGTGACAGGCGCGCTCCTCCGCGAACATGGCGAGGATCGCGGCGAGATGCCCATGCGCCTGCTTGAGCCGCTTGACGATCTCGGGGTGCGACGCGTGTTGCATGTGGATACCTACCCCCTAGGGGGTAGGGATACCTACCCCCTAGGGGGTAGGGCTGCAAGACGTTCGATGTCGTGGGAGCGCGGTCAGTCAGGCAAGCGCGAAAAGCACTACTTCAAATAGGTACGCACGACCTCGAGCAGCTGCTCGACGCCCTCGGCGTTGAGCGCCTGGGGGAAAGCGTCGCCGTCGACCAGATGAGTGCGGATGTGATCCTCGATCACCTCGCCCATCAACCCGGTCGTCGCGCCGCGCACGCCGGCAATCAGATGCAGCACCTTCTCGCAGCCCGCGTCGGTTTCGAGCGCGCGCTCGATGGCATCGACCTGGCCGCGGATACGACGGACGCGGGCCAGAAGCTTCTGCCGTTCGGCGATCGTATGGGACATCTATACTATATCCCCCCATCCCATATCTATACGTGTCGCTTGAACCATGCCGACAAGTCTCCTGCCGACGTCGCGTGTTGTCAAAGGGCGCCCCCGCGTCCCTCGAACAATCGCGGTCGTCGTGGTAACGGCTGCGGCGGTGGATGTTGCTCGACACGCGTGCGTCGACAAGCGCGCCGACGAACCTCTGGAATACGCCCTATGCCGGCACGTCTGCTGATGCTCGCCCACGCGGAGACCTCCGCGACCCGCCGCGCGGCCTTCGCCAACGGCGAGCCACTCGAGGCGAAGGGGACGGCGGCCCTGCGATCGCTCGCGCAGGTGCGATGCGACACTGTCCTCACCAGTCCGGCGCCGGCGGCTCGCGAGACCGCTTCGGCGCTGGCGGCCGAACCCGCGATCGACGACAGGCTGCGCGACCTCGACGTCGGCGCATGGGCGGGCCAGACGCTGGCCGATATCGCGGCGAAGAACCCTGCAGGCATCGCCGCTTTCATTGGCGATCCAAGCTTTGCCGGGCATGACGGCGAGACCATCGAGGCGTTGATCACGCGCGTTGGCGCGCTTCTGGACGAGTGGCGGGGACAGAAGGGGCGCCTCGTCGCGATCACGCATGCGGCCGTGGTGCGCGCGGCGGCCTGCGTCGTATTGGCGACGCCGCCACAGGCGTTCTGGCGCATCGATATCGCGCCGCTCGGCGGGCTGTCGTTCTCGAGCGACGGGCGCCGATGGGCGCTTCGAGTGGATCGCGACTGACGACACCGATCAAATCTCTCGGACGACGAGAAGATTTGATCGCGCGCGCACGAAATGTCGCGAGGCTCGACGCCGGTCAGACCGTATCTTGCGAATACCGCGTCCCGATCGTCGTCGTGTCCGCCGCGAGGCTTCGCTCGGTCAGATAGCCGAACCCCAATCCGATCACGCCCCACAGGATCGCCTGGATGCCGAGGCTGTCGAGCCGGAACTTCCAGAGCGTCTGAGCCGGGAAGACCTCGGGCACCTCGTTGATCACCGGCAGCGCGTAGTAGGCGATCGCGATCAGCACGATATAAGCGGCAGCGCCAACCAGCGTCGCGTCCCAAGCACCCATCTTCGCGATGAGCGTTCGTCGCAGCGCGAAGGCGACGATCATCGCGATGATCGAGATCGAGATCATCGACAAGTAGAGCCCGGTTCTTTCCCCGATGGTCGCTGGCTGACCGATCGAGGGTGGATTGGCAGGATACTTGAAGTCCGGCACGATGTAGACCGCGACGATGCACATCAGGGCCAGCAGCGCCGAATAGGCCCGCGGCGACATCATGCTGAAGCGACCGTAACAGAGCGCGAAGACGACCGCGAAAATGCCGCCCAGCGCGACGCCGACCGTGACGACGCCGGTGAACAGCCCGATCGTGGCCTGGACTTGGCGGCTCCAAACCTCGGGATCCTCGGGCTCGCCTTTGGCCTTGTCGATCGCCGTCTCGATCTCGATCGCCCTGTCGACCTGCGGTTCGCCGTAGACCTTGGCGAAACCGAAGCCGAGAAAGCCGGCGACCAGGCCAACGAGCATCCCTCGCAAAAGAAGCTGCAACATCGACATGGTACGCCTCACACGTTGAACAAAAGGCCAGATCGCCAAGACGATCGATTAGTGGCAGGGGAAGCCGAGCAGATGGCGGGCGTCATGCACGAACTCATGCACGATCATGCCGGGGACGAGCGAGGTCGCGCCTTCCTCGGCGCCGACGAAATAGATCGCCAGCAGGCAGATCGGCACGAACAGAAGCCAGGGCCATACCGAGCTCAGCGGAACGGCGGCGGGGAGCGTGATGGAGCGCCGCGGCGCGTGGGTTGCTGTCGACATGGTGCGATACCTCTTATGTTAGGATGACCTTGTGTGACCCGCGCCACCCGGCTTTGCAACACTTTATTGTCGTGTTCGCAGCACAGCGCGGCTTTGCACTACATGTGCCAAACAGAAGATAGGGTACTGCCCTATATCATCTAGGCGCGCGCGTCTTTGGACGGCTAATGCAAGAGTAATCCAGCATCCAGTCATCACAGTCAAATGTTCGGCGCGCCGTCTTCACACCAAACCGGCTCGTGACGAGGCAAATGCCGATCGCGGCCGAATTGCGATAGGGAAGGGTCCACCTGAGGCAAAAATGCAATAGTCCAATGTATTTGCGGACGGCCTGTTTGGAACGCCTCGAATCTGAAGTAACGAATGGTGTTAGTATTTGCTTGTGCGGCAACGCCGTTGATACGCCTGACGACACAGCAGATTCGCGGGTCGCCGCCACTGAATGGACCACCTCATGAGACACTTGAAGACCCTCCTCCTCGCGATAGCGTTGGTAACGATCACGACCGCCACGGTCGGGACCACTTCGAGCGCGCTGGCGCAAGACGACGGGCCGTCGCCGAACGGCAACGTCCCGACACCCGAAACCAACGGCACGCAGGCGGCCGCCGCCACGCCGTCGATCCAATCGTCGCTGGGTCCGTATGGCGATCCCGGCGGCATCCGCGCCAAGCTCGACGCCAAGGGCATCGACTATAATTTCACCTACATTGCCGATCTCTTGGGCAACCCCACCGGCGGCGTGAAGCAGACCGCGAACTACGAGGGGCGCCTCGACATGAACGCGGACATCGACCTCGAGAAGCTGTTCGGCCTCAAAGGCGCGGCGATCCACGCGGAAGGTTTCGAGATCAACGGTCGCGCGCTCACCGCCAACAACACGATGGACGTGTTCACCACGAGCGGCATCGAGGCCTACCCGTCGGCGAAACTCTACGAACTCTGGTACGAGCAGAAGCTCGACGACGGCAAGATTTTCGTGCGCATCGGCCAGCTTGCCGCCGATACCGAGTTCTTCATCTCGCAGACGGCGACCCTGTTTGTCAGCTCGACATTTGGCTTCCCGGCCATTCTCGCCGCCGATCTCCCGAGCGGTGGCCCCGCCTACCCGCTGGCGACGCCCGGCGCGCGGTTTAAATACGTCCCCAACGACCACGTCACGCTCCTCGCCGCCCTGTTCAACGGCGATCCCGCCGGCCCCTTCATCCCGGGCCAGAATGCCTTCCTGCCGCAGGTGCGCGACGGCTCCGGCACGCTGTTCCGGCTACAGGACGCGCCGCTGCTCTTCACCGAGGGACAGTTCACCTACAATCAGGAGAAGGACGCCAAGGGCCTGCCGGGCACCATCAAGATCGGCTACGTCCACCACTTCGGGGATTTCCAGCAGCAGAACGTGCCGGGCACCATCTACGATGTCCGCCGCGGCAATGATTTCGGCTATGCGATCATCGACCAGACGATCTACCGCAAGCCAGGCACCGACGATCAGGGCGCGTCCGTCTTCTTCCGCGTCTCCGGCGGCCCGAGCGACGAGAACCTCATCGACATCTACGCCGACGCGGGCCTTTCGTACAAAGGCCTGATCCCCGGACGGCCGGACGACACGGCCGGCGTCAGCGGTGCCTACGCGCGTTTCTCACCCGAGGTCGCCTTGCAAGACCAGCTCGCCGGCAACGCGCCGTTGATCCGCGACGAGAACGGACTGATCGAAGCGTCGTACCAGTATGTCGTCGCCCCCGGCTTCACGCTGCAGCCCGACTTCCAGTACCTGTTCCATCCGAGCGGGCATGCGGTGGCGATCCCCAATGTCGTGCCGACGACGCCGATCCACGATGCCGCGGTCTTCGGCTTGCGCGCCACGGTGCATTATTAGGCGCGCACGGCCGACGCGGTCGGCATCGGGACAGGCTACGGTCGCGGGCGACAAAGCGCTTGTCGCTCGGCACCATAGCCGCTATATCCGCGACCCTTGCCGGGGCTATTCGGCGAGGGAGAGATCCTTCCCAGGGGTCTCGAGACGGGCCGGGGTCATAGCTCAGTTGGGAGAGCGCTTCAATGGCATTGAAGAGGTCCGCGGTTCGATTCCGCGTGGCTCCACCAACAATATCAACAATTTGCCGTAGGTTGCCTTGTCTAAATTCTGTATGGGGTAGCACAGAGGGTAACGCATGTTGCGCTCGTACGGCATCCCTCGGGCGAAGGGCGCAGCCCCTGCCTGCGCGTAGACATTGGGTCGTTCCCCTCCGGAGGCAGAGGCCAGAGGTCCGAATCCGCTCGGGTGAGCCAGAAATCTCTTATACCTAGCGCCTAGATGCGTCGGTCAGCCGAATGCGGGTGAGCAAGAGTAAGCAGTAGCTACGATTTCGAGCCTCTAGAGAGGCAGACGTGGCGCCTGCGCGGCAACCGAATCATGTCGCCCGGCATGGCCATCTCGATCCGCTATTACCTCTTCCTCGATGACGGCTCGCTCCGCCGCGAATTCGCCGGCACCAGGCTGCGGACCGCCCATGTCGTTCTCGAGCTGCAGGACGCCAAGCCCGTCCGAATCCTCGACGATCCCGCAGCGCATCGCCAACGAGCTGCCGTTTGGCCGGGACGGTATTCCCGGTCCGCGGCGATCTTGTCGAGGACGTCCGCGTTGATCGACCACCGGTCGCGCGCATCCAGGTCGCGCTTTTTGATCTCGGGAACGAGGTCGACGACCGGACCCTTTTTGCTCGCCGGCCTCATGAGGTCCATGCGATCGGCCATGCTGTTGCGGAGGTGCTCGTCGACCCGGCCCTCATCGTCGAACTCGAAATAGCTGCCGCGGGCGGCTTCATTTTCCGGCTGACCGCCTTTCCGGCCCGCGATGGCGATTGCCTGCTGCTGTCCTACGGAAGGGACCCAACCCGCCACATCCTCGTCGACGGAGTCGACAGACCACCTACGCCGCGCTCGCTCCTTGCCTTGCGGAAATCGCCCGGAAAGGGGAACGGCTGGAACTGCTCGTCGTCAGCCACATCGACAACGACCATATCGACGGCATCCTAGCCTTCGCGCGCGATCCCGCTCCGATCGAAGTCGCCGAAGTCTGGTTCAACGCCGCAGGCTCTGCCGTGCCGATCGAGACCTACGGCTTCTCCGAGGCCAAGGCGCTATCTCGCCTGATCGAAAAGCTCCGCTGGCCGCTGAACGCGGCGTTCGCCGGGAAGCACGTGGTGATCGACCAGGGCATCTCGACGGTCAGCCTCGCCGGCGGCATGACCTTGAGGCTGCTCTCGCCGACGACCTCCGCGCTGCGGAAGCTCGACCGACGACGGGAAGCCTGGGAGCGCAAGAAGCGCGATAGGACCGCCGCGGCGGTGGCCGCCGCCGAAATCGAGACCTACGGCCGACTGGTCCGGCACGGAAGGCCGGACGTCGCGGCCCTTTTAATGGCCGAAGAAATCGAAGATACGGAACCGGCCAACGGCTCCAGCATCGCGTTCATCGCCGAATGGAACGACCGGCGCGTGCTGCTGGCAGCCGATGCCCATCCCAGCATCCTCGCGTCAGGCTTGCGAGCCCTGGCGACGGCAGGCTCGCCGTACCCGATCGACCTCATCAAGGTCTCCCACCACGGCGCCGCCCGCAACACTTCCAGAGAGTTCGTCGAGGCGACGACCTGCCTTTCATTCTTGATCTCCACGGACGGTTCGCGCCACGGCCATCCGGACCCGCAGTCGATCGCACGCATCCTCGCGTTCGCCCCGAAGGGGAGGAAGACAATCCTCCTTAACTACCCGTGCACGAACGGGTTGATCTGGAATGATCGCAGCCTTGCCGAGGAATTCGATTACGTCCTGTGCCTGCCCGAAAAGTCCCGGGCAGGGGTGATCGAAATCGACATCGAGAAGCTTGGACAAATGGCGTGCGGTAGCAGACCTGATTGTCTCTAAGCGGATGGTAGCAGATCTTAGCCTTCCTTCCCCATCGCGGTCGCTTCAATTAGCCGGGCGATGACAAGCTCGTTCCAGGCATCACTGAGACGGGAGTCGACGCGCTTGCGGGCGTCGTCGAGCGCCGGTGTCGCCTCAAACCAATTTTCCACCATCTCCACGATGTCATCGCGGTAACCTTTGCCCTGCCCGTAGCGTGCGCCGAGGTCCGACCAGAATTCAACCGAGCCGTCGAGATAGGGCTTGAAGGCATTTCGCCCGATGCTCACAGCTCGCAGAAGAAACTCTTGCTTCCAATCGGCGATATCTTCGCGCAACGTTTGGAGCAGACCCTTCACCTCTGGCAGGGTAGCGAATCGCTCATCGAGCCCTTCCAGACGGCCGGTGATCTTCAGCATATGATCGTTGCTACGGACGGACGCCAATCGCCCACCCACTGCGACCCGACCGGCGGCTTGTCGACGAGCGTCGGCAGGCACGGCCGGATCCACTTCGGCAGCGGCTCGTCGAACAGGCCGGCGGTCGGCCGGCTTGGCGACGACAGCGCGGTCGGCGACAGCATCACGCGGCGCGTCGGTCTTTCGTCTGCTTGGGCGCCGCGGTAGAGAGGCCATTCCGCAAGGATGGCAGACGCCCGTTAAGGGCCGCCTACGGCTCGGCCCCGGCGTCCTGGCTGGCAAACCACTTCGCGTACGGCGTATTGCGTGCCATGCGCGTGTAGTCCGGTGCTCCGTCGTCCCACCAGGCCGGTCCGCGCTCGCCGAGGGCGATTTTCGCGCAGTCGACGGCCGCGCGGGCTGCTGAAAGGTCGCCGTCCTGCTTCCGCTTGATCCGGCCGATTGCGCGGCGAGCGTCCATCAAGTCCTTGGTCAGCCTCGAACGGACGGCATCGGTGACGTCGGGATTTGTGCAGCGCCAGAGGCGGCTACGCACGACGAAGTAGCGGCCATCGGGAGTGACCGGATGCCAAGCGGTCACGCGTCGTTTGGGCCGTTGCCGTAGAGCCGGTCAATCTCGGCTGCGAGCTTCTCCCGCGGCCAAGTCGACGGGTCATCCTGCCGTCGCTCTCGGGACGGATGCCAACGCCAGCCGAGCACCTCTTCCTCTATGCGCAGGAGGGTGATTGCATCGGTCCAGCCGAGATGCAGCCAGTGCACAGCTTCGAGCTGCGAAGTTCGCCCGTCCTCCTCCTCGACGAGGATCTGCACCTCGTCGCCGGGCGGCGGAAGTGGCTGGAGCTTGAAGAGGCCGCGGTACTCTGCTGCTCGCTCAGCAGCGACACGTTTCACCTGACGCTTTGACCAGACCACGCCGGCCGTGAGAACGCCGACGTTGAGAGCGATCGCGCAGCCGATGACTTCGAGGGCTGTCATAGGCTGCCGTCACGACGCAAGGACCAAGTCGGCACCTGGGGCGAGCGCCAACCCAGCACATCCGCTCCGACGCAATCCATTGTCGCAGCATTCGTCCATCCGGCTTCGGTCCACAGGCAGAGGAACGGAAGCATGTATGTGCCCACGTGGTCCTCGCAGAGAAGCTGGACCTTTACGCCGTCTTCAGGCGGGCAATCGCAGATGAACTCGGCAATGCGTTCAGCGCGAAGGGCCATCGATCCCCCTAGCAATGGAGCCGGCAACTTCGCTATCATGCGGCGCTCTGCGGGGGACGGCAAGTAGCCGAGCCCGCGCGGGATTTCGCGGTTCCGGATTTGCCTCATGCGTTCGTTGGTTCTTGCGTTGTCGATTGCCCTTTTGACTGCACCCGCCGCGTGGTCTGAGACGCTGAGATTGGACGGCGATGAGTTCTGGGTCGGCTTGGCTAGCGGCGCCTCGAAGGACGAGGCCATCGGGTTGGCGCGCACGTTTACCATCAGCCCGTTGATGGTCGTGAGCTCAGCGAATGGTTGGTACGCCGCGATCTCCGGCCCCTACCACGTTCCGCTTGGCACCGGCCGCAACTTCCTCGACAAGCTGCGCAAGGACAAGGGCGCGTCCCTGGACGCCTATCTCACCCGTGGTGCCAGTTACGGCGGGATCGTTTGGAGGCCTCCGCCGGATCGCGTCGGAGCGACCCTCGAGTACGATGGCGAGCATGACGCCGAACTTGTGCGCGGTGATCTGCGACTTGTCGTGTCGCGCCAGCCGGACGGGAAAGATGCTTTCGATCCCGTGCTCACGGCCTTCTACAAGGGTGCCAAGGCGTTTCATATCGCCATCGGCAGTGAGAGCCCAAACGAGAAGCCGGCGGCGGTCGCGCGCCTGGTCAAGCTAGATCCCGCGTCCGCGCTGCCTTCGATCGTGTTCAGCTATTACTGGCAGGGCGCGCACTGCTGCACCCTGACCAAGTTCGCGACGCTGAAGAGCGACGGCTCATGGGCGATCGTGGACTCCGGCGCCATGGATGGCGACGGCTATCAGTTCGAGGATATCGACGGCTCCGGTCGCGCCTACCTTGTCTCAGTCGACCAGAGCTTCCTCTACACCTTCGCCTCCTACGCGGGGTCGTTCGCGCCACCGAAGATCCAGAAGCTCGATGGCGGCCAACTCGTCGACGTGACGCAGGACGCCTCGATGACGCATTACGTCGCACAGGAGCTGTTTCGGCAGAAGGCGTTCGCCAAACAGCAGGACGAGCTGAAGACCAACGGCTATCTTGCCGCGTTCGTCGCCGACTCGATGATGCTCGGCCAAGGCGATACGGCTTGGCGAACTATGCTCGCCGACTACGAGCACGACGACAACGGGTTCGGCATCGACAAGTGCATCGACCAGCCGTTTGAAAAATGCCCCGACGACAAGAAGGGCAAGCTGCCATTCCCTGCGGGGCTTCGCCAATTCCTGACCGAGCACGGCTACATGACGGACCCCGACCGCTTCTCGGTGCCGACGAACGCAACCCTGCCGCCGCCGCAACCCGCCGCAGTCCCGGCAGCGCCGCCGCCACAGAGCGAGGCCGCGCCAGACACGCCGCCCCAGCTGCAAAGATGCGTCCATGTGGCGGATACCGTGCGCAAGCTGATCTACCAGCAGTTCGCCGGGCGCCAGGCCATTGCGGATGAAACGTTCGGCGACGTCACGCTCGATGACGACGAGACGCTTGAGGGCTACGACTCGGGAATCGCAAAGGCCACCTGCGCGGTGGGCTACTCGTTCAGCCCACGAGCGTTGATCGGCCGCCTGGCGGAGGATGGCAACATGATACGAGCGGCTTCGCTTGGGCGCCTGTCGCGCATGCGCGGTGGCACGATCACGGGAAGGGTTCGCTACACGGTCAAGCCGACGGCTACTGCGGGCACGGATTATATAGAGCTGCTACCTTGAATGGGCACTAGCAGGCTGCTGAAAAAGGGTCTCATGGCCTTCGCAGGTACCAAGTCTGGTAGTTAGACCGTCTGGTTACCTACTGCATGCAGTAGGCGATCACTGATCAACGGCCTTTTTCAGCAGCCTGCTAGCCCGGATATCTCACCGGGGCATTTCAGAGTTTGATGTTCTGGCGTGTTCGGCGCGGGAGCCGAGCGTGATCGTGGCGCTGTGAACGCGCCCGGTGTGTTTGGTGTCAGCAGCGGGGCTCCGGTGGGCCGAGGGCTTTGCGGCTCGTGACGCGGAGCGGCGGCGCGTGTCAGGCCGGCGAGCCGCGCGCCAGCTGAAGGCGAACGGCAGCCAGGCGCCAGTCCTGCGCGGCGGGACAGGCCGAGGCCATGGCGATCTTGATGCGGCGCGCGCTCGTCTTGACCAGCGCGCCGATCTTCAGGAGCCGGAGGCGGATCGTGCCGCACGTCGCTGCCGCGAGTTCGGTATGCGGCAGGCCGATGCGGCGCAGCGCGCACATCAGCACATAGGCAAAAGAGGCGAACCACAGGCGCAGCTGGTTGGCGCCCATCGTCGCCGTCGAGGTGCGGTCGGCAAACAGCTCGCCCTGGCATTCCTTCAAACGGTTCTCCATCTCGCCGCGCGCGCAGTAAAGCCGTTCGTAGAGGTCGCGCGCGCCGATCCTGGCCTTCGAGAGCGACGTCACGACGAAGCGCGGGTTGGCCTTGCCATGCGTCCATTCCGCCTTCCCGACGACGCGGCGCCGCCGCGACCAGCTGTCTTGCGTCGTATAGCGGAAGTCCTTGAAGCGGCGCGCCGGTGCCCCTCTTGCGCTCGGCCTCCGCCTCGGCCTGGATCATCTCGACGGCGATCTCCGCGGCGAGCCGCGTGTTGCGGGCGAGGCCGATGACGTAGTCGATGCCTGCCGTTCGCCTCGCACCAGGCCATCAGCGGCTCGCGCGCGAAGCCGGAGTCGGCGCGCAGCCGGATGCGCACATGCGGCCAGCGGGCGCGGATCGCACCGACGATGCGCGCCACCTCCTCGAGCGCGCCGGCGCTGGCATCGATGTCGGCGCGCCGCAGCTTGGCGGCGAGCAGGTGACGGCCGCAGAAGACGTAGAGCGGCAGGTAGCGCTCACCTGCTCGGAGCCGCCGGGCGAGGTCACGCATTGGAGCGGTCGCGCCGTCGCCAAAGCGGTCGGCATCTCAGCACCGCGTCAACAGGCCCTCTATCCAAGCGCTGGGTGAGACAGAGAAGGCGATGAGCGAGCACTTCGACTTCGGTCGCGGACTTCATCAAGGCCAGCGGTCATGAAGCAATAGCCCCCGTAATAGCCGTGGAAGAAGCGTCCCTCCTGGTCGCCGTGCACGGGGCGGTCGAGCACGAGGTCGAGACGCTCGTCGAGAGGACGACGGCATGGGCCGGCGGGTTCATGTAGAGGCCGACGACGTCTTCGACCTTCGCGGCGAAGGCCGGATCGTTCGAGCGCTTGAAGGTGCGGACGCGGTGGGGCTGCAGATGGTGGGCTTCCCAGATGCGCTGGACGGAGCGCAGCGACTGTCATCGCCGCGGAGGCTAAAGCCAACACGATTCCGAGGATGTTGAGCCAGCGCCATCGCTCGCAGCTGCATCAGCGCCGGATCGCGCGGTCGCTTCTAAACGACAGCACCTAACCCCTCTTGCTGTCAGGAAATGCTGTCAGGCTTTCAGTCGACCTATCAACTTACGACATACGGGCGTCATCGAAGTTCCCTTTAGGGCGAAGACGTAGTGCCAAATGTCTGCGCCGCCTGATTTGAGGCTTGCGATGAAGACCTTCAGCGGCCGCGCTGATGTAAGCGGCACCCGCACCTACACGGATCGTGGCCTTAAGCGGCGGTCAACTGCGGAGTGCGGTAGGAGTGCCGGTTTGTTCGCCTAGCCAGGTATCCCAGCGCGCCGAAGCCAATAAGCATCAATGCCCAGGTCGACGGCTCAGGCACGCCAGAAGCAATCGCCGTTCCATACTCAATCTCAGGAACGTTATAATCACTTGAAATGAACGTCGCAGACTGGAATGGCGTTGCCGACGTAACACCAATAAAATTGAAAGTATCTGTATCGTATGCAGTTATGGTTTGTGTGGTCGACACCCCGCTGGATGTTGATAGCGTAAACGTATCGGGATTATTCACATTAGCGAAAAAGCCTATAGCTGTCACAGGCGTCGGAAGAGTTACCGTAAAGCCTTCGTTGCTGTAGAAAAAATCAGAGTCGCTCAGTGGACCGCTGACTTGCTTCGCAGCCAAACTTAGCCCGGTAAAACTGTTATAATCATTTGTTATTACGCCTCCAAGCCCACTGCTTGTGATGAAGGAGTAGCTCAACGCGCCCAGGGTGCCACCATTTCCGATCGTGTCACCTGCAGAATACGAGCCGTAATTCTCAGCCGTTAATCCCGTGGTTGCCGCATTGAAAGATGCAGAAGTGACAAAAACAGCAGCCGTGGCGGGGTGAGCCGCTGCCGCAAATAAGAAGGCGAGCCCCACCAAGCTACCAGGATTACGCATAATAAAGTCCTCCGGAGGCGGCATTTACCATACCACGACAAAGGGGGGCATGCCACTCGCCTCCGTGTGGCCTCCTACCAACTTTAGTCGAACATGCACTGTGTAGGTCAAACGACCGTCTGCGCGACATCGAAATGCGTCAAGAAATCAAGGCGCGGCTAATTGACAATGGATTATACTAGATGGCGTCCCCTGTCCGGGGCCGTGTAAGAAAGCGGATATGACAGCAGCTACGGCAGCTCTCGGCCCAAGTCGGTCATTGATGCCAACTTTTCTCGTCAAAGAGGGGATCGCTGCATATCGGGGACCGCCCGCGTCGCTTCTGAGACCCCGCGAGCGATCCCCGGCCACTTCGCAAGGCGCGGCATCGACGAACTATCCTGGCTCCGCTTCAACTACAAAGCTAGCCGCTCCTATTCATGACGGGGTCGTTCGCGGGCCGATCCTTGATCGAGGCGAGCGTCATCGCTCGGTGTTTTGAGCTCTGCTTGCACTGATCGAGAACGCGCTTGAGGGGCGAGGCGGGTGACGGGGCGTCGGCCCCGTCGCTCATGGCGCGGAGGGCCAGAGCGCGCTCGGCAGCGAGCGGAACAGCTCGGCCTCGGGACAGGCGGCGGCGAAGGCAAGGCGGACGCGGCTCGCGGTCTCGATGACGCGGGCGGCGACCTTCAGCAGGCGCAGCCGAAGCGTGGCGAACTCCGCCTTGGCGAGGTCGCGCTGCCTAGGGATGGCGTCGCGCACGGAGAGCATCAGCCAATAGGCAGCGGTGTGAAGCACGAGGCGTGTCTGGTTGGCGAGCGCCGAGCGGCACGATGTCCGGTCCGAGGCGAGCTGGGTCTTGTGCAGCTTGATCAGGTTCTCGGACTGGCCTCGCGCGCAGTACAGGCCGTCGTAGAGCCATTCCGCCGTCCCGAAGCGGAGATTGGTGACGACGAAGCGGATATCGAGGCCGAGCGGCGTAGCCTCGATGCGGGCGATGGCGCGGCGCTCTCGGGTCCAGGACCTCGCCTTGTGGCAGGTCTCGGCGTAGCTGCGCACGACGGCCCTGCCGGTGAGAGCGCGCTCGGTTCGCACCGCGTCCGCCGTCGCCTCGACCTTCGCCGACAAGGGCCTCGATCCGGCGAGGCCGAAGACGTAGTCGATGCCGTTGGCCTCGCACCATTCCATGGCTTCGGGCCGGGCGTAGTGGCTGTCGCCCCGCAACAGGATGCGGGTCCTGGGCCATCGGGTGCGGATACGGCGGACGAGGCGGCGCAGATGGCCGCGTACCTCGACGCCCGAAGGTGTCTTGCCCGGCCGCAGGACCACGGCGACGGGACAGCTCCGATCGGTGTCGTAGACGTGGATCGGCAGAAAGCAGCGATCGTCGTAATGCGCGTTGAACAACGAGAGCTGCTGATGACCGTGGACCACGTCGCAGGTGTCGTCGATGTCCAGCGTCACGGATCGCGGCGGCTTGGCATAGGAGTCGATCCAGGCGTCGACGAGCGCATAGGTCAGGCGGATCACGTCGCGCAGGCGCGGGGCGTTCTCCAGCCGCGACAGGGTCGGCTGCGAGCACAGGTCGTCGCCACTGTCCGGCAGGCGCCCGCAGGCGAGCTTGAACGCCGGGTCGCGACGCAGGTGGTCGAGGTCGTCGGCGTCCTCCCAAACCCTACGCACCATCAAAGACTTAGGCTATGCCCACCAGCCTCTCATGCACCGGTCTAGTAGAGTCGAGGAGAGGCGCGGTGGCGTAGCTTGATCTGCTCGCTCCGTTTCCCCTCCCCGCTCATCAAACCGGACGTGCGGATTTCCCGCATCCGGCTTTCCGACCAGCTTCACCGCAAGGCACGCGGCGACGGTCCAAGATGCACGCGTCTTAGACGCAGCACGCCCCTGTCTCCGAACACGACATCGTGGGAGAACCTGCGCGTGCCGCGCCCTTGCACCTTGTGCCGCTTGACGAGGAAGTTGCGCACGCGCTCGTAGACGTGGTGGTCGATAGCCCTATAGGCCGTCAGGCGGGTCCCGTACCCGAAGTAGCCGGACCATCCCCGCAGAAGCCTGTTGAGATGATCGCGGACTTCGAGCCACGATCCCTTGTTGCCGGGCACCAGCAGGTCACCCACCTTCGTCTTCAATCGCTGGACGCTCTTCCTGGACGGGCTCGCGCCCAGATACCAATGGCCGTCCTTGCGGAAGCGATGCGGCCCGAACGTGTAGCCGAGAAAGTCGAAGTGCTCCGTCCTGGCATCCTTCACCGAGGTCTTGGCCTCGTTGAGTGACAACCCGAGCCTCGTCATCACCGATCGCGTCCACGCCAGAGCCTCGGCCGCGTGTCCGCGACAGAGGATGACGAAGTCATCGGCATAGGAGACGATCTCGGCCTGGAACGCTTCGCCTCGGCCGCTTTGCCGCCAATGCTTCAGGAACCGGTTCATGTAGAGGTTGGCGAGCAATGGGCTCACGACGCCGCCTTGCGGCGTGCCGCGCTTGTTGCCCTTGCCACCGCTCATGCGCCGGGTCCCGTCGCCATCCCGTTCCTCGACCGGTGCCGCTAGCCACATCTTGATGAGGTGCAGCACGTGCCGGTCGACGATGCGGCGGGCCACCGATCGCAGGAGGTCCGCGTGCGGGATCGTGTCGAAGTACTTCGACAAGTCGGCGTCGATCACGTCGGTCAGGCCCCGGCACGTCAGCCGGTGCACCTGCCGGATCGCATCGGCCGCGCCGCGGCGGGGCCGATAACCATAGGCATTGTCCTCGAAGTCCGCCTCGAAGATCGGTTCCAGCACGAGCTTGGCCGCCGTCTGCGCCACCCGATCCCGGATTGTCGGGATGCCGAGCGGACGAGACCCGCCGCCCGGCTTGGGAATGCTCACACGTCGAACCGGCTCGGGCCGATAGGTCCTCGAGACGAGATCCTCGCGCAGACCCGCCAGCCATGCTTCCAGGCCCGCCGCCTCAATCATGGCGAAGGTCACCCCATCCACCCCAGGCGCACCCGCGTTCGAGCGGGCAAGCGCATAGGCATGAGCGAGTAGATCATCGCGGCAGATCTTGTCGTAGAGCACGTAGAAGCGGAAGCCGGGCTCCGCCTTCGCCTTGCGGTAGAGCTTTCTCTGAAGGCTCCTGAGCTTGTCAGGTGTTGCAAGGCTCATCGCCAATCACCCTCCCCTCGCCATCGTCGAAAGCGCACCAGAAGTCAGGGTCCTTCCCTCCACCGGCATTACCCGGTCTCAGCGGTCGTACGACCCTGTCCGACACCCGCCCGAGCCGCCGCCAGAAGCGACGTCGATGGCGCGACCACCACCCGAGACGGGTCTCCCCCGATTACCCAGATCACCCTTCCAAACGTGCCGTGCCCACTACCCCGGCGGATCGAGACAGGTGCGCTTGTCGGTTGCTTCCCTGCCCCACGCGGCCTTCCCCGTTATTCAGGCGGGTCGGCATCCACATCATCACTTTCGAGGCCTGCTCAGGCTTCACTTGCGTTACGGCCCATTGGATTGCTCAACCGCCCGAGGCGGCCTTTGTCGCGGGGCTTCAGCCCAGCCGGTTACCCGATCAGACCGCCCGCCAGCTACCAGATCAAACCGACAACTATCTGGGTGGAACCCTCCTCCACTGGTGACCTGCGCCGTCGGGGCGCACTGAATAAGACGGGCTAGAGTCTTGGGACCTCACGCTTATTGCGCACGCCCTTAAGACCGATGTTCAAGCAACAACGGCTCAGCAGCGGACATTCCTCAGGAACTTGCGCCTTGACATAGCCGGGGCGATGCCGGTTCCGTTGGTTGGCGATGGCCACAGCTCTTTCCCTTCGTGACAAGACGCGAGCCGAGGAGGTCGCCGAGGTCTACCGATCGGTCGCTGCCGGTGTCATCGGTGCGGCAGTGTCAAGCATTGGGCTGGCGGCGGTCTTTATTCGCCTGGGCATCACAGACCGCGCTCGTGGCGTTCTCTTCACCGTATTCATCTGCGTTTGCGCAGCCGCGCATCTTAGCTTGCGCGCTGCCTTTCTTCGCAACAAGGGTCGCCAGACAAGCTGGCGGTTCTGGGGCTTCACATTCGCGACGCTTGCCTTCGTCGAGGGCGCCGGCTGGGGCTGGTCCCCCATCGGCCTCGTCACGAACGGCGATTTCGCGGCAAAACTAATCAGCCTCTTCGTGACGATGAGCGTCGCCGTGGGCTCCATCTTAGCGTTCGGCGCCTATCGCCCGGCGTTCCTCGCTCTTTTTCTTCCCGCGACACTGCCGATCATGATCCTTGGCGCCTTCAGCCACAACGAGCTGCAGCGCGCGACCTCGCATCTCCTCGTCATCTATGTCATCGCCATGGGGACCGTCGGCTTCTTCGCGAACCGCGCCTTTCATCGAACTTTGGAGCTGCGTCTCCGCGCGGAAACGCTCAGCGAATCCCTGCGCGGCCAAATCGAGATAGCCGAGGCCGCTAATCGCGCCAAATCAAGCTTCCTCGCCGCGGCGAGTCACGATCTGCGCCAACCCGTGCACGCGCTCGGCTTGTTCGTCGGCGCGCTGCGCGGAATGTCGATGTCGCCTGATGCGATGCGCATACTCGAACGCATCGAGGTCTCGACGCACGCGCTCGACAACCTGTTCTCAGCGCTTCTCGACATCTCGCGGCTCGATGCCGGTGTCGTCGAGGTCAGCCAGCATCCGTTTCCCTTAGCGCCCATTATGGAGCGCATCTGTCGAGACTACACGAAGGAGGCTCAAGACAAGGGAATCGGGCTGTCTGTCATACGCGGCGCAGTGATCTTGCGGTCGGATCCGATCCTCGTCGAGCGCATCCTGCGCAACCTCGTGGGCAACGCTGTCCGATATACGTCAAGCGGACGCGTCCTGATCGGCTGCCGACGATACGGCGACGTGGTCCGTGTCGAGGTGTGGGACACCGGGTCTGGCATCCCGGTCACGCAGCGCGAACAAATCTTTCAGGAATACTATCAGCTCGGCAATGCCGAGCGCGACCGCGCAAAGGGCCTAGGTCTTGGGCTGGCGATCGTTCGGCGCCTCACCAATCTTCTCGAGTGCCCGCTGACGTTGCGATCGACGCCGGGCCGGGGATCTTGCTTCGCAATCGCTATTCCGCGGGCCGGCGCCACCTTCGTGGGCGATGAGTCGTGCCTACTGGAGCCCGAGCCGCATATCCCACCAATGCAGCGCCGCCTCATAGTCGTCGTCGATGACGAGGTCGAGATTCGCGTGGCGATGTCGACCCTGCTCGAACGCTGGGGCCATCAGGTCATCGCCGAGGACGGGGGCGCGTCGGCGATCCGGCACCTGTCCGACACGCCGTTTCGACCGGACCTCATCATCTCGGATTTCCGCCTGCGCTACGACGAGACCGGACTGCAGGCGATCGAGGCGCTGCGGCTCGAGTATAACGCCACCATTCCGGCGATCCTAATCACGGGCGATACAGCGCCCGAGCGCCTCCTTGAAGCGCGGGACAGCGGGCTGATGATCCTGCACAAGCCGGTCTCAAATAGCCGTCTGCGGGCGGCGATCACCAACTTGCTCACGGCGACGGTCGCCTGACCTCAGATGAGGCCGGCGGCGCGGCCGGCGCTTGCGGCTTGAGTGCGATTGACGACGTTGAGCACGCGGAAGATCGAGGTGATGTGGGCCTTCACGGTCTTTTCGGAAAGCTCGAGCTTGGATGCGATCGTCTTGTTGGGCAAACCCTGGGCGACCAAACAGAGTACGTCGATTTGTCTACGCGTCAGGACCTCGCTGAGGTCGGCATGGCCCGCTACGGATGTTAGGCCCGAGCAGGTTTCCGCGAGGATGAGCGGCGGCACGTAGATGTCCCCGTTCATGACAAGCTGGATCGCCGACAACAACGCCTGCGGACTGGCGGATTTTGGGACGTAGCCAAGCGCGCCCAGTGAGAGCGCCCGACGCACGTCTTTTGGGTCTTCCGAGGAGGACAGGACTATGATCGGCAGATCGCCCCGCGCCCGCCCGAACTCGACGATCGCCGGGAAGCCGCCGATCGTGGGCATGAACAGATCCAACACCAGGACATCGAGATCCGTGTGCCGGCCCACAAGCTCAAGACCCTCGGAGACGCTGCCGGCCTGATGAACGATCGTGTCGCCACCGGCGTGCTGCAGCAGCGTCGCGAACCCGTCCCTGAAGACGGGGTGATCATCGACAATGAGGATCTTCATCTTAACAACTTTTTAGGAAGGCGCGGCCCTTCGACAAGCCGGAAGAAAGTCCGGGACGTTCATCCAATTGCGATCCCACGATTTGGCGTGCGAGGCTCATAGGAAAGCGGCGCACAGGTCCTTGCGCCGAAGCATTCGGTATGCTGCGGTGCGATAGAGCTTTGGTTCGGCGGGCGACTGAAAGGGCACGGCATTGATGACCGTCAGGCCCGCGTACGTGCGTGGCCATTGCCGGGCCTCCTTGTTGTGGGGCGCTTGGTCTTGCCGACATGATGTTGTCGACCATCGAGCCGACCTGCTTCAGCTTCGCGACGACCGTTCGGCAGAAAAACCGGCAGCTTGGGTCTGCTTCGGGCTTCGAGGAGCTGGCTGCTTTTCTGGCAGAGTTCCTCACAGTTCGGCAGGACGTTATCGCCCCGGCTTTCACTGAATTTTCCGACAGGTTTTGATGGTGCAATCTTTTCCTCGGATTGGAAGGATGCGCTAGCTAGGGGCCAGATTCTTCATGGTAGCGCCACGACGACAGAGGCGATCATCAAGGAGGCGACCGTCAAGCGCTTTCACTACGACACCCAAGATCAAGCCGGCAAAACCCATCAGCATCATAGCCCAGGTAGAGGGTTCGGGTACGGCGGAGACTGAGCTGTTGACTGTGACATCTGTGAGTACACCGTTAATGCCGTGTGTAACCGCGCTTTCATCGCTGAAGGTTAGCGTATCCACGCCGCCGTCTCCATTGAAAGAGAAATTCGATGGCGAAAAGGCCGTAGATAAATTCTCGTCTCCGAACGTAACAAGTTGTCTGTTTAATAGTAGAGTTGTGCCATCCGTAATAAAAACTCCGAGTTCCTGAGACTCCGCAGTCGAACCCTCAAAGTCGATAACAGCACCATACAGAAGACCAACAGAATACGATTCTCCAGCAACCGTTCTAAATGACTGGGCCAGACTAGCTACAAACGAAGCATCGTTGGGATTAAAGTCGGCAAAGGTTCCGTTAGGACTAACCCCGGTCAAACCTGGCGCCACGCCCTTGAGGCTGGCATCGCTGAAAGCCTCGACATTGCCGCTGGGGTTCCAATTCGCCAAGCTCGGCATGCCGGCAACACTGAAGTCGCTATTGCTAATGAGTTGCGTCGCACTGGCATCTTGAGGCAGTACTGATAAGCTCGCGATCATCGATGTCAAGAGCGAGGCGCTAGCTAAAGCATTTCTAATTCCCATTGGATTATCCCTTGCTGAGTTACAGGTTTATTTCCATCAAAGGTTCACTTCTTGCAGAAGATACAGCTGTGCTGTGATGTCAATACGACGGAAGTCTTAGGACCAAGTCTATCCCGACTTGGTGCCCTCACCGGAACCCGTCAACAGGTGGAGAAACAAAGGCTTGCGCTCGATGTCGGTGTCGTAGGATGCCGTCAACTTCAGGAGGGTGTTTTAGCCGCTTTTCAGAAATCAGGTCACCGATCGCCTTGCGCATGCGCAGGGTGATTGATCGGCGTCGCGGTGCTCGTTGCGATCGTGCAGCAGGTACCAGCGCTGGCACAGCGCCTTCAGATTGCGCGGTCGGTTGTTAGCCGGATCATGGTCGAGATGCGCGGTCGCCAACGTCCAATGCACAACGCTTGCTCGTCAAAGCCGGTTGCGCATATCGCGCTACGCGGCTGATGACGCTACGAAGGTCGTATTATTTAACAGATGACCAATTCAGGCGTTTTGCTATACGGGAACGTCGCGGGGTGAAACCCGAAATTCCTGACAACAGGCTCTAACAGGCTGCTGAAAAAGGCCGTTGATCAGTGATCGCCTACTGCATGCAGTAGGTAACCAGACGGTCTAACTACCAGACTTGGTACCTGCGAAGGCCATGAGACCCTTTTTCAGCAGCCTGCTAAAGCAGATCATCTTGAGGGCTCGGACAAAACAAGGGCCTGTTGCAAACTTCCGTCTTTAACGGCGGGTTAGCCGCGCCGGCCGAATCTGTTGCCTCCTGTCGGAGGCACCCCCGTGATCCTCAACGCCATCGCTGCGAAGCTGAAGCGCCGCGCCAAAGACGATTTCAAGGGGCGACACTTCGAGGCCTCGCGTTCGTCCAGGCAGTCTCGTGGTACCTGCGCTATCCGCTGAGCTATCGCGACATCGAGGAGATGCTCCTCGAGCGCGGCCTCGAGGTCGACCACAGCACCGTCAACCGGTGGGTGCTCGCCTACGCCCCGATGATCGAGCGCCGGCTGCGCGCCTTCCGCAAGCCGCACTGCGGGTCGGTCCGCATCGACGAGACGTACATTCGCAACCGGGGCCAGTGGCGCTACCTGTACCGCAGCATCGACAAGCACGGTGAGCCGGTCGACTTCCTGCTGACCGCCAAGCGCGACCTCAACGCCGCCAAGCGGTTCTTCCGCAAGATGCTGAAGGAGGAGCCGTTGCTGTCACCCGACCGGATTGGTACGGACGGTGCCGGCACCTATCCGCCCGCCATCGCCACGGCGAGGACACAAGGCCTGCTGGCGCACGATCCCGTCCACTACGTCACCAAACACCTGCAGCAAGGCAACGAGAGCGACCACTTCCGTCTCAAGAAGAACATGCCTCGCATCGGCGGCTTCCGGAGCTTCGCGACGGCACGACGAACCATTCAGGGCTGCGAGGCCATGCTGTGGCTGCGCAAGGGCTTTGGATTTGCCGGCGGCTGGAATGTCATCGAGCAGAACCGGCTGCTCTCGTTCTGCTTCGGACTTACAGAGTTTAACAAAGCTTAAAACCGGGCGGCCCCCAGCCCAATCTGCGACCCGCGACAGGCTTCGCGACAGGCCCCCGACGACACCCATCATCACGAGGACAGGCGCCGCTCACGAGAGCTTGAAGCCTTCCGCCAACGCAAGCACACAAGTCCAATTGATTGGCGCACAAAATAATGTGCTTCTAGACCGCAGCCGTCGATAACCTCTTGGACAGGGGCCGGCGGTTAGGGCCGTCGCGTTCTCCCCAGCACGTGACGGTCCGCCTTTGGAAGGTGATCGCCGTTGGCAAACCAGCAACCTCAAGCCCAAGGGTACGTCTATGATCCGGTACCATGCTCCGGCGCGCCCTTCGTATGCCTCGTCATCGTGGCAGGCGAAGCAAAGCCGATTGTAACGCTGCACCAATCTCGGGCGGAGGCTGAGCGGCAGGTCCAGGACACGCTTAAGCGGCTCGCAGAGAAAAGCGCCTGAAATCAACGTGCGTTTGCTACCTAGTGCCGCATGTAACCTTGAGGAGAATGGTTATGGCCTCTGGTCTGCCCCCTGAGAAGTGGTCCTCCCTGATGTATGGCTTTGCGCCATGAGGAGGATTTCAGAATGCCAAGGAAGCGACACAAGGCGGAGGAGATCGTCGCCAAGTTACGGCAGGTCGATGTGTTGGTCTCGCAGGGCAAACCGGTCGCCGAAGCGGTGCGCTCGATCGCGGTGACCGAGGTGACGTACTACCGCTGGCGACAGGAGTACGGCGGCCTGAAGGGCGACCAGGTGAAGCGGCTGAAAGAGCTCGAAGCGGAGAACTTGCGTCTTCGACGAGCGGTGTCGGATCTCACGCTTGAGAAGCTGATCCTGAAGGAAGCCGCCTCGGGAAACTTCTGAGCCCAGCCCGTCGCCGTGCTTGCGTCGATCAGGTCGTCGCCAAGCACGGCGTGTCAGAGCGCATCGCCTGCCGAGTTATCGGCCAGCATCGCTCGACGCAACGCAAGATCCCGACGGCCAGCGATGACGAAGCGGCGCTGACCGCCGACATCGTTGCCCTCGCGCTTCAGTACGGCCGCTACGGCTATCGTCGCATCACGGCGATGCTGCATCAGGCCGGCTGGATCGTGAACCGCAAACGCGTGGAACGGATCTGGCGACGGGAAGGGCTCAAGGTTCCCCAGAAGCAGCCGAAGAGGGGCCGTCTCTGGCTCAACGACGGATCGTGTCTTCGGCTAAGGCCGGAGCGTCCCAATCACGTCTGGTCCTACGACTTCGTCGAGGATCGAACACACGACAGAAGGAAGATCCGTATGCTGAACGTGATCGATGAGTTCACGCGTGAATGCCTCGCGATCCGCGTCAGCCGCAAGCTGAACGCAACCGACGTCATCGACGTGCTCTCGGACCTGTTTATTCTGCGCGGTGTGCCAGGCCATATCCGCTCGGACAACGGTCCGGAGTTCATCGCCAAATCGGTTCGCGAATGGATCGTCGCCGTTGGCGCACGAACGGCCTACATCGAGCCCGGCAGCCCATGGGAGAACGGCTATTGCGAAAGCTTCAACTCGAATCTCCGTGACGAACTTCTGAACGGCGAGATTTTCTATTCGCTCAACGAAGCCAAGATCATCATCGAGGGCTGGCGGCGCCACTACAACACGATCCGCCCGCACTCATCGCTCGCCTATCGGCCGCCGTCACCTGAAACCCTGGTGTGGCCGGCTGCGCAACCCGGACCAGCTTCGCCGGCCACCCCAGCCCTCGCGCTCAGGCCGACGATGAACTAACATAACACCCGGACCACTCGATGGGGGCCGGCCAACCCGTCAACCGCTTAGCACTACAGTTGCGTCTGCATCCCACTGTGCCCGGCCCAGGATCGCCTGCTGGCGCCACGGGCCGGGGTCGCCCGCCGCCTCCGCCCGCGACCAGCCGGTCTTGCGTTGCGGACCAGCGCAATGTCTCAAGTCGTTCTCTACTGTCGCGTCAGCAGCCTCGAGCAGACGATCGCCCACCAAGAAGCGCAAGCGCGCGCCGCCGGTTTCGCGATCGACCACGTCATCGAGGATCGCGGCGTGTCGGGCGTCAATACGAAGCTCGCCGACCGGCCGAATGGGCGGCGCCTATACGACATGCTTCGGCGAGGCGACGTGCTCGTCGTTCGCTGGGTCGATCGGCTTGGCCGCGACTATGCCGACGTGAAAAGCTCCATCCGCGAGTTCATGCGGCGCGGTGTCATCGTGCGCACGATCATCAACGCGATGACGTTCGACGGCGCGACCACCGACCCGATTCAAATGGCCGTGCGCGACGCGCTGATCGGGTTCATGGCGGCCACCGCTCAGGCGCAGGTCGAGGCAACCAGGGTGGCTCAGAAGGCGGGCATCGCCCACGCAAAAGCTCAGCAGGGGCAGACAGCCTATCGCGGCAGGCGACCCTCATTCAGCCGGGCAGACCTTGCGACCGTCGACGCTATGATCGCGGCCGGCAGCACTATCTCCAACATCGCCAAGGTCACCGGCCTGAAGCGTCAAACGATTTACCGCATACGCGACGAGCGCGCCGACGCGGAGGCCGCGTTAGCGCGATGGGATAGCGCCGCTTGAGGCGGGAGCTTGTGTATCGAGCGAATGACGCTAACTGGCCGAGGGCTGACGGGCGGCTTTCCGGCGTCGAGTGGCGGGAAGCAGACCGATGCGAGGCGCGACCGGCTTAGGCGGTCAGGACGAGCAAAGCCACATTGTCGTCCGCTGCGCAACACGGCGCGACCCGGCGCGGCAGCGCCGGGCGGGCGAGGTCGACGCGCAGGAAAGTGTCGCCGTCCCGACCTTCCCACAGGCTCGCCGGCAGGCGGGCGCGGCCGGCGGTCCAGCGCCAGGCCGAGTCGCCGTCGCGCTCGACGGCGTGGAAACCGACGCAGAGCTGTGGATCAACCATCGTGGCGACGACAGGCGCACCGAAGCCGTCGTCGATGGTGAGCGCCCGAACGCATACGCCTAACCCGGATATCTCACCGGTGTAAGGTGCATCGGGGTTCCGAATCAGGGAAAGTTGTTTTGCGAGAACGACTTGCCTGATGACGGAAGGTCTCCCCGATGCCGACAGAGTGTAGCGCGGAACCGCTCCTGTTTGCACCCGTCGAAAGCCGCTCCGTCGTGGCGGCGTTCGATGGCGGCGTCATCACCTCGGATGCTGGAGCGCTGCTTCTTGGTGCGACCGACCAGGCGATCGATCTCGTCCGGCGCCTGGCCCGTTGCTTCACGGATCGGCGCTTGCGCGAGGCGGTCGAGCACGAGGTCGAAACGCTCGTCATGCAGCGGGTCTTCGGGCTGGCGCTCGGCTACGAGGATCTGAACGACCACGACGCGCTGCGCCACGATCCGATGATGGCAGTGCTGGCCGGCAAGCTTTCGGCTCGGCGCGCCGGCTGCGCGGCGGTCGCCGGCAAGTCGACCCTCAACCGGCTCGAGCGATCGCTCGCCGCGCCGACGCGCTACCACAAGATCAGCCACGACCCGCAAGCGATCGAGGCGCTGTTCGTCGACATGTTCCTCGAGGCGCACCGCAGGCCACAAAAGGAGATCGTGCTCGACCTCGATGCCACCGACGACCCCGTGCACGGCGACCAGGAGGGACGCTTCTTCCACGGCTATTACGGGGGCTATTGCTACCTGCCGCTCTACGTCTTCTGCGGCCGTCACCTGCTCGCCGCCAAGCTGCGGCGCGCCGACATCGATGCCAGCGCCGGCGCGCTCGAGGAGGTGGCGCGCATCGTCGGTGCGATCCGCGCCCGCTGGCCGCATGTGCGCATCCTGCTGCGCGCCGACTCCGGCTTCGCGCGCGAGCCGCTGATGGCCTGGTGCGAGGCCAACGGCATCGACTACGTCATCGGCCTCGCCCGCAACACGCGGCTCGCCGCGGAGATCGCCGTCGAGATGATCCAGGCCGAGGCGGAGGCCGAGCGCAAGAGGGCACCGGCGCGCCGCTTCAAGGACTTCCGCTATGCGACGCAAGACAGCTGGTCGCGGCGGCGCCGCGTCGTCGGGAAGGCGGAATGGACGCATGGCAAGGCCAACCCGCGCTTCGTCGTGACGTCGCTCTCGAAGGCCAGGATCGGCGCGCGCGACCTCTACGAACGGCTTTACTGCGCGCGCGGCGAGATGGAGAACCGTTTGAAGGAATGCCAGGGCGAGCTGTTTGCCGACCGCACCTCGACGGCGACGATGGGCGCCAACCAGCTGCGCCTGTGGTTCGCCTCTTTTGCCTATGTGCTGATGTGCGCGCTGCGCCGCATCGGCCTGCCGCATACCGAACTCGCGGCAGCGACGTGCGGCACGATCCGCCTCCGGCTCCTGAAGATCGGCGCGCTGGTCAAGACGAGCGCGCGCCGCATCAAGATCGCCATGGCCTCGGCCTGTCCCGCCGCGCAGGACTGGCGCCTGGCTGCCGTTCGCCTTCAGCTGGCGCGCGGCTCGCCGGCCTGACACGCGCCGCCGCTCCGCGTCACGAGCCGCAAAGCCCTCGGCCCACCGGAGCCCCGCTGCTGACACCAAACACACCGGGCGCGTTCACAGCGCCACGATCCCGCTCGACGTCAGCGCCGAACACGCCAGAACATCAAACTCTGAAATGCCCCGGTGAGATATCCGGGCTAAAGACCGGCGATCCGTCGAGGCGGCGATCTCGGCGGGAACGGCGGTGCCGGACACGAGCCAGACGGCCTCGGCACCCGCCGGCACGGTGAAGCGCACCGCCAACCCGCGCACCCTCGGCTCGATTCGCACGCCATTGACTAGAAGGTGGAGGTCGCCCAGCCCTTGCTCTTCCAACCGCCAGCCAAGCCGCGTCGCGCGGGCGGCGAGCTGCGCGCGCACTACCTCGACCAGCGGCCCCTCCATGTGGAACGGGTGGCAGAAGTCGGCGTGGGTGGCGACCGGCGCGTCGGGCGAGGCGTCGAGGTCGACCACGCCGCTCTCGGCGAAGAAGCCGCGGTTGCCCATGTCGAGGTAGCTCTCCGCCGGCATGTTCTCGGCCAGCAGGATGTCGTGGCCGTCCTCCAGCTCGACGTGCCAGTAGGTCACGCTGTCGACGTCTTCCTGGATGATGGTCCTGCCGTTGATCAGCGCCATCGCCGGGATCAGCACCGCGTCGACGATGTTGACGCAGAGCGAATGGCCCGGCGACACCAACAGGTCGCGCGCGGGACGGTTGGGAGCAAAAGCATGGGCCGCGACGCGCACCGGCATGATCTCGTGCGGGCGCGGGTGGCGGCGAGGGTGCGTCAGGCGCGAGCCGATCCAGCGGATCGGGCGGTGGGCGCCGGATGAGGTGACGGCGAGATCACCGACGACAAGATGCTCCACCGCCACCTCGCCACGTGCCGTGCGGATCCGCGTGCCTGACGCGAAGCAGACAACGTTAGAGTCGATCAGCGTCCCGCCGTTACCGTCGGACTGAGCGAAATAAGTGGCCGCGCCGGGATTGGCCAACGTGAAGGTTTCGGTCTCGCCGTTTTCGGTCACGCTGATCGTGCCGAAATTCGGACCGAAGAGGCCAGGCGTGAACAGCAGCGGCGTTGCGGGGGCGCCCGACGTGTAGGTCAGGCCCAGCAGATCGAGCGAATCGTTGGTACCGAAGTTCGCCAGCGTGTTGCCGAAGGTGCTCATGCTGGTCGGCTGCGCAACCGCGGCGAGCGCCAGCGTTCCTGGCATCGCCCCAAAGCTAATCGCGCCGACGCCGGCGCCACCGCTCGCGACCGTTCCATTGACGAACGTGTCGGCAACAGCAAGGTCAAGTGTGCCGGCGTCGATAGTAGTGCCGCCGGAGAACGTGCTGGCGCCGGTCAGCGTCAGCGCGCCCCTGCCGGTCTTGGTGATCGAGCCGGCTCCGATGATCGCACTCGATAGCGTCGAGTCGGTCGGCTGGGCGAAGTCAAGCGTGGTGCTGCTGGTATCGAGGCTGATCGCGCCGGTGATGGTCGAACCGGACTGCAGCGTCAGGCTGTTCGCGCCGCCGGTGAAATCGATCGCGTCACCCGCCGCGCCGGGAACGCCGGTGTAACCGCTGTTAGGATTGCTGGCAGTCCCGCCGGCGCCAGCTGTGATGCTTCCGCTGTTCGTGATCGAGAGGCCGCTGCCGGCGATGCCTGCGCCCCCCATGGCGCCGTTACCGGTGCTGTAATATCCATGATTATTCCCGGGAGCCCCGCCGCTCCCGCCGGTGATGCTGCCGCTGTTCGTGATAACAGTGTTATTGGCATTAATGCCGGCGCCTCCCGTACCGGCGGTCCCACTGTTACCTCCGTCAGGGCCACCGGCCGCCCCGCCAACGCCGCCCGTGAGGCTGCCGCTGTTTGTGATCGACAAGCTGCCGCCGAAGATGCCGGCGCCCCCCGTGGCGCCGTTGCCGGCGCTGCCGGCGTAGGAGTTGCCCGAATAACCTCCTCTCCCACCCATTCCGCCGGCGATGGTTTTCGTATTGCTGATCGTTGCTGAATAGGCGATCAACCCCGCGCCGCCCAAACCGGCACTGCCCACCGAATTCGGAAACTCCCCAACATAGCCGGTAGGGCCAGCGGCTCCTCCGGCGCCTCCGTAAATCATGCCTCGGTTGCTGACGTTGCCGCCGGCTGCAGTAAGCTGCATGCCAGCCCCGCCAGCCCCACCCGATGCGCCAAAGTCCGGAAGCGCGCCATATCCGCCGATTCCGCCGTTGCCTCCCTTTATTGTACCGTTGTTGGAGGCCGTAACACCCGCTGCGGTTAGTTGGACGCCTGTTCCACCCGATCCGCCAGACCCGGTGTAGGCAGGCCTGGCATAGCTAGTGCCATAAAAAGACCTGCGGGACCGCCGCGGCAGCATGTTGTCCCGAGATCGAGAGGACGGACGACGCCGGCAGCGTCACGAGGCCGTAGTCGTCCGCACCGAATAGATGCCGCCCATGAGGCCTTTCAACTCGCCCGTGAGAATGCTGCCGTCGCGCATCGTGAATGTGTCGGCGGCCGCGGCGTGCAGGAGCAAAAGTCCGCAGGCCGCGGCGAGAACCGCGCGCCGCGATGAGGTGGCGGCAGCTTCAATCAAGCGAGTCATCAAAACCAGCCGGCAATGTCGCAGGAGGGCTTGAACCTAACGTCGGCCACGTCTGTCTCCTGCTGCCGATGCTCGAGTTGCCGCGCGCGAGGAATTCCACGAGAGGGAAAGCCAATAGTCGCGGATTTGGCCGCTACTTGACCTTGGACGCTCGACCGTTGTGACAGACCTGATGGGGGATCGACTTACCCAGCGCCTGCCGCACAAGCGCCGGGCGAAAAACCAGTTTTAGCAGATCGATGCCCTGCAATGCTTAGTGAGCCATGTGCCCAGACTCGCAAGTCTGGAGACGCTTGTAAATTTTCCGATCTCATCAGTGCGCTAGCGCAGGCCGCGAGGTTGGTGCTGTGTTCCGCGTTTCCGCTTCCTTACGGCCTGAACGTCCTGGCGCCTTGGCCGATACCCGCTAAAAAACCGATTTGAGCGCGGTCGTATTCCTTGACGGAATCGGAGAGATCTTCGTAACAGACGAGATCGGGATGCAAACGACGTAAGTCGTTGCGTTCCCCTCGACGCCAGCCGTCAAGTTCTCGATCAAGCCGCCATGAATCATGTTCACATGAGGCAAGCTTCTCTAGCAGGCCGGGATTCTGTACCGCTTCCGGAGGCAGACTGATAGAAGGCAAGCCTTTCAAAGCGGCCTCGGAAAAACAGTGGCGTTTGACTGCAAGATGGTCGACGGCGCGGCGATTGCCCTGACGATATACCTCGGCTAGTTCGGGCCAGGGCCGCTCAGAGGCATGCGAAGCGGCCCCGGCGTTGTCGGCGGCTTTCGTCGTTAGATAGGCTTCGTGGATCGCAATAGCCTTCGCCTCGCGCGCGCTGTTCAAGTTTGACATTCGGCACAAATCCGAGATCCGGCCAAATATTGACACCGTGCGACGATCTGGCGACGGGGGTTCGCCAGCAAGCAGAATGTCAATACTTGTTTCCTTACGTGCAAACACCAAGCTCGGAGCGTTCCATGTTTCCAGCCGCCGGCACCGTTCGCGCAACTCTAACGCGCCGATGGTGTTCGTCAGCGGATCATCGTGGGCGATAATTATCGCTGTGATCTCTTCTTGGGGCAACGTCGCAATAGCATTATCGCGCGGCACGATTGCAAGTGGCTCCAGAGTTTTAAGAGTGAGCGTCGCGGCCCAAACCAGCGGGCCGCCGGGTTCTTCATCGGTTGGCGAAAGTAAAGCGAGCAGAGCAGGTGCGCGCTTTACGAGCCGAGCCGCGGCGCTACTCAGGTCGTTAACGTAGAGCTCGATGAGCGGCTTGCCGAGCCCTGGTACGGGCGATGTCCGTAAAAATTGTAGAAGAACCTCGATGGCTACGTCCGAGATCCCGATCATCGCTAGCTTGATGCGTGGCTGCCGGTTCTGCCGAGCGACCTTTGCGAGAATGGCTGTCTCTAAAAGCCCAACAGCAGCGCTGCGGGCCGGATTGAAGACGTAGAGGTTGATCCGAACAGCATTAAAGCTCTCGCGCAGTAGTTCGTCATGCGCGATCATGTTTGCTAACGACGGGCTTTCGATTAGTACCCCTAATACTAGAGATGCCTCTCGCGGCGTCTCCTCAACAAGGTCATGGATCGTTTTGGCAATGCCCAGATTTCGTTCGTCCGAACCAGTTGCCACGATGACTTGCGCTGCATCTTGCAAATTGCTGAGCTTGAGCGTCGCGGGCACAAGCCCATCTCCCTCTAAACAACGGATGTGGTTCAGAGCGCAAAAATCCGCCACAGAGCCGCTCGTTTTAATATCAAAGACGACGATCGCGCCGTGCTTGCCGCTCAGAATGTCGTTCGCGAAGGCGCGGGCGCGCTCGCCAAGACCGACCACGATCGTATGGCCCGAAAAGCTCTTTACAAGTAGTGCTGTCATGTTTGTGCGCAAGATGCTAGAAAGTAACCGCAATCCCACGCTGCCTGTAACCACCATGCCACATAGGCGTGCAACGACCACAGGCCAGTTGTCGGCCCCTGGCTTGATGCTTTTTAAGTTGGTAAAGACCTGCAATGCCTGCATGAAGCTATCGACGACGAACTTAAGGCCGGAAGGCGTATCGCTAGGTCGCGTTTGCGAAACGTCTGCATAGAAATAGCCAGGCCAGCCGAGGCAGAGTGCAAGAACCCCCAGCCAGAGTAGGCTCTTAGTCGTTTTCTCCGAGCTTGGGTTAAGTGCCCATGTAAGAGCGTTTTGTAGGAGTTTCAACGGCGGCCCCTTGAGTCCATCGCACTTGGTGAAACACGATCACGATATGCAGAAGTAGCAACCTTGCCACGCACATGGTAAGCCCGAACCACGAAACGGTACAATTAGAAACGAACGTGAATCGCTCGCGCCTCGCTTCAGCCCGTGGCGAGGCGAACGCATAGATCAGGCATCTGGTACATGAGGAATGTGATGATCATGAAGGTACGTTGGCTAATCGGCATCGGCGCTTGCATGTATATCATGCATATGCTTAGCTCTTCCGCTCATGCAGACGCTTTATCCGACTTAGACAAAGAGTTTCGCAATACTTACAGTAAGTCGACGCTAAAGTTGCTTTCTGATATTCGAAATAAATCACCGGTACTAATCAATCGACTGGGAGAGATTGCGTTATATCGCCCTAAGGTCGAACAGCCAGAAATATACACTATGGACATGAGTAGCTATCTAAATGCGCGGTCTATCGCCCACTGTGCAGTCACTCTGACCGCGGAAGTGGCGGCCTATGGTCTCGGACACATCGATAATGAGCGGCTTCATTGGCTTGTAGACTTTCAAGTCTTACTTGCAGAAGCTAAAAAGGAAATCATGGCTATGGCCGGCCTTCCAGAGGATACAAAGATAATGCAGATTAGATTGCTTGACGATGTTGAAAGATATGCAAAGAGGCTCTCTCTATCTGCTAATGTGAACCGTGAATTTCTCATCGAATTAGGCAAGACTGTGGCTGTAAATTTGAATAAAAATTTGGAAGTCGCTGCCCGTTCACAGCTGGAACAATTCAAGAGCAAGATGATAGAGTGGAAGCACATGTATCCGGATTTGGACTGGGATAGTTCAATCGTAGTTGTTGAAGGCATACATCAGGCCAGAAGTGACTACTTACAGGTGCAATTCTTCGACTGGTATCTCCACGACGATCCTCAAAGCCAAAGGCGCGTTATCTACGCCGAAACTCCATTCTTTCCGCCACCTTTAAAAGAACAGGCTCCTACTCAGGCCTTTTCCCTGCTCGCAAAAGTGATGCTTGATAAGCGTATTTCGGCCTCGCTATTAGGGGGGGCCCTGATTATGCAATCTGATATCTTAGGACCTGCTGCAGAGCGTCTGATATCCAAGTGGCCGAACACAAAAAATTCAATCAAGGGTAAGTCGGCCTTCCAAAATCGGTTCATCCACCCTTCCGCGCGATCCATTGTCGGGCAATGACCTCTAGTGGACCACTTGTACTTCGCCGCTGACAGTGCTACCTTGATACTTGAATAGAACGTCATCGTCCGATAGTAGTATCGATACACCGAACCAATCGCTCTATATGATGATTAAAGTCGCGGCCGGCGTGAATCTCGATCGCGTTGCGATAGGCCAAAGGTAATAGGCTTTCCGGAAGCTCGGAGCCTGTTGGCATTTTGGCGTCGCCGACGAGAACAGGGAGCACCAACGCACGCGTCTGGAGCGCCGCTTCAACCTCAACTCTTATTGGGTCTGTAAATTCCATTATGCGACGGCTGCCGTCTGTATTTGCGCCCAGCCAATTTGGACCTATCACGGCAAGAACGACGTTTGATTTTGACAGGGTGTTATGAATGTGGGTCCGAAAATCAATACCAAAAGGTATATTGTCGATATCCATGAAAACCGATTCAGCGCCAAAATGTGCAATCAGCCGATCGCGTATTCGACCTGCGATCGCCTCGGAGTCGCTGCGACGGTAGGAGATGACGATCTTGGTCGCGCCGGCTTTGCAGTTGCGAATCCGCTGAAGATCCTGCGGCGCCACAAAGGCATTGAGAAGATCCTCTACCTTCTGGCGAGACTCGTCGAGATTCAAGCGATCAAGGTACTGCTGCCGCTGCTCCATCTCACGCGTAACGACTGCAAACATGCAAATGAAGACTGACGACATGAGGCATAGATCCGTCGCAATTACTGTACTATTAAGCAGACCTTCCTGGATAAAATTTCCAAGCGCAACTACGACGAACGATAATGAATAATAAGCAATATAATAAGGTAGTCTAAAACGTATAAATGCCATTGCAAAAAGAAATAACAGTATTATCTCAGGGATGCCCTTGCTGAGGCCGCCAGAGATTCTCAGCAGTATTAGACCATCTCCAACAGTAACAATCAGGATAGTGACAAGAGCTATTACTTCGACATATCGCCTTAGTGACGAAAAAAAAGAAAGCGATGTGCCAATCCATATGACTGGTGCCAGCACCAAGCCTCGAAGTATTTGACTAAGAGTTCCAACAGATGGGTCTAACGATTGATCGAAGACAAAAAACATATAGTAGATAACACCCGAAGCTAGGCAGGCGAGCTGCAAAGTCGGCAACGCTACAAGCTGGCGTTCGTAATATCGCCTCTCTTCAGCATCGTCCCGGAACCGTAACGGATTTGGAAGGCCAGACATGTTTGACCGTTTCGTTGATTGAAGTTCAATGAGATTAGGTGAGGCGCCTGCGTCTGGCTAGAGCGTTTTCGCTGACGCCGATTCGTAGGGATTCCCTCTGGGTTGTCTTTCTGATTCCATCTCCTTGATGAGTCGGGAGGTGACGATGGTTCAGGCCTATGGCGGCGACCTGCGGAGTCGTGTGATCAAAGCGGCGGCCGACGGCATATCGGCGCGGCAGGCGGCGGCTCGGTTCGGTGTCGGCGTGTCGACGGCGATCGTCTGGGTCCGACGCTTCCGGGCGAATGGCGAGGCGACGGCGCGCCGCCAGGGCAAGCCGCGCGGCTCCCGGCTCGACGCGCACGCCGACTTCATCCTCGCCCTGGTCGAGGCGGGCACCAAGGACATCTCGCTGGCCGAGATCGCCGAGCGGCTCGAGACCGAGCGGAGCGTTCGCGTCGGCGTCACGAGCGTCTGGTCGTTCCTCGACCGGCACGGCCTCACGTACAAAAAAAGACTGCGCACGCGGCCGAGCAACAGCGCGAGGACGTCCTTCAAGCCCGGCAGGAATGGTTCAACGGCCAGCTCGATCTCGACCCCGACAAGCTGATCTTCATCGACGAGACCGGCGCCTCGACCAAGATGGCGCGCCTGCGCGGCCGGTCCCGGCGCGGCGAGCGCTGCAGGGCCGCCGTGCCGCACGGCCATTGGAAGACCACCACCTTCACCGCCGGGCTGCGCCGCTCCGGCATGGGCGCGCCGATGGTGCTCGACGGGCCGATGAACGGGCCGGCCTTCCTCGCCTACATCAAGCAGGTGCTCGTGCCCACGCTCAGCCCAGGCGACATCGTGATTATGGACAACCTCCCCGCCCACAAGCCCGCAGGCGTCCGCAAAGCCATCGAGGCCGCCGGCGCGAGCCTGCGCTATCTCCCGCCCTACAGCCCCGACTTCAATCCCATCGAGCAGGCCTTCGCCAAGCTGAAGGCGCTGCTGCGCAAGGCCGCCGCCCGCACCATCCCCGACCTTTGGCAGGCCATCAAGGACGCGATCCCGCAGTTCAAGCCGAGCGAGTGCGCGAACTACTTCGAGCACGCCGGCTACGAGCCGGTGTAAGCTGAAGGTGCTCTAGTCGGCAACACACCGGATGCCGCGCCGTTGATTTCAGAAACAGGTGTCGAACGTGGTTGGTAAAAAAAAGAAGGAGCGCGTCAACATCGTCGATGAGGCTAGGATCACTCCCGAGATCATCCAACAAGTGATGCGAGAATGCCTGAAGGGTAGCCTTCAAATGCCCAGCACAGTCGCCATTGAGAGATTGTCCTCCATTCTCGAGGATTGGCGCCAACATTATCTTGGCTCTCATATTTTCGATCCGCTAAAGAAAGAGGCAGGCAAGAGAGCAAACGAGCTTCTCACGGCTCTAGATCAAATCAGAAGGGAGTATGAACACGGTCTCCCCATGGTTCCCGAGATAAGAAGCAAAATTGAAGCGCTCGATTGCGCTGTTGGGGCCGTCAAACGCCTACGCAAAGAGGGCATCGCGGTGGAAAATGCGCAACCTCTCGGGTGGAAGTGGCTCAGCAATGCGCTACCCGGCGATTTCACTGAGGCGATCCGCTCGACCAATCCCGGCCGCGAGATCGGAATAAGTGACGACGGACCCCTAAGCCGCTTCGTCGCGGCGATAGCGCCGTATCTCACCGGAGAACATCCAACCGCTCGGAGCGTATCAACGCAGCTCAAGCTTCTACGCAAAAACGCGCTCGTGCGGTAAAAGTATCGAAGGCGCGTTTTACCGGCTGAATCCAACGGTCCGTCCTCCTACGTCTTTTTTGTCATACGACGTGGAGATGTAGGAAATGTCGCGAAGCAAACAATTTTTGACGAAGCCGAACCTCGCCAAGAGGTGGCAGAAAACCTCCCGCACCATCGACCGCTGGGTTGAGAGTCCGCCCGCAGGCTTTCCCGCCCCAGTGATCCTCGGCGGCCGGAAGCACTGGGATCTCGACCTCATCGAGGATTACGAGCGTTCCTGTGCCGCGGCCGCTCGCGACTTTCAAAAGGTCGCTTAAAGGATGTCTTTCGACGAGGCTGAGAGCCCCCGCAAGGCCCCTGAGGCACCGATTGGCAAGGTACCGAATCTTAACACGGCCGACGCTGCGAAGCCGCAACCAGCGTTAACAATCGCTCGAGAGTTTTTGCATGTACTCGACAGTGCGAGCAGAGTCTGGGACTTCCGCACCTTCGATGATGATCCTGGGCGTGGAGATCCGCGTCTCACGAGGGTATTCAGTGCAACCTTAGAAGAAGCGTTCCCGCAGCTTGTCCGATTGAACGAGTTGGGAGCGGGTGTTTTTGTTACCATCAACTGCACTGATGGCCGAGGAATCAAGGCGAGCAACATACACCGTATTCGCGCGCTCTTCGCCGACACCGACGGCGCGGACGTGCGGACGCTGCTTGGCTTGAAGCCGCATATGGTCGTCAGGTCCTCTCCGGGTAAGTACCACTGCTATTGGCTCGTCGACGGCTGCGACGTGTCGCGTTTCAAGCCGACGATGAAGGCAATCGCGGCGAAGTTCGGAACGGATAGCAGAATCTGCGACCCTTCCCGCGTCATGCGACTGCCCGGATTATTTCACAGCAAGGGCGATCCGTTCCTCGTCGACTTCGACCGCGACCTCATGAAGGCAGAGGATGCCGATTGTCCGAGCTATTCGGTAGACCATATTATCACCGGACTTGGGCTCGAAGTCGGCAGCAACCGCGTCGATAGTCATTCTCGCGCGGCTGGAACATCTGCGAAGGCTGGAGCGGCAAAGCGCAGAAATGGTTTCACTCCGCCGCCCGCTGAGACCATGCGCGCGATGCTCGAGCATCTTACCGAGAAGGGTCACTTTGAGGACCGGACCGGCATCCAAATCGATGATCAGGGCCGGATCACCAAGCTGGGTTGGATCGAAACCGGCATGGCGTTGAAGTTGGCGTACGGTGATGTTCCCGGGCAAGATCTCTGGGCGATCACGCACCTAGACGAACGCGCCCCTGGTGACGCTCCAGGACAATGGGCGTCGTTTGCCGAAGAGGAGGAACCAGGCCAGATCACCATCGGTACCATCATCAAGGCCGCGCGAGATGCCGGCTATGTCGACGCGGCGTCGCAGGAGACGATCACCATCGACCTCTTCTTGGCCTTCATGCCAACTCACCAATACATCTTTGCCCCCACAGGGGAGCTTTGGCCGGCAGCAAGTGTCAATGGCCGGTTGCCTGCTATTGTTATCGAGGCAAGTGCCGACGGAGAGCCCGAAACGATAAGTCCGGCTCGGTGGCTCGATCGAAACAAGGCCATCGAACAAATGACATGGGCTCCCGGCGAGCCGCAGGTCATCCGGGATCGACTTGCCCACGAGGGCGAACTAGTCGAGCACGTTGGTGCGTCCTGCTTTAATCTGTACCGGCCACCAGCACCCCGGGCAGGCGGCGATGCGAACGCGGTCGCGCCATGGGTGGATCACATCCGGAAGGTTTACCCTGATGAGGCGGACCACATCATTCAGTGGCTCGCCCATCGCGTCCAGCGCCCCCAAGAAAAAATCAATCACGCGCTCGTCCTTGGCGGGGTTCAAGGTATCGGAAAGGACACGATCCTCGCACCCGTCAAGGAGGCTGTCGGAACCTGGAATTTTCAGGAAGCAAGTCCTCAAAATGTCATTGGACGATTTAACGGCTTTTTGAAAGCAGTTGTCTTGCGGATCAGCGAAGCACGCGACCTTGGCGACGTGAATCGCTTCCAGTTCTATGATCATATGAAGACCTACACATCGTCTCCGCCCGAGACATTACGCCTTGACGAGAAGAACCTGCGTGAGTACTACGTACGGAATTGCTGCGGTGTTATCCTTACAACAAATCATAAAACTGACGGCATTTACCTTCCGCCTGACGACCGCCGGCATTTTGTTGCGTGGTCTGTCTGCGCCAAAGACGAGTTCCTTGAACAGTACTGGAACAGCCTGTGGCGCTGGTACGAATATGGCGGCCTCGCTCACGTGGCAGCATACCTTTCGGCAGTAGACCTATCTTCGTTCGACTCCAAAGCGTCACCCCCAAAGACGCCCGCGTTTTGGGAGATCGTCGACGCAAACCGCGCGCCCGAAGACGCCGAGCTGGCCGACGCAATCGATGCCATAGGAAGGCCGGAAGCCCTGACCCTGGACAGCCTATCGACGTCTTGGATATTTAATACAAAAAATCGCCGCGTTATCCCGCATCGACTCGAGAGATGCGGCTACGCGCCCGTCCGCAACGAGGCAGCCGCAGACGGTTTGTGGAAGGTGCGGCAGCGGCGGATGGCAATCTACGCAAAGACAGAGCTGCCGCAGCGCGAGCGTCTACGCGCCGCCCACGCGTTGCTCGGTAAGTGAAGTCAGTGAAGTCAGTGATATGGCATCCCGCCCATAAACGCGCTGCTCGGCCAGCAACGCGCAAGAGGTCGACAGACGACAACGTGGACGCGATGGCGGATCACTGACTTCACTGATTTCACTGACGCGTGCATGCCTTCGTGGCGCGATTAGTTGAGATTTGCTATCATTGGCCATGGCACCGCACGTCGAACGCAAGAAAGGGCACTACCGCGGCGGCGGTGCGCCCAAGGGCAACCAGAACGCCAAGGGCAACCGGGGCGGCACTGGTCGGCCGCCGATCTACGATGCCGTTCGTTTCCCTCGGCTCGCTCGCTCTCTCGCCGCCGACGGCAAGCTCGACGTTGATCTCGCCCAGGCCTTTCAGGTCACCCCCTGGTGCATCTACGCGTGGAAGCGGAAGCACCCCGAGTTCCGCGCCGCCTGCGTGGTCACCGATGAGGAGAGACTCGAGGCGGTGAAGCGCAGTTTGTTTCACCGCGCCACGGGCTACAGCCACGCGACCAGGAAGATCATGGCCGTCCCGGTCGGCGGCGGCATGTCCGAGATCGTCGAGGTGCCGTACGTCGAGCACTATCCGCCCGACGTCGCGGCGATCAGGTTCTACCTCTGCAACCGCGCGCCGGCGGAATGGCGGGAGCGTGCCGAGCCGGCCCCTGGATCGAGCGAGGTGGTGATTCGCGTTTTGGGCGGCCTGCCAGTCGATGAGCCGGAGAGCCCGTCTCAGTAGAGATCGTCTGCACGGGCACTCCTGGCGGCGGCGGCAGCCTGAGTCACCGTGGATCACCAGCAAGATCGATCCGCGCCTGCCTATTCCTATGATGACGCTCGGCGCTATCCATATGAGCTGTCGGACCAACGGCAAGTGCCGCGCCCGTGAAGCCGACCGTGAAAGCGCGCCTTGAGGACGAAGCGATCCGCCAAGCGCGCGCTGTATCTCAGTGCCGAGTGAGCGTATCCGCGCCGTGTCTCGTGCAGAGGCTTACGCGCTCAACGTCCTTAGTTCGCCGCGGACGAGGCCGACGAGCGTGCGGACGAGGAGCGCACCGATCGTCACGCTCGCCACCGTCAGCATCAGAACCGCGACCAGCTCGGCGATCCAGGAGGGCTCCGCTGTCGCGTAGCGCAGGCTCGCAATGGCGGAGGCCGCAAGCGGAAAGCTGACCGCCCACCAGGACACGCGGAACGGACAGCACACGACGAGATAGCGCAAGCGGTTGATCAGCACCGCCAGCACGAACAGGGTCAGCATGAACAGCGCCTGCGCAAAGAGATCGAACGTGCCTGTTGTGACCACGTAGGTCGATACGCCTACCGAGAACGGCGCCACCAGGATCAGGAGCGAAGGCTGCAGCGCGACCGGCATCGGCGCCTCGAACACGAGGCGCGAGAAGATCAGGGTGAATAACGGGATCGCGAAGAAGAGCCCGATGGCTAGCGACGCCACCATCAGGCCATGCATCGGCGGCAGGTCGAGCGAGGGCAAAGCCAAGGGCACGTCGAGCAGGCCGACGACAGGGATGATCCAGGCTGGCGTCGCATGCGCCACCTGCTGTCGGTCGCTCATCCACCGCGTCACCATGAGCCAGGCGAAGGCGAACATGCCGACCGCGCCGACGATCCAAAGCCCTTGTGCCAGGTGAAGCTCGAACGGTGCGATGGTGATCGGCAGGAGCAGCAGGCTGATGAGGACGGTGCCGAACAAATTGCCGGCGATCGGATGGCTGAACTCCTTCGCCACCGCCTCAGGTGCAGTCGCCGCCTTGATGCCGTAGCCGACGACGAGAGCCACGAAAGCGATGCCGCCGATCACCCCGATCGCCGTCGCGATCCAGAGCGGCGTGCCTAAGAGACCGTTGGCGAGGCGCCAGGCGACGCTGAGCCCTGTCAGGCCCATCACCGAGCCGAATAGGCCGACGGGCAAATAGTCGAGCGACAGCTTGTAGCGCACCAGCGCAGTGTTGAGGCCGACATCGCGCGCGGCGCCTTGATGATCGATGCGGGCGAAGATCGTGAGGCCGGCCTGCGCGATTACCTGCTCGAGATGCGACACCGTCGCGGCAAAGCACTGCGCGCTGACGTGCTCGACGTAGTTGCTCTGAAAGTCCGTTGATGCGTTCTCGACCATGGTCCTGGTCTCCGCCCGATGCGCGCACGATAGCGGCATCAGTCGTTGAAGAACCTAGTTTTCGACGCGCGTCGGCTCGATGCTCACATGGCGCAGCTTGATGACCAGGCGGATCACATTGCGCTAGGCTCGAGCGCGCCTCGATCCGGACCTGCCGCATGCCCGTCGCCGACAATGTGGATGCCCTAAGCTCCCTGGCGCCGCTTCTGCGCGTGCGACCGGAGTTGCAGAGCCTCTGCCGCTTCGGGTCGCCCTGGGCCTCGCCGCATACATGGGAGACGAAAGGCTGGGCCCCGTTCCACATGGTGACCAACGGCAGCTGCGTGCTCGATGTCGGCGGCACGCTGCACCCGCTCAGCGCCGGCGACGTTGTGCTGCTGCCGCATGGCGACGCTCATGTTGTGCGTAGCGCCACGGCAGGGCGACCGGGCCGGCCGCTCGCGCCTTTGCGCGTCGAGATGACAAGCGCCATCGCGATCAAATCGAACAGCGATGATCCGGACGTTGAGCTGATCTGCGGCCGCCTCGCCTTCGAGCAGCCGCACGACAACCTCGTCAGGATCGCGCTGCCGCAGGTGATCCGCATTGGCACCGCCGATGGTGGCACGATTGCGCGGTTTCACGACCTGCTGATCGCGATCCGCGACGAGCTCGATGGCGCGGCGCCCGGCGCACGCGCCATAACCTGCGATTTGGCGAGCGCGCTGCTGGTCATGATCCTCCGCATCCATTTCCAGCGGCATGCTGCGAGCGACGGCGTCCTCAGCCTTCTCGCGCACCGTCAAACGGCCCGTGCGGTCACGGCGATGATGGAGGCGCCTGCGCGCGCGTGGAGCCTCGACGACATGGCGGCCACTGCCGGCGCCTCGCGCGCCACGCTGGTGCGCGAGTTCCGCCGCCTTGCCAGGGCGACGCCGTTCGAGGTGCTGGCCGAGATCAGGCTCGGGCTCGCGCGGCATGCCCTCGCCGCCTCCGCGCAGCCGATGGCCGACATAGCCTGCGAGGCCGGCTACACATCGCAGGCGGCTTTCAGCCGCGCCTTTAAGCGGCGCTTCGATCGGTCGCCGAGCGAGCTGCGGTGAGGTGCTCTCTCGCGCCGCCGTCGTCATCACGGTCGCCGAGTTGATTCGCTCTGGCGAAAGATCGGAGACTTACGAGCAAACGCTTCCTACCCAGCTCGGCCCTGCCAAAGCCAAACACGGCTTTTGGAGATGTCTGCAGAATGGCTGAGGAACCGTGATGGGCGCTGAGTGGAAGTAAATAGATTGCGCTGACTCTGGTCTCAGCTCCTCGCAGCTCCGCGTCGCGCCGCGGGGAAATAGTCGTAGAAGGTGGTCCGGCTGACCCCAAGCCGTTTGGCGACATCCGCCACGGGGATGGTCGCCTCCTTCAGCATGGCGCGCGCGACGGCGAGATCCTTTTCCGTCAGCTTCCTTGGTCGGCCGCCCTTCCGACCGCGCGCCAGGGCGGCCTTCAGCCCCTCCATAGTGCGCTCGCGGTTAAGATCGAGGAAGTACTCGGCCATGGCGCCGTGCATCTGCAGGGCGAAACGGCCGTGCGCGGTCTCGCTGTCGAAATGCTCGGTGAGGCTCTGGAAGCGGACTTGATCGATGCGCAATTTGTCGATGGTCCGCATCATCTCGACCAGCGAGCGGCCGAGACGGTCGAGCTTCCAGACGACGAGCACATCCTCGGCGCGGAGAAACGCGAGCGCCGCCTCGAACTCCGGCCGGCGCGTGCCCGCCTTTCCGGACTTCTTCTCCTCGAAGATCCGCTCGCAACCCGCCTTACGGAGGGCGTCGCGTTGCAGGTCAAGGTTCTGGTCGATGGTCGACACGCGGGCGTAACCGATGTTCATGCCAGGATAGTAGCTGAACAGCGTTAAGCGGACAATAGATTAGCTGACACGATTTCCGGACAAAAATGCTGCCTAGAAAGGGTGGCAGCCAGCTACCACACACCGATGTCCAGAAAACGATCGTTTTATGACATCCTGATTGGATTGCGCTGACAACCGACGGGCCCCATCTGAGGATAAGGCCAATACGCGCCCTTGTAGCTTCTAGCGAGGCGCGTCCAGCGCCCCGAGACGTTTGTGCCGACGTAGCCGTCCGGCCGCACGAGGACCAAATCACCGGCCGCGATGCTGTAGCAGCTCGGATCAAGCCGCCTGCATTGTCAAAGCCGTCGTGCCATTAAAATCTGATTAATGTCTTACAACGGTCGTATCATCCACAGCTCTGATTAGACGTTCCATGTGATGCCCAAAATCGCGTCCCGACTGCACTTCAGCAGCGTTGCGAAATGCAAAGCCCACCAAACTCTCCGGCAGATCTAAATCCGTCGGCATTGTAGCCCCCCCTACAAGTACGGGTAACACCGATACACCCAGCGCCATGGCAGTCTCTATTTCAATTCTCACAGGATCTGCTGGATCTGCAATTCGAGCCTTGCCTCCTTCAAAAGCAGCCCACTTTGGACCAACTATAGCGAGTACAATATCGGTCTTTTTCAATACGTCGTCGATATGGCTACGGAAATCACGCCCATATGGAATATTATCGATATCCATAAACACTGAACCCGCCCCGAAATGGATCGCTAGTCGATCGCGAATGCGTCCCGCAATAGCGTCACTATCAGTACGACGGTATGATATTGCTATCCTTACGTCTTGGCCAGAAGATCTAAGTCTTCTTTCTTTAAGAAGTCTTAATTCATCTGGTGGAATGTACGTTTCCAGTAGAGCGTTTACCTCGCGCTGAGCGTTTTCCAAGGCCTTCCGGTCCTTAAATTGTTTCCGAGCGCTCTTCTCACGAAATACCACAGAGAATGTAGCTAGAATAATTGCGCTAGACCCATAAAGATTGTTTATTAGGAGCATGCCCTCCTTATAGCCGCCAGCGTAAATTTGGGCAATATTTGCCATGGCAAGAGATAATACGAATACCGTTAAATAGTATGGCAACCTTGCGGGCAGGAGCGTAATCATAAAAAACAACACAATTATGTAGCCAGATTCGGCGTAGTCAAATGCATGGTTTAATAAAACGCAGATGTATAATAATATAGATATAGCTACGATGATCCCGAGTAGCATTATTAACTCGAGGTATTTTTGGAGTTTAGGTATAAGAAGAAGTCCAGCCATCCCCCAGATCCACGGAGTCAGCACCGATCCTCTAATTACTTGAGTAGTCTGCCAGTTGCTAGAATCTACAGTTCTGTCCCAAATAAAAAAAACATAGAGCATTACGCCGGCTAGAAGGACTGAAAATCTAATTAACGGGAGTTGATCTAGGCAGTAGATTTGAAAAAAGGCGCGCTCGTCATCGCTAGATGAAAATTTTAGTGGATTTAGATCTGCCAACCTCAACATCGGGACACCTGATCTAAGACGCCATCGCTTCTGACGCATTCTCCTAACAGCATTTCGCCGACCGCCACCATGCCTTTTTTCTTTACTTCCGTGTAATTTTTAGGCAAGCTTCTAATCGCCGCCTGCGTACGAGCAAACGCAACGCTCTCAATGCATTGAAGCTTAGCATCTGAGTTCTGACAATTCCGGCCAAGCTCAAGCCCTGCCACGCTCGCCGGATCTGCGCCGGCTCGGCGGTCGCAATGGATGCTCATTACCGGGCGCCAGGCGCTGTTCACACCGCACTTCATTGCGTCGAACCGAGCGGCGACTTCGCAGTGGGCATCTTGGCGTCGCCGTTGATGGTGACTATGACTGAGAGTCCGTCTCGATATTCACGACGATCTCGCGATGCGCCTCACCAGGATCATGACGGAGGGGCGTAGAGGAAGGCCTTTGCCGATGCGAGCGTTGCCTCCGGGTCCTTCCAATGACGCCTGTTGCGGCTGATCCAGGCGAAGAAGCGCTAGACAACCCAGCGTCGCGGATGGACGGCGAAGCCGACCTGATCCTTCGGCTTCCTGACGATCTCGACGTCGATGGAGGTCGCCGTCGCGGGCCGGTCGCCGGCGTAGCCGCTGTCGGCGAAGGGCTTGCTCACGAACGGGAAGGAGCGGCGCGACAGGCGCAGCACGGGCGGTGCGCCGTCGCGATCCTGCACGCTGGCCGGCTGGGGCTCGAGGATCAGTCCGCGCTCGTGGGTATCGACCATGACCTGGCGCTTGCGCCTTCACCTTCTTGCCGGCGTCGTAACCCGATGGGCCGCCGCTCTCCGTGGTCTTCACGCTCTGGCAGTCGAGGACGACCGCGGTCGGCGACGCCTGGCGACCGTTGCGCTCGCGATCGACCATGACGAGAGCGTGGTTGATCGTCTCGAGCAGGCCGCTGTCGCGCCACGTCGCAAACAATGGTGACGCCGCCCGGCGGCGCCTTCAGCGTCATTGCGACAACAACCTCGTGGATCTTGCGCTGGCTTGTGGGAGCGATGCCTGGCGGGCGGGTCTTGTCGCGCAGCAACCCCTCGACGCCTTCTTCGGCGTAACGTCGCTGCCAGCGCCACACCATAGGGCGGCTAACGCCCGCCCGCTTGGCTACTTCGAGGACCGGCAGTCGCTGCGCCGAGAGCAGTACGACACTTTTGCCCGCAGCACGTGCTTCAAAGGTCGTACGCGATCCCTCGCGATGCGTTCAAGTGCAGCAAGATCTTCAGCAGGTGGGGGCACTGATACGGTCTGAGCCTGTGCCCAGACTCGCAATCCGGAGACGCTTGTGATCCTCCGATCTCGTCAGTGCACTAGCTTCTGTTTAGGCCCCTGGATCGGAACTTTGAGGGTCTCATTCCACGCAACGAACATACGTTGGTTGTTGTGGCGGCGTGACCGCCTGCCGCTGGCGGATCGTCGAAGCGGCCCGTGCGACGTGCGACTGTGGTTGTCTCGTCTGTTGCGCCAACCGAAAGGGCAGCATGGTCAGTTCGCGGCACTTTCCGCCCTAATTTGGGGAATTATCCGGTTTACGTACCAAACCACAGGATGTAGCTATGACCACCGAGACAGGCCGGCACTCACAGACGAAAAAGAGATCGAAGTCACACCCGAGATGATCGAGGGGGTACAAAAGTGCTCTACGAATATTTTCTTCCTGAGATTATTGACGGCGACCTTTCTCCTCTGTCACTCTTAAAACGTATCTTTCATGCAATGGCGTCACGTCAAATATGACTCTTACTTTTTGCAATGTGTTTTCAACTTTTTGAGCTCTAGCCGAAAATTCAGTTGTCCTGATGCGTTTAACACACATGACCGCAGTTTCTTCATCTAGGCTAGATATATTTTAGTTGTTATATAGCCTAGACAGTCATCTTTTGTGTGTGCGCCCATTAGCACACCATGCGCAAACATGTTTCTTAGATTAATGGCCTCATTGAGGTTGGGCATTATTTTATCTAACGCAATCCGTTTCTTCTGATACTCAGGCTTGTACTGCATTGTAGCAGTCAACCTCCCTAATCTTGACCAATTGTTGCGGCCCAAACAGTGTAATACCCGTCCAACTATCAATTTTTATTGTTTTTAAAAATGCGATGCTCACCACCTGTTCTAGTTCTGCACCGGCAGTTATTACGCGACCTATCGCTTCTTGCTCTGATCGACAAAGTTTGTAGGAACGTATTCAAGCTCGGAATGCGGTTCCGGCGTAGGTAAAGGCTCAACTTTCGGCGGCGCCTCAGTCATGATATCCTCCCGCTATGAGCGACAAGGAAAGCGACCAGCGGCGCGACGACCTCTTGCTGCGCCTCCTGAAGACACCTCCCGAGCCACGCGCGGAGCGCAAGCGTCCTCGCACGCGGCCTGATGCGAAGGCTAGCCGGACTCAATCTTTGGAGTCGAGTGATGAGAAGCACATACGATGATTTCGGAAAATGAACGACAAGCCGAAAGCACCCCAACGGCCGCAACCGCGCAAACCGGGGGACGACGGGAAGCGGTCGGACTCGGAACCGTCGAAAGAACCGCGATCGCGTCCGATTCCGCGGTACGAGCCGCCGCCTATTCGGCCTCCGAAGGATCGGGAGAGATAAGCGACATTACAAAATTTGAAATAGAATGCCTGAATAATGCAAAATACCATGAGGATCGCGAGCAATTCTTTTCTTTTGCAAACAAGCTTGCACTTTTCTTCATAGTGCTATCTGGTACAGCGGCGCTTTCTCCTCTAAAGACTATCTATCCAAACCTATTTGCAATCGTGATTACAGTATTAGGTTTACTAAATCTTGTTTTCAACATAAGCGACAAAGCCAAATTGCACGGAGGATTGCGAAAAGATACATATAATGTGCTGGCGGATTTAAAAATAGGAATGGACATAAGTTCTTTGCAGAAAAGACTTGTCTTACTGTATGCAGATGAGCCTCCGGTTATGTATGCAGTTAGTGCGATTGCTTATAACAGTGCCATGAAAAGTCTAGATCGCCCCAGAAACTTTCTGGTAAAAGTAAGTTGGTGGGCCAGGTTCTGGCGTCATATTTGGCCCTACAGTGCCAATTCTTTTAAGACGTTTGAGGAGTTGGGCAAAACCGGTTAGCGTTCTTGCGCGCTTGCAGGCTGTCGATACATCAGACGCTTGCCTTTGGCGCCCGTCAAGATCGCGTCGCTGGCGCTCGGCGTCCGTCAAGTGCCGGGTGTTCGCCCGGAAGTCGAACTCCGTCAGGTAGCGCCCAAGGTGCGCTTCCGAGATGTTGTGGAACGTCCCGTAGAAGCCGCGCTTCAAGAGCGCGAAATGGCTCTCGACCGTGTTCGTGTGGTGGAAGCCACCCGTGCGGATGTACTCGCCGGCCGAGTGGTTCACCGTGGCGTGTGAGGCGAAGTCCTTGCCGATCGGGCCGTACACGGCGCTATCGGTCCGTCATCAGGTTGGCGTCGGCGCTCATATGCTTCGCCAAAATCGGCCGCAGCGTCGAGGCCGTCACGCTGGCGACGTAGAAGCTGCGCACGTCGCCCTTGCGGCAGACAAGCGACACGACGGGCATCTTGCCGACCGCGCCGCGTCCTTCGTGCTTCCGCTTGACCGCGTGCTTGTTCTTCTCCTTGCCGCCGATGTAGGTCTCATCGACCGCGACCATCTCATTCTTGCCGCCCAAAGGGCCAACGGCCGGATCGTTCATCGCCTCGCGCAGACGATGGAACAGAAACCACGCGGTCTCGTAGTTCGTGCCGAGCACGCGATGCAGTTCGTGGGCGCTAAAGCCCTTCTTGCTCGACGCCAGAAGCTGAGAGGCGAGCACCCACTTGCACAGCGGAATGTGTGAGCGCTCCATGACGGTGCCGACCGTGACGGAGAACGGCTTGCGGCAGTCCTTGCACTTGTAGACGCCCGGCCGGGTGCTCTTGCCCTGTAGCTTCGTGATCCGGTCTCCGAGCACGCCGCAGCGCGGGCAAGCCGGGCCGTGCGGCCACAGCAAGCTTTCGAGATGCACGCGGGCGGCATCGTTATCGTGATAGATCAGATCAGTAATGCTGAATTTGGCCACGGCCGTATCCCCTTCGATGCCAAAACCTAGCACTAGGGGCTTGGTACGTCAACCGGATAATTCCCCTAATTTGACGTATGATGCCGGCCAAGCTTTGCTTCAAAGGGACTACATACCTACAGAGCACCGACTCATGAACGCTGCCCCTCCTCGCCCGCCTTTTGCCCTCAACATCGGAGTTATCGGCCATCGACCAGATGCAGCGCGATTTCCGCGACCGGCAAGCCAGAATGTGGAGGCCGAAGTCTGCCATGTTCTCTCTCTTGTCTATGCTGAAGCGCAGCGTGCCATGTCCAGCCATGGCGATCTTTTTGCTGGCACAACGCCCCTGCTTACAATCGTCTCCGCGCTGGCCGACGGGGCCGACCAGATTGTTGCTAGAGCAGGCTTAACAAACGGATTTCAACTCGATGCACCCATTCCGTTTGAGCGCGCCGTCTACAAAGGCGACTTCACTACCCAACAGTCGCAGGAAGAATTCGATAGGCTACTCGGGAGAGCGAGATCGGTCCTTGAGTTGTCCGGCGTTCGCGGGGCCGACGAATCTGCGTATGAGGCCGCCGGTCTGACTGTGTTAGCACAGGCCGATCTTCTGATCGCAATCTGGGACGGAGAGATGCGTGGCGGCAGGGGCGGCACGGCCGATCTTCTCCCGTTTGCTGCACGCGCGGGGTTGCCGATCATTCATATACACGCAAAAGGGCAGGAAGCGACGCGGCTTCTCTGGAGGGGCAACGAAGAGGCCCTCGTTTTTGGTGAACGTCTTGAGGATCTGCGCGAGTGCCCGTTCTTAGAATCGCTGCCTAGCGTGCTCGATCAACTCACTGCACCGCCTTCGGAGGCGGACGAGAAAGCTGCGTTGGACCATTTTTTGATTTGTCGCCAACCAATTTTGACGGGCGTAGCATTCCCGACGCTACTGGCAGTTGCTCGCCTACGCCGTCTTCGCTGGCACGACATCAAGTCTGCATCACCTGACAATCTTGCGGCCGACTTCGCCAGATTGGAGGCGGCCTCGATCGGGGCACCAGCTGGGCCCGGTGCCTTATTCGCGCAGAGCTACGGCTGGGCGGATGGACTTGCTGTCTCTTTTTCTCAGAAATTTAGAAGCGCGTTCGTTGCCAATTTTGCGCTGAGCGCTACGGCTGTCATCGCCGCTGTCTGTCCGTTGCTGAAGGATGATCCAGTCCACTTAGCTGATATGGTTCAAGAAAAAATGCCCTTTGTGGTTGTGGAGCTGGCTTTGATTAGTTGTTTGTTATTGAACACGTTTGTAGGCAAAGGTCGCAGATGGCATGGTCGTTGGGTAGAGACGCGGGAACTGGCAGAACGTTTCCGCGCTGCGCTGCCGCTTTGGGCCGTGGGATTACGGCCCGCCGTGTTTGTTAGCGCTGAACCCACCTGGACAGGTTGGTACGGCAGGGCGATATTGCGCGGCGTCGGATTACGTCCCGGTAAGCTGAATGAGGCTGGTTTGGATCGGGCGCGGCAATCTTTGCTCGCCCTCCTGAACGACCAAAGGGATTACAACAAAGCCACGCATACACGGATGCACGACCTCAATCGGCGGCTTGAACGACTGGGGTTCACTCTGCTTGGCGCGACTGCGGGCTTAGCTGTGTTGTTCATCCTCGCGGTTTTGGCGGGTGTTGCTGTTCCGTTGCGATATGCTTTTGTTTTGACCGCCTTGGCGGCAGGCCTCCCCGCGATCGCAACTGCCTCCTACGGGATCAGAGTTATAGGCGATTTTGAAGGAATTGCGGGTCGCGCGAAGCGAACGGAAGAATTGCTACAGCTAATCTTAGAAAAGGTGGAACGCGATAAGCTTCCTACGCTGTCGAATTTGCGCGCCTGCACTCGCGCAACGGCTGACGCGCTGCTTGGAAATGTCTCAAGCTGGCGACTGGCGGCCGAAAGCCGCAAGCTTAACATGCCAGGCTAGCCGCCCCTATTCATGACGATCGCTGACGTTCGTCTGTTCTGCGGTCCAGGCGCGCCTCTGCGGCGGGTGTCTCGGTCTTCGATTGCACAGATGAGAACGCGTTGGAGAATCGGCGCGGGCGAACGGGGCGGCTGCCCCGTCGGTCATGGGGCCGAAGGCCAGAGCGCGCTGGGCAGCGATCGGAACAGGTCGGCTTCAGGACATGCTGCAGCAAAGGCGCCGCGGACACGGCTCGTCGTTTCGATGATGCGCGCTGCGATTTTCAGCAGGCGAAGCCGCAGCGTGGCAAACTCTGCCGTGGCGAGCTCACGTGGCTTCGGGATCGCGTCGCGCACGGTGAGCATCAACCAGTAGGCGGCGGTGACGGGCTTCAGCTAGCCTGAAAGTCGACTGCCCGGCTCGTGAGAGCTAGAGCATTTTCACCTTACATCGGTTCATATCCGGCGTGCTCGAAGTAGTTCGCGCATTCACGGGGCGCGAAGCTCGGGATCGCGTCCTTGATGGCTTGCCAGAGGCTGGGGAGGGTGCGGGCGGCGGCCTTGCGGAGCAAGGCCTTCAGTTTGGCGAACGCCATTTCGATCGGGTTGAAGTCGGGGCTGTAGGGCGGAAGGTAGCGCAGGCTGGCTCCCACGGCCTCGATGGCGGCGCGCACGCCGACGAGCTTGTGAGCCGGCAGGTTGTCCATGACCACGATGTCGCCTGGGCTGAGCGTGGGCACGAGCACCTGCTTGATGTAGGCGAGGAAGGCCGGCCCGTTCATCGGCCCGTCGAGCACCATCGGCGCGCCCATGCCGGAGCGGCGCAGCCCGGCGGTGAAGGTGGTGGTCTTCCAATGGCCGTGCGGCACGGCGGCCCTGCAGCGCTCGCCGCGCCGGGACCGGCCGCGCAGGCGCGCCATCTTGGTCGAGGCGCCGGTCTCGTCGATGAAGACAGCTTGTCGGGATCGAGATCGAGCTGGCCGTCGAACCAGGCCTGCCGCGCCTGCCGGACGTCTTCGCGCTGCTGCTCGGCGGCATGCGCGGTCTTTTTTTGTACGTGAGGCCGTGCCGGTCGAGAAACTTCCAGACGCTCGTGATCCCGACGTGGACGTCGCGCTCGGCCTCGAGCCGCTCGACGATCTCGGCCAGCGAAATGTCCTTCGTGTCCGCCTCGACGAGGGCTAAAATGAAGTCGGCGTGGGCATCGAGGCAGGAGCCACGCGGCTTGCCCTGACGCCTTGCCGTCGCCTCGCCGTTCGCGCGGAAGCGCCGGATCCACACGATCGCCGTCGACACGCCGACACCGAACCGAGCCGCCGCCTGTCGCGCCGACATGCCGTCCGCCGCCGCCTTGATCACGCGACTGCGAAGATCGCCGCTGTAGGCTTGCACCACCGTCACCTCCCGACTCACCGCGAGAGATAGAATCAGCAAGACCGATCTAGTGGAATCCCTCTACGAGTCGACGATCAGGATAAGCGCTCTAGAGCCTCGACGTGCCGCCCCCACAGATCGAGCGCGGCGCGTTTCTCGGCGAAGTGGTCGTACCTGTTATAGACGGCCGCCACGCCACGGATCGTGCCGCTCTTGTGGTTGAGGATCGCCTCAACGACTTGCGGCGCAACGCCGAGCCGCGCGCAGCCGCTCGCCAGCGTCCTGCGCAAGTCGTGGATGGTCCAGTCAGGGATATCCGTGCCCGCGCCCGCGGCCACAATCCGGTCCAGTCGCTCTTTGGCGTTAGTGAAGCCGGACACGGCCGACAAGCCGGTGGTCGAGAAGACGAAATCGGCTTTGCTCACGACCCGCGGCAAAGTCTCGACGATGTCGAGGGCAGGCTCTGATAAAGGTACGGTATGCCCTTTGTCATTTTTCACCCTGCCCTTCGGCAGCTGCCAGAGCTTTAACGTCATATCCAGCTCCGGCCAGGTCATACCGGCGACCTCGTTACGGCGCTGGCCGGTGAGGATCAGGAGCTGGAGCAGAGGGCCGAACGGCCAGCCAATGTCCACGCAGGCGTTCCACACCAGCCGCAGCTCATTGTCGGTCAGCACTCTATCCCGGCTGCGGGCGGGCGAAGGCGGCTTGATACCGGAGCAGGGTGACACCCCGATGATCTCGCGCTCGACAGACCAGGAGAACATCCTGCCCATAACCGCCAGAGCCCTGTTAGCCGCGATCGGCGAGCCGCGATCGAGGATCCGGTCGAGAATGACGTGGATGTCAGACTTCTTGATATCGGGAAGTGGCCTTCCCCTCCACGTCTCGACCAGCTCCACGTTGAGAAGCCGCTGCGCCTCCTTCCACGATGTCTCGCGCGTGTGCTTCTTGGCGTAGCGCTCGATGAAACGATCGACGACGTTCTCGACCAGCTCGTCGTCCCTGGGCTCCCGAGCTGCCTTCCGAGCCTTAGCCCTTTCGGCGGCAGGGTCGCCCTTGGCGGCGACGACAGTGATCGCCCCGTTAGCAAGCCTACGCGCGGCCTCAAGCCCGACACCCGGAAATGAGCCGAGGGTGTGCTTGCGGGGGGTCCCGTCCTCGAGCCGGTAGCGCAGTGCCCAGCTCTTCTTCCCAGAAGGCTGCACAATGAGATAGAGGCCGCGAACCTTGCCGTCGGGCACCTCGCGCCGAGCAGACCCCGGCTTCTCCGCGGAGACCGCCAGCGCAGTGAGGTCCTTTGCCATCTTGTTACCCCAGAGAAAAAACCGAAGCAGGGGGTAACAAAGAGGAGCCGTCTTCTCTTGATACCCGATGTCCGAGACGTTAGCGGGCATTTCGTTTTTTCGCAAAAAAAATCAGGGCTTTGACACTACCCTTCCGTCTTCATTCGTCCGGCTATTTCGCGCCGTATAACTTCAATGGCATTGAAGAGGTCGGCGGTTCGATTCCGCCTGGCTCCACCACCCATTCTCGCGAGTATAGGCTATTATAAATGGACTCGGACTACCTTTAAAATGCCGAGACTTAGCCAAATATTTGCGCGTCTCTGGGGTGAGTCTTGCGCTGAATTACGTCTCTTATGTCGGATTAGACGCTTTGTCTCCGCCGACGAATTTTGCGTTTCCGAATTGGAGTGCGTGAGTCGCTGCAGAAGTGGTAGGCGAGCCACCTTTTAAGTTTTGCGTGGAGGGCGTGCGCAAAGCATGTCGGCCTCGCACTGGTACTGTGGGATCGGCACCGACGAGCGTCGAAGTCAGATCACTCTGGTCGCGACAGCCCGATCGCCCGCCATTGATCGTGCCAGAGAATGGGGGCGTCGACCAGGCGACGCATGCTGACGCCACGCGGTAATGTGCCGTGAAGCGTCGCTCGAACGAGCTTCGGATCGAGGAAGGCGAGCGACAGCATCATGCGGATCATGCGTTCGCTCCGCTTCTCGCGAAGCGCGATGGCGCGGATAGCTGTGCCCGCCATGATCTCTTTCAGCCACTGCCTGCCCTGCGCGATGGAGCGCGTCAGGCTCTCCTGCTCGGGCTGCTCGATCGGCCTGATATAGGCTGCAAGCTCGCCGTAGGCAGGATAATGTCGCGCCGGCGCTTATGTGAGGTGACAACGTAGTGGATGCTGATGCGCTGGCGTTGGCTATCGCAAAGATCATCGTCGGTAAGCGGGTTCGCGCCATCGCCTTGTTCCTCATCTGATGAAGAAGCCCACGTGATCTCCAGCGTTTGGTTGCCGACGTCCACGCGCAGGTCGAGCTGTTTGAGGTGCTCGCGCTGCTCTTGCCTGTCTTCGGGCAATCCGTCTTGCCAGCCGTTCGCGCAGCGCGCCGAGCACAAGCGCCTCGATCTCCTGGGCCGGCACCCGGGCGACGGTCCCAGCTTCCGCCTTGCGACCTTGGATCAAAGCGGTCGAGACGTAATAACGATAGCGGACGCCCTTCTTCACCGCGTGGCTGGGGCTCATGAGGTTGCCGCGATCGTCGAAGAGGCAGCCGGTCAGAAGCGCGTCCGACTTGCCCTTGCGCAGATCCCTTCGGTTGAGGTTTTGCGCGAGCTTTACTTGCACGGCGTCGAACAGGGCGGCGTCCACAATCGCGGGATGTTCGCTCTTGTAGCTGACACCGCGGTGGTTGAGCTCGCCGAGGACCATCCTGTTCTTCAGCATGTAGGCGAGCGGCCCATTGGTGAACGGCACTCCGCCGATTTGACGACCGGTTGCGAGGACCCGCGGTCGGCTGGTGATGCCGCGGTCACGTAGGTCGCGCTGCAACGTCGGCAGCGAACCGAGCTCGACATAGCGCCGAAAGATCAGCCGCACCGTCTCCGCCTCGGCCTCATCGACGATGAGCTTGCGCTTTTCGACCCGGTAGCCGAGCGGCACCACACCGCCCATCCAGATGCCCTTCTTCTTCGAAGCGGCGATCTTGTCCCGGATGCGCTCGCCCGTGACCTCGCGCTCGAACTGAGCGAAGGAGAGCAGGACGTTGAGGGTCAAGCGGCCCATGCTCGACGTCGTATTGAAGCTCTGCGTCACGGAGACGAACGAGACGCCTTTCCCGTCGAACAGCTCGATCAGCTTGGCGAAGTCGGCGAGCGAACGGGTCAGGCGATCGACCTTGTAGACGACGATGATGTCGATCCGCCGCTCCGCGACATCGGACAGCAGCTTCTGCAATGCGGGACGCTCCATGCTGCCGCCGGAGAAGCCGCCATCGTCATAATGGTCACGGCGGAGGCGCCAACCCTCGTGCGTTTGGCTCTTGATGAAGGCTTCGGCGCCCTCGCGTTGCGCGTCGAGCGAGTTGAAGTCCTGTTCCAGGCCCTGATCGCTCGAGACGCGCGTGTAGATTGCACAGCGCAGGATTGTCGACGTCATGACAAAGCTCGCGGCGCCGATGATCGATCCGATTGCACGGCCCGTCCCCTGCCTGTCACCGTCCCGCCGTCCGCCGCCGCTTTGCGGCGACAATCATCTTTGTCGGCCGCCACCCTGTCGCGCAGGCCGAAAAAGCGTGGGCCGTTCCACTTCGTGCCGGTGATCGCCAAGGCTACTTTGCTGAGGCTGTCATAGGTCTTCCCGTTCCAGGAGACCCCTTCATCGAGCACGATGACCCGGTGCAGCACGCCGCCGTACTCGCGGGTCAGCAAGGTGCCGGGTCTTGCGCTCCGAGGAGCCGAACTCTTGGTCTGCTTCATCGCTGGAGCGCCAGCCTCGTCGGCCGCGGATGAGGGTGGATCGGCAGGTGAGCCGTTATCAGGATCCTTCCTAATCTTTGGGCGATCCTTGAGGTTCTGGAGCTCGCGCATGCTGGCTTTGTCGAGATCACCGAGACGCTGCGCCTGCAGCTTGTAGGCCAGCATGCGCAAGGTAAGCGGTCGGCCTAGGTCGGGCGGAACGGCACCACCGACCAGGGCTCGCCATCGTCGACGCAGCGACTGGGAGTCGAGCCGCCCCAGCTCGGTCACGGCGTCGGCAAGGATCTCGGCATCGCAGCGGTTCTCTACCGCCGCGATGCCTTGCGCCGAGCCTTCGGCATAGCCAGCCCCTGGCACGCTAGGCGGCCTCAGGGGTCTTGGTCGATGCAAGGCGATAGACCGAGCCCTGCATCTCGGCTCCCTGGCGCCGATCGATCGCCAGCCCGGTCTTGCGCAATCCGGTCAAAGCGGCGCGCGTGGTGTGGGGTAGCCAGCCGGTCGCTGCCATCAGATCCTTGATCGTCACGCCATCCGGCTGCTGCAGCAGACCGACAATCAGGGCGCGCTTTGAGCCCCGCTTGCCGAGCGTCGGAACTGGTTGCTGCGACGTGCTGGCAGTCGCAGCCGCGTGCTGTTCGATGCTTGCGGGGGCATCCGCTCCACCCTGCTTCGAGGCGGCGCTTGCAGCAGCGCGTCCAGCCTTTAGGATCGTGAGGCTGAACTTCCTTCCCTCCTCGTCCTCGCGCCAGACCGGCATCTCGGCCTTGGCGCGGGTCTCTCGAACAAGCCGCTCCTCGATGAGCTTCGCCGCGATTTTAGCCGCAATGGCGGATCGAAGGCTCGAAGGTCGGGTGAGGGCGCCGTCCTCGTGGCCGTCGGCCGCTGCGAGAAGCGAAAGCTGCGTCTTGGTCAACTTGGTCATGTCTTATCTCCAGCGTGTGCGGAGCAGTTTGGCTCCCACGCGCTGAAGCCCTCGTCACGAGCAGCGACGCGGGCTCTCATCTGAGGACATGCGAGGATCCAAGATCAGTCGGGGCTGATCCCACGCGCTCGATTGCGGCGCCGATCGCCGACTTATCCACCGACCGCGGTTTTGTGTGCGAAATCCTGAATGATCCTCGCCTCATATTCGTTTGCCAAAAGACGTCTTCCTTACCGGCCGCGTTGAGCATGCATGCTCCCTTCGCGGCGACAGTCGAGTGCAATGTGCGGGTCGCTCGCGCTTTCCTACGCCGTATCCCGCAAGTGTCTCCGGAGGGAGACGGAGATCGGCGGGACGTTGGAGCTCGGTACTGTTTCGTTAGTAATCGGTGCGGCTCAAACCTTGTTGGCTTGCGTAGGAAGACGATCCGGCCGGAAGGCGCCGAAGATGCCGAGCAGCGACCGCGCTGCGCGCTGTCGCCGACTTGTGGGGACGGAGCTCGACAGGACGTTTTTGCCACGTCCGGCTTTGGTCGGAAGCACAAGCGGCCGTTCCGCTGCGGAGCGCAACTAGCCAGCACCGGACGTTCAGGTAACAGGCGCCTGTCACGATCACTGTCAGCGATCAACCCTGCCTAATGTCGTCACGACATGCGCCCTCAGCTCGTCGCTACGTGACAAGAAGCGTTTCAGGATCGGCGATTTGTTTGCTCTGGTGTAGGCGATGACGAGGTCGATCGTTGGTGCGTCGCCGATCAGTGGGCGGCTTATGACGGACCACGTTAAAAAGTTCTTGGCGTAAGCCGGCAGCAAGGTCACGCCCCGAGTCGAGGCGACCAGCGACATGGCCATCCCGAGGTTGTCGATCGTGTGCTCCCGGTGGAGCGCGACGGCCTTGCGTTTGAGGTAGTCCTCGATGACGGCACCAAGGACCGGCGCCGTCTTCGACATGCCGATGAAAGTCTCGCCTGCGAGCTCTTCGAGGGCAATCGCCTTGTGCGATGCGAGCCGGTGGTCGCTGGGCAAGGCGAGAACGAGGGGTTCCGTCGATACCACCTGATAGACGAGTTCGGGCCGTCCCGCTTCTGCCCGCATGAAAGCGAGGTCGACGCGGCCACGCGCGAGCGCTTCCGCAAGATCCGGTGAATAGTCGCTCGAGACCGTCACCTCGATGTCCGCCAATTCACTACGCAGCAAATTCATGGCGGCGGGTAGCCAGTCCATCTCCTGCCCGGTCAGGAACCCCAGGGCGAAGGCCTGCTTGGCAGGGCGTGCCGCCAGTCGCGCAGCCTCGATTGCCGCGTCGGCCTCTGCCAGCGCAAGGCGCGCATGGTCGATGAAGGCACGTCCCGCCGGGGTCAGCTCGATACCACGGACGCCGCGGGTCATGAGCGCGACGCCGACCTCGTATTCGAGGTCGCGCATCTGGCGGCTGAGCGATGGCTGCGCGGTGTGCAAGCGCCGCTCGGCGGCAAGCGTGAGGCTGCCCTCTTCGGCGACCGCGATAAAGTAGCGTAGGTGACGAAGTTCCATCGACTTCCATGCCTGTGGGGTATGGCAGGCAACCTATAAAGTCTTTTTCGACAACGCCAGGACCCTCTACATGTCCTCCTGCGGCGGGCACAAGCGCAATTGGAACGCATCCTTTGCGGGCCCAGGTTCGCCACGAGGCCATACCTCTCTGTTAGGGCTTCGTCGCCTCAGGAAAGGAATTCTCTATGCCCAATCTGACCAACAAAATCGCCCTCGTCACCGGTGGCTCCCGCGGTATCGGCGCGGGCATCGCCAAGCGCCTCGCCGCCGAGGGCGCGAGTGTCGCGATCACCTACACGCAGGGCTCGGACGCCGCCGCCAAGGTCGTGAAGGCGATCGAAGACGCGGGCGGCAAAGCGGTCGCGATCCAAGCCGACGCGACCGACGCCAAGGCCGTCAAGGCCGCTGTCGCGAAGACCGTTGCCAGCTTCGGCGCGCTCGACATCCTGGTGAACAACGCCGGCACGGCGATCCCCAAGCCATTCGAAGAAGCGACGCTCGAGGAGATGGACCGCATGGTGGATATCAACTTGCGCGGCGTGTTCATCGCCACGCAGGCCGCGCTCAAGCATCTGCCGAAGGGCGGCCGCATCATCACGATCGGCTCCTGCGTCGGCGAGCGCATGATGACGCCCGGCCTTGCCGCCTATGCCGCGACCAAGGGCGCCGTGAAGATGTTCACACAAGGCCTGGCCCGCGAGGTCGGCTCGCGCGGAATCACGGTCAACAATATCCAGCCGGGCCCGATCGATACGGATCTCAACCCAGCGGCCGGCGACTGGGCCGACCCCCAGATCGCGGCCACCGCGCTCAAGCGCTACGGCCACGTCGACGACATCGCCGCGATGGTGGCGTTCGTCGCAGGTCCCGAGGCCAGCTACATCACCGGCGCGAACCTCACCGTCGACGGCGGCACCAACGCCTGAGGATCCCATGTCATCGCTTAGTGGAAAGACCGCCCTCGTCACCGGCGCCTCGCGGGGCATAGGCCGTGCCAGCTCGCTCGCGCTTGCAAGTGCCGGCGCTCAGGTATTGGTGCACTACGGCCGCGGCGCCGAAGAGGCCAAGGCGGTCGTAGAAGAGATCTGCAAAGCTGGCGGCCGCGCCGAGGCTGTCGGCGCTGACCTCGCTGCGCCGGATGGACCACACATGCTCGCCGCCAATGTCCGCCGGATCATCGGCGACCGTCTCGATATCCTCGTCGCCAACGCGGGTATATCGAAGGCGGCTACGCTCGAAGAGACCACGGTCGAGGACTTCGACTTGCTGTTCGCGGTGAACGTTCGGGCACCTTTCTTTTTGGTTCAGCAGCTTCTGCCCATCTTGGGGGATCGGTCGAGCGTGATCCTTCTGTCGTCGCTCGCTGCGCATGCCGCCGTCAGCAATCTTGCCGCCTACGCTTCAACGAAGGGAGCTGTCGGCACCTTGGTGAAGCACTTCGCATCGGCGCTGGGCGCTCGCGGCATCCGCGTCAATGCGATCGCCCCCGGCGTCGTCGAAACCGACATGTCGAACTTCACCAAAACCGACACAGGCCGCGACTTTACGCTTGCGATGCAGGCTCTGAAGCGCGTCGCCGCACCCGACGACATCGCCAGAGTCGTCGCTTTCCTCGCCTCGGACGAAGCGCGCTGGATCACCGGCGACACGCTCCGTGTCGATGGCGGCTCGAAGCTATGAACTGTCAAAGACCGACACCCAGTCAAAGGGAGGCACTCTATGAGCACGTCATCACCTGAAACGAACACGGCGCTTGTCTTGGAGGCCTTCGACACGCTGTTCAACAAGCACGATTACGACGGTGCGCTGAAGTTCTGGTCACCAGACTACGTCCAGCACAGCGCGCATATCGTCCCGGGTCGCGACGGGCATTTCGATCTCGTTCGAAGGGCGCCGCAGACACTGCGTCACGAGCCGGGCCTCGTTCTCGCCGATGGCGACTTCGTCTTTATCCATGGCCGCTTTTCTGGGCGAGGCGACCTGCCCAACTGGATTGCTGCCGACATCGTGCGCGTCGAGAACGGTCAACTCGCCGAGCATTGGGACGTGCTTCAAGACGAGGCCACCCGCGCGACGTCGAAGAGCGGTCTCCCAATGTTCGGCACTGCGTTTCTCGCCTACTTCTACGTTTCACGAGACTGGATATCCGCATGCCACAGGCGACAATCTTGAATGAGCCAGTCCGTATCCACGAACCAGCGGACAGATCGCTACGGAGGGTCCGTCGAGAACCGCGGGCGCTTCCTGCAGGAGGTCGTCGAGGCCGCGGTCTCCGTGTTTGCGTCGGAGCGCGTCGGCGTGCGCCTCTCGCCCTACGCCCCCTACAATCACGCCATGGATCAGGATCCGAAATCAACCTACGCTCATGCAGCGGCCATGCTCGACGCGAAGGCGATCGGCTACGTGCACCTCGCGGACACCGTCTCTTTCGCGACCGGCCAGCCGGCGCTGCCGCAGATCCTCGCGGACGTGAAGCCGCACTACAATGGCTCGGTGATCGTCAACGGCGGCCTCAGTCCGGAAGATGCCGCGACCCTCGTCGCGAACGGATCGGCCGCTGCGGTCGCCTTTGGCCGCCTGTTCCTCGCCAATCCCGATCTGCCGGCGCGCATCGAGGCCGGCGCGGACATGAATGAGTTCGACTACGCCACCGCCTATGGCGGCGACGCGCGCGGCTACACCGACTATCCGAGCCTTCCCGGCATTTGATGGAGTGGATTGATGGTGAACCTTTCGGGCTCTTTTGTCCATGCCTTGCAGATGGCTTCGCAGGGCGTGAGGCCTTTCAATGTCTTCAGTCGTCGGGCGATGTTGTAGGCGTCGACAAAGGCGGCGAGATGCGATCGGAGCGCTTTGGCACTTCTGTGCTGCGGCCGATCGCAACATTTGCAACGGCCGACGTATCGAGGACGAGGTGGGCTGCCGGCAGGTTTTTTGCCCTGCTCACCAGTGGTGCGACCGCCGCAGCCTTGACGGCAGCAGCCGCGAAATGAGCCCGGATCGCTGGCGCATATCGGTAAGGCAAGGGCGATGAGGCGAAAGCCAAAGATGAGGTATTTCAGGGTTAAGAAGCGGTTCATGCACGCCTGGAAGCCTTCCCTGAGGCAACCCAGCCCTCGCCCCGGCTGAGGCGGAGCCGCCGGTTCATTCGAGCGTGCCAACCGCCTGGGCCGTAATCGACGTCGGCGGCCTTGTTCTCGCGGCCGAAACGCCCAGTGGCGGCTTTTCGAATGCGTGGTGACGGCCGCGCCGGCGGCCCGACACGGCCGCCCTTTTGCGTGGCGTCTTTTTTTCGGCCGCCGGATCGCCGCCACACGCGACATTGACGAGTGCGCGGCGGATGCGCTCGCCTGGGCATCAATCTACCAGTGATCTGGGCCTTCATCGCGCGCATCTCGTGCTTCATTTCTAGTAGCGTCCCAAGCACATTCGCGTCGAAGACGGCCTCGATGCCGAGGTCTTGGAGTTCGGCAAGGACTGCCGCGCTAGCCTCCTCCTGCGTCCGGAGACGACGACCCAATACCCCGCCTCGCCGAAGGCGATGGCCGCGGCGCGGCCAATGCCGGCGAGGCGCCGGTCACCATCGCAACCGGCTTCAAGCCATTTTCCACCATCTCACGCCCCATTCGTTTGCCTTCGAGCCGCATGGTCCGGCCGCCGTCGGTCGTTGGGTTCAGCGTGCGCCGAACACCATGCCGTTGAAGAGGTCCTTGTGCTCGTGGGGCGGCGCCCGCCAATACTGCGGGGGACCGTCTATTTTGGCGCCGAGCGTGGCCGCCGCGTGCCACGGCCAGCGCGGATCATAGAGCATGGCACGCGCGATCGCGACCAGGTCGGCTTTGCCTGATGCGATGATGTCGTCGGCCTGACGGGCCTCCGTGATGAGGCCGACTGCCGTCGAGATCACGCCGGTCTCGCGCTTGACCTTCTCGGCGAACGGAACCTGGTAGTTTGGAGCCGGAACGATCTTCTGGAGCGGAGAAACCCCGCCAGACGAAGAGACCACCCAGTCGGCGCCGTGCGCCTTCAGCGCCCGGGCGATCTCGACCGTCTGATCGATGTCGAGGCCGCCGTCCACCCAATCGGATGCGGACAGCTTCACGCCCATCGGCATTCCGGCCGGAAGCACCCGGCGCACCGCATCGAAGGTCTCTAGGAGGAAGCGCATGCGGTTTTCGAGCGAGCCGCCGTAGACGTCGGTCCGCCGGTTGGAGATCGGGGACAGGAACTGGTGGAACAGGTAGCCGTGACCGCCATGGAGTTCGATCGCATCAAAGCCCAGGCGGATCGCCCGTTCCGCCGACGCCACGAAGGCCTCCTGGAGACGGAGGATGTCCCTTTTGGAGAGCGCGCTCGGCGGCGTCTCGCCGTCCTTCTGGGGCAGCGCGGACGGTGCGACCGTCAGCCATCCGCCCTCGGCCGCCGGAATTAGCTGGCCGCCCTTCCAGGGCTCGTAGCTCGAGGCCTTGCGGCCGGCATGCGCCAGTTGAAGCGCGACGACGATCTTCGAATGCGCCCGGATTGCCTCGAGGACCGTCTTCAGGGCGGCCTCGGTCGCGTCGTCCCACAGCCCGAGATCGCCGGGCGTGATGCGGCCCGCCGGCTCGACAGCCGTCGATTCCAGGCAGAGCATCGCGGCACCCGACAGCGCCAGTTGGGCGAGATGCGCCAGATGCCAGGTGTTCGCCTTCCCATCCTCGGCGGAATACTGGCACATCGGCGAGACCACGATGCGGTTCGGCAGCGTCACGCCGCGGATCGTCAGGGGGGAGAAGAGACTGCTCATCGGCGTTCACCTCGTGGACGGACTCACGCAGCGACCATGCTCTCGAGGCGAAGGCAATCGGCTACCTGCACCTCGCCGACACGGTCGCTTTCGCCACAGCCGGCGCTCCCGCAGATCCTCGCGGAGGTCAAGCCGCACCACAAAGGGTCGGTAATCGTCAACGGCGGCCTGAGCCCGGACGACGCCGCGACCCTCGTTGCGAACGGATCGGCCGACTCGGTCGCCTTCGGGCGTCTCTACATCGCCAATCCCAATCTGCCCGCGCGCATCAAGGCAGGTGCGGACATGAACGCCTTCGACTACGCGACTGCCTATGGCGGCGACGCACACGGTTACACCGACTACCCGAGCCTGAGCGGTGATTGAGGGCGCCGGGACGAATGACCGCTTTCCAACGTGGACTAAGATGCTGTGAGTGGCCGAGATGGGCGCAAAGCGGCCCTTGTTGAGAGGGTTGCCCATTCATGCGCTCAGCGTTCTGAGTTCGCCTCTTGCAAGCCCGACAAGTGTTCGTGCCAGCAACGCGCCAATGGTCACGCTCGCCAAGGTCAAAAGAAGCACCGCAACGAGATCCCCGAGCCACGAGGGCTGCGCTGTCGCGTAGCGAAGGCTGGCGATAGCGGAGGCGGCAAGCGGGAAGCTCACCGCCCACCACGACACTTTGAACGGACAACATGTTAGCAGGTAGCGCATACGTAAAAGGAGCACCGCTAGAACGAACAGGGTCAGCGTGAACAACGACTGCGCGAACACGTCGAACGCTCCCACGGTGACCATGTAGGTCGACACGCCGACCGCAAACGGCGCAGTGAGAATCAGCAGCGATGGCTGCAGGGCGTCAGGCATCGGCGGTTCGAATATCAGCCGCGAGAAGATCAAGGTAAAAAGCGGCACCGCGAAGAACAGCCCGATCGCCAACGACGCTACCATCAAACCATGCATCGGCGGCAGGCCGAGGTAGGGTAGCGCTAACGGAACATCGAGAAGACCAACGACAGGTATGATCCATGCGGGCGTCGCATGCGCAATCTGCTGCCTGTCGCTCATCCAACGGGTCACGATCAGCCATGCGAAGGCGAACATACCAATCGCGCCAACGATCCACACCCCCTGTGCGATGCGAAGGGCGACCGGCGCGACGATGATCGGCAGGAGAAGTAGACTGATGAAGACCGTGCCGAAGAGGTTGCCAGCAATCGGGTGATTGAATTCCTTCGCTACCGCCTCGGGCGCGGTCGCAGCTTTGATGCTGTAGCCGACCACGAGCGCCACGAAGGCAGCAACCGCCGTTGCGCCGATCCATGTTGCGATCCACTGCGGCGTGCCGAAATGAGCGTGGGCAAGGCGCCACGCGACACTGAGCCCGGTCAAGCCCATCACGGAGCCGAAAAGGCCGACGGGCAAGTAATCGAGAGCCAGCGGCAGGCGCGCCGTGGCGCTGGCGCTATCTTGTGATCTTTGAGCGAGTGCTGCAACTTCAGTCATGAGTTCAGTCCCTTGGCAAGAATTGCTTGAGCAGGTTCGAGGCGTGCCGCGAGCTCTTCGTCCACACCCGCTTCCCGCAGCACGGCAGCGATCGGATGAAAGGCGACGAGCACCAATCCCTTGTCATCCTCCCGCACGAGGACTCGAAGCGGCAGGTCAAGCGCGGTGCGCGGCGCCGCCAGCATGATCGGCGTGCCCCCGCGCGGGTTGCCGTAAATTAGGACGAGTGTCGGCGGCATGAAGAGCCCCACGTCACATGCGACGCCCGAATGGTCGATGCGTGCGAAGATCGTCAGGCCGGCGCGCGCGATCGTCTGCTCGAGCCGCGATACCGTCTGCGCGAACGAATGCGCGCTGACATGCTCGACGAAAGCGCCTTGACCGTCCGATGGCTTGGGTCGTCGGTCCGAAGTGACAAGATCGACCATGATTGTGTTCCTCCGCTCGACGACGCTCGTGGCGCACAATTGAGCGCGCTCGTCAGCTCAACCAACCTAGGCCCCGACGTTCGCCGACTCGATACCTGGGCGACGCAGGTTGATGACCGGAAGGATCAAAACGCAGTAATCTGGCGAGCGCTGACCGGAGACGTCACATGCCTCTTGCCGCCCCCACGGATGCCTTGAGTGCTTTGGCGCCATTGCTTCGGGTTCGACCGAAGCTGGAAAGCCTCTGCCGGTTCGGGTCACCCTGGTCCTCGCCGCATACGCGGGAGGCGCAAGGGTGGGCGCCGTTCCATATGGTCACCGCCGGCGCCTGCGTTCTTGATATAGGTGGAACGCTCCATCCGCTCCGCGCGGGCGACGTCGTGCTTCTGCCTCATGGTGATGCCCACGTCGTGCATGCCGCGACGATGGCGGCCAGCGGAAGGCATGCCGCGCCTATACGGATCGAGGAGACGAGCGCGATCGACATCAAGTCCAACGGCGATGATCCGGATGTCGAGCTGATCTGTGGTCGCCTGACCTTCGAGCAGCCGCACGACAATCTTGCGAGGCTGGCCTTGCCCAAGCTGATCCAAGTCAGCTCCGCCGACGGCGCCCACGCGCGGCTTCACTCGCTGCTCATGACAATCCGCGACGAACTCGTCAGCGCGGCGCCTGGCGCCCGCTCCATCACCTGTGATCTGGCAAGCGCGCTTTTGGTCATGTTGCTGCGGGCGCATTTTCAGCGCCATGCCACCAGCGACGGGATCATACGGCTGCTCGGCCATCGCCAAACGGCGCGCGTGCTCATCGCTATGCTTGAGGACCCAGCGCGATCATGGAGCCTCGACGCGATGGCGGCTGCCGCCGGCACATCACGCGCGACATTGGTCCGCGAGTTTCGCCAGCTCGCCAAGGCGACGCCCTTCGAAGTGCTAGCGGAAGTTCGGCTCGGCCTTGCCAGGCACGCGCTCGCTATTTGCGACCGCTCCCTGGCGAACATCGCCTGCGCGGCCGGCTACAGCTCTCAGGCGGCCTTCAGTCGAGCTTTCAAGCGGCGCTTCGACCAGTCACCGAGCGACGTGAGCCGAGCTTAGGACCCCAGCTGCCATATCAAACAACCGGATGAATTGTGAGGCTCGTCCGGTTTCTTTTCGAACATCCGGTTCGGCGATGATGTCAGTCAACAAAGAACGACGTGGTTTGGCGCGGTACTGCCGGTAGTGAAAGAGCACCAAACGCGACGCTGAAGATTTTGACCGTGAAGCAGTCCCGGGCTTCATTTCCGACGCAGCCATTCGTCGAGTTTCGTCCAGCGTTTCCATGCGTTCGTTGTGCGGATGGCTATGGCGAGCGCGCGGCGCTGTCCGACGACGATGACAAGACGCTTGCCCCGCGTTACGGCGGTGTAGAGGAGATTGCGGGCGAGCATCGTGTAGTGCTCTGTGGCGAGCGTGATTACGACGGCCGGATACTCCGAACCCTGCGATTTGTGGATCGTCGTCGCATAGGCCGGCACCACTGTGTCGAGTTCGCCGAAGGCGTATTCGACGGAACGACCGTCGAACTCGGCATGCAGCGTTCCGTCCTCCTCGTCGATCGCTGTAATCGTGCCGAGATCGCCATTAAAGACCTCCTTGTCGTAATCGTTCTCCGTCTGCATGACCTTGTCACCGGTCAAGAAGGTGGATCCGAAGCGCTCGACTCGGGCCGCCGCGTTGGGATTGAGGGCCTTCTGTAGGTCGGCGTTGAGCGCGCGGGCACCTAGCGCGCCGCGTTGCATGGGGCACAGCACCTGAACGTCGCGGATCGGGTCGAGGCCGAAGCGGCGCGGGATGCGGTCGCGCACGATCTCGACGACCTTCGCGGCGCCGTTCTCCGGATCCGAGCATTCGACGAAGTAGAAGTCTGATCTGACGCCCGATTGCGGCCATTCCGGCATTTGTCCGGCGTTGATGCGGTGCGCGTTGACGACGATGCGGCTGTCGGCAGCCTGCCGGAAAACCTCGGTCAGGCGGGCAACCGTGATTGCGCCGGAGTCGATCACATCGGCGAGGATACGGCCCGGGCCAACCGACGGCAATTGGTCGACGTCACCGACAAGAAGCAGTCCGGCGCGCCTGGGGATTGCCCTGGTGATCGCGTTCATGAGCGGTACGTCGACCATGCTGGTCTCGTCGAGCACCAGGAGATCGCAGTCGAGAGGATCGTTCGCACCCTTTTTGAAGCCGCCGTTCTTCGGATCGATCTCCAGCAAGCGGTGAACTGTCTTTGCCTCGATGCCGGTTTGATCACTCATCCTCTTGGCTGCGCGTCCCGTGGGAGCGGCGAGCAAGATGCGGACGCTCTTGGCAACGAGAGCGCGCAGAATCGTGTCGAGGAGCGTCGTCTTGCCAACACCTGGGCCACCTGTGACGACCGCCACCTTGGAGCGCAGGACCAAGCCGACGGCGTCGCGCTGCGAGGTCGAAAGAATTTTGCCGGTGCGAGCCTCAACCCACGGCACCGCACGCTCCGCATCGATCTCCGGCCAGGGCGGCGTGCCGCGAGCGAGCGCCAACAGACGATCGGCAATATCGCGCTCCGCGAGATGCAGACCACGCAGGAACAGGCAGGGCTCGTCTTCGATGCGATCAAGGATGACATCACCACCGGTGAGTTCGCCTTTAATGGCGACGCGGATCGGCGCCTCTGGAACTTCGAGAAGCGTCACCGCGAGGCGGACGAGCTCCTCGACCGGTAGGGCGCAATGGCCTTCATCGGTGGCGGTCTGCAACGCGTAGGAGATTCCAGCCCGCAGTCGCTTCGGCGATTCCTTGGTGACGCCGAGGCGCATCGCGATCGCGTCGGCGCTTCGGAAGCCGATGCCGCGGATGTCGCGAGCCAGCCGATAGGGATCGTCCGTCATGACGGTGATCGCATCGAAGCCATAGGTCTTGAAGATGCGTATCGCGCGAGAGGTGCTTACGCCGTGCCCGTGCAGGAACACCATGATGTCACGTACGGCTTTTTGCTCAGCCCATCCCGCCGCGATCCGACCCGCGCGGAACGTGCCGATGCCGGGCACCTCTTCGAGCCGTGTAGGATCGGCTTCGATGATCTCGAAAGTCTCCAGGCCGAATAGGCGGACGATCCGCTCGGCGAGCTTGGGACCGATCCCGCGCACCATGCCGGAGCCGAGATAGCGTGCGATGCCTTCGGCTGTCGTCGGCGGCGTGGTCTTCAGCGTGTCGGCCTTGAACTGCAGTCCGTGGGTGCGGTCGGTGAACCACGTGCCGACAGCATGGATGTATTCGCCGGCGCCGATCGTCGGCGCATGACCGACGAGCGCCACGAGATCGCGCCTGCCGCGCGCTTTCACCTTGAGCACGGCGAAGCCAGTATCCGCGTTGTGGAACGTCACACGCTCGACGCTGCCGACCAGCGTCTCGCGAGCCTGTCCTTGGTCAGGTCTGGCCTTGATAGGACCTCCTCGCATGACCGATCTCACCACGCGTGTGGAGCGGTAGTTCTTCGTGTCCTGTCCACTTCGCGTCGCGGAGCGTCTAAACCTGCTCGACGGTTCGGATAGCAGGATCAAGGAACATGGCACGACGAGCGACACTGACCCAGGAGACTCTGGTCGCACCCGGTGTCGACAAGCTGGCGAAGCTGATCATCGATGAGGTGCAGCAGAACGCTCCGTTCAAGAGGATCATCACGGCGGCGCTCGCAGGCGTAAAGGGGCCAAGTGCCGTTGCCGGGATCATTGATCGGCGCCTCGCCAGTCTGGAGCGAGCGCGGGGTTACATCGACTGGGACAAACACAAAGCATTCGCAGCCGACCTGAAGGCAACGGTTTCGACCATAGTTGACGAACTCGGCAGCGCCGATCCCGCGGCAGCCGTGGAACGCATCCTGCGATTCGTGAAGAGCGCCGACGGCGTATTCGAGCGTGTCGACGATTCGTCCGGCTCCATTGGCGGGATCTACCACGATGCCGCCGCCGCGTTGCCTGCGATCGCCGAGCGCATGCCTGCCGACGACAGGCTGCACCTTATCGATCGCCTCGTTCGGCTTCTGCTCGCCGATGAGTACGGTCTCATTGAAGAAGCCGTCAACGGCTTGATCTCGGCCCTCGCGACCGAGGAACTGACATCGCTCGATCTCGCGCTGGAGCTAATCCTTCCAGAGACCTCAATTGGTGATGGGGATCGCGATTGGGCGCGCCAGGCGCGACGCGATACAATCATCAAGACAAGGCAGGCGGTTGCCGACGTCCGGAGTGACGTCGACACCTTCATGAAGCTGGAGGCGCAAAGACCGGAGCGCATGCGGGACAACCTCGCGATTGCCGAACGCTTGCTTCAAGCCGGCAGGGCTAAGGAGGCGCTGCAGTGGGTTCGAAGACCGAGCCGGACGAGCTTGCGAGCGATGGATCGACAGGATCCGGCGGACGCCTCGGAGGGTATTGATGTGCTGGAACGCCGTCGCATCGACCTCGAAATCCGCATCCTTGCGGCGCTGAAGGAACGAGAGGCGGCACAACAGCTTCGATGGAAGACGTTCCAAGCCACGTTGGAGGTCGATCTTCTCCGTGAGTATGTCGCGAAGCTTCCCGATTTCGAGGATGAAGAAGCCGTCGATGGCGCCTTCGCGTATGTTGCCGCGCATCCTCATCGTTACCGGGCGCTCGGCTTCTTCTTGAATTGGCCGCATCTCGGACTCGCCGCCAAGCTCGTTCTGGATCACGTCGCCAATTGGGATGGCGGATACTACGAGGCTCTGGCTCCCGCCGCCGAAGCCTTGGAACATGATCACCCCGTGGCCGCGACGGTCTTGTACCGCGCTCTTATCGACGACATCCTGGCGAAGGGTCGTTCACAGGCCTACGGGCACGCGGCCCGATATTTCAGCAAAACTGCCCTTCTTTCCGGAATTGGGTTCGCGTCCCGAGGTCTAGTGGATCACCATGCTTATTTCGACACTCTCCGAAAGGCACACGGCCGCAAGGCGGGGTTTTGGAGCCTGCTGGATGAAGGACTGATGAGTTTGTTGCGATGACCTATAGCGCCAATGTCCGCAACTGGATATGTGGCGCACCACAATGGACGGCATTGTTTGGCGCATAACAGTCATCTGCGTCGATCCTCGACGTCATCGCCGTTTTGCACGTGCATCATGTTGCGGAGAATGGTTTGATTCCTACCAGCTCCACCACCGAGTCTAGCTAAACTAAGCCGATATAACCTCAAGGCACGAAGCTCCGTTACTTCAGTGACTTAGCCGGATATGTCGTGGCCTGCGAGGCCGTTTTCGCGGTCTCTGGCGTCTCTAAGTGGCCATTTCGGCGTTTGTCTCCGCGGCGGATTTTAGCGTTTCCGAATGTGCCGGCGAGCGACAAGGCAAAAGCAGCTCGCGAGCACGGCATCGGCTTACGAGGACGTCGGGATGGGCCACTGATCCGATCTGCTGACTTCGCGGCAATTGTCGACGTCTCGATTTCGGATCAGTTCGGGCGCGAGAGCCCGATAGACTGCCACTGATCCTGCCAGAGCATCGGCGCATCGATCAGCTTGCGGGTGCTGACCCCGCGCGGCAGGGCGCCGTGCAGCACAGCCTGAACCAGCTTGGGATCGAGGAAGGCGAGTGACAGCATCATGCGAACCATACTGGCGCTGCGGCCCTCGCGCTGCGCGAGCACGGCGACCGTCATGCCGCCCATCACCTCCTTCAGCCATCCCCTGCCCTGCGCGATGGAGCGTACCAGGTTCTGCTGTTCCTCCTGGCGGATCGGCCGGACAGAGGTGATGCCGGTGACGCTCGGCAGGATGATCTTGCGGCGGCGCTTGTGAGGAGCGACGATGAAGGGGACGGCAACCTGGTGCCGATCGCCTGAGCTTTCGTCCTCGGCTGCCGCATCGATGTCGATCCAGCTTATCTCCAGCGATCTGCCGCGCAGCGTCGCGCGCAGATCGATCTTCTTGCAGAGACCTGCGTCCGAGTTCGCCTCGTTGCTCACCATGGTGACGTGCTCTTGCAAGGCATCGCGAACCATCGCTTCGACCTCGGGCGCCGGCACGCGGGAGACCGATCCTGCCTCCGCCTTGCGGCCCTGCACGAGTGCGGTCGAGACGTAGTAGCGGTAGCGCACGCCCTTCTTCACCGTATGGGTCGGGCTCATAAGGTTGCCGCGATCGTCGAACAGGCAGCCGGCGAGCAGCGCATGCGTTCGCCCCTTGCGTAGATCGTGACGGTTCAAGTTGGCAGCGAGCTTTGCCTGCACGACAGCGAACATCTCGTCGGGGACGATCGCGGGATGCTCACCCTTGTAGCTGACCCCCCTATGGTTGAGCTCGCCCAGGTACATCCTGTTCTTGAGGAGATGAGACAAAGGCCCGTTGGTCAGCGGCACATCGCCAGTGCTTTTGCCGGATGCGAGGACACGGGCTCGTGAGCGGACGCCCCGCTTCCGCAAATCGCGCTGCAGGGCTGGGATAGATCCGAGCTCGAGGTAGCGCCCGAAGATGAGCCGCACCGTCTCGGCTTCCACCTCGTCGACGAGCAGCTTGCGCGCCTCCACCCTGTAGCCGAGCGGCACCGGACCGCCCATCCAGATCCCCTTCTTCTTGGAGGCGGCGATCTTGTCGCGAATGCGCTCGCCCGTGACCTCTCGCTCGAACTGAGCGAAGGACAGCAGCACGTTAAGGGTGAGCCGGCCCATGCTGGTGGTGGTGTTGAAGCTCTGGGTCACCGAGACGAAGGACACGCCCTTGCTGTCGAACAGCTCCACAAGCTTGGCGAAGTCGGCGAGCGATCGGGTGAGGCGGTCGACCTTGTAGACGACGATCACGTCGAGGCGACGCTCGGCAACGTCAGCCAGCAGCTGCTGCAAGGCGGGCCGCTCCATGCTGCCGCCGGAGAAGCCGCCATCGTCATAGTGGTCGCGGCGCAGGCGCCAGCCTTCATGCGCCTGGCTCTTGATGTAGGCCTCGGCCGCCTCGCGCTGGGCCTGGAGCGAATTGAAGTCCTGTTCCAGGCCGGCATCGCTGGAGACGCGAGTGTAGATGGCGCAGCGCAGGGTCTTGGCGGCCGTCATGGCGAAGCTCGCTGCGAAGAGGACCGGCCGGCACTTGCGGCGCGGCCTCGGCTGATCGCGGCAGCCGACCTGACCGCCAGCTTACCCTTTGTCCTGGCACTCATCTCCGGATTGTGGCGCAGGCCGAAGAAGCGCGGCCCGTTCCACTTGGTACCGGTGATCGCCAACGCCACCTGGCTCAGGCTGTCATAGGTTCGGCCGTTCCAGGTGACGCCCTGATCCAGGATCATCACCCGGTGCAGCACGCCGCCATGTTCGCGCACCAGCAGGGTGCCGGGGCGAGCCATGCGCGGCGGTGCAGGACCGCCCTGCGACCCCGAAGCTGGGGCGCTGGGCTTTCCCCCAGCTTCGGCAGCGATGGGCTTGCTGCACGAGCCGCTCGATCCAGCCTTCTCCTGATCAGCCCATCCCCTTGCGTCCTGGTACAGGGCTGCCAGCGCCCGCAGGCTGTCCCGATCGAGATCGCCCCGTTGCTGCGCCTGAAGCTTATAGGCGAGGACGCGCAGGGTCAGCGGACGACCGAGGTCGGCTGGCATTGAGCCGCCGACCAGGGTCCGCCAGCGCCGCTTCAGCGCTGGAGTAACAAGCGTGCCAAGCTCGGCGATCGCCGCTGCGATGCTGGCGGTATCGAACTCTTGCGTGTTCGCCATCGCAGCTAGGCGGCGGCGGCGATGCGGTAGACCGATCCGCCGCCTTGCTCTGCCGGGCTGCGCGCGATGGCAAAGCCCTTCTTGCGCAAGCCCGTCAGCGCTGCGCGCGTGGTGTGCGGCAGCCAGCCGGTGGCGTCGATCAGGTCCGCGATGGATGCGCCGCCCGGCCGCTGCATCAGCGCGACAATGGCGCTCTGCTTGGGCGCGCGAGGTGCTGGAGCGATCTCGGCAGGATCGTGAGCCTCGGCGCTGGTCTCGGCCTTGTCAGGAGTGTTGCCGGAGCCGATCGCTGCCGATGCCGCCTGCGCGACGGTCGCCACAACGACCCGTCCGGCCTTCAGCACCTTGAGCGCGAACTCTTGGCCCGCCTCGTCCTTGCGCCACACCGGGCTGCCCGCTTTGGCTCGGATCTCCTTCGCGAGACCGGCTTCCACCAGCGCCGCCGTCATTTTCGCCACCTGCGCCGACTTCAGACCCACAGGTCGGGTCGCCAGGCCAAGGTCGCTGCCGCAGGCCGAAGCCAGCACCGCACGCTGTGTCTCGTTGAGCTTCGTCATCGCGTAATCTCCAGATCGTCGGAGCGGCACCGGCCGGCTCCCACGAGCTGGAGCCCCGGCCGCGATCCGCGGCACAGGGCTCTTGCAGTCTCAATCCGCAGAGATCTGCCGGATCAGCTCAGGGCTTTGCCGCGGTTCTCGCGCCGGCGCACCACCGAGGTGGCGTTGATGAGAGTTTGCGCTTCGTGGATCAACGGCTCGACCTCCAGAAGCGACTGGAACGCCCGCTCCGCCAAACCCTGCTTGCCGAAGCCGTCCGCTGTGCGCGCGATGATCGCCGCCTCGTTCAACCGCTCCGCGATGTCGCGTGCGAAGTCCTGGATGATCTTCGCGTCGCTATCCTGTCCCATGCGGTCCTTTGCCCTTGTGACGGCCCACCCATGCTCCGTTCGCGGGCGTAGTCGAATGGATTTTGCAGGTGAGCGAACGAATGTCGGCGCAGCCGGGCAGACTGTCTCCAAGCGGAGACGCTTTGCGGTCCAGCACCGCGCGCTCAGGATTGGTGAGCTATGGCGCCTAGTAACGAGAGCCCTGAAGCACGAAGAGTGCGCCTCTCCTTAAGCACAGAAACAGGCCCATAGTCTGGGACCTCGCCCGCGCTTCGCTGGCGAGCAGGTCTCGTTGACAGCTGAGCGACCGCTTCCGCCCGCTCCCATTTAGAACAACGAAACTGGCCTGCTGCCGGTTCGGTAGACACCGCCTTAAGCTAATCCCGCTTGCTGCTCGAAGTCGACAGGGCTGAGATAGCCGATCGTCGAGTGCCTGCGCGTCGTGTTGTAGAACCTCTCGATGTAGTCGAAGACGTCGGCCCTCGCGGCGTCGCGTGTCCGGTAGACCTGGCGTCTGACCCGCTCGGTCTTCAGCGACGAGAAGAAGCTTTCCATCGCCGCGTTATCCCAGACGTTGCCGGATCGGCTCATCGAGCAGGTGACGCCGTTGTCGCTCATCAACGTCTGGAACTGCTGGCTCGTATATTGGCTGCCCTGGTCGGAGTGATGCAGCAGCGCGTCGGGCTTGCCACGTCGCCAGATCGCCATCACCAGAGCATCGGCGACGAGTTGCGCGTTCATTTCGGCCTTCATCGACCAACCGACGACGCGGCGCGAGAACAAGTCGATCACGGCCGCAACATAGAGCCAGCCCTCGGCTGTCCAGATGTAAGTGAAGTCGGCGATCCACTTCTGGTTCGGCCGCTCCGCCGTGAACGCGCGATCAAGCACGTTCGACGCTGGCGCGATCGACCGCTCGCCCTCGTCTTTCGGAAGACCCCGACGACGTGGACGCCCCTCCGCTGGTCACCCCACCAAGCTGCGCTTGGCGTGGGCCCTGACCAGCTCCGCCCGCAAGGCCTCCCCTCGCATCAGCCGCTCGATCTTGTGAAGGTCGCACGATACGCCGTCCGCCAGAACATCCTGCCAGACCCGACGAGCACCGTAGGTACGCCCACTGGCCACGAAGCTCGACCGAACCTTCGGCATGATGGCCTCGTCCGTCAGAGCCCGTGCGCTGCGAGGTCGGTTGAGCCAAGCGTGAAAGCCCGACCGCGAGACGCCCAAGGCTTCGCATTGCCACGCCACCGGCCAAACGGATCGGTGCTTCGCGATGAAGCCGAACTTCATATCGACTCCCTCGCGAAGTAGGCAGCGGCCTTTTTTAAGATGTCGCGCTCCGCCTTGAGCGGAGCCGGCTTGAGGCTCCGACAGGCAAAGCCTGTTGGAGAAGCCGGCGGAGAGTTGCTGACCTCACGCCGAAGCCGATCGATCTCGAGCTGATCCGGCTTCATCTGGCCAGCACCCGGAAACGCCTGCGCCGGATCGGCGGATAGCTCCTTCACCCACTTGCGCAGCACGTTCTCGTGCACGTCGAGATCGCGGGCCGCCTGGGCCACCGCGACCCCGCGCTCCTTGATCAGCCGAACCGCCTCGACCTTGAACTCACGCCCAAACTTCCGTCGTTGCATCTGCCACCTCCGGCTTCATGAAAACACCTAATCTCGGTGTCCACGAAACGGGCAGCAGGCCAGTTGATGATGTCAGGCGGCGTCTACGATCGCGCGCTGACGCTGACGCCCACCTGATCTAAGATCGGCGCCGACGAGTCAGCAAGACTGCCCGACGGATAGCCAACCGAACTTGCAGGAACGAGTAGATGGAATGACTGATCGGTCGGTACGCGCGACACTCCGATCGTTGCACTGGCATCAGCAACGCCAAGGCCGCGAAGCCGGCATGCACCATCAAGGGCGATCGGTTCAGGGTCGCGTTGGGCAGAGGCGCGGGAAAGGGCATGTTCGGCAGCAGGTAGCGGAATGACGCGATGGCGACCCCGGCACCGAGCAGTCCCGCACCTCGGGCCAGTGTCGCCATGGCCTTCGATGACCGCAAAGGTCGCGATCTCGGAAACAGCTCGGGCATGGAGGCCGGCTTCATTGGGATCACCAAGGAAATAGGGCGATCAGGGCTAATCAAAGCCGCAGGTCGAACGTGGCACCCTCGTCAGCGTAGCTGAGCGCGGCATGATCCCTTCCGGGGTGGCGCAGAAGCGACGCGCGTCCGCTCTCCCGCATCCGGCTAATAGCGTCGGGCCAATCGGGCCAATCGGGGAGATCGGTATCGGATGTCTCCCAGCGAACCACGCTGGCCTCGATGCCCCAGTCACGAAGATGGGGCATGGCGGTGCGATGCGGGCCGCTCGCGATATAGGCCTGCATCGCTCGCTGCTCCCGCCAGACCGACATGGTCCAGAAGGCGCGATCGGCGCGGCCCTGCACGGCGCCAGCGAGAAACCCGTCGGCTTTGCGCGCCTGGGCGATCGTGCGGTTCGCATGGAGCAGGAACAAGGGCACGAAGCGGATCGAGCGCGCGCGGAAGCGGGTAACGCTTACGATCGGCATGATAAGCTCCTTTGATACGCAAGACGCCGCCGATGGTCAGATCGTGACGACGAGCTTACGCGCCGACACGCCCTGACGTTGGCGATCGAGCGCGGCCGGAATCTGGTCAAGGCCGTGACCAACGAGCTGCGGTTCAGGAGCGGCCACAAACCTCCCCTCCGCGAGCGCCGCCGGGAGAAAGCGCTCGAAGATCATCGGCCCCACGTCGCTGTTGAGGAGCGCGCTGCCCCAGACGAACTTGGTGCGAACGCCCTTCCGGCGCGCCCTGATCGTCAGGCCGATAAAGCCGATGCCCATGCGCGCCATGGTGGGCACGAGGCGGATCAGGCGGCCCTTGCCGGCCGGCACGTCGTCAAAGCTGGCGGGCGGTGTCGCCATTACGACGACGCGAGGCCCCTTACTGACGCCGACGATGTCGAGGCATTTGGGCGCGGATCCTGCGCCGATTGCCAGCGCACCGGCCAGCGTGCGCCCCCGTAGCGCCTTGACGATATCCGCGACGGCGGTCTTGCTCCGGTAGTCGAAGACCCGGCTCGCCCCGAGCTTCGTGACGTAGGCGAAGTTGCGCGGCGAGGCAGTGGTGATGACCTCATAGCCAGCCGCGACCCCAAGCTGGATGGCGTTGCTACCGACACTGGTCGATCCGCCCCAGACCAACAGCGTCTTGTCGGCCCGCCTCGGGTTGGCCGACGGATGTTGAAGCGCGAGGCAGTCCGGCTCGAACAACGCCGAAGCCGCCGTGCACAAGCCAAGCGGCAGCACCGACGCGGCCTCGAAAGACAAACCGTCGGGGATTGGTGCTGCCATGTGCGCCTGCAGCACGGCGTAAGTCTGGAATGCGCCCTCGGCGGCGCGATGGTCCTTGTCCGTTCCGGCCGCGTAGCCGAGCACCCGATCGCCAATGCGGAAGCGGCTCACCCCTTCGCCGACCGCGACCACTTCGCCAGCGACGTCCGAACCGAGCACGAACGGATATGTGATCCAGTTAGCGATAATGTCGCCGACATTCTGCACAGCCCGGTCCATGAGATTGACCGCTACGGCACGCACGCGAACGGCGATCTCGCCGGCCCCTGGCGCGCCGTAGGGCGCGGGACCGACAGTGAATGGCGCGCGCTTTTGCTTCAGCCACAGGGCCTGATTGTCGGGCATGTCTGTCTCCGTCTCAACGTCTCGAGATCGAAGCTAGACGCGCGCCTCTGGACGAGCCATGCTGCGAAGTCCGTTGTTTTGTCGCGATCGTCCGGAATTTGTCATCGACCCGCTGTCAGACATCCTCTCCATCCTCAAACCCAATAGTTATGGGTTCCGCGGGCTGGACGCCGGCGGCGACTGGTCGCTGGTCTTCGCGGCGGATCAGGGGATTAAATGTTATGCCTTCACGGCCGGCAGTTGCTGGCTGTCGGTCGAGGGGATCGCCGATCCGGTCCGCCTGAGCGCAGGCGACTTCATCCTGCTGCCGAGCGGCAAGGCGTTCCGGCTCTACAGCACGGCCGATGCGCCGGCGACCGACGCGTTCCGCTTCATGCCTACCATTCTCGCCGGCACGGTCGGCGTGTTGAACGGGGGTGGCGGATGTACCGGTGTCGGGGGCTACTTCCACTTCGAAGGCATGCACGCGGACCTGCTACTCGGCATGTTGCCGTCGCTGGTCCATATCAGCGCTGAGCCAGATCGCGCAGGGCTTCGCTGGTCGATCGAGCGGCTGATGCGTGAGATGCGCGAGCCGCTCCCCGGTGGTTCGCTGATGGCGGAGCATCTCGCTCAGGCGCTGCTGATCGAGGCACTGCGCGCGCACCTGTCGATGCCTTCGGCGCATAGGATTGGTTGGCTATTCGCATTAGCCGACCGACAGATGTTCGCTGTGATCTCAGCGATGCACGCCGAACCTGGGCGCCGATGGACGCTGGCGACGCTGGCCGAGGTCGCCGGCATGTCGCGCTCCAGCTTCGCAGTCCGGTTCAAGGAGACCGTCGGCGAATCAGCGATGGATTATCTCACCCGTTGGCGAATGATGGTCGCGGCCGACCGTCTGGCCAACACCGGCGTTCCGATCGCAGCGGTCGCGCCGATGGTGGGATATGAGTCGGAAAGCGCGTTCGGAGCCGCGTTCAAGCGGGTGATCGGCTACCCGCCCCGGCAGTTCGCGAGGGCAACGGCACAGTAGCTGGCGCCCCGCGCGAAAACATCTCGACCACGCTCCACGGCGCCGTGTCGCCGAAAAATCGGGCTGCAATGCCACGCAAAAACGCGGCGGTGTCGCTCTCGCTCAGGCGTTTGCGGCGTTCGTTCACGACGAGCGTGTTGCGGATCTCGAACCACCATAGGGCCGGGACAAACGCCTCGTCGGTGCGGATGCGCTCCAAGGCCAGCGCCGCGGTCGGATGGTCTTCGTCGTCGAAGGCCCAGCACGCGGCAATCGAGGCATCGAGCACAAACGGCATCAGTATTTGTGCCCCTCATGCTTGGCCGCGATCAGCTCCTCGGCCGTGATCTTGCCGGTGCGCCGACGAAGCGCCTTGATGCCGTCGATCGCCTGGTCGATGTCCGCCTGGCGGCGGTCTGCCTCGGGGACGATGCGGGCAATGGGCTTGCCGTGCCGGGTGATGATGAGGGTCTCGCCGCGCTCGACCTCGTCGAGCAGGCTCGGCAGGTGGGCTTTGGCGTCGGACGCCTGAACCTCGCGCATGATCGCTCCTAAATTGACTAGTCGACCATCATATGCTCGCGAGAACAAAAGCTCATTGGAAAACTGAGGATTGTATCCGATAACATCCTTTATCAGATAAATTAAGCCGTGCACTGTGTCTAGCTCGAAAACGTGAAGATAGAGCACCTTCACCTTACACCGGCTCGTAGCCGGCGTGCTCGAAGTAGTTCGCGCACTCGCTCGGCTTGAACTGCGGGATCGCGTCCTTGATGGCCTGCCAAAGGTCTGGGATGGTGCGGGCGGCGGTCTTGCGCAGCAGCGCCTTCAGTTTGGCGAACGCCATTTCGATCGGGTTGAAGTCGGGGCTGTAGGGCGGAAGGTAGCGCAGGCTGGCTCCCACGGCCTCGATGGCGGCGCGCACGCCGGCGAGCTTGTGAGCCGGCAGGTTGTCCATGACCACGATGTCGCCTGGGCTGAGCGTGGGCACGAGCACCTGCTTGATGTAGGCGAGGAAGGCCGGCCCGTTCATCGGCCCGTCAAGCACCATCGGCGCGCCCATGCCGGAGCGGCGCAGCCCGGCGGTGAAGGTGGTGGTCTTCCAATGGCCGTGCGGCACGGCGGCCCTGCAGCGCTCGCCGCGCCGGGACCGGCCGCGCAGGCGCGCCATCTTGGTCGAGGCGCCGGTCTCGTCGATGAAGATCAGCTTGTCGGTATCGAGATCGAGCTGGCCGTCGAACCAGGCCTGCCGCGCCTGCCGGACGTCTTCGCGCTGCTGCTCGGCGGCATGCGCGGTCTTTTTTGTACGTGAGGCCATGCCGGTCGAGAAACTTCCAGACGCTCGTGATCCCGACGTGGACGTCGCGCTCGGCCCCGAGCCGCTCGACGATCTCGGCCAGCGAAATGTCCTTCGTGTCCGCCTCGACGAGGGCTAAAATGAAGTCGGCGTGGGCATCGAGGCAGGAGCCACGCGGCTTGCCCTGACGCCTTGCCGTCGCCTCGCCGTTCGCGCGGAAGCGCCGGATCCACACGATCGCCGTCGACACGCCGACACCGAACCGAGCCGCCGCCTGTCGCGCCGACATGCCGTCCGCCGCCGCCTTGATCACGCGACTGCGAAGATCGCCGCTGTAGGCTTGCACCACCGTCACCTCCCGACTCACCGCGAGAGATAGAATCAGCAAGACCGATCTAGTGGAATCCCTCTACGAGTCGACGATCAGGAAAAGCGCTCTAGTATCTCATAGGTTGTTCGTCCGCTTCAACAAAGGTAAGCTTGGCCGTGCGCCGTTATGGGCAGACTCTCGTTGATGGAGCTTCGTCGTGCGGTTTCTCGCAGCGCTCTTGGTTGTTCTGCTTCGGCGGTGATATTTCTACTTCCGAGACGAGGCGCCGTCGGCGGTGATATTTCTACTTCCGAGACGATCCTCTTACGCAGGAATTAAATAAGCCGTGGCCACCGCTCAACGCCGACCAGCAACGGCAAAAAGCGGTAGATGCCACTGCTGCCTCTCTGTTGCTCCTTCCGCACCCCAACATCGCGGCGGGCGTCGATATCAAGACTATCGAACAGGTGGCGTTTGAGCAGTTGAAGTCCAAGGGGATATCTAAATTGACGATCACGGCCGATCGTCAACTTCTTCGTGTCGTTGCGGATTTTGATCGCACATTCAGTGCCGCTGATCTGCCTGCAGAAACCGACAAGCGAGACCTTGTGAACCGGCTATCCCCGCACGTTACAAGGCAAGCCGACTTGTTTCTTGGCGCCGCCGCGACCCTCGTTGCTGGCTCTCCAAGAACCATTCAGATTAAGCTTCTGCCTGCCGTTGATAGTGCTCACATCGATAAGATCACGCTCGCCAACAATGCCGATCTCCCGATTTTAGCGGACGTCATTACCTTTCTGGTCAACCGATACGCGGACAACATCGCCTCCGCCTTGAGCAACAACCCGCTTCTGGATCTGACGCTGCCGACCACTCTCCAAGACTCGTTCGATCCGTCAGGTCCGATCAAAATCGCCATTCCCAGGGCGCCGGACATCAGATTTACCCTCTCCAGCAAACCGATCAAAAGCCCGTTTGGCCTCGCTTCAGTTGCTTGGCTCATCGACGGCAACGAACTCAGCGTGATGGGGCAGCTGGTGCCGACAGCGACAATGCCTACTAGTTCCGAGGCAGCGTCCAGCACGTTTGATTCGATCAAGGCAGAGTTTCAGAAACAGCTGAAAGACGGACTTGATATCTCCGCGTTTCCCGCTGGAGTCTGGGCGGCCCTCGGTAAGTCGCTGCTCGCCACAAGTTTGGATAACGCGTTTGATCAGGCCTCTCCCTGCTTTACGGCCCGGGGCCCTATCCCGAAGGAGTCTTTTTCTCAAAAGATTAGCATCCCGAACTGAACCGAAATCGATTGCAGTCCAACTAAGAAATGCGATCTTCAGAAAGATGAACGCGAGTGCCGAAAGCCGCGGAATTGCAGTCACGGCCACGACACACGCGACTGCAGCGCGTGCTTACTTCGCGCACCCCGCATCTGCGTTTTCGGAGGCTGCACAGGAGGCCAATGCGTCCAATCGGGAAACGACCCGATCTGCGAGATAGCCAAAGCGGGACAGAATCAAGCGTACGATCGAGCTTTTGATGCCTGTAACGCGCTCGGACCGATTGATGACGTGGTGTGCGAAGGCTAAAAAACGACACAGAACGGGTTGTATGACGCTGCTATGTTGACTTGTGAAGCAGAAAAAACAGCATTGAAGGGCGCTTGTGAAACCGCCAAGGGGACTTTGATGGAAATCTCCCACTCCGGGAATTTTGCTAACATAGACGGCAACATATCCGGACAAGGCGACATTAAGCTTTGCTTCCAGAACGTCCATTTCTCGGAACGGACGGTCTGCAGCCCGACATCGCCGATGCGGGCCGCGTCTGTGCGAGAGCCGCCATCGTAGATCGTCGCCAGAGCCAGCAGGCGGCGCGCCATGCCCGCGTCCTTGCAGCGCTTCGCCAGCCCGCGAAGCCCCGCCGCATCGAAATCATCTCGAAGAGAGATACCCACCGCCACGGCTCACCTCCAACGGATATCGCGATGGAATCGAACCGCGCGTGATTTGGGAATCGCCTGCGAGTCGCCGTCCACAAGACTTGGTCTAAGACGATGCTTGGGCTGCTAACCTTTGGTTGCCACCGTCTTCCGTCACGACGGTGGCGGCGCAGGCGGCTCTGACTCTTGCGGCCAGCTCCAATGCGGGCGTAGGCCCCTTACGGGCCCGGCTCGCCGGCTCTTGGTCGCATCGGCGAAGGGGAGCGTCCGAGGAAATGTGTAGCCACCCGTCGCCGGCGCCGGCTTAATCGCGCGGGTGCTAAATTCCAACCGCTCCCGCGAAACACTGCCATTGGCGGCGGGCATGCGCAGATAAGCTGTGCCCGCGCCCATGCCGGCGAATGCATCGCGGAAGAGATAAGAGCCGGTCGTGGCGGCCGATGCCCCAACCGGCCTTGCCGCGGCTGGCATGAATTCGGCGAGATCGCGCAAGGCCCAGCCGATAAAGCAGCCGCCTGTGCCTAGGATGGCAAGGATCACGCCGCGGTCGATTATGTAGCCGTAGCGGACTGGGACTGCAGTGGCAATCGCTAGGATAGCGCCGATCGTCACGGCACTGACGGAGATATGAGCCGGGCGAAAGGTCCATCGTGTCGCGGGACGGAAGAAGGTCAGCCATCCGACCGGAAGCCCAAGGGCTAGCGCGCCGAAGAACCAGAGCCAATTCGCGTGGATGAGGTGCAGCATCATTAAACCAATCTCCACAAGTGCGTTGGCGATTATACGCCATACCGTCCGACGTTCATCAGCGGCGATCGGCCTCATCGAGCCCTACCCGGTCTCAATAAGGCGGCCGCAGTGGAGACCGAGCTGGGGTGAGACAGTCAACGACGGCTGCGTGGGTCTCTAACGCTTAAGCCCACCATGCTAGCCGATCATCCTGTCGCTGTTCGCGCTGCCCGTTTTGACGATGGCCCTCGTGCTTGCGCTGGTCGTGATCGGGCAGATGGCCGATTTGCTGACCTTCGACCAGTTCGGCTTGATCGGGGTGCCTCAGCATAGCGTCAGTCGCGCCCGGGTACTATGCGCGGCGGCCTTGGTTGGTGGGGTAGCACTGATCAGGGCAGACCAACTTTTTGACCCCAGGATCAAAATCGCCCTTTGAACGGCCTGACGGCCTTCTAAATCGTTATGCGCCATAGAACGCCTCGCCAGGACTACGCCTGGCGATTCCCATTCGAAAGCCAGGATGCGATTAGCCGCTTGACCATCCACCCGAAGTCAGACTTGATGGTAAGACGCACAGCAATTGAACCTTACGTGGACCAAGATGGGCGGTCCGGTGGTTGCGGAGCCAACCCGCCTAAAGTCTTGGAACACGGATGATCGCATCCTCTGGCGCCAGCTGTATGGCACGGTCTCCGGCCAGCGGCTTCACGTATGCCTCGCAAGTTCCGCTGGCATTCCTGACCAAAAAAGCTGCCAGCCCATCTGCACCCTCTGTGTCGGTCGTCATTTGAACGCTTGACGATCCAAGGCAACGGCGGTGATTTGTAGGAGCCGTCTCTCTCGCGCACGGGCCACATGGCAGCTTTGCCAAACGTTTGGTTGACACCCACCCTCGTAGGCAATCGGAAAGGCGGCCGTACTTCGTTCGTGTTCCGGACCCGCCCCGCCAATACCGGGTCAACGCGCATCTGCTTCGCGCCCCACTAGTCGCAGCCGCAAATACATCCGAGCCGAAAACTGCCGTTCATCATAATGCCATATCGCTCTCAACGCCACGGCTTCAGCGATAGCCTCGGCGTCGGCGGCATCGGCCACGCTTGACGTACGGCTTTACGTAGCTCGGCGGCATCAGCTTGACGGTGTGGCCAAGCTTGCCGAGTTCTCGTCCCCAATGGTGCGCCGTGCCGCATGCCTCTATGCCAATGAGGCAAGTTGGCAGCTTGGCGAAGTAGGTCAGGACCTCGGCTCGGCGCAGTGAACGGCGCACGAGCACCTTGCCCTGGTCGTCGATGCCGTGAATCTGGAACACGTTCTTCGCCAGATCGAGGCCGATGATGCTAACCTTTGCCATGGACGGCTCCTGTTGATGGGAAGTTGAACGACCGCATCTTGGCACATCGATGCCGGTAGCAGGGGCCGTCCACCCCATCAGATCCAGGCGCTCGACCGCACGCACCCTCGCTTGCCACCCCACTGAGCTTCGCTCAGCGTGGCCCCTGGCAAGCTCCGCCCGGGTTGCCGATGAAGAAGGGCAGGTGCGCGACCCTCACACACGACTACAAGCGCAATAGCCTGCCCCGGACTTGATCCGGGGGCACCACGACGCTGTTCGCGGCACTCAGCGTGCTCGAAGGCAAGGTCATCGGCCGCTGCATGCCCCGCCATCGCCACCAGGAGTTCATCGGCTTCATCACGACCGGCGAGCGATCCGTGCCGCCAGGCAAGGTCATCCACGCCATCCTCGACAACTACGCCGCTCACAAGCACCCCGAGGTGCTGGCCTGGCTCGCGGCGCATCCGCGATGGACGTTCCACTTCACGCCGACCTCGTGCTCATGGCTCAACGCCGTGGAGGGCTTCTTCTCCAAGCTCACACGGCAGAGCCTGAAGCGCGGTGTCTTCCGCTCGGTCGACGACCTTGAAAAGACAATTACCCGCTACATCGCCGCCACCAACAAAAGCCCGAAGCCCTTCGTCTGGACCGCCACCGCGAAGGCGATCAGGACAAAACTCGCCGTGAACCATCCGTCAGAGTCGATGCACTAGCTAGACTAGCTTGAGCGATCCCACGCCTAACTGGCAAACTCGCAACTGGTCTTTAAGGCTTATTTTCCGGCGCGATGCAGCCCTGCGGCTCAGTCAGCAGACTCATGCGGCAAAGTGCAACACGAACCTTCTGGTGTCCGCTTGGAATCGAAATATGGACGGCTGCCGCCGCAACGCTAGCGCGTCGGCAATGTCGGCCGCCTCCGAGAGTCGAAAGGCGGCGAACGCAACGCAGTGTGCTTGCGCCTGACCAAGCACGCCAGGCAGCGCCTTTCGATCGCAACAACGTGCCGAGCATGCTTATGCCAGCGGCCTCGGGGTGGCCGATGCACTCACCATAATGGCCACAGTTGGTATAGAGTGAGGCGCGTAATCAGCCGAGCATGCCGCGTCATTATGCCTCTTGTGGAGAGGGATGACCTGTGACTTGGGCAGCATCCGACGATTAGAGAGACAGCTTATTGACCGAACGAGGCCGCAACTTCACGAGCGTGGATACCCGTCCGATTGAGTTGCCCAGGGTCGATTCAGATGGTCGAGAAACGCCACCATTCCTACCGCCAGAGCGAGGCCATGCGCTGATGCGCGCACTTGCTTGTACGCGCAATGCTCTTTCCTGCTTGGCGACAAGACTTTCACGAACGTGAGCCGCAGATTGTTATCATCTGATTCGACAGCGACCTTATCCAGAAAACGCGTCATTGTTGTAGGGGCTGGACCTGGGGGATTGGCTTCGGCGCTGCTTCTTGCGGCAAAGGGATTGAAAGTTTCGCTGTTTGAGCGCGACAAAGTCGTTGGTGGTCGTACCAAGACCTTCGCCACGACAGAAGGTTTCCGTTTCGATATCGGCCCAACTTTTTTCCTGTATCCAAAGGTGCTCTCCGAGATCTTCGCTGCCTGCGGTGAGCGCCTGGAGGATCACGTCGAACTCAAGCGCCTCGATCCGCAATATCGCCTTGTCTTCGAGGGCGGCGGCGAAATCCGGGCGACTCCCGACATCGAGCGATTGACTGCCGAGATTGCCCGGATTGCGCCCGAGGATGCCGAGCATGTCGCACGCTTTTTCGCCCATGGGCGCGCCAAGCTGAAGTTGTTCGAGCCCGTGTTGGAGCAAGCCTTCCACCAGCGGCGCTCATTGATCTCGCGGGCGATGCTCGCGGCGTTGCCGAAGCTACAGCCTTTCACCACGGTCGACGGTGAGTTGCGCCGTTTTTTCAATGATCCGCGCGTCCGCCTCGCGTTCTCCTTCCAGACAAAGTATCTGGGCATGTCGCCCTTTCAGTGCCCGAGCCTGTTCTCCATCCTGAGCTTTCTCGAGTACGAGCACGGTGTGTACCACCCGGTTGGCGGCTGTGGCGCAGTGTCCGAGGCGATGGGGTCGCTGGCCCGGCGCATGGGCGTCGACGTACGGCTCGGCACGCCTGTCGAACGCGTGATCTACGAGGACGGCGTCGCAAGCGGCGTCGTGGCGGAGGGCCGCGAGATGCGCGCTGACGCCATCGTGGTCAACGCTGATTTTGCAAACGCAATGCCTAAGCTTGTTCCTGAGGCGGCACGGCCACGTTGGCGCGATGCCAAGATCGAGAAGGCAAGGCTGTCTTGCTCGACCTTCATGCTCTACCTCGGCATAGAGGGGCGCCTGCCTGCTGATGTCGCCCATCACACGATCCTGTTGGCAAAGGACTATGCACGCAATATTCGGGAGATTTCTAACGGTATTCTCTCGGACCAGCCTTCCATCTACGTGCAGCATGCCGGCTTCACCGATGGCGGCATGGCGCCACCAGACCACACCAGCCTCTACGTGCTGGCACCGGTGCCCAACCTGCGTGCAGGCATCAACTGGGCGCAAGAGCAGGGTCGCTTTCGCAACCTCGTGCTCGACCGGCTTTCGTTGATGGGGATGCCCGACATCCGCCAGCGGATCCGCTACGAGCGCATTGTCGATCCACGCGATTGGCAAGACGATTTCTCGGTATACCGGGGCGCGACCTTCAACCTGTCCCACGACCTGCGGCAAATGCTCTACTTCCGCCCGCACAATCGCTTCGGGCGCGGGCTCTACCTCGTCGGAGGCGGTACGCATCCCGGTTCCGGCTTGCCGGTGATCTACGAAGGCGCCCGCATCACCGCCCGCCTCCTTCTCGAAGATTTGGCGCGAGCGGGCGAGAGGCGCCGAAGGCTTGGGCGTAGGAAAGCCGGCCTTTCGCCAGCCTTGGAGCCAGTGCTCGATCCGATCATGGTACGCGAAGCCGCTAGCCAGGGAGAGGGGCGATGACCAAGCATTCGCCGATCTCGCATGTGAAGCCCTCCCGCCGCCGGATCGCGGTGGTCGGCGGCGGGCTAGGCGGCTTGGCGGCGGCATGCGTCGCGAGCGCGCGCGGTCACGACGTTACGCTTTACGAGAAGAACGGCTGGCTTGGAGGCAAGGCGGCGCTGCTCGAGGCGGATGGTTTTCGCTTCGACATGGGGCCGACCATCCTTACGGTGCCGGCGGTTCTTGATCGCATCTTTGCCGAGGGCGACAAGCTTACGTCGGATTACATGGAGCTGCGCCGCCTCGACCCGCAGTGGCGCTGCTTTTTCGACGGCGGCGACCAGATCGACCTGATGGCCGACGAGACTGCAATGGCGGCCGAGATGGAGCGCTTCGCGCCTGGCAGAGGGATCGGCGAAGGCTACAAGCAGTTCCTCTCGGTTTCCAAACAGCTGTACGAGGTCAGCGACCGCTTCTTCTTTTGGAAGGCAGTCGAAGACCTATTCGACACGATCGATCTCAAGGCCAACATGAACCCGTCAACGCTGCGCGACGTGCTCTCGCTGCGCATGCACGCTACCGTGGCGAGCACCATTCGCGGAAAAGTACGCGACGCTCGGCTGGCGCAGATGCTCGACCACTTTGTGCAGTACGTCGGCTCCTCACCATACGGTGCGCCGGCCGTGCTCTGTGCCATCGCGCACATGCAGACAGCTCAAGGCGTGTGGTACCCGCTCGGTGGTACCCGCGCAGTCGCCGAGGGGCTCGCCCGTTTCGCCGAAGATACCGGCGCTAACTTCCGCCCCAACGAGGACGTTGAGGGTTTAGAAATGGACGGAACCCGCGTCACCGGGGTGCGCACGACACGCGGCGTCGAACATTACGATGCGGTTATTTCCAACATGGACGCGGTGCGCACCTATCGCGAGTTGGTCGGCGGCGAGATCGGCGCGGCTCATGCAAAGCGCAAGTTCGAGCCGGCTTGCTCCGGGGTGGTTCTCTACCTCGGGCTGAAGCGACGATACGACCACCTTCTGCATCACAACTTTATCTTCTCGCGCGACCCGAAGGAGGAGTTCGACGCGATCTACAAGCGTGGCGAGCCGGCGCCCGATCCGACCGCCTATGTCTGCGCGCCCTCGGCAACCGAGGCGAGCGTTGCGCCGGAGGGCGGCGAAGCGCTTTATGTTCTCGTCCACACTCCCTATCTGCGGCCGCATCATGATTGGGGCACGGGTGACCTCTACCCTCGTTACCGGCAGGTCATCCTCGACAAGCTGAAGGCGACTGCGGGAATGGAGGACATCGAGGAGCGTATCGTCGTCGAGCGCCACCTCACCCCGCAGGACATACACGAGCGTTATCGCGTGCTGAATGGTGCGATCTACGGCCTTGCTAGCCACGGACGACTGATGGGCGCCTTCAAACCCGGCAATCGCTCACGCACGGTGCGTGATCTCTACCTAGCTGGCGGCGCCGCGCATCCGGGCCCAGGCATGCCGATGGTAATGATGTCGGGCTGGATCGCCGCCGATGCGATGGACCAGGACGCGCGAGGCGTCCGCGAAACGAAAATTGCGCATGCCGTCTGATGCGAGCCGCCGCAAGGCGCCAAAACATTCGGTGCTTTGACTTTCGTGTCACAAGAGGTTGGTCGAGACGGACGTAGGGATATCGCGCGCCGCTTGTTGGCTGAGCGCTCTCCGCTCTTCCTTCGCTTCTTCGGAAAGCTTTTCGAGCGTGACATAGCGGTCTCCTTTCATGCTGTCCGCAGCTCGGGCGCTCTCCCGATTGAACCTGGCCCACTGGTGATCTTCGCAAACCACCCATCCTGGTGGGACGGCGAGATATTTGTTTGGCTCACGACGACAATGTTCACCGACCGTCACGTCTCGGCACCGATCGAGGCGGCGATGCTGGAACGCTACCGGTTCTTTCGAAAGCTCGGCGCGTTCGGGGTCAAACCTGGCTATGCTGGCGCCTCGACCTTCCTTGCCGTCGGCGAAGCTGTGCTGGCGCTCGATAACGGGCTGCTTCTCGTCAACGCTGAAGGCCGCTTTCGCGACGTCCGTGATCGCCCACTAAAGGTGGCGCCGGGCCTAACGCATCTCGCGAAACGTATGCCCGCCGCCCGCTTCGTTCCTCTTGCGATTGAATACTCGTTCTGGAACGAGCGTCGGCCTAACTTGCTCCTACGCTTTGGCGATGCGGTGCCTACAAGCGTGATCAGGGCAACTGGCGGCGCGGCACTGAGCGAGGCCCTAGCTGGCACCATGGAGGCACTCGCGGTTGACGTGGCGTCGCGTGATCCCTCAAGATTCAAGGTGCTTCTCGCCGGCAAGACGAACATCAATCCGTTTTTCGACGGCTGGCGTCGGCTCGTCGCGGCGTTGCAAGGCAGACGTTTTGACCCGGCGCACCGTGCAAGCACGGACGATCCAACATGATGCTTACCCTTGCTGCAATCCTTGTGGTCTTGGCAGCGGTTCCCACCGTCATGACGATCGTCAACGTGCGGGCGCTTTCTGTTCCAGCTCCGGCACCGGTGGGTGCTCGGGTTGCGATATTAATCCCCGCGCGCGATGAGGAAGCTGGTATCGAGGCCTGTGTTCGGAGCGCGCTTGCCTCGTGCGGCGTGGCGTTGGAGGTGGTCGTGCTTGACGATCAATCCACCGACGCTACGGCCGCAATCGTGATGCGATTGGCCAAAACGGACTCGCGGCTCCGGCTCGCAGCCGCGCCGCCGCTGCCACCTGGTTGGTCGGGCAAGCAGCACGCCTGTCACGTCCTTGCCAGCCTCACCGAAGCGCCGAACCTGCTTTTCATCGACGCTGACGTGCGCCTTGCGCCAGAGGCTGCTGGGCGGCTCGCCGGAGCCCTTGGGGCAGTCGATCTTGTCAGCGGAGTGCCGCAACAGCGTATGGGAAGTCTTGCCGAGCTCCTGATCATCCCGATGATCAACATGCTGCTGCTTGGCTATCTTCCGATCCCGCTATCTCGTCGGGATTTGCGGCCGGCGCTTGCCGCGGCGTGCGGGCAGTTGATCGCCGTGCGCGCTACCGCCTACGCTCACGCCGGCGGCCATGCTGGCATCCGTACCAGCTGGCACGATGGCCTCATGCTACCAAGACTTTTTCGGGCTGAGGGCTTTCGAACCGACCTCGTAGCGGCTTCCGATCTGGCGAGCTGCAGAATGTACGCCGACTGGCGGACGGTTGTGCGTGGTACTTTAAAGAACGCGACCGAGGGTTTGGCAAAGCCGATAGGGCTGCCGATTTGGACAGCCGTGCTGCTTGGTGGCCACGTGTTCCCGTGGGCGATGCTTATAGCGGCGGTCATTGTCGGCGAGCCAGTCACGATCGGTCTTGCTGCTCTTGCTTGCGTGGGGCCATTGGCGGCCCGCTCGATGCAGGCGGTCCAATGCCGGGAGCCGCTTATAACCGTGCCTCTAAACCCAATTTCCGTCGTTCTGCTGCTTGCACTGCAATGGTGGGCGCTTGGCCGTAAGGGGCTAGGCAAGCCGGAAAGCTGGCGCGGACGTAGCTATCCGGCGAGTTCTTAAGCATGCAGTCTCACGCGGCGGGCGCGCTGCAGTCGCTACGCGAAGCGCAGGCGCGGGATGCCCAACTCCACGTATCTCTAAAGCGACGAACCGAAACGTTGCGTGCTCTCCGTCGCCTTGTATCCAGCGAGGCCGGGACGTTCGCCACGGCCATTTCGCACGATTTTGGTGGGCGATCCTGGCACGAGACTATGATCGGCGAAGTTGGAGTCGTAATTGCCGCGATCGATCATGCATTGCCGCGCCTCGCACGCTGGAGCCGCCCTGAGCGCGTCCCGCTCGACTGGCGTTTTTTTCCCGCGCACGCACGGGTTCTTCGGGAACCACTCGGCGTCGTTGGCATCATTGCGCCTTGGAATTATCCCGTGCAGCTTGCGCTGTCGCCGCTCGTTGGTGCGCTCGCCGCCGGCTGCCGCGTCGTGCTTAAGCCCTCAGAACACGTGCCCGAGACGGCGGCCGCGATCTGCACGGCAGTTAAGCGATACCTTGATCCGGATCTGGTCGTCGCCATCGAAGGCGGCGCCGATGAGGCCGCAGCGATGTCAGGCCTCGCGTTCGACAAGCTGCTTTTCACCGGGTCAAGCGAAACAGGACGGAAGGTCCTGCGCGCAGCGGCGGAGAACCTGGTGCCGGTAATTCTCGAACTCGGAGGGAAATCGCCTGCCATCATCGATGGATCGGCTGACCTCGAACGTGCCGCGAAGGACATCGTCGCTGGGAAGCTCTTCAACGCTGGCCAGACCTGCGTTGCGCCGGATTACGTGCTCCTGCCTCGCGACAAGCTCACCTTGTTCGTCAACGCCGCCAAGAGGGCGGCCGCTCAATTGCGTCCGGATGGGACCAGTCTCGACGTCACGCTGGTCCGCCGAGCTGCGGATCGCGAACGATTGGCGCAACTTGTTGTCGGGCTCGAGGTGATCCCATTTTTTGAGAGGTCGACTGAGCAGAACTTGGCGCCTTGCATGGTTGTTGATCCGCCCGAAGATGGCTCGCTGATGCAGGACGAAATTTTTGGACCGATCCTCCCGCTGGTAACATACGACAGGATCGAGGATGTCTTCGCCTATCTCGACAGAAGACCTGTGCCGCTAGCGCTTTATTGGTTCGGCCGAGATCACCGTCGGCTATCCGAAGTCTTGACCCGCACACGGTCGGGAGGGGTCGCCGTCAACGATACGATCATGCAAGCCGCAGTGGAGGGATTACCGTTCGGCGGCGTTGGCGGATCTGGTTACGGTGCGTATCACGGGCGGGCCGGCTTCGAAGCTTTTACTCACCGACGCTCGGTATTCTTTCAATCGCGTTTTTCCTGCACGAGGCTCTTGCGACCACCCTATGGCCGCGTTGCCGAGCGTATCCTGCGCGGTATGGTCGCCGGCAATCCAAAAGGACCATAGTCCCACTTGAGGTGGAATGCATGGCACATCGCAGGTAGCGTCTGTGTTGTGCCCCACGCCTGACGCGGCCATATGGCGCGCGAGAATGAATGCCAAGTCCGCTAATCCACACTTTGGGTGCCAGAGGACGTTCATGTTTCATCAACAGAAGGCAATTCGCGATCAAACCGTCGTAATCACCGGCGCGACAAGCGGCATCGGCCTCGCAACGGCTAGGATGGCCGCCAAACGAGGAGCTCGTCTCGTACTGGCGGCACGCCACGCAGAATGCTTGGAAGAGGTCGCTGACCGGCTGGGCGGCAGCGATCGTGTGCTAACCGTGGTGGCCGACGTTTGCAAGCGTTCGGATGTGCAGAAGATCGCGATCGAAGCGATACAGCGGTTTGGTGGCTTCGACACCTGGGTCAACAATGCCGGGCAGACGATCTACGGCCGGCTTGAGGAAGTTTCTGAAGAAGATTTGCGAGCCCTGATGGATGTGAATTTTTGGGGCACTGTGAACGGCTCGCTGATTGCGGTTGCGCACCTGAAGACACACGGCGGCACTCTGATCAATCTCGGCAGCATCGGCTCCGATTTTGCATTCCCTCTGCAAGGTATGTACAGCGCTAGCAAGCACGCGATCAAAGGCTTTACCGACGCGTTGCGTATGGAATTGGAGCAGGAGGGTGCGCCTGTCTCCATAACTTTGATCAAGCCGGCCTCGATCGACACGCCACTGCCGCAGCGCGCCCGGAACTATATGGATCGCGAGCCTGACCTGCCGCCGCCGGTTTACCGCCCTGGCGAGGTGGCAGCGTCGATCCTGGCTGCAGCTACGTCGCCTCGACGCGACATCTATGTGGGCGGGGGAGGAAAAGCGATCAGCCTGATCGCCACGATGGCACCGAGACTATTCGATCTCACGGCGCCGCCTGTCATCATGTCGTTCCAGAAGCGACGCGTGCCACCGGACCGTCCGGAAGGATCCTTGTACGCGCCGATGCGAGACGGCGACGAACGCGGCACCCATCCCGGCTTCGTAAACCCATTCAGCATTTATACGCGGGCTCGCAACAACCTTGGCGCCGCCGCTGCACTCGCCGGCATCGCAGCATTGGTGGTGACAAGATCGAGACGTCGTTGAACGCGCCTCCGCGTTCCTATGTCGAGACGAGTTTGGGGTGCCTAGCGTTCCAGCGTTCTGGATCGGGTGAGCCCGTGGTCCTGATGCACGGGTCACTTGTCACCTCGGACGACATGGTGCTGGCGCTAATGGCGCAGCTTTCGGACCGATATGACGTGGTAGCGTTCGATCGGCCAGGGCATGGCTGCAGCGCACAAACGCCGACAAAACAGGGCTCACCCTACGCACAGGCCAAGATGATCATGGAGGGCTGGCGCGCTCTCGGTATCGAGCGCCCAATCATCGAAAGCGTCCGGTGAAGGCCGCCTTGCGCGTCCTGGATAATGCGAGAACGGGATTGCTCAGGCAGCGCGAGCGGTGGCTACGGCGGGCGACCAGTTCCACGGAAGCAGCTCGTGGATGCGCTTGGCGGGATGGTCCGGCAGTCGCCTGAGGACGTCGGCGAGCCAGGCGCGGGGATCGACGTCGTTGAGCTTGCAGGTCTCGATCAGGGTGTAGATCGCGGCCGCACGCCGGCCGCCCGCATCGGAGCCGGCGAAGGTCCAGTTCTTGCGGCCCATGGCGACGCAGCGCATGGCGCGCTCGGCGGCATTGTTCGACAGGCAGATGCGGCCGTCGTCGAGGAAGCGGGTGAAGGCCGGTATCCGCTTCAGCCCGTAGTCCATCGCCTTGGCGGTCTCGGACTTCGACGACAGGGTGCGACGCTGCCCGTTCAGCCAGGCGACGAGACCCTCGACCAGCGGCTTGATCGTTTGGTCTCGCACGGCTTGTCGCTTGGAAGGCGTCGCACCGTTGATGGTGCGTTCGATCGCGAAGATGGCATCGATGCGCATCACGGCCTCGACGGCGATCGGTGCCTTCTTGAGAGCGGCGATCTCGTAGAACTTGCGGCGCCAGTGCGCCCAGCATCCCGCCTCGAGAATCGTCCCCGGCACGCGCCCCGGCTCGTACAACTTGTTGAAGCCGGCATAGGCGTCGGCCTGCATGATGCCGGACCAAGTGCGCAGGAATGCCTCGGGATGCGCGCCGCCACGATCGGGCGAGTAGAGGTAGGAGGCGGCCGGCGGATCGGCGCCGCCGTAGGGGCGATCGTCGCGGACCGCGGTCCATAGCCGACCGGTCTTCGTCTTGCCTTTGGCCAGGACCGGCACCGGCGTGTCGTCGACATGGAGGCGCTGGGCTGACAGAACGTGGGCCTCGATGATCTCGACCATCGGCTTCAGGGCAACGCTGACGGCGCCCATCCAGTCCGCCATCGTCGAGACGTCGATCTCGACACCCTCACGGGCGAAGGCCCGGCTTTGCCGATGCAGCGGCAGATGCAGGCAGAACTTGCCACAGGCGATCTCGGCCAGCAGCACCGGCCCGGCGCGCCCCCGCGCGATCGGGTGCGAGGGCGCGGGCGGCTGCGTGATCGCCTCGCAGGATCGGCAGGAGAACTTCTCCCGAACATGTTGGATGACGAACCAGCTCGCCGGGACACGTTCGAGCGACTCGGTGATGTCTTCGCCCAGCTTGTGCAGGCGACCGGCGCAGCAGGGGCAAGCCGAGGGGCTGGGGTAGACCTGCCGGACACGCGACAGATGCTCGGGCAAGGGACGCCGCGCCGGCTTGCGACGCGTGAAGGCATCGATCGACGTGGCGGGCGTCGCCATCTCATCGTTAGCCCGCATCGCCGCGAGCGTCTCCTCGACGTCCTCGAGCGCCAGCTCGAACTGGCCGATCCTGGTGCCGGCCTCTGAGGACTGGCCGAACGCCTCGCGGCGCGCCTTCGCCAGCTGAAAGCGCAACCGCTCCAGTTCGAGGTCGAGCACGATGCGGTCTGTATGGGCCCTGGCGACGGCGAGCTCGGCCGCTAGCCGCGCCCGGCGTTCCACGAGGATCATCGCGTGCGCGGCGGCGAGGTCTTTCGGCAGCGACTCAGAGGGCGTGCTCACCCAGCAAGAGAATCACGGATGCGGTTTGCCCGGGAGCCGATGACGGCGCTGTGCACAGCTTGCTATCCCGCGGCGCGTGGCCGCCACGTCCGCTGGGGCGCCCGCCAGTCGATCCCGTCCAGCAGGTAGCCGAGCTGCGCCGAGGAGATCGTTACCGTGCCGTTGGCCACCGAAGGCCACAGGAAGCGGCCGCGCTCCAGCCGTTTGGAGAACAGGCACATCCCCTGGCCGTCGTGCCAGATGACCTTGATCAGGTCGCCGCGACGGCCGCGGAAGACGAACAGATGGCCATCGTGCGGGTCGCGCTTCAGCGTCTCCTGGACCAGCAGGGACAGGCCATCGAAGCCCTTGCGCATATCGGTGTGGCCGGTCGCCAGCCAGACGCGCACGCCGCTCGGGAACGCGATCATCGGCTGCTCAGGACGTCGAGCACGCGGGCGAGCGCCTTGGCATCGACACCCGCATCGACCCGCACCCGGCGACCGCCGCCGAGATCGATCTCGATCAGCCCTCGCTCCTTCGCCGGGCCACGCGTCCGACGCGGCTTCGTGGGGATCGACGGCGCAACGCTCGGCTCGGCGATCATCACCGGGACCATCGTCGTGGAAGCCGCAGGCAGCCGCGCCTGCCGACGCCAGGCGAACAGGACGCTCGGCGCGACATCGTTGCGGCGCGCGACCTCCGCTACCTTCGCGCCCGGCTCGAGGCTCTCCGTCAGGATCCGCATCTTCTCGTCGCGCGACCATCGCCGCCGCCGCTCGACACCACCAAGCACCTCGACCCGCATCAGAACCGACCTTAAAGCTATCCTTGAGGTCGGATGCAGAGCCCTCCGCTATCGATGCCGCAAGGCGGCCGTCACCGGACGCTCACCAATCATCGTCGGGCATTCCTTCGGCGGTGCTGTCGCGATGTGCGCCGCGATCGATGCGCCTCGCGAAGTTGGTAGCGTCTTGGCGCTCGCGCCAATCTGCTTTCCAGAAGTGCGCGTCGAGCATGTGATGTTTGGCCCGCGCGCGGCGTCGTTCGCGGGCGAATGGCTTGCCAGGTCCATCGGAAAGGTCACCGATTTAGTGACGTTGCCGCTGCTCCGAAATTCGATGTTCTTTCCCCAGGTGATGCCAAGTAACTACGCTGCCGAATATCCGTTTGCCTGGGCTTCCACCTCAGAGATGATGATCGCTGACGGCAAGGACGGCATGGCAAGTTATTTGGCACTTGCCGAAAGTGCGGTACGCTATTCGTCGTGCGGCGTTCCCGTCCGCATCTTCGGCGGAACGCATGATGTCGTCGTGACGAACGCAAGGCATGGTCTTGCAGCTGCTAGCCTCATGCCCAACTCCACCTTTCGGTGGATGCCGGGCTTGGGTCACATGCTGCATCATTTCTGCGCCAGCGATATTTGCCACTCAGTTGACCAGATGCAACTAGAGCGATTGTCACAGAGCGTTCGGCTTTGAAGGATTCTAGTCTCCTCTAGACATTAGCTGCGCAAAAGCACCGCGACAAGGCACATCCCCGACATGATCCAGAAGGCGAAGCGCGCCGAGAGGACCCCGACTTAGCTAGATAGACAGGTTAAGCCAGCGGACGCCACGCCGAGGCTCAGCGTGCCATAGATCAGCGTGCCATGGAACGGCTGCGCTGTCGCGAGGCGCTCGGGTTGGATGATCGCCAGTGAGCGATAGCCTACCTGATGGCGCAAGATCCTAGCCGGCTTGGCCTCAGCCGACCAGACATGCGAAAATGTAAGAGGTTGCAACCCAGCGGTACAATGCATCATCACTGAGCTATGCGCACGACATCCGCGCCGGGAGCATGTAAGGCATCCAGAGAGCGTTGCTGGGGAGAGCTGCTGTGCGCTATATTGAGTTGGCTTTGGGTGCGTTTCTGGTAGCGAGCGTCTTCTCTATACCGTATTCTTGGGCTGTCATGGGCGGACCGACCATCATCTCGCGCGTCGACACCGATGGTGATCGGAAGTTGTCCCTGTCCGAGGTCCGAGCAGCAGCAGGCAGACGTTACGATTTAATCAAAGGCAAGAACGGCGGCCATGTCACCATGCTTCAACTTGGCGGTCGCATGGTGCCCGCGGACCTAAAGGCTTTCACTGGTACCCCGAGCGTCTCCACTTCGGTCAGCAAAGATGAGTACCTTGCTCTGGTCACCAAGTTTTTCGACGAAGCTAATACACGTCGGAAGCCCGGGGATGCTCCTGGATCAGGCGAGTTGGATGTCGATGACCTGAATTCCGACGCCGGCAAAAAGCTGGTTGGCCTGCTTCAGTAGCAGCACTGGCAGCGAAGAGCGGTTCGGACTGCAATTGGCTACGTTCCTCCCTCCGCCGGCCGTGCGACCTTGCCTTGCAGCCGCTGCTTTGGAGAATTGCTTCGTGAAAAACTCAGGCGTTGATGATCGAACGAGACGCCGGTTCATTGTCGCGATACCAGTTCGCAATGAAGCGGAAAGGATCGGCGCTTGTCTCGCCGCGCTATCGCGTCAGAGTGGCATTGCGCCCGGCACGCTTGGCGTTCTCCTCTTCCTAAATGCCTGCACTGACAACACGATGGCCGTGGTCGATGCCACGTCCTGCGGACTGTCGTTCACCCTGCGCGTTATCGAAGGCCAAAGCGATCGCCCCTCGGCTGGCTGGGCGCGACGCATGGCGATGGAGGCTGCGCTCGCCTGGCTGGAAGAGGCGGAGTTCGATGATGGCGTGCTGCTAACAAGCGACGCTGATAGCCGCGTGGGCGACGACTGGGTAGCACTTAATGTAGCGGCGATCGCCGCCGGGGCAGACGCCGTGGCCGGACGTATCACGCTCGATCCGCTCGAGGCGGCCGCGCTCCCCAGTCGCCTCCATGTTCGCGGCCGGCTCGAATCAAGCTATGAAGCGCTGCTGACCGAGATCGGCGCACGGATTGATCCCGAGCCGGGCAATCCGTGGCCCTGCCATTGGTCTCGCTCTGGGGCGACGATTGCCGTCCGGGCGTCGACCTATCGCTCAGTCGGCGGTATTCCGGATATGGCATGCGGCGAAGATCGGGCGTTTGTCGACGCCGTACGCTCGGCCGGCTTTGTCGTCCGCCATGCGCCGGACATCGAGGTGATTACGTCCGGGCGTCTCGACGGCCGCGCAGTGGGTGGCGTCGCGGATACGATCAAGCTGCGCTGCGAGCGGCCCCAGGCGCCGTGCGATGACCGCCTTGAATCCCTCCGCTGCTTTATTGTCCGTAGCGTGGTCGGTCGAATGCTGCGAAAGCGCTATGCGGCGCAGACGAACGGACCGATTTGGCCCTGGGCCTTCGCGCTCAATCTTCCTTACGCCACAACCCGTGCCTTCTTGAATATGCCCCTACAAGCAGCCCGCGCTTCTATCGAAGCGGCAAGTCCGAGGTTGGTTTGTCGCCCCCTCACCCCAGCGAAGCTGCCTCGGCAGATCTGGCTGGCTGGGCTCGTTACGAGGGTCCTCCGAACGCTGGTTCATCGCCGCCCCGCAGCAGGTCGAGCTGACGGCGCTCCGAGCGCACCGCTCACGGCCCTCCCGCGAAGGGCTCCGCGGCTACCATGAACGCTATGGCGGCATTGCCGGTCTGAGGAATAATCAGTCTTGCCAAGCCTGGTTTAGAGGCTACGGAAAACGCCCTCGGCACTACCGCGCCGAGGGCCCACGTTTTTTAGCCGATTTGCTGTGTCTCCGCGCCACTATCGGGACGGGCCGGGCCGAGCGCAGGCTCCTCGCCAAGCGGCTTGTTCTGAAACACAGTGTACTTACCCTTCCCGTCAAGTGACGGACCATGGGTCCAACGGCCTTTCTCCGGCTTCTCCCCGTCATGCGCAGTAGCAAAGAAATTGTAATTGTACTTTTGGTGCTCTTTTTCCTGAGGGAAACTGTTGGGGATCGGCAGCACGCCTTCGTTGCCGCCAAGCTCCTCAATAACGGCAAGCCACTGCTGCTGATGCATGGTGTCACGGGCAATCATAAAGCTGAGCATGTCGATCATGCCGGGGTCCTGCGTCATGTTGTACAGGCGACAGGCTAAAACGCGGCCCGTGGATTCGGCCGCAACGTTGCAGTACATATCTGCAGCGAGATTGCCGCTGGCGTAGATGTGCGACATGTCGAACGGCACGCCTTCGGCATTGGCTGGAAATGCCGCCATCCCGGTGCTGAGCACGTGGCGATGCAGCATACCTTCCAGCACATGCTGCGGATTGCTGCCGCCCATCACGGCCCCCACAACCGCGTCCTTCGAGCCAGCCTCCTGCACGCCAGTCGGCGCATGCTCGAGGTTGAGCGCAACCGCTGTAGCCAGCATCTCGATATGGCCCATCTCCTCGGTTGCCGTGTTGAGAAGCATGTCGCGATACTTTGTGGTCGGGCCGCGGGCACCCCACGCCTGAAAAAAATATTGCATGCATACGCGAATTTCGCCTTCGATGCCGCCGATAGCCTGCTGCAGCGACCGGGCGTAGACCGGATCGGGCTTCTCCACCTTGACCGGATATTGCAGTCGCTTGTCGAAATAGAACATGAAACCTCCTCAACGAGCCAACAGGGCTCCGCGCGTCAACAAGGCAGCGTTAAAAAGGTCTCTCGCATCGCAGACGAATGCACGCTCATCGGCGTCAGCACGACGGGATAGCTATGACGTGCTAGAGAAGCGGCATGGTCGTTGGAATACAGGATCACCATGCCCGCCACCATTCGAATAATTTTAGGCAGCGTCCGTGCTGGACGTTTGTGCCCCTTCGTTGCCGAGTGGATAGCGGAGCTTGGACGCGAGGCAACGGGCCTTGAATGCTCGCTTCTCGACCTCAAGGATCGTCACTTGCCTATGGACGATGAACCGGCGGTTCCCGCACACGGCGAAGGCTATGCGCAGCCGCACACCAAAGCTTGGAGTCAGGAGGTTAAGGAGACGAGTGCCTTCGTCATTGTTACGCCCCAATACAACGGCGGTATTCCCGCCCCGCTGAAAAACGCAATGGACCACTTGTTCGGTGAGTGGGAAGGTAAGCCAGTCTTAAATGTGACCTACGGCGGCAAGGGGGGCACCAAGTGCGGCGAGCAGCTGCGTCAGCTTACTACTGGCCTGAAAATGCGGCTTGTCGACATCTCACCAGCGCTTGTTTTGCCCAAGGCAGTTCTAGAAGGGGGTGCAAAGCTCGATCCGGTCACGGCGTTCGCGGAAGCTGCCGATCTGGTCCGTGAGGGTTTTGGTGAACTCGCGGCGATGTTACGCACAACCGGCTGATAGCGCGGAGGCGACCTCCGCCCTCCGCCCTTAGGTCGGGCTAAATAGGGCTGGACTTTGGATCCACAGCGTACTGCTCCAGCAGCTAATCCCGCCGTAACCCGCTCCAGAGCGGCCGGCGCTTCGCGTCATCGCAAATGATTAGGATTGAGACGCCCCGCCCGGCTTGACCAAGGCGGGGCACGACTTGGTTGCGAAGTCAGTTCTTCCCTGGCGAGCCGCCCGAGGGACCCCCGGTAGCCGTGGATTTGGCACCTGTCCCACCGCCCGTCGCCATGGAGCCGCCCGACTTCATCGCGCCGGAAGACATCGAGCTACCTGACGACATCGAGCCGGACTTCATCGGCGCGCCATTCGTTGACACCGGGTTGGTCGGCGTAGGGTTGGCCGGATTGGGCGCCGTGGGGGAGGCGCTCTGCGCGAGAGCGAGAGCCGGCGCGACGATACCCAAAACAGCAACAGCAGTCGTGAGCTTCAATATTGTCATTTCATCTCCCGGCGTTCGCGGCGCCGGACATCGGCGGCACATGACCAAAGCAGGAAGCTCTTTAGCGTGTGTCGGGTTGCGTATCCCGCCGCCTATCTGAAGAGGGGTCAGTTGCGCGATGCGACCAGCAGCGCAGCTAGAAACCCTACAGCGGCCGCGAGGAGCAACGCCGACAGAGGGTATTGCTTGACCGTCGTCGTCACCGCGTCGGCGCCACGCTGCGCGTAATCGCCGCTGTTGCGGTAAATGTCGGACGCTGCACCGGACGCGATATCGGCTGCGTCTTCTACCTGCCCCTTGGCGGCGCCGTACAAATCCTGGGCTTGACCGCCGACCTCCTTCAGGTCGAGCACGGCGCCAATGCGCAGACTCGCAGGTGGATGGAGAAAGCCATAGCCGGGCTTCCGGGTTTCGTCGATGCCGAACAGCAGATCAAGGAACGCGGCAAACGCGGTTGATTTGCCGGCCTCGTTCGGCCCGTAGACGATGTGGAAGTCGGGTCGTCGCTGCGGCGCGGGCCCAAAATCAAGACTTGCGTCCGAGAACTTTCCGTAGCGTACAAGATCGAGGCGACGCAGGCGCATCAGGCGTCCTCTGAGACACGCTCGTCGAGGCGCGCCAGAACGTTCTCGCTGCCGTCTGCCGTCAGCTTCGCTAACGTCCGCATCATGCCCGCTTCGTCGTCTCCAAGGATGTGCCGGCACTCTGGCGGCAGCTGCGATGCCAGCTCCTCCATGATCCCGGTCATTGCCTGTCTGTAGGCCAGCGAAGCCGTGACCTCGTTGGCGATGAGATCTCGCAGCTCGAGCAGTGCTCCAGGGCTCTTAGCGCCGGCTGTCGGATTGACGACATTGACCTCGACCTTGTCGATCCAAGTTCGACCGAGCGCCTCGGCACGCTCCTCGGCCTGGGCGCGGACGAGGTCCATGTCTCGGCGGATGCGCCAGGCAAACGACGTTGTCCCGCGCAGGACAAGACGAGCAACGAGATGTTCGGACTCAACGTTATTACGAGAACGACCGAGTTCATCGGCCATCCGCCCTACGAATGCCCTCCAGTCTTCGATACCCGTGAGGTCCACATCGATGCGCTCGAACTGTGCGACAGAAGTCCGACACGCCTCGACGATGATCGATTTATCATCTCCGACAGTGACGAGCGACACCGACTTTGAGCCGCTCTCACCGATGTCGCGCCCTTGCGGGATCCCTGGCATGACGATCGTGCAGGATCCATCAGTGATCGAGCGCGCATGGATATGTCCCAGCGCCCAGTATCGGAAACCGCTCGCCTCAAGATCACTCGCACTGCAGGGCGCTTACGGGCTGTGCGCCTTGGACCCGCCGAGGCTCGTGTGCAGCAGGCCGATGTTGACGGCACCCTCGACGGGCGGCCGATATCGCGGCAACAGGCTGTCTGGAGCATGTCTGTCGGCGAAACTGATCCCGTGAATCGCAACCTCGGGGCCGCCATCGCGAGCCTCGATCGTCACCGCTTCGGCGCGTCCCCCAAAGATCTTGGCGCCATCGGGCAGCACCAGTTCTCGTGTGATCCTCGACATGGCATCGTGGTTGCCGCGGATGACGAAGGTACGAACCCCTGCATCTTCGAGTTTCTTGAGCTGGTCGGCGAGAAAACGCGCCTCTTCATCGAGGTTTGTTCGCCGTCGTAAAGGTCACCCGACAGAACGAGGGCGTCAACATCTTCTTCGAGGCAAAGGTCGATAATCGCCTCGAATGCACGGCGCGTCGCTGTCCCGATCAGCTCGCCCAGCTGCGGGTTGCGCAGCGCTAGCGACTTTAGCGGCGAGTCCAGGTGAATATCGGCCGCATGAACGAATCGATATGGCATGTCGTCTCCTGAAGGAGACGGTTGCCTGCCGCTCCCACCCTTGCAACTGGCGCAAGCTGCAATTCACAGGCGTTGAGATCCACTTTCTCGCCAGGCCGCTGTGGTCGAGCTGCTGCCGCATTCCTTTACCTCCCCGCTCTGGTCTATAGAAGCGAGGGGTCGTCGCAGAGGGCAACTTTCCGCTTTATTTGGTATGTTGCAGACGGCGCGTAAAGCCTAGGATGGCGTAGATTTGCTTGTCCACCATCATGAGACGCAGTGTTCTAAAACATGGTCGCTTCCATGCGAGGGCGACCGCCGACAGCAAGTGTGAGCGAGCTTGTAATGGCAACTGGCAATACGGTAAGACCGCTTCATAAAGCAAACAAAGCGATCATGTTCTAGCTCGGCTATATGTCTAAATAAGCGCAGCTATCGGTTGCAACCAACATCACTTGTCACTCAAATCTAGGCTACTAGCTCTAAAGCTTCACAGCCATCCGTAGAGTCCAATATATATTTCCGCCATTACATCCTAACAAAGCCCGTAGTCTCGTTTCATAGATGCCGTGCAACTCTGATGTCCAGGAGTTTCACACCCCCCTGCCCCCGGGGCATATTCGGGCCAAGATGATGCTGATTAGCGCTTCACGCGCCGCTTGGTCGACGAGAGTAAAGAGCGGACGGCGGCGGCGTCGACATTACGAGCCGGGTTGTAGACGATCATGCCAAGGTCCGGGCGCCCATCAACGGCGAATGCCGAGTATTCCAGCTCCAGCGATCCCGCCACGGGATGCGTGATCCGTTTCAGGCCCTCACCATGGCTGCGCACATCGTTGTCGCGCCATAGCGCCGCGAATTCGGCGCTCAACTGACACAGCTCCTCGACCAGCCGGTCGATCTCGGCGCCGGCGCCGGCCCGCGCGGCATCGGCCCGAAACGCCCCCACCACAAAACGCGCGATGCTGTTCCACTCGGGCTGCATCTTCTTAACCTGCGAATTACCGAACATGATGCGCAGAATGTTGCGGTCGCCGGGCGGTAGCTTGCTGTAATCCGTGAGCACGACCGCGGCGGCGCGATTCCAGGCGACAATGTCCCAGGTCGCCGTCTTGACGATGGCGGGACAGAACTCAAAGGCGTCCAGCAGGCGCTGCAGGCGCGGCGTGACGCCTCCCGTCGCCTTGAACCGCACCTCGGGCGGGCGGCCGAGGCCGATCATGAACAGGTGCTCGCGCTCGATTTCCGTCAGCATGAGCCCGTTGGCAAGACGATTGAGCACGTCCGGCGAGGGCGCGCCGCCCCGGCCCTGCTCGAGCCACGTGTACCAGGTTGCGCTAATATTGGAGCGCTGGGCGATCTCCTCGCGGCGCAGGCCTGGCGTGCGCCGGCGTCCCGCCGTGAAGCCAAGCGCGACCGGATCGAGCCGGCTGCGGCGATCTCGCAGATAGTGGCCCAGCTGATTGCCGGCTCGGCCAGACAAGGTGCCGTATGTGTTAGTCATTATACCAGGATAAGCTCACTACTTTAATAGGCAGGGAACCTAGCCGATAAGATGCGCATCAACAACGGGAGACATCACATGCGCATCTTTCTCACCGGCGCGAACGGTTTCATCGGCTCCCGCATCGTATCGGAACTTATCGAGGCAGAGCATCGGGTCATCGGCCTGACGCGCTCGGATAAGGGCGCCGCGGCGCTGAAGGCCGCCGGCGCCGAGCCGCATCACGGCACCCTGGAGGATCTCGACAGCCTGAAGGCCGGCGCCGCCAAATCCGATGGCGTTATTCATACCGCCTTCGACCATGATTTCTCGCGCTTCGTCGAGAATTGCGAGAAAGACCGGCGCGTCATCGAGGCGATGGGATCGGTGCTCGCCGGCTCGGACCGCCTCCTCCTCATCACTTCGGGCGTCGGGCTCGGTGGCGTCGGCCATGGCCGGGTGGCGAGAGAGGATGTCACCGACTACGATCATCCCAATCCCCGCAAGCTGTCCGAGCAGGCCGGCGACGCCGTCGCGCAGCAGGGTGTGAAGGTCGCTGTCATGCGCCTGCCGCAGGTGCATGATACGGAAAAGCAGGGCCTCATTACGCCGCTGATCGAGCTGGTCCGCGACAAAGGCTTCATGCCTTATGTCGGCGACGGCCAGAACCGGTGGTCGGCCGCGCATGTCAGCGATGTAGCCAAACTCTACCGCCTCGCCTTCGAAAAGCAGGTCGCGGCGCGCTATCACGCGGTCGCCGAGGAAGGCGTGCCGGCCAAGGACATCGCGGAATCGCTCGGTCGTGGGCTGAAGCTGCCGGTGAAGTCCATCACTCGAGACGAGGCGCCGGAATATTTCGGATGGATGGCTGGCTTTGCCGATATGGACCTGTCCGCATCGAGCGCTTGGACCCGCAAGACGCTCGGCTGGGAGCCGACCGGTCCCGGCCTGTTGGCTGATCTGGCAGCGATGCGCTATCCGGCTGTCTCGTGAGACTGTCGCTACGAAGAAAACCATTCGCCGTCACCGCGACAATCGCGAGGGCGGCTGCATTTTAGCCCAGCAGCTGGCAGGCCACTGGGTTGACGCGAGGCAAACATGCCGAGTTCGTGTCGCAGCCGCCACGCGCCTCCTATGACATCACGGGACGGCTCCTTCGCCGGCAATTTGATGCGCGGACGATTTCGGCTCGTTGCCGAAAGCAGACGTGGACCCGCCAGCCGTGCCGCGCGGATCCGCCACGTTGGGCCTCAGATCCGACACTACCTTCCGGAAGACGGCTCGCTCCGCCGCGCGTCGCGTCGGGCGATCAGTCAGCATTGCGACTGGAACAAAACACCGAGTCTTGAGTACCTTCGGCGTGACGCAGATCTAGGTCTATCCGAAGCTCCGAGATCGCAATTTCCAGATCTTCCTTTCGGCGCTCCAGAATGCTGAGCTGTTTCTCGACCTCAGCAATATTAAGATGCACCACAACGATGCTTCCCACATCCGGCGATTGTAATTCAGAGGGGCGCGTCGAAATCAAGGTCCAGATTTCATCCAGCGTGAAACCTAGCTTTTTGCCCTTTAGGATCAGCTCCAGTCGGATCCGATCCTTCGTGGTGTAAAGTCGCGTGTTGCCAATTCTCTCAGGCGTCAAGAAGCCTTTAGCCTCGTAAAAACGGAGAGTACTTACACCAAACACGCTCGCCAATTCGGAAATGGTTGTGCTCTTAACGGGTATCGACGGCATGCTGCCAAGCCTCCAAAGAAGCCAATTCAAGCAGATGAAGCGAAAGGCCGCAACAAAAAAAGCAACTCCTCGTTGAGCTTCTTTAATCTCAGCAAATTCTTTTTTAAGAGCGCGCGATCAAAGTGAGAAGTTTAACATTGCGGCCAAGATATTCGCGCACTTGCTGTCGATGGCTAGCGGAGATGCCGTGGACGGCGGTTGCGGTCAGGACGAAAGCCGCCCTGAAACCAAGACACGGAGATCATCCAATCAAAGCAACCTTCTACCTTTTTTGACTCGCGGAAACCTTCGTGCGCGATTAAGCAAGGCATCAGTCTTTCGTTCGAGAGGCAACGAACTCTCGGTTGAAGGAAGTGCGCGTTGAGTGATGAAGTTTCGCGAAGGACTGACCAAGCCCGCATCGATCGATTGCTCCGCCTAGCAGCCGAAACTGATCAGGTCGACATGGTGCTTGCCGATGCCGAGCGAGGGCTTGATGATCCGGCATCGCTGAGCTTGCTAGAGATCCAACGTGTGTGTTTTGCCCTTATCGCCGGGCACAGCAACCGGCTGAAATCCTAGCATTGCACAGGGTCGACCGGCTCCCACGTCCAGCGTTTGGCCGGTCGGTCGGTCGGCAGAACGTTGCAATTCGATCGCGGTCCGCGCAGATGGCTTGCCGAGGAAGCATACCACGGTCCTTTGAGACGGGGCTGCCCAGCGACTTGTCTTCGGCTCGCTGGGCGGCCGGTCACAAGACGGCTGTTTTGATGGCTCGCGTTCAACCTCCTTTTCGTCTGGGGGCGGAGGCTCGGCGGCCTTCTCGTCCTTCGGCTTCAAGCCGCCGTGCTCTGTATCCGACGGCAGCGGCGTGTCATCGTCTGTCATGGCATTCTCCCTCGGGGTAGCTAGCGGCAACCCCGCAGCCGCAACGCGATGGCTCGTGAAAGGCCGCATACGACGCGCCTCGCGGATGCGCTGGCAAACGCTGCTAAGCGCGCCTTAATGGCACTGGGCCATGCTTGCCGCCATGCCAAAGCCGCCGCGGCGTCCGCCCGCTCCTCGAGCCCGCAAAACCGATGTCGTCGCCGAGCGCGTCGGCAGCCCTGCGATCGTCGCCAAGCCGGCGGACCCGCGCCAGGCCGGTCTCTTCGACGAGCCGCTGCCGAAATGGATCAAGCCGTGCCTGCCGACGCTCGTCGACAAGCCGCCGGTCGGACCGCAATGGGTGCACGAGATCAAGTGGGACGGCTACCGCGTTTCCGCCTCCGTCGCGGGCAGCAACGCGACGATCCGCACCCGCAACGGTCACGACTGGACGAAGCGCTTCCCGGCGATCACCCGTGCAGTGGAAGCCCTGAAGGTGCGATCGGCCGTGATCGATGGCGAGGCGGTGATCCTCGACGAGCGCGGCCGATCAAGCTTCGCCGAGCTGCAGGCGGATCTCGATCGGCACGGGTCCGAGCGCGCCGTGCTCTACGCCTTCGACCTACTCTTCCTCGACGGCGAGCCGCTGTGGAAGAAGCCGCTGGAGGAGCGCCGGCTTGCCCTCGCCTCCATCATCCCAAAGCGATCGGCGATCCTGCTCAGCGAGGATCACAACGGCCCTGGCGCCGATCTCTTCCGCATCGCGTGCGAGCACGAGCTTGAAGGCATCGTGTCGAAGCGGCTCGACAAGCCGTACCGCTCCGGCCGGCGAACGGAGTGGTTGAAGACGAAGTGCGTGCTCTCGGACACCTTCGTTATCGTCGGCTTCCAGCCGGGCACAGGCGCCGTGCGCACGCCGCTCGCCAACATCAAGGTCGCCACCTTCGACGGGACGCGGCTACGCTATGCCGGCGCGGTGGGGACAGGGTTCAGCGAGGCCGTCGCCGCGTCGCTGCGGGCGCGCCTGGACAAGATCGTCGTTTCGAGATGCATCTTGCCCGGTCTGAGGGTGGCGGGCGCCGTCTGGGTCGACCCCAGCCTCCATGCGACGATCGCCTATCGCGGCGTGACGACGGCCGGCGAGCTACGGCATGCGAGCTTTAAAGGGCTGGCCGACCTAGTCGAAGGGTAGACAGCTGGCGGCGCAACCCCAATACGGGCTGCGGCTTTGCAGAACGATACTTTCACAGCAATGGTGGTCGACCATGAGTTCGGACTGGATTATCGGCGCTCTTGCCTTCGTGACGATCGGAGGCGTGCTCGGCCTCGCCGTCTTCCACTTCGGATTTCATCTGAAAGATCCCAAAAACTTGGCTGCCGCGAAGTCCGTCGCGCAAGACCGCGAATCAGCGACGACTGCCGTGTCGTCCGAAGGCGTAAAGGGGCGATCGCTTCGTCAACGGCTAGACGATGCACCGACGCTCAACGACCGTGGTAATCGCCCGGTTGGTTCATGGGGTGCGTTGTTCGATACGAATTGGTCCACTCTCAAAGCTGCGTTTAAAGGCGAGCGGACCTCTCGCTAAGAGAGCCGCCATTCTGGTTGCCGTCCAGCACGCAAACATGCTTTCTCGCGTCGGCGTGCTCGTCAAAAGATCAGAGTCCGACATGATCCGAGGGGTTGCCGGATGGCCGTCGGCAAGCGCGTCCAGTTCGATGAGAGACCTGGGCTGTGGTCAACCTGCTTCGTCAGGAGAGGCGGCGCAGTTTTCAGCAACTCGCCGATGAGGCGTTCGCGGATCTGCTTTCCAAGCACGGGCATCCTGTCGACATAAAGAACCAGCTGCGCGCGAGCCTTGGCAAGGAGCCTGTAAAGCGGCCAAGACGTAGAAAGGATCGTGCTGAGGAGTGAGCCCGCGGCAAGCGTTGGTTTCCGAAAAGTGACAGTAGAATGTCCGAAGGCTCCTTTTTCTCCGAACCTTATTGAAAGTTGGCAAAACAAGCGGGCGTTACGAAAGACGATATTTATCCTATTCACTTTGTCCTTAAGGCAGTGCACTGCCAGTATCGCTTTCGCTGAAGCGGCACAGCGCATCGAGCGCTGCCGCCGTCGCGCCAAGATACTGCGCAATATTCGCGACGCGGCGGCTGTTCTCCCGCGACGCCATCTCGTGAAGAAGCGATCGTGCGAAGCGTTCCCGCCGCGCGGCCCTTGTCGGCATGGATCACCGCGACGAGCGCTTGTGCCTGATCAATCGGATCTCAGCAGCTTGTCGAGGCTCGGGACCTCGCCGAACCTTTGCAGCACGACGGCATCCTCGAACTCGCCGGACGCGGGATCGCCGGTCCGCGAAAATGCCACCGCGCCGGGGGATGTCTCCAACATGCGTCGCGCCGCGCTCTCCGCCGCGCCGGCCGACTGACGCTCCTGCGCCTCGCCGGCGACAAGCTCGCCATCCTCGTTCCGAACGAACGGGAGCGCCACGAAGTAGGTCACCACCGCCATGCGCTGATCCTCCGCTTGACCGCTCCATCGTAGCAGAACAGAAAAGGAACATGAAGTCGGTCGAAGAGCTGCGGGCGTTGGCGGATCGGATGGCAGGCGCCGGCGGCAAGCGGATCGCTGTCACGCCGGCGTCGGCGAACGTGGTCGCGCATGCGCTTCGCGTCTATGCCGATCAGATCTCGCGGCCGATCGAGGACCATGCAAGCTTTACGGTCGACGTCTGGAGCGAGGCCGAGAGCATCATCGAGACGATGGCGAGGTGCTCGAGCTTGCTCGTCGGGCGGGCGGCGTTCGAACAGGCGGTGAAGGAGCGTCCGGCGCTGAAGGTAACGCTTCGCCAAGGTATCAGGATCGTCGCCACGAGCGAGGAGCGCGCGCGGTGAAAAGCAATGCACGGGCCGAGGGAGGCGATAATCTACGGGCCTGACGGGACGATGATCCGCGGGCTGATCAGCCGGTGAAGATCGCGACCTTCAACATCAACAACGTGAACAAGCGCCTGGCGAACCTCATAGACTGGCTCGCGCAGTCGTCGCCGGACGTCGTCTGCCTGCAGGAGCTGAAGTGCGAGCAAGGCGCCTTTCCGATCGATGCGCTGCGCAAGGTCGGCTACGAGGCCGCGTGGCAAGGGCAGAGGAGCTGGAATGGCGTCGCGATCCTTGCGAAGGGCGCCGAGCCGATCGTGATCCGAACTGAGCTGCCCGGCGACCCGAGCGATCGGCAGGCGCGCTACATCGAGGCTGCCGTCTCCGGCATCGTCGTCGCGTCGATATATCTGCCGAACGGCAATCCGCAGCCCGGCCCGAAATTCGACTACAAGCTCGCTTGGTTTGATCGGCTCAACGCGCATGCGGCCGAGCTTTGGGCCGCGGATGTGCCGGTCGTGCTAGCCGGCGACTTCAACGTCGCGCCGACCGACCTCGACATCTATCCAACGAGGTCGTGGGACAACGACGCGCTGATCCAACCGGTGACCCGAGCAGCATTCGCGCGTCTCTTGTCGCAGGGTTGGACGGACGCGCTGCGCGCGAGCTATCCCGACGAGCGCCTCTACACGTTCTGGAGCTACAAGCGCGGGCGGTGGGCCCGCGACGCCGGCCTGCGGCTCGACCACTTGCTGCTGAGCCCGCATGTCGCGCGCCGCCTGATGGCCTCGGCGGTCGATCGGGAGGTCCGAGGCGCTCCGGACGCCAGTGATCACGCGCCGGCATGGGTCGAGCTCGTTTCGCCGCCGCGCCTGTAGGGCGCCCTCAGCTCTTTGGTGCCGAGACACCATGAAAACTAGTCCGGGGGCACCGTGCGTGAGAAACGCTCGATAGCGATTTTTGCCGACCTCGCACTACCTGCGGCTGACGGCCTAAACCTGTCGGCGCTGTCGAGAAGGCCCGTGACGGTCATCCTCAAAACTAGAACGAGAACGCAATGGCAGATGTCTACGCACCCCGCGCCGATTTGGACCAAGGCTTGGTCGCCGGGCACCATACCCATCTTCGCGTCTCCTGGAGCGCGCTGTTTGGCGGTGTGGTCTTGGCGCTGGCGATCCAACTCGTGCTCAGCCTGCTGGGAGCTGGCATCGGTCTAAGCACCGTCAACGTTGCCGCCAGCAGCACACCGAGCGCCACGAGCTTCGGCTTCGGCGCCGGGCTGTGGTGGGTGATCAGCAGCTGCATCGCGCTCTTCGCCGGCGGCTACGCCGCGGCCTGGCTTGCCGGCAGCGAGTTGCGGTTCGACGCCATGATGCACGGCCTTGTCACCTGGGGCATTGCCACGCTCCTGACGGTCTATCTGCTCACCTCGGCGATCGGCGGTATCATCGGCGGGGGCTTTTCGGCGATTACCAGCACCGCGTCCGCCGTCGGCGGCAGCGTCAAGGATGCTGCGGCGCCTGTCGCCAATGCCGTCGGCCTGTCCCCAGACATGATCAAGCAGCAGGCTGATGCCTACCTGCAGCCGACCAATACGGACCCGGCGACGATGAGCCCGCAGGATGCGCAGAAGGAGGTCGCTTCCGATCTCGTAACCTATGAGCAGGGGGGCGCCGATGCGCCGGCGGCGAAGGCGCGGATCATCGACATCACCGCTGCGCAGCTGAAAATCAGCAAGGACGACGCGACCAAGAAGTTCGACGATGCGCAGGCCAAGCTCGACCAGACGATCGCGCAGGCCAAGCAGAAGGCCAAGGACGCAGCGGACGCGAGCGCGTCGGCTGCGTCGAAGACGGCGTTCGCCCTGTTCGTCGACCTGCTACTCGGCGCGATCGCGGCGGCGTTCGGCGGCTCGCTCGCTCTCGGCGCGCGATATCGTCGGACCGTCGTAGCGGTCGCCTAGGCAACAGACGACAGACATTGGTTCGACAGGCGGCGGGATACCCCGCTGCCTTTCTTTGAAGGAGTGAGATCATGGCATTCGACAGGTTCAAGGGACAGGCGCAGCAGGCTGCCGGCAGCGTGCAATCGGCAGTCGGCGACATGACCGGCGATGAAGGCATGCAGGCCAAAGGCATGGCACGCGATTCGGCGTCGACGACTTTGATTCGAGCCTTCTCAACGAGAACCAGGTTGAACGCTCTATTTTCAACGTGATCGCCTGGCAAAAGACGATCGGCCCGCTCGATAACCAGATCTCCTACTTCCAGCGCTACTCGACTCTGCATTTCACGCCCGATCCGGTCGGCGATCTCGTTTTCAACGGAGTTGCCTCGGATGTCAGTCGCGTTAGCCTCATCAACGGCCTGCAAAGCGACAATGCTTACCGCACCTCCGATCGGAATACGGTGCGGTTTGGCTTTACCGGCGACGTCGAGCACGCCGATGCAATTGGCCTCAACTCGCTTTTACCGACGACGGCCGCGGGCACGCCGATCGACGCGCCCTTCAACATCGATACGGCCGATCACAAGACCGGCGAAGTTGCCGGCGTTTACCTGCAGGACGAGTACTATCTAACGCGGCAGCTCGCGATCACGGGTGGGCTTCGCTACGATTACCTTAACGAGTACGTGACGACCGATCAACTCAGTCCCCGCATAGGCCTCGTCTACAAGCCGTTCGAGACGACGACCTTTCACGCTGGTTACGCCCGCTATTTCACGCCGCCCGAACTCGCGTTGTCCGGACCGACCCCAACGACGGCGTTTGCCAACACGACACTGCAGCCGGGAACGAACGTGTCGGACCCGGTACGGCCGGAGCGCTCGCACTACTTCGATGTCGGAGTGACCCAGCGCGTGCTTCCCGGTCTCGATGTCGGTCTCGACGGTTATTACAAGATCGCCAAGAACCTGCTCGACGATGGCCAATTTGGCCAGGCGTTGGTGCTCACCGCCTTCAACTACGATCACGCGAACAACGAGGGAGTCGAATTCAAAACAAACTATCAGAATGGCGGCTTCCGCGCTTACGGCAACCTCGCGGTCGCGCAGCAGCGAGCCAAAGAGGTCACCTCCAACCAGTATCTCTTCGATCCGTCCGAGCTCACCTATATCGCCAACAATTACATCTTCACCGATCACGACCAGCTTTTCACCGTCTCGGGCGGCGGCTCCTATCGAATTCGTAATACGACGCTCAGCACAGACGTGATTTACGGCAGCGGCCTGCGCAACGGCTTCGCCAACACCGGCACCGTGTCGCCGCATGCCGCGGTCAATCTTGGCCTTGCGCAGGAGCTTCATCTGCTGGCCGACCCGACGAAGCCCACGACGCTTCGGTTCACCGTAACCAACCTGCTCGACCACCCTTATGAGATCCGCGACGGATCTGGGATCGGCGTCTTCCAGGCTCAGTACGGCGAGCGCCGCGGCTTCTTCGCCGGGCTAAGCCAACGGTTTTGATCGCCATCGCGGGATGATCGAGACAAAGAAGCCAGAAAACTTCGTGATCGACCCGCCGACAGGGCGGGCCGATCTCTTGTTTTATGGATCGGGGATGATGCTCGTCGCTGCGACGTTCCTCGGTCTAGCGGTCGCGTTCGGCCGTGCTCAGCCAAACCGAGACGCGTCCGACGTCGACATGGCGATCATGATCGATCTGCCGCCGGCCGATGCGTCCTCGCGGCCCCCGAGCGATGCGCCGGAAGCACCGGAGCAGCAGCCCGCTCGAGCTTCGATCTCCGAGACGCCGCCAGACGCGGTGCGACCGCCGGAGAAGCCCGTCGATGAGCCGAAGCCGAAGCAGGAGGTGGCGCCGATCAAAGAGCCGCCGCTTCGCCCCGCGCCGAACCCTGCAGCCGTGCTGGAGCAGAAACGCGAGGACTTGAAACCCCCGCCGAAGCCCAGCGTAGCACCGACAGTCGCGCCGCAGGAAGAGCTCGCGCCGACCGGTTCGGATGCGCTGACCTTGCGCAATGCGGACCAGGGCGAAGAGGGACGCCCGCATGCGTCGGCCCACGTCATAACGCTCTGGCAGAAGTCCTTGATGCGGCGTCTCGAGATCGCGAAGCGCTCTGTGGGGCATGCGGCGCGAAGCGCGGGGACCGTGAGGATTGCCTTCGAGATCAATGTTAAAGGGGCGATCATATCGGAGCGGATCGCCGAAAGCTCGGGCTCGCATGTCCTGGACGATGCAGCCTCTGCCCTCGTCAGATTGGCCGCACCATTCCCGGCACCTCCTGCAGGCGCGAGAATCGCCGACATGTCGTTCGTCTTACCGATCCGATTTCGACAATAGCCTTCTTGTCAGGCCTCTGGCGCTTTACAAAGCCCTAACATTTGATGCTACCTGAGAGGCAGCTGGAGGTTTTGTCTTAAACAAGTGCTCGGGGCTTACGTCGCGGGTTTGTCTTTAGCCCTTTTGCGTACCCGTTAAAGTCCGCCGCAGCCGAACGACCGAAGTCATCTCACCACGATCTGGCGGTGACACCGCCAGCTTTCTGGCCGATACGGTTCAAACTCCGACGGGTCGAGCGGCTATCTGGATAAGTCGACCGGCCCACAAGGTTCCTACGCGGCTGGTAAGAAAACACACTGGAAAGCCTCGCCCTAGCAATCGATAATGCCCCGAGATGCTTGTGCTTGCCTTTCGAGATAGCTGAGCAAGTCCTTTGTATGGAGCTATGCTGGTGGTTCGACTCGATCTGCGGGTCGTTGGTCTTTTTCAATGGCTTTATGACCTCTTGCTGGCTCGTTTCGCCATACGGATTGGCACGTTCCGCATGGCTGCTGCACTACTTCCTATTTCGATAGACGTAATGCTGCGATTGCGAGGCAACGGGTTGAGTCCGGATATTTTGGCAACGGGAATATTCTTTATCGGGATCAGTCTGTTCTATAGCCTTAAGATGATGAAGTCGGATAATAGTCTTCAGACCCGCTGCAACTTAAGACCTATCAATACCTGCTCGCTGGAATTCTATAAAAAATATTTTCAAATAAGAATCTTCTATCTTTTCTTTTTTACAACATCGGCAGTCGTTCATCATGATGTGGCTGGATTAGGCCTGCTAGCAATAGTTTATGCGCGGTGTCTCATTGTTCGCCAACGGATCGAACCGAAGGAGCAGCGGAACTGGGCTGCGTTGCCAGCTTGATGGTCAACCGTCAACTTCTGTGTGTGGATAGTGGGTCACTTTGAATTTTTGGGAGGCGGTGCACCGCAAACCTGCACCAGGTATCTGAGCATGAGGGCTGGAACCGGATAGGTTTGCTCGGTTGGATGGGTGGCAGCGTATGCTTCCACTCCATTTGCAAGTTGACCATCGTTCATCTGCGTTCTATTTATACAATCTGAAAAAAGCGTGCCGTTAATAAATAACCACTAATGAAGGAAATGTATGAGTCAAATGATCCTGCTCTATAGTTTATCTTCTTTGATCTAGGTGCTCGGCCGCAAGATTCGCTACCAGCAAATCCCGCTTGACGCGTTCAAGGCACGGCTCGCCGGTCGCGGCATGAGCGAGTTCTTCAGCCAGGGCTACGTCGACATGATGCGAGCCAAAGACGAGGGGATGGACAATCAGGTCGAGCGCACCGCGGACGCGCGAACCCCCACGACCTTCCGCCAGTGGTGCGAGACCGAAATGAAGCCGGCGCTGGCGGCCTGCAGCGATACTATCCGAAAAGGAGGCCAAGATGATCGAACAAGCTCATTGTACTCTGGCGCGCGAGCCCGCTCGCTCCGCCCCCCCGTGCTGGAGGGCGATCTGCAGGCGGTGGCTTGTCATCCGGCCTGTAAGTGTGGATGCCCCCTGGGAGGCAAGGACTTTTTTGAACCGAGGGGGCGGTGGTCGGCAGCGTTCATGTGTCAGGCCTCAAGATGCGGCCTGTCACGCCGCTGGCTGGTATGGTGATGCGCGGGCCGGGTCCACTCAAAAGTGAGAGCTCGAAGCTCATACCAGCCCGGATCTCCGATCATTTGCCCATACGGTTCGTCGCTCTCCTAAACTTCCCGACAGCCGGCGGCTGAGCCTCCTGCGTTCAGCAGGCGGCGGCCTTGGCCGCCGCGATCTGGTCGAGGCCGATCTCCGGCTTGGTTTGGAAGACAACCTCCTCAGGAACCTTGGCCCGGCATCGCCGCTCGGGATCCTCGGCCCTGGCCTGGGGAAGATACAGCCGGTAAGCGATAGGCAGGCTCGCGACCTCGTTCGCCACCGACCGCCACCTGGCAATTATCCTGCTTGCCGAGCTGGCCGCAGTACTGCCGAGCCACGCCCACCGAGTGCCGTCCCTTCTTCGGGAACCCCGTGTCGTCGATGATCCAGGCCCGGATCGAGCCGTGCCGCTCGACGACGGGGAGTACGTGATCGCGAACTCGGGCCATCAACGCCTCGTCAGACCAGGACGCCTGCCCGACGAAATGCAGCAAAGACTGGTGCTTGGCTGCGGCTCGAGCCGGGGCCGTGACAGCCGCCATCGGTTCGACGCTCTTGCGCTCCGGCGGCATGAAGCAGCCCGAGACAATAGTCCCGCAGCGGTACGACCCGGTCCGCGTGGCCGATCACCTCGACGAGGTGATCGACATAGGCCGAGAAGGCCGCCTCGCTCTGTCGCGTCCAGAAATCCATCTCAGCCCGCTGTCATCATCGCCGATACACGACGCTACCAGCATCCGGTCCTGAGCAGGCTGAGGCTTTCTGACTCAGTAACATTAGGAGTTAGGAGGCTTTTAGAAACCCAAGGAAGCTTTTCACTTCGCCATCAAGGCGGAGTATCTGCGCACCAAGAGAGCCGCTTTCGGTGTGCATGACCTCGGCGGCTTGTCGTACCTCAGTTGAAGACACCATCAAATCCGAGACATGGCGAGCTGCAGCGTCGCCACCGGCGAGCGCGGTCTCCATCAGCCTACCAATCTCGCTCGTTGCACCAAGTTGGACATCAAGGGCGCCGGCGATTTCGCTCGAAATTGTACGCATCTCGGCGAAGGCTTCGCGCATCTCGACGATGCTTGTGTCGGTAAGACCCGACGCTGTGTGGACCGCCGTGATGTGCCGCCCAATTTCGGCGGTCGCTTTCGTTGTCTGCGTCGCCAAGATTTTTATCTCCTGAGCGACAACGGCGAAGCCGCGCCCGGCGTCGCCAGCCCGTGCGGCCTCGATCGTCGCGTTGAGCGCGATAAGATTGATTTGCGACGCCACCTCGTTGGTGAGACGCGACACCCTTTCAATATCATGGATTGTCTGTTTGAGCCTGGCGAGCGCGACCTCGGTCAAGGCGGTATGACGCTCGACCTTCTCCGCTGCACTTCTTCCATCACGGGTGCGATCGCCTATTGCGTCGATCGTCGAAAGCAGCGCGCCGGTGGCGCTCGCGACCGAGCCCATACCGGCGCGGGCAACACGCGAGGCTTGAGCAACCTCGCCGAGGCGTTCGACAGTGCCGTTGCTGCTCGTCGACACCTCCCTGGATCTTATCTCAACGGTTGTGGCAACGTTTTCCAAGCCCGCAACGAGTGTCTCGATGGAGGCTGAGAAGCGATCCGAGATATGATCAAGTTCTGCACGTCGCGTCGTTAGGCGCTGGTACTCGGCGTCGCCGTTGGCCTCGAGAAGGCGCGCTATCTCCAGGCCGCTGTCCTGCAAGCGGACCACCGCGCGAGCGATGTCACCGACTTCGTCACTGCGGTCTTGGCATGGGACTGCAAAATCAAACAAGCCGGACCCGAGCCCATCGATGACCGCTGACAGAAGGCGCAAGGGATGCGCCACTATCCGGTTCATCGACAGGGAAGCGATGAGCAGGACAACAATAAGCGATCCTGTTGCGACCAAAATCAGGAAAAGCCGGTCGTTGGACGTCGTCGCAATCAGCGAGCGCTCTGGCACCTTCATCAGGAGGTACCACGGGTTTTTGACGCCTGCGAAACGGATCGCGTTCCATGACGTGAGGTATCGCGTACCCTCATTTTGGTCGAGTGAGATGCGAGAGCCGTCGCCATCTCGCTTGGCTGTGTCAAGAACTCCGGCCCACGTAGGGCTCACTACCCGTAAGTTTTTCCCCGCCAGCGCTTTCACCGTTGACATGGCGACGGTGCCCCCGTCCGAAACGACGGTAATCGATGCGCCCGCGGGAATGCCGATTGCTGTCAATGCGTCGGCTATGGCATCGAGCTTGATGTCGAGGGCGATCACGCCGACGATATTCCCATCATGCTCGAACGGCTTGCCGAACGATGTGACGAGCGTCTGATCACCTGCGACGGCATCAATCGCGTGCGGCTCGAGCAAGTACGGCACGTGCTCTTGAGAGGGCACGGTGAAAAGGTTGCTCGCAAGTATCTCTTGCGGAATCGCATCGCGAACCATCTCCATCCCGTTCTGATGCCAATACACGGAGAGCCCCTGGAAAGCCGTACCTTGTGCTGTAGCATGCCGGGGCGCGTCGCCAGTGTTCCAAACCAGCCATGCACCATAGCGGTTCGGCTGAGCTTGAACCATTTGTTCGAGGATGGCGTCGTAAACTGCGGGATCCGAGATCTCTCTGTCTTTTAGATCAACAAGGCTGTCATTTGTCGTGCCCACAACATCGAAGGCGTTTTGAAAAATGGTGTTCACAGCAGCGGTAATGCGCACGCTCGCTTCACGAGCACTCTGCTTAGCGCGGGCTTCATCCTGAGCACTAAAACGATGCGTCACGACAGCGACGCTCAGGACGATCACTGCAGCTGTGCTAAGTGTGATCAGGGTGGCGAATTTCGCCCCTACCGAAAACCTTTTGCGCTTCCGCATCAATCTGCCCCATCTTACGCACCGTAAGATAAGCAAATGAAGATTAACGGTGCGTTTACCTTAAAGGTCGAGCTTGCGGAGAGGCGGCGGCACCTCAGATTGCCATGCGGCCGCGTGGGATAGCGGTGGTAGCGTCGAATGCCACGTAGCCGCAATGCTTCGGCTGCGACCGTCTGGATGAGCTATGCGCTTGAACATTTCGTGGGGTCTGTCAATACGACCCTCAAAGCAAGTCAGTCGACCTTCCGAGACCGCCGAAGGTCTCGGCGAAGCGACCGCGCTTCGTCATCGTCTCGTCGACAGGCAGACGCGAGATGCCGTGGCGGACGAGGCAGCGATGCAGGCTCGAACGCGTCAGCTTCGGGATCTGGTCGCGAAGGCACCCCCCGTCGCCACTCCATCATGCTTACGCATGACGGCGCCTCTGGCTCCTCCGCCCATGACGTAGTCGAGCGGCAGCAGCGTTCGTTGGCGGAATGCGACGATGATCGCTTCCTCGGCCGGCGTAAGAACCGTGCTGTGAGGATCGCGCGGACCCATCGGCGCGTCTGCCGTCCCCGTCCTCGCGCGCCACTTGTTGACCGTCGTGCGGCTCAGCCCGTAGCGCCTGGCGAGGATGCCCGCCTTCTCTTTCGACGCTTGGAGTTCGGCTCGAACTCGCGGCGTTGTTCCGGGCGCTGCCGTGAAGAATGCTTGCCATAACGCCTCCTCAGCCTCTCGGCTCAGCTTAGCGTCACGACTCCCTGGGACCAAACATCTAGGCGTAAGTACGTGAGAGGCGACGACGAAATCCTCAACGATGGTCCGAATACAAGCGCCAGGCCTAAACCGGAAGACCCAAGCCGAGGTGCCTGTGCGCTTCGGCAGGGGTCATGGTGCGGATTGCCTCATCGGAGTATCCACGCTCGCGCAGATCGGCACGTTGAGCACGGGTGATGATCAGGGAAACCGACTGATGCGCGGCCACGTCGACTGCCGCCACAATGCTATCCGAATTCGGGGCGTCGTCCGCAGGCATGGCTTCGCGATGTAAAGCCTGGATTGCCGCCGTAGCCATCGCCATCGCGCCGGCACGCGATCTAGCCGAGGCGACGAACCGCTTGGCGTGGACGAAGACGGCATCTTCGATGCCCGATGCCGCCACCAGCGCCTCGTCCTGCAGTCCGGCCCACGCTGCCGGCAGCGGCAGCCGCTGCGCAAAAGATTGACGTTCCGGCGGCATGGCGCCGACCATCCAGTTGCCGCCGGGCACGGGGTAGACCGCGTAGAGGACATCGAGCCCGTGCGAAAACACCGGCTCCTGCCACGGCATGCCCCGATCGAGTTCGAGAATGCGGGGATCGGCGGATCGGGCGTGCGCCTCGAGCACGATGGCGTCTGCCGACAGCCGGGCGTGGACGCGTGCGGCGCGGCGCTTCAGGAGATCGCGCACCATGTCGGCGGCTTCGATGAAGGCGGCATCCTCCGCTGCGCTGTCGCGATTGGAGTCCCACGTGCCGTTGAAGTCCTCGACAAGCGACGACAGCTCGAGCAAGCTGCCGGGTTCGCCGATGCCGTTGTCGAGCATGTCGATGCGCCGGATCAATGTGTCGTCGATAACCCTCGCAACGGCATCGGCAGCCTCCGCCTTTTCGGGCGCGAGCAACGCGCGGACGGCTGCGGTGCCGTGGATTTGCCAGACCAGGCCCGCGGCGCTGAACGGTACGCTGTCGTCGGCGCGAATATGGGCGCCACGCTGATGATGATCGAAGCGGCTCGTCGCATCGTCATGAACGCCACCTACGTCGAACACGATGTCGGCAGCTGCGATCGCGGCCTTGTCGCGGGTCCGCACCAGCTGGTGGTCCTGTCCGACCGCCGTGAGGCCAAGAGCAAGCCTGAGGGTCGCGTAGGCGAGCGCATCGTCGCAATGGAATTTACCGCCGTGGGTCAGCAAGGTGGGTATCGTCGTTGTCACCGGATCTCCTGGGTTTGGCTGAGCTCGCCATCGGCAAGCACGCGGAGCGTAAGAGCTTGCGTGCGGCGCTCGGCTTCGCCGACCGGGCGTTCGCTGATATCGAGCCTCATGGAATCGAGACGCTATCAGTCGGCTGTCGCCGAGGCGCGGCGTCTGCTCAGCAGGCGGTTCAAGCCGGAAAACGTGGTCGAGCACCTTTTGCACGACAACCGATCAATCGCCAGACCGGCCATCGCCTCAAGCAGCAGCTCGTCGACGAGCACACCGGCGACCTGGTCGAGGCGGCGGACATAGCGCGAGGCTACGAGGTCGGCAAAGGCGATTATGTGCTGATCGAGGACGACGAGCTCGAGGACGTCGCCATCGAGAGCCAGCATACGATCGACATCGACCGCTTCGTGCCGCGCACGCAAATCGACGAGCGCGATCTCGTTGCGCCGTACTACCTTGTGCCCAACGACAAGGTCGGCCAGGACGCCTTCGCCGTCATCCGCGCCGCTATGCGCGGCAAGGCCATGGTCGCGCTCGGCCGCGTGGTGCTGGCGAAGCGGGAACGCGTGATCATGCTGCAGCCATGGGGCAAGGGGCTCATGGGGACCACGCTTCTCTACGCCTACGAGGTGCGCGAGGCCTCCAGCTACTTCTACGACCTCCCGGACGTGACCGTCCCCCAGGATATGCTGAAGCTCGCCGAGCACATCCTGGAAAGCAAGGCTGGCGACTTCGAGCCGGCGACGTTCGCCGATCGGTACGAGGAGGCGGTCGTTGCGATGCTCCGCACCAAGCAGAGTGGGCGGGCGGTCAGCACGATAGAGCCACGGTTCCGGGACGCGGGCTGCGCTGCCACCGAGCACGTCCAACCCGATGCTGACACCTCGACGAGATGGTCGTCACCATCGCGGGCAAGCGGCACTGGCTGTGGCGAGCCGTCGACAGCGAAGGCGAGGTGAGGGAGGCCATAATCCCATCGAGGCGCTCCCCGTGAGGAGCTGCGAACGCGTCTGCACAGGTCGCCGCCGACAGGGCCGCCTTTTGCCTCGTAACAGCTCGTGACTCGGGGGCGTCATAAGGTTGATGTCGCGGGCTGCCGCTACGTTTCTGTTGCGACAGCGGTCCATTAGCTTACCGGCGCACGGCCCACTAGCTGTTTGGTCCCGGCATTTGATGGAGTGGGTCGAGGCTGAACCTTTTGGGCTCTTTTGTCCATGCCTTGCAGATGGCCTCGTAGGGCGTGAGGCCTTTCAATGTCTTCAGTCGTCGGGCGAAGTTGTAGGCGTTGACGAAGGCTGTGAGGTGCGATCGGAGCTGATCGTGTTCGTCGTAGTGGAAGCGCTTCACCGTGGCGTCCTTGATTGTCCGGTTCATGCGTTCGACCTGGCCGTTGGTCCACGGGTGCTTCGGCTTGGTGAGCCTGTGGTCGATGTCATTCCTTGCGCATGCGTATTCGAAGGCATGGGCTCGGAAGTTCTCGCCGGTCGCGATAGCTTGTTTGATTGCAAACACCGTTGAACCGGGACTGCGCGGATCCGTGAACTGGATGCCGTTGTCGGTCAGGACCGTGTGGATGCGGTAGGGAACGGCCTCGATCAGCATGCGAAGGAAGTCGCCTGCGACCCGGGTGGTGGCCTTCTCGTGCAACTTGACGAAGGCGAACTTCGTCGTCCTGTCGATCGCAACGAAGAGGTGCAGCTTGCCCTGGGCCGTCCGCACCTCGGCGATGTCGATGTGGAAGTAGCCGATCGCGTAAGCCTTGAACTGACGCCGTCCCGGCTTGTCGCCATCCACCTCGGGTAACCGCGAGATACCGTGGCGTTGCAGGCAACGATGCAGCGACGAGCGGGTCAGATGCGGGATCGTCGCCTGCAGGGCGTAGAGGCAATCGTCGAGCGGCAGCAAGGTGTGACGCCGGAAGGCCACGACGATCGCTTCGTCCTCGACCGACAGGACCGTCGACTTCGCGTCCTTCGGTCCCGTCGGCCGGTCCGCGACCGAGCCACGACTCTTCCACTTGGCGACCGTCTTGGGGTTGATCCCGTAGCGCTTGGCGAGGACCCTCAGGCTCTCTTGACTATGTGTATCGCTCGACGGACCGCCTCTGTCGTCGTGGCGCTTCCATGCAGTACCTGGCCCATAGCGCATCCTTCCGATCCGTGGACAAGATTGCACCATCAAAACCCGGGATCAAACAACTAGCGACACTCGTCCATTCTTGCTGCCGATCAGCGTGGGGGCCGAAGCGCTTGCCTACTTTCGCAGGAGGTTTTGTGTAATCAAGCCATTGAGGCGAGTTGAACAACCAAGCGGAGCACGCCAGCACAGCATGTACGATCCCCCGGGATTGAATTGCGCGCAACGTAATCCTTGCTGATCATTGCAGGTTGAACACGACCTTGATGCCGCCGTCCTTCTTGTCGCGGAATGTCTTTTAGAGATCGGGCCCCTGGTCGAGATCGCCGCTGCGATGGGTGATCATCGACGTCGTATCGAACTTGCCCTTCTGGATCAGGCTGGTGAGCTTCTCGAGGTAGCGCTTGACGTGCGTCTGACCGCTGCGGATCGTCAGGCCCTTCTGCACGACCGAGCCCATGTTGATTGGAACCGGGCCACCATAAACGCCGGGCACCGAGACGATCCCCGCCGGGCGCACGGCCTTGATTGCCTCTGACAACACATACGGGCGCTCGGTCGAGGTCAGCTTCTCCTGAACGGCGCTGATAACGGCGGTGACGCCATGGCCGGAGGTCGCCTCCATGCCGACACAGTCGATGACGCTATCGGCGCCCTTGCCCTTGCTGATCTCCTTGATCCGCTCGTATACATCCTCCTTCTCGAAGTCGATGATGTCGGTCGCGCCCGACTTCTCGGCCAGCGCGATCCGCTCAGGCACCGTCTCGATGACGATGATGCGTTCGGCGCCCATGATCTTCGCCGAATGGATCGCGAAAATCCCAACCGGGCCGGCGCCCCAGATGGCGACGATGTCGCCGCCTTTGACCTCGGCGTTCTCAGCGCACTGCCACCCGGTCGGCAGGATATCGGTGAGGAACAGGACCTGATCATCGGTCATGCCGCAGGCACCACATCGGCCATCGGCACGCGCACGTACTCGGCCTGGCCGCCAGCGTATCCGCCGGTCATGTGCGAATAGCCAAACAGGCCGGCCGTGGTGTAGCCGAATTGCGCAGCCGCCATCTCGGCATTTCGGTTCGAACGCTCACAGACGCTGTAATTGCCGAGCTTGCATTTGCCGGCACTCGTTGGCCCTTCTTCAGTTTGTGATCAGTCGCCTGATATTAGTTTGTCCCGCTTGAAAGGACAATAGGAATGCCTCGCCTCAGCACATCTTGCCGTTCACAAGTCGGAACGGCTGGCGCGTGAGCCTTCGACTTCGGATGCCGTCGAAATGCTCGCAAGGGTTGCAGCAGCGCTTGCGTAGCCGGTTCGAAATATGTGTAGAGACGAGCGCCCGCACTTCAAAGCCCTCATGGGTTGCGCTCGCCTGCTGTTCTAGTCGCCTTCGAACATCATGCATTTGCCCCTGGCGCGTCGCTCGGCTTCGGCGGCGTGAAGGCGCCCGTCGGATCGCACACGGACGCCCTGCGCGATTGCCTCGACCATCGTCTTCGCCGTGCCGCAGCTGGTCCGCGTGAGGCCGCCGACGGAAAGCCGCAGTCTCGTAGCGTCCGGTAGCGTCGCTGCGACGTGAGCGGCAAGGCAATCGCTTGGAACGACATCGAACCCAATCCCAGGCATCAGCATGACGCCAGCGGCCTTCGCCTGCGCGCCCCACGCGGCAAGTCGCCGGCGAGGCGCAGGATCGGCAGTCGGCCGGCGCGGCGGAGAGCGCGGCTCGCCGCATGGCGGAGACGGCCGCCGGCGCGGTGCGTTCTTAGGCCTCGCAGGCCCACTGCTGCTGCGCGTCGCATTCGAGGCGACTACAGTCGAGGATGGACGGCGCCGCTTGCCGTGGAGGAGAGGCCGAAGCTGCGAATCGTGGCTTAGCCGATTATCTGGCGCGCCCAATCCGATCGTCAACGCACTGCCAGCGCCACATCGTAGGGCGGCTAACGCTCGCCCGCTAGGCATGCCCTTCGCCTCCTGGTTCAGCGACCCTGAATGATGCGGCTACGATCGGTCGGTCGGTGGAGCTTCATTTACTGGCTCGAGGCTCTCGATGAGAAGATCCGACGCCTTCGCGACCACCATCCCCTGCGGTCCGTTCCTTATATGCGACACGGCGCTTTCTCAGACGACCGTATCTGGGCGCCATTTCGGCTTGAGACAATGCCGTATGTCGCGTCGGGAAGGTGATACAGCCGATTGTCAGGTATCGACATACCAACCTCGTAATCTTGTAGTATACTTCAAGTCTTCTTCGCTCGGCTTTTCTCCGCGTGCCGTCTCGCGCAATTGCTCGGCAGCGGTCTTGTGGGCCTTGGCAGCCTCCTCGTGATGTTTCGAGGCTTCCTTGTGTGATGTCGCAGCCATGTCTTGTCCTCCGTAAATCGACGATTCGTTCGAAGACGTCGCAATCATTCATACGCTGGCTTGCAATCCGCCGGTCGCGCTTCCGGCGGATATCGACAGCCGAGACCGAGATGGTCTTGACCGAACGATCACATCCAGTCGTTGCGGACCGTAGCAGCCGGCTTGTTCAGGTGCAGGTGCTCGTCGACCCTGGCGATCCAGCTCGTTGGAATGAAGTGGTGCATGCCGTCGGCCGACGCAGACTTGCTCAACTTGACCCGGTCCGTCCCGTCCATGTGATCGACCGTTCCAACCTTCTCTCCGTCGGAGGCGAGAACATCCATGTGCTCGACGATCCGAGAGTGCATGTCGGCTGCAGCTGTTTCGCCCGTAGCACCGATAGGGCGCTCGAGGCTGGCTCCTGTACCGCGAACCGCGCCGCCAGCGGCCAGGGTGCCATCGTCGACTTCAAGCTCGGTGCGTCGTACCGTGCCCTTGATCTCCTCGGTCCGATCCGTAGCGGTCCTGTTCAGGCCGACCTCCTCGTAAACGTGCGCCTCTTTCGAGACGACCGCCTCTTCATGATGGCCTTCCGCCGAGATCGTGCGCTCCTGGAACAGGTTCTCTCCGGCGCCGAGCGCCCGACTGACGGGGCGCCGGCTGACATCGACGGTCTCGCTGTGGAGCGTGACAGACTCCGTGATCGGCTTCTCGACAACGTAGCTGCGCAGGCGCACGCGGCCATGCGCAACGTCGCGTTTGCCAACGCGCATCGTCTCCTCGGCAAGCTGGATGGTTTCGTCGCCGAGACCAGTGCCGCGCGCTCCGACAGCCGCGTCAGCCACGGGCACGGTACGAGCCGTCTTGCCGCCAGTGAGATCTTCAGCCGGCGCGGCCGTGCCGAGCGTCGCGGCTGTCGACGTTTCTTGTCGGTAGGCCACAGGGGTCTCGAGACCGCGTGCGGCTGCCATGGATGAGCCCACCGCGGGGGCCGCATCATGGCGTCCCGACCAGCCTTCCGACTTCCATTGTTGCTCGCGCTCGTCCATGTCGACCGCACCCTCATCGTCAAGGATGTCGATCACGCGGTCGTAATGCGCTTCGTCGGTATGCGCCGTCAGCAGGTATCCGCCGCGGCTTAGCCCCTCGGCGTACGCATGCTTGTCTTCTTCCGGCGCAAACATGTTCTTCACCGAGCCCCAGAAGCCACCTTCGTGCGTTGCCCTCGTCCCAGCATCGGCGCGGTTTGCGTCGTGGCCCTCGACCACGCTGACCATGCTGGAAGGCACGCCAGTCGCGATGACGTTTGCCTCGGCCTTGGTGGCGGCGGCACGGGTATCAAAGAAAGCAGTGACGGTTCGGTCGTGGGTCATGTCAGCGGTCGTCATGGCGTGTCCTTGCTGGTGGGTGTTAATGGGCTTGGCGCTTCCGCGCGGTCGATGACCGCGTGCTGACGGCGCAAAGTCGTCGGCATCTCGACAGATCTCTCTTCGACCCGTCGGCGAATATGGATTTCTTCCTTGAGGATGAGCCGCTTCTCTATGAACAGCACCTCCTCTAGGACCGGCACGATCGTCAGATCGCCCTCGGTCCTCATTGTCGGTGCGACATCGACCTGGCGGTCGATCGCCACACGCGTCACGTCCATGTGCTCGTCCCGCAAGACGCTCCGAACGATGTCTTCGAAAGTCTCTGTCCGGGTTTGAATCTCAACCCGTCCGGTCGAGATCTTTCGCTTGCCGATCGTCGCGATTTCTTCGGCGAGCGTCAGGCGATCGGTTTGTTCCTCGTCGTCGCGGCGGTCGACCATCTAGAGAATCCCCGCGCCGGTCTTTCAGGTCCGCACGACGCTGGTTGTGACCGGTCGATCCACTTCGATGACCCAACGTCTAATCGCGATCAGGCCACCAGCTGCTGCCGCGATGGCGCCGAGCAGGAGGTCGACGAAAATGGCGAAGGACGTCTTGGATGCGCCAGCCGAGGCAGCGTCGGCTGCATCCGCCGCCTTCTGTTTAGCATCCGTTACCGTCTGCTCGATTTTGGCCTGCGCGTCGTCGAACTTCTTTGTCGCGTCGGCCTTGCTGATTCTCATTTGTACGGCGGTTATGTCGATGATCCGCTCCTTCGCAGCCGGCGCGTCCGAACCACCTTGCTCGTAGGTCACAAGATTACTTGCAATGGCCTTCTGCGCATCCTGGGGGCTCATGGCCGCAGGATCGGGATTGATCGGCTGCAAATACGCCTGCGCCTGCTGCTGCACCATGTCTGGCGAGATGCCGACCGAGTTTGCGATCGGTGCCGCGGCGCTTTTGATCCCGCCGCCGGCTGCCGAGACAGCACCGCCCATGGCAGAAAAGCCGCCGCCGATGATACCGCCGATGGCCGTGGACAGCAGATACACGGTGAAGATTGTCGCGATGCCCCACGTAATCAGGCCATGCAGCATGCCGTCGAATTTGATCTCGTTGCCCGCCAGCCAAGCCGCGACGTACCCGCCGGCGAACAGCGCCATGCAGCTCGACAGCACCCACCACAGCCCGCCACCGATGCCGAAGCTCGCTGCGGTGGGCGTGCTGCCGGCGCTGACGTTGACCGTCCCGAGCCCGATGCCAGCGCCAAGCAGGCTGAGCAGGATTTGCAGGGCCAGCACGAGCACAACCGCGCCGAATATGGCCGCCCACGATATACGCCTGTGCGTATGATGACTGACCTCGGCAAGGTCCGTAGAGCGATTTGCTCCCCCGTCGTGACCGATGTCGTCACGTGATATAGTTGTCATATAAGCCCCAAGCCTGACAGAAAGTGCCATTATTATTTGGCCCGCCGCTCGCATAACTGGCAAGCATTTGAAATGTTTCAATGACAAAAAAGAGCTGCGGGTCGGTTTCACAGACTTTTCCGCCGCGGCTAGTGTGATTGACCATGCCACGCTGATGCGCCCACACTGCTGCCTCCGCCCTTCCTGCACGAGCAATCGTGTATAAACTGAGCAATGCTGGAGGGAACGGCGATGGAGACGCGTTGATACGCTGCGGCAGCACGGGATCAATCAGATGCTAGCGCCAGTCTGGTGCGTGCTGAGCAAACTTTCGAGGCCTTGAACTTCGCGCTTGCCGGTGCCCGTGAAGAATTTGGTCCTTCCCTCGGGGTCTACCTGCAAGCAAGCGGGTTTGATCCGACCGCGAACGGATCGCCATGTCGCTCGCCGGACTCAGCGGCCTTCTCGCCACCACGCCGAGCGGCGTCCTCATCGACCGCACCAAAGCCAAACGCACGCTGCGGGCGATCAGCGTATGCGCCATCGCGGTTGTCGCGATCGCTATTGTCGCGACGCGCAGCCTGTGGGTCATCTTGCTGGCGCAAGCCCTGGTCGGGGTGGGCAACACGGCAATTGCCCCTTGTCGCGGCACTGACCCCTGGGCATCGTCAGCCAGGCGCTCTTCGGCGTCCAGATGGCACGTTTATATGGGAGATAGTCTAGGATTTTGTGGCAGCGGCCTACGACCTGGTGCTATTGCCGAAGCTCATGGATGCGACGGCTGCCTGAGGAACCATCGGGATCACCAGCGATCGAAACGCATCGCGACCGACCCCCGCGTTTTTTGGCAGAATCTCGGCATCTTCGACCAGCTCCGCAATGTCGCCAATCTCCCACAGCTTGTCCGACACTCCCGCCGCCATGGCCGGCGTCACCCGCAGCGTCTTATGGATGCGGAGGAAGTTGTAATACATCATGTGGAGCGCAACCGCATAGGCATAGTTCTCGACCTTCTTTGAGAACGCGTTCGTCAGCCGGTGAACCGGCGCATGTGCATGCGGATCCTGAGGTTTGAGCGCTCGCTGTAGGACGTGCTGATGTGCTTGGGATGGGGCGCGCCTTCAATCGGCACCCTTCTTCGCCCCGGTGCACTCGGCCTGGCTGTAGCGGCCTTTGAAAGCGTCCGGCGCGTTACCGTAGAGCTTCACGAGCTGCGCATAGTCCACGTCGGCGCCAAAGGCCGCCTCGACCGCCTCCAGGTAAGCCCGGTGCCCGTCCGACGTGAGCTGGACGCGATTGGCGAGGCGCGTGCGTAGATCGTCGATGAACCACATGGCGCACTCGCCATCCCGGCCTCCCACGAAATAGGTCGCGATGAGTTTGGTGTCGGCATCGATCGCGGTCCAGGTCCAGGTATCGCCAGCGCCATCCGGCGCGGCCTTGGCGCCAGCGACGTTCTTCTGCTTGGCGTAGGTGAAGGACCAGATTTCCTCGACTTGGATGCGCTTGGACTGGAGATTGCGCACGTGCTCGTCATGGTACGCCGCGCACGCAACTGGAGTCAGGCGCCGATCGCTTTCAGGGCCGTGGCGATCGGGAGATACAGCGACATGTCCCGGCTGACGAAAGGGACAAAGCCGAGATGCCGATAAAAGGCGAGGGCTCCTGCGTCCTTCGCGTCCACCACCAGCGCGAAAATGGCGGTATCGGACTGGACTGAGCGCCGTACCGCATCGATGATCAGGGTGCTGCCCAGCCGCTGACTTTGATAGCGTTGGTCGACGGCGAGTCGGCCGATCAAGCCGGCTGGCATCAGGGCATAGCGTGGCAATCGTTTCGATGTTTCCGGCGTCAAGTCGGCCAGGGGAATGCTGGTCGCCGCAAAGGTGTAAAAGCCCGACACGATGCCCGCTCCGTCGAGGGCGACGAAGCAGTTACTGATCCGGCGCTTTACATCCTGGGAGGCCAGCTCGGCCAGATAACGGTCGAGGGCCGGTGCGCCGCTAGTGAAAGACCCTCGCGCATGTGCTGTCGATAGCGCCTCTATCCGGAAGGGAGCCACTGCCTAACGGACCCCGATCAGGCTCCGATGCGCCGCCGCCGCGCGGACGAGGGCGTCGCTGGGGGCAGGGGGGTTGAGTATGGCATCGGCAAAAGCGCGCTGATCCTCGACCGATAGCCGAATGATTTGCGCTTCCTCGATCGCCCGATGCGCCGCGTCCTGCGCCGCCGCCACCATGAAATCGCTGATGCTGCGGCCCTGCAGCTCGGCCGCCCTTCTGACCACCGTCAAAGCGTCGGGGCTTATACGCGCCTCGACGCGGGCGCTGCGGGTCTGGTCTGACTGGGTCATAAACGATCTCCTCAACAAAATGTACGGCAAAACACCGGACAAATCAAATCGGTGCCGCCTGACCACACCCTTATCCAATATCCCACGAGGGAAGGGGGTGTGAACCTGCGCATGTCATAGGAGGTGCGTGGCGGCTGCGACACGAACTCGGCATGTTCGCCTCGCGTCAGACCAGTGCCTGCCAGCTGCTGAGCTAAAATGCAGCCACCCTCGCGATTGTCATGGTGACGGCGAATGGTTTACTTGGCAGCGACAGTCTCACGGGACAGCCGGATAGCGCAACGCTGCCAGATCAGCCAGCAGGCCGGGACCGGTCGGGTTCAAGCCGAGCATCTTCCTGGTCCAGGCGCTCGATGCGGACAGGTCCATATCGGCAAAGCCGCTCATCCAGCCAAAATATTCCGGCGCCTCGTCTCGAGTGATGGACTTCACCGGCAGCTTCAGCCCACGACCGAGCGATCCCGCGATGTCCTTGCAGGGCGCCGGCCGTTCATGGAGGATGATCTGGTTGCGTCAAGCCGGTGAGTCCCGCGTCGGCAAAGCGCTTTTGCGCAAAGGGGAACGTCGAGCGTCTCACGAGAGCGCGTCCAAGCGGCAGGCTTGCGGTATCGGAACTCGAAGAAAGCGATGAAGGCTCGGACCTTGGGCGAGACCACCTTCTTCGGCGGATAAACGACCCATATTGACTGATCGAAATCGGGAACGATCCCGCCTTCCCAATCGGGAAGGAACGTCACCAGGGCGCCCTTCGCGATCGATGCATAGACGAGCCAGGTCGGCAGGAGGGCGAAACCCTGTCCGTTCAAGACGGCTGTCAGCAGTGCCTCCGCATGGTTGATCCGGAACCGCCCGGCCAGCTTCACCGCCACCCGTCGGCCGGTGGCGCGATGACGGAAATGCCATACGTTGCCGGGTTGGAGCGCGAAGATCAGCGCGGCATGGTTGGCGAGGTCTCCCGGACCTGAGATCGTCTCGGACGCGGCATAGGCCGGGCTGGCGCAGAGGACCCGCTCGTGGCTCGCGAGTTTCCTCGCCATAAGGGCCGAATCCGGAAGCGAGCCGATGCGCACCGCAAGGTCCCGGCCCATCTCGATCATGTCGAGGTGGGTGTCGGTCAGGGCAGCGTCGATGGAGATCGCCGGATGTTGCGGGAGGAACGCCGCCAAGTGCGGCACGATATGCAGGCGGCCGAACGCGGTCGGCGCCGTCAGCTTGAAGCAGCCCTGCGATACGGCGTTGAAGGAAGACGCAAGCACCCTCGCACCGTCTACGTCGGCGACGATCCGGGCCGCCTGTTCGTGGAACATGCGTCCGATTTCGGTGAGATGCAGCCTGTGCGTGGACCGGTTGAGTAGCGCCGCTCCCAGATCGTCTTCAAGAGCGGAGACATGCCGTGAAACCGTCGAGACCTTGATGCCCGCTTCCGCCGCCGCCTTCGAGAAGCTGCCGAGGTCGACGGACCGAACGAAGGACCGCAAGGCGGCGATATAGTCCATTGATGCTGATCTTCCGAGGCCCTCCCGCCGGTCCCTTGCGGCAGAGTCGTTCCGCTCTACACGTCACATCGCCAAAGGATCTAGCCAAGTGGCGAGAGACAGCGCATGGCGCACGCCAGGCCTACTTGATCGCGAGCCTGGCCGGCGAGCGGACGGCGCTTCGCATCAGGTGTTTGAAGAGGCTCGTGCGGACAACATGTCTGATCGACCGTGGCGGCGCGCCGGTTCGATGGATGCGGCTGAGAACCGGACGGATCCTGTACTGGCGCGGCCTTTCGCACAAAGAGCAAGCCTGCAACGCCTCGACCAACTCTGCTTATGCACTCGGCGCGCGGTAGGCGTCCGTCTTCACCAGCGCATTTCTCGTTGGCTGCACGTTCAAATTCGGGGCTGGACCGGAAGGTCGTGCCGGTCGCAGATCGTTCAGGTCGACGAAACGGTCGATTAACTCCAGCAAACAGAGCGGATGCTCGACCTGTCGTGGCGCACGCTATTCCTTCTGGTTCGAAGCTATTAGAAGCAACAAGGCAAAGCAAACTTGCTGCAGTTCGTGATGCGCCAACAATGCGGGATCCTCAACGCCGCGCTGAGCAAAATCGTTGAGGCGTTCCCAGACATCGCGAGAGTCGTTGGCGTGCGGTCTAGTGATAGCGGCCGTAAAACAAGCTTTTCGATCTTCGCTTAGCATCATTGAGTCATCCATAGCGAGCGACTTGCATTTTCTTGGTGTGGCGAAGCGTCCGAGCCACACAGGTGTCGGCTCGACGCCACCCAGTCAATGCAACTGAAAAAACGGGACAGGCGAGGCTGCACCGCCGAACATCGTCTGCGGTGGTTGTCCATTCCATCGCTTCATCGTGTCGGCAGTCATAATTTTCGCATAGCCGTCGATGCCGCCTGCAGCTTCGACCCGGAGCTTGATCGCAGTCGAGTCCGCGGCGGCCTGGATCTCCGTGGCCTTGCCGGCAGCTTGAGCTCTGAGCAACATGCTCTCGCTATCGCCGCGTGCCGCCTGCACCGCCGAGTCGGAACGACCCTTGGCTTCGGCCACGGCCTGCAAGGCCTCGACCTGCTTTTGCTTCAAAACCTGCTCGGCGCGGTATGCGTTGGTTTTGGCCAGCGTGTTCTCGTTGACGGCTCGTTCGTACTCAGGACTGAACCGAAAGCCGGTAATTTGTAGATCAACGAGCTCTACGCCAAAAAGGCGAAGCAGTTCGCCGGCGATCGCCACTTTCATAAGACCGATGATGCGTTCACGTTCAGAGGCGATGTTGAGCACGTCCTCACGGCCAAAGATCGTCAGCGTTCGATCTGCTATGATGGCAAAGATATTGCGATCTATATCAACGTTGCCCACACCGCCGGTATTGTAGAGGAGATTGTAGACCGCATCTGCGGGAATGCGTCGCGTCAGCGAAACGCCTAGCTCGATCACCTGCCCGTCATGACTGAGGACGCGAAGGTCCTGCGGCAGGGCGACGGTGTCGACGCTGACCTGGATACGGTCAACCGCTGTGACGAATGGCATCATGAAGTGGACGCCAGGGGTCACCGGCGCGGTCTGTTCTTGGTTTACGCGGCCGAAGGTGCGCGTGAAGGCGAGCTCCGTAGGATTGACGATATAGAAGGACGCAAAACCTATCGCGGCGATCATGGTTGATACGGCTGCCGCGAGGACAAATCCGCGGTCCTGGCGACGGATCCCGCGAAGCTTCTCATGCGGTGGTTGATCGCCCCACGGCGACAATGGGGATTGTTCGTTCAATGTTGCGCTCACGGCTCAGGTCCTCCGGGCTTGCTCCCGGACGCAGGCGAAATAGCGCCTCCGGCACGTGTGGTGTCGAGATGTGGCGGGTCGGCGCCGTATAGTATTCTCGTGGGCCTCCGAACAACTCCGGACGCGAATCGCGACCGCGGACGGCACTAATCCAGATGTATTTAGTTACATGCAAGGCTTCCCAGCCGATGCCGCGCTTGCCGTCGCGCCGGTTGCCGGTGTTGCGATGGCCGACGCCCTCGATGCGGCGGAGCTTCTTGCTGTCGATGTGGACGAGTTCGCCGGGCCTCTCGCGCTGATAGCGGATGATCGGCGGCTTGGTCTCGAGCGCGCTCAGGCGACCGAGGCCGAGATTGCGCAACACGGCGCCGACCGTGGAGCGCGGCAGAGCCAGGCGGTCGGCGATGGCCTGAACGCTCAGGCGGGTCCGTCGCAGCGCTCCGATCGCGGCGCGCACGGCCGACGCGACGCGACCTTTCGGCCGGGCCGGCGCCGAACTCCTGCCGCGAAGCATCCGCTCGCCGCCCGCCCTGAACCGTGCCAGCCACTTGTAGGCCGTCCTCTTGCTGATCCGGCGGCCTGCGCGGCATCGGCCACGCGCCAGCCCTCAGCGAGAATCCTGTTCACAAGAAGGGCTCAACCGAGGACAGTAGTGCGGGCATTCTGATGGCTGTTCATCCGAGCGCTCCGGTCAGGCTGGTTGGCATCGCTACCCCAGCCTCTCACCCAAGCCCCGGGTGAACAACCTTCATAGCTCGACAGCTAGGCGACATATGTCTGATCGGACAAGATCCGCGAGGCGTTGAGCGTCACTACGTCCGTCTCGACGAAAAAGGCTGCGGTTGCTTCAATCGAACTGGGCCACCAGGATGTCGCGCGCGTCTAGCTCGACGCACGGCATGTATATGTCTTTGCGAACCAAAGACGCTCCGCTTCAGGCTCTGCCGAGTGAGCCTTGAGAAGATGCCCTCGCCCGCGGACAGCTTGCGAACGCGCTTCATCGCCGCCAGCGTCTTGACCAGGAGCCTGATCTAGCTAGCTCAGGTGCGCACGAAGCAGGCCCGATGCTTCTTCCAAGGCATTCTGCAACGCTAGAAGCGCCTCGCGTTCATTTACACTGATCGCGCCGTGATCATCCAGGTCGATCGAGATATCAAACTCCCCCACGGATGTGACGAATTTAAAAGTTGTCTTAACAACTCGGTCCGTAGTCGTTTCCTGCTGTAGCCGAAGCGATCGCATAGTCATTTCCGCATAAAAAGGGACCCCTACACTTATCTAGTCGCAAAATGGCGTTTATACCAGCAAATCCGGGATGGTACGCGACAAAACCAAATCGCCTGTCTAATTCGGTGAGCTGAGTGGATGTGCTGGAATGTGTTGTATCCGAGTTCCTGTTGCGAACAGGTAAAACGAGGTTGGATTGCAGCAACACGATGCGACTTGTTCTTTGAAAACCCGTTCAAAGCATCGGTCGCTCAGTGCCTGTCGTGGCCAAGGACATGCCTGACCCCCACGAGAATCCTATGCGGAATCCCTGGCTTTCCACTCGCAACCACACGCCCTTGTCGGTGATGATTTGCGGTAGGCGAGGACTCTCCTCGCTTCCGTGGTTTCGAGAGGATCCGCAATGCTCGACATAACTTTCATCGTGGCGGGTATCGCCTTTTTCCTCATCGCCTCGGCTTACGCCGAGGGCTGTAGCCGTCTCTAGCAAGGAGCAACCCATGACCTTTGACTATGCGCTCGGCGCCATCGTAACCGCTGGCATCCTCATCTATCTCACCTTCGCGCTGATCCGCGCCGAGCTTTTCTAAGGACCGAATATGACCTTCATTGGGTGGGCTCAGATCATCGTCTTCTGCGCGGTGATCATCCTAATTACGAAGCCTCTCGGCAGCTACATGACTCGCGTCTTCAGTGGCGGGCAAACGCTGTTTTCGCCAGTGCTTCGCCCCGTCGAGCGTGGGCTCTACGCGCTGGCGGGCATCGACGAAAAGCAGGAGCAACATTGGCTCTCCTACACGCTCGCCATCATGCTGTTCCATATTGGTGGATTCGTCATCATGTACGCGCTCCTGCGCTTGCAAGGACTGCTGCCGCTCAACCCCGCCGGCCAAGGCGCGGTAGAACAAGGCCTCGCCTTTAACACCGCGGCAAGCTTCATCACCAACACGAACTGGCAGAACTACGGGGGTGAATCGACGCTATCGTATCTTACTCAGATGCTCGGCCTGACACACCAGAACTTCCTGTCGGCTGCGGCTGGCATCGCTATCGCGATTGCTGTCATCCGCGGTTTCTCGCGCGCATCGATACGCACGGTCGGGAGCTTCTGGGTCGACGTCACGCGCTGCACCCTCTACGTTCTTCTGCCGATCTGCGTGATCTACGCGTTGTTTCTCGTATGGGAAGGCATTCCGCAAACGCTCGGCGCCTATGTCGACGCAAATACGCTTGAAGGTGCAAAGCAAACGATCGCGGTTGGACCCGTCGCCAGCCAAATTGCTATCAAGATGTTCGGCACGAACGGCGGTGGGTTCTTCAATGCCAATGCCACCCATCCGTTCGAGAACCCGACCGCCCTCTCGAATTTCGTGCAGATGGTCTCGATCTTTGCGCTCGGCGCCGCGCTCACCAACGTCTTCGGGCGCATGGTCGGCAATCAACGCCAGGGCTGGGCGATCTTCGCCGTGATGGGATCTTTGTTCCTCGCCGGCTTGACTGTCCTCTATGCAGCCGAGGCGGCCGGCAATCCGCTCATCCACGCGCTCGGCATCGAGGGTGGTAATTGGGAAGGTAAGGAGCTGCGTTTCGGCATGGCTGGAGCGGCGCTCTTTGCGACCGTCACCACCGACGCTTCCTGCGGCGCGGTCAATGCGATGCACGATAGCTTCACAGCAATTGGCGGCATGATCCCTCTCATCAACATGCAGCTCGGCGAGATCATCTTCGGCGGCGTCGGCTCGGGCCTTTACGGCATGCTCGTGTTCATCATCGTCGCGATCTTCGTGGCCGGCCTGATGGTTGGGCGCACACCAGAATATCTCGGCAAGAAGATCGAGGCGAAGGAAGTAAAGATGGCAATGCTCGCCATCCTCATTCTGCCGCTAGCGATGCTCGGCGGAACCGCGGTCGCGCTGGGAGTGCCCTCCGCGGTGGCGGCCATGAACAATCCGGGGCCGCACGGCTTCTCGGAAGTGCTCTATGCCTATACCTCCGCGGCGGCGAACAACGGCTCCGCGTTCGCCGGGCTGTCCGGCAACACGATGTTCTACAATGTTACGCTTGCCATCGGCATGCTGTTCGGGCGGTTCTTCGTCATCATCCCGGCAATGGCGATCGCCGGCTCGCTCGCCGCGAAAAAGACAGTGCCAGCTTCGACGGGGACGTTTCCAACCACGGGACCTCTGTTTGTCGGCCTTGTCATCGGCGTGATTCTGATCGTCGGTGGCCTCACCTTCTTCCCGGCGCTCGCGCTCGGGCCGATCGTTGAGCATCTCGCGACCATCGCGGGCCAAACCTTCGCAGGAAGCTAAGGCAGCTCCTCGCCCCCTCCCTTCAGCGTAAAAAAGGTCGTCTCCATGGCTCGTCAATCCTCATCTATCTTCGATCCGGCCCTCCTTGTCCCCGCCGTTGGTGGCGCGTTCCAAAAGCTCAATCCGCGCGTCCTGTATAAGAGCCCGGTCATGTTTGTCGTCGAAATCGTCGCGGCGCTCGTCACCGTGCTGTTTTTGCGTGACGTCGTGACCGGTGTTGGCCATCTTGCCTTCTCCGGCCAGATCATTCTTTGGCTCTGGTTCACCGTCCTCTTCGCAAACTTCGCGGAGGCGGTGGCCGAGGGCCGCGGCAAAGCCCAGGCCGACAGCCTACGCAAGACGCGGACGGAGACCCAGGCCAAGCTCCTCAAGGGTAGGGATCGCGCCAAATACGAGATGGTGGCGGGGACCGATCTGAAGGTAAACGACATCGTCCTCGTCGAGGCGGGCGATATCATTCCGTCCGATGGCGAAGTCATCGAAGGCATTGCGTCGATAAACGAGGCGGCGATCACCGGCGAGTCTGCGCCGGTGATCCGCGAGTCTGGCGGCGACCGCTCGGCCGTCACCGGTGGTACGCAAGTGCTCTCCGACTGGATACGCGTCCGCATCACCGCGGCGGCCGGTTCGACCTTCATCGACCGCATGATTGCCCTCGTCGAGGGCGCCTCACGCCAGAAGACGCCGAACGAGATCGCGCTGAATATCCTTCTCGCCGGCATGACCATCATCTTCGTGTTTGCCACGGCGACGATCCCAAGCTTCGTCTCCTACGCTGGTGGTCACATATCAGTCCTGGTCATCGTCGCACTTTTCGTCACGCTGATTCCAACCACCATCGGAGCCCTTTTGTCGGCCATTGGCATCGCGGGCATGGATCGTCTGGTGCGCTTCAACGTACTCGCCATGTCGGGTCGTGCCGTCGAGGCGGCCGGCGACGTCGACACGCTGTTGCTTGATAAGACCGGTACGATCACACTCGGCAACAGACAGGCTACCGCCTTCCGACCGGTCACCGGCGTCAGCGACAGGGATTTGGCTGATGCAGCACAGCTTGCTTCGCTTGCCGACGAGACGCCGGAAGGCCGATCCGTTGTGGTCCTCGCCAAGGAGAAGTACGGCATCCGCGAGCGCGACATGGCGAGCCTGAATGTCGCCTTCGTCCCGTTCACGGCGCAGTCGCGCATGAGCGGCGTCGATGGCGACGGCCTCTCGATCCGCAAGGGCGCGGTCGACTCGATCCTCGCTCACGTAAACGCGACGCCTGGCGACGGCGCGCCGAGTGGCGTAATGGTCGCGGACAGAACCAGTCCCGCCGCGACCCGCGAGGTCCAGGCGATCTCCGAGGAGATCGCCAAGTCCGGCGGCACGCCGCTCGCGGTGGCCCGCGATGGGCGGCTGCTCGGCGTCATCCACCTGAAGGATATCGTCAAGGGCGGCATCCGCGAGCGTTTCGTCGAGTTGCGCCGCATGGGCATCCGGACGGTGATGATCACCGGCGATAATCCGATGACTGCCGCCGCGATCGCCGCCGAAGCGGGCGTCGACGACTTCCTGGCTCAGGCGACGCCGGAAGATAAACTGCAACTCATTCGCGACGAGCAGGCGAAGGGTAAGCTCGTTGCCATGTGCGGCGACGGCACCAACGATGCTCCGGCCCTCGCGCAGGCGGACGTTGGCGTGGCGATGAATACCGGCACGGTGGCTGCTCGCGAAGCTGGCAATATGGTCGACCTCGATAGCGATCCAACAAAGCTGATCGAGATCGTCGAGATCGGTAAGCAGCTCTTGATGACGCGCGGTGCGCTGACGACCTTCTCAATCGCCAACGACGTCGCAAAATACTTCGCGATCATACCGGCGATGTTCCTCGCCTTCTATCCTCAGCTGCAAGCGCTCAACGTGATGCGGCTGCATTCGCCCGAAAGCGCGATCCTGTCGGCGATCATCTTCAACGCGCTGATCATCGTCGCTTTAATCCCGCTGGCCCTGAAGGGGGTCAAATACCGCGCCGTCGGTGCCGCAGCCCTGCTGCGGCGCAATCTTCTTGTCTACGGTTTGGGAGGGATCCTACTGCCATTCATTGGCATCAAGGCCATCGACATCATCGTCTCGACCTTGAACCTCGTCTGACGATCAAGGCACTTTGACCAATAGAGGAACTTAAGCCATGCTGAATCAACTCCGCCCCGCCCTTGTTGTCGTCGTCCTGCTGACGCTTGTGACCGGCCTAGTTTACCCCTTTGCGATAACCGGGATCGCCGCGGTGCTTTTCCCGCGTCAAGCCGAAGGCAGCCTTCTGACGGTCGACGGCAAAGTGGTCGGCTCATCTCTGATCGCGCAAGGTTTCACCAGCGACAAGTACTTCCATCCCCGCCCGTCGGCGACCACCGCGCCCGATCCGAAGGATGCCAACAAGACCGTCCCGGCGCCCTATAACGCGCAGAATTCCGGCGGTTCCAATCTGGGTCCAACCAACAAGGCTCTCATCGACCGCATCAAGGGAGATACCGACAAGCTAAAGGCCGAGAACCCCGACGTCCCTGTTCCCCAGGACCTCGTGACGACTTCAGGGTCCGGCCTCGATCCCGACATCACACCCGAGGGTGCCCTGTTCCAGGTGCCGCGCGTCGCCAAGGCTCGTCAACTCCCTGCTGACAAGTTACGTGATCTCGTGGCGAGCCAAACGGAGGGCATGGCGCTCGGCCTTTTTGGCGAGCCTAAGGTCAACGTTCTACAGCTCAACATGGCCTTGGACGCTTTGCCGAAGTCTTGATTGGAGGAGCCTGCATGACCATTGCGGTGGATTCCATATTATCTCCCGGATCGCTGCCGGTAGCATCGCCTAAATATGGGCAACGAACAGGGCGGCTAAAGATCTTTCTCGGCGCCGCTCCAGGCGTCGGGAAGACCTACGAGATGCTCGTCGCTGCGCAAGCCAAGCGACGAGAAGGTGTCGATGTCGTCGTCGGCATCGTCGAGAGCCACGGCCGTGCGGAAACCGAGGCTCTGATAAGAGGCCTGGAGGTCATTCCGCGACGAACGATCGACTACAAGGGCCGCCGTCTAAACGAAATGGATCTCGACGCGGTGCTCAGCCGACGGCCATCGCTCGTCTTGGTCGACGAACTCGCGCATACCAACGCGCCGGAAAGTCGTCACCCCAAACGTTATCTCGACATCGAAGAGCTGCTAGGCGCTGGCATCAACGTCTATACGACGATGAACATTCAACATGTTGAGAGCCTCAACACTGTGATCGCGCAGATCACCCGCGTGCACGTGCGGGAGACGGTACCAGATAGCATTCTCGACCAAGCCGACGACATCGAGGCGATCGACATAGCGCCCGACGACCTTATCCAGCGCATGCGCGAAGGCAAAGTCTATCTGCCGAAACAGGCCGAGCGTGCTCTCAGGAACTTCTTCTCGCCGGGTAATCTGACGGCGCTTCGCGAGCTGACATTGCGACGTACCGCGCAGCGCGTGGACGAACAGCTGCTTACCCACATGAAGTCTCACGCGATCCCGGGGCCCTGGGCCGCGGGCGAGCGCATCCTTGTCTGTGTCAGCGAAGATCCGCGAGCTCCGAGCCTCGTTCGCTTCGCCAAACGCGTCGCGGATCGGCTCCACGCCACCTGGTTCGCGGTCAACGTGGAAAGCGGCCGCAGCCTGCAACTCAGCGAGGCACAACGCGACGGGATCGCAGAGACGATGCGTCTCGCCGAGCGTCTCGGCGCCGAGCCAGTGACCATACCAAGCGGTGGGCGACGTACGAGCGAAGACATCATAGAGTACGCGCGGGCCAACAACGTAACACAAATCGTCGTCGGCAAGACCAAGCGCTCGCGCTGGTTCGAGATCATCAATGGCTCGCTGGTTCACGACCTTGTCAGTCACGCCGGCAACATCAGTGTCAACGTCATCGCCGGCGTCGAAGGCGAGCACCCGAAAGGCGACGCAACACGATCGACAGAACGCGAAAAGGTAGCGCTGTCACCCTATGCCACGTCTCTCGTCGCGGTGGTCGGCGCCCTCGGCCTCTGCGAAGTCCTCAAGCCTATTTTTGGTGTCGAGAACGTCGACCTTGTATTCCTGACCGCCATCGTCTGCGTCGCCGTGACTTTGGGACTCTATCCCTCGCTGTTCGCGGTCATTCTGGCGACCCTCGCCTACAACTTCTTCTTCCTGCCACCGCTCTACACCTTCACGGTCGCTGATCCCGCAAACGTCGCAGCCCTGTTCTTTTTCACCCTCGTCGCGGTGCTCGTCTCAAACCTTGCCGCCCGCACGCGCAGCCAGGCTAAGGTCGCGCAAGCCCGAGCGCGCGTGACCGAAGCTCTCTACAGCTTCTCGCGCAAGCTCGCCTCTTGCCTGAGCGTCGACGACGTCCTGTGGGCCACAGCTTATCAAATGGCCTCGATGCTGACGGTTCGGGTCGTTCTGCTGCTGCCGGAGGATGGTCATCTGACGCTGAAAGCCGGCTACCCCCCGGAGGACGAGCTGGAAGCCGCCGATCTCGCAGCCGCTCAATGGGCTTGGGTCAATAATCGGCCCGCGGGACGAGGCGCGGATACGTTGCCAGGCGGCAACCGCTTGTTCACACCGATGCGGACCGGTCGCGGCCCCATCGGCGTTGTCGGTCTCGCCTCGGACAAGGCCGGCGCGCTGTTGACGCCAGAGCAGCGCCGCCTGCTCGAAGCGCTCGTCGATCAGGGCGCGCTGGCGATCGAGCGCGTCAAGCTCGTCGAGGAACTTGATGACGCCAAGCGTGTGGTTGAGACCGACAGACTCAGGTCTTCGCTGCTGACTTCGATCTCGCATGATTTGCGGACGCCGCTTGCCTCGATCCTCGGCGCGGCGACGACGTTGCGCGACCTCGCCCCGGCGCTCGACGACTTGGACAAACGTGGCCTCGTCGGCACAATCGTCGATGAATCCGAGCGGCTGAATCGTTTCATCGCCAATCTTCTTGACATGACCAAGCTTGAATCTGGCGCCGTTACGCCCCGTTTCGCGCTCGTCGACCTGGGCGAACTCGTTGTCGCTGCCCTGAAACGCGCCTCCACGATTCTTGCGCGGCATCCCGTCAAGTCGCGGCTCGCTGAAGATATACCGATGCTGAGCCTCGACGCGGTTTTGTTCGAGCAGGTGCTCTTCAATCTGCTTGATAACGCGGCAAAATACGCGGCCGAGCAAACGACGATCTCGATCCAGACCTGGCAAGATAACGGCTTTGTGTGTCTGCAAATCCTCGACGAAGGCGACGGCTTGTCCGACGAGGATGCCGAAAGGATTTTTGAAAAATTCTACCGCGCCCGCAAAGGTGACCGCGTTCGAGCCGGCACTGGCCTCGGCCTCGCTATTTCGCGCGGTTTCGTCGAAGCAATGGGCGGAAAGATCACCGCAGGCAATCGTTCGGACCGGAAAGGCGCGGTTTTCACGCTTCGCCTGCCTATACCCGCCGCCGGCGAGCCTCTGGATACAGCCGCGTGAGCGCTATCGCCGTCCGCATTCTCGTCGTCGACGACGAGCCTCCGATCCGCAAGCTTCTGCGTACAGGCCTTGGTTCGCAGGGTTACGAGGTAATGGAAGCGATTTCAGGTCAGGCCGCCCTCGACGGGCTTGCGAGGAAGCCCGACCTGATGATCCTCGACCTTGGCTTGCCGGACATATCGGGCCTGGATGTGCTCCGGATACTGCGCGAGGCGGGTAGCGCCCTGCCTGTCGTTATCCTTTCAAGCCGCGACGACGAGGCCGGTAAGGTCAAGGCTTTCGATCTGGGTGCGGACGATTACGTGACTAAGCCTTTCGGCGTCAACGAGCTGCTTGCGCGCGTCCGTGCGGCGTTGCGGCACAAGTTGCAAACCCAGGGCGAGAAGCCCGTCTTCACGGTCGACGGGTTGAGCGTCGATCTGATCCGACGGGTCGTCAAGGTCGATGGCGTCGACGCCAAGTTCTCGCCAAAGGAATACGAGTTGCTCCGCTTGCTCGTGCAACACGCCGGGAAAGTGCTTACCCACGCCTTATTGCTCAAGGAAGTTTGGGGCCCAACGACTGATCCTCAATATTTACGTGTGTACATACGCCAACTGCGGTTGAAGATCGAGAAACCCGGCCGGCCGACTTACATCGCGACCGAAACTGGCGTTGGGTACCGCCTTCGTGCTCCGGAATGACTAAAATGGAGCAGCTAACAACAAGCCGCGGGAACGCGCTAGCTGTCCGCATCCTCGTCATAGACGACGAACCTCCAATCCGTAGGCTTCTTCGCCTCGGGCTGAAAAAACACGGCTACGAGGTGGTTGATGCTCCGAATGGCGAGCAGGGCCTCGAGGCTCTCGCGTTTGGACCGGATCTCGTGATCCTCGATATAGATCTACAAGACCTCGAAGGCTTCGAGGTCTTGCGCATCATGCGCGGGCGTGGCGACGCACAGCCCGTTATCATCCTCTCGGGTCGCGGCAACGAGGATGACAAGGTCAAGGCCCTCGATCTCGGTGCCGATGATTACGTCGTGAAGCCATTCGGAATGAACGAGCTCATGGCTCGAATCCGCACCGCACTGCGCCATGCGTTGCAGGCGCGCGGCGAAAGGTCGACCTTCACCAGAGATGGTCTGACTGTAGATCTTGTGCGACGGACCGTGGTAGCCGACGGCACGGTCGTCGAACTCTCTCCGAAGGAATATGAGCTTTTACGTTTGTTCATACAACATGCGGGAGAGGCGCTTTCCTTCAAGTTCATTCTTCAGCAACTCTGGACCGTCGACACTCGTCGTCAGCATCTGCACGCCTACGTGAGACAGCTGCGTCGTAAAATAGAGTCGAGATCCACTCGCAATTCCATAATCGAGACTATCGTCGGTGTCGGCTATCGCCTTCGTCCGACCGATTGAGGAACGCCAATCACATGATTCTCGCGGACATTCTCCGGCCCAATCAATGCGGCGTCGGCAGGCGCTATGCCGATAAGGACGCCTGCCTCGTAGATCTCGCAAGCCGAGCGGCGCACGCGCTCGACATCCCACCAGCGAATATCGTCGAGGCCCTCCGCCACAGGGAGGAGCTTGGCTCAACGGGCCTCGGCAATGGCATCGCCCTGCCGCATGCTCGGATCGCTGGCATCAGCAAGCCATATATCTCGATAACAACGCTACGTGGCGCAATCGCCTTCGACGCCATCGACGACCGGCCGGTTGACATCGTGTGCCTCATCCTCTTGCCGGCAGCAGGCCCAGCAGGCAACGACGTCCTCGGCTGTGTAGTCCGCCGGCTCCGCGACGCCGCAACTCTTGCGGCGTCGCGGAAGGCCAAAGACGCTAGCGCCCTCCACGCTGCGCTGACATGATCCTAATTGCGGCGATTTATCCCGGCCTGCGGTAGTTTTCGCGAGCGTCTTTCGTCGAGACAATCTCGCTCGCGCGACATCCGAAGCAACTTGGCGCGAGTGGCTGTCTCGGCCTGCACGGAGACTGCTTCGACCACACGTCGTTTTTGCCTGAAGTTGCGATCGAGCCGCAGCCGAGCTTCTCGGCAATGGTCAAGCCGGATGCTCCGAAGTTAATAGCTTGAGCGGCTCGGCGACAAAATGGAGCGCGCCGTCGCATCTGTGCGTTTCGTCCCGCACGTAATGAACAGCAGCATCCTTGTTACAAAAGATGCCGCCACGTAAGCCACTTAGCTGGACCGCCAACCAGTGGCCTTCGGGCCAATGGCCATATGGTGAATAGTCCAAGGACGAGTGTAGGTATATCGTGGCGATCGGGCACAAGATGGGCAAGACGTGCGGCGATGCCGAGCCGTCGCTCGGCCATGGCGAGCAGCATCACACCGCCGTCCGAAGTGAGCCGCCCGCCATCGAAATCGGCTGTGATCTTCCGGCCCCGGACGGCTGGAAACGCGAACGGGAGGATCGTATCGTTGGTCATGGCGGGCGTGGCCGGTGTTCGATGCGCGAATGGTTGGTCTCGACACCCAAACCTACGCAACATCAAACGCTTGAGCTACGCCCGTCAGCCTGTCATGCACCGGCCCCGGTAGAGTCGAGGAGAGGCGCGGTGGCGTAGCTTGATCTGCTCGCTCCGTTTCCCCTCCCCGCTCATCAAACCGGACGTGCGGATTTCCCGCATCCGGCTTTCCGACCAGCTTCACCGCAAGACACGCGGCGACGGTCCAAGATGCACGCGTCTTAGACGCAGCACGCCCTTGTCTCCGGACACGACATCGTGGGAGAACCTGCGCGTGCCGCCCCCTTGCACCTTGTGCCGCTTGACGAGGAAGTTGCGCACGCGCTCGTAGACGTGGTGTTCGATAGCCCGATAGGCCGTCAGGCGGGTCCTGTACCCGAAGTAGCCGGACCATCCCCGCAGAAGCCTGTTGAGATGATCGCGGACCTCGAGCCACGATCCCTTGTTGCCGGGCACCAGCAGGTCACCCACCTTCGTCTTCAATCGCTGGACGCTCTTCTTGGACGGGCTCGCGCCCAGATACCAATGGCCGTCCTTGCGGAAGCGATGCGGCCCGAACGTGTAGCCGAGAAAGTCGAAGTGCTCCGTCCGGGCATCCTTCACCGAGGTCTTGGCCTCGTTGAGTGACAACCCGAGCCTCGTCATCACCGACCGCGTCCACGCCAGCGCCTCGGCCGCGTGTGTCCGCGACAGAGGATGACGAAGTCATCGGCATAGGAGACGATCTCGGCCTGGAACGCTTCGCCTCGGCCGCTTTGCCGCCAATGCTTCAGGAACCGGTTCATGTAGAGGTTGGCGAGCAATGGGCTCACGACGCCGCCTTTGCGGAGTGCCGCGCTTGTTGCTCTTGCCACCGCTCATGCGCCGGGTCCCGTCGCCATCCCGTTCCTCGACCGGTGCCGCTAGCCACATCTTGATGAGGTGCAGCACGTGCCGGTCGACGATGCAGCGGGCCACCGATAGCAGAGGTCCGCGTGCGGGACGCGACGAGGTCCTCTGCGAAGGTATTTTCGGCACCGACTGACTTGCGGATGCGGTTCGCACGAACAGGGCGATGGTCGATGCCCCTGGCGATCCCGAAGTAGTACGCTCCCGCTTTGCGAAATGCTCCTGCAGGAAGGCCTGAGACCTCTCGCGCAGGTGGGTGCCGGTGGCGATGCCGAGACGCAGCATCTTCGCCTCCGTCGCAGGACCGACGCCGTGGAAGCGGCCGATCGGCAGTCCCTCCACGAAGGCTGGACCCATGTGTGGAGGTATCACGAAGAGCCCGTCGGGCTTGCGCTGGTCCGAGGCGAACTTGGCGAGGAACTTGTTGTAGGAGAAGCCGGCGAGGCGGTGAGACCCGTCTCCTCGCGTATCCTCAGCCTGATCGCCTTGGCAATGTCGTGGCAAGCGCGATGCCCTGCAGGTTCTCGGTGACGTCGAGGTAAGCCTCGTCGAGTGAGAGCGGCTCGATGATCGCGGTATGCTCGGCGAAGATGGCGCGGATCTGCGCCGACACGGCCTTGTAGACCTCGAATCGCGGCTTGACGAAAACGAGGTCCGGGCACTTCCGCCTTGCCGCCACCGAAGGCATCGCCGACCGCACGCCGAAGACGCGGGCTTCGTAGCTCGCCGCGGCGACGACGCCGCGCTCGCGGGAGCCTCCGACCGCTACCGGTCGACCCCGCAGAGCGGGATCGTCGCGCTGCTCCACGGAGGCGAAAAGGCGTCCATGTCGACGTGGATGATCTTGCGGACGCGCTCAGGCTCGGCCGCGACCGTGAGCCGGCGATCGTCCTGATGCGGCGTCGACGCTTCCTTCTCCACGGTCGCAATCATCTCGTTCTACATCGCTATGTGATGGTCGCGATGCACGACGCCATCGAAGCGAAGGTGCCGCGGTGGCTGAGATGGGCGACCGGGGGATGGAGTTGGCCGGTCGGGGTCCGCATCGTCGATCCGGATGGTGGAGAGTTGCATCCGAGCGTCACCGCGCGCCTCGCCATGGCGGTCATCGATCAAGTCGAAGGCGCCGGACCCTATCGTCCGGAACCCGGCGCCGGCCATCTGGCCGCCCGGTATTTCTAAGCGGCAGGGACGCCGGTCGATGTCGCGACACCCCATCCCCCGGAGTCATAGTCAACCGCGCCCTATCGCGAGAGAGCGACCATCAAGGCTTGGCTCGGCGACCACCCAGAGATCGAGATCGTGTCGCGGGATCGTGGCGGCGGATACGGGGGGCGGCCGCAAAGTCGCTGCCTCACGCCCTCCAGGTCGCCGATCGCTGGCACCTCTTCGAGAACGCAAGCGCCACCTTCCTCGACGCTGTGCGCAAATCGATGCGTACAGGACGGCGATTGGCGCGACGGCAGCTTATGCCTGCCTCATTCGCGATGGACGCCGCGCGATGTTGCGCCGTGGCGTAGGCTGATCGAGGGGCCTGCGTGCAGTCAGCCAGAGCAGCGCCTGCGAGGTCGAGTCGACCTGGTCGTCGTGGCTGGCATGCGGAAAAGCGAGCAGCTCGTCCATGTACACAGGCAGCCAGGGGGCCTCGCGCGGCAGGTGCACCTGCCCGGTCTCGAAGCGGGCGCTCTGGGCCAGCAGCCGCGCTTCCTTGTCGTAGTGTGGGCGCTGCAGCACGGGTCGGATCGCCTCCGTGCGCCGCAGGTCGTGCAGAAGGGCGCGGCCAAGCTCGGTGTCTTCGATCACCGTCGCGTCCGCCTCCCAGTGATGGGTTAGGTTCATAATCTCGCGGCGCAAGTCGGGCACCTCCCAGCGCCCGCGGACAACATCGAGCAGATAGTAGTCGAAGCCGACCGCGCCCCACACCGTGCCCACGGAGAGGTCGTTATTTTCGCCAAGCGTACTTGCCGTGTCCCAAGACACGATTGTGCGTTCGATCTGCTGCGGAGCGTCATCGTAGAAGCGCAGCCAGCTGCGCTGGATGACGTTGCCGCCGGCTGGTACGGGCTGCTGCTGATACTGCGCCTCGTAGGTCAGGCTGCCCTGTGAACGCCGAACCTGCTCGAGAACGATGAGCGGCTCACGTTCCTCGTGAAGAATATCACCGATGGCGCGATGGTGGACATCACCGGGCGCGTCGCTGAGCGCGTACACGCTGTCTTCCATGGCGATGGCGGGCAGCGACACGACCTCCCAGTCGTCCCGCTCGAGGACGTGACCGGCGAGGTCGTCCTGGTGCAGGCGCTGCATGATGAGAACGACGGCGCCGGTCCGCTTGTCGTTGAGGCGGGTAATCAGCGTGTTGTCGTAGAACTCCGCCACGCGACGTCGTTCCGCCTTGGACAAGGCGTCGAGCGCTTTGATGGGATCGTCGACCACGATTACGTCGGCGCCGCGGCCCAGGATGCCGCCGCCAACGCCGGTCGCGAGGCAGCTGCCGCGCGCCGTCGTGATCAGTTCGAGATCGCGCGGTTTGGGGCTGAGAAGCTGCATGGCCGGGAAGACGTCCTCGTACCAGGGCTGCTGGGCGACGTAGCGGCGATCGACCGCGAACTTGCGCGCCAGATCTTCGGTATGCGAGACGCAAATCACGCGTCGGCTGGGATCGTGCCCCAGCAGGAAAAGCGGCCATGCCACGCTTGCTATGAGCGACTTGCCGGAGCGCGGCGGCACGTTGATGATCAGCCGCCGCAGCGTGCCACGGCGTACTCGCTCCAGGGCCCAGCAGATGTGCTCGTAGTGCCAGTTCGGTAGAAAAGGCGTGCTGGGCTCCAGGCTGGCGAACACGCGCTCCACGAAGGTCTGCAGGTCGGTGCGGGAAGCGGCGCGCAGGACGCGGGCGGGGAGGCTCGTCATGAGCCCCCCGCTTCATCCTCATCGTCACTCGCCTCCGCGGCGTTCTCTACAGATCTCGCCGCGCGCTTTGATTGACGATCGACATAGCGCCGCAACGCCTCGTCGTCGGTGTCGCATTCGTCCTGCGGCTCATCCTCGGCCTTCGCGGTCCATGCGGACGCGCTGGCAAACCTAAGAAGAGCGAGGGCGACCTGAGCATCGTTGCATCCCTTAACCAACAGGGTGCGGAGCAGGAGTTCTGCCATGCTGATCGACTTGGGTCCCGCGGCACCGCCTGGTACTTTTTCCTCCAGCAGGCGGAAGAGAAGGTCCACCATCGCTGGTGCTGGCTCACGCGGTCCCTTGCGCGGCCGTCCCCTGCGATTGCCAGTCTGGCCTGGTGCGAAGCAGCCACGGGCTGTGCGCCCGACCGCCTCGCCGCTCTGCCCGGCTACAACAGACCGATCCGCCTCAGGCTGGTCGGGGGGATCGCTCCTGCGCTTGGACATCGCACCGCCCTCACGCTTGCGCCTGGGCGGCGTGGCTCACGCCCACTGCCAGCCCGGCAGCACGTTGCGCCGCCGTCTCGGCAAAGGTCAGCCCCGTCTTCGCATGGCGAGCGGGCTGCCCGGTCAGCTTCTCCATGCGCCTGACCGCCACGTCGACGTAGGCGGGGTCGAGCTCGATGGCCCGCCCGAGCCTCCGCGCCCTCTGCGCCGCCAGCAGCGTCGAGCCTGAACCAGCGAACGGGTCGAGCACGATCCCGCCTGGCCGCGATGTATCGAGCAGGGCGTCAAAGAGCAGCCCGACCGGCTTGCACGTGGGATGACCGGCAAGCGCCTCCTTGCGATCCTTGCCGAACTGCGCCAGGCCCGGTGCCGACCAGAGCGTGGTTCGGTTGCGGCCGTTCTTGCCGAGCTCGACGTTGTTGATGTGCGGCGCGCTGCCCCACTTAGTCACAAGCACGAACTCCGTCTGCTGCCGGTAAAGCGAGCCCATCCCGCCCGCACCCTTGTCCCAGACGACCAGCGCTTTCTGTTGGAGGCCAACGTTGCGCACAGCCTGCATCAGCGGAAACATGCCGGCGTGGTCGATGAACACGTCAAGGATGGCGCCATCGATGAGGTGAGGCGTCATCGCCTCGAAGGAGCTTTGGAAGAAGACGAGGCTCTCGGCCTCGTTCATCCCGGATCCTTCGATGAACTCACGATGGCGGCGGCTGACGTGGCCCTTCACCTTGCAGCCGTAGGGCGGGTCGGTCAGCACCATCTCGGCGCATCCCGCGCCAAGCAGCGTGCGGTAGCTTGCCGCCTCCCGCGCGTTGCCACAAAGCAGCTTGCCGCCACCGGCGAATGTCCAGAGATCGCCGAGACGCGACACCACCGGTCCGCTCGGGGCGGGAACGTCGTCGATATCGTCCATGTCCGGAGCGAAGCCAGCCAGGGCAATATCGATCTCCGCCATGGTGAAGCCGGTGACGGCGAGCAGGGTTGGATCGAAGGCAAGCAGCTCTTCGAGCTCGGCGGCGAGTGCCTCCATGTCCCACGTTGCACGCTCGGGAATTTTGAGCAGGGCGAGTCTAAGCGCCTTGATTTCCGCCTTCGACAGATCGTCGACGCAGATCGTGGCGACTGTCTCGCGCCCGAGGATCTGACAGGCTTCGAACCACTCTGGACGGTCGATGATCTCGCCATCGGCAGTGACGAGGAGAGGTGGGCAGAAGTCCAAGCGCGTAATGGCAGCGACGGCCGCCTCGACCTGACCCTTGCCGGGCTTGCGGAGCTTACGGTCCGCAAGACGAAGCCGATCGATAGGCTCCCTGACGATCGTCAGGCCACGGTTGGCAGTTGTGGTGACTAGGGTAGCTGCGGCGATGAAGGCAGGAGCTCCTGCCGTAGCGGGTGGGACAACGGCGTTCGCCGGTGCGTGGTGCCGCACCGTACGCGGCCGCATAATCCTCGTGATCACGCGTGACGACGTAAATTCTGCCATCTCGACAGCTCCGAAAAGATCGGTGACGTTGTCGTCCGATGCTCTCCGAAGCGCGATCATCGCTCCGAGTGCTTCTCCTTGCCTTGCGGCAGGCGACTCAAGCTGTATAATCTCGTCGAAGCATCGTCAAATCTGAGTGAAGCTCACATCAAAAATCATTTGCTGTTTCCCACAAGAGATCTACAGGAAGTCTTTTTTCGGCATAGGGCACCTTAGATTCTATGTCAATTCTATACGCAGAAATGATAGCCAGATACTAAGCTCAGTTCTATGAGAAATTACTCAGAAGAACGCGAGATTCGGAGTAGCCCTACCTTTTATTTATTTTCAATTGTGGCTATTAGATATGTTCGTTGGAGAGCTTGGCTTAGATCCTTTGTCAATGATTGTTCCTCACGCAATTACATCGCGATCCACCTGTTATGTACCTGTTAGACCCCTGTTTGAAGATGGACCCGATCAAGCAGTGGTACAAGAAAAGCCGTGCTGCGTGAACGGCTTGGACGGAACGCCGCTGCCGAGGAGGAGTTCGGAGCCAAGAAAGCGCTCGAAAACAGGTGAACAGGTCGGAGACCGGTTTGGCGAGACTGCGTTCACCACCAAGCATTCCGGCAGAACTTGCCGCAAAAGCCTGATCTCTAAATAGCTTGGGTTTATCCGTGACTTAAAGAGGAACTGGCGCGTCTCCGTCGGCAGTTTTGTCGTCTCTGACGGGCGGATCCCGGCGGATATCGTTTTGTCTCTGGGGATGAATGTTGCGTTTCCGAACCCAGTTTGTTGCGTCGGCGAGAGCGCATCGTCTCGAGGCATGTCGCGGAGGTGACCTGCGAGGGCAACGATCGCTTGGATGTCAGTCCGGTCGCGAGAGCCCGATCACCCGCCACTGATCAGCCCAAATGATGGGCGCATCGACCAGCCGTCTCGTGCTGACGGCGCGAGGCAGAGCACCGTGAAGGGCGGCCCGAACAAGCCTGGGATCGAGGAACGCCAGCGACACCATCATTCTGATCATGCGTTCAGACTTATGTTCGCGCGTCGCGATAGTTTGGATGGTCCCGGCTCCAGCGAGGATCTCATCACGCCATGCCCTGCCCTGAGCGATTGAGAGGACGAGGTTTTTTTGCTCGGCCTCGCGGATCGGCCGCACGTACGAATCGCTGCTTGCGGGTAAAATGATCTCGCGTTTTCGTCTGTGCGCGCTGAAACGATAGGGAACGACGACTCGACGCGAGACACCGTCATCAGACGGATCACCTCCGGCATTTGCGAGCCGATCAGCTCGATGGCTTTTTCGATCTACCCAGGTGAGTTCAAGCGCATCCGTGCAGACTTTGACATGGAGGTTGACCTTCTTGAAGTCATCGTTGCCCTGCCCTTCACCATCAATCTGATTGAGCATCGTATCGAGAACGAGGCGCTCAACCTCGGTAGCCGGAACACGCGCAATCGATCCGGCCTCGGATTTGCGGCCCTGAGCAACGGCGGTTGAAACGTAATAGCGATAGCGCATGCCGTTCTTGACCGTATGCGTCGGGCTCATCGGATGGTTGCGATCGTCGAAGATGCAGCCCGTCAGTAAGGCGTCCGTCTTGCCCTTGCGCAGATCACGTCGACTGAGGTTTTGAGCCAGCTTTGCCTGAACCGCGTCGAAGAGAGCGCGATCCAGGATCGGTTGATGATCGCTCTTGTAGCTCACGCCACGGTGATTGATCTCACCGAGATACATGCGGTTCTTCAAAAGGTAACTGAGCGACCCGTTGGTGAGAGCCACGCCCCCAATCATGCGGCCCGAGGCGAGAGAACGCGATCTGGTCCGCACACCGCTGTCCCTCAGATCAGCTTGCAGAGCTGACAACGTGCCAAGCTCGATATAGCGCTGGAAGATCAACCGAACCATCCCGGCTTCGGCCTCGTCGATCAATAATTTGCGGTCGTATACACGGTAGCCGAGCGGGACGATGCCGCCCATCCAGATCCCTTTCTTTTTCGACGCTGCGATCTTGTCCCGGATCCTCTCGCCCGTCACCTCCCGCTCGAACTGAGCGAAGGAGAGAAGGACGTTGAGCGTCAGCCGGCCCATGCTCGAGGTCGTGTTGAAGCTCTGGGTCACCGAGACGAAGGACACGCTGTTGCCGTCGAACATCTCAACGAGCTTGGCGAAATCGGCGAGCGATCGCGTCAACCGATCGACCTTGTAGACAACGATGATATCGATCCGCCGCTCCGCAACATCAGCCAGCAATCGCTGCAATGCGGGTCGCTCCATCGTACCGCCGGAGAAGCCGCCGTCGTCATAGCGATCACGCCGCAAGCGCCAGCCTTCATGGGCCTGGCTCTTGATGTAGGCCTCGGCGGCTTCGCGCTGCGCATCAAGCGAGTTGAAGTCCTGCTCGAGCCCCTGATCGCTCGATACACGAGTGTAGATTGCACAGCGGAGGGTGCGATGCTCCGTCATGTTGAAGGACGCTGCGCTTGAGACCGGGTAAGAAGCTTTGCGCGGCCCCGCCCGATGATCTGACTGGGTGGCTCGTTCTTCGCGGTGGCCTTCCGATCGCCCGTCACCTTGTCGCGCAGACCGAAGAAGCGTGGCCCGTTCCACCGGGTTCCCGTTATGGCAAATGCGACCTTGCTCAAGCTCTCGTAGGTTCGACCGTTCCAGGAAACGCCCTCCTCCAGCACCATGACACGCTGCATCACGCCGCCATGTTCGCGCGACAGCAACGTGCCTGGTCTTGCACATCGTGATGTCAAGACCGCGCTTGATCCCGATGCCGAGGGACCGACCTCGGCAGATCCATCTCCTTTGCCACCAGCTGCGAGCCAGGCGGCACGACGGACTGCCGACTTTGGCTGGCTGTAGATGGTCGAGAGCTCGCGTTTGCTGGCGGTGTCCAGATCGCCAAACCGTTGCGCCTGGAGCTGATAGGCAAGAATGCGCAACACCAATGGACGACCCAAGTCTTTCGGGATGGCACCACCGATCAGGGCGCGCCAACGCCGCCCAAGACCGTTTGCATCAAGCTGGTGAAGGTGTTCGATCATGTCGCCCAGCGAGGCAGCATCGGAGCGCTGTCGCGCTGTCGCGCTCCGATGCTGCCCATCGACGTTTGCATCTGTCGTCTCGGCATCGATCAAGCTGCGGCCGCGGTGACCAATGCGCTGATTTTGTAGACCGAGTGCTGGTCGTTCGGGTTGCGGCTACGGACGATAGAGACGCCCTTCTTGCGGAGGCCACTCAAGGCAGCGCGGGTGGTATGAGGCAGCCACCCCGTGACCGACATCAGGTCGTCGATCGTCGCGCCTTGTTGGCGCTGCATCATCGCGAGAACGAGGCCACGCTTCGAACCGCCCTCGACCAGGGAGCTGCCCTGAAACTCAGCTTGGCCAACGGGCATCCCTATCTCAAAAGGCAGTGCTGCCACCTTGACCGAGGCAACGGCTTCATCTGCGCGGCTTGCAGATGCCACGGCCGAGCGCCCTGCCTTCAAGATCTTCAGGCTGAAGGCTTTGCCGTTCTCGTCTTCGCGCCAGATCGGCATTTCGGCTTTTGCACGCAGCTCTCGGACGAGGCCTTGCTCTATAAGCCTTGTCGCGACTTTCGCCGCGCCAAGGGACTTGAGCTTCTCCTGGCGGATCGCAAACCCATCGGCACGGCAGCTCGCGGCCGTCAGGATCTCCAGGTGCGTGAGAGTCAGTTTGATCATCGTCGAAAACTCCTGCCGTGAACGGGAGCTCAATCTCGGCTTCCCACGAGCCGAAGCCCTCGTCACGATCTGTGACGCGGGCCATTTGCAGGCGGATGATTAGATAAAAGAGCTGAATCAGCCATCAGCTGCCTTATCCCTGCGACGAACAACGGAAGTAGCGTTCAGGAGACTCGACGCGTCATGGATCAAGGTCTCGATATCGAGAAGCGTACGAAACGCGTGATCCGGCAGACCGTCGGCGCCGAAAGCGTTCGCTGTACGCGCGATGATCGCAGCCTCGTTCAATTTGCCGGCAATCTCCTCGGCAAAATCCTGGATGATCCTTGCTTCGAACTCGCTCGCCATTGCGTTCCCTCCCGCGCCCAGCAAGCAATGCTCGCTTTGCGGCAGCAGTCGAATGGAATGTGCAGATCGTTCGCACTTTCCAGCCCAGAGACCCAGAACTGTCTCCGTTGGGAGACGCACGATCTCGGCCTTCGAGCGCCTTTAACGACGGCTGCCTTCGAAGGCAGAGGTCACAGGTTCGACCCCTGTCGCGCGCGAGCCAGGACTATCCGCACGTTTGGGAAGAGGTCGCGGTCGCGCACGAGAAATGTTCGAGCCGCAAAGCCGCCGTCGAGGCCGGCCGGCGGCTGATGGCGGAGAAGGCGGAATGGGTTGAACCGGATATGGAGATCAGCGTCAACGTACGGTCGGCGCTGGAGTGGCGGCCAGACGATTGGGAGTGACACGCGAAGCGCGGACGATCAGTCAGCATCGCGATAGGAACAAAGAACCGGGTCACGGACACCTGCGGCGAGACGCAGATCAAGGTCTTTCCGCAGCTCCGAGATCGCAATTTCCAGATCCTCCTTTCGGCGCTCCAGAATGCTGAGCTGTTTCTCGACCTCAGCAGTATTAAGATGCACAACGATGCTTCCCACATCCAGCGATTGCGGTTCAGAGGGCCGCGTCGAAATCAGGGTCCAGATTTCATCGAGCGTAAAGCCTAGTTGTTTGCCCTTCAGGATCAGCTCCAGTCGGATCCGAATCTTCGCGGTGTAAAGTCGCGTGTTGCCATTTCTTTCAGGCGTCAAGAAGCCCTTCGCCTCATAAAAAGCCGTGAGCGTCCGGTGACGGCCGCCTTGCGGCATCGATAGCGGAGGGCTCTGCATCCGACCTCAAGGATAGCTTTAAGGTCGGTTCTGATGCGGGTCGAGGTGCTTGGTGGTGTCGAGCGGCGGCGGCGATGGTCGCGCGACGAGAAGATGCGGATCCTGACGGAGAGCCTCGAGCCGGGCGCGAAGGTAGCGGAGGTCGCGCGCCGCAACGATGTCGCGCCGAGCGTCCTGTTCGCCTGGCGTCGGCAGGCGCGGCTGCCTGCGGCTTCCACGACGATGGTCCCGGTGATGATCGCCGAGCCGAGCGTTGCGCCGTCGATCCCCACGAAGCCGCGTCGGACGCGTGGCCCGGCGAAGGAGCGAGGGCTGATCGAGATCGATCTCGGCGGCGGTCGCCGGGTGCGGGTCGATGCGGGTGTCGATGCCAAGGCGCTCGCCCGCGTGCTCGACGTCCTGAGCAGCCGATGATCGCGTTCCCGAGCGGCGTGCGCGTCTGGCTGGCGACCGGCCACACCGATATGCGCAAGGGCTTCGATGGCCTGTCCCTGCTGGTCCAGGAGACGCTGAAGCGCGACCCGCACGATGGCCATCTGTTCGTCTTCCGCGGCCGTCGCGGCGACCTGATCAAGGTCATCTGGCACGACGGCCAGGGGATGTGCCTGTTCTCCAAACGGCTGGAGCGCGGCCGCTTCCTGTGGCCTTCGGTGGCCAACGGCACGGTAACGATCTCCTCGGCGCAGCTCGGCTACCTGCTGGACGGGATCGACTGGCGGGCGCCCCAGCGGACGTGGCGGCCACGCGCCGCGGGATAGCAAGCTGTGCACAGCGCCGTCATCGGCTCCCGGGCAAACCGCATCCGTGATTCTCTTGCTGGGTGAGCACGCCCTCTGAGTCGCTGCCGAAAGACCTCGCCGCCGCGCACGCGATGATCCTCGTGGAACGCCGGGCGCGGCTAGCGGCCGAGCTCGCCGTCGCCAGGGCCCATACAGACCGCATCGTGCTCGACCTCGAACTGGAGCGGTTGCGCTTTCAGCTGGCGAAGGCGCGCCGCGAGGCGTTCGGCCAGTCCTCAGAGGCCGGCACCAGGATCGGCCAGTTCGAGCTGGCGCTCGAGGACGTCGAGGAGACGCTCGCGGCGATGCGGGCTAACGATGAGATGGCGACGCCCGCCACGTCGATCGATGCCTTCACGCGTCGCAAGCCGGCGCGGCGTCCCTTGCCCGAGCATCTGTCGCGTGTCCGGCAGGTCTACCCCAGCCCCTCGGCTTGCCCCTGCTGCGCCGGTCGCCTGCACAAGCTGGGCGAAGACATCACCGAGTCGCTCGAACGTGTCCCGGCGAGCTGGTTCGTCATCCAACATGTTCGGGAGAAGTTCTCCTGCCGATCCTGCGAGGCGATCACGCAGCCGCCCGCGCCCTCGCACCCGATCGCGCGGGGGCGCGCCGGGCCGGTGCTGCTGGCCGAGATCGCCTGTGGCAAGTTCTGCCTGCATCTGCCGCTGCATCGGCAAAGCCGGGCCTTCGCCCGTGAGGGTGTCGAGATCGACGTCTCGACGATGGCGGACTGGATGGGCGCCGTCAGCGTTGCCCTGAAGCCGATGGTCGAGATCATCGAGGCCCACGTTCTGTCAGCCCAGCGCCTCCATGTCGACGACACGCCGGTGCCGGTCCTGGCCAAAGGCAAGACGAAGACCGGTCGGCTATGGACCGCGGTCCGCGACGATCGCCCCTACGGCGGCGCCGATCCGCCGGCCGCCTCCTACCTCTACTCGCCCGATCGTGGCGGCGCGCATCCCGAGGCATTCCTGCGCACTTGGTCCGGCATCATGCAGGCCGACGCCTATGCCGGCTTCAACAAGTTGTACGAGCCGGGGCGCGTGCCGGGGACGATTCTCGAGGCGGGATGCTGGGCGCACTGGCGCCGCAAGTTCTACGAGATCGCCGCTCTCAAGAAGGCACCGATCGCCGTCGAGGCCGTGATGCGCATCGATGCCATCTTCGCGATCGAACGCACCATCAACGGTGCGACGCCTTCCAAGCGACAAGCCGTGCGAGACCAAACGATCAAGCCGCTGGTCGAGGGTCTCGTCGCCTGGCTGAACGGGCAGCGTCGCACCCTGTCGTCGAAGTCCGAGACCGCCAAGGCGATGGACTACGGGCTGAAGCGGATACCGGCCTTCACCCGCTTCCTCGACGACGGCCGCATCTGCCTGTCGAACAATGCCGCCGAGCGCGCCATGCGCTGCGTCGCCATGGGCCGCAAGAACTGGACCTTCGCCGGCTCCGATGCGGGCGGCCGGCGTGCGGCCGCGATCTACACCCTGATCGAGACCTGCAAGCTCAACGACGTCGATCCCCGCGCCTGGCTCGCCGACGTCCTCAGGCGACTGCCGGACCATCCCGCCAAGCGCATCCACGAGCTGCTTCCGTGGAACTGGTCGCCCGCCGTAGCCACCGCTCGCGCTGCCTGAGCAATCCCGTTCTCGCATTATCCAGGACGCGCAAGGCGGCCTTCACCGGACGCTTTCAAAAGCGGAGAGTGCGCAGACTTACACCAAACACGCTCGCCAATTCGGAGATGGTTATGCTCTTTTCTGGTATCGACGGCATCCTGCCAAGCCTCCAAAGAAGCCAATTCAAACAGATGAAGCGAAAGGCTGCCACTAAAAAGACAACTCCCTCTCGAGCTTCTTTGATCTCAGCAAAATTGTTTCACAAGAGCGCATGATCAAAGTGAGAAGATTGATTGCGGCCAGATATTGGCGCACTTGTTGTGAGACACATCCGTTTTGATGGCAAGCGGAGATGCCGTGGACGGCGGTTGCCGTCAGGACGAAAGGCGCCTGAAACCAAGACACAGAGATCATCCAATCAAAACAACCTCCTATCATTTTTGACTCGCAGAAACCTTCGTGCGCGATTAAGCAGGGCGTCGGTCTTTCGTTCGAGAGGCAACGAACTCTCGGTTGGAGGAGGTGTGCGTTGAGCGATGAAGTCTCGCGAAGGACTGACCAAGCCCGCATCGATCGATTGCTCCGCCTAGCAGCCGAAACTGATCAGGTCGACATGGTGCTTGCCGATGCCGAGCGAGGGCTTGATGATCCGGCATCGCTGACCTTGCTAGAGATCCAACGTGTGTGTTTTGCACTTGTCGCCGGGCACAGCAACCGGCTGAAATCCTAGCATTGCACAGGGTCGACCGGCTCCCACGTCCGGCGTTTGGCCGGTCGGTCGGTCGGTCGGTCGGTCGGTCGGTCGGCAGAACGTTGCAATTCGATCGCGGTCCGCGCAGATGGCGGTAATGGCACTCGGCCGCTCCGATCCTTCGGACTTCACCTACTTCGTGGCCATCGCCAAGCACCGCAGCTTTCGGCGCGCAGGGTTGGAGGTCGGCTTCAGCGCCGGGCTGGCGCGCGCAAGCTCGACCACCGCGTACGCTCAGTTTAAGGTCGTTCAGAGGCGGTTTGTCGAAGCGTGAATTGTGACGGGCATAACTCGATCGGTACGCTAAACAATCACTCTAAGCGGGATAAAGATCTAGTCCCTGAACGGGACTTCTTTTCCCTAATCTGTGCCAGCAGCAGGCTAGTCGCTCCTCGTCCTCTTCTTGTACCACAAGAGTCATGAGCTTGGATGTTGTCTAACTGTCGTCCATCCATTGCGCGATCTTTTGACAAATACGATTCGATAGTCTATAATAAACCTCTCGGGAATAGTGGTGATAGGCGCCCAATCGATCCCCAATTGGCCCAATGAATTCGTCAATGTTTTCAAAGTGTATTTGACTCGAACCAAAAGTACACGATTTTAGAACGTTATTTAGATCGATATGAGCTTGCAGGTCATGAAGATGCCCATCATTATCCATAAACTTTTCCGTAGATCCAATAAGAAATATAAGACTATTAGGCGCCAACATCCCAATCGCGCCTAGAATATTCTCTTTGGTTGACTCACGACTAATACGACCTTCGAACTCGTAGCTTTCTCGGAGTTCACGAATTGCTTTCAATCGCCAGCCGGTTTTGAGAATTTCCGGCTCTAGAGGACCACTCGGCGAAAGAAGATTAGCGACCGGTATTCCCAGTTTGTCATGTAAATTCATCAGAGCCTTAGAACCTAGTTTGTCATGGCGAAAGACATTATGATTTGTCTCAGACCATAGACCTAGTATATAGACCGAGGCTTTATGGTCCTCCTCTGGAAGAAAGGCGGTGACAAAGTCGGACTGCTGATATCCGAGTGCAAGCAGCGACTCTATCGCGTCGTCCCCGGGCTTCTCAAGAGACATCCGAAGCATCTGAGAATGATCTAGTCGCACATCTAGCCCGTCACGCTCAAATGCGAATTCGCAGACCAGATTTGAGGTTAAGAATTGGAAATAGTGAGAAATAGCCACCGCCTCGCATCCTCCCCTGATGAAGATGCGAGACACTTTTTTTGATGAGTCTTGTCGACTTTTGTCAGATGAGTCTGTGTCGATCCGAACCCAATCTATCGGTTTGTTCGATTTGATATCAACTAGTACGTTACCAATCACTTCCAGCTCTGGACTACCTAGCCTCTGATACAGCCAGGTTTCTACGTCCATGCCCAGAGTGCGGCACGAAAAGCAAAAATGAATAAGCTTCGGTTTGTCGCCACCATGTAGCCATTGATGCTGTATATATAGCCCGCAAAAGCCGTAGTCTCCATATTGATCGAGAACGCGAATCAACCCAGACTGTATCTCCATGCTGTTCAGCAAATTGCTAAGTTCATTTCTAGCAGCGACTTTATCCTCGGAAAGCCTTATCTTTGTAAAATTAAGCTGATTTGTTCTATTTATGAGTTCGATAGCGCGATCGATATGTGAGAGGATATCGTGTTCAATATAGACGCGTATATTACTGTCGCGCAGAAATGAATCGCTGTTTCCAGCCAAGTCCATATCGCTATTGCGTTGTTCGAGTAGCTTGTATTGTTTTAGGCGCGTGAGCTCACAGTCGTCTTTTCCCTTTAGACGGGGATTTATCAGAAGCTCGCCAATACTTATGGGGTCGGCAACATTAATTCCATCTACGAACCGCTTCGCCTCTGCCCTATTCATAGGATTATCGTCGATAAAGAGAATAGTTGGGGATCGGAGACGAGATGCTTCCGCGATTCGTTTAAGCCTGGGCCCCTTGCTTGTCCAGGCAATATCTGCCAACACAAAATAGTCCCATATCCCTTTTTCAATCAGCAATTCTTTTATAGTCTCATAATCATTGCGCGAGCAAATCGAACTCAGAATGCCGCGCCTAGCCAGCTCGACGACTATGTCATGGTGCGCCTGGATATACTCAATTCCGCCCTCGGTTAACGTACCTTTCCAAAAAGTGTCATCTAAGTCCCAAATTACGAGTCTTATTTCCTCTTTCCCTTCATCGTTTTTCAAACTGCCGTCTAGATGATTGCTGATTTCCGTTTTCGATCGTGGCAAACGAAGAAGAGACTTCGCTAGGTTTATAATAGGCTTTCGCATGTGATCGACGCTCCGATATTTTTTAGGTGGGTTCTTGATTGTCGGACCTAACACTACGAACGGGCCTGCTTTAGCGTGCTAAAGCAGAACCTTTATTCCGGAGGACAGCCACCAGCTTGCATATCTTGCGATGCTGCGCGCTTTGCGCTCCAGATGACGCTTCTCCTAGTGCTTTGTACGAGTTCCATCTTCGTAGGTCTGATCTCAACCAGCATCGACCTTGAACTACACGCTTTGTGTTAGATCGCGCCGCGCCGCGAGACTCATGTTATTGAGATTAGAAATCAGCATTGCGGACATAACGCAATTGCAAACCTTCATCTACCCCCACGCGTTGCACGTTTGCAACATATAACGAGATTAGGCTCTCGCGTGATTGCAGGGCAGAACACCTCGACGTATGTTGGACTGGCAGATTGAAGGAAGTGGTATGTCAGACAATACAGTCGAAATCAAATTTACCAACGATCTCCTCACGGACGCTACTGGAAATCCTGGAATAACATCAGGGACCATCGACGTTGATTATACATCGGGAACATATACAATTTTCTATACCTTCAGAGGTGGTGGCAACACGGTTGCGAATAGCTCGGGTGGTTCACTGCCTCTCATGAATAGCAACGGGGTTTATACGGTCGGGTTTGCTGGATTTACAGCAAGCTACACGGGGCAACAGCCTGCCATGATTGACCATTTGCAATTCATCACTACACAAGGTGACAATTACGGAGCAAACAACGCTGTTGCTATGTCGTCGGTGACGTGCTTTTGCACTGGTACGCGGATCTCAACAGTACGAGGGCAGATCCCAGTCGAACAACTCTCCGTTGGTGATATCGTTTTAAACTCGTCGGGCGAGCCTCGCCCCATTCGGTGGCTTGGTCACCGCACCATCGATTGTCGCTCCCTCTCTGAGCCATTAGCCGTTTTGCCAATCTGCGTCTCCGCGCACGCTTTTAGCTTTGGCCAACCCGCGCGCGACCTACTCGTCTCACCCGGACATTCGATTTGCATAGACTTCTGTGGCGAGTTGCTGATTCCAGCCGGCATGCTGGTGAACGGCACCACCATCAAGCAGGTGGATGTCGATAGCGTCACTTATTGGCATATCGAACACGACAGCCACGAAGTCATACTAGCCGAAAATCTTCGGACCGAAAGCTACTTGGAGATGGGGAATCGTTCCTTTTTTTTGGAGTCGCCGGTTGTAGCAGTTGCAGTCGCGCCCGACCCGCGTGTGAACACTCATGCTAACTTCTGCCGGCCGTTTATAAACGATGGTCCAATCTTGCATGGGGTGCGGGCGCGGCTTGAGAAGCGGTCGGCGCAGCTTGCGGGCCGGTTGGCGAAAATAAGTCCAGCCACTGCAGACCGCGCGGCTTGATGCGGCCGTTGATTAAGTGGAGGCCTTGTCCCCTATGAGCACGATGAGCACGATGAGCACGATGAGCACGATGAAAATCTTCAGCGTGCTGCCTTCGGCGGACAAGTGAGCGGAAGGCGCAAGGCATTGGCCAATAGCGGGGGCGGGCGAACAACTAAGTCCGGCTCTTGCGCCCCAGGTATAGTTCTCTCACCTCTCGCTTTTCCTGCTGGAGCTCCCCTCACGGGCTGTTGAAGAAACCTCTGCCAGAGAAGGCTTCCGTGATCTGAATGCAGCGAGGGCTTCATCGCGGGTCGACCTCGATGCGTTTCGATCGTGGTGAGCCCCCGGATGGTGGTTAGGCCGCTGTCGTCGCCATGAGCTTTGGCAATGGCACCAAGTCGTAGGCCGCCGCCGCGAAAGTGAAATGCCCATCCGACGCGGTCGACGCCGCGCAGCATCGATCGCCGCATGCCGCCGATCGTAATCGTCCAGCAGAACCTCTTCGATTCGTTTGCGGATGCGCTGGCTCGCCGCATAGCCGCGATGGCGTGTCGTGCGCCGGTCGATCGCCGAGCCGCCACGCCTCTCGTTGTTCTCCGCCACGTGCGGACGGACGTTCATGGCTTGTAGCTCGTTTACAATGTCGGCCGCGTCGTAGGCCTTGTCGGCGCCGAGCGTCACGGCGCGAGCACGGTCGGCGCGCCTCTCGATCATCGCCAGCGCGGCCAAGCGCTCAACGTGACCCGAGGCCTGCGTCAGGCAGGCATCGACAACGACGCCGTGGCGGTTCTCCATCAGGGCATGATCGAGGAAGGCCAGCAGCGCCACCATATCCGGCCCCTTGCGATAGAGCTTGGCCTCGGGGCGCTCTTCGATGGAGTGCGTCGCTTTGGTGCGCGTCTCGCCGCGAAAGCTACCTCGGCGTTGCGACCGCCCAAGGACGGCGGTCGTCATTCGCTCGGTCCTTCGATCGGCTTGACGCACTTCGTCGACGACCAAGCCTGGATCATCGTGCCGTCGACGCTGATGTGCTCGGATGATAGCAGCCGCTTGATGCGCGGGCGCCCCCGCAGCGTCGCCAGGAAACGCAGGGCCACGTGGCCGTCCAGCAGCCGGTAGCGGTTCTTCGAAAAGGTGGAGAGGTTCCACACCGGCTCGTCGGTCCCCAGCCCGACAAACCAGCGGAACGGGAGGTCGTTCTCCATGCGCTCCATCAGCTGGCGGCGGGCGCGACCGCGCAATCGCGCCATCTTGGTCGAGGCGCCGGTCTCGTCGATGAAGATCAGCTTGTCGGGGTCGAGATCGAGCTGGCCGTTGAACCATTCCTGCCGGGCTTGAAGGACGTCCTCGCGCTGTTGCTCGGCCGCGTGCGCAGTCTTTTTCTGTACGTGAGGCCGTGCCGGTCGAGGAACGACCAGACGCTCGTGACGCCGACGTGAACGCTCCGCTCGGTCTCGAGCCGCTCGGCGATCTCGGCCAGCGAGATGTCCTTGGTGCCCGCCTCGACCAGGGCGAGGATGAAGTCGGCGTGCGCGTCGAGCCGGGAGCCGCGCGGCTTGCCCTGGCGGCGCGCCGTCGCCTCGCCATTCGCCCGGAAGCGTCGGACCCAGACGATCGCCGTTGACACGCCGACACCGAACCGAGCCGCCGCCTGCCGCGCCGATATGCCATCGGCCGCCGCTTTGATCACACGACTCCGCAGGTCGCCGCTATAGGCATGAACCATCGTCACCTCCCGACTCATCAAGGAGATGGAATCAGAAAGACAACCCAGAGGGAATCTGGAGGCTTCTGTGAGGTCCGCGAGGCGGCGGTTGGGCGATTGAGTGCGGACGTCATAGAAGCCGGATTGAACGAAGGCGCGGGGTCGTTGGCTCTATGGGGAAAGCGCGACCGAGCTGGTTATTCTGAAGCCCCCCGATCGCCGCAGGGTGCACTTGACGCCGCTGGGTGCAAGTAGCGCGGTGTCGTCGTCACGACGAAGGCTTCTGTTCGGGCGCTTGCCGGCGATTGTTGATTGCCGCCCTGGTCGATTGCGCGGCCGCGCGCGAGCGGGGTCGTGGCGCTCATGCGCGCGTCGTTCCCGCGTGTAGCGGGCGAGGTAGGCAAGGACCTGGGCGGGTCCGCCGAAGGGCGGCTTGGAATAGACGACCCAGTTGTTTTTGCGCAGGGCGGCGACGCGCGCGGCGAAGGCGCGTGGGCCTCGCAAGGCGGCCAGGTCGCCGAAGGCCTCGATTCGGCCCTGCCGGAAGGCGGCCGTGAGGCCGTCGAGGAAGAGCCGCCGGAACAGCCGTGCCAGCGGCTTGACAGGCAGGAAGAAGGGTCGGGCGACAGCCGATCCATCGCCTATCTGGCGCGAGGCCGCCGCCCGGCACGACGCAATGTACGTGCGGATGATGGGTCAGCGTCTGCCCCCAGGTATGGAGCACGGCGAGGAGGCCGGTCTCTGCGCCGAGACGGCGCGGATCGGCGGCGAGCGTCGTGATGGCCTCGGCCGCGCACCGCATCAGCAGGGCATAGACGATGGCCTTGTTCTGGAACGCGATCTCGGCGGCGGCCGGTGGCAGGGTGAAGACCACGTGGAAGTACGCCACCGGCAGGAGTTCGGCCTGTCGCGCGGCGAGCCAAGCGTCGCGTGCGGTGGCCTGGCACTTGGGACAATGGCGGTTGCGGCAGGAGTTGTAGGCGATGCGCACCGTGCCGCAGTCGTCGCAGGCTTCCACATGCCCACCGAGCGCGGCGGTGCGGCAGAGTTCGACCGCGCTCATGACGCGTCGTTCGACGCGCCCGAGATGGCCGGCATTGTTGTGGCGGTAGGCTTCGCCGTGAATGCGGAAGACGTCCGCCAGTTCGAAGGCGGGCGTCCGCGTCCCGAGTGCCATGGCTCCGGATTAGCCCGGCGGCACGACCTCCAGGGTGAGCCTGTCGAACGGGCTCTGTGTTGTCGCGATCAGGTGGGTCGAGACCCGCGTGTAGCGCGCCGTCGTCGACAGCTGGTTGTGGCCGAGCAGCACCTGGATGATGCGCAGATCCGTGCCGTTCTCGAGAAGATGCGTCGCGAAGCTGTGACGCAGCACGTGCACGGTGACCCGCTTGTCGAGCCCCGCCGCCAGAGCCGCCGAACGGCAGGCGGCCCGCAGAACATTCGGGTCGATCGGCTTGTCGGGAGCGCGACCGGGGAACAGCCAGGTCTCGGGCCGCGCCAAGCGCCAGTAGGCGCGCAGCACGCCGAGCAGTTGCGGCGACAATATGAACGCTGGAAAGCCTGCCCGAGGGCGCGACCCACTGGAGTTCGCGTGGCATGGCCAGGGCCAGCGGCGTGTCGACCTCCACCGTGCAACGCATCTGGCGTGCGTTCGGGCTGCAGCCGCACCGCTCTGAGACCTTCAAGCTCTCGAGCGACCCGGATTTCGTCGGTAAGGTCCGCGACATCGTCGGGCTCTACATGACACCGCCCGATCGCGCCCTGGTGCTGTGCGTCGACGAGAAGAGCCAGATCCAGGCGCTCGATCGCAGCCAGCCGATGCTGCCCCTGCGCCCCGGGCAGATCGAGCGGCGCACGCACGACTACACGCGCCACGGCACCACGTCGCTGTTCGCGGCTCTCGACGTGGCCACCGGCGCCGTCATCGGAAGGTGCTACCCGCGCCACCGCGCGAGCGAGTTCCGCGACTTCCTCGACCGGATCGAGCGGGCCGTCCCCGACGACCTCGACGTGCACCTCGTGATGGACAATTACGCCACGCACAAGACGCCGATGATCCGCGACTGGCTGGCCAAGCGTCCTCGCTGGCACGTGCATCACACCCCGACGGGAGCCTTGTGGATCAACCAGGTCGAGCGCTTCTTCGCGCTCCTCAGCGAGCGACAGATCAAGCGAGGCGTTCACCGCAGCGTTGCGGCTCTTCAGGCCGCGATCACGTCCTTCATCGAAGTCAATAACGCCGCTCCCAAACCATTCCGCTGGACAAAGACAGCCGACGACATCCTCGCTTCAATCGAACGGTTCTGCCTGCGGATCTCGCCAGCGTAATGCCGCGAACCTCAGATTCGGGACACTAGATTAGGTCACCGACTCATAAGATCGCAACCAGATGCGTGTTGCTGCGAGTTTCACCAGGGCGAGGAAGTTGGTGGCGTGCTTCTCGTAGCGGGTTGCGATGGTCCTGTAGTGCTTGAGTTTGTTGAAGAAGCGCTTGACAAGGTTGCGGTAGCGATACAGGAAGCGGCTGAAGGCCGGTTTGGCGATGCGGCGCGCGACGGGCTTCACGTTGGCCCAGGCACCCTGGGTCATCAGGGTTTGTCGGATGTAATTGCTGTCATAGGCACGGTCGGCAAACAGGATCTGGCCGGTTCGCAGGCCGGCCAGCATGTCCGAGGCGCTGGCGCATCGTGCGCCTGACCTCGGTCAACTTGAGGACGACTGGCAGCCCGTTGGCGTCGACGAGCGCGTGGATCTTGGTCGTCAGGCCGCCACGCGAGCGCCCCATGCACTGGGCTCGAGCGTGGTCCCGAGCGGTGGCCGGCGTGGCGCAAGGCCCCTTTTTTTAACGTTGCCGCCGTGCTGGTGGACCCGAACGAGGATGAGTCGATCATCTGCAGGTCGCCGTCGTAGCCTCTCGACACCGCCTCGAACACGCGGTCCCACACACCGATCTTGGCCCAGCGCCGGAAGCGGTTGGCGCAGGTCGTCGTCGGCCCGTAGCGCTCAGGGATGTCCGCCCAAGGCGAGCCGGTCCGTAGCCGCCAGTAGATACCGTTCAGGACTTCGCGGTCGTCCGCGCGCGGGACGCCACGCGGCTTGTTGGGCAGCAGTGGCTGAATGATCGACCATTCGAAATCGCTGAGATCGTATCGGCGCTCGGTCATCAAGGCCTCCTCGACACCTTGAATCATAGTTGGCCGCAGTCGAAAAAGCTTTATGAGTTCACGTCCTAGCCGGCAGGCGTCGACGTAATCAGCAATCCGCGAACCCGTGCAGAGTTACACGCTCAATCATGTAGGGGCACAAACCCGTCTTGTTGCCGTATCGAGAACACCTGCAGGTCAATTGAATTGATATACCCCCAGCGGCATTGATGGGACTGTTGTCAGCCATCCGTTGCCGGAATTCCCTATCACTCTATTGGCTGGCGAGTCACCACCCGACATGATACCAATAAAAATTCCAGAACCATCAAATGCGTAGTTGCCTATGGCGGTCAAACGCCCCTTGTGTATAGCAATAATCGGATATGAATAATTACGGCAGCACGATAGCTGAAACTTATTTCCAATTAAAGCAGTTGTCACTGCGCCATCTTGGAGGATGACTTGGTTGTCTGTGTTTCCAAGCGCGAAAATCGAATTGGACATACTAAAACTGCCCATGGATGCCCCGGCAAGGCTGCTCAAGCGGATTAACGGCTTGCCAGGGTTGTCGAGGGTGGCAGCGCTACGAGATGTAGTAATATTCGTTGTAGAAATGTTCAGAATGCCTCCCTCAAAGTCTATACCGACGGCATCCTGCGGAAAGACTGAGACGGTAGCCGCCGAAATCTCAAGATTACCCGCATATTGCAATATCCCGCTAGCTGTATCGTAATCCACGGAGGTGATCTCACCACCGCCAGCACCACCACCGCCATTGCTGTATGGGGTCAACATCTTTTGCGCGTAGTAGAAAACAGTCCCGATTCCGCCTAGAAAGATGCTATTGTGAATATGAATATCATCCATGCGACCGATTAGAGCGCCAATCGGCGGAAATGCCGTAACGGTTAAGTCTATTTCATCGTTCGCAGCCCATGGGATAGACCCTCTTGAAATGGAAAAGTTCAGTTCATTTTTGACCGGAGCGCCTACGCTAGCTGGGCCTATTAATCGTCCATCAGGCTCGAAGATGTTGAAGGCCGCTGATGACGTGAATACAAGCCGATATTCTCCAATTTGTGGAAATCGAAATGCGAAATTGACAGGTAGCGAACTAGGGTCGGGGAGGTAGACGCCGTTTCCAGCATTATGAATATTATAACTGGCGCGCACGTTCCCCTGCGATTGTTGTCCGTAGAAATTATCTTGCTGGGTTGCTGTCATGCCGTTTGGCACCCAATACAAATTATCTAAAAGGATGGAGCCCTGTGCCCCATCGATATTAATGCCGATTGACCACGCGTTAAATCTGAAGTCCCGAATAATAGCGCCGCCCGAGTTTCCGCGCATATCGACGCATACCCATGCCTGGTAACACAAGTTTCCAACTAGCGAAAAGCCAGGCGCGTCCCGAAGGTAGAACCCGGGAGGATATTGATTGAGTTTGCTATAGCCAGGAAACGGATCAGCCTGCCCAAATTGAAGGCCAATTTGTTCGATATTAGGTCCCGCAGATCCTGGCCTATTAAAACTTATAATGCCCCGACAAATGCTTCGTCCGGGAAGTATTGTTATTTGAGAATTGTTGGGGCCATCTCCGTAGATGTGCTGGTAGGGTGTGTTAATTGTGAGGCAAGTCGAGCCCTTGGTAGAGTTGACGACAAATTGCTGCACGTTTGTTACCAGAGCGGGAAAATGGACTGTAAGGCCGGTATCAAGTGCGGCTTGAAATGCGTTAGTGTCGACCGCCGAAGTAGCAATGCCGCCGCCAACGAATCCGAAAAGCTGGGGTGTGACCACAAAGCCTATGGAGGAAAGGTCTATCAACGCGCAACCAATTAAAGACTTGCTTGAGTTCACGAGACCAACTTGCGTCCCGCCGTCCCCCTCGCCGCTATGCAGGGAACAAGGGGCGGCATTCGTGATGTAGTCTGCACCGCCTCCATCATTGTTGATCATGTAACCTCCACGGTGCACTCGACCCGCCGTCGGCAGAGTACGAGAAAGAGCTGCATTGTTCGAGACATTCAAAGCCGTAAATGGCTTGCCGTCGCTTATCGTGCCGTTTGAACGCGCTAGCATTGGGGTTTGCCCCGACAAACCCATCATCATCAAGCAGAAAAAAAGCGAACAGTTTAAAAGAAGCTTTTTCATAGCTGTTAGCACTCCATTAGCTTCTTGGACACGTGTTGTTCACCGACCTTTTTAAGCGAGCGCCGTGCCAAGCGGGAGATAGCTGACGGCGAGGCCCCTAGAGGGACCGTTACGACGGGCGCTGACACGAGGATCGTACGACAGATGAAAAAGGAGTTTCCTACCTTTTCTAAGCGCTCTGTGATCGCCACTGATCGTATGCTATTCTTCTTGAATTGCGCAATTCTCTCACGTGTAATCTGAAGCAAGACTTGTATACAAGTTGTGCTTCTTTTGCCAGTTTTCATGAGTTATATTCATATAGCCTAGATGGTGAATATGCGGGCCGCCCGCATTCCCGTGTTCGCACTCAGATACAGCAGGGCGGCCCCAATTCCGGACATTGATTGGGGTTTCATGAACCTTCCCTACGAACTCTACCGGCTCTTTTGATTTATTTCGGAACAATCTGAGTTGAAAGTCTGGGTAAGGAATAAGCGGCTTTCTCTTTTGGGAGTCAGCGAAGTTCATGCGAGGCAACTGCCAGCCATCGATACTATCGTCAGCCTCAAGTAGCTCGCAAAACAATTTCAAGTCTTCTTGTACAAGCTCCTCGTCTGCATCCAACATTAAGATCCAATCGATATCAGCCGGAACACGACGCAAAGCAGCATTGCGAGCACGCGAAAAGTCTTCAAATGCGATCTTGTCTACGGCATGCCTTATCCCGAGGTCCTGCAGAGTTCTCTTTGCAATCTCTACGGTTTGATCAATTGATCCAGTGTCGACTAAGACGACGTAGTCAAGCAGAGGCGCACAAGATCTTACCATATTCTCAATATATTTCTCTTCGTTTTTGACGATGGTAGCAAGCGCCAGCTTTTTCTTTGATTTTTTAAAATCCTTCGCCTGTTGAGGTATATAATATTGCAGTTGGCGAGTGTTGGAGTTCTTTGCTTTAAACTCGTCCGATCTACGCAGATAGGCCTGGCCTTGTTCAAATGTTTTATTTTCGCTTTTGAACCAAGCGATGGCTTCTGGTGACTCCGGTTCACGGTCTAGTAGGCATCTATAAAGCCATACCACCTCCTCATCCGTCATAGACGCAGCAATTTTGCTGCGATAAATTGAAGTTAAAGCAACGTGAGATATTAGCTCATAGTTTTGACTAGTTAAATATTGATGCGTCTTCGTCTCGCCGCCAAAACCCTCTACCTCTACAAGTATAACTTCCGGACGGTATAAAGTCCAATCATTTGAAATAAGTATCTCCAAGTCTAACCCCTCCGCATCTATATTAAGCAATGTAATTGTCTTATTTCGCGGCATCAACATATGTAGTATGCCCCTCAAAGGCTGAACTTCAACTTCCTTCTGATGACGAGAAATACCTTCCCAGGCAGGGTGCGAAGCTGCAGTCGCGTCAAACGAATTAATGGCACCCTCTTCGAAGATTGTCACCATACGCCGTCCAGCCTCACCTGCAACACCCATCGTAAGATTGATATCGTTAGGCCGATATCGATCGAACAGTGCAATTGCTCGTTCATCTACATCAATGTTGATTCCAGTCCATCCCAGTTCGGTATGTAGCATAGCGGTGTTCGAAAATCGAAATGGATGATGACAACCGATATCTACGTAGAAACCATTCTTCCGGCCGTGGAACAGCCAAGCCAAAACCCCATCCTCCCCAAACTGAGAGTACCGTTTCGCAGAAAAAACGTCCGCAATAGCGTTCAAAGTGCCCGCTCCTTTTCACGAAGATGGTGATGATGACGTCGATTTTCGAGCCTTCTAACGCAAACGAATTCTCTGCGACTCGACGATCAAACGGTTTGGTTCCGACGAAAAAATGTTTCGGATTGATGCAGCGCCAGCACCTGAAGCCCTCCTGCGCGATTTGACTGGACACAGATAGATCGTACATAGCTTAACTGAATAACTCTCCCAAACGCAACCTGAGGAGATCGTCAGGCCGCGGCCGACCTGATGCCTCCAGCTCATCCCCCGGCTGGTTATGGGCGTGCATCTTCGTCTGTCATTCGGCCTGCATGTGTGGATGCCCCCTGGGAGGCAAGGAGTTTTGAACCGAAGGGGCGGTAATCGGCTGCATTCATGTGTCAGGCCTCAAGATGCGGCCTGTCACGCCGCTGGCCGGTATGGTGATGCGCGGGCCGGGTCCACAACAAAAGTGAGCTTGAAGCTCATTGCAGGCCCCTGGTTTTACCAGCCCGGATCACCGATCATTTGCCCATACGGTTCGTCGCTCTCCTCACCTTCCCGACAGCCGGCGGCTGAGCCTCCTGCCGTTCAGCAGGCGGCGGCCGCCGGTTCCCGGTAATCCTGGTCATGCGCGATCATCGCCCAGATCGCTCGTGCCATCTTGTTGGCAAGCGCTATCGCGACGAGCATGCGCGGCTTGCAAATTAAAGGCGGCCGCGCGGACTGGCCGACAGAGTTAACGCCGATCAAACCTCAAGCCGCCTTCAGTGCGCGGTACACAGACGCCTACGCCAATGCCGAGCTTGAAGGCCACAGCTTTCTTGGTCATCCCAATCGCCACAAGCGCTTTGACTTCGTCACGCTTCGCCATCGCCGTAGGCTTCCGGCCTGCATAGCGGCCCTGTGCCTGTCAATCGGCGCTGAACATTGACCCCCTTATCGGGGTGATCGGCGTCCAAAACTTGCAGGCCGAAACACACTACTTTGGCAGATGTGGATCGCGGGCCTCTTTGAGAAGCTTTTCACAATGCGGGCATCGCAGAGGCGGCGCTCGCGCGAAGAGGTCGAGAATGGCTTGCCGGATGGCCGGCAGGCTGGGCTGCGGCGGCGGTCCTCCGCCTCTTTTTTTTCCGACCCGCGGCCTTGAGGCGGCGGGCTTGGAGAAAGGCGTAGGCGATCATCGCCATCAAAGCGTGTCGATGTAATCCAATCCAGAACCGGCCTTCGAAATGGTCGAGGCCGAGTTCCTCCTTGAGCTGCTGGTGCGCCTGCTCACAGACCCACCTTGCCTTGACCGTCGTGGCGAGCACCTTGAGCGTCGTATCGGCCGGCAGGTTCGACACGTAGTATTTCTGCTCCCCAGTCGACCTTCGCTCGCCGATGAGCCAGACCTCGTCGCCGGGCATGCATTGCATGCGATTGTCGACCATTCGGTGCTTATGGCCATCCGCAACGCGGACGCGGCGCGCGGCGAAGAGACATGTCAGGCGGCCTCTGGTGCCGCGCCGCCAGCTGATCTTCTGCACTTCGCCGCGATGCCCAGCGGGTGATGCGCTTCCTGGCTGCCAGCGATCAGGCAGATTTTAGGCGCACACCGGCTATGACAGCGCCAGGCGCCGTCGGACAGCGCTGTGGATCAACGGCAAGCGCCGTCTCGCCGACGTCATCGGCCGCACCGCCATCCTGACGTCAAAACGATCACCCGCTACATCACTCCAGTCGTTGTTTGTAAGAAGCGTCGGAGTCTTATAAGGCACCTTCATTTTAAGATGAAGGACTTTGGTCAAGATAAAAGTGTGCATCCAATAACAAAACGTAAGGAACATATTCTAGCTTATCCGCAAGGTTTTGAATTGCTGAAAGAGAATACCCTAACGGGCTCTCATTTCGTTTGTATGAGACCCGTAAATCCAGCTGCAATAAAAAGCACAAATATGTAGCCGACCATCGCATGGGCGAAAAAATAGGCTTGCTGCAGCTTGTTGAGAGCCTCGCCGTCATTAAAAAAGTTTTTGAAGTCCTCGCGAAGCTCTAGACCCGGGATGAGTCGATGTATGCTCGCGAAAAAGCGCCAATTATATCCCCGATCATATTTCGGGAATTCCCTACCTCCTTTAAAAGACAAAGCAAAAAAACCCAGACTCACCGAGAAGAATGCCAATGCAAGGATCTGCGTGAGCCAGTGTCCGATGCCGTAACTGATAGTAAGGCGGAGCGATGCAAGTTTTAAAACCTTGAAGCAGCCGTCCAGCTTCAACAATGAAACGCAGCGAACCGCCTGCTGACGCAGTTCATGGTCACCTGAGTCAATAATGAGTTGGTCAGCATCTTCATTATCATCTACCGCCCTAAAATAAGAGGCTAGCGCATGATCCGGTTGGTAATATAGGTCGTCATCAGCCTCCTTCTCTATGGCATCACTTGATGTGTGTGCATTTGTAAACGAAGGCTCAATGAGGTTGGGATCGCATTCGTCCGCGTGCATCTTTTGAGAATCTATCTCAACACCCACTCGGAGTAGCTTACGTTCGTTACTCTGATAACACCTATTTGCTAGTATCCATCGCCTCGCCCAAGCAATGTTTCGCTTATTACCAAAGCTTTGATAGTGAAAATTAACAAGATTGACTTGTGATGGCCAAGCTATCGCGGCTAATGTGTCGTTTTCGTTTTCGTCCTGAACAACACCAACACGCGTCGAGCCTAGCATAAGGACAGATCCCGGATCCCATGTCGTTTTCTGGTTGTAGATAATATGATTCGTATCTGGCTCTAATCTGAAGTCACCTCCAATATTAGTCCTAGACAAATCGACGCTTTCGAACTCGTTGCCAGCGAGATCAAGGTGCTGTATAATGTTTGCCCCATTCATCAAGAGTAAAGCTTGGAACTTGGAGTTGTGGACGAAAACACTATGATCAACGTGGATAAGAGGTGCAATGAACTTGCTTTGAAAGATTGAGGACCAGATCTCTATATTGCCTAATACTCTTGACTCAAGAATATTAAGCGATCCTGCATGTTCCTTAAAATTTGGTCCTATGTACAGAGTTCCACCCACATGAATGCCTTTCAAATACAAGGCGCCCCCATCTCTGTCTCCAGGATCGGGCCCGCTTATTTCAGTGTTATCAATAGACAGATCTCCACCTACCTGTGCATCGATCAACGCGCTCGGACCGAGATGGCCTCGGTCCAATTTATTGATATCGCTTGAAGTCAGCTGATATTGATTGCGTTCGTTTTGCACATCCGGTCGTAAAGCAATAGTAAAACTTCCACCCACCCGCGCCCGCTGCGCTTGAAAGCCGCGAGAAAGGTCATAATCAGAAATCTTGACCGAGTTTCCAATCGACGCATCGTTCATGTCCAATATTCCAGTGAGGTCCTTGTTGCTACAGGGATGCCGCAAATCACAGTCTTGCACTAATAGACTTCCTCCGACCTTGAGCCTTTCGGCTCTTAGGCCGGTATCAAAGACCGCGCCTTGAAATACGAGATCGCCCTGGATTTGGGCGCCTGAGATTGAGCTTTGTTTATCATCACTAGTATCTGGAGCGCTGGCGGCGTCAATCACGTCGGTGATGTATAGGTCACTCTTGACCAAGATGTTACGTGCCCACAGCGACGAGTAAGTTCGTATCGCAAAGAGATCCGCTCTTCCGCCTATTATCGAGGCGTCTATAATAAGAGGAGCTCCCTTTACTGTAACATCCGCACCTATGTTGAGCGACCCACCGATCTCCGTAAAGCTGCAGTCCAGCCCATGAAGAAAGATAGATGTTTGAATGAGTAGATTAGCGCCAACATTTCCGCGTCTTAAGACGAAGTCTTTACGAAACTCAGAGTCAGCTATTGAGATATCGGCCTTTACGAATGCATCTGTAAGGTTTATATCACCCGTGGACAATGTGTGGTCGCGAATAAAAAGCTGACCGTCGACATGCAAATTGTCGCCACTGATCCCACCAACGATTATCGATCTGTTGATAGCGAGATTACCTCCAAAATGGGCACCAGTGAGCACGATTTTACCGATAAAAACGCAATCCGTGAAGATGAGGTTACCGCTTCTTGAGTACTCGGTCAAATCCACATCGCCATAGACGGTCATATGAGAAAAAGATAGATCTGCTGCAAGCTTACTTTCGTCTCTCAACAAGCTAGCCAGCTGGTTGCCGGTGATCGAGCAGTCCTTGCATCCAATCGAAAGCAACGTCTTATCTGCTCGCCGATCTTGGGATTGTGATTGAGCTTCTTGCTGCGCAAAGCATGCAAGGTATACAAAGCTTATCCACAAGCAAATCCCGCAACGCGAAAAAAACGCACGAGCGAGCGAAACAAAAGGGAAAAATGTTCTCATTACTGTTATACTTTCGTCTAAGCTCCGCACAAGCCGACAAGGGGCTAAGAATTAAACATTCTGGCGATTATTCGTCAATCCTCCCCATTTCGCGAAATAATTCTTCTATAAAAAAAGGCGCTTGATTTTAGAATTCTTTGTTGTGTATCGAAATCAACAAATACAAGCCCGAATCTAACTGTATATCCTGAGTCCCATTCGAAATTGTCAAGCAGGCTCCATAGAAAGTACCCTCTTATGGGAGTTCCTGCCCCGATTGATCTCTTCATTTCTCTAATATAACTCTTTAGGAAACTTACGCGATCAATGTCGAAGATATGACCACTCGAATCCACTGTATCGTCAGAGGACGCGCCATTTTCTGTAATATAGATGTTCGTGATATTCCATTGTTTAAAAGCTAGAAGCGGAGCCCAGTAAATTACTTCCGGGCCGACTGTTAGCCATTTGCTTTCCATGTGGGGGAAGGAAGCTGGATTGGGGATGATTCGGTAACCCAGATTGCCTTCATCCGCGTTTACATATGTCGGCTGATAGATGTTGAGTCCAACAAAATCAAGCGGTGCAGATATGGTCCGCATGTCATCGCTAAGGAGCCTCGGAGCATTTTTTCCAAGGCGTTCCATATAGCGATGCGTATATGCGCCCTCGAGGATAGCAGTTAGGTAGGGTGCGTTCTCCTCTCTGAGGGCGAGACTTGCGGCTGCAATATTTTCTACTGTCTCTACTATCGGTGTAGCGGCCACTATGTTCTCCGCGACGCCAACAGCAGTTCCGTTTTTTCCGAGATGTCTTATAGCCAGCACGCCGAAGCCGTGAGCCAAGAGCGCGTGATGTGTTGCCTGGGATACGCGGTCTCGTCCTAATCTTAGGCCGGGCGCGTATCGGCCGTCCTGGTAACCGTAGGTGATAAACGAACGAATCTCATTCAAGGTCACAAAATGACGAATCCGATCTGACAAGCGAGATGCAATATATCCTGCATAGTCGGCGAATGCGTAACATGTGTCGCGGTTTTCCCATCCGCCATTCTCTTGTAGCTTTTCTGGTAAATCCCAGTGATACAGAGTGCAGAAGGGTATAATTCCGCTATCGCAAAGTTGGTCGACTAGCGCGTCATAAAAGTCCAGACCCCTTCTATTGACGCGGTGGTTTCCTTCAGGAAAAATCCTAGGCCAAGATATCGAGAAGCGATATGCCTTCAGGCCAATCGCTTTCATCAGTGAGATATCCTCCCGAAATCTGTTGTAGTGATCATCGGCTATGTCACCCGTGTCGCCATGGGCGATCTTACCGGGCTCGTGTGAAAACCTATCCCAGATAGAGGATCCGCGTCCGTCCGACGTGACTGCGCCTTCTATTTGGTAGGCTGAAGTGGCTGCCCCCCATATGAAGTCTCGGGGAAAGCTTTCGGATTTATCGAGGCATGGCTCGACTTTCGGGACAGTGAGTGTCGATGCCGCAAGGCGGCCAAAATCTCTTCTTGTGACGCTGCGCAAGTCCGTACCACCCTCTTCAGCATGCCGTGTTTTATCACAACTCCGGCTAACTCGCACGCCCTGGATCTTACGTATGAAGGCGGTGCCAGGATGGTGATGCGTGGTGGCGGCCTGAGTAGGACGCAGGACGTGGGTCGCCGCTGAGCTATGCGACTGGAATGCTGTTCGATAGGAGGTCGGGCGTTCTCTCCCTGGTCGAGGGGGTTTGGCAGCGTCGGCGGAGCATTTGACGGTGTTGGAGAGCGCGTGGCTTTGGCAGCAGCGCTACGCCGAGGAAGGCCTCGATGGTCTGCTCGCGACAAGACCCGTCCGCCCAGCATTCCCGCCGGTGCCGCAGGCAAAGGTCCACGCCGTGGTCGAGCGTACCTTGCGGGCGCCGCCTGGCGCCGTCACGCACTGCACGGTCGCGCCAGGGCGAAGGCGATGGGCCTTTCGCTGCGAACCGTCCAACGCATCGGAACCGCTCACGGGCTGCAGCCGCACCGCATCAGGACCTTCAAGCGTTCGACCGATCCCGACTTCGCCACCAAGCTCGACGAAGTGTTGACTCTCTCTCCATTAGCATAAAGATCGAAGCACCCAGGCGGCGAACGCCGGCGAGACGGCGAACTCCTCCGCCAACAGGAGGTCGACGTCGCGCTCGTACTTGCGATCGACGTCGACCACGTCGGCGACGCGATGGTCGAGTGGGCGTTGACCCGTCCTGGTAGCGTCTCGGGTCATGCCGAAGCGGGAACAGCGGAACTACACGAGACGGCACGAGCTCTGCGGAGGGAAGACAGTGAGGGGTGCGCCATGCTCGTCCTCCACGCGACGCAGGAGGTGCGGCCATGGCCGGCAGCAGGTCGCCCTGGAACGCGACGCGCGACCGGCCCCCTCTCCTTAACGGCGGCCTCACGGTCAAGACGGACTTGCCGTCGCCGTCCTTCGCGACCTCGAAAGCGCAGCGGGTGAGACCGCGGTACACGCCGAAGACGAGATCGACGCGGGCGGCGTTCCTGGCCGAGATCGGCCACCAGGATAGGGTCCGCTGCCTGAGCGCGTATCGGGTTCGGGCCTTGATCGCCGGGTAGGGCGGGAAGGTTCGGTCCCCCGTTCAGGCTGACGAAGAGAACTGCTCCCTTGATCAACGAGCGGGGCACCGGATCGGCGTACCGGGAGTCGATCTCGTCGGCCGGGAGTTAGACGTCGCGATCGCCCTGCCCGCGAACGGCGTTCGTCAGGGGTCTGACGTCGAGTGCGGCGATCAGGATCGCCTCAAGGCGGAATGCCTCCTCGGTCTTCAGCGAATGCGCCACGATGAACACGGGCGGCGGCTCGCCCGTGACTTTGCGAATCTCGCGGATGGTCAGAGCTTCAGCTGCTCGTCGCCCAACTCCGCGGCCTTGAGCTCCGCCCTGGCATGAGCGTGGCATCGGTCGCCGGTGCCCTTGCCGACGTAGAAGACGGGAGTCGAGCGTCGAGCCCTCGGACCGCGGATCAACGAGGGCGCAGACGTACTCGCCGATGATCTCCCGGCAGAGTTGGCTGAAGCGTTCCCACCATCGGTCATCTCCTCCGCCGTGCCGCCGCCCACCGATCAGAGGGCGCGGAAGATCGTCTCGATGGAGCTCACCGGAATGGTGTCGTCCAGGCGATGCAAAACGGCACCCGTCTGGGTGCGATCGCAGATCTGGATCTGTTCGGCGCCATGATCATACTTGATCACGTAGACGTTGCCTCTGATCGACACCCAGAGCATGTTGGCAGGCGCGCCGTCGTACTGCCGTATCCTGATCGAGCCGGGATCACCTCGCGAGATGATCGCGCCGAGGATCGCCAACGCCGCTCCCTTGACCTTTCCGGCGTGATGATCGGCGCGATCCATGACGCCCTCGGCATAGGAGTGAAGAATCGAGACATCCTGTGCGGTGATCGGCATTGATGAGCTCCTGACCAAATTAAACTCGACGAAAAGCCTCAACCTCTCGGAGGCAACGATCGCAGAAGGTGATCGATCTGCGAAGCAGGGAGACGGCCAAGGCTTCGCATGGCCACGCCACCGGCCAAACGGATCGGTGCTTCGCGACGAAGCCGAACTTCATATCGACTTTCTCGCGAAATAGGCAGCCCCTTCTTTAGGATATCGCGCTCCGCCTTGAGCTTGCTGACCTCACGCCGCAGCCTGCGTGCCCGTCGGCAAGATCGCCTAATCCGCGCCGCTCTCCGACTGTGCAACCGGAACTATGGAGGGTACCAAGATTGACTCACTGCTTCGAAAAGCTGCACTTCGGAACCGGAGACGACAATCTTCAAGGGCAGAAAAATGCAGCTGTCGCTTGTCGTTACCGAAGTACGGGCGCCATCGGCTGAGTTTATCGCTAGCATATTGCGAAGTCTCGTCGTGGAGAACTACCGGAGACTTGAGAGCAGTCTCGGCGCCAATCCACAAATGTTGCGTATTCAGATAGGCAGCCCTGCCCGAGAGTGGTTTGGCTCCGAAATAATGCCGTGCAACCAAAATGACAAATGCGCACATCTGTTTCGGCGAGACATTCCCTCTCAAATACACATGACCACGACCCTTGCCTTGCAACTCCGGCATCTCAATTGCAAAATCTGCATAGCCAATGAAGTCGCTTATAAGATCGCGTAGCTTGAGGTGCTCCTCATAAAAAGTGTCCCCGCGCGCCTGCTTTAAGATCTCAAACAGATTTTCTTCCAGTGCCGACTCGTCTAGGTGATCGCGAAAGACTTGCGCCTCCAGTTGCCACTTTTTCTCTTTCAGAAGACCTATCAATATTGGGTCACTAAGATCTTCTTTTAATTGCTTCACTCTCCTCCTGAAGGAGTTCAGGCGTGATTTATACTTTTCCTTGATACGCTCGTCATCGGCGTACCTGTGCCCTGCCAGAAGATACACCTGTTCCTCTAAATAGTTCAAAAACCAAGCCGGCGGGTTTTCGCCGGCGATTTGCTGGGCGACCTCAGTGCAAGCGACTTTGGCTCGCTCGTCTGTAGTAGGTGGTATTCTAAGCATACGGTATCGCCATTAACGTCATCGCGACCTGATCGTGCTCGGATCGATACGACCTGCATGCGAACTTGGTCAGCATCCTTCGAGACGCCTTACAGTATAAGCATATTGGCGAACAGCGCACGTTTTCCCCCTAAAGAGTAAATTCAATTAGGTAGTACCTATAGCTGGGGTAGCGTCGAACCCGTCTCTCACATCGTCAGGAAGGCCGCCAAGTATCTGTATGATCATGGGAGCCGCGTCTGTACGTTTAGCATGTTTGTGCAGCGAAAGAAGCTGCGTCGCAGCGTGTAAATCTCCCCGAAGCGCCGCAGCGATCAGCCGCTTGATGCTCAGTTCGGCTCGCGTTGCGCGCTTTAACGTGCCGCCTCCGCGGTACGACACCTTGGTATTGAGAACATCGTCGACCGCGGACGCGAGGGAGTTGGCCTCGCTCTTTCCCCGCCCTTTTGGGTTCGGACAAATGCCCTTTTGGAAGCGTGTGTGCTTCGGCGGCTTGCAGTAACCTACCTTGTCGTCAGTCATCTTTGTCCCCACGCTTTCCATCTGGTAGCCCCCCAATAACTTTGATGTCCCGGGGTGCCGCGTGATGCCGCGAACGCGCAAACGCCTCATACTTCAGGCGAACAGGCAGCGCCCGAGCGTTCCCGGTCATCTCCTCCGACCAGAGCCGCTGAAGGATTGCGGCGAACACCGAAACGCGCTTCGACGTCCCGTTTTCGGTCACAACCATAGGTTTGGAAAAAGCGGCATCAACCAACCGCGAGACATCGCTTGGTGTCTTATCCTTTGCTTTGCTTCTGCGCCGTCGCCGAGAGCTTGCCCTGATGTTGTTCGGTGGCTCCTCGCCGTTGGTCACGGCTCGACCTTCCGTGCTTCCGAGAGCTCAACAAATGACGCACCCGAACTATGCCGCGCCGCTCGCCCGGTCATCGCCTCCCATCGCGCGATAGCGGTGTCGACGTAGATGGGATCGATCTCAATTCCGTGGCCGCGCCGGCCGGTTCGCTCTGCCGCAAGAATGCTCGTACCCCCGCCAAGAAAAGGATCGAGCACGAGGTCGTGGCGGTTGGTCGCGTCGCGGATCGCGTCAGCGACGAGAGAGATCGGCTTAGAAGTCGGGTGGACGTCGAGGCCGGTCGCACGACCTTTGCGAGGAAAGCTGTTCGCTCCGGCGTAATTCCAAACGTTCGTCCGATTCCGCCCGAACCGCCCGAGCTGGACATTATTGACATGCTGCTCGCGGCCATTCTTGAACACGAAGACAAGTTCGTGCTGCGACCGGTAGAACGAGCCCATGCCGCCGTTGCTCTTGACCCAAACACACACGTTCAGGAGCTCAAACCTTGCGCGTTGCCCCGCGGTGGTGATTTCACGAAGATGGCGCCAGTCCATGCACGCAAAGATGACCGCGCCGGCGCGAATGTGAGGTCCAAGCGTGCCGAAGGCGCTGCTCAGAAAAGTTGTGAAGGCGTCCTCGCTCATCTCTCCCGATGCCATTGCGAACTCGCGGTGTTTGATCGCCCCGCTGCCGCAGACGTGCCCGTTGATCGGGACATTGTAGGGAGGGTCCGTAAAGACCAGCGCAGCCTTGTTGCCGTCGAGCAGCATCTCGTAAGCGTCGGCGTCGAGCGCGCTGCCGCAGACAAGGCGATGGTCGCCAAGATGCCAGAGATCGCCACGTCGCGACACGGCCGGCCCTGCGACCGGTTCGAACACATCGTTTTTATCGTCGGCATCCGGCTCGTCCAAGGACTGGATGCTGAAGTCGATTTCCGGCAGCTCGAACCCGGTGGCTTCGATGTCAAAGTTCAGGGCGAGCTTGGATAGGTCTTGCAACTGCACGGCCAGCATATGCTCGTCCCAGGACGAGCGATCGGTAAGTTTGTTGTCAGCCAACATATAGGCGCGAGCTTGCGTCTCGCTCAGGTGGTCGAGTCGGATTACCGGGACATGTGTATGACCGCTGAGCTTGGCGGCTTCCAGCCGTCCGTGCCCGGCGACGATCTTTTTGTTGACGTCGATCAAGATGGGCGCGTTGAAACCGAACGCGTCAATGCTCCTGGCAATCGCTCGGACTTGTTGGCGATCGTGACGCCGCGGATTGCGACTGTCGGGTTTGAGGTCGCCAACAGCAAGATATTCAAGCTGGCGCCCGAAAGTCTCGCTGAGCGTAGCACCCGGAAGCTTGGCCTCCAGATTCGTTTCCAACGTCGCGCTCGATCTAGTTTTGGTCGGCATGGCAAAACAATATCGCGATCGCGCAGATGGTGCGAGTGGATCAAAATGAGCTTGTGCCGACCGAGAAAAATTCACCTTAAACGGGCTATGGCAGTTCGTAACCCCATGGCCGGGTCGCATTGATGCCGACTGCGAAGGCGCTCTAGCAGAAGCCACACATGCTGCGGCGATGCTTATCGTGCGCAGTCGGCGGTGCAGTCCGGGTCGCTGCCGTGGTCATCCCTTGACTTGTTCTACGCAGAATGGGGCGCGACCAAAGCGTTGGGCGGCCTGCGGAAGGTCGCCTCAATGCGCAGGCGGCTGTCATCTTTCGCCCCTTTGAGACGACGCCTAAAAGTATGCAGGAAGCGTGTGAGTTTGGTGGGGCAGCATGCGGCGATCCTACGAGGTCGCGGGCGACGCTGTCTCTGAGCATGACCTTGCGCCGGCTAGTCTAAAAGCACAGAGGTGTTGCCTTCCAACATCGCAGCGCCGTGTTCAATCGCCGACAGAGGGTACCTGCCGCGCTTGAGCGCCATGGGGGTGGCCCAGGTGTCGATGAAGACAAGCTGAAAAAATCAGGGTCAGGCTGGCCTCGATCGGCGCGCGCCAATGCGGGACATCGGGCGACCCGCGGCTATGCCAGCGACCCGCACGACGATCGCCGCGAAAGTCGCATGACGAAGCAGCGGAGCCTCCTTGGTGTCCGTCCAAATTCCCTGTTTCGGTGCTGGGAATTCCCTGTTCCGGCGCTGAGGATTCCCTGCTATTTATACAGGCAAAGAGTAGCTAAGCCGCTGATGCTCCAAGAAATAAGCACTTTTTAACCCGAGATCCGCAGCTCGTCGCAACAAATTCCCTGTTCGCCGGGAGACCGGTTCGGCCGGACTGCCACCTCCACCACTCAGTCTCGCGAGTATAGTCTACTATAGACGCCTTCGACTAACCTTAAGAATACCGATACTTAGCCAAATAGTTCCGCGTCTCTGGGACGAGTCATGCGTAAAATTACGTCTCGTGGAGGAGCGGATTAGACGCTTTGTCTCTGCCGACGGATTTTGCGTTTCCGAATTGGCGTGCGAGTGTCGCTGCCGAAGTATACGAGCACCTTTTAAGTTTCGCCCGGAGGGATTTCGGCCTTCACGTGCGCAAGCATGTCGGCCTTACACTGGTACTGTTGAATCGGCACCGACGAGCGTCGAAATCAGATCACTCCGGTCGCGACAGACCGATCGCCCGCCATTGATCGTGCCAGAGAACGGGGGCGTCGACCAGACGTCGCATGCTCACTCCTCGCGGTAACCTGCCGTGAAGCGACGCTCGAACAAGCTTCGGATCGAGGAAGGCGAGCGACAGCATCATGCGGATCATGCGTTCGCTCCGTTTCTCGCGGAGCGCGATGGCGCGGATAGCCGTGCCAGCCATGATCTCCTTCAGCCACCTTCTGCCCTGCGCGATGGAGCGCGTCAGGCTGTCTTGCTCGGGCTGCTCGATCGGCCTGATGTAGGTCGAAGTCGTCGTCGGCAGAATGATGTCGCGCCGGCGCTTATGCGAGGTGACAACGTAGTGGATGCTGATGCGCTGGCGTTGAGTATCGCAAAGATCATCGTCGGTAAGCGGGTTCGCGCAATCGCCTTGTTTCTCATCTGATGAAGAAGCCCACGTGATCTCCAGCGTTTGGTTGCCGACGTCCACGCGCAGGTCGAGCTGTTTGAGGTGCTCGCGCTGCTCTTGCCTGTCTTCGGGCAATCCGCTTGCCAGCCGTTCGCGCAGCGCGCCGAGCACAAGCGCCTCGATCTCCTGGGCCGGCACCCGGGCGACGCTCCCAGCTTCCGCCTTGCGACCTTGGACCAAAGCGGTCGAAACGTAATAACGATAGCGGACGCCCTTCTTCACCGCGTGGCTGGGGCTCATGAGGTTGCCGCGATCGTCGAAGAGGCAGCCGGTCAGAAGCGCGTCCGACTTGCCCTTGCGCAGATCCCTTCGATTGAGGTTTTGCGCTAGCTTCGCTTGCACGCCGTCGAACAAGGCCGCGTCCACAATCGCGGGATGTTCGCTCTTGTAACTGACGCCCCGGTGGTTGAGCTCGCCGAGGACCATCCTGTTCTTCAGCATATAGGCGAGCGGCCCATTGGTGAACGCCACTCCGCCGATTTGACGGCCGGTTGCGAGGACCCGTGGTCGGCTGGTAATGCCGCGGTCGCACAGGTCGCGCTGCAACGCCGGCAGCGAACCAAGTTCAACATAGCGCCGTAAGATGAGCCGCACCGTCTCCGCCTCGGCCTCATCGACGATAAGCTTGCGCTTTTCGACCCGGTAGCCGAGCGGCACGACACCGCCCATCCAGATACCCTTCTTCTTCGAAGCGGCGATCTTGTCTCGGATGCGCTCGCCCGTGACCTCGCGCTCGAACTGAGCGAAGGAGAGCAGGACGTTGAGGGTCAAGCGGCCCATGCTCGACGTCGTGTTGAAGCTCTGCGTCACAGAGACGAACGAGACGCCTCTTTCGTCGAACAGCTCGATCAGCTTGGCGAAGTCGGCGAGCGAACGGGTCAGACGATCGACCTTGTAGACGACGATGATGTCGATCCGCCGCTCCGCGACATCGGACAGCAGCTTCTGTAAGGCGGGACGCTCCATGCTGCCGCCGGAGAAGCCGCCATCGTCATAACGGTCGCGGCGCAGGCGCCAGCCCTCGTGCGTTTGGCTCTTGATGAAGGCTTCGGCGCCCTCGCGTTGCGCGTCGAGCGAGTTGAAATCCTGTTCCAACCCCTGGTAGCTCGAGACGCGCGTGTAGATCGCACAGCGCAAGATCGTCGATGTCATGACAAGGCTCGCTGCGCGGACGACCGATTCGATCGCACGGCCCGTCCCCTGCCTGTCACCACCCTCTCGTCCGTCGCCGACTGGCGGCGACGACCATCTTTGTCGGCCGCCACCCTGTCGCGCAGGCCGAAAAAGCGTGGGCCGTTCCACTTCGTGCCGGTGATCGCCATGGCTACTTTGCTGAGGCTCTCGTAGGTCTTTCCGTTCCAGGAGACGCCTTCATCGAGCACGATGACCCGGTGCAGCACGCCACCGTACTCGCGGGTCAGGATGGTACCGGGTCGCGCGATCCGACGAGCCAAACTTTTGGGCTGCTTCACCGCGGTAGCGCTATGCGCCCCGCGATCCTCGTCGGTCGCGGAGAAGATTGGATCGGCGGGGGAGCCGTTATCAAGATCGCTCCGACCCCTCGGGCGATCCTCGAGGTTCGAGAGCTCGCGCAGGCTCGCCTTGTCGAGATCGCCGAGACGCTGCGCCTGCAGCTTATAGGCCAGCATGCGCAAGGTGAGCGGTCGGCCCAGGTCGTGTGGAACAGCACCACCGACCAAGGCTCGCCATCGTCGACGCAGTGATTCGGCGTCGAGCCGCTCCAGCTCGGTGACGGCGACGGCAAGCATCTCGGCATCGCAGCGGTCCCCTACCGCCGCGATGCCTTGCGCCGAGCCTTCGGCATAGCGAGCCTTTGGCACGCTAGGCGGCCTCAGCGGTCTTGGTCGATGCAAGGCGATAGACCGAGCCCTGCATCTCGGCTCCTTGGCGCCGATCGATCGCCAGCCCCGTTTTGCGCAATCCGGTCAAAGCGGCGCGCGTGGTGTGAGGCAGCCAGCCGGTCGCCGCCATCAGATCCTTGATCGTCGCGCCGTCCGGCTGCTGCAGCAGGCCTATGATCAGGGCGCGTCTTGAGCTCGGCTTGCCGAGCGTCGGAACAGCCGCTGGTTCCTGCGACGCGTTAGCAGTCTCAGCTGCGTGCTGTTCGATGCTTGCGGGGGCATCCGCTCCACCCTGCCTCGAGGCGGCGCTTGCAGCAGCGCGTCCAGCTTTTAGGATTGTGAGGCTAAACTTCCTTCCCTCTTCGTCCTCGCGCCAGATCGGCATCTCGGCCTTGCCGCGCGTCTCTCGAACAAGCCGATACTCGATGAGCTTCGCCGCGATATTAGTCGCGATGGCGGATCGAAGGCTCGAAGGTCGGGTGAGGGCGCCGTCCTGGCGGCTGTCGGCCGCCGTGAGAAGCGAAAGCTGCGTCTTGGTCAACTTGGTCATGTCTGATCTCCAGCGTGTGCGGAGCGGTTTGGCTCCCACGCGCTGAAGCCCTCGGCACGAGCAGCGACGCGGGCTCATCTGAGGACATGCGAGGATCGAAGATCAGTCGGGATTGATCCCACGCTCTCGATCGCGGCGGCGATCGCCGCCCTATCCACCGACCGCGATTTTGCGTGCGAAACCCTGAATGATCCTCGCCTCATTCGTTTGCCATACGACGTCTCCCTTGCCGTCCGCGTTCAGCATGCATGCTCCCTTCGCGGCGACAGTCGAGTGCAATATGCGGGTCGCTCGCACTTTCCTACGCAGCATGCCTCAAGTGTCTCCGGAGGGAGACGGAGATCGGCGGAAACGCCGGAGCTCGGTACTGTTTCGTTTGCAATCGGCGCGGATCAATCCTTGTTGGCTTGCGTCGAAAGACGATGTCGGCCGGAAGCGGCGCCGACGATGCCGAGCAGCGACCGCGCTGCGCGCTGTCGCCGACATCGTGGGGGACGGGGCTCTACAGGACGTTTCTGCCACGTCCGGCTTTGGCCGAAGAACGAACCCGCTCTGCGGGAGGGGCTTGCTGCTTGGCACGATATAGGAAGGCATCCGGCGCGCGCTGCTTGTGAGTGAGCGACGTCGGACGCGAACAGAGCATCGCGGCATCCTTCACCCAGGGAGCCATCCGATGAATGGTCTCGAAGTCTCTGCTCCGATCAGTCCTCTGCGCCAAAGACTGATCGACGATATGAACATGCGCCGGGTCTCGCGGGAGACGCAGCGCAACTACATCCGCGACGTTGGGCGGTTCGCCACGTTCATGAGATGCTCGCCCGGTACGGCCACGGCGGAGGATCTGCGCCGCTTCCAGGTCGAGCAGCGCGAGGCCGGCGTTTAGATCGACGAATAAAGGATCGATTTCGATGCCGATGCCAACTCGCTTGACCTTGTGCGCGGCGACCAGCGTCGTTGCCGAGCCGGCGCAGGGGTCGAGGACAATGTCGCCGCGCAGGGTGACATCGAGGATCGCGTCCTGGATCATGGCGACGCTTTTTGGCGTCGGGTGATCGCCGTGATCCTTATTTTCTCCTCGGCCGAAGGCACTCGATCCAGCATAAGTCCAGACGTTTGAACGCCAACGACCGCTTTTGCCTAGTTGAACGTTGTTTATATGCGTTCCTAAGCCGTTCTTCCACGCGAAGATGAATTCGTGCTGCGATCTCCACAGCGAACCCAGCCCCGCCTGCGTTTTATGCCAAACGATGATGTTTTTCAGCTCAGCATAGGCTTTCCGCCCGGCCGCGGTCATCTCGTCGATGTGAGCTCAGTCGATGAAGACAAGGTGGATCGAACCGTCGAGGGAGAATGCCACGAGGTTCTCGAAGATGATCTTCAAGAACCGCGTGAACTCGGCCGGGGTCATCTCGCCCGAGGCCATGGCGAAGTCGCGCAGAGCGCGCTTGGTCACATGACCGGCGATCGGCACGTTGTAGGGTACGTCGGCGATGATCATCCTCGCGCGGCGCGCGCCGAGTAGCTGGGCATAGACGTCACGCTGCCGCGCGTCTCCGCAAGCAAGAGCATGGCCCTTGATCAGCCAGATGTTGCCTTGGACCAAGATCGCCGGCGCGTTCTCTTCCATTGGCGGAAGTACGTCGTCTTCTTTCTCCGCTGCCGAGTTCGTCGTCGGGTGCAAGAGCACGTCGATCTCGACTGTCGGGATCGCGGTATTGATCAAAAGATCGACGTTTACCTCGGCAATGTAAGCAACTTCGAATTGGAGATTTTTATGGTTCCAGCTCGACATCTCTTGAATTTTATTGAGGCTAATCCGCAGCGCGGCGATCTCGACCAGATCGAGGTCGTCAATGACCGTTACCGGTACCTGGTCGACGCCGAGCGCCTTAAGCGCCCGATAGATAAGATGCCCGTCGATGATCGTGCCATCGCCCTTTACAAGGATCGCGGTGGCAGGGCCTTTGAAGGCGAGAATGTTTCGCTCGACCTGTAGCTGCTGCTCCTGCGAGTGGATGCGCAGCTCACGCTCGTACGGCGCAATCCGATTGATTGGCCAGTACTGCGTCTGGAGTGTCCTAAAGTTTGGAACCTGGCTCGAGGTTGGGGACTGAGTTGTATTAGCCTGTGCTTGTTCGGGAACCGAGCGCGTACGCGTCCTCGGGACTGGATGATTAGGGAGGGCCATGATTTTTCACCGCGTCACCCCGGCGAAACTTAGCACAAACGTCGTGGAGGCGACGTGCATATCCAAGCTCCTCATAGGGCTTGCTCGTGCGACGATGATCGTCGACTGCGTCGAGACCACACGTACGCCCTTTGACCGCAGCTCAGGAAGCTCAGGCCATCCGGTAGCCGCATCGCGCAAGCCCGGAAGCACAATTCTGCGTATCGTCGGCGGTCTCGAATGTCAATAACCTGCCTTAGCATGGACGGCATTGATAATGAAAGATGTTGATTAGGACACGTAAGAGGTTGACGATCGCGATTAAGTTAGCGCCCGGAATATGATGGCTTAATTTCCTCCGCACCGATCAGCTTCGATACCAGTGAAGTAGAAGCTACGAGATGGGGCGCACACGTCGTCGGAACAACCTTCGTTGCCATTGTCCTTCGTTCCAATAGTGGGTTTCGGAGCGCCTGACACCATCGTTCCCGACACGCGACCGTCCACGTAGCACGAGCTGCCCATAAGCCTCGACCTCGTACTGGGGGCGGTTGTTTAATCTCCCACCTATTTCGATATCCACCGCCCCGATTCGAAGCCCAGTCCAGTGGCCCGGCTTGGAGGCTGAGCGAGGCGTTCCCTCTTGCCGGCCCAGATCGGCGATCCTTTGACCGATAACCGGCGCGGCAAGGTTCCTATCGTCAGACAGGCCGAGGTCGACGTCCGGCAGCGGCGTTCTTGTTGCCGTATGTCCAAGGTGAGTGCGTCCAGGGATGGTTGGGCGTAGGGGCATATCCGCGACCTCCGAATCGACGACATAGCCTCGCTCGCTGCAAGCGGATGTCAAGCGAATGCAGCGCAGCGGGAGTGATCGACCGCAGCATCGGCATAAACCAGCCGTTTCGCCATGCGGGATGGTCCTGCTCGCACCGCGGGATGGGCCATATCGGGCCATTTAGCGTTACGACATTTTGAACAAAATCTGAGACCGGTTTGTCACGACTGCGTCCACCACCACCACCACCGCATCGTCGACAGGCGAGCGCTGACAGGGTGGATTGCCGTACCGGGTGACGCGACGCCGGTGGTAGACTCCCTCGCGCGGAACTTCGTCATCCGCGACCGATTAGGTCTTATTGTCCCTTGAAGGAGAACCAAGATCACTCGTTTTCAACTGGCCGCGTCCATCGTTGTCATCGGTGGCCTTGGCACCCTGTTGCCCACGCTGGCGCAATCGGATCCCTACCACATCACGGACGCCGAGAAGGCGGCCTGCACCGATGATGCGATGCGGCTCTGCTCGAACACGTATCCCGACGAAGGCCGGCTTCTAAGCTGCATGAAGGAGAGCCACGCTTCGCTCTCCAAGAGCTGTCAGGTCGTCTTCGATGCCGGCCTCAGCCGGCGGCATCTCGTCCAACGCTAACCGTGACCGCGACTTAGCAGTCGGCGCGCCTCAAGCAGATCACCGACAGCCTTTCCGAACCAGGCTGTTTGCGCAGGGTTTGGCGGCGGCCTTGTGGTGGAGTGTCAGTATGGTTGCGACCGCCAAAATCTCCAGCCTCGGAAGCTCTCAAGCTAAAACCGAACCAATGGGTTCGGTTACCACGATCTCTCATTCAAAATACGGCTTCCGAGCCGCATGGCGGTGCGAAGAAGGCTTTGCGCCGCAGCTATCGCTTCGACTTAAGATCCGAGAGCGGCACCTGATCCGAGGATGGTCGTCCGGCGAGTTGCAGTTCGATGAGGCGGAGAGCCTCGTCGCGACCGCTGTTTCGGACCTGCTCGAACGGGGTCCAGGTCGCGGTGAAGCGCAATGACGCGAAGACCTCGCGGTAGCGGCGCAGCTCGTTCGGCGTCAGCGGCACGCTTCGCACGAATGCCTTGTGCGTCGAGATCGTGGTCGCGAGGCGGCGGTCGGCGGGATCCAACTCGAACTTGAGAGCATCGCCGCAAAGCAGAAGGCCGCGGGATCGGTCGTGGAGGACAGCGTGGCCTTCGAAATGGCCCGCGGTGCGATGGAGGTCGAGCCCTGGCACGATCTCGAGGTGATCGTCCCACGGCCAGGTGATCCGCAGCGCCGAAGACCAGACGAAATCCGCGGCCGGTAGCGCGAGCTCAGGCTCGAAGCGATCCTGCAATTGCCAAAGCGCACCGTAGCTGTGCGGGTGCGACGCCGACATCACGTCGATGCCGCCAAGACTCTCGATTTTGGCCAAGGCCGCCTCGTCCAGGACGCTGCAACCCTCGAAGAAGACGTTGCCGCTCGCACTTGTCAAAAGATAGCCTGTGGGGCCGATGCCTTCGACGGGCTCGTTCCAGAACCGCCAGGCGCCGGGCTCGAGCTCCTCCCAGCGCGTCGGCCATCGCGCCTGTGCGGTGGCGAGATCCAAGAAGCGCCAGCCGTCCGGTGGCACGATGTGGCGGGCGTCGAGGCAAAGCGGACATGAGGCCGGCACCTCGAAGTGGCGCTGCCAGAACCCGCAATTCGTGCAGACATAAGCCGGCTGTCGCAGCGCTTCGAGAAAAGGTGTCAGGCCTGGCATGCGGGGTCCTCGCGCTCGCCCGACTGATAGCGGCGCGATGACGTAGGTCGAATGGCATTTCGCCCCACCCAGCATCGACAGCCGGGGACGGCGCGACTCAACGCTTCAAGGCAGAGGTTATGGCCTTGTCTAGAGCCAACGGGCCTCTTTGCCGCAGCCTTCTTTTGCCGCACCACCCGTCGGATTTGCGCGTTTATAGAAGCCCCTCCCTCGGAGGACCTATTTGATGCGTGCTGCCGCCACCACCCGTACGACAGATGTGAGCACACGCGAGAAGATCGGCGTGGCCGTCGTCGGGTTGGGCGGCGCCGTCGCGACGACCGCTATCGCGGGCATCGAGATGATCAAGGCCGGCAAGAACGACCGCACCGGGCTGCCCTTGGCCGACCTGTCCGTTGCGGGGCTCGCCGACTATCGCGACATCGTCTTCACCGGCTGGGACGTCAACGGCGACGATCTCGGCGTTGCGGCCGAGACGCACGCGGTGCTCGATGGTGGCCAGCTTCGCGATGCCGGCGCCGCCTTGAAGGGCATTCGGCCGATGCCGGCCGTCGGCTCGGAGGCGTTCTGCAAAAACATCGACGGCGAGAACAAGATCGTCGTCAGGAGCCACCGCGAGGCTGTCGAGCGCATCAGCGCCGACATGCGGCGCTTCAAGCGCGAGAGCGGCGTCGACCGCGTGATCATGGTCAATCTCGCATCGACCGAACGCTATCCCGACCTCGATGCGTCCGCATTGCAGGATCTCAAGGCGTTCGAGAAGGCGCTGGATGAATCCGACCCCGTGATCGGGCCGGCCATGCTCTACGCCTATGCCGCGATCTCGAGCGGCAATCCCTACGCCAACTTCACGCCGTCCGTCGCCGCCGACGCCAAGCCGCTGATCCAGCTCGCATGCGAGCGCAACGTGGCTGTCGCCGGCAAGGACGGCAAGACCGGCCAGACCTTCATGAAGACGGTGATCGCACCGGCGCTGCGCCAGCGTGCCCTCCATGTCGACGGTTGGTTCTCGACCAATATCCTCGGCAACCGAGATGGTTTGGCGCTCGACGATCCGAGTTCGCTCAAGTCGAAGCTCGGCACCAAGAAGAGCGTGCTCGACCAGATGCTCGGCTACCCGGTCGAAGACCACATCATCGACATCCGCTACTACCGACCGCGCGGCGATGACAAGGAGGCCTGGGACAACATCGACATCTCGGGCTTCATGGGTCAGCGCATGCAGCTCAAGATCAACTTTCTCTGCAAGGACTCGATTTTGGCGGCGCCCTTGGCGATCGAGATCGCCCGCTGTCTCGGCCTTGCCGACAGCCGTGGCCAGGGCGGCGTGCAGGAGCAATTGGGCGTCTTCTTCAAGGCGCCGATGACCCGCGCCGGCCATCTTGCCGAGCATTCGTTTCCCGTGCAGCAGGAGGCGCTGCTCGACTGGCTCGGCGGCAACGAACGGACGGGCAATGCCGCGTGACGAAATCGCTGGCGGAGCCGCGTGGCATCGCGTTGTCCGCTCTCCGCGACCTGCTCGGCGAACTCGGTGATCTCAAGCGTACCCGGTCGGCGGCCCGCGCCGGCTCCGTGGCGGAGCGCGGCTTCACCGCGGCCTGGGCGGCGCTGTGTGCCGGCGAGGAGGTCGAAGCGGTCATGACGGCGAGCGTCGCTGCCGCCCTCGCCGCGGCGAGGCTCGGCGACATCGACGCCGACAAGCTCGCCCATCTGGGGCTCGACGAGATGGCGGCGGTCGGCGTGCTTCGGCGCGCATTCGACGCCGTCGCCCCGGCCCTCGATCCCGCGCAGTCCGAGATGCTGCGCGGCGCTTTGGGCGAGGCTCTGCCGGCGGGCCTGGTGCCGCCGTTCGTCGTCGCCCTCGCCGAGCAGCCACGGGCCGGCGCGACCTGCCCCGGCAAGGCGCGCCTGATGCTGGAGCCGCCGGAGAACCATGCCGAGCATTGCTGGGCCGTCGCCGTCTTCGGCGCGTTGCTGTCGCCGCGCTACGGCGCCGATGCGTCGACCGTGTTTCTCGCCGGCCTCGCCCACCATCTCCACAACGCCTCGTTGCCGGACAGCGGCTTCACCGGCGAGATGCTTCTGGAGCCGCACCTCGCGCAAATCTGCGCCGCCGCCACCGAGCGCGCGCTCGCGGAGCTGCCGCCCGAGTTGCGCCTCGAGGTCGTCGCGGCGCGCGATATCTTGCCTGACGCATCGACACCCGAAGGATGCGCCTTCCATGCCGCCGACGTGATCGACCGCGTGACGCAGATGGCGCAGCACCTGCGCGTCGCCAGCGTCACATTGCCGGTGCTGCTCGATGATTGGGCGCTGGTGCACGATGGCCCGGTCAAGGCCTTCCACGACGGCGTGCTTGCCGAGATGGGATTGCCGTGAGCGAACCGTTGCGCTCCCCGCTGAGCGGCCGCGCGTTGTCTGCCGACACGCCGCACTCGCTCGCCGCCGCCGGCGAGCGCTGGCCGGTGATCGACGGTATCGCGTACTGTCGCACGGGTCGCGATACGCTCGTCTCCAACGTGCTCGCGCTTCTCGACACCGGCCGCGCCGATGCCGCGCTCGCCCTGCTGCTCGCCGAGCAGGATGATTGGTGGGGCGGCCCACCAGCGCAAGCCGATCGCCTCGCGACGCTGGTGCGCGACCGCGACGCGCTGAGCCTTCGCGCGGCGATGGACCATCTCGGCTTCGGCCGCGTCGGCGACTACATCGCGCATCGTTGGAGCGACCCGACCTATCTCGCCGGACTGGCGCTTCTCGAGGCGCATTGGGCCAGACCCGACCGCGTCTTCGAGCTAGCCTGCGGCTCGGCCCCCTATCTTCGCGAGCTGGCGCGTCGCGGCGTGGCCTGCACCGGCGGCGACGTGGTCTTTGCCAAGCTGTGGTTGGCCCGCCATTGGGTGGTCGGGCCGGAGGTCGAGCTGATCTGCTTCGATGCCGGCTCGCCCTGGCCGATCGCCGGGCGCCGGCATGGCCTCGTCCTGTGCAACGATGCCTTCTACTTTATGGAACCGAAGCGGCTCGTCGCCGAACGCCTTCGCGCGGCGACTGCCGACGATGGGCTGCTTGCCGTGTCCCACGTCCACAATAGCGGCGCGGCCAACATGTCGTCCGGCGCGGCCGTGACGGCGGAGGCCTTGGCCGAGCTGTTTCCCGGCGCGATCTTGTACGACGATTTCGAGCTGACGCGCGCGCTCGCGGAGGCGCGCGCGCCGCGCCCGCAAGCGCCGGAATCACTCGGCGCGGTCGAGGCATTTTCCCTTGCTCTCGGTGACGCGCTGCCGCCGCGCCCCGTTCTCGGCGGTCTGGCGCTACCGCCGGCCGGCGCGACGCTGCGCAGGAACCCGCTCTACGGCGACGACGATCGTGTCGCCTGGCCGTCGCCGCGCTATCGCGACGAGTACGCCCGAGCCTCGACCTACCCCGCGGTCTCTCGGGCGCGCGACAGCGGCGATGCTTTCGAGGCAAACGAAGCGGCGCGCTCGCGCGAGCTCGTCGACCTGCCGGAGCGCTGGTGATGCGTTGGGGCATCGTCGGCTACGGTTGGGTCGCGCGCGACCACATGGCGCCAGGCATCGTCTCCGCCGGCCACACCATCGCCGCCGTCTGCGATCCCGACCCGCGCGCCCGCGACGCCGCGGGGCTGTTCGCCGCGACGACACATGCCGACCTCGACGGCCTGATCCGCGAGTGCCCGGATGCCGTGTATGTCGCGACGCCCAACCATCTTCACCGTGACGCGGTTGAGACCTGCCTCGAGGCGGGCTTGCCGGTCTTGTGCGAGAAGCCGATGGCGCCACATCTCGCCGACGCGACAGCGATGGTCGCCACCGCCCGACGCTCCGGCACGTTGCTCGGCCTCGCCTTCGATCAGCGTCACCATCCCGCCCATGTCGCGATCCGCGCGGCGATCGCCGACGGGATCATCGGGGTGCCAACGGCGATCCGCATCGTCTACGCGTGCTGGCTCGACAAGAATTGGCTCGGCCTGTCCGACAATTGGCGCATCGATCGCGCGCGGGCCGGCGGCGGCGCTGTCCTCGACCTCGCGCCGCACGGGCTCGACCTCGCCACGATGCTCGTCGGCGAGCCGCTCGTCGCGTTGACAGGCCTGTTGCAACATCGCGTGCAGGATTACGCCGTGGACGACGGCGGCATGCTGGTCGGACGCACCGCCAGTGGCGTGCTGGTCAGCCTCCACAACAGCTACAATACGCCCGAGACGCTGCCGCGCCGCCGTCTCGAGATCATCGGAACGCGCGGCGAGATCGTTGCGCGCGACACGATGGGCCAGGACGCCGGCGGCGTGGTGCATTTTACCGACGCCGGCAGCGGCGCGACAAGGGCGCTCCCGTTCGACCGATCGCTGTCGCCATTCACGCAGCAGGCCCGCGCGTTCGCCGCCGCCGTGCGGGGCAAGCCGCATGATTTCGATCCCGCGCGCGATCTCGCCGCGATGGCGCTGCTGCTCTCTGTCGATGCCGCCGCGTCGCGGATGCTGGAGCCGGCATGAGCACGAAGAGACTTGCGACTGGTTTTCCGTCGAACCTCGGCGACGCGGCCCGCGCCTACATCGAGGCCATGCCGAGCGGCGAGATCGTCGCGTTTCCGATCACCGCGCTCGATGGCGTCGGCTTGCCGGTCTGGATCGTCGCGCTGTTCCCCGAGGATCCGCGCCTCGTCGATCTGATGCCCTACGGCGTCGGCTACGGGACGAGCGACGAACAGGCCGTTCTGGGTGGTCTCGGCGAATGCATGGAGATGATCGGTCCGCGGCTGACGCTGCCCCATGTCAAACGCACGCGCGCGAGCTGGCATGATCTGCGCGCCTCGCTTGGCACGGATGGCGCGGCCGACCCACTGACGCTTTGCCTGCCCGCCGGCTCTTCCGTCGGACGCGACACGATGCTCGATTGGGTCGAGAGCCGCCGCCCGCGCGACGGCGCGATTGTCCTGGTGCCGATCGACGTCGTGGCGCTCGCGACCCCCGAACTGGCGGCGGGCTACACACCCTTCACGACGCTGATCACCAACGGCATGGGCGCCGGGCCCGATCTCGATTGGGCGGTCGGTCACGGCCTGCTCGAGCTTCTGCAACGCGACGGCAACGGGCTCGTCTTCAAGGCGCTCGACCGCGGCATCGCGCTCGACCTGCCCGATCCGCCACCGCCCGCCATCGCGGCGATCATCCAGCGCTTCGAGCGCGCCGGCATCCGCGCGATCCCGAAATTCGCCACCGACGACTTCGGACTCAGCAACGTCTATTGCGTCGGCCACGAGGTGGACGGGCGGGCGCCGCCGCTGCCGATCATGCTGACCGGCTGCGGCGAGGCCTGCCACCCGGATCGCGAACGCGCGCTCGTCAAGGCGATGAGCGAGTTCGCCGCCTCGCGTGTCCGCAAGGCCTTCGCGCACGGGCCGCGCGTCGCCGGCGTGGCGCCGGTCGGCTATGCCGAGCGCTTCCTGCGCCAGACCGGCACGGGTGTCGGCGCGCAGGAAGGCCGCGCGTTCGCGGCCATGCGCGACTGGTCGACGCGTCGCCCATCGGAGCTGCGCGCATGGCTCGCCGACAGCGTGCACGCCATCCGCGGCCGCCACGCCTTCGCGGACCTGCCGACGATGCCCGCCGCGGATTCGCGCGCGGCCGGCCGCGTCGCGCGCGAGCGGCTCGAGGCCGCCGGCATCGACGTGCTCGCCATCGACGTCACGCCACCCGGCGCCCCGGTCAGCGTGGTCAAGGTGATCGCGCCGGGCCTCGAAGTCGAAACGATGAGCTACAGCCGCATCGGCACGCGCAACACCCGCAAGCTGATCGAGCGCGGCGATCCGCTGATCCGCTTCGGCACGCCGTCCGCCACGCTGAAGCCGGTGCGGCTCACGCCCGAGGCCATCGATCGCTTCGGCGGCCAGCCGCTGTTCGACACGGCGCTGGCGGAGCGGATCGTGGGCCCGCTCTATCCGCTCTACCGTGAGCCGGAAGCTCACCACGTCGCGGCCGCCGAGCGGGCGGCAGCCGAATGAGCCTACGGTTTGCCTACAACACCAACGGCTGCGGCAGCCATCGGCTCACGGACGCGCTCGATCTGATGGCCGAGGCCGGCTACGCTGGGGTCGCGCTGACGCTCGACCATCACCACCTCGACCCCTTCGCCGACGCCTGGGAGAACGACGCCCGCGCGCTGCGCCGGCGCCTCGACGCGCTCGGCTTCGGCTCGGTGATCGAGACCGGCGCGCGCTTCCTGCTCGATCCGCGCAGCAAGCACGAGCCGACGCTCGTCACCGCCGATCCGGCCGGGCGTGGCAAACGGATCGACTTCCTGCGGCGCGCGATCGACATCGCCGCCATTCTCGGCTCGGAAGCGATGTCGTTCTGGGCCGGCGTGCCGAAGCCCGGCGTGCAACGCGACGACGCACGCGGCTGGTTGCTCGACGGCCTCGCCGAAATCGTGACCCACGCCGAATGCATGGGCGTGATCGCCGCCCTGGAGCCCGAGCCTGGCATGCTGATCGAGACGCCGGCCGAGTGGGAAGCGCTGGAGGTCGAAGGGCTCGAGCTGGCGCTCGACACCGGCCACTGCCTCGTCACGCAGGAGATCGAGCCCGCCGACGCCGTGCGGCGCTGGGGGTCGCGCCTCGGGACCGTCTCGCTGGAGGACATGAAGCGCGGGGTGCACCTGCATCTGCCCTTCGGCGAGGGCGACATGGACGTGCCGTCCGTTCTCGACGCTTTGGAGGAGGTCGGCTTCGACAAGCTCGTTTGCGTCGAGCTCTCGCGCGAGAGCCCGCAAGCCGACAAGGCGATCCCCGCGTCGATCGATTGGCTTCGAACCTGCCGCGCGGAGCGTGTCGCGTGAGAATTTGCTTTGTCTCCCGACGGTTCTTTCCGGCAATCAGCGGGATGAGCATCTACGCGTCGAACCTCCTGCGCGAGCTGGTCGGCGGCGGCCACGACATGACGATGATCAGCCAGTACTACGACGGCGAGCACGCGACCGTGTACGGCGGCGGTCCGCCACCGCCGGTGCCCGGCGTCAAGGTCATCGGCCTGCCCGCCCTCGGCGAGCAGGACCACGGCGACTTCGAGCGCGACATCGAGACGATGATCGCGGCGGTCAAGCGCGAGCACGCCATTCAGCCGTTCGACATCCTGCATGCGCAATACGGCTATCCGACGGGCTGGGCGGTGCTGCTCGTCGCGGCCGAGATCGGCGTGCCCTGCGTCGTCTCGATCCAGGGCGGCGATGGCCATTGGGTCGGCTCGTGCTGCGAGACGCACTACCAGGCGTTTCGCCGCGTGCTCGATCACGCAGGCGCCTTGCTGATCGGGGGCGAAAGCTTTGTCTCGGAAGTCTCGGAACGCATGAATGTGCCGCGCGCGCGCTTCACCCGCGTGCCGGGCGCCGTCGACACGGCGAGCTTCGCGCCCGGCCATGCGGTCGGCTCCATCGCGGCGCGGCCGCGTCTGCTCTATCACGGCCGCGTCGACCGCCGGAAAGGCGTGCTCGACTTCATCGAGGCGGTGGCGCTGCTGCGCCGGTGGGGCATCGGCTGCGAGGCCGTGATCTCCGGCATCGGGCCCGACGTCGGCGCGGCGAAGGAACTCGCCGAAAATCTTTGTTTTTCCCCAGACGAGCTGCGCTTCACCGGCGGCACCGATTATGCCGACACGCCACGCGTCTATGCCGACGCCGACATTTTCGCATCGCCGACGTATTCGGAGGGGTTCTCCAACACCATCCTCGAGGCCATGGCCTGCGGCTTGCCGGTGGCGAGCTGCGAGGTGGTCGGCGTCACCGATTGCCTGCGCCACGACGACAACGGCTTGCTCACCCAGGCGGGCGACGTCGAGGCGCACGCCGAGGCGTTGCGACGCCTTGTCGAGGACGAGGCGCTACGGCGGCGCATCGCCTCGCGTGCGCTGGAGGATTGCCGCGCGAATTATTCCTGGACTGTCGTCGGGCGGCGCGTCGTCGAGGTGTACGAGGACTTGCGCGGAACGGTGCCGGCCGGCGATTTTTCGCGTCGCCTCGCGGCTAGCCCGTGCCGCTTCCGCGTCCACCCGCACCTGCTCTGACATGCCGACGGCGCTCGCGATCTCGCCACATCTCGACGATGCCGTCTTTTCGGCGGGCGGCACGTTGGCGCAGCTGGCGCGAAACGGCTGGCGCGTGATCGTGGCCACGGTCTTCACCGCCTCCGTGGCCAAGCCTTCAGGCTTCGCGCTGGCCTGCCAACTCGACAAGGGCCTGCCGCCGGACATCGACTACATGGCGTTACGCCGAGAAGAGGATGCCGTCGCCTGCGCGATCATCGGCGCCGAGCCGCTCTGGCTGCCGTTCGCCGAGGCTCCGCACCGCGGTTACCAATCGGCCACGGATCTCTTTGACGGCCTGCGCGACGATGACAAAATCATCGAAGCCATCGCGCCGGCGTTGGCCGACCTCGTGTTTGAGGTGTCTCCGGACGCGGTATTTTCCCCGCAAGCGATCGGCGCCCATGTCGATCACGTCGCGGTCTATTCAGCTCTGCGGACGTGCGATCGAGCGCGATGGCTGTGGGCCGACTTCCCCTATGTCGCCCGCTCCGTTTGCCGCGCGAGCCCTTTCGCCGACGACTTGGCCGAGCTGCAGGCGCGCCAGAATTCGCTCATGCCAGTCGACAAGGCCGCCAAGGCAAGGGCTGCCTCCGCCTACGCCAGCCAGATTGCCTTCCAGTTCGGAGGGCTCGAGCTGGCACGGAAAGAGGTGACGACGGTCGGCGCCATCGAGAGCTTCGCCGCGAGCACACGAGTGCCTGCGCTCGGCTGCTGAAGTTCAGCGCCCCTGCAGCAAATGCTCGACGGCTTTTCCAAACCAAGCCTTTTGCGCGGGGCTCAGCGGCGGCCTTGTCGTGCTCGTGGAGGGTGCTCCGGTATCCTGGGCAACGGTCACGTGCGGCCGGGCGGGGGTAGCCGCCACCATGCCCGTCAGAGGAAGTATGGTTGCGATCGCCAAAATCTTCAGCATCGAAAGCTCCCAAGCTAACCGAACCAACGGGTTCGGTTGGCCATATCTGTGGTGAGTATCGAAACTTGCAAGTCTGGCCAATAGATACTTTAGGCTGCCATCGCGGCTACCCTCACCACCACGGCGGCTGACCGCGACACCGCCATCGCCAGCTCGTCTCTACGTGGAACCACGGTGGTCCAAGTGCCGGGCCTCTCGCTATCGTCGCCCCGATGATCCGCGCGCGGCATCTTTTTCGCGATGCGGGCGGTGGAGGCACCCTATGACCGATTATCAGATCTACGAGCTTGGCGACGTTGTCCTGCAGTCCGGCGCGACGCTGCGCGCCGCCAATCTTGCCTACAAGACCTTCGGCACATTGAATGCCGACAAGAGCAACGCGATCGTCTACCCGACCTGGTATTCCGGCCAGCATTACGACAACGAATGGCTGATCGGCGAGGGCAAGGCGCTCGACCCGACCAAGTATTTCATCATCATCCCGAACATGTTCTGCAACGGTCTCTCCTCGTCGCCGAACAACACGCCGGCGCCGTGGAACGGCCCGCGCTTCCCCCGTGTCACCGCCTACGACAACGTGCGCGCGCAGCACCGTCTGGTGACGGAGAAATTCGGCATCGAGACGCTGCCGCTCGTCACCGGCTGGTCGATGGGTGCTTTGCAGACCTATCATTGGGGTTGCCTCTACCCCGACATGGTCCAGCGCATCCTGCCGTTCCAGGGCTCGGCGAAATGCTCGCGCCACAACTACGTCTTCCTGGACGGGGCCAAGGCCGCGCTGCAGGCCGACGTCACTTACGCCGACGGCTGGTACAAAAGCCCACCCGACAGGGGACTGCGCGCCTTCGGCCGCGTCTACGCCGGGTGGGGCTTCTCGCAGACGTTCTATAGGCTCGAGACCGACCTCAAGGTGATGGGCTACGCGAGCCTCGAGGACTTCCTCGTCGGCTTCTGGGAAGGCCTGTTTCTCGAGCGCGACGCCAACAACCTGCTCGGGATGCTCTGGACCTGGCAGAACGGCGACATCTCCGCCAACGAGGTCTTCAAGGGCGATTTCGCCAAGGCGCTCGGCGCGATCAAGGCGAAGGCGATCCTCATGCCGTCCTCGACCGACCTCTACTTCCCACCGGAGGACAACGCGATCGAGGCCAAGCTGATGCCGAACGCGGAGCTGCGCGTGGTCGACTCGTATTGGGGCCATTTCGCCGGCGGTCCGGGCACCAGTCCCGACGACATCGCGGTGCTCGACTCCGCGTTGAAGGAGCTCCTCGCGAGCTGAGCGGCGACATCGCGCGCGAAGCGATCTGGCGGCGTGCGTTTGCCCTTGGGTTGCTTCGCCTTCGGCTCGCAATGACGGAGTAGGTGACTAACCGATCGTTTGGCGCACGACGAACCTATGGCCGTCCGGGTCGAGTACCATGATAGCCTGGTCGCCGTCGTCCAGGGTAACGACGCCCGGCGACACGAAATGCGCGCCGGCGCGGGTCAGCGCCTCGACGATGGTCGACAGGTCCGCCGTCTCCAGCACGAAATGCGTCGCGGCGATGTCGCGCGAGGTGGTGGCGCTGGCGATCGGCCGTCGCGTGCCGACATGGTAGCCGAGCAGCTCGACATGCGGCGGCGCGCTCGCCGGCATCATCGCCGACACGGTGACGCGGGCGTCGGGCACCGCGTCCATGCGCGCCTGCTCGGGCCCGACGTTCTCGCTTTGCGGGCCGAGCTTCAGCCCAAACGCGGCCTCGAAAAACGCCACGCTGCGCGCAGTGTCGCCGACAGCCACCGCCGAATGGTCGATGCCGAGAAAGACCCCGTTGCCGCGCTTCTCTTCCCAAGCCGCCGGTCCCTTGCCGGCCGGAAACTCCAACAGCTCGAGCGGGTGACCGTCGGAATCGCGGAACTTGAAGGCCGTGACGCCGCCGGAAGAGGCCGGCAGCACGACCGGTCCGTCCGCGGTGATCGGCGTGAACCGCCCGGCCGCGACCAGGCCCGCGTAGGCCTTGTCCATGTCGGAGACGATGATCGCGAAATGCTGGAACCAGAGGTCCGACGAGGTACTACCCGCCGGATAGGGGCGCCCCGGCGGGTCGAACGCGAGGAGCGCGATCCTCTGCTCGTCGAGCGCCATGACGGTCTCGCGGATATGCACGCCGGGCACGCCGTAGAGATCGGCATGGGCTGGCCCATGCACGCGACGCTCTATGGTGACGAAGTCGAACGCCTCCTCGAAGAAGCGTTCGGCATCGACGATCTCGTCGACGACCAGCGCGAGCATCGCGATGCGGGTGATCTCAGGTTTGGTCACGAACGCTCCTTGGTCGGCGGGCCGTCATTGCGAGCGAAGCGACCCAGGGGCCGCCAAATGGCCCCCAGGTGCTTCGCCTTCGGCTCGCAATGACGGTCTCCGCTTCGTAGAAGTGAAGACTTTACGGCCACGTCGCGCCACGCACGTTCAAGAAGATCGAATAGAGATCGTGCGAGGCGCAGATGAACATGCGGCTGCGGTTGCGACCGCCGAAGGCGACGTTGGAGGTGAGCGAGGGCACGAGCACCTTGCCGAGCAGCTCGCCGCGCGGCGAGATGCAATGGACTCCGTCCGCTGCCGACGACCAGACGTTGCCGTGCTCGTCGCAACGGAAGCCGTCGGCGAAGCCCGGGCTCACCTTGTGGAAGATCTCGCCGCCCGACAACGTGCCGTCGTCGGCGACGTCGAAGACGCGAATGAATTGCTTCGGCGGCTCGGCGAACAGCTTGCCGGTTTCGGCGATATAGATCTTGCGTTCGTCGGGCGAAAAGCAGAGGCCGTTCGGCCCGTCGAAATCGTCGGCGACGATGGTGAGGCGGTCGCCGCGCGGATCGTAGCGGAACACGGTCGCGCCGATCTCGGCCTCCTGCTTGCCGCCCTCGTAGTCGGTCTGCAAACCATAGAGCGGATCGGTGAACCAGATCGTGCCGTCCGACTTCACGACGATGTCGTTCGGCGCGTTCAGCCGCTTGCCCTCGTAGCGATCGCACAGCACGGTCACCGTGCCGTCGTGCTCGAGCCGCGCGATGTTGCGGTGGCGATGCGAGCAGGTGACGAGCCGCCCTTCGCGATCGCGGGCGTGGCCGTTGGCGAAATGCGAGGGCTGGCGGAACAGCTGGACGCCGTCCGCCTCGCTCCAGCGCATCACCCGATCGTTGGGCAGATCGGAGAAGATCAGCATGCCCATGTCGCCGAACCACACCGGGCCTTCCGTCCAGCGAAAGCCGCTCCCGAGCTTCTCCAGCGGCGCGTTGCCGAGAACGTAGGTCTTGAAGATCGGATCGACGATCTCGAACCCGTCCATCGCTACCTCGGCACGATCACTGGGGGTCCGGCGCGGTCTCGGCATAGGGCGGCGTCGACGACAGCGGATGCGTCGCGACATAGCCGACCGTCGCGAGCGGCGCGCCGAGGATGATGAGCCCGAGCCCGCCGACGAGCCCGAAGTTCTTCAAGAAATCCCAGAAATGCGTGCGGCCCTGGCTGTCGCCCTTGGCGAAGAAGTCGCCGTGCGCCCAGAATTGGTGATAGAGGATCGCCGTCACGATGCAGTAGAAGGCGAGCAGCGCCGCGGCGGCGCGATCGAAGACGCCGGCGACGATCAGGACCGAGGTGCCGATCTCGACGATGATCGCCGCGATGAGCAGGAGCGCTCCGCCGGGCAGGATGCCGCTGTTGGCCTGCTTCATCGCGCCCTGCCAGTTGAAGATCTTGTCGAGCGACGAGAACGGAAAGATCCACACGAGGAAGATGCGAAAGACGACGGACGCCAAAACGTTCAACTTATGTCTCCGCGCAAGACGCCGATGCGGCAAGTCCCATGGTGAGCACCCATATAACGCGTCCTAACGCCCCGCGTGACGAAACCACACCTCGACGCTTGTTTTTTTCTGCTGTCCAAGGCGGGTATGAACCCGCCAAACTCCCGCCCCGGCCCACATGCCCGATGACCATTACGACGTGATCGTCGTCGGCAGCGGGCCAGGCGGTGCCGCGCTCGCGAGCCGCCTCGCGCCGACCGGCAAGCGAATCCTCATTCTCGAGCGCGGGCAATACCTGCCGCGCGAGCAGGCGAACTGGAACGCCAACGCGGTGTTCCGCGATCGCCGCTACCGCGCCGACGAGACATGGCGCGACAAGGCCGGCGAGTCGTTCGCGCCGATGCTGCACTACTGGGTCGGCGGCAATTCGAAAATGTATGGCTCCGCCCTGCTGCGCCTGCGCCGCGAGGATTTCTCGGAGCTGCGCCATGGCGACGGCGTCTCGCCGGCCTGGCCGATCGGCTATGACGACCTCGACCCCTACTATCTCGAGGCCGAGCGTCAGTTTCACGTCCACGGCAAGCGCGGCGAAGACCCGAACGAGCCCAACGCCGAGGCGCCGTTCCCCTTCGAGCCGATCGAGCACGAACCTGCGATCGCCGCGCTTTCGGACGGGTTGGCGCGCCAGGGCCTGCGGCCCTTCCATCTGCCGCTCGGCATCCTGCTCGACCAGAAGCCCGGCACGCCGCAGCCGACGCGCGACAGCACCTGCATCCGCTGCGGCGCGTTCGATGGCTTTCCCTGCCTTACCGGCGGCAAGGCCGACGCGGAGGTCGCCTGCATTCAGCCGATGCTGCGCGACCATGCCAACGTCACCCTGCTCACCGGCGCCTATGTGGAGCGGCTCGAGACCGACGCCGGGGGGCGGACGATCACCAGCGTCGCCGTCGTCCGCGCCGGCCGCGCGGAGCGCTATGCCGCCGACGTCGTCGTCGTCGCCGCCGGCGCGCTGAACTCCGCCCTGCTGTTCCTGCGCTCGGCCAATGCGGCGCACCCGAATGGGCTCGCCAACGGCTCGGACCAGGTCGGGCGCAATTACATGCGCCACGTGAACTCGGTGATGCTCGCCCTCTCGCGCCGGCCGAACGAGACGATCTTCCAAAAGACGCTCGGGCTCACCGACTTCTACTTCGGTACGAAGGACTGGCCGCATCCGATGGGGCTCGTCCAGATGTGCGGCAAGGTGCATGGCGAGCAGGTGCAGGCCGCCGCCCTGCCCGCCTGGCTCGGCTTCCTGCCCGACGTCCCGTTCAAGATGATGTCGCGCCACGCGATCGATTTCTGGCTGACGAGCGAGGATCTGCCGAACCCCGACAATCGCGTCACGATCGATCGCGACGGCACCGTGCGCCTCGCGCTCGCGGAGTCGAACCTCGAGGCGCACACGCGGCTGCAGGCCGAGATGCAGCGGGCGATGGACGCGAGCGCCGGCTCTCCAGGCCTTGCCGACCGCTACGTCTATTTGAAGAAGATGATCGCCATCGAGGGGACCTCGCACCAGGCCGGCACGATGCGCTTTGGCACGGACCCGCGGAGATCGGTGCTCGACCTCGACTGCAAGACGCACGAGATCGACAATCTCTACGTCACCGACTCGAGCTGCTTTCCGTCCGTCGGCGCGATCAACCCGACGCTGACGATCGTCGCCAATGCGATGCGCGTCGGCGACCATCTGAAAAATCGGCTGGGCGCCCGAATTCCCGAGCTTGCCGCTGGGGCGTTCTAAAGCCCACCCTGGATGACGCGCAGATAAGGCCGCGTCGTCGGCGCGACATCGCCGAAGAACATCTGGCCGCCATGCCGCGCGTTCTCCTGGCCAACCGCCATCTTGGTCGGCACCATCCGGGCTTCGTGCGCCTCGACGATTCGCAGCGATCGAAGGCTCATAAGCCCCGCGGGCAACATGCCGAGCCACGCCGGCGCCTCGACTGCCCGGACGAGGCCCAGGATGCGCGCGTGCGTCCTGCCGTGATGACGTAGCGGAAGAAATAGAAGCTCGAAGGGGGCCGCCTCCTGGCCCTGCGGCGCGGCGATCGCGCCCGCGACCACGGGGCACGCGCCGTCGGCGACCGTCATCAGCACGGCGGCGACGTTGCGACGCTCGGCCGGCTGCCACAGCGAGAGAAATTGGCGGCCCTTCTGCTCGGCGTCGTACAGGCCGTTGACGCGTGTGCCGGCGAGGCGAAACGGGAAACCGCCGGCCGCGTCGACCTCGAGCATGAATGTGTCGGCGAGCGCGTCGCGGATGGCGCGCGGGTCGATGTCGCCGCGCTCCGGCGCGCTGCGTCCCTGGCGGAGGTCGTTCCAGTAGGCGAACAATTCGCGCGTGGCTGGATGTTTCATCTTGGCTCCCTGGTGGGCTGCCGCTGTCGCCACGTCCCGCTTTCTCGCGGTTGCGGTTCAAAACGGCACCGACCGTCTCTCGAATTCGATGTCTGAGGGACAGGGAGCAGTCGACATGCCAATCGCTGTCTTGCACGACCGCGAGCGGTGACGATCCGCGCTGCAAACATTCGCCGCAAAGGCGCGGGACCATCGGAGACGCGCGGCCGTGCCAAGGGCGTGCCGTTGTCACCTTCGGAGGGCTTCACACGCGCTTCATCGGACCGTCGGACAGTGCCTCCATCGAGACGCGCCCATGGTATGGATGGCGCGGCGTTCTCTCCATCACGCTCGTGGCGCTTTCCGCGATCGTCGCATATGCCGTGCACGGCGTCGTCGCGGCCGATAATTTGAGCGATCGCGGTGAGCTCGCTCTGACGAGCGGCGGCCTGCTTGTGCTGTCCTCCGCGCTTATGATCTCGATCCGGCTCGCCCGCCGTATTGCCTCGCGGCGGCGCTTCGGGATCAAAACGGCGGCGCCGGTCGCGCTCGCCCTTATCGCAATCAGTTTTGTCGCCCACAGCTACGCCGACACCTGCATCGAGCTTCGCAGCCTGTTGGACGCGGGTGCGGCGGACGCCACGCCGACCGTGATCGCGCTCGGACCGCGCGGCGACGATGTGCGGCTCGCCGGCGAGATCCGCGACGGCGACGGCGCGCGTCTCGCGGCGCTGCTGGACGCCAATCCCGCCGTGACGCGGATTCATCTCACCAGCGACGGCGGTCTCGCCGACGAAGGCCAGGCGCTGGGCGACGTCATCGCCGCGCACCACCTGACGACCTATGTCCCCGACTACTGCGTCTCCGCCTGCACGCTCGCCTTCGCCGGCGGTCGCGAGCGGCTCGTGATGCGCGACGCGCGGCTCGGCTTCCACGCGCCCTATGCGGAAGGCGTGTTCGGCCAGGTGTTTCGCGGCGACGTCAGCGGGGCGCGGGCCGTCTACGCCACCGCTGGGATCGCCCCGGATTTCATCGACAAGGCCCTCGCCGTCGCCGCCGACGACATGTGGTATCCCGAGGGCGATCTACTCATTGAAGCGCATGTCGTGACGGGCATCGTCGACCGGTCCCGCTTCCCCGATTCGAACCTCGACTCCGATCCGACGCAAGCGGGCGCCCGTGCGACGGTGCTGCGCAATTTTCCGATCCTCGTCGGGCTCGACGCGGGCTCGCCCGCGGCCCTGATCGACCGGATCGCCGCCTGGTACCTCGAGGCGTATCGGCATGACTGGTCGGAGGGCCGCGTGGTGAAAGACCTGCACGCGTTGTCCGACAGCGCCATCGCGCTGGCGATCGCCGACGCGGACGATGCCGCGCTGGTCGATCTCGCCCACTATGTCGCGACCGCCATGCGCGACGCCGACCCGAAGGACTGCGTTGCGATCGGGGCACGCGGCGACCTGATCGCGGCGGCGGCCGTGCTAGGCAGCGACGATGCCGACGCCACGGCAACCGCCGCGACGTTGATCGATGCCGCGATCAAGGGAAAACATGCCGCCACCTCGGCGACGCCGCGTCGGTCGACGTTGATCGCCTTTCAAGACGCGGCGCCCGTGCCAATGACCGCCACCTGCTCCGCGCTGCGGCGCGCCTACGCGACGGCGCTCGCCCGGCCGGTCGCGGAGGCCGCGGCACTCCTGCGGCCCCGCTTCGCCGCCTGGGCGCAACGTTCAATCGTCACGCTCGCCGCCGCGATCACCGAGCCGGAGCGCTGAGGCTCCGGCCCTGAATTGTCAGGACGACGGTTTGCCCGCCTTGTCCGAGGGCGCCTCGCGCTGCTTGGCGATCTGCTGCGGCGTGATCGTGCCGGTCCGCCCGCCGAACTGGCCCTGCACGTAATTGCCGAGCGCGGCCAACTCCTCGTCGGTATAGGCGCCGGTGAAGGCGTGCATGAACATCAGCCCCTGGCTGGTATGGATCTCGCTGCCCTTGGCGAGCACCTGGATCAGGTTGGTCGCCGCCGGGTCGGACGTGCTGTGCGAGCCGGCGAGCGCCGCCCACGGCGATTGGCGTCCCGAGCCGTTCGGCAGATGGCAGCCGGCGCAGGCCTGCGCGAACAGGCGCTCGCCGAGCGGATCGGCGGGCGCCAACGGCACGCTCGTTTTGAGCGGCGGCAACGGGCCATCGCCCTGCGCCGGCACGCCGCGCAGGAAGGTGACGATCGCGGCGATGTCGTCCTGGCGAAGCCCGCTGAGGCTGTACTCGACCGCCTCCGCCATCGGGCCCGACGCCGGGCCGTGGCCAGGCGCCTCGCCCGTCGAGAGATAGTGAGCGATCGCACCATCGCTCCAGCCGCCGAGGCCATGCGTCGAGTCGCTCGTGAGGTTGTAGGCCCGCCAGTCGGCCTGCACCTCGCCCGAAAGCGCCTTGCTTGTCTTCAGCCCCATCATGAAGTTGCGGGACGTGTGGCACTCGCCGCAATGGCCGAGCGCGTTCACGAGATAGGCGCCCCTGTTGTAGGCGGCCGATTTGCTCTCGTCCGGGCTGAACCGGCTATCGGGATTGTTGAACAGGTTCCAGAAGACGAGACCCCAACGTTGGTTGAAGGGGAAACCGATCTCGTTCGCCGGCGGTGCCGCGTCGATCGGCTTGAGGCTCATCAGGTAGGCCTTGATGGCGAGCGCATCATCGTCGGACATCAAAGTATAGGACGTGTACGGCATCGCCGGATAGAGATGCTTGCCGTCGCGGGCGACGCCCTTGTGCAGCATGGCGATCCACGCCGCGTCGCTGTAGCCCGCGATCCCGGTCCCGGCATCCGGCGTGATGTTCGACGAATAGAGGACGCCGAACGGCAGCTTGAACGCGCGGCCACCGGCGAACGGCGTGCCGCCAGACACGGTATGGCAGCCGACGCAATCGGCCGCTTTCGCGAGGTAGGCGCCGCGCGCGACCAGATCCGTTTGCGGATCGGCCTTCGCATCCGACGCGATCAATGCCACCGCGAGCGCGCCGGCGGCGGCGAGCTTACGAGAAAGACTCGTCATGCCGCTCATGCTCCCCTCAAGCCGGACGCGAACGGCAGCGTGCGCAGCCGCTGGCCCGTCGCCGCGAAGATGGCGTTGCCCAGCGCGGGCGCCGCCGCCGCCGTACCGGTCTCGCCGACTCCGCCCGGCTTCTCCTCGTTGCGGATCTGATGCACCGCGATCTTCGGCGCCTCGTTGATCCGCATTGCACGGTAGTCGTGGAAGTTGCTCTGGTCCACGGCGCCGCCGGTCAGCGTGATCTGGTTGTACATGGCGGTCGACAGCCCGAGGATCAGGCCGCCCTGAATCTGCGCGACGACGGTGTCGGGGTTGACGGTCAATCCGCAATCGATCGCCACCGTGGCGTGCCGCAGCAGGATTTCGCCCGGCGGCGTGACCTCGACCTCGACGACGCAGGAGACGTAAGAGCCGAACGCGAACTGCACGCTGACGCCGCGCCCGCCCCGTGGCGGCAGCGGCGAGCCCCAGCCTGACTTCTCCGCCGCTAGATCGAGCACCGCCAAGGCGCGCGGGTTCTTGCCGAGCAAGCCGCGGCGGAAGGCGACGGCATCCTGCTTGGCCGCCGCGGCGATCTCGTCGATGAAGCTCTCCACGACGAAGACGTTGTGGGTCGGACCGACGCCGCGCCACCAGCCGGTGTTCATGGCGGGCGACTCGTGGCGCACGTAGTCGACGAAGTTGGCCGGCACGTCGTAGGGCGTCTCTGCCGCGCCCTCGACCGCGTCGGGATCGAGACCGTTCTTGAAGATCACCGGCGCCCAGCGCGCCGCCACCGACGAGCCCGTCACGCGATGCGTCCAGGCGACGAGCTTGCCCTGCGCGTCGAGGCCGGCGCTGACGCGATCGTAGTAATACGGACGATAGTAATCGTGCCGCAGGTCCTCCTCGCGCGTCCAGATGATCTTTACTGGATAGGCGACCTGCTTGGCGATCTTCGCGGCGACCTCGATGTTGTCGATGTCGAGCCGCCGCCCGAAGGCGCCGCCCATGTAGAGGTTGTTGATCGTCACCTTGTCCGGCGGCAGACCCGTCGCGTCGGCGACCGCCTTCTGCGCGCGCACCGGCACCTGCGTGCCGACCCACACCTCGGCCTTGTCCGGCTGGATGTGCAGCGTGCAGTTCAACGGCTCCATCGGCGAGTGCGACAGGAACGGCAGCTGGTAGACCGCGTCGAGCTTCACCGCCGCCTTGTCGATCACGCCGGCCGCGTCGCCCTCGTTCTTGGCGACGACGCCCTGGCTTTGCGAGGCCTTGTCGAGATCGGCGACGATGGTTTGCAGCGTGACCGTCCCGCTGGGACCGCCGCTCCACACCGGCGCCAGCGCGGCGAGCCCCTGCTTGGCGGCCCACATGTGGTCGCCGATGACCGCCACCGCCTCGTCGCCGACGCGCACGACGTCGCGCACGCCGGGCACTTTTCGCGCCGCCGCCTCGTCCATGCTCACCAGCTTGCCGCCGACCACCGGCACGAGCGCCAGCGTGCCGATCTTCATGCCGTCGACCTTGGCATCGATGCCGAAGACCGCGGTGCCGTTGACCTTCGCCGGCGTGTCGATGCGCTTGGCGCTGGTGCCGATCAGCGTGAACGCCGAGGGCGCCTTCAGCTTCACGTCGGTGGGCACCGGCAGCTTGGCCGCGTCGCTGGCGACATCGCCGTAGCCGAGCGAGCGTCCGCTGGCATCGTGATGGATCGTCCCACGCTCGACCCGGCAGCTCGACGCATCGACGCCCCAACGGCTTGCGGCCACGCTGACGAGCATCGTCCGCGCGGTCGCTCCGGCCTGGCGGAGCCGAATCCAATCGCTGCGGACCGAGGTCGAGCCGCCGGTCGCCTGGTCGCCGAGCAGCGGGTCGACGTATTTCTTGAGATCGGGCGGAGCAGGCTGGACGTGGATCTGGTCGAGCCCGACATCGAGCTCGTCACCGACCAGCATCGCCTGCGCGGTGTCGATTCCTTGGCCGACCTCGGTGTGCGGCGCGATGAGCGTCACCTTGCCCGTCGGGTCGATCTCGACGAAGGCGTTCGGCATGAAGGTTGTCGGCGCGGAAGGGTCCTGAGCAGCGGGGTCCTGCGCGAACGCGAGGCTTGGCAGCCGCATGCCGATCAGCAGCCCGCCGCCGGCGAGCGCGCTGGCGCGTAGGACGAAACGCCGCGATGGCGCCTGGAGAGTGGAGATAGCCATCTCAGACCTCCGCGGCGGCATGAATGGCGTCGCGGATGCGGACGTAGGTGCCGCAGCGGCAGATGTTGCCGGACATCGCCTCGTCGATGTCGGCATCGGTCGGCTTCGGCGTCTTGTCGAGCAGCGCCGTCGCCGACATGATCTGGCCGGACTGGCAGTAGCCGCATTGGACCACCTCCTTGTCGAGCCAGGCCTTCTGGACCTTCGCGCCGGACGGCGTGCCGCCAACGGCCTCGATCGTCAGCACCGGCTTGTCGCCGAGGCTGCCCACGGCATAGAGGCAGGAGCGGACCGCCTCGCCCCCGACATGCACGGTGCAGGCGCCGCATTGCGCGATGCCGCAGCCGAACTTGGTGCCGGTCAGGCCGAGCACGTCGCGCAGGACCCACAGCAGTGGCATGTCCTCCGGCACGTCGACCTGACGCGCGTCTCCGTTGACGTTCAAGGTGATCACAGGTTTTGCTCCTTCGATGCGCCATATGCGCCGATGGGCCGGGCCGAATGTCGTCGGCCGATGCTGAACGCGTGCCGGCAACTGCCTGCTGCGCCACGGCAATCTAGAACCGTTTGAATCTCCCGTCGATCCCGGTGCGGCGCATGGCAGCATCGGCGGGGAAACTCGGACGGCGTCCTGCGCGTAGGTAGGAAAAGACCCACTTCAGAAAACAGACGCGCGACCGTCCGCCTTCCCGGAGACTTTCAATGCGCTCAGCCCTCAGCCGCGCCTCCGCGCTTCTCGCCGTTCTCCTCGCCGGCACTGCCCTGCCCGCGCGGGCTGCGGTACCGACCTACGGGACCGTCCATTTCGCCAACAGTTGCGCGCCTGCCGCGCAAGACGCTTTGAACCTCGCCGTCGCCAAGCTCGATTCGTTCGAGGCCGATCCGTCCGACTTTGCCGAGGTGCTGGCGCGCGACAAGCATTGCGCGCTGGCCTGGTGGGGCGCGGCGATGGCGGCACGCGGCAATCCACTCGGCGGCATGCTCGACGCCGGCGAGATCGCCAAAGGCAAGGCCTATATCGAGCACGCGCGGTCGGCCGACGCCAAGGCGTCGCCACGCGATCAGGGCCTCATCGATGCGCTCGCCGTGTATTACGGCAGCTACCCGGACAATCTGACGCGGGCGCGGGCCTACTCGGACAAGATGGACGCGCTGCACGCGGCGTATCCCGACGATCCCGACATCGCGGCCTTCGATGGTTTGGCGATCATCGAGGGCGCGGACCTCAACGACAAGACGTACGCGCGCCAGAAACGCGCTGGCGCGATCCTCGAGGCGGTGATGAAGGCGCATCCCGACAATCCGGGCGCGCCGCACTACCTCATCCACGCTTACGATTATCCGGCCTTGGCGCCGATGGCGGTGCGCGCGGCGGAGATCTATCCGACGCTCGCCACCGCCTCGAGCCACGCCCAGCACATGCCCGGCCACATCTGGAGCATGCTCGGCGAATGGGACAAGTCGATCGCCGCCAACCGGGCGTCCGAGTTCGTGGCCGACGCCTCTTCGGCGCATGATCCGATCAAGGGCGACATCGTCTTCGAGCACGCGTTCGACTTCATCGCCTACGCGCGGCTGCAGAAGGGCGAGGATCGCCACGTCGGCGCCGACCTCGCCGCGCTGCGCGGCACGAGCGACGGCATGCCGCTCGTCGACGTCGCGCGCTACGCGCTGGAACGCGGCGATTGGGCCGACGCGGCCCGGGTGCCTGTCGCCAACGACGTCTTCGACGCCGTGCTGGCGCGCTTCACCCGCGCCTATGGCGCCGCCCGCGCCGGCGACGTCGCGCAAGCCGAGACCGAAGTCGCCGCGCTGAAGGCCCTGCGCGGGCCGATCGCGCAGGCGGCCGGCGAATATTGGGCGCAGTCCGACGACATCTACGCCGATGCCGCGAAGGCTTGGGCTTTGAAGGCGCGGGGCAAGACGAGCGAGGCGCTCGCGCTCATGCGCGAGACGGCGGCGGCGGACGACGGCCACGGCAAGCACATCTACCTGGAGAACAAGCTCCTGCCGATGCGCGAGTCGCTCGCCGACCTAGAGCTGGCGACCGGCCACCCGAAGGAGGCGCTGGCCGATTACGCGCTGTCGTTAAAGCTGTCGCCGAACCGCTATCGCTCCTACCTGGGCGCGGCGAAAGCAGCGGAGGCCGCCGGCGACAAGACCGCCGCGCACGAGTATTTCGCAAAACTCCTCGCGCTCGCCAAGGACGGCGATCATGCCCGCCCAGGCGATGCCGAGGCGAAGGCGTACGTGGCCGCGAACGGGTAGCACACGCGCCTGAATGTGTGACAGCCGTCCATATGCTGCGCACATCATCCTGCTCGGAGCCCGGATGTCTGATTTGATGACTGCGAAGCCCGCGCGAGCGATCCGGGCACGGTCGCGCCGATCGAAGCGTGCGTCGAAGGAATCATCGGGCCGGCCGAAGTGGTCACGAGCGCGTAAGGCCGGCGTGATCTCCAGTTGGAACGATTTCGATCTTCTACAGCAGCTGGCACCGGAAACGCGGTTCGATCACTGCTGATGATCGGCAGACGCTGAGACGGCTGACGAAGCAACCCGCCGGCACCTTCACCGCCAGGAGAGACCGGCTCGTGGCGTGCGGCGCAAACAAGCGAGCACGGGTGGCCGCGACGTTGCACCAACGTAACGTTTGCGCTCCATAGGTCGAAGCTGAGCCGACCTCGGAGCGCCCATGAAGATCGAGATGCCGAACAAGCCGCACCGCGCGGTTTGCGACACCGTGGAGGGCAAGCGCCTCGAGGACGCCACCAATGGCGCGCCCTGGCGCACGTTCGGTCCGTATTTATCCGATCGCCAATGGGGCACCGTTCGCGAAGATTACAGCGCGTCGGGCGAGGCCTGGACCTACCTGTCGCACGATCAGGCGCGCAGCCGCGCCTACCGTTGGGGCGAGGACGCGATCGCGGGTTTCTCCGACGACAAGCTCGCCATCTGCCTCGGCCTCGCGCTGTGGAACGGCGCCGACCCGATCCTGAAGGAGCGGCTCTACGGGCTCACCAACTCGGAGGGCAACCACGGCGAGGACGTCAAGGAACTCTACTATTATCTCGATGGCACGCCGACGCACTCGTACATGCGGATGCTCTACAAGTATCCGCAGGCCGCCTTCCCCTACGAGGAGCTGCGTCGCGTCAATTCCGAGCGCGGGCTGGATGTCCGCGAGTACGAGTTGATCGACACGGGGCTATTCGACGACGACCGCTATTTCGACGTCACGGTCGAGTACGCCAAGAACGCCCCCGACGACATCTTGATGCTGATTACCGTCGCCAACCGCGGCGACGCCGAGGCGCCGCTGCACGTGCTGCCGCAGCTATGGTCGCGCAACACCTGGACCTGGTCGGGCGATGCCACGCGACGCCCGCGCCTTGCCGCCGATGCGCGCGCCATCACGGTAGGGCACCCCGATCTGCCGCCCATGCGGCTCGAGTGCGACGGGACGCCGGAGCTGCTCTTCTGCGACAACGAGACCAACACGCGCCGCCTCTACGGCGCCGACACGCCGGGCTTCTTCAAGGACGGGATCAACGATCATCTCGTCGACGGCGTTTCGGGCGCGGTGAACCCGCAAAAGTTCGGCACGAAGGCGGCCGCCCATTACACGCTGAGTGTGCCCGCGCACAGCGAGATCACGCTGCGCCTGCGGCTACGCCCGGCTGAAGCGCCGCATGGCGCCTTCGTCGACTTCGACACGGTCTTCCAGGCGCGGCGCGACGAATGCGACGCCTTTTACGCCGCGCTGCAGGCAGGTATCGACGATGCGGACGCGCGCCTCGTGCAGCGCCAGGCGTTCGCTGGCATGTTGTGGAGCAAACAATATTATGGGCTCGACATCCGCACCTGGCTCGCCGGCGACCCCGCCGAGCCGACACCGCCCGCGGAACGCAAGACCGGCCGCGATGCCGACTGGATGCACTTCTTCTCCGAGGACATCTTCTCGATGCCCGACGCCTGGGAATATCCCTGGTTCGCGGCCTGGGACCTCGCCTTCCACTGCGTGACCTTCACGCTGATCGACCCCTCCTTCGCCAAGGCGCAGCTGGTGCTGCTCCTGCAATCGCGCTTCCTGCACCCGAACGGGCAGATCCCCGCCTACGAGTGGAATTTCGCCGATACCAACCCGCCGGTGCATGCGCTGGCCGCGATTCAGATCTTCGACATCGACCGCGCCCGCTCGGGGAGTGCCGACCTCACCTTCCTGCGCCGCGTCTACCACAAGCTGACCCTGAACTTCACCTGGTGGATCAACCGGCAGGACGCGCAGGACCGCAATATCTTCGAAGGCGGCTTCCTCGGGCTCGACAACATCTCGCTGTTCAATCGGTCGGGCACGTTGCCGGAGGGCGGCCATCTCGATCAGGCCGACGGCACTGCCTGGGCCGCGGTCTATGCGCTGAACCTGATGCGGCTGTCGATCGAGCTGGCGCTCGACGATCACGTGTACGAGGACATGGCCATCAAGTTCTTCGAGCATTTTTTGCTCATCGCCGGCGCGGTGCACCGCGAGATCGGCTCGCACCACGATGGCTTGTGGGACGAGCACGACGGCTTCTACTACGATCTGCTGGAAATCCCCGGCCAGGACGCGGTCATCTTGCCGGTGCGCTCGATGGTCGGGCTCATCCCGCTGTTCGCCGTCGAGCTTCTGCGCGGCGAGATTTTCGAAAAACTGCCCGACTTCGGCGCGCGCGTGCGCTGGCTGTTCGCCAATCGACCCGATCTCTCGCTGCTCGTCTCGCGCTGGAACGACCGCAATAGCGCCGACTATTCGCTGCTCTGCCTGATGCGCAAGAAACGCCTCAACCGCGTGCTTACGCGCATGCTCGACGAGACCGAGTTCTTGTCCGACTACGGGATACGCTCGGTGTCGAAGGTGCACGCCGTGCATCCGGCTGTCGTCGTCGTGCAGGGAACCGAAAACCGCGTCGACTACGAACCTGGCGAGGGCACGACGCGGCTCTTCGGCGGCAATTCGAACTGGCGCGGCCCGATCTGGATGCCGGTCAACTTCCTCATCGTCGTCGCGCTGCATCGCTACCAGACGTTCTACGGCGACGATTTCGAACTGGATTGCCCGACGGGCTCCGGCAACAAGATGAAGCTTGGCCAGATCGGCCACGAGATCGCGCGCCGCCTCACCCACCTGTTCCTGCGCGACGCCAACGGCCGCCGCGCGATCTACGACGATTGCGATAAAATGCAGACGGATCCGCATTTCCGCGATCACATCCTGTTCTACGAGCATTTCCACGGCGACACCGGCCGCGGCCTCGGCGCCGCGCACCAGACCGGCTGGACCGGGCTCGTCGCGCTGCTGCTTCACCCGCCGGGCGAGATCGACCCGGAGATCGGCGAGCGGGCGTGAGCGCGCTCGCCGAGCAGCGCTTGACCTAAAGGACGCGGCTCTTCGGCGGCGAGTCGAGCTGGCAAGCAGGCGGCAGCGCGAGTTTTCAGTAGGATCGCAGGCATCGACACAGATCAGCCGCCTGCTCGACCCCGCGGACGGCAATGTGACGCTCACGACCCTGCGACGCGCCGCCGAGATGGTCGGCCGCACGGTGCGCCTCGAGCTGATCTGATCTTCGAAGCCCGTGTCGCCCTCCGCCGCTTGCAACCTTAGCCGTAAGCCGGCTGTTCAGCGCGCATGTTGGGGCAAGGAGAACAACCAATGACCGACCTACATCCAAAGCATCCCGCCGCGCCGGCGGCGCCCGATTCCGTGCCGCTTCCGAAGGTTGGCTACACATCCATTCTCGAGGGCCAGCCGGCGATCGTCACCGGCGCCAATTCCGGCATCGGCGAAGCCGTGGCCATCGGCTTGGCGCGCGCGGGCGCGGACGTCGTCGTCAATTACGTGACGCATCCCGAGACCGCCGAGGAGGTCGCCCACAAGATCGAGGGTTTTGGCCGCAAGGCGCTGGTGGTCAAGGCCGACGTCTCCAAGGAGGACGAGGTGATCGCCATGTACAAGCAGGCGATCGCCGAGTTCGGCACGATCCACATCTCGGTCTCCAACGCCGGCCTGCAGCGCGATTCCGCGTTCATCGACATGACGCTCGAGCAGTGGAACATGGTGATCGGCGTCAATCTCACCGGCCAGTTCCTCTGCCAGCGTGAGGCCGCTCGCGAGTTCCTGCGCCGCGGGGTCGACGAGAAGGTGTCGGTCGCGGCCGGCAAGATGATCTGCATGAGTTCGGTCCACCAGGTGATCCCGTGGGCCGGCCACGCCAATTACGCGTCCTCGAAGGGCGGCATCAAACTGCTGATGGAATCGATGGCGCAGGAGCTGGCGCCGCACCGCGTGCGGGTGAACGCGATCGGCCCCGGCGCCATCCGCACGCCGATCAACACCGACGCCTGGAACACGCCCGAGGCCTACAAGAGCCTGATGACGCTGGTGCCCTACAAGCGCATCGGCGAGCCCGACGACATCGCGCAAGCCGCGGCCTGGCTCGCGTCTGACCACGCCGACTACATCACCGGCGTGAGCCTCTTCGTGGATGGCGGCATGACGCTCTACCCGGGTTTCGCCACGGGCGGGTAATCCCGGCCGTTTTGCGAGCGAAACGAAGCAATCCAGGCCCTTCGCTCGGCCTCTTGGTTGCTTCGCCTTCGGCTCGCAATGACGGCGAGAGGCCTAAAAATCCTCGAGGTCGAAGTCGAGGATCGCCATCTGCAGCGTGTAGGTCTTGCCCTTCGCGTCGTCGGCGGAGATCACGCCCAAGAAATCGTCGCCGGAATTGAGCTCGACGGAATCCGTCTTCTTCATGCGCGCGACGATCTTCAGCTTGTCGTTCTCGAACAGCCGGCGCAGATAATCCTGCAGCACGGGGCGCTCGACGGGCACCTTCATGTCGAAGGCGAATGAGCGGTCGCCATCCTCGTCGTCGACGAGGATCGAGCCGATCGTGCGCTCCCCGAGATGCACGTCGGCGTTGTCCGCGTCCTTCTTGCCCGGCGTGACGCGAATGGCCTCGTTGCCGAACGATTGGCGCAAGAAATCCTGCAGCTTGCGCATCTCGGTCTTGTCCAAGAAACGTCTCCTGATGCGTGGGTGCGGCGGCGATCCGTGCCAGAAATCAAGCCTCCACGCAATCGACGCGTCGCGGGCGCCCGGCCACCTCAGGGCGATTCCGGCACTCCCGGCAGCCCCTCTAGGTGCACCCAATCCTGCTTCGAAGACGTCCAGACCTGCAGGGTCGGCGCCGGGCACGCCTCAGGATCGTCCAGGCTGCCGAGGTTGAGCCCGATCGTCGCGGCGCTCTTCCTGGCGCCGAAGAGCGTGGTGCCGCAGGTCGGGCAAAAGCCCCGCTCGAGGTCTGGCGAAGACTCGTAGGTCGAGACCCGCCCCTCGACCGTGACGGCCTCGCGCGGGAACTGCGCGCGTACGTTGAAGGTCGCGCCCAGCGCTTTTTGGCAGATCCGGCAGTGGCAGACGTACACGTTGATCGGCGTGCCGGTCGCCTCGTAGCGCACCGCTCCGCAGAGGCAGCCACCGCGGAGCCCGACTCGATCAGCCGCGCTCAGCGCCGCGGCTCGATCGTCGAGCGGCCCTCGAGCGCCTCGAAGGTCGTCTTGGCGGCCAGGATCTGGTCCATCGTGCGGGCGGGCTCCGCGCAGCCAGCCTCGCCGACGATGCGGGCCGGCACGCCCGCCACGGTCTTGTTGTGCGGCACCGGGTGCAGCACGACGGAGCCCGCCGCGATGCGCGCGCAATGGCCGACCTCGATGTTGCCGAGGATCTTGGCGCCGGCGCCGATCAGCACGCCGTGGCGCACTTTCGGGTGGCGATCGCCCATGTCCTTGCCGGTGCCGCCGAGCGTCACGTCCTGCAGCATCGAGACATTGTCCTCGATGATCGCCGTCGATCCCACCACCAGCCCGGTCGCGTGATCGAGGAACACGCCCTTGCCGATACGGGCCGCCGGATGAACGTCGGTCTGGAACACCGCCGATGAGCGGCTCTGCAGGTAGAACGCGAAATCATGCCGGCCGGCGTTCCACAGAGCGTGCGCGAGCCGGTGTGCCTGGATGGCGTGAAAGCCCTTGAAATAGAGGATCGGCTCGACGAGCCGCGTGCAGGCGGGGTCGCGATCGAAGACGGCGAGCAGGTCGGCCTGGAACGCCTCGGCCACGGTCGGATCCGCGGCGGCGATCTCGGCGTAGGCCTGGCGGATCAGGTCGCTCGGCACGTCGGCGTGGGCGAGCCGCGCGGCGACGCGGTGGATCACCACGCTCTCCAGCGTCTCGTGGTTCAGGATCGCGGAATAGATGAAGCCGGCGAGCTCCGGCTCGCGGCGGCTGATCTCCTGCGCCTCGCTCGTCATCTGCGCGAACAGCGGATCGTGCGACACGAGCGGGACGACGTTGCCTTGGGCTTTGCCGATCATGAGACCTTCCATGCGGGCGCTCGAATGTTCTCTCTCGACGCTCTCATATAGGCCTTTCACGATCGTTCTTCGAGGAATTCGAGAACGGCCGCCTTGTAGACCTTGTCGCCGACCGCCTTGTTGTGGTCGCGCCCCTCGATATGGACGGCGCGCCCTCGCGGCAGCAGGGCCGACAGCGCCTCGGGATGGCCTGCGATGTCGTCGTGCGTGCCGACGACGACCAGGGTCGGGCAGGTAATCTCGGCCACCTCGTCGGCCGGCATCAGTTGGCGCGCGCCGCGAATGCAGGCGGCCAGCGCGCGCCTGTCGCTCTTGGTCGCGTCGGCGAAGGCGCGGAACATGCGCTGGTTCGGATCGGTGAGGCTCTCCAGTGCCGGCGCGTCCATGGCGTCGGCGATGCCCATCGGCAGCGTGCCGCCCTCGACGAGGCTCATGCCGAGGCCACCGAGGACGAGCGCGCGCACCCGTTCCGGCGCCAGGCGCTGCAGAAACGCGGCGATGCGCGCGCCCATCGAGTAGCCCATCACATCGATCCGCCCGAGCCCAAGATGGTCGAGCAGCGCCAGCGCGTCGGCGGCGAGGACGCCGATCGTGTAGGCGGATGACTCGTAGGGCTTGTCGCTGCGGCCGTGCCCACGCACGTCGTAGAGGATCACCCGCCGCCCATCCGCCGTGAGCGCCTTGACCCAGGTCGGAAGCACCCAATTGACGGCGTGCGTGGAGGCGAAGCCGTGGATCAGCAGGATCGGTGCTTGGCGATCCGCCTGTCCGCCTTGGCTCGCGGCCGGCTCGTCGAGGTAGGCGAGGCGCACGCCGCCTGCCACCGTCATCTTTTGCATGAGATAATCCGCGCTGGTCCGCCGCCGCGCGATGGCGAGGGCATTGGCAAAGAGCAACCTATAGGAGGTTGCCGCCGCCTCAATCGTCCAGGCGCGGCCGCACTTCAAGCTGGGCCAGCACTCTGCCGATCGCAGCCCGCTCCGCACTTATTCGCGACGACCGCCCCGGCCGCGGCAGTTGTGGCAGACGCGTCGCGGGAGCGGATACGCCGATGCCCCGCGGCCACGCCAGCACGACCAGGATGCAGATCGCCATTTGCCCGAGCGAACTCGTCTTGTCGGCAAGCCCCGCCGAGGTCGAGGCGACGGAGATGAAATAGAGGATCGGCAGCCGTGCCTCACGCCGAGTCGCCTTCGAAAGGTAGGCGAAAAGGCCGATCCAGCCGACGATGATGATCGCCGACATCGCGAGCCCGTAGGCGAGCGGCATTCCGGCCCAGAAGCTCTCGATACCGAATTCGAGCCCCTGCAGGTGCTGCCACATTGAGACGACGACCTGATCGGGGCCTGTGACGAGGTCGGCCCATGGGATCGGCTCGAAAAGCCGCCACATCAGGACACGCGCCTCGGCGCTGCCGTCATCGTCGACGAAGCGCTCCAGGAACTTATCGAACGCGCCGTATTCGTAGGCGAGCGCGGCGGTACCGATGACAACTGGCACGGCAGCACCAAACGCGGCGAGCGTGCGTGGTGCGAGCTTGCGCGACATCAGGAGGGCGCGCACGCCGCGGATGATCCAAAGGACGGCGCTCATGGCGATGACCAGGGCCAGCGCAGCGCGGCCGCCGAAAGGGACCATCGCGGCGAGATCGAGCAGCAAGAGCCCGGCGCGCAGCCAGGCCGGGATCCAACCTGCCGCGCGCGACTGCAGGATCATCACCAGCGTGCCCGTGAGCAGCGCGTTCTCGAGCGGGTGCCCAAGCATCGCCGTCGAACGCCAATCCCACGCCATCTGCGCTTTCCAGTCGAACACCTTGGCCCCGATCTGCTCGGGAGAGCCGGTCACGTCCGGCGGGATCACGAAAAAGACGCGAGAGCCGGTCGCGTATTCATACAGGGCGGTGAGATCGTTGACGACGTAGATGGCGAGAACCACGACCGCGATCACATGGAGCGCGTGCCGCGACATGTCCTTCATCAGGAGACAGACGAGAATCGGCATCAGGTAGGAGTCGATCGGCGGCGTGACCGGCACCTGCAGGAACGCCGCGGAATAGCCGATGACGACGACGACCGAGGCGAGCGCGACGACGAGCCCCGGCTCCTCGAGAAGGAGATGGTGGGCGTTCGAAAAGCTCGGTCGCGCGAGCCAGCGGATGCCGAGCGCGACCGCGAGCAGCAGCGTCGCCGGATGGATCTTTTGCAGCACCGAGCCACCCTCGGTGTCGTAATGGTAGCCGAGGGCATCGAGGCTGACGCCGGACACCGCGAGGACGCCGACGACCGCCACGAGGGTGACGACGAACGCCGCGCATTCGGCGCAGCCGCGCAGCAGCGCGCTTATGTCGAGTTGCGGGGGATGGTACTCCGCACGGAGAGTCATCGTCGGGGACAGGTCTCTCGGCGCGATCGCGGCACTGCGATGAGCTTTTGTCAACCGTTGCACACGCCGGAGGCGAGATCGAGATCGAAGTTCCCGCGAAATCAGCAATGCGACAATGCGGCTTCCGCGGGACGCTCGCGCGCGCGACAGCCTCGCCTTGCTTTCTCACGCGGATCGCGGCACGTCACCCGCAGCAACGGAGACCCGCCATGGCCGAGCACGGCACGCCGCACTTTCACAACCAGCCGGGGCTGCCGAGCATCAGGGTGCGCGCGAAGGAGTTCATGTGCATCGGCGCGCTGCCGCCGTTCGATCATCCGCACATCTTCATCGACATGGGAAACGAGACCGACATCGTCTGCTCCTATTGCTCGACGCGATTCGTCCATGACGGCACGCTGACAACGCCGTGCGCGCCGGCCGAATGTTTCTTCATGCCGGAGGCCGACAAAGCCGCCTGAGCGCGGCGGCCCGATGTCGGCGTCGCCGCACGTCCTGATCGCCGGCGCCGGCATCGGCGGCCTTACCGCGGCGCTGGCCCTCGCCCGGATCGGCGCTCGCGTCACCGTCCTCGAGCGCGCCGAGGCGCTGGCCGAGATCGGGGCGGGCTTGCAGCTCTCGCCCAATGCCACGCGCATACTCGCTTGGCTCGGCCTGCTCGAAGCCGTCGCCGCGCGCGCGGCCCGCCCGAGCGGGATCCGCGTTCGCGCCGGGCGCGGCGGCCGTATCCTGTCCACCCTCTCGCTCGCCGATGCCGAGCGGCGATGGGGCGCACCCTACCTCGTCGCCCGTCGCGCCGACCTGCAGGCGGTCCTCGCCGCGGCGGCCGCCGCCGAGCCAACGATCACGCTCGAGCTCGGCACCGCGCTCGCCGGCTTCGGCACCACGGAGACGGGCGTCGCGGTCACGACGGCGCGCGGACTGGTCAAGCGCGCGCTGACTGCCGACGCGCTGGTCGGCGCCGACGGCGTGCGCTCGACCGTCCGCGGCCGCCTCGTCGCCGGCCCCGCCGACGCGCCGACGGAGACGGGCCGGACCGCCTGGCGCGCGCTCGTGCCGCTCGACGCCGCTCCCGCCGCGCTGCGCACCGCCGAGACGAGCCTCTGGCTCGGTCGCGACGCGCACCTCGTGCACTACGCCGTCGGCAACCCCGCCCGCATCAACGTCGTGGCCATCATCCGCGACGCCATCGGCCACGACGCCACCACACGCAACGCGACCACCCGCGAAAGCACGGCCGCCGACCCGGACGCGACCTGGTCGCGCCCGGGCGACCCTGCGATCCTCGCGGCACGCTTCGCCGCCTGGCACCCCGATGCCCGCGCGCTGATCGCCGCGGCGCCAGCCTGGACCACCTGGCCGCTCCATGACCGCGCGCCCCTGCCCGCCTGGAACGCCGGCCCGGTCGCGCTGCTCGGCGATGCCGCACATCCGATCCTGCCGTTTTTCGCGCAGGGTGCGGCGCAGGCGATCGAGGACGCGGCCGCGCTCGCCGCCGCCGTCGCCGCCAGCCGCGACATGCCGACGGCGCTGGCGGCCTATTCGGCGGCGCGCCTCGCCCGCGCGACCCGCATCCAGGCCACATCGCGCGAGCTCGGGCGCATCTACCATCTCGCCGGGCCAGCAGCCGCCGCGCGCGACATCGCGATGAAGCTCGCTGGCCCCGGCAGGTTGATGGCCCGCTACGACTGGGTCTATGGCGCCTGACGTTTCGTGAAGACTGTTGATCTCCAACGAATGTGACAGAACCGCCAGGGACGGCTTACACTCTTCCAGGTAGATTCGCCCTCAGGATGCACGAGGACAAATTGATCTCGATGACCGCCGAAGCCGAATTCGACGAGATCCTGCCGCCGGAGCTGCGCTCGGCGCACGTGATCGTCATCGGCAACGAGAAGGGCGGCACCGGCAAGTCGACCCTCTCGATCCATCTGTCCGTCGCCCTGATGAAGGCGGGCTTCCGCGTCGCGACGATCGACCTCGACACGCGCCAGCAGACGCTGACCCGCTTCTTCGAGAACCGCACCTCTTGGGCGGCGAGCGCGCCGTGGAGCGTCGAGCTGCCCTACCATTTCGCGCTTGAGCGCGGCACCTCGGAGAGCGTGCGCGACAACGAGACCAAGGAGTTCGCCGCCTTCGCCGAGGCGATCGGCGCGGTCGAGCACACCTACGAGTTCGTGGTGATCGACACGCCCGCCTCGGACTCCTACCTGATGCGCCTCGCGCATTCGCTCGCCGACACGCTCGTCTCGCCCGTCAACGACAGCTACATCGACGTCGACGTGCTCTCGCGCGTGCATCACGATCGCAGCAAGCGCGGCGCGGTCGCGCATTACGCCGACCTCGTGATCGAGGCGCGCCGCAAGCGCCACCTCGTCGACCAGGGCTTGATCGACTGGGTGATCGTGCGCAACCGCATCGCCTCGCTGCAATCCAACAACGCCAAGCAGATCGCCGTCAGCCTCGGCCGCATGGCGAACGAACTGAAGTTCCGCGCCGCCGACGGCCTGCACGACCGCGTCATCTTCCGCGAGCTGTTCCCGATCGGCCTCACCGCGCTCGACCCGATCGAGGAGGCGATGAAGACCGGCACGCTGTCCGCCTCGCAGCAATCCGCCCGCCGCGAGATCGAGGAGCTCGTCGCCACCCTGCAGCTGCCCGAGCGCGGCTCCGGCATGGCCCACCTGCAAGCTCGCCACGAATGGTTCGACCGCATCTCCGGCTTCTACCGCGAGATGGGCGTGTAGCCGGTTACGCCGCGCCCGACGTACCCATGGTGGCACCACCCCTCCGTGCGATCCCGCCTCCGCGCGGATCGTTTTCGCGGACCGCCTGTTGATGCCTTTTCGACAGCGAAGGGCTGACATGACGAGATCCTGGAAGACAATGCTGGTGGTGGGCGCGGCGACGATCGCGTTGTCGACATTCGGCATGGCGCCGATGACGTCGATCGATACGGCGCATGCCGCCGGTGGCGGCGGAGGTGGCGGCGGTGGCGGCGGCGCGGGTGGCGGCGGCATGGGCGGCGGAGGTGCTGGCGCTGGCGGCGGCGGCATGGGTGGCGGCGGCCACGGCGGCGGCGGCATGGGCGGCGGAGGTGCTGGCGCTGGCGGCGGCATGGGTGGCGGCGGCATGGGTGGCGGCGGCATGGGTGGCGGTGGTCGCGGCGGCGCGATGGGCGGTGGCGCAATGGGCGGCGCGACAGGCGGTGGTGGTCGCGGCGGCGCGGCGAGTGGCGGCGCCATGGGTGGCGGATCACGCGGCGCCATGGGCGGATCGCGCGGCGTGGCGACAGGCGGCGGCATTGGCACGCGCGGCACGGGCACGCGCGGCACGGGCACGCGCGGCATTGGCGGAACGCGCGGCGAAGGCCGCCTCGGCGCCGTGGGCGCGAGATCCGGGCGCGGCATTCGCGGGGAGCGAGGCAAGCACGCCGGCCGGACCGGCCGCCGTTACGACCGTTACCGGCACTTCCGCTTTGGCAACCTCGGGCTCGGCAGGCTGTACTGCACGCCCTACCGGCGCCTGCACGGCCTCTGCCGCCGCCGACATTACTGACGACACCGCCGCGCGTTCGACGGACGCGCGGCCAGTCGCCCGGGCGAGGCGGCGCTTTGCCCGCCTCGCCCCCGTCGCAAAGCTGCGCTCTGCCTCCCGGCGATGCGTGCGCTCCTCCTTACGCTTCTTCTCGCCCTCGCCGCGCCCGCGCGCGCCGACACGCCCCCCAAACCGACCGCCGCCCCCGCCACCGTCACCCTGTGCGGCGCGCTCGAGGCGGCCGCCCGCCGCAACGGCCTGCCGAACCCCTTCTTCACCCGGCTAATCTGGCAGGAGAGCCGGTTCGATCCCGCGGCCGTCAGCCCGGCCGGCGCGCAGGGTGTCGCGCAATTCATGCCCGGCACGGCGGCCGAGCGCGGCCTCGCCGATCCGTTCGAGCCGGCCCGCGCGCTCGATGAATCCGCCGCCTACCTGAAGGAGCTGCGCGCCCGCTTCGGCAATCTCGGCCTCGCCGCCGCCGCCTACAATGCAGGCCCCACCCGCGTCGCGCGCTGGCTCGCCGGCGCCGCCAGCCTGCCGGCCGAGACGATCGGCTACGTCGTCATCGTCACCGGCCACCCTGCCTCCGAGTGGCGCGCGGCCGGGATCCCCGATCTCGCGCCCGAGCCCGGCTTCTCCTGCGTCGCCTTCGCGGGCGATGCCGGCCGCCGCCGCGCGCCCGCCGGCGAGCCCTACGATCCCAACGCGCCGCCGCCGAAGGCCTGGGCGGTCATCCTGGTCGCCAGCTTCAACAAGGCGGCGGTGCTCGCCGAATGGCAGATCGCGCGAGCCAAATACGCCGAGACGCTCGGCCCCCTCACCCCCTCGATCCGCCGCCGCCACCTCGGCGGCCTGCCCGCGAAAAAATACCTCGTGCAGATCGAGTCGAACGACCGCGGCACCTCCAACCGCCTGTGCCAGCGCCTGCAGGGCGAAGGCGGCAATTGCGTCGTCCTTCGCAATCTGCTGCGATAACCGCTTGGTGGGCGCTCAACCTTCAGGTAGAAGGACCGGTCGGCGTCGTGTTGTCGAGGGGGTGCCTGGTCCGCAACACGTCGCCTCATGGTGAGGAGGCCGAAGGCCGTCTCGAACCATCCCTTGGTCGCCATCTTGGCGGTCGAAGCGTCTCGCCTCCTGGACGCCCTCGTGGTTCGAGACGGACCTTCGGTCCTCCTCACCATGAGGGGATGGAAGCTCGGCTTTATCTCTGCTCCCTGAAACGCCGCCGCGTCCCGCCACCTCCCACGATCGCGCAAAGCTCGCGGCCGTCGAGGCCGCTGGCGCGCCCGCGCCGCCCGCCCTACCGCCGTCATCGCGAGCGCAGCGAAGCCCAGGGGCCGAGGGGGCACCCTTGGCCACGCCGAAGCCGCTGGCGCCGCAACACGACTTTTGCCACCTTGCGCCTTCATTGCAACGGGGGAGGATACACGCGGCATTCCGGCTCGAGACCGCACGGCATGATCCTTCCCAGACCCCTCGCCCGCCGCCTGCCGCGCCGCCTCCGCGAGTTCGCCGACTGGTGCATCGCCGGACGCCCGCCCGTGGCGCCGCCGGCGGCGTCGCAGCCGATCGAACTGCAACGTCTCCTCGCGCGCCATCACGGCGAGGTCGTCGACAGGCTCGCGCGCATCCACGCCACGCCGTACATGGAAACCGACCAGGACAGGTTCCTGATCCTGTCGCTGCTCGAGCGCCTCGAGTGCTACGTGCAATGCGCCTTCGGCGTGCGCGACCGATGGATGCTCTGCGAGGTCGCCTCCGGCGTCTTCTTCGACGAGCCGCGCACGATGTTTTTGGCGGCACCGCAGATCGCCGCGCTCGGCCGCCTCGGCTTCGAGACGGACGATCGGATCGACAATTTCCGCCAGGCCTTCCGCCTCGCCGCCCCGCCCGACCTCGCCGCCGTCGCGAGCCTGATGCTCGCGGGGCTTTACACCGCCTTCGACGCGCGGGCCGAGGACGAGATCGATTTTGTCGCGCAGTATGCGATGGAGCGGTAGGGCGCGAGGCCTCGATCGGATGCGGCGCGGGCTGCGCTCATTGCCGCGACACCCCGGGATCGTCTACCGCCCGCCGACCGCCTGCACGATCTCGACCCCGACCCGGTCGAGCCCGCGCGTCCGGGCGAGCGCGGTGGCGTCGAGGCGGCGCTGGCCGCGGCTGAAGAACGGCACCTGCAGGATCGCCGCCTCGGCCTCGGGGTCCCAGGTGAGCGGCCCGGCATAGTAGGGCGCGGCCGGCGGCTCCTCGCTCACCGCGCGCGCGGGCGACGGAGCCGCGGGCGCCGCGGCCGGCCGGTCCGCCAGCCCGGCCAGCTCGACGGTAAACTCGTGCAGCGCCGCCGGATCGACGCCGCGCACCTCGATCGCGACGATTCGGTCGCCCGCGTCGTAGACGAGCGCGACGCCGTCCGCGACCTCGACGCGCCGCCCCTCCGCCACCGCAGTCAGCTCCAGCCGCAGCGCCTCGCCGCCGCGATCGACCCTCACGCGCATGCCGCGCCTCCTCGCATGTGTCCGGGGAGAGGGTAGCGCCGTGCCCGCGCAGCCGCCACCCGCCGAAGTGCCGGCACATCGGAGGTGAGTCGAATCCTTCTCCCGCACGGCGGGAGAAGGTGGCCCCGCGCAGCGGGGTCGGATGAGGGCGCCGGGCGCAACGCTCGATCCCGACGATCCCGCCCCGTCCGGCATCTCCCTCATCCGACCCTTGCTTACGCAAGGGCCACCTTCTCCCGTCAGGACGGGAGAAGGATCGCGCGCCACCGTCACAGCGAAAGCCCCGTTTCCTTGTTCGGCTGGAAGCGCCGTTTCTCCGTCCCGGCCTGCCCTCCGAAGAGCACCGCGCGCAGCGGCGGTCGAGCCTGGCCGCAGGCCACCGCCGGAGGCGGCGCGCAGCGGGCAAGCTAATTGGCCAACCTGGGCCGCGAGCACGGTGCGATGCTGATGGCTGGCGGGGACCTTCGCGCTGCCCCGACTTCGGGCAAGCGTGACGGCGTGCTCGCCGCCCTCGAGGATGGCCTCGATCGCCGAGGGGCGGCGAGACCCGTCGGCGGCCATCCTCGACCGCAGCTGCGCGCGCCGTCCCGCGGGCCTCAGGTCGGGACGAAGAGACGGTCGTCTCCGGTTGCTCATCTGTGTCAAGCATGCTGTGTAAGATGCGAGTTTCTGCCCTAAATCTATGCAGGCTAGACATGCACACCGTCTTTCTTTTGCACGGCATTCGTACACGAGCATTTTGGTACGATACAGCTTTGCCGACACTTTCTGGCATTCCAGACACACAAGTTACTCCACTCTCTTACGGGTACTTCGATCTCGTGCGCTTCATAATGCCCGGCCGATTAAGACGACGGCCTCGCAACTTTATTTCTAGAGAAATAAATGCTTTTTATGTCTCATCGGCATTTACAAATGTCGACCGGATATCGGTTATCGCACACAGCTTCGGAACATACTGCATCATCAAATGTCTTGAAGAGGAGCAATTTGCGATTCACAACCTGATTTTGTGTGGTTCGGTAGTCCCTGCGCGATATGATTTTGCGAAGATAACAAGAAGTGTTTCGGGGCAGATTGTCAATGACGTGGGCTTTAAAGATGCTTGGCCAATAGTAGCAAGATTTGCTTCATGGGGCTATGGCGCATCTGGGACTTTCGGTTTTGGAAGCTCCCGCTGTTCGGATCGTTTTCACGACTTGGACCATAGTGGTTTTTTCTCTTTTGATTTCATGCATACTTACTGGAGGCCGATAATCCAATCGGATTCCGTACCTGCTTCATCGTTTAGCAGAGCGTCGCGAGCGCTTCCTCTACGCATTAGGCTGCTCTCTGTATTTCCTCCCATGCTCCTACCTACGGTCGCCGTTATTTTGCTTACTTACGCCGTCTACAAGCTTGCTCGGTGGATTTTAGGCAGCCTCTCTTGAAATCAAAGATCCCATTCCTGCAAGTCGTAAAAAAGTTTCGATCTGGTCTGGCGGAAATACAGACTTGTACTCGCCCAAAGACCTTAAAACCGTGATTTTGTCCATAGAATGCGATTTCGGACCCGTTTCCGGGTCGACGCTTGCAGAAATATAGAAGCCGTCCTGAACATGTAAGGCACCAGAATTGCTCAGAAGCTTTAATACACCGAAACCAGTGTAAGTTTCATCAAGCTTGCCGTGAAGTCGCGCTTCAAACGTATAACAAAAATTAGATTTTTCGTCAAAAGCGGAAGCAATTGTGGTCCAGTAACAAAACGGTCGAAGATTGTCGTGATAATTTGTGCCGTCAAAACATAACCTTCCCTGGCTTTTGTCGAAAAATACCTTGCCAATACTTATAGATCTTCCGGGAGCAGTAGGGACATGTTCCAGCCATATGCCTTGTAGCGCAACCATCTGCTGACTAGTTGGTCGCGCACCAAAGCTTTTCCTTAACAGAAAACACAAGGCTATTAGAATAAAAGAAAGACAAAACGTTACATACACGAAAAATAACATCATCTGGCGGTGAACTCCCTTATATCGCACAACGCGAAATCTCGCCACGCCTCACGCTCTACATCATAAGCTTGAAGAAGCCACTGCGCAGCAGGATGATAATCTGTTGAGCCATACCAAAGCTGGCTGGGGAAGATAACGCGTTGCGTAACCTCCCTTCTATAATTACAGTAAATAATTGTAATGAATTGTCCAGCCTCAACGTCAGCAGGAGGTCCGGCTCGTAGATCTGCGCGTATCGCACGTCCGCCCATTTTTGCTCTCCCCCTGACTAGTCGCTTGCCGCGGTCAGAACGAACCTCGGGCCGCTGTATCCGTCTCGCTCCACGAGACCAGCGAACATATCGTAAGGCCGGCACCGGAGCAGCCCTGCATACTCGCCATCTAACGGCTTATACACAACAAAGCGTTCTTCGGTCTCGGTATGCATTGCTACACCAATAATTTCATAAAGCCCACCCTTGAAGTGCTTGTAGACACCTGGCTTCAAGTCGTGATCCATTCGAAACTCCTGGTGATGCTTCGATTTTCTCACTCGGTGCTGGCGTCAACATAAAGCTTCCCGCCCTTCTCCAGAAACTCCGCGCTCTTCTCCCGCATCCCCTGCTCGGCGGCGTCGCGCTCCATCTTCGCCACCTCCTCCCTGATATCTTGGGTGATCTTCATCGAGCAGAATTGCGGGCCGCACATCGAGCAGAAGTGGGCCACCTTGTGCGCGTCCTTCGGCAGGGTGGCGTCGTGGTAGGCGCGGGCGGTGTCGGGGTCGAGGCCCAGGTTGAACTGGTCCTCCCAGCGGAAGTCGAAGCGGGCGCGGCTCAGCGCGTCGTCGCGCAGCTGCGCGGCCGGGTGGCCCTTGGCGAGGTCCCCCGCGTGGGCGGCGATGCGGTAGGTGATGACGCCCGTCTTGACGTCGTCGCGGTCGGGCAGGCCGAGGTGCTCCTTCGGCGTCACGTAGCAGAGCATGGCGCAGCCGAACCAGCCGATCATCGCCGCGCCGATGCCGGACGTGATGTGATCGTAGCCCGGCGCGATGTCGGTCGTCAGCGGCCCCAGCGTGTAGAACGGCGCCTCGTGGCACTCGGCCAGCTGCTTTTCCATGTTGACCTTGATCTTGTGCAGCGGCACGTGGCCGGGGCCCTCGATCATCACCTGGCAGCCTTTCTGCCACGCAATTTTCGTCAATTCACCCAAAGTCTCCAGCTCGGCGAACTGGGCGCGGTCGTTGGCATCGGCGATCGACCCCGGCCGCAGGCCATCGCCCAGGGAGAAGGAGACATCGTAGGCGCGCATGATGTCGCAGATCTCGTCGAAGCGCTCGTAGAGGAAGCTCTCCTTGTGGTGCGCGAGGCACCAGCGCGCCATGATCGAGCCGCCGCGCGAGACGATGCCGGTGGTGCGCTTGGCGGTGAGCGGCACCCACGGCAGACGCACGCCGGCGTGGATGGTGAAATAGTCCACCCCCTGCTCCGCCTGCTCGATGAGGGTATCGCGAAAAACCTCCCAGGTCAGCTTGACCGGGTCGCCGTCCACCTTCTCGAGCGCCTGGTAGATCGGCACGGTGCCGATCGGCACGGGCGAGTTGCGCATGATCCAGTCGCGGATGTTGTGGATGTTGCGGCCGGTCGAGAGGTCCATCACCGTGTCGGCGCCCCAGCGGATCGCCCACACGAGCTTTTCCACCTCGTCGGCCACCGACGACGTGACCGCGCTGTTGCCGATGTTGGCGTTGACCTTCACGAGGAAGTTGCGGCCGATGATCATCGGCTCGAGCTCGGGATGATTGATGTTGGCGGGGATGATCGCGCGGCCGCGGGCGATTTCCGAACGCACGAACTCCGGCGTGACGAAGGCCGGCAGTTCGGCGCCGAAGCTCTCGCCGTCGGCCAGCGCGGCCTCGGCGCCGGCGAGCGCCGCCTCGCGCCCGAGGTTTTCCCGCGCGGCGACGTAGATCATCTCTTCCGTGATCAGGCCGGCGCGGGCGTACTCGTATTGCGTGGCGCGCTGGCCGGGCTTGGCGGTCAGCGGCCGCGTGGTGGCCGGGCACGGCGGCACCAGCTTGTCGGCGCCGACGTTGCCGTTGTCCTCGGGGCGGACGGCGCGGCCGGCGTAGGCATCGAAGCCGCGGCGGGCGAGCCACGGGGCGCGCGGGCGCGCGAGGCCGGCCGACAGATCGGGCACGAACCCATCGTGCGTGTAGGGGCCCGACGCATCGTAGACGCGCACCGGCGGCTCGTTGGCGGAGGGGTGCAGCGCGATCTCGCGGAACGGCACCGCGATGTCGGCGCCCGCCTGGTGGTAGACCTTGCGCGAGCCGGCGAGCGGGCCGGTCGTGACCGACTCGGGGACGAGGCTGCCGGCTTTGGGCTGGTAGTTCATATGCGCGCTCCGCGATGGCCGAAACGCGGAGGCTGGCACGGGACGGCAGACGCGGAGCGGCTGTCGAAAGGGCCGGTCCCTGCGCTGGCATTACCCAGGTTCAGGTTCGAAGGGTATGATCTCAGCCGCCCGCGCCGATCGCGTGGGCAGCACCCCTGTGGCTGATGGGTAAGCTAGCGCGGCGGCCGGCCGGCGGCAAGGCTGTCGGACGGCGTCCCGCTCAGCGGTAGCGGAACGGTGCCTGGCGACGCGGCGCGGCAGGGGCATCCCACGGCGTCTCGAACTGCACGCGGTGCAGCGCGTCGAGCCCGCGCCCGACCTCGCGCAGGATTCGAGCGAGCCACCCCAGCCAGTTTGTCTCGTGTCCGTAAGCCATGGTACCCTCCGTTTCGATCAAGTTTCGATGCGACGAAGATGGCCCCTTCCCTCTGCTGGCGCCAATCGAATGTTCCCTTGATCGATAAGCCGGCCTTATGATCCGCCAGCTCCCGCCCCTGCCCGCGATCCGCGTCTTCGAGGCGGCGGCGCGGCACGAGAACTTCACCTCCGCCGCGGCCGAACTCGGCATGACGCAGGCGGCGGTGAGCTACCAGATCCGCCAGCTCGAGGATCGGCTCGGGCTGCCGCTGTTTCGCCGCGAGCGCCGCCGCGTCGCGCTGACCGAGGCCGGCCGCAACGCCGCGGCCGCGACATCGCGCGCGTTCGACATGCTGGAGACCGCCTTCGCCGCGCTGCGCGCCGAGGACGAGGGCCTGCTGACCATCTCCGCGCCGCAGACCTTCGCCAACGCCTGGCTCGCCTGGCGCCTCGGCGGCTTCCAGATGAGCCACCCGGGCTTGGCCGTGCGCCTGCTCGTCGACGACGCGCTCGCCGATTTCGCGACAAGCCCGCTCGACGTCGCCGTGCGCGGCGGCGTCGGCCCCTGGGAGGGGCTGCACGCGGATCGGCTGATGCCGGTCGACTTCACGCCGATGTGCAGCCCCGGGTTTTTCGCGCGCCATTTCGTGGCGGGTGAAGCCCCTGACCCGAAGGAGCTGCTCGCCCTGCCGCAGATCAGCCCGGACAATCCCTACTGGCCGGTCTGGCTCGCCGCCGCCGGCGTGGCGCCGCCCGCGGGCCCGCCGCGGCCCGGCGTCAGCATGACCTCGCAGGCCAACGACGCCAATGCCGCGATGGCCGGCCAGGGCGTCGCCATGCTGAGCCCGTTCTTCTACCGCGTCGACCTCGCCGAGCGCCGGCTGGTGCGCCTCTCCGACCTGCTCGCCACCGACGGCCGCGCCTACTGGCTCGTCACCCCCGCCTACCGCCGCCACGTCGGCAAGATCCGCCGATTTCGCGAGTGGCTGCTGGCCGAGGTGGGGCGCTAAGCACGGGCGGGGTGGGCGATTGGCCAGAAATCAAGCGGCTTGTTTGACGCCGAACGTCTCGGCGCCTACGGCCGCAGGAACGCCGACGCCCCTGGCAGGTCCTTGAACAGCGCCGGGATGCCGCCGAGCGGCTTGGTCGAATCGAGCACGAAGTTGAAGGCGATCTGCGGCTGCACGATCTGCGAGGTGTTGTGGCCTTCGACCGAGAAGGCGACGCCCATGATGAGGCCGAAGACGTCGTTGAAGGAATATTCGAAGGCGGGCGCGAGCTGCAGGTCGTCGAACGTGCCGCTGCGCAGCGTGACGGGCTTGTTGCCCTCGAAACCATAGGCGACGTTGGAGCGACCGGCCGCGTAGAAAATGTCGGTGGCGAAGACCAGGCGCTGGGTGAACGAATATTCGACGCTGGCGCCGGTGGTGCCGGCGAGCCCGGTGCGGCCGGTGCCGTTGAACCCCGTGCTGGTGCCGAAGCTCGAGATGTTCTGCACGCTGACCGGCGCCAGCGGGATCGCGCCGGTGATGTAGGTGCGGATGCGCACGGGGTGGTCGCTCTCGCCAAACAGCAGCGATTGCGCGAGCACGCCGAGGCGGCCGCGGTAGGTGCCGGCGCCCTGCCCGTCGAAGCCGGAATACAGGTTCTTGTAGCGCCCGGTCGGCACGTCGACGCCGGCGGAAACCGTGATCGAGGGCTTGCCGGTCTTCTTGTCCTGGCGCGTCACGAGGTACTCGAGCTCGATCGGCAGGTCGCCGGCCTGGCTGCCCGAATCGAATCCCTTCTCGTCCATGTTGATCTGCGACTGCGGGAGCAGCTCGATCGAGAGGTTGTCGGTGAGGCCGTATTTCATCAAGGTCAGAGTCGCCGTCGACGAGCTGGCGTCGGACGAGGGCGACAGGCCACCGCGCACGCCGTACTTGCCGGGATTGATCGTCTGGATCACGTAGGGCTCGAAGGCGTAGAGCCCGGCCTTCGGCACGGCCGGCGACGGCGACAGCAGCGAGCCGGTGTAATAGGGATCGATGCCGATCGTGGTGTTCTTCTGCGCGTCATCGGCCAGGGCGGGCGTGATCCCGACGACACCGAGCACCGCGGCAATCCTGCCAAAACCAACAAGCCTGCTTCGCATCGCCGCCCCCGCGTCCCGCGACCGGACGCGCGAACCACGGCGCCTCCATGTCCGGCAAGGTAGGCAAGGCCTATTCCGAACGGCAACAGGCGTTTAGCGGCGCAAGTCGATCTTTCCGCTATGTGACGGAAATGCTTCGTGGCACGTTGGGTGCATCGAACGTAGGCATATCCTTTCCTTCGCAGAGGCGGCGCAATGAACACGGCAGCACTGATGGCGCGCAAGTCCATCGCCGACATCGTCGCCAGCGGCGAGGGCGAGGAGTCGATGGCGAAGTCACTCGGCCTGTCGAGCATCACGGCGATGGGCATCGGCGCCATCATCGGCGCCGGCATCTTCGTTTTGACCGGAACGGCCGCCGCGCAATACGCCGGCCCCGCGATCATGCTGTCGTTCGTGCTCGGCGGCGTCGCCTGCGCGTTCGTCGGCCTGTGCTATTCCGAGCTCGCGGCGATGCTGCCGGTGGCGGGCTCGAGCTACACCTACACCTATGCGACGCTCGGCGAGATCTTCGCCTGGATCATCGGCTGGGATCTGATCCTCGAATATGCGATGGGCGCCGCCACGGTCGCGGTCGGTTGGTCGGGGTACGTCGTCTCGCTCCTGAAGAACGCCGGCATCGTGATCCCGCCGCAGCTCACCAATTCGCCCGGCACCGAGATCAAATATGCCGACGGCACGATGGGGCACGCGCTGTTCAACCTGCCGGCCGTGGTGATCGTGCTCGCGCTGACCGCGATGCTCATCATGGGCACGAAAGAATCGGCGCGGCTGAACAACATCATGGTGGCGGTGAAGCTCACCGTGGTCGTCGCCTTCATCGCGCTCGGCGCGGCCTTCGTGAAGTCCGGCAACTGGCACCCGTTCATCCCCGACAACACCGGCGAGTTCGGCCATTTCGGCTACAGCGGCATCCTGCGCGGCGCGTCCGTCGTGTTCTTCGCGTTCATCGGCTTCGATGCCGTGTCGACGGCGGCGCAGGAGGCGCGTAACCCGCAGCGGGACATGCCGCGCGGCATTCTCGGCGCGCTCGTCGTCTGTACGCTGCTCTACATCGCGGTGGCCGCGGTGCTCACCGGCCTCGTGCCCTACGCGCAGCTCAACGTGTCGGACCCGATCGCCAAGGGCGTCGAGGTAATCGGGATCACCTGGTTCTCGGTTCTCATCAAGCTCGGCGCGCTGACCGGGCTTACGACCGTGATCCTGGTTCTGCTCTACGGGCAGAGCCGCATCTTCTACACGATGGCGCACGACGGTTTGCTGCCGCCCGTATTCTCGAAGATCCATCCCAAGTTTCAGACGCCCTATCTCAGCCAGCTGATGATCGGCTCGCTCGTCGCACTCGTCGCGGCACTGGTGCCGATCTCGGTACTCGGCGAGATGGTGTCGATCGGCACGCTGCTCGCCTTCGTGCTCGTCTGCGGCGCGGTGATCTACCTGCGCCGCAGCGACTCGGAGGTCCACCGCCCGTTTCGCGTGCCGGGCGTGCCGGTCGTGCCGCTGCTCGGCATCGCCTTCTGCCTCGTGCTGATGGCCGCCCTGCCGCTGCTGACCTGGCTACGCCTCATCGTCTGGCTGGCGATCGGTTTGGCGATCTACTATTTCTACGGTCGCAAGCATTCCGCGATGCGCGGCAAGGCCAGCGCGGAGAAGATCGCGGCTTGACCACTCCATCGTTGCGAGCCGAAGGCGAAGCAACCTGGGAGCCGACGTTTCGACGATCGCCGCCAGCGGCTTCTAGGTTGCTTCGCTGCGCTCGCAATGACGGGTCACATGAGCGGGGGCCTACTCTGCGGGCACCGTTTCCTGCGCCGGCTGAACCTCCTGCGCCGCCGCCATGCGCTCCTGGCGGCGGCCCAGCCACAGGCTCTCGGCCAGCCACGCGATCGACAGCGGGATCGCCAAGAGCGCGATCGCGACATGCCCCACGCCGTGGCCCTGGAACAGCTCGGTCGACCAGGCGCCGATCTGGTCGCCGGCGCGGTAGATCACCGTGTCGATGAAGGCCTTGGCCTTGTAGCGATCCTCGCGCGGCACGACGGTGTAGAGGATCTCGCGCGTCGGCCGGGCGATCGCGAAATTGCCGCCGCGGCGGATCACCTGGAACACGACGATCGCGATCACGCTGGGCACCAGCGCGAGCACGCCGAAGCCGAGCACGCTGAGCGCGGGCAGCAGCGCGAGCGTCAACGTCACGCCGAGCACGCGCAAGATGCGGCCGGTGAGGAACAGCTGCACGACCAGCGTCAGCACGTTCACGGCGAGGTCGATCTCGGCGAAGAACTCCGTGCGCGCGGCCTTGTCCTTGAACGCGGTCGCGGCGGCGCCCGTCACCTCGAAATACAGGAACGTCGAGGTGAGCGAGAACAGGAGCAGGAACATCGCCGTGTTGAACAGGTAGAGCGACGAGAAGGTCTGCACGAAGCCGGAGAAGATCGAGCCGCCGACGCGCTCGTCGGCCTCGATCGCCTCCTCGCGGCGCATCGTCTTGGCGTGCGCCGACAAACGTTTGACGCCATACACGGCAAGCTCGAGCAGCACCGCCGCGCCGACCAGCAGCGCCGTCTGCGGCACGTGGCGGGCGAGCCCGACGACGACGGCGGAGCCGACGATCGCGCCGAGCGTCGCGCCAGCCGCGATGAAGCCGAACAGCCGCTTGCCCTGCTCGCTATTGAACGTGTCGACGATCATCGCCCAGAAGACGGAGACGACGAACAGGTTGAAGACCGAGATCCAGATGAAGAAGGCGCGGCCGATCCAGATCGTCGCGGCCGGGTCGGCGACGTAGAGCGCGGCGGCGAACAGAAGGATGTTGAGCGCGAAGAAGCGGTACGTCACCGCGATGAACTGCACCCGCGGCAAGGCGCGGACGAGCGCGCCGAAGGGCACGTTGAGCACGATCATCGCGATCAGCGTGCCGGTGAAGAGCCATGGCAGGTTCTTGACGCCGCCGGCCACGCCCATCGCGTCGCGGATCGGCCGCATGATGTAGTACGACATCAACAGGGCGGAGATGTAGAGCCACGCCCAGCCGAGCGCCTCGATCTCGTTGGGCTCGACCGCGATCACGCGGCGCACGGCGCGGGCGAAACGGGAGTCGCGCGGAGCAGTCCCCACATCGCTCACGGCCTTGCTCACTTGGGCTGGCCGAGCTTCTGCTTCCACTCCGCCGCGGTGAACGCCCCGACGCCGAGCGGTAGGCCCGGACCGAATTCGCCGGCGCGCGCGAGCGGCACCACCACGGGCACGAACCCAGCCTGGCGCACGAGATCGGAGCCGACCTCGATCGCCTTGGCATCGTCGCTGGCGAGCGGGATCGCGATCTTGTCGCCGGCCTTGTTCGAGTCGGCCGCCATGTTCTTGTAGTTGATCGCGTTGAAGCCGCGCACGAGGTGCACGCCCGGCAGCAGGCTCTGCGACATCACGCCGATGCCCTTGGCGCGCACCGCCGCGCCGAGGGCGGCGCCGTCGCGATCGTCGATCGCGTTGGAGGCGTCGAGCACCACCTTGCCCTGCAGCGCGGCATCCTCGGCCTTCGCCACGTCGGCGAAGGCGGTGTAGGGCACGGCGATCAGCACGACGTCGCCGAAGGCGGCCGCCTCGGCGGGCGTCCCGGTCTTGGCGTTCGGGCCGGCCTTGGCGGCGAGGTCCTTCAACTCATCGGGATGGCGCGAGGCAAACAGCACCTCGTCGCCGGCCTTGGCCCAGAGCGTGCCGAGCGTGCCGCCGACATGGCCGGCGCCGATGATGCCGATCTTGTGATGCGGCGCCGCGTCCGCCAGCACGAAGGACGGTGCCAGCGCGATTGCGCCGACGATCAGCGCGGTCTTGAGGGGATGGAAGGTCATCGCGTGTCCTTTTCGCCATTGTGGAAGGTCGTGTCGTGAGACTGCGGGCTTCTACACCGCCCCCTCCGCCGGAATAAGACGCGGTTGGTACGGAGAGAAACCACCGCCGGTGGGGGCCACGGCGCGCCGGAAGACAGACCTCGTCGAACACGTCGCATGGCTCCGTGCCTTCCCGCGCGAGCGGCAATGAGGCAGGATCGCAATGTCACGGACTTGTGAGGCCCGCGTTTTGGCGGCGTACGGCGTGAGCTCGAGGATCATTCATGGCGCTCTACGACAGCTCCTCGACCGATCCTGTCGCGACCCTACCCCCCAAGCGTCCGCCGCGCCGGCCGCGGCGTCGCAATTTCGTCGTCCGCTTCTGGCGCGGCGAGATCGCGCTCGGGCCCTCGTTCTGGCTCGTCTACCTCTTGCTGTCGGCGGTGGTCGGCAAGTCGATCGCCGCGTTCGAGCAGCGCGTTTTGCTCGGCACCAGCTACGATCCAAAGCTGCTGCTCGCGGTCGTCGCCGGCGGTCTCGCCGCGAGCCTGCCCCTCACGATCTGGCAATTCGTCGGCGTCTGGCGCTCGGCCCGGGCGCGGCGCATCGCGCGGCGGGCGCGGGGCAAGCGGGCGATCTGGCCCCGGCTCGCGCAGGCGGTCGTCGTCGTCGGCGCCGGCGCGCTCGCGACATCGCTCGTGCGCTCGACCGGGCCTGCGCTCTTCGAGGTCTACCGCATGGCCTATCTCGGCGATCCCGGCATTCCCGACTACGGCTTCCGGACCATGCGCGGCGGCACCGAGGCGGAGATCGGCGGCGGCTTCAAATATGGGCTCACGCGCGACTTCGTCGCCCTGCTGCGGGCCAATCCGAACCTGCGCGTCGTCCACCTCGCCTCCATCGGCGGCCGCATCGGCGAGGCGCGCCACCTGTATCGGGCGATCCGCGAGCACGGGCTCGAGACCTATGTCGCCGGCGGCTGCTATTCGGCCTGCACGATGGCCTATGCGGCGGGCAAGCGGCGCTGGCTCGGGCCGCATGCCGTGCTCGGCTTCCACGCGCCGGCGTTTCCCGGCGTGTCCAGCGGCGGCACGATGGCCACCTACGAGGCGAATATCTTCAAGGCGGCGGGATTCACGCCCGCCTTCATCGCGCACGCGGTCTCGGTGATCCCGCCCGCGATCTGGAAGCCGAGCCGGGACGAGATGGTCGCCGCGCATGTGGTGACCGACCTCGCGGGACCGGACCTGTTCGCCGATTCCGGCGCCGGGCTCGACCTCAGCGAGGTTGTGTTCGATGGCAAGGTCAAGCTCGCGCTGCCGCCGTTGGCGACGCTCGCCAAGACCCGGCCGGACCTGTTCCGCCCGATCGCGGCGGCGGCGCTGAAATCCTATCGCGACGGCGGCAGCGCCCTCACGGTCGGCCACATCCTGGGGGCCGGCTACCAGAGCGCGTTCAAGGCGATGCTCCCCAAGTCCGACGACGACACGCTGATCGCCTACGCCCGCCTCGTCGTCGACGAATATGGCGCGCTGAAAGCAAAGAGCACCTCCGACTGCTACCTGTATGGCTCGGGCCAGGCGCCCGGCCGCGATTTCCTGGCCGAGCTCGGCCCGGCGATGGCGGCACGCGACGCGGCCCTGAAGGCGCGCGTGGTGGCGACGCGGGCGCCGCGCGACACGCTCTCGGCGCCCGAGGCGCAGGCGGTACGCACGCGCTTCATCGCCGCGCTCGCGCACGCCGCGCCGCCGTCCGACCTGCGCTCGCTCAGCAAGTCGCAGACGACGCCGGCGGGCCAGGCCGCCTATTGCCGCGCGATCATCGCGACCTTCAAGACCGCGGTCGAACTCGACCCGATGAGCGCGGGCACGGTGCTCTCGCACATGCTCGGCGGCGGCTGACCGAAGCCGACGTCCGAGTAACCATCCGTCGGTTCGCGCCTGCGAAGGGTCTCCCGCGGTCGCGCGTTATCAACCTTAACGTCGATCTTCTCGACAGTACATTGCACCGAACGTTGGGAGTTGTAAGACTTTCGCGCGCTGTTCAGGATGGATCGAAAGCATACGCGTCTCGTTTGGCACGCATCTATCTCGAAACCTCGTAGGTACGGAGTCCTTCAATGGCGACATTCAAGAGCTTGATCATAATCGGCGCGGCGGTCGCGTCGCTGGGCCTGTCCGGCGTGGCGCTGCCATCGACGGCCTTCGCGCGGGGTGGCGGTGGGCACGGTGGCGGTGGCCACGGTGGTGGCGGCCACGGCGGCGGTCATGGTGGCGGCCACGGCGGGTTCCACGGCGGTGGCGGACACGGTGGCGGACACGGTGGCTTCCACGGCGGCCATGGCTTCGGCGGGCACGGCGGCTTCCATGGTGGGCGCGGCTTCGGCGGGCGTGGCTACGGCGGCCGCGGCTTCGGCTTCCGAGGCGGGTATGGCGGCTACGGCGGTTTCGGCTACGGTTTCCGCCACTGCCCCTTCCGGTTCCACTACGCGCCCCGCTTCGGCCGCTGCGTGCGTAATTTCTACTGAGCAGGCGCGGCAGCGGACGCGGGTGTTTGCGTCCGTTCCGTAAGGCATTAGATTACCAGGCGACCCTCTCGGCCGCCTGGACCTTCCATCGATGACCTTCGTCGACGCCCTCGAGGCGCCCACCCGCAAGACGGGGCAGATCAAGCTGCACGGCGAGGCGGCGTTCGAGGGCATGCGCAAGGCCGGCCGCCTCACGGCCGAGGCGCTCGACATGCTGACGAGCCACGTCGTGCCCGGCGTCACCACCGAGGCGCTCGACGACATCATCTTCGAATTCGCGATGGCGCATGACGCCTATCCAGCGCCGCTCGATTATCGCGGCTATCGCAAGTCGATCTGCACCTCGGTCAACCACGTCGTCTGCCACGGCCTGCCCGAGAAGAAGCCGCTGCGCGACGGTGATATCGTCAACATAGACGTCACGCTGATCGTCGACGGCTGGCACGGCGATTCCTCGCGAATGTACCTCGTCGGCGAGGTCCCGCGCCGCGCCGCGCGCCTCGTCGAGGTCACCCATGAGGCGATGATGCGCGGCATCGCGGTGGTCCGCGAGGGCGCGACCACGGGCGACATCGGCGCGGCGATCCAGACCTACGCCGAGAGCGAGCGCTGCTCGGTCGTGCGTGATTTCTGCGGCCACGGCCTCGGCCGGCTGTTCCACGACGAGCCCAACATCCTGCACTACGGCCGGCGCGGCGAGGGCACGCCGCTGAAGGCCGGCATGCTGTTCACGATCGAGCCGATGATCAACCTGGGCCGCCCGCACGTCAAAGTGCTGTCGGATGGGTGGACGGCGGTGACACGCGACCGCTCGCTCTCCGCGCAGTTCGAGCACACGCTCGGCGTCACCAAGGACGGCTGCGAGGTGTTCACCTTCTCGCCCGCCGGCCTGCACCAGCCGCCATATGCGCCGGCCGGCTGAGCGTTCGCGGCACTTCCTTCTCCCGCTTGCGGGAGAAGGTGGCCTCGCGAAGCGGGGTCGGATGAGGGGCTGCGCCGCTTATCCAGCCTATGTCACCCAGGCGGCACGATCCCTCATCCGACCCGACTGCGTCGGGCCACCTTCTCCCGCAAGCGGGAGAAGGAAAGGCCTAGCCCGATGAACGAGGCAGATGCACAGACCGCGCTGCCGCATTTCACAGGCCACCGCGAGCGGCTGCGCGAGCGCTTCCGGCGCGGCGGCTCGGCCGCGCTCGCCGACTACGAGTTCCTGGAGCTGATCCTGTTTCGCGCGATGCCGCGGCGCGACGTGAAGCCGATCGCCAAGGCGCTGCTCGCCCGCTTCGGCTCCTACCCCGAGGTGCTCGGCGCCCGCCCCGAGCGGCTGGCCGAGGTCGACGGTCTCGGCGAGGCGGCGATCACGGAGCTGAAGATCGTCGAGGCGGCGGCGCGGCGGCTCGCGCAGGCCTCGATCGAGAAGCGCAAGAACCTCGGCTCGACCACCGCCGTCATCGATTACTGCCGCACGGCGATGGCGTTCATCGACCACGAGGAGTTCCGCATTCTCTTCTTGGACAAGAAAAACCAACTGCTCGCCGACGAAGTGCAGGGCGTGGGGACGGTCGACCACGCGCCGGTCTACCCGCGCGAGGTGATGCGCCGCGCGCTCGAACTCGGCGCCACCGCGCTGATCCTCGTCCACAATCACCCCTCCGGCGACCCGACACCGTCGACGGCGGACATCGCGATGACCATGCAGATCTCGACCCTCGGCAAGGCGCTCGCGATCGTCGTGCACGACCACCTGATCATCGGCCGCCAGGGCCACGCGAGCTTTCGCGGGCTGAAGCTGATCTAGAGGGTCCGCTCGTTTCGCGCGCCATTGCGTCCGCCTACCCGCGCGTGCACAGAACGTTAAGCCGATCGCGGCAGGCTGCCGCCCGGGAATGCGATGCGAGGGAGCCGATGCGGCCTGTTGGCGTGATGCGTGGCCTTGCCGACCGGCTCCGCCTGGCGGTCGCGCCCGTGTCGCTGCTCGTCTGCGCGGTGCTGCCGGCGCTGTCGCTGTGGCTCATGCACTATGCCCCCAAGGGGCTGCACATGCCGGACCGCCCGGCGACGGCCTTCCTTTTGGTCGCCTTCCCGCTGTCGTCTTTCCTGCTGGCGATCTTCCTATGGCGGGCGCGCTTCCGCATCCTGCACCTCGAAGCAAAGCAGGCCGAGGCGATCCAGAACGCCGGGCTCGACCCGCTCTCCAAGCTGCCGAACCGGCTGTTCTTCGACAGCATTCTCGTCAATGCCATCGCCAACAGCACCGCGGACGCGCCGGTCGCGCTGATCGCGATAGACATCGACAAGTTCAAGAGCGTCAACGACACGCATGGCCACGGCGCCGGCGATCGGCTCATCGTTGGTGTCGTCGAGCGAATCCGGCGCGTCATTCGCGAGAATGACTGCCTCGCGCGCGTCGGCGGCGACGAGTTCGCGCTGATGCTCACCGATGTGGGCAACGCGGCGAAATGCGCGGCGATGGCGCACCGCATCCACGACGCGATGATCGCGCCGTTCGATCTCGGCCGCGCCCAGGTGCACGCGACGCTCTCGCTCGGCATCGCGCTCTGCCCGCAGGACGGCGACAGCCGCGCCACGCTGACCCAGGCCGCCGATCTCGCGCTCTACCGGGCCAAGCACGAAGGCCGCAATCGCTTCGCCTTCTTCGACAAGACGATGGAGCAGAAGCTGCACCTCGGCATGACGATCGAGGACGACCTGCGCGCCGCCATCGCCAACGACGGGCTGACGATCCTCTACCAGCCGCTCATCGCCTCGTGCGGCACCCGCATGCAGGGCCTGGAGGCGCTGGTGCGCTGGCACCATCCCGCCCTCGGCCTGATGTCGCCGGAGGAGTTCATCCCGCTCGCCGAGAGCCGCGGCCTGATCGTGCCGCTCGGCGAATGGGTGCTGCGCCGCGCCTGCAAGGACGCCCGCCGCTGGCCGACGCTGCGCATCGCCGTCAACGTGTCGCCCGTGCAGTTCCGCCAGAGCGGCTTCGTGCAGACGGTGGCCTCGATCATCGCGACGAGCGGCATCGACCCTGCCCGCCTCGACCTCGAGCTGACCGAGGGCGTGCTCATACAAGACGCCGAGCAGGCGGAGGCCGTGATCATGGAGTTGCGCGGGCTCGGCGTGCGCATGGGGCTCGACGATTTCGGCTCGGGCTATTCGAGCATGATCTACCTGCGCCGCTTCGCCTTCGACAAGATCAAGATCGACCGCGCCTTTCTCGAGACGATGGAGATGTCGGGCGAAGGCGCGATCATCATGGAATCGATCGTCTCGCTCGGCCAAGCGCTCGGCCTCACCGTGACCGCCGAGGGCGTCGAGCACAAGGAGCAGGTCGAGTTCCTGAAGACGCTCGGCTGCGACGAGATGCAGGGCTATTACTTCGCCCCGCCGCTCACCGCCGAGGCGATCGACGAGCGGCTCTCGCTGGAGGCATGGGCTGAGCCGGCGAAGGTGCCGAACGCCGCCGTCGAGCCCGCGGAGCGGTCCGCCGCGTAAGTCGCTTCAAGCTCGTCGCCATGGCTCCGGGTTGAGGCCTTTGGCAATCCAGTCCGAAAAGGCGCGCGTCTTAAGCGGCGCGCCGCGCGCCGGTGACGACATAGACGCCGCTTTCGTCGGGGATGCCCCCCTCTTCCAGAACGGGCACGAGCGTTCCAGCCGCGATTTGGGGCCGGCGTGCCAGTCCACCGTGTAGAACAGGCCGAGCCCGGCGATCGCAGCGTCGATCAGCACGTCGGCATCGTCGGCGGCCATGCGAGCGGCGACGTCGACGTTTGCTGACGAACCATCCGGCACGGTGAAAGTCCAGCGCGTGAAGTCATCGCGCCCGGTGAAGCAGAAGCAATCGTGCTCCGCGAGTTCGTCCGGCGCCGATATCGGCGGACGTCGCGCGAGATAGGCCGGCGACGCCAGACGACGCGCCTTCTGCTGGCGACCTTCCGCGCGATGAGCCGCGAATCTGGCAGCTCCCGAGGCGGACGGCCAGATCGTACCCCTGCGCGAAAGATCGGCGAAACGATTGGAATAGTCGGTCTCGATCGAGACCGCCGGGTGCGCTTCCGCGAAGCCGACGATCAGCGGCGCCAGCCACTGCCGGCCGAAGCTCGTCGGAAGCGCCACGCGCAGGCGACCTCGCGGCTCGCCGCTGGCGAAGGCGTAGGCGTCCAAACTCGCCGCGCCCAGCTCCTCGAGCAAAGGCCGGACGCGCGCGAAAAACGCGTGCCCCGCCTCCGTGAAAACGACCTGCCGGGTGGTTCGGTCGGCGAGCCTGGCGCCGAGATGTTTTTCGAGCGCCTGGATGCGCCGCGACACGATTGTCGGGTCGCGTCCCAGCAGATTGGCGGCGCCGCGAAGGAGCCCGTCTCGGCCAGCGCGGCGAAGGCCTGAAGGCCTGCGGTATCCGGAAGGGCGGATTGGTGCATGGATGTCGGCAATAGGCGGTCCCTGCGACGAATGCTATGTTTGCTCCCTCGCTAGCACGCCCAGGTCCGTCGTGGGGACATCCCTTCAACAGGTGGAGATACCACTGCGGATTCGGTCGGCGCCGACGCTTCGCCAGGATATCCGCGTGACCCGCACGAAAGGTTTGATCGTGAACTTCGGTGCCTCGGCCGGCTCGGTGGAAGACCTCGACCCCGCGGAACTCGGCGAGGCCGGCTCGATCTTTCTCATCAGGCCGCGGCTCGACGACTATCTGCAGGACGGCGACGCCATCCGCGCCCGCGCGGCGGACCTTTATGCCCAGATGGTCGACGGCGACTTCGGCGTGCCGGTCGCGCGCCGCTACCATATCGAGGAGATCAAGCAGGCGCACGAGGATCTCGCCGCCGGCTTGGTCGCCGGCAAGGCCGGGCTGGATTTTGTTTGAAAACGTCTCCGATCGTGAAAGCGTCTACCAGGCAACGCCGGTCGATCGCGGACAAACCGTTTCAGTTCAACCTTTGGAGCTTGCTTCCCGCATGGATTTCACGGCGCCCGCCGAGACGAGGCGGGTGACGACAGAGATCGCGGGATCAAACATCCGGCGCGATAATCGCGCGCCGGCTTGGACGTGCGCGCGGCAGCGACCGCCAGCGGCGACATCCAGGGACTGTATGCATCCGGGCCGGAGCGTGAGCCGTGAGCTGCCGTCTCGCGGCGACCTAACCTCGCGGAATAGCTGAAGTCTCGCTCGCCCAAGGCACGATCGTTGCCTCGCCCCCCTCAAGAGCCTAAGGCTGGACGCAAACCCGATCACGACGCGAGTAGACCCCTCTTGGCCATATCAGCCGGCGTCTATCACCTGACGCATTATACGTACGACAAGCCCATCGCCCTGGGAGCACAGACGATCCGGCTGCGGCCGGCGCCGCATTGCCGGACCGAGGTGCCGAGCTATTCGCTGAAGATCAAGCCGGACAACCACTTCCTCAATTGGCAGCAGGACCCGTTCGGCAATTGGCTGGCCCGGCTCGTATTTCCGGAGAAGACCACGGAGTTCAAGGTCGAGGTCGACTTCGTCGCCCGGCTCGACGTCTACAACCCGTTCGATTTCTTCACCGAGGAATACGCCGAGCAGTTCCCGTTCGCCTACGAGCCGGAGCTGAAGGCCGAGCTGGCCCCCTATCTCGTCGCCGAACCGAGCGGCGAGGCGGTCGCCGGCTATCTCGCGGGGCTGCCCAAGCAGCAGATGCGGACGACCAATTACATCGTCGAGGTCAACGCGGCGATCGCGCGCGACATCGCCTACACGATCCGCATGGAGCCGGGCACGCAGACGCCCGAGGAGACGCTTGCCAAGCGCTCCGGCTCATGCCGGGATTCGGCCTGGCTGCTCGTCAACCTGCTCCGCCACGTCGGCCTCGCCACGCGCTTCGTGTCCGGCTACCTGATCCAGCTCAAGCCCGACATCGACGCCGTCGACGGACCGCAGGGCACCCGCACCGACTTCACCGACCTGCACGCCTGGACGGAGGTCTACATTCCCGGCGCCGGCTGGATCGGGCTCGATTCCACCTCCGGCCTGCTTTGCGGCGAGGGTCACCTGCCGGTCTGCGCGACGCCGCACTACCGCTCGGCGGCGCCGATCTCGGGCCTCGTCGAGCCGGCCGAGGTGACGTTCGCCTACGACATGAAGGTCGAGCGCATCGCCGAGGCGCCGCGCGTTTCCGCGCCGTTCGCGGACGCCGCCTGGGACGCGCTCGACGCGCTCGGCGAGAAGGTCGACGCCGACCTCGCCGCGCAGGACGTGCGCCTCACCATGGGCGGCGAGCCGACCTTCGTCTCGATCGACGATTTCGAGGCGGGCGAGTGGAACACCGACGCCGTCGGCGCCACCAAGCGCACCTTCGCCGACAAGCTGGCGCGGCGCCTGCGCGACCGGTTCGCGCCGGGCGGCATGCTGCATTATGGCCAGGGCAAGTGGTACCCGGGCGAGACGCTGCCGCGCTGGGCGTTCGCCCTCTACTGGCGCAAGGATGGCCAGCCGATCTGGAAGAACCTGGCGCTGATCGCGCCGATCGACTCGACCAAGACCGCGGAAGAGCGCGCCGCCGCGCCGCCGCCGCCTGCCCTCGTCGAGGCGGTGCGCAACCAGGCGGCCGCCGTCGCCGAGGGGATCGCCACCAATCTCGGCGTCGACCCGCAAAACGTGTTGCCGGCCTACGAGGACATCGCGTCCTGGGCGGTGAAGGAAGGCAAGCTGCCGACCAACGTCTCGGTGCTCGACCCCAAGATCGACGACCCCGAGGAGCGGCACCGGATGATCCGGACCTTCTCGCAGGGGCTGTCGCAGCCGTCGGGCTTCGTGCTGCCGGTGCAGAGCTGGAACACCAAGTCGGAGGCGCGACCGCGCTGGTCGAGCGAGCGTTGGAAGTTCCGCCGCGGCGAGCTGTTCCTGGTGCCGGGCGATTCCCCCGTCGGCTACCGGCTGCCGCTGTCCTCCCTGCCCTACGTGCCGCCGTCGTCCTATCCCTTCATCAACGATCCCGACCCGATCGCCGCGCGAGGCCCGCTGTCGGAGCAAGGCTCGGCCGGCATCCCGCCGACAGGCGTGCCCGCGGTCGATGCGGCCGACGATGCCGCGGCGAGCGCCCGCCACCAACGTGTCGAGCAAGGCGCGAGCGAGCCGGGCGCGCAGAACCAGGACCGTGTCGAGCAGGAGTTCATCGAGGGCGCGGTGCGCACCGCGATCTCGGTCGAGCCGCGCGACGGCATCGTCTGCGTGTTCATGCCGCCGACGAAGAAGCTCGAGGATTATCTCGAGCTGCTCGCCTCGGTCGAGGCGACGGCGGAGGCGACCGGCACGCCCGTCCACATCGAGGGGTATCCGCCGCCGCTCGATCCGCGCATCGAGTTCATCAAGGTGACGCCCGACCCCGGCGTGATCGAGGTCAACGTGCATCCGGCGACCAGTTGGCGCGAGGCGGTGACGATCACCAAGGGCGTCTACGAGGACGCGCGCCAGTGCCGACTCGGCGCCGACAAGTTCATGACGGACGGCCGCCACACCGGCACCGGCGGCGGCAACCATGTCGTGCTCGGCGGCACGACGCCGGCCGAGTCGCCGTTCCTGCGCCGGCCGGATCTGCTCAAGAGCTTCGTGCTCTATTGGCAGCGCCACCCGTCGCTGTCCTACCTGTTCTCGGGCCTGTTCATCGGCCCGACCAGCCAGGCGCCGCGTCTCGACGAGGCGCGCCACGACGGTCTCTACGAACTCGAGATCGCGCTCGCCCAGGTTCCGAAGCCCGGCACCGCGGCGCCGCTGTGGCTGGTCGATCGTTTGTTTCGCAACATCCTGACCGATGTCACCGGCAACACGCACCGCGCCGAGATCTGCATCGACAAGCTGTACTCGCCCGATCGCCCGACCGGCCGGCTCGGGCTGATCGAGTTCCGCTCGTTCGAGATGCCGCCGGACGCCCGCATGAGCCTCGCCCAGCAACTGCTGCTGCGCGCCTTCGTCGCCTGGTTCTGGCGCGAGCCGCAGGAGGGCTCTTTCATGCGCTGGGGCACGACGCTGCACGACCGTTTCATGCTCCCCCACTTCGTCTGGGAGGATTTCATGGGCGTCCTCGCCGATCTCGGCCACGCCGGCTATGCGTTCGACCCGACCTGGTTCGCCGCGCAGTGGGAATTCCGGTTTCCGTTCTGCGGCAGCGTGCAGGCCGGCGGCGCGACGATCGAGATCCGCCAGGCGCTGGAGCCGTGGCACGTGCTCGGCGAGACGGGCGCCGCGGGCGGCACCGTGCGCTTTGTCGATTCCTCGATGGAGCGGCTGCAGGTGAAGGTCGATGGCTTCGTGCCGGGTCGCCACCTGATGACCTGCAACGGGCGGCGCGTGCCGATGACGTCGACGGGCGCCTCCGGCCAGGCGGTCGGCGGCGTGCGCTTCAAGGCGTGGAAGCCCGCCGAAGGGTTGCACCCCACCATTCCGCCACACGCGCCGTTGACGTTCGACCTTTACGATACCTGGTCGAAGCGTTCGCTCGGCGGCTGCGTTCACCATGTCACCCATCCGGGGGGGCGCAGCTACGACACGTTCCCCGTCAACGCCAACGAGGCGGAGGCACGCCGGCTCGCGCGGTTCGTCGCGACCGGTCACACGCCCGGCGGCTTCGAGGTGCCGCGCGAGGAGCCGAGCCTCGAGTTTCCGTTGACCCTCGACCTTCGCCGCCCGTTGCATTAGCAAGGACCACATGACGGGGGCGCAGGCGATCAGGGCGGAGCTGCCGGGCTTCTCGGAGCTCGACGAGATCGTCGCGCGCTACCGCCCGCTGCCCGGCGTGCCGGACGAGTTCATCGGCCCGGACGGGCGCCCGCGCGAGGCGTGGCTCACCTTCATCAAGCGCCTCGTCGAGCTGGGGCCGCAGGAGATCGACCGGCGCTTCGCCACCGCCGACCGGCACATCCGCGACAGCGGCGTCTCCTATCGCGCCTATGGCGACAAGAACGAGAAATCCTGGCCGATCGGCCATCTGCCGCTGCTGCTCGGCGCGCAGGATTGGCGCGCCATCGCCGCCGGCGTGATCCAGCGCGCCGACCTCATCGAGGCCGTGCTGCAGGACATCTATGGCGCCGGCCGGCTGATCGAGGACGGCGCGCTGCCCGCCGTCGCCGTCGCTGGCTGCGCGGACTATCTGCAGCCGCTCGCCGGCGTGATGGACAAGCGCCACAACTATCTGCATCTCTACGCGGTCGATCTCGGCCGCGGGCCGGACGGCAAGTGGTGGGTGCTGGGCGATCGCACGCAGGCCCCGTCGGGCGCGGGCTACGCGCTCGCCAATCGTTTGGTTTTGTCGCGCACCTTCCCGAATCTCTACCGCGACATGAATGTCGAGCGGCTCGCGCCCTTCTTCGATGCGTTCCGCACCGGCCTCGCCGCCTGCGCCGAGCGCAGCGATCCGCGCATCTGCCTGCTCACGCCCGGCCCCTACAACGAGACGTACTTCGAGCAGGCGTATCTCGCGCGATATCTCGGCCTGCAGCTGGTCGAGGGCGGCGACCTCACCGTGCGCGACGGCGACCTGCATGTGCGCACCATCGCCGGTCTGAAGCGCGCCGACGTCGTGCTGCGCCGCGTCGATTCCGATTACGCCGATCCGCTCGAGCTCAACGCGCGCTCGCATCTCGGCGTGCCGGGCCTCATCGACGTGCTGCGCGGCGATCGTGTCGTCGTCGCCAACGCGCTCGGCTCGGGCGTCGTCGAATCGCCGGTCATGATGAGCTTCATGCCGAGCCTCTGCCGGCACGTGCTCGGCGAGGAGCTGAAGCTGCCGAACATCGCCACCTGGTGGTGCGGCCAGGCGCCCCAACGCAAGACCGTGCTGGCCCGCATGGACGAGCTGGCGCTGGCCGGCGCCTACGGCAACTCGGTGCCGGGCGGCCTTCGCCACCAGACGGTGATCGGCGCCTCGATGACCGACGAGCACAAGCAGGAGCTGCGCGCCGCGATCGAGGCACGCGGCATCGACTGGGTCGGCCAGGAGATCGTCAAGCTCTCGACGACGCCGGTCTGGCTCGACGGCCAGCTCGCGCCGCGCCCGTTCACGCTGCGCGTCTACGCCGCGCGCACGCCACAGGGCTGGGTGGTGATGCCGGGCGGCTTCTGCCGCGTCTCGCGCCGGCTCGACGCGCGCGCCGTGACGATGGGCGCCGAGACCGAGTCCGCCGACGTCTGGGTGCTCGGCGAGGGGCCGGTGCTGCAGACGACGCTGCTGCCGAGCGAAGGCACGGTGCGCATCCGGCGCATCCTCGGCAACCTGCCGAGCCGCGCCGCCGACAATCTGTTTTGGTTCGGACGATATCTCGAGCGCGCCGAGATGGTGCTGCGCGTGACGCGTGCCTTCGTGGGCCGGATGATCGAGACGGCGACGCCGTTGTCCGACGCCAAGTGGACGATGGGCCGGCTCGAGGTTCTGCTCGATCGCGCCGGCGCCCTGCCCGAGGAGCGCGCGGCCGACTTCGGCGGCACCGCGCTCGCCGCCGTCGCCCTGTTCGGCAAGGAGGAGTTCGGCTCGGCCTTCTCGCTGATCGAGGACGCGCGCCGCGCCGCCTCGTTCATCCGCGAGCGGCTTTCCACCGACACCTGGCGCAACATCGAGGACGTCTTCGAGGGCCTCGACCGCGCCCCGAGCGTGATCCTGACCGAAGCCGACATGACCGATTGCGCCGACACTTCGCTGCGCCGGCTCGGCGCCATCGCCGGCCTCGCGCAGGAGAACATGAACCGCGGCGCCGGCTGGCACCTGCTCGACATGGGCCGGCGCGTCGAGCGCGCGATCAACACCTGCCGCTTCGCCCGCCGCCTCGCCTGCCCCGAGGGCTATCCCGATGGCCTCTCGACGCTGCTCGAATTGATCGACTCGCAGATCACCTACCGCGCGCGCTACCTCGTCGGCGTCTCGCTCGAGCTCGTGCGCGACATGGCGATCCTCGACACCTACAACCCGCGCTCGGTCGCCTTCCAGGTCGAGCGCCTCGGCGAACACCTCGCCAAACTGCCGCGGCTCAGCGAGGACGGCATGCTGGAGCGCCCGAGCCGCATCGTGACGCAGCTCCTCGCCGAGCTGACGACGGCGGTCGCGAGCGATCTCGACAACGACGCCATCATGGGCATCGAGCAGCGCCTGCTCGGCCTCGCCGACGCGATCGGCGCGCGCTACTTCCTGCACGGCGCCAACGCCGTGAAGGCCGACAAGAGCATGGGGCTCGCGTGAGCGGCAGGGCATGATCTACGACATCCGCCACGTGACGACCTACGAGTACGGCTCGACCGTCACCTACTCCAACTGCTCGCTGCGCCTGCTGCCGCGCGAGGAGCCGGGGCAGATCGTCTACGCGAGCCGCATCGACATCGAGCCCGAGCCCGACGAGACCACCGAGCGCATCTGCTTCTTCGGCAATCGCGTGACGCAGATGCAGATCGAGACGGCGCACAAGACGCTGGTCGTCTCGACCCAAACCTCCGTGGAGATCCACCGCGAGCCGCCGCCGGACGGCGATGCCACGCCGCCATGGGAGACCGTGCGCGACGCCGCCGTCGCCTCGCGCTCGCTCGATCGCGAAGCGCCGGCGCATTTCCTCCACCCGAGCCGTTTCGTGCCACACTACCTGCCGGCGACGGAATATGCCCGCGAGAGCTTCACGCCGGGCCGCCCGGTGCTCGCCGGCGCGAAGGAGCTGATGCATCGCATCCGGACGCAGTTCCGCTACGATCCGAAGGCGACCATCGTCTCGACGCCGCTGTCGGAAGCATTCCTGAAGCGGCATGGCGTCTGCCAGGATTTCGCGCATATCATGATCTCGGGGCTGCGCGGCCTCGGCCTGCCCGCCGCCTATGTGTCGGGGTACATCCGCACCATCCCGCCGCCGGGCAAGAAGCGGCTCGAGGGCGCCGACGCGACGCACGCCTGGGTGTCGATCTGGTGCGGCTCGGAACATGGGTGGATCGGCCTCGATCCCACCAACGACATCATGATCGGCGACGACCACATCATCCTCGCCAAGGGCCGCGACTACGCCGACATCTCCCCCGTCGCAGGTATCATTCTTGGCTCGAAGGAGCAGGATGTCGACGTGAAGGTCGACGTCATCCCGCGGGAGTAGCATTCTCACCTTTAGCCGCCGTAGTCCCCTCGCGGGAGAAGGTGCCCGAAGAGTGGATGAGGGGTCGCCGGCGAGGTGTGATCGTGGACGAGGATCGAGACTTTCGGCGAGGCACCCTCCACCGCCGGCAAACCCTTCAACCGCTTCGACTAGTTCGCGCCAAGACCGGAGTTCATCTCATGTTGCTCGCACGGCCGATCGGGATCATCGCCGCCCTCGTCCTTTTGACGGCGCTCGCGCAAAGCGTGGCGGAGGCGCAAGAGATGGGCGTAAGCGGCGATCCGGCGATCCGCTCGCTCAGCAGGCCAGGGCATCGGCACCATCATGGGCGCCGTCACCGGCACCGCCAGCAAGACAAGGGGATCGAGATCCCAAGTTTCGTCAGGCACATCGCCAAGCCGGCCGACCAGCTGCCGCCGGGCGCGACCGGCCCCCGCTCGCGCTCGTTCATCCCCGCCCGATAGCCGCGATCGCCTCAGAGTTCCGAGGGCATCGCCAGGTGTATCCCTCCAGCGTCGATGACAAAGATCTGGTCGGTCACCGGATGCGGCATCCGCCCGGCCATATCGCGAACCTTCGTCTCGAACTCTCTGCGATTGGCCATGGCCCGGGCTATCGTCGCTATTTTGTGAGACGACACACGAGTGTGGTGATCCTTTTGTGTGGCGGAGATAAAAGCTCGCAAAGGCAAGACATCGCGAAAGCGAAATCAATGGCTGAGGACCTCTGACATGGCCCTGGAGACGAAGCCCTGGGATATTCAGGACTACATCACGACAACGGACCGCCAGCTCGGCTATCTCGAGGCGGCGCTGGAGGATGGCGATCCCGCGCCGGTCGCGGCGGCGCTTGGCGATCTCGCGAAGGCGCGCGGCATGTCGGCGGTCGCGCTGAGTACAGGGATCTCGCGGGAGGGGCTTTACAAGGCGCTGTCGCCTGCCGGCGATCCACGGCTCAGCACGTTCATGGGCGCCGTGAAAGCGCTCGGATTGCGTTTGCGTATCGAGCCGGTCGCCAAAGACTTCGCTGATCCCCTGTAGGACGCGTGCTCACCCCCCGATGCGCGAAAAGTCCGCCACCGCGTGGACGGCGGCGGCGAAGCCGCTCAGCAGGCGCAGGCGATTGAGGCGGATCGCGGGGTCTGGCGCATTGACCGTGATCTCGTCGAAGAACACGTCGACCGGCTCCCGCAGCGTCGCCAGCGCCCGCATCGCGCCCTCGAAATCCTCGCCCGCGACGGCCGACGCCGCCTGCTCGGCGACGGTCTCGAATGCCGCGGCCAGCCTTTTCTCGGCCGGCTCCCGCACCAGCGCGGGATCGTACGGCTCGGCGAAACCCGGCGCGTCGTCCGGCGCCTTCTTGGCTTCGGCCTTCAGGATGTTGGCGGCGCGGCGGTAGCCGGCGAGGAGGTTGGCGCCCTCGTCGGTGCCGAGGAACGCGCCGAGCGCGCGCACGCGGCGCACGACCAGCGTGAAGTCGTCCTGGCCGGCCGAGCCGAACACGGCATCGATGAGATCGTGCCGCGCCTTGGTCTCGCGCAGGTACACCTTCAGCCGCTCCGCGAAGAAGCCGAGCAGCGAGACGAGCAGCGCGCGCTTGTCGGCATCGGGCCAGTCGACGAGCTTGGGATTGCGCAGCAGCGCCTCGGCGCCGATCGTCAGGATCGGCAGGCGCAGCTCGTTCTCGAGGATCAGGCGGATCACGCCGAGCGCGGCGCGGCGCAGCGCGTACGGGTCCTTCGAGCCGGTCGGCTTCTCGTCGATCGCCCAGAAGCCGACCAGCGTGTCGAGCTTCTCGGCGAGCGCCACCGCGATCGAGACGGGCGCGGTGGGCACGCGATCGGACGGGCCCTGCGGCTTGTAATGCTCCTCGCAGGCGGCGGCCACGGCCGCGGGCTCGCCCTGGTGGGCGGCGTAATAGCGACCCATCAGACCCTGCAGCTCGGGAAACTCGCCGACCATCTCGGAGACGAGATCGGCCTTGCACAGCTTCGCAGCGCGGGCGGCCTGCGCCGGGTCGGCCTTGATCAGCGAGGCGAGGTCGGCGGCGAGCTTTTCCAGCCGCGCGACCCGCTCGCCCTGCGTGCCGAGCTTGGCGTGGAACACGATCGAGTCGAGCTTTGGCAGCCGGTCGTCGAGCTTCACCTTGAGGTCGCTCTCCCAGAAGAAGCGTGCGTCGGCAAGGCGGGCGCGCACGACCTTGGCGTTGCCGCGCGCGATCTCCGCGCCACCGTCCGACGCCTCGATGTTGGCGACGAGCACGAAGCGGTTGGCGAGCGTCTGGGAACCCGCCTCGCGCAGCACGAAGCATTTCTGGTTGGCGCGGATCGTCGCGCGGATCACCTCGGGCGGGATGTCGAGGAAGGCGGCCTCGAACTCGCCCATCAGCACGATGGGCCATTCGACGAGGCCGGCCACCTCGTGCAGCAGGCCCTCGTCCTCGACGAGTTCGAGCCCCTGCGCCATCGCCAGGTTGCGCGCGTCGTAGAGGATGATGTCGCGCCGGCGCGCCGGGTCGAGCACGACCTTCGCGCGTTCCAACGCCGAGACGTAATCGTCGAAGCGACGCACGGTGAACGCGTCGGGCACCATGAAGCGATGGCCGCGTGTCGTGTTGCCGGACTGGATGCCGCCGACCGCGAAGGGCACGATGTCGGGTTCCTCGATCTCCGGGCCGAAGGTGGCGAGGATGGTGTGCAGCGGGCGCACCCAGCGCAGGCTCGTACCCGCGACCGAGGCGGCGCCCCAGCGCATCGATTTCGGCCAAGGAAAACTCTCGACGATCGGCGGCAGGATCTCGGCCAGCACCTCGATCGTCGGCCGCCCCGCCCGCTCGACCACGGCGACGTAAAAGTCGCCCTTCTTCGGATCGGACCGCACCTCGGCCTCGTCGAGCGAGGCGAGGCCGGCGCTCTTCAGGAAGCCGGCGACGGCCGCCTCGGGCGCGCCGACCTTCGGCCCCTTGCGCTCCTCGCGCGCGTCGGGCTGCGCCGCCGGCAAGTCGGCGATGTGCAGCGCGAGCCGACGCGGCGTCGCGAAGGCGGCCCCGCCAGCGGAGAACAGCCCCTTGGCCGCGAGCGCGTCCGTGACGAGCCGCTTCAGGTCGTCGGCCGCTTGCGCCTGCATGCGGGCGGGAATCTCTTCGCAGAAGAGCTCGAGGAGAAGGTCTGGCATCGGGTCCGTTTCGTTGGCGCGGACCGTTTAGCGCGATCGAGCGCCCCTGTCGCGTTTCCCCACCGCTTCGAAGTCCTGTATCGCGACACGGCGAACGGCACCGGAGGCACTGGCGATGAGCATACTAGGCATGGTGGCCGCGATCATCACAGCCGCGGCCGCCCCGCCCGACCAGACCAGCCCCGCCGCGGCGCTCTGCGTCAAGAATGGCGCGATCGTCACGGACGAAACGCTGCCGAACGGGGGCACGCGGGCCGTCTGCGTGTTCGCGAACGGCACGCGGATCGACGCCGGCGCGTATTTTCGCAACAAGCATCGCACGCAGCACTGACTGGCCCCGGCGGCCGCCCGGCGACGGCACCCAGGAGCGCTATCGACAAGCCTGGCGCAATTTGCGAGGCTTATTAAAACAAATCATAAACGCCTCCACTCGAGCTCGGCAGCCATGGACCACGACGTCGAGCTCATCCGCGATCTGCTCTTCGTCCTCGAGGGCTATCAGACCTCGCCGCGCACCGTCATCATCGTCTCTGTCGATGTGGAGGCGGAGGAGCTAGGCCGCCCGGCGGCGGAGATCGAAACGGGCCTCGCCACGCTGCTCGAGCTCGACTACATCGACGGCCCCGGCCCTGACGAGCCGGGCTTCTTCCTGTTCCGCAAGCTGACGCGCAAGGGCCTCCAGTTCGTCCGCGCGACGACCGATCCGCGCGACTGGGAACGGATGAAGCGCCATTACGCCGAGCGACAGCTCGAGTCTGGCGCCGACCCGGCCTGACCCAGAATCAGCCCGTCGGGATCAATCCTTGCGGCGGGCTATGGCTTGACAGTTCCGCTGCCTTCGCGGATCGATCCACCCTCGGGTGCCCCTCGCGGGCACCGCCTGGGGGCACGCTGGATGCTGAAGAGATTCGTCGCGGCTGCCGTGTTCGGATTTTTCCTTCAGCTGACCGGTGCCGCCTATGCCGCCAGCGGCAAGCCTGCCGAGAGCGAGAGCGAGCATTCGACGCTAGATCTCGTCAAGGCGCGCGGATCATTGCGATGCGGCGCAAGCGCGTTGCTCGAGGGCTTCGGCCAGGTCGATGCCAGCGGCAGCTGGTCGGGCTTCGACATCGACTTCTGCCGGGCGATCGCGGCGGCGATCTTCGGTGATCCCGGCAAGGTCGACTTCGTGCAACTGACGACGCCGCATCGGTTCGATGCTCTCGAGAACGGATCGATCGACGTGCTCGACCGCACGACGACCTGGACCTTGGCGCGCGAGACGACGCACCACCTGCTGTTTGCCGGCATCACCTATTATGACGGCCAGGGCTTTCTCGTGCGGCGCGCGCTGAAGGTCAACGCGGCGTCGAACCTCGCGAGCGACCAGATCTGCGTCGCCAAGGATACGACGACCGAACTCAACCTCGCCGACTATTTTCGCCAGCGCGGGCTGAAATACGACCCCAAGGTGTTTCCCTCGGACGACGCGGAAGCCGCCTACACGGCCGGCAAATGCGGGGCGCTGACGACCGACGCCTCGGCGCTGTTCGTCCTGCGCTCGAAGCTGCCCAACCCCGACGACCAGGTCATCCTGCCCGAGATCATCTCGAAGGAGCCGCTCGGTCCCGCCGTCCGCCAGGGCGACGACCGATGGTTCGAGATCGTGCGCTGGACGCTCAACGCGATGATCAACGCGGACGAGATGGGCGTGACGCAGGCCAACGTCGACGAGGTGATCAAGGGCGACAATCCGCGCATCCGTCGCCTGCTCGGCGCGGAAGGGAATTTCGCGCAAGGGCTCGGGCTGACGGCCGACTGGGCCTATCGGATCATCAAGTTCGTCGGCAACTACAACGACGTGTTCGAGCGCAATCTCGGCCAGGGATCGAAGCTGAAGATCAAGCGCGGCCTCAACGACATCTGGACGCATGGCGGCCTGCTCTACGCGCCGCCCATCCTCTAACGATCGTAATGGTTGAGCCACCTGGTTTGGCCGCCGCACGCATGCGATCGACACGGCCCTGCTCCTTTGTCGACGACCCTTATCGACCTTTGTCCTTCTTTGCACTGTCATCAGACAAAGATAAGCTCACGATTGCGGCTATACGGAGCGCGGTCGAACAGCCACTGCTTGCAACCGCTTAATGCTGGAGATATTCAATGAAACCCATTTCAACACTGCTCGCGGTCAGTCTTCTCGCCGGGCTCGGCGCGACCGCGGCCGTCGCCATGCCGCATCTCGATTTAACCGCCGCGGGCAACATCGCGCCGCCGGCCGCCGAAACAGTTCGTTTGGTGTGCGACTATAACCGCTGCCGTCGCGTCGGCGGCTATTACCGCCCCGTCTACCGGGCCTATCGTCCCTACGGCTACTACCGCCCCTACTATGGCCCGCACGTGGGTATTGGCATCGGTGGCGTCGGTCTCGGCATCTACTGAGGTCGGCATCTACTTCACTAAATTCGCCGACCTGGAGACGAATGCGACTATTCGGCCGCGACCAGCCCCGTGGCGGGCGCGGCCGATGCGACGAGACGCAGGTTCGGTCTCGACGGTGCCGGGGCCTGCGCGATCAGCTTCTCGTACGCGGCCACGTAGTTGCGGGCCATATGCGCCGCGGTGAAGCGCGTCTCGAAATAGCCGCGCACCTCGGCGCGATCGAGCGTCTTGGCGCGCGCAACGGCGGCGACGGCCTCGGCCATCGATTCGACGATGTAGCCGCCTCCGCCGGCCATCACCTCGGGCACCGAGCCGTTACGCCACGCGATCACCGGCGTGCCCGCCGACATCGCCTCGATCATCACGAGGCCGAACGGCTCCATCCAGTCGATCGGAAACAACAGCGCCAGCGCGTTGCCGACGAAGTCGCACTTCTGGCTCTCGTCGATCTCGCCGATGAACTCGATCAGCGGATGGTCGAGCAACGGCTCGATCTCGCGCTCGAAATACGTCCTGTCGACGTTGTCGACCTTGGCGGCGATCTTCAACTTCACGCCGGAACGCTTGGCGATCTCGATCGCGCGATCCGGGCGCTTCTCGGGCGAGATGCGGCCGAGGAAGGCGAGATAGTCGCCGCCCGTCGCGTTGAAGGGGCACACGTGCTCGGGCAGGCCGTGGTAGACGGTGGCGAGCCAGTTCATGTCCGGCGGCATCGGATCGCGTTGCCTGTCGGAGATCGAGATCAGCGGCATGTGCGGGTAGGCCTTGTAGACGGGCCAATAGTCCGGCACGTCGAGCCGCCCGTGCATGGTCGAGACCAGCTTGTGGCCCATGTCCTGGAACAGCGGGTACTGCAGCAGGTCGATATGGCAGTGGATGATGTCGAAGTCGTCGGCGCGGCGGCGGACGTTGTCGAGCATGACGATGTTGCTCGCGGTGTGATCGCCGATGTGCTGCAGGCGCAGGCCTGTCTCGCAGCCTGCCACGAGCTTGGCGGTCGTCCGCGACTCGCCGCTGGCGAAGAGCGTGACGTCGTGGCCTTGCCGAACGAGCTCCTCGGTAAGCCAGGAGACCACGCGCTCCGTGCCGCCGTAGAGCTTGGGCGGAACGGCCTCGGCGAGGGGCGCAATCTGGGCGATACGCATCGCGTAAGTCTCCTTTGTCGAACCTAAGTCGTTGACTTTACACGACCCAACATGAACGGACCCTGCATACGGCTCTCACTCGGCGGCAGCCTGCAGGAGCGGCGCCTCGATCGGCACGGTGGCGGCGGGCGTGGGTGTGCCGTCGTAGCCACGCTCGGGCGGCTGGTCGCTGACGATCTTGCCCTTGGCGAGGGTGACGATCCGGTCGAACCCGTCGAGCGTGGCGATGCGATGCGCGATGGCGATCACGGTGCGTCCGCGCATCAGGTTCTCGAGCGCCGCGCGCACTTCGGCCTCCGACTTCGCGTCGAGCGCCGACGTCGCCTCGTCGAGCAGCAGGATCGGCGCGTTCTTCAACAGCGCGCGGGCGATCGCGACGCGCTGGCGCTGGCCGCCGGAGAGCTTGGTGCCGCGATCGCCGACGAGCGTGTCGAGACCATCGGGCAGGTTGTCGATGAAGGCGCGGCAATTGGCGGCCTCGGCGGCACGCCAGACGTCATCGTCGCTGGCGTCCGGCCGGCCATAGCGGATGTTCTCCATCAGCGTGCGGTGGAACAGCGAGATGTCCTGCGGCACCACCGTCATCGCCTCGCGCAGGCTTTCCTGCGTCACGTATTGGATGTCCTGGCCATCGACGAGGATGCGGCCGCCCTGCACGTCGTAGAAGCGCTGAAGCAGCGCGAACAAGGTCGACTTGCCGCCCCCGGACTCGCCGACGAGACCGACCCACTGACCGGGCTCGATCTTCAGGTTGAAGCCGTCGCAGACGGTCTGTCCGTCAGGATAGGCGAAGCGCACCTTGTCGAACGTGACGCCGGCGCTGCGCGGCACGAGCTGCTTCGCGTCGGGATGGTCGACGAGGGTATGCGGCAGCAGCAGTGTCGCCAACGCCTCCGACAGGCGGGCGAGGTGCTGCGTGGCATCGACCAGCGCCACCGCGAGATCGCGCGTCGCCGACAGGATCGACAGCCCCAACGTCGCGACCAGGATCACCTGGCCGCTGGTCGCGTGCTTGGCCTCCCACAACGTGACGACCCAGTAGAGAAGGCCGAGCGTCACCGCGATCGTGACCCCGGCGTGGATCAGCCGCAGCTTCTCGAGATAGAGCAGGCTGCGCTTGCGCGCGTTCATCTCGCGATCGAGCGTGCGATCGAAGCGCAGGAACTCGTGCGGCAGTCCACCGAAGGATTTGACGAGCGACATGTTGCCGACGAGGTCGACCACCTCGCCGTCGACGGCCGCGGCCTTGTCGGCGAAGTCGTGGTGCAGCGGCTTGCCGGCGGCGGCGATGCGAAACATCAGGATGATGACGCAGCCGCAGATCACCGCGAGCATCAGCGACATCAGCTTCGAGACGCTGCCGATATAGATGATCGCGCCGATCGATGCGACGCACGGCGGCAGCACGTTCCACACGAACATGTTCTCGATCGTGAAGAAGGCGTTCGACGTCGCTGTCACCCGGCTCGCCAGGGTGCCTGGCTGGCGCTCGGAGAAGAACGCGGGTGCGTGACCGGTGAGGTGGCGAAACAGATCGCGGCGTATGTCGCCGGTCACCTTCACGAAGGTGAAGCTCGCGATGTAGCTCGCCACGCGCCACAGCAGATTGTCGGCCGCGATGAGGCCGGCGAGCAGGAACAGCGCGACCCAGACGCGCGACACCTGGCCGGAGCCGAGCGCGTCGACGAGCTTCTTGACGCCGTACTGCGTGCTGACCGAACAGCCGACCGCGCCGACGACGCCGAGCAGAATTCCGAGATGCGATAGCGGCCGATGACGGATGTATCGGCCGAGGAATGGCCACGGGCGCTGGGCGTATCGGCAGAGATCGTCCAAGCAGCAAACCCCGTCTTACGTGGCAGCCGTGACACGGAACCTGGCCGCGACATCATGTCATGAACGCCGAAGGAAGGTGCGAGTTTCCGCCACATATGTGGAAGCGTAACTATTCGTGATGGTGCAACGAGCCTAGTGCGCGCGTCTCCGGCATCGCGACGAGCGGTACGAGAAACCCGACGGTGGCGATCGAAGTCAGCCCGTAGAATGCGTAGGCGCTGCTGAAATGGTCGGTGAGGACACCCGCGATGGTCGCGCTGAACGCCGCGCCCACCCCCATCGCCGTGCCGAGCACGCCCTGCGCGAGCGCGTAGCGCGGAGTGCCGCGGGTCGTGTCGGCGGCGATCAGCGGCACCATCACGCCGAGCACGGAGGCGGAGACGCCATCGAGCACCTGGATCGCCACGATCCAGGCCGGGTCGGTCACGAGCGCGAGCCCTAGGCCGCGCAGCGGCAAGGCAAGGCAGGCGACGAGCAGCAGAGGGCGACGACCCCAACGCTGCGCCAGCGTGCCGACGACCGGCGACAGCAGCGCCACCATGATCTGCGGGACGACGATGCAGGCGGCGATGAAGATCGTCGGGGAGCGCGCCGAGCGCAGCGTCAGCATGCTGCCGACGAGCGGGAGCATGGCGGCGTTGGCGAGGAAGAACAGCGCGATCGTGATCGCCAGCACGAGCATCGCCCGGTTGCGTAGCAGCGCGCGGAGGTCGGCGGCGATTCCCGCGGATGAGGCGACGGCCGGCGCGGCGACCGTGAGTGGCGCGGCGACGTCATTGGCGTAGACCGGTTTCACCTGCCGCAGGGCGAGAATCGCCGGCACGGCGAGCGCGGCGGTGACGAAGAAGACGGCCTGGTTCGAGACGTAATAGCCGCACGCGCCCATGCCGCCTGCCGCGAGCGCGCTGCCGGCGGACGCGAAGCTGGCGTTGCGACCGAGCCGGCGGCTGATGCCCGTGTGGCCGACCAGGCCGAGACTGACGGTCGCGATCGCCGGCGACAGCACGCAACTCGCCGCCGAATGCAGGATCCACGCAAACAGGATCACCGGAAACAGCGAGCTCAGCGCGACCATCAGGCCGGCGGCACCGATCAGCGCGACCGAGACCGCCGCGATCAGCGTCTTCGAGCGCAGCTTGTCGACGAGCGCGCCGCCGGGCATCTGCCCCGCGAGGCCGACGAGGCCGCCGACCATGAGCACGAGGCCGATGTCGGTCTGGCTCCACTTCTCGGTGGTCAGATAGACGGCGATGAACGGGCCGAAGCCGGTCTGCAGGTTGGCGCAGAAAAACGAGAACCAATCGAGGCCGCCCTGGCTGCGCCGCGCACGTTCGCCGGCTGTCGCCGCCGCGATCTCGACGGCCGTCGCGGCCGAGATGTCGGCGCCGGCCGGCGGGCCGCGCATCGCTCTCGCCAGACTACCGCCCTGCATCACATCCCTTCCGTCGCGATGCTCGAGGCATCGGACATCAGTCGAAGATCCGACTGCATCGATCGCGCCATGGCGCCGGACCGCGGCTCACTTCCGCGTGTCCCCGGCTGGGGCGTCGCCGGCGCGCGGAGCGGCCTTCGGCTCCGACTTAGGCGCGGGCTTCGGCTCCTCGGACTTCGACCCGGCCTTGGCCGGCTCCATCTTGTTCGGCTCGGCCTTGGCCGGCTCCATCCTGGCCGGCTCCATCTTGGGCAGTTCGAGCACGACGACTGGATCGCCAACCTTGTATTCGGGCGCGACGCGGACCTGGTTGCGCGTGAGCGCGAGCACCGCCTGGGCATCCTTGCCTTCGCCGCCGAATTTCAGCGTTGTCCAGTCGACCGCCACCTTGCGGCTGCCGACGCCAAGCATGCCGCCGAAATCGATGACGGCGGCGCGGACATCGCCGCGCGGCGTAACGAGAATATCGACGACATGTCCCATGTCCTCGCCCATGAAGCTTTTCAACGGCATGCCGATCACGCTTTCGACGGCGTTCAGGTCGAGCACGACCGCGCTCGTCTCGGCTTGCGGGGGAGCAGGCGATGGGGGCGGTGCTGGCTCGGGCTTAGCGGCGGCAGGGGCGGCCTTGCTATCGGAGCGAGTCGCTGGCTTGGACGACGGTCCCGTCGCCTGCTGCTTGGTCGCTTGCGCCAGCGCCGAGTGCGTCAAAAGACATGAGATCGCGATCAGAACCGGCAGGCGTGACAAACCAACGACCTCCGCGTCGAACCGATGTCGCGATATGTTGAATCCTCGCCGCCTTGCGAAAGTTCCGGACCACGGCCGGGTCGGCGAGGCGAGGCGCGGCCGGCGAAGCGCCGCCGCATGCGGCAAAAAAAATCCCTGACCGAAAGAGGCCAGGGATTCATATTAACAATTGATACGTATCCCCACGATCCGTGGGCCCGTTGGAGCTTAGCCAGCCTGCAGGTTCGACGCCGCCTGCTTGCCGGTTCGACGATCGGCGACGACCTCGTACGAAAGCTTTTGACCTTCCTGCAAGAAGCGCATGCCGGCCTGCTCGACCGCGCTCACGTGCACGAATACGTCCTTGCCGCCCTCGTCCGGCTGAATGAAGCCATAGCCTTTTTCGGCATTAAACCATTTGACAGTACCAGTCGCCATAGAGGCATTCCTCGAGTCGTTAGTGTAGAGATTGATGTGTGCGACATCCCACACAAAGGTGTGATTTCGCACAGCTCGACAAAGAGTGCAGGTCGTCCACAGACATCAAGATTGATGTGAGGCCAAACCATTCGGCCATGTTCGATGGGTTCGTAAATAAGTTAAGTTCGCGGTTTATACAAGGCGCGCAAAAGCTTGGCCGCAAGATTTCGGCTTACAGTTTTGTTAGGTCCAGGCGACGAACGCCCGCGATCGTCGTGCCGCTCGATTGGAGGATGCGATCACGCGCGATCCGCAGCGGCTCGCTCGCCACTAACATCTGATGGGCATTGGCATGCAGCAGCGTTGCCGCGTCGCGCATGATCCCGACATGCCCCTTCCAGAATACGAGGTCGCCGCGCTGGAGTCCTTCGAGCGTGGGACCCGGCTCGATCGCGAGACCATGTCCAGCCTGCATGTCGGTATCACGCGGCAGCTCGAGCCCGGCGAGCGCGGTGGCAAGCTGCACGAGCCCGGAGCAATCGATTCCGAGCGGTGTCTTGCCACCCCATAGATATGGTGTGCCCATAAGCGTTTCGGCCACCGCGACGTAATCCGGCGCCATTGTCTCCAACGGCGAGAGATGCGTGGCGAACACGTAAGCGTGATCGCCGATCTTGCTGAATGAGCCGCTCGTCGACTCGACGCGCACGCGGCCGTCGAGCGGGATCGCGCCGCGCGCCGGCTGCTTCATGTCGGCGGCCGGATAGATGAAGGTCCGCCGCACGATCACGCGATGAGTGATATCTATGTTGTCGCGAATGAGCGCGCGCATCGCGACGTAGCCGACGTAGCCGTCGCGCCGCGCCTGCACCCAGCCCCAGCCGTCCAGATCCTCGAGGACCGTCACCTCTTCGCCGTAGAGAAGCTGCGTCTCGAGCGGCGCGTCGGGGCGCGGCGCGCGCTTGAGGTCGACGCGCTCGCGAGCGACCGTGAAGCGCTCGCCGTCGACGTAGCGCTCGGCGAGGACGCGCTCGCGAAGCGACGCAGCGGCAAGATCGCCGCGCGCCGGGGTCAGCGGCGGATCGAGCGGCTTGGGATCGAGCGGCTTGGGATCGAGCGGCTTGGGATCGAGCGGCTTGGGATCGAGCGGCTTGGGATCGTCGCTCAACGCGCGCGCCCACCCGCGGGAAAGCGCTCGCGCAGCATCGCGAACAGGCCACGCGCCAACTGCACCTCGCCGCCCTCAGGTCGGCCGGGCTTGGCCGACGGCGTCCAGCCGTAGACGTCGAAATGCGCCCAGGCGCCGGCCCGCTCGACGAAGCGGCGCAGGAACAGCGCGGCCGTGATCGAGCCGGCGAACGAGCCGCCGGAGATGTTGGAGAGATCCGCCACCTTGCTCTTGAGCAGCTTGTCGTAGGGCTCCCACAGCGGCATCCGCCAGCCGGGATCGTTGGTCGCGGCGGCATGCGCCGCGATCGCCGCGGCAAGCGGCTCATCCATCGTGTAATAGGGCGGCAGATCGGGACCGAGCGCCACGCGCGCGGCGCCGGTCAACGTTGCGAAATCGAACAGCAGGTCGGGCGCTTCCTCGTCGGCGAGCGCGAGCGCGTCGGCGAGAATCAAGCGACCCTCGGCGTCGGTGTTGCCGACCTCGACGCTGAGGCCCTTGCGGCTCGGCAGGATGTCGCCCGGGCGAAAGGCGTTGCCGGCGATCGAATTCTCGACGATCGGCAGCAGCACCCGCAGGCGTACCGGCAGCTCGGCACCCATGATCATGGCGGCGAGCGCGAGCGCGGTGGCGGCGCCGCCCATGTCCTTCTTCATCAGCAGCATGCCGGAGCTCGGCTTGATGTCGAGGCCGCCGGTGTCGAAGCAGACTCCCTTGCCGACCAGCGTCACCTTGGGCGCGGCTGGATCGCCCCAGGCGATATCGACGAGCCGCGGTGCCTCCGCCGCCGCGCGGCCGACGGCGTGGATCATCGGCAAATCGCTTGCGAGAAGATCGTCGCCGACGATCGAGCCGACAACGGCGCCATGCGCATCCGCGATCTCGCGCGCGGCCGCCTCCAGCGCGTCCGGACCGAGGTCGTTCGCGGGCCGATTGATGAGGTCGCGCCCCATCGCGATCGCGCCGGCGACGAGGTCGACGCCAGCGGCATCGACACCGTCCGGCGCGCGGAGACGCGGCGCGGCGTTCGCGGTCGTCTTGGTCTTGCGGAAGCGGTCGAACGCGTAGGCGCCGAGCTCGAAGCCGAGCGCGGCGAGGGCGCCATCCTCGAACCCGCCCGCCAGCGCATAAGTGCCGGCCGGCAGCGCGCCGGCGAGCTTGCCGGTGACGAACGGGTCGCGCGCGCGACCCTCGCCGACGCCGATCAGAACGCCGACGATCTTGCCGTCCTCGCCGGGCGCGAGAAAGACCTCGCCGGGCTCGCCCTTGTAGCCGCAGGCGGCGAGATAGCCGGCCGCGATACGGGGCAGCGACGCGACGATCGCCTCGAGCGTCTTCGGCGTGACGCCGTGGATGGCGATCGTCTCGCCGTGCCGCTCCGCCCGATCCACCAGCATCTTTTTCCCCACCTTCGACGAACGCCCAGGCGCGAGCGCCCCAAAACGGGACGTCCTTTAAGCATTCGTTAGCGTTAACCTTTTATTGCTTCGTCAAAGCCGTTCAAGCCGGCCCCCGCCCGAGGCGCACACGATGGCACGTCACGCTCAAAGCCGCACCTTCGGCCTTTCCCTCCGGCGCATCGCGCCCTGCCTCTTCGTCCTCGGCCTCGCGCTCGCCGCCGGCGGCTGCGAGAGCGTGATGATGCCGGCCGCCGATCCGGTCGCCTCGCGTCCGCCGCCGTCGGCGAGCGACCAGGTCGCGCTGCGCGCCTACGCGGAAACGCTGGAGCCGCGCTACGCCAAGGACCCCGAGGACAAGCTCATCGCCCTGCACTACGCGACCGCGCTGCGCGGGCTCGGCCAGCACGCGCAGGCCGTCGCCGTGCTGCAGGGGCTCGCCGTCAAGAACCCGCGCGACATGCCGGTGCTCGCCGCCTACGGCAAGGCCCTGGCCGACGCGGGGCGCCTGCAGGAGGCAGCCAACGTGCTGGAGCGCGCGCATACGCCCGACCGGCCGAGCTGGAGCGTGCTCTCCGCGCAGGGGTCGGTAGCCGATCAACTCGGCGACCACGCCGGCGCGCAAGCCTATTACGACGCGGCCCTGAAGATCCGGCCGAACGAGCCCGACGTGCTCTCCAACATGGGTCTGTCCTACGCGCTCGAGCGCAAGATGCCGCAGGCCGAGGCGGCGCTGCGGCTCGCCGTTTCGCAGCCCACCGCCGACATGCGGGTGCGCCAGAACCTCGCCCTGGTGCTGTCGCTCGAAGGCAAGTACGCCGACGCGGAGGCGATCTCGCGGCAGGATCTGCCGCCGGTGGACGCGGCCGAGAACGTCGCGCAGATCAAGCAGACGATCGCCGGCTCGCCGACGTGGGCTCCGCTCAAGTCCGCCCCGCGGCGCGTGTCGACGCGCGCCGTCGACAAGCCGATCCAGACCGCCTCGCGCGACGTGGCGGAGTAGCGCGCCGAGAACGAGAACCTCAGAGCGAACTGATCTGGATGACCGCCGGCGTCATGATGACGGCGAAGAGCACCGGCAGAAAGAAGATGATCATTGGCACGGTGAGCTTCGGCGGCAGCGCGGCGGCCTTCTGCTCGGCGAGCATCAGGCGATGGTCGCGGCTTTCCTGGCCGAGCACGCGTAGCGCGTGGCCGAGCGGCGTGCCGTATTTTTCGGCCTGCGTCAGCACCGTGACGATCTGCTTGATGGAATCGACGCCCGTGCGCTTGGCCAAATTCTCGTAGGCCGCGCGACGCTCGGGCAGATAGGACAGTTCCGCCGTCGTCAGCGTCAGTTCCTCCGCGAGCGGGACCGACTGCAGGCCAATCTCCTGGCTGACCTTGCGAAAGGCCTGCTCGATCGACATGCCGGACTCAACGCAGATCAGGAGGAGATCCATCGAATCGGGGAACGCGCGCGAGACCGATTGCTGGCGTTTCTTGATGGTGTTCGAGAGGTAGATCTCGGGCGCCTTGAGACCGAAATAGGCGCAGGCGATCACCGCCGCGATCTTCATCGTCACCGGCCAGGTGAAATGCGCGACCAGGAAAATGTAGAACGCGCCGATCACGAGAAACGCCGCCGGCGACACGAGGCGGAAGAAGAGGAAGGCGATCTCCGCCTGCGCGCCGCGGAAGCCGGCCATCAGCATCTGGCCCTTGGCCTTGTCGGTGCCGAGCCAGCTCTTCAGGTTGAAGCGGTCGACGACGCGCTTCATGTAGGCCTTGGGCTCGTAGCGCAGTCCCTTGCCGGCGTTGAGCTTCTCGCGTTCGCGCGCACGGATGCGCTCGCGCTCGGAGGCGACCGAGCGCATCCGCTTGTCGAGCTTGTCGCCCGAGACGAGCGGCAACGCGATCGTCACGACTGTCGCGAACGTCGCGATCGCCACCAGGGCGGCGGCGATATTATGGGGATCTTGCAGCTGCTCCATATTCATGTCGTTTGGTCTCACACTTTACGCGGCACGCACGCCTACATGTCGAAGTTGATCATCTTCTTCATGATGAAGATTCCGAGCGACATCCAGAACACGCAGCCGGCGAGCACCAGGTGCCCCGTCGTCGTCGTGAACAGGAGCGAGATGTAGCCGGGGCTCGTCAGAAAGACGAAGAAGCCGACGAGCGGCGGCAGCGAGCCGATGATGCCGGCCGACGCCTTCGCCTCGCTCGACATCGCCTTGATCTTGCCCTTCATCTTCTTGCGATCGCGCAGCACGTTCGAGAGGTTGCCGAGCGCCTCGGCGAGATTGCCGCCGGCCTTCGCCTGAATGTTGATGACGATCGAGAAGAAGTTGGCCTCCGACAGCGGCACGCGGTCGACGATGCGCTCGACCGCCTCGGGGATCGACAGCCCCACCTGCTGCGCTTCCATGATCATGCGGAACTCGGTCCTGACCGGCTCGGCCGCCTCGGCGGCGATGTTGCGCAGGCAGTCGCCGAGGGGAATACCGGCCTTGATGCCGCGCACGATGATGTCGACCGCGCCGGGAAACTCCTTCAGGAAAGCCTTCAGCCGCCGCTTCTTCAGAAAGCTGACGATCCAGGCCGGCATCCCGAACCCGCCGACGAGGGCCCCGCCGAGCGCGATGAAGGGACTGCCGCTGAGCACCAGCGCGAGGACCGTGCCGATCACGGCGAGCACGGCGGAGATCACGTAATATTTTTGCTTCGACCAGCTCAGCCCCGCCTGCGCGAGCTTCGTCTCCATCGTGAGCTTCTTGCTCTTGGCGCGATGGTCGAGCTCCTTCAAGCTGTCGGAGACTTGCTTGCGCCGCTTGGCGGCATCGTTGACGCGCCCGGCGATCTGGCTCGGCGTCCGCGTCTTCAGCGCCTCCCTGCGCTTCTCCGCCTGGCCACCCGACAGCAACGGATAGGCGGCGGCATAGATGCCCCCGACGACGGCGAGCATGGCGAGGCCCGGAACAAGAAGCTGGTGCACGTCCAAACGATCGTCTCCTCAACGCGGCGCTGCGTCACGCATCCTCGACTACGAACCGTCCTTGATCTCGGAGGCGTCGAGCGCGGCCGCGAGCCGCGCCTCCTCGCCGAAGTAGCGAGCCCGCTCCCAGAAACGCGGGCGGCCGACGCCGGTCGAACGGTGCCGGCCCTTGAGACGGCCCGCGGCATCCTCGCCGGTCAGCTCGTAGAGCAGCAGGTCCTGGGTGATGATGACGTCGCCCTCGAGGCCCATCACCTCGGTGACGTGCGTGATGCGGCGCGATCCGTCGCGCAGGCGGGCGGCCTGGATGATGACGTCGACCGAGGACGTGATCATCTCGCGGATCGTCTTCGAGGGCAGCGAGAAGCCGCCCATCGTGATCATCGATTCGAGACGCGACAGCGCCTCGCGTGGCGAGTTGGCGTGCAAGGTACCCATCGAGCCGTCATGGCCGGTGTTCATCGCCTGCAGAAGATCGAAGGCCTCGGGTCCGCGCACCTCGCCGACGATGATGCGTTCGGGCCGCATGCGCAGGCAGTTCTTGACGAGATCACGCATGGTGACGGCACCCGATCCCTCAAGGTTCGGCGGTCGCGTCTCGAGACGCACCACGTGCGCCTGCTGGAGCTGCAGCTCGGCCGCGTCCTCGCAGGTGATGACGCGCTCGTCGTCTTCGATATAGTTTGTCATGCAATTGAGCAGGGTCGTCTTGCCGGAGCCGGTACCGCCGGAGATCAGCACGTTGCAGCGGACCTTGCCGATGATCTTCAGGATGTCGCCGCCATGCGGCGAGATGGCGCCGAACGTGACGAGCTGATCGAGCGTCAGCTTGTCCTTGCGAAACTTACGGATTGTGAGGCACGGCCCATCGATCGCCAGCGGCGGCGCGATGACGTTGACGCGCGAGCCGTCGGCAAGACGCGCGTCGCAGATCGGCGATGCCTCGTCGACGCGGCGGCCGACCTGGCTGACGATGCGCTGGCAGATGTTCATCAGCTGCGCGTTGTCGCGGAAGCGGATGTTGGTGAGCTGGATCTTGCCGCCGACCTCGATAAAGGTGCGCATGGCGCCGTTCACCATGATGTCGGCGATATCGTCGCGCGCGAGCAGCGGCTCGAGCGGGCCATACCCTAAGACGTCGTTGCAGATGTCGTTGAGCAGGTCGTCCTGCTCGGCGATCGACATCACGACGTTCTTGATCGAGATGATCTCCTGGACGATGTCCCGGATCTCGTTGCGCGCCGAAGCCGGATCGAGGCGCGACAGCTGCGACAGGTCGATCGCCTCGATCAAGGCGCCGAAGATCATGCTCTTCGTGATGTAGTATTCTTCCGAGCGCACCGGCTCGGCGGCGATGGGCGCCGACGTTTTCGAGTGATCGACGATCTTGGCGGCGATCGCTGGAACGCGCGGGATGACCGCGGCGGCGGGGCGCGGCGCCTCTTCCGCGGTGGTCAAGCTCGAAGTCGCGCGTTTGCCGAACATACTCGTCTCCGGTGCGCGGCGCGGCGCGGAGACGAGCCCCGAAATGCCGCGCTACGATGCCTTCTTTCGCGTGAGCTTAGTCATCAAAGGCTTAAGTATGTTTCTCGACGCGCGACGAATTTCGCTTTTTCCGGTCACCGCGCGCGCGAGGTCGGCGAAAATCTCCGCGGTCTTGTGCGAGGCCTCGACCTCGACGATCATCTGCCCGTTGTTGGCCGCCGTCCCGAACAGTTTCGGATCGAACGGGATGACCGCGTCGGCCTGCATGTCGACCGCCTTGGCGAAATCGACGAGGCCGATCTCGGGGCGCTTCGGCATGCCGATCCCGTTCATCACGAGGCGCGGCGGCGCATCGTGCGGGCGCGCGGTGCGCAACGTGTCGACGATGCTCTTGGCGTTGCGCAGGTTGGCGAGGTCGGGCGCCGCGACGAGCACGATCTCGTCGGCGCCGACCAGAGTGCGGCGGGCCCAGCTCGTCCACACGTGCGGCACGTCGAGCACGATGCAGGGCGTCGAGGATCGCAGCAGCTCGATCAGATGGTCGAACGCCGACTCGGGAAAGTCGTAGAGTCGATCGAGGGTCGCCGGCGCCGCGAGCAGGCTGAGCCGATCGGTGCAGCGCGACAGCAGACGATCGAGCAGGTTCGAGTCGAGGCGCTCCGGCGCGAAGACCGCCTCGGCGATTCCCTGCGGCGGGTCCTGGTTGAAGTCGAGCCCGGCGGTGCCGAAGCCGAGGTCCATGTCGATGACGACGGTCTGCAGATGCAGGTCGCGGGCGATCGAGAAGGCGAGGTTATGCGCGACCGACGAGGCGCCGACGCCGCCCTTGGCGCCGGTGACCGCGATGACCTTGCCGAGCGGCTCGGCGCTGACCTGATAGAGCCGCGAGACGACGCGGACGAAGTCGAGGACCGTGAAGGGCCAAACCAGATAGTCGCTGACGCCGCGCGACATCAGCTCGCGATAGAGCATGATGTCGTTGACGCGGCCGGCGACGATGACCTTGGTGCCGGCATCGCAGAACTCGGACAGGGTCTCGAGCGCCGCGAGGAGCTCGGCGCGCTCCGCCGTGCTCTCCAACACGATCACGTTGGGCGTCGGCGCGGTGCGGAACGCCTCGACGGCCGCGGGCGCGCCGCCCATCACGACCTTCGAATGCGCCTTCTCCATGCGCCGCTCGTCGAAGGCGCCCTGGATGATCAACGCGAGATCCGGCGTCTCGCAGAACGCCTGGACCGAGATGCGCGGGACCGATGCGATGGTCTCGACCTCGAGCTCGGATAAGCCGGCCATCAGCTTCCTCCCCCAACCGAGCCGATGTTGCTGTTCTTGACCGCCCAAGCCGTGTTCGGATCGGCGCCGGTGCGGACCGAGGTGATGCCGCGCGCGATGATGTCGGTGTCGGGCTGCTCCTCGCCGCGCGGCTCGACGAGGTCACGCGGGTCGGATGTCTGCGCGGCCACCATCTGCTGCGTCGCGCAGCCGAGGTTCCAATAGGGTTTGTTCTCCCACCCATCGATGCTGCTGCCGGAGCCGAGATCGCGCGGCCACTGGCCGCACTGGTCCGTCTCCTTGGCCCTGATGCCGACGAAGCTGAGGCGCACCGGCGAGGCGAGGCTCGGGTCGGCGATCGGGTAGCTCGACACCTCGACGCCGCCATGCGCGCCGCCGGCGGCGAGCGCGCTGCGGATGCCCGAGAGAATTTCCTGATGCGAGGCGACGCCGGGGCCGCGCGGCACAAGGACGAGCACGGGGCCCTGCCCGGTGTCGCGATATTGCGTGGCGAAGGCGTAGATCTGCTTCGCCGTATGTCGATCGAGTCGCCCCTGCCCCATCGAGGGGAACACGTCGATCGAGGTGCGCGCCTGCGCGATCACGATCGGATGCCTCGCGCGATAGTCGTCGAGGGCGATCGTCGACGGCACGATGCGATCCGTGGTGCAGCCGGCGAGCGGCACCAGCGCGAGGAGAAAGGATGCCGTGGTCAGCTTGGACGCGAGGGGGCGGGCCATGGTCATCAATCCTGAATGAAGCCGACACGGCTTCCGCGATAGTCTTTCGCCGCCTGCGGATTCCTCGGCGATGCGTAGAGGCGATTCATGCGGCCGAGCAGATAGCCCTGCGGATCGCTCGCGTCGGTGAAGCCGTCGTCGGGCCGCGCCAGCGCGGTCTGCGCCACCGGTTTCACGATGACCGGCGTCACGATGATGATGAGCTCGGTCTCGTTGCGCTGGTAGTCGCGCGAGCGAAACAGCGTGCCGAGAATCGGAATGTTGAGGAGCCCGGGCAGGCCGTTGATGACCTGCTGCGATTGCTGGCGGATGAGGCCGGCGGTGGCGATCGATCCACCCGACGGCAGCTCGATCGTCGTCTCGTTCTTGCGCGTGATAAGCCCAGGCGTCGGCGCGCCGCCGATGATGACGCCATGCTGGAAATCGAGATCTGCGACCTCGGTCGCAAGATGTAGCAGGATGCGGCCTTCCGACATGACGATCGGCTCGAAATTGAGCGTGATGCCATAGTCCTTGAAGCCAGCGCCTGCGGTGCAGGTCGACTGCTGCGAGACCGCCGTGGTCGATGTTCCAGTCGCGCTGCCGGAGCAGATCAAGCCGGTCGAGTAAGGGAATTGGCCGCCGACCATGAACTTCGCGGATTCACCCGACACGGCGGTCACGGTGGGCTCGGCCAACGTGCGCGTCACACCGTAACGCTCGAACGCCTGCAGCGTCGCCAGGAGGCCGGTGCCCGGGTTGATGTTGAGCGCGCTCGTCGATGGTGTTCCCGTCGCGGTGCCGGGGAAGTTCGCGGCCGATGTATTGGCCGACAGCGCGCCGTTGATGCCGAACGGGTTGTATTGGGCGAGCGAGCCCCAGCTCGACGAGGTGATGCCGAGCTGTTTGGCGATGTCGCGCCGCATCTCGGAAATCGTGACCTTCAGCATCACCTGGTCGCGACCGCGGATCGTCAGCGAGTTGATGACCAGACCTTCGCCTCCGAACGCGTTTGCGCCGGCGTTCTTGGCGAACCCCTTGGCCATGTCGGCCGCGCGCTGCGCGTCCTCGGCCGAATCGACGGCTCCAGTGAGGATGATCGTGTTGTTGATCGTGCGGACCTGGACCTCCGCGCTGGGCAGCGCGGCGCGCAGGATTTGCGTCAGCTCGCCGATGTCGCGGCCGATGTTGACCTCGAACGAGGCGATCTCGTTGCCCTTCTTGTCGAGGGCGAACAGCGAGGTCTGCCCGGGGCCGACGCCGATGAGATAGAGCTTGCGCGCCGTGCGCACGATGGCGTTGGCGACCGCCGGGTTGGCGACGAAGATCTCCGCGGCGTCCTCCGGAAGATCGATGATCGTCGACTTGCCGACACCCATGCTGATGCGCCGCGCCCCCTCGTTCGAGCCTTGCTCGATCGTCGCGTGCGAGCGGGCCGTCGCCGGCGTCGTCGCCGTGAGCCCGACGGCGCCCGCCATCGCGATCCGCAACGCGGTGCCGAGGGCGGTCCCGCGGCGGACGAGCTTGGAGCGGACGATTCCGGAGCGGGTGATTCCGGAGCGGGTGATTCCGGAGCCGGTAATTCCCAAGCACGCGGCTCGGCACTGCGTCGTCATCCTGGTCCCCTCGGGATCGATGCGTTTGCGGGCGCTCATCGGCGCCCCGTCAATTGAGCGGGGGTGCCGAAGCGGATGATGGTCATCGCCTGCGGCTTTTCGATTGGCTTGTTGACCTGGTTCGCGTCCGCGATGCTGCGAAGCGACAGCGTCAGCTCGCCGGTGCGCTTGGCGAGCACGACCTTCTCGGCCTGCTCCGGCGTCAGCTCGAGGGTCGCGGTGCCGCCGATCACGGTGCGCTCGCCCGCCTTGTCCTGCACGGTCTGGCCGATTGCCAGCACCCGGATGTTGTTGAGGATCGTCTCGCTTACGAAGGTCGCCGTGCCATCGTCGGGATGGAAGGTGCAGATCACGTCGACGCGATCATTGGGAAGGATGAACCCGCCGGCCGACGTCTTGCCCTGGTCGGCGAGATCGATCGCCACCGCCCGCGTTCCCGTCGGCAGCACCGCGGAGAGAAAGCCGGAATCCTTGGCGAGGCGCTCGCGCCGAAGCGGATCCCCCGCGAGCATCTCGGACCGCACGACCATGCCGCGCAGCTCCGACATGGCGTTGGGCGTCACGCTTTTTTGGATGGCGCCCTGCGTGACCTGCCCCTTCGGCCAGGCGTGCCAGCTCAGATCGGCATCGGCGAGCACGGTTCCGGCGGGGAGATCGCGCGTCGCCACAAGAACGCTGTCGGTCTCGACCGGCGGCGGCGCGGCGACCTGGACCGGCGGCGGTGCCTCCTTGGTGCCCATCATCAGATAGGCGGCGCCGAGTCCCGCCACGAGCGCGACACCAAGAACGAGGAAACGAGCTGCTTTCATATCGGTCAGACCAGGTCCGGCCCGTTCGGGCGTGACGTGGAGTTGACCAGTCAAACGTCAAATTATGGTTAACAAGTCCTGTCGGTTCGCAAGACCGCGTTAACTTTGACCTTACGCAACTGAAGCGGCGCTCCAAAGCCCGGTATCTGGGTAGATCAACAGTCCCGCGACCGCCAAAGCGATCCCGTACGGCACGCCCGAGCCATGGTCGTGCAGGCGGGCCACCCATTTGTAGCGCATGGCGAAGAGCGGCATCGGCATGCCGCGCATCGCCAGGATCATGAGCGTCAGCATGCCGCCGAGAAAGGTCGAGTACAGTCCGTATTCGCCGAGGTGCTGCCACCCCATCCAGACGGCGGTCGCGGCGGCGAGCTTGGCGTCGCCGCCGCCGATCCAGCCGAAGGCGAACATGCCGAAGGTGAGGACGAGAACGCCGAGCCCGCAGGCGAGATGGATGAGAATGTCGTGGCCCGACAGGCCGACGAAATAGGCGAACGGCACGAAGATCGCGATGAGCGCGACCGAGATGCGATTCGAGATCGTCATGGTGAAGAGGTCGGACAGCGCGGCGAAGGCCATCAAGACTGGAAAGAAGAGCAGCGTTACGGCTTGCAGCATGAGCCGGGTACCTCAGGCATGTCCATGTCACGAAGACTAGCGCAAGACGTTTACTCGTTCCTTACTGTACGACGACACGAGTAGAATTACACAAAAAAGAACGGCCCCGCCGTGGCGGAGCCGTTCGCAGTCGTCACGCCGTGGCCGGCGCTGCCGGATCTTACGAGATCGCGGTGCCGATCGTGTTGAACTTGTTGTTGAGGCGGGTGCCGATCGTCGTCAGGGCGGTGATGATGACGACGGAGATGAGGCCGGCGATCAGGCCGTACTCGATGGCGGTGGCGCCGGACTGATCGGCGGCGAAGCGGCTGACGAGATTCTTCATGATGGAGCTTCCTACGTTCGACTTTCCCAGGACCCCAGCAGTTTCCGACAGGAAAGCGCGCTGGAATGAAAGCGACACTACGGGCCATGTCTTGCGATGTGGTTAAGCCAGCAGATCCTTGCCACGTTCCTCTGCGGCAAGGAGTACATGGTTAATGAAGTCTCGCCGCCAAGCGTCAGATCAAGCCGCGTTTACAAGCAGACTGCTACCTCGATCGGCGGCTATAGACTTGGCGGCACTATTCATGGATCGTTTACCATTCTACGCCTTATATAGTGCAGGACTGTCCGCGTAGAGGCTCGACGATGCGCTGCTCGATGCAAGGATATGGCACGCTGCTGCTCGCGGGCGCGCTGGCCGCCAGTTTTGCCGGCCTGGCCGTGATCGCGACAATGGTGCCCGCCTTCGCGGATGACCAGCCGATCGTCGGGATCGTCGACCAGGCGCGCCTGGTCAAGATTCCAGTCGGCACGGCGACCCTGATCATCGGCAATCCGACGATCGCCGACGTGACGATGCTGAACGCCAACAACTTGATGGTGCTGACGCCGAAGGCCTTCGGGCAAACCAACTTCATCGCGCTCGATGTCAACGGCAATCCGCTCGCCCAATCCACGATCGAGGTGGTCAACTCCTCCGACGCGGTCATCGTGCAGCGCGGCATGGAGCGGGAATCCTTCAGCTGCACGCCGAACTGCCAACCGATCGAGCGCCTCGGCGACGACCAAACGTTCGCGAGCGGTGTCGCGTCACAATCGCTGGCGCACTCGCAGCGGCTCGCCGGCGCCGCGACGTCGGCGCCGCGCGGCCTGCCCTCGCCGCGCTAGCGCGCCACCGACCGCTCAGATCGTCTGATTGTAGGCACCGACCTCGGGATTTTCCCGCAGGATGCTGTCGACGGCCTTGAACATCGCCCGCATGTTGGCCTCCGAGGCCGGGCTTTCCACGACCACGACCAGCTCCGGCTTGTTCGACGACGCGCGCACCAGGCCCCAGGTGCCGTCGGCCGCGGTCACGCGCACGCCGTTCACGGTCGTGACGTCGCGGATCTTCTGGCCGATGATCTGCTCGCCGCGCTCGTGCATCGTCTCGATGCGCTTCACGACGTTGTCGATCACGCCGTACTTCACCTCGTCGTCGCAATGCGGCGACATCGTTGGCGAGCCCCAGGTCTTCGGCAGATCGGCGTAGAGGTCGGCCATCGACTTGGTGGGGTTGCGATCGAGCATGTCGAGTACGGCGATCGCGGTGACAAGGCCGTCGTCATAGCCGCGCCCGACCGGCGTGTTGAAGAAGAAATGGCCGGACTTCTCGAAACCGGCAAGCGCGTTGAGATCACTGACGCGACGCTTGATGTAGGAATGGCCGGTCTTCCAGTAGTCGGCCTTCACACCATTCTTGAGCAGGACGGGGTCGGTCGAGAAGAGGCCTGTCGACTTGACGTCGACGACGAAGGTCGCGCCCGGGTGCAGGCTCGACAGGTCGCGCGCGAGCATGACGCCGATCTTGTCGGCGAAGATCTCCTCGCCGAGATTGTCGACGACGCCGCAGCGATCACCGTCGCCATCGAAGCCGAGCGCGACGTCGGCGCCGCTTTCCTTCACCGCCGCCGCCATGGCGTGCAGCATCTCCATGTCCTCGGGGTTCGGATTGTAGCGCGGGAACGTGAAGTCGAGCTCGGTGTCGAGCGGCACGACCTCGCAGCCGAGCGCCTCCAGCATCCGCGGCGCGAAGGCGCCCGCCGTGCCGTTGCCGCAGGCCGCCACCACCTTGATCTTGCGCTTCAGCTTCGGCCGCGTGGTCAGGTCGTCGAGATAGATTTTGGGGAAATCGTTCTCGAACACATAGGAGCCACCCTCGCGATAGGCGTACTCGCCGGCGAGCACGATGTCGCGCAGGCGCCCCATCTCCTGCGGGCCGAAGGTGACCGGGCGCTGCACGCCCATCTTGACGCCGGTCCAACCGTTGTCGTTGTGCGAGGCCGTCACCATCGCCACGGCGGGGACGTCGAGCGCGAATTGCGCGAAATAGGCCATCGGCGACAGCGCCAGCCCGATGTCGTGCACCCGCACGCCGGCCGCCATCAGCCCCATGATCAGCGCGTTCTTGATCGACGACGAGTACGAGCGGAAATCGTGACCCGTCACCAGCTCGGGCTTCACCCCCATCTCATGGATCAGCGTGCCGAGGCCGAGCCCCAGCGCCTGCACGCCCATGAGATTGATCTCTTTCTCGAACAGCCAGCGCGCGTCGTACTCGCGAAACCCCGTCGCCTTGACCATGGGGGAGGATTCGTAGGCGTAGGTATTGGGCTTCAACGCCTGGACTGGCTTGGGGAACATGGGGGCCTCGGCTGTGTGGACTGATCCTGAGACGATGCTGAAGGTCTCTCGACCGTGCCTCTAGCACGCTCGCGCGCGATTCGCCCGAGGCCGCGTCATCGCCAGACGCGATGGGCTCCGACGAAACGGCGCAGCTCGTCTTGGCGCTCGGGCGTCATCCCGCGCTTCGGGAAGGCGTATCCCATCGTCTCGGTGACGATGAGGACGAGGTGATCCTTCGTCTCGACGAGGTTCGTGAGCGCGCCCAGCTTTCCCATTGTTCGTCGCAGGTGGTCGTGCACATGAAGCCGTCCTCATCGAAACGATCGTGCCGGGTGACGGCAAGGGTCGGATCGTCGCGGCGGATGTCGGACCGAGCCCGGAGCACGTCGGCCATCGCAAGCCTTAGATGTCGGCGACCAAACCAAACCTGTATGTACGACGCGCCGAGGATCGAAACAAACGAAGGCGAAGCCGACCACGATGGCGGGGAGCAGCGATGGCGTCGTCACGCGCCCGAAGGCGCCCCGCGAGCAAGCGATGAAGCTCACCAGGAAGATCGCGACCCAGATCGCAAAGTTGCGGATCACGGCAACGATCGCGCGAGGCGCGGCTGTACTCCATCCTTACCTCGCGAGAAATGCCGGCGGGGACAGTCATCTGGCTGTCATATTCTCGTTTCATGCCCTGGACGGCGACACGCTAAGAAGTTGAGCGATGCAGGCGGCCATGACCGACACGACTCAAAGCGTGCGCCGCGCCACCATCGACGGGCTCGACACGGCCGTCCATCGCAGCCGGGCGCTCTCCAAGGCCGGCCTGCTCGAACGGATGTTCACCCTCGCCTTCCGCGGGCTCGTCTACCCGCAGATCTGGGAGGACCCCGAGATCGACATGGAGGCGCTGGCCATTCGCCCGGACGACCATGTCGTCACGATCGCGTCCGGCGGCTGCAACGTCCTCTCCTACCTCGCCGCGGACCCGGCCCGCATCAGCGCGATCGATCTCAACGGCGCCCATGTCGCGCTCGGCCGGCTCAAGCTCTGCGCGCTCGAGCGTCTTCCCAGTTACGAAAGCTTCCTCGCCTTCTTCGGCCACGCCGCGAGCCCTGCCAACATCGAGGCCTACCGCCGCCACGTGCTGCCGCACCTCGACGCCGCCTCCGCCGCCTATTGGAACGGCCGTCGCAGCTACGGCCGGCAACGGATTCAGGCCTTCTCGCGCAACTTCTACCGCTACGGGCTGCTCGGGACGTTCATCGGCTCGGGCCACCTGCTCGGGCGCCTCTACGGCTGCGATCCGGGCGCGATCCTGTCCGCCCGTTCGCTCGAGGAACAGCGCACCATCTTCGAGGCGAAGATCGCGCCGATCTTCGACAAGGGGTTCGCGCTGTGGCTGTCGCGCCAGCCCGCGAGCCTGTTCGGTCTCGGCATCCCGCCGGCCCAATACCGCAAGCTCGCGGCCGATCGGCCGGGCGGCATCGCCGCGGTGCTGCGCCATCGGCTCGAACGGCTCGCTTGCGACTTCGACATCAGCCAAAACTATTTCGCCTGGCAGGCCTTTGGCCGGCGCTACAGCACGGCAAGCGACGCGGCACTGCCGCCCTACCTGCAACGCCGGCACTTCGAGGCCATTCGCGCCCGCGTCGGCCGCGTCGCGCTGCGCCAGGTCGCGATGACGGACTTCTTGAGCGCGCAGCCCGCGGGCAGCGTCGATTGCGTGGTGCTGCTCGATGCGCAGGACTGGATGAACGACGCCGACCTGACCGCGCTCTGGACCGAGATCACCCGCGCCGCCCGCCCCGGCGCGCGCGTCATCTTCCGCACCGCCGCCGACGAGCGGCTGCTGCCAGGCCGGGTGCCGGCCGACCTGCTGGCCGCCTGGACCTACGACGAGGCGGAATGCCGCGACCTCAACCGTCGCGACCGGTCCTCGATCTACGGCGGGTTCCACCTCTACCGGCTTGCTGGCGCGCCGCTTTGAGCGACACCGCGACGCCCGACGCCGGGCGGCTGATGGACCGCATCTACGCGCGCCAGCGCCACATCTATGATGCCAGCCGCAAGTTCTATCTGCTCGGCCGCGATGGTTTGATCGCGGATCTTTCGCCGCCGCCCGGCGCGCGCGTGCTGGAGATCGGCTGCGGCACCGGCCGCAATCTGATCAAGATCGCGCAACGCTACCCGAAGACGCGTTGCTACGGCGTCGACATCTCGAGCGCCATGCTGGCCACGGCCGGCGCCTCGGTCGCCCGCGCCGGGCTCGCGTCGCGCATCACGCTCGCGCAGGCGGACGCGACCTCGTTCGATCCCGAACCTCTGTTCGGGATTCCCGCGTTCGATCGCGTGGTCGTCTCCTATGCACTCTCGATGATCCCGGCGTGGCGCGAGGCGCTGCGCCACGCCACCCTCCTCATCGCGCCGGGCGGCAGCCTGCACATTGTCGATTTCGGCGATCAGGGGGGCCTGCCGGTCGGCTTCAAACGACTGCTCGGGGCGTGGCTCGGCAAATTCCATGTGGCGCCACGCGAGACGCTTCCCGAGGAGATCGCGACGCAGGGCCGCGAGCCTGGACTCGAGGCGTCGTCGCGGAGCCTCTATCGCGGCTATGCCGTCGCGGCGCGGATCGCCCGCGGACGATAAGGCAGCGCCCTGCCCCCGCGAGCGGGCCGACCAAGATCGATCACCCCAATCCCAAGTCGAGCTGCGCCGGCGGCGCCATGCAGGGCGGCGCGGCATCATGGCTGTCCGCCTTCTCGCCCGTGGCGACCACCTTCATCATCGCGACCGGCAGCGGCCGTTGCAGCGCCTTCGCTTCGGCCCAGGGCGCGCGCAGCCAGACATCATACTCCTCCGCGCTCGTCAGCAGCACCGGCATCGCCTTCGGATGGACCGGCGCCACCACGCCGTTCGGCAGGGTTGTCAGAAAGCCGTAGAGGCGGTGCTCGCCATCGACCGGGGCGGCCTTGGGGCCACGCACGCCGCGCCAGCTGGTCCACAGCCCCGCGAAGGCGAAGAGCGGCCGGCCATCATCGAGCGCGAACCAGGTCGGCGTCTTGCGCGGCTTGGTGTCGGCCCATTCGCAGACGAGGTCACCGGCACCAGGCAGCGGCTCTCCGGCGCCAGCCAGCGCCGCCAATGCGGGCTCGCCGCGTTGCGGATGTTGGTCACCGGCGCGCCGCCGAACTGCGGCGGCCCCGGCATGCCCCACCGCATCGTTTCGAGCCGGCGCCTGCCGTCCACCGCGCGGACGATCGGAGCAAGCTGGTCCGGAAACACGTCGGGCTGCGGCGGCAGGTTGCCGGCGAGGTCCTCGTCGATGGCGAAGAGCTGGCGCATCGCATCCTGGCCGCGCGTGATCGAGTAGAGGTTGCACATGGGTTCTAGATAGGGTTGGCGACCCGCTCTTTGACCCCGGCCCGGCGTTTCGTGCTAGGACGCGCCTCCGCCGGAACCGCGCATGTCGATCCAGTCCGTCCTGCTTCCCGTCCTTCTCCAGGTCGCGCTCGTCTTCGGGCTGCTCGGCGTGATGGCGGTCGCGCGCAAGGCGGCGATGCGCGAGCTGGGCCTCACCGGTCAAGGACATCGCGCTGTCGGACACAGCCTTCCCGCCGCGCGCCCGGCAGATCTCGAATTGCTACAAGAACCAGTTCGAGATGCCGGTCCTCTTCATGCTCGCCGTCATCTTCGGCATCGTGCTGCGCCAGACCGGCTGGCTGTTCGTGACGTGCTGGAATGGCTGTTCGTCGCCTCGCGCTTCGCGCATGCGTTCGTCCACACGACATCGAACGTCGTGAAGCTGCGCGGCGCACTCTTCCTCGGCTCGGCGATCGCCACCGCGCTGATGTGGCTGCTCATCTTCGTCGGCGTCTTTTTCGGGACCGTGATCGCGTGACACCGGGTGGGCGGCTCTCGGCCGCGATCGAGGTTCTGGCCGACATCGAGACGCGGCACCGGCCGGGGCCGGACGCGCTGAAGGACTGGGGCCTGTCGCACCGCTTCGCCGGCTCGAAGGACCGCGCCGCCGTCGCCGCGCTCGTCTACGATTGCCTGCGCCGGCGCGCCTCGGCGGCCTGGATCATGGACGCCGACACGCCGCGCGCGCGGCTGATCGGCTCGCTCGCCGTGACGCAGGGGCTCGACGCCACCGCCCTCGCGGCGCTGTTCGACGGCGAGGCGCACGCGCCGGCCCCGCTCGACACGGCCGAGACGGCGGCGCTCGCGTCGCGCACCCTCGACGATGCCCCGGCGCATGTGCGCGGCGACTTCCCCGAATGGCTCGAACCCTCGCTCGCCTCGGCGCTCGGCGATGCGCTCGTGCCGGAGATGCAGGCGATGGCGGCCCGCGCGCCGCTCGACCTGCGCGTCAACACGCTGAAGACGACGCGCGACAAGGTGCTGGCGACGCTGGCCCATCTGGCGCCGGAGCCGGCCGGGCATGCATCGACGGGCGTGCGCCTGCCGCTCGGCGCCGATGGCCGCGGGCCGGCGCTCACCGGCGAGCCGGCCTTCATCAAGGGCCACGTCGAAGTGCAGGACGAGGGCTCGCAGCTTGCCGCATTGCTGGCCGCGCCGGCGCCGGGCGGCCAGGTGCTCGACCTCTGCGCCGGCGGCGGCGGCAAGACGCTGGCGCTCGCGGCGCTGATGGAAAATCGCGGCCAGGTCTACGCCGCCGACACCGATGGTCGCCGCCTCGCCGGGCTCTATCCCCGTCTCGACAAGTCGGGAGCGCACAACGTGCAGATCCGCGCGCCGAAGCGCCGCGTGCCGCCGTTGGAGGATTTGCGCGACAAGTGTGATCTCGTCTTCGTCGACGCGCCCTGCACCGGCACTGGCACCTGGCGGCGAAACCCCGACGCCAAGTGGCGGGTGCGGCCCGGCGCGCTCGAGCAGCGCATCAAGGAGCAGGACGCCGTGCTCGCCGATGCCGCGCGCTACGTGAAGCCGGGCGGCCGGCTCGTCTACGTCACCTGCTCGCTGCTCGCCGAGGAGAACGAGGCGAGGATCGCGGCGTTTCTCGCGGCCGGCGAGGGGTTCGCGGTCGTGCCGCCGGCCGAGGTCGCGGACGCGGCGGGCCTGGCGGCGCTCGCGCCCCATGCCGATCCCGCCGGCCTCGGCCTGCGCCTGTCGCCGCTACGTACCGGCACCGACGGCTTCTTTGTCGCGACCCTGGTCAGAGGCTCGTAGCGGCCCGCGCGGCGGGCGCGCTCGGCGTGGGCAGGGTGTGGGTGAGCGCGTACGGCCGCGCCACGAGCACCATGTCGCCGACGGCGAACACCATGATCATGAAGGCCGCGAGCACGCGCATCGCGAAACCGGTCGGGCGCAGCCGCGCTGGCGGCTCCTCGGCTTCGGCGAACAGGCTGGCGATGTTGGCGAAGTCGACACGGCGCGCCAGCCCTGTGCCTGACGGGGGGATGAAGAGGAAGGCGGTCATCGCGGTAGCTCCAACGAATTCAAGGCACTGTAGCGCCCTCGCGTTGCCGCCTCCTTCCACCAACCCCTCGAAATTAAGCCTATTGCCGCAAGGTCCCGGTAACGTCCGGGGCCCTGCCCCTGTGCACGAGGGCGCGAAAATCGTTCACCTTCCCGCTCGAAGTCTCTATGCCAGACGGCAAGAGGTACATCCGAGCGACATGGCTGACGCCGACATCATCCACGACGACATTCTCGAGCATCACGACAAGGTGCTGATCGTCGATTTCGGCTCGCAGTTGACGCAGCTGATCGCGCGGCGGGTGCGCGAGGCCGGCGTCTATTGCGAGATCGTGCCGTTCCAGTCGGCCGAGGCCGCCTTCGCGGCGATGGCGCCCAAGGCGGTGATCCTGTCCGGCGGCCCGGCGTCGGTCACGGAAGAGGGCTCGCCGCGCGCGCCACAGGCGATCTTCGAGGCCGGCATCCCGGTGCTCGGCATCTGCTACGGCGAGCAGTTGATGGCGGTGCAGCTCGGCGGCGCCGTCGAGGCCGGCCATCACGCCGAGTACGGCCGCGCCGAGGTCGAGGCGAGCGCGGACTCGCCGCTCTTCGCCGGCGTCTGGGAGCAAGGCCGCCATCAGGTGTGGATGAGCCATGGCGACCGGGTGACGCGATTGCCGGAGGGCTTCAGGTCGATCGGCCAGTCGGCGAACGCGCCGGTCTGCGTCATCGCCGACGAGGCGCGCCGCCTGTACGGGCTGCAATTCCACCCCGAGGTGCACCACACGCCGGACGGCCCGCAGCTCATCGCCAATTTTCTGCACAACATCGCCGGCTGCCGCCGCGACTGGACGATGACGGCGTTCCGCGCCGAGGCGATCGCGGCGATCCGCGCGAAGGTCGGCCGCGGCCGCGTGCTGCTCGGCCTGTCGGGCGGCGTCGATTCCGCGGTGGCGGCGGTGCTGATCCACGAGGCGATCGGCGACCGGCTCACCTGCGTCTACGTCGACCACGGCCTGATGCGGGAGGGCGAGAGCGAGCAGATCGTTTCGCTGTTTCGTGGGCACTACAACATTCCGTTGGTGCATGTGGAGGCGTCGGAGATTTTTCTCGCCTCGCTGCACGGCATCAAGGACCCCGAGCAGAAGCGCAAGATCATCGGCCGGCTGTTCGTCGCGACCTTCGAGGCCGAGGCGAAGAAGATCGCACAGGATGGCCGCGGCGCGCCGACGTTCTTGGCGCAGGGCACGCTCTACCCGGACGTGATCGAGAGCGTCTCGTTCTCCGGCGGCCCCTCGGTGACAATCAAGTCGCACCACAATGTCGGCGGCCTGCCCGAGCGCATGAACATGACGCTGGTCGAGCCGCTGCGCGAGCTGTTCAAGGACGAGGTGCGCGCGCTCGGCCGCGAACTCGGCCTGCCCGAAGCCTTCGTCGGACGCCACCCGTTCCCCGGCCCCGGCCTCGCGATCCGCTGCCCCGGTGCGATCACGCCGGAAAAACTCGCGATCCTGCGCCAGGCCGACGCCATCTACCTCGACGAGATCCGCAAGGCCGGCCTCTACGACACGATCTGGCAGGCCTTCGCCGTGCTGCTGCCGGTGCAGACGGTCGGCGTGATGGGCGACGGGCGCACATACGACTTCGTGTGCGCGCTGCGCGCCGTGACGAGCGTGGACGGGATGACGGCGGACTTCTTTCCCTTCGACATGGCGGTGCTCGGCCGGACGGCGACGCGCATCATCAACGAGGTGAAGGGAATCAACCGGGTGGTCTACGATGTGACGAGCAAGCCGCCGGGGACGATCGAGTGGGAGTGAGGCTGTCTGCTTTTTTCGATCAAGCTCAAGTCACGGCCGCCGGACCTCGATCGAACCTGCCCGCCGCGCGGCTGTGACGAGACGCGTGTCGAACGTCAGAAACGCGGTGCAGGCATCCGCGCTCGCCAGATGCAGGCCGTCGGCGAAGTCCATGCCGGCCTCGGCTTAGGACAGCGCCCGGGCGAGCCGATCAGGACGCTCGGCAACGACGTTCGGGAGGCCGGCAAAAGTCTGAAGAGCCTTGCAGACCTGGGCGCGCGAGAAGCCGTAGGCGCCGCGAAGCACCCAGTCCGTTTCCAGCCAAACCGTATCGCTGATCAAGACCTCGCCCTTGTCGATGACACGACGCGCGGCGGCGGACTGAACGGGATCGTCCTTGACGAGATAGCGAACCGCGACGTTCGTACCAATCGCCAGCATCGCCTCGTCTCGCCTCAGCGGCGATGCCCGCATCCATCTCCTCTATCGATTTGGCATTGCCGTCGAAGGACAGCGATCCGAATACGTGCTCGGGTTTCGTCTCGGCGAATTGCGCGGCGCTGCGCAGCAGAACGCCGTCTGCGGTCTCCTCGACGATGAGCCGCGTCCCCGGCGCCAAATGCAGCGTATCCCGCACGGTCTTCGGCAGGATCACCTTGCCCTTTGTCGAGATCACCGTCGTTCCGCTTTTTCCAGACGCCACACGCGGCTCCATGGTGAGACAGAGGGAATAGGTCGAGTTCGCCGCGCTGGGCGATTTCTCTTGCCGTTGTTGCCCGCTTTTTGACCGCGTCGAGCTCACCAAAGCCCAGAATAAGAAGACCCGATCCGATCTCCGTCATCGCAAGCGACCCGAACCCTAATGCAGCGTCGGTCGTCCGCGCGGCGCGGCCGCCTTGCCGCCCTTCGCCCCCGTCTCGTCGAACAGTTCGGCGAGCTTCTCGGTCATCACCCCGCCCAGCTCCTCCGCGTCGACGATCGTTACAGCGCGGCGGTAGTAGCGCGTCACATCATGGCCGATGCCGATCGCGATCAGCTCGACGGGCGAGCGGGTCTCGATCTCCTCGATGATGTAGCGCAGGTGGCGCTCGAGGTAGTTGCCGGGATTGACCGAAAGCGTCGAATCGTCGACCGGCGCGCCATCCGAGATCATCATCAAGATGCGGCGCTGCTCGGGCCGGCCGAGCAGGCGCTTGTGCGCCCAGTCGAGCGCCTCGCCGTCGATGTTCTCCTTGAGAAGTCCCTCGCGCATCATCAGCCCGAGATTTTTGCGCGCGCGGCGCCAGGGCGCATCGGCGGATTTGTAGATGATGTGGCGCAGATCGTTGAGCCGCCCCGGCGACGCAGGCTTGCCGGCCTGCAGCCAGCCCTCCCGCGCGGCGCCGCCCTTCCAGGCGCGCGTGGTGAAGCCCAGGATCTCGACCTTGACGCCGCAGCGCTCGAGCGTGCGCGCCAGGATGTCGGCGCAGGTCGCCGCCACCGTGATCGGCCGCCCGCGCATCGAGCCCGAGTTGTCGAGCAGCAGGGTCACGACGGTATCGCGGAAATCGGTGTCCTTTTCTCGTTTGAAGGACAACGGTTGGTTCGGATCGATGATGATGCGCGGCAGCCGCGAGGGATCGAGCATCCCCTCCTCGAGGTCGAACTGCCAGGATCGATTTTGCTGCGCCATCAGCCGCCGCTGCAGCCGGTTGGCGAGGCGGGCGACGATCGACGACAGGTTCTGCAGCTGCTTGTCGAGGAAGGCGCGCAACCGCTCCAGCTCCTCCGGATCGCACAGATCCTCGGCCGCGATGATCTCGTCATTCGCGCGGCTGTAGGCACGATATTCGGGGCCGCGCTGCTCATTGCGTCCCGGCGCGGGCGCGCGGCGCGCGTCGGACGCCTGCTCGGCATCGGAATAATCCGCTTCCTCGCTCGATTCGCCGCTCGGCGCCTCGGCGGAATCCATCGCGCTTTCGTCCATCTCCTCGGACGAGGCTTCGGCCTTCTCGCTCTGCATGCCGTCGTCGGAGCGCTCGGCATCGCCCTGGCGCTCCTCGTCCTGCTCGGACTCGTTGTCGGCCTCGTCGTTGCGATCGTCGTCCTCGTCGTCGGCGTCGGAGCCCGCGTCCTCGCCCATGTCGAGCGCGGCGAGCAGCTTATGGACGAATTGGCCGAACGCCTTCTGGTTCTCGAGCGAGGCGCCGAGCTTGTCGAGATCGCGGCCGATGCGCTCCTCGATCCACGGCCGCCACAGATCGACGACGCGCTCGCCACTCTTCGGCGGCTTGGCGCCGGTCAGGCGCTGGCGCACGATCAGCGAGAGCGCCTCTTCGAGCGGGGCATCTTCGCGCCGCGACACCTCGGAGAGGCGCGCGCGGACCAGCCTGTCGTCGAGCATCGCCGAAAGGTTTCCCGCCACACCTTCCATCCGACGCGCGCCGATCGCCTCGACGCGCGCCTGCTCGACCGCATCGAAGCACGCGCGAGCGGCGGCCGTCTGCGGCATCAGCCGCCGGTGCACGTCGCCGTCGTGGCAGGTGAGCCGCAGCGCCATCGCGTCGGCGTGGCCGCGCACGATCGCCGCATCGCGCGCGTCGAGCTTGCGCGGCGGCTCGGGCAGCCGCGCCTTGATGCCCTCCGATGAGGCGACGAGGCTCGGCCGCTCCGGCGCATAGCTCACCTCGAGATCGGGCGAACGCGCCAGCGCGCGCATGCAGCTTGCCACCGCGCGCTTGAACGGCTCCTGCGGCGCGTCGACCTTGCCGGGCGGCTTGTGGTTGGAGGTCACGGACCCTCGCCCGTTGGATCCAGAACGAATGGACGCGTCATGATCGCGTCCCAAGCGTAGGGACACACCGCAGGAAACGTCGTGTCGGACAGACCTGTCTCCATCCTCGCGGTGTATAAGGCGCGAGGATAAGCTCTCTCGACACCCTCAGCGACCCGAGCTTTCAGGCTCGGGTTTTCCAACAGATCCTCCTCCACGCGGCGTCGATGCTCGATGATAGAGTAGATCCAGGATCGGCTGCGTCGTTCTGGTTGGTGTTCCCACTTCAGAATATGGATCAGAACAATCTCGAGATTGCTCGCCAACGACCTGAATTCCGATTTGCCCACGCTCTCGATCTCGTCCGCCACGTTGACCCAATCGATCTCACCGAAGCGTCGAGCACGGATCAGCTCCGCTTGGTCGACCGACCATTGGTGGACGTCGCCGCCCTTCAGCGGGTCAGGCTCGACACCCGGTGCCAAAGCCTCCGCGACGATCAGGCCGGGGCCATGCAGGGAGGAAAGGCGATCGGCCATCGCGTCAGCCTTCTCAGCTCATTACCACGTTGACGGCGCTCTCCGGCAACTCCTGCCCGAAGCAGCGCTGGTAGAACTCGGCAACCAGCGTGCGCTCGAGTTCATCGCATTTGTTGAGGAACGTGAGCCGGAACGCGAAACCGACGTCGCCGAAAATCTCGGCGTTCTCGGCCCAGGTGATCACGGTGCGCGGGCTCATCACGGTCGACAGATCGCCGGCGACAAACGAGTTGCGCGTCAGGTCGGCGACCCGCACCATCTTCGAGATCGTCTCGCGCCCACCCTTGATCTGCTTCGTCTTGCCATCCTTGGCGACCCCGCCTTTCGCGTCAGCGGCGGCGAGAAACTTCGGCACCTTGGCCGCGACGATGTCGACCTCGCGGTCGTGCGGGAGGTAGTTGAGCGTCGCGACGATCGACCAGCGGTCCATCTGGCCCTGGTTGATCTGCTGCGTGCCGTGATAGAGCCCCGACGTGTCGCCGAGGCCGATCGTGTTCGTCGTCGCGAACAGGCGGAACGCGGGATGCGGACGGATGACGCGGCTCTGGTCGAGCAACGTGAGGCGACCGGACACCTCGAGCACCCGTTGGATCACGAACATGACGTCGGGCCGGCCCGCGTCGTACTCGTCGAAGCAGAGCGCGACGTTGTTCTGCAGCGCCCACGGCAGGATGCCGTCCTTGAACTCGGTGACCTGCTTGCCGTCCTTCAGCACGATCGCATCCTTGCCGACGAGGTCGACGCGCGAGACGTGGCTGTCGAGGTTGATGCGCACGCAGGGCCAGTTCAGTCGCGCCGCGACCTGTTCGATATGCGTCGATTTGCCGGTGCCGTGGTAGCCCGTCACCATCACACGACGATTTCTGGCGAAGCCGGCGAGGATCGCCAAGGTGGTGTCGCGGTCGAACAGGTAATCGGGATCGAGGTCCGGCACGTGTTGATCGGCTTGCGAATAGGCCGGCGCCTCCATGTCGGACTCGATGCCGAAGACCTGGCGGACGGAGACCTTCATGTCCGGCATTCCGCCGGACTTCGCCTCGTCGATGATGACGCTTTCCATGAAGCTTCTTTCTCTTCCTCCCGCGTCGCGGAAGGCTCGCCGATCAGGCGAGCTTGACGGATTTCAGGTAATTGTAGGCGCGAATGATCTCGCGCAGCCGATCCTCGTTCGAGCGGTCGCCGCCGTTCGCGTCCGGGTGCAGGCGCTTCACGAGATCCTTGTAACGCGCCTTGACCGTGGGCGCGCCAGCCGTCTCGTCCAGCCCCAGCTTGTCGAGCGCCTTGGCCGCGGCGATCCCGACCCGTGGCCGGGGCGGCTCGCGCTTGCGCCCGGTGCGCGGCTCGGTTTTCGCGCGAAATACGCCGAGCGGGTCGCTCGCTCCGGCCCCGTCGCCTTCTTCGCGAAAGCCCTTCGCGGACCGGTTGGAGCCCATCGTCCAGGTCGGCCGGTGTCCAGTCAGCGCGTCGCGCTGGTAGACGGCGACGTCATCGGGGCTCATGCCGTTGAAATAATTGTAGGTGGCATTGTAGGCGCGCACATGCTCGAGACAGAAGCAGAAGAACTGCCCCTCGCGATCGCGGCCCTGCGGCGCCCGGAACGCGCCGATCTCGTTGCATCCCGGAAAATTGCAGCGTGGCTCCTCCACCGCCGGCGCGGGGCGCTGGTCTGGCTTCACTCGGATGCTGTCGAACAGGCGTGAGTTTAGGTTCATGACTCGGCTATTATGGGCGTGTTTGCACGTGCATCAAGCGTTTGACGACGCGTTCGCTGCGGGTGCGCATACGACGCAGGGCGCGCGTGTCCAACCAGCAGCAGGAGATCTCCAAGCATGACGACACAGGACCATCCGGTCGCCGGCCGCATCGAGCGCGCGCTCGTCGAGGCGTTCACACCCATATCGCTGGAGGTGATCGACGAGTCGCACAAGCACGCCGGCCATGCCCATCGTGCGTCGCGTCCCGGCAGCGCGCAAGGGACCAGCGAGACCCATTTCCGCATCAAGGTGGTTTCCGACGGCTTCGCCGGCAAGACCCGGCTCGACCGGCACCGCGCGATCAACGCGCTTCTTGCCGACGAGCTTGGGCCAGACAAGGTTCATGCGCTCGCCATCGAGGCACGCGCGCCCGGCGAGTAGGCGCGTGGTGAGCGCCGTGCGAGTCGATGCCATGTGGGCCATGCCATGAAACCGCCGTACCGGATATCGATAGGCTGTTGAGACGATTCACGTTTCGGGTGGCCTCTCGCGGCCGCTGACTTCTCAAGGATGGTTAACTCGGCTAGCTTCGACCGAGTATTGGATGCGATGCCGGCTTGGAATGTTGAGGGACGTTTGATGCGCCGATACCGCGACGTTCGCCGGCTCTTTCGCCTCGCCCTCGTCTGCGCAGGTCTGTTCGGCGCAGGTCTACTCCGTGCGGCGCCCGTTTTCGCGACGCCCGCCATCACGATGGACGTGGCGACCGGCGACGTCCTCTTCCAGGAGGAGGCGACGCAGCCCTGGTTCCCGGCTTCGACCACGAAGCTGATGACCGTCTACGTCGCGCTGTCCGCCGTCCGCGACCACCAGATCGCGATGAACACGCCACTCGTCGTTTCGGCGCGCGCGCACAAGATGCCCTCCTCGAAGATGGGCTTTGCCGTCGGCACGCAGGTGACGCTCGACAACGCGCTGAAGATGCTGATGGTCCGCTCGGCCAACGACATCGCGATCACCGTCGCCGAGGGGATCGGCGGGTCGGTCGAGGGCTTCGCCGACGACATGAACCAAGCCGCCGCCCAGCTCGGCATGCACGAATCGCATTTCGTGAACCCGAACGGCTTGCCCGCCTCGGATCATTATTCCTCGGTCCGCGACATGGCGATCCTCGCCCGCGCGCTCTACACGCAGTTTCCTGACGAGGCCGGCCTCTTCAACCTCGGCGAGCTGTCGCTCGGCAGCCAACGCATCCCCAATCACAACAACTTGCTCGGACGCTACCCCGGCGTCGACGGCATGAAGACCGGCTTCACCTGCGCCGCCGGCTTCAACGTGGTGGCCAGCGCCTTTCGCGACGGGCGCCGCCTGGTCGTCGTGGTGTTCGGCGCCCCATCGGTCGCGACCCGCAGCGCCAAGGTGGCGGCGTTGTTCGATCGTGGTTTCGCCGGCGTCGATCGGCCGATCGCCTCCGTGCTGGCGCTGCCGGCCTCGACGGGCGGCGGCCCGCCAGACATGCACGATCAAGTCTGTCGCGCCCGCGGCGGCCTGATCGCGCGATTCAACAGCGAGGTGGAAGAGCTCGACGCGCCGCTCATGTCGCCGACCTCGGCCGGTATCGGCCTGTCGGCCTTGAGCCCCGAGCGAGCCTTCCTGTTCGCCGCGCCGACGACTGCCGCGGCAGGCACGCCAATGGCGCTGCGCATCAATTCGATGCCGCCGCCGGCGTTTGATCCCGTGCCCGTGCGGGTCGGCGCCGATCCCGGCTACAACGGCGTGGTCGCCGAGGCCCGCGCGCCGCATACGCCGATCGGCACCGAAACGCCGCCCGTGACCGCCGAGGCCTATGCCGCGGCTCCCGCCGGGCCGGCGCTCCGCGCGCTCGGCACCACGCCGCTCGCGATCGATCCGTCGGCCCTGCCTCTGCGCGGCCGTCGCGGCCGCCTGGCGCGCGCCCCCGGTCGCGGCCGCGTCGGGATGAAGGCCGCCGCCGAAGCGCCCAAGACCAAAATCATCGCCGGCGTCGAGGGCGACGAGGATGTTGCCAAACCCGCCGCCAGGGCGCCGGTCGAAAAGCCCGTGCCGGCGACACGTCGTGGCACCGCGCACGCCCGTAAGCCGCTAGCTGGCAAACCGCGGGCGATCGGCGACGGCGACGAGGCCGTCAAGGCAAAGCCGACCACCAAGGGTGCGGCCAAGGGTGTGGCAAAACCGCCGACAAGGGCGGCCGCCAAGCAGCCCGACGTGAAGAAGCCCGACGTGAAGAAAATCGTCGCGAAGAAGCCCGAACCCAAGAAGGCCGCCGGCGCGAAGCCGAAGCCCAAGGTCAATGCCAGCAACTGACACGCAAGGGAGTGGGCCGTCCGGAAGCCCGGCGCCCGCGGGGCGACCCGAAGCGAAACGTCCGCCGCCGCCGTTCGAGCTGGCGATCGTCACCGGCTTTCTCGGCGCCGGCAAGACGACCCTTCTGAACCGCCTGCTGCACGACCCCGCGCTCGCGGATACGCTCGTCCTCATCAACGAGTTCGGGTCGGTCGGCCTCGACCATCATCTCGTCGAGCGGGTCGATGGCGACATGCTGGTGATGGCGTCCGGCTGCCTCTGCTGCACGATCCGCGGCGATCTCGTCTCGACGCTCGAGGATGCGCTGCGGCGGCGCGACAACGGCCGCATCACGCCATTCCAACGCGTCCTCATCGAGGCGACGGGACTGGCCGACCCTGCCCCGGTACTGCACACGATCATGGCGCACCCCTATCTGCGGCTCCGCTTTCGGCTGCAGGCCGTGGTGACGGTCGTCGATGCGGTCCTCGGCGATGCAACGCTCGATCGGCACATCGAGGCCGTAAAGCAGGTGGCGATGGCCGACCGCCTGGTCCTCACCAAGGCCGATATCGCGCCCGCGACGGATGCTTTGCGGGCGCGGCTGCGCGCGCTCAACCCGGGCGCGCCGCTCCTATTGTCTCATGAGGCGGATGCGGCCGCGTTGTTGGCGGGGCCGTCCTACGACCCAGCCCTGCGCGGCTCCGATGCGGCAGCCTGGCTCGCGGCCGAAGCCCGGCCCTCGGCCAACGACCATCACCGCGGCCATCATCACGATGTGAACCGACATGACGTGAACCGACATGACGCCCGCATCCGCGCCTTCAGCGTGCGCGACCCGGAGCCGGTGCCGCCGATGGCGCTGGCATTGTTCCTCGAGCTGCTGATTTCGGCGCACGGCGCGCGGCTGCTGCGCTTCAAGGGGCTTGTCGCGCTGAGCGACGACCCGAGCCGGCCCGCCGTGGCGCATGCGGTCCAGCACGTGGCGCACCCGACGACCCGGCTCGACGCCTGGCCCGACGCCGATCGCGCGACCCGCATGGTGTTCATCGTGCAGGATCTCGATCAAGCCTTTGTCGAGAGCCTTTGGGCGGCGGCCGCGGGCCGTCCAGCGATCGACCGGCCTGACCTGAGCAGGGAGAACCCGCTCGCGCCAACACCCGGCGGCCTTCTCGCCTGACGTCTTCTTCACTTTTTGTTCACCAAGGCTGAACACGAGCCGTCGAACGAGAACGAAGCGTAATCCGATGGCCTGCATCTTGTTGCCAAGCCGTCGTGCCTGGACATGCAAGGCCTGACTTGTCCCCTTTCGACCCAGGCGGACCTTTAAGGCGGATCGTTTTGGACGCATCGCACGCCAGGGTCGCCGACGCGGCGCCGCTCGAAGATGGCGACATATGGCACCCCTGCGACCCCGTCGCCCACGCGCCCCGCCGGATCGTCGTCGAGCGCGCGGAGCTGCGCGCCGTCCTGACCTACCAGGCAGCGTGGGCCGACCTCGCGGATCGTGCACTCGAGCCGAACATCTTCCTGGATCCGGCTTTCGCGCTGCCGCTGGCGCAGCACGTCGGAACCGGCCGCCGTGGCGGGTTCCTGCTGGCGTGGGAGGAGAGCGACGAGGCCTCGTTCGGGCGGCTCGTCGCCCTTCTGCCGATCCAGCGCGGCTTTCTCCTCGATCGTGTCGTCCGCGGCTATGCCAACGAGCAGGTCTGTCTCGGCGTCCCGCTTCTCGATCGTGACCGGGCGCTCGAGGCCTGGACGGCCATTCTTGAATGGCTCGGCGCCGACTCGACGAAGGCGGCACTGGCCCTGACGAGCCTGCCGCGCGACGGCGCGTTCTTCCGCCTCCTGGTCGCGGGCGGCATGAGTCCGCGCCTTCACGTCCTCGAAGAACGACGACGGGCGATCCTGCGCCGCGCCGAGGGACGAACGGCGGCCGCCAGCTTTCGATCAGCCAAGCGGCGCAAGGAGGCGCGTCGCCAGCGTCACCGTCTGGCGGATCTCGGCGCACGCACGTTTGTAAGCGCGCGGACGCCGGCCGAGGTCCGCAACGCCACGGAGCGGTTTCTCGCCCTCGAGCACGGCGGCTGGAAAGGTCGTAGCGGCGCGCTGCTGACCGATCCCTCGCTCGCGACCTTCACCCGGACCATGACCCGACTGCTGGCGCACGAGGGGAAATGCCGCATCGACTCCATCGAACTCGATGGGCGACCGGTGGCCATGGGCATCGTCATCACGGCCGGCGACCGTGCCCACTTCTGGAAAACCACGTTCGACGAGGACTACGCGCCGCTGTCCCCCGGCGTTCAGCTCGCGCTCGAGATCACGGATAGGCAGCTCGCCGACGCGGACGTGGCCGTCACCGACTCCTGCGCCGCGCCGGACCACCCGATGATCGACCGCCTCTGGTGCGAGCGTATGGCGGTCGTCGACATCGTGCTCGACCTTCAGCCCCTCGAACCCGGTCGGTTCGACCGCGTTTTCAGCTCGGAAGCGGCGTGGCGGGCGGTGCGACGCAAGGCGAAGGCCTTGTTCGTGCGGGTTCGTGCTCTCGTGCGGAAACGACGGCGACAGTAGCACGGTCGAGAGAAACACTCCCTGCCCGCGAAAGGTGCGATGGATCTCGATCGACAGCGATTGGACAAGTGGATTTGGTACGCGAGGGTGGTGAAGAGCCGCAGCTTGGCGATACGCCTCGTGGAAGCCGGCCACGTCCGGGTCAATGGGCAGCGCGCGACGTCGGCCGCCAAGCTTCTCGGCATCGGCGACGTTCTGACGCTTGCCCTCGATCGCGAGGTGCGCGTCCTGAAAGTCGTCGCTATCGGCATCCGGCGCGGCCCCTTCAAGGAAGCGCAACTGCTGTTCGAGGAATTGACGGAGGGTCGAGCGCTGGGCGCCTGACCCTTCCTCCCGCGCCTGCCCTATGCTTGCCATGGGGCATGAGAGCGACTAGCAAGCGCGAGCGTCTTAAACACGTTCACCGACACCGCACCCGGCGGCGGCGCGAAGCCGGAAGGACCAGCCCATGACCTATGTGGTCGTCGAGAATTGCATCAAGTGCAAGTACACCGATTGCGTCGAGGTGTGCCCGGTGGACTGTTTCTACGAAGGCGAGAACATGCTCGTCATCCACCCCGACGAGTGCATCGATTGCGGCGTCTGCGAGCCCGAGTGTCCGGCGGAGGCGATCAAGCCCGACACCGGCAAAGGCCTCGACGATTGGTTGAAGCTCAACCTCGACATGGCGAAAAGCTGGCCGAACCTCACCAAGAAGAGGGAGCCGCTGCCGGATGCCAAGGCGATGGACGGGCAGGAGGGCAAGCTTGCGCAGTTCTCCGCCAACCCGGGCGAGGGCGACTGACCGATTAGATCAACATTGATTCAGATGCCTCGCGCCCAGGCGCGAGGCCGTTAACTATTGGTTCCATGCCGGGAGGGACAACTCCCGGTTTTCATTGATTTTCAGCTATTCGTGTGATATCCAATCGTTAACAGTCGACATTTGCCTGCCGCCCGGCATTGATCAGCGCCCGCTTGATGCGGGGCTGTGAGGCATGACTTGTCGGTCTTGTGGTCAACGACGGCGTAGCCATTTCGGCGGCTATGTTGCCGGTGATCTGCGGTCTCGCGCAGATGCCGGTCGACGTCATGGGCGCTTTGCCGATCAGGAGTTACGCGATCCATGGCGCCGAACAAACACAAGGCCGCGCCGACCCCGCGCGAGCCGGCCGGCCGCGACAAGACCCGCACCTCTACCCTCGCAGGCAACTCCGCCAAGCGAGAACTCGCCAGTTCGAAGTCCGGCACGCTTAAAGCCAATCCGGCCGCAGCCGCCGACACGACAGATAGGTCGGCGCAGGTCGCGTCAACTCGTGCCCGCAACGATGTAGCCGCTCGCGACGACCGCGCCAAGCTTAAATCGACCTCCTCCAGCCGAACGGCCGCCGCGGGCAGTCCGGCGGGAGACGTCGCGCGGACGACGGTTGCGCTCGGCAAGGCGTCGTCGAAGACGGCGGCAGTCCGCACGGCCGCCAAAACCGCGACAAGCTCCGCGCACCGTAGCCCGAGTGCCTCGACGGAAATGCTCGCGGCTAAGCCGACGGCGGCTGCCGAGCCGAGCGCACGTCGCGCGGCGGAAGTTTCCGCAAGCACCACGGCCTCGGCGAGGCTGCAGCCCGCGCGCGATGCGGCACCGAACGCATCTAATTCCAAGACTCGCAACCCCGAGACTTCCAACCCCGAGACTCCAAACCCGAAGACTTCAAACCTTAAGACTTCAAACCCCAAGACGGCGCCAAAGGCGGCAGCCGTCAACATCGAGCGAAAGGCGAAAATGCCAACGAAAAAGAACGCCGCGGACACGGCGCCGATCGAGCCCAGCAAGGCCGCGAAGGCTGGCGCGACCTCGACGACTTCGAATTCTGCGGCCGCGAAATCGGGGAGCGCCAAATCGGCGACGGGGAAGTCGGCTGCTACGCGTCATGTGGCGGCTGCGTTCGTCGCGGCGCGCAAGAAGATGTCGCCGCCGGTCAAGCCGGTTTCCGCGGTCAGCAATGATATCGATACTTCGAAAGGTGGGGTCGAGGTGGCGCAAATTGACGCGAAGACAGTCGTTGAAGAGACTCCAGTCGCCGTGACGCCGGAGGCACCGGTGGCGGCGCCCGCGCCTATCCCGGCGTCCGTCGTACCGCAGCGACAGGGGTTCGGCGCCCGCGGCCCCTCGCCGATGGCGATCGCCCGGCCTGCGAAGGTGCCGGGAGCGAAAGCGCAGTCCTTCAAGACGGGCGAGTTCATCGTTTATCCGGCGCACGGCGTCGGCGAGATTGTCGCCGTCGAGGAGCAGGAGGTCGCTGGCTACAAGCTCGAGCTGTTCGTGATCAGCTTCATCAAGGACAAGATGATCCTGAAGGTGCCGCTGCCGAAGGCCGCGAGCGTGGGCATGCGCAAGCTCGCCGACGCCGCCGTGATGAAGCGCGCGCTCGACACGTTGACCGGCCGCGCGCGCATCAAGCGTACCATGTGGTCGCGTCGCGCGCAGGAGTACGAGGCGAAGATCAACTCGGGTGATCTCGTCGCGATCGCCGAGGTCGTGCGCGATCTCTATCGCTCCGACGCGCAGCCGGAGCAGTCCTACTCGGAGCGCCAGCTCTACGAGGCGGCGCTCGACCGCATGGCGCGCGAACTGTCCGTCGTGCAGAAGCTGACCGACACCGAGGCGCTCAAGGTGATCGACACGCAGCTCCAGAAGGGCCCGCGCCGCGTCAAGGGCGACGAGGCCGAGCAGGACGAGGGCAGCGAGTCCGAAGAGCCCGAGGGCGGTGTCGTCGGCGAGGCCGCCTAAGCCTTTCAGAACCAACATCGCAAAAGGCGTCGGCCTTCGGGCCAGCGCCTTCTTCACGCCGGCAACGTCGTCTTCACGCCGGCAACGTCGTCTTCACGCCGGCAACGTCGTCTTCACGCCGGCAACGTCGTCTTCACGCCGGCAACGTCGTCGGGATCGACATCACGACCCGCGTGCCGCGATGCGTGGGATCATCGCGCTGGTTTGCCTTGAGGCTCGACACCATCGCCCGCACGATTCGTGTGCCGAGCCCCGTGCCCTTCGGTTGCTGCCCGACGGGAATGCCGACGCCATCGTCCTCGACGACGAGGGAAAGCATCTCCGCCTCGCGGCGCAGCAAGACCCTGATCTCGCCCGGCTCACCTTGCGGATAGGCGTACTTGTAGGCGTTGGTCACGAGTTCGGCGACGATCACGCCGAGCGAGATCGCCTGGTCCGTCGCCATCTGGACCGGTTCGGCATCGAGCTTGATCGGGTGCGTGGTCCCCTGAGCGGTCATCGCCAGACCCAGCTCCTCGACCAACCCCTGGAGGTAGGCGTCCATCGCGATGACGCTGATATCGTCGGACGTGTAGAGCCGGCGATGGATCTGCGCGATCGCGCCGACCCGGACCTGGACATCCGCGAGCGCCGCGCGCGCCTCCGCGTTGTCGGGACCGAGCTGCTTTTGCTGCAGGAAGACGAACGACCCGACAAGCGCGAGCGAGTTGGCGACCCGATGGTTGACCTCGCGCAGCATCGCCTCGGCACGCTCGCGAGCCTCGCGCATCTCGCGCTCGGCCTCGATCTTCTGGTGGCGCAACCGGTTCTGCGCGACGGCGCCTTCGATGGCGTTCTGCAACAGCTCCATGAAGACGCCGCCGACATCCTTGATGACGTAGTCGGAGGCGCCGGCCTTCAAGGCCGCGATGGCGATCCGCCCCTCGTCGCTGCCGCTCACGTAGACGACCGGCGGGTGATCGGCCATCGGGCTGATCTCGGCGAGGACCTCGAGACCTTCCTTGCCCGGCATGAAATGATCGAGCGCGATCACGTCGAACCGCTCGCGAGCGAGAAGGTCGAGCCCTTCCGCGCCGCCGTCGGCGAGCACGACCTCGTAGCCCTGGCGCGTCAAGGCCCGCTGCACCAGACGACGCAGCGCGGCATCGTCGTCGATGTAGAGGAGCCTTATCGCGCCGGGCTGCTCGGTCACGCCTGCTCCGGCATTTGCATGATCGAGATGAACAGGCCGAGCTGGCGGATCGCGGTCGCGAACGTCTCGTATTCGACTGGTTTGGTGATGTAAACGTTGCAGCCGAGCGCGTAGCAGCGCTGGATCTCGCGCTGATCGTCGGTGGTCGTCAGGATCACAACGGGCGCTTTCTTCAAGCAGTCATCCGCCTTGATCTTCTCGAGAATGTCGGTCCCGCTCATGTCCGGCAAATTGAGATCGAGCAGCACCAGCATCGGTCCGTTCTCGCGGACCGCGGGATCAAAGAGATGCCGCAATGCCGCCGTGCCGCTCTCGAAGTGGATGATGCGGTTGTTGACGCCCGCGCGCCGGATGTTCTTCTCGATGAGCCGCGCGTGGCCAGGGTCATCCTCGATCATGACGATATCAACGGGAAGTTGTGACATTAGGCGCTCATCGGTTTGGTCACGAATACGGCGAAAGAATCACCGTGGGAATTCAACGGGTCTCTCTCACTCAAAGCATACGACGCTTGGGCAGCTCGGCATAACAGTCGGACCGGGCGACACTGTCTTCTGGCAAAAGCGGCGAACAACTCGAAGCCTACGCGCCTGCCTGGCCGAGAAAACGTGGCCATGATCTCACGCCAGCGAACGCGGTGTCTGGGCGGCAAGCGGACGATCGATCCTCGCGACCATACCGCGTTCTCGATCAGGTTGCCGAACATCCGCGAGATGGCAAGCATCCTGCTGACGCAACGATAGCGGATCGTCCTCGACAGACCGGGACCGCCACGGCTTTCGCTTCCGCGGCGACGGTTTTATAGAGGACGCCTTCGCGGGGATCATGATGGCGGACATGCGGCTAGTTGTTGTCGGCGCGGGCGGCCGGATGGGTCGGACCATCGTCCGCCTGATCGAGGAGACCGACGGCGCCACTCTCTCCGGGGCCCTGGAGCACGCGGGCTCGTCGGCGCTCGGCGAGGACGCCGGGATCATCGCCGGGTGCCAGCACCGCGGCATTCGCGTCACGGACGACGCGCTGCCGCTCGTCGTCGAGGCCGAGGGCATCATCGACTTCTCGACGCCCGAGACGAGCGTCGAGCTGGCCGCGCTGGCCGCGCAGGCGCGTATCGTGCACGTCATCGGCACGACCGGCTTCGCGCCCGCGCACCTGGCGGCGATCGAGGCGGCGTCGCAGCACGCGACGATCGTGCGCTCCGGCAACATGAGCCTCGGCGTCAACCTGCTCGCCGGCCTGGTGCGCCAGGCCGCCGCCGCGCTCGGCGAGGCGTTCGATATCGAGATCGTCGAGATGCATCATCGCATGAAGGTCGACGCACCCTCGGGCACCGCGCTGATGCTCGGCGAGGCGGCCGCGGCGGGGCTCGGGGTCGGCCTCGCCGAGCACGCCGTGCGCGGCCGCGACGGCGTCACGGGCAAGCGCGACACCGGCGCGATCGGCTTCGCGGCGCTGCGCGGCGGCACCGTCGTCGGCGACCACAGCGTCGTGTTCGCCGGCCCCGGCGAACGCATCGAGCTGTCGCACAAGGCGGAGGATCGCGCCATCTTCGCCCGCGGCGCCCTCACGGCGGCGTTGTGGGCGCGCACGCGCAAGCCCGGGCTCTACACAATGGCCGACGTGCTCGGCCTCGCCGCGTGACCGCGTCTTCCCAGGGGACAAGCTCGATGGATCACACGCTGGTTCTGCTGCGCCACGGGCAGAGCGAATGGAACATGAAGAACCTCTTCACCGGCTGGCGCGACCCCGGCCTGACGCCGCTCGGCGTCGAGGAGGCCGAGGCCGCCGGCGAGGCCCTCAAGGAACACGGCCTGCACTTCGACCGCGGCTTCGTCTCCGATCTCAAGCGCGCCCAGGCGACGATGACGACGGCGCTGACCGCGCTCGACCAGCTCGACCTGCCGACGACCACCAACGGCGCGCTGCGCGAGCGCGACTACGGCGACCTGTCGGGCCTCAACAAGGACGAGGCGCGCGCCAAATGGGGCGAGGAGCAGGTCCACGTCTGGCGCCGCTCCTACGACACGCGCCCGCCCGGCGGCGAGAGCCTGCGCGACACCGTCGCCCGCGTCGTCCCGTTCTATTGCAAGTCGATCCTGCCCTGCGTCCTGCGCGGCGAGCGCGTTCTCGTGACCGCGCACGGCAACAGTCTGCGCGCGCTGATCATGGTGCTCGACGGCCTCGACCCGACCGAGATCACGACCGTCGAGATCGCAACCGGCGTGCCGATCGTCTACACGTTGGGCACGGATGCCACCGTCAAGACGAAGACGGTGCTCGACATCGGCAGCGAGCACCACGGGCATATTGGATAATGGCTGGCGCGAAGCGCGACGACGAGGTCTCGAGCTTAGCTGCGGCGGCGCTCTCCCTTCTCCCCTTGCGGGAGAAGGTGGCGCGAAGCGCGGGAGAAGGTGGAGTCCCTCACATCCCCGGGGCCTCGTGCCAGGTGCGGCCGTCGCGCTCGATCAGCGCCACCGCGGCCGACGGGCCCCAAACGCCGGCCGAGTAGGTCGACATCGGCTGGCTCGAGCGCGACCAGGCTTCCAGAATTGGGTCGGCCCAGGTCCAGGCGGCTTCGACCTCGTCGCGGCGCATGAAGAGCTGCTGCGAGCCGCGGATCACGTCCATCAGCAGGCGCTCGTAAGCGTCGGGGTTGGGGCCCTTGAAGGTCTCGGCGAACGAGAGATTGAGCGATTCCTCGCGGAAGCGCATGCCACCGGGGCCGGGGTCCTTGATCATCAGGTAGAGCTTCACGCCCTCGTCGGGTTGCAAACGGATGACCAGCTGATTGGCGTTGAGGCTGCCACTCGCCGGCCCGAAGATCGACAGCGGCACCTCGCGAAACTGGATGACGATCTCGGAGACGCGGGCGGGCAAGCGCTTGCCGGTGCGCAGATAGAACGGCACGCCGGCCCAGCGCCACGTTCGCACCGTCGCCTTCAGCGCGACGAACGTCTCGGTGGCGCTCTCGCTCTTGCCCGGCAGCTCCTCGAGATAGCCTGGCGCCGGCTTGCCGTTGGCGACGCCCGCCTTGTACTGGCCGCGCACCGTCAGCGCGCGCACGTTGCTGTCGTCGATCGGGCCGAGCGCGCGCAGCACCTTGAGCTTCTCGTCGCGTAGCGCGTCCGCCTCCATGGCGGAGGGCGGCTCCATCGCGACCAGGCAGAGCAGCTGCAGCATGTGGTTCTGCAGCATGTCGCGCAGCGCGCCGGCCGTGTCGTAATAGCCGCCGCGCCCCTCGACGCCCACCGTCTCGGCCACCGTGATCTGCACGTGGTCGACATGCGCCTTGTTCCACACCGGCTCGAACAGCAGGTTGGCGAAGCGCAGCGCCATCAGGTTCTGCACCGTCTCCTTCCCGAGATAATGGTCGATCCGGTAGATCTGCTTCTCGTCCAGCACCTCGCCGACTGCGGCGTTGATCGCCTGCGCCGACTTGAGATCCTTGCCGAGCGGCTTCTCCAGCACGACGCGGGTCTTCGGCGTCAGCAGCCCATGCGCGGCGAGCTTGTGGGTGATCGGATCGAACAGCTCCGGCGCGGTCGCGAGGTAGAAGGCGCGGACCCGGTCGAGCCCGTCGGCGATGAGTTTTTTGAGGCTGTCCCAGCCGGCGTCGGCGGTGGCGTCGAGACGGACGTAGCGCAGGCGGCCGAGGAAGCGATCGAGCGCCGCCGGCGTCAGCCGCTCCGCCGGCACGTAGGTCTTCAGCGCCGCCTCCACCGCGTTGCGAAAGGTCGAGTCGGTGAAGTCCTGTCGCGACAGGCCGACGATTCGGGTCGGATCCGTGATCTGCCCGTCGATGTCGCGCATGAACAACGACGGGAACAGCTTGCGGTAGGCGAGATCGCCGGTGCCGCCGAAGACGATCAGGTCGAAGGGATCGACGGCGATGATCCGACTTGTCATGCGAGGCCTCCGTTCGGTCGCGCCGCAGTTGACGGAGACCGCCCACCGCGGTCAAGCCGTCCCGCGCTGCGCCAATCACGACATCGCTCACGAGGCTTGGCTCACGAGGCTTGGCTCACGAGGCTTGGCTCACGAGGCTTGGCTCACGAGGCTTGGCTCACGAGGCTTGGCTCACGAGGCTTGGCGGGCGTCCCTCTCGAAGGGTCGCGCCCAACGCACCTCGGCGAGGCGCGGCGCGAGATGCGCGGCCACCGCGTCGATCGTCCGCGGGCCGCGGAAGAAGGCCGGGTGCTTGCCTGGCAGCGGCACGATCTCGAGGTCGCGCGCCAGAGCCGCCCAGACGGTGCCGAGCTGGAGCAGGTGCGTCAGCGGCTGCGCCTGCGTCTCGTACAGCACGACCCGGCCATCGTAAGGTGTCGGCACGTAGACCGCCATCGCGTTGAACATGGCGCGGATGAAGGCGCGCTGCTCGCCCTGCCACTCGGGCCGGTCGATGAGGCGCGAGACCGTGTCGAGATGCAAGGTCTGCGCGTCCGACGTCGCGACCACCGCCTTGCCCGGCGCGAAGACGAAACGGTTGACCAGTCGCTGCGACAGGCCGCGCGGCGACCAGTCCCGGCGATCCTCGGCGCCGATCCAGCGCGGCAGGTTGCGCGCGAGGGCGAGGAGGTAGCGCGGGTCGCGTCGGCGCCATTCGGCGCCCGAGTTGCTCGGCGCCCCATCGAGCGCGACGAGCAGCGGCACGTCGCGGCCCATCGCGCGCAGACGCCGCGCGGCCTCGAGCGCGATGATCGCGCCCGCCGAGAACCCGGCCAGGACGAGCGCGCCGGTCGGCTGAGAGGCATCGATCGTCGTCACATAGGACGCGGCGATCGACTCGACAGATTGGGCATGCGCGGGCGTCATCCGCGCCTTCGGCACCTGGATGCCATAGAAGCGCTGCTCCGGCCCGAGCGCCCGGGCGAGGCGATCGAACCCCTCGATGTCGCCCGCCACCGAATGAATGCAGTAGACCGGCGTGCCGTGCCCTTGGCTGTTGAGCGCGACGAGGGCACCGGCGCGTCCGGACACGAGCCGGAACAGGCTCGCCGTCTCGTTCGCGGAAGGGCTCGATGGAGGCATGTCCGGGCTCCGACCGGGCGCCCGGCGCAAAGGTACCGGATCGGTCGCGAGCATTGAGCACGCGCACGGGAGGCGCGACACGAGATGCTTAAAGTTTCGTGAAGAAGTAAGGTTAACACGCCCTACCCCGCCAGGATCTCCTTCAGGCGCTGGCGCATCGCGAATTTCTGGATCTTTCCTGTGGAGGTGCGCGCGAGCGGCTCGAAGATCACCTTCTTCGGCGCCTTGTATTTCGCGAGATGCGCCTTGCAATGGGCGATCAGCTCGGCCTCGGTCGGGCTCGCGCCATCGCGCGGCTCGACGAAGGCGACCGGCACCTCGCCCCATTTCTCGTCCGGCATCGCGATCACCACCGCGGCCTTCACGCCCGGATGGTTGTGCAGGATGTCCTCGACCTCGAGCGAGGAGACGTTCTCGCCGCCGGAGATGATCACGTCCTTCGAGCGATCCTGGATCTTGAAGTAGCCGTCCTCCTGCATCACCGCGAGATCGCCGGAGTGGAACCAGCCGCCGGCGAAGGCCTCCGCCGTCGCCCGCTCGTTCTTGAAGTAGCCTTTCATCACGATGTTGCCGCGAAACATGATCTCGCCGACGGTCTTGCCGTCGCGCGGCACGGGCGCCATCGTCTCGGGGTCGAGCACGGTCACCGCCTCCTGTAGGGGGTAGCGCACGCCCTGGCGGGAATTGCGCGCGACGCGCGCCTCGAGCGGCATGTCGTCCCACTCGGGATGCTTGGCGCAGACGGTGGCCGGGCCATAGGTTTCCGTCAAACCATAGACGTGGGTGAGATCGAAGCCGATGCGCTCCATCGCGGCGATCATCGCCGATGGCGGCGCGGCGCCGGCGACGAGCGCCTTCACCTGGCGATCGACGCCGGCCCGCATGGCGTCCGGCGCCTCGGCGATCGTCGCATGCACGATCGGCGCGCCGCAGTAGTGGGTGACGCCATGGTCGCGGATCGCGTCCCAGATCGCCCTCGCCTCGACCCGGCGCAGGCAGACATTGGTGCCGGACACGGCGGCCATCGTCCACGGAAAGCACCAGCCGTTGCAATGGAACATCGGCAGCGTCCAAAGGTAGACGGCAAACGATGGGACGCCCCAGGCGAGCACGTTGCTCACCGCGTTGAGGTAGGCACCTCGATGGTGGGTGACCACACCTTTGGGGTTGCCGGTGGTGCCCGACGTGTAGCCGAGCGCGATCGCGTCCCACTCGTCGCCCGGCAGCTGCCACTCGTAGTCCGGATCACCCTTCTCGAGGAAGGCCTCGTAGCCCTCGTCGCCGAGCGGCTCGGCCTCGGGATAGGCGGCATCCGCGACGTCGATCACGCGGGGCTTGTCGCCCTCCATCGTCTCGAGCGCGCGCGCCGCGACATCGCGAAACTCGGGATCGACGAGCAGCACCTCGGCGCCGCCATGGCCGAGGATGAAGGCGATCTCCTCGGCGGCGAGACGGATGTTGATCGTGTTGAGCACGGCGCCGGCCATCGGCACGCCGAAATGCGCCTCGCCCATCGCCGGCGTGTTCGGCAGCAGCGTCGCGACCGTGTCGCCTTCGCCGATGCCGAGCTGTCGCAGCGCCGAGGCGAGGCGCCGGCAGCGCGCATACGTCTCCGCCCAGGTGTGCCGCACCTCGCCGTGGATGATCGCGATGCGGTCGGGGTAGACCTCGGCCGAGCGTTGCAGGAAGCTGAGCGGCGACAGCATGGCGTGGTTCGCCGCGCACTTGTCGAGCCCTTCGCGATATGGATTTGCCTTCGCCATCGCCTGCCTCCGCGCGCGGGTCTCGCGCCCGCGTCGGGGGCATCCTAGCGAGGGTGCGGGCGGCGGCAAGGTGGGCGTGTATCCTCCTCCGCGAAGCGGGGGAGGATTTGCCCCGCGCTCACCCCTCGCGTCGCGCCCAGCTCGGCGCGCGCTTCTCCAGGAACGCGTCGATGCCCTCGCTCGTGTCCTCGTCCATCATGTTTTGCGCCATCGCCTCGCCGGCGAGCGCGTAGGCGTCGGCGAGCGCCAGCTCGCGCTGCTTGTAGAACATCGCCTTGCCGGTGCGCACGGCGCCCGGCGTCTTGGCGGCGATGGTCGTCGTCTTGCGCGCCACGGCGGCATCGAGTTCGGCGTCCGGCACCACCTCGTTGACGAGCCCGTACTCGACCGCGGTCGCGCCATCGACGAAGCGGCCGGTCATCAGCATGTCGAAGGCGCGCTTGGCCGGCACGTTGCGCGACAGCGCGACCGAGGGGGTGGCGCAGAACAGGCCGAGGTTGATGCCGGAGACGGCGAAGCGCGCGGACTCGGCCGCGATCGCGAGGTCGCAGGCGGCGACGAGCTGGCAGCCCGCGGCCGTGGCGAGCCCGTGCACCCGGGCGATCACCGGCACTTGAAGAGTCTGGATCGCCTGCATCACGCCGGAGCAGCGCGCGAAGAGATCGCGGTAGTAGGCGAGCTCCGGCCGGCCGCGCATCTCGCGCAGGTCGTGCCCGGCGCAGAACGCCTTGCCGGCGCCAGCCAGCACCACGCAGCGCACGCTGTCGTCGTGCGCAAGCGCGGCGAAGGCATCGGCCAGCTCGGCAAGCAAGGCCTCCGACATCGCATTGTACTGGTTCGGCCGGTTCATCGTCAGCGTGACGATCCCGGCATTGTCCTCGCGCACGAGCGTGGTGTTTGGATGCATGGTTTTGGTCGCCTCGTTCTCCGAGCGATATAGCGCGAAGCTAGGTTTTGGCGAACGCACGCGGCTGACGGCCTGCCGGACGCCGCCCGCGTACTGCAACGAGGCATTGAAGCGCGCCCGTGTCCATGCTCGAAACGGCACCGCCGGAGAACCCCATGCCGTTGCTCGACCCGAAAACCTCGACGCTCGTCCTGATCGATTTCCAGACGCGGCTGATGCCGGTGATCGACCGGGGCGAGGCCGCCGTGGCCCACGCCCGCAAGCTGACGGACGCGGCGGCCATGCTCGGCGTGCCGGTCGTCTACACCGAGCAATATTCGCGCGGGCTTGGGATCACCGTGCCCGAGCTGGCGGCGCCTGCCGAGGCGATCGTCCAGAAGATGAGCTTCGGCGCCGTCGCGGCGGAGGGCTTTTTGGATCGGCTCGGTCCGGACCATGCGATCGTGGTGGCCGGCGTGGAGGCGCATATCTGCGTGCTGCAGACCGTGCTCGGCCTGCTCGAGCGCGGCCGGCGCGTCCATGTCGTGCGCGACGCGATCTCCTCGCGCCGCCCGGAGAGTTGCGAGACGGCGGTGCGCCGGATGGAGCGGCACGGCGCCGAGATTGTCACGACCGAAATGGTGATCTTCGAATGGCTCGGCACCGCCGAGCACGCGAAATTCCGCGAGGCGGTGGGGCTGATCAAGTGACGCCCGCGCGGCTCAGGGGCGCGGCGATTTCCTGTTGCGATCGTGACGCGGGCCTCGGCCCGAGCCGACGCCGGGTGGCATTCGGCGAAACATGACGACGGCGCCCGAAAGGGCACCGACAACCACGATCAGGGCTAGCACGAACCATAGCGTCACGGCGGGCATCCCCCAAGGTCTGCGCCCCGTGTAGCGAGAGGGCCGCCGAAAGCCGGCACGCCATATGGCCGCATACGGCCGCTGGCGCCGCGCTACGCCGCCGCACCCCGCGCCGGCACGGCGAGCCAGGTGCCCACCGCGATCGCCAGCGCCCCGAGCGGCAGCGCATCGATCGTCCAGTGCCCGAAACGCGCGAGGCCGACCGCCGCGGCGATGCCGCCGGCGACCAGGCCGAGCCACGGCACGCCCTGCTCCAGCCAGGTCCAGTCCTTCGCCTTGCCGCAGAGCAAGTGGCCGAGGCCCGCGCCGACCTTGACCAGCGTGCCGGTGACGTAGGTGACGCTGACGCTGACCGCGCCCGCCCTGTTCATCGCCGCGTTGAGGGCGCCCATCGCGAAGGTCATCGCCAGGATGGTGGCCGCCGGCGCGACGATCGGCACGGCGAGGACGAGCGCGACGGCCAGCACCACGACCGGCAGGTGACGACGGCCGATGATGAGCGCGATGATCGTGCCGCCCGCCGCGCCGGCGACGAAGGTGACGAGAATCGGCGTGATAAGAACCATCCTGGCGCGGTCGCCCTGGCCGATGGCGACCGCGAACGACGTCGAGTTGCCGCTCATGAACGAGACGAACAGGTCCTTCAGGATGGTGACGCCGCACGCGTCGACCGCGCCGGCCAGCGCCGACAGGAGGAAGACCGTGACAAGGCCAAGCGAGAGGTCGTCGGTGCCGTCGTCCCGCGCCTTCTGCTCCAAGCTCGTCCCTCCGCCGCGCGCCGATCGGGGCGATCTACCCGTGCCGCTGCCGGTTGCGCAAACGCGGGTCCTGGTCCACATAGGCGGCGGGAGGTTGGCGGTGGACGTTCCACTCGCCAACCGGGTCAGGTCCGGAAGGAAGCAGCCCTAACGAGACCGGGCGGGTCTCTGTCCAACCTCCTACTTTCTTTCCCTGCGCACCTGCCGCGAACCGCGGCGAAGCGACTCGCTTTGGCTTGATGCCGAGCTTGCCCGAATCTGCTTTAACGCGAGCATGAACGCGCACGCCGGACGGATCGAGAGCGGGGAGAAGGTGCTGCGGCTCGCCGGGCACGCCTTCGTCGCCGATCATTCCGGCGCGCTGTTCTGCCCCGCGAACCGCCTGCTGCTCGTCGCCGACCTCCATCTCGAAAAAGGCTCGTCGTTCGCGACGCGGCGGGTGTTCCTGCCGCCCTACGATACCAGCGCGACGCTGGCCCGGCTCGCCGCCGTCATCGCGCGGCTCGATCCGAAGCGGGTGATCGCGATGGGCGATAGCTTCCATGACGGCGCCGCGTCCGGCCGGCTGATGGCGCACGACGTCCAGGCGCTGCGGGCGATGCAGGTCGGCCGCGACTGGCTGTGGATCGCCGGCAACCACGACCCTGCCCCGCCCGCCGCGCTCGACGGCGATCACGCCACCGAGCTTGCCTTCGGCGCGATCCGGCTCTGTCACGAGCCGTCCGCCACGACGGACGTCAGCGAGATCGCCGGCCACCTGCACCCGGTCGCGATCGTCGGCGGCACGGCGGGCGCGGTTCGCCGGCGCTGCTTCGTGGCGAACGCGACGCGCTGCGTGATGCCGGCCTTCGGCGCCTACGCCGGCGGGCTCAACCTGCTCGATCGCGCCGTGATGAGCCTGTTCGGCGCCACCGAGCCCTATGCCCACGTGCTCGGCCGCGCCGCCGTCTTCTCGGTCGGGCGTCGGCAATGCCTGGCCGAACGCAACACCTACGAGAGCTGGCGCTGACGCAAGGGGTGGTGTGCCGATCGGCAACACGCGCGCGAAAAGTACATTCGCAAGCCGCTTCAGGCTTCGTTTACCCAGCGCGCCGAAGGTCGTGGCCTTGCGGCCGCCTTCTTCGCTGGGTACGGCCGGTGTGCGGGTATGCGGACGCGCGTGCCTCGACTTCGAGAGTTGGCCACGTATGAGTTCCACGCGCCCCTTTCTCCGCCGAATCGCCGCCGCCGTCTTGATCGCGGGCTCCACGGCGATGCTCGCCGCCTGCGACGAGGGCGGCGCCGTCGACGATCTCGGAGGCATGGCCGGCTCCGTGCGCGCCTCGCATCCGCTGTCGGCGCGCATGTCCGCGCTGATGCAGGAAAAGGGCGTCGCCCAGAATTCCGCCGTCTTGATCCGCACCTACAAGAAGGAGGCGGAGTTCGAGATCTGGAAGATGAAGCCGGATGGCCGCTACACGCATTTGAAGACCTTCCCGATGTGCCGCTGGTCGGGCCAGCTCGGCCCGAAGATGGCCGAGGGCGACCGCCAGGTGCCGGAAGGGTTCTACAAGATCACGCCGGGCCAGATGAACCCGCGCTCCGAGTACTACCTGTCCTTCAACGTCGGCTATCCGAACGCCTATGATCGCGCGCACGGCGCCTCCGGCGGCTCGATCTTCGTGCACGGCGCCTGCTCGTCGGCCGGCTGCTTCTCGATGACGGACGAGCAGATCGACCAGATTTACGCCGTCGCCCGCGAGGCCTTCAACGGCGGCCAGCAGGCGATCCAGATGCAGTCCTACCCGTTCAAGATGAACGCGGAAAACCTCGCCAAATACCGCAACGACCCCAACATCGGCTTCTGGTCGCAGCTCAAGGAAGGCGCCGACAATTTCGAGGTCTCGAAGCAGGACGTGAACGTCGGAGTCTGCGGGCGGCACTACGTGTTCAACACGACGACGCCGGCGAGCCATATGGACCCCGCGAGCCCCTGCCCCGCCTTGCAGCACGACGGCATCCAGAGCGAGGTCGCCGCGCGCCAGGCGGACGACGACTCTCGGATCGCCAAGCTCGTCTCGACCGGCACGCCGGCGATGCGCACGATCTACGCCGACGGCGGCCAGAACGCGTCCTTCGCGGGCACCCATCTCGCCGACGTGAGCCGGCCGGAGGCGCTCGCCTCCGGCGCGACCGACTGGCTCGTCGAGCCGGCCAGCGGCAGGGCCGTCTCTCCGGTCGTCAAGGTGGCGGCGCGCAAGGCCGCCAAGACGATGGCCGTGGCGAAGGCCAAGACCAAGCCGGGCGACACGTCCGAGGCCGATCGGACCGACCGCACCTCGTCGATCAAGAAGGCGGGCGCACCGAAGCCGCAGGCATCGCTGTAGGCCCTACGGCGTCCGCGCCTTGATGAAATCGACGAACGCGCGCAGTGGCGACGGCATCAATCGGCGGCTGGCATAATAGAGAAACGGCCCCGAAAAGCTCTGCCACCAATCCTCCAGCACCGGCACGAGCCGGCCGGCGGCGAGGTCGGGCGCCAGGAACTCCTCGAAGGTCGAGACGATGCCGAGGCCCGCGACGGCCGCCGCGACCTCCAACTCGGTCGTCGTGGCGACCAGCGGCCCCTTCGGTGCCACCCGCAAGAGTTCGCCATCGCGCAGGAACTCCCATTCGATCGTGACGCCGCTCGAGAAGCGATGGCGAATGCAGGCGTGGCCGAGCAGGTCCTTGGGGTGCGCCGGATGGCCCTGGGCCGCGAGATAGGCCGGCGAGGCGGCGGTGACGTAACGCTGCACGCGCGGGCCGATCGGCACGGCGATCATGTCCTGCTCGAGCCGCTCGTCGTAGCGGATGCCCGCGTCAAAGCCTGCCGCCAGCACGTCGACGAACGTGTCCTCGGCCACTACCTCCATCACGATGCCGGCGTGCGACGTCAGGAAAGCCTCGACGATCGGCGGCAGGACGAACCGCGCGACGATCACCGGCACGTTGAGGCGCAGCGTGCCGGTTGGGCTGTCGCGAAACGTGTTGACGACATCGAGCGCGGCCGCGACTTCGCCGAGCGCCGGGACGAGGCGCTCGAGCAACCTGGCACCGGCCTCGGTCGGCGTCACGCTGCGCGTGGTGCGATTGAGCAGTCGCACGCCGAGCCGCGCCTCGAGCCGGCGCACCGCGTCGCTCAACGACGACGGCGACACGCCGCGCGGCGCCGCCGCCCCCCGAAAGCTCCGCGCGCGGGCCACCGCCGCGAAGGCATCGAGATCGCCAAGGTCGAGATCGCTCATGCCGCGATGATCGCACACTCCGACGGTCTGTCATCGGCTCGCCGGTGTGGTATGGCGCTCGACGCCCTTCCCGCGAGCCGCGGCGCTGCGATGCCGGATGACCAGTGATCTGATCGACGAGGCCGCGCGCCTTTTGCGCGTGGGACGGCTCGTCGCGTTTCCGACCGAAACGGTCTACGGGCTCGGCGCCGACGCGACGTCGCCCGAGGCCGTCGCGCGGATCTTCGCCGCCAAGGGCCGGCCGCGCTTCAACCCGCTGATCGCGCATGTCGCCTCGCTCGCGATGGCGATAGCCGAGGGCGAGATGCCGGGGCCGGCGTTGCGGCTCGCCGAGCGATTCTGGCCGGGGCCGCTGACGCTCGTCGTGCCGCGCCGAGCCAGCGGCACGGTATGCGACCTCGCCTGCGCCGGTCTCGCCAGCATCGGCCTGCGCGTGCCGGCCCACCCGATGGCGCTCGACCTCCTGCGCGCCGTCGGCCGGCCGATCGCGGCGCCGTCCGCCAACCGCTCCGGCCGCCTGAGCCCGACGAGCCCGGCCGATGTGATGGCCGATCTCGGCACGGCAGTGGATCTGGTGCTCGACGGCGGCCGCTGCGCCGTCGGCGTCGAGTCGACGATCATAGGGATTGGGAACGACGACGGCCCGGCGATGCTGCGGCCAGGCGGCATCGCTCGCGAGGCGATCGAAGCCGCGCTCGGCCATGCGCTCGTCGAGGCCGGGCCCGGCATCCTCGCGCCGGGCATGCTGGCCTCGCATTACGCGCCCCGCGCGGCGTTGCGTCTCGACGCCATCGCGCTGGACGCGGGGGAAATCGGCCTCGATCTCGGCGGCGCCTTGCCTGGCGCGGCGCTCGACCTGTCGCCACGCGGCGATCTCGCCGAGGCGGCGGCCAGTCTCTACGGCTATCTGCGGACGCTCGACGCGCGGGCGCCAAACCGCATCGCCGTGGCGCCGATCCCCGACGCCGGCCTCGGCGCCGCGATCAACGACCGCCTCCGTCGCGCCGCCGCGCCACGCCCTACTTGACCTTCACCTCGGATGTCGACTTCAAAACCTTGGCGCCCTTGCTCGTCTTGATCTCGACGGCGGGCTTCGACTCGGACGCCTCGCGCTTCACCTTGTTGCCCTTGATCGTCTTCTCGACATCGTCGGTGTGGACCTTGGTCACCTCGCCCTCGACCGTGCCCTTGCCCCACTTGTAGGTGACGTCGTCACCCTTCGAGACATCCGCCTTCTTCGCCATCGCGTCCTCCTTGCAAGATGCGACTCGAAGCTGCGGATGCGGCTCGACGTTCCGGCTCAGGCGATGGTCACGATGACGCGGCCGCGGATCTTGCCGTCGATGATGTCATGCGCGGCGCCGATCACCTCGTCGAAGCCGATCGTCTTGGTCGCGGCCTGCATCTTCTCGCGGTCGAGGTCGGCGGCGAGCCGCGCCCAGGCCCGCTCGCGCAGTTCGCGCGGGCAATAGACGCTGTCGATGCCAAGCAGCGCGACACCGCGCAAGATGAACGGTGCGACCGAGGACGGCAGGTCCATGCCGCCGGCCAGGCCGCACGCGGCGATGGCGCCGCGTCGCTTCGTTTGCGCGAGAAGATTGGCGAGCGTCATCGAGCCGACCGAGTCGACGCCGGCCGCCCAGCGCTCCTTGCCGAGCGGCTTGCCCTTTTCCGACAGCTCCGCGCGCTCCATGATCTCCGCCGCGCCGAGACCTTTCAGATAGTCCGCCTCGGACGGGCGGCCGGTCGAGGCGATGCAGTGCCAGCCGGCCTTGGCGAGCAGCATCAGCCCGAAGGCGCCGACGCCGCCGGATGCGCCGGTGACGATCGCCGCCCCGTCGGCCGGCTTCACGCCGTGCGCTTCCAGCGCCAAAACCGACAGCGCGGCGGTGTAGCCCGCCGTACCCACCGCCATCGCGTCATGCGCCGAGATGCCGGACGGCAGCTTGACCAGCCACTCGCCCTTGACGCGGGCCTTTTCGGCATAGCCACCAAAGTGCGTCTCGGACATGCCCCAGCCGTTGCAGACGACGGCATCGCCGGGCCGGAAGCCGGGGTCGTCCGAGGTCTCGACCGTGCCGGCGAAGTCGATGCCGCCGATCATCGGCGAGACGCGCACGACCGGGTTCTTGCCGGTGATGGCAAGTCCGTCCTTGTAGTTCACGGTCGAGTGGGAGACGCGCACGGTGACGTTGCCGGGCATCAGGTCCTTCTCGTCGAAGTCGACGATCTCGGCCTTGGTGCCGGTGTCCGTCTTGTCGATGCGCAGGGCTTTCATTGGCGTTCCTCGCGTACTCCTTCTCTCGCTCGCGGGAGAAGGTGGCCCCGCGAAGCGGGGTCGGATGAGGGGACTCTCATCCTGCTTTATGACGACAAGCGGAGAGTCCCCCCATCCGCCTCGACTGCGTCTCGGCACCTTCTCCAGCAAGCGGGAGAAGGACGAGCCGCGCTACATCTCCGAATAGTTAGGGCCCCCACTACCTTCCGGAGGCACCCAGGTGATGTTTTGCGACGGGTCCTTGATATCGCAAGTCTTGCAGTGCACGCAATTCTGCGCGTTGATCACGAAGCGCGGGTCGCGTCGCGCCGCCTCGTCGGCATAGACGACCTCATACACGCCCGCGGGACAATAAAGCCGCGCCGGCTCGCCGTACTCCGGCAGGTTCTTGTCGATCGGGATCGATGGATCGGCAAGCCGCAGATGCGGCGGCTGGTTCTCCTCGTGCGTCGTGCTCGACAGATAGACCGAGGACGGCTTGTCGAAGGTGAGCTTGCCGTCGGGCTTCGAATAGGCGATCGGGGTCACCGCGGAGAGCGGCGACAAGGTTTGGTAGTCCGCCTTGCCGTGCTTCAGCGTACCGAACAGCGAGAAGCCGGCGAGCGCGTTCGTCCACATGTCGAGGCCACCGAGCATGACGCCGCCGACCGTGCCGTAGCGCGACCACAGCGGCTTGACGTTGCGCACCGGCTCGAGATCGCGCCCGATCGGCGACGCGCGCCAGCCCCTGGCATACGTCTCGAGCGTGTCGCGGGAGCGCCCCGCCTTGAGCGCCTCGATCGCCGCCTCCGCCGCCTGCATGCCGGAATAGATCGCGTTGTGCGAGCCCTTGATGCGCGGCACGTTGACGAAGCCGGCCGCGCAACCGATCAACGCGCCGCCGGGCACCGCGAGGCGCGGCACCGATTGCCAGCCGCCCTCGGTGATCGCGCGCGCGCCATAGGCGAGCCGCTCGGCGCCCGAGAAGGTCGGCGCGATCATCGGATGCAGCTTGAAGCGCTGGAACTCATCGTAGGGCGACAATGTCGGGTTCGTGTAGTTCAGGTGCACCACGAACCCGACGACGACGCGGTTGTCGCCGTAATGGTAGAGAAACGAGCCGCCGCCCGTCGACGCATCAAGTGGCCAGCCAAACGAGTGCTGGACAAGCCCCGGATGGTGCTGCTCCGGCTTCACCTGCCACAGCTCCTTCAGCCCGATGCCGTATTTCTGCGGCTCGCCGTCCTCGTGCAGCTTGAACTTCTGGACGACCTGCTTCGTCAGCGAGCCGCGGGCACCCTCGGCGAACAACGTGTACTTGCCTTTCAGCTCCATGCCGCGCGAGAAATTGCCGGTCGGCCTGCCGTCCTTGCCGATCCCCATGTCGCCCGTGGCGATGCCGGCGATCGCGTCGCCGTCGTCGTGCAAGACCTCGTTCGCCGCGAAGCCCGGGTAGATCTCGACGCCGAGCGCCTCCGCCTTGGCGGCCAGGTATTTGGCGACGTCCGACAGCGAGCCGATGAAGTTGCCGTGGTTGCTCATCAGCTTCGGCATGAGGACGTTCGGCAGCCGAAAGCCGCCCTTGGCGGTCAGGTAGTAGAAGCGGTCCTCCTTGACCTCGGTCTTCAGCGGCCGCTCGTCGTCGGTACGCCAATCCGGCAGGAGCGCGTCGAGCGCGCTGGGGTCCATCACCAGGCCGGAGAGGATATGCGCGCCGACCTCCGAACCCTTTTCGACGACCACGACGGATAGATCCGCGTCCAACTGCTTGAGACGGATCGCGGCGGCGAGACCGGCCGGCCCCGCGCCGACGATCACCACATCGAAATCCATGCTCTCGCGCGGCTCCAACGCCGCCTCGCTTCCACTCATCGATTTTTCCAAATTCCTGATAGCACCATGGGGTCGGCCTATCGAAAAGCCGGGCGAGGGGCAACCTGTCCGCTCCCATTCGAATGACCGGGATGCTACGCTTGCATTCATGAACACGGTTGCCGATCCGCCCGAAACGCGTCACGCGCTCGAGGCTCTTCTCCGCTGGTACGCGGCGATGGGCGTCGACGCGGCCGTGGACGAGGCCAGCCACGACCGCTTCCGTCTTTCGCAGGCCGCGGCACCCCCGCCGCGCGACGCACAGCTGCAGCGCGACGCACAATTGCCGCGCGACGCGCCGTCACAGCCGCCACGATCGCTACCCCCGCGGGCGGGTACGCCCGATTCCGTGCCGAGCTCGGCCGAGGCACTCGTCCGCGAGGCTCAGGTGCTGGCGGCGGCGGCGGTCGACATCGAGGATCTGTCGGCACGTTGGGCCACCCTGCCCGGCTGTACCCTCGCGGCGAGCGCCTCGCGCATGGTGTTTGCCGGCGGTACGGCAGGCTCCCGGCTGATGATCGTCGGCGGCGCGCCCGAGGCAGACGACGAGCGCCAGGGCGAGGCGTTCGCCGGCCCGCGCGGGCAGCTGCTCGACGCGATGCTGCGGGCGATCGGGCTCGATCGCGGCAAGGTCTATCTCGCCAACGTGGTCCCGTGGCGGCCGCCGGGCGCGCGACCGCCATCGCCGCTCGAGCTGTCGCTCTGCCTGCCGTTCGCCCGCAGGCACATCGCGCTTGCCGCCCCCGCCGTGTTGCTGTGCCTCGGCGAGCGGGCCGCGCAGCCGCTGCTCGACAGCCGCGAGCCGATCAGCCGCCTGCGCGGGCGTTGGCTCACATACGAGGGCGACGCGACGACGGTGAGGTCGCTCGTGACGTTCTCGCCGGATTATCTCCTGAACCAGCCATTGCAGAAGCGGCGGGCTTGGGCCGATCTGCAGCTGCTCGCGACCGCGCTCGAGGGCTGACGCTACCGGCCGTCCGGGGGCGCCATCTCGATCGGCTTGCCGCCACCGTGGGCGGTGGAAGCAACATTTCGGACGTTCTGCAGGCGCACGACCCGGACGCCCCGCGCCATCAGCGCGCGCGCCCAGCGGATCGCATCCTCCCGGCTCCGGCCGGTGGCGGTCTGAAGGTGATCTGGTTCGATTGGAACGTGCCGGCCCATTTACCGCCTCGACATGACTGACGGAGCGGATGTTGCTATCGCGCCGCCCGGCAAGCAAGTTCATTACGGCGGCGCCCTAGTGTAAACAAGCCTATCCCACCAGTCCTTTGGTATTGGTGACGCCACGAAAGCCTCAGGCGGTCCGCCGGCACGCCGCGTGGCGTCAGCCGGCGTGCGTCTGGTAGCGTGCCAGGTGCCAGTCGTAGGTGCCGAACTCGGTCTCGATCATCGAGGCGCGCTTGAAGTAATGGCTCAGCGCCAGCTCGTCGGTGAGACCGATGCCACCGTGCGTCTGCACCGCGTTCTGGCCGACGAACCGGCAGGCGCGCGACACGAAGGCCTTGGCGGCGGAGACGGCCTTCATGCGCTGCGGCGCCGGCTCGGACAGCTTGAGGGTCGCCATATATGTCATCGAGACCGACTGCTCGACCTGCATGAACATGTCGACGAGGCGGTGCTGCAACACCTGGAACTTGCCGATCGGCACGCCGAATTGCTTGCGCTGGCCGACGTAGTCGACGGTCTGGCGCTGCAGCTCGCTCATCACGCCGAGCGCCTCGGCGCAGATCGCCACGCGCGCCTCGTCGAGCACGGCCTCGACGATCGGCAACGCGCCGCCCTCGGGGCCGAGCAGCGACTCCGGCCCGGCCACGACATTGTCGAGGACAAGCTCGGCCGCGCGCCGCCCGTCCACCGTCGCGTAGTCGCGCATGACGATGCCGGTCGCCTTCGCATCGATGAGGAACAGCGAGATGCCGTCGCGATCGCGCCGCGCGCCCGAGGTGCGGGCGGTGACGATGAGATGCGTCGCATAGGGCGCGGCGACGACGACGGACTTGCGCCCATCGAGCCGCCAGCCCTCGCCATCGCGGCGCGCGCCGGTCGAGACGTCGGCGGCGTCGGTGCGCGCGCCTGGCTCGCTCCAGGCGAACGCGGTGATCACCTCGCCTTCGATGATGCCGCCGATCGCGGCCATCGCCGCTTCGCCGCCGGCCTGTTTCAGGATCCCGGCGCCGATGACGACCGTCTCGAGATAGGGCTCGACGACGAGCGCGCGGCCCATCTCCTCCATGACGATCATCGTGTCGACGGGACCGCCGCCGAAGCCGCCGACTTCCTCCGGCAGCGCGGCGCCGAGGATGCCCAACTCCTCCGCGAGCGCCTTCCAGATTTCCGGCCGCCAGCCGGCGCCCGAACGCAGCATTTTTTGGCGCTGGTCGAAAGTGTAGCGCGCGGCGAGAAAGCGCGCGAGCGTCTCACGCAGCTGGCGCTGCTCGTCGGTGAAGCTGAAGTCCATTGGTTTGTCGTCCGATGATCTCGCGGTCGCCCGGCCCTACAGGCCGAGTACCGCCTTGGCGATGATGTTGCGCTGGATCTCGTTCGAGCCGCCGTAGATCGAGGCCTTGCGCATATTGAAGTAGGTGTCGGCGACGCCGCGCGCGTGCTTGGGCCCGACCGGCAGCGCGTTGTCGCCCGGCAGGTCCTCGTCGAGATGTGGGGCGGCGTACTGTCCCGCCGCCTCGAGCACCAGCTCGGTCGCGCGCTGCTGGATCTCGGTGCCCTTGATCTTGAGCAGCGAGGATTCGGGCCCGGGCCCCTTGCCGGCGCCCTCGCGCGAGAGACTGCGCAGCTCGGTGAACTCGAGCGCCATCAGGTCGATCTCGAGCTCCGCGATACGGCGCGCGAAAAACGGATCCTCGGCGAGCGGCTTGCCGTCCTGCATCTCGTCGGCCGCGATCGCGCGCAGCTTCTCAAGCCCACGCTTCGAGCGGGCGACGCCGGCGATGCCGGTGCGCTCGTGCGCGAGCAGGAACTTGGCGCAGGTCCAGCCCTTGTTCTCCTCGAAGACGCGGTTCTCGACCGGCACGCGAACGTCCTCGAGCCAAACCTCGTTGACCTCGTGCGCGCCATCGAGCGTGATGATCGGGCGAACGCTGACCCCGGGCGACCGCATGTCGATCAGGAGGAACGAGATCCCCTCCTGCTTCTTCGCGGTGGGGTCGGTGCGCACAAGGAAAAAGCCCCAGTCGGCATGCTGGGCGAGCGTCGTCCAGGTCTTCTGGCCGTTGACGATGTAGTGGTCGCCGTCAAGCACGGCCTTGGTCGACAGCGAGGCGAGGTCGGAGCCCGAACCCGGCTCGGAATAGCCCTGGCACCACCAGATCTCGCCCGAGAGGATCGGCGGCAGGTGCGTCGCCTTCTGCTCGGGCGTGCCGAACGCCTGGATCACCGGCGCCACCATGCTGACACCGAACGGCAGGATCGGCACCGTGCCGGCCGACGCAAGCTCCTCGGCGAAGATGAACTTCTGCACCGGCGTCCACCCCGGGCCGCCGTACTCCTTAGGCCAGGCCGGCGCCGACCAGCCCCTGGTGCCGAGGATGCGATGCCAGACGAGGAATTCCTCGCGGGTCAGCTCGCGATGGCTCTCCTGCGCGGCGCGAAGATCGGCTGGATAATGATCGGCGATGAAGGTCCGGACCTCGTCGCGAAAGGCGACGTCTTCCGGCGAATAGTCGAGGTTCATGGGGTGATCCCTGTGTCGAGGCTTGTTTCGTTCGTGTCCCCACCGTCATCGCGAGCCGAACGCGACGCGACCGAGGAGCCGAGGGGTTGCCCCTGGGCTGCGTGGCCGCGCTCGCAATAGCGGCCCTCGCTCATGGCGCCCCCGACACGAAGAGCGCGCGCAAGTCGCGCTTCATGATCTTCCCGTTGGCATTGCGCGGCAAGGGCTCGTCGCACGTGATGACGCGCGCGGGAATCTTGAATTTGGCGAGGTGCTTGGCGACATGCGCCTTCAGCTCGTCCTCGCTGGCGGTGCGGCCGGGCTTCAGCGTGACGACGGCGCCGGCCTCCTCGCCGAGCCGCGGATGCGGGATCGGCACCAGCGCGGCATCCATGATCGCGGGATGCTCGTAGAGCACGCCCTCGACCTCGGCCGAATAGATGTTCTCGCCGCCGCGGATGATGACATCCTTGGCGCGGTCGACGATGGTGCAAAACCCCTCGTCGTCGATCCGCGCCAGGTCGCCCGTCTTGAGCCAGCCGTCGACGAAGGTCGCGGCGTTCTCTTCCGGCCGGTTCCAATAGCCCTCGACGACATGCGGGCCGCGCACGAGCAGTTCGCCGACGCCGCCCGCCGGCAGCGTGGTGCCGTCGGCATCAACGACCTTCATGTCGGCGACCGGGATCGCCGGGCCGCAACTCTCGGGGCGATGCTCGTAATCCTCGCCGAGGTGATGCGTGAAGGTCGCGCAGGTCTCGGTCATGCCCCAGCCGGTAGCCGGCACCGCGTTCGGAAACGCCTCACGGATGCGTCGGACCAGCTCGGGCGCGGCCGGCGCGCCACCGTAGGCGACGGAATCGATCGTCGAGCAATCGTGGCGCGCGCGCGCGGGATGCTCGATGAGCTGCCACGCGATGGTCGGCACGCCACCGACCAGCGTCACCTTCTCGCGCTCGATCAGCGCGAGCGCTCGCTCCGTGTCCCACTTGCGCATCATGACGACCTTGTTGCCCATCGCGATCGTCGTGTTGAGCGAGGAGAAGCAGCCGGTCACGTGGAACAGCGGAATCGAGAGCAGCCCACATTTCTGCGGCGCGCTTGGGTCCGGCGCGGGTGGTGCCTCGCCCCGCCGCAGCATCGTGCGGACCTGCGACAGGATCTGCGCGAACACCGGTGTCGTCACCGCGCGGTGGGTCGCCAGCGCGCCCTTGGGCTTGCCCGAGGTGCCGGACGTGTAGAAAAGCGTCGCGCGGTCCTCGGGATCGATCGAGACAGGGTGCGGCCCGGCCTCCGGCAAGCTCGCCCAGTCGGCCGGAGTGCCGATGATGCGTTCCAACGTCGTCACGCCACGCGGCGCGGGGCCATCGAGGCGCGACACATAGACGGCCCGCACGGCCTCGAAGCGCGGCAAATCCTCGCCGATGCGCGCGAAACGCTCCTCGTCGAGAATTAGAACGGACGCGCCGCTATCCTCGATCGCGAACGCCAGTTCGTTTGCCGTCCACCACGCATTCAACGGCGTCACCACGGCGCCGGCAAGCGCCGCGCCGTAGAACGCCACCGGCCATTCGGTCTGGTTGCGCATGACGAGCGCCACGCGGTCGCCATGCGACACGCCGACGGCGAGGAGCGCCTTGGCGAAGGCATAGGACGCGCGCCGAAACGCATCATAGGTGACGCGCTCGTCCTCGAAGACCGTGAAGGTCTTGCCGGCATGAGGGGCGGCGGCGCCCCAGAGATCGACGAGGCTTTTCGGCCCGTTCTTCCAGGCGCGAACGGCGTGGCCACGCTGGTCGATCGTCTCCATCTCGAACATCTGGCCCGGCGCCGTCAGCATCCCGTGCGCCGTCGCGATCGACATCGCCGGCCAGGCTGGCGCGGTCACGGCCGCACCGTCATTGCCAGCGACGGCCCCGCCGTCATTGCCAGCGACGGCCCCGCCGTCATTGCCAGCAACGGCCCCGCCGTCATCGCGAGCGAAGCAAAGCAACCCACGGGCCGGCACTCGGCTGTGGATTGCATCGTCGCTCCGCTGCTCGCAATGACGATCATCTCAAGCGTCCTTGAAGCTCTTGTGCTCCGCGACCAGACGTTCGAGCAACGCGGACGGCTTGAAGTCGTCGCCGTGCGCGGTGTGGTATGACTTCATACGATCGAGCACCTTGTCGAGGCCGACCGCCTCGGCATAATGCATCGGGCCGCCGCGATAGACAGGCCAGCCGTAGCCGGTCATCCAGACCACGTCGATGTCGGAGGCACGCTGGGCGATCCCCTCGTCGAGGATCTTGGCGCCCTCGTTGATCATCGGATAAAGGCAGCGCTCGAGGATCTCGTCGTCGGAGATCGCGCGCCGCTCGATGCCCTGCGTCTTCGAGAAGTCGAGGATGACCTTTTCGACCTCGGGCGACGGCGTCGCTTTTCGCGTCTCGTCGTAGTCGTAGAAGCCCTTGCCGTTCTTCTGGCCGCGCCGGTCCATCTCGCAGAGGATCTCGCGGATCGTCGAAGACGTCGACTTCTCCTTGACCCAGCCGAGGTCGAGGCCGGCGAGATCAGCCATCGCGAACGGGCCCATCGGCAGGCCGAAATCAAACAGCACGCGGTCGACGTCCCATGGCATCGCGCCCTCGAGGATCAGCTTGTTGGCCTCGCGCTGCCGCTGCTCCAGCATGCGGTTGCCGACGAAGCCGTGGCTGACGCCGACGAGCACGCCGACCTTGCCGATCGTCTTGGCCAGCTGCATCGCGGTGGCGACCACCGGCTTCGAGGTCTTCGCGCCACGCACGACCTCGAGCAGTCGCATGACATTCGCCGGCGAGAAGAAGTGCATGCCGACAACCGACTCCGGTCGCGAGGTCGACGCGGCGATCTCGTCGATGTCGAGGTACGACGTGTTGGAGGCGAGGATCGCGCCGGGCTTGGCGATCTTGTCGAGCTTGCCGAAGATGTCCTTCTTCACCTCCATCAGCTCGAACACCGCCTCGATGATCAGATCGCAGTCGGCGAGCTTCTCGAGCTCGAGGCCGCCGGTGAGGAGGCCCATCCGGGTCTCGACATCCTCCGGCTTCAAACGGCCCTTCTTCGCCGTCGCCTCGTAGTTCTTGCGGATGATCTTCTGGCCGCGCTCCAGCGCCTCGGCCTTCATCTCGACCATCGTCACAGGGATGCCTGCATTGAGGAAATTCATCGCGATCCCGCCGCCCATCGTGCCGGCGCCGATGATGCCGACGCGTTTCACGGGCAGCGTCTCGGTCGTGTCCGGCACGTCCGGCACCTTGGCCGCCTGGCGCTCGGCGAAGAAGGCATGGCGCTGGGCGGCGGATTGCGCGCCGGTCATCAGCTCCATGAACAGCTTGCGCTCGTTCGCCATCCCCTGGTCGAAGGGAAGGTCGACCGCGCCCTGGATCGCCGCCATGCATTTGCCCGGCGCCTCGAAGCCGCGGAATTTGCGGGCGTTCGCCTTGGCGAACTCGGCGAAGAGCTCGGGCTTGCCGCGGGCCGGCGCGATCTTGTCTTCGAGGTCGCGGACCTTGCGCAGCGGCTTGCCCATCACCGTCTTGGCGAAGGCGACCGCGCCGCCCTGCAACTCCTTCTCGTCGACGATCTCATCGACGATACCCTGCGCGAGCGCCGCCTTGGCACCGATCATCGCGCCCGTCGTGATCGCGTCGAGCGCCGCCTCGACGCCGATGAGGCGCGGCAGCCGCTGCGTGCCGCCGGCGCCCGGCAGAAGACCGAGCTTGACCTCGGGCAGGCCGACCTTCGCCGACGGCACGGCGACGCGGTAATGGCAGGCGAGCGCGGTCTCGAATCCGCCGCCGAGCGTCGAGCCATGCAGCGCGGCGATCACGGGCTTCGATGCGTTCTCGATCGCGTCGAGGAGATCATGCAGGGAGGGCTTCTGCGGCGGCTTGCCGAATTCGGCGATGTCGGCGCCGCCCGAGAAGCCGCGGCCCGCGCCGATCATCACGATCGCCTTCACGCCAGCGTCGGCATCGGCGGCGCGCACCGCCTCCAAGGCCTGCGAGCGCAGCGCGTGGGACAAAGCGTTCACGGGCGGCGAATTCAGCGTGACGATCGCCACCTCGCCGTCCCGCGCTCCGCCAACCACCTTTGTGCCGTCGACCATCTCGCTTGTCCTAATTTTCGCGTCTGTTCCTCTGGATATAGGGCGAATGCACCATACGGCACGTTCGAATCAAGGTTCCATGGCGCGACGAACGGCAGAGCCGGAGAAATTCTTGCTCGCACCGGCCGCCGTGGCGTGCGAAGGGGGCGAGCCGATCCTCAAAGACCGAATGACCGCTTCCGTCCCCACTCAGACCGCCCGCTACGAGCGCAAGCGCGAGGCGATCCTCGAGGCCGCCGCGACCCTCTTCAACGCGCGCGGGCTCAACGGGACCACGATCGCCGATGTCGCTCAGGCGGTCGGGCTGACCACGACGTCGATCACCTATTATTATCGCAAGAAGGAGGATCTCGCCTCGGCCTGCCTCCTTCGCGCGATCGCGACGATCGACGATCTCGCGCTGGCCGCCGACGCGGCACCGACCCCGGCGGGCCGCCTCACCACGTTCGTGCGGCTTTACTTCGCGCTGCAGGCCGACATCGCCGACCTGCGCCAGCCGGCGATGATCAACTTCTGGGACCTGCGCGCGATGGCCGGTGCCGGCGCCGAGACGGCGGCAGCGGCCTTCAGCGATCTGTTTCGACACTTCCGACGCTGGTTCGCCGATCCGTCCGGCCCCACGCTCACGCGCAAGGAGCAGAACGCGCGCGCGCATCTCGTCTTCGCGGCCTTCCTGTGGGCCAAGGAATGGCTGTCGCGGATCGAGACCGACGATTATCCGCGCGCCGCCGAGCGGCTCGCCGACGTCCTGGTCAACGGGCTCGCCGGCCCCGGCGCCGACTGGGAGGTGATCGCCCGGGAGCCGCCCGCGCCGCGCCCGTCGACCGAAGTGTCGCGCGAGGCGTTCCTGCGAGCCGCCACCGAGCTCGTCAACGAGCAGGGCTATCGCGGCGCTTCGGTCGACCGCATCTCGGCCAAGCTCAGCGTCACCAAGGGCTCGTTCTATCACCACAACGAAAACAAGGACGACCTCGTCGCGCAGTGCTTCCACCGCACGTTCGACGCGATCCGGGCGGCGCACCGGGCGGCGACGCCCGGCAGCGGGTCGGGGTGGGCACGGCTGTCGATGGTCGCCGCCTCGCTCGTGCGCCACCAACTATCCGCGCACGGGCCGCTGCTACGCTATTCCGCGCTCTCGGCCATGCCCGAGGCGGTCCGCCCCGTGCTGCTGCGCGACTTCGACCGGCTCGCCCATCGCACGGCCGGGATCATCGTCGATGGGATCGCCGATGGCTCGATCCGACCCATCGACCCGATGATCGCCGCCCAGCTCGTCACCGGCATGATCAACTCGGCCGCCGAGCTGCGGCACTGGGTGCACGACATCGCCGAGGACACGGCGGTCGATCTGTTCGTGCGGCCCTGCCTCGTCGGGGTCTTCGCGCCAGCCTGACGTGGAGGGCTTCCGCACGTCCCGCGCCGGGTATATTCAGCACCGTCCCGACCATTCGAAATCAAGGAGCTAGCCATGGCGCAGATCGATCAGCAACGTGCCGGCAAGGTCCTGACGCTGACCATCGACCGGCCGGAGAAGAAGAACGCGCTGACCAACGCGATGTACGGCCAGTTTGCCGACGCGCTCGAAGCCGCGCGCGGCGACGACGGCGTGCGCTGCGTCGTCATCACCGGCGCCGGCGACACGTTCACCGCCGGCAACGACCTCGGCGACTTCGCCGCGGTGGCGTCGGGCGACCTGAAGCAGCTCGATCGCCATGTCCACCGCGTCCTGAACATCCTGGCCGTGTACGAGAAGCCGGTGGTCGCCGCCGTGCCGGGCCTTGCGGTGGGCATCGGCACGACGATGCTGCTGCACTGCGATCTCGTCTTCCTGGCGGAGACGGCGCTGCTCTCGACACCCTTCGTCGACCTCGCGCTTGTGCCCGAGGCCGCCTCCAGTCTGCTCCTGCAGGCGCGGATCGGCTATGCCCGCGCTTTCTCGATGTTCGCGCTCGGCGAGAGGGTCGACGCGGCCAGCGCGCTCGCCTGGGGGATCGCCAACAAGGTGGTGAAGGGCGACGAGCTGCAAGCCGTCGCGCACGCGGCCGCCGAGGCACTGGCCGCCCGCCCGCCGGGCGCCGTCGTCGCCACCAAAAGCCTGATGCGCGATCGCGATGCGATGCTGGCCAGGATCAGCGAAGAGGGCAAGGCGTTCGAGGGGCGGCTCGCCAGCCCGGAGGCGCACGAGGCCTTCACGGCCTTCGCCGAGCGACGCAAGCCCGACTTTTCGCGATTCTAGCCGGCGCCCGGCGGCTGGAAAATCCTGCCGCGCTGCCGTAAAGGTCGCCGCGATTGCTGCCGCGCAGCACGCCGGGCAGGATCGATGAGCCGCACGATCAAAATCGGATGGGGGAGCCTCGCCGTCAGCGTCGTGGTGCTGGCGATGAAGGCTGGCGCCTATTGGGTGACAGGCTCGCTCGCGCTCTATTCCGACGCGCTGGAGACGGTGATCAACGTCGTCTCGGCGATAACCGCGCTGCTGGCGCTATGGTTCTCCGAGCAGCCGGCCGACGACAATCACCCCTACGGCCACCAGAAGGCCGAGTATCTCAGCGCCGTCGTCGAGGGCGCGCTGGTGCTCGCCACCGCCTTCGCGATCGGCCGCGATGCCTGGCTCGGCTGGCAGAACCCCAAGGTGCCGGACACGCCCTACCTCGGCCTCGCGTTGAACGGCGGCGCCGGCGTCATCAACCTCGTCTGGGCGACGGTGCTGATCCGGCTCGGCCGCTCCTGGAAATCGCCCGCGCTGACGGCCAGCGGCAAGCACATCATGACCGACGTCACGACGACGGTCGGCGTGCTGATCGGCTTCGCGCTGATCCCGCTGACCGGCTGGCTGCGGCTCGATCCGGCGATCGCCGCGCTGGTGGCGGTGAATATCCTGTGGGCCGGCGTCGGCATCCTGCGCGGCTCGGTCGGCGCGCTGATGGACGAGATCGGTGACCCCGCGGCGGTCGCCGACATGCGCCGCGTCATCTCCGACAGCGCGCAGGGGGCGATCGAGGCGCACGATGTGCGCATGCGCACGGTGGGCAACATGACCTTCGTCGAGTTCCACCTTGTCGTGCCAGCCCGCATGCTGGTCGAGGACGCGCACGAAATCTGCGACCGCATCGAGACCGCCGTGCGCGACAAGGTCGGGCAAGCGACGATCAACATCCACATCGAGCCGGAGTACAAGGCCAAGGCCAGCGGCGTGCCGGTGCTCTAGGGCGACGATTTACGGCGCTTGTCGAACCGCGTTTATGCGTCAGGATGCGTCATGCGTCAGGCTGCTATAGTGAAGCTTCAGCTGTCAAACTCTCGCATCACACGATCCATGGTGTGGGACGGCGAATAGCCAGGCAGCGCGTTAGCCGTTGGCCTCAACGTCTTCAGGATTTTTACTCGAAGATAATCGTTGATCGTTCCAACCCTTCGATCGATAGGCGAACAGGTACGGGCTGATGGCGGGCGGCATCGACTTGAGAGCGAGACCAACAGATTTATCGGACAAGTGGGAGACACTGTCCGCCAGGGCGATCAACTCTCTTGCGGTCGTGTCGACACTCGCGTCGAGCAGCGAGACCATCCGATCGAAATCAAACCAGAACTCTTCGGGAAGATCGTGTCGGATCGCCGCCAGATCGTCACCGGCCATCATGGCCTCCCATATTGCCAGAGGCGTGCACCTCGAAATCAGAGAATGGACGCGCCGATATTCGACGCCCTTCATCTTCAGCCGCAAACCATTGCCGAAGCGGCAGCGGAATTCGAAAACCGCGGATGCCGAGGATGGCAAGCCACCCGCGCCCGGCATGACGGCGGTGCGCCTCTGCGGAACCCACCTCACCGCTCGATCCTTATCGCAAAATAGGCCTGGGGTCCCCGCCATGGACGATCCGATGAAGCTCCCGCGTCGTGCCGTGCTCGGCAGCCTCGGCGCCCTCGCCGGCCTCGTCCCGCGCCCCGCCTCGGCGGACGCAAGCCCCGGCACCGCCGCCATCCCGCCTTCGATGAAACGCCAGGGCGCGTCGGCCAACGCGCAACCCTATGGGCAGCCCTCGCCCTTCGAGCGCGGCGTCGTGCGCTCACCGCCGCCGGAGCCGGGCCAGACTGTCGCGCTGACGCCATGGCAGGATCTCTCCGGCACGATCACGCCGAACGGCCTGCACTACGTGCGCGACCACGCCGGCACGCCGACCATCGATCCGGCGATGCATCGGCTGATGATCCACGGTCTCGTCGAGCGCCCGCTGGTGTTGACGATCGGCGACATCCTGCGCCTGCCGTCGGTCTCGCGGCAGCACTTCCTGGAATGCTCGGGCAATTCGGAGAGCGGGTGGGACACGCCGGATCCCACCGACACGGCGCAAGACCTGCACGGCCTGATGAGCTGCGCCGAATGGACCGGCGTGCCGCTGGCCGCCCTGCTCGACGATGTCGGCGTGAAGCCCGGCGCCACCTGGATGCTGGCCGAGGGCGCGGATGGCGCCGCGATGACGCGCTCGATCCCGATCGCCAAGGCGATGGACGACGCGATCCTCGCCTACGCGCAGAACGGCGAGCGGATCAGGCCCGAGCAAGGCTATCCGCTCCGTCTCTTCCTGCCTGGTTACGAGGGCAACATGAGCGTCAAGTGGCTGCATCGCCTGAAGCTCGGCGACGCGCCCTTCGAGACGCGCGAGGAAACGTCGAAATACACCGACCTGATGCCGGACGGGACCGCGCGGCAATTCACCTTCGTGATGGAGGCGAAGTCGCTGATCACGCGGCCGTCCGGTGGCCAGGCGCTGCGCGGCGCCGGCTTCCACGAGATCGCCGGCATCGCCTGGTCGGGCCGCGGACGCATCGCGCGCGTCGAGGTGTCGGTCGACGGCGGCACGAGCTGGCGCGAGGCCGTGCTGCAGACGCCGGTGCTGAGCAAATGCGTGACCCGCTTCCGGCTGCCGTGGCGCTGGAACGGCACGGCGGTCACGTTGATGAGCCGGGCGACCGACGACACGGGCTACACGCAGCCGACGCGCGCGGCGCTGGTTGCCGCGCGGGGCACCGCGTCGCAATACCATTTCAACGGCATCCAGCCCTGGCACGTCGCGGCGGACGGGCGGGTGACAAATGCGGTGTAGGCGCCCTTGGAAGATACTGCTAGAATTGTTGGCGAGGTATTTCGATGTCGGATGATCGGGCTTTCGAGGATCGCAGCATCACCGGGCGACGGGCCGTGCGGCCGCAGCTGCGGAATGTTCTTGGTGCGCCAGCATCCAGGGTGTTCGCGTCGGGGCTCTTTCTTGCATCGATCGGCGTGGCGCTTTGGGCAAGCGGCGAAATGGCGGGGATGTGGTCGTACAGGATGATTGGCGTCTGTCTACTGGCACTCGGTTGCCTTACCGCCACCGGTGCCCTACTGGCCGCAGAACCATGAAGCTCGGTGGCAAAGGCGCCTAATCAGGATCCGCTGGCCGATTGGTTCGAGCGACGCGTAAAATACAAAATGACGGCTCTGGCGATCCCGATCAGCGGGATGGCTATTTCGAGCGTACTTCTGACGCTTTCGGAAGTTCTGTCTTCTCGCGTCGAGCCTCACGTCGAGGATGTGGGTCTTGCACTCCTTTCGATCTCCGCCGTTTTGTTCGCAACTTCGATGATCCTCCTTACTCGCGTGTCGCTGTCTCACGAGATTCCGAGGGCTTCGCGAAAGAAGCGCCGACAGTCGTACCGAAGGAAAGGGCGAGTGACGACGCGAGGATACGCCGCCGTTCTCTCTCGCACGCTGGCGCTCGGGGCGTTCCTCGCCTCCGCCCTCGCGCTCTCCGCCGAGACCTTCGGCGTCGGCCGCACACCCACCCCCGCCGAGCTGCGCGCTTTCGACATCGACGTTCGCGGCGACGGGCAAGGCCTGCCGCCCGGCCACGGCAGCGTGGCGCAAGGCAAGATGCTGTTCGCCCAGAAATGCGCGGCCTGCCACGGCGGCAAGGGCGAAGGCGGCACGGGGCCCGCGCTCGCCGGCGGCATCGGCTCGCTCGCCACCCAAAGCCCCGAGAAGACCGTCGGCAGCTATTGGCCCTACGCGCCCCCGGTGTTCGACTATATCCGCCGAGCGATGCCGTTCGACGCACCACACTCGCTGTCCGACGACGAAACCTACGCGGCGACCGCCTACGTGCTGCGGCTCAATGGCCTCGTGCCCGCCGAGGCGGTGATGGACGCCGAAAGCCTGCCCAAGGTCGTCATGCCCAACCGGCACGGGTTCACGGGCGACCCGCGGCCGGACGTCGGGCCGGACGGAGGGCGGCGATAAAATAGGTGTCGAAATACCGACCTTGTCCATCAAAGCTCGGTCGCTTAGACCACACGCAAAGGAACCGCCATGATCGTGACCATTGCCGAGCGAAAGGCTCGGGCGATCGACCGCCTGACGTCCGGCGCTGCCTTGGTGCAAGCGGCGCTCGCGATGCACGCTGTCGAACACGGCGGTCGATATGTGGTGTTCGGGTCTTTCGCGCGCGGCGAGATCAGGCCGGACAGCGATTTCGATGTCATGGTAGACTTTCCTGTGGCGCTTGAACGGGTCGCCCGCGACGTGGCGGAACGCGCGTGCCGAACGCACGGGCTCGTGCCGGACGTGCTTTTGAAATCAGAGGTCTCGGACGAGCTGATGCGCAGGATCACGCGAGACGGGCTCACGCTGTCGTGAGCGACGCGCGGTGGCTCGATGTCGCGGAAGACGTCGCTGCCGCCGAGGGGCATTTTCAGAACGCGGCAGCCCTCCATGGGGACGGCGGCTTCGACGATCCCGGACTTACAGGCTATCGCAACAGCATGGCCCTGATGCACGCCCTACAATCCGCCCACACCTCCGCGGAGAATGCGCTTAGGCGCATTCTCCTCATCCTCGGGGAGGAGTTGCCGTCCGGCGAAGATTGGCACCAGAAGCTCATCGAGCGCCTATCAAAACCAATCGAGGGGATAAGGCCCGCCCTTCTTTCGCCCGCTGTCGCGGCTGATCTCGACGAAACACGCCGCGTGAGAAACCGGGCCACGCGATCCTATGGTTCATTCAACCCGCTGAAGGTCGGCCCCTCCATCGAAGCGTCGACCCGCCTTGCGATGTCCCTCGCGGAAGACGTCAGGCGCTTCCGCCAGACGGTGGACCCGGGACCCGCCTAGAACGCCGCGATGCCCGTGATCGCGCGGCCGAGGATCAGCGCGTGCACGTCGGAGGCGCCCTCGTAGGTGTTGACCGTCTCGAGGTTCATCACGTGGCGCATGACGTGCATCGAGCCGGTGATGCCGGCACCGCCATGCATGTCGCGCGCCTCGCGCGCGACGCGGAGCCCGGTGGCGCAGTTCGCGCGTTTCATCATCGAGATCGCCTCGGGGACGAAGTCGCCCGCATCCATCCGGCGGCCGAGCGCGAGCGCGCCCTCGTAGCCGAGCGCGATGTCGGTCATCATCTCGGCGAGCTTCTTTTGCACGAGCTGGCGGCCGCCGAGCGGGCTGCCGAATAGTTTGCGATCCATCACATAGTCGCGCGTCGCCTGGAAGCAGAACTCGGCCGCGCCGAGAGCGCCCCAGGCGATCCCGTAGCGCGCCTTGTTGAGGCACGAGAACGGCCCGCGCAGGCCGCGCACGCCCGGCAGGCGGTTCTCTTCGGGCACGAACGTGTCATCGAGCCCGATGTCGCCGGTGATCGAGGCGCGCAGCGAGAGCTTGTCGCCGATGACGTTGGTCGAAAAACCCTTGGCGCCGCGCTCGACGATAAAGCCGGTGATGTCGCCGTCGAGCTTCGCCCAGACGATGGCGAGATCGGCGACCGGCGAATTCGAGATCCAGTATTTGGCGCCGTTCAGCACGTAGCCGCCGTCGACCTTCACCGCCTTGGTGCGCATCGAGGCGGGGTCCGAGCCGCCCTCCGCCTCGGTGAGGCCGAAGCAGCCGATCAGGTCGCCACGCGCCATCTTCGGCAGGAACTTCGACTTCTGCGCGTCCGAGCCGAACGCGTAGATCGGGTACATCGCCAGCGAGGACTGCACGCTCATCGCCGAGCGGTAGCCCGAATCGACCGCCTCGATCTCGCGCGTGACGAGGCCGTAGGCGACATGGCCGGCATCCGAGCCGCCGTATTCCTCGGGCAAGGTGACGCCGAGAAAGCCCATCTCGCCCATCTCGCTGAGGATTTCGCGGTCGAACCGCTCTTCCGCGAAGGCCGAGACGACGCGCGGCAGCAGCTTCTCGCGAGCATAGGCGCGCGCGGCCTCGGAGATCATCCGCTCCTCCTCGGTGAGGCGCGCGGTGAAGTCGAGCGGATCGGTCCAATCGAATGTCTTTCCCTCGACCTTGCCCTCGATCTTGCCCGAAGTCATGTCCGCTCTCCACGTTTCGCTATCGCCCGCGCCTTGCCGCGCCGCGTCTGTCATGGAGATGGCGCGTGGAGTCGAAATTTCGAGCGCTCCGGAGAGCTCGGACGGCGTTTTCATACTAACGGTATGGTAATTTCGGCTCCCGCGACCGGCTCGGGCGTCCTATATCGCCCTGGACGGGCAGAAAGCGCGAGGGCGCCGGCTTGCCGGCAGCTTTCGCTGAGGGGACAGGACATGAATTGCAGCCACCATGGGGCGTGAAACGCTTGTCGATCAGGCCGGAGAGCTGCGCGCGGAGGACGCGTTCGACGTGGCCGTCGTCGATCGCTTTTTGAAAGAGCGTGTCGCTGGCCTCGACGGCCTGCCTGAAGTCGCGCAATTCCCCGGCGGCGCGTCCAACCTGACCTATCTGCTGCGCTACCGCGACCGCGATCTGATCCTTCGCCGGCCGCCCTCGGGCCACAAGGCGAAGACCGCGCACGACGTGCTGCGCGAGGCGCGCATCATGGCCGCGCTGAAGCCGGTCTACCCCTATGTGCCCGAGATCGTCGCCCTGTGCGAGGATCACGCGCTGATCGGCTGCGACTTCTATGTGATGGAGCGGCTGGTCGGCATCATCCCGCGCCGCGACCTGCCGCCCGGCCTCGACCTCGACGCGGCGGCGACGCGCACGCTCTGCCTCGCCGTGCTCGACAAGCTGATCGAGCTGCACATGGTCGAGCCCGCGAAGGCCGGGCTCGAAGGCCTCGCCAAGGGAGCGGGCTACGTCCGCCGGCAGGTCGAGGGCTGGAGCGGGCGCTGGCGACAGGCGCTCACCGACGACGTCGCGCCGATCCCCGACGTGGTCGCGTGGCTCGCCCGTACGATGCCCGAGGGCGAGGTGGCGATCCGTCTCATTCACAACGATTACCGCTTCGACAACGTGGTCCTCGACGCGCACGATCCGCTCCGCGTCATCGGCGTGCTAGACTGGGAGATGGCGACGCTCGGCGATCCGCTGATGGATCTCGGCGGTTTGATCGCCTACTGGGTCGAGGCCGGCGACGACGCGAGCTTTCTCGCGCGCCGGCGCCAGCCGACGCACCTGCCCGGCATGCTGACGCGTGCCGAGGTGATCGCCTATTACGGCGAGAAGACCGGCTGGTGCGTCGATGATTTCGACTTCTACGAGGTGTTCGGCCTGTTTCGCCTCGCCGCGATCATCCAGCAGATCTACAAGCGGTACGATCTCAAACAGACAACCAACCCGCGCTTCGCGACCTACGGCGAGGCGGCCAACGAACTCGGCCAGCGCTGCCAGGCGCTGATCGCGCGCTCGAAGCTGTAGAAATGGCTGACTTGTATCTCGTGCGGCACGGCCAGGCGAGCTTCGGTGCCGCCGATTACGACAAGCTCTCGCCGCTCGGCGAACGGCAATCCGCGCTACTCGGCGACTGGCTGACCACATGCGGTTTGAGACCGGACATCATCGCAACGGGGCCGCAGCGACGCCAGATCGACACAGCCACGCTCTGCCTCGCGGCCTCGGGCGGCCCCGTGCGTTCCGAATGGCTCCAGCTCGACGGTTTGGGCGAATACGATCACGATACGGTGGTCGCGCGACACAGGCCCGAATACGCCGACCAGGCGATCATGCACGCGGCCTTCGCGAAGACCGACAATCCGCGCCGGGCTTTCCACGCGATGTATGTCGAGGCCGTCGCCCGCTGGACCGACGGCGCGCACGACGCCGACTATTCGGAACCGTGGCCAGCCTTTCGGGCGCGCGTGATTGGCGGCCTGCGCCAGCTCATGGCGCTCGACGCTCGCGCGGTGTGGGCGTTCACCTCGGGCGGTCCGATCACGGCGATCGTCCAGCACATCCTCGGCCTGCGCGACGCGCGGGCGTTCGACCTCAATTGGCCGCTGGTGAATGCCGGCGTGACGCGGCTGCGCTTCAGCGCGACGACGGGCGCGATCACGCTCGTAACCTACAACGCCTATCCCCATCTCGACCGCGCCGGCGATCCGGCGCTCGTCACCTTTCGGTAGTGCCATGAGCCCTGTCATCCCCGGCCCCCGCGTCGCCGGCAAAAATGCCTTCATCACCGGTGCCGCGCGCGGTCTCGGCGAAGCGATCGCGCGGCTGCTCGCGGCGCATGGCGCGAAGCTGTACCTCACCGACATCGATCTCGAAGCCGTCACCGCGGTGGCGCGCGCGATCGACGCGGATTACGGTCCCGGCACCGCATATGCCGCGCGCCACGACGTGCGCGACGAGGCGCAATGGCGCGACGCGCTCGCCGCGGCGAACGCGGCATTGGGCGGCCTGTCGATCCTCGTCAACAATGCCGGCATCGGCGTGCAGGCGCGCGTCGAGACGATCGCGCTCGAGGAATGGCATCGTGTGATGGCCATCAATCTCGACAGCGTGTTCCTGGGCTGCAAGCACGCGCTCAAATACCTGCGCGAGAGCCAGCCTGCCGCCATCGTCAACATCTCCTCGATCGCCGGCATCGTCGCCGACGGACAATATGCCGCCTATAATACATCGAAGGCCGGCGTGCTGATGCTGACGAAATCGGTCGCGCTCGACTGCGCGAGCCAGGGGCTCGACATCCGTTGCAACTCGGTCCACCCGGGCTTCGTGCGCACCGCGATCGTGCAGTCCTATTTCGACAAGCATGGCGAGGAAGAGGCGACGCGCAAGCTGACCAAGGCGATCCCGATGAAGCGGCTCGGCAAGCCGGACGACGTCGCCTATTGCGTGCTCTATCTCGCCAGCGACGAAAGCGCCTTCGTGACCGGCAGCGAGTTCAAAGTCGACGGGGGCATCTCGGCCGCGTGATAGGACTTTCGTATGATACGAAACGAACCCTTGGGCTCTTATCGGTGCCCTTTTGGCCGGCCTCCGGCATGTCCCGGACCAAACGCGGCTCGGGAGACAATCCGCGCGGTCCAAGCCGTCGACTAAAGGATGATTGGAGCCATCGCACGACGCTGCTCACTTAGGGCTATTGGTACAATCGAACGCATTCTCGAGGAGGATCACGATGACTTCGCAACGCAACGTCTGGCGGCTCCGCAAGCGGCCTGTCGGCGCGATCGCCGACGGCGATCTCACCTACGCGCGCGAGGATCTGCCGGCGTTGAAGGACGGCCAATTTCTGCTGGAGACGCTCTACCTCTCGCTCGATCCGACCAATCGCATCTGGATGAGCGACATGCGCCAATACATGCCGCCCGTCGCGATCGACGCGCCGATGCGCGGCGGCAACGCCGGTCGCGTCATCGCCAGCCGAAAAGCCGGCGTGAGCGAGGGCGACATCTATTTCGGGCTCGGCGAATGGGCCGACCACGTGATCACCGACGGCGCGATGTTCTCGAAGGCCGCGCTGCCCAAAGGTCTGCCGCTGTCCGTCGGCTACGGCGTGTTCGGCCTCGTCGGGCCGACCGCCTATTTCGGCCTGCTCGACGTCGGCAAGCCGAAGGCCGGCGAGACGCTGGTCGTTTCGGCGGCCTCGGGCGGCGTCGGCCAAGTCGTCGGGCAGATCGGCAAGATCAAGGGCTGCCACGTCATCGGCATCGCGGGCGGGCCGGAGAAATGTCGTTTCCTGACGGACGAACTCGGCTTCGATGCCGCGATCGACTACAAGGGGGAGAGCGTCGTCGAACGGCTCGGCGCGCTCGCACCGAATGGTGTGGACATCAACTTCGAGCAGGTCGGTGGGCCAATCATGGAGGCGGTGATGAGCCGCATGAACCTGTTCGGCCGCATGCCGCTCTGCGGGATGATCTCCGGCTACAACGACAAGGCGCCGGCGCCGGGCCCTCGCACCTGGCCGCTCATCCTGATGCAGCGCCTCACCGTGCGGGGATTTATCGTCACGGACTTCATGCCGCGCTTCGGCGAGATGTTCGCCGAGCTCGGCGGCTGGATCGCCGAGGGTAGGATCAAGACGCGCCAGGACGTACGCGCGGGGTTGGAGGGCGCGCTCGGCTACCTCGATCTGCTCTACACCGGCGGCAACGAGGGCAAGCTGCTCGTCGCGGTACACCCCGACGCGGCGAAGCTGTAACAATGGGTCGACACGCGCCATCCTATATCATCCTGGGTGGCGTAGCCGAACCCGGGACCCGCGCGACGATTTCGAGTCGGGCGGGACGGCCCCTGGGTCCGGATTCGCCTTCGGCGCCCCGGAATGACAAAGATGTAAGTTCGCGGACGATGACATAGGACAGCCAACCCGATGACCAAGCCGATCTGGTTTGCTGAACCACCGACCGAGGTGGAGCGCCCCAACCGCGGCCTCGACGAGCATATCGGGATCGAACTGACCGCGGCCGGTCCCGATCATCTCGAGGGTCGCATGCCGGTCGACCACCGCACGCGCCAGCCCTTCGGCCGGCTGCACGGCGGTGCGTCCGTGGCCTTCGCCGAGACGCTCGCCTCCATCAGCTCCGTCTGCGTTGTCGACCGCGCCAAGAAGACCGTGGTCGGTCTCGAGATCAACGCCAACCATATCCGCGGCGTCACCGAGGGCTGGGTGTACGGCGTCGCGCGCCCGCTCCACCTCGGCCGCACCACGCATGTGTGGGACGTGCGCATCAGCGACGAGGCCGGCCGGCTCGTCTGCGTCTCGCGCTGCACCGTTGCCATCATCGATCTGCCACGCCCGACCGGATCCTGACAAATGCTGCTCTCTCGCGCCGACCTCGACTTTCTCCTGTACGACTGGCTGAAGGTTTGCGACCTCACCTCCCGCGAGCGCTACGCGGAGCACTCGCGCGAGACTTTCGATGCGACGCTCGATCTCGCCGAGGCGATCGCCACGGATCATTTCGCGCCGCACAACAAGAAGGCCGATGCCAACGAGCCGCGCTTCGAGAACGGCAAGGTCGTGATGATCCCCGAGGTCGGCGAGGCGCTGCGCCGCTACGGCGAGGCCGGGCTCTTTGCCGCGCAGGCGGACTACGAGCAGGGCGGCATGCAGCTGCCGTCGGTCGTCGGCAGCGCCGCCTTCGCCTTCTTCAAGGCCGCCAACACCGGCACCGCCGCCTACGCGATGCTGACGAGCGCCGCCGCCAACCTGCTGCGCAAGCACGGCACGCCGGACCAGATCGCGCGCTACGTCGAGCCGATGCTCGCCGGGCGCTTCTTTGGCACGATGTGCCTGTCGGAGCCGCAAGCCGGCTCTTCGCTCGCCGATATTTCGACGCGAGCCGAGCCGCAAGACGACGGCTCCTATCGTTTGTTCGGCACCAAGATGTGGATCTCCGGTGGCGAGCACGAGCTGTCGGAGACGATCGTCCACATGGTGCTCGCCAAGATCCCCGGCGGCCCCGCGGGCTCGAAGGGGATCTCGCTGTTCGTCGTCCCCAAACATCTCGTCGGCGACGATGGTACGATTGGCGAACGCAACGACGTCGTGCTCGCCGGCCTCAACCACAAGATGGGCTATCGTGGGACGACAAACACGCTGCTCAATTTCGGCGAGGGCGCGCATGCGCCGGGCGGCAGGGCCGGCGCCGTCGGCTGGCTCGTCGGCGAGGTCAACGGCGGCTTGCCGGCCATGTTCTTCATGATGAACGAGGCGCGCATCGGCGTCGGCCTCGGCGCCGTCGCGCTCGGCTACACCGGCTATCTGCGCGCGCTGGCCTACGCCAAGGAGCGCCCGCAAGGCCGCCCGCTCGGCACGCGCGACACCACCGCCAAGCAATGCCCGATCATCGAGCACCCGGACGTGCGGCGCATGCTGCTCGCCTCGAAAGCCTACGTCGAGGGCGCGCTCGCCTTCGCGCTCTACTGCGCCCGCCTCGTCGACGAGGAGCGCACCGGCAGCGAACGGGCACGGCACGAGGCGCACGCGCTGCTCGATCTGCTGACGCCGATCGCCAAGAGCTGGCCGTCGCAATGGTGCCTGGCGGCCAACGATCTCGCGATCCAGGTGCACGGCGGCTACGGCTATACCCGCGACTACGACGTCGAGCAGCTCTATCGCGACAATCGTTTGAACGCCATCCACGAGGGCACGCACGGCATCCAGGCGCTCGACTTGCTCGGACGAAAGGTGACGCAGAACGGCGGCGAGAGCCTCGAAATGTTTCGCGCGCGCATCGGCACGACTCTCGCGGCGGCGGCGCAAGCCGGCGGCGAAGCGGCGGCATATGCCAACGATCTGCGCGCGGCGCTCGACGCGTTGGGGGACGTCACCGCCACGCTGCACGGCGCGCGCGATCCCGTCGTCACGCTGGCCAACGCCTCGGCCTACATGGAAGCCTTCGGCCACATGGTCATCGCCTGGATCTGGCTCGAGCAGGTGCTGGCGCTCGGCGGACGCGACGACGACTTCTCACACGGCAAGCGCCGAGCCTGCCGCTACTACTACCGCTGGGAACTGCCGAAGATCTATCCGCAGCTGGACGCGCTGAAGACGCTCGACCGCACGACGCTGAATATGCGGGTGGATTGGTTTTGACGGTCATTCACGGCAATCAGGGAACGGTCGTAACCTGCTTGCGTCGGGCTTCGACGATCACGTAGGGCAATGTGTCCAGTTCGTCAGCTCGCCGCAAGCCGCCTACCCCAGAACCGCCCCCGTGATGGTGACGCCGCCGTCGACCACCATCGTCTGCCCGGTCATGAAGCGTCCGGCGTCGGAGGCGAGAAACACCGCGGCGCCGGCGATGTCGTCGGGGTCGCCGATCCGGCGCAGCGGCGTCGCCGCCTCGGTGGCGGCGAGGCGCTCGGGGTCGTCCCAAAGCGCCTTGGCGAAGTCGGTCTTGATGAGCCCCGGCGCGATGCAGTTCACGCGAACGCCGTGCCGGCCGTACTCGACGGCGAGGTTGCGGGCGAGCTGCATGTCGGCCGCCTTCGAGATGTTGTAGGCGCCGATCACCGGCGAGCCCATCAGCCCGCCGATCGACGACACGATGATGATCGCCCCCTGCTTGCGCGCGATCATGCCGGGGGCCGCGAGCTGCATGAGCCAATGGTTGGAGATCACATTGTTGTCGAGGATCTTGCGGAACTGCTCGTCCGAGATGCCGCCGAGCGGCCCGTAATAGGGATTCGACGCCGCGTTGCAGACCAGGATGTCGATCGGCCCGAGCCTGTCCTGCGTCGTCTCGATCAGCGTCGTCAGATCCGGCTTCGACGAGATCGACGCGGCGATCGCCACCGCTCGGCCCGGCCCGTGAGCCGCCTCGATCTCGCGCACGACGGCTTCGCAGGCCTCGATCTTGCGCGAGGAGATCGCGACACGCGCGCCCTGCTCCGCGAGCCGCAGCGCGATCGCCTTGCCGATGCCGCGCGAGGAGCCGGTGACGACGGCCACTTTGCCGGTGAGGTCGAACAGGGACATGGTTTTCCCTCCTGCATGTTGGTTACGATACGATCGTCAGGTCCGCTCGTCCGTCGCGAACGCGGACGAGAGGTCCCTGCCTCCATACAAGATCCGATCGATGACGACGCTGGTCCCGGTCACATGAAACGCGATAGCCAGCGGTCGACGTCGTCGTCTTCACGCCGCAGGGCACGAAGCCCGGCATTCATCACGTCGCTCGGCGAGGCGAACGCGCCGGCCGCGACCAGCCTGTCGATATATCGCAATTGCTCCTGCGGCAGGCTGAACGCGCGCTCTGATTTGACGTCACCGGCCATTCAAAAATCCTAGCACGCGGGTGCCCCCGCCGCGAGACCTGTCTTCGGTGTTCCGCCCGTCCGAGCGGACGTCACGCCGTCGCTCGTCGGCAAGTCAAGCTCTTCCAACGTGGCATCGTCTCCCCGTACAAAAGATGCCAAAGACGGGGGTCAGTCCAACGCCGAAGGATCACCCATGCCGCTCACCATTCTCGTGCTCATTCCCGCCAAGCCCGGCCAGGGCGATGCCCTCGACGCGGCCCTGAAGGGCCTGCTCGCGCCGACCCGCGCCGAGGAGGGCAACATCAGCTACGACGCGCATCGCTCCAACGACGATCCGAACCTGTTCATGATGTACGAGACCTGGGAGTCGCAGGCCGCGCTCGACAAGCATTTCGGGCAGCCGCACATGGTCGCGGCGATCGCCGCGCTGCCGACCCTCGTCGAGGGCGAGCTCAACCTGCAGGGTTTCACGAAGCTCTCGTAATTCGTCCAACTCCGTCATTGCGATCCCGGACGAAGCGACCCAGGTGCCGCGCGAGCGCCCGGGTTGCTTCGCCGCTCGCAATGACGGCGAACGCGAGGCTTACGCCGCCACGTTCGTGTAGCGCCGCAGCTCCAGCTTCGCGATGGTGCGGTTGTGCACCTCGTCCGGGCCGTCGGCGAGGCGCAGCGTTCGCACGTGGGCGTAGCCGCGGGCCAGATCGAAGTCGTTCGAGACCCCCCCACCGCCATGCGCCTGGATGGCGTCGTCGATGATGCGCAGCGCGACGTTCGGCGCGGCCACCTTGATCATCGCGATCTCGAGCCGGCCGACCTTGGCGCCGGCCTTGTCCATCACGTCGGCCGCCTTGAGGCACAGCAGCCGCGTCATCTCGATGTCGATGCGGGCGCGGGCGATCCGCTCCTCCCATACCGATTGCTCGACGATGCGCTTGCCGAAGGCCGTGCGGGAGACGAGCCGCCGCGCCATCGCCTCCAGCGCCGCCTCGGCGACGCCGATCGTGCGCATGCAGTGGTGGATCCGGCCCGGCCCGAGCCGCCCCTGGGCGATCTCGAACCCCCTGCCCTCGCCGAGGATCAGATTGTCGGCCGGCACGCGCACGTCGCGCAACATCACCTCGCAATGGCCGTGCGGCGCGTCGTCGTAGCCGAATACCGGCAGGGTTCGGACGATCTCGACGCCCGGCGCATCGAGCGGCACCAGGATCTGCGACTGCTGCTGGTGCGGCGCCGCCGACGTGTCCGTCTTGCCCATGACGATGGCGATCTTGCAGCGCGGGTCGCCGACGCCGGACGACCACCATTTGCGGCCGTTCACCACGTAATGATCACCGTCGCGGGTGATCCGCGTCTCGATGTTGGTCGCGTCCGACGAGGCGACGTCGGGCTCGGTCATCAGGAACGCCGAGCGGATCTCGCCGGCCAACAGCGGGCGCAGCCAGCGGTCCTTCTGCGCCGCCGAGCCGTAGCGGTGCAGCACCTCCATGTTGCCGGTGTCGGGCGCCGAGCAGTTGAACACCTCCGAGGCCCACAGGATGCGGCCCATCTCCTCGGCGCACAGCGCGTAGTCGATGTTGCGCAGGCCGGCGCCATGGTAGGCGTCGGTGTCGTGCTCGGCCGACGGTGGCAGGAAGAGGTTCCACAGGCCCTCCGCGCGGGCCTTAGCCTTCAGCGTCTCGATGATCTTCGGGTTCTGCCAGCGGTTGGCGCCGAAGCCGCGCATCTCCTCGTCGTAGATCGCGACGGCGGGCACGACCTCGCGGTCCATGAAGGCGCGCACCCGGTCCTGCCAGTGGCGCTGCGTCTCGGAGAGCGAGAAATCCATGCGTGGTTCCTTGATTTTGTTCCGCGCGCAGTGGCGCGCGGGCCGGGCGGCTTGACGATACCGATCGTTCGATCCGGCAGAGATAGGGCCCGGCGCGCGCGCACCAGCCCCGCCGAACGGCGGAGAATAGCTCGTGCGAGCGCCCGATCAAAGCCGTTTACCCGTTTCCGGGTTTGGGCTAGGCAGCATACTCCTTATATGAAAGCGCTGTTGCCGGCAGCGTTTTGCCGCAGTCCGGAGCCGCTCCATGGCGCTCGACCCAGACACCCGCGACGAGCTGATCGAAGGCGTCCGACGCTTCGTCGCCGAGCGGTTGCGCCCGCTCGAGGCACAGATCGCCGAGGACGACGCGATCCCGGACCATATCGTCGGCGCGATGCGCGACCTCGGCCTGTTCGGCCTGTCGATCCCGGAGGAGCACGGCGGCCTCGGCCTCTCGATGGAGGACGAATGCCTGGTGGCGATGGAGCTCGGCCGCACCAGCCCCGCCTTTCGCTCGGTGATCGGTACCAACGTCGGCATCGGCAGCCAGGGTCTGGTCATGTACGGCACCGAGGCGCAGAAGGCGCAGTGGCTGCCGAAGATCGCATCCGGCGAGATCATCACCTCGTTCTGCCTCACCGAGGCGGAGGCCGGCTCGGACTCGGCCGCGGTGCGCACCCGCGCCGCGCGCGCGACAGACGGTGACGGCGAGCACTACGTGCTGAACGGCGCCAAGCGCTACATCACCAATGCCGACAAGGCCTCGCTGTTCACCGTGATGGCACGTACCGACGCGGGTCAGCCGGGTGCCAAGGGGGTCTCCGCCTTCCTGGTGCCGGCGGCTTTGCCCGGCCTGACGATCGGCAAGCCCGAGCACAAGATGGGGCAGCAGGGCGCGCATGTCTGCGACGTCAATTTCGACAATGTGAAGGTGCCCGCGACCAATCGCCTGGGCGCCGAGGGCGAGGGCTTCAAGCTGGCGATGCGCGTGCTCGACCGCGGCCGCCTGCACATCGGTGCCGTCTGCACCGGCATCGCCGAACGGCTCATCGCGGACGGTGTCGCCTACGCGCAGGATCGCAAGCAGTTCGGCCAGCCACTCGCCGCGTTCCAGATGGTGCAGGCGATGATCGCCGACTCGAAGACCGAGGCGCTCGCGTCGCGCGCGCTGGTGCTCGAGACCGCCCGCAAGCGGGACCGCGACGAGAACACCACGCTGGAAGCCGCGAGCGCAAAGCTGTTCGCCTCCGAGATGGTCGGCCGGGTCGCCGACCGTACGGTGCAGATCTATGGCGGCGCCGGCTATATCGCCGATTACGGCATCGAGCGGTTCTACCGCGATGTTCGTTTGTTCCGCATCTACGAGGGTTCGTCGGAGATCCAGAAGCTGGTGATCGCGCGCGAGACGCTGAAGCGCGGCGGCTGACCCATGATGGCCGCGCCATGAAGCCCGCGACATGAAGCCCGCTCCCGAACGTCTGCTGCTCGCGACCTACCCCTATCGGACCGAGCTCGACACGCGCTTCGGCGACATGGACGTGCAGCGCCACCTCAACAACGTCGCGCTGGCCGGCCTCTACGAGGAAGCGCGCGTGCGCTTCATAACCTCGCTATACCAGATCCATCTGCGGGGTGACGGGCAGCGGCCCGTGCTCGCCGAGGCGAGCATCCGATACCTGGCCGAGGGCCGCTATCCTGGCCGGCTCACCGGCGCGGCCGGCCTCGTCCGGATCGGCCGCACATCCTACGTGATCGCGCAGGCGATGTTCCAGGAGGACGTCTGCATCGGTACCGCCGACATCGTCATCGTCTGGACCGAGGCCGGACGTCCCACTCCGATCCCCGCCCCGTTCCGCGCGGCGCTCGAGACCGCGACGATCGCCAGCGAGGCGCGCGTCGATGCGTGATCGCGGCCGACGCACTCCGTTCGACGTATATCCTTCGGCGGCGGCACGCGCGACACTCGATGCATCGCCGGCGGACGTCGATTGCCGATGCCGCGATCGCGATCCTCCCTCGGAAGGGACCACGCCATGACGATCGAAAGCCTGCGCAAAGCAAGCGAGCCCACGTTCGATCAGCTCGATCGGGCGATCACCGACCTGGCCGCCGCCAAGGACGATTGGGCGCGCACCAGCATCGACGAGCGCCTCGCCATCCTTGCCGCCATCCGCGACGCGATCATGCCGGTGGCGGAGAAATGGGCGCTGACGGCGGCCCGCGAAAAGCAGATCCCGGACGGATCGCCGCTCGTCGGCGAGGAGTGGATGTCGGGCCCCTACGCGCTGATGAGCGGCTGCGACGCGCTGGCGGAGACGCTGCGCGAGATGGGCGGCAAGCGGTTCTTGAAGCACGTGCCGGTTCGCGATCTGCCGAACGGCCAGATCGCGGCGACGGTTTTTCCGCAATCGATCTTCGACCGCCTGCTGCTGTCGGGCGTGACCGCCGATGTCTGGATGCAGCCGGGTGTCACCAGGGCCAACCTCGCGGCCAATACCGCAGGCAGCTACGACACGCCGGCGGCGCGGCGCACGGGCAAGGTCGCGCTGGTGCTCGGCGCCGGCAACATCGCGGCGATCGCGCCGCTCGATTGCTTCCAGAAGATCTTCGTCGAGCACCAAGTCACGCTGCTGAAGCTGAACCCGGTCAACGACTACCTCTATGAATTCCTGCAAGCGTCGTTGAAGCCGCTGATCGATGCCGACGCCTTGCGGATCGTGCGCGGGGGTGCCGACATCGGAGCCTATCTCTGCGACCATGCCGACGTGGAGGAGATCCACATCACCGGCTCGCAGGCCTCGCACGACGCGATCGTTTGGGGCCAGGGCGACGCAGGCCGTGCCGCCAAGGCCAAGGGCGTGCCCCGCAACGCGCGGCGGATCACCTCGGAGCTCGGCGCCGTCTGCCCGACGATCGTCGTGCCAGGTCCCTGGTCCACCGCCGACATCGCCTTCCAGGCCGAGAATATCGCCACGCAGAAGCTGCATAATTCCGGCTTCAACTGCATCGCCTGCCAGATGCTGGTGATGTCGAATGGTTGGGACCAGACCGATGCCCTGCTCGCCAAGGTCGACTCGACGATCAAGACCGCGCCGCCACGCGGGCTCTATTATCCGGGCGCCGAGAAGCGCATGGCGGATTTCGCGGGCCGCGGCAAGACGATAAAGCTCGAGCGGCCGGGCGCGCCGGCCTGCATGGTGATCCCGTTCGCCAAGGCCAACGATCCCTCGCTCGAGACGGAAGAGGTGTTCGCGCCGGCGATCAGCGTGCACCGCCTCGACGCGGCCGACCCCGAGGCGTTCTTGCGCGCGGCGATCGCCTACGCCAACGATCGCTTGTACGGCACGCTCGGCGCCAACATCCTCATCCATCCCTCGACAATCCGCCAGATCGGCAAGGCGAAGTTCGAGACGATCCTGGCGGAGCTGCGCTACGGCTGCATCGCCGTCAACGCGTGGACGGCGCTCGGCTTCCTGATCCCGCAAGCACCCTGGGGTGCCTTCCCCGGCCACACGCTCGATGATGTGCGCAGCGGCATCGGTTTCGTCCACAACAGCTTCATGTTCGATCGGCCCGAGCGCACGATCGTCACCGCGCCGTTCCGGCCCTTCCCGCGCAACGTTCTCAGCGGCGGCCTGACGATGCTGCCGCGGCCGCCGTGGTTCGTCACCAACACGCGCCAGCACGTCGTCGCGCGCCTGCTGACATCGTTCCAGTTCAAGCCGAGCTTTGCCAAGCTCCCCCGCATCTTCGCCAACGCGCTGCGCGGCTAGCAGGCCCGCGACGACTGATATCGCGACGGAATATCGCCACCTCAACCAACGATCGGCGCGAGCCGTTCACTCAAGGATCGGAGCACACGAAGCCCATGCGCGAAGCCGTCATCGTCTCCACCGCCCGCACGCCGATCGGCAAGGCCTATCGCGGCGCCTTCAACAACACGCAGGCGCAGACGCTCGCCGGTCATGCCCTGAAAGCCGCCGTCGAGCGCGCCAAGATCGACGCGAAAGAGGTCGAGGACGTGGTGATGGGCTGCGCGATGCAGCAGGGCTCGACCGGCACCAACACGGCACGCCAGTCGCTACTGCGCGCCGGCTTCCCCACGTCGGTCGCGGGCCAAACGGTCGATCGGCAATGCGCCTCCGGCCTGATGGCGGTGGCGATCGCCGCCAAGCAGATCATCGTCGACAACATGCAGGTCGCGATCGGCGCCGGCGTCGAGTCGATCTCGCTGGTGCAGAACGATCACGCCAACAAGTTCCGCACCCGCGACCCGTGGCTCGTCGAGAACATGCCGACGACTTACGTCACCATGCTGGAGACGGCCGAGGTCGTCGCCAGGCGCTACGGGATCAGCCGCGAGGCGCAGGACGAGTATGCGCTGCACTCGCAGCAGCGCACCGCCAAGGGCCAGGCGGACGGCCTGTTCGACGACGAGATCATCCCGGTCAAAACGACGATGCTCGTGACGGACAAGGCGACCGGCGACACCTCCGAGAAGGAGATCACGATCACCAGGGACGAGGGCAATCGCGCCTCGACGGTGATCGGCGACCTCGCCAAGCTGAAGCCGGTGTTCAAGGACGGCATCGAGGTCAAGCTGGGCGAGTACATCACCGCCGGCAACGCCTCGCAGCTCTCCGACGGCGCCGCCGCGCTGGTGCTGATGGAGGCGAAGGAAGCGTCGAAACGCGGGCTGCAGCCGCTCGGCGCCTATCGCGGCATCGCGGTGGCGGGTTGCGATCCGGACGAGATGGGCATCGGCCCGGTCTTCGCCGTCCCCAAGCTGCTCAAGGCGCATGGTTTGAGCGTCGACGATATCGACCTCTGGGAGCTGAACGAGGCGTTCGCCGTCCAGGTGCTGTATTGCCGCGACAAGCTCGGCATCCCGGACGAGAAGCTCAACACGCTCGGCGGCTCGATCTCGATCGGCCATCCCTACGGCATGACCGGCGCGCGCTGCACGGGTCACGCCCTGCTGGAGGGGCGTCGCACCAACGCCAAGTGGGCCGTCGTCACCATGTGCGTCGGCGGCGGCATGGGCGCCGCCGGCCTGTTCGAGATTTTCTGAGCTACCCGCCGTTCCGGGGCGCGCCGTGGGCGCGGCCCGGACTTGGTGGATGCCAGACGATCAGATGCGGCGTCAGAACGCCGCCTCGTCCATCTCCATCATCGAGGCCTTGCCGGACTTGACCGCGGCAAAGAGCCCAGCCGTCTCCGGCAGGATGCGATCGAAGAAGAAGCGCGCGGTCGTGAGCTTCGCCTTGTAGAACGCAGCATCGCCGTTGGCCTGCGGCAGCTTGGCGGCGGCGATCTTCGCCATCCGCGCCCAGAGGTAGCCGAGCGCGACAAGCCCGAACAGCCGCAGGTAATCGGTCGCCGCGGCGCCCGCTTCCTCCGGGTCGCGCATGCCGGCCTGGGCGATGTGCCCGGTCGCCAGTTGCAGCGCGCCGAACGCCTTCTCGAGCCGCTTCACGTGATCGCCGATCGCCTCGTCGGCCTTGTTCGTCTCGATGAACTCGGCCACGGGATGGAAGAACGAGCGCAGGTAGCGCCCGGCATGCGCGCCGAGCTTGCGACCGACGAGATCGAGCGCCTGGATGCCGTTGGTGCCTTCGTAGATCATCGCGATGCGCGCGTCGCGAACATATTGCTCCATACCATGGTCGCGGATGTAGCCATGGCCACCGTAGACCTGCAGCCCGCGATTGGTGTTCTCGAAGCCGAAGTCAGTGAACATCGACTTCACGACAGGCGTCATCAGCGCCAAGAAGTCCTCGGCATCCTGACGGGCCTGCGGATCGTTGGCCTTCTCGGAGCGGTCGAGCGCGCGCGCGACCCAGCCCGATAGGGCGCGACACCCTTCCGTCTCGGCGCGCATGCGCATCAAATTACGACGCACGTCCGGGTGGACGATGATCGGATCGGCCGCCTTGTCGGGATGCTTGGCACCCGACAGCGAGCGGCCCTGGATGCGCTCCTTGGCGTAGACGACCGCGCTCTGATAGGCCGCCTCGGCGATGCCGAGCCCCTGGATGCCGACCGACAGGCGCTCCGAGTTCATCATCGAGAACATGCCCTGCATGCCCTTGTTGGGCAGACCCACCATCCAGCCCTGGGCGTCGTCGAAATTGATCTGACAGGTGGCCGAGGCCTTGATGCCCATCTTGTGCTCGATGCCGGCGGTCGAGACCCCGTTGCGGGCGCCGGGCCTGCCATCCGCGCCCGGCAGCAGCTTGGGCACGATGAAGAGCGAGATGCCCTTGACGCCCTTCGGCGCATCCGGCGTGCGGGCAAGCACCAGGTGGATGATGTTTTCCGTCAAATCATGATCGCCGGACGAGATGAAGATCTTCGACCCGGTGAGCTGGAAGCTGCCGTCCTCGTTGGGCACGGCCTTGGTGCGCAGCATGCCGAGATCGGTGCCGCAGTGCGGCTCGGTCAGGCACATCGTGCCGCCCCAGGTTCCGTCGACCATCTTCGGCAGGAAGCGGTCCTTCAGCTCGTCGGACGCATGCTTCTCGATCGCGATCGTCGCGCCATGCGTCAGCCCGGGATAGAGGCCAAACGCCATGTTGGCCGAGCACAGCATCTCCTCGACCTGCTTGGCGAGGCTCTCCGGCAGTCCCTGGCCGCCATATTTCGGGTCGGCATTGAGGGAGGTCCAACCACCTTCGCGAAACAGCTTGTAGGCCTCGGGGAAGCCCTTGGGCGTGCGCACGACACCGTTCTCGTAGTGGCACCCTTCGGCATCGCCCGTCGCGTTGAGCGGCAGCAGCACCTCCTCGGCGACCTTTGCCGCCTCCTCGAGAATGGTCTCGCAGAGATCGGCGGTCGCGTCCTCGAAGCCGAGTTCGTTCGTCAGTTCCTCGGTGCCGTACATTTCCTGCAGGACGAAGCGCATGTCGCGCAGCGGGGCCTTGTAGGTTTGCATCTCGTACTACTCCTGTCTGGAGACCAATTGCACCAAAGCATCAATTGCGAAGAGGTTTGCCGGTCTCGAGCGTGTGCTCGATGCGGGCCAACGTCGCCGGGGTTTTGAGAAGGCGCATGAAGTGCTTGCGCTCGAGGCGCAGGATGTCGTCCTCGCCGAGGTCGTCGATCGGATCGCATGGACCGCCCGAGAGCACCTCGGCGAGGCCGCCGGCGACCGTCACGTCGTGCTTCGTGGCGAGGCCGCGACGATGGAAGCCGGCGACGGCGCCATCCATGCCGACGCGCCCCGCCGCGCCGGGCAGCTTCAATGTCACCGGTTCCGGTGGCCTGTAGCCCTCGACGAGCGACAGCGCCTTCGCCTTCGCGTCCGCCAGCAGGCGATAGCGGTTCATCGAGATCGCGTCGCCCTCGCGCAAGATCAGCATGTCCCTGGCCTGCGCCGCCGACTTCGAGACGGTCGCGGTCGAGACCATCTCGAAGACCTTGGCCGCCGCCGGCATCGGGCCGCGTGGGAACTTCTTGTTGGTTTGCCAGCGCACCAGCATTTCCTTGCAGCCGCCCCAGCCCGGCAGCAGGCCGACGCCGCACTCGACGAGGCCCGCGTATGTCTCGGCATGCGCCTGAACGGCATCCGAATGCAGCAGGATTTCGCAGCCGCCGCCGAGCGCCATGCCGGCCGGCGCCGACACGACCGGGAACGGCGCGTATTTCATCGCCTTCAGCGTATCCTGGCCGATCGCCACCGTCTGCTCGATCTGCTGCCAGGCGGCGATGTTGGCCGCGAACAGGGCGAGGCCCAGGTTCGCGCCGACCGTGAAGTTCGAGCCCTCGTTGTAGATCACGAGCGCCTTCATCTTGTCTTTCACGAGCTTGATCGACTGGTGCAGCAGCGCCATGATCTGATCGTCGATCGAATTCGACTTCGAGGTGAACTCGAGGCAGGCGACGCCATCGCCGATGTCCCACAGCGACGCCGACGCGTTCTTCAGGAGCGGCTTCGCATTGAGCTTGATGTCCTCGAGCAGCAGCACGCCGTCGGGACGCACCAGGTCGTGGTAGGCGCCGTCGAGCCCGAAGAACCGCCGCTTGCCGTTCTCGATGCGGTAGAAGCTTTGCTCACCCACCTTTGCCAGGATCGGCGGTACGGCGATGCCGTCCTCCGCGAGGGCCTTGGCGAGCCAGGCAGGGCCGATCTTGTCGATCAGTTCGAACGGGCCGAGCTTCCAGTTGTAGCCGAGCCGCATCGCCTCGTCGATCGCGACGATCTCCTCGGCCGCTTCCGGCACCAGGCTCGCCGCATAGGACAGCACCCGGCCCATGACGTTCCAGGCGTAGCGCCCGACCTTCGACTTCGACGCCATCAGCCCGCGCAGGTTCTTCTCCGCGCCCTTCAGCTCGCCGATCTCCGGCGCCTGCACGGCGAGATACTCGCCCGACGTCAGATTGATCGCCTGCTTGTCCTTGCGGCCATTCGACTTGTCGATGCGGTAGAAGCCGCCCTTGCCCTTGCGCCCGGTGTAGCCGTCCTTGATCATCTTGGTGATCAGCGGCACGTCGCGATTGACCGCGTGGAACGCGTCCGACTTCGGCAGCAGGCCGGCGAGACTCGCGTTGATGTGCGGTCCGAGATCGATGCCGACGAGATCGAGCAGGCCGAAGATGCCGGTCTTCGGGATACCGAGCGGGCGCCCCATCACGGCATCCGCCTCCTCGATGGTAAGGCCGCCATCGATCGCCTCGAGAATGCCGGCCTGCATCCAGTAGATCCCCAAACGGTTGGCGATGAAACCGGGGCTATCCTTGCAGGCGACGATGCTCTTGCCCATCGCCACGTCGGCGAAACGCGAGACCATCTCGACGAGGGCAGGATCGCTGTGCGGGCCGGCGACGACCTCGAGCAGGCGCATGTAGCGCGGCGGGTTGAAGAAATGCGTGATCAGGAAATCGCGCTTGAAGGCGTCGGGCATGCCCTCGACGAGCGAGCCGAGCGGGATCGTCGAGGTGTTCGACGAGATCGGCGTGCCCGGCCGGCGCACCGCGTCGAGCTTGCGGTAGAGATCCTGCTTGATGTCGAGCCGTTCGATGATCACCTCGACGATCCAGTCGCACTCGGCGACCTTGGCGAGGTCGTCCTCGAGATTGCCGATTGTGATCAGCTTGGCGGCGCGCTCCGACATGAACGGCGCCGGCTCGGTCTTCAGCATCTTGGCGACCGCGCCCGCCGCGACCGAATTGCGGTCTTGTGCATCCTTCGGCACGATATCGAGCAGCAGCACCGGCACGCCGGCGTTCGCGACCTGCGCGGCGATGCCGGCGCCCATCACGCCGGAGCCGAGGACGGCGACTCGCTTGATTGAGTCCTGCTTGATCTGTTTGGTCTCCGACATCACAGGCGCTCCATGATCGTGGCGATGCCCTGGCCGCCGCCGATGCATTGGGTGGCGAGCGCGTAACGGCCGCCCTCTCGCTTCAGCAGGCTCGCGGCCTTGCCGGTGATGCGCGCGCCGGTGGCGCCGAGCGGATGGCCGAGCGCGAGCGCGCCACCGTCGAGGTTGAGGGTCTCGTCGCGGATCCCGAGCTCCTTCATGCAGGCGAGCGCCTGCGCGGCGAACGCCTCGTTCAGCTCGACGACGTCGATCTTGCCGATGTCGATATTGGCGCGCTTCAGCGCCTTGCGCGTCGCGGCGACGGGGCCGATGCCCATGATGTCCGGCTCGCAGCCCGAGACGGCGACGGCGGCGAGGCGCGCCAGCGGCTCGAGGTTGTGACGCCTGGCGAACTCCTCGCTGCAGACGAGCACGGCGGCGGCGCCATCGGTCAGCGGCGACGAGGTGCCGGCGGTGACCGCGCCCTCGGCGCTGAACGCGGGCTTCAGCCCGGCCAGCGCCTCCTTGTTGGTCTCCGCACGGATGCAGCCGTCCTTGTCGACGGCGGCGCCGTTGGTGTGGATCGGCACGATCTCGGCCGCGAGCCTGCCGTCCGCCTGCGCGGCGGCGGCGCGCTGATGGCTGCGCACCGCCAGCTCCTCCTGCGCGGCGCGCGTGATCTGCCAGCGGCGCGAGACGTTCTCGGCGGTGTCGCCCATGCCCATGTAGGCGCCGGGCTGCTTGGCGTTCAGCGCCGGGTTCGGCATCGGGTTGTAGCCGCCCATCGGGATGCGGGTCATGCTCTCGACGCCGGCGCAGATGAAGGCGTCGCCGGCGCCGATGCCGATCTGGCCGGCGGCGATGTGGATCGCGTGCATCGAGGAGCCACAGAACCGGTTGACGGTGACGCCGCCGACCGACAGCGGCAGGTCGGCGTGCAGCGCGACGAGGCGGGCCATGTTGAGGCCCTGCTCGGCCTCGGGAAACGCGCAGCCGAGGATCAGGTCCTCGATCTCGTTGGGGTCGATACCGGTGCGCTGCACCAGCGCGCGCACGACGTCGGCGACGAGGTCGTCCGGGCGGACCCGCGTCAGCGCGCCCTTCTTGGCGAGGGTGAAGGGGGACCGGGCGTAGCCCGCGATCACGATGTTCTGCATGATGGAATCCTCAGCTCGCCGGTGTCGTCAAGGCGGATGGTTGGGGGTTTGACTTGTCGCGCCGGGCGTCGGCCTTGGCGAGGAGCGCCCGGGCATCGCGTTCGAGATCGTCGAGCCCGTCGAGCGCGTCGACGATGGCGTCTCGCTTGTCCTCGAGTTCGCGGCGGCGGTCGCCGATTCGCTCGAGCAACGCGCGGGTTTGCGTGATCTGGCGCGGGTCCGCGTCGTAGAGGTCGAGGTAATCCTTGATTTCGCGCAGGCTGAAGCCGAGCCGTTTGCCACGCAGGATCAGGATCAGGCGCGCCCGCTCGCGCGCGGTGTAGACGCGCGTGGCGCCGACGCGACGCGGCGTGATCAGGCCTTTGTCCTCGTAGAAGCGCAGCGCCCGCGCCGTGATGCCGAGCTGGCGGGCGAGATCGGTCACCATCACGAGCGTCTCGTCGGCGCTCTTTCGGGCGCGCGCGGGGCGTGAGGGTTCGGTATCGAACATGGTCGTGGCAATCGTCATGGGCTGGGGTACGTCCATCAGGCGGCCGCCCGCGAAGCGGCGGCTTCCTCGGCGATCAGCTCCTTTTTCGAAAGCTTGCCGATCGCGGTCTTGGGCAGCGTCTCGCGGATCTCGATGTCCTTCGGCAGCTCGATCTTCGAGAGATAGCCCTCGAGAAAGCTCTTCAGCGTGTCGGGCGTCGCCGTCGCGCCGGGGCGCAGCACCACGAAAGCCTTCGGCGCCTGGCCGCGATAGGAATCGCCAATGCCGATGACCACCGCCTCCGCGATCTCGGGATGCTGGTAGAGCGCGTCCTCGATCACGCGCGGATAGACGTTGTAGCCGCCGCACAGGATCAGATCCTTGATGCGATCGACGATGAACAGATAGCCGTCCTCGTCGAGATAGCCGATATCGCCGGTCCGCAGCCCGTGCGCGTCGAGCACGTCGGCCGTCGCCTCCGGCCTATTCCAATAGCCCTTCATCACCTGCGGGCCGCGCACGACGATCTCGCCCCTCTCGCCGATCGGCATCAGCGCGCGCGTGGCCGGATCGCGGATCTCGATGATCGTGCCGGGGATCGCCGGCCCGACGGACCCGTTCTTCGCGCGCGTCTTCGGATTGCAGGAGACGCAGGGCGAGGTCTCGCTGAGGCCGTAGCCCTCGACGAGGGACGCGCCGGTCAGCGCGCGGAACTGCTCGGCGATCTCCTTCGGCAGCGGCGCGCCGCCGGAGATGCACAGCTCGACGCAGGAGAGGTCGCGCTTCTCCTTCTCCGCCAGCTTGGCGATCGCCCCGTAGATCGTCGGCACGGCGGGAAACACGGTCGGCTTCGTCGCCAGCAGCGCCTTCAACGTCGCCTTCAGATCGTAACGCGGCAGCAGCACCATCTCGGCCGCGATCTCGATCGCGTAGTTCATGACGACCGTCATCGCGAACACGTGGAACAGCGGCAGCACGCCAAGCACACGTTCGACGCCCATCTTTCGCGACGGATCGTAGGCGACGTTCTGCGCGCTGTTGGCGACGATATTGCCGTGCGTGAGCATCGCGCCCTTCGGCACGCCCGTCGTCCCGCCGGTGTATTGCAGCACCGCGAGATCCTCCGCCGTCACCTCGACCGGACGGACCGGGTCGCGCGTCGCCAGCAGCGTCGCGAACGCGACATGCCGCCCATCCTTCGGCAGCCGCGCGATCTGCTTGCGCTTGAAAAGCTTGTAGAGCGCCGCCTTGGGTCGCGGCAGGGCCTCGGCGAGCGGGCACAGCACGATGTGCGTGAGGCCGGAGCGCTCGGCGATCGCCGTGACCTTGTCGTGCACGCCGGGAATGTCGATGACGAACATCACGCGGGTGCCGGAATCGCGAACCTGATGCTCGAGTTCGCGCTCCACGTAGAGCGGATTGTAGTTGACGATGACGGCGCCGATCTTGAGCACGGCGTAATAGGCGATCACAAAAAACGGGGTGTTGGGAAGACAGAGCCCGACCCGGTCCCCCTTGCCGACGCCGAGCCGCTGCAGGCCGGCAGCGACATGCTCGACGCGATGCGCCAGCTCGGCATAGGTCACGCGGCGGCCGAGAAAGTCGATCGCCGGACGGTCGCCGTGCTGCTTTGCGGCCCGGTCGAGCAAATCCGAGGCGACGCGCGCCCAGACGACGAGATCGGCCATCCCGCTGGCGCCCACGTGCCCGAGCGGCTCGGAGGTCATGGCTGTCGACGTCACCACTTACCCTCCAATCGCAAGCGCTGGCGTTGCCATACCGCTTAGAAGATGAGGTTCACCTATACGGTAGGGTAGGTAGCGCCGATCGCCCCATTTGAAAAGGGCTTGGTCTCAGCCTTTCGTACGAGCGGACCGGAAAAATTCAGCGCGACGGGCTTGCCCCCGCTGTCCACGCCGCCGCGCCCATGCGCCCGGCGACCGAGATGATGAGCTGCGCCGCCCGCTCGGTCGCGGTGATCGGCAGCATGTGTCCACCGTTCTCGATGAGATCGAGCGTGAGGCCCGGCACCTCGGCGAGCATCGGCTCGCCCTGGACCTTGTGGTCGAGCACACGATCGGCGGTGCCGTAGAGAATGCCGACAGGTATGGCGAGATCCGGGTAACGCGCGGCCATGCCCTCGAGGTCGTCTTGCACCGCCACCATGTCGGAGGAGGCCGAATAGAACGCCTTCGGCCGCAGCCCCAGCAGGCCGCCGCCCCGCGTGCCGAAGTCGGCCGGCACGGCATCCGGCGCGAAGATCTCGCGCAGCGCGGCCGGGCCGTTGCGGATCGTCGCGGGGATGGCGAGCGTCCAGGCCACGATGCGGCGCATCACCGGTGACGCGATCGCGAGCCGGCTCAGGGAGGGCGGCACGTCGCTCTGCAGATGCGTCAGCGGCGCGATCAGCGCGACGCCGCCGACCTGCGCGGGATGATCGAGCGCGGTCGCGAGCACCACGGCGCCGCCGAGCGAATGACCAACGAGCAACGGGCGCTCGAGACCGAGTTTTTCGATGAAGGCGGCGACCACGTCGGCCTGCGCCGTCAGCCGAGCCGAGGCGCCGGGCTTGCGTTCCGAGTAGCCGGCGCCGGGCCGGTCCATGAAGATGACGCGGTAGTCTTTTCGCAGCCGCTCGCGCAGCGCGTAGGTCAGATGCTGCATCTGCCCCGCGAGACCGTGCAGAAAGACGATGGCCGGGCCCGTGCCTTCGTCGAGGTAGTGGATGCGCGTCCCCTCGATGTCGACGAAGCGCCCGATCGGCGGCACGGCCTTCTCGACGCGCCCCGCCGTCCAGGCCGAGAACAGGACGAGGCCGCCGATCAGCGCGACCGGGAGCGCGACGAGGAGGATGACGAGCCACGGAAGGGCGGTGAGCATACGGGGATGGTCCTTTCGGCGGAGCCATGTGGTCCGCGAGGCAACGCGACGGGCGCTTACGGGATGCGTGGCGCCTTGGCCAGTGCCGACCAGCCGAATTCGAGCAGCGGGCGGCCGGCCTCCGCGAAGGCGACGATGTCGTCGACGAGCTCGGGCCGTCGCAGCGTGTCCAACAACAGGGTTTGGCTCACAACGAAGGATTTCAGGCGGATCGCATCCGCCACTGGTCCGACCGCGTCCGCGTCGTAACCCTTGGGCAAGCGCACCAGCGCGCTCTCGCGCGCGAGGGCCAGCGTCTTGCGGGCAAGCGTGGTCTCGACGTCCTGCCATCGTCGCGGGCTCGCGACGATCGCATCGCGCAACGCGGCGAGTTGCGGCGGCTCGGGCATGTGGAAGCCGAGCGCGACGAACGGGCCGGCCGGATCGATGTGCAGGTAGAGCAGGCCCGGCGCGCTTTTCGTGCCGTCGCGCGTCAGCACGGCGCCGACATGCGTCTTGTAGGGGCTCTTGTCCTTCGAGAAACGAATGTCGCGGTTGAGACGGAACACCGACCGCCTCGGGTCGCCGCGCAGCGGCATCTCGCCGACCTCGAAGGCGAAGGAGAGGGCGGCGACGAGGCCCCGCAGCGGTTGCAGGACCTGCGTGTCGTAGGTCGATCGATTGGCGTCGAACCATGCCTTTGTCTGGTTCGCCGCCAGATCGCGAAGGAAATCCACCCAATGTGGACCGAAGCCCGCGAAGACGGCAGGGGCTGGCTGGTCCGCACGTTTCACCATGCGTGGCGGTATGCGGCGATCGTCGATCGCCGGCAAGGGCTCGTGTTCCGCATGCGGGTTTGCTGCCAGGGTTTCTCGTCATCTAACTTATCCTGCATCAAGTGGTCCCGAAAACGCGCCTGGCGCGAGCGAGCCTACGCCTCACGAGACCGCCCGCAGATGGCGGATCGGCCGGCCGGGAGCGAGCGCCTGCGCCGCGCGGACGATGCCGGCGGCGTCGATCCCGTAGTGCCGGTAGAGGTCGGCGACGGTGCCGGTCTGGCCGAAGCGCGACACGCCGAGCGCGCGCGTGCGATGGCCGGCGACCGCGCCGAGCCAGCCGAGCGTCGCGGGGTGACCGTCGAGCACGGTGACCAGCCCGCAACGCGACGGCACCGCGGCGAGCAGTCGCTCGATGTGGCTTTTTGCCTCGTGACTTGCGGCCTCGTTGGCGCCGGCCTCGTTGGCGCCGGCCTCCTGGGCGCCGGCCTCGTTGGCGCCGGTCTCGCGCGCGGCGCAGGCCGCGCTCCAGCCGGCGTGCAGGCGGTCGGCCGAGGTGACGGCGAGCAGGCCGACGTCGCGGCGATCCTCGGCCATCAGCCCGACGGCGGCGATCGCCTCGGGCGCGACCGCGCCGGTGTAGGCGACGACGATCTCGGCGTTGGGGCCCGGCTCGCGCAGCCAGTAGCCGCCGGCGACGATGTCGTCGGCCAGCGCGGGGGTCATCGGGCGCGCCGCCTGCTCGATGGCGCGCGTCGACAGCCGCAGGTAGACCGCGCCGCCCGCCGCGTCGCGCAGCCAGGTTCGCGGATCGGGACGACCGTCCCCCTCGCGCTGGATGTGGTCGAAGGCCCAGCGCAGGATGATCGCCAGCTCGTCGACGAAGGCCGGCTCGAAGCTGGCGAGCCCGTCCTGCGCCATGCCGATCAGCGGCGTCGCGATCGACTGATGCGCGCCACCTTCGGGCGCGAGCGTCACCCCGGACGGCGTCGCCGCGAGGATGAAGCGGGCGTCCTGGTAGCAGGCGTAGTTCAGCGCATCGAGGCCGCGCTCGATGAAGGGATCGTACAGCGTGCCGACGGGCAGCAGCCGCTCGCCGAAGATGGAATGCGACAGGCCGAGCGCCGACAGCAGGATGAAGAGGTTCATCTCGGCGATGCCGAGCTCGAGATGCTGCCCCTCCGGCGAGGAGGTCCAATTGTAAGTCGACGGAATGCGCTCCGCCTTGAACGTATCCGCCAACCCCTCGCGCGCGAAAATGCCGCGGCGGTTGACCCAGGCGCCGAGGTTCGTCGAGACGGTGACGTCGGGCGAGGTCGTGACGATGCGCGCGGCGAGCGGCCCGTCGCTCTTGGCGATCTCGTGCATCAGCAGGCCGAACCCCTGCTGCGTCGACATCGAAGGCTGCAAGCCGACGGCGAGCGTCGCGGGCACGGCAACAGCGGGCGCCTCGAGCCGGCGCCGACCGCGCTGGACGAACGGCACGTCGGCGAGGAACGCGCGCAGCTCGACCGGCGAGATGTCGAGCCCTTCGAACGGCTCCCACTCGCGGCCCGCGCGAACATGCATCGCCTTGCGCAGCACCTCGACCTGGGCCGGGTTCATCAGCCCCGAATGATTGTCCTTGTGCCCGGCCAGTGGCAGGCCGAAGCCCTTGATCGTGTAGGCGATGAAGCAGACCGGCCGATCGTGCTCCCGTGCCGCCGCGAAGGCCGCGAGCAGCGAGGCCATGTCGTGGCCACCGAGGTCGCACATCAGCCGAGCGAGCTCGTCGTCGGAGCGCCGCGCGATCAGCGCCGAGACGTCGCCCTGGTGGCCGAGCGCGTCCTCGAGGCGCTTGCGCCAGGCGGCGCCGCCCTGGAACGTGAGCGCGGCGTAGAGCTGGTTCGGGCACGCGTCGATCCATGCGCGCAGGCGCTCGCCGCCGGGCTCGACGAACGCCGCCTGCTGCAGCACGCCGTGCTTCAGGATCACGACGTCCCACCCGAAGTTGCGAAACATCGATTCGAGCCGCGCCCACAGCCCCTCGTGCACGACCGCGTCGAGGCTCTGGCGATTGTAGTCGACGATCCACCAGGTGTTGCGCAGGCCGTGCTTCCAGCCCTCGAGCAGCGCCTCGAAGATGTTGCCCTCGTCCATCTCGGCGTCGCCGATCAGCGCCACCATGCGCCCCTCGGGCACGGCGCCGCGCCCGCTCCAATTTTTGGCTGCGACATAGTCCTGCACCAGCGACGCGAACAGGGTTTGCGCGACGCCGAGCCCGACCGAGCCGGTCGAGAAGTCGACATCGTCGACGTCTTTCGTGCGCGAGGGATAGGACTGCGCGCCGCCGAAGCCGCGGAACGCCTCGAGCTTCGCCCGCGTCTGATGGCCGAACAGATACTGGATCGCGTGGAAGATCGGGCTCGCGTGCGGCTTCACGGCGACGCGGTCCTCCGGCCGCAGCACGGCGAAATAAAGCGCCGCGAGAATCGTCGCCACCGAGGCCGACGAGGCCTGATGGCCGCCGACCTTCATGCCGTCGCCCTCGCGCAGGTGATTGGCGTTGTGGATCATCCACGTCGCCAGCCACAGCACCTTGCGCTCGAGCGCGGCGAGCATCGGCAGGCGGGGATCGTGCAAGGGATCTTGCAGGGGATCTTGCAGAGGATCTTGCAGGGAATCTTGCAGGGGATCTTGCATGGGTGGCCCTTCGCGAACGGCCGCCAATGTCGCGCGTCACGACTGGCGAGATGAGCCAAAAGCCGGCTCGGCGAGGCCTTGCTTTGGTGATATCCGCCAATCTGGACGTTTCAGACGCGGATCATGCCAAAGTTCGAGATCGACGACATCGACCGCAAGATACTCGCCGTGGTGCAGGCCGACGGGCGCATTACCACGCAGGCGCTTGCCGAACGCGTCGGCCTATCGGCCTCGCCGTGCGCGCGGCGGCTGCGCATCCTCGAGGACGCCGGGATCATCAAGGGATACGCCGCGATCATCGACCCGACCAAGGTGGGGCTCCCGATCAGCGCGTTCGCCTCGGTCAAGCTGGAGCTGCAGCGCGAGGAGCACCTCGATCGGTTCGCGCAGGCGATCGCCGATTGGCCGGAGGTCGCCGATTGCTATCTGATGACCGGACGCCACGACTACCTGCTCCGCGTGGTCGTCGCCGATCTCGCCGCCTACGAGCGTTTCCTGATGCACAAGCTGACCCGGCTCAAGGGTGTCGCCTCGATCGAGACGAGCTTCGCGCTCGGCCAGATGAAGCGCTCGGACGCGCTGCCGGCTCGCTAGCGACGCAAAGCATGCCGCAATGCCGCCGGGTCGCGGTGCAAGAAAGCCACGGTCGTCGTCCGATGGTCCGGCGATGATTTAAGCGAACCTCATAATGCGGTAACTTCGACCGGCAATGTTGGCTTTGCGTAGCGTTCGAACGGCCAAAAAGGATCGCAATGTTGTCTCGCCGCCGGCATAGGCGCTTCTGGCCGCTCGCCTGCGCGGCGCTTTGCGCACTGGTGCCGGCGGGCTGCTCGACCGTGCCGTCGCCGGGCCCGTCGCGCGCGGCCTTCATCGACCAGGGCGGCCAGGCCGACTCGCCCTACCTGCTCGTGCCGATCTCGGATTTCGCGATCGAGCGGCTGGAGAAGTTTCCCGGACCGAGCCTCTATGGAAAGTTCGGCGACTATCGTTCCGCGCTCGAGCAGGTGGTCGGCGTCGGCGACACGCTCAACGTGACGATCTTCGAGGCCGCCGGCGGCGGTCTGTTCTCGGCGCCGGTCTCGTCGGACCAGGCTGTCGGCTCGCACTCGGCCGAGCTACCTCCCCAGGTTGTCCAGCAGGACGGCTCGATCACGGTCCCCTACGCGGGGCGCGTGTACGTGGTCGGCCGGACGACGCCGCAGGTCGAGAAGGAGATCGTCACCAAGCTGACCGGCAAGGCGATCGAGCCGCAGGTCGTGGTGACGCTCGACAAGAACCTCTCGACCAGCGTCACCGTGACGGGCGAGGTCGTCAAGGGCGAGCGCGTGCCGCTGTCGGCCCGCGGCGACCGTCTGCTCGACGTCATCGCCGACGCCGGCGGCATCAACGCCCCGGCTTACGAGTGCTTCATCGAGCTGATCCGCGGCGGCAAGACGTTGCGGGTGCCCTACCAGACGCTGATCAACTCGCCACGCGAGAACATCTTCGCGCGTCCGGGCGACACGATCACGGTGGTACGCTACCCGCTCACCTTCACCGCGGTCGGCGCGACCCTCGTCAACGCCGTCGTGCCCTTCGACGCGGTCGGCATTTCGCTCGAGGAGGCGATCGGCAAGGCGCAGGGTCTGATCGACGAGCGCGCCGATCCCGAGGGCGTCTTCGTTCTGCGCTACGAGCCGATTTCGATCGCCCGGGGCTATCCCGGCATCACCCCTGCGCAAGCCGCGCTCGATCTCGTGCCGGTCGTCTACCTCATCAACATGCGCGAGACGGCGTCGCTGTTTCGGGCGCGCCGCTTTCCGGTGCACGACAAGGACATCATCTACGTCTCGAACTCGCCGTTCAGCGATCTGCAGAAGCTCTTCGGCCTGGTGGCGGCGCTCCAGCAGCCGATCGGCCAGGGTCTAGCCGGCCTCCAGGTGCTGCGCGCCGGCACCCCCAATTCCGCGAGCGGCCTGATCACCGGCGCCTCGCCGACCGCGCCGGCAGCCTCGACGCCCACGACAACCTCGACTGGAACGGGCGCGACGCAATAGGCGCGGCCACTCTATCGCGGTCGGAACTGGCGTAACCACGGCGGTGGCGCGCGCGTAAGCGGGGCGACCGCCTCGCGAGGCATGACCGGAGGAAGCGTGGCGATGAAGGCCGACGCGCCGAAACGACAGCGCCTTCTCGCCTTGCCGCGCTTGGGCTGGCGCGCGTGGACATGGCTGGTGCGTGTCTTGTCCACGGCCTTGTTCGGGAGCGTGCTGCTCGTCCTCGGCGTGCTTTTCTTCAATTACGTCGTGGTGTCGACGCCGAAGGATCATGCCTACCGCAACCTCGACCCGAGCGCGCCGGGATGCGCCGACGGGCTCGCGCATGGCTGGACGATCCTCGCCGACCGCGGCGTCGCGGCGCTCGCGTCCGGCAAGACGATGGAGGGCGACGGCTGGCGCGACCCGAGCGATGACGAGACCGATGCCGTCGCGCACGATGCCAAATGGGCGACGCTGTTGCGGTGCTCGCTGCAGCGCCACGTGATCCCCGCGCGGCGACCAGGCGACGCCTCGATCGACTACACGGTGGGATTCCTCGAATTCCAGGAGGACGGCGAGCCTTACGCGCTGGTGGCCGACGCGGGTGGGCGCGACGAGACGATCGATTCGGCCATGCTCCAGCATGCGATGGAGGCCGAGATGCACGCCCATCACAACATGACGATGGCGCAGGTGCATCCCGTGATCACCCAGCTCGACGCGCTGCGCCAGCGCCTGGCGAGTGGCTCGAACTACGTGCTCGTGTTCGTGCACGGCTGGCGCCACGATGCCTCGATCGGCGACCAGGACGTGGCCGACGCGCGGCTCTACGCGGCGCATGCCGCGCGTTTCCTCGCGCAGCGATGTTCGGCGGAGGGGCGCTACTGCGACACCAAGGTGACCGCGATCTATCTCGGCTGGCGCGGCGCGCGCGTCGACGAGACCGGCCTGAAGCGCACCTTCGGGCACGCGATCGGTAGCGGTTTCGCCAACCTGTCGGCGGCGCTGACGCTCTTCGACCGCAAGCCCGTCGCCGAAACCATCGCGCCGTCCGCGATCTCGGCGTTGCGCACCATCGAAGGCACGCTCGCCGCGGGCGGCGCCGGCAACAAGATGATCGTGTTCGGCCACAGCCTCGGCGGCGACATGCTGGCGACCGGCCTGAAGGACGATCTGCTGCGGTCGATCGATCGCCACGCCGCGGGCACCGCCCTGCCCTCGGTCCTCGGCGACCTCGTCGTCATGATCAATCCGGCCGCTGAGGCGCGCAAGTGGACGGATTTGCAGCGCGCCGTCTGGACGCGGGCGGCGTCGCCCCTGCAGGGCGCGCCCGGCATGATGGCGTCCGGCACGCCGATGTTTCCGCCGACGCAGCGGCCGGTCGTCGTGTCGGTGACGTCGGCGCTGGCATTTCCGCCCGGCGGGCTGCGCCCCGGCGATTGTGCCTGGATCGGGCTTACCGTCGACGATCAGTTCAAGCGGGCGCGCGAATTGATCCGCATCGGCCTCGCGCATACCGACGCGATGTTTTCCTCGGGCGTCGACTACGACTGGGCGACGCACGACCTGTTTCCGACCTTCAAGTTCGATTTTCGGCCGGCCTCCGCGTACCTCGACCGGGTCGCTGCGCGGCTCGAGCGACGCCAGCCGCGCGGCGAAAGCTGCCAGACGTTTGCCGCGCCGAGCCTTGTCGCGCGTCTCGCGACCCTGCCGATCCGCGGCGCCGCGCTGCTCGCGTCGACGTTTCCGTTTCAGACTTCGACCGTCGAGGACTCGCACACGATCGGCAATCTCGATCCGCCGCGACCGCCTGCCGGCGTGCTCGCCGACGCGCTGCCCTCGGCGGCGCCGTTCGGCACGACGCACGAACTGCTCGGGCTGCAAGCGTTCGGCGAGGAGCAGCACAATCCCTATGCGACGCTCGCCGACGCGCCAATCGATTGCGCGCCGACGAACCTCTGGCTGACCCGCGCGCGGGCGGCGCGGGCGGACCAGGACGGTCTGTTCTGGGACAGCGAGGATCTGGCGCCGGCGTCCGCCGATCCGCGGCGGGATACCGGACAAGGACAGGGCCAGCGACAAAGCAATGCTGGATTGGGCAAGCCGTCGGCGCGCTTTCTGCAGGGCCTGCCGCTTGCCGGCAGCGCGCCGATCACCGGCGCCAACGACCCGCTCTGGAACGTCCGTGCCTTCGACAACGCGCTATCGCGTCACGACGGCTATCGACTGTCGTCGTTCATCTGCGCGATGAACGCGCTCGTCATGGACGAGATCACGAACGACCGCACCGCCTTGCGCGCGACGACGAGCGCGGCGCACCAGCCGGGCTCGGCCGTCCTCAACTAAGGGTAATCCTCCCGCGTCGAAGACGGGGAGGATCGACGTCGCGCTACTCGTCGGTCTCGCCCTCGTCGCTGTCGCCGCCGGAGGCGTCGAGGATGCGCTCGGCGATCAGGCCCGAGTTCTCGCGGATGCTGCGTTCGATGCGATCGGCCATCGCCTGGTTGGCCTTCAGGAAGGCCTTGGCGTTCTCGCGGCCCTGGCCGAGGCGCTGCGAATCGTAGGAGAACCAGGCGCCGGATTTCTCGACGACGCCGGCCTTGACGCCGAGATCGATCAGCTCGCCGACCTTCGAGACGCCCTCGCCGTACATGATGTCGAACTCGACCTGCTTGAACGGCGGCGCCACCTTGTTCTTGACGACCTTCACCCTCGTCTGGTTGCCGACGACCTCCTCACGATCCTTGATCGAGCCGATCCGGCGGATATCCAAACGAACGGAGGCGTAGAACTTCAGCGCGTTGCCGCCCGTCGTCGTCTCGGGCGACCCATACATCACGCCGATCTTCATGCGGATCTGGTTGATGAAGATCACCATCGTCTGCGAGCGCGAGATGGACGCCGTCAGCTTGCGCAGCGCCTGGCTCATCAGGCGCGCCTGCAAGCCCGGCTGGCTATCGCCCATCTCGCCGTCGATCTCGGCCCGCGGCGTCAACGCGGCGACCGAATCGATCACCAGCACATCGACGGCGCCGGAGCGGACCAGCGTGTCGGTGATCTCGAGCGCCTGCTCGCCGGTGTCGGGCTGCGAGATGAGCAGGTCTTCCAGATTGACCCCGAGCTTGCGGGCGTAGATCGGATCGAGCGCGTGCTCGGCATCGATGAAGGCGCAGACGCCGCCCTTCTTCTGGGCCTCGGCGATGACGTGCAGCGTCATCGTCGTCTTGCCCGACGATTCCGGCCCGTAGATCTCGACGACGCGACCGCGCGGCAGGCCGCCGACGCCGAGCGCGATGTCAAGCCCGAGCGAGCCCGTCGGCACCGTCTCGATCTCGACCGCCTTCTGGTTCTTGCCGAGGCGCATGATCGAGCCCTTGCCGAAGCTCCGCTCGATCTGCGACAGCGCGGCGTCGAGCGCCTTGGTCTTGTCCACGGACGGTCCTTCCACGACGCGGAGATTGGCGTTCGACATCGGTGACGGTCCTTCTGGCATGGGCTTGGCAACCTGCGCAATTGCAGGGCGTGTCGTTAATGTACATGTTTTGTTCCCGCCGACAAGCGCTTTGTGGCGCGAGCCGCCGCGCAAGTCTCGCGCGAAAGCTGTCATGCCCTGTGGGGGGAGTTGACCAACGTTCGGAAAGCCGCCTGTTGACAACGAGGGCGACGGCAACAGGAACGGGTCGGACGATGGCTGCGAGACGGAAGCTTGCGTGGATGGCGGCGGCGCTGCTCTGCCTCGGATCCGCGCGCGCGGAGACGGCCTGCAAGGCGCCGCAATACCGCGAGGAGATCTTCCCGCCCTGGCAGCATGGCGCCAACAACGACGCCCTGAAGCGCGGCCTCGAGTTCACCGTGCCCGAAGTCGACGACATGGCCGATTTCCACGGCGATCTCACCGATCCGAAGCTCGTGCTCTATGTCGGTGGCAATTACTTCTTCGCGATGGCGCCGCTGGTGAAGGCGTTCGAGGCCGAGCATCCCGACTACAAGGGCAGATTGTTCTGGGAGACGATCCCGCCCGGCCTGCTCGTCAAGCAGATGGAGGCCGGCGGCACGATCACCTCGGGCAACATGACCTTCACGGCGAAGCCCGACGCCTATCTCGCCGGACTGAAGAAGGTCGAGGAGCTGGTCGCGGCGGGCAAGCTCGAGGCGCCGGTGGTGCGCTACGTCACGAACACGCTGACGATCATGGTGCCGAAGGACAATCCCGCGCATGTCGCGAGCCTGGCCGATCTCGGCCGGCCCGACATCAGGCTCGCCATGCCGAACCCCGCCTTCGAGGGCATCGTGCGCCAGATCAAGCAGGCGCTGACCAAGGCCGGCGGCGCGGCGCTGGCCGACATCGTCTACGATGCGAAGGTCAAGGACGGCACGGCGATCCTCACCCACATCCACCATCGCCAGACGCCGCTGTTCCTGATGCAGGGCATCGCCGAGGCGGGGGTCACCTGGCAGTCGGAGGCGCTGTTCCAGGAACAGGCCGGCCACCCGATCACCCACGTCGAGATTCCCGCGAAGGACAATGCAACGGCGATCTATGCCGGTGCGATGGTGAAAGGCGCCGCGCACCCGGACGCGGCGGAGGCCTGGCTCGCGTTCATCACCTCGCCGACGGCGATCAAGATTTTCGAAGGCTACGGCTTCAAGGCGTACGCCGGCGGCGAGGAGTGAAGGCGGACTGGCCTTCGAGCCGTCGCGCTCCAATTAATCGTCACTGTCGAGCGAGGCACCCGCTGTCGCCGAGTTTAGCAGGCAGGCCAATGAGAGTGCGGATCAAAAAGTTGGGTCCCAGCGAGGCTGTCCAAATTCCCGCATCTGTCATGGCCGCGGCGGCTCTGAGCTTGAACCAGATGGTCGAAATGACGGAAGACGGCGACCGACTGATTCTGAAGCCGATCACACCGGCTTACGAGCTGGATCGGCTCGTTGCGCGGAGGGAGCCGGACACGTTCCCTGAGCCGGCGGATTTCGGTGCGCCGGTCGTCCGCGAAGCCTTTTAGCAGGCCGATTGCCGTCCCGCCCTCGTCGCGAGCGCGGCATTGAGCCCGTGCCGCCCACCCGTTACAAGCCCCGCGACATCCCCGAAGATCACCCCCGTGTCCCGCCCATGACCACCGTCCCGACGGACCCGCAACAGCAGGCCGCCATCCTCACGCAGGCGCTGCCGCACATGCTGCGCTACGACGACGCCACCGTCGTCGTGAAGTACGGCGGCCATGCGATGGGCGACGAGACCAAGGCGCGCGAGTTCGCCCGCGATATCGTGCTGCTCGAGCAATCCGGCATCAACCCGGTGGTGGTGCACGGCGGCGGCCCGCAGATCGGCGCGATGCTGGCCAAGCTCGGCATCAAGTCGTCGTTCGCCGGCGGTCTGCGCATCACCGACAAGGCGACCGTCGAGATCGTCGAGATGGTGCTCGCCGGTTCGATCAACAAGCAGATCGTCGGCATGATCAACGCCGAGGGCGGCCACGCGATCGGCCTCTGCGGCAAGGACGGCAACATGGTGATCGCGCGCAAGGCCGCGGCCGCCGTGCACACGATCGAGAACGGCGTCGAGCACCAGATCGATCTCGGCTTCGTCGGCGAGCCGGCCAAGGTCTCGACGCGCGTGCTCGACCAGGTGCTCGGCCGCGATCTGATCCCGGTGCTGGCGCCCGTCTGCATGGGCGAGGACGGCGAGACCTACAACGTCAACGCCGACACGTTCGCCGGTGCCATCGCCGGCGCGCTCGGCGCCAAGCGCCTCCTGTTCCTCACCGACGTGCCCGGCGTGCTCGACGCCGACAAGAAGCTGATCGAGCAGCTCTCGGCGGACGAGATCCGCGGGCTCATCGCCGACGGCACCATCACAGGCGGCATGATCCCCAAGGTGCAGACCTGCCTCTATGCCATCGAGCAGGGCGTCGAGGGCGTCGTCATCCTCGATGGCAAGCAGCCGCATTCGGTGCTGGTCGAGCTGCTCACCGACGGCGGCGCCGGCACGCTGATCACGCGGTGACGGGCGCTCCGCGCACGATCGAGCCCGCCGCTTTCGCGCATCTCGACGCGTGGGTGTTCGATCTCGACAACACGCTGTACCCGGCCGGCTCCGACCTCTGGCCGAAGATCGACCAGCGCATCACGCTTTACATGATGGCGCTGTACGGGATCGACGGTCTCTCGGCGCGCGCGCTGCAGAAGTTCTACTACCAACGATACGGCACGACCCTGCGCGGGCTGATGGCGACGGAGGCGATCGACGCGACGGCGTTTCTCGCCTTCGTGCACGACATCGATCGCTCCTCGATCGTGGCCGACCTGCCGCTCGCCGCCGCCATCGGCGCGCTCGCCGGCCGCAAGCTGATCTTCACCAACGGCTCGCGGCACCACGCGCTGGAGACGGCGGCGGCGCTGGGGCTCGGCGGGCTGTTCGAGGACGTTTTCGACATCGTCGCGAGCGAGCAGATCCCCAAGCCCGAGCCCGCCGCCTACGAACGCTTCCTCGCGCATTACGCGATCGACCCCACGCGGGCGGTGATGATCGAGGACATCCCGCGCAACCTCGTCGCCCCGAAGGCACTCGGCATGTTGACCGTCCTGGTCGTGCCGAAGCCCGGCGGGCACGACCCGCGCGAGGCCTTCGAGATCGTCTCCGAGGAGGTGCCGGCGCACATCGACTACGTGACGAGCGACCTCGTCGGCTTTTTGCGCGCGACGCGGGGCACCTGAGCCCCTACCCCCGGCGGCGAAATCGGTCCATAGAGCCCCGAAAACGTGGACCTGAGACGTCATGACCGAGAAGATCATCGCCTACCAAGGCGAGCCCGGGGCCAACTCGGATATCGCCTGCCGGAACGTCTATCCGACCTGGACGCCGCTGCCCCGCGCGACCTTCGAGGACGTCCTCGCCGCGGTGACCGAGGGCAAGGCGCGCCTCGCGATGATCCCGATCGAAAACTCGATCGCCGGGCGTGTCGCCGACATCCACGCGCTGCTGCCGGCCTCGGGCCTGTTCATCGTCGCCGAGTATTTCTTGCCGATCCATTTCCAGCTGCTCGGGCTGAAGGGCGCCTCGCTCGAGGCGGTCACCAGCGTCTACAGCCACGTGCATGCGCTCGGCCAATGCCGCCGGGTGATCCGCGCGCGGGGGCTGACGCCGATCGTCACCGCGGACACGGCGGGCTCGGCGCGCGAGGTGGCGGAATGGGGCGACCCGACGCGCGCCTCGCTGGCGACCAGGCTGGCCGCCGACATCTACGGCCTCGAGGTGCTGCAGGCCGACGTCGAGGACGAGGCGCACAACACGACGCGCTTCGTCGTGCTCTCGCCGGTGCCGCAATGGCCGGAGGCGGCGACGACGCCGACCATCACGACCCTGACCTTTCGCGTCCGCAACGTGGCGGCCGCGCTCTACAAGGCGCTCGGCGGCTTCGCCACGAACGGCGTCAACATGACGAAGCTCGAAAGCTACATGGTCGGCGGCGCGTTCACCGCGACGCAATTTCTCGCCGACGTGGACGGACATCCGTATGGAGCGGGGCTGGCGCGGGCGCTGGAGGAGCTGGCGTTCTACTGCGAGGAGATCCGCGTGCTCGGCGTCTATCCCGCGCACCCGGACCGGCGCGGCGCGGGCGGCGGCGATGCGGCGACGGGGCCGACGATGCCGGCCATGCCGGATTATTCGCAGGCGTTCCGCTAAACGTGAGGCGCGTCAGAGCGCCCGGCGCATGACGCCCGGCAGCGGGCGCTGCGTGGCGGCATCCACCGCGACGAGGACGTGGCGCAGCGCGCAGGCGATCGAGGCGACCCGGTCGGCGGCATCGAGCTGATGCGCGGGGTCCACGGCGGCGAGCTGAGACTGCAAGACTGCCAGGCGTTCGAGAACTAGGTCCATGTCACGGCCCACCACCATTGCGGATGGTCGAGCTTGATATCAACCTATGGTTAACAAGTCGTTTCCGTGCTCACAGGGCGAATATCCGCCGATCCTCAGGACGCGTGCATCTCGACGGCGAGGCGGATCAGGTCGCTGGTGCGGTCGACGAGCAGCTTGTGCTTGATTCCGGTGCAGGTGTTGGCGACGGTCTTGTAGGAGATGCCGAGCGCATCGGCGATGTCGGACAGGCCCTTGCCCTTGGCGAGCAGTCGCATGATGTCGAGCTCGCGCGGCGACAGCGGCTTGCCGGAATCGTCCGACCCGAACGCGTTGAGGGCGAGATCGGCGGCGAGTTCGCGCTCGACATATTTGCCGCCGCCCATCACGACGCGGATCGCCTCGACGAGCTCCTCGGCGCCCGCGCCTTTCGAGATGTAGCCCTTCGCCCCCGCCTGGAGAGCGCGGGCGACATAGAGCGGCGTCGTGTGCATCGAGAAGATCAGCACCTTCGTCTTCGAATCCTCGATCAGCAGGCGGCGCAGCAGGTCGAGGCCGCCCGAGCCCGGCAGGTTGAGATCGAGGATCACCACCTCGGGCCTCTCGGCGCGGAACACCGACAGCGCCTCGCGCCCGCTTTGTGCCTCGAGCACGGTGGCGTCGATCGAGATGGAGAGAAGGCGGCGGACCCCTTCGCGCACGACGGCATGGTCGTCGACCAGCAGCAGCTTCATGCGGGCAGCTCCATCTCGTGGGCGGCGTATCGAGCGCGCTGAGCGCGAACGGGGAGCCTGGCCTCGACCCTGACGCCGCGCGACGTCGCGCGGTTCCCGACCCGAATCGAGCCACCCACCGAGCGCACCCGCTCCTGCATGCCGGTGAGGCCGAAGCCGAGCTGCGGCGGGTCGAGCGCAAAGCCCGTCCCATCGTCCTCGACGACGATGGTCGCGGCCTCGTCGTCGACGTCGATCGTCACCTCGATGGCAGCCGGCGACCCATGACGGATCGCGTTCGAGAAGCTCTCCTGCACCACGCGAAAGGCGATCGCGTCCAGCGGCGGGTCGAGCGGGTCGCCCGTCACCTCGACGCTGAACGCGACGTGCGGCCGTCGCACGCGCCAGAAGGCGACGAGATCGTCGATCGCGCCGGGCAGGCCGAGGTCGAGCAGCGCGCCGGGCGCGAGCCGGCGCAGCACGTCCTTCACGTGGCGCTGCATATGCCGGACCGCCTCGCCGATCGCCTCGGCTCGCGGACCGGCCGCGTCGGTGTCGCCCTTGGCGAGGTACTGGCGGATCATTGCCGCGTCGGCGCCGACCGCGAACAGGAATGGGGCGACGTCGTCGTGCAGGTCGCGGGCGAGTTCGGCGCGCTCCTCCTCCTGCAGATTGATGATCTGCTCGTTCAGCGCGCGGTTCTGCACGCCCATCTCCTCGAGCCGCTGCGCCATCTGGTTGAAGCCGTCGCGCAGCGGCTCGAGCTCGCGCGCGTAAGGTGGCAAGATCCGGGTCCGGTAATCGCCGGCGCCGACACGCCCGAGCGCATCGCCGACCTCGCGGATCGGTCCCAACGCGGCCTTGATCGTCACGAACGCCAGCGCCAGCACCATGGCGAAGAAGACGGCCATGATCTCCAGCGTCAGGCGCGCATCGCTCCAGGCCTCGGCGACCTCGTTGTGCGAGTCCGTGCGCAGGATGAGCGTGCCGATGCCGGCGAGCGCGGGCGACAGCGGAATGACGCGGCTCGCCTGCGGTGCGCCGACGAGGCGATAGAACCACGGCGGCGCCGCCTCCTCGGGGGCAAGGACCCGGGATTGCGCGATCACCGAACCGTCCGGCGCGGACAGCACGGCTCGCACATGCCGGTCACCGTCGAAATCGGCGACGACCCGGCGCAACGCCTGATCTGGCGCGGCCGCGGCATCCTCGTCGTCGAGCGAGTTGCGCGCGGCGTCCGCTCCGACGGCGAGCGCGGCCTGCGTCTCGGTGCGGACCTTCGACAGGACGTGGCCGTAGGTCAGCCCGAACCCGACAAGCAGGCTCAAGACGAGAACGAGCGTGATCGAGATCGCCAGCCGGCGTTGGATCGACATGGACGTGCGAAAGCCTGGTACGCGCCGGAAAACCCGAACCACGAGCAGACCATAATTACGCGGGGTTTTCACCGGGCAAACTTCCCGAGCGCACGTTGCCAGGCGACAGGCGAGTCGCCGCTTCCGAGGGACCGGTATGCAAAGAATGCATACCGGACCGATGGAAGACCGCGTGCAACCGAAACGATCGGTATGAATTTCCTGACCAGCTGCCTGATCGGCGTTCGAGCCCCTCGCGACCTTGCGGATTTGTAATGCCGCGAGGAGATGCGGATGGCTCGAACACCGGAACCCAGCCACCATATGAACCAGTTGTGTGATCGACGGAGTACCGTGATCGCGCGTCGAGCCCGCCGTGCCGGGGGTTCGCAGGAGGACAAGAATGGCTGCCGCCTTACCAATGATCTCCAGCGAGAGCGGGCTCTCTCGCTACCTGAACGAGATCCGCAAATTCCCGATGCTCCAGCCGGAGCAGGAGTACATGCTTGCCAAGCGTTGGCGCGCGCATGAGGATCCCGACGCTGCCCACAAGCTCGTCACGTCGCACCTTCGTCTCGTCGCCAAGATCGCGATGGGTTATCGCGGTTATGGATTGCCGATTGGCGAAGTGATTTCCGAGGGCAACGTCGGCCTGATGCAGGCCGTGAAGCGGTTCGAGCCGGACAAGGGCTTCCGCCTGGCGACTTACGCCATGTGGTGGATCCGCGCATCGATACAAGAGTACATCCTGCGGTCGTGGTCGCTCGTGAAGATGGGCACGACGGCGAGCCAGAAGAAGCTGTTCTTCAACCTGCGCAAGGCGAAGAGCCAGATCTCGGCGCTCGAGGACGGCGATCTGCGGCCCGACCAGGTCGAGATCATCTCGACCCGCCTCGGCGTCTCGAAGCAGGACGTGATCGACATGAACCGGCGCATGTCCGGCGACGCGTCGCTCAACGCGCCGTTGCGCGAGGAAGGCGAAGGCGAGTGGCAGGATTGGCTGGTCGATGATTCGACGAGCCAGGAGAACGTGCTGGCCGACCGCGAGGAGAAGGACAACCGGCTCGGCGCTCTCCGTAGCGCGCTGACCGTGTTGAACGACCGCGAGCGCCGCATCTTCGAGGCCCGGCGGTTATCGGACGACCCGATCACGCTCGAGGATCTATCGGACGAGTTCGACATCTCGCGCGAGCGGGTGCGCCAGATCGAGGTGCGCGCCTTCGAGAAGGTGCAGGCCGCGGTCAAGAACGGCATGGCGACGATCGAGTCGCACGGGCCGAAGGTCGATCAGGTCGCGCACGCCGCGCACTGAGCCGACGCCTCAGCGACGAGGACCGGGCGGCCGGCAGCGGCCGCCCTTTTTGCGTGGTCGCGGCGCGGCGGGCCTCCCGGGGGGTTCCGGTCGCGCGGGAACTCGACTAGCGTTGGGCGCCATCGTGGAGGCCTTCATGCAGTTTCGTTTCGCGAGAGTAGTGCTTGCGGCTTGCGCCATCAGCGGCGCCGGCCTTGGGATCGCCGGCCTTGGGATCGCCGGCCTTGGAGGTGCGATGGCGCAGGACGCGCCGCCGGCCGACACGCGCTGCGGCGGCCTGCTGTGCGACCTCGGCGTCATCAACGTGACCAGCAATCACCATCTGGACGAAGGTCTCCCGTGCGGCGTGTTTTGCCGCGCGTTCGGCGGGACACCCACGCCGCCAGCACCGCCGCCGCAGGCTCAACCGATCGCGGAGACAGCGCCGGCCGAGCCCGCGAAGAAGATGCATCGCGCCAAGCGCAAGCACGTCGCCCAGGCGCGAACGGCCGCTCCGGCGTCCGATGCGGCAACCACGAAGCCGAACTGAAATCCGCGGCGCGCCGGCTTGGCGCACGCGGGTCCATCGTGCTGGTTTGGCGTCGGTCGACACGGTAAAGTGTTAACGCTGAGACGATCGCGCCGGCCCGCGTTAAGATTTGCGCAGGATCGGGCCGCGTAGATTTGCCCCACGACAGGTTGAAGGCACGCTCGAACGTTGCTCTTCATAGGCATCATGCCGTCCTGGCGGGCCGGGTTTGATCCGGAATGTCCCAATCTTCCTAGCAATACAACGGGGACACCAAACTCATGTCGAGCATTCTCACGAATATGTCGGCGATGACCGCCGTCATGAACCTTGCCGCGACGCAGAAGTCGTTGGCTGATACGCAGAACGAGATCTCCACGGGCATGAAGGTCTCGTCCGCCAAGGACGACGCCGCCTACTGGTCGATCGCCACCAACATGCGCACGCAGAACAACGATCTCGACACCGTCACGAGCTCGCTGAACCTCGGCTCCTCGGTGCTCGGCACCGCGAGCGCGGCGCTCGGCAGCATGCTGACCGTGCTCCAGAAGATCCAGCAGGACGTGATCAAGGCCCAGACCGGCGGCACGGATGCCACCGCGATCCAGGCCGACATCAAGCAGCTGCAGACCCAGCTGAAAAGCTCGGTGGCATCCGCGTCCTTCAACGGCGTGAACCTGCTCGGCGACACGGCGAAGGCCGGCATCAACGTCGTGTCCTCGGTGACCGGCTCTGGCGCGACCCTCACCACGAGCACGATCGCGGTGGCGAGCTACGATTTCAAGACGTCCGCCAGCGCGACCGGCCTCGACGGCGCCGACGCGATCGATGTCACGACATCGACCGACAACCAGGCCGCCAACCTGACGGCCATCGGCACGGCGATCGCCAACGTGCAGAACGCATCGGAAGTCATCGGCGCGACGCAGAAGAACATCGACATCCAGTCGACCTTCATCAGCGCGCTGTCGGCGTCGATCACCACCGGTATCGGCTCGCTCGTCGACGCCGACATGAACGAGGCCTCGACCCGCCTCAACGCCCTGCAGACGCAGCAGCAGCTCGGCGTGCAGGCGCTGTCGGTCGCCAACCAGAACAGCCAGATCATCCTGAAGCTGTTCCAGGGCTAACAGCCCTTCGAGCGCAAGCTCGGATCGCCGAGGACCGGTCGCGGCGACGCGGCCGGTCTTTCCATGCGTCAATCCCCGCGCAAGCTTGCGGCCGCAGGATGGAGGCTCACGAAAGAGCGTCGTCCGCCCCGCATGAATGTCCAAGAGCAGTTGCAGAACCTCGTCGCGAGCCTCGCCAGGCTCGGCTGGCGCCGTCTGACCGCGCTCGGCCTGATCGGCTTGACCGTCTTCGCCATCGTCGGCGTCACCGGCTACTACCTGAGCCGCCCCTCGCAGGAGGTCCTCTACGCCGGGCTCGACCGGCAGGACGTCTCGGGCATCGGCGCCGCGTTGACCGAGGCCGGCATCCCGTTCGACGTGTCCTCGGATGGCACCACCATCCTGGTGCGCTACGCCCAGACCGCGCAGGCGCGCATGCTGCTCGCCGAGAAGGGCCTGCCGCACTCGACCAACTCCGGCTACGAGCTCTACGATAAGCTGGGTTCGCTCGGCCTCACCTCTTTCATGCAGGACGTCACCCGCGTCCGCGCTCTCGAAGGCGAGCTCGCCCGCACGATCCAGACGATGAACGGCGTGCGCGCCGCCCGCGTGCACATCGTGCTGCCCGACGAGGGCTCGTTCCGCCGCGCGCGGCAGCCGCCCTCGGCGTCCGTGATGATCCGCACCGACACGGTGTCGGACGCGCGCATGGGCCAGGCGATCCGCCACCTCGTCGCCGCCGCCCTGCCCGGCATGACGGTCGACCAGGTCACCGTGCTCAACACCGACGGCACCCTGCTCTCCTCCGGCGGCGACCTCGACGACGCGGCGCCCGGCAAGATGCTGACGCTCGAGAACACCGTCTCGAAGGAGGTACAGGACAACGTGCGCAAGGAGCTCGCGCCCTACCTCGGCCTGCATAATTTCCAGATCAGCGTCGCCGCCAAGCTCAACACCGACAACCGCCAGACCGCCGAGACGACCTACGACCCGGATTCGCGAGTCGAGCGCTCGACCCGCGTCGTCAAGGAGAACAACACGATCCAGAACAACTCGAACCAGGCGCCGACCTCGGTCGCCTCCGCGCTGCCGGCTGAAAAGAGCGGGTCGGGCGACAGCAAGATCTCGAACACCGACAATTCGAAGCGCGAGGAGCTGACGAACTACGAGCTGTCCTCGAAGACCGTGACGACGGTCAGCGGCGGCTACACGATCGATCACATGTCGATCGCGATCCTCGTCAATCGTGCCACGCTCCAGGCGGCGACCGCCGACGCGCTGCACGCCAAGCTCGCCGATATCGAGAGCCTCGTCACCTCGGCCGCCGGCCTGCGCAAGGATCGCGGCGACACGATCAAGGTGCTGGCCGAGGACTTCGCCGACGCCGGCCACGACCTCGACCCGGTGCCGGCACCCTCCATCATCGACATGCTGATGCGCCAGTCCGGCACCGCCATCAACGCGCTCACCGTGCTCGTCGTCGCCGTGCTGCTGATCCTGTACGGCCTGCGGCCGCTGACGCGCCTCTTGAAGCCGGCCGAGCCGGAAATGGCCGCGCTCGCGACCGCCTCGGTCGTCCCGGCGCTGGAAGGTCCGGCGAGCGGCCTCATCGCGGACGGCGGGACGATGATCGACGTGCGCCATGAGCCGAGCCTGATCGACGACGTCACCAACAGGCCGCGCCGCTCGCCGCAGCGGCGGCTCGAGCAGATGGTCGAGTTCGACGAGACCCAGGCCGCGACGATCCTGAAGCAATGGGTGCGCGGCGGAAGCATCGCATGAACGCGCCGCTGTCGCATTACCTCGTGCGCTTTTCCTCCGAGGCGGGCGAGATCGTCATCCCGGCACGGATGGTTGCAGAACCAACGATCACGCTGGGCGTCGCCGAGCTGGAGGAACGGCTCGCCGAGGCCCGCGAGACCGCGCGCACGGTCGCGGATACGGCACATGCGATCGATTGCGCCGGCCTCATCGCCGACCACGGGGCGGCGATCGACGCCGCGCTGACGGCCGCCCGCGCCGATTGGTGCGCGACGGAAGCGGAGCGGATCACGGGCCTCGTCGAGGGCGCGTTCGCGGCGCTCCACGAGACGCTGGCCACGCAGATCGCCAAGGTGCTGCGGCCGCTGCTGGCGGAGGCGCTGCGCGAGCGCACGTTGGCGACGCTCGCGGACGCGCTCGACCGGCTGCTCGACGACCCCGCCCATCCGGCGATCACGCTGACCGGCCCGGCCGATCTCGTCGCCGCGATCGGCGCGAACGGCGTGCGCGCCGGGCTCGCGCTCGTCGCCAGCGATACGCTGGACGCCGTGGTGACCGCCGGCGGCGCTTTGATCGAGACCAAACTGTCGGCGGCGCTCGCCGACCTCGCGGCGACGGAGACCTGACGATGTCCGACAACGCGCACCCCGAGATCGTCATCATCCGACGCGGCGGCCACGGCGATCACGACGAACACCACGGCGGCGTCTGGAAGATCGCCTTCGCCGACTTCATGACGGCGATGATGGCGTTCTTTCTCGTGATGTGGCTGATCAGCGCCAACGACAAGACGCGCGCGTCCGTCGCGCGCTACTTCAACCCGGTGAAGCTCGTCGACGCGACGACCCAGCCGCGCGGCCTGCATGATCCGAAGGCGGACGAGTCCGGCATGACCGCCTCGGCCAATCGGAAGGAGAATACCGAGAAGCCCGACAAGGAGAAGCCGGACAAGGCAAACAATGCCGCGAGCGCGGGATCCGGGAAGCCCGAGACGGCGGCCGGACGCGAGCAGCGGCTCGACAAGACGCTCGCCGAAAATCCCTACGCCGCGCTGGCCGAGATCGCCGCCACGAAGGGCGCCGGCGACGCCACGCCGCAAGCCAAGGACCCGAGCCGCGCGCCGGTGGTCGGCCTGCGCGGCGGCGAGCAGTTCCGCGATCCCTTCGCGCCACCGTCGGCGTCGCCGCCCGACGCGAGCGACCCCGCCGACGATCTCGCGTCGCCGCCCGCTCCCGCCCCAGCTCTCGCAATGCCGGCGTCGGTGACGCGGTCCGAGCGCGCCCAGGCCCAGGCGCACGCCGAGGCGCAGCGCGCGGACAAGCAGCAGGCCGACACCAAGGCGCGGATCGTCGCCTCGCTGAAGGCGGGCGCTCCGGCGGGCGCCGGGCCGGCCATCGACGTGCGCCGCACCGCCGAAGGCCTGCTCGTCAGCCTCACCGACACCACCGATTTCGCGATGTTCACCAGCGGCTCCGCCGTGCCCTCGAAGCGCGTCGTCCTCATGATGGAGCATGTCGCGCAGGTGTTGAAGGCACGGCACGGGACGATCATCGTGCGCGGCTACACCGACAACAAGCCGTATCACTCGACGCGCTACGACAATTGGCGCCTATCCCTGGATCGCGCGCAGGTCACCCACTACATGCTCGTGCGCGGCGGCCTCGCCGATGCTCGCATCGGCCACATCGAAGGCTACGCGGATCGCGACGCGCGCACGGCCGGCGACCCGGCGAGCCCAAACAATCGCCGCATCGAGATCCTGCTGAAGGACGATGCGTCGTGACGCGGTTCACGTGCGCCCGCGTCGGTCTCGCGATGCTGCTGGCGCTTGGCGCCACCGCCGCACGCGCCGACAATGATCCGGCGCCCTACGAGACGGTGCGGGCGCTCGAAACGCTGCAGGATCGGATCGCGGCCGGCGACGCGGTCTCGCAAGTCGCTCGCGCCAAGGCGATCCTGCGGGCAGGCCACGCCTTCGCGAAGGCCAAGCCGGAGGTATGGGGCGATCGACGCAACGCGCGCGCGCTGGTCGTCTATCTTTTCAGCGGCGGTGACGCGAAGTCGATCGGCGAAGCGATCCCGCGATCGGCGATCGCGCCCGGCGTCGAGGGGCTCTATGATGGTGCGCTCGCCTACGGCCTCGGCGACGACGCGGCGGCGCGGGCGGCGCTGATGCCGATCGACGCGAAAGCGCAGAGCGCGGGCCTCGGCGGCCACCTTGCCCTGGTGCAGGCGACACTCGTCGCCAATGACGACAAGGCCAAGGCCGTCGCGCTGCTCGATCTCGCGCGCCTGCTGGAGCCGGGTAGCCTCATCGAGGAGGCGGCGCTGCGCAAGGAGATGTCGCTGATCGGCGCGGGCGGCGACCTCGACAAGTTCGCGCTGCTCACGCGCCGCTATCTCGGTGCCTTTTCGCACTCTTCCTATGCCGACAACTTCCGGCAGCTCGTCGCGCGGACGGCGATGACGCTGGGGGCAAACGATACGTCCGAGGCCGGCGCGAAACTCGCCCGGCTGATGATCGGCCTCGACCAGCTGGAGCGTCGCCGCCTCTATCTCGCGATCGCGCGCGCCGCGGTCGTGACGGGCCGCACGACGATGGCGACGCTCGCGAGCGAGGAAGCGCGCAAGCTCGCAAAGGCCGACGAGCCCGATGCCGCCCGCGCGATGGTCTATTTCGGCGCGGCGACCATCGTCAGCGCGCGTTACGATCTCGGCAAGGCAGCGCTGACGGACGCGGCTGTCGATCGTTTGAGCCCGACCGATCGGGCGCTACGCGTCTCGGCCCTCAGCGTCGCCGAGACGATCCGCCGCCCACTCGGCGACGAGCCGGCGACGCAAGCGCAGGCCGAGGAAGCCACGGTGGCGGCCGAGGCCGCACGCGCCCTGGAAGAGGCCGATGCGGCGTTGGGAGCAACCGCCAAGTGACGCCGGCAGCGCTGACCGCCAGCTCGCCCCTCCAGACGTCCGGTCGATCCGCCCGCGGGCAGGACAACGCGGCGCATGATGCCCCGCCCTTCGATGCCGTGCTCGCCGACGTTGCCGACAGCGCGTCCCCGTCCGCCCCGCCGGCGACGGCTGGCGTGAAGACGACGCTCGTCGCGATGACGCCGATTCAGATCGTCGCCAGTCCCAACGACTCGACACCGCCTGCGGCCGCAAGCGTCGGCACCGTTGCATCGCCGGTGGCGAGTGACAAAACCGTCGGCACGCACCCCGGATCCCCCGCCCACGACACGGCGGCGCAAGGGGTGCGGGCACTGCTCGAGCAGATCGGCAGGCAAGCGGCGAACCCCGCGCCGCGCCTCGTCGCCGTGCCCGTGGCGTCGGATGCGCCAAGACCAGCGAGTGCGCACGACACGATGGCCAGCGCGGAGCCGGCCTCCGACACTCCGCAAGTCGATGATAAGCTCGCGACCACGGATGATGCTGCGCAAGTCGCCGGCCAAGACGCGGCGCCCGCCACGTCGGCGTCGATCGCCGTGCCGGTCCAGCTTATGACTGGCGCGATGTCGTTCGCGCCGACCTCGCCTCCCGTCGCTCCATCGAGCACTCCCGAGACGATCTCGGCCGCGCCGGCCGGCCGATCGACCGGGAAGGTCGAGACGTCGACAATCCCTATTCCGCGTGACGCGCTTCCTGCCGCCGATGCGGCGCCGCCGCCCGTCGAGATCGGCACCGTCGAGCTGAGAAGCTACCTGGCTCCCGCACCGGGTCCGGCCGCGATGACGAACGCGGCCACTCCGGGTTCGCCCGCCGTGACATCGACGATCTCGCCGTCGCCATCGGCCGGCGACACCGACGGAACGGCGGCGGGCGCGGGCGCGACCCCGGCATCCACCGCCGCCTTGGTACTCAACACGCGGAAGACCGCGCCCGCCACCGCTGCCGAGGACGCCCGGACTCCCGCGGCCGCCGACGCGCCGCCGGCCGCGCCTTCGCACGTTGCGGCGAGCGCCGACGCGGTCCCGGCAGCCGCTGCCGCGACGGTGCCGGCATCGCCACGAGCCGCGCCGTCGTACACTCCCGCCGCTGGCAACCCACTTCGGGCGGTGGCCAAGCCGGTGCCCGCGAAGTCGCCGCCGGCCAACTCTTCACCTGCGGCGCCGGCGGTCTCCGCCGCGACCGAGCGCGGCGATCGGTCCTCGCCGGACACCATCGACCACGCGACCTCGGCATCCCCAGTCGTCGATGCGGCGCCCGAAATCGCGGCGATCGAACCGCGCGGCACCCCGGTCGCCGACACCGCGCAGGTCACGCCGCAAAGCTCGGCCATCGGCCCGTCGATCCAGACGATCGCGAGGGCGGTGGCGGGTTTGGCGCCGGCCGAGGACAGCCGCGCCGCCGCGAGCCCGGCGGAGCCGACGCCAGCACGGACGCCCGCGTCCGCGCGCAGCATGACGCTGCAGCTTACCCCCGCGAATCTGGGCACGGTGACCGTGCATCTGCATCTGTCGGGCGGCGGCCTCGACGTGCGGCTGTCCGTCGCCGATCCGAAGACGCTCGGCCTGATCAGCCACGAACGCGACACGCTCACGACCGCGATCGGCGACCAGACCGCTCGCCTGAACTCCCTCGTCATCCAGGGCGCCGACGCCACGTCGCCGCAGCCGGCAGGATCCCATGACAGCGTGCGAAGCAACGGCGGCGACCCGCGCGCCGACCAGACCTCGAGTTCCGGCGGCGCAAACTCGGGCGACGACCGCCCACGCCAATCGACGCGAGACGACAATGCGCCGCCGCGTGGCGCTCGCTCGCCTGGCGGCCGCGCTTCCAACCCTATTGACGATGGGCTTTTCGTGTGACGCGCCCGCGTGGGCGGACGACGCGCCGATCTCCTGCGAGCGCGAGATCGCCGTCGCGGCGGCGCGCTACGACATCCCGCTCGCCGTCTTCTATGCCGTCGGTCTCAACGAGACCGGCGCGCGAGGCCGGCTGCAGCCGTTCTCGATGAACATCGACGGGCGCCCCGCCGCCAACGCCTCGCTCGCCGAGGCTGTCGCCCGCTTCCGCCGCGCGAAAGCCGCGGGCGCGCGGATGATCGATATCGGCTGCATGCAGATCAACCACCATTATCACGCCGCGCATTTCACCTCGCTCGAGGCGATGTTCGATCCGGCCCAGAACATCGACTACGCGGCGCGGTTCCTGCGCGACCTGAAACTCCGCGAGCGGACTTGGACGATGGCGGTCGCGCGCTACAACGCCGGCCCGGACAACGACCCCGCGCAAAAAAAATACGTCTGCGGCGTTCTGACCAAGATGGTCGCCAGCGGCTTCGGCGCCTGGACCGAATCAGCTCGCAAGTTCTGCTTTATCAACGCTGTGGCAAAAGCGCCGCTCTGATGGGGCCTTGTCGTGCCCCCAAAGCCGAGCACTGCGGACCATGCCGTGCGCCACAGCGCCGATTGCAACCAGTCATAGGTCGCGTCGCCCGTAATCAGCCGATCTCGCCAATTAATTGGAGATGGTAACGGAATATTCAGCTTTGCTGATTTCGACTTCGCGTCGACAAGTTAATTCCCGTTTACCCTATATCTTTACCCGCGCCTTACGATCTCCCCATGTTGATTCGGGGGTCCCTATGCTTGTGATGGTGGACGAACGGCCGCTGGTGATCGCCGGCTACGCAAAAGGCTTCGAGACGGAGGGCATGGCGCTCGCCGGTTTTGCGCCGGACGACTTCCTGTCGTGGATCGATAACGCGCCGGCGGCCGAGATCGCGGCCATCGAGGCCTTTCTCGTCGGCGACGGCGAGGCCCGGACGGCTTGCGCCCGAGCGATCGGACTGCGCTCGCCAGCTCCCGTCGTCGCCGTCAACGACGCCAACTCGCTCGAGGTCACCCTGGCGCTCTTCGCCGGCGGCTTCGACGATGTCGTGCGAAAGCCCGTCCATCCCCGCGAGCTGCTCGCGCGGCTCAGCGCCATCCGCCGCCGCGCCGAGCGCTCATCGCGCGCGGTCGAGCGCACGACGGCGAGCGGTGCCGTCAGCGTCTTCTTCGATGGTCGCGATCCCGAGATCGCCGGTGCCCCGCTCGACCTCCCGCGTCGCGAGCGCCGCATCCTCGAGTTCCTGATCGCCAATCGCGGACGTCGCGTGACGAAGACGCAGATCTTCAACGCGATCTACGGGATCTTCGACGAGGACGTCGAGGAGAACGTCATCGAGAGCCATATCTCGAAGCTGCGCAAGAAGCTGCGCCATCGCCTCGGCTATGATCCGATCGATTCCAAACGTTTCCTTGGCTATTGCATCGAACTCGACGGCAGGCGCGTCGACGACACGATGGCCAGCCTCCACCACGCAGCCTAGCCCTCCAACGCGCGCGGAGATACAGCATGAGCCTTTTCAATTCGATGCGGACCTCGACGTCCGGCATGGCGGCGCAGAGCAACGCGCTGAGCGCGATCAGCGACAACATCGCCAATACCTCGACTGTCGGCTACAAGGATGCATCGACGCAGTTCGAGACTCTCCTCGACGACAACGCGGCGTCGGAATATGAATCCGGTGGTGTTCGAACCGATGTCCGCTACGGCGTCACGACCCAGGGAACGCTCGAGAACACGAGTTCGGCGACCGACCTCGGCATCAACGGCAACGGCTTCTTCGTCGTCAGCAAGGGCGGTCAGGGCAGCTATCTGACCCGGGCCGGCTCGTTCGTGCCGGACTCGACCGGCAACCTCGTCAACACGGCCGGCTACGAGCTGATGGGCTATCCCGTCGCCGCGAACGGGACCGCGAGTTCGACGCTGAGCGTCGTCAACATCAACAACCAGAGCCTGCAGGCGGCCGCCTCGACCTCGGGCACGCTGAGCGCGAACCTGCCGTCGAACGCGACCGCCGTCGCCGCGGCGGATCTGCCCTCGACCAATTCGGCGGCCGCGACCTACACCGACAAGACCTCGATCACCGTCTACGACCATCTCGGCACCGCCGACGTGCTCGACGTCTACGTCACAAAAACCGGCGACAACACGTGGGAGGCCACCGCCTACCAGCAGAGCGCGGCATCCTCCAGCGGCGGCTTTCCCTATTCGAGCGGACCGTTGGGGACGCAGGACCTGACCTTCGACGCGACGACCGGCAAGGTCTCGAGCACAGCGTCCTCGCTGTCGGTGACGATCCCGAACGGCGGCACCGTGCCGATCGACATGAGCGCCACGACCCAGCTCGCCACCGACTTCGGCGTCACCACCGCGCAGGCGAACGGCAACGCGCCGAGCAAGCTCGACCACATCGCGATCGGCAAGGACGGCACGCTGACCGAGGTCTACGCCAGCGGCTTCCAGAAGCCGGCGTTCAAGATCCCGCTCGCCACCGTCGAGAGCCCCGACAACCTGACCACGCTCAGCGGCAACGTCTACCAGACGAGTGACACGTCGGGCGCGATGACGCTCAACACGGCCTCGACCAACGGCACCGGCTCGATCAATCAGGATACTCTGGAGCAGTCGACCGTCGATCTCGCGACCGAGCTGACCAACATGATCCAGGCGCAGCGGGGCTACGAGGCGAACTCGAAGGTCCTGCAGGCGGCGTCCGACCTGCTCAGCGTGCTCAATAGATTGACGACCAACTGATGCGACCGCCGGCGGCTCGCCGCCGCCGGCCTCTTGTTGGTGAATCCCGTTTCAAGACTTAAGGTTAGGAATCGCGGTAAACGGTCTATCCATCTTTCCTTGGCATACTCTTCTGGTCGGCGAGTGGCGCCGGACGCGAGAGCGGAAAGAGTGCGATGAGTTTGTCGGGAGCTTTCGGTGTCGCCCGATCGGCGCTGGCCAACAACGCGGCGCAGTCGGCGATCCTCTCGAACAACATCGCCAACGTCAGCAACCCCGATTACGCGCGCGAAAGCGCCGGCACCATCTCCCGGATCGGCGGCGGCGTCACGACCGGGTCGACGCGGCGCGCGACCGATCTCGCGCTGCTCGCCAGCCTGTTCCAGGCGCAGTCCGCCTCGACATCCAGCACGGCCTCGAGCGACGGCCTGACTCAAATCGCCAGCGCGCTCGGCCTCGACACGACCTCCACCTCGAGCACGAGCACGGCGACCGACACGTCGCCGGCGACGCTGATCGGCGCGCTGTCCAACGCGCTGCAGCAATACGCGGCCGCGCCCGACAATGCCTCGCTCGCGACCGCCGCGGTCGCCGCGGCGAAGACCCTCGCGCGAGGCCTGAACAGCGCGTCATCGGCCGTCCAGACGGTGCGCACGCAGGCCGACGGCGACATCGCCGCCTCGGTCAAGACGATCAATTCGCTGCTCGCGCAGTTCCAGACGGTCAACCGCCAGATCGTCGTGGGAACGCGCACCGGCGCCGACGTCTCCGCCGCGCAGGACACGCGCGACGGGCTCCTCAAGCAGATCTCGAACGAGATCGGCATCACCACCACGCAGAACGCCGATGGTGGGACCTCGATCTATACCGACAGCGGCGCGACCCTGTTCGAGACGACGGCCCGCGCGGTCACGTTCACACCGACGAACGCCTATACGGCCGCGACCGTCGGCCAAGCCGTCACCGTGGACGGCGTGCCGGTGACGGGCGCCTCGGCCATCATGCCGATCCAATCGGGTCGGCTCGCCGGCCTGACCCAGCTGCGCGACGCCTCGACCGTCGCCTATCAAAACCAACTCGACCAGGTTGCCTCGAGCCTCATCACGACGTTCGCGGAAAGCGACCAGAGCGGCGGCTCGGCGCCGACCGCGCCGGGGCTCTTCACGGCGGCTGGGCTCGCCGGCATGCCGACCGCGGCCGACACGACGGGTCTCGCCACATCGATCTCGATCAACGCCAACGTCGACCCTTCGGCCGGCGGCGTGGCGACGCGGCTGCGCGACGGCGGCATCGCCAATCCGTCGAATTCCGCCTACACCTACAACACCACGGGCGCCGCGGCCTACTCGACGCGGCTGCAGCAGCTCGTGACGGCACTTGGCGCGACGCAGACCTTCGATGCCAGCTCCGGCGGCGTCGGCTCCGGCAGCATCGCCACCTATGCCGCCTCCTCCGTCAGCTGGCTCGAGACGGCGCGCCAAAGCGCCACCGACCAGACGACCTACACCAGCGCTCTCGCGAGCTCGACGACGACGGCGCTGTCCAACGCGACGGGCGTCAATCTCGACGACGAGATGTCGCGGATGCTCGACTACGAGCACGCCTACCAGGCGTCGGCGCAGCTCCTGAACACCGTCAACTCGATGTACGCGTCCCTCCTGCAGGCGTTCAACTAAGCGTTTCGTAAAGGCGTAGCGTGATGACCTATATTTCATCGCAGTCCCTGACGTCGCCGCTGCGTGCGTCGGTGCTCCAGGCGCAGGCGGCGTTGGCGCAGGCGCAGGTGGAGATCTCGAGCGGCGCGCCGGCCGATCTCGGGCTCACGCTCGGCGCCGAGACGGGGACCTCGCTCTCGCTGAAGTCGAGCATCGATTCGCTGACGCTCTTCACCCAAACCAACAGCCTCGCGAATACCCGGCTCGCCGCGACGTCGACCGCGCTCGACACGATGCTGACACGCGCGCAGGGCCTCTCCGCCGCCCTCACGACCGCCGCGACGGCGGGCGGCACGACGTCGGCGCTCGGCGCCACCGCCAAGGCGGCGCTGCAAGGCCTCATGTCCGGGCTGAACACCTCGGCCTCCGGCCAATCCGTGTTCGGTGGGATCAACACCAGCGCGACGCCGATCTCGGATTATTTCAGCGCGACGACATCGAGCGCCAAGAGCGCCGTCGACAGCGCCTTCCAGTCGACGTTCGGGACAAGCCAATCGAGCGCGGCGGCGGGCTCGATCAGCGGCGGCGACATGCAATCGTTTCTCAACGACCAATTCGCCAGCCTCTACACCGACAGCAGCTGGCAAGCGAACTGGTCGTCGGCATCGTCGCAGACGATCTCGAGCACGGTCGGACCTTCGCAGACGATGGCGACGTCCGTCAGCGCCAACCAGGGCGCGTTCCAGAAGATCGCCCAGGCCTACACGATGCTGACCGAGTTCACCGGCGACAATCTCGGCGCGGACGCCAAGGCCGCCGTCGTCGCCACCGCCTCGAGCCTGATGAGCGCGGGCATCGCAGCGCTGACGAACGTCCAGGCGGATGTCGGCATCACGCAGGCCTCGATCGAGACCGCCGACACGCAGAACGGGGCGCAGGTCGCGGTCTTGAAGACGAGCGTCGGCGATCTCGAAAGCGTCGATACCTACGCGTTGTCGAGCCGGGTCTCGACACTCCAGACGCAGCTCGAGGCCTCCTACGAGCTGACCTCGCGCCTGCAGCAGCTCAGCCTCGTCAATTATCTCAGCGGCGGATAGTCATGTACCAGCACAGCTACGCGGAAGTTCTCGAAGACGACCAGGCCGAGGCGCGACGCACCGAGGTCAAGGCGCTGGATCGCGCCGTCACGCTGCTCATGCAGGCAGACGCGCTGCCACCGTCCTCGTTCGAGGGCGTGTGGGCGCTGCACTACACCCGCGAGCTGTGGATGGTCTTCATGACCGAGCTGGCCGCGCCGGAGAACGCCTTGCCCGACGCGATCCGCGCCAATCTCATCTCGATCGGCATCTGGATCCTCAAGGAGGCCCAGGCGATCGCCAACGGCACGTGCGCAAACTATGCCGGAATAGCCGACGTCTGCGCCATCGTGCGCGATGGTTTGATCTGAGGCTCATATGCACATCACCCTGCGCGCCGGCGAGCGACTCTTCATCAACGGCGCCGTCATAAGGGCCGATCGCAAGACCAGCCTCGAATTGATGAACGACGCGACGTTCCTGCTCGAGGCGCATGTCATGCATCTCGACAAGGCGACGAGCCCGCTGCGGCAGCTCTACTTCATCGTCCAGACCATGCTGATCAGCCCGTCCGACACGACAGCGGCCAAGGCCCTGTTCGATGTCAATTGGAAGCGGATGCTCGCGGCCTACGACGACGAGGCGGTCGGCATGGCCCTGCGCCAATGCGACCAGCACGTCGGCGCGGGGCGCCACTTCGATGCGCTCAAAACCTTGCGTGGCGTCTTCAAGCGGGACGACGTCTTGATGGCGCCCCCGGTCGGGGCACTGGCGCTGGCCTCCTAGGCCGCCAGCTTCACGAAAGCCTGCCGCCGTAGCGTCACCGTGACCTCGGCCGCACGCTTCGGGACGTTGGACCATGCAAGTCAACTCGACGACACCGCTTCCGGCCACCGCCGCGAACACGACCTCGAACGCGACCTCGAACGTTGTGAGCAGCTCGGCTTCTGCCAGCAGCAGCGCCTCGGCGGCGAGTGCCGCCACGGTGGACTACAACAGCTTCCTCAAGCTGCTCGTCGCCGAGCTGAAGAACCAGGATCCGACCAACCCGACCGATCCGACCCAATACATGAGCCAGCTCGCCTCGTTCTCGGCGGTCGGCCAGACCGTGCAGACCAACCAGAAGCTCGACACGATGCTGACGACGAGCGCGCTGCAACAGGCCGACACGGCGATCGGCCGCACGGTGACCTCGGCCGACGGCACGATCTCGGGCAAGGTCGCGTCGGTGTCGATCGGCAGCGGCGGCTCGATCACCGCGATCCTGGCGAGCGGCCAGACCTTGGCGCTCGGCAGCGGCGTGACGGTCAGCTGATGAACGAGGCCGACGCTCTCGAGATCACCCGCCACGCGGTGTGGACGGTGATGACCGCGTCCGGCCCCGCCGTCGGCGCGGCGATGCTCGTCGGGCTCGTGGTGGCGCTGTTCCAGGCGCTGACGCAGATCCAGGAGATGACGCTCACCTTCGTGCCGAAGATCGTCGCCGTCCTGGTCGTCGCCGCGCTGACGGCATCCTTCATCGGCGCCCAGATCTTCGCCTTCACCGAAGAGGTCTATGCGCACATCGAGCGCGGCTTCTAGACTACGGTTTGATCCTCCCCCTTTTCGCGGGGAAGTGCGCCCCGCGTCAGCGTCCGCTGTTGGCGGCCTCGACGGGCAGGCTGGCCGGCGGGAGGCAGGTCTTGTCGTCGCAGGCCTGCGCGGTCAAAGTCCCGTCGACCGCCATCACGCCAGACAAAGCGCCGGGGGCAAACCGTGCCGTCACCGGCACGTCGCCCTCGTAGACGTCGAGCGCGTCCTTGGCGAAGGATGGTTTGAAACGCACCACTGTCGGATAATCGATCGCGTCCGGCTTCAGGCCAGCGAAGGCGAGATCGGTCGGCACCAGATAGTCGAGCGACGGCTTGTGCGCGTTGACGTGGTAGCCGGGGTCGACGCGCAGCGTCACGGCGATCGCGTCACCCTCGACCCTGGCCGAGACATGCACGTGGTCGGCCGTCGACGGCACGCCCACGGTCGGTAAGACCGGCGCCGTCGAGGCGACCGCGACTGGCACCTTGGGCGCGGCGGCCGCGAGGCTGGAAGGGGTGATCGGGTCCCGGGCCAGCGCGGCGATCGCGCTCGGCCAGGCCGTCGGCCGCGCCGCGATCTGGCCGCTGGTCGCGACCGCGAGGCGCGCGGCGGCCGCCTCGAAGCGCTCACCGCCCGGCGCCTGGCCGAGCCGGCTCAGCAGCGCGAGCGCCGCCGACGTGCCCGACGGCACGTCGGTATCCGCGTCGTCGCCCAGCGTCACGATGAGGCCATCGCCGGCCCCGAGCTTGCCATTCGGGCGCGCGAAGCGCGCCAGCATGGCGTCGGCGAGCGTCGCCGCCCGTGCGCGCCACGCATCATCCTTGGTGGCGGCGGCGAGGTCGAGAAGCCCGCCGCCCAACATCGCGTAATCCTCGAGGTAGCCATCGACCTCGGCCTTGTCGATGATCTCGTGGTGCAGCAGCTGCGTCTTCGCGTCAAACGCCTCGGTCCAAAGTCGCGAGGCCGCCTTTAAAGCCGCTTGTGTGAGATCCGGCGCGGCAAGATCGGCGCCCGCCCGCGCCAAGGCGCCGATGGCGAGGCCGTTCAGCCCCGTGACGATCTTCTCATCCGTCGCCGGTTGCTTGCGCGCGCGGCGCACGGCGAGCAGCTTCGCCCGCTCGGGTGCCAGCGTCGCCAGCATCGCCGCCGGGTCGGGCGCGCCGGCCCGCTTCAGCGTCGCGTCGATCGGCAGGCGCACGCGCAGCACACCGCCGTGCGGCGCCTCCGCGTTCGGATCGCCGAACGGCGCGGCGTCGGCCATCGCCGCGATCTCGTACACGGCGAGAAACTTTTCCGCGCCACCCTGCCCCAGCGCCGCCTCGATGTCGGCGCGAGTCCACAGATAATCGGCGCCCTCGATCCCGCCGATCTCGGCATCCTGCGCGGTGTAGAAGCCGCCAGTCGGCGCCTGCATGTCGCGCAGAAGATAGCCCGCCGTGTCGCGCGCGATGTCCGCGTCGAGCGGCGCCTTCGTGAGCGCATGGGTTCGCGCGTAGATCGCGAGAAGCTGCGCGTTGTCGGACAGCATCTTCTCGAAATGCGGGATCGTCCATGTCGGCTCGGTCGCGTAGCGATGGAAGCCGCCGCCGAGCTGGTCGTGAATGCCACCATAGGCCATCGCATCGAGCGTCTTCGCCAGCGCGTCGCGCGCGGCCGCGTCGTGATCGACGTTTGCCGCGGCGAGCAGCAGATCGAGCGCCGGCGCCTGCGGAAACTTCGGCCCCGATGTCGGGGCGCCGAGGCCGCCGTTGACCGGGTCGACCGACTTCAAGAGGCCGGCGCTCGCCTGCCGAAGCCAGCGATCCGGCGCGACCGCGACGGGCTTGGCGGCCTGCGCCGCGGCCACCTTCTCGAGCGCCTGATAGACGTCGGCGGCGGCCGGCTCGACCTTGTCGACGCGATGGTTTTCCCACAGATCATGGATCGCGGCGAGCACCTTCGGGAAGCCCGGCGTGTCGCCGTCGTCCTTCGGCGGAAAGTAGCTGCCCGCGTAGAACGGCTTGCCGTCCGGGGTCAGGAAGAGATTGTTTGGCCAGGCACCATGCTCGGTCAGGATCTCGGTCGCGACGATGTAGAGCTTGTCGACGTCGGGCCGCTGCTCGCGATCCACCTTGACGTTGACGAACCACTTGTTCATCAGCGCGGCGATGGCAGGGTCCGAGTAGATCTGCTTTTCCGCGACGTGGCACCAATAGCAGGTCGAGTAGCCGACGGAGAGGAATATCGGCTTGCCCTCCGCCTTTGCCTTGGCGAACGCCTCCGGGCCCCAGAGGTACCAGTCGACCGGGTTGTGCGCGTGCAGCCGCAGATACGGATCGGCCGACTGGACGAGGCGGTTGGTGTAGGGGGACGCGGCGTCGCCGGCGCTCGCCTGGCCGCCGATCGCGGCCGTCATCAGGAGCGCGGCGGCGGTGCCGAGCAGGTGCAGGCGTGACATGGCGCGGTTCCTTGCGCGGGCCCTATGAAGATGCCGCGAGCCATCACGGGAACATGGCCCTTCTAAGCCGCGGCGGATGCCGCTTGGTTCAGTCGTCCCAGCTCAAAGCATCCGGTAGGCGATAGCCGCCAGCAGCGCGGGACCAGCGACGAGCAGCGCGAGCGGCACGCAGCACCCGAGCGCCGCGCCGAGCTTGCGTTGGCGCCCCTCGCGCGTCAGCGGGATCCCGATCGCCCGCGAGATCCTGCCCTTCAAGGCCGACAGCCCGATCGCCCGCCGCCATGAAAACGAGAACCCGTACTTGCGTTCGCGATCCGCCATCGTTCCCTCCATGAAGCGACGGCACAAGATCAAACGGTGGCGCGACGAGCAAGCGCGAATGCGCAAGCATCGATGCGCGTCGGCAGACGGACGCTAGCCGCCAGCTTTCGCCTGAATGTGGACCGTGGCCATGACGGCGATCGTGATGGAGATGGATGCCACGAACAGAATAAAATATTTGACCAAGATATCCGTCGCCGCCTTGCCGTGCCCCTCCCTGTACTGATCGCGGAAATAGTTCACAAAGCTGGTGATCGACAACATGACTGCAACGAGGGTGATCGCAATGAACCACTTCACGACGATCGTGTGGCCCTTGTCGTACTGCTCTTGAAAGCCCGCGACGATATCCATGACGTAGTGGGGTACGATGACTCCGAGCAAGGCGATCTCCGCCTTGGTCTGCAGCTTCTCGATGGTGCGCGAGATATTCATGCTCCGCTTGGCGATGAAGGCGTTTTGCAAGTTGGCCTCGGCGCTCTGCTTGTTGGCCCTCGCACGCTCCGCGAGCAGCATCAGCTGAAAGATGCTCGTGGCGCTCGTGTTCGCGCGCTCCTGCCGGCGGCCGAGCCGATCGATATAATCGTAGACGCCACCGAGCCGACCTTTGACGAAGTGGTCGTATTGCTGAAATCCCTCGATGGAATGCATGCCGAGAAACGGCACGAAGTCGGTGAAGCGCTGGACATAATAGCGCGATCGTTCGACACGAAACGGAAGCCCCGTCCAAAACAGCGGTTCGCCGGCGCTATCCTTGTGGGCGAGCAGGTCGACGATATTCTTGTGATGCGCGGTTGCCAGAATAGCGTCATCGGCCTCGATCGCCTTGCGGGCTTTCTCCGCTTCCTGGTCCATATCGCGGAGATTTGCGCCGGCCCTGCGCAGCGCCGGCAGCTCCATGAGGGCGGCAAGCCGGACCGTGCCCATGAAATGAAGTCGGTCGACGAGAGCACCTAGCTGCCAATCGCTCATCGGGCGGACAACCAGGAAATAGTTCAAGGGGGCGCAGCGAAAGCCGCCATCCGCCGGAGGCTGCGGCCCCAGGGCGGTGATGTAGACCGCGCGTCGGCCAAGCATGAAGCTCGCGGTGAATTCGCGCCGCTTCAGGTCGAGGCCTTCCTTCGCGGTGAGAAAGGGCCAGATCGCCGGGATCAGCCGCTGCTGCGGCCACCGTTCGTCGAAGGGGCGGCCCCGGTCGCGACCGGCGGCGAACGAGCCGACAGATAGGTTTTTGCCCTCCGGCGCATCGTTGCCGGCAAGCACGAGGCCGCGAAAGTCGGCGAAGATGCGGCTGCGCACCTCGCTTGGACCTGCCGCGAAGAGCGCCTTGCTGTTGAACAGGACCCGATCGAGACGATCCCAGAAGCCTTGGTAGAGGTACAGATGGCTGGCGCTGATCGCGGTCGATGTGACGCCCGTCCCGGTTCCGAGGCTCGCGATCAGGGTCAGATGGTCCTCGAGATCGGCAACCTCCGCCGGAAGCGTGGCGAGATCGGTCACCGCGATGAAGCGCGTGATCGTGAAATACTCGCTGTGGAACTCGCACCTGACGATCACATCGAGACCGGCCCAACGCGCCTTCGCGAACAGGATGCGGTTGTCGCTCTCGATGGCATCCTTGAGAGCGAAGTGAAGCGCCGATGTCGTCGTCGCGAATGGCGCCATCGTCCCGTCAGGCTCGACGCTGTAGGCGCCACCGAACAGCCCGATAACCGTCTCGTCGGCGATATCGAATTCGAAGTTCGCCTCGAACCCTTCGAGCTTGCGCATCTCGCGGTAGATCGCGCGCACGTAGGCGTCGACGATCGTTCCGAACCGCTCGACGCTGCGCTGCGGAGCATCGTCGCCGGCTGGCTTGGGAAACCACAGGCCGAGGTGGTGCGTCAGCGTCGGCGTGACGAGTTCGACGCCGCCTTTGCGGTGGGCGCCCGTGTTGATGGAGTAATATTCGTCGTGGTAATCGTAGTGCGCGCGCGCCTCTTCGACCCTGACATTCATCGGCGTGGCCTCTTTGTCGGCAATTTCGACAAAGGCATCCGACATACGCCGCCAGCGCAATTCAACTTTGGGTTGAGACTTGACCTTGGCGGCTCGGGTTCGACTGCATGCCTCGGCTAGGGCGCGGCAGTCGCGACCTCGTCAAACCAGCCCGGCGATCCGGCTGGAGATGGATGCGGGCTTGGTCAGCGGCCCGAACCGCGCGACGACGGAGCCGGCGCGATCGACCAGGAATTTCGTGAAATTCCACTTGATGCCCTTGGTGCCGAGCAGGCCGGACTTCTCGCTCTTCAGATATTTGTAGAGCGGGTGGGCGCCGTCGCCGTTGACCTCGATCTTGGCGAACATCGGGAAGCTGACGCCGTAGTTCGCCTGGCAGAAGCTCCCGATCGCCGCCGCGTCGCCCGGCTCCTGGCTGCCGAACTGGTTGCAGGGAAACCCGAGCACCGAGAAGTTCTTGGCCCCGAACTGCTTCTGCAGCGCCTCCAGCCCCTCGTATTGCGGCGTGAACCCGCACTTCGACGCCGTGTTGACGATCAGCAGCACGTCGCCCTGGTACTTACCCAGAGCGACATCGGCTCCGTCGAGCCGCTTGGCGGAAAAATCGTAGATGGATGACATGGCGAGGCTCCCGGACCGGGACCCGACTGAAGCGCAATGAATGCGCCCGCGCAAGATTTGCGTTGTCATGGACAGCGTGGCACCGGACGCGCATGACCGCGCTCCCCTGATTTGCTACCATCGCGCGATGGCCCGCAAGTCCCCTGCCCCGTCCGATCCCGCCGTCGACTATGCCGCGCTGACGGCGGAGATCGCCGAGCATGATCGGCGCTACCATGCCGAGGACGCGCCGACGATCTCGGACGGCGACTACGACAAGCTGCGGCGGCGGCTGGAGGCGCTGGAGGCCGAGCACCCTGAGTTCGTCGGCGCGGCGTCGCCGTCGAACAAGGTCGGCGCGGCGCCGTCGGAAAAGTTCGCCAAGGTGCGGCACAAGGTGGCGATGCTCTCGCTCGGCAACATTTTCGCCGACGCGGAGGTGGAGGAATTTTGCGCGCGCGTGCGCCGGTTTCTCGGGATGAAGCCGGAGGATGCGCTCGCGGTGACCGCTGAGCCGAAGATCGACGGGCTGTCCTGCTCGCTGCGTTACGCGGACGGCATGCTGGTGCAGGCGGCGACGCGCGGCGACGGGCAGGAGGGCGAGGATGTCACCGTCAACGTGCGCACCATCCAGGAGATCCCGCACACGCTGGAAGGCAAGCCGCCGGGCATCCTGGATGTGCGCGGCGAGATCTACATGACCAAGGATGGGTTCGCCGGCGTCAACAAGCGCCAGGAGGAGGCCGGCAAGCCGCCCTTCGCCAACCCGCGCAACTCGGCCGCGGGCTCGCTGCGCCAACTCGATCCGACGATCACCGCGTCGCGGCCGCTGCGCTTCTTCGCCTACGCCTGGGGCGAGGCGACGCAACCGCCGGCCGACACGCAGATGGGCATGGTGAAGGCGTTCGAGCGCTTCGGCCTGCCGGTCAATCCATTGATGGTGTTGTGTCAAACCTCGGAAGAGCTGGTCGCGCAATACCGGCGCATCGAGGCGGAGCGCGCTTCGCTGCCCTACGACATCGACGGCGTGGTCTACAAGGTGGACTCGATCGCGCTGCAGGAGCGGCTCGGCTTCGTCTCGCGCACGCCGCGCTGGGCGACGGCGCACAAATTCCCGGCCGAGCAGGCGACGACGGTGTTGCGGAAGATCGAGATCCAGGTCGGGCGCACCGGCTCGCTGACGCCGGTGGCGCGGCTCGATCCCGTCACGGTTGGCGGCGTCGTCGTCACCAACGCGACCTTGCACAACGAGGACGAGATCGCCCGCAAGGACGTGCGCGAGGGGGATACGGTGACGATCCAGCGCGCCGGCGACGTGATTCCGCAGATCCTGGGGCCCGTGCTCGAGAAGCGACAGGCGGATGCCAAACCGTTCGTGTTTCCCGACGTCTGCCCTATCTGCGGCTCGGCGGCGGTGCGCGAGATCGACGCGAAGACAGGCAAGCAGGATGTCGTGCGCCGCTGCACCGGCGGCCTCGTCTGCCCGGCGCAGGCGATCGAGCGCCTCAAGCATTTCTGTGCGCGCGATGCCATGGATATCGAGGGGCTCGGCGACCGGCAGATCGAGCAGTTCTATCACGAGGGGATCGTGATGACCCCGGTCGACATCTTCACGCTGGAGGCGCGCGACAAGCGTAGCTTGAAGAAGCTGAAGGATCGCGAGGGCTACGGCGCGACGTCGGTCACGAACCTGTTCGCCTCGATCGACACGCGACGCGAGGTGGAGGTCAACCGCTTTCTCTATTCGTTTGGCATCCGCCATGTCGGGCGCACCAACTCGCTGCGCCTCGCGCGGCGCTACGGGACGTTCGCGGCGATCCGCGAGGTCGCCAAGGCCGCCGCCGACCCGGCCTCCGAGGCGCGCGCGGACCTCGAGGCGATCGACGGGCTCGGCGGCGTGGCGGCGGAGGCGCTGGCCGACTTCTTCGCCGAAGAGCACAACGACAAGGTGGTGGCGGAGCTGCTCGATCAGGTGACGCCGATCGAACTTCCGCCGGTTGCCGTGACGAGCCCCGTCGCGGGCAAGACGGTGGTCTTCACCGGCACGCTGGAAAAGATGACGCGCGACGAGGCCAAGGCGCAGGCGGAGCGGTTGGGTGCCAAAGTGTCCGGCTCGGTCTCGGCCAAGACCGACATCGTCGTCGCCGGGCCGGGCGCGGGGTCGAAGCTCAAGAAGGCGGCCGAGCTGGGCCTCGAGGTGCTGAGCGAGGACGATTGGCTCGCGCGGATCAAGGGATGAGCTTCCTTCTCCCGCCAGCGGGAAAAGGAAGACCCCAGCGGAAGTTCGACGCCAAACGCCGTCGACACGACGCGCTTGGCGTTGAGGTTGGTGTTGTCGGTATGGCCCTCGACGATGGAATATTCCAGATTGATGTCGATACGGGTGCTGCTTGCGGCCGGGGTGGGGGCGCTCGTGCGGACGCTGACGGTCGTCGACCTCCCCTTGCTCGCATCCACGTCCTCGTCACCGGAGCCGATGCTGTCCATCTGGTCAATCTCGATATCGGCCTGGGCGAAGAAATCGATTGTCTTGAATCCTTTGGTACGGCGGCCGGCGGCTCAAGTGCTGAGCGAGTTCGACCGGCTCGCGCGGATCAGGCCGCGACGATCCCAGCGATGGAGCTTGGACTAGCTCGCTGCGAACGCCGCGGTGGGCCGGCCCCAGTGCTTGGCGGCGCGCAGCCAGCGAATCATGTCGGCGAACGGGCCCGGCACCGGGCTGCGGAGCGTGGCGATCTTGCGCAGATGATCGGGTACCCGCCAGAGCGTCTCCGCGCCGGCCGGGAAGAAGGCGACGTCGCCCGGTCCGAGCCGTCGCTCGCCATGCGTCATATCGGCGACGAAGACCTCGCCGTCCAGGATCTGCACGATCTCGTCGGCGTCGTAGTTCCAATGGAAACGCGCGGCTGTCGTCTGCCACACGTAGACGCGGGTCGTCCCGTCGTCGGTGTGGGCGATCTCGGCCGCGAGCGTGCGCGGCGTGCCCTCGATGATCCAGTCCGGGCGGATCGGGACGGGTCCGAGCTTCACCTTCGCGGGGTCGACGACGCCCATCGCAACTTGCCGGCCCGCGACGAAGCCGCGGTGCTCGGCCACGCCCGCCGCTCCCGCGAGCACAGCGATCGCGACCAAACCCAGAGACAGAACCCTCATCGTCGTCGCCCACATGCCCTTTGCCCGTCGACATTGGACGCCAATCGCTTCGCGGCGCCTAACGCAACGTCAGCCGGGGACACAAACGATCAAAGTGGGAAAGAGAGTCTTGCGCCGGTCGCTCGAATGCGGGGCGACGGCGGTCAGGCGCCCAGCAGCGCCATCGCCTCGCGCTTGAAGTCCGCGCCCACCTCGCCGTCCTTAAGGGCGAACGCCACGTTGGCGATCAGGAAGCCGAGCTTCGAGCCGCAATCATGCGTCTTGCCGTCGAAGCGCACGCCATGAAACGCCTGCGTCTCGGCAAGCTTCTTCATGCCGTCGGTCAGCTGGATCTCGCCGCCGGCGCCTTTCTCGACCGTCTCCAGGATCGCGAAGATCTCCGGGGACAGAATGTAGCGGCCGGAAATGATCGAGGTCGACGGTGCCTCGCCCTTCGGCGGCTTTTCGACCATGCCGGTGATCTCGAACGTGTCGCCGCGATCCGCCCCGATCGAGAGGACGCCGTACTTGTGCGTCTCGTCGGCCGGCACTTCCTCGGTCGCGATGACGTTGCCGCCGTGCGCCTCGTAGGCCGCGATGCACTGGGCGAGGCAGCGGGTGCCCTTGCCGCCGGCCAGCGTGATCATGTCGGGCAAGATCACCGCGAACGGCTCGTCGCCGACGATCTCGCGCGCGCACCACACCGCGTGGCCGAGCCCGAGCGGGGCCTGCTGCCGCGTGAAACTCGTCGTGCCCGCGCCCGGCAGCTGATGCTTCAAGAGCTCAATGCCAGCCGTCTTGTTGCGCGCGCGCAGCGTGTCCTCGAGCTCGTAGGCGATGTCGAAATAGTCCTCGATCACGGCCTTGCCGCGCCCGGTGACGAAGATGAAATGCTCGATCCCCGCCGCCCTGGCCTCGTCGACACAATGCTGCAGCACGGGCGCGTCGACGACGGTCAGCATCTCCTTCGGCACCGCCTTGGTCGCGGGAAGAAAACGCGTGCCGAGACCGGCGACAGGAAACACGGCCTTTCGAATCTTTCTGGTCGTCATCGCGGGGCCCCGGAAGTCCGTTCGGATCGGGGATGGGAATGGCAGATTAGCCGGCGAGCGTCCAGCCAAGGGCGCCCGGCGCATCACAGGGCGCGGAGTCGCGTCAGCCCAGGAGTCACGCCAGGCAAGGACGCGCGCCAGCGGAGGACGCTTTAGCTGAGCACCTGAGCCGCGATCTCGTTCCAGCGCTCGCACAAGGGCGTCGCCGTCTTGTGACCCGCCTTGATCAGCTTCTTCCAAAAGACCCGGTCCGAATAGACATCCCGGCAGCTGGAGATCACCTCGCTCACGCTATCGCAGATGAGACCGTTGACCTCGTGCTCGACGCGCAGCGCCTCGCTCTTTCTGTCGTCGGCGTGACCGGCGGCGACGTCCAAGTCGATGACGAGCTTGCCGCTTCGCCAGCTGTCAAGGAGACGCGGCTCGCGCGCGTCCCAATCGTGCCTGCCGACGTGCAGGTGGATTGCCGCGTCGTCGCTCCAGGCGATATTGGGCCCGGCGACCTCGAGGCCGGCTCGCGCGAGGCTGTTCTCGATCGAGACGGCGGTCGGCTGCTCGCCGTGGCAGATGATCCGGATCGAATTCCGCCAAGTGCCGTCGGGACGCGGGTCCATCGCGATGGGTGGCGTGCGATGGTAGCGCGTCTCCTCGATCGGCAGCAGTTGCAACGAATGCCAGGCCGGCGCGCCCAACGCGATGGCGCGCGATGTATTCGTGCTCGACCAGATCAGCCGCTCGATGTCGACATCACCCGCCGAGAGGTCGAGGTCGTCGACGATGATCGCCCGTTTCTCGAAGTCGGCGAGCCCGACGTGGGCGGCTCGCCCGAACACGATCATCGGCTCGATCATCTTGATCTTCTCGAGGCCCGGGTGCGCGGATGTCGGGCGCTCGAATTCCGCGAGGTCTCGGCGCTCGGGTCGACTTAACAGAGCCAGCGATGCTTCGACGTGTTTGAGGATGAGCGACTCCCGGCTGCCACGCATGGCCTCACGGCAGTCCCAAGCGAGAATTGAACGCTGCATTGCTGTTCCACCTCTAAAAGTTGATTGCAATTAACCAACGAGGTACAGACCGCCCGGCGAAGTAACTTACCGTGCGTAAGCTCGGTTTTTCACCGAATCCATTTGGCAGTCTGACCTTACGTCAACCTGACTCGTTCTGTTGACTTGTATCTTAGCCTATGTAGTCTGTCTATCCTCAAACAGGAGCGCGACCGTGGTCAACATCATCCTGTATGGCGGATGTCATGCGGCAGTCTTACGTGACCTCTTGATGTCTAGATTTAAGTCTAATCAGATTAATATTGAAACGTATGTGAACTACGAGCTTATACGTTTCGGTAAACCATTTCCGATCGAGCGTCTGAAAACATGCGATATTTTGTTCTTTTCTCCAATAGAAAATAAAGGTGCGTACAACACAGATGCGCTGGTTGCCGCCTGTCGCGAGAAGGGGGTCATGGCCGTGTGCTACCCATGGATGGAATGGCATGGCTATTGTCCAGGCGCCGCGAAAGGAATGTTTAAAGGACATTATCAATGGTACTATCCGAAGCTGGTCGAGGCCGCGACGAGCTTTTCGCGCTTCCCCGACTTCGTCGAATACGCCATCAGCAGATTTCCCGATGTTGACGACATCGACAGAATATTCGACGACTCGACCAAGCGGCTTTCGTCGGCCGAGCAAGCGCATTCCATGCAGATACGCTTGAGCGATTACATCGCCGAGAATTACCGCGCGTCTCGGCTGTTCCTGGTCTCCGATCACCCCGCCCTGGCCGTCTACAATCATGCCCTGCGGCAAATGCTCGAGATCATAGGCCTGGCGCTGCCGGCCCCGCTGACCGGGCGCGAACCGCAATCGGCGTGGCGAACACCGATCCTTCCGCGGGTCGCCACGCGCCTGCGTCTCGACTTCGACGACCGGGATTGGCTGGACGAGACATTGCTCCCCGACGAGGTGGCGAGCTTCGAGGCCTATCTGCAGCTTTATTTCTACAGCGACAGCGTCATCCTCGGGCCGCGGCGCCATGACGACCCGTCGGCAGGATTGGTGTCCGCCGCGACGTACCTGCCGATGCGGCACGATTCGCGGATCCTGGCGACGCCATGCGCCGTCCGCGAGCCGTCAGGCGCCGAGCGCTACGAATATCTCGACACGCTGGCCGGGCCAGTGCCGCATCTGCAGCGCCATCAGCAATTCTCGATCGAGCCGACGCTTTGGAGGCAGACATGGGAGGGATAGCGCGCCAGATCCCGGCCCGGGGCTCTCGGCTCGAGCCGTCTGTCCGCGATGCGGTGATCGTCCACGCGTTTGGTTTGATGTCTTTCGACCTCGAGGAGGCTACGTCGACGCCATGACATATCGCATAGGCTGGATTTCGCCGCTCACTCCGAAATCAGGCATCGGCAGCTGCACGAAGGCAATCCTCGAGGCCTTTCCCGCGACCGCCGACGGCGAGGATATCGACGTCACGGTGTTCTACGTCGACCACGAAACCATCTATCGCATCCGCCAGCGCACCGTGAAAATCATCGATACGCCCGAGTTCCATGACGTTCTCGGTCTCTTCGACGTGCTGATCTACAATATCGGCAACAATCGCGAGCATCACGAAGGCGTCTATTCGCTGCTGCGTCTCTATCCCGGCATCATCGTCGCGCATGACTACGTCTATCAGCACTACATCGCCGACCGCAGTCTCCGAGCGAGCCAGAACTTCGCCTCCTACGCGGCTCTCCTCGTCAAGTTCGCGCATGGTTCGGTATCGGACTATATCCGAAATTCCCGGGTCACCAGCCGGACCGGCCGGATCCGCTACAGCCCCTGGGACAGCGGCGTCAGCGCGCAACAGCCGATGTCCGAGGCGATCGTCGGCCTGGGGTCCGCGGTCATCGTCCATTCGAACTATGCCCGGCGCTATGTCGAGCAGCATTTCGAGGGCCCGATCCTCCAGCTCGGCCTTCCGCACGATCAGAAGCCTCAGTCCGAGCCGCAGGACCTGAGTGCCTGGGCGGCATTGCTTGGGCACAAACGTTTCTTCGATATCGTGTCGTTCGGCCATATCCAGCCTTCGAAATGCGTCGAGCTGGTGATCGACGCGATCGGCGGATCGGCCGCTTTGAAGCAACGTGTCAGGTTCACTGTCGCCGGCTTCATCGGCGACGCCGGCTATTACGGCGAGCTGAAATCGCGCGTGCAGGCGCTCGGCCTGGCGGATCAGGTGATCTTCGAGGTCGGGGTCAGCGAAGGGCGCCTCGCCGAGCTCATGCGCGCCGCCGACATCTTCGTCAATCTGCGGCAGCCGAACACGGAAGGCGCGTCGCTCTCGCTGGTCGAGCAGCTGGATGCCGGCAAGCCGGTGATCGTCATCGACAGCGGGTGCTATGCCGAGATCCCGGACGATGCCGCGCGGCGGGTGCCGGTCGAGGCGACGAGCGAGCATATCCGCGCCGTGATCGAGGATCTGATCGATGACCCGGCGGCGATGGTGAAGATCGGCGCCGCGGGCCGGCGCCATGCCCGAACCTGGACATGCGCGTCCTACGCGCGCGAGCTTGTCCGCTTCGGCTTGAAGCACAAAGCGCTCCTCGCGCGCCGCGCGGCGATGAGGTTTCACACCAACGTCTTGAGCCAAACATCCGACGACGACAGCGTCTGGGCGGCCAATCTCGCCCGGACACGCGCCTCGCACATCTATCTCGATCGCAATCTGCTCGCCGTCGATCCCGCCGTCATCCTGGCGATGCCGAGGGACGAGCTGTGCGACTATGTGTGCGAGATCATCTTCGGCCTGTTCAACCGGCCCCGGCTGCGGCGGGCGCTGGGGCAATATTTCGCGTTGCTCGGCGCGCACGGGGCCTATTGGGCGTGCGTCCGTTTCGCCCTGCTGGCCGATGCGACCTTCGGCGACGACGAGACGGCGAGCCGGCGCCTCATGAACGCCGCGCCATGCTACGAGCCTGAATTCTGGGCCGTCGTCGAGCTGCTGCCGCCGCGGCAATTCATGACCACGGCGACGCTCATCCTGGCCAAGCGGCGTCCTTCGCAGGACGAGCTGTCCGGCGCGGCGAGCGACGATGCCGATGGGTTCCCATCGCGGCTCCGGCTCGCCCGCCTGCTTCAGCCGCCGCGCGCCGGCCTCGACGACCAGATCACCCAGCTCCATCGCTGGACGAGCGAGAAGACGGTTCCGATGAAGGATACGGCGCTGCCCGCCCTGGACGATACGCTCCTCGATGCGGGCAGCGAGGGGTTCAGGTCGAGCCTCGACCTCTCCGGCTTCTACGCGATCGAGGCCGATCGTGTCTGGACGCGCAGCGGCCGAGGGTTCATCGGCATGCGGCTCGCGCCGGGCACCACCGTCATCGAGGTGCAGGTCTATCATCTCACCGCGACCGCGCAGAAACCGTGCGAGATCGTGCTCGCCCTGGACGACGTCGTCAGCCGCGTGAAAGTGACCGACACGAGTGAGCGATGGATAAGCCTCACCGTCGCGATAGATCGCGATCGCGCCCGGCGGGTGCAGTGGGTCTCGTTGTCGACGGACCGGGCCGGCGTCCCGCAGAATTCCTCCGACACGCGCGTGCTCGGCCTGTGCGTTCGCAAGGCACGCATCCGCAAGGCCGAGGAGCTCATCGATCTCGAGGCGCAAAGAATGGTCGCCGTGGCGCGCCTGAACGAGGCGGCGGCGCACATGCGATCGAGCGGGTCCCCCGTCGTCGCGGAACCGGAGCGAAGATCGGCCGGCTGAGGGTCGGGATCGCCGCCGGCCCCGCCTGAGCCTCGCGGGCGGAAAGCCCACCGCCTTGACAGCGCCGACGCGCGCCACGTATGGACCCACGTGTTGCCCTGGTGGCGGAATTGGTAGACGCGCTGGTTTCAGGTACCAGTGGTGAAAGCCGTGGAGGTTCGAGTCCTCTCCTGGGCACCAACACTTTCTTAAGGTGTTGTTTCGACGAGATCTCCGTGAAATCAGCGACTTAGGCTGGCCTCGGACCCCAAGGCCCCGGAGAAGCCAGCCGTCTTCGCGGCGCCGCGCTTCTCGCGCTCGACGAGAGGTGGAAGAAGGTCAGGGTTGCTTCGGCGACCAAGGCGCCACGACCGAGGCGCCACAGACCGCCGAGCTATCGACCGCCAAGCTATCGACGCCAAGCTATCGACGCCAAGTTATTGACCGGCGTGCAGCGACGTCAGCTCCAATCATCGCGCGCATTGAGCACCAGAGCCGCGGCCGCGGTGCGGTTCTCGACGCTCAGCTTGGAAAAGATAACCTCCAGGTGCTTGTCGACCGTTCGCGGGCTCAGCGACAGGATCGATGCGATATCGCGGTTCGATTTGCCCTGGCTCAGCCACAGCAGCACTTCGGATTCTCGCTGGGTGAGCGAAAAGCGCGACTTGATGCTGGCGATGCGGTCCGGCGAGGAGACGTCGGAGATGCGCAGGAGGATCTCGCCGTGCTCGGCCGCGCCGATCAGCCCGATGCGCGTCCGCGCGTTGTCCGGACCGAACACGATGTCGTCGCTGGACGGTGTCGTCTGCCGCGCGCCGAGCCGCGTCCTCAGCCACGTCAGCACGTCGTCGGGCAGCCGTAGCTCGGGTCCCGCCTCGCCGCCGAACCGTTGCTCGATCAAACGATAGGCGCGCGGCGTGAACCACAGGATCTCGCCCTCGCGGTCGACGGCGATGAGGAACTGCTCGGTCGCATCGAGCGCGGTGAACGCGCTTTGCAGCTTGCGGGCATTCGACAGATGCACGCGGATCCGCGCCATCATGGAATCGAGGATGAGGGGCTTCGTCACATAATCGGCGCCGCCGGCCTCGAAGCCGCGCACGCTGTGCTCCGGCTCGCTCAGGCCCGTCATGAAGATCACCGGCACGTTGTCGAAGCCCGACAGCATCTTGAGCTGCCGACACGTTTCGAAACCGTCCATGCTCGGCATCACGGCGTCCATCAGCACGATGTCGGGCTTCAGCCGCGCGGCCACCTTGAGGGCGGCGATGCCGTCGAGCGCCACGGTGACCGTCATGCCCGCATCGTCGAGGACGTCCGTGAGCAGGCGCAAGGTCTCGGGCGAATCGTCGACGACGAGGACGATGTTGGAGGCTTGCGTCATCATCGGGCGGGCTCGCTGACGCGTTCCAGCGCCGCCATCAGGCCACGCAGGTCGACCGCATCGACGAAGGTCGACATGTGCTCGGCGAACGGCAGGAAGCGTTCGTCCTGCGCGATGTCGGCGAGCGCGTCGCGCAGGCCGCGGATGAACCCGATCTCGCAAAGCTGGATCAGCTCGTTCAGCCTCGTTCTGTCGGGCAGCTCGAGCCGCACCAGCGCGGCGACGAAGGCCGGCAGGGCGGCCGACGGCTTGGGGTCGCGCGCCTCGAGATCGAGCAGGCCGACGACGGTCTCGTGCAGCCGGTCGATGTCGACCGGCTTCATGAGGAAGGCGTCGTGGTAAGGCAGGGCGATCGCGGTGCGGTGCTCCTCGATCGCGCTGGCCGAGACCATCACGATCTTCGCCGCGCTGTGCCCCTCGGCGCGCAAGCGCTCGGCGAGATGCCAGCCGTCGATACCAGGCAGGCCGATATCGAGCAGAAACAGATCGGGCCTGATCGTGGCGGCCGTCTCGAGTCCTTGGACGGCGTCGCGCGCGCACTCGACCTCGAACGAGAGCGGGGTGAGGGCTTCGGCGATGAGATCACGGTGCGCCGGGTCGTCGTCGACCACGAGTATCCTGCGCCCCGCGCCGATCGCGTGCTCCAGCATGCGCGTCTCGATCGCCGGCTGCTTGGCATCGTTGATCCGCGGCAGGAACAGGCGGAGGCGGAACGTGCTGCCGATCCCCGGCGCGCTGGTCACGACGATGTCGCCACCCATCACGCGAGCCAGCAGCCGGCAGATCGTGAGGCCCAGCCCCGTGCCCGGCTCGATCATACCCGTCTGCAGCCGCTCGAACGGCTCGAAGATACGCTCGAGATCCTCCGGCGCGATTCCGGGGCCCGTGTCCGCGACCGCGAAATCGGCGACCTGATTGCGGTACCCGATCGTCAAGCTGACGCGGCCGGCGCGGGTGAACTTCATCGCGTTGGACAAGAGGTTGATGATGATCTGGCGCAGCCGCTTCTCGTCGGTCGCCACCGTCGGTGGCAGATCGGGCGCGGTCTCGACGACGAAATGGATCCCTTTCGCCGCCGCCTGGACCGAGAACATGTCGACGATCTGCTTCAAAAAGGCCTTGGTCGAGACCTCGTCGCGCGACAGGTCGAGCTTGCCGGCCTCGATCTTCGAGATGTCGAGCAGCCCGTCGATCAGCCCGGCGAGATGGTTTGCACTCCGACGCATCACGGCGATCTGCCCGCGCGGTTTGGCGTGCATTTCGCGGTCGCGCTCGAGCAGCTGGGCATAGCCCATGATCGTATTGAGCGGCGTGCGCAGCTCGTGGCTGAGGCCGACCACGTAGCGGCTCTTGGCGAAATTGGCGGCCTCGGCCGCCTCCTTCGCGCGTTTCAGCGCCGCGTCGGTCCGCTCGTGCGCGTCGATCTCTTCCATCAAGAGGTTTGTCTGCCGCAGCATCTCGTCCTGCGCGGCGCGACGGCTCAGCTGCACGAGGACGAACAGCCAGCTGCCGACGCCGACGACGATCACCAGCGTGAAGAACACCTTCCACAGCGTTGCGATCAGTACGGCGTGGTCGATGCGGTGGTCGGCGCCGATCTGCATTCCGATCAGTCCCAGCAGGACGGCGACCAGGACGATCGACAGCCCGAAGGCGAGCACGAACTCGACCATGTACGGGCGGATGAGGCGCCGCCACGACGCCGGCACGATGCCGACGAGGCCGGCCGACAACTGGTCGTGCATGCGCGCGTGCGGCTTGCACATGTCGTGGCATCGCGCATCGAGCGAGCAGCAGAGCGAGCAGATCGGCCCCGCGTAGGCCGGACACGAGGCCATGTCCTCCGGCTCGAAGGCGTTCTCGCAGATACAGCATTTGACGATCGCATCGCCGGCGCCCATCGCGGCGGGCTTGCGCGCGAGATAGAAGCGGCTGCCGGTCGCCAGCGCGATCAGCGGCACACAGATGAGCGAGGTGCCGAGCGCCAGGAAAGGCGCGAGTGCCTTCGCCAGCGGGCCGAGGACGCCGAGCTGCGCGATCGTCGCGGCGATGGTGGCGAACGCCATCGCGCCGACGCCGACCGGATTGATGTCGTAGAGATGCGCGCGTTTGAACTCGATGCCGGGCGGGCTGAGACCGAGCGGCTTGTTGATCACCAGATCGGCGACGAGCGCGCCGACCCAGGCGACGGCGACGCTGGAGTAGAACGCGAGCGTCTGTTCCAGAGCCTGGTAGACGCCGAGCTCCATCACGAGCAGCGCGACGACGACGTTGAAGACGAGCCACACGACGCGACCCGGGTGCGAGTGCGTCAGGCGCGAGAAGAAGTTCGACCAGGCGATCGAGCCCGCGTAGGCGTTGGTGACGTTGATCTTGATCTGGCAGACGGCGACGAAGAGGCAGGTCAGCGCCACCGCGCCAGGACCGTGGCCCACCAGCGCATCGAAGGCGACGGCATACATGCGCGGCGGGTCGCTGGCCGCGTCGCGGGCGATGCCGTGGCGGACGAGGTAGACCGCGAGAAACGAGCCGGCGAAGAGCTTGAGCGCGCCGACGACGATCCAGCCCGGCCCCGACGAGAGCAGCGCGGCCCACCAGGCCTTCGTCTTCTTTCGGTCGTCTGGCAGAAACCGCAGGAAGTCGACCTGCTCGCCGACCTGCACGATCAGCGCGAAGGCGACCGAGGCCGCCGCGCCGAAGGCGATGAGATGGAAGCCGGTCCCGTCGGTGGTGCCGGCATAGCGCCCCCAATCCGTGAGCGCACGCGGGTCGTGCAGCACGATCGCCGCGATCGGCATCACGTTGAGCGCGACCCAGATCGGTTGCGTCCAGAGCTGGAATCGGCTGATCGCCGAGATGCCGTAGATGACCAGCGGGATGACGACGAGCGCGCTGATGAGGTAGCCAATCGAGCGCGGAATGCCGAGACACAGCTCCAGCGCCATCGCCAGGATCACGGATTCGATGGCGAAGAAGATGAACGTGAACGAGGCGTAGATCAGCGAGGTTATGGTCGAGCCGATATAGCCGAAGCCGGCGCCGCGGGTGAGGAGATCGATGTCGACGCCGTATTTGGCCGCGTAGAAGCAGATCGGCAGCGCCGTGACGAAAATGATCAAGCTGACGCAGACGATGGCGGCGCCGGCGTTGACGAAGCCATAGCTCAGCGTGATCGAGCCGCCGATCGCCTCGAGCGCGAGGAACGACACGGCGCCCAGCGCGGTCTGCCCGACCTGCGCCGCCGACCAGCGGCGCGCGCGCTTGGCGGTGAACCGGAGCGCGAAATCCTCGAGCGTCTGGTTCGCAGCCCACTGGTTGTATTCGCGCCTGACGCGATCGATACGCTGACGCCCTGCCATGGCTTCCCGTCGAGATCCGCTTGCGACAATCCGAAACGTTGAGGGCGATGCGGCAACACGACACGGCATCGTGCGCGACGCGGGCGAGTGGCTCGCCGTTTTGCCGTAAGTGCCACCATATCAGGTATTTGGCGCAGCCCCATACGTGATCCTACGTATTGCTGCAATGCACATCGGCCGCCATCCTCCGCCAGTTCTCGCCGTCCGCGGACGCCGGGCTTGGGTTTCCGAGGGGTTCTCGATGTCACACGACGATGATCGCGACGCGCCGCATTCCATCCTGAGGCGCCAGATCCTGAAGGGCATCGCCGCGCTGCCGGCCGCGACCTTCTTCGCGAACAAGGCACTTGCGGCCGCGCCACCGACGGCGTCGATCGACAGCTCCGGCCTCGCCGTCACCGACGACAGCGTCACGGTCGGCATCCTGCATTCGATCACCGGCACGATGGCGATCTCCGAGACGGGCTCGGTCGAGGCCGAGAAGCTGGCGATCGCCCAGATCAACGCGTCCGGCGGCGTGCTCGGCCGGCAGATCAAGATCATCCAGGAAGACGGCGCATCCGACTGGCCGACCTTCGCCGAGAAGGCGAAGAAGCTGCTCGCCAGCGATCATTGCGCGGCGGTATTCGGCTGCTGGACCTCGGCCTCGCGCAAGGCGGTGCTGCCGGTCTTCGAGCAGTACAACGGCATGCTCTATTATCCGACCTTCTACGAGGGTCTCGAGCAATCGAAGAACGTCATCTACACCGGCCAGGAGGCCACACAGCAGATTCTCGCCGGCCTCAACTGGGTCGAGGAGAAGACCAAGGCGAAGACCTATTACCTGCTCGGCTCCGACTACATCTGGCCGCGCACCTCGAACAAGATCGCCCGCAAGCACATCGAGAACGTGCTGCACCAGAAGGTCGTCGGCGAGGATTACTTCCCGCTCGGCCACACGCAATTCAACTCGGTGATCAACAAGATCAAGCTGAAGAAGCCGGACGTGATCTACGCGATCATCGTCGGCGGCTCGAACGTCGCCTTCTACAAGCAGCTCAAGGCCGCCGGCATCGACCTCTCGAAGCAGATGCTGATGACGATCTCGGTCACCGAGGACGAGATCGACGGCATCGGCGGCGAGAATATCGCCGGCGCCTACGCCTGCATGAAATATTTCCAGTCGATCGACAGCGCGCCGAACCATGCTTTCGTCGCCGACTTCAAGAAGATGTGGGGCGAGAAGACGGTGATCGGCGACGTGACGCAGGCCGCCTACCTCGGGCCGTGGCTTTGGAAATTCACCGCCGAGAAGGCCGGCAGTTTCGATGTCGACAAGATCGCCGCGGCCTCGCCCGGCATCGAGTTCAAGGACGCGCCGGAAGGCTACGTCCGTATCCATCCCAACCATCACCTCTGGTCGCAGACACGCGTCGGACGGGCGAAGGTCGATGGGCAATTCGACATCGTCTACACGACCCCGAACCTGATCGAGCCGAACCCCTTCCCGAAGGGGTACCAATAGGCCGTTCGATCGGGGACCTGGGGCCGGGTGCCAGCACCGCCACCCGGCCCCTTCGAGCGTCGCATCGTTGACGCCGCATGTTTGCGACAATACCTTCTTCGTTGTCGTCTCCCAGACCGGAAGTTTGGCGAACCGCCGAATGGGCTGTTCAAGAAGCCTAGACGCCGATCCAGCCTCCACCAGCGCCGAGCCTTGTCGGACCGGCGTCTGCAAGGCACCGCGCAACCGCCAACCCAAGAGGACAGCCATGCTGGGCGGATATTCATTCGGCGACCTCGGATCGATCTTCGTGATGCAGGGCTTCGCGGGCCTGATCCTGTTCTCGGTCTTCGTACTGATGGCGCTCGGCCTCGCGATCATCTTCGGCCAGATGGGCGTGATCAACATGGCGCACGGGGAGTTCATGATCCTCGGCGCCTACATGACCTACTTCACGTCGCGCGCGTTCCAGGCGTACCTTCCCTCGCTGTTCGGCGCGTATTTCTTCGTCGCCGTCGTGATCGCCTTCCTCGCATCTGGCGCACTCGGGCTCCTGGTGGAATGGGCGCTGATCAGGCGACTCTACCACCGCCCACTCGACACCTTGCTCGCGACCTGGGGCCTCAGCCTCATCCTCCAGCAAGTCTATCGCTCGGTGTTCGGCGCGCGCGAAGTCGGCGTCGACCTGCCGCAGTGGATGCTCGGCTCCTGGCACGCCACCGATACGATCGAGATCCCGATCAACGGCATGATCATCATGGGCCTGACCATCCTCATCACGGTCGTCGTCGGCTATCTCATGTATCGGTCGCGCTGGGGCCGCTCGGTTCGCGCCGTGGTGCAGAACCGTCCGATCGCCGGCGCCGTCGGCATCAATACCGATCGGGTCGATCGCTACACGTTCGGGATCGGCTGCGGCATCGCCGGCATCGCCGGCTCGGCCTTCACGATGATCGGTTCGACAGGGCCGACCTCCGGCCAGCTCTACATCGTCAACGCCTTTTTGATCGTCGTCTTCGGCGGCGCGCAGAGCCTGATCGGCACGATCGCGTCGGCGTTCTCGATCTCGCAGACGCAGTCGACGCTCGAGTTCTTCCTTTCGGGCTCGATGGCATCGGTCATCACGCTCCTCCTCGTCGTCGGCATCCTGATGCTGCGGCCGCAGGGGCTCTTCGCTCTCAAGGTTCGGCGCTAGGAGCCAACGATGCCCAACGGAATCCCGTTCTTCGGACGTGCCGGCTGGCTCAACCTGGCGATCCTCGCGGTCGTCCTGCTCGTCGTGTTTCCGGCTCTGCTCGATCCGTTTCGCCTCAACCTTGTCGGCAAGTACCTCACCTACGCGTTCGTCGCTCTCGGCCTCGTCATCTGCTGGGGCTACGGCGGCATTCTGAGCCTGGGACAAGGCGTGTTCTTCGGCCTCGGCGGCTATTGCATGGCGATGTATCTCAAGCTCGAGGCCTCGAGCGTCGCCAACACCAAGATCCAGTCGACTCCGGGCATCCCCGACTTCATGGACTGGAACCAGCTGGCCGCGCTGCCGACCATCTGGCTGCCTTTCAAGAGCTTTCCGTTGACGCTGATCGCCGTCTTCGTCGTGCCCACCCTGCTCGCCTTCATTCTCAGCTACGCGATGTTCAAGCGGCGCGTCGGCGGCGTCTATTTCGCGATCATCACGCAAGCGGTCGCCTCGATCCTGACGATCCTCATCATCGGCCAGCAGGGCTATACCGGCGGCGTCAACGGCATCACCGACCTGCGAACGCTGCACGGCTGGGACATCCGCACCGACCACGCGCACACGATCCTCTATTACGTCAACGCGATCCTGCTGCTCGCCTGCCTCCTGGTCGGCCAGTACATCACGCGCTCGAAGCTCGGCCGCATCCTGGTCGCGATGCGCAGCAAGGTCGATCGCGTGCGCTTCTCCGGCTATTCGGTCGCCAGCTTCCAGGTCTTCGCGTTCTGCGTGGCGGCGATGTTCGCGGCGATCGGGGGCGCGATGTTCACGCTGCAGGTCGGCTTCATGTCGCCGTCCTTCGTCGGCATCGTGCCCTCGATCGAGATGGTGATCTACACCGCCGTCGGCGGCCGGCTGTCGCTGTTTGGCGCGATCTACGGCACGCTGCTCGTCAACTACGCCAAGTCGAGCTTCTCCGAGGCCTTCCCGCAGCTCTGGCAGCTCGGCCTCGGCGCGCTCTTCATCGTCGTCGTGCTCCTGTTTCCGAATGGCCTCGCGGGGATCTACCGCTCGATGGTCGAGCCGCGCGTGCGCAAGCTTCTCGGCGCCCGCGCGGTCAAGGAACCCGGCGACGCCCTGCAGATCCCGGCGGAGTGAGCGACATGAGCGAAACCGATTTCCTCCTCGCGGTCGAGCATCTCACCGTCTCGTTCGACGGGTTCAAGGCGGTCAACGACCTCACCTTCTACCTCGACGAGAAGGACATCCGCGTCATCATCGGCCCGAACGGCGCGGGCAAGACGACCGTGCTCGACCTCATTTGTGGCAAAACTAAAGCGAGCGAAGGCTCGATCAAGTTTCGCAACCGCGAGCTGACCAAGCTGAAGGAAAACGAGATCGTCCGCGCGGGCGTCGGCCGCAAGTTCCAGACACCCTCGATCTACGACGATCTGACGGTCTTCGAGAACCTCGAGATCTCCTATCCGAAGGGCCGCAGCGTCTTCGGCGCGCTGACGTTCAAGCGCGATCAGGCCGTGATCGATCGCGTCGAGGAGATCGCCGAGATCATCTTCCTCAAGGACCAGCTCAACCAGAGCGCGGAGTATCTCAGCCACGGGCAGAAGCAATGGCTCGAGATCGGCATGCTGCTGATCCAGGACCCCGATCTTCTGATGCTCGACGAGCCGGTCGCCGGCATGAGCGTCAGCGAGCGCGTCAAGACGGCCGAGCTGCTCAACCGCATCATCGCCGATCGCTCGGTGATCGTGATCGAGCACGACATGAAGTTCGTCGAGGACATCGCCCGCAAGGTCACCGTCCTGCACCAGGGCAAGATCCTCTCCGAGGGGACGATGGCGCAAGTGAAGAGCGATCCGAAGGTCGTCGAAGTCTATCTCGGGCATTGAGGGACAGGCCGATGCAATCCGTTCTCGGGATCGACGACATGCACGTGGCCTACGGCCAGAGCGAGGTCCTGCACGGGCTGAACCTGGCGGTCGGCAAGAACGAGATCGTCGCGCTGATGGGGCGCAACGGCATGGGCAAGACGACGCTCATGAAAGCGCTGATGGGTCTCATCCCGACGCGACGGGGTACCGTGCACGTGGAAGCCGCGGATATCACGTCCATGACGTCATACCAGCGCGTCGCCAGGGGCATCGCGTACGTGCCGCAAGGCCGCATGGTCTTCTCGACCATGACGGTGGAGGAGAACATCGAAACGGGTCTCGGCAGGGCGAAGAAGAGTTCGATGATGGCCGATATCTACGCGCTGTTCCCGGTGCTGAAGGAGATGCGCAAGCGGCGCGGCGGCAATCTCTCCGGCGGCCAGCAGCAACAGCTGGCGATCGCCCGGGCGCTGGCAAGCGAGCCGAAGGTGCTGCTGCTCGATGAGCCGACCGAGGGGATCCAGCCCTCCATCATCCGCGAGATGGGCCGCACCTTGAAGCGCATCCGCGACGAGCGCGGCCTGTCGATCCTGGTCTCCGAGCAAGTCTTGAGCTTCGCGCTCGATGTCGCCGATCGCGTGGTCGTCATCGAGAACGGCAACCTCGTCCACGAAGAGGCGGTCGGCGCGATCGACGCGGAGAAGATCTCGAGCTTTCTGTCTGTTTGAGCTCGCGATGATGTTCGATTTTCAGCAAAGGAGTGCAGCATGACCGAGACGATCATCAAGGTGGACTTGTCGCAGTCGGCCTACGACAACGAGATGGTACATAATCGTTGGCATCCCGACATTCCGATGGTGGCCACCGTCAAGCCGGGCGACGACTTCATCATCGAGACCTACGATTGGACCGGCGGCTTCATCAAGAACGACAACGACGCCTCCGATGTGCGCGACATCGACCTCTCGATCGTGCACTTCCTGTCAGGCCCGATCGGCGTCAAGGGTGCCGAACCGGGCGATCTTCTCGTGGTCGACATCCTCGACATCGGCCCGATCACCGGCAACGAGTGGGGCTTCAACGGCGCCTTCTCGCGCAAGAACGGCGGCGGCTTTCTAACCGACCATTTCCCGACGGCCCAGAAATCGATCTGGGACATCAAGGGCATGTACACGAGCTCGCGCCACGTGCCGGGCGTCCACTTCGCCGGCCTGGTCCATCCGGGCCTGATCGGCTGCCTGCCCGACCCCAAGCTGCTCGAGCTGTGGAACGAGCGCGAGACGGCGTTCATCGCCGCCAACCCCGACCATCCGACCGGCGTCGCCAACCCGCCGTTCGCGGCGACCGCGCACATGGGCGCGCTGAAGGGCGAGGCCAAGGCCAAGGCCGCGGCCACCGGCGCGCGCACCGTCCCGCCGCGCGAGCACGGCGGCAACATGGACATCAAGGATCTGTCGCGCGGCTCGAAGATCTACTTCCCCGTCTACGTGCCCGGCGCCGGTCTCTCGATGGGCGACCTCCACTTCAGCCAGGGCGACGGCGAGATCACCTTCTGCGGCGCGATCGAGATGGCAGGTTGGCTGCACCTCAAGGTCGATATCATCAAGGACGGGATGAAGAAGTACGGCATCAAGAGCCCGATCTTCAAGCCGTCGCCGATCAAGCCGAATTACACCGACTATCTCATCTTCGACGGCATCTCGGTCGACGAGATGGGCAAGCAATATTATCTGGACGTCGGCGTCGCCTATCGTCAGGCGTGCCTTGCCGCCATCGAGTATCTGAAGAAGTTCGGATATTCCGGCGAGCAGGCCTACTCGATCCTCGGCACGGCGCCGGTGCAGGGCCACATCTCGGGCGTCGTCGACGTGCCGAATGCCTGCGCGACGCTTTGGATCCCAACGGAGATCTTCGACTTCGACATCAATCCGGGCATGGCCGGCCCGACCAAGTTCCTCGATGGCAGCATCCAGCTGCCGATGGCCCCGGATCTATAGGGGCCGCCATGCCGATCTACGATTACGACTGCGCCGCCTGCGGGCCGTTCTCGGACTTCCGTCCGATGGCGGATTACGACAAGCCGGCACCCTGCGATACGTGCGGGGCGCCATCGCCCCGCGCGATACTGAGCGCGCCGGCGCTGGCGATGATGGACGGCGGCGCCCGTCAGGGCATGGCGATCAACGAGCTGTCGCGTCACGAGCCACGGCGCGGCGCGGCGCATCCCAGCGGCTGCGGCTGTTGCAAGCCTTCGGCGCGGACCGCGGCGGCGGCCGGGGCTGCGAAGTCCTTTCCCAACGCCCGGCCCTGGATGATCAGCCACTAGACCCCGGTGCGCGACGCGTGCCGCCGCGCACCGACCCGCCCGGCCAATCCCGGGCGGCAACCTCGAGCAGAAGAGACTAGGTCATGTTGTACGTCGTCGAGGTCACGCGCGCCTATCTGGGCTCGCTCGATACGGTGAAGGTCGGGACATACATTTTGGCCCTTGATCTCGGCCTGCTCGCGACCCTCGCGGTGAATTGGGAGAGACTCAGCAAGCGAAAAGAAACCGCGCCGACAGGCAAACCGAGGCAGGCGGACCAAGAAGGCGACCATTGCTGACGCGCTTTCCATCTCGGATGAAGACGCCGGGCGCTCCTGCGGGAATTTCGTTCGCGCCGGTCGGCTCAAGGTTCCTCGCCGATTGAGCCTGCCCTCTTTGCTTCCCTCGGGCCGCGCCACGGCGTTTCGCCGCGCTGCTGCGCGCGCTCCGCGATGGCGTGGAACGGCGCCATGTTGCCCTCGTGCAGTGCGGACGAAGCAGTGCAACAGGTCCTATTCGGCGCTGGTCAAGACGAACTCGCGGCCGTTTGCGGTCAGGCAGACGGTACGTGCGCCCAGGTCCACGGTGAGATCACCGATACGCAGCCGCTCGGCGGCGCGCACGGCGAATCCTTCCCGGCCGAGGAAGCCCGCGAGCAGGTTCCTGATCTCCGCGTCGTCCTCGACGACGGCAATGGCGGCGGCGAACATGAGCGCAGAATAGCGGCATGACGCGCCGCGACAAGGCGCGGCGGCGACCCGTTACAAATTGCAAACTCCCTGGCTCTGCCTGTCACACCGCCGTTCCGCACTGGCTATCCGACCGAGATGGACCTTACGAGTGCGGCGTCTCGTCGACCGGCGAGGCTTGGGTCGGCGCCATCGCGGACGCGGTACCTGTCGAGGCGGGTTCGCCGTCGATCTTGACGATATCGCCTTCGCTCGTCGATTCCTGCGGGTTGTCGATCAGGCGATCGGCAATGGCGACGCCGCTCTTGATCTCGACGTCGGCGCCGAGGTTGTGGCCGAGCACCACGGGCCGCAGCTCGACCCTGTGGTCGGCGTCGACGCGCGCGACCTCGATGCCGTTCTTCACGAACACCAGCGCCGTCGTCGGGATGCGGAGCGTGGCGCCGTCCGACGGGATGTGGAAATGGACCTCGGCGAACGAGCCGGGCCACAGCTCGCCGTTCGGATTGGGCGACTGCAGCTCGACCAGCGCCGTCCGCGACGCCTCGGCCACCGCGTTCGAGGTCGTCACCACCTCGGCCGGGAAGGTCGCGTGCTTGCCGATGACCGCCAGCGTCGCCTTCAGGCCCGGCTTCATCGCCTCGAGAAACGCCTGCGGCACGTTCACGTAGGTGCGCATGCGGTGCAGGTCCGCGACCTGGAACAGCGGGTGGCCGGACTTGCCCTCGGCGGTGACGAGGTCGCCGATGTCGACGTTGCGCGCGGTGACGATCCCGTCGAACGGCGCGACGATCTTCTCGAAGCGGGCCAGCTCCTCGAGCCGGCTCACGGCCGCGCCCTGGGCCGCGATGTTGGCCTTGGCGACCTCGACCGCCGCCTGGCGCGAGGCGGCGGCGAACCGATCCGTGTCGCCGCGCTGCGCGCTCGACCAGCCTTGCGTGACGAGCTGCGAGGTCCGCTTCTCGGTGACGACCGACAGATCCGCGTCGGCCTGCGCCTGCACCTGGGCGGCCTTGAGCTGGATCAACTGGGCGCGGCCTTGGGCGAGCTGCTGGTCGAGGTCGGGCGCCGAGATCGTCGCCAGCACGTCGCCCTTCTTGACGTGGGCGCCGATGTCCTTGCTCCAGGAGGTGATGTAGCCGCTTGCCCGCGCGAACAGCGAGCCCGTCGTGTAGGCGTTGACCGTGCCCGGCAGGGTCAGCTCCTGCTCGTCGGGGCCGCGCTTGGCGTGCACGACCCGCACGGTCGGGATCGCCTGGGCGTCGGTCCAGGCATCGACCTGCTGCATGCTCGTGGCGCGGTTGACGACGCCAAAGGCGGCCAGCGCCGCGCCGCCGACCCCGATGACGCAGAGGACGAACAGCACGCGCCACTTGGACGGCGGGGCGATCTTTGGGTCGGATGCCATGATCTCTTCCGGTTAGGCCGTGCTGGAGGACGTAGCAAGCTGGGGATTGGCAAGCTGGGGATTGGCAAGCTCGCGATCGGCAGCCACCGGTCCGCCCGCCGGACGGCCCTTCGCGCGGTGGACGATCGAGAAGACGACGGGCACGAAGAACAGCGTCGCGATGGTGGCGAAGAACAGGCCGCCGATGACGGCGCGGCCGAGCGGCGCGTTCTGGCCCGGCTCGATCGCCATCGGCGCCATGCCGATGATCATCGCGAGCGCCGTCATGATCACCGGCCGCAGCCGGGTCGCGCCCGCGGCGAGCGCGGCCTCGACGGCATCTCGGCCCTCGCGCAGCTGTTCGCGGGCGAAGGCGATGACGAGGATCGAGTTCGCCGTGGCGACGCCCATGCACATGATGGCGCCGGTCAGCGCCGGCACGGAGACATGCGTCTGCGTCACGAACAGCATCCAGACGATGCCGGCCAGCGCGGCGGGCAGCGCCATGACGATGACGAAGGGATCGAGCCAGGATTGGAAGTTGATGACGATCAGCAGGTAGATGAGCACGATCGAGAACGCGAGGCCGAGCAGCAGCTGCTGGTAGGCCGCCGACATCGTCACCGCCTGGCCGCGGATCACGACCTTCGAGCCCTTGGGGAGCGCGCCGTGCGACTTGTCGACGAGGCTCTGCACGTCGGCGATGATGCCGCCGAGGTCGCGGTCCTGGTTGGTCGCGTAGATGTTGATCGCGTCGCGCACGTCGTAATGGTCGACGACGGCGTCGACCGCCTCCGGCTTGATGTCGGCCAGGCCACCCAGAAGCTGCGTCGAGTTGGCGGCGTCGAGCGGCAGGTTCTCGAGCTCGCCCAGCGTGTCGATCGCGTATTGCGGCGTCTGCACGGAGACCGAGTAGGAGACTCCGTTGGAGCGATCGAACCAATAGGTCGGCGCGGTCTGCGTCGAGCCCGACAGCGTCGTCTGGATGTTGGTGGACGCGTCCTGCTCGGTGAGCCCGACGACGCCGGCGAGCTCGCGGTTGAAGCCGACGGCGAGCGCCGGGTTGCGGGCCGGCTCCTGGATACGCGGATCGGCGACGCCCGGCACATGACGCATCTTGGCGAGGAGCTGCGCGGCATAGACGCGGTTCGCCTCGATCTTGTTGCCGGTGATCATGACGTCGATCGGCGCCGGCGCGCCGAAGTTCAGGATCTGGCTGACCATGTCGGCTGGCAGGAACGCGAAGGTCGCGGCCGGAAACGCCCGCGGCAGCTCGGTGCGGAGCATCTTCACGTAGGCCGAATTGGGCGTCTCGCCGGCGGTCAGCGTCACCAGCATGTCGTCGTCGAACACGCCCACGGTGCCGGAATTGCCGTAGGTGATGTTGATGCCGCTGTTGGGCAGGCCGATGTTGTTGACGATGCTCTCGACGCGCTCGCGCGGCAGCAGCGCCCGGACCTTGGCCTCGACGCGGTCGACGATCGCCGTCGTCTCCTCGATGCGCGTGCCGGTCGGCGCGCGGATGTGGATGCGCAGCGCGTCCGAATCCACGGTGGGGAAGAAGTCCCGCCCGAGGAACGGCACCAGCGCGAACGACGCCACGACCGCCGCGAGGAAGCCGCAGACGAAAACGCGCCGATACGCGAGCGCCAGCGTGAGCAGCCCGAGGTAGCGCAGCCGCGTCGCTTCGAAGCCGCGCTCGAACGCCTGCTGGAACCGCACGAAGAACGGCGGCCGGCGCCCGGCCTCCTCGCGCGGATGGTCGCCCTCGTGCCCCTTGAGGAGGAAGCGCGCCATCGTCGGCACCACCGTGTAGGTGATGATGTAGGAGGCGATCATCGCGAAGACGACGGCTTCCGCCAGCGGGCGGAACAGGAAGCCGGCGACGCCGCCGAGCGCCAGCAGCGGCACGAAGGCGATGCAGATGCAAAACAGCGCGATCGTCGCCGGCGGCATGATCTCCTGCGCGCCCTTGGTGATCGCGGTGACGATGTCCTCGCCGAGCTCCTCCATGTGACGGTTGATGTTCTCGATCGTCACGGTCGCGTCATCGACGAGGATGCCGACCGCGAGCGCGAGGCCGCCCAGCGTCATCACGTTGATGGTTTGGCCCAGGATCGACAGCGCCGTCAGCGAGCACAGCACGGCGAGCGGAATCGAGACCGTGATGATGAGCGTCGAGCGCCAGCTGCCGAGGAACACGAGGATCATGAACCCGGTCAGCGCCGCGGCGATCAGGCCCTCGCGCACGACCGACGCCACCGAGGATTTCACGAAGCCCGACTGATCGGCCACGTAGCGCAGCTTGACGCCTGGCGGCAGCGTGTCCTCGATCCCCGGCAGCCGCTTCTTGACCTCGGCGATGATGTCGAGCGTCGAGGCGCTGCCGGTCTTGAGGATGGGCATGAGCACGCCCTTCTTGCCGTCGAGCTGCACCAGGTTCGTCTGCGGCGGCGACCCGTCGTGCACGAAGGCGACATCGCGCATGAAGATGACGACGCCGTTGACGACCTTGATCGGCAGGTTGTTGAACTCGGCCAGCTTCTTCGGCGAGTCGTTGAGATCGACGATCCACTCGTAGGCGCCGATCTTCTGCGTGCCGACCGGCGTGATCAGGTTCTGGCGCGCCAGCGCGGTGCCGACATCGTTGGCCGAGAGGCCGTGCGAATGCAGCGACTTCTGGTCGAGGTCGATCTGCACCTGGCGCGCGGCGCCGCCGTACGGATAGGGCAGCTGCGCGCCGGGGATCGTCGCGAGCTGCGGCCGGATGAAGTTGAGCGCCAAATCGTTGAGCGCCGTCTGCGAGAAGGCGTCGCTCGACAGGGCGAGCTGGATGATCGGCACGCTGGAGGCGTTGTAGACCACCATCTGCGGCGGCGTGACGCCGGCCGGCAGCTGCTTGAGGATCGTCTGCGAGATGGAGACGACCTGGGCCTGCGCCGCCGCGACGTCGACGCTCGGCTGGAAATAGATCTTGACGATCCCGTAGCCAGGCACCGACTGCGACTCGATGTGCTCGATATCGTTGACGGTCGCCGTCAGCACCCGCTCGTAGACCGTGGTGATGCGGCCCGACATGTCGTCGGCCGGCAAACCGGTGTAGCTCCAGATCACGCTGATGACCGGGATGCCGATGTTAGGAAAGATGTCCGTCGGCGTCCGAACGATCGAGAGCGCGCCAAACAGCAGGATCAGGATCGACATCACGACGAACGTATAGGGGCGCGACAGGGCGAGGCGGACGATGGCGGCCATCTAGTTGATTTTACTCTGCCCCGGGCCACGCGGCCGTCCAGGACCCACGCGCCTGCGCCGATCCGACGCGTCGCTTATAGGCGCGGAGTGCGGCAGCACCCAGGCATGCCTTATGGGCGCCGCTCAAAATCTTGTGTCCGCTCACCTGGCGAGCCTATCGGTGGGCTATCGCTCCTGTTGGCGCCCGTCGCTATTGAACGCGGGGCGTCGAGGCGAACCTCGGAAAAGGAGCCGGCTTCCGTGTCGAACTTGAAGCGTGTCACGCCGCTGTTGCTAGGCGGCGCACTCTGCCTGGCCGCCGGTGGAGCGACGGCGGCGGCCGATCTCGCCAAGGGCAAGGCGATCGCCGCCAACGGCAACATGGCGGGCGTCACCTCCTGCGTCGAATGCCACGGCGCCGCCGGCGAGGGCCAGGCCGCGGCCGGCATCCCCCGCCTGGCTGGCCTCGATGCCGCCTATCTGCAGGGCCAGCTCGTCGCGTTCGGGAGCGGCACGCGGGAAAATTCGTCGATGACGACGATCGCCAAGCGGATGAACGCGGACACGATGGCCGATCTTTCGGCCTATTTCGCGAGCCTGCCGGCGCCGCCCCCCGCGCCGCCGGCCGCCACCACATCGCAGATCGCCGCCGGCGCGAAACTCGCACTGCGCGGCGACTGGACCGCCAGCATCCCGCCCTGCGCCTCCTGCCACGGGCAGAAGGGGCTCGGCGTCGGCGCGGCGTTTCCGCCGATCGCCGCGCAATCGGCGACCTACATCGCCGCCCAGCTCAACGCCTGGAAGACCGGCACGCGGCACGACGATCCGCTCGGCCTGATGCGAACCGTGGCCGTCCGCCTGAACGACACCCAGATTTCCGCCGTCGCCGCCTATTACGAGACGCTGCCGGGCGGGCTGTCGAAGCAGGCCGACAAGGGGAGCACGCCATGACGACGACGCTAGCCGGGCTGATCCTCGCGGGCGGGCTCGTCGCCGTCGGCGGCTTGATCGTCGCGGCCCCGGGCCGGGCCGAAACGCCTGCTCCCGCTCCGAAGCCGGCGGCCTTCACCTCGCCGCCCGACAGCGCGATCCCCAACGACGGCTTCGGCGCGATGGTGAGGGAGGGCGAGGCGATCTTCCGCGATCCGGCCGCGCACGCCGGCGCCTACGTCGGCAACTCGCTCACCTGCGCGAACTGCCACCTCGACGCGGGCCGCCTCGCCAACACGGCGCCGCTGGGGCCGGCCTACGTCGAATACCCCGCCTACCGCGCCAAGAACGGGCGCGTGAACACCTACGAGGAGCGGCTGCAGGGCTGCTTTCGCTACTCGATGAACGGCAAGGCCCCGCCGCTCGGCGACAAGGTGCTGGTCGCGCTCGCGAGCTACTCCTACTTCCTAGCCAAGGGCGCGCCGACCGGCGAGGAGCTGCCCGGCCGCGGCTACCTCAAGCTGCCGAAACCCGCGCAGGGCCTGGATTTCGCGCGTGGTGCCGCGGTGTATGGGGCGAAATGCGCGATCTGCCATGGCGCGACCGGGGCAGGCCAGAAAGGCGCCGACGGCGTCGCCGTGTTCCCCGCCCTGTGGGGCACGGACTCGTTCAACTGGGGCGCCGGCATGGGCTCGATCAAGAACGCCGCGGGCTTCATCAAGGCCGCCATGCCGCTCGGCCAGGGCTACAGCCTGAGCGACCAGGAGGCCTGGGACGTCGCCACCTTCATCGACAGCCACGAGCGCCCGCAGGACCCGCGGTTCACCACGGATGTCGCGACCACGCGGGCGAAATTCCACGACGACGCCGACTCGATGTACGGGCGCAGCGTGAACGGCGTGCTGCTCGGCCAGAACTCGCCGCCGTCTGGGCCCCACCCGAAGTAGGTTTTACGACTAACCCCTCATGGTGAGGAGCCGCGCAAGCGGCGTCTCGAACCACGAGGGCTCCAGGAGGCGAGATCGCGGGACCGCCTCGTCCTTCGAGACGGCCTTCGGCCTCCTCGAGAAGAGGCTACTTGACCGCGGCCGCGTCCCCCTCCGCCAGCTCCTCCCCGCCGTCCCCCTTCTCCCCGATCACCATGATCAGGTCCTTCGCGTCGAGCAGGTCCCCCGCTTTCGCCAAAATCTCCGTCACCGTGCCCGAGGCTTGCGCCTCGAGCGCGGTCTCCATCTTCATCGCCTCCATCACGCCGAGCGTCTGGCCCTGCTTGACAGTTTCGCCCTGCTCCACCGAGAGCGAGACGAGGCGCCCGGGCATCGGCGCGGCGACATGCGCGGGATTGCCGTCCTCGGCCTGGCGCTTGGCCTTGGTCGTGGGCGTCGCGTCGCGATTGGGCACCACGACCGCGCGCGGCTGGCCGTTCAGCTCGAAGAACACCTTGACGTTGCCTTCGGCATCGGTGTCGCCGATGGTCGCCAGGTGGACCAGGATGGTTTTGCCCCGCTCCAGATCCACCGCGATCTCGTCGCCCTGCTCCATGCCGTACAACGCCGTCGTGGTCGGCAGGATCGAGATCGGGCCATAGGTTGTCGCGCGCGACGCGAAGTCGGCGAAGACCTTGGGGTACATCAGCGACGACGACAGGTCCTGGTCGGAGATCTCGCGGCCGAGCTTCTCGGCCAGCGCCGTGCGCTCGGCCTCGAGGTCGACCGGCGCGATCAGGCTGGCGGGGCGAACATCGATCGGCGTCTCGTCCTTCAGCGCCTTCTTCTGCAGCTTTGCCGGCCAACCACCTGGCGGCTGGCCGAGATCGCCGCGCAGCATGTCGATCACCGACGCCGGAAAGTTGATCGGCGTCTCGGGATCGAGCACGTCGGCCACGCTCTGGCCGTGGCTCACCATCGTCAGCGCCATGTCGCCGACCACCTTGGACGACGGCGTCACCTTGATGATGTCGCCGAACATCTGGTTGGCCTCGGCATAGGCGCGCGAGACCTCGTGCCAGCGCGTGTCGAGGCCCATCGCGCGGGCCTGCTCCTTCAGGTTGGTGTACTGCCCGCCCGGCATCTCGTGCTGGTAGACCTCGGAGGCCGGCGACGAGTGCTCGGACTCGAACGCCTCGTATTGCCTTCGTATGATCTCCCACCTCACGCTCATCTCGCGGATCGCCTGCGGGTCGAGCGTCGTGTCGCGCTCCGAGTGGCGCAGCGCGGCGACGACCGAGCCGAGACACGGCTGCGACGTGGAGCCCGAGACGGCGTCCATCGCGAGATCGACCGCATCGATGCCGGCATCGGCCGCGGCCAGGATCGTCGCCGCGGCGATGCCGGAGGTGTCGTGCGTATGGAAGTGCAGCGGCAGGCCGACCTCGTCGCGCAGCGCCTTGACGAGCAGCTTGATCGCGGCGGGCTTCATCAGCCCGGCCATGTCCTTGATGCCGAGCACATGGCATCCGGCCGCCTCCAGCTCCTTTGCGAGGCCGACATAATACTTGAGGGAATACTTGTCGCTGCGCGGCTCGATGAGATCGTCGGTGTAGCAGAGCGCGCCCTCTGCGACCTTGCCCGTCTCGAGCACCGCGTCGATCGCGACGCGCATGTTCTCGACCCAGTTCAAACAATCGAACACGCGGAACAAATCGACGCCGGATGCCGCCGCGGTCTTGGTGAAATGCTGGACGACATTGTCGGCGTAGTTCGTATAGCCGACACCGTTGGCGCCGCGCAGCAGCATCTGCAGCAGGAGGTTGGGCACGCGCTCGCGGATGATGGCGAGGCGCTCCCACGGGTCCTCGCCGAGGAAGCGCATCGCGACATCGAAGGTCGCGCCGCCCCAGCATTCGAGCGAGAGCAGCTGCGGCAGCTTGGTCGCATAGGCCGGCGCCATCGAGACGATATCGTAGGTGCGCATGCGCGTCGCGAGCAGCGACTGATGCGCGTCGCGCATCGCCGTGTCGGTGACGAGCAGCCGCTTTTCGGCCAGCATCCAATCGGCAAGACCTTTTGGGCCCAAACGATCGAGGATCTGCTTAGTGCCGGGCGTGGCGTGGCCTGTCGCCTCTGGCGTTACCGGCACCTTGAGCTCGATTGGCCACGGCCGGTTCTTGGTCTCGGGATGGCCGTTGACGCTCACGTCGGCGATATAGGTGAGCAGCCGAGTCGCCCGATCCCGCCGCGCGCGCATCGCGAACAGCTCGGGCGTGTCGTCGATGAACTTCGTCGTATAGGTGCTGGCCGAGAATTTCGGATGGCTGACGATCTTGTCGAGAAACGCGAGGTTTGTCGCCACACCACGGATGCGGTACTCGCGCAGCGCGCGCTGCATGCGCTTGATCGCCTCCGCCGGCGTCGGCGCCCAGCAGATCAGCTTTTCCAGCAGCGAATCGTACCAGCGCGTGACGACGGCGCCAGAATAGGCCGTGCCGCCGTCGACGCGCACGCCGAAGCCGAAGGCGCCGCGATAGGCGGTGATGCGGCCATAGTCCGGGATGAAATCATTGTCGGGATCCTCGGTCGTGATGCGGCACTGGATCGCGTGGCCATTCAGCGTGATGTCGCCCTGCGCCGGCACGCCGGTTTCGGCGAGATTGCCGATATGGCCGCCCTCCAGAATGCCGATCTGCGCCTTGACGATGTCGATGCCAGTGACGACCTCGGTCACCGTGTGCTCGACCTGGATGCGCGGGTTCACCTCGATGAAGTAGAAATCATCCGTATCGGCATCGAACAGGAACTCCACCGTGCCGGCGCCGACATAGTTGGTCGCCTCACCGATGCGGATCGCCGCGTCGCAGATCGCCTTGCGCTTGTCGGCCGACAGAAAATCGGCAGGCGCGCGCTCCACCACCTTCTGGTTGCGGCGCTGGATCGAGCAGTCGCGCTCGAACAGATGCACCACCGTGCCATGCGTGTCGCCGAGCAGCTGCACCTCGATGTGCTTGGCGTGCACGACGAGCTTCTCGAGATAGACCTCGTCCTTGCCGAAGGCGGCCTTGGCCTCGCGCCTGGCGGATTTGACCGCCTCGAGCAGCGTCTTCGGCTCCTTGATCGGCCGCATGCCGCGCCCACCGCCGCCCCAGGATGCCTTCAGCATCACCGGGAAGCCGACCTCCTCGGCGAGCTTCATGATCTCGGCCTCGTCGTCGGGCAGCGGCGCGGTCGCCGGCATCACCGGTACGTCGATCGAGACGGCGAGATTGCGCGCCGACACCTTGTTGCCCAGCGTGCGCATCGTGTCCGGGGTGGGGCCGATGAAGACGATGCCGGCGGCCTTGCACGCGTCCGCGAACTCGGGCGATTCGGAGAGGAAGCCGTAGCCGGGATGGATCGCATCCGCGCGCGCCTCGCGGGCGACGCGCATGATCTCGTCGATCGAGAGGTAGGCGTCGATCGGCCCCATCGGCTCGCCGCCGGGCACCTTGCCGATCAGGTACGCCTCGTCCGCTTTGAAGCGGTGCAGCGAGAGCTTGTCCTGGTCCGCGTAGACCGCGATCGTCGTCAGCCCCAACTCGGTCGCCGCGCGGAAGATGCGGATGGCGATCTCGGACCTGTTCGCGACGAGGAGTCGTTTCATAAATGCTGTCCCGCCCGGTGTGTCGTCCCCTGGACTTAGCATGTCATACGCCAAGCCGGAGCGTCGAGAGGGGGTCCTGTCGAAGCTCGATCCCCGTTTACGGGCCAAAAGGTTTCTTCCTGTCGCGTCCTGCCGCGCCCCGAGACTCGCCACCGGGTGTCGCGCGGCCGTGGGGTTTGAAGATGGATCGGGGTTTGCTTTCAACTACCCTGTCGACCGCTCTGCGGAGCCGAGGAAGCCGCCGCGCATTCTCCTGGTTGACGATCTCGCGATCATCCGCGACATGGCGCGCGCGATGCTTACGCGCGCGGGCTTTGCGGTGGATGTCGCCGCGGATGGGGACGAGGGCTTCCGGCTGGTGGCCGCTCATCGCTACGCGCTGATCTTGATGGACGTCCACATGCCGAAGATCGATGGCGTGAGCGCGACCTGCATGATCCGCGGCATCGACGCGCCACGCGGGGGCGGTCCCGATCGTCGCCATGACGGCGGAGCGCGCGCCGGACCGCGTCCAGGGCCTGTTGGAGGCCGGGATGCGCGGCCATCTCTTGAAACCGTTCAAGCGCGACGAATTGCTCGACGCGATCGGCCCCTGGATCGACTTGAGTCGAGGGGGCGAGTGGCCGGCGGTTTAGGTCCGATGGCGACATACTACATGTCAGGTTCACGTCAGTCCGCGCGACGCGCACGCGGCACAGCCGCATCTGCGCGAACGGGCCTGCCAGGCGCGACGCGCTGCCGTCGAACTTGGACATTCCGAAAAGCCGGGTGCGTCAATAAGTTTGGCGGCGATTGCGTGTGATGTCGATGGTTTGTCATTTCACTGTCGATCCGACGTTTTCCAATCCTGTAGGATGTCATAGCTCGGCGGGGCTTGCTCGAAGAACACAAGCCGCCGCCTGGCCTTCAGCGTCGCGATTGCTTCGTGCCCAAACCAGCACACGTCGCCGCTTCGGTGGCATCTAAACAATGTGATAATCGAGATCGCGTCGGTCTGACGGTTGCAGGCCTATGGATAAACGGGGACCTTGTCGTCCGGAACATGGCGACGCCGCACAAGACATCGACTGCTGTTGCCGCGCAGCCCACGCCCGCCCGCCCCATCGCAGATGGATCCGCGCGAAAGCCTGCTCGCTGCTCGGTCAGGCGCGTGCGGGAGTCGAGGCGGCGGAGGCGGGCACGCGCCGCGCCATGCCGACGCCGACGCCGACGCGGGCAAACCCGTATCCCGACCCCGCCGTGGTGGCCGGGGTCCAGGCGCTGGAGCGCCTGTCGCGAGCGCTCGGTGCGCTGGAGGCACGGGTTCGCGCGCAGCCGGTGCCCGAGGACGACCGCATGAGCCAGTTCTACCGCAGCGAGCGCGGCACGCTGACCAAGCTCGGCGCCTGCGACGAGCGCCTGATCGGCCAGGCCGAATTGCTGCGCGCGGCGATCGACGGCAAGGACGGCACGGCGACGATCGCCGCGCTGCCGACGATCGAGGACGGCCTCACCGTGATCGCGGCGACGCCGCGCGATCGCCAGGCGATCCTGTTTTCCATCGAACAAGGCCATGCCGGTCATGCCGGTGTCGAGCCGGGCACCCGTAGTCGCACCTTCCCTTACCGGCAGGTGTTCGGCGCGGGCAGCCCTGCGAACCTCCCGCCCATCCATTCGACCGCGAGAGGGGCGCTCGAGAACCCAGCGAGCGTGTGCGACACGCCCGGCATCAGGTCGAACTCGACCGGATCGCCGGCCCGGCACAGCGCGCCGAGATAGTTCTCCGTCACCGTGTACGGGACGATCGTGTCGGCCGTGCCCTGCGCCAGAAAGATCGGGTAGGCGCCGATCGGCGGGGTGGGCGTGTTCAGGGCGATCAGCCCGCGCCACGGGCTGATCTTGGTGATGTCTGCGACCTTCAAGAACTGCGTCGGCAACGACAGCGCGTCGATCCCGAGATCGATCTCGCCTCCCAGGTTCTCGTTGCAGGTGGCGGCGATCCGATCGACGTCGGCGAGTTGCAACGGCCCCAGCACGGGCGCCAGCGGCGCGCCATAGACGCGCGACCAGGAATAGAGCGTGTAGGCGGTCAGGACTTTGCCGGCCGGCGTCGCGAGGTCGTCGTTGAAGAGGTTCGCGAGTTCGCTCGCGGGCGCGGCCGCGGCGACCCCGAGGAGATGCAGCTCCGGGGCATATCCGCGCGCGAGCTTGCCCGTGAAGAGCGCGGCCTGTCCGCCCTGCGAGTGACCCCACACGACGAAGCGGTCGCCCGCCGCCCGACCGGCGAGCTGGCGCGCCGCGCGCACCGAGTCGAGCACCGAGCGCCCCTCGCTGATGCCGACGAGATACGGATGCGTGCCCGGCGTTCCGAGCCCCGGATAGTCGGTGGCGGCGACGATCCAGCCGCGCGCGAGCATCGCCGGCAGGCCCGGGATGCGGGCCAGCGGATTCGACCCGCGGCTCGGCGCGCACTTGTCGGCGACGCCTGTCGTCGGGTGCGCCCAGGCAACGATCGGTCGGCCGCCGACCGGCGGCGGCCCGTCCGGAACGACGACGAAGCCGGACACCTGGATCGGCCGGCCGTCGAGGCCCGTCGACTCGTACAAGATGCTGGTGATGGTGGCGCCGTCGGCCCGCTCGGGCGTCCGCGCCAGCACGTCGCCCGGCTCCGCCGAGGCGGGCGCGAGACCCAGTCGTGCGACGGCGAGCCACGCCGCCGCGATGATCGATCGTCCAATGGGCTGCCGCATGATGTCCCTCCTTCGGCACGGATGCGTACCTCGCGCATACTGCGAAACTTCTAAAGGTCCTCTACCGCGGAGCCTTGCGTCTGGCCCAGCAGGCGCCAGCCTCGGGCAAGCCCGACTTGCGACCTTGCCGCCATGGAGCCGATCTACCTTCTCTCCCTCGCATCGCGCAAAAGCGCGTGGCTCGCCACGCGTCAGACGACGGTCGCCGATAATATCGCCAACATCAACACGCCCGGCTTCCAGCAAAAGGACCTGACGCCGTTCGCGGATATGATGGCGCGGACGCGGCTCGAGATGGCCTCGACCGACGCCGGTCACCTGCCGATCGGCGATGCCGGCGGCGTCGACACGTCGATCAAGGACGAGGACGGCGGCTTCGAGGTGACCGAGAGCGGCAACACCGTCGGCCTCGAGACGCAGCTGAGCAGGGCTGGCGAGATCAGCCGCGATTACGCCATGACGACCGGCATCGTGAAGAGCTTCCACGCGATGTTGATGGCGAGCCTGAAGGAATAGACGCGTGATCGATCCGCTCCAGGCCTCAATGACGATCGCCAGCTCCGGGCTGAGCGCGAACTCCGCCCGCATGCGCGTCACCAGCGAGAACATCGCCAACGCGCAATCGACCGGGGCGACGCCCGGTGCCGACCCCTACCAGCGCAAGACGATCAGCTTCGAATCCGCACTCGACGAGGCGACAGGCGCGGATGTCGTACGCGTGGCCAACGTCGGCACCGATACCGCACCTTTCATCGTCGAGCGCGATCCGGGCAATCCAGCGGCCGATGCGAAAGGCTTTGTAAAGCTTCCCAACGTTAACCTTATCATGGAGATGGCGGACATGCGCGAGGCCAATCGCGCCTACGAGGCCAACCTCCAGGTCGTCAAGGAATCGCGCGACCTCATCTCGATGACCATCGACCTCCTGAAGGGATCGTCATGATAGCCGCCGCCCCGTTCGCCGTTGGTGCCCTCTCCTCCATCTTCGGCCCGGCCAGCACAGCCACCAGCGCCACGACCACCAGTGCCACGTCGAGCCTATCGAGCGCGGGCGACAGCTTCGCATCGATGATGGCGTCCTTCTCGAAGGACACGGTCGACAAGCTGAAGGGATCCGAGACGATGTCGATCGCCGGGATCCAGGGCAAGGCGACGACGCAGTCTGTCGTCGAGGCCGTGATGTCTGCGCAGGAGCAGCTGCAGACCGCGCTCGCCGTCCGTGACAAGGCGGTGACCGCCTTTCTGGACATCAGCCGCATGCCGATCTGAGGCGAAGAGATGCGCGCCCTCACCATCGCCGCGACCGGCATGAACGCCCAGACGACCAACGTCGAGGTCATCGCCAACAACATCGCCAACATCAACACGACGGGCTTCAAACGAGCCCGCGCCGAGTTCACCGACCTTCTCTACGAAACGCAGCGCCTGCAAGGCGTCTCGCAGCGCGGCAACCAGTCGACGGTGCCGGAAGGCGCCCAGCTCGGCCTCGGCGTGAAGACGGCGGCGATCCGCAACCTGCATATCCAGGGCGCGCTGACGCAGACCGGCAATCAGTTCGATCTCGCACTGACCGGCCGCGGCTTCTTCCAGATCACGGATACCAACGGCAACATCGAGTACACCCGCGCCGGCGCCTTCAACACGAACGCGCAAGGCCAGCTCGTCACCCTCGACGGCAATCTGATCACGCCCAACATCGTCATTCCACCGAACACGACAGCGGTCACGGTGAGCACGACGGGAATCGTCTCCGCCGTCGTCGCGGGCACCACAGCGCCGGTCCAGCTCGGCCAGCTGACGCTGGCGAACTTCGCCAACGAAGTCGGGCTCGAGCACGCCGGCAACAATCTCTTCCAGGAGACCGTGGCCTCGGGCACCCCCGTCGTCGGCGTGCCGGGCGATCCCGGTTTCGCGACGCTGACGCAAGGCTATCTGGAAAGCTCGAACGTCGATCCGGTCGCCGAGATCAGCAATCTCATCCAGGCGCAGCGCGCCTACGAGATGAATTCGAAGGTGATCCAAGCGGCCGATCAGATGGGCCAGACCCTGACCCAGATGCGCTGAGCCGCGCGCGGCACGGCCTTCGAAACCACGACGGACCCAAACGATGCCGCGACTTGTCGTGCAGCTTTCAATCGGACCGATCGTCGCGCTGGCCGTGCTCGGTGCGCTTGGCTCCGCCGACGCGGCGGAACGCCGGCCCGTGCCGGCCACGACGATCTACCCCGGCGACGTCATCCGCGAGGATATGCTGGCCGATGCCGATTTCCCCGACGCGGTGTCGAGCTCGGCCTTCGCGATGAACCGCTCGATGCTCGTCGGCAAGGTCGCGCGGCGCACGCTGCTGCCGGGCCAACCGATCGCCACCAACTCGATCGGCGAGCCGCGGCTCGTGCGGATCGGTTCGATGGTAAGGCTCGTCTACCAGGACGACGGGCTGACCATCCAGACCTATGCCTCCGCCCTGCAGAACGGCGCGGCTGGCGACGTTGTCGCCGTGCGCAACATGGAAAGCAACGTCACGATCAGCGGCGTCGTGCAGGCCGACGGCTCGATCCACGTGGGCGGCGGCTGATGCGGCGGCTCCTTTCGCTATTACTCGCCGCCGCGGTGCTCACCGTCGGCACGCTCGCGCCGGCTTATGCCGCCGTGCGCATCAAGGATATCGCGACGATCGAGGGTATCCGCGACAACCAGCTCGTCGGCTACGGCCTCGTCTTCGGGCTCGAGGGCACCGGCGACACGCTGCGCAACGCGCCGTTCACCGAGCAGGCGATGCAGTCGATGCTGGATCGTTTGGGCGTCAACGTGCGCAACACGGCGCTGCGGACGCGCAACGTCGCCGCCGTGATGGTGACAGCCGACCTGCCGCCTTTCATGAACCGCGGGCAGCGCATCGACATCACCGTCTCGTCGATGGGCGATGCCACCTCGCTGATGGGCGGCACGCTCGTCATGACGCCGATGTCGGGCGCGGATGGCAAGGTTCACGCCGTCGCGCAGGGCGAGGTCGCGGTCTCGGGCGTCGCCGCCGTGGGCCAGGCGGAGAGCTTCAATCAGGGCGTGCCGACTGTCGGCCGCATTCCGAACGGCGCGACGATCGAGCTGCCCAACGAGAACCGCCCCGGCGACATCGGCCCGATGGCGCTTGATCTGAAGAACCCCGACTTCGCCACCGCGATCCGTATCGTCGATGCGATCAATGCTTATTCCATGAAGCGCTGGGGCAAGCGCACGGCGCGCGAGCGCGACTTCCGGAGCGTGTCGCTGACATTGCCGGCTCACATTGGCACGACGCGTTACGTCGCCGAGATCGGCAGCCTGCTCGTCGAGCCGGACACCGAGGCGCGCGTGATCATCGATGCGCGCACGGGCACGATCGTGATCGGCCAGGACGTGCAGATCTCGACGGTCGCCGTCACCCATGGGACGCTGACCGTTCGGGTGACGGAAACACCCGAGGTCTCGCAACCAGCGCCGTTCTCGAAGGGCAAGACGGTCGTCGTGCCGCGCACGGACGTCGGCATCAACGAGAATGGCGGCCAGCTCCGCATTGTCGGCGGCACGACGCTGCGCAAGTTGGTCGGTGGCCTCAATCAGATCGGCCTCAAACCGTCCGGCATCATCGCGATCCTGCAGGCGATCAAGTCGGCCGGCGCGCTGCAGGCCGATCTGATCACGCAATAGCGGCCAGCCCGACACAAGCTTTCAAGGCTAGCCTTGTCTGCATGAGCAAGAGGCTTCAGCAGACGAGACCAGGGGCGCGGCCAACGAGCCGCGTTCGTCTGGCATCCATCGTCCTTCTTGGGCTCCTCATCGCGGCACCCGTCGCCGAGGCCCAGAGCGTCGGCGCCGAAGCGAACGCCGACGCGAAACGCTATTGCGCGAGCATCGCGAAGGCCGCGAGCGAGGCGCGCTTCGCCTGGCAGACCCAAAAACTCGCCGAACTCGAGACCCGCATCAAGGGCCGCATCCAGGACCTCGACGCCAGGACCGCGGCGCTGCGCGACTGGATCGAAAAGCGCGAGGCGCTGGAGAAGAAAGCCGGCGAAAAGCTCGTCGGGATCTATTCCAAGATGCGGCCGGAGACGGCGGCGACGCAGATCACCATGCTCGACGACGACATGGCCGCCGCCGTGCTCGGTCAGCTCAGCCCGCGCCAGGCGAGCGCGATCTTCAACGAGATCGTACCCGAGCGGGCCGGCAAGCTCGCGGGCCTCATCGCCGGCACGCTGCCAGCGGGCGAGAAGAAGCTGTGACGATGCGGAGTGTCCTCGCCATCCCGTGCCTCGCCGCAAGCCTCGCCGCCACGAGCCTCGCCGGCTGCGCGGTGCGCCCCAACGAGATCGGCCGCGAGCCGGTGCTGACGCCAGTCGGCGCCGGTGTCGAGCCCAACATGATCCCGCACCATTTCGCTGGCAACGAGCCACGCTCGGCGTTCAACTCGCTCTACCAAGACGGCTCCAGCCTGTATCGCGATCCGCGCGCGACCAAGGCCGGCGATGTGATCACCGTCCTCATCCAGATGAACGACAAGGCCTCGCTCGGCAACAACACCAACGCCTCGCTTGACGACGAAGTCGCCAACAAGTTCGACCTCGGCCTCGGCAAGGCGAAGATCGCCGGCGACTTCAACTCGTCCTCGACGACGGCGGCGACCGGCCAAGGCCAGATCGACCGCTCGGAGAAGATCAAGGTCTCGGTCGGCGCGATCGTCAGCGAGATCCTGCCCAACGGAAATCTCGTCGTCAGCGGCGCGCAGGAGATTCGCGTCAACTACGAGATCCGTCAGATCTACGTCGCCGGCATCGTGCGCCCGCAGGACATCTCGAAGGAAAACACGATCTCCTACGAAAAGATCTCGGAGGCGCGCGTCTCGTACGGCGGCCGCGGTCGGCTCAGCGAGGTGCAGCAGCCGAGCTGGGGCCAGCAAATCTACAACGCCGTCAAGCCATTCTAGGGGCCGGCGATGGCGACGGATGCACCGAGCAAAGGCGGCAAGGCCAATCTGATCGTGACGCTCGGCGCGCTTACCGTGCTCGCGGTCATCGGCGGCGGCCTTGTCGGCAAGCTCATCGTGGCACGGCTGCGCGATGCAACGCCGCCGCCGGTCGCCGCGGCGAGCGCCACCGCCCTACCCTATCCGAGCACTGTCGAGGTGCGGGAACTGCCGGCGATCGTGACGAATCTCGCGTCGCCCCCGGACTCGCGGATGCGGCTTCAGGTGGCGATCGTCTTCGACAAGGGCGCGATCGTCGAGCCCAACGCGGTGGCGGCGCGGATTACCGACGATATCGTCGCGTTCATGAAGACCCTTTCGCTGACCGAGCTGCAGGGCGCGAGCGGATTGCAGAACCTGCGCGAGGATTTGAATGAACGTGCGTCTGTCCGGTCGCAGGGCAAGGTGCGTGAGGTCGTCATCGAAACGCTGGTGGTGGAATGAGACGCGGACCTGCCCTTGCCGTGCTGGCGGTGACGCTCGCGACCGCCGCCGTGTTCTCGGTGGCGCCTCTCCAGGCCGCGTTCGCGCAGACGCCCGACCTCAACGCATTGGTGCCGCCGGCCGGCGGAACGGCGACGGGCCGCATCGTGCAGGTGGTGGGGCTCCTCACCATCCTGTCGATCGCGCCGGGCCTGCTTGTCATGGTGACGAGCTTCACGCGGTTCGCGATCGCCTTCTCGTTCCTGCGATCCGGGCTCGGGCTGCAGACGACGCCGGCGAACCTGATCCTCGTCTCGCTCGCGCTGTTCATGACATTCTACGTCATGGCGCCGACCTTCGACAATTCGTGGCAGAACGGTCTCAAGCCGCTCATCGACAACAAGATGAGCGAGAGCGACGCCTACCCCAAGATCATCGATCCGTTCCGCAAGTTCATGCTCGCCCAGGTCCGCGACAAGGACCTCAAGATGTTCGACGACCTCGCCCAGGCGAGCATCAAGACCACCGACAAGGCGGCGGTCGACCTACGCATCCTCATCCCCGCGTTCATGATCTCGGAAATCCGCCGCGGTTTCGAGATCGGCTTTTTGATCGTGCTGCCGTTCCTCGTGATCGACATGATCGTCGCCACCGTCACGATGTCGATGGGCATGATGATGCTGTCGCCCTCGATCATCTCGCTGCCGATGAAGCTGCTGTTCTTCGTTCTCGTCGACGGCTGGAATCTGTTGGTCGGCAATCTCATCAGATCGTATACATAGGACCGGCCGCGGGGCGCTGGCAATCGCGCCGACACTCTCTATCTGCTCCTCCATCACCACGCGATCGGATCGAGCATGGAATATACAAGGCTTGGCCGCACGGGCCTCGAAGTCTCGCGCATCTGCCTCGGCTGCATGAGCTACGGCGTACCAGGCGAGGGCACGCATGAGTGGACGCTCCCGGAGGCCGAAAGCCGGCCTTTCATCAGGAAAGCGCTCGAACTCGGCATCAACTTCTTCGACACCGCCAACGTCTATTCGGCCGGCACCAGCGAGGAGATCGTCGGCCGCGCCTTGAAGGACTTCGCCAAGCGCGACGAGATCGTGCTGGCGACCAAGGTGCACGGTCGCATGAGGCCAGGTCCGAACGGGGCGGGCCTGTCGCGCAAGTCGATCCTCGCCGAGATCGACGAGTCGCTGCGCCGGCTCGGCACAGACTATGTCGATTTGTATCAGATCCATCGTTGGGACCCCGACGTGCCGATCGAGGAGACGCTGGAGGCGTTGAACGACGTCGTGCGGGCCGGCAAGGCGCGCTACATCGGCGCCTCATCGATGCATGCCTGGCAATTCTCGAAAGCTCTCCATCTCGCGGACAAGCATGGCTGGACGCGCTTCGCGACGATGCAGAATTACGTGAACCTGATCTATCGAGAGGAGGAGCGCGAGATGCTGCCGCTTTGCGTCGACGAGGGGATCGGCGTGATGCCCTGGAGCCCGCTGGCACGCGGCCGTCTCGCGCGCGACTGGAACGAGGAGACCAGCCGTTTGAAGACGGATGAGTTCGGCAAGACGCTCTACGACAAGACCGAGGAGGCGGACAAGCGCATCGTCGACAAGGTCGGCGAGATCGCCCGCGCGAGGGGCGTGCCGCGGGCGCGCGTGGCGCTGGCATGGGTCCTGGCGAAGCCGGAGGTAACGTCGCCGATCGTCGGCGCGACCAAGCCGCATCATCTCGATGACGCCGTGGCCGCCCTGTCGCTCGCGCTCGAGCCGGCCGAGATCGAGGCGTTGGACGGCCTGTACGTTCCGCATGCCACGACCGGCTTCGTCTGATCTGATCGGGTCCGACGAGAGCCGGCTTTCGGCGTGCGCCCAGATGGCCTAGAAGGTCTTATCAAAGACGTGGAGACGGACATGGTCGGCCGCCGCATGCAAACCCTGGTTGCCCTCTCAACCGGGCTGGCGCTCTCCGGCCTGATGCTCGCCGGCTCCGCCGACGCGCAGCAGGCGCAGGGGTCCTATGGGGCCATTGCCGGCCGCTCCTATGTGCCCTCGTCGAACGACGCGGGTTGCGGCGGGCTTCTCTGCAATCCGGTCGCGCCGGCCGATCCCTCTCGTCCAAACGTGCCCAGCGCACCGCCCGCCTGCGGCGGCGGCCTGCTTTGCGAGGCGCTTCCTTTCTCGGTGGGACGGCCATTTCCCACCGCCGACGCGGTTGCGGCGGAGAGGGCCCGGGCCGAGGCGGCGGCCGCCGCTGCCGCCCAACCGGAGCCGGCGCCGGAAAAGCCCATGCGGAAGCATCGCAAACGCAAGGTTCGCTCGGCCGCGGCATCGCCGCGTACGGCCGCACCCGCGGAGGCGACGCAATAACGCGTCAGACCAGCGCCGAGCGATACGCGTAGAGGCTTGGCGTCCCGCCCGTCATGATGAAGAGGACGGACGACCCATCCGGATAGGCTCCGACGCGGATGTCGTGCAGCAGGCCCGCGAACGCCTTGCCGCTGTAGACGGGATCGAGCAACAGGCCCTCGCGCCGCGCCATGAGACGAACCGCGTCACGCATCGCGTCGGTCGGGATGCCGTAGCCATCGCCGCGATGGGCGCCGTCGACGACGATGGCGTCGGCTCGGATGTCCACGGCGGGGTCGAGCAAAGCCGCCGTCGATCTCGCCTTCGCGACAACCTCCGCATGCGCGGTCCCGACCGGCGCCAGCACCGTGTAGGATTTAACGCGCGACGGGTCGTCGCCCATCGCCGCAAGGCCGGCCGCGAGCCCTGCGTGGGTGCCATTGCTGCCGCCGGCGACGACGATCCGCGCGAACGCGATTCCGCGATGCGCCGACTGGAGCGCGATCTCCGAGGCGCACCCGACATACCCGAGGCAGCCGACAGGGCTCGAGCCACCGGCAGGCGAGACATAGGGATGCCGGCCCGCTGCCCGCAGCGCCGCGACGCGGTCCTTGGCGAAGGCGTCGCGATCCGCGTCGCCGGGAAGGTCGTGAATGGTCGCGCCAAAGATCTGGTCGAGCAGCACATTGCCGTTGTCGACGTAGTCGGCATCCTCGCGGGGCACGACGCGCGATAGGATCAGCTCGCATGCGAGCCCGGCCCGCGCCGCCGCGGCGGCGGTCTGCCGCGCGTGGTTCGACTGACGACCGCCGAAGGTCACGATCGTATCGGCACCCTGCGCGATCGCATCCCCGAGCAAGAACTCTAGCTTTCGTAGCTTGTTGCCCCCGCCGCCGATCGGAATGTGGTCGTCGCGCTTGACGAAGATGCGGACGTGGCGCCCCTCGTCCGCGAGGGCTCGGTTGATGGCATCGAGGCCGTGGATCGGCGTCGGCTCCCGGTCGAGCAGGGCGTATCGGGGAAAGCGCGATAGATCGATCTCGGTCATGGCCGCTGCCATAGTCCGCTTCGGCCGCCGCCGGAAGCAGGAGCCCACTCACGACGCCGTCAACGCGCTTGTCAGGGCAGCGGGCGTGCGTGATAAGCGGCGCCTTCGGATCGAGGCCCTAATATTGACGATGACGAGCTTCCCGCGACGCGTCTTCTCCGGCGTCCAGCCGACCGGCAATCTGCACCTCGGGAATTACCTCGGCGCGATCATGAAGTTCGTCGACCTGCAGGCGACGCACGAATGCATCTTCTGCGTCGTCGACCTGCACGCGATCACGGTCCCGCAGGACCCCGCCACGCTCAACGCCAACATACGCGAGGTGACCGCGGCCTTCATCGCCGCCGGCATCGATGCCGAGAAGCACATCGTCTTCAATCAAAGCCAGGTCTCCGAGCACGCCGAACTGGCCTGGGTCTTCAACTGTGTCGCGCGCATCGGCTGGCTGAACCGGATGACGCAGTTCAAGGAGAAGGCCGGCAAGGATCGCGAGCAGGCCTCCATCGGGCTCTACGCCTATCCGACCCTCATGGCGGCCGACATCCTCGCCTATCGCGCGACGCACGTGCCGGTCGGCGAGGACCAGAAGCAGCATCTCGAGCTCGCCCGCGACATCGCCCAGAAATTCAATCTCGACTTCTCCGGCTCGATCGCCGCGCACGGGCTCGGCCAGGCGACCGAGGGTGGCGAGAACGACGCCGCATACTTTCCGCTGCCGGAGCCGCTGATCCAGGGCCCGGCGACCCGCGTGATGAGCCTACGCGACGGCGCCAAGAAGATGTCGAAGTCGGACGTCTCGGACAATTCGCGAATCAACCTGACCGACGATGCCGACCAGATCGCCGCCAAGATCCGCAAGGCCAAGACGGATCCCGAGCCGCTCCCGACGGACATCGCCGGGCTCGCCGGCCGACCCGAGGCCGACAATCTCGTCGGCATCTATGCCGCGCTGGACCGCGTCTCGAAAACCGACGTGCTCGCGACGTTCGGCGGCGCGAATTTCTCCACGTTCAAGAACGCGCTTGTCGACCGCGCCGTCGCGACGCTTGAGCCGATCGGCGCGGACATGAAGCGCCTGGTCGCGGACCCCGCGTCGATCGACGCGATCCTTGTCGAAGGGTCGGCACGAGCCCGCCGGCTGGCCCGCCAGACGATGGATGACGTGAAGGATATATTAGGGTTCGTCAGGCCCGCGCGCTAAGCCGCGACCACAAGTTCTTGCTAGATCCAGCGCCGCGCGTCCTCGAACCCAGCGGAAGCCGCACTTGGACGTGGAAAACCCGGCGCGCTCTAGTGTTCGCCACGTCACGAACGTTGCGTTAAGCCGCGACCTTGATTTAGATCAGTCGTATTGGCAGAGGTAGATTTATGGCTGAAATCGTTCGTTTCCCGACTGATGGGAACGTCAAACCCGAGGTTCATGGCGAGATCGAGGAAGATATGTTCCTGATCGACGAAGGCCTTGAGTTGCTCGCCGACTTTCGAGCGATCGACGATATCGAAGTCCGCACCTCGATCAGAGCTCTTGTGAAGGCGATGGCGGCGGCGTCGCGGTCGGTCGCGAGCACGGCCCGCTGAAACAGCCGGTCCGCGCCGACCTCAGATGACGCTCGGGCGGCTGAGCGCGCGGCCGCCAAAATACCGATTGATGGCGACGACGAGCAGGACGGCGCTGGCATGGACGATCAAGTCCGTCGCGGCCGCGTCGAAGGGATGAAAAAAGTTCAGGAGGGTCGCCGATGCTGCCGCGACGGCGAGACCGGCGGTCGCCGCCGTCAATGATGGATACAGGCTGAAGCCGCGTCGTAGCATCATCGTCAAAAGCACGGAAAGCGGCACCGAAAAGCCGATGATGAACGTCAAGCAGTGCATCGTCTCGTGCAGGGATGCATCGTGCGTGTCGGGAATGATCCACGATCGCGCGCATCCCATGCCGCTCGCGCCGATCCAGAGCGCCAACCCCGGCAACGGAAGCATCGCCCACAGCGGCGACCGGTCCGGCAGGCTGAGCTGAAACGCGGCGACCGCCGCAAGCCCGATCGTCAACGTCGAGCCGACGACCGCGAGCCACATGTCCGGCACCGCCATCAGCCTGTGCCGCACCGCGTCGAGGTCGGAATAGGCGGCCAGCGCCAGCGCCAGCGCGACGACGACGCAGAGCCACCCCGCCGCGCGGAGGCCCGGCCCGGCGATCGGGCGCACGGGTCTCAGTTCCGCGACGAGTTCGGCGATGAAGGTCTCGTGCGAGACGATATCGGCGCGGACATCAGACATGCGACTTGCCTGTGCCGGCGAGGCGCACCCGCAATGCTTTCAACGCACGGTGCAGATTGACCTTCAGCGCGCCGGTCGTCTTGCCCGTTGCCGCGGCGGCCTCGGCCAGCGATTGCTCGCTTAGGGCGAGATGCTCGACGGCTTCGCGCTGGCTCGGTGTCAGTCCCGCGATCGCCGTTTGCAGCTCCCGCGCGCGGCCGGCCTCGACCAGACCCCGCGACGGATCGTCGGTTGGATCGGCGTGCTGCTCGTAGACAAGCGGCGCATGCACCTCGCGACGATCGTTGCGCCCGTAACGGCGTAGACCATCGATGCCCCGCCGTTGCGCGATCACCGTGAGCCACGCCGTGAAGGACCGCGACGGATCGTAGGTGTGGCGGGCGTTGTGTAGCGTCAGCAGCGTCTCCTGGACGACATCCTCGATTCGGTCGCCGCGCACGCCGGCGCGCGTCGCGGCGCGGCGGATGATCGGCTCGCAGCCCCGGAGCAGGGTCGCATAGGCGCGACGGTCACCCCCCTGCGCGGCACGCATCAGGGACGCGAACTCGAGATCGCGAGAATCCATCGCCGTGCGCGTCGCGCCGATCGCCTTCGCCTCCCTTGCCCCGCTCGCGGCCATCTTGATGGCAAACGCGGACATGGCAAGTCCACAGAAGGCGAGTCTTCGTTCCATGAGGCCGCATTCGGCAACAGCGTGACGAGACATGGCAGGGGCGGACATCGGCAGGCCCTTCGTCGGCGATAGGTATCGGCGTAGGGCGCGAATGCCTGCCGCGTTCCTTGCGAAGGAGACAGATGATCTTCGACGACACGGCACGCCGGGTTACCCGCGCGGTCAAGTTCTCGTGATCATCGTGCTTCTTTCCACGAGGACCAGGGACATGACGGCCAGCTCGCGGGACATCTCGGGCGCCAATCTTGGGCTCATCGCCCTGACGCGGTTCGGCTATGGCCCGCGCGGCGACGGCGATACAATGATCGCTGGCGCCGACCCGCGCGGCTTTCTAGTGGCCGAGTTAGCCGAGCCGGGGATTGCCCTGCTCTCGGGAGCGGGGCTGACGTCGAGCTCGATAGCGCTCCAGCAATTCTTCGACGCTCGGATGGCGCGCAAGATCGAGCGCCTCCAGCGTGCCGCCGACGCGCCCGACAAGGACGTCGCGTCGCCATCCCCGAACGCCGATCCCGAGAAGAAGCTCGCGATGGCCGCGGCAGGTCCGGGCGGCATGCGCCCGGCGCCGGCGGTCGAGGCGACAGCGCCCGGCAAGCCACCCGCGGTCGAGCAGACGATCTTTCATGCCGAGGCGCTGGCGCGCATCCGCCGCGCGATCGAGGCACGCGCGGGCTTCGCCGAGCGGCTGGTTGCCTTCTGGTCCAACCACTTCTGCGTCTCGGCGGGCAAAGGCGGCATCGGGCGCGTCACCGCCGGCGCGTTCGAGCGGGAGGCGATCCGCCCGCACGTGCTCGGCCGGTTCTCGGACATGCTTCTAGCGGTCGAAAGCCACCCGGCGATGCTGCATTTCCTCGAAAACAATCGCTCCGTCGGGCCCGACTCGAGGGCCGGGCTGCGCGGCCATCGCGGCCTGAACGAAAATCTCGGCCGCGAGATCATGGAGCTGCACACGCTTGGCGTCGATGGCGGCTACACGCAGGCCGACGTCATCAGCCTCGCCAAGATTTTGACCGGCTGGAGCTACGTCGGGCCGCAGGGCGCGCGCGGTGATCCGGGCACATTCGTCTTTCTCGAGAACGCCCACGAGCCTGGCCCGATCGCTCTGCTGGATCGGACGTATCCCGCCGACGGCATCGAGCAGGGACGCGCGGCGCTGCTTGATATCGCGCGGCAGCCGCGGACGGCTCGTTTCATCGCAACGAAGCTCGCCCGAGCCTTCGTATCAGACGCGCCGTCTCCTGCCCTCGTCGACCGGCTGGCGACGACGTTTCAAAAAACCGACGGCGACCTCAGGGCGGTCTCGCTCGCGCTGATCGACGCGCCCGAGGCTTGGGCGTCGGTGCCCGGGAAGGTGCGCCCGCCCTACGACATCATCGTCGCGACGAATCGGCTGCTCGGCCATCTTCCCGAGGACCCGGGACAGGTTCTAGGCCCACTGCAGGCGATGGGCATGCCGCTGTGGGCGCCACCGGGACCAAATGGCTTCTCGGTGGAAAACGCGGCCTGGGCGTCGCCCGAGGGCATGAAGCTCAGGCTCGACTATTGCGCGCTGGTCGCGAGCCGCCTGAAGATTCCGCCGAACCCAAGCAGCCTGTTCGCCGCGTTGTGCGGCGGTGGTGCCGCGCCGGAGACCCGCGCCGCGATCGCCCATGCCGAGAGCCGCGAGCAAGGCCTCGCGCTGCTTCTGATGTCCCCTGAAATGCAGCGGAGCTGACGACGATTATGCATCCTTGCGCTCCGCGTCCTTCGCGACGAACCCTTATCGCCAGCGGCGGTGCCCTGTTTGGGTCCGCGTTCATCCCGCGGGTCGCATCGGCCGCTGGCGCGCGCGACCCGCGTCTGGTCGTGCTGGTACTGCGCGGCGCCCTCGACGGGCTCGCCGCGGTTGGCCCGGTCGGCGATTCAAACTATGCCGACCTGCACGGTGCGTTGGCCCTGCGGCTCGATGGCGCGAACGCGGCGCTGCCGCTCGATGGTTTCTTCGCCCTCAACCCGGGCATGCCGAATTTCGCCCGGATGGTCGGCGCCAAGACCGCGACAATCGTCCACGCGACCGCGACGGGATACCGCGAGCGGTCACATTTCGAGGGCCAGGACGTGCTCGAAAGCGGCATCCCGGCGCCGGGGTTCACCGATTCGGGGTGGCTCAATCGCGCCGTCGCGGCGCTGCCAGCTGGCGAACGCGTCGGGTCCGTCGCGGCGGCGCTCGCCGTCGGCGCGACAACGCCCACGATCCTGCGTGGCACCGCGCCGGTGCTCGGATGGGAGCCGCAGACGATCCCGGTCGCCGGCGACGAGCTCGCCCGCCGGGTGCTCGATCTCTACGCGCACACCGATCCCGCGCTGGCGACGGCTCTGCGGCAAGGGCTTGTTATAGAGAAGCTCGCGTTCGACACGAACGGCGACGCGGCCGCCATGACAGGCAAGTTGGGGGCAGGCGAGTCCGGGGCAGACAAGTCGGGGGCGAGCAAGTCGGGTCCACGCAAGCCGGCAGGCATGCGCCAGGCCGCGGAGGGCGCCGCGCGACTGCTGGCCGCCGACGACGGGCCGCGCGTGGCTGCCCTCGTGTTCGACGGCTGGGACACGCACGCCGGCGAAGGCGGCGCGTCGGGGCGTCTGATGCAGCTTCTCGGCGGGCTCGACGGCGCCTTTGCCGCCTTCGAAGCCGGCCTCGGCGCCCGCTGGAACGACACGGTCGTCGTCGCGATCACCGAGTTCGGCCGCACGGCGCAGGTGAACGGCACCGTCGGCACCGACCACGGAACGGGCACGGTCGCCTTCCTCGCCGGCGGCGCCGTGCGCGGCGGCCGGGTCATCGCCGACTGGCCGGGACTGCGGCCGACCCAGCTTTACCAAGCGCGTGACTTGATGCCGACCACGGACCTACGTTCTGTCTTGAAGGGCATTCTTGCCGATCACCTCGGCCTGCCGCCCGCCGTGCTCGATCACGCCATTTTTCCGGGATCGATGACGGTCCGGCCCATGCGCGGCCTCATCGCCTGACGACTTCGGCGCCTACGTTACGGCGCGGCCCGCAGCGACCGCACGATCATCGCGCCGCGCGAATCAGTCTGGCCGGACTCCTGCTCGATCAGGAAGGCCTTGTCGGTGCCGACCGGGTAGATCGCGAATTCGATGTCGACCGGCGTGCCGTGCTGCATCGATCCGCTGTAGTCGAAATGGCGCGTAGGGCGCATCGGCCCGGCGTTGGGCGCCGTGCCCGCGCTGGGCGCCGAGGCCGCGGCAGTCGCGCTCGGCGCCGTCGTCGGCAGCGCCGGCTCGCCGATCGGGTTGACGACCAACGGCATCGGCTTTCCCGCGGCCTCCAGCGCCGGCTTATCCACGGAGGGAGCGCCGGAGAAGGTGAACGGCTGGTCGCGACCCTGATTCAGGAAGTGATCGATCGACGGATCGGCCCGCGCATCGGCGGTTTGCTGCTTCGGCGCCGACTTCGGTGGGGTCGGCTTCGCGAATACGATGCCGGCGGCCATCATGCGCGCCTCCGCCTGTCGCACCCATTTTTGCACGCTGTCGTGATCGCGCGACACCATCCCCGCCAAGACGAGCGAGTCCTTCCGTGGCGATTGCAGCTCGAGCCCGAGCGGCGTGTCGGCGCCGACCCAGCCCTCGGGCACGGTCATCGCGACGGCCGGCTTGGCGGCGGGAAAAAGGACGTCCTTCGCGGCCGCCGGCGCGGTCGACAGAGCCGCCGCCAAAGCCGCGAGCTCAAATGTTCGCAGGTGGCCGGTCCAGCCGGCGCGGACGATGCCGCCACGGTCGCGCATTGTCATGTTTCGCCACGCCCCTCGCATGGGTTGATATGGCAAACTCGTGAGAGCGGCGTGTGGCCAAAACAAGTCGCAGCCTGGTCGCCGATTGCCGATCGAAACAGTCTCAGGCGAGCAGTCGCAAGCGCTTAGCCGTGACTCCCTTGAGGCAAAAAGAAGCCGCCTCAACTTATGGACAGCGCGTCCGGAACACGGCATAGGCACGGAGAAAATCCCACGATGCGCTTCGGGGGGCACCCGCGCGTCGCGCGCCGAGTAAGGATGGCTGAGGGGCGATGGATTCTTTCACGTTCAATAAGATCGCCGGCGCGGTGCTCGGCACCTGCCTCTTCGGCATGGCGCTCGGTCTCGTCGGCCAGGCGATCTACGTCCCAAGCGCACCCAAGACCCCCGGCTATGCGTTGCCCGAGCCGAAGCCCGACGAAGCGGGCGGTGGTGGCAAGAAGCCGGCCGTCATCCCACTCCCCGTGCTGCTCGCCAAGGCCGATACCAAGAAGGGCGAGGCCGACGCCAAGGTCTGCGGCGCCTGCCACAACTTTCAGGAGGGCGCCGGCTCCAAGGTCGGCCCGGATCTCTATGGCGTCGTCGACCGGCCGAAGGGTTCGGTCGCGGGCTTCGAGTATTCCGCCGGACTCAAGGGCAAAGGCGGCAACTGGACCGTCGCCGACCTCAACACCTGGCTGACCAATCCCGCCGCCTACATTCCCGGCACCAAGATGGGATATGGCGGCGAGGAAGATCCGCAGAAGCGCGCCGACATCATCAAGTACCTCGCGTCGCTGGCGAAGACGCCGGTGCCAATGCCCAAGCCCACGCCCGAGGAAGAGAAAATCGCCCAAGGTGGCGGCGAGGCGCAGCCCGCCGCGGGTGCTGCCCCGGCCGCCGGCAAGGACGATCTCATCAAGCTGATCGCCGACACCGACCCGAAGAAGGGCGAGCAGGCGGCCAAGATCTGCGGCGCTTGCCACAACTTCAACGAGGGCGGCGGTACCAAGGTCGGCCCGGATCTCTACGGCGTCGTCGATCGCGAAAAGGGCTCTGTCGCCGGCTTCGACTATTCGGCGGGCGTCAAGGCCAAAGGCGGCAAGTGGACTTACGAGGATCTCAACGCCTGGCTGACCAACCCGGCCGCCTATATTCCCGGCACGAAGATGGGTTACGCCGGCGAGGCGGATGAGAAGAAGCGCGCCGCGATCATCTCGTACCTGCGCTCGAACGCGAAGACGCCGGCGCCACTGCCAGCCGCCAGCGAGAAGAAGGCGGATGCCGGAGCGGCCGCCAAGCCCACCGAGGACAAGCCGGCCGAGACGAAGACAGCCGACGCAGGTTCGGCGGCGGCAGCGGTCGCGCCGAAAATGGACGCCGCGCCGGCCGGCGGCGATTTTGTCAAGATGGTCGCGGCGGCGGATCCGGCCAAAGGCAAGTCGGCCGCTGCGATCTGCATGGCGTGCCATCACTTCAAGGAGGGTGAGGGCACGCTTCTTGGCCCCGACCTTTACGGCGTCGTCGATCGGCCGAAGGGCTCCGTCGACGGCTTCGATTATTCCGCCGGGCTGAAGGCCAAGGGCGGCGACTGGACCTATGCCGATCTGAATACATGGCTGACCAACCCGGCCGCCTACATCCCTGGCACCAAGATGGGCTACGCGGGCGAGCCGGACGAGGAAAAGCGCGCCGAGATCGTCGCCTACCTACGCTCCAACGCCAAGGCGCCGGCGCCACTGGCCAGCGCGGGCGCGCCCAAGGCGGAGCCGGCATCGGCGAAGCCGAGCGCTCCGGCTCCGGCGGCTGGCGATGACTCGGACAGGGGGCCGGAGCCGTACTCGGCGCCGACGCCGGACGAAGCCGGCCAAGGCGGCGACAAGTAAGCGAACGACCGCGCCAATCGACACGGTCGCGGCGTCCCTCCGGGCGTCGCGACAAAAGCGACACAATCGGCCGGCAAGGGCTGACGATGCGTTCAGTCGGCGATCGTTTCCCGAAGACCTTGCTCCTCTCGCGTCGCGAATCGCTGGCGCTCGGCATCGTCGGGCTTGTGCTTCCCGCGGTCGCGCGATCGAGCGTCGCCTTTGCCGACGATTACGGTGTGGAGGCGCACGGCCTCTCGATCTTTGGCGACCTCGATCTGCCGAACGACTATTCGCACCTGCCCTACGTCGACCCGAAAGCGCCTGTCGGCGGCGAGATCCGTCTTCAGATCGACAGTTCGCAGGGCAATCAGAATTTCCTGACGTTCAACACGCTCAACATCTTCAACTTCGAAGGTGACGGCGCCGCCGGCGTGCCGGCGAGCTTCGACAGCTTGATGGGCGGCAATGCCGACGAGCCGGACGCCCTCTACGGCCTCGTCGCGCGGGCGGTGCGGGCCTCGCCCTATAAGAACCGCTACCGCTTTCTGCTGCGCAAGGAGGCGCGCTTTCACGACGGCACGCCGCTGACCGCGAAGGATGTCGCCTATTCGCTCAATATCCTGCGCGACAAAGGCCACCCGAGCTTTCGACTGCCGCTGCGCGACCTCGACACGGCGGTGGCCACCGCGCCCGATGTGCTCGAGATTTCGCTGAAGGCTGGCCACGCGCGCGATGCGATCCTCTTCATGGCAGGCATGCCGATCTTTTCCTTGGCCTATTACGCCAAGGTGGCGTTCGACGAGGTCAGCCTCGAACCGCCGCTCGGCTCCGGCGCCTACAAGGTCGGCTCCTTCGCGCAAGGCAAGTACGTCCAGATGGAGCGCGTGGCTGACTACTGGGCAAAGGATCTGCCGATCAACATCGGCACCGGCAATTTCGGGACGCTCCGCTTCGAGTATTACGCCGACCGCAAGATCGCCTTCGAGGGTTTCAAGGCCGGCGACTTCACGTTCCGCGAGGAGTTCACCTCGTCGGTCTGGGCGAAGGGCTACGACTTTCCCGCCAAGAACGATGGACGCGTCAAGAAGGAGTTCATCAAGGACGAGACGCCGAACGGAACGCAGGGCTGGTTTTTCAACACGCGCCGGGCAAAGTTCAAGGACCCGCGCATCCGCCAGGCGATCGGCTACGCGTTCGACTTCAAGTGGACGAACGCCAACATCATGTACGACGCCTACACGCGCACCGTGTCGTACTTCCAGAACTCGCCGATGGAGGCCGTGGGCGCGCCGTCGTCCGAGGAAGCCACGATCCTCGGACCGTACAAAGGCAAACTATCGCCGGAGGTCTTCGGCCCAGTCTACACGCCGCCCGACGGCGACGGCTCGGGCACCGACCGCACAATGCTGCGCAAAGGCTTCGATCTTCTGAAGGCGGCCGGCTGCAAACGCGAGGGCGAGACGCTGATGCTGCCCGACGGCACACCGCTGACGATAGAATTCCTCGATTCCGATCCCGCGCTCAGCCCGCATACGCTGCCGTTCATCCGCAATCTCGGGCTGCTCGGCATCAAGGCCAGCCTGCGTGTCGTCGATCCGGCACAGTACAAGCAGCGCACCGACGCCTTCGACTTCGACGTCGTGGTGCAGCGCTTCGGCTTCGGCCTGACGCCGGGCGCGGCAATGCGCGACCATTTCGGCACCGATGCGGCCAAGACGCCGGGCTCGCGCAACCTCTGCGGCATCGCCGACCCCGTTGTCGACGCGCTCATCGAGCAGGCTGTCGTCGCCGACTCGCGCCCGAAGCTGACGATCGCCTGCAAGGCCATCGACCGGGTGCTGCGCACGTCGCACTGTTGGGTTCCGATGTGGAACAAGCCAGGCCACAACATCGCCTACTGGGACCTGTTCAGCCGACCCGCGCGGCCGGCCAAGTACGGGCTCAACGCCGTCTCCACCTGGTGGTACGACGACGCGAAAGCCGCCAAGACCGCGCTCCGGCCCCGTTGATCCGGAGGCCGACGCGATGCTCGCCTACATCGTCCGCCGCCTGCTTTTGATGATCCCGACGATCCTCGGCATCCTCTTCCTCACCTTTCTCATCATGCAATACGCGCCCGGCGGCCCGGTCGAGCAGATGATCGCGAAGTTCCAGGGCGCGAGCGGCGTCGGCGAGAGCGGTGGCGGCGAGGCGGCCTCGCGCTACCGCGGCTCGCAGGGCCTCGATCCGGCATTCCGGAAGGAGATCGAGAAGCAATTCGGCTTCGACAAGCCACCGGCCGAGCGCTTCCTGAAGCTACTGGTGGATTACGGTCGGTTCGACTTCGGCCGCTCTTTCTTCTCGAAGATCCCGGTCGTCGACCTCATCAAGCAGAAGCTGCCCGTCTCGATCTCGCTCGGCCTGTGGATGACGCTGGTTTCGTATCTCGTCTCGATCCCGCTCGGCATCCGCAAGGCCGTGAGCGACGGGTCGACCTTCGATGTGGCGTCGTCGTTCGTCGTCTCGATCGGCTTCGCGATCCCCGCGTTCCTCTGGGCGGTGCTGCTGGCGACGCTGTTTTGCGGCGCCTATTATCCGATCTTCCCGCTGCGCGGTTTGACCTCCGACAATTTCGCGCAGCTCTCGGCGCTCGGGAAAGTGCGGGACTATCTTTGGCATATCGCGATGCCGGTGACGGCACTGACACTTGGTTCGTTCGCGACCGTGACCGCGCTGACGAAGAATTCTTTCCTTGACGAGATCAACAAGGCCTATGTTCAGACCGCGCGAATGAAGGGCCTGACCCAGCGTCGCGTGCTTTACGGCCATCTCTTTCGCAATGCGATGATGATCGTCATCGCCGGCTTTCCCGGAGCATTCGTCGGCGCCTTCTTCACCGGCGCCCTCGTCATCGAGATCATCTTCTCGCTCGATGGGCTCGGCCGTCTCTCCTATGAGTCCGTCATCGCGCGCGACTATCCGATCGTGTTCGCCAACATCTATATCTTCGCGCTCGTTGGTTTGGTCATCAACCTCGTCTCCGATCTCACCTACACCTGGGTCGATCCGCGCATCGACTTCGACCGGCGTGACGTATGAGCGCGCCCGCGTTTCGCGATGAGCTTGCCGCCCCTAGGCTGGCCCCACGCGTTCCGGCCTCCAGATTTCTCCGGCTCTCGGCGATCAATCAGCGTCGTTTGCGCATTTTCCGCAACCACCGGCGCGGCTTCTGGTCGTTCTGCGTCTTCATGGTGGTCTTCGCGATCTCGCTCTTCGCCGAGCTCGTCGCCAACGATCGTCCGATCATCGCCTCCTACAGGGGCGAGATCCTGTTTCCGATCATAATCGACTACCCTGACGACAAATTCGGCGGCTTCACCGCCTTCGCCGATTATCGCTACAAGGAGACCGCCGACGAGATCAACGCGCATGGTTGGATGGTGTGGCCGCCGATCCGCTTCTCGTATCGCACCGTGAATTACGCATCAGCCACGCCCGCGCCCTCGCCGCCGACTTGGACGCTGACGAAAGCGCAGTGCGAGGCCGCCGGCGCGGCCGCGGCCAAGGCCGCTGGCGGCCCCAATCGCGGCTGTGCCGCTGTCGAAAACGATTGGCTCGGCACCGACGAGGTCGATCGCGACGTGCTCGCCCGCGTGATCTACGGCATGCGCGCCTCGATCCTGTTCGGGCTCGCGCTGACTTTCGTCTCGTCGATCATCGGCGTCGCGGCGGGCGCGGTGCAAGGCTATTTCGGCGGCTGGACGGACCTGCTCTTCCAGCGCTTCATCGAGGTGTGGGCGTCGCTGCCGCAGCTCTATATCCTGATCATCATCTCATCCTTCATCGCGCCGAGCATTCTCTCGCTGCTCGGCATCCTGCTCCTGTTCTCCTGGGTGAACCTCGTCCTTGTCGTGCGCGCCGAGTTCTTGCGCGCGCGGAATTACGAATACGTGCGCGCGGCGCGTGCGCTTGGGCTCGGCAACATGAAGATCATGGTGAAGCACGTGCTGCCGAATGCGACGGTGGCGACGCTCACGCTGCTTCCGTTCGTGATGTCGGGCTCGGTCACGGCGCTTACCGCGCTCGATTTCCTCGGCCTCGGCCAGCCGCCGGGCTCGGCCTCGCTCGGCGAGCTGCTGCAGGAGGGCAAGGATCATCTGGAGGCGCCGTGGCTCGCGCTCGCCGGCTTCTTCTCGACCGGCCTCATCCTGTCGCTGCTCGTCTTCATCGGCGAGGGCGTGCGCGACGCCTTCGACCCGCGCAAGACGCTGGCATGAAGATGTCTCGTGCCTGACACCCCCCTGCTCGAGATCCGCGACCTCACCATCGCCTTCGGCAGCGCCCGTGCCGTGGACGGCATCTCGCTGTCGCTCGCAAAGGGCCGCACTCTTGCGCTGGTCGGCGAGTCCGGCTCCGGCAAGTCGGTCACCGCGTTGTCGATCCCACGCGTGCTGCCTACCGGCACGCGCATCGAGGGCGAGATCCGCTTGGATGGCGAGAATCTTCTCGACGCCGACGAGACGCGGCTGCGTGCGCTGCGCGGCTCCGCCATCACCATGGTTTTCCAGGAACCGATGACCTCGCTGAACCCGCTCCACACGATCGAGCGGCAGGTCGGCGAGATCCTCGAGGTGCACGGCATGCGCGGCCAGGGCCAGCGGCGTGCCCGCACGCTCGAGCTTCTCGGCGAAGTAGGTCTACGCGATCCAGCCGAGCGGCTCGGCGCCTATCCACACCAGCTCTCCGGCGGGCAGCGGCAGCGCGTGATGATCGCGATGGCGCTCGCCAACCGCCCGGATCTGCTGATCGCCGACGAGCCGACGACCGCGCTCGACGTCACTGTTCAAGCGCAGATCCTCGCTCTCCTGAAAAACATGCAGGCCAAGCACGGCATGGCGATGCTGTTCATCACGCACGATCTCGGCATCGTGCGCCGTCTCGCCGACGACGTCGCCATCATGCAGAAGGGCAAGATCGTCGAGACCGGCCCGGCCGCGTCCGTGTTTGCTTCGCCGCGCCATGCCTATACGCGCATGCTGCTCGCGGCCGAGCCGAAGGGTGCCGCGCCGCCCTTTCAGGGTGATGCCAAACCAGTCGTCGCGGTCGACGACGTGCGCGTCCATTTTCCGATCAAGAAGGGCCTGATGCGCCGTACCGTCGGCGTCGTGAAGGCGGTCGATGGGATTTCCATGATCGTCCGCGAGGGCCAGACCGTCGGCGTCGTTGGCGAGTCGGGGTCGGGCAAGACCACGCTCGGTCTCGCCATCCTGCGGCTCATCTCCTCGCAAGGGCGGATCGCCTATCTCGGACGACCGATCGAAGGATTGGGCTTCGCCGCCATGCGCCCGCTACGGCGCGACATGCAGATCGTCTTCCAGGACCCTTACGGCTCACTGTCGCCGCGCATGCCGATCGCCGACATCGTCGGCGAGGGCCTGGCGATCCTGAAACCCGGCCTGCCGGCGGCGGAGCGTCGCGAGATCGTCGCGCGTGCGCTCGCGGAAACTGGGCTCGATCCCGCGACGATGGATCGCTATCCGCACGAGTTCTCCGGCGGTCAGCGCCAACGTATCGCGATTGCCCGCGCGATGGTGCTGGAGCCGCGCTTCGTCGTGCTCGACGAGCCCACCTCGGCACTCGACATGTCGGTGCAGGCACAGATCGTCGATCTCTTACGCGATCTCCAGGCAAAGCGCGGCCTCGCCTATCTGTTCATCTCGCACGACCTCAAGGTGGTGCGAGCGCTGGCGAGCGAGATCGTCGTGATGCGCGACGGCAAGGTCGTCGAGGCCGGCCCCGCCCGCGACATTTTCGATACGCCGAAAGACGACTACACCAGGGCGTTGTTCGCCGCCGCGTTCGACACGCGGGCCACGTCCGAGCGCGTCCTGTCGCAATAGCGACCTGCGTCTTAGGCCCGCGTCAATGCACCTGCGCCGCGGGCACGGAGACGAGAACCGGCGCGGCGACCGTTGGCGTCGTCAACACGGACGGGACGATCGCCTTCGGTTCGGGATAGGTCAGCTCCCAACCACCACCGAGCGCCTTGTAGAGCGCGATCAGATCGACCGACACGTTGGTCTGGCTCTGCGCGAGCTGCTGCTCGGCACTGAGCACGGTGCGCGCATCGTCGAGCAGCGTAGTGAATTCGGCGACGCCCTGGTCATAGCGCGAGCGCGCCAGCACCAGGGCCTGCTTGGCATGCTCGACCTGCGACCTGAGGCTCTCGCGCCGCACCTGCTCGGTCTTGTAGGACGTCAGCGAGTTGACGATGTCGTGCCAGGCCGACAGCACCGCCTTGTGGTAGGCAACCGCCGCCTCCTGCTGCGCCTTCTCCTGCATCACGAGGTTTGCCTTGAGCTTGCCGCCCTCGAAGATCGGCAATGTCACGGCCGGACCAATATTCATGTACTGTAGCGACGACCCTCTGAAGAGCGTTCGCGGCTCCAACGCCTGCAGGGTCGGGCTGCCGTTCAACCTCACGCTCGGATAGAATTCGGCGATGGCGACGCCGATGTTGGCGGTCGCCGCGTGGAGCTGAGCCTCGGCCATCCGGATGTCGGGACGGCGGCGCGCCAGCTCCGACGGCAACCCGACCGGCACGCGCGGCGGATTCAGGGGGATCGCTCGCGGTCCGATAAGTTCGCCCGACAAACCCAGCGGCGGTTCGTCGAGAAGCAAACTGATCGCGTTGATGCCCGACAGGACCTGCGCCTGGAGCTGCGGGATCTGCGCCTTCACCGAATCGACCTGGGCGGCGGCGCTTTCCACATCGAGACCGGTGACGAGGCCCTTCTCCATCCGCACGCGGGTGACGTTGAGGATCTCCTCCTCCACCTTGATGTTGTCTCTCGCGATCTTGATCTGGGCCTGCTCGCCGCGCAGGTTCACGTAATCTCGCGCAAGCTCGGCGAAGCTCGAGACCAGCGTGTCGCGACGCATTTCCGCGTTGCCGGCGAGTTGGGCGTCGGCCGCCTCGACTTGGCGCGCGACGTGGCCCCAGAGATCGAGCTCCCACGACGCGTCGAAGCCCACCGAATAGACGTTGAAACCGCTCTCGAGGTGCTGAAAGCCCTGTTGAATGCCCTGCGAGCCGCTTGTGGCGCCGCCGGCGGCAAATTGAGTTGGCGGGATGATCGCCAGCGCGCCGTTCTTGCTGAATGCCTCGCGATAATCGTTTGCGGTCCCGCTCAATGTCGGCAACTCGGCCGCCGCCGTCGAGGCGCGTTGCGCGCGGCTCTCGGCAAGCCGCAGCGTGGCGGTGCGAACGTCGAGGTTCTCGTCGGCGACGCGGCTTTCGAGCTTGGACAGCTCGGCGTCGTGGAAGACATGCCACCATTCGACATCGCTCGGCGCGCTTGTCGTGCCAGCTAGGACCGCGACAGGAGACGCGATGGGCTTGCCGATATCGAGGAAGCTGCGGCTGTCGGTCGTCACGGGCACGGGCGGCGTGAAATTCGGCCCGACGCAGCCGGCAAGCAGCGCCGCGCAGCCCGCCAGGGCGACGTGCCTCCCCGCCCTGATCATATCAGTGACCGCCACCACCGCCGCCCGCTGCCATTTTCTTGGAGATCAGAAAACAGAACGGAACGACGAGAAAAGCAATGACCGACGCGTACATAAAGACGTTGGCATAGGCCAAAGTCGCCGCCTGTTTCAAATATGTTTGATAGAGCTGGCCGACCGCGGCGTCATGCACAGTGCTCGCGGCGCGCCCGAGCGTTCGCAGCGTGTCTTCGGCCTTGGCGATGTAGCTGTTGTAGCCCGCGTGCAACGGGGTCATGAATTGTGAGATATTCGCCTGGTCGGCCTGCGTGCGCTCCGTGACCATCGCCGTCGACAACGAGATGCCGATCGATCCGAAGACATTGCGGAACATCGAGAAAATGGCCGCACCATCGCTGCGCAGCCGCTGCGGTAACGTCAGGTAGGCGATCTGCGAGATCGGCACGAATAGAAACGCCAAGGCCGCGGTCTGCGCGCTGCGCATGTACACCAGCGTCTTGAAGTCGATCGAAAGCACCAGGCCGGCCGAGTAGAAGAGCGCGCATCCCATCAGGAAGAAGCCGAACATCACGATCCAGCGTATCTGGACGCGCTTCATCACCTGCCCGACGATCGGAATCAGCACGATGACCACGATTCCGCCCGGCGACAGGATAAGGCCGGCGATGGTTGCCGTGTAGCCAAGCTCCATCTGCGCGAATTGTGGAATGATGACGGAACTCGCGTACAGGATCGCGCCCATCGCCCCGATGAAAAGGCAGCCGAGCGCGAAATTCTTGTCCTTGAAGATGTCGAGGTTGACGATCGGTTTCTTGGCGGTGAGCAGCCAGACGATCGCACCGCCGATGCCGAGAAACGCAAAGACGGCGAGGGTGCGGATGATCGGAGAGCCGAACCAGTCCCAATCCTCGCCCTTGTCGATCATCACCTGCATGCTGCCGAGACCAATCGTGATGAGCGACAGGCCGATGTAGTCGATACCGCGCGCCTTGCGCTTCTGCTTGGCGTTTTCCCACGGCGGGTCCTCGACCAGGATGTAGTTGATGACAACCGCGAAGATGCCGACGGGCACGTTGACGAAGAAGATCCAGCGCCACGTGTACGTGTCGGTGATCCAGCCGCCCAGCGTCGGTCCGAGCACGGGTGCGACGATCGTCGCGACCGCAGTAAGGCCGAATGCCGCGCCGCGCTTCGCCGGCGGGAACGTGTCGAGGATGATGGATTGCTGGTTTGGCTGCAAACCGCCGCCGAAGAAGCCTTGGAACAAGCGGAAGATGATCAGCTGGCCGAGCGACTGGGAAATCCCGCAGAGGAAGGAGAAGACCGTGAACATGGCGAGGCAGATGAGGAAATAGCGCTTGCGCCCGATCGTGTCGGAGATCCATCCCGACACCGTGAGCACGATGCCGTTGGCGACAAGATAGGCCGTCAGCGCGTAGGTCGCCTCGTCGCTCGAGGCCGCAAGCGAGCCGGCGATGTGCGGCAATGCGACGTTGACGATCGTCGTATCCAAGATCTCCATGAACGCGGCCAGCGTTACGGAGACCGCGATCAGCCACGGATTGAACGAGGGCTTCCAATTCTGCTCGGCAGGCGCGGCTGCCTTGTCCGCCCCGTTCTTGCCGTTTCCGTTGCCGGCTTTCCCGTTGGTGGCGTTGCCGTTCTTGCCGTTGCCGTTCTTGCCGTTGCCGTTCTTGCCGTTGCCGTCTTTGGTGGTGCTCCCGGACTTGCCGTTGCCCGCCTTACGGGACGCCGGCGTGTCGCCCCCGGCATCGCTCATCGCACCGTCACCGTCGGCTCGACGGACAGCCCGAGCGGCAGCGGCAACGTCGGATCAAGGCCGGAATCAACGACGATCTTGACAGGCACGCGCTGCACGATCTTGACGAAATTGCCCGTCGCGTTCTCAGCGGGAAATGCCGAGAATTTCGAGCCTGAGCCGAGCTGGATCGAATCGACATGGCCGCGCAGCTCGAGGCCAGGATAGGCGTCGACGGTGATCCTCGCGCTCTGCCCTGGCCGCATCAAGTTGAGCTGCGTCTCCTTGAAGTTGGCGGTGACCCAAACCTGCGGCGAGACGACATTGAAGATCTGTTGCCCGACCGAGACATAATTGCCCATCTCGACGTTGCGGCGCGTGATCCAGCCGTCCTGCGGCGCTCGCACCACGGTATAGGACAAGTTCAGGTTGGCCTGATCGAGCTTCGCCTGAGCCTGCAGCAGCGATCCCGCCGTATTGCGCACCTGCGCCTCGGACTGGCCGATGTTCTGCTGCACTGGCGTCGCCTGGACCACCCGCGCCTGATCGAGCAGCACGTTCGCCTGCGCTTGCTGGAGCGCGGACATCGCCGCATCGACCTCCTGCTGCGTTGTCGCCTGGCGTGGCAGGCTTTTCTGGCGGGCGAAGTCGGCCTGCCGTTGCACGAGCATGGCCTTTGCGGAATCAAGATTCGCCTGCGCCGCCTGAAGCGCGGCTGGAAAATTCTTCTTGGCGATCTCGGCGGCGAATTTCTGGCCCGCGAGCTGGGCTTGCGCGGTGTCGACCTCGCCTTGCGATTGATCGCGGTCGTTGATGAATTGGCGCGGATCGATATGAATCAGCGCCTGGCCGCGTCGCACGAACTGGTTGTCTGTCACATCAAGCGAGACGACGCGGCCGGCGACCCTTGGCGCGATCTGAACCGCGCGACCATCGGTGTAGGCGTCGTCGGTGTCCTCGGTATTGAGCCCGGAGAGCCACCAGTAGATCCCGCCGAGCGCGAGAAGCACGACGACGATGATCGCGACGAAGTAGACCTTCGGGCGACGCTTTTTGCGCGTCTCCTGGTCTTGGCGAGACTGCTCGTCCTCGTCGTCCCCGCCCGCGTCCTCGCCGCTGGCTTCGTCCGCGTCGTCATGCTCCGCCTCGTCCTCGTGGACGTCCTGGCGCTCAGCCGTCTGCGCATCGCCATGCTGATCGTGGCGGTCGGCGTGCTGCACTTCGGTTGATGGTTCACTGCGCGTCATAGGTCTATCCGACCCTCTGTCGAACGCTCGAGTATGGAAGTTGCGGGGTGGCGCGATTGATGATTGTGTGATCAGCCTAAGCGAACCCGCCGGTTCGCCTATTAAAAGGAAGCTCACGCTGGCGTCAACAGCGCGCATCTGCGGTCAAGCTCTCGCGCCGGTCCCGCGCGGCGAACGGCGGCGGCGCGAGATCGCGGCGGTCGCGGAGCTTGTGTTCTTCGAGAACGGCTTCACCGATACGACCATGCAGACCATCGCGGCGCGCGCCGGCGCATCGAAGGAGACGCTCTATCGTCACTTCGGGAGCAAGGAAGAGCTGTTCGCCGAGATCGTCGAAACGCGCGCGAAAGGCTTCCTCGACAGTCTCGATGAAAATTTCAGCACGCCCGGGTCGGTAGCCCAGGTTCTCCGGGACGTCGGCTCCAGGATGATCGAAGAATTGGTGAGTTCATCCGCCATCAAGCTCTGCCGAACGGTGATCTCCGAGAGCCCGCGCAATCCGGAGCTGGGACGGATTTTCCTCGAGGAGGGACCGCACCGGGTACGTCGGCGTCTTACCGAATTCCTCGAAGCGGCACGCTCGCGCGGCGAGTTGGTTTGCGACGATCCTTATGCCGCCGCCACGATTTTCCTTGGTGCCGTTCTCACGGTGATTCACATGGAGCGGATGGTCCTGCACCCTCCACCGACCTTGGCGCCGGAGGACGTGCGCAAACACGTCGATGAAGTCGTCGCCCTCTTTCTCTCGCGATATGCGCGAACCTGATAGCCCGGCCGTCGGCACCAGCGGCCTGGCTCGGTTGAACGCGGTGTTCTTATGGGCTAGGCCAGACCTTATCCGCAGCTTGGGGGCTTGATGCTCGATCCCACCCCGCCGCGCCCCACGGGGCGAGATACGGTCCGCCATGATTGGAGCGTCGACGAGATCGTCGCGATCCATGATCAGCCGTTGCTCGATCTGGTCGCCGAGGCGAACGCGACGCATCGTCGGTATCACGATCCGAGCGATGTGCAGAAGGCGAGCCTCCTCTCGATCAAGACCGGCGGCTGCCCGGAGGATTGCGCCTATTGCCCGCAGTCGGCGCATCACCGCGAGGTGAAGCTCGATCGCGTCGATCTCATGGACACGGACGAGGTGCTGGCACTCGCGGCGCGTGCCAAGTCGGCGGGTGCCGATCGCTTCTGCATGGGCGCCGCATGGCGCAGCGTGCGCGACGGCCGCGAGTTCGATGCCGTACTCGGGATGGTCGAGGGCGTGCGCGCGCTCGGCATGGAGGCCTGTGTCACGCTCGGCATGATGAATGCCGCGCAGGCTGGGCGCCTCAAGGAGGCGGGCCTCACCGCCTACAACCACAACCTGGATACCGGCCCCGATTTCTACGACAAGATCATCGGAACGCGCACCTACGCCGACAGGCTCGAGACGCTGCAAGCCGTGCGTGGCGCCGGCATCGAGATGTGCAGTGGCGGCATCATCGGGATGGGCGAGGCGGTGCGCGATCGCGCGGCGATGCTGCAGGTGCTGGCGACCTTCGACCCGCATCCCGAGAGCGTCCCGATCAACGCGCTGGTGCCCGTCGCCGGGACGCCGCTGGAGGCGCGGGGCATGGTCGAGCCGCTAGATCTCGTCCGCATGATCGCCACCGCCCGTATCGTCATGCCCCGCGCGCGCGTTCGGCTGTCGGCTGGCCGCTCGAGCCTGTCGACCGAGGCGCAGGTCCTCTGCATGACGGCCGGCGCCAACTCGATCTTCTACGGCGAGACGTTGCTGACGACGCCGAACGCCGAGACCGGCGAGGACGACGCGCTGTTCTCGGCGCTCGCGGCGCGCGCGCCAGCCATCGCCTCGCATTGATCGATCCGTGAGCGGGGCCATGGTCGCGGTGCTGGACGCGTTGCCGGCGCAGTGGCGCCTCCGCCGCGACCAGGCCACCATCGCGGCGAGCGATGTCTTCGATGGTGCCTGGTACTTGAGGCGCTACCCGGACGTCGCCGTCGCCGGCGTCGATCCGCTGCGTCACTACGTGGCCTCGGGCTGCCACGAGGGTCGGTTCCCGAATCCGATCTTCGACACGGCTTGGTATCTTGCCGAATATTTCCCCGGCGACACGGATCGCAATGCGCTGTGCGACTACCTGCGACGCGGCTGGCGGCAGGGACGCCGGCCAAATCCGTGGCTCGATCCAGCCTGGTATCGCGGCACGGCCGGGATCGGCGCGGCTATCGATCCGATGGCGCACTACCTCGCCGCCGGCCGCGACGCGCCCGCGCCAGGCCCGGACGTCGATCTCGACGACATCAAACGCCGCCACCCCGACCTCGGCGGCGACGGCACGCCGCTGGGCTTTCTCTTGAACACCTACCGCGTCATCGGCGCGCTCGACGCCTGTACGGGCTATTACATCGCCGGCTGGGCCTCGCGCTACGTGGGACCCGAAATCGTCCTCTCGGTCGTCGTCAACGGCCATGGCGTCGGCGAGGTCAGACCATGGATCGCGCGGCCCGACGTCGAGCGGACGCTGGGCCGCGATGGTTTGGGGTTCTGCTTTCTGTTCCCGACCCGCCTCGCCCACGGCGACGTCGTCGCGTTGCGCGACGAGCTTGACCAGACGCTGATCGATTGCGCGATCACCTACGTGGTGCCGCCGCTCGGCAGCACCGACGATTTCTATCCGAACCGCGCGGCAGTCGCCGCGACCTTCTTGACCGGTCGCGGCGTCGAGATCGGCGCGTTCTCGCATCCCAACGACATCCCGCCAGACCGGCAGATCGCGTTCTACGACCGCTTTCCCGCCGCGAAGCTGCGCGAGGTCTACGATCCAGCGTGCGGCCGGCCGCTGATGGAGCCGGATTACGTCGGCGACGCCGAGACGCTCGACGGCCTACCCGACGCAACGTTCGACTTCCTGATCGCCAATCACGTCATCGAGCATCTGCAGGACCCGATTCGTTTTCTTCAAAACATCGCCGCCAAGCTCGTCCTCGGTGGACGCGCGATGATCGCCGCGCCCGACAAGCGCTTCTGCATGGACAAGCCGCGCTCGCTCACCTCGTTCGATCATCTCGTCGACGATCATGATACAGGCACCGCGCCGCGACAGCGCGAGCACTTCCTTCGTTATTTCATCGAGGCGGGCGGCATGAGCGCGGAGGTGGCCGAGACGACGGCCGATGCCACCGACATGAGCGACACGCGCTTCCACTATCACGTGTGGGACGCCGAAACGTTCGTCGCGTTCGTGGATTTGGCGATCGCGCGCTACGCGATACCGCTTTCGCCGATCCATATCCGCGCGACCGAGGCGGACATCATCGTCGTTTTGGAAAAGCAGGGCGGCGTGGTGCCCTAGCCGTTCTGTCCCAGCTAGTGCCCCAGTCGTTCGAGCAGGTCGCGCACGTGCACCTGGTCGGCCTTGTAGTTGCCGGTCAGCGTGTACATCACGAGGTTGACGCCACCGCGCAGCGCCATCTCGTGCTGGCGCGGATCGCCCGGTACCAGCGGATAGAGCGGCTCGCCGTACTCGTCGCCGGCCCACCCCGCGGCGAGATCGTTCGAGGTCAAGACGATCGGCGAGACGCTGTCGCCCGCGCGCGCGGGGCGCTGCTGGTTGTCGCCGATCGGCGGCGGCAGCGCCTCGATCCAAGTTTCGCCGGTCGCGTAGCGGCCGACGAAGCTGTCGAGCAGATAAAAGGTTTTGGTCACGACATGATCGGCCGGTACCGGCTCGAGCTCCGGCACGTCGACGCCGGACAGCAGCTGCCGCAACCAGTCCGTCGCCGGCGTCGCCTCGCCGGTGGGGCGCACCGCCATCGCGTCGCGCGTGTCGAAGATGATCGTGCCGCCCTGGCGCATGTAGGCCGAGATCTTCTCGATCGCCTTTTGCGAGGGCTGCGGGTTGCTGGCGACGATCGGCCAGTACAGCAGTGGGTAGAAGGCCAGCTCGTCCTTGGCTGGATCGATGCCGATCGGATCGCCGGGCGTCAGCGAGGTGCGCGCCGCGAGCGTCGTCGACAACGACGACAGTCCCTGCCGGCTGACCTCGTCGACCTTGCTGTCGCCGGTGACGACGTAGGCGAGCCGTGTGGTCAGGGCCGAGGCAAGCTCGCTCGGCGAAATCGAGACCGGCGCCTGCGGGCTCGAATCGGCTCGCGCCGGCGGCGGCGTCTGCAGGATGCCGGCGCCCAGGACGGCGAGCGCGAGCGCGGCGGTGATCGCGCGGCGCGGCGTCAGCCGCAGCTTGCCGCCGAGCCAGAGCGCCGCGAGGCTGTCCAGCACGAACATCACGAAGGCGGCGGCGATCAACCAGGGCCGCAAATCGATCGGCTCGGCGACCTGCAGCGGCGCCGACTCGAAGGCGAGCCCGGCGAGATCGACCGCGGGGATCCTGTCGCCCGGCGCCAGCGCGTTCACGGCGAGCATCTGATCGGCCGCGCCATAGAAGCCCGGCGGATGGTCCGGCCCGGCGGTCCCGGCAAAGGTCGTCGGCACCGGCTTGGCGGTCGGCGGCGGTGGCCCGAGCACGCCGAAACCATCGAGCGTGCGGGTCGGCGCGACGGCCTCGACCGCGCGGCTCGCCTCGGCGGCCTTGGCCTCGGTCTCGGCCACCGCCCGCGTGCTCTCGCCGGACAAGGCGACGATCTTCTTCAGCATATCCACGAACAGCCCCGCGATCGGCAGGCTCGACCACGTGGTGTCGGCCGTCACATGGAACAGCACGACCCGGCCCTTGCCGTGCGGCGCGGCCGTCACCAGCGGCGTTCCGTCGGAAAGCTGCGCCCAGGTCTTGCCCGACAGCCCGGGCTCCGGCTCGGCCAGGACTTGGCGCGTCACGGTGACCTCCTCGGGCACCTTGAGCCCGACGAACGGGCTCGGCGGGTCGAATGGCGCGAGGTGCTTCGGCCGCTCCCACGAGAGCGAACCGCCAAGCACGCGGCCGCCGCGCCGGAGCTTCACCGGCACGAGATCGTCGGCGGCGCCGGAAAGCCGCGTGCCGGCGAACCGAACCAGCATGCCACCGGCATCGACCCAATCGGACAGGCGATCGCGAATCGGCCCGGTGATCGTGCCGTAGTCGGCCAGCACCAGCACGGTGACATGGTCGTCGAGCATCGCGCCGATCGGGTCGGGCGCGCCGGGCTTGGGCTCGTGCACGTCGGCGAACGGCGCCAGCGCCTTGCGGATGTAATAGGCGGGCGCGAGCAGCGGCTGCGCGGTATCGGCCGTCTCGCCCGAGACGATGCCGACGCTGCGCCGCTTCCATCGCGAATCGAGCAGGGTCACCGCGCCGGCCGAGCGCGCACCGACAAGTTCGAGCCGGGCGATCTGATTGCGCAGCTCGATCGGCATGTCGAAGCTGGCGTCGACGGCATCCGTGCTCGCGAACTTGTAGGCAGCCTCGCCGATCGTCAGCCCCTTCACGTCGAGCGCGCGCACGATGCCCCGCGCGCCGGCGTCGCCCTCGGCCGATCGCTCGACGCGCACGGCGAGGCGGTCGCCATCGTTGCGCGGATCGGTCAGCGCCAGCACCGGCCGCGCGTCGGCGACGAGGATCGCCTTCACCGGCAGCGCGGCGAGCGCCGTTGCGAAGGCGCGCCCGCCACCACGCTCCAGCCCGTCGGACACCCAGACAAGCGTCGTATCCTGATGCGTCTTCACGTACCGCGCGACGGCGCCCGCCAAAGGCGCGCGATCCGGCGCGTATGGCACCGGCGCGAGGGCGTGCAGGCGCTCCAAGGCGGTCGCCGCGTCCGTCGCGATGATGTCCTTGACGCCGTCGGATGGCGCGGCGATCGCGACGATGCGCGATTGCTGGCGTGCTGCCTCGATGCGCTGGCTCGCGGCAATCAACCGGCGCTCCCAAGTCGGCGCGGCGGCCCAGCTGTCGTCGATCAGGACGAGGAGCGAGCCCGAGCCCTTGGTGCCGACGCTGATCGGGTTCCAGATCGGCCCGGCCATCGCCAGGATGACAAGTGTCGCGAGTATCAGCCGAAGCAGCAGCAGCCACCAGGGCGTGTTCGCCGGCGTTTCGTCCTTGGGCTTCAAGTCGAGGATGAGCTTGAGCGGCGGGAACGGCACCCGCTGCGGGCGCGGCGGCGTCACCTTCAACAGGACGTACAGCACCGGCAGGCCGGCGAGCGCGATGAGAGCGAAGGGGATCGTGAAGGCAAGCGGCAGGCCCAGCATCAGCGCGTCCCCGTCGCGAAAAGATCGGCGCCCTGCTCGAGCCGCATGCGCAGCGCGAGCAGCGCCTGAGATGCCGGCCGGTCGGTCCGGTGCAGCGCGAGGCTCCAGCCCTTGGCGCGGACGATCGCCGCGAGCGCGTCGCGATGCGCGGCGAGGCGGCGAACATAGTCGTCGCGGAACCGCTCGGCCTGGCCGATGCGCATCGACGCGGACGAGTCGACGTCGGCGAATTCGGTGTGGCCGGCGAAGGGGAACGTCTCCTCGGCCGGGTCGGCGATCATCAGCAGATGGCCGCGCGCGCCGCGCGCCGAAATCTCCTCGATCCGCGCCGCGATCTCGGCCGGCGGGGTGAGGAAATCGCCGATGAGCACCGCGCGGACGCGGGGCGGCAGGGCGCCCGGCGGCGGCAGCTCGTCATCGCCATGCGACCGATCGAGCGCCAGCGCCTCGGCGAAGCGCTCGACGACGTTGCGCGCGGCAAGCGGCCGCGTCAGGCTGAAGAGACCGACCCGCTCGCCGCCGCGCACGAGCAGATCCGCCGCCGCGAGGCCGAGCACGACCGCCCGGTCGAGCTTCGGTTGCATGGCCAGGCTCGAGGCGTAGGCCATGGACGGCGACCGGTCGATCCACAGCCAGACGGTATGCGCCGATTCCCACTCGCGCTCGCGCACGTAGAGCCGATCGTCGCGCGCCGAGCGGCGCCAGTCGACCCGGCTCGCCGATTCACCGGCGACAAAGGGGCGGAATTGCCAGAACGTCTCGCCGATGCCACTACGTCGGCGCCCGTGCACGCCGTGCATCGCCGACGAGGCGATCTCCTTCGCCGCGACGACGAGCGCCGGCATCCGCCGCGCGAGGTCGAGCGCGCCCTGCTGCCGCGGCGCGCCGAGCTGGCGTTCCTCGCTGGTGAGAAGTCGAGCGGTGACGGGCATCAGACGCCTCGGAACCCCATCAAGCGAACTTGCGCGTCAGCTTGGCGACGACGCCCTCGATCGTCTCGCCGTCGGCGCGGGCGGAGAAGGTGAGCGCCATGCGGTGCTTCAGCACGGGATTGGCGAGCGCCACGACATCGTCGAGCGAAGGCGACAGCCGGCCGGAGACGAGGGCGCGGGCGCGCGAGGCGAGCATCAGCGCCTGCGCGGCGCGCGGCCCCGGGCCCCAGGAGATCGACTTGGTGATCGCGGCATCGCCCTCGCCGGGGCGGGCGGAGCGGACAATATCGAGGATCGCCTCCACGACGCTCTCGCCAACCGGCAGCCGACGCACGAGCCGCTGTGTCGCCTGCAGGTCCTCCGCGCTCATCGCCGCCTTGGCGACGGCCTGGTGCTCGCCCGTGGTCTCGATGAGGATACGCTTCTCCGCGGCGCGGTCGGGATAAGTGACGTCGATCTGCATGAGGAAACGATCGAGCTGCGCCTCGGGCAGCGGGTAGGTCCCCTCCTGCTCGATCGGGTTTTGCGTCGCCAGGACGTGGAACGGGGCCGGGAGGTCGTGCCGCTCGCCGGCGACCGACACGTGGTACTCCTGCATCGCCTGCAGCAGCGCCGATTGCGTGCGCGGGCTGGCGCGGTTGATCTCGTCGGCCATCAGGAGCTGCGCGAAGATCGGCCCCTTCATGAACTTGAAGCTGCGCTTGTGGTCGACGCTCTCTTCCAGGATCTCGGACCCCAGAATGTCGGCTGGCATCAGGTCCGGCGTGAACTGGACGCGGCGAGCGTCGAGGCCGAGCACGGTCCCGAGCGTATCGACGAGCTTGGTCTTGGCGAGGCCCGGCACGCCGACAAGAAGGCCGTGGCCGCCGGCGAGCAGCGTGACCAGCACCTCCTCGACCACCTGCTGCTGGCCGAAGATCACCATGCCGATCGCCGCCCGCGCCGCCGCGACCCGGTCGAGCGCGACCTCGGCGTTGCGTGCGACCGCGGCTTCGAGCGAGGTGGCGTTCGCAGCCGACGTGCCGGTGGCTTGGACCATGGACGGAGCGCTCCTTGGGGATTACCTGGGGGATTAGTGGCGGCGAGACGGGATGTCTGCCGGAGTCTCCCGGATTTTGGGTTCAGATTATGGCTGAGAACGACGCGCAGGAGAAGGCGGCCGATGCGCCCGCCGCGCGCCTGACGAGCCTCGCGGCCGCGGTCGGTGCGACGAAGCTTCGCGGCCCGGCTCCAGTCGACAAGTGGCACCCGCCCTATTGCGGCGAGATCGACATGCGGATCGCGGCCGAGGGGACGTGGTTTTACGCGGGCACGCCGATCCTGCGCCCGGCGATGGTGCAGCTGTTTTCCGGCATCCTGCGCAAGGACCCCGAGCGCTACGTGCTTGTCACGCCGGTCGAATGCGTCGGCATCGTCGTCGACGACGTCCCCTTCGTCGCAGTCGCCATGGAGGCGGAGGCCGGCGCGCTGCGCTTCGTCACGAACCTCGGCGACGAGGTGACGGCCGGCGACGAGCATCCGATGCGGTTCACGGTCGAGGCCGACGGCGGGGTGAAGCCATACGTTCACGTCCGCGGCGGGCTGTGGGCGCGTCTGACCCGGACACTGGCGATCGATCTGCTCGACCGCGTCGAGGAGCGCGACGCGGCAATCGGCATCGCCACCGGTGGCGCGTTCTTTACGATCGACCAAGCCGGGAAGGCCGCGTGAACGTGCGCCCGGCCCCGCCGCCGGCTCCCACCTTCGGAGCGAACGAGGTATTTGCCCGCGTCCGCGAGCGGATCGCCCCGGAACTTCCGGTCGACGCGCTCGATCGCGCGGTGACGCCGCTGCATGGCGACCACATCCTCAACGCCTGGACCGTCACGCCGGATTTCTTGACGACGGTGCGTACGGCGGCGGTGCTCGTAGGCCTGGTCGAGCGACCGGACGGGCTCCGCCTGCTGCTGACGCAGCGCACGGCAGGCCTGCGCGATCACGCCGGCCAGGTCGCGTTTCCCGGCGGCAAGATGGACCCGGAGGATGCTTCGCCCGCCGCGACGGCGCTGCGCGAAGCGAACGAGGAGATCGGCCTGCCGGCGGACGCGGTCGAGGTCATCGGCTACCTCGAGCCTTATCTCACGCGCACCGGCTTTCGCATCGTGCCGGTCATCGCCCGCGTGACGCCGCCGTTTGATCTCGTCCTGAATCCCGCCGAGGTCGTCGAGGCATTCGAGGTGCCATTCGCCTTCCTGATGAGCGAGGCGAACCATCAGCTGAAGGAGCGCACCTGGAAGGACGTCACCTGGCAGTTCTACGCCTTCGAGCACGACGGACGCAGCATCTGGGGCATCACGGCCGGCATGATCCGCGGCCTCTTCGAAAGGCTCTACCTGTGACGGGCGCCATTCTTCCAAGGGGTGCCATGCGTCCCTTCTCCGGCACCGCCTGATGGCGCGGGCGCTCACCGAGCCGCTCGTCTTCTTCACCGTGCCATTCGCGCTCTATGTCGCCGTTCTCCTCGTGCAGCTCATCAATCCGTTCGACATCGACCGCTGGACGCGCCGCGTGGTGCTGCCGCTGATGCTCGCCGGCCTCGTGCTCGCCGTCGGCAGCATCGTCGCGGTCGGCGTGCTCGCGCCGCGTTACGAGGGCGGCTACGTGCCGGCGCACGAGGAGAACGGCCGCATCGTGCCGGGCCGCATGCAATGACTCGCGACGCCCGCGAGCTGCTCGACGTCAAGCCGCTGGCCCGCGCTCTCGCCCTTCTCGACGGCAACGGCGAGGAGGCGCGCGTGGTCGGCGGCGCCGTGCGCAACGCGCTGATGGGCCGTCTTGTCGCCGACTACGACATCGCGACGACGGCGACGCCCGACGTCGTCATCGCTCGTGCGAAGGCGGCGGGGCTGCGGACGATACCGACCGGCATCGCGCACGGCACGGTGACGCTGCTCGTCGGGGGACGCCCGTTCGAGGTGACGACGTTGCGCGAGGATATCGACACCGACGGCCGCCACGCGACGGTCCGCTTCGGGCGAGATTTCGCGCAAGACGCGCTGCGCCGCGACTTCACGATCAACGCGCTGTCGATGGGGCCGGACGGCGAGATCCACGACTACGCCAGCGGCCGCGACGACATCGACGCGCGTCGCGTGCGCTTCATCGGCAAGCCCGAGACGCGCATCCGCGAGGACTATCTGCGCATCCTGCGTTTCTTTCGGTTCTCCGCCGAGTACGCCGAGGGACCGCTCGACGCGGAAGGTCTCGCCGCGGCGATCCGCGAGCGCGACGGCCTTGCACGACTGTCCCGCGAGCGGGTCCGGCAGGAGCTGCTGAAGCTGCTGATGGCGCCCCGCGCCGCGCCGATCGTCGAGGCGATCTCGGAGGCCGGGCTGCTCGGCCCTCTGCTGCAGGCCGTGCCGCAGCCGCGCCGCCTCGCGCGGCTGCTCGCGTTCGCGCCGGAGGCCGATGCCGTGCTGCGGCTCGCCGCGCTGGCGACGATCGTCGTCGAGGATGCGACGCGCCTGCGCGATCGCCTGCGCCTTTCGAACGCCGAGGCGGATCGGCTCGAGGGCGCGGCGCGGACGCTGGCTCCCTTGCACGGCCACGACATGGCACCGGCGCCGGACATCCTGCGCGGGCTCCTCTTCGATCACGGTCGAGGCGCCGCCACAGGCGGGCTGGCGCTGGCCGCGGCGGCGGCGCGCGAGGGTGGCGAGGAGGGGTGGCGCAAGGCCGCGCGCTTTCTGGCTGACACGCCGGAGCCGCACCTCCCCTTTTCGGGCGCCGACCTGATCGCGCGCGGCATCCAACCCGGCAGGGCGCTGGGCGAGGCGCTCAAGCGCCTTCAGGCCGCCTGGATCCGCGACGGCTTCCCGAAGGATCCGCGCCGGTTGGCGGAGCTTCTCGCGACGGTGACGGACGACGGCGCAGAGGCCAATTGAGGCGACTCAGACCTCGCCGATCGGCCTGAAGTCGAGCAGCGCCTTGATCCGTCTGGACAGCGCCTCGCGCACCTCGCGGTAGGCTTCGAGCCGGCGCTCGCGCGAGCCCTCGACGGCGGTCGGGTCGATCGTCGGCCAATAGAGGACATCGCAGGCGAGCGTGCGGGTGAACTCCAGCGCCTTGTGGTGCGCCTCCGGCGACAGCGTCACGATGAGGTCGAACGAGGAATCCTCGAGGTCCTCGAACGTGTGCGGAACGTGCTTGGTGATGTCGACGCCGACCTCGTCCATGATGGCGGCGGCAAAGCCGTCCGGCTCGCCGCCCCGCACACCGGCCGAGGCGACATAGATCTCGCGGCCGAAGTAGAGCTTGGTCAGCCCCTCCGCCATCGGCGAGCGCACGGCATTGAAGGAGCAGGAAAAGAGGATCGCTCCCGGCCGACGAAGGAGCGGGCCGGTCATCGAGCGAGGGTCCCGCGCCTCGCCACGCGTCAGCCCTTCCAGTGCAGCGCGGTGATCAACGTAAATAGGCGGCGCGCGGTGTCGTTATCGCAGTCGATCTTGCCAGACAACCGCTCGAGAAGAAGGTCGGCGCCCTCGTTGTGGAGGCCGCGCCGGCCCATGTCGATCGCCTCGATCTGCGCCGCCGTCTGTGTGCGGATCGCGTCGTAATAGCTCTCGCAGATCATGAAATAGTCGCGCAGGATCCGCTTGAACGGCGTCAGCGACAGGATGTGCACGGCCTTCTGCTCGCCGTCGGCGCCGGCGATGTCGAGCATCAGCTTGGCCTCGTGCAAGGAGATCGTGAGGTCGTAGGGTCCCGCGTCCTTGCCCGGTAGTCCGAACTCGTTCTCCTCGATGAGATCGTAGACCGCGATCTGGCGCTCGTGCTCCTGGTCGGGCGTGCCGATGCCGATGGAATCGCCGTCGAGAACGACCGACTTCAGGCGATCCTTCTTGTCCTCGCTCATGCGGCGCCGCGCGTGTACGCGGCCGCCGGACGCTGGCCAAGCCGCATGGCGACCGAACGCGCATGGGCGCCGAGACCTTCGGCCTCGCCGAGCGTGACCGCGGCGGGCCCGATCGCCGCTAGGCTCTCGGGGCTGCATTTCAGGATCGAGGTTTTCTTCATGAAGTCGAGCACGTTGAGGCCGGACGAGAAGCGCGCCGAGCGGGCCGTCGGCAGCACGTGGTTCGACCCGCCGACATAGTCGCCGACGGCCTCGGGCGTGTGGCCGCCGATGAAGATCGCGCCGGCGTTGCGGATCGCGCCCGCGAGCGCGTCCTCGTCGACCGCGATGATCTCGAGGTGCTCGGGCGCCAGCCTGTCGGCGAGCGGGATCGCCGCCGCGAGCGACGGCACGATGACGATCGCGCCGTAATCGCGCCAGCTCGCCCCGGCGATTTTTCCGCGAGGCAGGGTCTGAAGCTGCGCCACGACCTCGCGCTCGACGGCATCCGCCAAGCGAGGATCGTCGGTGATGAGGATCGCCTGTGCCGCCTCGTCGTGCTCGGCCTGCGCGAGCAGGTCGGCGGCGATCCACTCGGGATCCGCCGTCCGGTCGGCGAGGATCAGCACCTCGGAAGGGCCTGCGATCATGTCGATGCCGACTGTGCCGAACACCTGCCGCTTGGCCGCCGCCACATAGGCGTTGCCGGGCCCCATGATCTTCATCACCGGCGCGACCGTCGCGGTGCCATAGGCAAGCGCCGCGATCGCCTGCGCGCCGCCGACCCGATAGATCTCGTCGACCCCGGCGAGGTCGGCCGCGGCCAGCACCAGCGGATTGATCCGCCCGTCCGGTGCCGGCACGACCATGACCAGACGCTCGCAGCCGACGACCTTGGCCGGGACCGCGTTCATCAGCACGGACGAGGGATAAGCCGCCGTGCCGCCCGGCACGTAGAGCCCGACCGCCTGGATCGCCGTCCAGCGCCAGCCGAGCTCGACGCCGAGCGAGTCGGTGAAGCGCAGATCTTCAGGCTTCTGCCGAAGGTGGAAACTCTCGACGCGCGCATGCGCGAGCTTCAGCGCGGCCATGTCCTCGGCGCGACAGGCGACCTTGGCGGCGGCGATCTCGGCGCCCGTGATCCGCAGACCGAGAGCCGCGAGATCGACCCGGTCGAATTGCTTCGAGTAGCGCAGGAGCGCCGCGTCGCCGTCGTCCCGCACGCCCCGAATGATCGCGCGCACGGCTTGGTCGACGTCCTCCGACACCTCGCGCTTGGTCGCGAGCAACGCCTTGAACGCGTGCTCGAAATCAGGGCTCTCGCTATCGAGCCGAAGCGGCATCGAAGGGTCTCCAGACGGGCCGAGGAATGGTCGATCCTCCTTAGCCTTCAAGGCCGGTCGAGGGCAATGGCGGAGGTTTTTGCCGGACAACGGGACGAGCATGACCTCGATTGCAGCGATCCTGCGATGAGTTGGGCTGAGATTGGCTCCGCATCTCAGGCACTGCGGACGATCCTGCAAGTATCGCCGATCACCTCGGCCACGCACGCGGCCGCCTCGTTGCTGGCCGAACAGCACGATCTCGCGTTCTGCGATGCCCTGATCGTCGCCTCCGCGCTCGAGGCGACGTGCACGACGCTATTTTCAGAGGACATGCAGCACGGGATGACGGTCTGGGGGAGCCTGCGGATCGTCAATCCATTCCTGGACGAAAGCGCGACCGGACCAACCTCCGCTTAGAAGCCCTGCTTGCCGCCCAGTGCAAATGCCGCGCTGCGGTACTACCTAGCGACCACGGCATTCGCGCCGCTCGAACAGAGAGATTTCGCCCATGAGCCCAGTGCTGCAGCCCGTCCGCCTCGGCGGCCTCGAGCTCAAGAACCGCATCGTCATGGCGCCGCTCACCCGCAGCCGCTCCTCCACCGAAGGCGTGCCGCCCGCCTTTGCCGCCGATTATTACGCGCAGCGCGCCACCGCCGGCCTGATCATCTCGGAGGCGACCAACATCTCGCCGCAGGCGGTGGGCTACGCGTTCACGCCGGGCATCTGGAGCGAGGCGCAGGTCGAGAGCTGGAAGATCGTGACCGACAAGGTGCACGCCAACGGCGGGGTGATCTTCCTGCAGCTCTGGCACTGTGGGCGCATCTCGCACCCGGACCTTCAGCCAGACCACAGGCTGCCGGTTTCCGCCTCGGCGATCCAGCCGAAGGGCACCGCGTTCACCGCCGACGGCATGAAGGAGCACGTGACGCCGCGCGCGCTCGAGACCGACGAGATCCCCGGCATCATCGAGGACTACCGCAAGGCAACGGCCAACGCGAAGCGGGCCGGCTTCGACGGCGTCGAGGTGCACTCGGCCAACAACTACCTCCTCGAGCAATTCGTCCGCGACTCGACCAACAAGCGCACCGACCAATACGGCGGCTCGGTCGAGAACCGGCTGCGCTTCCCGCTCGCGGTCGTCGATGCGGTCTGCCAGGCCTGGGGCGGCAGCGAGGGCGTTGGAATTCGCCTGTCGCCGACGACCACGGCGCCCGGCGAGACGCCGCTCGACAGCGACACGCAAGGCACTTACGGCGCCTACGTGGACGCGCTGAACGCTCGCAAGCTCGTCTACATCCACGTCATCGAGGGCGTGACCCGCACGACCCGCACGTCCGACGCGCTCGAGTTCGACGCATTGCGCAAACGTTTCGAGGGCACCTACATGGGCAATAATCGGATGACGCTCGCCCTCGCGGAGGAAGAACTCGCGGATGGCCACGCCGACCTCTTCGCCTTCGGCCGGCCCTTCATCGGCAACCCCGATCTCGTCGAGCGCCTGCGCACGGGCGCCGAACTCGTCGATGCGCCGCAAGACACCTACTATGGCGGCGACTGGCATGGCTATTCCGACTGGCCTGGTCTGAATGGGCCGATAACGCTGCGCTGAGTTGGTTGAACTGCGGGCGCTTACGCTCGCGTCGACGGATCGTCGGGAACGAGCGAGGCGGTATCGCGGTACATCAGCGCGTAATACCACTGGTCGAGCAGCCCGATGATCGCCTGGCCGAGCAGCGTGTCGAGATGGCGGATCGCCTCGTACACCGTGTCATCGGCGTTGGTGGCCGTCCGCTCGTAGGTAATCGATGGCAGCATGTGTGTCGTGAAGCGCAAGTCGGGATGGCGCTCGCCATAAAAGGGCACGATGACCGCGCCGGTGCGCATCGCCAGGCGCACGATCTTGCCGATGTTGCCGTCGAACCGTAGCGGGCGCCCGAACGCCGGCGCGGTGATGCGGCCTTGGAAAATTTCGTCGACCGCGATCCACAGCACGCCGCCGCCGGGCTGCTTGAGACGCGTCAGCGCGCGGCGCCAGACGAGCGGCGACATCTCGATGAAGTCGGCCGGCATCTCGCGGCGCACCTCCATCACGATATCGGTGCGGCCGGGCTCGGGCGGCGGATCATAGATCGCGAATCCGCGCCGCGGCGCGAATCGGAACGCCAGGTCCATGCCCGACAATTCCCAATTGCCGGTGTGGACGAAGGCGAGGATCACCGGCCGACCGCTGGCCAGCGCCTCATCGAGGATCTCGACGTTGCTGATCGCGACGCGGCCCTCGTCGACAAGCCGGCGCATGATCGCGAATTCGGCATAGGTGCGCGCGACCGAGGTCCAAAGGCGCCGCGCCGCGGCATCGAGGGCGGTGGGATCGGCAGCCCAGTCCGGCCGCAGCGCGGCGAACAGCGTGCGGGCGTTGCGGTCGCTGCCCTTCATCATCGAGCGGGCGAGCGGCGCCACGCAGCCGCCGAAGCCCGATACCAACCCGAGCGGCATGGCACGCAAGGTCTGGAACAATCCCCATTCGAGATGGCGCCTCAGCTGCATCGCGTCTCGCTCACGCTCGCCGCTCGATTGTCATCGGCAATCGTTCGCCGGGGCGCAGGCTGAGGCGGCAGCCTGGCTCGACGACCCAGCCGGCCCGCAGCCGCAGCCTAAACCGGCGCGCCAGTGTCGCGAGGCAGAGCGTCGCCTCCAGCAGGCCGAAGGCGGCGCCGGTGCAGATGCGCGGGCCGATCGAGAACGGCACGTAGGTGTAGCGCGCCGGCGGCCCGCCGTCCGGCGGCAGGAAACGGTCCGGCTTGAACGCGTCGGGATCGTCCCAGAGCTTGCGGTGGCGGTGCATGATCCAGGCGTTGAGCACCACGAGGTCGCCCTTCTTGATGGGCTTCGCGCCGATGAACCCGTCCTGCATGACGGTGCGCCCCTGCAGCGGCACCGGCGGGTAGAGGCGCAGTGTCTCCTCGATGATCGCGCGGGTGAACGGCAGCTTGTCAAAGTCCGCATGGACGGCCGGCTCGTCACCCAGCGCGGCATCGACCTCGGCGTGGAGGCGGCGCTCGCTGTCCTCATCCTGCGAGAGAATGAACCAGGCCCAGGCGAGCGTGTTCGCGGTCGTCTCGTGGCCGGCCATGAACAGGACGGCGGCCTCGTTGCGCAGCGCCACCCGGTCCATCGCCGGCGCCTCGCCCGCCTCGACCGCCTCCCACATCGAGCGCAACACGGACGCCTCGGGCTTGCCCTGCCCGGCGAGGACGTCGTCGATCAGCTCGCCCAGGACACCGTGGATGCGTTTCGCCGCCAGGTAGGTGCGCAGGCCCAAGAACCGGGGCATCGACGGCGACAGGCCAAGGAACGAGAGAATGTCGGTCTGGCCGATCAGCGACTGGTAGACGCCGAACGCCGAGACAAGCCGCCGCGCCGCGTCCCGCCGGAGCTGGCGGCCGAAGATCGCCGCGCAGATGATGCCGGCGGTAAGCTCCGCCATCGACGCCAGCGCGTCGATCTCTTCGCCCGCGCGCCCCTCCCACTCCGCGCGCAGCGCCGCTGCACCCGCCGTGATCGCCGGCGTCAGGGCTGGCAGCTTCGAGATGTGCGTCGCCTGCGCGACGACGCGACGGCGGCCACGCCACGTCTCGCCGTCGCTGATGAAAAGGCCGTCGCCGATCAGCGGTTCGAGCGCGAGGCGCTGCTGCGAGGTCTTGCGCTCGTAGGCGGCGCCGCCATCGACGAACACCTGCTTCACGGCGTCAGGCGTCGTGATGATGTGGATGCGGCGGCGCAGCACGTTATAGGAGAAGCTGTTGATCTCGAACGTGAAATCGGGCCAAAGCGCGATCAGGTTCTTGCGCGCGGTCCACAGCAGGCCGATCGCCGACGCCGGCTTCAGCGGCCGTGCCGGATAGGGTGGCGTGTACAAACCGGCGGGTCTCCCTCGTCGCGGCGACCGTCGCATATTCAGCCAACACGCGCGAGAGGCTGACGCGCGACGACCGATCTCTCAATCGAAATAGCGCTCGAGGATACGCCGGTAGATCGCCGTCAGCGCGTCCAGCTCGGCAACCGGCACGCACTCGTCGACCATGTGCATCGTGTCGCCGACGAGACCCAGTTCGATCACAGGGCAATAGGCCTGGATGAAGCGCGCGTCCGACGTGCCGCCGCTGGTCGACAGCTCCGGGCGGCGGCCAGTCTCGGCCTCGACCGCATCCATCGCGAGGTCGGTGAAAGGCGACGTCGGCGTGACGAAGGACGGCGCGTTGAACGGCAGGAACTCGAGCGCCACGTCGGCGTCGCCCCTCGCCGCGCCTTGGTTGGCGGCGGCGGCGCGGGCGCGCAGCTCGGCCGCGAGCGTGGCATCGGTCCAGGTGTCGTTGAATCGGATGTTGAAGGCTGCCGTCGCCGTCGCCGGAATGACGTTGGCGGCGGCATTGCCGACGTCGATCGAGGTGATCTCGAGGTTCGAGGCATCGAACCGAGCGGTACCGGCGTCAAGGGGGGCCAGCAGCGCATCGAGCACGCGCAGCAGAGGCGGGATCGGGTTGGCGGCCTTGGCAGGATAGGCGACGTGCCCTTGCCGCCCGCGCGCGACCACGCGCCCGTTGAGCGAGCCGCGCCGACCGATCTTGATCAAGTCGCCGAGCTTTGCGCGGCTCGTCGGCTCGCCGACGATGCAATGGTCGAAGCGCTCGCCGCGCGCGGTCGCCCATTCGAGCACCTTGACCGTGCCGTTGATCGCCGGCCCCTCCTCGTCGCCGGTGATGAGAAACCCGATCGACCCCTTGGGCGCTCCATGCTCGGCGACGTAGCCGAGGGCGGCGGCGGCGAAGGCGGCGATGCCGCTCTTCATGTCCTGCGCGCCGCGCCCGTAGAGAATGCCGTCGGCGACATGTGCCTCGAAGGGGCCATGCCGCCACGCCTCCGCGGCCCCCGACGGCACCACGTCCGTGTGCCCCGCGAAGAGCAGGTGCGGCGCGCCGGTGCCGAGGCGCGCGTAAAGGTTGTCGACGTCCGGCGTGCCGGGCGTCGAGAACGTGACGCGATGGATCGCGAAGCCGGCGGCCGCGAGCGTGTCGGCGAGAATGCCGAGCGCACCGGCATCCGCCGGCGTCACCGACGGCTTGCGGATCAACGCCTGGGCGATCTCGAGGGCGGTCATGCCACCCTAAGACGGCGCATCCCGCCCGCCCGTCAAGGGCAAGAGGCAGCCGACCCTTCAGTGACGGAGCCGCAACCTCTCAAGAAAAGACTTGGCCTGATTCTGGCACAACCGAACATCGCTACGATCCCCCACGATCCGTCTTTCGTAGGATCGTCCTTTTAGAGCGCTCTCCGCATTCCTCGCGGGCATTCCTCGCGGGACTGACGGGACGACGCGGAGCCATGGAGCAGAGATGACGGTGAATACGAGCATCGCGCGAAGGACGTTTCACCCGTCGCTTCCCAATCCGATAAAGCATGCCGTGGCTCTCGCCTCGCTGATCGCGATCCTCGGCTGGGGCGCTTTGATCATCGACGGCACGATCGTCATCCGCCGCAATCTTACCGAGGGAGACAGCCTGCCGCAGGCGCTGTTCCTGTGGTTTCGCTACTTCACGATCCTCACGAATATCGGCGTGGCGCTGCTCATGAGCATGACCGCCTACCAGCTGTACATGCGCCGGAAGCCGCCGTCCGCGGCTTGGCATGCCGCGGCGCTCGTCTACATTCTGGTCGTCGGCGCCACGTACGAGGCGGTGCTGCGTACGTCGTGGATACCCCGCGGGATGGGCTTCGACACCGACCTCACCTTTCACGACATCGTGCCGATTCTGACGCTCGCCTTCTGGATCGGCTTCGCGCCGAAACGCGGCCTGAACCGCCGCTACCTGGCCCTGCTGATGATCTACCCGTCGATCTATTTCATCATCACGCTCGTCGCTGGCGCGATGGGCGAGCCATACCCCTACAGCTTTCTCGATGTGAGCAAGCTTGGGTATAAAACCGTCTCGATCGTCGGGGCGATATTCCTGCTCATGTACTATGCGCTGGGCATGGCGACCATCACCGCCTCGCGTCGGCGGCGGCTGGCGACACCGGCCACGCTGCTGCACGATCAGATGCACCCGGCCCGCGAAGGGCTTTGACAGCCGCGAATAGCGCCAATCTTCAGTAGCGACCCGAGCCGCCGCGAGTGCCGCCGCGTTGCGGACGATTGATGCGGCCCCCCGAGACCGATGTGTCGCGTGTCTGTTCCTGAAGGAACATCGGCTTGGCGAAATAGAAGCCTTGCGCCACGTTGATCCGGGTCGCCGCCTGAAGGTAGGCTAGCTCCTCGAAGGTTTCGACACCCTCGACCACGATCTTCATGTTGAGCGCATTGCCGAGCAGCTCGATGACCTTGAGGATCGTCTGATTGCGCGGCTTCTTGTGGATGTCGGTGATGAAGCAGCGGTCGACCTTCAGCTCGTCCGCGGTGATCTCCGCAAGTGCCGAGAGCGACGAATAGCCGACGCCGAAATCATCGATCGAGACACCGATGCCGTGCTCGCGCAACGTCGGAAGAACATTGGTCTGAAACTCGCCCGTTGACAGGAATGCCTCTTCCGTCAGCTCCAGCACGAAGCGCGACGGGTAGCCGGTCCGCACGAGCCGCTCGACGAGCGCCTGCATGAAGTTGAGATCGGTCGCCTGGCGTGCCGCCACGTTGAGGCTGATCGAGGCGTTGGCGCCAAACGCGTCGTTGATCTCATCGATCTGCTCGATGACCTGGGCGAACACGATCATCGAGATCTCGTCCATCAATCCCAGCTCGATCGCCAGCTTGATGAAGTCGCCGGGCGCGCGGATGATGCCGTTCTCGTCGCGCCAACGCAGCAGGACTTCCAGGCCGACAATCTCGTCGGTGCGGAAGTCCACCTTCGGTTGAAAGGCGCACAGGAAGCTGCGATCGCGGATCGCGAGACGCAACCGTTGTTCGACCTCCATGCGCGCCGTGGCCGCCTCGGACAGATTGGCGTCAAACAGCTGAATGCCGCCCTTGGCCGATTCCTTGACGCGATACATCGCGCTGTCGGCGTTTGCGCGCAGCACCTCGTAGGTCTGCCCGTGCGCGGGATAGAGGCTGACGCCGATCGAGGCCGACGCGAAGATCTCGAAGCCGTCGATGAAGAACGGCTCGCGGAAGCGCGACGACAGGCGCTCGATCTCCGGCCCCACCTCCGTCGCCGCGGCGAGCGGCGCGGTGAGCAGGACGAATTCGTCGCCGCCCACCCGGGCCAACAGGTCGGTCGCGCGGGAATTCTCGGTGATGCGTCGCGCGATCTTGATCAGCAGCTGGTCGCCGACGCCATGGCCGTAATAGTCGTTGATGAACTTGAAATTGTCGACGTCGATGAACGACAGCGCGAAGGGCAGCGCGCCCTCGGCGATCATCGCGTTGACGGTCTGCTGCATCAAGTTGGTCTTCGGCAGGCCGGTCAGATCGTCGAAGAAGGCACGCTTGGCGAGCTCGTCCTCGACGCGATTGCGCTCGGTGGCATCGGTGAGCGTGAGAACGTCGAAGCGCTCTCCGTCGACCTCGACGACGTGGCGAGCGGTTTCGATCGGCCGTCGCGACCGGTCATCGCCAGGGCTGGCGTCGGCATCCTGGGCGAACGCGAGGGCGGCGGCATTGGCATAAAGGCTCGCGCCCGACGCGCGGTCGTAAATGGCCAGCCCCATCGGCACCTGCTCGAGAACCCGGGCGACAAGCTCGGCCTTGCGGCGTGCGGGATCGGCCGAGACGACGCGCGGGTCGGCCATCGGCTCAGCGCCGCAGAAGCTGGTATTTGGCCTGATCGAGGCGGGCGCTGGCGCTGACGAGCGCATTGGGCTCGGGAGCCGCGGCTTGCGCCTGCTCATCCGTCCGTGGCTTGCGCTCGGTGGCGGCACGGCGCCAGCGATCGACGACCTCCTGCACGAAGGCCGTGCCCGTCCGCGCGCCCGGACGCGTCGACCAGCTGCCGATCGCTTCGCTGCGTGGCAGGAGATGATCCGGCAAGGTGCGGAAGGTCATGCGCACGGGGAGCGGCACGCCCTCACCGATGCCGATCACTTCGCGGGTCGCCAGCGTCGGGATGAAGTCGAGCAGGTCGGCCGTGTCGTCGCTGACGGCGGAGCGCAGCAGGGCCTGGTCACGGTCGTTCGCCATGCGCATCGCGAACAGCGTCGCGCATTGCGAGATGATGGTCGGGTCGAGCTCGGCCGGGCGTTGCGAGACGAGGCCGAGGAAGACGCCGTACTTGCGGCCCTCCTTGGCGATCCGCGAAAGCGCGCGACGCGTCGGTCCAAAGCCGATCGAATGGTCGATCGAGGCGTAACGGTGCGCCTCCTCGCAGACGAACAGCAAGGGAATCGCGCCGTCGCTCCAAAGGCCGAAATCGAACGCGAGCCGACACAGGACCGAGACCACGGCATCCATCACCTCGACCGGCATGCCGGCGAGGTGCATCACGGTGATCGGCTTGCCCTGCATGTCAATCCGGAAGAGCTGGTTCAAGAGCTCCGCCATCGTGTCGCCGCCGACGTTGGCGTTCTCGAACATGAAGTCGTAGCGCGGATCGTTGCGGATCATCTCGATCCGGCCGATCAGCCGGTGATAATTCATCCGCGACGAGCGGTTCTCGAGCTTGCCCATGCGCTCGTCGATGAGGGCGATGAGATCCTGCAGAAGGTAGGGAACCGGCGTATCGACGGTATAGCCTGTCGAGCGAGGATCGGCGCGTTTCAGCGTGCTGCGATCCGAATTCTTGTATTGCAGATACTGGGTCTTCGCGATTGGGATCAGCTCGGAGAGGATCTCGAGTTCCTCGTCGATACCCGGACGACCGCCGTAGATGACGTCGACCACCTCCTCGAAGTTGAAGAGCCAGAACGGCAGCTTTGAGGAACGCGGGTTGACCACGTTGGCGAGATCGCCGAAGCAGCGGCCGTACTCGTTGTGACCATCGAGCATGAAGATGCGAAGATCGGGGCGGACGGCGAGTATCTCGCGCAGAATGACGGCGACGCCGCTCGATTTGCCGACGCCGGTCGAGCCGAGAATGGCGAAATGGCGGGCGAGCATGTTGTCGACGTCGATGTAGGCCGGGATCGAGGGGTCGTGATAGAGCTGCCCGATGGAGATCGAGCGCGTGCCGGGCGGGCCGTAGATCAGGCCGAACTCCTCGCGCGGCAGGATCTCGGCTGGGTGGCCGATGCTTGGATAGACCGACAATCCACGGCGGAAGGCTGGGGCGCCGTCATTCCCGGCGCGGATCTCGCCGACCAGATCGACGCAGGCTTTCGCTCGAGTTGATCGCGCGGTATCGGCCAACCCCTCGGCGCGCGACACCGCCGCGATCTCCGTGATCATGCCGACCAATCGCGCGTCGCCGACCGTGATTGCCAGGAAACTGCCGACAGTGGCGTGGCTCGGGGCGGCCCCGGCGAAAAGCTCGATCGAGGCGCGCGAGCCGCGCACCGACACGACATGCCCGATCGGCGCTGCGGCATCTGGCGTTTCCGCCAAGGAAAATGTCTGGTTCAAGAGATGGTCCTGATGCGATCGTATCGAGCTTCGTCGCTTAAGCTTATGAAAAGGTGTACGCGACGCCTCTGAGGCCAACCAACCTGCCGTTGTGTGAGGTTTCCTGGCCCGTATCGCCACAAAGGGCGCGGTCTGGCCTCCAAGATCGGCTTGGTGGAGGATCGCCGCGGGCCTCCTACCTAAGCAGGACGCTCTAGCTCGAAAGGACCGATATGATCGAGGCCTTCATCTGCGACGCCATCCGCACGCCGATCGGGCGCTACGCTGGCGCGTTGGCGGCCGTCCGTGCCGACGACCTCGCCGCCGTGCCCTTGAGAGCCCTGATGGCGCGAAACCCGAGCGCCGATTGGGCCGCCCTCGACGATGTCATCCTCGGCTGCGCCAATCAGGCGGGCGAGGACAACCGCAACATCGCGCGCATGGCGGTGCTGCTGGCGGGGCTCGACCCGGCGGTGGCCGGCGCGACGATCAATCGGCTCTGCGGCTCGGGCCTCAATGCGCTCGGCGTGGCGGCCGCCGCGATCAAGGCGGGCGACGGCGAGTTCTTTCTGGCCGGTGGCGTCGAGAGCATGAGCCGGGCGCCGTTCGTGATGGGCAAGGCGGATTCGCCATTCTCGCGGGCCGCCCAGATGTACGACACGACGATCGGCTGGCGTTTCGTCAACCCGGCGATGGAAGCGGCGTACGGCACCGATTCGATGCCCGAGACCGCCGAGAACGTGGCCGCCGATCACGGAATCCGGCGCGAGGATCAGGACAAGATGGTTCTGCGCAGCCAGGCACGCGCCGCCGCGGCCCAGAAATCGGGCCGCCTCGCCGCCGAGATCACGCCCGTGACGATCCCGCAGCGCAAGGGTGAGCCTCTCGTCGTCGATGCCGACGAGCACCCGCGCGGAACCACGATGGAGGCGCTCGCCGAGCTGAAGCCGATCGTGCGTCCCGGCGGCACGGTGACGGCCGGCAATGCCTCGGGTGTCAACGACGGTGCCGCGGCGCTGATCGTCGCGTCGGAGGCCGCCGCGAAGCGCCACGGCCTGACGCCACGCGCCCGCGTGCTGGCGACGGCCGTGGCCGGCGTCGCGCCGCGCGTGATGGGCATCGGCCCGGTGCCGGCCTCGCGGAAGGCACTCGCTCGCGCCGGTCTTGCCATCGACCAGATGGACGTGGTCGAGCTGAACGAGGCCTTTGCCGCGCAGGGCCTCGCGGTCTTGCGCGAACTCGGCCTGCCGGACGACGGTGAGCACATCAATCCCAACGGCGGCGCCATTGCCCTCGGCCATCCGCTCGGCATGAGCGGCGCCCGTCTCGCGCTGACCGCGGTCGAGGAGTTGACCCGCCGCAAAGGTCGCTACGCGCTCTGCACCATGTGCATCGGCGTCGGCCAAGGGATCGCGATGGTGGTTGAGCGCGTCTAGAGAGACGGGTCGCATCGTTTGGATCGAGCCGACTCGATGGCGCCCCCCGCGCCGCTCATGCTGGCCCTCTACCAGCCCGACATCCCGCAGAACGCCGGCACGATGCTGCGCATGTGCGCCTGCCTCGACGTCGCGGCGGCGATCATCGAGCCCGCCGGCTTTCCGGTCAGCGACCGGCATTTTCGCCGCGCCGGCATGGACTACCTCGACGCCTTGACGATCGACCGACACGTTTCGTTCGCCGCCTTCGAAACGTGGCGCGCCGGCACCGGTCGACGCCTGGTCCTGCTGTCGACCAAGGCCGAGCTCGCCTATACCGCGTTCGCCTACCACCCCGACGACATCCTGCTCGTCGGACGCGAGTCGGCCGGCGTGCCGGAGGCCGTTCACGCGGCGGCGGACATTCGCGTCGTCATCCCGATCCGGCCGTCGTTGCGCTCGCTCAATGTCGCCGTCGCGGCCGCCCTCGTCGTCGGCGAGGCCTTGCGTCAAACCCGCGTCGGACCGGACGCCTGATGCAAAGACGGATTGTTTTTCACGTCGGCCTCGCCAAGACGGGCACCACGTCCTTCCAGCACGCCTGCCGCCGACATCGGCGCCTGCTCGCGCGTCACGGCGTGCTGTACCCGCGCGCCACCCTCGGCTCCGCGCGCAATCACTCGCCGCTTGCCGCGAGCTATCTCGCCCACCGCCCGCGCGATCCGACCATCGCGCTCAAGGTGGCGACGCGCGCCAGCGCCGTGGCCGCGCTTAGAGCCGAGATCGACGCAAGCCCCTGCCCCGTCGCGCTCGTCTCGTCGGAGCATTTCTCGATCCACTTCGACACGCACGAGGCCTATCAGCTCGCCGAGGATTTCGAGGCTTACGACCCGCAAATCGTGATCGCCTTGCGCGAGCCCTATGGTCGGTTCCTGTCGATGTGGAACACGCATGTCACCGCGGGCGGCCGGCTGACGCTCGGCGAGTTCGGCCAAGCAGTGCTGGTGCCCGACAATCGCTTCATCAGTCTGCGGGAAACGCTTCTGATCTGGCGCGAGGCGTTTGGCCCCGAACGAGTGCATATCCTCGATTACGATGGCGCGGGCGACATCGCCGCGGCGATCCTGGATCGATGCGGCGCGCGGATTCCGCTGCCGCCGGGCAAGCGCCGCCGCGCGTCGCTGCCACCGGAGGCGATCGAGGCGCTGCGTTGCGTCAATGCGACGATCGCCGCGCGCCAGACGGCTCCGCCCGACAGCCTCGCGGCCTGGGCGCAACTCTCGTTCTTCAGCGTGCTCAGCCGCTGGCGTCTCCCGCGCGGTCGATCGGGCGCGGTCGGGCCGATCGTTTCGCCCGAAACCATGGCCGCGCTCGACGCGATCTTCGAGGGCGATCGCGCCTGGCTCGCCGAAACCTATGGCCAGGCGCTCGACGGAGCCGCCGCGCGCGAGCGCTACATCATCGGCGACGTCGCGCCGCCGTCCGACGCGCAGATGCTGCTCGCGGAGACGCTGTTCCGGGAAGTCTCGCGTGGCATGTGGACGCCGAGCCAAATGCTGGTCGAAATGTGGGACATGGCGAGGCGCTGGCGGTAGCCCTAAGCCTCCGCCACCTCCCAGGCGTCGGGCGACGCCATCAGCGCCAGGACGAGCGCGAAGGTCTTCTCGTGGGAGGGATTGTGCGCGACGATCCGGCCGATCAGCGGCCGGCCCGCGAGCGCGAGATCGCCGATCATGTCGAGCGTCACATGGCGGACCGGCTCGTCCGGAAAGCGCCGAGGCGGCAGCATACGATGCCCCGCGACGAGAGTGGCACGCCACGGTCGCCAGCCGCGCAGCAGCGGCGCGCGGGCGCTCCCAACGGACCGTGCCGCGATCTCCTCCCAGATGCCCGCGGGCTCGGCGAGATCGGGGTCCGGTGTGTTCGGCACGGCGCCGGGCGGACGCGGCGCGGGCCGTTCCGCCATCCCGAGGCGCCGATAGAGATTGCCGAAGCTGCGCGACGCGGCGACCTCGGCGACGAACCGCGTGGCTTCGATCTCGCCGTGCCATCGCATGACCGGGAAGGCCGGCAACACGTCATGCGTCACGTCGACGGCGAAAGCGGGCGCCGGCTCTGCGCGCAGGAAGCCGCCGTCGCGGCCGATCTGGACGGGCCGCAGGATGCGGATCGCAAGGCGCGGCGCATCTTGCGCGGTGAGTCCCGCCTCGCGCAGCATGCGGCACCAGGGCGCGGCGCTGCCATCGAAGATCGGGATTTCGGGGCCGTCGACGACGATCTCGACGTTGTCGACGCTATAGGCGGTCAGCGCCGCCATCAGATGCTCGATGGTGCGCAGAGTGCACCCGCCGCCGAGTTGGACCGAGGTGCTCATGCGGCTCGGCACCCAGCGGTCGGGGCCCACCGTCGCGCCGTGACCATGCTCGGCTGCGACACGCCGGCCCGATCCGGGCGGTGCCGACATAAGGGTCACCGAGACAGCGCGCCCGGTATGAAGGCCGTGCCCGGACACATGTATGGGCTTGGCGATGGTCGTCTGCTCGCTCACGCGCCGCTTTAGGCAGAGGCGGACGCTGCCGTCGAGTTCTTTCCCCTTGCGCCGCCCTCGCCTATAGGAGCGATCTTTCCCAGCGGCATGCGATGCCCGCCCAAAGCCCAGGCCTTCCATGAGCGACGACCACAACGAGGAAAAGCAGCGCGCGCGCGACTGGTTCGAAGCCCTGCAGATGGCGATCCTGGGGCAATTCGAGGCACTCGAGGCGGACGCGCCTGGGCCATTCGCTCGCGACGACCTCGCGCCCGGCAACGCGACCACGAAGCCATGGCGGCGCTCGAACCATGACGGCGCCGACGGGGGGGGCGGCCGCATGGGGACGATCAAGGGGCGCGTCTTCGAGAAGGCCGGCGTCCATTCGTCCACCGTCTACGGCACGTTCGCGCCCGAGTTCGCCAAGCAGATCCCTGGCGCGTCGGCCGATCCGCGCTTCTGGGCGTCCGGCATCTCGGTCATCGCGCATCCGTGGAACCCGAACGTGCCAGCCGTGCACATGAACACCCGCTTCGTCGTCACCTCGAAGAGCTGGTTCGGCGGCGGCGCCGACCTGACCCCCGTGCTGGACCGGCGGCGAACGCAGGACGATGCCGATACCCTGCTGTTCCACGACGCGATGAAGGCCGCCTGCGAGGCCAACGCCGCCGTCGCCGACTACCCGCGCTACAAGGACTGGTGCGAAGAATATTTCCACCTGAAGCACCGCAACGAGCCGCGCGGGATCGGCGGCATCTTCTACGACTATCTAGAGCCTGCCGGCTCCGGGCATGGCTTCGATCCGATCTTCGCCTTCACCCGCGCCGTCGGCTCGGCCTTCGAGACGATCTATCCCGACCTCGTGCGCCGCAACTACGGGACGCCGTGGACCGAGGCGGACCGCGAGGAGCAGCTGGTGCGGCGCGGCCGCTACGTCGAATTCAACCTGATCTACGACCGCGGCACGATCTTCGGGCTGAAGACGGGGGGCAACGTCGAATCGATCCTGTCGTCGCTGCCGCCCGCGGTAAAGTGGCCCTGAGTCACGCCTCGCCGCGAAACGTCCACAGCCGGTTGGCGCCGAACGTCCAGACCATCACAAGCCCCGTCGTCAGCACCTGGGCGGGCAGATATGGCGCATGCCAGCGCTCGACCATCAGCCGCATGAGCAGCCACGTCATGAGGAACGCGACGCCGGCGACGAGCGCGAAGCGCCAGACCGCCTGATCGTGCGGACGCTCGCTGCCGAACGTGTGGCGGCGGTTCAGCACGTAGGAGACCACGCCGCCGACGCAGAAGCCGCACAGCGTCGAGGAGACCGGCGGCGCGCGGAACAGCTGAACCATGATGATCAGGATGCAATAGTGCATTCCCGTACATAACAAACCGACGCCGACGAAGGAACGCACCTGCCTGATCAGCCGGTGATGCCGGGAAGTCACGCGAAAGTCGAGTTGCGGAATCGTCAAAGGTTTGCCACCGAAAAGCCGGCAAGTCGTAGCGAAGGAAGCCGGGCACTGGCTTTTACGCGAATTGCCTCGAGTTCCAAGGAGATCGTCCGAATGCGCCTGAACCTCACCACCGGCCGGCTTGCCGCCGCGATCGCCGGGGCCGCCCTGGCCGCCACGCTCGCCGCGGCGCCGGCCCATGCAGATGTGGTCGGCGACCTCACCTGCAACATCTCGCCCGGCGAAGGCCTGATCGTCGTCTCGAACCGGAGCGTCGCCTGTACCTTCCGTTCGGCCGGTGGCCCAACCCAGCTCTACACGGGCTCGATCAGCCGTCTCGGCGTCGACATCGGCAACCAGACCTCGGGCGTGCTCAACTACGCTGTTACCGCGCTTGGCACGCCGGCTCCTGGCGCGCTCACCGGCGATTACGTCGGCCCGGGCTTCGGCCTCTCGCTCGGCACCGGCGTCGGCGCAAACGCGCTTGTCGGCGGCGGAAACTCGTTCTCGCTGCAGCCGCTGTCGGGTACGACCTCGACCGGCGTGAACTTCAACGCCGGCGTCGGCGAGCTGCACCTGACCTACGCGGGGCTCGAGCCGATGGGCGGCATGCGCCGTCACCGCCACATGCGCCACCACCGCACGATGTAAATCGACCGCTTCGGCGGCAAGACAAACGGCAAGAGGGCATGTCTCGGCTCAGTCCGAAGCATGCCCTTTTTGCGTCCGGCGTCCGCTGCACGGTGCGCCCGCCGGACTGCGCGGTTGCGGAGCGCCGCCGCGCCCCTTACACGGGAGGCACGGCCATCCCACTTAGCTTAGGCATGAAGGGCGGGCGAACTGCTCCGCCCTTGCCGCATATGCGTGAGATGCCATGGTCGACCACCCAAAACACGCGCAGATGATCATCGTCGGCTCCGGGCCGGCCGGCTACACGGCGGCTGTCTACGCCGCCCGTGCCATGCTCAAGCCGATGCTGATCTCCGGCTTCGAGCCAGGCGGCCAGCTGATGATCACGACCGATGTCGAGAACTATCCCGGTTTCGCGGATCCCATCCAGGGTCCGTGGCTGATGGAGCAGATGCGAGCGCAGGCCGCGCATGTCGGCACCGACATGGTGTCGGACCACATCGTCGCCGTCGATCTGGCGCGGCGGCCCTTCGTGCTCACCGGCGACAGCGGCCAAGTCTACACCGCCGACACGCTCGTCATCGCCACCGGTGCCAAGGCCAAGTGGCTCGGCATCCCATCGGAGGAAAAATTCAAAGGCTATGGCGTGTCCGCGTGCGCCACCTGCGACGGTTTCTTCTACCGCGGCAAGGACGTGGTCGTGATCGGCGGCGGCAATTCGGCCGTCGAGGAGGCGCTCTACCTCAGTCAGCTCGCCAAGCACGTGACGGTCGTGCACCGCCGCGATTCGTTTCGCGCCGAGCGAATCCTGCAGGAGCGACTGTTCAAGGCCGGCAACGTCGAGGTGATCTGGAATCACGCGATCGACGAGATCGTCGGCACCGACACCCCGCTCGGCGTCACCGGCGTACGCCTGAAGAGCACCGGCTCGGGCGACATTCGAGAGATCGCCACGCACGGCGTTTTCGTGGCCATCGGCCACCAGCCGGCGACCGACCTGTTCCACGGTCAGGTGACGCTCCGGGCCAACGGCTACATCGAGACCGCGCCTGACTCGACCGTCACGAACATTCCGGGCGTATTTGCCGCCGGCGACGTGACCGACGACGTCTGGCGACAGGCGGTCACGGCGGCTGGCATGGGCTGCATGGCCGCGCTCGAAGCCGATCGCTGGCTCGCGCTCGGCATCGACACCCGCGCCGCCGCCGAGTAGCGGGGACGCCGGAGAGCACCCATGGACTGGGACAAGCTGCGAATCTTTCACGCGGCCGCGGAAGCCGGGTCGTTCACGCATGCCGGCGAGTCGTTGAACCTCAGCCAGTCCGCGGTCAGCCGGCAGGTGAGCGCGCTGGAGCGCGACCTGCAGACGCCGCTGTTCCACCGCCACGCGCGCGGCCTCATGCTGACCGAGCAGGGCGAAGACCTGTTTCGCACCGTGCAGGAGGTCATCAGCAAGCTCGACGCGACCCGCTCGCGTCTTACCGACAGCCGCGAGCGGCCAAAGGGCGAGCTCAGGATCACGACCAACCTCGGCTTCGGCACGGGCTGGCTGACGCCCCGGCTCAAGGGCTTTCTCGACGCCTATCCGGACGTGAAGGTGCGGCTTCTGCTCACCGACGACGACCTCGATCTCGGCATGCGCGAGGCCGACATCGCCATCCGCCTCCGCGAGCCGGAACAGCCCGACCTCATCCGCCGCCGGCTCCTGACGATCGCCTATCACCTCTACGCGTCACCGGCCTACACCAAGGCGCATGGTCAGCCGCAGACGCTGAACGACCTCGACCAGCACCGCCTACTGGGCCTCAGCGCTTCCGGCGTTTCGCATCTGCTCGACAACCTCAATGCCCATCTCACGCTCGAGCGTGGCGCGAAGAACCCGCGTGCGACGGCGTTCTCGGTCAACAACATCCCGGCGCTCTATCGGGCCGTCATCGACGGGCTTGGCATCGCCACCCTACCCGACTATCTCGTCGGTCCGGACAGCCCGCTCATCGTCCTCATGCCGCAGACGGTGACGCCGGAGCTCGACGTATATTTCGTCTACGCGGAGGAAATGAAGAACGTCGCGCGGGTGCAGGTCTTTCGCGAATATCTGATCGACGTCGCGCGCCATTGGCGCCGTTGACGACCGTCAGGCGGCGACGGCGGTCGTCGCCTGGCCGCCGATGAGCGCGATCACCCGCAGCATCGCGCTCGCTTTCGCGCGCACGACCTCGACGGCTTTCGGCTCGAAGTCCGCCGCATCGAGCGGCGATACGACGATCGCGGCGCAGGTCTGGGCGAGATCGACGAAGCCGAGCATCCCGGCGACCGACGTCACCACATGGGCGTCTCGCTGAAAGGTCTCGCGACACGCGGCATCAGAGTTTGCCGCGCCGAGGTTGGCCGCGTCGAGACGACCATCGATCTCGCGCAGAAACTTGCGCAGCGTCTCGTTCGTCTTGTCCGGCCCAAGCAGACCGGCGATCGCATCGAAGGCGATGGCGTCGAATGTCGGGGTCGCCTCCTCGCTGGCAGCGGGTCGCGCCGCCAACAGCCACCGCGACAGCGTCGCGCGCAGCTCCGCGCGGTTGATCGGCTTGCCGACGTGGTCGTCCATGCCGATCTCGCGGAACTCGCGCACCTGCTCCGTGAGCACGTTGGCGGTCATCGCGACGATCGGCAGGCTCGCCATTCCCGGCAAAGCGCGGATGGCGCGCGTGGCCGCGATGCCGCCCATCCCCGGCATCTGAACGTCCATTAGGACGATATCGTAGGACGAGGCCTGGACCGCCTCGATCGCGTCCTCGCCGCTGGAGACGATATCGACCTTGTGACCGTCGGCCTCGAGAAGTGTCCGCGCGAGAAGCTGATTGACCTCGATATCCTCGACGAGAAGCAGGCGCCCCTTCGCGGCGGCCGTCGCGTCGTCCGCCGAGCCGGTTTGGACCAGAACCTTCGCGCGTGGCATCGTCAGCGTGAACCAGAAGCTCGAGCCGCGTCCCTCGTCGGAGTAGACGCCGATCTCGCCGCCCATCAGCTCGACGAGCCGCTTGCAGATCGCAAGCCCGAGACCAGAGCCGCCGTATTGCCGCGACACGGACGCATCGGCCTGACTGAAGCGCTTGAACAGGCGGTCCTGCTTCGACTTGTCGATGCCGACGCCGGTGTCGACGACGGAGAAGCGAAGGCGCGTCGAATCTTTGTCGTCGCGTTCCACGCGCACGTTGAGTGTCACCGAGCCTTGGGCCGTGAACTTCACGGCATTGTTGAGCAGATTCAACAGAACCTGCTGGATGCGCGCCTGGTCACCGAGCAGACCATCGGGCAAAGCCGCGTCAAGGTTGGCCGAGATATCGAGGCTCTTGGCGATCGCCATGCCGCGGACGATCGACAGAACGTTGCCGAGCAGCGCCCGAGGCGCGAAGGCGATTTCCTCGATCTCGATCTTGCCGGCCTCGATCTTCGAGAAGTCTAGGACATCGTTGATGACGGTCAGGAGCGCGGCGCCGGACGAGCGGACAATCTCGGTTTGATGACGCAGATCGCCCTTGAGACTCCTGTTGTCGAGCATCAGCCCGGTAAAGCCGATGATCGAGTTCAAGGGCGTGCGGATCTCGTGGCTCATCGCGGCGAGGAAGTCCGATTTTGCCTGGTTCGCCGATTCCGCCTGGCGCCGCGCGACATCCGCCGTCTCCATCGCCGCCGCGATGCGATCCTGCGCCTGCTTGCGCAGGCGGAAGTCGCGGATGACCGCGATCGTGCCTTCGTCGCCGCTGCCGTCGTTGAAGCGGCAGGCGTTGGCCTCGACCCAGATCCAATCGCCGCTCTCATGGGCGAGCCGACACTCGATGCCGAGATGACAAGAGTTCTCGCCGGCGTCCCATGCAAAGAGGCCTGCCGCGACCGCGGCCCGATCGTCCGGGTGGACGAGGTCGACAACGCGGGTGCCGACGAGCGCGTAAGGATCGCGGCCGAGCAGCTCGGCGCTCGATGGCGAGATGAAATTGAGCCGGGTCTCGGCATCGTAGCGCACGATGACGTCAGTGACGTTCTCGGCGAGCAGGCGGTAAAGGCGCTCGCTCGTCTTCAGGGAGCGTTCGGACTGACGGATCGAGGTGACGTCCTGCAGGACGCCGAACATCGAGGTGACCTTGCCATCCTTGTCCCGGTCGCAGATGCCGCGCGAGACGACATCGAGCGCGACCCCGTCGCGCCGAAGCAGGCGGGTCTCGAATTGGAAGCCTTCGCCCTGTTCGGCGGCGTGATCCATCAAGGCTTCGATGCGAGCCGCTTCGTCCGGATTCAGAAAGGACCTCGCCTCCTCCGCGCTCGGCTGTCCCGAGGCTGGGTCGAGTCCGTGGATGCGAAACACCTGGTCGGACCAGAACACCTCCCCACCGGGCACGCCAATCCGCCAGTGACCGATATCGGCAAGCTCGCCGGCGAGCGCGAACATGGCGTTGCGATCGACGATCTCGCGCTCGGACCGACGGATCGTCGTCACGTCCATGAAGATCCCGAACACCGACCGGGTTTTGCCGGCCGCGTCGAGATCGCAGATGCCGCGGCAGATGACATCGACGAGCCGGCCGTCGGCACGCACGAGGCGCGCCTCGAAATGAATGCCTCCGCCCGTCGCGATCGCGAGCTCGACGGCGGCCGCGACCTTGGCGCGATCGTCCTCCGCGTAGAAAGTGATCGCGTCGGCCAGAGGCGGCGTGTCGCCCGGCTCAAGTCCGTGGATCCGGAATACGTGGTCCGACCACATCAGATGGGGCGGATCGACATCAAGGCGCCAGTGCCCAATGTTGGCCATCTCGCCGGCAAGCGCCAGCGCGCGCGCGCGGCTCTCGAGCTCGGCGCGGGCCACGGCGCGCTGCTCATGGTCGCGCGCGGCCAAGACCGAAGCCGAGAGGATCGCCAGAACGGCCAGGAACAGCAGCGCGCCGGTCGCGAGGCCGATCCGCGTGTCCATCCGTGTATCGTGCGAAACGAGCGTGGACAGTCGCGTCTGGACCCGGCCGCGAAGGTCGTCGACCAGACCGTCGATCGTCGCCTCGAGCTGCAGGCCCCGGTTCGTCTGAATGATGGCGAGGCTGGCGGCGCGGTCTTGCGCTTCGAGTACGGATAAGGTCGAGCGCATCTCCGCCATCTTGGCAACGATCGTTTCCGTCAGACGCGCCCCTTCCGATTGCAGTTCGGCGTCATCGGCTAGAAGCCGCTGGAACCCGGCGGTTTCAATCGAAACCTTCACGTTGGCCGTCGTGAACGTCGCCAGATAGCTCTTGTCCAGCGTAAGGACGTAGCCGCGTTGCCCGGATTCTGCGTGTGCGACCGCCGAACCAAGCCTGGTGACCGTACGCAGGATCTCGTAGTCCGCGCGAGCCTGCTGGCGGGCGATCGTCGCGTGACTCTGCATCGCGAACAACACGAAGCCGGCGAGCGCGATAAGGTTGGCCGCGACGACGAGGCCGAAGACCATTTTCGAAACACGCAGCTTGCGACGCATCAGCAGGATGCAACAGCTCGCCGCGAGGCCGGCGGCGGCGACGGTCGCATAGCACCAAACAGTTTGGAACATCGCGGCCCCCCGACTCGATGCGGCGAAGCCTAAACTTCGGCTTCCCGATATTCTATCGCCGCGAAATGCCGATCCAGGCGAGCCACGGCGGCCTCCAGCGCACCGCGAAGCTCACCGGTGGGCCCGGCCGCGTCATCGTCCGGCGCGGGCTCGCGCAGACCTCGGCAGCAATGCGTGACGTCAAGAAAGCCGAGCATTCCGCTTGTCGAGGCGACGTCGTGGGCAAGCCGATGCAGAGCCTCCCCGGGCTCGGCCTCGAACGTCAGCGCAAGCAACGCGCAAAACTGATCGCGAAGCTTGAGCAAGAAGCCACGCATCCGCTCGCTGCCGAGCCGCGCGACCCATTCTTCGTATTGTCGGCGCTGCCAAGGGTCGACCGGCGCGGCGATGGCCGTCGCGAGAAAAACCCGCTCGATTTCACGCAGAAGCTCGTGCGGCGCGATCGGCCGGGCGATATGCGCCATGCCCACTTCGGCCGACCGTTGCCGATCAACCTCGCCGCTTCGGGCAGACAGGGCGGCGAGCCGAGGTACGCCGGTCTCGGCGCGCCGTATCGCGGCCGCGGCCTCGTGCCCGCCGAGACCCGGCATCTCGAGGTCCATCAGCACGAGATCGTATTGCTTCCGTCCCAGGGCAGCGAGCGCCGAAGGGCCGTCGTCGACGCTGTCGACCTCGTAGGTCGCCCCCCGCAGAACCGCCGCGGTCAGCGTGCGATTAAGCTCGAAATCGTCGACGATGAGAATGCGATTATGGGCAACGGCGGGGGCAACGGCGCCCATGCGGAATTCTCGGACTCAGAGGACGCGATCAAGGTGTCCAAACCATTAACGGAGCATTAACCTTGAGAATTCGTGTACAAGGAAAAGGACATCCCGCGACAACGTGGCACAACACACCTCCTTCTGCCGTCGCGACGCGCTTGACGTCGCTCAGGCGGCGAGGAAGTCGAGAACAGCCTGACGGAAGGCGTCGGGTGCTTCGAGATGCGGGACGTGGCCGACGCCCGGCACCATCACGAGCTTTCCGTCGCGCAAATCCTTGACGGCGGCGGGCGCCGCCTCTGGGATCGACGGCATCTTCGCCGCCATCTCCGGGGAGGCGTACGACTTGAGCGGCGCGGACGCGTCTTTCTCGCCGACGATCACCAGCGTCTTGGCGCGGATATCGTCGTACTCGTCGCGTACCGGCTCGCGATAGATCATCTGGTAGGTCAAAGCCGACGCCTTGCAGAAGCGGTCGTACTCGCCGCTCTGGGCGACGCGCATGCGCCATTCGACGAAGGGCTCCATCGCATCGGCCGGCAGCACGGGAAGAAGGTTGCGCAAGAACGCCCGGTAGCTCGCCACCGTCTGGCGATGCTCGGCGGCGACCAGAGTCTCCGTCGTCTGCGGTGGGATGAAACGACGATAGTCGACGAGCCCGAGCGGATCCTCGAGGATCAGGCGATCCACGCGCGCCGGAAACGCGGCAGCGATTCGCACCGCCAGCATGCCTCCCGTCGAATGACCGATGAAGGTCGCCTGACCGATCTGCAGGCCGCCGAGCAGGTCGAGCGTGTGGCGCGCCAGCATGTCGAACGAATAGTTGATGTCGGGCTTCGCGGATTTGTTGAAGCCGAGCTGATCCGGCACGACGACGCGAAAGCCGGCGGCGGTCAGATCCTTGATCGGGCTTGACCAGTACGAAGAATCGAAATTCTTACCATGCAGGAGGACCACCGTCCGATTGCGTGGTTTCGTCGTCGGCGCGATGTCCATATAAGCCATCCGCAGGCTCTCGCCGCCGACGCTGCACGCCCGCAGTCCGACATGCGCGGGATAGGGCCAGCTTTCGAGGCCGATGCCGAGCGGCGCGTCGTAACGATCGGGGAGTGGGCTCGCACCGGAGTGAGCGACCGGCAGCGCCATGGATGTCGCGACCGGCGCGACGAGGGCCGCGGCGAGAGGCACGAGGGCCGAACGGCGCGAGATCAGGGGCAAGGTCGGACAAAAGGCATGACAGGCTTCCATTGGGAAGGCGCGATGGGTAGAGGCGCGATCCGTGGGCATACGCCGCGGTTTCCCCCACCCAACGCAAAACTTCGTGAGCTTAGGTCGGTTCTAAATCATGACACGTACCTCGCCAGATATCATCGAGCGACTGACCGAGGTTCGATCGCGCATCGAACGTGCCGCGCGCGATTGCGGACGCGACCGACATGGCATCACCCTCGTTTGCGTCAGCAAGACCTTCGAGGCGGAGGCGATTGTGCCGGTGCTCGAGGCGGGCGAGCTCGTCTTCGGCGAGAACCGCGTGCAGGAGGCCCAGGGCAAATGGCCGGCCCTGCGCGAGCGCTATTCCAATATCGATCTGCACCTGATCGGCCCACTCCAGTCGAACAAGGCGGATGACGCGGTCGCCCTCTTCGACACGATCGAGACCGTCGACCGACCGAAGATCGCCGCCGCGCTGGCTAAGGCGATCGACAAGGCGGGGCGCCACCCGCGCCTCTTCGTGCAGGTCAACACCGGCGCCGAGCCGCAGAAGGCCGGCGTGCTGCCGCAGGAGGCCGACTCCTTCCTCGCCACCTGCCGCGACGAGCACAAGCTGACGATCGCCGGCCTGATGTGCATCCCGCCGATCGACGACCAGGCCTCGCCGCACTTCGCGCTGCTCGCGACGATCGCCGCGCGCAATGGGATCGCCAGCCTGTCGATGGGCATGAGCGCCGACTTCGAACTCGGCATCCAGCTCGGCGCGACGCACGTCCGGGTGGGCAGCTCGATCTTCGGGGCGCGATAAGGTCGGGCTGCGGCGCGATGGATCGCGCTGTCAGCATACCCTAAGTCGTACTCGGCTCCCCAGCCGCGGCAGCAGCCGCCGCATGTCGTCCGGACGCAGTGCCACACACCCGAGCGTCGGCGGCATGCCGGGCTTCGCGCAATGAAGAAAGATCGCGCTGCCTCGGCCGACGCGACGCGGGCTCATGTTGTAGTCGAGCGCGAAGACGACATCGTAGAGTCCGTCGTGCCGCCACATCACCTCGTGTCCCTCGGCCATCGGCAGCGGCGCGGGCCGATTGTAGCGCGGCGACGCCGGAGCATCACACCAGCCAAGATTTCGGGTCAGTGGACGCAACGGCAGCCGGCAAGCCGGGCGGCTCGTTTTGTCAGGCCGGAAGTAGCCCCACAGTACCCGCATCGACGCCACAGGCGTCGCCCCATCGCCCTCGCGCTTGTCATGGCGAACGCCCGACTTGCCGAGCGCGCACGAAAGCGTGATCTGCCCAGCCTTGACATGCCCGCGTGGGCCGCTTTCACCCGGCAGACGCGGCGCCGGCCGCACGATAAGGGTCGCAAGTCCGGTCCTGACCTGGACGCGCCTCGTTCTACTCGGTTTCGTCACCGGTTGCGGTTCCATCCAGGCGCTTGCGCGGCGCCGACGAAGCGCGCACCGTGCCTTCCGCGTTTAGGCGGGCGGCGCGGCGGAGACCAGAGGGCTCAATGCAGGTTCGCAAAATCCTTATCGCGGACGATGATGACGACTTACGCGCCGCGCTCGCCGAACAGCTGGCGCTCTATGACGAGTTCGAGCCGGTCCAGGCGAGCGATGCGCGCGACGCGATCGAACGCTCGCAGCGGGAGCGGCCGGACCTGGTGCTCATGGATGTTGGGCTGCCCGACATGGATGGACGCGAAGCCGTCAAGCAGCTCCGCATCGGCGGCTTCAAGAACCCGATCATCATGCTGACCGGCCACGATGGCGAGGCCGATACGGTGATCGGGTTGGAAGCCGGCGCGAACGACTACGTGACAAAGCCATTCCGCTTCGCCGTTCTCCTCGCTCGCATGCGGGCGCATCTGCGCCAACACGAGACCAGCGACGACGCCTCGTTTCGCATCGGTCCCTACACATTCCAGCCGGGCTCGAAGCAGCTCGTCACCGAGGCTGGCGGCAAGCTGCGTCTCACCGAGAAGGAGACAGCGATCCTTCGCTATCTCTATCGCGCCGGCAAGGACGTGGTGTCGCGCGAGGTGCTGCTCCGCGAGGTTTGGGGCTACAACGCCGCGGTGACCACGCATACGCTGGAGACGCACATCTACCGTCTGCGGCAGAAGATCGAGACCGACCCCACCAAGGCGCAGCTCCTCGTGACCGAGGGCGGCGGCTACAAGCTGGTTCCCTGAGGTCGACCCATGGCGCTGCAGGACAATGTCCGCAACCTCGCGATGAACCCGACGCTGCGCGATCTCGAGCCGGACGCGTTGCGGCTCATCGCGTTCTCGGCCGAGACGCGCATTTTACGAGCCGGCGACGTGCTGTTCCGTAGGGGCGAGACGTCGGATGCCGGCTTCGTGCTGCTGAGCGGTGCGCTCGCTCTTGAAACAGGCGTCGGACATGCCGCGGTCGTAAGACCGCCAACGCTCGTCGGCGAGTCCGCGCTCGTCACGGAGACCACACGCGGCGCTACCGCGCTGGCCCGCGAGCCGTCGAGCGTCCTGCGGATCACGCGCGCGTTGTTCCACCGCGTCCTTGCCGAATACCCCGATAGCGCAACGCGACTGCATCGCACCCTGCTCGATCGTCTGCTCGTACTGACGCACGAGCTGGACGCGGTCGCGGCAACATCGACCGGCAAGCATCTTGAATTTCAAGAATGAGCGACGAACTCGTCTTCTACACGCATCCGATGTCGCGCGGGCGGATCGTGCGCTGGATGCTCGAGGAGATCGGCGCGCCATATCGAACCGAGGTGATGGACTACGCGACGAGCCTCAAATCGCCCGAGTACCTCGCGATCAATCCGATGGGCAAGGTTCCGGCGATACGTCATGGCTCAACGGTCGTGACCGAGGCGCCGGCGATCTGCGCCTATCTCGCCGATGCGTTTCCAGCGGCCGGCTTGGCCCCCGCGATGTCGGAGCGTGGCGCCTACTATCGCTGGCTGTTCTTCGGCGCCGGGCCGCTCGAGGCGGCGGTGACCAACAAGGCGCTCGGCGTCGAGATCCCGCCGGAGCGACGCCGCATGGCGGGCTACGGCCATCTCGACGACGTGCTGCGGACAATCGAGGCCGCGGTCTCGACGAATACCTATCTCGTCGGAGAACGCTTCTCGGCCGCCGATCTCTATCTCGCCTCGGGTCTCGGCTTCGGCATGATGTTCGGCGGCATCGACCGGCGCCCGGCGTTCGAAGCCTATGTCGGGCATCTGGCCGCGCGACCTGCGGCAGTCCGCGCCCGCGAGATCGACGACGCGCTGCTCGCCAATTCGTAAGGAATGGACTTAGGAGCGGATGGAGCGTCGGCGCTTCCTCGCGCCGCCAGTCAACGCAACACGTGTAGATCAACGGCTCCCTCGTGACACGTACGCCGACGCGATCATGACACGCGTGAAGCTTTTTTCATCGACGTCGGCGCTTGTTAAATCGTAGCGAAGGCGCTATGCGGGCTCCGAGTACAGTAGAGTCAGCCGCTCGCCGGAAGATCATTTGTACTCACCGCTTGGTGCACGGCCCGCGACTTGTTCGATTGGTCAGCCTTCCCGACGACGACGGGCGGCTACAAGCAACCATCGCTGGCATAAAAATCCAGCGTCCCTCATGGTCTTGAAAGGACGACCTTTGGAACCCTCCGACGACATCAGCTTGGCCTTCGACAGCGCCTCCGGCGCGCACATCGATCTCACAACGAGCATTGTTTCCGCCTACGTCAGCCATAATTCGCTTCGCGCGGCCGATCTTCCCGACCTGATCGCCAACGTGCATTCGGCGCTGCACGGCCTGACAGCACCCGTCGAGGCGCCGGTCGCGTCCGCGCCGCCGACCCCCGCCGTCGCGATCAAGAAGTCCGTCACCGACGACTTCATCATTTGCCTGGAGGACGGGAAGAAGTTTCGCTCGCTGAAGCGTCACATCGGGACGGTCTACAAGCTCAGCCCGGAGCAATATCGCGAGAAGTGGGGCTTGCCGCGCGACTACCCGATGGTCGCGCCCGCCTATTCGGCGATCCGCTCGCGCCTCGCCAAGGACATCGGCCTCGGCCAGCAGAGGGGCGCGGATGTCGCGGCGGACGGCGAAGCGGCGGCACCGGTTCGACGCGGTCGACGCGCGAGCAAGTAAGTTCCGCGATCACCTCGGGCAGCTTCGAGCCGTCGCGCTTGATCGAGAACGATGGGAGGGCACGGGCCATTGCGGGGGCCCGCCCCGCGCGCTAACCAGCACGCGACCTCCGGATCGGGACGACCATGGGTTTTAAATGCGGCATCGTCGGCCTGCCGAACGTCGGCAAGTCGACCCTCTTCAACGCGCTGACGCAGACGGCGGCCGCGCAGGCGGCGAATTATCCGTTCTGCACGATCGAGCCGAACGTCGGCGATGTCGCCGTGCCCGACGAGCGGCTCGCCTTGCTGGCCGATATCGCGAGCTCGAAGGAGATCATCCCGACGCGGCTGACTTTCGTCGACATCGCCGGACTCGTCCGCGGCGCCTCCAAGGGCGAAGGGCTCGGCAACCAGTTCCTGGCCAACATTCGCGAATGCGATGCGATCGCCCATGTCGTGCGTTGCTTCGAGGATGACGACATCACCCATGTCGACGGCAAGATCGCGCCCCTGGCCGACATCGAGACGATCGAGACCGAGCTGATGCTGGCCGACCTCGAGAGCCTCGAAAAGCGTGTGATCCCGCTGGAAAAACGCGTAAAGGGCGCCGACAAGGAAGCCAAGGAGCTGCTCGACCTGATGATGCGCTGCCTGCTGCCGCTGCGCGAGGGCAAGCCGGCGCGGATGGTCGAGATCAAGCCCGAGGAGCGCCGCGCGTTCGTCGGGCTCGGCCTTCTGTCGTCGAAGCCCGTCCTTTACGTGTGCAACGTCGAGGAGGCGTCGGCCGACAAGGGCAACGCGTTCTCGGCGGAGGTCGAGGCCCGCGCCAAGTCGGAGGGCGCGGTGGCCGTCGTGGTCTCGGCGCAGATCGAGAGCGAGATCGCGGTGATGGCGGCCGGCGAACAGATCGAATATCTCGACGCGGTCGGGCTCGCCGAGCCTGGCCTCAATCGAGTGATCCGCGCCGGCTATCGGCTGCTGCACCTCATCACCTACTTTACCGTCGGCCCGAAGGAGGCGCGGGCCTGGACCGTGCCGCGGGGCACAAAAGGGCCGGCGGCGGCCGGCGTGATCCACACCGACTTCGAGAAGGGCTACATCCGCGCCGAGACGATCGCCTACGACGACTACATTGCCGGCAAAGGCGAGGCCGGCGCGCGCGAGGCTGGCAAGTTCAGATTGGAAGGCAAGGAATACGTCGTCGCGGATGGCGACGTCCTGCACTTCAGGTTCGCCAACTGATGCTCAGAGCGACTTCGCATTGACGCTGGCGACCGGCCATTCATCCTGATGCATCATCACGGTGACGCCGCAGATGACCAGCATCAAGAGGACGACGGCGACGGTGACCAAATTGCCGACGCGGGTGGCCTTCGGCGGCATGCTCCTGCGAGGCGGTAGCTCTGTCGGCACGATGCCCTCCAACCCGGTAGCGACCGCTTACGTCGGATCGCCCCATGGTATCATACGATAGCCAGCGTCGCCTGCTGCACATTCTGCGTCAAAGCAGCATTCACCCCATGTCGGACGTCAAACGGCCTGGGTCTGAACGATCGCGGCTTCGACACCTTCCGGATGCAGCAGAAGCGCGGCGCTGATCACCAGCATCAGCAAGACAGCCACGACGAACACAAGATTATCCGTCCGGCTCGACTTGTGAAGCGTGACAGGCCGACGCGTCGGCAGTTCGGTTGGCATGGGGAATTCTCGGCGGGGGAAAGCCTGCAGGCTAGCGCGCGAGCGTGACCAATCGTTTAATGCTCCGTGACCGGTCCGGCCCCATATACAGGCCGCCAATACGGACTCGTACACCATGCACCGTCTTCTCCCGCCGCTCCTCCTCGCTCTTGCGTTACTGCTCGGCTCCACGGCGGTGCAGGCCAAACATCACCACAGGGATGATCGCGAGAACGGCGGGGCCCCCGGCCTCGCCAACGCCACCTTGCTTGTCGTGCGCCATGCCGAGAAGCCGGCGGACGCTGGCGACGGCGGGCTCTCGCCGGCCGGCGAGGCACGGGCCAAAGCCTACGCGACCTACTTTCAGCATCTCGAGATCGACGGCTCGGCGGTCCACATCGGTACGCTGGTCGCGAGCGCGGACTCGCGCGAGAGCGCGCGGCCACGCCTGACGCTCGAGCCGCTCTCGAAAGCGACGGGCCTGCCAATCGAAACGCCGTTCGCCAACAAGCAGGTGAAGGACGCGGCGCGCTGGATCGCGGCGGGCCATGCGCGGGGGACAACGCTGATCGCCTGGCACCACGGCAAGCTGGCGAAGCTTTTGCAGAAACTCGGCGCCGACCCGACCACGCTGCTGCCGGATGGCGAATGGCCGGAGGACGTCTACGACTGGGTCATCGTGCTGCGATACGGCGCCGATGGCCAATTGTCCGAGGCCAAACGGATCGTCGAGCCGGCGGCCCTCGCCGGCAAGTGACGCGTCTGCAAACGGATGCCTTGAACGTCATTGCGAGCGCAGCGAAGCAACCCAGAGCCCCCCGCGCGGCTCCGAAGTCGCTTCGCTGCGATCGCAATGACGATGCCCTTTGTGTTTGACAAACCAGCCCGCGCGGGATCGGCTGGGCCCGTCAGCGTCAAGGGTTGGTCCATGATCCTCGTCTTCTACGGGTCTTATCGGTCGGATCGCATGGGCATCCGGCTCGCGGACTACGTCATCGCCGGCCTGCGGGCACGCGGCGACGAGGCGGAGCTGGTCGATGCCAAGGCCGTCGGACTGCCGCTGCTCGATCGCATGCACAAGGAGTACGCGCCCGGCGAGGCGCCGGCCGCCATGGCGGATCTCGCGGCCAGGATCCGAGCGGCCGACGGCTTCGTGTTCATCGTCGGCGAGTACAATTGGGGCGTTCAGCCAGGACTGAAAAACCTCACCGACCACTTTCTCGAGGAATGGTTCTGGCGACCAGCGGCGATCGCCAGCTATTCCGCCGGCCGCCTCGGCGGCGTGCGCGCCGCTGTCGCCTGGCACGGCATCCTGTCAGAGATGGGCATGGTCGTCGTCTCGAGCGCGCTCGCGGTCGGCTCGATCGGGCAAACCCTCGACCGCGACGCCAAGCCGCTCGGCGACGGCGGCGAGGCGCTCGACCGCGCCTTCGGCAGGTTCGCCGACGATCTCCGCTGGTGGGCGGACGCCGCGACGGCGCAGCGGGCGAGGCAGACGCCGCCCTATTAGGGATCACCGCCCGCGGGATATCACCGGCCGCGCCGGTTGACAGGCGTCGACACGGCATGGATTCAGACGTGCATGGCGCTTCTGACGTTCGAGGATATCGAGCCTGGTCTCAGCGTGCGGTCCGAGCCGGTCACGCTGACACGCGAGTCGATCGTCGCCTTCGCGCGAACATACGATCCCCAGCCATTCCATCTCGACGAGCAGGCCGGTCGCGAGTCGCTGCTCGGCGGCCTCGCGGCCTCCGGCTGGCAGACCAGCGCGCTCGGCATGCGGCTCCTCTATGATGGGCTGCTTTGCCGCGTCGCCTCGATGGGAAGCCCTGGCGTCGACGAAGTCCGCTGGCCGAGGCCGGTGCGCCCCGGCGACACCCTCACGCTCGAAGCGACCGCCACCGGCAAACGCGAATCGGCCTCCCGGCCAGACCGCGGGTTCGTGACCTTCGCGCTCGAGATGAAAAACGCCGCCAGCGAGACGGTCATGACGCAGCGCTCGCCGGTCATCGTGCAGAAACGCGACATGGCGTCGGCGCCGCCGGCAAGATCGGGATTGCCGCCGGCGGAGGGGCCCGGCTCGTTACCTCCGCTCCCGCCCGCGGACTTGCTGCTCACCGCCTTCTTCGACGAACTGTCGATCGGCCTTTCGAGCACGTTCGGGACGCAGCGTTTTACCGCGGACCTCATTACGAGCTTCGCCACGCTATACGATCCACAATATTTCCATCTCGACGAGGAGGCGGCGAGGACGAGCCAGTTCGGCGGCCTCATCGCGTCGGGCTGGCAGACCGCCGCCTTTTGGATGAAGCACTACATAGCGGCGCGCCAGCGCTCGGGCGCGGCGCGCGCGGAGGCAGGCCTGCCGGCTGCGGTGGGTGGCCCGTCGCCGGGCCTCGTCAACATGCGCTGGCTGCGCCCCGTTCATGCCGGAGAGAGCGTCACCTACGGCCTGAAGATCACCGGTCTTCGCCGGGCCGGACGATCAAATTGGGGCATCGTGCTGACCGAGAACACCGGCCACGCCGCGGACGGGACGCTGGTGTTCGTATTCGACGGCCGGCTGCTGTGGCCACTCATGGCGGCTTAAAAGGTCTCACATTGGCGTGGCGCGACGCAGCGCGCGCCCGAGCAGAAGCGCGGCGCGGGCGTTCACGAGATTGACCTCGCCGCCGAAGCCGAACCACCGGCGGGGCGAGCGGGCCTCGCGGTCGACCAGGTGCTCCGCGATGGCGACGAGCGTTCGCGCGGGCGCCGTCGAAAGGCCAGGATGGAGCGTTTCGAGCATCATCGGCCGCCGCGCGTAATGGCGCGCCCGCGTCTTGACAAGGTGACAGGCCGCCCGATGCGCCGCGGCTGTGAAGTCGGGATCGTCGAATTGGGTGACGTGCATAGTCATTGGCCCTCACTGAGAGCCTGGATATTACCGGTAGTTTTGCCTAAGTAAAGGTATTATTACCTTGCGATCCGAGGCCCCGCCCAGCGGTTGCCTGGCAGGATCATCAGAATCGGCGCCGCCCATTCGATGGTGACGTTGCGGATCGGCGGCGCGTTGTGGCTCTCGAGATCGTAGGTTCCCAGGACGGCGCCGCGGCGGATCGTCTTCAGGTAGCGCTTGCCGTCACCGGTGCGGACCGCGGCCTCGAGGCCGGCGATCGCCTGCGGGTCGTGCTCGCGCTCGTCGCAGATAACGACGTCGCCGGCATTGTAGCGCGGCCACATGCTGTCGCCCTCGACGGAGAAGGCGACCGAGTCCTCCGGCAGCGGCAGGGCGAGATCGACTTCGTAGAGGCCTTCCGGCGGGATCTGCTCGAATTCCGGCCGGATCTCGGCGCCCGCGCCGATGCGACCGACAACGCGGAGCGTCGTCCGAGCCGATGTCGCGCCGGCGCCTTCGACCAGCCAGGCCACCGAGGTTTCAAGCACCGGCGCCAGCGCGTTCAGCGTCTCGGTGGTCACGCCGCGGCGATCACCGTTTAGCACCGCCCGCCGCAAATTGCGGATGGCGTCGGGCTTCTTCGCGGCCAGCGAGGCGGCGTGGGCGGATAAGTCGAGGGCTCTCAGCCGGCTCTCGATCCGCTCGAGGACATCCTTCAGTTCCATATCGGTAGAATGACCGATAGATCACGTCCCTTCATCCGGTAAGTTGACCGTTGACACTAAGGTATTTCTACCTATATTCGAGGAATGATCGAAGCCACCGCCTCCCCCGCTCTCGGCCGCTGGCCGGCCTCCCGCGTAGCCCGCCTCGGCTTCCTGATCGGCCGAGGTCTCGACGCCAGTCGCGTCGCCGGCGACCCCCTGATCGCCTCGACGACCGGCAACGTGCACCGCCAGGCACGACGCTTCGGCCTGGCATTTCGCGAGACGGCGTCTCCCACACGTCTGCCGCCCCATGTCGCGCGCCGCTACGAGGCGGCCGCGGCCCGCCGTGCCGTGACGCGCGAGGAGCTGGTCAGGCTCCTGCTGGTCGCGGCGGGCTCGGACGACGGCTTGATCGACAACATTCTCGATGACGGTGAATGACATGAGCCTCGAGCCCTTCGAGCCCCTGGACGTCACCCCGCCCGGCGATGTCCCGACCTCCTGGACGGCGGAGCACGTCGGCCAGCGCCTCGTCGATGCATTTCGCACGCTGGATCGCCTGCCGCGCACGAAGGGTCCGCGCGAGCCCGGCAACCACTGGCCGCGTCACCGCGTCGAATGGGCGGACCAGATCGCGCAAGCCGAGCTTCCAGAGGTGGAACGGCGCGCGCGCGAGGAGCTGCGCAACGCGCTGTCGCTGCGCCCGAGCGGCCACGAGATCGATCGGATGGACCGCGTCCTCGAATGGCTACGGGATCTGCGCGCGCTCGATCCGGGCCTCGCCCTCGTCACCAGCCTCTGGGCGCTGCGCATCGCGCGCCGACGTTCGCTGCGCGCCCTGTGCCGCGAGAAGGGCTGGGCGCCGGCGACGTTCTACAAGCTGCGAGCGCGGGCGCTCGACCATCTTGCCGCGACACTGAACAGAAGCGGCGTCGCGGTGTTTTGAAGGCTCGACGCGTCCGTCGTGTGCTAGACACTGGGCTCCTGGCCGGAAGGAGCCCTCGTGAAACGCCAAATCGACGCCATCGGGTTCGCGGCCATCGCGTTTGCCGCCGCCGTGCTCGCCGCGACCCCGCTCGCCGCGCAGACGATGCAGGGCCAGATGAAGATGGCGGATCCCCAGACCCCTGCCGACAAGGCCTTTGTTGGCGCGATGCGCGACATGATGGTGGGAATGCACGAGAACATGCCGACCGGCGACACGGACGCCGACTTCGTGCGCATGATGCTGCCGCACCACCAGGCCGCCGTCGATATGGCGAAGGCGGAGCTGCAGTACGGCAAAGATATCGAGCTGAAGACGCTCGCCCAGGACATCGTCAGCGCGCAAGACAAGGAGATCGCGATGATGAAGGACTGGGAAGCCAAGCATCCGCGCTGAAGATGCACCGCGTCGCGCCGCGCCTCGCGCTACTTTGCGCCCTCGCCCTGCTCGCGGGCGGCTGCGACCCGCGTGATTGCGCGCTTGGCATCGCCGAGCATGATTGCTTTCCGCGAGGCTCGGCGCTCGCCGCCTTCCCGCAGGACGACGCGGTGTGCCGCAGCTACGGCCTTAGGCCCGGCACGCACGATTATCTCGTCTGCCGCCAAACCAAGCGTCACGAGCGCGCGCTCACCGAGCGCGAGACGGATTATGGATTCTTGAACAACCCGCTAACGCCGGACATCAAGTAGCGCTGGCGGCTACTGGCGACGGCTCATGCAGAAGGCGACGAAGTCGCGAAGCTTCCGGTGCCGCAGGCTTTGGTGGCGGCCCTTCGTACGGCAGGTTTCCCAATAGGCGAGGTTCGGGCTGTCGGTCGCCATGCACGCTTGGACCGACTTCTCGAGGGCCTTGCCTTTGAGGTTGAATTCCTTCGCCGTGATTTCGCAGACACTTTCCGCCCGCTCGGCGCTGGCCTCGTTCGGCGGCGAAAGGGCGCTCGATATCGGAGGAAACGCCAGCCAAAAGCCGACGCAAGCGCCTGCGAAAAACAAAGCTCGGGTGGAGCGCAATCCGTGGCCCTCGATCATGCGCTTGGCTACTCGGCGGCGCTTTTGCTCGCCCCTGCGCCAAAGCGCTTCTCGATGTACTCCTCGAGCAGCGTCTTGAACTCGCCGACGATGTTGTCGCCGCGCAGCGTCGGACCCTTCTTGCCGTCGATGAAGATCGGCGCGGCCGGCGTCTCACCGGTGCCGGGCAACGAGATGCCGATGTCGGCGTGCTTCGATTCACCCGGCCCGTTGACGATGCAGCCCATCACCGCGACGTTGAGCATCTCGACACCGGGGTAGCGCGTCTTCCACTCGGGCATCGACTTGACGATGTCATCCTGGATATCCCGCGCCAGCTCCTGGAACACGGTCGAGGTGGTGCGCCCGCAGCCAGGGCACGCCGCCACCTGCGGCACGAAGGTTCGGAACCCCATCGTCTGCAGGATTTCTTGGGCGACCTTCACTTCCACCGTGCGATCGCCGCCGGGCTCGGGCGTCAGCGAGACGCGGATCGTGTCGCCGATGCCCTGTTGCAAAAGAATGCCGAGCGCCGCCGAAGACGCGACAATGCCCTTCGAGCCCATGCCGGCCTCGGTCAGGCCGAGGTGCAGCGCGTAGTCGCAGCGCGCCGCCAGCATCTGGTAGACGGCGATCAGCTGCTGCACCGCCGAGACCTTGGCGGACAGGATGATGCGGTCCTTGCCAAGGCCGATCTCCTCGGCGCGCTGAGCCGAGAGAAGTGCCGACTGCAGCATCGCCTCGCGCGTCACCGCGCCCATGTCGGCCGGCTTTTCGAGCTTGGCGTTCTCGTCCATCAAATGCGTGAGCAGCTCTTGGTCGAGCGAACCCCAGTTGGCGCCGATGCGCACGGTCTTGCCGTACTGGATCGCCTTCTCGACGATCGTCGCGAACTGGGTGTCGCGCTTGGCCTTGAAGCCGACGTTGCCGGGGTTGATACGGTACTTGTCGAGTGCCTCGGCGCAGGCCGGATGGTCGGTCAGCAGCTTGTGGCCGATGTAGTGGAAGTCGCCGATCAGCGGCACGTTGCAGCCGATGCGGGCCAGCCGCTCCTTGATCTTCGGCACCGCCGCCGCCGCCTCGTCGCGGTCGACAGTGATGCGCACCATCTCCGAGCCGGCTCGGGCAAGATTTGCGACCTGGCGCACCGTCGCGTCGATGTCGGCCGTATCCGTGTTCGTCATCGACTGGACGACGATCGGCGCGCCGCCACCGACCTGGACAGCGCCCTCGCCTGCCCCAACGACGACCGCCACCGACCTGTGCCGCGCGGCCGGACCGGCGAAAGCTTGATTGGTCGGGTCGGCTAGGCTGGGCGCGTCGTCGAGGGTGGAATGGGTCATGGGACCTTGCGGCTGCTCGTCTGCGTCGCCGTCCGCATACCGCAAATGCCGCCACCGGGGAAGGCGGGCGCGCCTACATCTGCCATGCACCCGCGTCCGGCCGAGCGAAGCTCGATATCGCGGCCTCGCGCAAGACCTCGGCGAAAGCCATGATCGCGACGCTCGCGGTCGATACCGGCTCGACCATCACAAACTCCGCGGGCGGCAATGGCGGTAAGCCGCTGGTCTCGTCGAACTGCGTGACACCGACGAGCGGCATGCTTCGCGGCCCGGCGCATACCCCTATCCCTGCCTGGAGAGCGGCCTCGAGACTCGTGAGGCTGATGCTCTCGAACGGAACACGCCACGTCCGCCCATGCGCGCGCAAGGTCTCGATCAAGACGTCGCGCATGGGGCTTGGCGCCATCGGCAGCACGAGCGGGACGGGATCGGCGATCGGCAGGACGAGGCTCGGGCTCCCGTTCCAAGCCAGCTCCGCGGTCCAGAGCGGCGTCGCGTTGGGGAGATGCGCGGTTCGGCGCATCACGGCGAGGTCGACCGCGCGGGTGTCGGCGGCGGCCGCCAACATATCGTAGTGGCCGGATATGATTCGCATCTCGACATTTGGGTGCGAGCGCATGAAGAGCCCGAGCACGACGGGGAGCGCGGTGCGGCTGAAATCCTCGGACATTCCGACGCTGATGTTCATCGTGCCTGTCGTCTGCCGCAGGTGCTGCTTAAGATCGGCCGTCAGCGCGAGCATGGCGCGCGCGTAGATGACTACCGCCTCGCCGTCGCTGGTCAGTTCGACGCCGATCCGCGTTCGACGGAACAAGGTCCGGCCGACCATCCTTTCAATCCGCTTCACCTGCTGGCTGATCGATGGTTGGCTGACGCCCAACGCAAGCGCGGCGGCACTGAAGCTGCGGGCCTCGACGATGGTGATCAGCACCTTGAGCTGATCGCGATCGATCAGGCGGTCGATGTCGTCCGTCATAGGTTGCGGCGATGCCCCGTCTTGCATTGACCGGCAGGACGCGGCATCGACAATCTCGTCACGACCAGCCTGCTTGCGCAGCCGCCCCATGCGGCTCCGGACAACGTCATGTCAACTGGCACACGGACGTTTGCACAATCGACACGCCCCAGCCGGCGACCATAATAAGTAGCTTATATCAACATTGCAATTTTCCTGTGGGCGTCTCATGGGCGCAAGCCGTAGTAATAGGAGTGGCCTGCCGTATCATCGCGCGACACTTTACATCAAAAAAGACTTGTGATCGCGTGAAGTCTATTTAAATCCGACGTATGCTTTGACAAGCTGCTGGTTATCCGGTGTTAGCGGTGCGGGCGACCCTGGACTTGGGCCGCCGTGGGAGCCAGCGAGAACCTGATGTCGGACACGGCCCCCGCCATCAACATGCCCGAGCCCGCGCGCCTCGCCGGCATCCCACTCAGCGAATGGGCGTTCGCCTGCCGTGTCTGGATCGCCATGATGCTGGCGCTCGCGGCGGCCTTTTGGCTTCAGCTCGACGACGCCTCGTCGTCGGCCGTGACGGTGGCGATCCTTGCCCAGCCGCGGCGCGGCCAAGCGTTCCGCAAGGCGATCTTTCGCTTCGCCGCGACAATCATCGGCTGCACCGCGGCGATCGCCATCACCGGCATCTTCACGCAGTCGCGTGACCTGTTTATCGTCGCCTACGCGGCCTGGCTGGGTCTCGCTGTCTATGTCGCCTCCTGCTACGATGGCAACCGCGCTTATGGCGCCGTCTTATCCGGCTATACGGTGGCGATCATCGCCGTGATCAACATCGACGCGCCGCAGTCTGTCTTCGATTCCGCGACGGCGCGCCTTGCCGTTGTCTCGCTCGGCATCGCCTCGGTCGCCCTCGTCAACGACGTCTTCGCGGCCCCCGACGTCTACCCCACCGTGCGCCAGCGTTTACGCGCGGCGCTCGCCGAGACGCGTGAGATCGTCGCCGAACATCTGTCGGGCGACGGTCCTGGTCCAGAGCGCACCGTCAAGCTGGTCGCGAAAATCGTCGGGTTGCGGCTCGACGTGGAGACGCTCCCCAGCGAGGCGCCGTCCGGTGTGGCCCGCCGCAATGCCGCCAACAGCGCCAGCGTCGCCATGATCGGCGCGCTCTCTCTTTCTCGCGCCTTCGCCGCAATCTCGAAGGCTTATCCCGACCTTCCCAGGGACGAGGTCCGCGCCGCGCTGGAGGTAGATGACCACCAAAAGTTGGACAGCATGCTGCGCACCGAACTCGCGCGCCCCGACACCGTGCCCCGGCGGATCATGCAACTGCGCTGCGCCGAGCGGCTCGCCCGCGCGCGACGGCTCGCCGCCGACGAACTCGACGCGATGGAGGCGGCGCGTCCGCCGGAGCGGCCGATCGAATCGCTGCCGAGCCACCGCGATCCAGAAGAGGCCCGGCGCAAGGCCCTCTACGTTTTCATCGGCGTCGTGGTCGCCGGCGCGATCCTCGTCTACTCGAGCTGGCCGGAGACTGCCGTCTCCTACGCGCAGGTCGGGATTTTCGCCGGGCTCGGCGCCACGCGGCCCAACATTCGGGAGTTTCAGAAAGGCGCGATGATCGCGATCCCCTGCACCGTCGTGGTGGCCGGGATCACCGAGTTCGTCATCCTCGACGGCGCCGACGCCTTCCCACTGCTCGCGATCGGCATGGCGCCGGCGATCTTCTTCGCGGCGTTGCTCAGCGTAAGGCCCAAGACGGCCGGACTCGGCTTCCTGATGCTGGTCTACCTGCCGGTTCTCTTCCCGCCGTCGAACCCGCAGAGCTACAACCCGCAGACCTTCCTCTACACGGCGATCCTATCGTGTGCCGGCGTTCTGCTGTTCGGGCTGATCCTGTTCGCGCTGCCGGCGACGACCGACAAGGAGCGCCGCCGCTGGCTCGTCAATCACGCGCGCCGGGATGTCATCGAGGCCGCGGAAGGGCGGGGAAAGCTGCCGGTCGACAAGATCCGCTATCTCGCCGCGGATCGCCTGGTGGCGCTGTCGCAGCTGAGGATCGGCACGCCGTCGGCTCAGGCCTGGCGCCTCGGCTACCTTCTGACGCTCTCGAACTATTCGATGGTCGCGGTCCGCGCGCACGACGCGCTCAACAAGCTGCGGCTCGACGCGGCGACGCTTTCAAGCGCGCGCGATGCGTTGGCGAGCCTCGACCACGCCGCCCTCGACGACGCGGCGCTGGCTATAGCCAGCGCCGACCATGCCGGCGCCGATCTCGAAGCGCGCGCAACCGCGATCAGCGACCTCGCGTTCGCCGCCGGCCTCTGTCGCGCGCGCGCTCCCGCCTTCCGGCATCTGCGCAGCGCGCTTCCATCATGACGCACGGCTTCCCTGAGTTCGCGATGGGGGGTGTCCTGCTGGCTCCATTCGTGCCGCAGGCGGTGATCGCTCTCGTGATCTTCTTCCTTTTGCGCCCATTGCTCCGGCGCATTCCGCTGGAGAAGATCTTCGCGAACCCGTCGCTGATCGCGGTTTGTCTCTACGTCGTCATTCTGGCGACGGTCATGATGATCTACTGAGAGGAAGCACGAATGGCGGTCCAGCGCATTCGATGGTGGGTTCGGCTGCGCCGCTGGGCCGCGACAGCGGTCGTGCTCGCGCTCACCGCCGTGGCGGTGGCGCTGATCTATCAGTATTATGTATCGTCGCCTTGGACCCGTGACGGCCGCGTTCGCGTGCTCGTCGCCAACATCGCGCCGCAGGTGTCGGGTCAGATCGTCCAGCTGAACGTGATCGACAACCAGATCGTCCGCAAGGGCGACGTCCTCTATATCATCGATCCATTCGATTTTCGGGTCTCCGTCGATTCCGCTCAAACCCAGGTCCAAATGCGCGCGGCGGACCTCCAGGTGAAGCAGACGGAGGCGCAACGCCGGCAGTCGCTGACCAGCCTCGCCGCGTCGGTCGAGGAGAAGCAGCAGTTCGCCGGCACCGCCGCGCAGGCGCAGGCAATGTTCGCGAATGCACAGGTCCAGCTCGCGCAAGCCGAAGTCAACTTGAAGCGCACGAATGTGCGAAGTCCAGTCAACGGTTACATCACCAACTTGACACTGCGGGTCGGTGACTACGCCAGCACGAGTTCGGCGAATCTCTCCGTCATTGATTCGGACTCGTTCTGGATCGACGGCTATTTCGAGGAAACGAAGCTGGCGCGCATCTGCGTCGGCGACGTCGTCGAGGCCAAGCTGATGGGCTTCGCGCGCCCCGTCATCGGACACGTCCAGAGCTTCGGTCGCGGCATCAGCGTCTCCGACGCAACCTCGAGCACGCAGGGGCTGCCCGACGTCAATCCCGTGTACACCTGGGTGCGTCTCGCCCAGCGCGTGCCCATTCGGGTCCATATCGATGTGGTCCCGCCGGGGCTGCTTCTGGCGAGCGGTCTGACCGCGACCGTCCGCGTCCGCACGCCGGACGACACAGGGTTCGCGCCGCAGGTGCAGGCGGCAAAGGCCGATGTGCTCGCATTCTTTCGGCTCGGGCCGCCGCTTGATCGAGCCTGCCGCGAGTTCGACAACCGGCCGGGTGGGTCCGTGACGAAGCTGCCAATCGACGAGGCCAATCACCCGCTCTCGCCGGATCAGATCAATCCGGGGCTCGCGCCAGCGATGAACGTGGCGCCGAAATCCGCGCCGGACGCCTACGAAAGCAGGACGCCCCGCACCCTGCGCATCGTCAAATAGCCGCTGTCTGGTCGACGCCCGCAATCGGCCAGGTTCCGCGTGGGAAATTTATACACAAAAGTTGACGCGGCCCTGCCCGCATCGTACAGGCTTGCTGCATCGGCAGGCGGATCGCTTGGCCCATGCGCAAGCAAACAGCGTCTCGCCCTCGTAATAAGGTCGAGTACACAGACGACGATTGCGATGAAATAATCAGCTGCGCTCGAAGCGAGTTCGAAAGCCACGTACCAACGTAAACGAAACCTATAGAACCCGTTCACGGGAGGTTAACGCGCTGAGGCCGATCTCAGTGCGCACTAGTCGAGACCTCGACTTGTCGAGTGGGGCGGGACCGGAGGATCTGTTGTGACCATGCTGCTCGAAGCGGAAAAGACAACGACTGAGACGATCCATATCATCATCGCGGATGACCACCCGCTGGTGCGCGGCGCATTGCGCCAGGCGGTTTGCTCGGCCGTCGGCGGTGCCGAGGTGCGCGAGGCCGGCGACCTGCCTTCGCTCAGCGCCGAGCTGGCGCGCGGCGCCCCGGTCGATCTGATCCTGCTCGATCTGACGATGCCGGGTGTGAGCGGCTTCTCGGGCCTGCTCTACCTGCGATCGCAGCATCCCGAGGTTCCTGTCGTCGTCATCTCGGCCTGCGAGGACCGCACCATCATGCGCCGTTGCATCGAGGTCGGCGCGGCGGGCTTCATCCCGAAGAGCACCGAGGTCGACGACATGCGGGCCGCCATCCGCATGATCCTCGCCGGCGAGATCTGGGCCCCGGACGACCTCGATTTGGCGTTGCCGGCCGATGCCGTCGTCGCCGACATGATGCGCCGTCTGGCGAGCCTGACGCCGCAACAGCTGCGCGTGCTCATGATGCTGTCACAGGGTCTGCTCAACAAGCAGATCGCCTACGAGCTGAAGGTCTCGGAGGCGACGGTGAAGGCCCACGTGTCCGCGATCCTGCAGAAGCTCGGCGTCGACAGCCGGACCCAGGCGGTGATCGCCGTGTCGAAAATCGACCAGGGTCGTTTCTCGCGCGACGCCGCCGCGAGCTGAGCGGCGCTGACGGAGTGCCGTGCATCTTCGGCGGACCCCGCGCGTTGGGGTGACGAGAAACCCTCGGATTAGTTCATCGTGACCGATCATCCGCCGCAGACCGAGCCGCCTCGCTACTGGGCACAAAGCACCGCCCGCTGGCGGCAGCAGCAGGACGAGACGCCGGTCCGCCGCTTCCTCGGCGGCTCGCCGGCTGCGGTCCTTGTGCGGCTGGTCATCGTCTCCTTCCTGGTCGGCGCGCTGTTGATGTGGCTCGACATTCGGCCAGCCGACGTTTTCGACGAGCTGTCGAGTCTGCTCAACCGGCTCTACGCGCTCGGCTTCCGCTCGATGCGCGACTTCGGCAATTACATCGTTGCTGGTGCGGCGATCGTCATTCCCGTCTGGCTGATCCTGCGGCTGCTGAGCTACCGCGGGCGTTGAGCGCCGACGAGAGGCCGAATGGGTAACGCCGAAGATCTGCTCGCGCAGAAGCTCGTCTACATCTTTCAGAGCTTCGTCCTCCTGCTGCCGAACATCGTCGTTGGGCTCGTCGTTCTCGGCGCATTCGCGTTCGGGGCGTGGCTCGCCGAGCGCGCGGTCAAGCGCGTCTTCCATCCCCGCCAGCAACTCGATCTCGGCGACCTGCTAGGCGGCTTCGTGCGTTGGGGCGCGATCGGGCTCGGCCTGTTGGTCGCGGCCACGATCATCTTTCCGTCGGTCAAGCCGGGGGACGCGCTTGCGACGCTCGGGATCGGATCCGTGGCGATCGGCTTCGCCTTCAAGGACATTCTGCAGAACTGGTTTGCCGGGCTCCTCATCTTGCTCCGGCAGCCGTTCCGACGAGGCGACCAGATCGTCGTCGGCGCCTTCGAGGGGACTGTCGAGCACATCCAGGCCCGCGCGACCTCGATCAAGACCTACGACGGCCGTCGCGTGGTCATCCCCAACAGCGACCTCTACACGCAGGCCGTCACCGTCAACACGGCGTTTCCGATCGTGCGCTCGAGCTACGATGTCGGCATCGGCTACGGCGATGACATCGAGGCGGCGCGCAGCGCGATCCTCGAGGCGCTCGACGGTCTCGAGGGCATCAAGCACCAGCCGGCCCCCGAGGTGATCCCGTGGGACCTTGCCGGATCCTCCGTCAATCTGCGCGTGCGGTGGTGGTCGGACTCGACGCGTATCGCCGTCGTGTTGGCCAGGGGACGTATGATCGCGGCGATCCGCGACGGCCTGACCGTGGCCGGCATCGACATGCCTTATCCCACCCAGGTCATGCTGTTCCACGATCAGACCGAGGAGACAGATGGAGATCGGGCGCGCCAGCGTGAGGGCTGGCCGGCAGGCGCCCGCCCGCCCGCCTCACGCGCGCAGGTCGAGCGCGGTCAGTCGAATAATGGGGCTCATACCCCGCGCCCGGAGCGTCCACGCAGCGACGCGATCTCGTCGGAGGGCGAGCTCTAAGCGTGGGCTCAGAACCAACGAGCGGATTTCGCGATCAGGCCGGCAGGACCCAGGGTCGAGGCGATCAGCGCGCCTAACAAAAGCCGGAAGTCGGATCTTGCGTCGGAGCAAAGAGTCGCCGCCCCCCGATCCAGTCGGTCGATCGCCTTGGTGAGCATGTCGATCGCACCCGTCAGGCAACCGATATCCATGTCGGACCTCGGCGGTTCGGTGGGACCTCTCTCGCTTGTGCGGCCGGCCATGCGTGGCTTCACGCGCAATCCGAAAAGTTGTGAAGAGTTGAGTTCCGACGTCCCGAACCCGGTGCAATTCATGTGTGTCTAGAAAATAAGTAAAGACGATGCCCGCTGGCGCAAGCCAACGGGCAAAGTCCATGCTGCAGAAGGTCTTCTCTCCGGCCTGCGACTGATCCGACGACCGGGGAGGATCAAGCTTAGTGGATGCCGAGCTTTTCGGCGGCCATCTTCGTTCCGTCGACGCGCGCCTTGATCTTCTTGAAGGCGATCTCGCGTGCGAAGTCCGGCGAGCCGTAAGCGGGCTTCTTGTCGATGGCGAACGGCGAGAAGCCGCAATCATCCGTCGAGGCGAGCTGCTCCTTTGGAATGTAATTCGACGCCGCGATCAGGGCCTCGCAGACCTCCTCGGGCGTTTCCACCTTCGGGTTCTGGCACCAGATGACACCGACGTAATACATCGGCAGAACGCCATTGGCGTCCTTGCGGACACCCTCGCCGATCATCTTGTAGGTTGCCTCCTTGTCGGTCTCACAGGCAGCCTGGATGGTGAAATAGCCGGCATTGATCGAGAACAAGGCAGGTAGCAGGCTCGCATAGGGCACTTCGCCGCTGTGGTTCGAGTCCGCGTCGCTGCCGGCGCAGGTGTGAACGCCGATGTTGACGCGTTCCTCGGGCGTGAACCGGTCGACGACCGTGGCGATCAGCTCGATGAAGTGCGGCAGCAGGCCGGCGTCCGTCCAAGGATTGCGCGCGTCCTTCTTCAAGGACAGTCGCCCCTCCGTGAAGTCGATCGTGACACGGGCGGCACCGGCGGCAAACGCCTTGCGAACGTCCTTCTCGCACTCGTTGACCAGGTCGGCCTCGAACTGCTCACGCGAATAATCGGGGATCTTCACATGCAGCGGCAGCAGTAGCGACAACATCGAAGGCGCGATGACGGCTTGCTTCATCGGCTTCTTGGCGAACTTGATCGACTTCGCCAGGGCATCCGCGGCATATTCGTTGTATTGGAACGGCCCGCCGACGAGCTTGGGCATCGACTTGTAATGGCCGTCGGGGAACAGCGCAAAGGTCTGGCCGCCGGGGCCGCAGCACGAATTGAGGCCGGTGCCGGCCATGCTCGTCATGAAGGGATAGGTGGCGAAGCTCGACCACCACTGCTCGCCATCGGCGATGATCGGGGACCCTGTGGCTTCGAATTTCTCGATCGAATCCTTGATCGCGATCTCTTGCTCCGTCTCGAGATCTTTCTTGGTGATTTCGCCGGCATCGTAGGCGGCGAACGCCGTCTGGAGCTTGATCGGCCGCGGCAGCGACCCGCAGGGCTCGGTGGGAATGCCAGTTTCGGCTCTTGGATCAAATGACATTGCGGCTCCTGTGAACAAGGCTCCGAGCGCGCGAACGGGTTCACGTCTCCGTCGGAGCGGGTTGCTGGGCAGAAATAGTTGCGTTTTATGTTGCACGCCCGCTCGCGGACACCCACAAATGAGCAAGTACTGGGCCACAAACAGACGAGGCAGAAAGCTGTTATTTAGGCAGCGAACAATGACTGCATAGACCGCAATCGTCAGCGTCGCTTGACTTGCGTGAGCGGAAGAAAGCTCACGGGCATCGTCGCAACCGAGCCGATCTCGAAGACCCGAACGGCAGGCGATTTGCTGACGGCAGCACACCGAGGCCGCAAGCTCGCGTCCCAGTTGACGGGCGACGATCAGGCGCAAATAATTTGACCAGCGATCGCGGAGGCTTGGTGTGACGGACCACAGAAGCGGACGGCCACCGACGAAGCCGACAGTCAACGGCATCCCGGCGCTGCCGGGTCGGGTGCACGGCCTCGATTCGCCGCATATCGAGCTGTTGGCCATGCTGTCGGTCGGCGGGGGCACACTGACGACGCTCGAGACGCGCGAAGTCTGCGCCGCCGTGGTCGCCTACATCGAAAAGCTGCGGGAGGCGTCGCCCAACCGCAATCCCCGCGATCGCCCTTGCTGAGCCGACTTATGCGCTACCGCGTCGGGATCGGTGTGCCGCTCCGATAGTCGTAGAAGCCGCGCTGCGTCTTGCGGCCGAGCCATCCGGCTTCGACGTACTTCACCAGCAATGGGCAGGGGCGATACTTCGGATCCGCCAGGCCCTCGTGCAGCACCTGCATCACCGACAGCAGCGTATCGAGGCCGATGAAGTCGGCGAGCGAGAGCGGGCCCATCGGATGGTTTGCGCCAAGCTTCATCGCGGTGTCGATCGCCTCGACCGAACCGACGCCCTCGTAGAGCGTGTAGATCGCCTCGTTGATCATCGGCAGTAGGATGCGATTGACGATGAACGCCGGGAAATCCTCCGACACCGTCGAGGTCTTGCCGAGACGGGCGATCAGCGCCTTCGCGGCCTCGTAGGTCACGTCCTCCGTCGCGATGCCGCGGATCAGCTCGACGAGCTGCATCTTGAAGGCCGGGTTCATGAAATGGATGCCGATGAACCGCTCCGGCCGGTCGGTCGAGGACGCGAGCCGGGTGATCGAGATCGACGACGTGTTCGAGGCCAGCATCGCCTCGGGCTTCAGATGCGGGCAGACCATCGCGAAGATCTTGCGCTTGACCTCCTCGTTCTCGGAAGCGGCCTCGATGACGAGATCGCAATCGCCGAACGCCGCGAGATCAGGCGCGGGCGCGATGTGCGCCAGGGCGGCCCTGCTCTGGCTCGCGTCGATCTGGCCCTTGTCCACGAGCTTGCCGAAGCTCGCCGCGATCGCGTCGACCCCCGCCCGCGTCTTCGTCTCGGTGACATCGTTGACGAGCACCTCGATGCCGGCGAGCGCGCAGACCTGGGCAATGCCAGACCCCATCTGCCCGGCGCCGATGACGCCGATCTTTGCGATTTCCATCACGTCCAAACCTGGTTGGGCCTCGGGCGATCTCCGCCTCTTTCACCATGACGCCGATAGTTGAAGAGACGCCTACCCGCCCTTCTTGGCAAGCGCCTCGGTGAGCTCGGGCACGATCTTGAAGAGATCGCCAACAAGGCCGTAGTCGGCAACCTGAAAGATCGGTGCCTCCTCGTCCTTGTTGATGGCGACGATGATCTTCGAATCCTTCATGCCGGCGAGATGCTGAATGGCGCCCGAGATGCCGACCGCGATATACAGGTCGGGCGCGACGATCTTGCCGGTCTGCCCGACCTGCCAATCGTTCGGCGCGTAGCCCGCGTCCACGGCCGCGCGTGAAGCACCGACCGCCGCATGGAGCGTGTCGGCCAGCGGCACGATGACGTTGGTGAAATTGTCGGCATTGGCGACGGCGCGACCGCCCGAGACGACGATCTTGGCGCCGGTCAACTCGGGCCGCTCGGAGGCGACCAGCTCGTCGCTCTTGAAGGCCGAGAGGCCCGTGTCCTCGACCCCGGCACCGACGGCTTCGATCGGCGCCTCGGCACCACCCGCGCCGGTCGCGATGAACGAGGCGGCGCGCACGGTCACGATCTTCTTCGCGTCCTTCGATTGCACCGTCTGGATCGCGTTGCCGGCATAGATCGGCCGCTCGAACGTGTCGGAGGAGACGACCTTCGAGATGTCGGACACCTGCATCACGTCGAGCAGCGCGGCGGCGCGCGGCATCGCGTTCTTCGTCGCCGCCGTCGAGGGCGCGACGATCGCGTCGTAGTCCTTGGCGAGCGCGACGAGCAGCGCGGACAGGGGCTCGGCCATGGCGTTGCCATAGACCGGCGCGTCGGCGGTCAGCACCTTCTCGACGCCCTCGAGTGCCGCCGCCTGCTTGGCAGCTGCCTCGATCCCTTCGCCGGCGACCAATACATGGACCGGCGCGCCCATCGCGAGCGCGGCGGTCAGCGCCTTCGCGGTGGCATCGCCGAGCTTGCCGGAGCCGACATCGGCCAGAACGAGGGTCGTCATGCGAGAACTCCTGCGGCATCGAGCTTCGAGACGAGCTCGGGGACATCGCCGACCTTGATGCCGGCCGAGCGTGTCGGCGGCTCGCTCGTCTTGAGTATGGAGAGCCGCGGCGCGACATCGACCCCGTGATCGGCCGGCGTTGACTCGGCGATCGGCTTCTTCTTCGCCTTCATGATGTTGGGCAGCGAGGCATAGCGCGGTTCGTTGAGGCGGAGGTCCGTCGTCACCACCGCGGGGAGCTTCAAGGTGACCGTCTGCGCGCCGCCGTCGACTTCGCGCGTCACATCGACGCTTTCGCCCTCGAGCGCCACTTTCGAGGCGAATGTCCCCTGCCCCCACCCGAGCAGCGCGGCGAGCATTTGGCCTGTTTGATTCGCGTCGTCGTCGATCGCCTGCTTTCCGAGAATGACGAGACCCGGCTGCTCCTGGTCGACGATGCTCTTGAGGATCTTGGCGACGGCGAGCGGCTCGACGATCCCGTCGGTCTTCACCAGGATGCCGCGATCAGCGCCCATCGCGAGTGCGTTGCGGATGGTCTCGGTCGCCTGCTGCGGCCCGATCGACACGGCGATTACCTCGGTCGCCTTGCCGGCCTCCTTGAGACGTAGCGCCTCCTCGACGGCGATCTCGTCGAATGGATTCATCGACATCTTGACGCCGTTGAGTTCGACGCCCGATCCGTCCGGCTTGACTCTGATTTTGACGTTGTAATCGACGACCCGTTTGACGGGCACCAAAATTTTCAAAACGGCTGTCTCCACAAGGCGGCGCTTCGGATTTGCTCGACGAAGGACCGCGCGCCCGTCACGCGCGCTTCGTAATTGCGCCATACCGGCGAGTCAACGCGGCTGGGAGTCGAAGGTTTGAACGCCGAAAGCATGACGTCCCACGCCGATCTTGCAGCTGTGCGCCGCGCCTACGCCCGCCGAGTCGTTCACACGGCTGGTGTCGACGATCCCCGCCTGGTTCAGGCGCTCGCGACGGTGCCGCGAGAAATCTTCTGGAGTCTGGCCCTTGGGCGATCCACCGCGTCCTACCCCTGCCAGGGGGCGGCGGACTCCGCCGCCGACGCGGCGCTAGCCGCGGCCTTCGCGACTGGCCGTTCGAGCGAGGTCACGCGGCTGCGCAGAAAGCAGGTTGCCGCCGGCAGATCGTGGCTGTCCGGCGAGGGCTGGACCTTGACCTACGATCGAGCCGGCAAGACGAGCTTGTCCTGGCCATCTTGCGAAACGCGGTCGCCCTCATGATCTCTATGACATCGCGGCCAAAAGAGCGGCCGTACTCAAGGAGAAGCTCGATGGGCGGTTGGGGCAATGCCACGCGTCATGGTGGCTGGAATCAAGGCGGATGGCGGACGGCGCGGCGCGACGAGCCCGCGGGGTTGGCACGAACCGCAGGACGCTGGACGGCGCCCGACGTCGCGCTGACGGTCGTCGGCTTCATCATCCATTGGGAGATCGGTCTCGCGTTTCTCGGGCTCAAACTTTGGCAGCAGGCGAGCGGCTACGAGGGCAGCGTCCTTGCCTTCGCGCGCGACCGTTGGGAGTCGCTGGTTGGGATGGCGCGCGGCCTTCTCGACGGCGGCAAGTCGTCGATGCCGTTCGCGGCCCGGTCTTCCGGCAACAAGGCCTTCGACGCTTGGCGTCATGCCGAACTGGCCCGCATCGAGGCGGAGCGCGGCAAGCTTCGCACCGCCGAGCGCGAATTCAACGCCTATAGGGATGAGCTTCTGCACGCCAAGGATCGCGAGGATTTCGACCGGTTCATGCAGGTGCGGGGCAGCGACCTTCAACCTCGCGACTGATGCCGGTTGGACGTCAGCAACCCCACATGAGTTTCTACACCATGTAGAGCGCCCCTGACGTAAGCTGCCCTTGCGTTAGGGGCCCCTTAAGATCGAGCCGCCTAGGCTCCCACTTCATCGCGCCAGTCTTGGCGGATGAAGACGAGGGAGTCTCGGTGGAATTCGCGGTCCAATATCAGAGAGCGCACGAGAGCTCACCGCGCACCACCCGGGCCCTTGCTTTGCGGGTCGTTCGCGGCGCATCCGGCAAAATCAGCGGCTTGATGTCCTGTCGACGCGGCGCGTCGGCTGTCGAGTTTGCGATCGTCTCTTCGATGCTGATCTTGACGATCCTGTTCGTCATGATCGTCGGCGTGATCCTCTACTATAATCAGGCGCTGGATTACGCGACCAATCGCGCCGCGCGTCAGGTCATGATCGGCGCGGTACAGACCGGATCGATCAGTCAAACCGCTTTTCAGCAGACGGTCTGCGCGAACCTGCCGGCCGCCTTCAATTGCAGCAATGTCATTGTCAATCTGCAAACCGCCACGGAGGCGGCGCAGCCGAGCGGCTATTACGCCTTCGCGACGTCCAATCAAAGCGGACTAATCATTCCGACACTGTCGAACACGTCGGCGCAATATTCACCCGGCGCGCAAGGCGCCTACGAATACCTGCAAGTGATCTATCCGATCACGTTCATACCGTCTGCCTTCGCGACAGCACTCGGGGGTCGCGCGACGTTCAACGGCTCGCCCGCCTATCTGGCGGTATCGACCGCCGCGTTTCGGAACGAGCAGTACTGATGCGCCAGCCGAGCCCGCTAGCGCGTTTTTGCACCTCCACGCGGGCGACCGCCGCTGTCGAATTCGCAATCGCATTTCCGGTGCTGCTGACGCTGATGCTGTTCGGGACGCAGATCGTCACCTACGTCAACGCCGTGCGCAAGGTCGAGCTGCTCGCGTCTTCGATCAGCGAGATGATCTCGCAGGCGGCACCGCCCAGCGGATCGACCATCGCGACCGTCAACTATCTCGACCTGCACTTCAGCTACGATTCGGGCCTGGTCATATTCCCGTATCTGATGGGCGACGCCGCTCGCCAAAATGTCGCGTGGTGGCAAGACATCTACATCGACTACGCGAGCATTCAATTCACGAAAATCTCCAACAAGACTTGCCCGACATCGGGCGACCTGAGTTCCTGCTACGTCGCCAACGTCGTGTGGACGAGCACGGGCACGACAGGCGGCAACCAGCGCGTCTGTACCATCCCCCAGCTCCCCCAAGACGACACGCTGGTCCCCAACAATAAAAACCTGCCGCGATCGATCTTTGGGCCCGGCTCGCTGATCGCCGTCGACATCGTCTTCACCTTCCGACCGACCTTCGCGGCAAATTTCATGTCTCCGCTGCGCATCGCTCGTTCGGTCTACGTGCAGCCGCGCTACGCCACGCTCATCAACTACGACACGACCAACAACGACGGGATCGCCTCGAAATGCCCCGGCTATTGAACTGCGCGAAGGCGCTCGCCCGCAAGCTCCGCTCGTTCGGACCGAGCCAGCAGGGCAACGTCGCGATCATCGTCGGCTTCAGCCTGATCCCGCTCGTCGGACTGGTTGGGCTTGGGACCGACTATGGCGTTGCGCTGACAAACAAGAGCAAGCTCGACAACTCGACGGATGCAGCCGCGATCGCCGCTGTGGCTACAGCGAAAGCGTATGTCGCGGCAAATCCGAGCGACACGAGCCTGTCCGCAGATGCGATCGCCGCCGGTCTCAATCAAGCGTCGCGATCATTCACCGTCAACATGGGCAATCTGCCGTTCGCCACCGTTCCCGTGCCGACGACATCGACAGGCGCGGCGCCGGCGACGAATACCTGCGCCAACGGCAGTGCCTGCATCTACCTGACACAAAGTGGACAGACATTCACGTCGACCGTCTACTATCGAACCGCGACGCAAAACCACTTCGGCCAGTTATTTGGCTCGACGACCATGAACTTGTATGGAGCCGCCGTCGCTTCGGCCGACATCCCGAGCTACGTCGATTTCTACCTGCTCATCGATGAGTCGGGCTCGATGGGCCTCCCCTCGACGAGCGCCGGCCAAGCCCTCCTGGCTAGTAAAAACAACGATAATTATTCAGCCTATCAGCAGGGATGCCAATTTGCATGTCATTTTCCGTCATACAACGGTTGGACCATCGCTGAAACCAACAACATTCAGCTTCGCTCGGGCGCCGTGAACAATGCGGTGTGCGCCTTGTTGCTCCGCACCGCTTCACCCTACGTCGCCAACGAATATAGGGTGGGCATCTACCCGTTCATCACGATGATGACGAACCAGTTTTCGGCGCTATCTGGCAATTACAGCGCGCTCAGCACGGTAATGAATTGCTCGCAATATCCAAACGGCCAGCCGACGGCGCTCGACAACCTTCTGGATACGGGCACGACGCAGTTCATGACGAATAACAACAACACGACCGGGACAGGCAGCGGTGGCACGAACCTCGGCCCGAGTCCCAATGACACAAATTCGATCTTTACCCAGATGCAGACGGAGGTCACAAGCTATACAAGCGCCGGCTCCACCATGGACGGCACGTCCAAGATAAATTCCGAGCCGTTTGTGTTCCTGATCACTGACGGCATGGAAAACCCGCAGCATTACGCATCGAATAGATCGAACCCATATACTTATACCAACGGCGGTTTCGACGGTCTCCGTTATCCGACAGCTCTGGATCCGACACAATGTCAGGCACTCAAAGACAAAGGCGTGACAATATCGGTTCTCTACATCCCGTACGTACAGCTCGTCTATACGAAAGATCCGTACAACGAGAACGCGGCGGCTAATAATGCGATCCCGAACCTGCCGTTGAAGCTACAAGCTTGCTCCGGGCGCAAAAACTCGACGATCAACTTCTTCTATACGGCCAACTCCCCCACTGACGTCACGAACGCGCTGAATTCCATGTTCAACCAGGCCATTCAGGTCGCGCATCTGCAGAAGTAAGACGCACGACGCATCTCATGAACCCGTCTACGCCGCCCTCGGCTTCGCGACGATCAGCTTGCGGTTCACCATCGCCTCGGCGATCTGGATCGCGTTGAGGGCGGCGCCCTTGCGCAGGTTGTCGGCGACAACCCAGAGCACGAGGCCGTTGTCCACCGTCGGGTCCTCGCGGATGCGCGAGATGTAGGTCGCGTCCTCGCCAGCTGCCTCGTGCGGCGTGATGTAGCCGCCGCTCTCGCGCTTGTCGATCACGAGGCACCCGGGCGCATCGCGGAGAATGTCGCGCGCCTCGTCGGCCGAGATCGGCTCGGCGAACTCGACGTTGACCGCCTCCGAATGGCCGATGAAGACCGGCACGCGGACGCAGGTCGCGACGACCTTGATCTTCGGATCGAGGATCTTCTTCGTCTCGACCACCATCTTCCATTCTTCCTTGGTGAAGCCGTCCTCCATGAACACGTCGATCTCGGGGATGACGTTGAAGGCGATCCGCTTCGGGAACTTGCCGGTCGAGACGGGGTCGGACACGAAGATCGCCCGGGTCTGCGCGAACAACTCGTCCATCGCCTCCTTGCCGGCGCCGGAGACCGACTGGTAGGTCGACACCACCACGCGGGTGATCCTCGCCTTGTCGTGCAGTGGCTTCAACGCGACGACGAGTTGCGCCGTCGAGCAGTTCGGGTTGGCGACGATGTTCTTCTTGGCAAAGCCTGCGAGCGCGTGCGCATTGACCTCGGGCACGACCAGCGGCACGTCCGGGTCCATCCGCCAGACCGAGGAATTGTCGATGACGACGGCGCCTTTGGCGGCGATCTTCGGCGACCATTCCTTCGAGACCGTGCCGCCGGCCGACATCAGGCATATGTCGGTGCCGGTGAAGTCGTAGTTCTCGAGCGCCTTGCACTTCAGCGTCTTGTCACCGAACGACACTTCCCTATTCAGCGAGCGGATCGAAGCCAGCGCGACGACCTCGTCGGCCGGGAAGCGGCGCTCGGCCAAAATGTCGAGCATCTCGCGGCCCACGTTACCCGTGGCGCCGACGACGGCGACCTTGAAACCCATCTGATGCGATCTCCGACTAGCCCGAGCCCGCGCGCCACGAGGCGGCGACGGCCGGGTCTAAAGACGTTCTTGACGCTGTTGCGACGTCCTAGCGCGCCGGTAAGGATCGACTCAAGTCCTATGTGCACCGTCCTCGAGCGAGCCGCGCGGCGGCCGCGACCGAGGATGAACGAATATGAGCGATGTCGTCTCGCACGGCTGGCCCGACCGGGGCCGCCCGCGCGCCGTCGCCGGGCCGGGCATGGCCGCCGTGATGGCACTTGCCCTTGGCGCGCTCGCGCTCACGAACATGCGCGCCGCGGTGCCCGAGACGCCCGCGCTTGCAATCGCGCCCGCGCGTAGCGCGTCTCCTGTTGCCCTCTCGGCGCCGACCTGGATCGACATTCTCAAGCCGGTCCAGATCTTCAGCCTGCAGGCGCGCGAGCTTGGCCATGCGCCGCTCCGTTACACCGCACGGCGCTTTTCCGCCGGCCATGTTCGCGAGGACAATCTCGGCTTCGGCGTCCCGTCGACCGAGCAGCCGTTTCTGCGCCTCAGCGTGCTGCGCTGGGCGTTTACCCCCGCCACCTCGCCAATACGCGTCGAACTGGCAGCCCTCGACGCGGACGTCGGCCTCGCCGGTGCACGCGACGAGGGGTCCGACCACCTCGCGACGCGGTTCGGTCAATTCGATGTTGTCGCCACAGCGAGACCTGTCGGAGCAGCAGGACCGAGCTGCGACGGCTTCCGCCTCATCCTCGATGCACCTGGGCTCGCGATCGCCGGCGTTGCCTGCGGCACGACGCGGCGCCCGCTCTCGCGAGCGGCGCTCGCCTGCCTGATCGACCGGCTCGACCTCGCCTCGGTTGGCGACGACCGCGCGCTGATCGACCTCTTCGCGGCATCGGAACTGCGGCGTGATCCCGCGTGTCGCGGCATGCGGCTCGGGCCCGACGAGGTCCACGCGCCATGGCTTGATGACAAACCTGTCACGCCCCATCGCAAAATGCGGCGGGAATGAGGAATCGTTAAGCCGATCCGCCGTACCGAACTAAAGTCGAGCTTGATCGTTTATTCGGCGACGGAGGGGTCCATCATGAAAACATCAATTGCGTCGCTGTTCGCTGTCGCAATCGCCGTGACTAGCGTGTCGAGCGAAGCTTCGGCACGGGTCAAGCATCGCAAGGTGCCGGTCGAGGCGCTGGACGCCACAGGTGTCGGTTCGGCGGCGTTGACGGTGAACCGCCGCAGCTGGCTCGATCCGGGGCCGGTCGCGCCACGTGGCACCGGCGCCAACTACGTCACCGCCAACACGGCCGAGTTCAGCAAGTCGCAGATCGACATCCAGCAGCCCGACAATTTCGGCAAGGATGCGCTGCCGGGCCAGCCCTACGTGCCAGGTCGAAGCCAGCCTGTGGTCGAGTTCTCGACGACGCCGAACGGGCGGGTTGATATCGCCAACGAACTGCTGCCGCAGAATTTCTACTACAATCCGGCGCCGTCGCGGCCGCCGACGGCCTACCGGCCGTCGTTCTCGCTCGAGCAGCCGTGAGCGACTAGGCTTTCGCGCATAAGGATGATTTGCTAGCAGGGCGTCCATGGGGCGCCCTGTTTGCTACGATGTCACGCGACTTCTGACGCGTATTCTCAACGCGACGCCAAATGGCATCGACCGTATCGACCATGCCCTCGCACGGCACTTCCTGGCGGGCGATCCGGCCGCGACCTTCGGCGCCACGGCAACCGGCTTCGGCTCCCGTCAAATGTCGGGCACGGGTGCGCGAGAAGCGGTCGAGGCCATCGCGTCACACTGGGGCGAGACCCGCGTCGACATCGCGGACGACCCCGCCTACGGCCGCGTCGTATCCTGGATATCCGGCGGGGTCCGCCTCGACGCGACAGCGCAGCGCCGGCGTCGGACCTCCGTCGATCCGATCGGGATCGCCGGCTGGCTGCGACGCCATGGGGCGTTCGTCGCCCGCAGGCCCGGCCATCATCTGCCGCCGCGCAGCCTTTACGTGAATTCAAGCCAGTTTCCGCTCTGGGTCGCCGGCTCGTTCGATTGGCTCGAGAGGCGGCCGGACATTTCCGCCGCCTTTTTCATCCACGACCTCCTGCCTATCTCGATGCCCGAATATTTTCCGAAGGCCGAGCTGGAGCGTCATCGCGCGCGAATGCGCAATTTCGCGCGGTTCGCCGCGGCGGCGATCGTCACGACTCCGACCGTCGCGGACGCCTTGCGCGAGCATACGGCGTCGCTCGGCCGCGCCGATGTCCCGATCTTCGTCTCGCCGACGCCGATCGCGCCGGTTTTCGCCACGCCGAGGGTCGTCGATCCCGCGCTCGCCGGTCATCCCTACTTCGTGCTCTGCTCGACGCTGGAGCCGCGCAAGAACCACCTGATGATCCTGGCGGTCTGGCGCGAGCTGGTAGCGCGGCGCGGCGCGGCGGCGCCGAAGCTCCTGCTCGTCGGCACGCGCGGCTGGCACTACGCGCCGATCCTCGACCTCATCGCGCGATGCCCCTCGCTCGGCGCCCACGTGATGGAGGTCAGCGGCCTTTCGACACCGGGCCTGAAGCATTTGATCGACAACGCCCAGGCGCTTTTGATGCCGACCTTCGGGGAGGGCTACGGCCTTCCCGTCCACGAGGCCCTGGCCGCCGGCGCACCGGTGGTCGCCTCCGACATTCCAGTCTTCCGCTCGATTGCCGCGCCTGGTCTCACACTTGTCTCGCCGCTTGATGGCGAAGCCTGGCTCGAGACGGTCGCCGCGCTGGGTCAGACGCCGCGCATCGACGAGGGCCCACGACTGGCTCCGGAGACCTGGACGACCTATTTCGCGGCGCTCGACGGATTCCTCGATGCGCTCTGAGCGGCTGGCGGGGAGGGAAACGCGATCGGACCGGCGACAGCGGGTCGCGCGGTCTCGCGTAGGTCGCGAATGCCAGCCAGCACGCGCAGCACGAAGATCGTCGTGAAGATGAGCGCGGCGCCAAACAGCACCAGATCATAATAGGTGAAGAATTGGCCGCCGAGCCGGAAACCGATCCGCCCGCAAAAGTACATCCAGGTGTTGATCGCGATGAGACAAAGCCGCAGCTCCGTCGGCCCGAACCAAATGAACGAGAGCTGGAAGACGCCCGATACGTGGTTGTTGATGAACACGTACATGCACAGCAGATAGTATCCGATCAGGGTGAACAGCGCGACGTCCATGCGCACCCAGGGCGTGAAGCCGATCCCCGCCATGATCATCAAGTTGCAGATGGCATCGACGGTATGGTCGAGAAAATAGCCGTAGATCGGTCGCTCGCTGCGGCGATGACGGGCGAGACTCCCATCGAGCGAATCGCCGAACCAGTGGACGATGAACCCGAACGAGGCGACCCAAAGCCAAGCTGGGCTGTCGCCGCTGACGATATAGCTGGCGAAGATCAACACCGCGCCGCCGACGCCGATCAGCGTCAGATGATCGGGCATCACCGACGCGGGCATCCTGGCGCACAACCAGTTGAGGAGCTGGCGCTCGCGTCGCGCGAACACGGTCTTCTGGACGCGATTGACGCGAAAACGCTCGTCGTGCGTCGAGACTGTCGACGCCATCCGCTTCTCCGTCGTCGTTGAGCCGCCGCCATGTTGCACATCGTCGGGTCTGGCGACAGCCTCGCGGCGACTGAGGCTGCCCATGCTCTCGCGCGCCTGACGGAGTGGCGTGTGCGGAGCCGCGACCTCGCGCCTATCATTCCCCTCGCGGCAATCGCTTTCCGAGCCGACCCGACGGTAGGTGTGTCCAAAATATCATGGTTATCGAGAAGCGGCGCGTTTATGCGGCCGCCAAGCGCACAAGCGGCACTTTTTTTGCCGGAGCAGGTAAATGATGTTTTAAGGGTTGGCGTGCTCGATTGCGGCACTGCACAAATCAGGGGTCGAGGCCGCAATGGGGCGAAACACGGCAGGGCTCGAGAAAACGAGCCGAGGGGCGCTTCAAGATATCGTGGCACGGCGCATGGACGCCGAGCGGCGAACGCTTCGAAGCGACGAACGTGAACCCAATCCCTTCGAGCAGACCACCGACTTTTCGACCCTTCCCGGCATGCAGGAGCTCAAGCTCCAGCGGTCCGCGGCGGATGTTATCGGCCTCGCCAATCCGTTCTTTCGCGTTCACGAGGTCCGCGCCGGCGCGACCACCCAGATCGAGGGACGCGCGTTCTCGAACTTCTCGTCCTACGACTACCTGGGTCTGAACGGCCATCCCGAGGTGCAGGCCGCCGCCTGCGACGCGATCGCCGAGTTCGGATCCTCCTGTTCGGCGAGCCGCCTCGTCGCCGGCGAGCGACCGTTTCACCGCGACCTCGAGCGCGCGCTGGCCGATCACTATCGGCAGGAAGACGCCGTCGCCTTCGTCAGCGGCCATGGCACCAACGTGACCGCCATCGGCGCGATCCTCGGGCCGAAGGACCTCGTCGTCCACGATTCCCTGGCGCACAACAGCATCGTGCTAGGCGCCAATCTGTCGGGCGCGGCACGGCGCTCGTTCCCGCACAACGACACCGAGGCGCTGGATCGGATCCTCGCCTCGTGCCGTGCCCAGTACGAGCGCGTGCTGATCGTCGCGGAAGGCCTCTATTCCATGGACGGCGACTGCGCCGACATCGGCACGCTGGTCGAGATCAAGCGACGCCACAGCGCGTGGCTGATGATCGACGACGCGCACGGCCTTGGCGTTCTCGGCACCAACGGTCTCGGCTCGTTCGAGTTCTGCGGGGTCGAGCCCGGCGAGGTCGACATCTGGATGGGCACGATGTCGAAGACGCTGTCGGGATGCGGCGGCTATATCGCTGGCTGCCGCATGCTGATCGAGTATCTCAAATGCATGTCGGGCGGCTTCGTCTACAGCGTCGGCCTGCCACCGCCGATGGCGGCCGCGGCGCTTGCCGCGTTGGGGATCATGCGTCGCGAACCTGAGCGCGTCGCCAAGCTGCAGCGCAACAGCGCGCTGTTCTGGACGCAGGCAAAGGCGCGCAAGCTCGACGTCGGTTCGAGCGACGGTCACGCGATCGTGCCCGTGGTGGTTCACAGCTCGCTGGCCGCCGTCAAGCTTAGTCAAAAGCTCTTCGAGCGTGGCATCAACGTGCAGCCGATCATTCATCCGGCCGTGCCGGAGCGGCATGCAAGATTGCGCTTCTTCCTGTCATCCGAGCATACGCCGCAGCAGATCACCGGCGCAATCCAAGCGGTGGCGGAATGCCTCGGCGGCACCGATGCCGGCCTTTCCAGCCTGACACTGACGCGCTGACATACCGCGAGCCGCTCGATCCGGGACTAGACGTCGTCGTTGCGTAGGGTTCGAGCACGCTAGGTCGTATTGACAGAGCGCGAGCAACAGGCTCGACATCCTTACTCCCTGCGACGTCTGTGGATGGCGCAGGTTCGGCTTGAGAAGGCTTGGATGCTTTCGAGAGATCGGCATCTCGCGTCCCCCGAAACGGAACGACGACTGGAGCCCTTGGCCACCTTCGAAGACATCGCAATCGTCGGGCGGTCTTGCCGCCTCCCCGGTGCACCCTCAGTCGAGGCGCTCTGGACCCTGCTGTCAGAGGGGCGTTGCGCGGTCACGCGCATCCCGGACGACCGCTGGTCTCTGGATCGCCTGCTTCATCCGAAGGCCGAGCGGGGGCGCACCTATACCTGGGCCGCCGGCGCGCTCGATGACATTTGGGGCTTCGACCCGGCCGCGTTCGGCATCTCGCCGCGCGAGGCCGAGCAGATGGATCCGCAGCAGCGGCTCCTGCTCGAGCTGGCATGGGAGGCATTGGAGGACGCGGGACTGCCGCCGTCGCGCATCGCGGGCAGCGACGCGGGTGTATTTGTCGGCGCCGCGGCGCTCGATCACGCGAATTTGCGCGTCCTCGATATCTCGGCGGCCGACGCGTACATGATGACCGGCAACACGCTGTCGATCGTGTCGAACCGCATCTCGTACATCTTCGACCTGCACGGCCCGAGCTTCACCGTCGACACCGCCTGCTCGTCGTCGCTCGTCGCGCTCAACGAGGCCGTCGTCAATTTGCGCGCCGGGCGGATCGACACGGCGATCGTCGGCGGCGTCAACATGCTGGTGACGCCGCATTCCTTCATCGGGTTCTCGCAGGCCTCGATGCTCTCGCGTCGCGGGCTCTGCCAGGCGTTCTCGAAAAACGCCGATGGCTATGTGCGCGCGGAAGGCGGCGTCGTCCTCGTGCTGCGCACGCGCGAGGCAGCCGAACGCAACGGCGACCATGTCCATGGCTACATCGTCGGCGCCGACGTGAATTCGGACGGCCGCACCAATGGCATCTCGCTGCCGTCGAAGACGTTTCAGGCGCGTCTCCTGAACAAGCTCTACATCGAGCAGGGCGTCGATCTCGACAGTCTCGCCTTCGTCGAGGCGCACGGCACCGGCACCCCAGTCGGCGATCCGATCGAGGCGACCGCGATCGGCGAGACCTTGGCCGCGGGCCGCGACAAGCCGCTGCTGATCGGCTCCGTCAAGACCAACATCGGCCATATGGAGGCCGCCTCCGGCCTCGGCGGCGTGCTGAAGGCCATGCTCGCGCTCGAGCACGATGCGTTGCCGCCTTCGCTGCACAGCGAGGAGCTGACGCCGCATATCGACTTCGAGGCGCTCAACCTGAAGGTCGCGCAAGAGCTTACCCCGCTGCCGCGCGTCGACGGGATGCGGCGGCTCGCCGGCGTCAACTCGTTCGGCTTCGGCGGCACGAACTCGCATGTCATCCTCGCCGATGCGCCAAAGGCGAAGACGGCGTCGATCGCGACGCCGCCGGCCTATCTCGTCCTGTCGGCGCATAGCCGCGCCGCGCTCGCGGCGCTGACGGCCGATTACGCGGCGCGTCTCGAGCAGGCGGCGCCGGCCGAGGCGGACGCGTTGATGGCGGCGACCGCGTTCCGACGCGAGCGCCTGGCGCATCGTGCCGTCGTCCCCGTCGCCGATGCCTCCGCCAAGGACATCGCGGCTGTCCTCGATACGATTTGCGACGAGGAGCAGGAGGTCGTCGGCGCGGCGCGCGGCACGGCGATCGAGCGCGTGACGCCGGTCGCCTTTGTCTTCTCCGGCAACGGCAGCCAATTCGCCGGCATGGGCGTCGCGGCCTACACCCGCAACGCCGCGTTCCGCGCCGAATTCGACTCGATCTCGGAGGCGTTCGAAACGCTGGCCGGCTGGTCGATCGTCGAGACGCTGCACTCCGAGGAGCTTGTTCAAAATCTCGAGCTGACCCAGATCGCGCAGCCGCTGCTTTATGCGATTCAGGCCGCCGCCTGCCATGTCCTGCGCCAGCAAGGGCTCGTTCCGGCATTCGTCCTCGGCCACAGCGTGGGCGAGGTGGCCGCGGCGGAGGCGGCGGGAATCCTCGATCGGGCCGGTGCGCTCAAGACGATCTTCTCCCGCAGCCTGCATCAGCAGCTGACCGCCGGGCACGGTGGCATGGCGGTCGTCATCGGCTCGCTCGAGACGACGCAAGCCATCCTCGAAGAACTGCCCGACCTCCAGATCGCGGCGTACAATTCGCCGCGCGCCTTCACCGTCGCGGGCGATCAGGATGCGATCGACGCGTTGTCGGCCGTCGCGCGGCGCCACAAGGCGCGCATTCGCAAGCTCGATCTGGCGTATCCCTTCCACAGCAAGCTGATGGCGCCGGTCGAGCGGCCGCTCCTGCGCAGCCTCGAGGGACTCGAGCACAGCACCGCGACGCGCGCGACCTTCGTCTCGACCGTGTCCGGAACCGTCCTCGATGGGTCGACACTCGACGGCGACTATTGGTGGCGCAACGTGCGCGAGCCGGTTCGCTTCTCGGACGCTGTCGCGACCGCGGTGAAGGCCGGCGCGCGCATCTTCGTGGAGATCGGGCCGACGCCGACCCTCCTCACGCACATCAACGATACAATCGACGAGCGCACCGCGACGATCGCGACGCTGCCGGTGATGGACAAGCGCGACAAGGGCGCCGACCCGATCACGACGTGTGTCGCGGCCGCCCTCGCCCGTGGCGCGGCGGTCGATGACGCCATGGCCTTCGGCTCGGGACCTCTGCCCGGCGCGGCGATCGCGCTGCCGCTCTATCCCTGGCAGCGCAAAACCTATCGCCTACCCGAAACGGTGGAATCGCCCGCCTTGATCCGCGCGGGAACGTGGCATCCGCTGATCGGGTCGCGGTTCGGCGCGGACCGGCTCGAATGGCATTCGAGCCTCGACACCTCGCTCTACCCCTCGCTTGCCGATCATTGCGTCGACGGCCGCGCGATCCTGCCCGGCGCCGCCTTCGCGGAGATGGCGCTCGCCGTCGCTCGCGATTGGCTCGGCACCGACCAGGCGACGATCGCCGACCTCGAGATCACGAGCCCGATGCAGCTGACGTCGGATTCCGCGCGCGAGGTCGTCTGCCGGCTGTCGCCGCTCGTCAATCATCTCGAGATCGCCAGCCGCCCGCGCCTCGGCGCCACGCCCTGGCAGACGCATGCGACAGCGAAGATCATCCGCGATTCCTCGGTCGGGACGCTACCCGAGGCAGAGGACCACGCTCCGGTGTCGCCATCGCATCCGGTGACCGGCGCCGAGATCTACGCGATGGCCGAGCGGGCCGGCCTGCAATACGGCCCGACCTTCCAGAAGCTCGAGACCGCCGCGGCGGTGCGGCCGGACCGCATCGTCCTGGAACTCACCAAGGAAGACGCGGACCCTGCCTTCGGCGTCGATCCGGCGCGGATGGATGCCTGCTTCCACGCGCTGGTGCTGATCTTCTCCAGCCTGCGCGATGCCGTGCACGGGACGGCCTACATCCCCGTTCGCTTCGGCGAGATCATGCTGCGTCGACCTGGCGCGACCTTCACCAGGGCGCGCATCGACGTACTGCGGCGCGACGAGCGCATCATCATCGCGAACTTCCTGCTGACCGACGAAGCCGGCGACATCGTCGTCTTCATGCGCGAGGCGCGCTTCCAGGCGATCCGTACCTCCCGAAGCACGGATTCCGTCCGGCAGACGATCTACCAGACGACGGTGCTCGCCAGCGAGCCGACCGCGGCGCGTGGCGACAGGATGCTCACGCTCGCCGATTTCCGCGAGGCCGTCGGCGAGGCCGTGGTCCAGGACATGAGCGAGGATTTCGTTCTGCTCGAAGGGTGGGCGACCTCGCTCGCTCTCAAGACGGCGCGAGAACTCGCCACCGCGAACTTCATCGATGTCGAGGCCCTCGTCGCGAGTGGTCGCCTGCCGGCGAACGTGAAGCCCTGGTTGAAGGACGTGCTCGTCTCCCTCGATCGATCGGGCCTTTGCTACAAGGATCGTCTCGGGCGACACATCGACCCCGAGCTCGAACTGCCGGACCCCGACGAGATCCTGCAGACGATCGCGCAGGAGCATCAGAGCCTGTCGGCGGAACTGCTCGTCGCCGCCAGCGCGGTAACGGCGATCGACGCGATCGTCGCCGGCGATCGCGAGACTCTCGCGCGACCCCTACCGACGAAAGTGCTCGACGGCTTCGAACTCGGCTCGAGCCAGGTGCATGCCGCCGCGCTGCGTCTCGTCGCGATCCTGCGCGCTTCGGCCGGGTCCTGGCCGACGGATCGAGCTCTCCGCATCCTTCAGGTCGGTTTCGGACCGCTCACGAACCTCGCCGTCGCGTTCGCCGATGAGCGGCACGCGCGGCTGACCGTCTTCGATCCCGATCGCCGCCGGCTCGAGCGCGCGCGCATGGCCTTCGCCGAGCGTGGCGATCTCGGTTTCGTCGACAAGATCGATGAGCTGCCCGGCGCCGGCTTCGACTTCGTCATCGCCGCGCATGGACTCTACCGACACCGCCGCGCGCCGGGCCTGTGGGCGGGGTTGCGCCGCGCGATGGCGCGCGACGCTCTGTTTGCGGCGATCGAACCGTCGCCGTCGTTCTTCCGTGATTTGGTCTTGGGGCTCGACGCGCGTTTCGCACAGGGCGAGGCGGGTCTCGATGGCCTTTCGGTCACGGAGGCCGATTGGCTCGAAACCCTGCAATCGATCGGCCTCGCGGATCCGAAGGTCGCGCCGATCGCGACCCAATCCGGCACGGCGCTCGTGCTGACGGCGCAGCTCGAGACCGACCGGCGCCCCATCGAGGGCGCCGGGACCGCGATCCTCGTCGGCGAAGGCGACGAACGGGGCAGCGAGACCACGACGGCATTCGCGACCCTGCTGGCCTCCTCGGGCCTGCACGTCTCGATCGTCCTCGACAACGATATCGACGCCAAGCAGCTCGCGGAGACGCCGGCGCTGATCGTGCTCTTCGCGCAGGACGTCGATGCCCATGTCGCGCCAGGCAAGCGCCTGCTCGATCGATGCATGCGCCTGAAGCGACTCACGGATTGCCTCGGGCAGCGATCGACGACGCTCTGGCTCGTGACCTCGGGGGCCGTCACGGCCGGCGACGACGACGATGTGGCGGCCGGCTTCTGGGCGTTCACGCGGACGCTCGCCAACGAGATGCCGACCCTCGACATCCGCCGCGTCGATGCCGCGCGCGATGTCGGGCCGGAGCTGCTGGCCGAACGTCTTCGCGACCTCGTGCTGTCGGGCAGCGACGAGACCGAGATCGTGCTCGAGCGCCGCGCGACGCGCGTCGTGCGCTTCGAGACCGGCTCGACGCATGATCGCGGCCTGGCCGGCCGCGCCGAGGCCGCGCGTCTGAAACGCGGCGACGGCACCGGCATCGATCGGCTGCATTGGGATGCCGCCCAACGCCAGGCGCCAGGGCCGACCGATGTCGAGATCAAGGTCGAAGCCATCGGGCTGAATTTTCGCGACGTCATGTTCGGCCTCGGCCTGCTGCCCGAGGAGATCCTGGAGCACGGCTTCGCGGGCCCGACTCTCGGGCTCGAATGCGCCGGCCGCATCGAGCGCGTCGGCGCCGCCGTGAAGGGTTTCAAGCCGGGCGATCGGGTCATGGCGTTCGCGAAGAACGCCTTCGCCACCCACGTCACGACACCGGTCGCCGTCGTCGCGCCGATCCCCGCCGCTCTCTCGATGGAGACCGCGGCGACAATCCCCGTCGCCTTTTTGACTGCCTACCATGGGCTGATGATCTGCGCCCGGCTGAAGCCAGGCGAGTGGGTGCTGATCCACGGCGGCGCCGGCGGCGTCGGTCTCGCCGCGATCCAGATCGCTCGCTGGCGTGGCGCGCGCATCATCGCCACCGCCGGATCGCCCGAGCGGCGCGCGCTCCTCACATCGCTCGGTGCCGAGCATGTCTTCGACAGCCGCTCCGGCGCCTTTGCCGAGGACGTCCGCCGCGTCACGGGCGAGGGCGTGGGGATCGTCCTCAACTCGCTGGCTGGCGAGGCGATGGAGCGATCGATCGGCGTGCTTCGCCCGTTCGGCCGCTTCGTGGAACTCGGCAAGCGCGACTATGTCGCCAACACGCATATCGGGCTGCGTCCGTTCCGCCGGAACCTGTCCTATTTCGGCGTCGATCTCGACCAGTTGCTCATCGACGAGCCCGCGACGAGCAAGTTGCTGATGCGATCGGTGATGCGGCTCTTCGCGAGCGGCGAGCTGTCGCCGCTGCCCTATCGCGCCTTCGATGCGTCGGAGACGGTCGAGGCGTTCCGCCTGATGCAGGCCTCCGGCCACATCGGCAAGCTTGTCGTGCGCCCGCCGCGACCCTCCGAGATCGTCGTCCGCCAGCGGCGTTCGTTTCAGGTCGCGCCGGAGAAGCTGCACCTCATCACCGGTGGTTTCGGCGGCTTCGGCCTCGAGACCGCGCGTTGGCTCGCCGCCAAGGGCGCCCGCAACATCATGCTGGTCGGGCGCAGCGGCGCGGCCGCGCCCGCGGCACGCGAGGCACTCGCTTCGCTGGCCGCGCAGGGCGTCCGCGTTCGCGCGGAGGCGCTCGACATCGCCGACAAGGCGGCGGTGGCGCGGCTGTTCTCGCGCTTCGGTCGCGATCTCCCGGTGCTCGGGGGCGTGATCCACGCGGCTATGGTGCTCGACGATTCGACGATCGCCAACCTCACTGCGGATAGCTTGGAGCGCGTGCTGCGCCCGAAGGTGGCGGGCGCCGACAATCTCGACCAGCTCACCCGCGCCATGCGGCTCGATTATTTCGTGCTGTTCTCCTCGGCGACGACCATGATCGGCAACCCCGGCCAGGGCGCCTATGTGGCCGCGAACGGCTTTCTGGAGGGTGTCGCGCGAAGCCGTCGCCGTGCCAAGCTGCCGGGCCTCGCGATCGCCTGGGGCGCCATCGAGGACGTCGGCGTGCTGGCGCGCTCGGACGCGACGCGCGAGGCGCTCGCCAACCGCGTCGGCATCAAGGGCATGCAGGCGCAAGATGCGCTGCGGCTGATGGGCGAGGCGCTTGGCGCCGCCTCGACCAGCGTCGACGACGCCGTCATCGCCATCGCGCCCATCAACTGGTCGGCGGCGCGCCAGCATCTCGTGGTGCTGAAGGCGCCGGCCTATCGCAAGTTGACCAGTCAGGACGAGGCGATCACCGCCGAGAAGGACAAGATCGACATCGCCAAGCTCGTCGCCGCGACGACGCCGGACGAGGCCCGCAAGACGATCAGCAACCTGATCGTCGACGAGATCGCGCGTGTGCTGCGGTTGCCGCGCGAGGACGTCGGGCGGACGACGCCGCTGGCGGAGGTCGGGCTTGATTCATTGATGGCGGTCGAGCTGGCGCTGGGGCTCGAGCAGCGCTTTACCATGGGCGCCCCGCTCTCGACGACGGCGAGCAGCTTTACCGTCAACGAGCTCGCCGATCACATCATCGGGCTGGCGACAGGCTCGCTGAGCGAGGACGAAGCGATCGCCCGCACGATGGTGGAGCGTCATCTCGGCGAGGGTGCCGTTCACAACATCGACGCGAACATCGAGGCCATGGTGAAAGAGAAGAGCCGAACGATGAAGGGCATCCTGAACTGAGCAGGACGGCCATCAGCTGAAGTCAACGACCGGGTAGCGAAAAGCGCGGCTGACGGCGCGGCCTAACCAGCGCCGCCGTCGACCTCTTTGCCGGCATGCGCGTGGTTTGGAAGCGCACCCGCACCCGGCGTGGCATCCTCGTTGACGAGATGCGGCGCCGCATGCGCGCCTGCGGCGATGGTTTGCGTGAAGACGCCGGGCTGCTGCTGGAATTGCCGCGATTTACTCGCGGGTGTCCCACGCGCTCCAGCCGGCCGATCCTTGCGGGTCGAGCTTGTATCGCTCATGACGTCCTCCCAAGACGAAGACTAAAGTCTACCCGGTGTTTCCAGCGAAACACAACACGATCTGGCGTGAGCGGATCACCAGCGCATCAGCGCGCTTCCCCACGCCATGCCGGCGCCAATCGCCATCATCGCGATCATGTCGCCTTGCTTGAGCCGGCCGGCGCGGTTCGCCTCGTCGAGCGACAAAGGGAGCGAGGCACTCGACGTGTTCCCGTAGCGGTCGAGATTGGTCCAGCAGCGCGACATGGGGATGCCGACACGGTCGAGCACCGACTCGACGATGCGCAAATTCGCCTGGTGCGACACAACGTGATCGATTTGCGATGGAACAACATGGTTTGCTCGAAAGGCCTCCATGAGCGCGTCGGGTAGCACTTTCACCGCGAATTTGTAGACCTCGCGGCCGCTCATCGCGATCTTGTGCAGCCCACCCTCGATCATCGCCGCCGAAACCGGGTGGCGACTTCCGCCGCCGCGGATCGCGAGGATATCCGCTGCATCACCATCGGAGTGCAGATGAGCCGACAAGAGGCCGCGCTCGTCATCGTCGGACGGCCCCACGACCATCGCGCCGGCCGCGTCACCAAAGAGGACACAACTCGAACGATCCGTCCAATCGACAAGGCGGCTGAGCAGTTCCGCGCCGATCACGAGCACGCGGTTCGCGGACCCGGTCCGAATGAATTTGTCGGCGATGCTCAAGCCATAAAGCGAACCGGCACAGGCCGCGGAAAGATCGAACGCGAACGCGTTCTTGGCACCGAGCTTGGCCTGAACAGCGACCGCGCACGATGGCATCGGCATGTCGGCCGATATCGTCGCGACGATGATCATGTCGATGTCGAGCGGCCCGATGCAGGCCATGGCCAGCGCCTCACGCGCCGCGGCGACCGCCATGTCGGAGGTGACTTCGCCGTCGGCCGCTATATGCCGCTCGCGTATTCCGGTGCGCTGGACGATCCATTCATCGGTGGTGGCGACCATCCGTTCGAGATCGGCGTTCGTCATCACCTGCAGCGGCGCATAGCTTCCGGTGCCGAGAATGCGCGTTCGGATCAAATGCTCGCCCTGCCCCACCGCCCACGATCCGAGCGGTGCCGGCTTAGGCCAAAACGGGCGAGATGGCTACCTTGCGCCAAGCGCGCGCCGCGCGCCGCGCGGCATGATCTCGCTCGCGACGAGTTCATAAGAGGTTTGCAATGCCTCGATCGTGCCGCGTGCCGCCCGAAGCACATTGTTATGGACGCGGGGCCGTACGGCCGCGAGCGTCCAATTCGTGCCGCCATGCAACGTCTCGCGCGGCTGGATCAGAATCTCGTTGACGTGCTCGAAACCGGGACATTTTTTCAACGACACCAGGCAAATATCTTGAAGCTCGCTGCTCGAACAGACCTCTCGGGTCATGACCTGCTCCTTAGGTGTCTGTGCCATTCGAACTCTCTTCCCAAAGATCGCCAGCTCGATCGCGAGCGTCTAACTTCGGTTTGCTGCCCAACCGACGAGATAGCCAATCGCCCCGGCAAGAAGCAGCGCTTCTATCGGCTGCTTCGCCACCTGTCGCGCGAATTGATCGCTGCCGCGGCTATACGCCTTGCGGCTGGCGTCCAACGCGTCGCTCGCGGAATCGGGAAACTGATCGCCGAGTCCGGCAACGCCATCTTTCGCGCGCCCGTAAGCCTCCTGCGCGAATGAAGCGGCCTGTTCCGCGCCGCCCTTCACCCTTGATGCAGTGACCGATCCGGTCTCACTTGCCTTGTCACCGGCATGTTCGGCCACGTCGCCGACGCTATCGCCTATGTCTTTTGCTGTCTTCTTGAGATCGTCGGACGTCATGTAAGTGCCTTGTGCGACAGGCAATAGCCCGGCTTCCTGTGTTGAACGCGACCGTGAAACTTCTGTTCCCGACCACACGATTCGCCAATGGTCCGGGTTCGACGACATCGAGGTCATAATCGGATGCTGACTTTTTACGGGGCGGGCACGAAAGGGGCGATCACCGTCGATCATTCGTCGTCGGCGTTGCCCGAGAGCGTGGACTGGATCGACGCGTTCGACCCGTCTCCACAAGAGATCACCTTTCTCCAGCAGGCGCTCGGCAGCAACATCCCGACGCGCGACGATCTCGTGGAGATCGAATCGTCGTCGCGGCTCATGAGCAGCGACGGGACGTTGCTGATGAGCCTCCCGGCGACCATCCGCGATGCCGACGGCTATCCGAGCGCGACGCCGATCGGCTTCATCGTAACCAAGGACAGAGCGGCGACCGTCCGCTTCGCGCGCCTGCCCTCGTTCGAAAGCCTTGCCAAGGAGATCTGCGCCAAGGGTGAGGTCTCGCGGGGTGGGATGGGCGCGACGATCACAATCCTCGAGATGATCGTCGACCATATCGCCGATCTTCTCGAACGGATCGGCGGCGACCTTGACGCGATGTCGCGATCCATCTTCCACAATCGCAAATTGACCGGGAAGCGGCGTGGCCCGCGCGAATCGAGCGATGTCCTGCACGAACTCCTGCAGACCGTTGGCCGCCACGCGGACCTCATCTCGAAAGTCAGCGAGAGCCTGCTTGGTCTCTCCCGCATCCCGCCGTTCGTCTTGGCGAAGGGCACCGAGATCATGACGTCCGAACTGAAGGCCCGTCTCGAGACGATCGGTTCCGACGCCAAATCCCTGCACGAGTACCAGGACCATCTGGCCAACAAGACGCAATTCCTGCTCGACACCCTGCTCGGCCTTGCCAACATCGAGCAGAACAATGTGTTTCGCGTGCTCACCGTCGTGTCCGTGATCGGCATCCCGCCGACATTCGTCGCATCGATGTACGGCATGAACTTCAAGATGATGCCGGAGCTGGAATGGACCTATGGCTATCCTTACGGCCTCACGCTGATCGCCATCAGCGCGCTGGTCCCGGCCATCTGGTTCAAGCGAAAGGGCTGGTGGTAGGCTGCTCCGCGGGCGACGGCCGACGCGGCTATCTCTCGCCGTACTGCTGGCCCGGCGCCGCGGCGACGGCGCGGCAGGCCTCGCCCATGAAGGCCATCGTCAGCGGCGGCCGCGGGAAGGGCGGCTTCTTCGCTGGCGGCGGGTGCAGGATCGACGGCGAGAACCAGCGCTGCAGCGATGCGTCGCAGCCTTCGCCATCTGCGACCTCGGCCTGCGGCTGACATCCCGTTTCGCCCTGGGGACAAAACAGCCGGATGTGAAAATGATAGTCGTGGCCGAACATCGGCCGCACCTTGTCGAGCCAGGAGCGGTCGCCGCGTGCATCGCGGCAGATCGCCCGCTTGATGGCGGCGTTGACGAAGATGCGCTGCACCTCCCGGTCCTGCGCGGCGGCCTTGATGACGTCCAGCGTGTCATGCGTGAAGTAGCGCGGATCGACGTCCTTTCGGTCCGAGCGGACCACCATCACGGAATCCATGAACTCGCGCTGCTCGCGCGACAGCGCGTGGTCCGGCATCGGTCGCAGCCAAACGTCGACGTCGAGGCCGATCTGATGCGAGGCGTGACCGTTCAGCATCGGACCGCCGCGCGGCTGGGCCATGTCGCCGATGAGGATGCCGGGCCAGTTTGTCGTCTCGTGGATGCGGTGGGCCAGGCGCTCGATGAAGTTCAACAGGACGGGATGGCCCCAATAGCGATCACGCGAGGGGCGCATCACCTGCCAGTTCGGCCCATCCTGCGGCAGCGGCTGGGCGCCGGCGATACAGCCCTTCGAGTAGAACCCGTAGACATGGGCCGCGCCGGTCGAGGGCTCGGTCTCGCGGCCGAACACCTGCTTCGCCGCGAGACCCGCGTCGCCCGCGTCGGCCAGCGGCGGCAGGTTGCGCGGCTCCATCGAGCCGCGATCCTGCGCTTGCGCGGCGGTGGCGAGACCGCAGACCAACAGCGCCGCGGGGAGAAAGCGAATCAGCATCGACGCGATCCTGGCATCCACAAGGTTGGTTTGCCCTCATCGAAGCAAAGAGGCAAACGCGCGAACACGTCCGGTCAGAACCCGGCCGGCTCGTCCTCCGCCCTGTAGCTCCGGCGCGTCTCGCGCGGATAATCCGGACGGCGCTCGAACATCGCGCGGGCGAGCGAGAACAGCGGCGAGGCGAGCCGGTTCACATCGTCGACGCGGGAGACGATCTTGCCACCACGCGTCAGCTCCTTGTCGAGCAGCGCCATGGTTGGCGCGAGGCCCGGATCGTCGTCGCGCAACCAGCTGCGCAGGACCCGCGTCCAGACCAGCACCAGCCCCTGCAGTTTGACCGCGCCGACGGGGCCCTCGGACTCGATGCCTCCCGCCTCCAGCATGAAGCGCATCGAGTTGACCTCGAGCCGGTTGATCGCGGCGGCCGCCATCGGCGCGCGCTGGATCCACTCGAAGACGCCCTCGAGCCCGAGCTTGTAGGGCGCCATCGCGTCGAGCCGGCGCATCAGCACATCGAACAGCCGCTCCTTGGCAGGCTCGCCCATCAGATCGTCGGTGGTGCCGTCGAGCACGATGCGGTCGATCTTGCGCGAGAGGGCGGCGAGCACGGCGCCCTTCGAGGGGAATGCATCACGAAAATCGGCCAGCGACAGGTTGGCGCGCGCCGCGACATCGGAGATCGTGATGTCCTCCCAGGTGCGCTCGCCGGCCAACTCCATGAGCGCCTCGATGATCGCGTCCTTGGGGGTGAGCTTCGCGGCGGGCTTCGGCATGTGCGGCTCCGGCGAGGCGGCGTTCGAGCCATCGGGACCCTCGGTCTGCTCAACCATTCCTCATCCTTTGCGAACGCCTCGGCTCCTGCTTATAGCGCAGCCTTGGAGCCGGGTCCAAGGTTCACGGCAAGGCTCACGGGCTGGCGACGCCGAGGCTCGGAAATCTGAGACACATCAAACCGTCTTTTTGCGTCAGGATGCGTCATGCGTCATTGGTCTTCTTCCAAAAGTCTCATATAGGTCAAAGACTTATCTGCTTCTCGGAGTGTTCGCGATGCGTCGTCCCCGCGTCAGCCGGCACCAACCAATCCAGCTCGGCGGGCGAGATGGCGGGATCGCACGCCTTCGGGTCCGCGCGTCGGCTCTTCGGCGAAGAGGCGGATGTTTCGAAGACCGGAGTTGGATACCGTAGAGCCGGCGAAAGGTTATTTCGGCGAGCGTCGAACGGCGCTTTGCGGTAGACCAAATGCGCACCTCAGGGCGCGAGACGGAAAGGTCGCCGATGCAAGCCTATACCTCCCTCACCCGCCTGTTCGGCCGGCTGCGCGCGCTGGGCGACGCGGCCGGCGTGCTTGGATGGGACTCGCAGACCTTGATGCCGGCCGGTGCCGCCGAGGGGCGGGCGGAGCAGCTCGCGACCTTGCGCGGCCTCGCGCACGAGCTGCTGGTCGCGCCCGCGACGGGCGACCTGCTGGCCGCGGCGGACAGCGAGGCACCTGGGCTCGACGCGTGGCAACAGGCGAACCTTCGCGAAATGCGGCGGACGTTCGCGCACGCCAGCGCGGTACCAGGTGATCTCGTCGAGGCGAGTTCGAAGGCGACATCGCGCGCCGAGATGGCCTGGCGCGAGGCGCGAGCCAACAGCGACTTCGCGGCGCTGCTGCCCCACCTGCGCGAGGTGCTCGACCTCGAACGCGAGGTCGGCCAAGCCAAGGGCGCGGCGCTCGGGCTTGCGCCGTATGACGCCTTGCTCGACCAGTACGATCCGGGCCTGCGCCGGGCTCGCATCGACCCTCTGTTCGCGACGCTGCGACGCGAAATCCCGGATCTGATTCAGGCAGCGAAGGCGCGCCAGGACGCCTCTCCCGCGCCGGCGGCCATCGAAGGCCGCTTTCCCGTTGCGGCACAGCGCGCGCTCGGCGAGACGCTGATGCGGATGGTCGGGTTCGATTTCACGCGGGGCCGGCTCGACGTCAGCCTGCACCCGTTCTGCGGTGGCGCGACCGGCGACGTTCGCATCACCACCCGCTACGACGAGACCGATTTCACGCGCGCCCTCATGGGCGTGCTGCACGAGACCGGGCATGCGATGTATGAGCAGGGGCGGCCGGCGGCCTGGCTGCGCCAGCCGGTCGGCGACGCGCGCGGCATGGTGATGCACGAGAGCCAGTCGCTGCTCGTCGAGATGCAGGCCTGCCGCACGCGCGAGTTCCTGACGTGCCTGGCGCCGCGAGTTCGGGAGGCCTTCGCGCAAAACGGCGAGGCCCTGTCGGCTGACAATCTCCACCGCCTCTACACGCGCGTCGAGCCGGGCTTCATCCGCGTCGACGCGGACGAGATTACCTACCCCGCGCACATCCTGCTGCGCTACGACCTCGAACGCGCGATGATCGACGGGTCGCTCGCCGTCGCCGACCTTCCCGGCGCCTTCGATGCCGGCATGCGCGAACTCCTCGGGCTCGAGGTGCCGGATGACGCGCATGGCTGCCTGCAGGACATCCATTGGCCCTCCGGCGCCTGGGGCTATTTTCCGACCTACACACTCGGTGCGGTGACGGCGGCCCAGCTGTTCCAGGCCGCCTGCGCGGCATCGCGCGAGATTCTGCCGGGGCTGGCCGCGGGCGATTTCGCGCCGCTGGTCGCCTGGCTCCGCCGCGAGGTGCACGCCAAGGGCAGCTTTGCCGAGACCGAGGATTTGATCGAGGCCGCGACCGGACAGCCGCTCAGCGTCGAGCCGTATCTCGCCCATCTGCGACGGCGATATCTTGGCGAGACGGTGCATTGAGGCCTGCAAGCGTCACATCAGCGGTTTCGGCGCCGTGTAGATCGAAGCCACGATCACCGTAGGTCCACCTCGCCTCAGCGCCTCGCGCAGCGCATCGCGCGCATCGCCGGGCGTCTCGATGTCGACTGCAATGCATCCGTAGCCCCGCGCGATCGACGCGATGTCGAGGTCCGGCAGGTCGAGGCCTGGCACGTCAGGCGTATTCTCGAGCAGCGCGAAGCTCTTCAGGATCGCGTATTCGCGATTGTCCGGCACCACCACGACGAGCGGCAGCGCGAGTTGCGCCGCGGTCCATAGTGCCTGGATCGAATATTGGAGCGAGCCGTCGCCGATGAAGGCGAGCACTGGCCGGTTGCGACCGATCTGGCGTTCGGCGAGGGCGATGCCTACGGCGGCGGGCAGGCCGTAGCCGAGGCCGCCGCTCGACGGGAAGAAATATGAGTCGGGCTCGGTCGTCGGCCAGTGCGCCTTCAGCGCCATGATGTTCGACGGCGTCTCGTTGACCACCACCGCGTGCGCCGGCCGCGCCTCGGCCAGGGCGTGAAATAGCTGGTCGGGCGTCATCCGCCCGCCGGGCGCGGGCGTGGGCCGCGCGCGCGGCGTCGTCGAGGATCTCGCCGGCCCGGACACCAAGCCCGCCAGCACGCCCATCGCCGCGGCGGGATCGGCAAGCAGGCTGTCGCCGACCGGCGCGCGCGCGGCCTCGGCGGGGTCGTCCGTCACCAGCACGAGCCGCGTGTCCGGCGGCAGGTACTCGCCGGCGATATAGGGATAGTAGCGAAACACCGGCGCGCCGATGACGACGACCAGGTCGTAAGGCGTCAGCAACTTCTGCAGCGGGCCGATCGCCGGCGGCAGGTGGCCCTGGAACAGCGGGTGATTTTCCGGAAACACGCCGGCCTCGCAGAACGGCGCGGCGAACACCGCGCAGCCGAGCCGTTCGGCGAGCACGACGCCCTCATCCCAGCCGCGTGAGCGGGCGACGCCTGCGCCGAGCACGAGGACAGGGTTGCGCGCCTCGTCGAGCGCCGTCGCGAGCGGACGCAGCCCGTCCTCCGAGGCCAGCATGGACGCGGCGATCGTGCGCGGCGCGACAGGGCGCCCGGCCGGCTTGTCCCAGTCGTCGAGCGGGAACGACACGAAGACAGGGCCCGTCGGCGGCTGCAACGCCATCGCATGCGCCCGCAGCAACGCCGCCGGCGCGTCCTCGGCGCGTGAAGTCTCGAGCGCCAGCTTTACATAGGGGCGCGGCAGCAGCGTCGCGTCGATATTGGTGAGGAACGGCTCGAGCAGCATCATCTCGCGGGTTTGCTGGCCGGCCGTGATGACGAGCGGCGCCTTGTTGTGCCAGGCCGTCATGATGTTGCCCATGGCGTTGCCGACGCCAGCCGCCGTGTGCAGGTTCACGAGGGTCGGTCGGTGCATCGCGCGCGCGTAGCCGTCGGCCATGGCGACGACGGAGGCCTCCTGCAGGCCGAGCACGTAGGTGAAGTCGCTCGGCCAGTGCTTGAGGAACGGCTGCTCGGTCGAGCCGGGATTGCCGAACACGGTTGTCAGCCCGAGGTCGCGCATCAGGTCGCGCGTGGCGGCGAGGACGGTCCGGCCGCTCATTCGGCGTCGACCGCTGGCCCCTTGGCCGCCGCGGCTGATTCATAGGCCGCGGTCGTCGCCGACTGCATATGCCCCCGCCGACCGAAGCGATGCGGCTTTTCGGGCTCCGCCTGGGGCGTCGCATGCTGGAAGGCCTCGATCGGCAACAATGTCGGCGACGAGGGCGGCGAGGAGAACCACTTGCCGGCAAGCCCGACTTCGCGACCCGCCGCGTACAGAGCCTTGGCGAAGACGCGATCGAATGGGCTCCGCGGCCTGGCATTGAACGACGGTGGGATCGCGTTGAAAAAGAACCGTCCCTGGTTGGCCTTGGTCGTCAGCGCCAGCGCAAGCAAGTTGTCGATCACCTGATATTTCACCATCGTTTGCACCGCGCGCAACGCCAGCGGCAAGATCTTCAAGTCGATCGCATTGTACTCCGGTCCAAGCTTGCCATTCTCGATGACGTAAAGCGTGCGCTCGCGCCGCTCGGGGAAGAACATGTCCTCGATATGCAGGATCTGCGACTCCGGCGGGATGAACACAAGCTCCGCCGTTACGCCGCCATCGACGTGCAGCTCGTCGTACATCTTGCCGTCGGCGGCGCGCACGTTGATCCGCACCGGCGGAAACACGCCCGGCAACGCCGAGGAGGCGCGCAGCACGCTGACGAAGAGATCGCGGCGATCCGGCCGTTTGCTCAGCGCGATGCCGGACAGACCCCAGATCACCTGGCGTTGCGCATCGAGGTTCGTCGTCAGCACCAGGAGCCGGCGCCCCTTCATGTGCTCCTCGGCGATGCGATCGAGAAAGTCCTCGGTCACATAGGACTTGATCAACTCCTGGAGGCGCGTCGTGTCGTTCAAGGCGTCGCTGAAGAAGCCGCGTATGCCGCGGCTCTTGTAGAGCTGCCCGGCGCCGTACTCGGTGTAGATCTCCCGCAGGCACTCGTCGCGCGACTCGCCGAGAAACGCGAACGGCGCCGCCAGCGCGCCCGCGCTGACGCCCGTCACCACCTCGAATTTCGGTCGATCGCCGCGCGCGGTCCACCCGGCCAGCACGCCAGCCGCGAAGGCGCCCTTGTCGCCGCCGCCCGACAGCGCGAGGTAGTCGGCCCGGTCGATGGCGCACGGGGTGAGACCGGCGTCCGCCGCGGCGCGGACCTGCCGGTTCTTCTCGATCAGCGTGTCCTCGAACGCCGGCGTATAGACGTCGCCCCAGAAGCGGACCTTCTCGTAGCCCGGCACGTAGGCCATCTCGAGCATCGCTTCGGGCAGCGCGTTCGGGCGCGGCGTGCTCGTCGCCGGACTGCTCTTGGCGCGACGGGAGAGGCCTTTGACGAGCCGATCGAGAAAGCGCGCCCGGTCCATGTTCGGCGCGAGATCGGGACGTGCCCTGTCCGCGCGCTCCATCTCGGGCTCCGACATGCTCCCTGGAGGCCCGTCCGCGTCCGAGATGCCCAGGGACGCACCACGCGGCGCCACGTCTCGATCGCTTCGAAGCTCGTCCAAGACAAGACCCTCGCGTCGGCTACCGGCGGCCAACATAATTGAAGCCGCGCGTTGTTGGAACCTGCAATCCGGTCGAGGTCAGGTCGGACGTGGCGATGGGGCGGCGGGCGTCATCGCGGCGTCTTCCGTCCGTTTCGGCGGTGCCCCGAGCATCGTCAGGGCCGCGATCGCGGAGAGACATGTCATCGCGGCGCCGATCCAGACCGCGGCATGGAAGCTCGTGAGAAGCGCCGCGCCCTTGCGCGCCAGCACCGCGCCGGCGAGCGAGGTGGCGATAAGCCCGCCAGCACGCGAGACCATGCTGTTGAAGCCAGACGCGGTGCCTGTGTGATGGCGATCGACCGAGCCAAGAACGGCGGTCGTCAGCGGGGCGACCGCGCCCGCCATGCCGAGCGCCAGCACGGCCGCACCCGGAACCACCGTCATCCAGTAGCTGCCGGCGGGGTCGACCCGGGAGAGCAGCATGTAGCCGAGCGCGCTGACAAGCGAACCGCCAGCGAGCAGCCAGCGCGGGCCATGGCGTCCGGCGAGCTGGCCCATGAAGCGCGAGGCGGCCCCGACGATGGCCGGGAACGGCAGCAGCGCCAGGCCGGCCTGCAGCGGCGTGTAGCCGCCCTCGATCAGGACATACGGCAACAGCAGAAACAGACCGCCGACGGCGGCATAGATCAGGAAGGTGACCATGGTCAGCCCGACGAACTCGCGCGACGCGAACATGCCGAGCGGCATCATCGCACGCGAGCCACGCCGCCGCTCGTGCCAGAGAAATACCGCGAACGCGGCGAGGCTTCCGCCCAACGCCAGCCACCCGAACGAGGGCATCGACTGCCGGCTCGACCACAGCGTCAGCGGCCACGCGAACAGCCCGAGCGCCAACGTCGCCAGCACGGCGCCCGCGGCATCGAGCTTCTCCTCACGATCCGCGCTCTCGGCGACATAGCGGCGTGCGATGACGATGGCGGCCGCCGCGACCGGCACGTTGATCAGAAAGATCGCGCGCCATCCGAACGCGCCGATCAGCCAGCCGCCGAGCGGCGGCCCCGCCGCGCTGGCGATCACGCCGACCGCCGCCCAGGTGCCGATCGCGCGCCCGCGCGTCGCTTCGGGGTAGGCGTTCGACAGTAGCGCGAGGCTGTTGGGCATCAGCATCGCGGCGCCGATGCCTTGCAAGGCCCGCATCGGGACGAGGACGGCAAAGCTCGGCGCCAGCGCGCAGCCGATCGAGGCCAACGCGAAGACGACGATGCCGGTCACGAGCAGCCGGCGCCGGCCGAACTTGTCGCCGGCCGCGCCGCCGATCAGCAGCAGCGCCGCCAGCGGCAGCAGATAGCCGTTGAGCGTCCATTGCAGATCGACCGAGCTGCCGCCGAGGCTCTTCTGCAAGGCCGGCAACGCGACATTGGTGACGGAACTGTCGATGAAGGCGAGGCTCGATGCCATGATGGACATCGCGAGCGTCCAGCCCGGATGAGATTGCGTGCTAGGTTCGGCGTCGCAATGCGGGCGGTCGCAGGTCGCGTGGAGCGCCGCCGTCATCGGGCTGGCTTCGGCATGTACGTTATCCGCGCGGCGTCACCGCGTTCAATCGGGGCTGCCGTCAGCCGGCAGGGATGAAATGGCGGCGAAGCCGCGGCTTGTAAAGGCGAGAGCAGCGCTCAGGCCCGGGTCGCCCGCTCGATCGCCGCGCGCGCGACCTTCTCGGCATCATCGTAGGCGGCCAGCGTCTCGTCGACATAGGCCAGCATTTCGCGCCCCTCGAGATCGGTCCGATGCGCGAGCCGTGCGCGCGCCTCGAACAGATCCTCCATATGGTCGGCGAAATAGAGGTCGATGTCGCGGATGATATCGCGCGCCAGCTCGCGTCGCGATTCGGAGTCGTCGTTGGCCAGCGTCGCGCGCGCGTTGAACGCGTCGTAGATGTAGCGCTCGATGATGAATCTGCTCATGGCGGGTGTCGTGTCCAGGCGCCAAACGCTTGAGGCAAGGATTACACCACCGCGCCGTGACGCGCGGGTCCGCCTGTCAGCGCGGCACCTCCGCTCCGGTGCGCGCGGCGAGCCACGCCGAGAGGTCCCGCGTCTCGGCCGCCTCCGTCGTGTGGCCCATGCCGGAGTAGGCGTGGAACGAGACGGGCACGCCGAGCCGCTCGAGGGACGCGCGCGCCGCCGTCGCGCTGGCGAAGGGGATGCGTGCATCGGCGGTGCCATGCGCGATGAAGAAGGATTCGCGGCCGAGCGCGGCGCGGCCCGGCAGCCCCGCCTCGGCGGATGGGAACAGGGTGCCGCTGAGCACGGCCGCGCCGCGAAACCGGTCGGGTGCGGCCAGGGCGACCTCGTAGGTCATGACCGCGCCCTGGCTGAAGCCGCCGATGAAGACGCGGGCCGGGTCCGCGTCGAAGCGCTCCACGGCCTTGGCGACGATGAGGTCGACGATCTTGCGGGATACTGCGATGTCGGCGTCGCGCGAGGTCTTGCGATACCAGCGCCAGCCGCCGCCGCGATCGGCGAACGGCGCGCGCGGCGAGACGACCACGAACGTTGGCGGCAAATCATGCCACAGGGTGACCATGTCGCGCTCGTCGGAGCCGCTGCCATGCAGCAGGACGATCAGCGGCGGATGCGCGGATTTCTCCGTCGGCTCGTGCGCGACCATCGTGATCTCGGTGGCCGCGGCGGAGGCCGCCGAGCCGACGAGAGCCGCCAGCAGGCAAGCCAAAGATAGCAACGCGCATTCCTTCGCCCGCGATCGGGAGAGGGGCGTGACCTCAGCTCGCGTGGGCAACGACGAGCAGACGGCGGACCAGGCCTGAGTCGTAGGCGGCGATAAAGGCTTCGTAGTCGCGGAACACCACGCAGCCGTTCGACTCGCCGGTGTGGCCGCGCAGCATGTAGCTGTGCGTAAGCAGGCCGGCGCGGCCGAAGGTGGTGCCGCCGGTCGGCGTCATGCGCAAGGCTCGCACGCCATGGAACAGCGCTTCGCGGGGCGTCAGCTCGTAGAGGTTGGGCGGGGTCGCGCCGCGCATGCGCTGCGTCACGCTGGAGGGGTCGTCGACGCTGGTGCCGAGGCCGGAATGCGCCTCGAGCCGCGTGCCATTGGGCAGCGTCACGGTGTGCGCGGTGATGTCGTAGACGGCGGTGTAGCGATCGACGCCGCCCGGCGTGCCGATCGCGCCGGTCTCAGGATTGGCGTAGCCGAGCACCGAGCCGGGCGTCGGTGGCAGCGAGAACAGCCTGTCGAAGAACGACGGCTGGCCGCCCGGCTCGGCGACAGGCGCGGGCGCACCCTTGTCAGCCGGCGCGAGCGACGCGACACGGCGGTTCGCCACGCGCGGCAACGGGCTGGCGGCAGGGGTCGAAAAGGCCGGCCGCGGCAGCGGCATCGGGATTTCTTGGACCAACGGCGGGACGGCGGGGAGCGCAGGAACGACCGTCGGCTCGGCGCCATCGATGTTGGCGACTTCGGCGCTGGTGACTTCGGCGCTGGTGACTTCGGCGCTGGCGATTTGCGGCTCGGCGGGAGGCGCCACCTCGGCGATCTGGGCCGGCTCCGTCTTCGGCCGATAGGCCCGCAGGGGCGCATCCTGCGCGAAAGAGGCCGGCGAGGCTCCCCCGACGAAGGCTGGATCGAGGACGGCCGCGTAATGGCGCAGCGGCGCGAGCGCCGGGGTCGGGGTTGGCGCGGCGATCGGTCCGGTGACGGGCGGCGCCAGCTCGGCGACAATGCGCGGCGCGTCGGCTGGACGAAGATAGAGCATGCCAAGACCGATCGGCGCGCTGAGGATGAGAGCAATGGCGCACAGGACGCCTTGCGGGACCTGCCGGCGCTGAACGGGGCTCATATCGAAAGGCTCGACCTCGGCCGGCCCCCACGTCATGTATGTCATCGCCCGCTCTCGACCCCTCGATCACCGCGCCGTGAAGACTGGCTGCCATTCGTGTCCGAGATGTGGACAGGCTGCGGCCAAGCGGCGGTACATTGAGGCCGACTTTGGTTAAGCGGCATTTAAGCGTTAACCCTGTGCCGACGATTTTAGCGGTTCACGATCGGGCCTGCCGCTGGGGTGTCCGACTTCGAGCGATCGTCACCTGCGTGTCGGACGTGCCGGGCGCTGCCGCCCCCGGGATCGGCGACTTGCGCCAGAAGTCGCCGGTCGCCGCGGTCGCGACGCCGATGTCGTAGAGCTTGCGCATGTAGGCCGTGTCGAAGCTGCCGAGCCCGTTCTGATCGACGGCGGGATCGATCGACGTCAAGTTGAAGTCGACCTTGTTGGCGCGCGAGTAGGCGTAGATCGACGCGAGATCCTCCTCGCCCTTCTGCGTCGTCAACGTATCGATCGAGGCGGCGACGATCGGCAGCGTCGAGCGCTCGACGACGCCGAAGCGCGGCTTGATGTCGGTGTTCATGACAATGAAGATCGACCCGCCCGCCAGCTTCGTCCGGCTCTGCGCGGCGAGATATCTCAATGGCAGGGTGAACACCGCCGTCGTCACGTTGCCGTCGGCGTGCATCTCCTGGAACTCGTGGCCGTCGGCGGCGACGTCGATCAGCTGCGGCGCGAAGGCGAGCGGCACGCTGGCGGAGGCGGCCAGCACCTTGCGAATGAGGTCGATCGCGTCCGGTCGCCCCGAGGCGGCGATGGCGCCGATGTTCCAAACGACGCCGCGCTTCGAGTCGATGTTCGTGGTCACGACATAGAGGCGGCGCCCGGCCTGATGCTCGCGGGCGATGGCGGCGACGATCTCGGGGTCGACGTAGCGCGTGACGAGATCGAGCAGGCGATGGCTGCCGAACAGGCTCGAGCCGAAGGCGGCCCGCGCGAAATCCGGCGTGGCGACGAGCGCCTCCGCTTCCCCGCCCGTGTAGATGTCGCGCACGGTCGTGTCGTAGGCGGATCCGAGAAACGCGAACGGCGCGATCAGCGCGCCCGTACTCACGCCGGACACCGCGTTGAAGGCCGGCCGCGTTCCGCTCTGCGTCCAGCCATTGAGGATGCCTGCGCCATAGGCCCCGTTGCCGCCGCCGCCGGACAGCGCGAGGTACTTCGCCGTCTCGCCCGCTTTCAGCTGCGGGGCGAACTCGACCGCGTCCTCCGCCGATGCGTCGAGCCAGATACGGATGTGCTCGTAGCCCGGCGGCTCGGCGGCCGCCGCCTCGGTCGCGGTGTAGGGAATGCGCGGCTGTTGAGCGCAGCCGGCGATCGCGACGGACGCGGCCAACGCCAACGCGGACGACATACGACGCGCGACACGCAAGAGCATATCCGTCCCCCCAACGGACCCAGACGCTGCAGTACCTGAACCGTCTTAATGTCCTGTAGCGGACGCCGCCATTGCCGAGGCGGACGGCGACACGGATTGTCGACCTTCGTGATGACCAGGTAACCAATCGAGCGTCGCCTGCGGCTCGCGGAGCCCTATCTTGGTCTCCATGGCGCCAAAGAACATGTCCAGCGACAGAAGCACGGCGATCGCGCCGAGCGCCTTCGCGCCACCTTACGCGCCGACGGATGCAGCGCTCTTGCCCGGGTTGCTGGCCGGCGCCGCGATCGCGCCGGCCGCCGAGCCGAGGGTCGACGGGCTCGCGCGCGACCTCGTCGGCGCGATCCGGTCGACGCGGACCGGGCTCGGCGGCGTCGAGGCGCTGCTGCACGCCTATTCGCTGTCGACCAGCGAGGGCCTTGCTCTGATGATCCTGGCCGAGGCGCTGCTGCGGGTGCCGGATCCCGCGACGGCGGACCGGCTGATCGAGGACAAGCTCGGCCAGGGCGGCTTCGGCACGCCCGCGGAGCGTGGCGAGACGCTGCTCGTCAACGCCTCGGCATGGGCGCTCGGCATCTCCTCGCGCATCGTCGCGCCGAGCGAGACGCCAGCCGGCATCCTCGCCACCGCGGCGCGACGGGTCGGCGTACCGGCCGTGCGCGCGGCGACGCGGCAAGCGATGCGGCTCATGGGCGATCATTTCGTGCTCGGCGAGACAATCGAGGCCGCGCTGAAGCGCGCGTCGAGCGGCACCGGGCGGCTCTACCGCTACTCGTTCGACATGCTCGGCGAGGGCGCGCGCACGGCCGCCGACGCCGAGGCCTATCGCGCCAGCTATGCCGCGGCGATCGCCGCGATCGGTCGTGCCGCCGGCAACGCACCCCTGCCCGACCGACCGGGCATCTCGGTCAAGCTCTCCGCGCTGCACCCGCGCTACGAGGCGCTCGGGCGCGATCGGGTGATGCGCGAGCTCGTCCCGACGCTGCTCGAGCTGGCGCGGGACGCGAAAGCGCACGACCTGAACTTCACCGTCGACGCGGAGGAGGCCGACCGGCTCGAGCTGTCGCTGGACGTGTTCGCCGCGGTGCTCGGCGATCCCTTGCTCGGCGGCTGGGACGGCTTCGGCCTCGCTGTCCAGGCCTATCAGCGGCGCTGCGCCGCCGTGATCGACCACGTCGCCGAGCTTGCGAGGGCGCACGACCGGCGGCTGATGGTGCGGCTCGTCAAGGGCGCCTACTGGGACACCGAGGTGAAACGGGCGCAGGAGCGCGGCCTCGCCGGCTATCCCGTGTTCACCAAAAAGGCGATGACGGACCTCGCCTACGAGGCCGCCGCCGTGAAGCTGCTGGCCTGCCGCCCGCGGCTCTATCCGCAGTTCGCCACGCACAACGCGCTGACGGTCGCCTCGATCGCCGCGAGGGCCGGCGAGCGGGGCGATGCGGCCGGCTTCGAGTTTCAGAAACTGCACGGCATGGGCGACGCGCTCTACGCGCATCTTCTCAAGGCCGAGCCCGGCCTCGCCTGCCGCACATACGCGCCGGTCGGCGCGCACCGCGACCTGCTCGCCTACCTTGTGCGGCGGCTGCTCGAGAACGGCGCGAACTCCTCCTTCGTCGCGCAGGCGGCCGACCCTGCCGTGCCGGTCGAGACGCTACTGCGGCGGCCGGCGCGGATCATCGCGGACCGCGTGGCGCCCGCGCTGCCGATGCCGCGCGACCTGTTTCCCGGACGGCTCACGCCGCCGGGCGTCGAGCTCGGCGAGCGGGCCGCGCTCGACGCGTTGCTCGCCGAGGTGCGCGGCGCCGTGGGCACGGCGGAGGCGGTCTCCATCGTCGATGGTGTTGCCCGCCCCGGCTCGCCACGCATGGCGGCGAGCCCGATCGATGGAACCTCGATCGGCACCGTGTCGGACGCGACGGGAGCGATCCTGGATCTCGCCGTCGCGGCCGCCACCAAAGGAGCGCGCGGATGGGCTGCGACCGCGGCCGACCGCCGTGCCGATCTCCTCGACGCGGTCGCCGATGCGATGGAGGCGCGGCGCGCGCGGCTGCTCCACCTCCTCCAGGTCGAGGCTGGCAAGACGCTCGGTGACGCGCTCGCCGAATGGCGCGAGGCGATCGACTTCTGCCGCTACTACGCCGCCGAGGGGCGCAAGCTGTTCGGCGCGCCGTTGGACTTGCCGGGTCCGACCGGCGAGAGCAACCGCCTGACGCTGCGCGGCCGCGGTGTCTTCATCGCCATCTCGCCGTGGAATTTCCCGCTCGCGATCTTCACCGGACAGATCGCCGCCGCGCTGATGGCCGGCAATACGGTGGTCGCCAAACCAGCCGAGCAGACGCCGCTGATCGAGGCCGAGGTGGTGCGGCTCATGCTGGACGCCGGCGTGCCCGCGTCCGCGCTTCATTTCGTCGTCGGCGACGGCAGCGTCGGGGCATGCCTGATCGCGTCTCGCGACGTCGCGGGCGTGGTCTTCACCGGGTCGTTCGATGCCGCTCGCGCGATCAACAGGAGCCTCGCGGGCAAGGGCGGCGCGATCGTGCCGCTGATCGCCGAGACGGGCGGCATCAACGCGATGATCGTCGATGCGACGGCGCTGCCCGAGCAGGTGGCCGATGATGTCGTGATGTCGGCGTTCCGCTCGGCCGGCCAGCGTTGCTCGGCACTGCGGGTGCTGCTCGTGCAGGAGGACGTGGCCGACAAGATCCTCGCGATGATCGCCGGCGCCGCGCGCGAGCTGCGGGTCGGCGATCCGCGCGATCCCGCGACCGACCTCGGCCCGGTGATCGACGGCGCGGCGCGCGAGCGGCTGCTGTCGCACGCGGATGCGATGAACCCGGCCGCGCGGCTCTTTGTCGGCGAGGCGCCGCGCGACGGTCTCTATGTCGCGCCGCACATCTTCGAGGTGCCCTTGGCGACCGCGCTGCGCGAGGAGATCTTCGGGCCGATGCTGCACGTCGTGCGCTATGCCGCGCGCGATCTCGATCGCGTCCTCGATGCGATCGACGCCGCCGGCTACGGCTTGACGCTCGGCATCCATTCGCGGATCGACGCGACGGTGGCGCGCATCGTCGCGCGGATGAGGACAGGCAACGTCTACGTCAACCGCAACATGATCGGCGCGGTGGTTGGCTCGCAACCTTTCGGCGGAAGCGGCCTCTCCGGCACCGGCCCGAAGGCCGGCGGCCCGCACTATCTCGCCCGGTTCGCCAGCGAGCAGACTTTGACCATCAACACCGCCGCCGCGGGCGGCGACATCGCGCTGATGACGGCTCAGGCGCCGCGCTGAGCAAGCAGCAGCGCCACGGCGGTCCTCAGATCGGCGATGCCGGCGCCCGTCTCGGACGAGGTCGCGATCAGCTCGGGAAACGCCGCCACGCGCTGGCGCAACTCGGCCAGCGTCGCCGTGGTCACGGCCTCCAAACCGGAGCGGGTCACGTCGTCCTCCTTGGTCAGGACGACCTGGTAGGACATCGCCGCCTTGTCGAGGATGTCGAACATCTCGCGATCGACGGGCTTCAGACCGTGCCGCCCGTCGACCAGCACGAAGACGCGGGCGAGCGGCGCCCTGCCCCGCAGGAAGTCGTGCATCATCTGGGTCCAGCCGGCGATCTTCTCTTTCGAGGCCGAGGCATAGCCGTAGCCCGGCATGTCGACGAGGCGCAGCCGCTCGGACCCCTCGACCATCGTGCCGCCGAGCGCGAAGAAGTTCAGCTGCTGGGTACGGCCCGGCGTGTTGGAGGTGCGCGCCAAGGCGTTGCGGCCGGTCAGGGCGTTCAGCAGCGACGACTTGCCGACATTGGAGCGACCGGCGAACGCGATCTCGGGTGGCCCCGCGGGCGGCAGATTGTCGGCGCGCGCGGCGGCCCAAATGAAGCGGCACTCGCCCGCGAACAGCTTGCGGCCCGTCTCGGCAAGATCGTTCGGGAGGTCAGACATGCGGCCTGCCCTTCCCTTCGCCCGCTTGCGGGAGAAGGTGTCGCCGCGAAGCGGTGACGGATGAGGGATCGATCCACAAGGTCGGCGTCGCAGGAGAAGCGGCACGGCCCCTCATCCGATCCCCGCTCACGCGGGGACCACCTTCTCCCGCAAGCGGGAGAAGGAAAGCCGCGCCGATCACTCCGCGGGCGCCTTCGAGCCGTCCGCGCTCGGCTTCGGATCTTTCGGCGTCGCCGCGTCCGTCTTGCCGCCCAGCATCCGTTTCAGATTGTCGAACAGCTCGAGCCGCACGCCGGCGCGTTTCATGATCAGCGACTGCTGGATGATCGTCAGCGTGTTGTTGACCGTCCAGTAGAGCACGAGCCCCGAGGGGAACGTGCCGAGCATGAAGGTGAAGATGACGGGCATCCAGGAGAACATCGTCTTCTGGACCGGGTCGGTCGGCTCCGGATTCATCTTCATCTGCAGGAACATCGACATGCCCATGACGAGCGGCAGGATGCCGATGGCGAGGAAGTGGCCGACGACCGGCAGTAGCGTCGGATTGAAGGGGATCAGCCCGAACAGGTTGAAGACGTTGGTCGGGTCCGGCTGCGAGAGATCGCGGATCCACAGATAGAACGGCGCCTGCCGCATCTCGATCGTGACGAACAGCACCTTGTAGAGCGCGAAGAAGACCGGGATCTGGATCACCATCGGCAGGCAGCCGGCGACGGGATTGATCTTCTCCCGCTTGTAGATCGCCATCATCTCGGATTGCTGCTTCATCTTGTCGTCGGGGTACTTCTCCTTGAGTGCGGCGAGCTGCGGCTGCGCCGCCTTCATCTTCGCCATCGACATGTACGAGCGATTGGCGAGCGGAAAGAACACCAGCTTGACGAAGAAGGTGACGCCGATGATGGCGAGGCCGAAATTGCCAACGATCTTGTAGATGCCGTCGATCAGGAAAAACATCGGCTTGGTGATGAAGTAGAACCAGCCCCAATCGATCATCAGATCGAATTTCTCGATGCCGAGGCTTTGCTTGTACTTGTCGAGCAGGGTGACGACCTTGGCCCCGGCGAAAATGTGTGAGGTCGATTCGGCGGTGGCGCCTGGCGCGACGGTCAACGGCGCGGCGATCGTCGCGGTCTGATAGGTGCGATCGCCCGCCGCGCCGATCGCCGAGAACGAGGCATCGAAGCTCCGCGACTGGTCGGGCACCAGCGCGGTCGCCCAATACTTATCGGTGAAGCCGGCCCAGCCGCCGATGCCCTTCAGCGAGATCGTCGCGGCGGGCTCCTTCTCGATCGAGGCGTAGGTCGGCTCCTTGACGCCGGAATCGCCGACGACGCCGACGTAGCCCTCGTGCAGCACCGAATAGCCGGCCGTCTTCGGCAGCCCCTGGCGGACGATCAGCGAATATGGCGACAGCGTCACCGGCGCCGTGCCCCTGTTGGCGACGCTGTTCGTGATCGTGAACATGTAGTCGCGGTCGACGGCGATCTCGCGGGTGAAGACGAGGCCCTTGCCATTGTCCCAGGTCAGCGTGATCGGCGTAGTCGGCGTGAGCTGCTTGCCCTCTGTCGTCCACAGCGTGTCGGCGCTCGGCAGCGCGACATCCGCGCCCGGCTGCGCGACGAAGCCGGACTCGGTGAAGTAGGCCGCGGGCGCGCCCGGCGGGGTCAGCAGCACGATATCCTGCGAGTTCTTGTCGGGGGTTTCGCGGTAGTCCTTCAGCGACAGATCGTCGAGCCGGCCGCCCTTCAGCGCGACCGAGCCGTCGAGCGCCGGCGTCTCGATCTCGATGCGCGGGCTATCGGCGAGCACCGCCTTGCGGTCGCGACGCGCCGAGGGCGTTTCCGGCACGACGCCACCTTGCGGCGGCGCGTTGACGGTCTGCGGCGGCAGTGCCGTCGGGGAGCCAGGCGCACCGGGCGCGTTCAACTGCGAGGAATTGGCCTGGCTCTGCTGAACCTGGCGCGTCTTGTCGAGCTGCGGCTTGGCGTAGAAGAAGTTCCAGCCGAACACCACAAGGATCGAGAGCGCGAGCGCCAGATAATAGTTCTTGCTGTCGGGTTTCATGGCGTCGGCCTGATCCTCATGTCCCGGATGACCTCTGTCTCGGGAAACGTCATGTCTCGGGAAACGTCACGTCCCGGGAGACGACATGTCCCGGAAGCCGTCTTCGTCCGGAAGCCTTACGGTCCCGCTCGCTCCGACCGGGGCTTCGCCGGCCCCGCGATGCGCCGCTTCGGCCCTCGCGGGTCATGCACGCCCGCGACCGCGCGGGCAAGCTCGCTCTTCAATGCCTCGAACGGCAGCCGTATGGCCTCCAGCCGGCCGATCACCACATAATCGTGGCCGCCACAAACCGGTAGGTCGTTGGCCAGACGTAACGCCTCTTTCAACCGCCGGCGCGCGCGATTGCGAATGACGGCATTGCCGACTTTTTTCGTGAGCGTGAAGCCAACCCGGGCATCGGCCCGCTCGCGAGGGTCCGCGTCTCGCGCGACCACCTGCAAGCTGAGAGCCCGCCCGTGCCATCTGCGCCCCTTGGCGGCACGCAGGAAGTCGGCGCGGCGGGTCAGCCGGCCGATGGGCGTCGCGGTCGTCAGATCAGGCCGAAAGCTTCTTGCGGCCGCGCGCGCGGCGGGCGGCGATGACCTTGCGGCCGCCGACGGTCTCCATGCGGGCGCGAAAGCCATGGCGGCGCTTGCGCACGATCTTCGAGGGCTGATAGGTCCGTTTCACGTCAAAACTCCATCTCGACCGGTCGGCGGGTGCCGTCGGCGGGGTCGAGGTCTCGGCTGTCATCAGGGGCGAGGCGACGCGTCGAGAAAGGCGGTTCGGCCGCCGTCCGTTGGGCGCGGCTTATAGCGGCAAGCGCGCGGCCAAGTCAATTTTCCTCATCCCAGCGCCACCCGATGCGCCTGCACCGGCATTCGCGCGCGAACCTTGCCGACCTGCGATGGATCGATTCGCGCCGAGACGATCCCGGCGCCATCCGATGCGCGCGCCATGACGAGCCCCCACGGATCGATCACCATCGAATGCCCGTAGGTCTGTCGCGTCTCGTTGCCGATCGCGTGCGTGCCGCACTGCGCCGGCGCGCAAAAATAGGTCTGAGTCTCGATCGCGCGGGCGCGGCAGAGCACCTCCCAGTGGTCCTTGCCGGTCTGCATGGTGAAGGCCGACGGCAGCGCGATCATCGCGGCGCCCTTCTCGACCAGCGCCTGAAACAGGTACGGAAAGCGCAGATCGTAGCAGATCGCGCAGCCGATCGTCGTGCCCTCGCACTCGTAGGTGGCGACCGCCTCACCCGCCTTGAAGGCGGCGCTCTCGCGGTAGGCGACACCGTCCGGCGTCTCGATGTCGAACATGTGGATCTTGCGGTAGCGCGCGACCTCGCCGCCATCGCGGCCGAACACCACCGTCGTGTTGTGGATGCGCGCCTCGGCCTCCGCCTTCTCGAGCATCGAGCCAGCGTGGATGAAGACCTTGTGCTTGGCTGCGAGCGCCCGCATCGCCTCGTAGGCCGGCCCGCCGTCGCCCAACGTTTCGGCGGCGGCGAGCTTCTCGGCCTTGCGGGCGCCGAGGAAATCGAAGCACTCGGGCAGCGCGATCCAGTCCGGCCGCTCCTCGGCGACGGCGCGCTCGATCAACAGCGTCGCGGCGGCGATGTTCGCCGGCTTGTCGCTGACCGAGTTCATCTGGATCAAGGAGACTTTCAATGCCAAGACCTCGCGCGGGATCGTACGCGAGACCTAAGACCTTCCACCTGGACTGTCGAGCGCGCTACCTGCTCGCCCACCGCTCCGAGAAAGACGGCGACAACGTCAGGCCCGCCGGCAGCGAGCCGCCCGGCGGCGGGTTGCGCACGCCGGAGTGCAGGTAACTCAAGGCCGAGCGCACGCTCGCGGCGGTATACGGCTTGGCGATGATGCCGATCGCGCCGACGAAGCCGACCGGCACCCGCTTGGCGTTGGCGGTCATGAAGACGACGGGGATATCGCGCTCGCGCAGATGCGCGGCGACCTCGGCACCCGTCGGCCCGTCGGCGAGGTGCATGTCGACCAGCGCGAGATCGGGACGCAGGCGTTCGACGATGCGTCGCGCCTCGTCGAGGTCGCAGGCCCAGCCCGCGACGTCATGACCGGTATCCTCGATCAGCATCTGAAGCTGCATGGCGACGAGCGCCTCGTCCTCGACGACGAGGACCGCCAGGGGACGATATTCAGTCACGCGTCACGTCCCCATCTGACCGGAATATCCACTGTGACCCGCGTTCCCGGCTTGTTGTCCGCCCAGCGGACCTCGGCCTGGAGCTGGCGACACAAGGTTCGTATCAGGCTTGTGCCGAACGAGGTATCCGACAATCCGGTGACGTTCTCGCCAACCCCGTCGTCGGCGATGACGATCTCGATCCTGTCGCCGACGCTCGCGACGCCGGCGAACAGCTCGCCGGCGCGTCCCGCCGGGAACGCGTGCTTCAACGCGTTCGTCGCGACCTCGTTGACGATCAGCGCGATTGGGGCGGCGTGCTCCGCCGGCACCGTGACGGTCACAAGGTCGAACGCTAGCGTAAGCCCGTTGCGAGCCTGGACGCCTGTGAGATCGGTGACGAGGTCGCGAACGAATTCGCCCACGTCGAAGCGCGTCACATCGTCGGATTGATAGAGGCGGCGGTGGACCGTGCCGAGCGCCTCGACTCGTGACAGCATCTCCCCCAGCGATTTCTTGACGCCTTCGTCGGGGATCGTCCGGCTCTGCAACAGGATCAGAGCGGAAACCATCTGCAGATTGTTCTTCACGCGGTGGTCGACCTCGTGCAGCAGCGCCGTCCGGGTCTCCAGCGCCTGCTCGAGCTGCCGGTTGGTCTCCTGCAGCTTGGCCAACGCGTCGTGAAATTCGTGCGTGCGCTGCTCGGACACTTTCTCGAAGTGATCGCGCGCGACCTCGATCTTCTTTTCGGCCTCTTTGCGATCGGTGACGTCGAGCTGCGAGGCGAAGAAGAATTGCAGCGCGCCGCCCTCGTCGACCACAGGGCTGACATAAAGCGCATTCCAGAACGTCGTCCCGTCCTTGCGATAGTTCAGCACATCGACGCTGATGTCACGCCGCTCCTCGACGGCCGAGCGAAGCGCGGCGACGCTCGATCGATCGGTGTCTGGCCCCTGCAGGAAGCGGCAATTCTGACCAAGCACCTCCTCGCGCGTGTAACCGGTGAGCGTCACGAAGGCCTCGTTGGCGAAGACGATCGGATTTTCCGGCTGGCGCGGATCGGTGATGATCATCGGCATGCGCGTTGCGCGGATCGCCGCCGCGAACGGATCGCCCTTTCCGGTGCCGGCATGCAACCGGTCCGTTTGATGCCAAGCTTCGTCCGGCTCCATCCACGCTCCTCGAGGTCGGTTCGGTGTCTACGGTCGGGGACGTTCCGCAGCGCGAACGCACGGGGCGCGGGAGCGTTGCGGATTGTATTCGCGGACGCCCTGTTTCAAACAGCCGATGCAGCGGGTGGGATATGGAGAGGCCGTCACCCCCCGGCGCCGAACTCCGCCTTGCCGCCGTGCGCCGCCGACCATTGCGCCGGTTCGTCGAGAAAGCTCTCGACTTCCGCCAGCACGCCCGGCGCGAACGTGCCGCTCGCCTTGGCGACGGCCAGCACGTCGCGCCAGGTGGTGAGCGCGTGCAAAGTCACACCGAGCTTTTGGAGTGTGGCGCGTCCCTGCGGGAAAATATCATAGTAGAACACGACGAAGCAATGCTCGACGCCGAGCCCCGCCGCGCGCATGGCCTCGACGAAGGCGACCTTGCTGCCGCCGTCCGTCGCAAGGTCCTCGACGAGCAGCGCGCGGGCGCCCGGCGTCACCAGCCCCTCGATCTGCGCGTTGCGCCCGAACCCCTTGGCCTTCTTGCGCACATACTGCATCGGCAGCATCAGGCGTTCGGCGATCCATGCGGCGAACGGGATGCCCGCCGTCTCGCCGCCAGCGACCACATCGAGCGCCTCGTAGCCGATCTCCTGCAGGATCGTCGCCACCGCATAGTCCATCAGGGTCGCGCGCACGCGCGGGTACGAGATGATGCGCCGGCAATCTGTGTAGACTGGGCTCGCCCAGCCCGAGGTGAAGGTGAACGGCTTCTCCTCGTAGAAGTGCACGGCGCCGATCTCGAGCAGCATCTTCGCCGCCTCGCGCGCGAGCACGGCCCGATCCACCGGCGTCGGGAAGGTCGGCATGTGGCACTCCTGTTGGCGTCGGCTAGCCGCCGACCGATCGTTGCTCTTCTTTGTTGCGGCAGCAACGCGCGGTCAACCAACCTCGGCCGATCGGCTGTTCCGCGATCGCCTCACGCGACGTCAACACGAACACAACTTTAATTATCTTTTGATAAATTACGCACAACTGAAAATGGACTAGGTCGATGCAGGCTCGCAAACGCGTGCGTTTTTCGGTCGGGGCGCGGTTCGCCATCCTGATCACGATATGCACCGCGGCCGTCGTCACCCTCAGCGTCGCGCTCGTCATGCATCATTTTGGCGCACAGGATGAAACCCGCGCCGAAGAGGTAGCCAGCGAGACCGCGATGCGGCTTTGCGCCGCCGTGAATGGCGTTTTCCAGACCGCTTTCGATGTGGTCGGCACGGCTGAAGACAACCTCGTGGCGCTGAAGGACGAGGGCGTCACAGATCCGCGCGCCTACGACGTCATGCTCAAGCAGATGATCCAGGCACAACCGGACCGTTTCGGCGCATGGCTCGTGTGGGACGCCGCCAAACCATTACGTGCCGGCGCACCCGCGCCAGCCGACAGCTGGCTGTCGATCTACTGGCACCAGAATGGAATGGAGATGGTGCGCGACACCATCCCCAAGGAGATCGTCTCCAGCGAGCTGTTCACCGTGCCGGACGGCGAGCGCGTGCCCTATCTCCTCGAGCCGCACGCGATCAACGCCGAAGCCGGCGATCCGACGCTCGTGACCTCGTTCGCCAAGCCGATCCAGCACGACGGCGATACCGTCGGCGTGATCGCCCTCGACATCAAGCTGGATGCGATCGCCGACGCGCTCAACTCGATCGAGATTCCGCAAGGGGCGTCGATCACCGTCGCCTCGGACGGCGGCACCGTCGCCATGTCGACCACGAAGGGCCTGGCCGGGCAGAGCCTTCACGCCGCGAAGTCCGCCTGGGGCGAGATCTTCGACACGGCCAAGCGCACCGGCGATGGCTCGCGTGCCTTCGTCGATTCGGCGAGCGGCACGCAATATCTCACATCCTGGAACGCCATCCGGGTCGCTGGCGTCAAGAACCCCTGGTACCTGCTGATGCAGGTGCCGCAGCGATCGCTGATCGCGACCACCTCGACCGATCGGCTGTTCCTTCTTTCGGTGGCGACGGGGGCGCTGCTGTGCGTGCTCGCGATCGCCTCGTTGGCGATGACCTGGCTCGTCGCCCGGCCGTTGCATCTCCTCTCGTCCATCATCACCGGCCTCGGCGCCGGCCTCTTCAATTTCAATATTCCCTGCCGGGAGCGAGCGGACGAGATCGGCGACATCGCCCGCGCCGTGGAACGGCTGCAGGACAGCGGCTTGGAGATCGCCCGGCTGCATGAGGCGGGCGGCGAGGCCGAATATCAGCGTCAGCTCGCGCGGCGCACCGAGCTCGACGGGATCTCGCGGCATTTCTCCGTCTCGATCGAGACGGTGGTTGCCGCGATCCAGCGCGTCGCCTCGACGATCGCCACGCGATCGCGCGAGGTGTCAGCCACCAGCAAGGCCGCCGTCAACGGGCTCGGCGAGGTCGCCGGAGCGTCGCTTTCCGCGAGGTCCGACATGGGCAGCGTCGCCACTGCGACCGCATCGCTACTGTCGACGATCGACGCGATCGGCGAGCGGACTCGCGACGGCAGGGCGGCCGCGGCAAAGGTCGAGAGCAACACGGCATCGACCGAGGCCGCGCTGGGCCAGCTCAAGCGCACGATCGGCGATATCGAGGGCGTGTCCCGCCTCATCAACGAGGTGGCCGCGCAGATCAACCTGATCGCGCTCAACGCGACGATCGAGGCGGCGCGCGCGGGTGAATCCGGCCGCGGCTTCGCGGTCGTCGCCCAGGAGATCAAGGTGCTCGCCACGCGGACCGCGAAGGCGACGGACGAGATCGTCCTGCACGTCGCGGCGGTCAAGCTGGCCTCCGGCGTGACCGACGGTCGGATCCTCGAGATGCGCGACGCCTTCGCCGACATGCGCAAGATCTCGGGCGAGATCGCCGGCGCCCTCGACGTGCAGCTCGGCGCGACGAGCGAGATCGCCAACCTGATGGAGCAGGCGCTCGCCGGCGGCGATGCCACCGCGCGTCACGTCTCCCGCCTCGCGCTATCGGCCTCGAACGTCCAGGACGCCGCCGACGTCATGCACGCCGAGAGCGGCTCGCTCGAAACCCAGATCCTCCACCTCGACGGAGAGGTGAAGAATTTCCTGGAGTTCTTGGAGGCGTCGTAGCGGGAGCTCTTGGAGGCGTCGTAGCGGGATTCGCGACGCCGGTGCAGGCGTCGCCGCCTGTCGCAAGAGGCGGTCCCTCAACCAATTCGCCTACCCCGCCAACGTATCGGGCCGAACCTTGCCGCGCTTCACCATCAGCTTGTTCAGCGCCGCGATATAGGCGCGCGCCGAGGAGACCATCGTGTCAGGGTCGGCGCCGCGCCCGGTGACCTGCTTCTCGCCTTCGGAGAGCCGCACCGTGACCTCCGCCTGGGCATCGGTGCCCTGCGTCACCGCGTGCACCTGATAGAGTTCGAGCACGGCATTGTGGGGCACCAAAGTGACGATGCCGTTGAAGATCGCGTCGATCGGACCGTTGCCGGTGGACTTGAAGCTTTTCTGGACGCCGTCGATGTCGAGCGCGATATCGGCCCATTGCGGGCCGTGCGTGCCGGCCTCGACGCGCAGGCTCGCGAGCTTGATGCGCTCATGCGCGTGGCCGATCTCGTCGTCGACGAGCGCCTCGATATCCTCGTCGTAGACGATCTTCTTGCGGTCGGCGAGATCCTTGAACCGCACGAACGCGTCCTGCATCGCGTTGTCGCCGAGCACGTAGCCCAGCTCGCGCAGCTTGTCCTTGAAGGCGGCGCGCCCGGAATGCTTTCCCATCACCAGCGACGACTTGGCGACGCCGACCGATTCCGGCGTCATGATCTCGTAGGTGAGTGCGTTCTTCAGTACGCCGTCCTGGTGGATGCCGCTCTCGTGCGCGAACGCGTTGCGGCCGACGATCGCCTTGTTGTACTGCACCGGAAACGACGACACCGCCGACACGAGCTTCGAGGCGCGCATCAAAAGGGTGGCGTCCACACCAGTCGCGTAGGGCAGCGCGTCGCCGCGGGTCCGCACCGCCATCACGATCTCTTCCAGCGCGGCGTTGCCGGCGCGCTCGCCGAGGCCGTTTATCGTGCACTCGATCTGCCGCGCGCCACCGGCGATGCCGGCCAGCGAATTGGCGACGGCGAAGCCGAGGTCGTCGTGGCAATGCGTCGAGAAGATCACCTTGGCGGCGCCCGGCACGCGCTCCAGCACGGTGCGGAACATCGCCTCGTATTCGAGCGGCGTCGCGTAGCCGACCGTGTCGGGCAGATTGATCGTCGTGGCGCCCGCCTTGATCGCCGCCTCGACGCAGCGGCACAAGTATTCGAGCGGCGTACGTGTGGCGTCCATCGCCGACCATTCGACGTCGGGCACGAGATTGCGCGCCTGGGTCACGGTCTTCGAGATGATCTCGAGCACCTGCGACTCGCTCTTGTTCATCTGATGCGCGAGATGGATCGGCGAGGTCGAGACGAAGGTGTGGATGCGCGGGCGTCGCGCGTGGCGCACCGCCTCGCCGCAGCGGGCGATGTCGCCTTCGATGGCCCGGGCGAGGCCGGCGATCGTCGCGGTCTTGGTGGCCTTGGCGATCGCCGAGACGGCCTCGAAATCGCCGTTCGAGGCGATCGGAAACCCGGCCTCGATCACATCGACGCCCATCTCGTCGAGAAGGGCCGCGACCTGCAGCTTGTCCTCGAACGTCATCGTCGCTCCGGGGCACTGCTCGCCGTCGCGCAGCGTCGTGTCGAAGATGATGAGGCGCTCGGAGGCGCGCTGCGGCTGCGGTGCGGACGTGTCTGCGTTCGTCATGTCTATGTATCCTGGGATGTCGCGGGGTCTCGAAACGCACGATCCCCTGAGTGCCCAGGCGCATCGCCCGGCCGGCCCTCAGGGGCGGCTAAGAAGGAGACCAAGGCACGCGCGCGGACGGGCTGCCGTCCGCGGGGCGGTCGGCACGCGGACCAGGTGGCTGGCGGCGTCGGCTGACATGCGACCGCTTCTACGCAAGTATACCGCGAACCGCAACACGGGAGTGCCGGCTTGAATGACCCTGCGTGACGCGTGTAACAGCGTGCCTTGCGCGGCGCCCGCCGAGTTCGAAGCAAGCGCCGTAGGCGGCCAGCGACAAATCCGATAGGTTCTCCCTCTCGACGACAACAGAGAGCGTAGTTTTGATGACGCGAAAAGCATTGATCACCGGCATCTCGGGCCAGGACGGCGCCTACCTCGCGAAGCTCCTGCTGGACAAGGGATACGAGGTCACGGGCATCGTCAGGCGCTCGTCGCACGCTGGCGTGGTCGATCACCGCCTGCGGTGGCTCGGCGTGCTCGACCGGGTTCGCCTCGTCGATGGCGATCTGCTCGATCAGTCGAGTCTCTGCCGTGTCGTCGCCGAATGTCAGCCGGACGAGGTGTACAATCTCGCCGCGCAATCCTTCGTCACCACCTCCTGGCAGCAGCCCGTCCTCACCGCCAACGTCACGGCCGTCGGCGTGACCAACGTGCTCGAGGCGATCCGCCTGATCCGGCCGCAGGCGCGGTTCTACCAGGCCTCGTCGTCGGAGATGTACGGCAAGATCCAGGAGCCGCGCCAGTCGGAGGACACGCCCTTCTACCCGCGCTCGCCCTACGCGGTCGCCAAGCTGTACGGCCACTGGATCACCGTGAACTACCGCGAGAGCTTCGGGCTTCACGCGTCGTCCGGCATCCTGTTCAACCATGAGAGCCCGCTGCGCGGCCTCGAGTTCGTGACCCGCAAGGTCACGGACGGCGCCGTCCGGATCAAGCTCGGCCTCGCCAAGGAACTGCGGCTCGGCAACATCGAGGCGAAGCGCGACTGGGGGCACGCCGCCGACTACGTGCGGGCGATGTGGCTGATGCTGCAGCAGGACGTGGCCGACGACTACGTCGTGGCGACCGGTGTCACGACCAGCGTCCGCGACATGTGCCAGATCGCCTTCGCGCATCTTGGGCTGCCGCTGGAGGATCACCTCGTCATCGATCCCGAGCTCTACCGTCCCGCCGAGGTCGACGTGTTGCTGGGAGAGCCGGCGAAGGCGAACGCCACCCTCGGATGGAGACCGGAGATCGATCTCGAGACGATGATCGTCGAGATGGTCGAGGCCGATCTCGCCAGGCTGAGCGACCGACGCACAGGGAAGGCCGCATAAGTGGTACCAGGACGGGTTCTCGTCACGGGCGCCACCGGCTTCGTCGGCGGCTATCTGCGCGCGGCGATCGCGGACCGTTGGCCCGACGCGCTCGTGTTCGGCCTCGCCGCCAACGAGCTGGAAGCCGTGCGAGGGATGGCGGTCGTCGATCTGCTCGACCGCGCGGGCCTGAACGCCTTTGTCTCGCAGACCCGACCCGACGTCGTGGTCCATCTCGCCGGGCAGGCCTCGGTGGCGCACAGCACGCAATCCAGCGCCGCGACCTGGGACGTCAACGTGACCGGCTCGCTCAATCTCGCGAACGCGATCGCCGCCCAGGTGCCGGACTCCACGCTATTGTTCGCCAGCTCCTCGGAGGTCTATGGCGCGAGCTTCCTGGCAGGTCCTGTCACGGAGACGACGCCTGTCCTGCCGATGTCGCCCTACGCCAAATCGAAGGCCGCCGCCGAACGCCTGCTCGCCGACGTGCTGCCGCCGCAAGCCCGCCTCGTCGTGGCCCGCCCATGCAACCACACCGGGGTCGGCCAGCGCACGGCGTTCGTCCTGCCCTCGTTCGCCGAGCAGATCGCGCAGATCGAGGTCGGGCATAAGCCCCCCCGTCTCGAGGTCGGCAATCTCGACGTGTCGCGCGAATTCCTCGACGTCCACGATGTCGTCGACGCCTATCTGTCGCTGATCGAGGCGGCGCAGGATCTGCCGCGTCGCTTCACCTGCAATGTCGCCTGCGGCGACCCGCGCCCGCTTCGGGAGCGCGTCGACTTCATGCGCTCGATCTCGACGATCCGATTCGAGATCGTCGTCGACCCGGCTCGGCTCCGCCCGGTCGACCTGCCGATCGTCTCGAGCGACGCCTCGCTTCTGCGTGCCGTGACCGGCTGGGCGCCGCGGGTCGATCTCGAAACCACCCTCACCGCCATGCTCGAGGCCGCCCGCGCGCAACAGCGCAATGCGCTCAGGGCGTGAGAAATTCGGTTCAGGTTTTCTCGCGGTAGAACACGTAGTCAGACGCGGCTTGCGGCGGCACCGCGATCAGCTTCGCGTAATTCCGCGCACCGATGACATCACGGAGATCGCTCAAGGATTCGACGAAGGCGGCGCTGACCTTCCGGACCAGGACGGCCTTCTCCAGCGTGCCGCGCTCCCAGGCATGCACCAGCGCCTCGCGTTTGTAGTAGAGCGATAGATAGATATCCTCGAGGTCGGGCGCGACGGCCTCGTATTGCGCGCCGAGCACGGGCTTGATGATGCGATCATTGTTGGCGCGCACCAGCTCCCATTCATCCTTGAGGCCGCCACCCAGGACCTTCACGACAGCGTCGACCTTGGCGTCCGAAATGCGGCCGGGATGCTCCTTGTTGACTGCCGCGGCCGCGTCCTTGACCTGCGTGACGAAGACACCGAGCTTGAGACCGTAGATGCCGCACAGGAGCGTCGCGATCTCGTTGCCAGGCGAGTTGCGGACTGTAATGCCGGCCGGCAGAAGGATGCGGTTCGAGCACTGATCGCAGACGCCGGTGACGCCATAGTCGATGCCGGCGCGACCATCCGGGCCGGCGATTGCTCGGGCCCACAGCTCGTCGCCGTTCCCCGTGGCGACGATGGTGGCAACGCTCGGGTCCTCCGGGTAGGTCCGGCCGAAGCATCCCCATTGCGTGCCGGTCGAGGTCGCGACGCAGGTATGGTCGAGCGGCCAAGTGGGCAGCTGCTTGATCGGATGCCACTGCGTCGGCATCGCGTAGGCGGTGAAGCCGACGTCGGTCTCGGCAGCCTCTGCCAACGCAAGCGGTGCCGTAGCGGCGCTCGCGGCGGCAAAGGCCACGCCGAGGTTGAAACCACGTCTCGAGATCATTTGCGTACCCGCGCGCGCAAAAAGGGGCGCCCTTCTACTCACATTGCATATAGTCCGCGCCGCGCCCGGCCACATCCGCCGCGAGCGGTCATCTGGCGCGGATCAGCCGTTCAGCGCACGCTGGGTCTGCAGCGCCACCGCGAGCAGCGCCGCATCGTGCCCGCTGCGCGCGGCGAGCTGGACGCCAACGGGCATCCCATTCGGGCCGGTGCCGGCGGGCAACGTGAGGCACGGCAGCTGCAACTGCGTCCACACGCGATTGAAAGCCGGGTCGCCGGTCGCCTGCAGACCCTTCGGCGCCTCCCCCGGCGCCGACGGCGAGAGGATGATGTCGGCGTCGCCGAACACGCTGTCGATGTCGCGGATCAGCTCGCGCGTCGTCGCGATCGCGGCATCGTAGGCGCGCGCAGAGATGGCGCGGCCCTCGTCGAGATAGGTCTTGAGGATCGACGAGAGCTTCGACTCGTGCAGCCGGCGCTCGTGGCCGAGCGACTTGTCCATGTCGTAGGCCATGACGAGGCGCTGCAGCCGGGCGATCTGCTGCAGCGACGGCGGCGACGGCAGATCGCGCACGACATGCCCGGCTCGCTCGAGGGCCGCCATCGCGCGGTCGAGCGCGGCGACGGTCTCGGGTTCGGCCTCGCCCGGATAGGGCTCGCGCAGCACGGCGATCCTGAACGGCCCTTCCTCGCCTTGCGGCTTCAGCGACGGCCGCGCGGTGAGCCCCGACACCGCGAAGATCGCGTCCTCGACGTCGCGGGTGATCACGCCGACCGTGTCGAGCCAATCCGACAGCACCTTGACGCCGGCGCGCGGGATCAGTCCCCAGCTCGGCTTGTAGCCGACGACGCCGCAATAGGCGGCCGGGCGGATGATCGATCCCGCCGTCTGCGTGCCGAAGGCGATCGGCACGAGGCCGGCGCCGACGGCCGCCGCCGAGCCCTGCGAGGAGCCACCGGGCGTGCGCTCGGGATCGTGCGGGTTCACCGTCTTGCCGGGCTGGTAGTAGGCGAACTCGGTCGTCACCGTCTTGCCGATGACGATGGCCCCCGCGCCTCGCGCCTGCGCCACGCAGGCGGCATCGGCGACAGGACGATGGCGATCGTAAATGTCGGAACCGTAGGCGGTCGGCATGTCGGCCGTGTCGATATTGTCCTTCACCGCGATCGGGATTCCCGCGAGCGGGGGCACCTTGTCGCCGAGCCGGCGCGCCTTGTCCGCGGCCTGCGCGTCCATGAGCGCGGCCTCGGCGCAAACGATGACGAACGCGCCCAGCGTCGGATCGCGCGCGGCGATTTGCTCGAGGGTTTCACGAACTGCGGCTTCGGCCGTCGTGCTTCCCGCGGCCAGGGCGGCCGCGAGGACGCGAGCAGGCGGGCAGACGGAAGACGGAGGTACTATCATGTCGGCTTCTCTAGGCGGCAAATGCCGCAGCGTCGACAGCCTCGGCGTCAGCCGGTCCTCGGCGTCAGCCGGTCCTCGACGTCAGCCAGTCCCCGACGTCTTCGACGTCAGGCCAGCAGCGCGGCCGAGGCGATGCGGGTCACGCCGGCCGCGTCCATGTCGGCCGAGGCCCGCGCCATCGAGCCGTCGGCGTCGATGCCGCGCGTCGCATCCTCGACGAGGAAGGTGTCGAAACCCGCGCCGGCCGCGTCGATCGCTGTCCAGGCCGCGCAGAAATCAGTCGCCAGGCCGACCACGAACACGCGGGTGAACCCGTGCTCGCGGAGATAGCCGGCAAGCCCCGTCGGCGTCGCGCGGTCGGCCTCGAGGAAGGCCGAGTAGCTGTCGAGATGGCGTCGGTGCCCCTTGCGGATCACCAGCTGCGCGTGCGGCACGTCGAGCGCATCGGCGATGTCGGCGCCAGGCGAGCCTTGCAGGCAGTGATCGGGCCACAGCACCTGATCGCGGCCATCACCCAGCCGGATGCTTTCGAACGGCGTCCTGTCATCGTGGCTGGAGGCAAAGGAGACATGCCCGTCCGGGTGCCAGTCCTGGGTGAGCACCACATGCGCGAACCGCGCGGCGAGCCGGTTGATCGGGTCGATCACGGCGTGTCCATCCGGAACGGCAAGGGCGCCGCCGGGCAGGAAATCGTTTTGGACATCGACCACGATAAGGACATCGGACGCGGTCGGCGAATCGATCGAGGACGCGGGCGGCATGCTGGAACCAACCAATCGCGACACAGTGCGTCAATCGCGTGACGGTGCGTCCCCCGTACCAAAGCCGGCCGAATCATGTCATGGATAGGGGTGCGTCAGAATATCGCATGTCGGATCGGCGTGACCGACGATTTATTCTTTGGGATGAGGAGGAGGTTCTATGCTCGACGCGATCGCGCCAGGGGCGGCTGTTTTTGAGCCGGAAGAGGTCGACGTGCTGACCGCCGCCTGCGGGCTGGCGATCCGCAAGATAGACCGGGCTACCCGCGACGACCCCGAGGTTCGCGATAAGGTCGCGAAGCTTATCCACAATCTGGGTCGCAGCCGCTTGCGGCACCACAAGAAGCTGAAGGATGCGGCCGATGCCGCTTCGCTCGCCGAGGAGGCGGCCGATCTGCTCGGCTATTTGCGCGATGCGCCGGACCTTCACGTGGCCAGCGAGAGCGCGACGCCGTCTCGCCGACAGGTTCCCTTCTTTCCGGCCAACGTGCGTTTGCCGCCGACGTCCATCCTGCGCCCCCGCACGCCGGAGGCACCGCAAAGCGCCATCGTCGCGGGAACGACAACAAACAGCAACGCGACGAGCACCACGGCGTCGGCACGTTCCAGAACAAAGCCTGCTAGTGCGGGTCGAACCGCGCCGAGTTCACGTTCCAAAAAAACCCGGTGATCGACGGCATGACAGAAGGCTGCGCGCTCGGGTCTTCGCCGACGACGGCCGGCGAACTCACGTAGGACGGTGTGAACGCATAACCCTGTCCGTATCCGCGAACGTGCGGATCATTGCGACAGACATAGGCGTCACTTGTCGCAACGCGTGGATCGCAAGGGTATGGCGTTCCCTGGGTCACGGCCTGGGCCTGATCGTACGCTTCCTCCGCCGAATAGCGGCGCTGGAAATGCGACCGGGCGACCGCCGCGTCGCCGTAAGTCTGCTCGATGGTCCCAAGCCGGCTCGGCGGCGCGATGCCGGCCAATTCGATTGCGTCCTCGCTGGGCGGCGTGAAACGCACAGCGCCAGGCGCGACGACGTGGTGATGCTTTCGCGAATGCGCGGCGGCGGTCGTCGCAAGCGTTGCGATGGCGAGAGCGGCGACAAAGCTCGACAGGCGCATGGCGTCTCCTATCGCGGCCCAGCCGCGCGACAAACCGCACCCTAGCCCCGCGCCACCTCGCAAGCGAGGCTTCAGGCGCCGAAGCGAGCGCGGTAGTCCTGCGGTGTCGCAGCGATCACACGCAGGAAGCTGCGGCGCATCGTTTCCTCGGAGCCGAACCCGCATTTCTGCGCGATCCGCTTTACCGGCAGGCGGGACTCCGACAAGAGTCGTCGCGCCGCCTCGACCCGCAGACGCTCGACCGCGCGTCCGGGGGTTGTCCCCGTCGCCTCGACATAACGCCGGCTGAAGCTGCGCTCGCTCATTCCGGACTTGTCGGCCATGGCCGGCAGCGTGATCTCGTCGGCGAGATGCGCGCCAATCCAGTCGTGCAGCGCGCCGAAACGATCCTCTGCCGACTGCAGGGACAGCGCGGCGCTGAATTGCGCCTGCCCGCCAGGGCGCTTGAGGAAGACGACGAGGTAACGCGCGACCGCCAGCGCCAGAGTCCGGCCGAGATCCTCCTCGAGCATCGCCAGCGCCAGATCGATGCCCGATGTCACGCCCGCCGACGTCCAGACGTCGCCGTCGCGCACGAAGATCGGGTCCGGCTCGACGCGCACCGCGGGATAGCGGCGGGCAAGGTCGTCGCAAAACGACCAATGCGTCGTCGCGCGCCGGCCATCGAGAAGGCCCGCGGCGGCCAGCAGCTTTGCCCCGGTACACACGGAGGCGACGCGCCGGGCTCGGCTCGCGCGCTCGCGCAGCCACGCGACCAGGGCCGGATCGGCGGCCGCCGCCTCGACGCCGGTGCCGCCGGCGACCAGCAGCGTGTCGAGCTCGGCCGCCGCGGGCGGCAACGGATGCGCGAGGAGCTCGACGCCCGCCGACGCGACGATCCCGCCGATGCCCGCCTCGAGCTTGGCCACGACGCGCGGCGCGTAGGGTGGCGATCCGCCGGCCTCGGCAACCAAGTCGTTGGCCGTGGCGAAGACCTGCAGGGGTCCCGTCACATCGAGCAGCTGGACGCGTGGAAACGCCAGCACATCGATGGTACGGATCGGATCTGGCGCGAAAAGAGGGGTCTTTGGCATTATCGCCAGACCTTAGGCTTGTATGCCTCGCTCGTCCAACTTCACTTCACCGCGAGGAGCGGCTCATGATCCCCCAGGATAAGCACCTGACCATCGGCTCCCTTTTGTTCGAAGGGCTCGATCAGATCGATCTCACAGGCCCGTTCGAGGTGCTGTCGCGCATTCCGAACTCCACATACCGGCTCTACGGCAAGACGACCGACACGGTGCGCGACCTCAAGGGCCTCAAGCTGACGCCGGACGCGACCCTAGCCGACGCGCCGCAACTCGACGTCCTGCACGTGCCCGGCGGCTACGGCCAGGAGGCGCTGATGGATGACGAGGAGGTGCTGGGCTGGCTCCGGCGTCAGGCCGCGGGCGCACGCGTCTTCTCGGTGTGCACGGGCGCGCTGCTGTGCGGGGCCGCGGGCCTCTTGCGCGGGCGGCGGGCGACGACGCATTGGACCACGTTTCACCTGCTGCCGTACTTCGGCGCGATCCCGGTCGACGAGCGCGTCGTGATCGACGGCGACTGGATATTCGCGGCCGGCGTGACGGCGGGCATCGACGGCGCGCTGCGCCTCGCCGCGGAGCTGCGCGGCGAGGACGCGGCCAAGACGATCCAACTCTACATGGTCTATGCGCCGGAACCGCCGTTCGACGCCGGCACGCCGGAGACCGCGCCGCCGGCGATCCTCGAGGCGGCGCGGCGCTCCGCGGAGGCGATCACCACCCGGCGCGAGGCGACGGCGCGCCGCGTGGCCGACAGGCTCGGCGTCACCCTGCCGGCCTGATCGCCAATTGGCGCAAAGCGAGGGCTTTATGGCGCCTGCGCCAGGAGGCCTATTCCTACATGGAGAATACGCCAGCCGGTTGGCGGGCAAGTTTGGAGACCGACAATGAAGACGACGACGTTCACTGAAATGGCGGCGCCCGAGTGGTTGCTCGCGATGTGGAAGGAGATCGACGACAAGACCTTTGGCAAGGGCTTCGATTGCTTCGCGGAAGACGCTGTCTGCAACCTTGGCGTCGCCGACTGGCACGGGCGCGAGGCGATCCGCCGGAACCTTCGCGACTTCATCGACAAAGGGTTTACCGCGAACCACGAGGTCGTTGAATATCTCGACAGCCCGACGCTGAAGATCTTCCACGGCAAGGTCGCGATGACGTTCGACGATCCCAAGACCGCGAGCGTCCGGCCGACGATGACGCATTTCTTCTACATGGACGAAAACGACTCGACGAAAGTCAAGCGTTGGGTGGGTTCGGTCGGCCCGACGGGATTTTGAGCTTACCGACCGCCGCCGAAGCGAGGGTCGTCGGGGCGGCCGGCCCAGTCGATGGAGTCGAGCTGGGCCTGCCGCGCGGCGGCCATGATCGCATCGGCATCGATGTTTTCGTCGATGAGACGCTTCAGCCGCTTCACCACGGCGCTGTCGAAGCCGACGGTGGCGCAGGCGGCATAGACCTCCTTCGCGTAGGCGATCTCGGCGCTGTCGCGGGCCGCGTTCATTCGGGCGGAATCGCCGCGTAGACGGGCTTGTAGGCGCGCTCGCGCACATGGCCCTCGATGTCGTCGGGGCGAGGCACGCCCGCGAGATCGTTGTCGAAGATGTAGGTCGCGACGCGGACCGCCGTGTTGAGCGAGGCCTCGAAAATGTGGCTCTGCGGCGGATAGATGAGGCCCGTCGCCAACGTCTCGTCCGAGACCTGCTCGGCGACGGCCTTCGCCGCCTCGATGAACATCGCGTCCGTGACGCGCTTGGCCTCGGTCGCCAGCACCGCCATGCCCATGGCCGGAAAGATGTAGACGTTGTTGCCCTGCCCCGGCACGAACGTCTTGTCACCGAGCTTGACCGGCGGAAACGGGCTGCCCGAGGCGAAGATCGCCTTGCCGCCGGACCAGGTGTAGGCCTCTTCCGCCGTGCATTCCGAGCGGCTCGTCGGGTTGGAATAGGGAAAGACGATCGGCCGCTCGTTGAGCTTCGTCATCGCCTCGATGACCTGCTTGTTGAAGAGCTTCGGCACCGTCGAGACGCCGATGATGCCGGTCGGCTCGAGCTGCTCGATCGCCTCGACGAAGGTTTTGACCCCATCCTTGTCGATCGCGAACGGCTTCTGGAAGTCGGCGAGATCGGTGCGCGATTTGGTCATCAAGCCGTTGACATCGTAGAGCGCGTTGCGCGCGCGCGCGGCGTCGATGTCCAAACCTTCGACGACCATCGCCTGGCTGATCAGCTCGGCGATGCCCGTCGCCGCCGAGCCGCCGCCGAGGAACAGGAAGCGCTGGTCGACGAGCTTGCCCTTCGAGATGTGCAGCGCGCCGAAGATGCCGGCGAGCGCGACGGCCGCCGTGCCCTGGATGTCGTCGTTGTAGGTGCAGATCTCGTCGCGGTAGCGCGCGAGGATCGGCACCGCGTTGAAGTTCGCGAAATCCTCCCACTGGATGCAGCACTTCGGGAAGCGCGTCGTCGCCGCCTGCACGAACTCATCGACGAAGGCGTGATAGTCCTCGCCGCGCACGCGCTCCTGGCGCAGGCCGAGATAGAGCGGGTCCTCGAGCAGATCGGTGTTGTTGGTGCCGACGTCGAGCGTGATCGGCAGGGTGAGCGCGGGGGGCACGCCGGCGCAGGCGGTGTAGAGCGCGAGCTTGCCGATCGGAATGCCCATGCCGCCGACGCCCTGGTCGCCGAGGCCGAGGATGCGCTCGCCGTCGGTGACCACGATGAAGCGGACGTCCGTCTGCGGCCAATTGCCGAGGATTTCGTGGATGCGGCCCTTGGCGGTGATCGGCAGGTACATGCCGCGCGTTGCGCGGAACGTATGATCGAACTTCTGGCAGGCCTCGCCGACCGTCGGCGTATAGACGAGCGGCATGAAACGCGCCGGGTCCGACATCAGGATCGCGTAGAACAGCGTCTCATTGCGCGCCTGCAGATCGGACAGGAAGAGATAGCGCTGGAGATCGTTGTCCTGCGCCTCGAGTTCGGCGTGGATGCGCGCGATCTGCACGTCGAGCGTGATGGTGCGCGGCGGCAGCAGGCCCTCGAGGCCGTAGCGACGGCGCTCCTCGTCCGAATAGGCGGTCCCCTTATTGAGATGCGGGTCGTGCAGGCGAGGGTAACCCGTCAGTCCGCCGTCCTTCAGCATGGCTGCGTGCTCCGCGAGGTCAATAACGCGAACGTTCGGCGCCGGCGTAGTGCAGTTCGAGCACGCCGAGCCCGGCGTTCACGTTGAGGCCGGTGATCGCGACGTTGGCGATCGGCGCCAGCGTCGCCGAGCCGCCAGCCCCACCCACAAGCGCGTCGGCGCCGAAGCCGCTGCCGAGCGTGACCTGTAGCCCGACGCCGCCGAAGGTGCCGTCGAGCGCGCCGGCGGTGATCGGCCCGGGCACGCTGACTCTATAGGCGAGCCGAAGCGCGTTGGTCGGGCCGCCATCGAACCCGACCCGCCGGAAGTCGCCCGTGTAAAACTCGACCGCGCCGTCCGGCCGATAATACACGCAGGTCACTGGGCGGTCGCCCGTCACGATGAAGCCGAACCCGCCTTTTTGCGTGCAGCGCAACTCGCTCGAGCGGCCCTCGGCCGAGGCGGGCGCGACGGCGGGCGCGAACGCGGCCAGAACGAGCGCGGCGGTGGCGAGCGCGGCGATCTTCGGCATGCTTGGCTCTTTCTTGGACGTTGGTCTCGGCAGGCAGCGGACTTGTCTCACCGCGCGCGCGATCCCGCAAGCCGCGCACGATCCCGCAAGCCGCGCACGATCCCTCAAGCCGCGCACGATCCAGCAGGGCTGCGCGCTGGCCGGCGGCGCGAGGCGCAACCAAAGTTCTATAGGCAAGCCACCACACCCGTCATACGGGTCTCGCGCTTGCACCCTTGCACGTTCGCAAGGCCAGCCGGGAGGTGGAGATGAACATAACGATCGATGCCGCGCCGGCGGATAACGATGCGATGGCGGCCTTCGCCGCGAAGGCGGACGATCTCGACGAGATCAAGAGATGCGTCAACGAGGCCGCGAGCGCCAGCGGCGCCCTTTGGATCTCGTACCTGTCCCTCCTCCTCTACACGGGGATCACGGTTGGCGCCGTCACCTCGGTCGACCTGTTCATGGAAAAGCCGGTCAAGCTGCCGTTCCTCGGCGCCGACATTCCGCTCCAGGCATTCTTTTTTCTTGCCCCGCTGCTGTTCCTGATCGTCCACGTCTACACGCTCATGTCCTTCGTCATCTTGAGCGACAAGGCGAAATGGTACCATCGCGAGAGTGGGCGCCAGATCGACGCGGCCGCCGGCGAGGATCCGGGGCGCGCCAGCGAGATCCGGGACGATCTGCGCCGCCACCTCGTCAGCAACATCTTCGTGCAGTTCCTCGCTGGCCCCGGCGACCTGCGGTCGGGACCCTTCGGCCTCGTTCTCAAGCTCATCGTCTGGACGACGCTCGTCGTCGCGCCGGTCGCTCTTCTGCTCGAGGTGCAGGTCCAGTTCCTGCCGTTCCACGATGCGGCGATCACCTGGTCGCACCGCTTCGTCCTCCTGCTCGATGTCTTCGCGATGGGGTGGTTGGGGTATCGCATCCTCGCTGGGCGATTATCCGAGGAGCAGACCCGGCCCCGCTGGACCGTCAGGCTGCTGCCAGGGATCATCGTCGGCGCCGGCGTCATCGCGCTCGTATTCAGCTGGACGATCGCGACCTTCGACGACGGACCGGAAGAGAACGGTGGACCGCAGGAGATGGCGTCGCTTCGCGGGCAAGACGAGGGAACCCGGCGGTGGCTGCGCCATCAATTCTTCGACGGGGCAATCGACAAGAGGACCCGGCGGCGGGTGGGCTTGCTCAACAGCACGCTCGTCTTGTCGCGCTTCGACATCTACGAGCAGCTCAAGATCGACGATCTGACGAAGGTCGCGTCGAAGCGATCCATCTTCAACGCGCGCGGCCGCGATTTCCGCGGCGCGGTCTTCGATCTGTCGAACCTCTCGCAGGTCGATTTCGAGGGCGCTCGTCTCGAGGGCGCCTCGTTCGATCTGGCGACGGTGCGGACAACCTCGTTCTACTGCGCCCAAATGCAAAAGGTCGTCTTCAGAAATGCCGACATGGAGGGCGCCTGGTTCCACGTCGCAGATCTCACGAACGCGGATATGGGGTCCGCGAGTGGCCAAGGGGCGCGGTTCGAAGGAGCGATACTCAAAGGCGTCGACCTGACGAAGGCCAAGCTGCAGGCCGCGACGCTCGATGGCGCCAATCTGAACGATGCCGATCTTACAGGCTCCAGCCTGCAAGGCGCTTCCTTGTCCTCCGTGCCGCTCGGCGACCGCTGCGGGCTGACGGACCAGCCTGTCTCGTCGCCCGAGCCTGCTACGCTTTCCAAAGCCAACTTCAAAGATGCCGACCTGGAGGGAGCGTATCTGCAGGGTGCCGACCTTGCCGAGGTGGCGTCGATAGAGGGCACGAAGCTCGACAACGCGGACCTTTCAGACGCAACCTTGTCCGAGACGCAGCTGTCTAGCGTCGACAAAGGCTCGTCCCAACTCGGCATGCGCCTCGACGGACTCAAATTTGCCGATCGTGATCGCGTGAGCATGGCGCGGTCGGTCGCCACCATCGGCGAGAGCGCCATCGCGGGCGGCCCGTGGCATGACAAGGCGCCCCACGCCGTGCCGACATCCGCCTATGACACACGGCTCGCGGATAAGTTGAGCAAGCTTGTCTGCTCCGGAGAAGCGGGCTCTCCGTTCATCGCCCGCGGCCTTGTCTGGAATCGGCGGATCGCGAAGATGGGTACCGGCACGCCGGGCTTCGTCGACAAGATGCTCGATCCAAAGTGTTCAATCGGTCTAGCCCTGCCGGAGGACATGAAGCCCGACCTCCTCAAGTGGAAGCGTGACTCGCAGAGCGCTGCCCGCTGACCACGCGGCGCGGACATCTCGACAGCGTGCGGTCTGCATGCAATTAACAGCGGCCCCGTTGCGGCACCGGAACCGCGCGTAAAATGTCGTTCGACTTCGCTTTCGTCATCAAGGTGTTCGCCGCGCTGTTCGCGATCATGAACCCGATCGCCAACGTGCCGGTCTTCCTGTCCCTCACGGAGGGCGCCTCGCCGGACGCGCAGAAGAAGGTTGCCGTCACGGCGATCATCGGCGTCACGATCGGCTGCGTCGTCTCCGCCGTCGCCGGCGACACGATCCTCGGCTTCTTCGGACTGAGCGTCGACGACTTCAGGCTCGCTGGCGGAATTATCGTGCTGTTGATCGCGCTGTCCATGCTGCAAGGCACGGCGAGCCACGCTCATTCGCGCACGCCGTCGGAGAAGGAGGCGACGGACGACATCGACCCCACGAGCGTCGCCATCTACCCGCTGACCGTCCCGCTGCTGGTCGGCCCGGGAACGATCGCGACGCTCATCATCTTTGCCGCAACCGCCCGCAAGCAGGGCGAGATCCTCGAGCTGGCGGTCGGGCTCGGCGCGTTCCTCGCGCTTCTCGCGGCGGCGCTTCTGGCGGCGCCATGGATCGGCGCGCACCTGTCGCAGAATGCCACCGCCATTGCCCGCCGCCTTATGGGAATGATCCTAGCCGCGGTCGCGATGGAGATGGTCGTGACGAGCCTGCGATCGCTGTTTCCGGGCCTCGCGCACTGACGTGAGGTCTCCGGGTGTCGCGCGATGCCGCCCAATCGCTAAGGTGAACCAGCCAGATTCGAACGCCCGCGCGCACGATGCGTTGGCACTTGGGTCAAAAGACCCAAAGACAATACTGGAGGATTTATGCGCTCAACGATCATGGCCTTGACCGCGGCCACTTCTCTCTCGCTGACGGGATGGGGAGCCCAGGCAATGCCGGCACGGCTCGCGGGCGCGGCTCCGGCGGTATCACACCCGCTCACGCTGGTCGCGCAAGGCTGCGGCCCAGGCTTTCGTCTTACGCCGCGTGGTGTGTGCCGGCCCATCGGCGGCCCGGTCGTCGTGGGTCGCCCGGTCGTTGTTGCCCGCCCTGCCGTCGTCGTGCGTCCCGGCTGCGGCGTCCGCGTCGGACCGATCGGCGTCCGCACCCCTTGCTGATCGCCCGCTTCTGATCGCGCCCTGCTGATATCGGCCGTCCGAACCCCTCGCGTCGACGCTGGGTCCGGGCGGCGTAACGCTACCCCGTCGCGGCCTTTACGGCCTCGATCAGCTGCTTCAACGAGAACGGCTTCGGCAAGAAGCCGAACTCCTCGCCCTCCGGCAGATTGCGCTGGAACGCGTCCTCCGCGTAGCCGGACACGAAGATCACCTTCGCCTTGATGCCGCGTTTGCGCAGCTCGCCGAACATGGTGGGGCCGTCCATCTCGGGCATCACCACGTCTGACACGATGAGGTCGATCGCGTCCGCGTTTTCAGCCGCCACCTCGAGCGCCTCGACGCCCGAGCCCGCCTCCAGGACCGTGTAGCCCTTCGCGCTCAGCGCGCGGGCGCCGAAGGCGCGCACCGCCTCCTCGTCCTCGACGAGCAGGATCGTGGCGTGCCCGGTCGCATCGGTGACGGGCTTCGCGACTTCCTTCTTGACCGGCTCGTCGGCCTCGGTCGCGATGTGGCGCGGCAGCAGGATCGTGAACGTCGTGCCCCGTCCGACCTCGGACGTGCAGAAGACGTAGCCCTCGGTCTGCTTGACGATGCCATAGACCATCGACAGGCCCAGGCCGGTGCCCTTTCCGACCTCCTTCGTCGTGAAGAACGGCTCGAAGATCTTCTCGCGCACGTCCTCGGGGATGCCGGTGCCGTTGTCCTCGACCTCGATAGCGACGTAGTCGCCCGGCAACAGCACGTCTTCCTTGAAGGCGGCGCAATCGCTCGCCGGCACGTTGCGGGTACGCAGGACGATCGTCCCGCCCGACGGCATCGCGTCGCGGGCGTTGACGACAAGATTGATGATGACCTGTTCGAACTGATTGAGATCGGCCTTCACGAACCAGAGGTCGCGACCGTGGCGCAGGTCGAGCTCTATCTTCTCGCCGACGAGCCGGCGCATCAGCATCTGCAGGTCGCTCATCACGTCGCCGAGCTGCAGCACCTCCGGCCGCAACGTCTGCCGCCGCGAGAACGCGAGCAGCTGGCGCGTCAGCGCCGCCGCGCGATTGGCGTTCTGCTTGATCTGCATGATGTCCTGGAAGGACGGGTCGGTCGGCCGATGGTTGGCCAGCAGCAGGTCCGAATAGCCCAGGATCGCGGTCAGCACATTGTTGAAATCATGGGCGATGCCGCCCGCGAGCTGGCCGACTGCCTGCATCTTCTGCGACTGCGCGAAATTCTCCTTGAGCGCGCGCTGCTCGGTGGTGTCGAGCGCGTAGATCGTCGCGCCGCCGCCTTCCTGCTCGGAGCCGGAGACGAACAGGCGCGCCGACCGTCCGCCCTCGCCGGCGATGTTGACGTCGACCGGCGCGATGTCGCTCGTCATCGCCGCCGCGTCGCGGATCGCTCGCACGAGCGCGGGCCGGTCGCTCTCCGCGATGCCGCCGAAGATCGTGCGCCGCGCCCCATCCGCCTTCAGCGCCAACGGCATCATCTTGGCGAAGGAGGCGTTCGATTGCGCGATCACGCCAGAGGCGTCGGTGATCGCGATCGCCACCGGTGTCGCGTTGAAGACGCGGGCGAAGCGAACCTCCGCCGCGCGCAGGTTCTCGGAGGGCTCCTCGCCCGGCGCGCGACTGATGACGAGCGTGCGCGAGGGACCCGCCATGCCGTCGTTGCCGAAGGCAAGCCGATGCAGGACGCGCACCGGCAGGCTCTGGCCGCCGCGACGCTTCAGATCGAGGTCGAACTGCTCCGTGCGGATCTCACTCGGCGCGCCCGTGACGCTGCCGAGTAGCGCGGCGCCGCCGCCGGCCACGAAATCGGTGAGCTTGAGACCGCCCGAGCCAACTTGGGCGAGATCGTGATCGAGCCAGGTCGCGAGCGTCGCGTTCATGTAGGAGACGTCGCCGTCCGGGGTGCACGAGAAGAAGCCGGCGGGCGCATGATCGAGGAAGTCGATCGCGTGCTGGAGCTCCTGAAAGACATTCTCGTGGCGCTCGCGCTCGCGGGTGACGTCCGAGATGCCCCAAAGACTGGCGCGTTTGGCGTCCGTCAGCGTCAGTGGGCGAACCCGCACGCGATACCAACCGACGCCGCCGACGGCGCCATCGAGCGGCGGCGACAAGCGCACCTCCTCGATCGCGCGCTTGCCGTCGCGGGCCGCCTGGGCGAGCCGGTACACCGCCTCCGAAACCTCGGGCGATCCGGAAAACAGCCGCTCGACCCCGCGAAGGTCGGCGACGCCGCGGGCATGGGAGAGCCTGAGGTACGTATCGTTGGCGTAGAGGAACTTGCCGCCGGCGTCGGTGACGAGCAGGCCCTCGGGCCCGGTGTCGCAAACGATCCGCGTCACGTCGTTCTTGACGGCCTTGCCGGCGAGCTGGAACAGCCCGACCGCGTAGCCGAACAAGGCGAAGATGCCGACGACCGCGAGCAGCGCGAGCAGGCCGATGATGAGCGTGCTAGCCTGATCGCGCGGCAGAACGGAAAAGGCGACCGCTGCCGCGACGAGCGCCGCCGCGAAGATGATGACGAGGCTCGGGCTGCCGACGCGCTCGGCGCGGTGGAAGGCGGCGGTGGTGAGTTGATCGCTCATGCCGGAAGTGCCTGTCCGTCGCGGCCAGCGGGAGAATCAGCGACCTCGCCTCGCGCGGAGCCGCCGCGACCTTGTGAGGTACGCCCCATTTTTGCAACTCCGGTGCCGGCGCAGGCCAGCGGAGGGTGCCGCCAACCCACAGCTTCGGCCGTCCGCCGGAGGCTCGGGACAACAATAGCCAGGATGCGTTAACCATCCATTAACCTTGCGCGCGCCTCGCATCCCCCGTCATGGTAATAAGGCTAATCTTCGCGTTCCCCAGTCACGAGCGACCATGCAGATTGAAACCATCCTGAGCAGCAAGGCCGCGATGCTCGGCCTCGCGGTGCTCGCGTTCCTTGTCGCGGCGATCCTGGTCCTCGTCATCGTGCGCATGCTGTTCGGCGGCAAGCTGAGGATGCCCGGGAGCCGGGCCCGCCAGGCGCGGCTCGGCATCGTCGACGCCTTCGACCTCGATCGTCAGCGCCAGCTCATCATCATCCGGCGGGACAACACCGAGCATCTGATCATGATCGGCGGCCCCAACGATGTCCTGATCGAATCGGAGATCGTCCGGGTCGAATCGCGCGAGTTCCGCGGCCGCGACAAGCTGCCCGAGAGCGGCTTCGGCGATGCCCGTATTCCGGCGCCGTTCACCCCGGCGGATCGCCCAGATACTACAAGGCCCGCGGAAGAGCAGCCACCATTCGTGCCGGTCGACGAGCCGTTTGTGCCCGTACTCCTTGCCCGAGGTCGCGATGGTGCCGCCGCCGGCCCCGATCCCGGTCGCCCCTATCCCAGTCGCCCCCGTGCCGACGCCGGTCCCGGCCGCCCAGATTCCGGCTCCCGAGACAGCGCCACCGGCGGCACCGCGCGGCCCGACGTTTCCTCTGCCGCCGCGTCGCCCCGTGCCAATGCCCGAGCGCAGGCCGCCTCTGCCACCACGCCTGCCGGAGACCGTCACGCGCACCGACGATGCGGGGATCGCCCCGATGAGCCCGGATCCCGTGTTGTCGCCGACGCCCACTCTGCCCCCGGGTGCGCCGCCGCCGCCCGCGACCGCGCCGGTGCGGCCCGCCCCGCCGTTCCTCAAGCCGCTCTCGCCGCGACCGCCGTTGCGCCCGCTGCCGCGCACGACCCCAAGGCCGCTGACGCCGACTGCCGCGACGCCGACTGCCGCGCCGCCGACTGCCGCGCCGCCGCCCACGCCCGAGCCTGTCGCCAAGGCGGAAGTGTCACCGCCGCAGCCGGCGCCTGTCGCGCAGGTGGCGCCCGAGCTTACGACCGCATCGATCGTCGCCGTCCCGGAGACGTCCTTCACGCCCCCGCAGCCCGTGCTCCAGGAGCCGACCGCCCCGTCGGCGGCAGCCGAGGCCGCGCCGCCGTTCGCCGTCGAGCCTGCACAGACGCCCGCGGCCAAGCCGACCGCGGAAGAGGATCTGTCGCTGGAAGAGGAAATGGCTAAGCTGCTCGGCCGGGGCTGACCGGCCGAACCGCGCGGCTCAGCTCGGAAAGTCCGACTGATGGACCGCGCGGGCTCGCTCGAACGCCGGTTCCGCCATGCAGCGCGACATGATCCGTTCGACAGTCGGCACGCCGCCGACGGGAATGCTGAACAATCGCGAGCCCGCCACAAGCCCAGCAAGGCAGATATCGGCGATCGTCGGCGTCTCGCCGTGGCAGAATCCGCCCGTCGCCTCGGATCCGGCGAGCCTGGCCTCGTAGCCGCGAAGGCTCGCCGTGAACCACTGCGTCTGCCAGGCCTTCCATGTTTCGGCGTCGAAGCCCGCGCTTTCGCTGAGGTAGCGCCGGACACGCGGCACGATGAGGGGATGGGCATCGCTGACGGCGATCGCCGCCAGCCCTCGGACTCGGGCACGCCCGAGCGGATCCTTCGGTAGAAGGGCCGGTTCGGGGTGAACGTCCTCGAGATACTCGAGGATCGCGAGCGATTGCGTCATCGGCTTGCCGTCCACCATCAACGCGGGGACGCCGCCCAGCGGATTGATGGCCTGATACTCGCTGCCGTGCTGCTCGCCCTTGTCGAGATCGACGGGGATCTCGCGATAGGCGATGCCCTTGAGGTTCATCGCGACGCGCACGCGAAACGTCGCCTGCGAGCGCCAGAAGCCGTACATCTCCATGGGCGCGGTTCCGACCATCGCTCAGGCGTCGCGATAGACGCGTTCGCGCCGCTCGTGACGCTCTTGCGCCTCGACCGAGAGCGTCGCGATCGGCCGGGCATCGAGGCGCTTCAGCGAGATCGGCTCGCTCGTTTCCTCGCAATACCCGTAGCTGCCGTCATCGAGGCGACCGAGCGCGGCCTCGATCTTGGAGATGAGCTTGCGTTGCCGATCGCGGGCACGCAGCTCGATCGCGCGATCCGTCTCGGATGAGGCGCGGTCGGCGATATCGGGATGGTTCTCGTTTTCGCTCTGCAGCGCCGCGAGCGTGTCGCGGCTCTCGCGCAAGAGATCCTCGCGCCAGTGGATCAGCTTGCGGCGAAAATAGTCGCGCTGCCGATCGTTCATGAAAGGCTCGTCGTCGGACGGCCTGTAGGTGTCGTCAATGACCTGCGCCGCCACGCCCGGTTCCCCCCAGCGCTGGAAATTGCGGCCCTTATAGCGAGAGGTTTCGCAAGTAACAATCGATGCTTGTGTGTTCCGATGCCCCTGTTGCCGCAAGGTGTCGGACGCCCGCTTTCGAGGCGGCGACGCGATCGCGGTGCCGCCGATCGTTGCATTGATTGAAAGACACCCTTGTCGACGGCGCCGTTTCGCATGCCGGCCCAGGCCATATTTCAGACAGCGAGCCGCGTCGCGATACGAAGGAGTTTCACCAGTGAGCACGATCACAGCCGCGGCCGCTTTGGCGTTCGCCCTCTCCGGGGCACCCGCGTCTCGTTCGACGCAGGCGACGACGAGCTACCACACCCGCGCGATCGACGACGTCGACGTCTTCTACCGCGAGGCCGGTCCAAAGGACGCGCCGACGATCCTGCTGCTGCACGGCTTTCCTTCGTCGTCGCGGGAGTTCGAAGCGCTGATCCCGCTGCTCGCCGACCGCTACCATATCGTCGCGCCGGACTATCCGGGCTTCGGCCTCAGCGGTTCGCCGGCGCCCGAGCGGTTCGCCTAAACGTTCGATCATCTCGCCGAAATCGTCGACAAGCTCACCGAGGCGCTCGGCGTCGGGCGCTACGCGCTCTACATGAACGATTACGGCGGCCCGGTCGGCTTTCGGCTGGCGGTCGCGCATCCCGAGCGCATCACCGCGATGATCGTGCAGAACGCGGTGGCGCACGAGGATGGGCTCGGGCCGCTTTGGGTCGCGCGAAAGGCGTTCTGGCAAGATCGCGCGGCGCACGAGGACAAGGTCATCAAGTCCTTCACCTCGCTCGAGGTCGCGCGTGACCGTCACGTCGGCAAAAGCCCGCGACCGGAGCGCTACGATCCCTCGACCTGGACCGACGAGTTCACCCACCTGTCGCAGCCGAGCCAGGCGCGAATCCAGGCGGACCTGTTCTACGACTATCGCACCAACGTCGAGTCCTATCCGAAATGGCAGGCGTGGATGCGCGCCCATCAGCCGCCGCTGCTGGTGGTTTGGGGCAAGTACGATCCGTCCTTCGAGACGGCGGAGGCGACAGCCTATCTTCGCGACGTGCCCGAGGCCGAGGTGCATATCCTCAACGCCGGCCATTTCGCGCTCGACGAGGCGGTCGACCCGATCGCGGCGTTGATCCGCGACTTTCTCGCGCGGCAACATCTGAGCCCGTCTTGACCGCGCGTTCTCGACGAGAAGGATAGCATCATGCTCGACACTCCCGCGCCACGCAATCCCCTGCGCAAGCCGAAAGGCTTCGAGCCGACCGTGCAGCGCTGGTCCGTCGCGCTGCCGCGCCGCTGCGAGGATTACCTCGTGGCCTTCCACGGCATGCAGGCGCCGAGCATGGCGGACATCGACGCGGCCGATTTCGCGGGACAGCTCGAGGCGATGTTCTCGCGCCCCGATGGACCGATCGCGCACGACCACGCCCGCCATATCGACGACGAAGGGCAGGCGACGCATATCGCCGCCGCCTATTGGATCGAGCCAGAACGCAAGCGGTCGTGGGAGGCGTCGCCGGAGGTCTCGGCGTTCTGGGCCGACCCGGCGAAGAAGCACGGTCCATGCGGTTGGTTCCGCGAAAGCCTGCGCGTGCCGGTCGGTCGCCAGGAATCGATCTACTGGCTCGATTATCCCGCCGCGCTCAGCAAGAGCGACGAAGTCGCGCTCTATCCGACGCCCTACTGCGGCTATTACGGCGCCATGCGCGATCGGCTGCCACTCGCGGCCACGGAAGATTTTCCGCCCGCGATCGAGCGACTGTCGGCGGCTCCGGCGCGGCCGACGAAGGGGGTTCACCTGCGCGTCCGCGCGCCGGGAAACCTCGCCGTCATTCGCTCGGCCGCCGCGTGGGGCGCCTGCGATGCCGAGCAGCTCGCCGACTTTCGCGAAAGTCTGCGGGCGCCGCTCGAGCGCGGCATGGACTATCTGCGATCCTCGCCCGAGGACGCGGGCTGCTGCTCGCTCCGCTATCAAACCACCGTCGATGCCGCCGGCAGGCAATCCCCCGAGACGCACGCGCTCGGCTACTTCCTGTCGCTGTCACACCTGGAGGATTGGGCGGAGCGCCACGTCTCGCACCATGCGATCTTCTCGGCGGCGATCGCGCGCTACAAGAAGTATGGCGCGGCAAACCAACTGCGGACCTGGCACGAGGTCTACGTGCTGCCGGGCGCGGGCCAGGGTTTCGAGTACATCAACTGCTCGCCCCGCACCGGCCTGCTGCCGTGGTTCGAGGCCGAACTGCTGGACTAGCTCCGCGCTTCCGAGCGCCGCCGGCCGAAGTCGGGCTCGGCGGTCTCCTGGCCTTGCGCGATGATGCCGCGGCGGATCGCGCGGGTGCGCGTGAAGAGATCGAACAGGCCCTGCCCGTCGCCGTCGCGCACCATGCGCTGCAGCGACGACAGATCCTCGTTGAAGCGGCCGAGCACCTCGAGCACCGCCTCGCGATTGTTCAAGAACACGTCGCGCCACATCGTCGGGTCGGACGAGGCGATGCGGGTGAAATCACGGAAGCCGCCGGCGGAGAACTTCATCACCTCGGAATTCGTCACCGTCTCGAGATCGGCGGCGGTCCGAACGATATTGTAGGCGATGAGATGCGGCACGTGGCTCGTGATGGCGAGCACGATGTCGTGGTGCTGCGCGCTCATCGTCTCGACATTGGCGCCGGCCACCGTCCAGAACGCCGCCAGGCGGGCAAGCGCGGTCTCGTCGGCGCCGTCGGGCGGCGTGAGGATCACCCAACGGTTGACGAAGAGCGTCGCGAACCCCGCGTCGGGCCCGGAATATTCGGTGCCGGCGACAGGGTGGCCCGGGATCAGATGCGCATGCGCGGGGAGATGCGGCGCGACGTCGGCGATCACCGATACCTTCGCGCCGCCGACATCGGACACGGTCACGCCGGGCTTCAGGTGCTTTGCGATGGCCGCGGCGACATCACCCATGGCGCCGACCGGCGTGCACAGGATGACGAGGTCGGCGCCGGCGACGGAGGTGGCGACATCCGCCGCCATCTCGTCGGCGAGCTCGATGGCCTTCGCACGCGCGAGCACGGCTTGGTCGGCGTCCGCGCCGACGATGATGCGCGCGAGGTTCTGTGAACGCGCGACGCGGCAGATCGAGGCGCCGATCAGGCCGAGGCCGATGACGGTGAGCTTTTCGACCATTGGGGTTACGAGCGGGGGGTCGAGAGTGTGTGCCATTCTAGACGGCCACGCGCATCCCTTCTCCCGCTCGTGGGAGAAGGTGGTCTCGCGAAACGGGGTCGGATGAGGGGACTCGTCCGCGATGCGCATCGAAGCCCGAGCGGCGAGCTTCCTCATCCGACCCGACTGTGTCGGGCCACCTTCTCTCGCAAGCGGGAGAGCGGAGAGCCAAACCTACGTCACCCACGGTCGCGCCCCTTCGCGAAGTCCGCGAACGCGGCGATCACCAGCCTGCAGGCGGTCTCGCCGCCGACGCTGAGGCGCAGGCATTGCGGCAAGCCGTAGGCGCCGACCATGCGCAGGATGAGGCCGCGCGCGATCAGAAACGCGTCGGCCGCAACCGCCTCGGCCTCGTCGCGCAAATGCACGAGCACGTAGTTCGCCTCGCTCGCCGTCACTGGGAACCCGAGCGCGCGAATCTCGCGCGTGAGGATGTCGCGCCACTGCGTGTTGTGGGCGATCGCGGCCGCGATATGCGGCTGGTCCTCGACGCCGGCGACGCCGGCCCGCATCGCCGGATCGTTGACGTTGAAGGGACTGCGCACGCGGTTCATCGCATCGCAGATCGCGGCCGGCGCATAGCACCAGCCGAGCCGCAGGCTGGCCAGCCCGTAGATCTTCGAGAAGGTGCGGGTGACCACCACATTCTCGCGGTCGCGCGCGAGCGCGAAGCCGGCGTCGTAATCGGCCGCGGTGGCGTATTCGGCATAGGCTGCGTCGAGCACCAGCACGACGTTTGGCGGCAAAGCATCCGCGAGGCGCGCGATGCCGGCCTCGGCGACATAGGTGCCCGTCGGATTGTTGGGATTGGCGATGTAGACGATGCGCGTGCGCGGCGTCACGGCGGCGAGGATCGCATCGACGTCGACGGTGAACTCGCGCTCGTCGACCACCACCGGCACGGCATCGGCGGCGAGGATCGCCACGCGGTAAAGCAGGAACCCGTGCTTGGTGTAGATGCCTTCGTCGCCCGACTCGCAGAAGATGTTGGCGAGCATGAAGAGGATCTCGTCGGAGCCCGCGCCGCAGACGATGCGGGCCGGATCGAGCCCGTGCAGGCGGCCGAGCGCCTTGCGCAAGGGCGTCGCGTTGCCGTCGGGATAGACCTCGAGCTTGTCGATTGCCGCCTGGAACGCCGCCTTGGCCGCTGGCGAGGCGCCGAGCGGCGTCTCGTTCGAGGAGAGCTTGTGGATCGTGCCGGCGAAGCCCGGCGCCTTGCTCTTGCCGGGCACGTAGGCCTCGGCGGCGAGGACCCCGGCATGCGGACGCGGGCGACGGAGTGGGGGGTCGGCGGTCATCGCGTCAAGGCCTCCGCCGGCGGGATCTCGAAGCGCGCGGCATGCGAGCCGATGAAGGCGACGCGCGGGGCGCACAAGGGAAACGCCGCCGCCACCACGTCCGGCTCGACGCCCTCGCCGACGGCGGCGATCAGCGCGATGCCGTTGGCATTGGCCGTCCACGCGAGAATATCGACCGGCGCCTCGGTGCGCGGCTTACCGGCGGCACCCGGAAGCTGCACGGCATAGAGGAGCACGTCGTGCACCGCGGCCTCGCGGACGGGCTTGGCGACGACAAAGAGCGGCAGCCCGGCCGCGTGGTCGGCGCGCTCGACGAACGGCAGCCGGGCGATGATCTTCGGCGCGTCGGGCGCGCAGAGATCGGCCCACCAGGCGCAGCTCTCGTCGTGCGCGCGCACCAGCCCGAGGTCGCCCGGGCCGCCGGCCACCGCCCGGATCACCGCGCGCGACCCGCCGTGGGTGGCGAGAGGCACGGTAAAGCCGAAATGAAAGCGGGCGCTGTCGCGCATGTGCGCGTCGCCGCCGGTGACGTCGGCGTGCACCGTATAGGGCGCCTGCACGTAGGTGAAGGTCGAGATGATGATGCGCCAGATGCCTTCGACCGTATCGAGCGGCAGGATCCCTTCGTGACGCGAGACGAGACGGCGCATCATCTCGGCCTCGCGCGCCGGCCGGAACGCCGAGCCGCCGCCCTGGCGCGCCTTGACCGCGATCAGCCGATCGATGATCTCGCCGCGCTCGATCAGGCGCGCGTGGAGATCGCGGTCGATCCGATCGATCTCGTCGCGCAGCGTCTCGAGGCTCGGCGCCTCGACATCTGGTAGTGTCGTGTCCATGTCGGCGCCTTCATAGTCACGCGCGCGTCGCGTGGCAAAGGCCGCCGCCGATCCGGGAGCGAAACGACGATGAAAGCCCTGCCCCTCATCGCCACCCTCGTGGCCCTTGCACCGATCGCGGCGGCGGCATCCACGATCGGCCCGATCATCGATCTGCCGCTCGCCGCGCTGATCGGTGTGCGCGATCCCGTGCTTTCGCCAGCGCAGCGGCGAGAACTCACGGCGCTGGCCGACGGCCAGTCGGTCGCGGAAGACGCCCCGATCGAAGTGACGGCGAGCGCGATCGCCTGCAGCGAATCCAACGTCGCGATCGGCGAGCGCTCGTGCGAGCTGACGTTCGGCACGCGCAAGGCGACCCTCACCGGGCTGAAGGCGCACGAAATGACCGCGACTTTGAAGGAAGCCGGCGCGGCGAGCGACGGCGCGGCCGGCTCGATCCATACCGGCCTCACAGACTTGCGGTGCTCGGTCTCGCCCTTGCAGATTCTCGCCAAGGCCGGCGGCGGGGCGTCCTGCACCTTCGCTCCGGCGAAGTAAGGCGCGGTCTCATTCACGCGGCATGCGGGCCCGCGATAGCGGCTCGTGCTCGACGAAGATCATCCGCTTGCGAAAGGCGAGCGGGCTCTGGGCGAGCAGCAGTGGCTTCAGCGCCTCGATGCCGCCGGCAAAGTGCGGCTCGTGCAGCGTCCGGGCCGGGTTGGCGGTCCATTTTGGGATCGCCAAGCCCCAGCGGCGCGCGAGGTGCTCGGCCACAGCGCCGAGAAAAGCGTCGCGGATGACAGCGCCGGTCATCGGCGGCTCCGGGTCGATCATCGCCTGGCGCCGCTCCGGCTCCATGTAGAACGTGTCGAGGAAGCCGGCGAGGGCGGGCGCCCAAAGCGTCTCATTCGCCGCTGCCGCTTCCACTACCTCGATCAAGGTATCGGCGCGTCGCATCGCGGGTCTCCTTCCAGGCGGGTGCAACCAGGATCGCGGCCCACCTTAGCCCTCTCCAGCCCGCCTCGCCATCGACGCCTTTGCCCCGCCGGCCGCGCTTCGCCTTGACGCGGCGTTCCGCGCCTTCCCATATTCGCGCGACGATGAACATGATGCCCACCAAGACCGCGAGCCAGCGGGAGGTCGAGACCCCGAGCTCGCAGGTCGTCCGCTTCGACGAGCCTCTCGCCATGGACGCGGGCGTGGCGCTGGCGCCGCTGTCGATCGCCTATCAGACCTACGGCGCGCTGAACGCGGCGAAGACCAACGCCATCCTGATCTGCCATGCGCTGACCGGCGACCAGCACGTCGCCAACGTCAATCCGCTGACCGGCAAGGCGGGCTGGTGGGATGGTTTCGTCGGGCCGGGCAAGCCGATCGACACCGACCGCTATTTCGTCATCGCCTCGAACGTCGTCGGCGGCTGCATGGGCACGACGGGGCCGGCCTCGTTCAACCCGGCGACCGGGCGCGCCTACGGGCTCGACATGCCGATGGTGACCATCCGCGACATGGTGCGCGCGCAGGCGATGCTGATCGATCACCTCGGCATCGACACGCTGTTTTGCGTCGCCGGCGGTTCGATGGGCGGCATGCAGGCGCTGCAATGGGCGGCGACCTATCCCGACCGCGTGTTCAGCGCGATGCCGGTGGCGTCGGCCGCGCGGCACTCCTCGCAAAACATCGCCTTCCACGAGGTCGGTCGCCAGGCGGTGATGGCGGACCCGGATTGGTGCAAGGGCCGCTATCTCGACGAGGGCATGTACCCCGGGAAGGGGCTCGCCGTGGCGCGCATGGCGGCGCACATCACCTACCTGTCCGAGCAGGCGTTGCAGCGTAAGTTCGGCCGCAAGCTGCAAGGCCGCGATGCGCCGACCTTCTCGTTCGACGCCGACTTCCAGATCGAGAACTACCTGCGCTACCAGGGCCTGAGCTTCGTCGACCGATTCGACGCGAACTCGTACCTCTACGTCACCCGCGCCTGCGATTATTTCGACCTGGCGGCGGACTATGGCGGCCGGCTCGCCGGCGCGTTCAAGGGCTCGAAGACGCGCTTCTGCGTCGTCTCCTTCTCGTCGGACTGGCTCTACCCGACCTCCGCCTCGCGGGCGATCGTGCATGCGCTGAACGCGGCCGGCGCCTCGGTGTCCTTCGTCGACATCCCGACCGACCGCGGCCACGACGCGTTCCTGATCGATGACCCGGAGTTCAACGCCACGGCTCGCGGCTTCCTGGAAGGCGCGGCCAAAGCGCGTGGCCTGCCGCCGGCCGCCGCCCGGTGACGCGCGAGTACGCGCCGACCGACCGCCGCGCCAGCTTGCGGCCCGACCTGCTCGGCGTGGCGCAGATGCTGGAGCCGCGCTCGCGCGTGCTCGATGTCGGCTGCGGCGACGGCGCGCTGCTGCACTACCTCTCCGAGGAGCACGGGGTCGACGCGCGCGGCATCGAGCTGTCGCAGAGGGGCGTGAACCAATGCGTCGCCAATGGCCTGTCGGTCATCCAGGGCGACGCCGACACCGATCTCGCCGATTACCCGGACGACGCGTTCGACTTCGTGATTCTCTCGCAGACGCTGCAGGCGACCCGCAAGCCGCGCCAGGTCGTCGAGCACATGCTGCGCATCGGCCGGCATGTGGTGGTGTCGTTCCCGAACTTCGGGCATTGGCGGGTGCGCGGCCAGCTGCTGCTGCACGGCCGCATGCCGATCACCGATGCGCTCTCCTACCAATGGTACGATACGCCCAACGTGCACGCCTTCACGATCCGCGACTTCGTCTCGCTGGTCGAACTGTGCGACGGCCGCATCGAGCGCTCGATGGCGCTCGACCAGAATGGCCGCCCGATCGGCTTCAAGGTGCCGTGGTGGTTCTGGAACCTGTTCGGCGCGCAGGCCGTGTTCCTGCTCACGCGGCAGAGCGAGCGCGCTTGACGTCGGGCATCTCGCAGCGTCTGACCGCGGCATGAGCCTCGACCCGTTCTACCCCATCGTCGACTCCGCCGACTGGATCGCGCGGCTGTTGCCGCAAGGCGCGCGGCTGGTGCAGCTGCGGGTCAAGGATCGACCCGCCGCGGTGGTCCACAGCGAAATCGCCCGCGCGCGAGACCTGTGCGCGGCGGCAGGCGCCCGGCTCGTGGTCAACGATTTCTGGCGTGAGGCGATCGATCTTCGCTGCGACTACGTCCACCTCGGCCAGGAGGATCTCGACACGGCTGATATCGCGGCGATCCGCCGGGCGGGCCTCCAGCTCGGTCTTTCGACGCATGACGAAGAGGAGCTCGACCGGGCCATGTCATTGGCGCCGGATTACATCGCGCTGGGGCCGATCTACCCGACCCGGCTGAAGGCCATGCGCTTCGCGCCGCAAGGCCTCGACCGCCTGGCGATCTGGAAGCGGCGGATCGGCGCGATCCCGCTCGTCGGCATCGGCGGCATCTCACTCGAGCGTGCGCCGGGCGTGCTCGAAGCCGGTGCCGACATCGCCGCCGTGGTGACCGACATCACGCTCGACGCCGACCCCGACGCTCGCGCCCGAGCCTGGGTCGCGGCGACACGGAGGATCGCGGCCACTTAGGCCGGGCCGAACGCCGCGACACCACGCCCTTCACAAGCGTGTCACGCAAGCTATAGAGTGTGGTCGCGCATCGAGTCTGCCGCATAGGTCTTGAGGCACTCTTGGGATTGCGCGGCGAGCGTGAGCGAGGTGCCCGGTTTGACGGTTCACTTCCAGTCAATGGTCTCGCCGGAAGCCTGTCCGGCGTTGGTGCTCAACGCCGACTTCCGGCCGCTGAGCTATTATCCGCTGTCGCTGTGGTCGTGGCAGGACGCGATCAAGGCGGTGTTTCTCGATCGCGTGAACATCGTCTCGAACTACGAGCGCACCGTGCGCTCGCCGACGTTCGAAATGCAGCTGCCCTCCGTCGTCTCGCTGAAGACCTACATCAAGCCGTCGCGCCACCCGGCGTTCACGCGGTTCAACGTGTTCCTGCGCGACCGCTTCACCTGCCAGTATTGCGGCGAGCGCGACGAGCTGACCTTCGACCACGTGATCCCGCGCTCGAAAGGCGGCACCACGACCTGGGAGAACGTCGTCGCGGCCTGCTCGCCGTGCAACCTGCGCAAGGGCGACAAGCTCTGCCGCGAGGCCGACATGCACCCGGCCCTGCTGCCGTTCGCGCCGTCGATCAACGACCTGCACCGCAACGGGCGGTCGTTCCCGCCGAACTACCTGCACGATTCGTGGATGGACTATCTTTACTGGGACTCCGAGCTGGAGCCATAGAGCGCCGCCGCCGAAGCCGTCGTGCGCCGGCGATGTCCCCCTTTTGGCGAAACTATACCAGGGAGGCGCTACCCGTCGGCACCGTCACGCCTCCTTCAGCAGCCGTTCCAGAAACCCGCGAAGCTTGGCCGGCAGACCTGTTGGGCGGCGTGTCTCGCGATCGACGTAGACGTGGACGAAGAAGCCCTCCGCCGCCGCGAACTCCTCGCCGGCACCGAACAGGCCGACCTCGTAACGCACGCTCGAGGTGCCGAGCCGCGCGACGCGGATGCCAGCTTCCACGTCGCCGGGAAACGACAGCGCCGCAGCATAGCGGCAGCCGGTCTCGACGACGAGGCCGATGACGGGGCTCCGCACCGGGTCGAGCACGCCCGCCTCGATCAGCGTGGCGTTAACCGCTGTGTCGAAGAACGAGTAGTAGACGACGTTGTTGACGTGCCCATAGACGTCGTTGTCCATCCAGCGCGTCGTGATCGTTCTCATGTGCGCGTAATCGGCGCGGGTGCCGCGGCTGGGGTCCGCCATCTCGTCTCTCCGCGATGTCCTCTCCGGCAATCCGCTATCCCGTCGCGCTTGCATAAGCGGTCGAGGATCGGGCAGGTCAAGCCGGCAACCGGAGACGTTCCATGAAGATCAAGGCCGCCGTGCTTCGCGAGATGGGCGCCCAGCCGCCCTACGCGAAAAGCCGGCCGCTCGCGATCGAGACGCTCGAGCTCGACCCGCCCGGGCCGGGCGAGGTACTCGTCAAGATCGCCGCGGCCGGACTTTGCCATTCCGATCTGTCCGTCATCAACGGCAGCCGGCCGCGACCGATGCCGATGGCGCTCGGCCACGAGGCGGCGGGCATCGTCGTCGAGACCGGCGACGGCGTCGACGACCTCGCGCCCGGCGACCACGTCGTCATGGTCTTCATGCCGAGCTGCGGGCACTGCCTGCCCTGCGCCGAGGGCCGCCCCGCACTGTGCGAGCCGGGCGCCGCCGCCAACGGCAAGGGCGTGCTGCTGTCCGGCGACCTGCGGCTGCATCGCGACGCGGAGACGATTCATCATCACATCGGCTGCTCGGCCTTCGCCGACCACGCGGTCTGCTCGCGCCGCTCGCTCGTCAAGATCGATCCGGAGTTGCCGCTGACCGAGGCGGCGCTGTTTGGCTGCGCGGTGCTGACCGGCGTCGGCGCGGCGGTCAACACCGCGAAGATTCAAGCCGGCCAGACGGTCGTCGTCGTCGGGCTCGGCGGCGTCGGGCTGGCCGCGCTGCTCGGCGCGCTGGCCTGCGGCGCGGCGCAGGTGATCGGCGTCGACCTGTCGGGCGAGAAGCTGGCATTGGCGCGCGAGCTTGGCGCCACCGCCACCGTCGATGCCGGCGCGGCCGACGCCGTCGAGCAGGTGCGCGCGCTGACCGGCGGTGGCGCGGACGTCGCGATGGAGTTCGCCGGGGCCGCGCGCGCGCTCGAGGCCGCCTACAAGATGACGCGGCGCGGCGGCACGACGGTGACGGCCGGCCTGCCGCCGCCGGACGCCGTCGTGCCCGTCAACATCGTCAATCTCGTCGCCGAGGAGCGGACGCTGAAGGGCAGCTACATCGGCACCTGCGTGCCGATGCGCGACGTGCCGCGCTACGTCGCCCTCTATCGCGCCGGCCGCCTGCCGGTCGACCGGCTGCTCAGCGGCATCATCGCGCTGGACGACATCAACGAGGCGTTCGACCGGCTGCACGAGGGCACCGTGGTTCGGCAGGTGATCGCGTTCTGATCGCGGCGGTCCGCCGATGAGTTCGATCTCGCCCGCGACGATAATGCGGAGCTCGGGCCGAGCCCGAAAGGTTCTGCTCGCGACCTTCGGGACGCTAGGTGACATCTATCCCTTCGTCGCCATCGAAGGTGCGAGGCCCGCGGCATGACTGTCGTGATCGCCGCGCCGGAGATGCATCGAGCGGCGATCGAGCGAGAGGGCCTCGCCTACGCGGCGATGCGGCCGTGCTTGGCGGACGTCTGCGCGGCGCTGAATGTCGATGTCGCCGGCGCGTACCGCGTCATGCTGTCCAACCCTCACTTCATCCTCGATGAGATCTACATGCGGTTCCTGCGGGAGACCTATGAGGACGTCGTGCGGGCCGCGGCCGGCGCCGACGTTATCGCCACCCATAGCCTGCTCGTCGGAGCGCATCTGGCTTCGGAGAAACTCGCCCTCCCGAGCGCGAGGGTCGCGCTGGCGCCGCTTCACCTGCAGTCGGCCGCGAGCCCGTCCGTGACGCCCTCGGCTCCCTATCTCGTCGAGCCGCGTTTTGCCCCCGCCGTCCAGTTCAACAGGCTTGTACGAACGGTCGTCCGCGGCAGCGGATCGCTTCGCATGAGGCGCCTGCACGCCCTACGCCGAACGCTCGGCCTGCCGCGCACCAGAGAGGATCTATTTCTCGACTTCGGGCGCGACAACAGCGCCGGGCGGATCTTCGGTCTGTACTCGCCGCGCTTCTCGCCCGCGCAACCCGATCAGCCGCGAAATTTGGAGGTTGTCGGCTTTCCGTTCTCCACGCCGAGAGACGCGACGCGACGAAGTCTCGACGCAGGGCTTTTGTCGTTCCTGGCGGCGGGCGCGCCGCCGATCGTGTTCACGCTCGGATCGTTCGTCCCTGAGGTCTCCGGCGACTTCTACGACGTCAGTCCGCGCGGCTCGCGCGCTGGGCCGGCGCGCGGTTCTCCTGGCTGGGGCGCGTGACGCGGCGCGCCTGGCAAAGATCGTAGGTCCCGGCGAGCTTGTCCGCGAGCACGCGCCGCACGCGCTGCTATTTCCACGGAGCGCGGGCGTGGTCCACCACGGCGGCGTTGGAACGACGGCCGAAGCCCTGCGCGCGGGCCGGCCGCAGATCGTCGTGCCGTTCTTCGGCGACCAACCCGACCATGCCAGTCGGATCGAAAGGCTCGGCATCGGAGTCGCGCTGAGATTGTCGCGATACGACGTGCGTCGCGCGATCGACGCGCTGTCGGAGATCACCCGCTGCGACTACGCGACACGAGCGGCGCGGTTTGCCGCCGCGATGAGCACGGAACGCGGTGTCGAGGCCGTCGCCGACTGGGTGGAGCGGGCCGGCGGGCGCGACGAGGCAGCGGCTTGACGCCAGCCCGCCGGCGATCAGAATCGCGTCGTCAGATTGGTCAGCCAGGCGGGCGAGGCCTGCACGAGCTGCGTCTCGACGGCCTTGTCGAGGCCCGTCAGCATCAGCACGCCCAGGACGAGCAGCAGCCCGCCCATCACCTGCTTCAAGCCCTTGCCGGCGCTCATCATGCTGCCCTTCATGCGCACCATCGTCTCGCGCGAGAGGAAGCCGAGCAGCATCATCGGCAAGCCGGCGCCGATGCCGTAGGCGAGCATGACCACGGCGACCAGGCCGAGGTTCTTCGATTGCGCCGCCATCAGCGAGGCGGCGCCCAGCGTCGGCCCCGTGCACGGGCTCCAGACCGCGCCGAGCAGCAGCCCGACGCCGAACTGGCCGAGCAGCCCTGCCGAGCTGAAGCCGCCGAACTTTTCCTGCGCGAACGAGCCGACCGGACCGGCGGCGGTGGCGAAGCGCATCTGCAGCGCCGGCACCAGCAGGACGATGCCGATGATGACGAGCATGATCGCCGCCGCCTTCGAGAAGACGTCGGTGTCGATCCCGGCGGCGAAGCCGATCGTCGCCACGAAGATGCCGATCACGGTGAACGACAGCGCGACGCCGACCGAGAGCGCGACCGGGCCGAGCCTATGCTCGGACAGCGCCGTGCCGAGCACGATCGGCACGAGCGGCAGGACGCAGGGCGACAGGATCGACAGAAGGCCCGCGATGAAGGCGAAGAGGATCATGAGCGGGCTGGTGCCTTGCGAGGATCAGGAGGCTTTGTCGAACAGCGCCGCGATCGACGACTTGTCCGTGTCGCCTGTCGAGCGGCCGACCTCGCGCGCACCCTTGTAGACGACGAACGTGCTCTGCTCGCGCACGTGCAGGGCGCGCAGCGCGGCTTTCTGCTTGTCGAAGTCGACATGGAGGAGCACGAGATCCTTGAACTTCGGGTCCCGCAGGAGCGACTGCACGATCGGCTTCTGCGCCGCGCAGGTGGAGCACCAGGTCGCGGTCACGTCGACGACGACGGGCTTGCCGGCCGATTGCGCCGCGCTCAGCGCCGCGGGAGAATAGGTGGCCTGCTCGGCGGCCAGCAACGGCGAGGCCGACGCAAGCCCGAGCGCCAAAGCGGCGCCGAGAGCCAAGGATCTGCAAATCATGATGACGCTCCGGTCGTTTCGCTGAGTAGCCTACCCTAGTTGGTACGGAATACGGCGACTTTAGTTACAGATCGCCCGTCTTTCGATCGGTGTTTCGGCAGGCAGGAGACAGCCATGAACGACAAGAAGCCCGCGATGACGACGCAGACCGAGAAGCCATTCGAGGATGAGGTCGAGAACCCGCCAGAGGGCAAGGCGCCGACGCCGGACGATGTCGGCGATGCGCAACGCGCAAAGGACGCGGCGAAGACGACGCAGCGAACGGAGTGAGGCCACGGGACGTCGCGGCGCGCGATCTTTATTTCGGCTATGGCTCGAACCTCGACCACGACGATTGGTCGAGGTTTTGTCGCGCGCGAGACTTGGATCCGCGCGTCCTGCGCCCGATTGGCCCGGCGACGCTCGCCGACGAGATGCTGGTATTCGACTATCACTCGGTTCGGCGCGACTGCGGCGCCTTGAACATCCGCCACCAGCCAGGTGGCATGGTTGATGGCTACCTTTTCGAGGTGGCGGGCGACTGGACGGCGCTCGACCACAAAGAGGGCCACCCGCACCGGTACGCGCGGGAACACGTGCGGGTGCGCGACCCCGGAGGCGCGATCGTGGCCGCGCAAACCTATCGGGTCGTGCCCGCGCTTCGGATCGGCTTCGTGGCTCCGAGCGAGCATTATCTCGCCATCTGCCGCGCCGGGCGTGCCCGCTACGGGTTGTCCCTCGCCCAGCTCGACGCGGCCGCGCAAAGCGGATGACGCTCGCGTGCAACCGACCTATACCGATGAAGCATGGCAGACCCGGTCTCTCTCCACACGTCGAAGCGACGCTCTCCGACGGCGGCCGATCTCCGGACGGGTTCGAACGCGCCGACCGAAGAGGCGCCGCGCACGCTTGAAAAGGCTCTCGGCCTACAAATCCGCATGCTTCGGCGCGCGCGCGAACTCTCGGGCGTCGATCTCGCCAGCGCGGCAGGCATCTCGATCGGCATGTTGTCGAAAATCGAGAACGGGCAGATCTCGCCGTCGCTGTCGACGATCCAGGCGATCGCCGGCGCGCTCAATGTCCCGTTCACGTCGCTCTTCACGGCGTTCGAGGAGAAGCGCGACTGCTCATTCGTGGCGCGCGGCCAGGGGGTCAACATCGAGCGGCGCGGAACCAAGGTCGGCCACGTCTACGAGTTGCTCGGCGCGGCCTTGCGCGGCGAGGTCGTGCTCGAGCCCTACCTCATCACGCTGAAGTCCGACGCGGAGGCCTATACCGGCTTCCGCCACGCCGGCGTCGAGTTCATCTACATGCTGACCGGCGAGGTCGTGTATCGCCACGGCGACCAGACCTACGACATGAAGCCCGGCGATTCGCTGCTGTTTGATTCCGGTGCGCTGCACGGCCCCGAGAAGCTCACGCAGGTGCCGATGACCTACCTGTCGATCATCGTCTACCCGCGCACCTCCGGCGGATGAGCGCGGATATGCCGTCTCCCGCTCGCCGGCGGCGGTGCCGCGGCACGGCGTGACGACATCGCTCGCCATCTGCGCCGTCGCTCTCGCGATCGAAGGCGGGCTCGGCTACCCGGATCGGCTGTTCGCGCGCATCGGCCATCCCGTCACCTGGATCGGCGCTGTCATCGCGCGCCTCGACAGGCGCCTCAATCGCGACACCGAACCGCCGCGTACCCGTCGCGCGAAGGGCTTCGTCGCAATCGCGATGGTGCTCGCGTTCGCGATCGCCGCGGCGATTGCCCTGCAGGCGGTGGCGTTCGCGACGCTTCCCGCGATCGCCGCGCTGCTCGTCACCGGCCTCGTCGCTTCATCCTGCCTCGCGCAACGCAGCCTCGACACCCACGTCCGCGCCGTCGCCGCCGCGCTGGAGACGCAGAGTCTCGCCGAGGCGCGGCGCGCCGTCGGGATGATCGTCGGGCGCGACACGGCCGCGCTCGACGCGGCCGGCGTCGCGCGCGCGGCGATCGAGAGCCTGGCGGAGAATTTTGCAGACGGGATCGTCGCACCGGCTGTCTGGCTCGCGCTTGGCGGCCTGCCGGGCGGCATCGCCTACAAGGCAGTGAATACGGCCGACAGCATGATCGGCCACCGCACGCCGCGCCACGCGGCCTTCGGCTTCGCGGCGGCGAAGCTCGACGACCTGGTCAATTGGCCTGCCGCGCGGCTGGCCGCGCTCTGGCTCGCGCTCGCGGCGGCGATCCTGCCGGACACGTCGGCGCGCGCGGCTTGGCGCGTCACGCGACGCGACGCGCGGGGCCACGCCTCGCCCAACGCGGGCTGGCCCGAGGCGGCGATGGCCGGCGCGCTCGGCGTCACGCTTGGCGGCTCGCGTGTCTACGCCGGACGCCTCGTCGAGGACGCCACGATGGGCGACGGGCTAGCCGCGGCGGACGCCACGACGATCCGGCGCGCGCTGCGCGTCTATCGGCTGGCCTGCGGGCTTGAAATCACTTCGATCGTCATCGCCGCGCTCCTCACCGCGCGATGGCGATGAGCCGGTCGAGATCGATGTGCGCGGCCATGTGCGCGGCGACGGCGTCGAGCGCGGCCTCCTGGCCGGCCTCGTAGGCGCGGCCGTCGCTGGCGGCGCCGAACCGGGCGAGCAGCGCGGCGCGCTGGCGATCGTCGGCGAAGAGGCCGTGCACGTAGCAGCCGGCCACGCGCCCGTCCGCCGAGACGGCGCCGTCCACCCGTCCGTCGGCGAAGCGGGCGAACGAGTGGGCGGCGGCGCTCGTCTCGCCCACCTGCGTCGTCTCACCCATGTGCATCTCGTAGCCGCGAAACGGCGCGCCATCGGCGACGCCCTCGACAGGCGCCAGGCGCTTCACCTCGCCGAGCCGCGTCTCGACGGAAAGCAGCCCGAGCCCCTCGACGCGGCTCGGCGGACCCTCGATGCCGAGCGGATCGGCGACCGAGGTGCCGAGCATCTGGTAGCCGCCGCACAGCCCCAGCACGTGGCCGCCGCGCCGCACGTGCGCGGCGAGGTCGATGTCCCAGCCTTCGCGGCGGAAGGCGGCGAGATCGGCGATCGTCGTCTTCGAGCCGGGCAGGATCACGAGGCGCGCGTCGGCCGGCAGCGGCTCGCCGGACCGCACGGTGACGAGGCGCACGGCCGGCTCGTGGCGCAGCGGATCGAGATCGTCGAAGTTCGAGATGCCCGGCATGAGTGGCACGGCGATCCTCAGGGTACCCGCCGCGTTGGCGTGCCAGCCGCGCAGCGCCAGCGAGTCCTCCGCCGGCAGCAGCGCGGCGGCCGGGCAATGCGGCACCAAACCGAGGGCGGGCCAGCCGGTGCGCTCGGCGATCAGCCGCATGCCGTCGGCGAACAAGGTAGGGTCGCCGCGAAACCGGTTGACGATGAAGCCTTCGATCATCGCCGCGTCGGCGGCATCGAGCACGGTTTTGGTCCCGACGATCTGCGCGATGACACCGCCGCGGTCGATATCGCCGAGCAGCACCACGGGCACGTCCGCCGCCCGGGCGAATCCCATGTTTGCGATATCGCGCTCGCGCAGGTTGATCTCGGACGCGCTGCCGGCCCCCTCGACGAGGACGAGATCGGCCTCGGCCCTGAGCCGCGCGAAGGACTCGAGCACGGCCGGCATCAGCTTCGGCTTCCACGCCTGGTAGGCGCGCGCCTCGGCCTGCCCCGCCACCCTGCCCTGCACGACGATCTGCGCGCCGGTGCCGCTCTGCGGCTTCAACAGCACGGGGTTCATGTGCACGGTGGGCGGCACGCCGCAGGCGCGCGCCTGCAGCCATTGCGCCCGGCCGATCTCGCCGCCGTCGTCCGTGACCGCCGCGTTGTTCGACATGTTTTGCGGCTTGAACGGCCGCACCCGCAGGCCTCGATTGGCGAACGCGCGGCAGAGCCCGGCGACGACGAGCGACTTGCCGACGTCCGAGCCCGTGCCTTGGATCATGAGCGTCTTGGTCATCGCGAGATCTGTAGCACGCAGCGGATCAGACGTAGCGGCTACCGGGACGTCTCCGCGTTCACCACCGCCGGCGCCCAAGGCGGCAGGATCAGCCCTTCCGCAGCCTCGAGCGCGCCTTCCAGATATCCGCCTAATCGCGCCGCCGTCTCCGTGACGCAGAACCGGAGACGATCCTCCCAAAGGCCATCCAAGGCGGACGTTGGTCCGTAGGTCGGGTGGCTGCGACTGGGCGCGTGATCCTGCGCCGTGCTGGTGAGCGGGTCCCGCGCCCAATCTTGCAGAATGAGCGCGCGCGGTTCGAGCAGCTTTTCGCCAAAGATGTGAGCCAGCTGATGCTTGGCCATGTCCATCATTTGGTCGTGGTGTTGCCGACGCGCTTCGGGCGGAACACCGACGAACCCGAACAGAGCGGCCGGGCCGCCACCCGCGCAGGCATCGTGGATTTCGGCCATCGGCCCTCGCCGGCTCACGACGTCGCCGGAGAACCCCGCGTCCCGCCAGTACGGTCGGTCATACACCGCGACGATCTTCGCCTGCCCCGCCATCCAGGTGGGGATCGAGCGAAGGACTTGGCGCGCTCCCGCGGGCAGTTCGGGCTTGAAGCCCATGGTGGCGTCCACCACGCGAGGCGGCGCCGTCAATATCACGGACCTGGCCCGGATCGACATCGTGACGCCGGCCTCGTCGAAAGCGATCGAAACGCCACTGGTTTCCTGCTCGAAGGATCGCACCCTGGCATTCAACCTGATGCGGGACGGCGGCAACGATGCCGCGAACCCGTCGATCAGCTGCCCGATGCCGCCGTCGATCCGATAGGATCCTCGCATGGAGGCGAAACCACCCCCGCGCGTGACGCCGCCGGCTTGGTCTTCGAGGACGCTGTCGCCCGCGCTGTGCTGCTCGAAGACTTCGAGCCCGAACCGTTCCACGGCCGCGCGCATCCTGTGCTGGCCGGGCCAAAACCACGCTGGTCCGAGATCAAACTTCGCGCCGTCGACGTCGATCGATAAAACGCGACCGCCGAGGCGGTCTCTGGCCTCGAGCAGGATGTAGTCCACCCCCTCACGCTGGAGGCGATCCGCGATCGCGAGGCCGGAAAGACCGCCCCCGACGACGGCGACATCGACCTCAGTGCGGGCCCCCGTCATGCCCAGGCTCCCAGGCAGGCAAAACAAAGGCCGGCTGCCAGCATCTCATCGCGCCCCGCGGTCTATTTCGCCGTATCGCGGGCGCGAAGATATCAGATCCGGTGTGGCGCCGGTCAGGTTCCGACTGACCGATCCGTCCCGCCAGCCCGCGCCGCATGCGCGCATTTCCGACGCCGAACGTCCAGGTTGAAGGCGATTTGGCAACTTGGAATACTTGCGGCACTCAACATCAAGCCTTCGGGAGGCGTGCGATGGGGCAATCGCACCCACGTTGTCGCGGGACGTTGCAAGGGCCGATCATCGAGGCGAGGAAGGCGCGAAAGACGTGACCAGCTCGAGCGAGATCTCGGCGACCCCGACGCCGCACCCCAGGGACGCCAAGCCGGCGCTGGTCTACCCCGGCATGCAGGTGCTGTTCATCGTCGTCATCGCCTGCTTCACCGCATGGGGCGTCGCGGCCGACATGACGACGCCGATGGTGGCCGGCTTCAAGCGCATCTTCGACATGAGCACGTTCCAGGCGTCGCTGGTGCAGCTCGCCTATTTCGGCGCCTATTTCCTGCTCGCCCTGCCGGCCGCGTTCATCAACGAGCGGTTCGGCTACAAGACCGGCATTTTGGTGGGCCTGCTGCTCGCCGCCGCCGGGTCGTTTGCCTTCTACCCCGCAAGCCACCTCATGACGTACGAGGCGTTCCTCGCCGCGCTGTTCGCCATCGCCGCGGGCTGCTCGATCCTGGAGACGTCGGCCAACCCCTACATCATCTCGCTCGGACCCGAGGCCAACGCGACGCGGCGGCTGAACTTCGCGCAGGCGTTCAACCCCGTCGGCACCAACATCGGCGTCCTGCTCGCGGCCACCCTGATCCTCCCGAAGCTTGAGGACCCGGTCAACCTCGCCTCGTTGACGCCCGAGCAGCTGCACACGATCCGCGCCGGCGAGCTGGGCGCCGTCATGGGCCCCTATCTCGGCCTCGGCTTCGTGTTGCTCGCGGTCGCGTTCGTCATCGCGATCAACAAGTCGCCGAAGATCGTCGAGGAGTTCGAGTCGGGCGACCTCGCCGGGCAAAGCCCGTTCGCGATCCTGTCGCGCAACCGCCGCTACATGTTCGGCGTCGTCGCCCAGTTTTTCAACGTCGCGGCACAGGTTTGCACCTGGACCTATCTGATCCAGTATGTGCAGCAGGCCCTGCACGGGTCGTTGCAGCTCGGCGGCTATCTGCTGCAAGTCAGCCTGATCGTCTTCCTCGTCTCACGTTTCGTCATGACCTGGGTGATCGGCAGGGTCCGCGCGACGCGAGTGCTCGCCCTCCTCAGCGCGCTGGCTGTCGTGCTGAGCCTGTTTTCCGTCATCTCGCCGAACGTCGCCGGCGTGGCGGCGGTGGTGGCGCTGTCGTTTTGCATGTCCCTGATGTTCCCGACCATCTACGGCGTGGCGCTGCATGGCCTCGGCCCCGCGACCAAGTTCGGCGCGGCCGGCCTGGTCATGGCCATCGTCGGGGGGGCCATCGTCCCGCTGATCCAGGGCGCCCTGCTCGACGCGACCTCGCCGGCGGTCTCTTTCCTCATCCCGGCGGCATGCTTCGCCGTCGTCGGCGCCTATGCGCTGTTCGACCTCAGGACCGAGCCAGTGCCGGAACGCGCATCATGAGGTCCCGTCTGCTTCCAGCTGCCGGTATTGGCGCGATGCTCCTCCTCGCCGCCTGCGGCCGAGGCGGCAAGGGCGACGCCACGCAGCCGACCAAAACCCTAGAGGTCGTGTCCTGGTGGACGTCCGGGTCCGAAAGCGCGGCGCTCGACGTGCTGTTCGCGCAATTCAAGCAGGACGATCCCGGCGTGACCATCGAGCGCGCGGCCATCCGCGGCGGCGCCGGCAGCAACGTGCAGATCGCCCTAGCCAGGCGCCTGCGCGACGGCGACCCACCCGACGTCTGGCAGACGTTTCCCGGCACCTCGCTGCGCGCCAACGCGGAGGACGATCGGATCGCCGACGTGACCTCCGTCTTCGCGAATGACAAGCTCGCCGACACCATCCCTGCCCCCATCCTCGAGGCCCTGACATGGAAGGGCAAACGATGGGGCGTGCCGACCGGCGCGCACCGCGAGAACATGCTGTGGTTCAGCCCAGCCGTGCTGAAGCAGGCTGGCCTGGCGCTCCCCGCGTTCGACTATACGACCGCGCAGTTCGTCGCCGACCTGGCGGTGCTGAAGTCCAAGGCCGGCGTGACGCCGCTCTGCCTCGGCGCGAAGGATCGTTTCACGACCACCGAGCTGTTCGAGGATATTCTGCTCGGCACGATCGGCACCCAAGGGTGGTCCGACATCACCGCCGACCGGTTCGACTGGAGCGGTACGGCGGTCCGAACCTCGCTCGACCAGCTCGGGAAGATCCTCCAGTTCACCGATGCCGGCGCGTCGGCGACGTGGGACGAGGCCGCCAAGCAGTTCGCGGACGGGAAGTGCGGGTTTCTGTCGATGAACGACTCGCTCTACGGCGAGCTCGTCGCCGATGGCGTGGCCGCGTCCGACATCGGCTACACGAACTTCCCCGGCACCGGCGGCAGCTTCCTCGCGATCGTCGACACGTTTGTTGCCGCCAAGGCCGCCAAGGACGGATACAACGCGCGCGCCTTTCTCACGACCATCGGCTCGGCGTCGACGGAGCTGGCCTTCGCCAAAGCGAAGGGCTCGGCGCCGCTGCGCGGCGATGTCGATGCCTCCTCGCTGCCGCCGTACCAGCAGGCGGCCGCCAAGGCGCTGACGACCGATACGATCCTGCTGTCCATCACCCACGGCGAGCTTCTCAGGCCGCAATACCAGCAGGCCATCTACGACGGGGTGGCGGCATTCGCGCGCAGCCGCGATCCCGACGATTTCACCGACAAGATCCAGCAGGTCGTGGCGGGAACGGTTCCGACGGGACACTGAGCGCTGGCGGATACGGCAAGCGGCCTACCGGCGCGGCTGTAGCGAGTTGGTCGAGACCGGCGTCAGGTACGCGCAGACGAAGCGCACATGCACGTCCGTCTCCGGCCCGACCAGCTCGGCCTTCCGCGCCGCCGTCTCGCAGGCCGGCAAGTCGTAGAAGTCGCCGAGCCGCTGCGAGGTGACGCCCGACCCGTTGCCGACATACGCGATCATGACCAGTGTGATGAGCTGCGCGCCCATGGGGGCTCCGATTGTCTCCGGCCTCGCCCGACTAAACCACGATCGTCAGCCGCCGTGCCGCCCGTGTGATGCCGGTGTAGAGCCAGCGGTTCTTGTGCTCGCGAAACGCCCCGCTCTCGTCGAACAATACGACATCGTCCCATTGCGAACCCTGCGCCTTGTGGACGGTGAGCGCGTAACCGTAGTCGAACGCATCGGAGATACGCCGGAACGCCGGCGGCACGCCCTCCTCGCCCTCGGTGAAATATTCGGGCCGCACGGCGATGCGCAACGGCTTTCGACCTTGATCATCCTCCGGCACGACGCCGTAGCGCAGCTTGCCCGCGCGCGGCGCCGCCGCCGTCTTGACGAACCAGATGCCGCCGTTGAGCAGCCCCTTCTTCTTGTCGTTCTTCAGGCACACGAGCTTCTCGCCCGCCTCCGGCAGCGGGTCGGCATGGCCGGCGAGCTGGCGCAGCCGCGCGTTGTAGCCGCGCCGCGTGCGGTTCATGCCGACCAGCACCTGGTCGGCGCCCTGCACCATCGCCGCGTCGATCTCGGCGCGCCGCACGACGCGGCTCTCGCCATAGTCGCCGAGCGCGATGCGCTCGCCCGCGCGCGCCGCCATCGACAAGCGGATGATCGGGTTGTCGGCCGCCTGCCGATGCACCTCGGTCAGCATCATGTCGGGCTCCGCCTCGGTGAAGAAGCCGCCGCCCTTCACCGGCGGCAGCTGGGCCGGGTCGCCCAGCACCAGCACGGGCTTGCCAAACGAGAGCAGGTCGCGGCCGAGGTCCTCGTCGACCATCGAGCATTCGTCGATGACGATCAGCTCGGCCTTCGCCGCCGGGCTTTCGGGGTTGAGGACGAAGGTCGGCTCCTCGCTGTCGCTCTCGCGCAGCCGATAGATCGTCGAGTGGATCGTGCGCGCGTCGCGGCAGCCCTTTGCGCGCAGGACCAGCGCGGCCTTCCCCGTGAAGGCGGCGAAGCAGACGTCGCCGTCGATATCGGCCGCGAGCTGCTTGGCGAGCGTCGTCTTGCCGGTGCCGGCATACCCGAACAGCCGGAACACCTGCGGCTCGCCGCGCGCGATCCAGTCCGACACCGCGCGCAACGCCGTCTCCTGCTGCGGCGACCAGGCCATGGTCAGGCGGCCAACGTGAAAGAGGGCGGGGTCCAACGAGGATGAAGCATGGCGCTTGGTCTAGCGGGAGGGTAAAGGCGATGCAAAGCGTCGGTGCGGCTCGCCAAGGCATTTCGCGCGGCGGTGGAACGGGCTACGGACCTCCAGCGCTTACGGGCGGGCGGCAACGGCGGGCGATGCGATGAGCTGGGCGACCAAGCTGAAGCGGCGGATCGGACGATCGTCCGCGACGACGAAGCGCGCCGGCTCCCAAGGCAAATCCACCGGTCGCAAATCGTCAGATCGCGCGCGTGGCAAGCGCACCGGTCGTCGGGCACGTGTCCGCGCGCCCGCGGGCCTGCCCTGGTATCTGATCGCGATCGGCGTCGCGGTCGCTGCCTCGACCAATGCCGCGCAAAAGCACGCCGTCGCGCTCTTGAGCGCGCCGGATGTCGATACCACCGACCCGCTGCCGGAGGCGGCGCCGGATTGGCTGCGGCGCAGCCGCCGCGCGCGCTCGCTGTGGACCATCGGCAGCCGCGTGCAGACGCGCGTGTCGCAGGACAATTTGATGCTGATCGCCGCCGGCATCGGCTTTTACGGCATGTTCGCGATCTTCCCGGCGCTGGGCGCGCTCGTCTCGATCTATGGGCTGTTCGGCGACACGCACATGGTGCAGGCGCAAGTCACGCAATTCACCGCGCTGCTGCCGAGCGAGACGGCGAGCCTTCTCAACGAATCGCTGAACGCCCTGCTGGCGAAGCCCAACGCCAGCCTGAACTCCGGGCTGCTCATCAGCCTCGGTCTCGCGATCTGGGGCGCGCGCGCCGGCACCTCGTCGCTGATGTCCGGGCTCAACGTCGCCACCGAGCGACGCGAGCAGCGCAGCTTCATCCATTTCCAGCTGCTCGCGCTCGGCCTGACGCTTGGCGCGATCGTCTTCGCGATCATCGCCCTGACCGCGGTCGCGATCGTGCCGATCGTCATCGCGTTCCTGCCGATCGATCAGGTGCTGCAGGGCTGGCTCGCCTTCGCGCGCTGGCCGTTGATCAGCATCTTCATCCTGATCGCGCTCGACATCATCTACCGGTTCGGGCCGAGCCAGACGCATCCGCGTTGGCATCTCATCAGCGTCGGCACGATCTTCGCCGGCGTGTTCTGGATCCTTTCGTCGTGGGCCTTCTCGCTCTACGTCACGCGCTTCGGCAGCTACGACAAGACCTATGGCTCGCTCGGAGCCGTGATCGTCCTGCTGCTATGGTTTTGGCTCTCCGCGCTGATCGTGCTCGTCGGCGCGACGATCGACTCGGTCCGCGCCGAGATGCGGCGCGCCAATCTTGCCCTCACGTCGCGCCCGCGCGCGGCAGGCTGACGCCGCCGACGAGGCGGGTGATCTCGGCGGCGGCGGCGGCGACCTGCGGTCCGAGCGCGGCCACCTTCGCGTCGTCGAGCCGCGCCACGGGGCCGGAGACCGACAGCCCGGCGACGGGATCGCCGAACTCGTTGAAGATGGCGGCGGCGATGCACCGCATCCCGACGTTGCGCTCCTCGTCATCGAGCGCCCAACCCCGCACGTGGGTGCGGGCCAGGTCGGCGAACAGCGCGTCGGGGTTCGTCAGCGTCCGCGGCGTGAACGGCTCGAGCCCGCGCTCGGCGATGACGCGCTCGACCGCGCGCCGTGGCATTTCGGCCAGCAGCGCCTTTCCGATGCCCGACGCATGCGCGGCGCGGCGCTCGCCCGAACGGAAGAAGGCGCGGATCGGCTCGTGGCTCTCGACCTGCGCGACGAAGACGATCTCGCCGCTTTCGAAGATCGCGATGTTCGCCGTCTCGCCCGAGACCTGCACGAGATCGCCGAGAATGCCGCGGCCGACCGAGGCGATCGAGTAGCGGCGCTGGAAGGCCATGCCGGTCCGGAACGTTTCGACGCCGATCGCCCACAATTGGTCGCGCTCGATGAACTCGACGAAACCGCGCGCCGCTAGCGTCTGCAGCAGGCGGTAGGCCGACGACGGCGCGAGGCCGGCGCGCTGCGCGAGATCGGACAGGGTGATTCCGTCGCCTGTCGCCATGACGTCGAGGAGGTTCAGAGCGCGGTCGAGCGCCTGAACCGCGCCGGCGTCCTTCGCGGGAGCACGCGGCCGGCCGCGCGGTCGATTCGGCGAAGCCACAGGTTGCCTCCAAAACAGTCTACAAGATAGCGTTCACACTTTGGATACCAAGCATTTCGAGCGTTGACATTGCAGCGCTGGGCGCCGAGCTTTGACCTCAAACAAGCGATGCGGTCGGCGCCAAACGTACGTCGATCCATGCCGGAAGGATGAGCTTGAAGCACGCTCCGACGAGGAATACCAAGTTGGCTGACGCTGACGTTGTCCAACGAAGCACCGCGAGCATCATCCGCGCGGCCGTGCCGGCGGACAAAAGCAGTGTCACGCTTGAGATGATGCCCGGCAGCGGTGCGTCGGGCCAGATGACCTTGACCCAGAAAGGCCTCGCGACGCTGATCCAGACGCTCGGCCGCATCCATGCCGCGATGAGCGAGGGCAAGCCGATCCCGCCGTTCGATCCTCGCACGATTCCGGCGATCGTCGATCCACGCTGGCAGCTGAGCCCCGGGCTCATGGGCGAGGCGTCCGCGTTCACCTTCCATCATGCAGGCTACGGCCCACTTGGCTTCCTCGTTCCGATCGATCAGGTCGAGAAGATGATCGACGTTTTGAGCCAGCATGTCGAGCAGGCGCATGCGTCGAGCAAGATCCCGAAGAACTGACGGAATGTTTTCCACCGTCAGGTTTCCGCGTCACGGAAAAACTAAAAAGCTTCACGATCTCAGGATCTTGAGGTTTTTACCGTACCCTAGGAAAAACAATTTCGAAAAAATTGACAGTCCGGGCGACGAGGCCCATTTTGGGAGTGCGGTGCAACATTAAGCGCTGCGGGAGATCGCTATGACGACACTCGACATGCGCGGCCTGAAGATCGAGCGCGTGCTATACGACTTTCTCGTCGGCGAGGCGCTGCCCGGCTCGGGCATCGACGAAGGCACCTTCTTCAAAGGCCTCGCCGACCTCGTCGCCGACCTCGCGCCTCGCAACCGTGCCCTGCTCGCCCGCCGCGACGAAATGCAGGCCCGGCTCGATGCGTTCTACCGCGAGCATCGCGCCACGCCGCTCGACCCGGCGCGCGACATGACCTTTTTGCGCGAGATCGGCTACCTGCTGCCGCAGCCCGCGCCGCGTGCGATCACGACCGCCAACGTCGATGCCGAGATCGCCGAGATCGCCGGGCCGCAGCTCGTCGTGCCGATCTCGAACGCCCGCTACGCGCTGAACGCCGCCAACGCCCGCTGGGGCAGCCTCTACGATGCGCTCTACGGCACCGACGCGATCACCGAGGATCGCGGCGCCAGCAAGGGCAAAGGCTACAATCCCGTGCGCGGCGCCCGCGTCGTCGCCGAGGCCAAGGCGACGCTCGACATGATCGCGCCGCTCGCCGCGGGCTCGCACGCGACCGTTTCCGGCTATCGCATCGAGAATCGTCGGCTCGCCGTCACGCTCGTCGGCGGCGCCGAAACGGCGCTCATCGACGCCGATCGCTTCGATGGCTACCAGGGCACGCCGTCCGACCCGAGCCTCGTGCTGCTGTCCAACAACGGCCTGCACGTCGAGATCGTGATCGATCGCGCGCACCAGATCGGCCGCACCGATCCGGCCGGCGTCGCCGACGTGATCGTCGAATCCGCGATCTCGAGCATCATGGACATGGAGGATTCGGTCGCGGCCGTCGACGCGGCCGACAAGGTCGTGTGCTACCGCAACTGGCTCGGCTTGATGAAGGGCAATCTGCGCGAGGCGTTCAAGAAGAACGGCGAGACGGTGCATCGCGTGCTCGCCGGCGACCGCGCCTACAAGAGCGCGCGTGGCGGCGATCTGCGCCTGCCCGGCCGCGCGCTGATGCTGCTGCGCAACGTCGGCCATCACATGACGACAGACGCCGTGCGCGATGCCGAGGGCCGCGAGATCCCCGAGGGGCTGCTCGACGCGCTCGTCTCGGCGACGATCGCCCGGCACGATCTCTACGGCACGCAGCCGCTTCACAACTCGCGCACCGGCTCGGTCTACATCGTCAAGCCGAAGATGCATGGGCCCGAGGAAGTCGCGTTCGCCGACGAGCTGTTCGGCCGCGTGGAGGACATCGTCGGCCTGCCGCGCAACACCCTCAAGATGGGGATCATGGACGAGGAGCGGCGCACCTCGGCCAACCTCACCGCCTGCATCCAGGCGGCGTCGGAGCGCGTCTGCTTCATCAACACCGGCTTCCTGGATCGCACCGGCGACGAGATCCACACCTCGATGGAGGCGGGGCCGATGGTGCGCAAGAACGTGATGAAATCGACGCCGTGGATCGCCGCCTACGAGGACCTGAACGTCGACGTCGGCCTCGCCTGCGGCCTGCCCGGCCGCGCGCAGATCGGCAAGGGCATGTGGGCCGCGCCAGATCAGATGGCGTTGATGCGCACGATGAAGCGCACCCACCCCGAGCAGGGAGCCTCGACCGCCTGGGTGCCCTCGCCGACGGCGGCGACGCTGCACGCCCTGCACTATCACGAGGTCGACGTTGCCGAGCGCCAGCACGCGCTGGCCGCCCGCAAGCCGGCCGAGCTGACCGACCTTCTCACCATTCCGCTCGCGCAGTCGAACTTCGACCCGCGCGACGTGCGGCAGGAGCTGGAGAACAACGCGCAGGGCCTGCTCGGCTACGTCGTGCGCTGGATCGACCAGGGGGTCGGCTGCTCGAAGGTGCCGGACTACAACAACATCGGCCTGATGGAGGACCGCGCCACGCTGCGGATCTCCTCGCAGCACATCGCCAATTGGCTGCATCACGGCATCGTCTCGAAGGACGAGGTGATGGCGGTGCTCAAGAAGATGGCCGCCGTGGTCGACGCGCAGAACGCCGGCGACGCCGCCTACCAGCCGATGGCGCCCGATTTCGATGGCCCGGCATTCCGCGCCGCCTGCGACCTCGTCTTCAAGGGCCGCGAGCAGCCGAACGGCTACACCGAGTTCATCCTCACCGCGTTCCGCCGCGAGGCGAAGGCGCTCGCCGGCGACGCGGGGCTGCGCGCGGTGGCGTAGCGTCTCATTCGAAGGTGGGAGCGATCCCGAAGAACCGCAGCATTTCCCGGCTCGCGTCAGGTCCGCGCGGATCTGTGTATGAGCCCGCGGGGCTTCCACCCGACCATGCGTGTCCCGCGCCGTCGATCATCCACTGCTCCAGGACGATCTCGCTGTCCGCGTTGCGGCGGACGATCCGCGTGAAGGGGACCCCGTTCGCGAGGCTGCGGAGAGTTTCGGTCGAACCATCGTCGCAGGCGACCTGCTCGGCGACGGCGCGCGCATTCGCGGGCGCGACTGTCTTGTCCGCCGTACCGTGGAGCACGATGGTTGGAACGCGGCTCATCCGGCTTGCGCCAGCGCGCGTTCCGCCGCGCATGGCGGCGAAGGCCGACGGCATGTCGGAGGCGGCGCCGCAGGCGAGACCCGAGTGAACGCCGACCCCGGCGTAAAGGTCGGGATAGGCGCAGCCCATGATGGCCGCCGCGGCGCCGCCCGCCGACAGGCCCGCGATAAAGACCCGGTCTGGGTCGACGGGATGGTCCGCCAGGACGCGCCGCGTGGCGTCGGCGATGAGCGACGGCTCGCCGCGATCGCGGATCTGGTCGCCGCTCTTGAACCAGTTCCAGCACCGGGACGGATTGGCAGCCCGGGTCTGCTCCGGATAGGCGACGAGGAAACCATAGCGCTCCGCCCATTCGTTCATCCGGGTGCCGGCGGCGAAATCGTCCGGCGACTGCGTGCAGCCGTGCAGCATCACGACGAGCGGACACGGCTCGGCCGGCAAGATGCTCGGTACGTAGAGCTTGAAGCTCATCGTGCCGCCGGCGTTGCGGATCGTCTTCGTCTCGAACGACGCTTGTCCCGGCGACAGCGCGGGCGACTCGAAAACTCCTCTACGTCGAGGCGCCTCCGGCATCGCGGTGCGACTGGACGCGCCTGGTGCCGGCAGCCTGCCGAAGGCTGGCTCTCTTGCGCTCTCGGCCTTGCGACCGTGCCCGCCCAAACCATTCTGGATGAGCGTCGTCGCTTCCATCAAACGTCCCGCGCGAGTGAGGCGCGTGACCTCGCCCATGTCGAAAGCCAAGGTGCTCATGCGTGTTCCTTTGTGAGAAAGCGCGTCCGCGATGCTCGCGGATCTACAAAAACCGGTCGCGAAGCGCGGCCTTGACCTCGGGACTAGCCTGAAGGGTCCCGAGCACCTGGATGGAGGCGATGGCCACCCGGGCAAGATCGGGCGACACGTCCGACGCGATCGTCGCGAGCCCAAGCACGTTGAGCCGCAACGGCGTTCCGGCGTCGCGGGCGGCCTCCAGCTCCGCGCGGGAGACCTGGCGCAGCCCCAGCGTGAGATCGTTGCGCGCCGCCGATTGCTTCACGCTATCGGCGTGACGATCCAGCAGGTTGCGGATGGCCGTGCGGATCAGGTCCGTGCGGTTCGAGAAGAAACCATCGCGCACGAGCAGGTCGATCTGTCCGAGATCGACATGCCCGAGATTGATCGTGATCTTCTCGCTTTCCGGAATTTTCACCGCCAACCACCCACTCAGCTCCACCATCCGTGTGGATGGTATATGGATGATTTTGGGTAGGGCTGCAAGCTTGTTGGCGCCGGTATTATGCGCCCGAGAGCCGCACCACGAAGCGCGAGCCACCCTCCCGCACCGCCTCGCATGTGGCGCTGCCACCGTGGCGCGCCGCGATCTGGCGCACGAGCGCGAGGCCGAGGCCCCAGCCGCCCGAGGTCTCGCCGTGTCCGGCCGGCCGGTAGAACGGCTCGAACACGCGCTCCAGGTCCGACCCGACGATCCCAGCGCCGGCATCGCCGACGACGATCTCGGCGCCGGTCCCGTGCCGCGCCACCATCACGACGATCGGCGGGCGGCCGTGCTTCGCGGCGTTCTCGAAGAGGTTGCGCATCATCCGCCGCAGCAGCACGGGATCGCCGATGATCTCCACGGGCTCGCCCGACACGGTCGCGTCGTGGCGCGCGCCCTCCTCGGCGGCGAGGCCGAGCAGGTCGACAGGCTCGCGCCGGACCTGGCGCGGCTCGTTGTGGTTCAAACGACTCGACAGCAGCAGCTCGTCGACGAGCTGGTCCATCTCGGCGAGGTTTCGCACGATCTCGCCATGCGCCGCGCTCGCGTGCGGCACGGCCACCTCGACGGCTAGGCGAAGGCGCGCCAGCGGCGAGCGCAGCTCGTGGCTGGCGTTGGCGAGCAGGCTTTTTTGCGCGGCAAGCAGCGCCGCGAGCCGCGCGGCCGCGCTGTTGAAGGTCCGCGCGAGCAAGGCGACCTCGTCGTCGCCGCGCGCGTCCAACGGGGTTGCGTCCAACGGGCCTGCCGCTACCCCTTCACCCCAACTGGCCATGCCGGCGCGCAGAACCTCGAGCCGGCGCGTGAGGCGCGTCGTTACCGGATAGGCCGCGAGGCCGACGCCGCCGACCACCACCAGCATGATCTTCAAGATGCCGGCAATTCTCGCGCGCGCGGGCGGCGCGAACCGCGTCAGCATGATGCGGCCGTCGGGCAGATCGAGGCGGAGCACGTGGCCCGGCCCCCAATGGCGGCCCACGCGGTCGTCGCCGAAGGCGATCACCTCTCCGCGCGAGGCGACGAGGTGGCCGTCCGCGGCATAGACCGAGACATCGCTCGGCCAGGTTTTACGCGCGGTTCCATCGGGTACGCCGTCGCGCTGCGCCTCGCCAAGCAGCCAGAAGAACGCGCCCATGAAGATGCTCGCCGCGACGAGGCTCGCCAGCAGTGTGAGGTAGATCTTCCAGAACAGGCGACGCCGGACGACGCTCACGCCTCGTCCTGCGTCTTGGCGAAGACGTAGCCCGAGCCGCGCACGGTGATGATGCGGCGCGGGTGTTTTGGGTCGTCCTCGATCGCGGCACGAATGCGCGAGACGTGCACGTCGATCGAGCGATCGAACGCGTCGAGCTCCTGCCCCTTCAAGAGATCGAGCAGGTGGTCGCGGTTGAGCACGCGGCCGGCGTTCTCGGCTAGCGCCACCAGCAGGTCGAACTGATAGCTTGTCAGCACCTTGGTCTCGCCGTCGACACGCACGGCGCGCGAGCCGCGATCGATCTGCAGCCGGCCGAAGCGCAGCGTGGCGGCATCGTTTGGCGCCGCACCGCTGCGCCGGCGCAGCATCGCGCGCAGCCGCGCCAGCAATACGCGCGGGTTGAAGGGCTTGGCGAGATAGTCGTCGGCGCCGATCTCGAGGCCGACGATGCGATCGGTGTCGTCGCCACGCGCGGTAAGCATCAGGATCGGCACGTCGGAGGTCGCGCGCAGGCGGCGGCAGACCTCGAACCCGTCGATGTCGGGCAGCATGAGATCGAGGATGATCGCATCCGCGCGCGCCGCGGCCTTGATGCCCGCGGCGGCGGTGGGAGCCCGCTCGACGAGGAGACCCGCCGCCGCGAGGTAGTCGGAGACCATGGCGGCGAGACGCTCATCGTCGTCGATGATGAGGATGCGGTCCGCCATGGTCGCGTGATCAGCCGTGATCGCCGGTGGGGCTGTGATCGGGACCGCCATCCGGGCCATGCTCGCCGTCGTGGTCGGGCCCAAAACGGTGCCAGCCGCCGTGCTCGTGCTCGGCCATCCGCTCCTGCGCGTGCTGGGCGAGCTTGACACGCTGCTCCGGCGTGAGCTGGGCCGCCGCATCGAGCATCGCGCCGACGATCACCTTCGACTTGGCGTCCATGCGCGCGATCTCGTCTGCGCGCAGCTTTTCGGCGGCGGCACGGTCGATCGTCGGCGCGCGCATGAGGTCGAGCACCTGCTTGCGCATGGCGTCGTGCGTGCCCTCGGCAGGATCGATCTTCTGGTAGGCGGCCGCGATGATGTCGTGCACCTTCGTCTCCTGTTCGGAACTGGCGCCGACGTTCTCCAGCGCGCCGTGGACGAAGTACTGCACCATGCCGAGGCGCGGGCCATGCCCGCCGTGCCACATGCCATGGCCCATCGCGCCTTGCGCCGTCGCGAAGCTGGCGGCGCCGAGCACGAAGCCGCCGCCGAGCAGCGCCACGGCGATCGCGCCGCGCCGCAGTGTCAGGGTGCGGCTCGGGCGGGCGGGGCTGGGGCTGCCGGGGTTCGTTGTGTCTGATGTGTTCAAGGTCGTTGTCCTTCTCGCGTGTTGCGATGGAGGGACCCTAGGAGCGCGACGTTTCGCCAGATGCGGGCGAATGTAAAGAAGCGTGAAGCGCGGAGGTGCTGCGCGGACGGAAGGCGCGGGGCAGGGTCGGAGGTCGCAATGCTGCGTAGCTTGAGCTGCCTTGGTTGCGCTCCGAACATCGCGCGGCACTGGTGCCGTGTCCTATTGCCCGCCCGGCTGCGGTCTGTACTCGAACGCGCGCGCCGCATAACCTCTTCGAAACATGGGGGCGCCCGATGCAGAACCCGTTTGAGGAAATGAGCGTTCTCATCAATCCGAATAACCCAACGCCAAAATACTCGACGGATACACCGAACGTCACGTCGCAAGCCTACTTTCTTGCAAGCCCTACGCCGAAAGGCCAAACGTCCTTCGACGACTGCAAGCAGGATGACGCGCCGACGACCTTACCCATTCCCGGGCTGAAATCTGGCGATTTGTTCGAGCTGAAGTCTCGAGGCTGGGGCTGGCTTTCGTCGCCGAAAAGTCCGCCGGGTTTGTGGAATTCGATAAGCAGGTCAAGAACCAGAACGCGGCCGTCGTCGCGGAAGGCCGTGGCCGTCAAATGTATTACTGTCTGGGGGAAATCAAACCGTCGTCGATCGAGCGGAGGACTTATATTCTGAATATAGTAGAAGCCACTTTCTTGTCTGTCATCGAGGTCGCAAATGAAAAATTTTCAAATCAGCGCCGCCTGGGGGTCTCGACCGGAACAACCCGAGGAAGTGGCTCAACGGCTTCGATGTCTACTCAACTATCTCCGTCCAATTACCCCGTCGTATGAGCATTGGTACCAAGTCATCAATGAAGACAACGTACCAGAACTCGACGACAATGAGAATTGGCTCGATAGTGTCGTTGCGGCAAAGTCTGCACTGGCGACCTAGGAGAACCTATACCGGCTCTCGGATACTTGCTTGTGACGGTGAATGCTCCATCAACAGTTCGGCGCCAGTCGGACCATGTCTTTCTGAAAACGGAATGTGGCGGCACGTTCACGAATTCCGTGGCCCTGCATTCAAGTCATCTGCTGGACTGGGATTTGGACCTCGTCTCATATCCGGTCGTCAAGCAGACGGTTCACGCGTTTTCGCGAGCCTTTGAGCCTCTCTGGTGCAAAGCCGGACCCTCATGTCTCTGGAGGGGCATGAGGATGTCGGACTACAAGGACGACCCGATCATCACGCCGTGTTGGATGATCCACCTCTCGCCGCGGCTGGCGCGGCGGATCACGCCGCCGGCGGACGTGGTCAGCGAGCGCCTCGCCGACGGCAGCCTGTTCCTGGCGGCGACGGACGAGGATTTCTCGCCCGACAACCCGGCGCACGTCGCGGCCGCGCACCGCCTCTTCGCCGTCCTCGACACCCTGCAGGAGAAGAAACCACCCGAGCAATGGCGACGCTGACGGTCTCGCGGCCCGACTGGCCTCCGAGCGTTCGAACCAACGAAGCAGCAACAAAGCGCTGATCTCCGTTCGCCGGCCGAAACCGCGAGCCGATAGAATGCGTTGGCGGCGCCACCCGGTCGTTAGCCAGGGTCGACACAGGGCTTCCCCCGCCTAGTTTGGTGGGCAATCAACCCCTGCCCGCGAGGAGAGCCCGATGACGTCATCCGCAATGCCCGAGGAGCGGCTGACGACCGCCGACAAGCGGATCGTCACCTGGCTCGGCACGCTGGAGGCTGCGCTGGGCGCCGGCGATATCGACGCGGTGACCGCCCTGTTCGTCGACGAATGCTACTGGCGCGATCTCGTCACCTTCACCTGGAACATCTCGACGCAGGAGGGCAAGGGCCAGATCGCCGACATGCTGCGCGCGACGCTGGCCGATACGAAGCCGCGCAAATGGCGGCTCGATGAGCCGGCGACCGAGGCCGACGGGGTCACCGAGGCGTGGATCACCTTCGAGACGGAGGTTTTCCGCGGGCGAGGCCACTTGCGGCTCAAGGGCGAGCTCGGCTGGACGCTGCTCACCACCGCGGAGGAGCTGAAGGGCCACGAGGAGAAGCACGGCGCGACCCGCGAGAAGAGCGTCGAGCACGGCGTCCGCCCGGACCGAAAATCGTGGCTCGAGCGCAAGCAGGCGGAGGAGGCGGAGCTCGGCATCACGCGGATGCCGTATTGCGTCGTCGTCGGCGGCGGCCAGGGCGGCATCGGCCTCGGCGCGCGGCTGAAGCGGCTCGGCGTGCCGACCATCATCCTCGACAAGCACCCGCGCCCCGGCGACCATTGGCGCAAGCGCTACAAGTCGCTGCACCTGCACGACCCGGTCTGGTACGACCACATGCCCTACCTGCCCTTCCCCGATCATTGGCCGGTGTTCGCCGCCAAGGACAAGATCGGCGACTGGCTCGAGAGCTACACCAAGGTGATGGAGCTCAATTACTGGACGAATTCCGAGTGCACCTCGGCACGGTTCGACGACCACTCCAAGGAATGGATCATCGAGGTCGAGCGCGACGGGCATCCGCTCACGCTGAAGGCCAAGCAGCTCGTGCTGGCGACGGGCCTTTCGGCCGTGCCGAGCATGCCGAGCTTCGAGAGCATGGATCGCTTTCGCGGCATCAGCCACCACTCGAGCCGGCACCCCGGCGGCGAGGCGTTCCGCGGCATGAAGGCGGTCGTGATCGGCTCCAACAATTCGGCGCACGACATCTGCGCCGACTTCTGGGAGAACGGCGCCGACGTCACGATGGTGCAGCGCTCCTCGACGCATATCGCGAAATCCGAGAGCCTCATGGAGCTGGCGCTCGGCGGCCTCTATTCCGAGGAGGCCGTGCAAAGCGGTATGACGACAAACAAGGCGGACCTGACGTTCGCGTCGGTGCCCTACGCGATCATGGCGAGCTTCAACATCCCCGTCTACGAGGCGATGAAGGCGCGCGACGCCGCGTTCTACGACCGCCTGCGCCATGCCGGCTTCATGCTCGACTTCGGCGACGACGAGTCGGGCCTCTTCATGAAGTACCTGCGCCGTGGCTCCGGCTATTACATCGATGTCGGCGCAAGCGAGCTTGTCGCCGACGGCAAGATCAAGCTGAAGAGCGGCGTCGACATCGAGCGGATCACCGAGACCGGCGTCGCGTTCGCGGATGGCAGCGAGCTGCCGGCCGACATCATCGTCTACGCCACCGGCTACAGCTCGATGAATGGTTGGGCGGCAAAGCTCATCAGCCAGGAGGTCGGCGACAAGGTCGGCAAATGCTGGGGCCTTGGCTCCGCCACCAAGAAGGACCCGGGGCCTTGGGAGGGCGAGCTGCGCAACATGTGGAAGCCGACCCAGCAGGAGGCGCTATGGTTCCACGGCGGCAACCTGCACCAGTCGCGCCACTACTCGCTATATCTGGCGCTGCAGTTGAAGGCCCGCGAGGCCGGCCTCGCGACGCCGGTGTACGGGCTGCAGGAGGTGCATCACAAGGGCTGAGGCGGGCGTTCAAACGTGAGAACCGGCGACGATCGCGCGTCGTCGTCGCTCCGTTATCGGACAAGGCATGGCAGAAAGCTTGCTTACCCTGATGGAGTTGGAGGAAACAGATCATGACATTCGACCCCGCCATGCAAAAGGGCAATCTCGACGCCATTCCGCCGGACGCCCACAGCAAGATCTCGAAGCAGACCGTCGAGCTGAACGGCGTCTCCGTCACCCGCGTGACGTTCGGCGTCGGCGCGAAATGGTCGAGCGACCTGAAGGATTACGCCGGCACGCCGAGCTGCCAGTTGCCACACGTCGCCCTCGTGCTCGCCGGCACGTTGCGCGTCGTCATGGACGACGGCTCGCAAGAGGACTTTTCCAAGAACGACGTGATGCTGCTGCCGCCCGGCCACGATGCCTGGTCCGTCGGCGAGGAGCCCTGCACCTTCGTCGAATTTTCGCGCGGCAACGATTATTACGGCGCCCACACGCACTGAGGCTCAGCGGCGGCTATAGCCGATTTTCGGCGCCGGCCGTCGGGTCAAGGCGAGGAGCACCAGCCCGAGCGCGCCGAGCACGACCCAGGTCGGCAGCAGCAGGACCGTCACGAGCACGGGGTCCCACAGGATGGGGGCGTGGCTCTCGATGCTCGCATGCATCTTGACGAAGGCGTCGGGGGCGAGCGCGGCGATCATTCGTCCGAGAGGCATCGGCGCCAGCGTGCCGGCCGCGACCGACCGCGTGCCGTCGACGATCAGCGCGGCGAACGCGCCGGCCAGAATAAGCAGGCCGATGAAGCGGACGGCAAGACGAAACATGGAGTCCTCGGACAGGAGCGAGACCCGGTCAGCCAGCGCCGCGCTGTAGGCGTGCCGATTGGGCGGGTCAATTCGCCTACTCCGGGTCGCGAGCCATGGTTGACGGGCTCGGTTTGCCGCCCGGGACGTCTTTGGCAATAGGCAGCCCGGTGCCGGCCGGAGGTCCAACGGACAACTCCGCCGAAGGCCGGCCTGCGGAAGGTGCCAGGCTTGAAGCCGGTGACACGGGCGCCGAGGCGCGCCAGCCAAAGCGTCAGCCAGGCGCCTTTGAACCCGGTGTGGCCGGTGAGAAACACGGTGCGGCCGCGCCAGAATAGAGAATCGACCAAGCCATGCTCCGCGGGCCTTCGCCCTTCCGCGTCTTGCCAATCACGGCCGGAGCCGTCAAAACGCCAAGTGCAATCGCGCACCTTATAAAACTTCAAGGCCTAAACCTACCATCGGTGGGTTTTGTCGATTTCGAGACGTTGACTGCATGGGAAGGCGATTCCCGGGGGATACGAAGCCGACGTGCGCGGCGATCGATCCGCGAGAGCGCCACCAGATAGGATCGTATGTGGGCAAACCACCCGAGATGACCGTCGTCGAAAAGATTCGCCGGCACATTTCCTCCCGAGCCAATCTCGACAAGCACGTCGCGCTCATCGCCGATTCCAAGCTGTTCGATCTTCCGTTCTACAACCGATCATCCGGCCGCACCTTCGAGAGCGAGGCCGACGCCGTCCGACACTATCTTCTCAAGGGCGATCAGGACGGGGCCAGTCCCAATCCCCTGTTCGATGGCGACTGGTATCGCAAGCGCTACCCCGACATCGCGGGCAGCGGGGTCGCACCCTTCTTGCATTACATCCTGCACGGCGCCGCCGAGCTTCGCGATCCGCATCCGCTCTTTTACGCGGCGTATTACATCGCCCGGCTGGATGCGCCGGGAGCCATCGCGAATCCGCTCCACCATTTCCTGCATGTCGACACCGACCCGGCGCGTTCGCCACACCCTTTGTTCGACGGGCGGCTCTACGCCGTACAAAGCGCAAGCCATGCCGCCGCCCGTCCCGCGCTGATCCATTTCCTCGAGAATGGTCGCGCGCACGACCGAGCCTTCCACCTCCTGTTCGACGCGGCCCTTTATCGTCGAGACGCCGGGCACCGCGCCAATGGGAACGTGCTGGTCGACTTCCTGCGCGGGCCGCCGTTGGCGCGAACGCACATGCTGTTCGATCCCGCGTTCTACCTACAGACGAACGAGGATCTCGCCGAGATCGAGATGCACCCGCTGGTGCATTACGTCCTGCACGGCAGCGCGGAACGACGCTCGCCGCATCCCGTCTTCGATCAAATCTGGTATCTGGATCGTTATCCGGAGGCGCTGCTCTCCGACGAAAGCGCGCTCGGCTATTTCGTGCGCGAGGGCCGGGCACGTGGCGATCGGCCCAATCGGTATTTCGACGCCGACTGGTACGCCGCGACCTATGCGTTGGAGCTCGGCGGCCGCCTCGCGCCGCTCGAGCACTACCTGGCGATCGGCCTTCAACGCGACTACCGGCCGTCGCTCGAGTTCGACCCAGCCTATTACCTCGACGTCAATCCAGATGTCCGAGCGGCCGGCATCCCGGCCTTCGCCCACTTCATGCAGTTCGGCCGCATCGAGCAGCGCAGGTTCCGCCCACCCCCGCCCGCGGTCGGCGGCGGCGCTCCGGAAGGCGCGCCGTGCGTGAACCTGATCGGGCCGCTGCTCTTCCTGAACGGCCTCGGCCGCAGCGCGCGCGCCTATTTGGCGCTGCTTCAGCAGAGCCACGTCGCCGTCAACGCCATCAATTGGGAGCGCGGCTTCGGCAGACTGTCGCGGCTCGACATCGAGCTGCCGTCGACCGAGACGAGAGCCACGATCAACATCGTCCACCTGAACCTCGACCTCCTGCTCGCCGACGGCTGTCTCGACAAGGGGCCGCTCGCGGAGCTGATGGCGTCGGCCGAGCGCAACATTCTGATCTTCTACTGGGAATTGTCGGAGCTGAAGCGGGAATGGGTGCCACTCCTCTCGCGCTTCGATGAGGTTTGGTGCCCGACCATCTTCATCCAGGATGCGGTGCGGGCCGCTAGCGACGTGCCGACGCGGCTCCTGCGGCCGGCCCTCGACGTGACCGCGCACCAACCGAAGCGCGGCGCCAAGCGCGAGACGTTTGGTCTCCCCGCAAGCGGCTTCGTCTTCGCCTATTTCGCCGACGGCGGCAGCGTCATGACTCGGAAGAACCCGGGCGCGCTCGTGCGTGCCTTTCTAGAGGAGTTCGACGAGGGTGAGCAGGCGTTCTGCTTCATCAAGATCCACTATTCGGGCGAGGCGTCGGCCGACATCGAGCGCTTGGCCGCGCTTATCGGCGCGCGGCGCGACATCGTCGTCGCGCGGCACCTCTACGATGACGAGGAGATGCTGGCGCTGCTCCAGTCGATCGACTGCTATGTCTCGCCCCATCGCAGCGAGGGTCTCGGCCTGACGATCATCGAGGCGATGCAGAACGGCGTGCCGGTGATCGCGACGCCGTACGGCGGCGCCCGCGATATCGTCGACGCGGCCCATGCCTATCCGCTCGACTACACGCTGACCGAGGTCGGGCCGGGCTGCGAGCCCTACCCCGAGGATCTCGTGTGGGCCGATCCCTCGATCGCCTCACTCCGCAAGGCGATGCGCGCGGTGTTCACGGACAGGGCGGCCGCCGCCCGCAAGGCGGAGGCCGCGCGAGCCGCAGTCGCGCGGCTCATCGCGGAGAACCGCGCGGCGGCCGAGGCGATCTTCGCCTCGGCGCTGAAGCGAGACGCCTGAGGCTCAGCTCTGGCTGCCCTCGCCGACGTTGGTCACGGCGCGGCGGTTCTGCGACCAGCACGAGATGTCGTTGCAGACCGCGACGGGGCGTTCCTTGCCGTAGCTGATGGTGCGGATGCGCGCCGCAGGGATGCCGCGGGCGACCATGTACTGCTTGACGTTCGAGGCGCGGCGGGCGCCGAGGGCGAAATTATACTCGCGGGTGCCGCGCTCGTCGGCGTGGCCCTCGACGATGTAGGTGCGATCGTAGCGTTTCAGCCACGCGACCTGGCGATCGAGCGTCGCCTGCGATTTCGGCGTCAGGTCGGACGAGTCCGACTCGAAGAAGACGCGGTCACCGACGTCCTGCGCGAACTGCTGCGCGCTGCCGGCCGGCAGGCCGCTGTGCGAGACGCGGCCGTCGCCGTAACCGGCGCCGTTTCCATAGCCGGCGCCGTTCGCGCCGCCATTGGCGCCACCGCTGCCGTTGCCGTAGCCACTGCCATATTGGCTGCCGCGGCCACCGCTACCGCCGAGTCCGGCGAGACCTTCCTCGCCCGGTGTCCTGGCGCAGCCGGCGATGGCGAGGCCGAAGCAAACAATGGCGGCGAGCTTGATGGACGCAGTATAACGAACAAGGCTCATGGCCTCTTCCTCCGAACGCAACGAGTGCATTTGAAGTACCGCGCGCCGGTTAAGCGAAGGTGTTCGTCAACCTTATCGAAGCGTTGCGATGACTCGGGCGATCGAGGGGCTGTGTTTATGGTTAAGGTTGTGTTCAGAGCGGTCACGCGGCGGCTTGCGAACATCATTGCCCTCCACGGTTTGCAACCATGAGGCGCTGTGAAAAGCGGGACTTGCGTGGATTAATCGATGGCGTTGCGTCCACGGCGTTACGCGTTTGGCTCATTTCACCCGACCCGTCTTGCTCCTGGCAATCCTCGTGCTTTTCGCGCGAAACCCCGCGCACGCCGGCGCCTGGTTGCTGCCGGCAGGGAGCGGGCAATTCATCGCCGGTGTCGGCTATAGCGAAGGCTCGCGGCGCTTCGACCAGAGCGGGCAATCGGTCGTCGCGCCGGCGTTCCGCAAGGCGGAGGCGAGTGGCTTCCTCGAGTATGGCGAGACCGATTGGCTGAGCCTCATACTCGCGCCGACGCTGGCGCACGAGCACGATGGCCCGGCGACGAATACGGTGACGGGATCGGACTCGAGTGCGTTCGGCGCGCGGCTCGCGCTCTACCAGGCGCAAGGGAGGGTCATCGCGTTGCAGGCGTTGATCCAGCCACCGACGGCCAACGAGACCGTCGCCGAGCAACTCGCGAATGGCGGCGCGCGCGACGGCGCCATCGATGTCCGACTGATGTTCGGCCAGAGCTTCAGCCTGTGCGGCTGGTCAGCCTTCATCGACATCGATCCCGGCGTGCGGCTGCGCGCGAACCCGTTTCCCGACGAGAAGCGGCTCGACGCGACGCTCGGCGTGCGGCCCCGGCCGAGGCTCCTCGTCCTCATACAGGATTTCAGCAGCTTCGCTTCGTCGAGCGGCGCGCTGATCGCGGCCACCTCCTACAGCAAGCTGCAGGGCAGCGTCGTCTACGACCTATCGCCCATCTGGTCGGTCCAGGTGGGCGGCTTCCGCACCTTCGCCGGCCGCGACATCGTCCGCGAGACCGGGCCGATGGGCGCGCTTTGGTATAGCTTCTGAGGTTGTACCGCTCAGATCCCGGCCGCGCCGCCGTCGGAACGCGGGTCGTGGCCGGCCTCGATGCGCCCGTTGGGCGTGCGGACCAGCGCGCCGGCGTGGCCGAAGCTGTCCATGTAGGGCTGTGGCGCGATCTCGATCGCGTGGCCGGCCCGCTCGAGCGCGATCACCAGATCATCGTCGAAGCGCGGCTCGAGGTTCAACGCCCGGCTCGTCGCGCCCCAGGCCGCCCCGAAGAGGAACCGCGGCTTGTCGAGCGCCGAGGCGACGCCCTCGCCAAACAGCATGCGCGTGAAGATCTGCGCCTGGAACTGCGGCTGGCCGTCGCCGCCCATCGCGCCGTAGCTCATCACGCGGCCATCATCGAAGACCGCGAGCGGCGGGTTCAGCGTATGGACCGGGCGGCGGCCCGGCATCAGCGGGTTCACCGCGCTCGGGTCGAGCGAGAACGAGATGCCCCGGTTTTGTAGCAGCACGCCGGTGCGCGGCAGCACGCAGCCCGACCCGTATTCCCAATAGATCGACTGGATGAAGGAGACCGCGCGCCCGTCGCGATCGATCGCGCCCATCCAGACCGTGTCGCCGGCCGCCGGCGGGGGTGGCCAGTCGGCGGCGCGTTTCATGTCGATCGCATCGGCCTCGCGACGTAGCGCGTCGGGCGTGAGAAAGTCGGCGGGCAGGTACTTCAGCGCGTCGAAATCCGTGCAGACGCGGTCACGGATCGCGAGCGCGCGTTTCGAGGCCTCGATCAGCCCGTGGATGTGCTCGAAGCTCTCCGCGCGTTTGGCGCCGAGCCGATCGAAAATGCCGAGCAGCACGAGGCTCGCCAGCCCCTGCGTCGGCGGCGGCGCGTTGTAGTGCGTGCGCCCGCGCAGCGGCAGGACAAGCGGCTCGCGCAGGATCGCCCGATAGGCTTGGAGATCGGCGCGCGTGCCGCCAGCCTCGATCTGGTCCATGTCGGCGGCGAGCTCGCGGCCGATGTCGCCACGATAGAAATCGTCGAGCCCGGCCCGGCCGAGATGCTCCAGCGTCGCCGCGAGCTTTTCGGCGCGGCGCGGCGTGCCGGCGGCAGGGACCTTGCCATCGACGAGGAACGCGTCGGCATAGCCCGGCGCCTCCTTCAGCGCCTCGACCAACAGCGGCACCGTGCGCGCCTCGGACGGCGATTGCAGGTAGCCCTCGCGGCCGAGCTTGACGGCATCGCCCAGCAAGTCGGCGAGCGGCAGACGGCCGCCCGCGTCGCGCGCGAGGTCGTGCGCGAGCGCCCAGCCGCCGACCGTGCCGGGGATCGTCACCGCGGCGAGGGGGCCCCGCGCGGGGATCGTCTCGTGACCGAGTTGCCGGTAGCGCTCCGGCGTGGCGCGCGCGCCGGCCGGGCCGCACGCCTCGATGTAGCGCACCTTGCCGCTCGGCGCGCGGATCAGCCAGAAGCCGTCGCCGCCGATCGCGTTCATGTGCGGGTAGACCACGGCGATCGTCGCCGCCATGCCGATCATCGCCTCGATGGCGTTGCCGCCAGCGGCGAGGATCGCGCGCCCCGTCTCGGCCGCGGCCTCATGCGGCGCGGCGACGGCGGCGGTCTCGAAGATTTCGCTCTCGATCACATCAAACCTGTCATGCGGCGACCGAGGCGGGGCCGAACACTTCGCCGAGCGCCCGCTCGATGCGCGCCGTCGAGCCGGTGTCGTCGAGGGGATTGCGGCGCAGCCTGTGGCGCAGGGCCAGCGGCGCGACCTGGCGCAAATCGTCGAGCCCCGCGCGATCCTTGCCGGCGAGCGCGGCGGCGGCGCGGGAGGCGCGCATCAAGGTCAGCTCGCCGCGCAGGCCGTCGGTGCCGAGCGCCATGCAGAGTTTCGTCGCCTGCTCGAGCACCGCGTCGGGCACCCCGACGCCTGCGAAGTCGCGCCGCGCCGCGAGGATCTGCTTGCGGATGCGGGCCTCGTCCTTGGCGAAGCGCGCGGCGAAGGCGGCGGGATCGCGGTCGAAGGCGTCGCGGTGGCGGATCACCTCGATGCGCTCGGCCAGGACTTGTGGCGTGCGGACCTCGACGGCCAGCCCGAAGCGATCGAGCAACTGCGGTCGCAGCTCGCCCTCCTCCGGGTTGCCGGTGCCGACCAGGACGAAGCGCGCCGGGTGGCGCACGGACAGGCCCTCGCGCTCGACGACGTTCTCGCCCGACTGCGCCACGTCGAGCAGCAGGTCGACGAGATGGTCCTCCAGCAGGTTCACCTCGTCGATGTAGAGGAAGCCGCGGTTGGCGCGGGCGAGCAGACCCGTCTCGAACGCCTTGACGCCCTGCGTCAGCGCCTTTTCGAGATCGAGCGCGCCGACGACTCGATCCTCCGTCGCGCCGAGCGGCAGGTCGACGACCGGCACCGGCACCTGGTGCGCCCTGAGCGGGCCATCGGCCTTGCGCGCGCGGCAGTCGGCACAGAGCGCGCCGGCGTTGCCGGGGTCGCAATTGTAGCGGCAGTCGACCACCGCCTTCATCGGCGGCAGCAGCGCGCCTAGCGCGCGGATCGCCGTCGACTTGCCGGAGCCTCGGTCACCGAGGATCAGCACACCGCCGATGGCCGGATCGACCGCGGCGATGAGGATGCCGAGCTTCATCTCGGCTTGGCCGGTAATCGCGGAAAAGGGAAAGGCGAGAGGCATGGGACCAGCGGAGGGACGGTTTGCGGCGCGACCTTGCGCGATTACGGTCATCGCGACAAGCGGGCCAGGCTCCGCTTAGGCTCCGCCCAACGCGGGACGGAACTCCTGCGCCAATCGCGACATCTGCCCATGCAATGGAGACGCAAGATGACGGAACTCGACACCAGGAAAACCTCGGGCCGGTTCGATGTGATGGCGCTCGCGGCGGAGCTTCCCGACGACGCCAAGTCGATGATCGTCGACACCTATCTGACCGACCGCGAGACGGCGAGCGCGCGCATCTTCCGGGTGCTGCGGGCGGTGCCGGCGCACTACCACGAGACCTGCGACGAGTTCCTTTACGTGCTCACGGGACGCGGAACGTTCTGGATCGGCGATGCGTCGGACGAGGCGGAGTTCGGCCCTGGGCAGCTGCTGGTGTTCGACCGCAAGACGATCCACGCCCTTCCGAAGATCCTCGAGCACCCGCTGTGTGTGCTGTCGATCGACACCCCGCGCCGGGCGCCGAAGGACATCGTCTTTGTCGATAGCGGTGACGGTTCCGCCACCGACTTCATGGCGCGCAACGCCGACACGTAACAACTTTCGAAGGCAATCTTCCCGATTATCGAGGCTTGTTTTCCCAGGGGGAACGACGCTTTCGCGCGGATGTTCTCGCGGCGCCCTCAGGCGCTTCGCAAAGGACCCCAGCACATGACGCACCGCTACCTCGTCGCCGGCTTCGCGGCGTTCGCCCTCTCCGCGACCGTCGCGATCACGCCGGCCGCCGCCATGACGGCGGACGCGTTCATGAAGGCGGTCAACACCAACGGCGACAAGACGATCTCCAAGGACGAGGTCGACGCCTACGCCAAGACGCGGTTTGCATCACTGGAAAGCGATCACGACAAGACCCTGGACGACAAGGAGCTCAAGGGCCGGATGTCGGCCGCCGGGATGACGATGGCCGACCCCGACAAGGACAAGACGGTCGACGAGAGCGAGTTCGTCGCCTACGCCGACAAGCTCTTCGACATGGCGAATAAGAAGGGCGACAAGACCTTGAGCGTCGCCGAGCTGAAGACACCCTCCGGCATGAAGCTCATCGAGCTGCTTCACTGAGGCTGTAGTAGGCGGTGGCGAGCTGACGTTTACCTTAGGTCGATGACGCGGCGAAACGAACCGAGAGCTTGGGCATTATATCCAGGTCATCGACCGAAAGGCACATTGGACCATGTTGAAAACCCTGCTTGTCTCCGTCGCGCTCGTCTCCGGCGCCTCCACCTTCGCGTTCGCCGACCCGAGCCTGCAGATGGGTCGCAGCGTCAGCGAGCCGATGGCCCAGCCGATGATGCATCGCCACATGATGCCGCGTACGAAAAAGGTGCTGGCGAACGGCCGTTGCAACGGCAGGTCGTACGGCACCGGCCAGCGCGGCTGCGGTTCGGCGACAGGTGGTCCGGCCGGCGGCAACCCCAGCCGCAATTAGGCAGTCACGACGGCTTACCAACGAGGTCCGGCGCGAGCCTGGCCTTTTTTGTGGCCTCAGGTGCGTCCGCGCTGGAAGCGATAGACGATCGGCTGCAGGACCGCGTCGGGCACGAGCGGCAGCAGCAACGCGCCTACCTTGTTACTGAAGCCCGGCACGATCGTCCGCCGCCCGGCCATCAGGCCGCGATAGCCGGCCTCGGCCACCAAAAACGGCGACGCGCCGGGCATGGCGCTGATGTACGGGGCCTGATGAAAGCCCGCGCGCGCCTGAAACCCCGTCGACGTCAAACCGGGATGCAGCACGCTGACGACGACGCCCGACGCCTTCAGCTCTTCCGTCAGCGCGCGCGAGAAGGCGCTGACGAACGCCTTCGAGGCATAATAGACGGCCATGCCGGGGCCGGGCATGAAGCTCGCGATCGAGGCGACATTCAGGACCCGCCCACGCGCGGCCTTGAGGTCCGGCAGGCAGCGTAGCGTCAGCTCGAGCAAGGCGCGGACGTTCAGGTCGACGATGCCGAGTTGGCCCGCCGGATCGAGGGCGTCGACGGTGCCAAGCAGCCCATAGCCCGCGTTGTTGACGAGGATCGCCACGCGCGCGTCGGCCGCCGCCAAGCCTGCCAAGATCTGATCGGCCGCGCCGCGCTCCGCCAGATCGCAGCCGATCACCAGCGGGCGCGGTCGCCCCGCGGCAGCGATCTCGTCGGCCAGGGCTTCGAGCTTGTCGGTGCCGCGCGCGACCAGGGCGAGATCGTGCCCATGGCGCGCGAAGACCCGGGCGAGGTCGGCGCCGATGCCGCCGGACGCGCCGGTGATCAGCGCGACCGCACGCATCGGGTCAGGCCTTGCCGCCGCCGGACCACGGCCCCGGCGCCTCGGAAGGCGGCTCTTCGGTATGCGGGGTTTCGGTATGCGGCTCTTGCGCAACCTTCTGGCGCAGGAGAACGCGTTCGCGAGTGGAGACGCCGAGCAGCTCGGCGATGCGCCACACGACGTTCTCCTCGAACTCCGTCACCTCGCCATCGGCGAAGACGACGTCCCACATCATCTCGATAATCTTCTGGCGCCCGACGTCGTCGAGGTTGCGCTTGAGGACGTTGGTGAAGTGGAAGAAGTCGACGGCTTCCTTGTCGCTCTGCTCGGCGCGTTCGATCAGGCGCGTGGTCGCCGCCTCGTCGAGGCCGAAGCGCTGCTCGATGATCTCGCGCAGGCGCAGGCGCTCGGCGGGATCGATCTTGCCGTCGACGTTGGCGACGTGGATCAGCAGCGCCGCGGTGGCGAGCCGGTAGTCGTTCTCGTCGTAGCCGCCATCGCTGTCGGCGCGTCCGGCGGTGTCGGCGATGAATTTCTTGAGCGCTTCGAACATCGGCTCAGCGGATGAACAAACAAGTGAAATAGCCTTCGGGGCGATGGAAGTCCCGGCGCATCTCGTGGACGTAACGATCGCATGAGAGGTGCGTCGGGAAGCACAGCTTCTCGTCGCGCCAGTCGAGTACGATGCTTTGGCCCGGGCCCAGATAATGCGAGTAGCCGCCAGAGAAATGCCCGTACCAGACGGTCGGATAGCTCTGCACCTCCGGCGCGTCGCAGGGAAGACCCTCCGCGACCTGTGGCGGCGCGGCGACACCCAGATCCGCCGCGCGAGCCGGTGCCACCGCGGCGCTCATCACGGCGGCACCAGCAAGACCCACGACCCCGACAAGACGCATCGCGACAGCCCGCATCGTTAGAACCCGAGCATCGACAGGAAGCCGCCCGTCTTGACGCCGCTGTCGGCGACGGCGGCGTAAGGCGCCTGGCCCGGCGGCGTGCCCCGGATGGTGATCGTCGCGCCTTCGGCCTGCACCAGGCTGTAGAGCTTGGCGGCATTGGTCGGCGAGATGCGCACGCAGCCGTGCGAGGCGGGATGGCCGAGATGCTTCGTCTCGTAGCTGCCGTGGATCGCGAAGCCGTAATAGAAGAAGATCGCGTGCGGCATCGGCGCGTTGTCGTATTTCTTCGAGTGATAGACCTCCGCGAGCCGCTCCGGCGCGAACGTGCCGGTCGGCGTCACGTAGCCTTCGCGCGCGGTCGAGACCGGCCAATCGTAGGTGCCACTCGCCGATTGAACGTGCATGTGCTGCGTGGCGAGATCGATGTTGATGTCGACCGCCGCCTGTGCCGGCACGGACGCGAGTGCGGCCAGAAGTGCGCCGCCAAACAATATCTTTGTCATGAAAGCCTCGGTCTGAATCGCCTGGAGCGAGGAGCCTGCGCCTACCTTTCATGCGCGGAGCTGACCGTAAACGGCAAACCAGCGGCCACGGCGATTATGCCGGCGGCCGCGGTTTCGATGCCACAAAGGTTGGCCTACTCGTCGAAGCCGGAAAACAGACCCCCACCGCCTATCCCGCCGTAACCATACGAGGGGTAGGCGCCGGCCTGCCCGTAATACGACGAGCCGCGAGTGCGCCGCGTCGGCTGGACGTAGCCGTCCGAGTCACCGTCGAACTGGTCGGGCGCGGCCTCGGCGTAGCCCTCGGGCGCGCGCGAGCGATGGTGGGCGACAGCGAACGGACGCGACGCGGGCGGCGTTCCGCTGATCGCGATGCTGGCGCCCTCGGCCTTGACCATGTTGTAGAGAGTCGTCGCGTTGCCGGGCGAGAGTCGCACGCAGCCGTGCGAGGCGGGGCGACCCAGCTCGCCCGTCGAGTAGGTGCCGTGGATCGCGTAGCCGCCGCGAAAGAAGATGGCGTGCGGCATCGGCGACATGTGGTATTTTTTGGAATAGTGCATCAGCTCGAGATGGGTCGGCGCGTAGCTGCCGCCCGGCGTCGAGAAGCCCGAGCGGGCGCTCGAGATCGGCCAATCATAGGTCCCTTCGCCCGACTCGACGTGCATGCGCTGCGACGACAGGTCGATGTCGACGTGGACAAGGGCATTCGCCAGCGTGGTGCCGGCCAGAAGCGCCGCTGCCGTAGCGGCGGCCAAGGAGAAATGAGCGAATAAAGCACGCGGACGAGGGACGATACGCATCACAGCCTCGATACTGAAAAAGAACGCAAGAGTTCAAGATGACGTACACGCCCACGCGACGGCGTAAACGATTAAGGGTCTACAAGGTTTATTTAACGCTTTCAGACGACGCAACGACGCCGTGGAAGTACATCAGCCCGGCCAGACGGCCTTCAGCGCCCAGACGCGATGCGGCACCAGCAGCGGCTCGGTCGGCCAGGCGCGCGCCAGCTCCTCGGCGAGCTCGGCATCGAAGCGGGCGACATCGTCGGCCGGCAGCGAGGCGCCGACACCCGCGCTGGCGCGGATGCGGCCGCGCCACGCCTCGTGCGTATAGGCGAGCTCGACATCGAACGAGAACGTCTCGAGCCCCGCAAATCCGCCTTCGGCGACATCGGCGAGCCACGGCGGGTAGAGGCCCGACGTGTTGCCGAGGTGCCAGCTCGGATTGTGGCGCTCGACGAGTTGCTCGGTCATCGCGACGACGTTGCCGCGCATCGGCAGCCAGTCGAAATGAGCGATGACGACCCGGCCGCCCGGCACGAGGATGCGGGCGACCTCGGCGACGGTGCGCGGGCGATCGAACCAGTGCCAGCACTGACCGGCGGTCACGACATCGAAGCTGTGCGCCGGCAGGCCGGTCGCCTCGGCGCGGCCCTCCACATAGGCGACGCCGGTCGCCTCCTCGCGATCGAGCCGCGCCGCCTCGGTCAGCAGGTGCTGCTCGGAATCGAGGCCGGTCGCGTGGCAGCCGCGCAAGGCAAGGCCGCGCGCGATCGTGCCGGTGCCGGTGCCAAGATCGAGCACGCGGTCGCCGGCGTTGACCCAGCCTTCCGAGAACATCCGCTTGAAGAAGCTCTGCGGAAAGCCAGCGCGATAGCGGCCGTAGTCCTGCGCGGTGGCACCAAAATTGACTGCCGGTGTCGAGATGTCGCGCACCGCCGAGGCGCCGGCCGGCAGCACCAGTCGCGGAGGGCCGTCGCGATATGGCATCGCGCTACTCCACGTTGGCCTGGCGCGGCAGCATGCGGTCGAGGATGCCGTCGCGCCGCACGAACAGATGCCAGCCGACCGCCGCCACGTGCAGGAGCACCAGCGCGTAGACCGCGTATTGCACGACGATATGGATCTCGTTGGCGATCTTGCCCGTGTCCTTGTCGATCGGCAGCTTCGGAAAGTCGAACAGGCCGAAGACGCTGATCGGATGAGTGCTCGCCGACGACATGATGTAGCCGGAGACCGGCATCACGATGATCACCGCGTAGATCGCCCAATGCGTGGCGAGCGACAGGCCGCGCTGCCATACAGCCATCGATCCCGGCAGCGCCGGTGGCGCATTGAGCAGGCGATAGACGATGCGAACCACGACGATCGCGAGCACGATCAGGCCGAGCGTCTTGTGCAGCGACGCGTAATCGCCAGGCGCTCCCGGCAGCGGCGCCTCGAACGAGGTCGGCGGGTTCCCCTTGGTCTTGAACTCGGCGAAGATCCAGCCAAGCGGCACGATCGCGAAGATCAGGATCATCGTGACCCAATGGAAGACCTGCGCGCCCGGCGTGTAGCGCCGGCTGCCGGTCCCGTAGAGCACCGAAGAGCGTCCGGTGATGTCCTTCATGCGATGTCTCCCTCGGCAGGGATGTAGCATGCCCCGCACCAGGTGCCAGACCCGCTGAAGGTCGCAGATGAAAAGACAAGCGGCCGCCGCGAAAGTACGCTCCCGGAAGAAGAAAAGCCTATCGACGCCACGGCCCAACGCGGCTTTTTTCGATAGCGAAGCCCGTGGGCGTGACGCTCAGGTGCCCACCCGGGCGACGAACGTCTTGTAGCGATCCGAGCCGGCGCTCCCGAAAGGTCCGACGGCGCGCCGATGCAGTCGACGAGCCCATCCTGCAGGAAGACGACACGGTCGAAACTTCGCGCGCGAACCCGATCTCGTGCGTGACGACCAGCATGGTGCGTCCCTCGGCCGCCAAGCCGCGCATGACGCGCAGCGCCTCGCCCACGAGTTCGGGATCGAGCGTCGAGGTCGGCTCGTCGAACACCATCACCTCGGGCCGCATCGCCAGCGCGCGGGCGATGGCGGCGCGCTGCTGCTGGCCGCCCGACCGGTTGGCGGGGTAGATGTCGCGCTTGGCGGCGATGCCGACCTGGGCCATCAGGTCCTCGGCCTCCCGACCTCGTGGCCGATCACGCGGCGCCGTAGCCCGTCGACCCGCCGGCATTTTCCGACAGATTGAGATCGTCGTGGATGTAGTTCAACTAAGTGACGGACGACAGAAGGCGAACTCTTAGTCCTTCGCCGCGGAATCGATCGGCTTGGTCAGCGTGGCGAAGACCTGATCGAGTTGCGGCTCGTTGGCGCGGTCGGTGTAGAGCTGGCCCACGTTCTGGCCATCCGGGGGATTTCCCGAGTTCCCCATGATGCCGAATTCGCTGGTCACTTGAAACGACGTACCGGTGAAGAGGGACGGCAGCGGCCCGGCGCGACGCTCGGCGCGGCGACATCGGCGGCATACGACGACGTCGCCGCGGCTGACGAGGCGAGTACGCTCGCCGCGAGGAAAGCCGCTGGTCTCGAATTGATCTTGATCATCGCCCGCCCTGATCAGAGTCGCGAGGCCGCCACACATTCGTGAGGCCTCTTTTTCGATCGGCGCTCATCAGGCAGAAAACGGACCAGGATCCGAGACCGTGGTTCGGCCCCCGACGATCCGCGGCAAAGATGACACAGACTCGTGCGCCCTCGACCCGGTCGCAGATCGCTTCGCTCAAGACGGAAAGTCGCACGACGTCGCGGGATCGCCTCCCCGGTCCCGCTCCGCCTTACGTTCCGAGCAGCGGGCTCCAAGCCGGGTCGCTCGCGTAGCCCGGCGTCGGCACGGTGAACTCCTGGCGGCCGAACACATCGGTCATGTGGATCTTCGCGCCGGCCCCGCCGCCGGGGTCGCGGAAGAACATCAGGAACAGCCCGTTCGGCGCCCAGGTCGGCCCCTCGTTGTGGAAGCCGTCGGTCAGGATGCGCTCGCCCGAGCCGTCCGGCTTCATCACGCCGATCGCGAAGTCGCCCTTGCCCTGCTTGGTGAAGGCGATGAAGTCTCCTTTCGGCGACCAGACCGGCGTCGAATATCGTCCCTCGCCAAACGAGATGCGCGAGGCGCCGCCGCCCTCGGCCGACATCACGTAGATCTGCTGGGTGCCGCCGCGATCAGACTCGAAGACGATCTGCGAGCCGTCCGGCGAGTACGACGGCGAGGTGTCGATGGCCTGCGTGTCGGTGAGCCGCGTCGTCTGCTTCGAGCCGAGGTTCATCGAGTAGAGGTTGGTCGCCTCACCTTCCGACAGCGACATGATGATCTTCTTGCCGCCGGGCCCAAAGCGCGGCGCGAACGTCATGCCCGGGAAATTGCCGACCGGCTCGCGCTGCCCGGTCTCGATGTTCATCATCAACACGCGCGGCTCCTCGCCGCCGAACGCCATGTAGGTGATCTCTTGCGAGGTCGGCGAGAAGCGCGGCGTCACGACGAGATCGTCGCCGCGCGACAGGTAGCGCACGCTCGCCCCGTCCTGATCCATGATGGCGAGGCGCTTGCGCCGCCGCGTCGCCGGGCCGGTCTCGTCGATGAAGACGACGCGCGTATCGAAGAAGCCCTTCTCACCCGTGACCTGCGAGAACACCGCGTCGGCGACGATGTGGGCGACCCGGCGCGAGTTGTTGGCGTCGGTCGAATACTGCTCGCCGGCAACCTGCGCGCCGGTGTTGACGTCCCACAACCGGAACTGCGTCTGCAGCGAGCCGCCGCTGTCGGCGACGCGGCCGGTGACGACATATTGCGCGCCGAGACGGCGGAACGCGTCCATTGCCGGCGCATGATCCGGGTCGGCGACATCGTGTCCGTCGCCGACCGGCGAGATGAACACCGAATGCTTGAAGTCGTTGAGGATGATCGAGGAGACCTTGTCGGCCGCGCCCGAGCCGAAGAAGCGGGTCACGGCGATCGGGATCGCCTGGAATGAGCCACCGCGATGCACCTCGAGCGTGCCCTGCGCGCGAGCCGGCCCGAGCGGCACGCCGACGATGGGGGCGAGACCGAGGCCGGCGATGAGACGTGCCGCCGAGCGGCGGGAGAGATCAAGGGTCATGGGGTTCTCTCGGCTAGTCGATAAAGGCCGGCGCGCATCCTCCCCCGTGAAACGGGGGAGGGGGACCGCCGAAGGCGGTGGAGGGGGCGGGTGAGCCTCGCCCTCTGTCGCAAAAGAAGGTGGAACAACATTCGGCGGAGATCGACACGTACCTGCCCCTCCACCGCCTTCGGCGGTCCCCCTCCCGCGATCCGCGGAGGAGGATAGCGCTACGACATCTCCTTCGGGTCGAAGCGTACGACGCGGTCGCGCCAGGTGCTGTAGAACGGCTTGTAGCGGTCCGGGATCGGCAGCGGGTCGCAGCGGTTCACCGCGCGCAACGCGCTGTCTGCGAGGCTGCGCAGGTTCGGGTCGGACGGCGGGTTCATCAGCGCGGGCTTGCCCATCAGCGAACCGTCCTGTGCCATCTTCACCCGCACCGCCGGCACGTAGGACTGCGTGGCGCCGAGCCCGAAATAACTCCAGCAGCCGCGGTAGTGGTCGATCAGCCAGCCGTCGAGCTGCGCCATCATCGTGGGGGACATCTTGTCGGCATGCGAGGTCGGCGAGCCGAGCGACGCGAGCTGCGTCAGCTGCCGACCCGTCGAGGCCTTGTGCTGCGGCGCCTCGTGATCGAGCAGCGCGGTGATCTTGTCGAACGAGAAGTCGTGATGCGGCTGATCCGTCGCCTCGTTGCCCGCGCGCGGGCGCGACGGCGGCGTCGGATCGGGCTTCAGCTTGTCGAGCAGGCGCGCGACCATGTCGAATGTCTTGGCCTGGGGCTTCGGCTCGTCCCTCGGCGGCTCCGGGCGCACGGGTGGCGGCGGCGGAGGCGGCGTCGGCTCGACCTTCGCCACCTTCACGGGCTTGGCCGGCTTCTTGACCTCTTTCTTGGCCTCGCGCTTCGGCCGCGGCGGCGGCTTCGGCGCGACGGCTTCGGCGTCCGGCGGCGGCGGCTTCTCGGGCTCCGGCCGCGCGGGTGGCGTCGGCGCCTCGGCCTTCTGGATCGGGCGCTCCGGCGGAGTCGGCGGCGGCGTCTCGGCCTTCTCGACTGGCCGCTCGGGCGGCGTCGGCGGCGCGGCCTTCTCGATCGGCCGCCGCGGCGGCGTCGGGACGGGCGGCGGGGGCGGCGGCAGCACGGCGACCGGCTTCGGCGGCGTCGTATCCGGGCCGGGATCGTCGTTGGCCTTCTCCGGCGCGGGCGGCGGCGGCGTGTCTTTCCGAGCCTCGGCGAGCGGCGGAGCGGGGTGGCGCTCCTCGAGTTCGGCCTCCTTGTCGACGCGGCGCTGCGGCTTCTGCATCTGCTTCGCCGTCTTCTCGCCGCTCATCACCTCGTTGAGCTGGTCGGTCGTGATCATCTCGACCGGGATCGTCTCGATGGCGTCGTCGAGATGCGGCGGACGTTCGAAATTGACCAACAGGAAGATCAGCGCGAGCACGTGCGCGCCGCCCGAGACGACGAGGCCCGGATCGTTCTTCCAGATGGTGCGAAGCGTCGTCATGAGGCTCCGGATCTCAGGATTTGGCCGGCTCGGTCACAAGAGCCACGCGCTTGAAGCCCGCCGTCGTGATGATCGACATGACTTCGGCCACGCGGCCGTAGTTCACCTTGTCGGCGCCGCGCACGTAGATGCGCTCGTCGCTGCCGGTCTTCGCCATGCCCTTGAGCTTGTCGGCGAGCTGGTCCTGCGGCACCTGCTCGTCGTTGATGTAGATGTCGCCCTTCGGATCGATCGCGACCGAGATCGGCTTCTGATCCATGTTGAGCGCCGCCGCCTTGGTCTGCGGCAGATCGATCGGCACGCCGGTGGCGAGCAACGGCGCCGCCACCATGAAGATGATGAGGAGCACGAGCATGACGTCGATGAACGGCGTCATGTTGATGTCGGCCATCGCCCGGTAGCGCGGTTGCCCGCGCCGCCCGCGACCGCCGCCCGCGCCTCGCCTCTGTGCTACGCCGCCCGACATGGCTCGCCCCCCGCTCGCTCGAGATCAGGCCGCGCGATCGCGCACGTTGTGCTGATCGATCTGGCGCGAGAGGATCGACGAGAACTCGTCGGCGAAGCCTTCCATGCGCGCCTGCTTCTTGGCGACCTCTCCCTGCAGCTTGTTGTAGGCAACGAGCGCCGGAATGGCGGCGAACAGGCCGAGCGCGGTGGCGAGCAGCGCCTCGGCGATGCCGGGCGCGACGACCGCGAGCGAGGTGTTCTTCGAGGCCGCGATCGAGCGGAACGAGGTCATGATGCCCCACACCGTGCCGAAGAGGCCGACGAACGGGCCGGCCGAAGCCACCGTCGCGAGAAACAGGAGGTTTGCTTCGAGCCGCTCGACCTCACGGGCGATCGACACGTCGAGCACTTTGTCGATACGCGCCTGCAGGCCCATGAACGACGAGCCGACGCTCTGCACGGAACGTTTCCACTCGCGCATCGCCGCGACGAACAGGCTCGCCATGCCCTGCGCGGGCTTCGCCGACAGCGTCGTATAGAGTTCCTCGAGCGAGGTGCCCGACCAGAAGGTCTGCTCGAACTTGTCCATCGAACGCTGGAAGCGGTTGTACATGATCGATTTGTTGACGATGATCGCCCAGCACCAAACCGAGGCCGCGAGCAGCATCAGCATCACGAGCTTCACGATCAGCGAGGCTTGCATGAACATGCCGAGGACCGTGACCTCGGCCACCGGGGTCGCCGCGACGGTGTTGGCTACATCGGCCGGGTTCATGGCGTGTCTTCCTTGCAAAAGGGCTTCGGCGACGTGCGCGAATGCCTTGTCCTGGCGCGGGAATCCGTCAATTTGACGGCTTGACCGTTGCCGCGGCGCACGGAAACGGGACCGTGTTGCATTTGCGCCGACAAGTTAAGCGCCGTGCAGGGTTAAGGGCGCGTTAGCAAGCCGCGCGCGGATTGGCGCAGATGCAACAGCGCCGATGCTGCGGCGTTGCGGAAGCGAAAGCCTAGTCCGAAGGCGCCGATGTCAGCTTTGCTTCGTCTTGTCATCTGCGGCATGGCGCTTGCCGCCGCGTATCCCGCCTTCGCGCAAACTCAACCGGCCACGTCCGGCAAGCTGTCGTACCGCGAACCCGAGATGCGCCGTCACCACAGCGGATTCCACTATCCGAACGCGCGGCACCATCGGCGACCTCACGTAAAAAGATACATGCGATGACCGCCGCCGACACGGGTCGTGGCGGCGCGGAATTGGACGGACTCAAATCACGTCTCGCGAAGCTATTGCGGGTCGCGGGCCCCGGCCTCGTCGTCATGCTGGCCGACACCGATGTCGGCAGCCTGATCACGGCGGCGCTTCATCGCGCTCGATGTCGTCGCGCTGGCGATGGCCTGGAATTTCGGCGACCTCACCGGCGGCAAGCGCTCGCTGCACGACGATCCGCGCGAGGCGCCGCTGTTCTAAGGCGTCTTCGTGCTCGCCGTGGTCGGCAGCGCGATCGCCGTCGAGCTGATTCTCGACATCATCGCGCTCAACATCGCGGTCGAGGTGATGAACGCGCTGCTGCTGCCGCTGGCGCTCGGGCTGCTGATCCTGCTGGCGACGCGGCACTGCCGAAGGGTCAGCGTGTCGAAGGAGCCTACAAATGGGTGGTCTCCGTCGTTGCCGGGGTGACCATCCTGTTCGGTCTCGTCGGCGGCCTCGACGAGGTCGGTCTGCTATGACGATCACGCCAACGGACGAGACCGCGCGACGAATTGCGCGAAGGCGTCGAGCGTCTCCGCGCTGACGTGATGCTCGAGCCCTTCGGCGTCGCGGCGCGCGGTTTCCGGCGTGATGCCGAGCGCCAGCAGGAAGCGCTCGACGGCGCGGTGGCGCTCGCGGCTGCGCAGCGCCAGCGCCTGCCCCGACCCGGTGAGAAACGCGCCGCGATACGGCTTTTGCGCGACGAGGCCGTCATCGGCGAGGCGCTTCAGCATCTTCGCCACCGTTGGCTGCGCGACGCCGAGACGGGCGGCGATGTCGACCTGCCGCGCCTCGCCGCCGTCGTCGATGAGATCGGCGATCAGCTCGACATAATCCTCGACCAGCGCCACGCGCCGCGCCTCGCGCGCCTGCCGAAAGCTCTCGACGTGCTGCTCCGCCGCGACGAGCGTGTCGTTCGGCGGCGGCGGCGAAGTCCGGCTCACGATTTGGTCCCGTACGTCATCCCGCGACATTCCGCGCCTGAGGAGATTTTGCAAGTCGCCTCTTGCTCTTCAGCTCAGCGTCGTCTTACACTTATAGCCTAGGCTATATCTAGGGCGCGATATGGGCGACGTGACCGGCGTGACCGCGCGGACCTCGGCGGCGATGGGCGACATCCTCGCCGGCCGCGCCCGCGTGCGTCCGATCAGCCTGCTGCTCTTCGCCGGGCCGGCGGTGGTCGCCTCGATCGCCTACATGGACCCGGGCAATTTCGCGACCAACATCCAGGCGGGCGCGCGCTACGGCTACGCGCTTCTCTGGGTCGTCGTCGTCGCCAACCTCGTGGCGATGCTGGCGCAGGCGCTCTCCGCCAAGCTCGGCATCGTCACCGGGCGCAATCTCGCCGAGCTGTGCCGCGACACCTATCCGCGCCCCGTCGTCATCGCGATGTGGCTCGTCAGCGAGATCGCCGCGATGGCGACCGACCTCGCCGAATTTCTCGGCGGCGCGATCGGGCTCGCCTTGCTGTTCCATCTGCCGCTGCTCGTCGGCATGCTGATCACGGCGCTCGTCACCTACGCCGTGCTGCTTGCCGAGCGCGGCGGCTTTCGTCCGATCGAACTGATCATCGGCGCGCTCGTGGCCCTGATCGCGCTCTGCTACGTCGCCGAACTGGCGATCGCGCCGGTCGACTGGCGCGAGGTTGCGCGTCACACCTTCGTGCCGAGCCTGCCGGGAGCGGGCGCGCTGACGATCGCCGTCGGCATCATCGGCGCCACCGTGATGCCGCACGCCATCTACCTGCATTCGGGCCTGACGCAGGATCGCGTGCGCATCGAGAGCGACGCCGCGCGGCGGCGGCTGGTGCGCTTCTCGAACCGCGAAGTCGTCGTCGCGCTGGTGCTCGCCGGCATCGTCAACATGGCGATGGTCGTGATGGCGGCCGCGGCCTTCCACGGAGGCCACAGCGACGTCGCCGAGATCGGGCAGGCCTACCACATGCTGACGCCGCTGCTCGGCGCAGGCGCGGCCTCGGTGTTTCTCGTCTCGCTGATCGCGTCTGGAATCTCGAGCTCGGTCGTCGGCACGCTGGCCGGGCAAATGATCATGCAGGGGTTTCTGCGATTGCAGGTGCCGATCCTGGTGCGTCGGCTCGTGACGATGGCGCCGGCCTTCGTCGTCGTCGCGGCCGGCGTCGACGCGACCCGGGCGCTGGTCCTGAGCCAGGTCGTGTTGAGCTTCGCGCTGCCGGTGCCGCTCATCGCGCTGGTGCTGTTCACGCGCCGCCGCGACCTCATGGGAGCCTTCGCCAATGGTCCCTGGACCGATGCCGCGGCGATTTTCGGCGCGGGCCTCATTTTAACCTTGAATCTTATTTTGATTTTGCAAGTATTCGGCGTGGCGATGCCCGGCCTCGGTGCTGGGTAAGCGTCTCTCTTCGGTCTACTTGCAACGTCCCTCGAGCTTCGCGTCCCCCGCGACGGAGTTCCATTATGTTCAGAATGCTGTTTTTGCTCGCCTTCCTGGCCTGGCCGATTTCCGCCTCCACCGACGTCGGCTCGCGCGACCCGCTGACCAACTCGCACGAGATCGCGTTCACGAACGCCAAACGCTTGAGCCCGCTCGTCGAGAAGCGCTTCACCTTGTTCGCCGCGATGACCCACTGCGATTACGCGGACAACCAATACGCCTACAATCTCGCCTTGAATAAATTCGGCCGCAGCGAGCGCTATACCCTGGAGCGGGCGGCCAACGCCGGCTGGGCCGCGGGGGCGGCGCGCGATATGGCGGTTGGCGAGTGCGAGGTCGCCGTCGACCGGCTTCGCACCGCGGACAACGACCTGATCGCCCGCGCCGAGCTTCTGCCGTCGCCCTAAACCCTGCCCGAGCTTGGCCGAGGCTTCCTTGACCAAGTCTGCCCTGACCAAGTCTGCCTTGACCAAGTTTGCCTTGACCAAGTCTGCCTTGACCTCGCCAAGTCAGGCGTGTCTCTAGCCGCATGGCGATGACGAGCATCTCGGATGGCGCAAGCCACCGCTGGAGCCTGCCCAACCTCCTGACTTACGGGCGGATCGTCGCCGTACCTCTCGTCGTCGCGTTCATGTTCTGGCCGCGCGTCGATGCGATGCGCTGGACCGCGTTCGGCCTCTTTTCCGCCGCCGCCGTTACCGACTTCTTCGATGGCTATCTGGCGCGCGCCTGGTCGCAGCAGTCGGCACTCGGCCGCATGCTCGATCCGATCGCCGACAAGCTGCTCGTCGCCGCCGTGCTCTTCATGCTGGTGGGGGACGGGACCATCGTCGGCGTCACGGTGGTCGCCGCCATCGTCATCCTCTGCCGCGAAATCCTCGTCTCCGGCCTGCGCGAGTTCCTGGCCGACCTGAAGGTGTCGCTGCCCGTGAGCCGCGTCGCCAAATGGAAGACCACCGCCCAGTTGCTCGCGCTGGGCTTTCTCATCTGCGGGCCGGCCGGCGACGAGGTGCTGCCGCACACCACTCAGATCGGCGTCGTGCTCCTGTGGATCGCGGCGATCCTCACCATCTACACGGGCTGGGATTATCTGAAGTCCGGCATCCGCCATATCCTGGCGCTCGATGCCTAGACGAGGACATCGTGCGAGGCGAAACCTTGAAAGCCATCTATTTCGCCTGGGTGCGCGAACGCATCGGCAAGAGCGAGGAGATGCTGGCGCCGCCCGCCGCCATCGTCACGGTCGCCGATCTGATGGCGTGGCTGAAGGAGCGTGGCGAGAACTACGACGCCGCATTCGCCAATGCCGCGACGATCCGCGCCGCGATCGATCGCGGCCACGTCAAGCACGACGCGCCGATCGCCGGTGCCCGCGAGATCGCGTTCTTCCCGCCAATGACGGGCGGCTGATGGTCGTCCGTGTCCAGGCCGAGACGTTCTCCGCCGAGGCCGAGGCGGAGCGGCTCACGGCCGGGCGGACCGACATCGGCGCGATCGTCACCTTCACCGGCCTCTGCCGCGACGAGGCGGGCACGTTGGCGGCACTCGAGATCGAGCATTATCCGGGTATGGCGGAAGCGGAGATCGAGCGCGTCGTCGCCGAGACGCAGGCCCGCTGGCCGCTCGCCGGCATCGTCGCCATCCACCGTCACGGCCGCATCCTGCCAGGCGAGCCGATCGTGCTGGTCGTCACCGCGAGCCGCCACCGCGCCGCGGCGTTCGAGGCAGCCTCGTTCCTGATGGATTATCTGAAGACATTCGCGCCCTTCTGGAAGAAGGAGCACCGTCTCGACGGGTCGTCCGGCGACTGGGTCGCCGCCAAGGGCAGCGACGACGACGCGGCCACGCGCTGGGGCTAGAGGCGCCTCACTCGTCGTCGTCCTTGTCCCGGTCGTTCCGCGTTTCGCCGCCGCCGCGCCCCGCGTCCTCGGACCCGCCATTACGGTCGCGACCGTAGCCTCTCGCGTCGTCGTCACGCATGCCGCCGTCGCCACGCATGCCGCCTTGACCCATCTGACCTCGGCCCATCTGGCCTTGGCCCATTTGACCTTGGCCCATCTGACCTTGGCCCATTCGACCTTGGCCCATGCCACCTTGGCGCCGCATCCCGCGATCACCCGTGCCGGCGCCGTCCTGCTGCGTATCCGCGGGCAGCTCGAACGCCCGGGCCATCACCTTGCGTGGGCGTACGCGCCGCAGCAGCATCGGAAGGCGGCTCTTCTGGTCGGGTGTCAGGCTCGCCAGCAGCGGCCCGGTCGCGCCGGCCAGCTTGCCCATCGCCGTGCCGACCTCGACCATATGGACGCCCTGCAGCTTCAAGCCATCGACGCTGTTGTCGGCGTTCGCCAGCGTCTCGCGCCAGCGACGGCCGTGCAGCTTGGCGAAGCCGCGGATCGCGTCGGCGACCGGCGGCCACAGCGCCTCCTGACCAGCGCCGAGCTGCAGGCCGGCATGGAGTTCGGCGAGGCGGGCATCCATCATGGCCGCGCGATTTTCCTCCCGACGCGACATCGCATCGTCCATTCCCGCGTCCGGACTTGTGACCGGACGCGTGACCGTCAGTGGCGCCGGCGCGGGCGCAGCTGTGGGCGCGGGGGCCTGCGCGGGAGCGACGGGCGTCGGCGCCGGGTCGGCCAGGGCGCACGAGAGCCCGACGGCGAGCAGCGCGGCGCAGGCGGCGCCAAGGCGGATGGGGCTCGAAAGGCGAGCACGCGACATGTTTGGTCTCCGTTGCGGATTGGAGCGCGCGAGGGCGTCCCGCTGCTCTAACGCGCGACAACGCGCCGACCTATGCGATGCCCGCCACCGCGGCGACGAGCCGGGCGATGTCTTGCGGCCGCGACAGCCGATGATCGCCGTCCTTGATCAGGGTCACGACGACCGGGTCTCCCGCGAGATGCTCGACCAGGATCATGGCGTGGCGCCATGGCACGTCAGGGTCGCGCATGCCCTGCAGGATGTGCACGGGACAATGCGTCCGGATCGCCCCGCCGAGCATCTGGTGCCGACGCCCGTCCTCGATCAGCGCGCGGGTGATCGGCACCGGCTCCGGCGAGTACTCCGACGGCCGCAGGTACACGCCCGCGTCCGTGATCGCGCGGCGGGCGGCCGCGTCCAGCGCGGCCCACATCAGCGTCTCGGTGAAGTCGACGGCAGGCGCGATCAGCACCAGTCCGGCCGGCGGCCTGCCCTGCTCGGCGAGGCGCCGAGCGGCGAGAAGCGCGAGCCAGCCGCCCATCGACGAGCCGACGAGCACCTGCGGGCCGGCGGCCGTGGCGATCGCCGCGAGCGTATCCTCGAGCCAGCGCGAGATCGTCCCGTCCTCGAACCGGCCGCCGGACTCGCCATGCCCGGAATAGTCGAAGCGCAGGAACGCCCGCCCAGCCTCCGCGGTCCAGCTATCGAGTGCCGCGGCCTTGGTCGCCAGCATGTCCGAGCGAAAGCCGCCGAGCCAGACCACGCCGGGTCCGTGGCCCGCACGGCGGCGCACGGCGATCTCGCGGGCGGCGGCACCCGAGCCGACATGCAGACGTTGCGGAGATGTTAACCCTACCGAGCTAGCTTGATCCATGATGATGCGTTCCGCCTCCTTCATCGACGGCCTGTGCCGCGTCGTCTCCTCGATCCTCGCCCGCCCGAGACCGGACCCGCAATGAGCGAGGATTTTGCCTTTTCCCTGCACCGTCGCGGCACGCATGCGCTCGCCGGGCGGACCGTCCTCCAGATCGTCTCGTCGCTCGACGCGACCGATCTCGATCGAACCGCGGTCGACGTCGCCACCGCGCTGGCCGAGGCAGGCGCCCGCGCCCTCGTGGCGGCCCCCGCCGGTCGCCTCGTCAGCGAGCTGCAGGCCAACGGCGGCCTCTGGCTCGATTTCCCCACGCGCTCGAAAAATCCCTTCGCGATGGCCCTCGCGGTGCGAAAGCTGCGGAAAATCCTCGCTCAGGAGCGCGTCGACCTGATCCACGCGCGCGCGCGCCTCGGCGCATGGGTCGCGCTCGCCGCCGTCCGCAACAGCAAGATACCGCTCGTCACCAGCGTCAACCAGATCACGCCGGGTCGCTCGGTCATCCGCTCGCGCTACGATTCCGTCATGGCGAAAGGCGACCTGGTGATCGCCGGTTCGGCCTATGCAGCGGCCTCGATCGCCAGCGTCTACCCCGCCGCGGTCGACCGCGTCCGCCTCGTGCGGCCGGGCGTCGACCTCAAGCCGTTCGCCGCGAACGCCATCGCGCCGGCCCGCGTGCAGGCGCTTCGTCAGTCGTGGCAGGTGGCGCCCGACGAGCGCATCCTCCTTCTCGCGGCACGGCCCAGCGTCTGGAAAGGGCACCAGGTCCTGCTCGATGCCGCGCGCTTGCTGATCGAGATGGGCGCGCGCGACCTGCGGCTCGTCTTCATCGGCGATCAGAAGGGAAGCGGCGGCAAGGAGATCGACCAGGCGATCAAGTCGTCCGGGCTCGCCGATGTGGTGCGCCAGGTCGCGGCCTGCGCCGACATGCCGGCCGCCCTGCTCGCGGCGGCGGTCGTTGTCGTCCCCTCGATCGAGGCGGAGGCATTCGGCCGCGTCGCCGTCGAGGCGCAGGCGGTCGGCACGCCCGTGGTCGTCTCCGACCTCGGCGCCCTGCCCGAAACGGTGCTCGCGCCGCCCGACACGGAAACCGCCCGCCGCACCGGATGGCGCGTCTCGCCGAGCGACCCGGGCCTGCTTGCCGACGCGATCGGCGAGGCCCTCGCGCTCGGCGCCAGCGGTCGCGACGCCCTGGCGTTGCGCGCCCGCAAGCAGGTCGAGGCGCGCTTCGCGATCGGTCGGATGGCGAGCGAGACGCTCGAGACCTACGCCACGCTGATCGAGCGACACGCGTCGCAATCCTGACGAGACTTGATGTTGCCGGGTTGCAAGCGGTCGCGATTTTCGCGTCGCCCAAACCAATGGGCGAGAGCTGATCAATTGACTTTCGAGGTGCTTGACCCGATGTTTTTCGTTGGTCCGGAGGCTGTTGGCGAATTGCCTTGCCACGCCCGAGCCGGATCGTTCAACAGCTTCAGGAGATCACCATTCGCCGACCTATGAAAGCCCCTCCGGTCCCGCAAAAAGACGGACCGCGCACGAACAAGGAGATACGTTCCAGGGAAGTCCAGCTCATCGATGCCGAGGGCCAGAACCGCGGCGTGACCGAAACAGCCGACGCGATGCAGATCGCCGAGGATGCGGGTCTCGACCTCGTCGAGATCGTGCCCAACGCAAATCCGCCGGTCTGCAAAATCCTCGATTACGGCAAATTCCGTTTTCTCGAGCAGAAGAAATCGTCCGAGCAGCGCAAGCGCCAGAAGATCGTCGAGATCAAGGAAATCAAGCTGCGCCCCGGCATCGACGACCATGATTACGATACCAAGATGAAGGCCGTCCGCCGCTTCTTCGAGGAAGGCGACAAGGTCAAGGTGACGCTGCGCTTCCGCGGCCGCGAAATGGCGCACCAGGACATCGGCTTCCGGCTGCTCGAGCGCGTCAGGACCGAGACAGAGTTGCTCGCCAAGGTCGAGGCGCATCCCTCGATGGAAGGCCGCCAGATGGTGATGGTGCTGGCGCCGCGTTGAGCGCGCCGGCCTACGTCACCCCAGCCCGCGTCCACGTCAGGTCCGTCTCCGCATGATGCCGCGGCCCGGCGATCTCTGGCATGAACGCGCGGATCGCCGTCAGGAACGCCGGAAAGTGCGGTCCTTTACGAAACCTCGAGATGCGCGGCTGTCGACAGCCAGCGGATGCGCAGGACGAAGCTCTTCGGCGCCTCCTCGCAGCGAGCCAGGTCGTAGCCCAGGCATCCCGGTGCCGCGGCGAGGCTTTCGCGGCCTCGGCGTAGCTCGCGAGGAACGCCTCGAGCTCGGTCGCGGCGAGGTGGTAGGTCTCCGGGCTCGTCGAGAAGCGCCCGGCCCAGGCAAGGCGGAACGCGTTCACACACCCTGACGCCACGTGGCGAGAGCCTGCGCCCGGTGCTCGAGGCGCTCTACGCATGAGGCGCCGCGGTCGCCCCAGAGCTGCCAGTCGCGATCCGCGACGCGACGGCTCGGCGGATCGGCTGAGACGGCACGGTTTACCGCCTGTTAAGCGCAACGCTTAAATGCGGCTTAAGCCGCCGCGTGCACGCTTCCTCTCATGGCGCGTCGCGTTTTGCCTTTTGCCGCCCTGGCGGCCCTCGTCCTCGTCGTCGCCGGCTGCTCGCAGGGCGTCGAGCAGTCGCATCGGCCGGCATGGCGCCAGCAGGCGGAGGAGGCCTGCATCGCGCGCGGCCTCGTCCGTACCTCGCGCTATATCGCCCCGCGCGGCAGCTCGATCGACGGTCCCGGCATCTGCGGCCTGAGCCAGCCCTACATGGTCGGCGCGTTGTCCGACGATCGCGTCCAGCTCGACACGGTCGCCACCCTCGATTGCCCGATGATCGCCGCGCTCAACACCTGGGTCGCCGAGGTCGTGCAGCCCGACGCGCAGGCGCGCTTCGGCCAGCCGGTGGTGCAGATCGACACGATGGGCTCGTATTCGTGCCGCGCGATGAACGGCGCGGCCGGCGGCCACATCTCCGAACATGCGTTCGGCAACGCACTCGACGTCGCCGGCTTCCGCCTCGCCGACGGGCGCCGCATCACCGTTGTCCACGATTGGACCCAGGGCGACGACCAATCCAAGGCATTTTTGCGCGACGTGCACGCCGGCGCCTGCAGCTCGTTCACGACGGTGCTGGGGCCGGGCTACAACATCTTCCACTACAACCATATCCACGTCGATCTCGCCATGCACGGCGGCTCCTTGCGAGGGCAGAAGCACTATTGCAAGCCGGTGCCGCAAGAGAGCCGCCCGGGTCCCGCCCCCGATGGGCTGCCCGAGGCGCCGCAAGTCGAGGAGGAGCAGGACGTCGCCTCGAACGCCGCCCCGTCGAGCGGCCGCCGTGAGCGCGGCATGACGCTGGGCGCCCCGCCGGCCTACGCCGGCGAAGGCCTGCCGCCGCGCGCCGAAAGCTATGCCGCGGCCCCCCGCGGTCCGGACGGCGCCCCCAGCGACTTCGACGTGACTTCGTCGATCAGGCGATAGCCCGGCGCTCGGTCGCGTAAAAGACGATCGCGGCGAGCGGAAAGCAGACGCCGACCAGGCACGCCGCCGTCCAGCCGCCACGTGCGTAGGCGATGCCGGCGGCGAACGAGCCCGCCGCGCCGCCGAGGAAGAACAGCGCCAGATAGAGTCCATTGAGCCGCCCCCGCGCCTCCGCGCCGAGCGCGAAGATCTCACGCTGGCCGGTGACGAGCGTCGTTGCGACGGCGGCGTCGAGCACGAAGGCGGTGACGACGAGGATCGGCCAGGAGACCAGCGCGCCGCCGGCCAGCGCGGCGAGTAAGCTCAGCACGGCGAGCGCCAGCGCGACACCGGTGGCGAGCCGCGTGTGCCCCGCGTCTGCCGCCCGACCGACGAACGGCGAAGCAAGCGCGCCACCCGCGCCGACCAGCGCGAATACGCCGATGCCGACCTGCGTGAAATGGAAGCGCGGCCCCTCGAGCAGCAGCGGCACCGCCGTCCAGAACAGGCTGAAGCAGCCAAACATCGCGGCCTGATACGCGCTGCGGCGATGCAGCACCTTGGTATCGCGCAGCAGCGGGATCAGCGAGGCGAGCGCGCGCGAATACGGCATGCCCTGGGGACGGCGGCGCGGCAGTTTCGCGGCGAGGATCGCCGCCACGGCCGCGGTGGTGATTGCGCTCAGGGCGTAGATACTGCGCACACCGAAGAGGTGCGCCGCGAAGCTCGCGGCCGGGCGCGACAGCATGATGCCAAACAGCAGTCCCGAGACGACGCTGCCGACCACCCGGCCGCGGGTTGCATCGGTTGCGAGGTGCCCTGCGAACGGCACGATGACCTGCACGGAGCTGGCCGACAGGCCGATCGCCAGCGAAGTCGCCAGGAAAACCGCCGCGGTCGGAGCGACGAACGCAGCGATGAGCGCCACGACGAGAACGACGAGCATCGTGAGGATGAGCCGCCGGTTCTCCAAGATATCGGCGAGCGGCACGACGAGCAGCAGACCGGCCGCGTAGCCGAGCTGCGTCACGGTGACGAACAGTCCCGACGTCGTGACCGGCGTGCCGTAGGCCCGCGAAAGCAGGCCGACGATCGGCTGCGAATAGTAGAGATTGGCGACGACAAACCCGCAGGCGGCCGCCAAAAGGAGGGTCAGGCCAAGCGGAACATTGTCGGTCTCGGCATTGCTCGGCGGGCTGGGTTGTATCATTGGCCGCCAGCCATACCTGTGTCCGCGTGGCCTGTCGCCCCATGCGGCGACAGGCCGGCCATGCAAACCGGCGGCCCCGCGCCGACCAGTTCTTACCCAAACCTTTCGAGGCGAAGATCTTGGCGAACACGAAAGACATTCCCGCGGGACGCGTGGTATCGGCCGCGGCGCAGCGCGCCTTGGCCGAGGCGAACGAACGCCGCAGGCAACGAGAGACGGCGGCGGAGCGGCCAAAAGAGATCGACGGGCGAGGCGGGTCCGAGCCGGTTCGCTACGGCGATTGGGAAGTGAAGGGCCTCGCGAGCGACTTTTAGTCGAGACGGGATGTCGCCAATCGCGCTCGCCAGCGAGGTCGCGCGTCTCCTCTATGCATCTTCCCTCGCCATGCTCGGTTTCGGATCGAGCATGGCGCGCAAGCTCTCGATGCTCGTTGGCCGCACAGGACGGAAACCGCTCTCGTGGAAGGCCGGCTCGGTTCCTCCAATGGGATTTTCGTTCACGATCTCGACCAACGTGAAGAAGACATCATCGGCTTGACGCACGGAGTCCGCGCGCACCTCTCGGATCGTGAAGACGTTTCCTTTCGTGGGGTAAAGCACGCTCGGCAGCGTCGCGTGCCAGTGCACGATGCTGACGACCCGCTGCCCAACGACATGCCAATCCTTCATCATCACTGAAGCCCCCTGCCCGATCGCCTGCCTCTTCGAACGCGCTACAGCGTTGTCTCTGAACGTGTATTCGTAAGAGGATTCCCTTCGGCTGTCCTCCCGATTCTCCGCCGTCAGGAATCGGCGATGGGGCAGACCTACTTCGGCGATCTGTTTGGAGACGTGAGCCAGGCGGCCGCGACGGCATGCCTAGCGGCAGGTCGCGGCTCGCTTTGGCGTCGGCGTGGCGACGCCCCCTCCGGGCGATGCCGCGGCCGCGAAAGCTCTTCAGTCATACCGCGGCGCCACCGGCATCGATCCACTGTCTCCAACCGCCTATCCCCGTCTGCTTGAGTCGCCGCTGGTTTGAGCCGCGACGCCGGGTTATGACGAACGACCGATGGACAGAGGCTTGCGAACCCTTTGAAAGATAAAGAAGACGTGCTTTTGCATGTGCACAATACATTCACGCGGCGGACAGCGACATGCGCTGGTCCCTGCCACGCAATTCAGAGGGTAGTGGGACAATGACGGCAGTCGAGCATACGCTGGGCGGCACGGGCGCGGACGCCGGATTTCTGAGCCGCGAGCGCACCGTCGCCAAGCCCGGCTTCAACCGCTGGTTGGTGCCGCCGGCGGCGCTCTGCATCCATCTGTCGATCGGCATGGCCTACGCCTTGAGCGTGTTCTGGAAGCCGCTGGCCAAGGCGATCCCCAACGAGGATGTCGCCGCCTGCAAGGCGATCGGCTTCTTCCAGCTGCTGACCTCGACGACGTGCAACTGGCCGGACACGGTCACCGTCAAGGCGTTCGAGACGGCCATCGTGTTCCTCGGCATCTCCGCCGCGCTGTTCGGCGGCTGGCTCGAGCGGGCCGGTCCGCGCAAGGCCGGCCTCGTCGCGGCTTTCTGCTGGGGCGGCGGCTTCATGGTCACCGCTCTCGCCGTGCACATCCACCAGCTGTGGCTGCTCTATCTCGGTCTCGGCGTGCTCGGCGGCATCGGACTTGGGCTCGGCTACATCTCGCCAGTGTCGACCCTCATCAAGTGGTTCCCCGACCGGCGCGGCATGGCGACCGGCATGGCGATCATGGGCTTCGGCGGCGGCGCGATGATCGGCGCCCCGCTCGCGAACCTGCTGATGAGCGGTGGCACCGTGGTGCCCGGCTTCAACGTCGCCGGCTTCAAGTCGGCCACCGGCGCGCCCGGCGTCATGGAGACCTTCCTGACGCTCGGCATCATCTACTTCATCGTCATGGTGATCGGCGCGCTGATGTATCGAGTGCCGCCGGAGAATTGGGCGCCCGAAGGCTTCGTCGCTCCGGCGAAGACCAACCGCCTCATCTCCGCCGGCGACGTCCATCTCGACGACGCGCACAAGACGCTGTCCTTCTGGATGATCTGGGGCGTGCTGTTCCTCAACGTGACGGCCGGTATCGCGGTGCTCTCCATCGCCTCGCCGCTGCTGCAGACGATCTTCGGGCCGTCCCTCGTCGGCCTCGCCGCCGGCACGACGCCAAACGCCGACCAGCTCAAGGCGATCGCCGCGGTCGCGGCCGGGTTCGTCGGCCTGCTGTCGCTGTTCAACATCGTCGGCCGCTTCTTCTGGGCGTCGACCTCCGACAAGATCGGCCGCAAGGCGACCTATTTCACCTTCTTCGTGCTCGGCATGATCCTCTACGCCTCGGTGCCGACCCTCGCCGACAAGGGCCTCAAGGGCCTGTTCGTCGGGGCGCTCTGCATCATCCTGTCGATGTACGGCGGCGGCTTCGCCACCGTGCCGGCCTATCTCGCCGACATCTTCGGCACCAAGTTCGTCGGCGCCATCCACGGCCGACTGCTGACGGCGTGGTCGGCGGCGGGCGTCGTCGGCTCCGAGGTCATCGTCGGCGTGCGCGACCAGCAGATCGCCGCAGGCGTGCCGAAGACGCAGGTCTACGACGCGGTGATGTATGTGATGGTCGGCATTCTCGCGCTCGGCTTCATCTGCAATCTCCTGATCAAGCCGGTCGACCCCAAGTGGCACATGGCGCCCGCCGGGGCTGCCGACCGCGGCGCGACACCGATGGCGTCGCGCACCTCGGCGCAGGGTATCGGCAAGGGCGGCCTGTCCGGCGCCGCGCTCGTGCCGTGGCTGATCATCGCGATCCCGGTCGCCTGGGGCCTCTACAAGGCGCTGCTCAGCGCAGCCAAGATCCTGAGCTGAGGCGGCCTCCGGCTGGGTGACGCACGCGTGATCGCGCGCCACCCTGCCGCCGCGTTCGGGCCGTTGCGGCGCCCCAACCGGGCGCCAGGGTCGGATCGTCGCCGCACACCCCGCGACCACGTCTTCGGACCGTCAGCCCCCCAGCCCGCCGGGGACGCAGTCGCGGGGATCGACAGGTAAGCGCGCGACATCGGGTCGGCCAGGGGGCGTTCGCTCCGGCCGACCCGTCTCCTATCAGGTGCCGTCTCCGGTCAGCCCGCGAGACGCCGATCCCCGCGCCTAGCTTGAATCTCGATCATCCGAGGCGATATCAGCGCCATGGTTGCACTGGCGCATTCGCGCGCGATGGACGGAGTATGTTCTGCATGACGACCGGCGAGGGAGAGACCGCCAACGCGCCGACGGGGGCGACGCCGGAGGGCACGATCACCGACCCGCCGCGCGCGAACGGGACGACGCACGTCTTCCAGGCCGACGTCGCCCGCCTGCTGCACCTCATGGTGCACTCGGTCTATTCCGAACGCGATATCTTCCTGCGCGAGCTGATCTCGAACGCGGCGGATGCCTGCGAGAAGCTGCGCTACGAATCGATCGCCGAGCCGGCCCTCGTCCAGGACGGCCAGCCATTCGGCATCACGATCGCCATCGACAAGGACGCCAAGACGCTATCCGTCTCCGACAACGGCATCGGCATGTCCGAGCAGGATCTGACCGGCGCCCTGGGGACGATCGCCTCGTCCGGCACCCGCGCCTTCCTCGACAAGATCGCCGCGAGCAAGGGCACGACGCAGGACAGGACGAAGGATGAGGGCGAGACGTCCGAAAAGGCGTCCGACCTCATCGGCCAGTTCGGCATCGGCTTCTACTCGGCCTTCATGGTGGCGGACGAGGTCGAGGTCGACACGCGGCGCGCCGGCGGCGACTTCGCCTACCGCTGGACCTCCGACGGCAAGGGCTCCTACGCGATCGCGCCGCTCGGGCTCGACGCAGCGCCGGTGCGTGGCACACGGGTGACGCTGCATCTGAACGACGAGTCGCAAAGCTACCTCGAGCCCTACACGCTCGAGCGGATCGTCCGCGAGCACTCCGGCGCCATCGCCGTGCCGATCAATATGCTCGAGGCGGCGGCCGATGAGCCAAAGAGCTTGTCCGAGGGGACGGCATTATGGGCGAAGCCGAAGAGCGCGGTGACGCCGGAGCAATACAAGGAGTTCTACAACAATCTCGCCGGCCAGTTCGACGAACCGGCACTGACCGTGCACTGGCGCGCCGAGGGCCGCCACGAGTACACGGTGCTCGCCTTCGTGCCGGGCTCGCGCCCGTTCGACCTGTTCGATCCCGGCCGCAAGGGAAAGGCCAAGCTCTACGTGCGCCGCGTGCTGATCTCGTCGGACGCCGAGATCGTGCCGAACTGGCTGCGTTTCGTGCGCCTCGTCGTCGATTCGGCCGACCTGCCGCTCAACGTCTCGCGCGAGCTGATCCAGGAAAGCGCCGTCTTCGCGGCCATCAAGAAGGGTGTCGCCAATCGCATCGTCCAGGAGCTCACAAAGTTCGCCGAGAGCGACAAGGAGAAGTTCGACCAGGTGTGGGAGAACTTCGGCGGCGTCATCAAGGAGGGTCTCTACGAGGATCCCGAGCGCCGCGACGCGATCTACAAGATCGCCCGTTTCGCCACCTCGAGCCACCCCGACGGCAAGCGCACGCTGGCCGACTACGTGGCGGGGCTGAAGGAGAACCAGACGTCGATCTACTACATGCTCGGCGAGGACCTGAAGCGCCTGCAGGCAAGCCCGCAGCTCGAGGGATTCGCTTCTCGCGGGATCGAGGTGCTGCTGCTGCCCGATCCGATCGATGCGTTCTGGGTCGGCAGCGCGGCCGGCTTCGAGGGCAAGCCGTTCAAGTCGATCTCGCAGGGCGCGTCCGACATCAAGGACATCCCGCTCTCTGAGGGCAAGGAGACGCCATCCGCCGAGGCGACGCCGGCGCAGGCCTCGCTGTTCGCGCTGATGAAGCAGACACTCGGCGACCAGGTGGAGGACGTCCGCGCGTCGGACCGGCTGTCGGAAAGTCCGGCCTGTCTCGTCGCCCAGGACCGCGGTCTCGATCTGCGGCTCGAGCGAATGCTGGCCGAGCACGGCCAGCTCGGCCAGGCGACGAAGCCGGTTCTCGAGGTGAACCCGACGCATCCGCTGATCGGCGCGCTCGCCGCCCATGTCGGGGGCAACAATGTCGGGGGCAACAATGTCGAGGCGACCAACAGGGCGGCGTTCGAGGACATCGTCTGGCTGTTGCTAGACGAGGCGCGCCTGATGGAAGGCGAGAAGCCGGCCGATGCCGCGGGCTTTTCGGCCCGATTGACGCGCGTGCTGACGAAGGCGGCGCAGGTGGCGTAAGGCGCAGCGTTCGGTCTACGCCGGCGCTGTCCAGTCCTCGACCGCGAGGCCGCTCTCCCGATCCGCTCCATCGCTGCCCGTAGCGAGGCGTCGTGCGTGGCAGCCGTGCTGTCCCACGGCATGATGTCGACGCGCACGAGGAACTCCTAGATCGATCGCCGGAACCGCGCATTGTCCGGGCGCCGGACGACACCGAACCTCAGCTCGGCCTCGGTGATCGCCGAGATGCACGTGGGGGCGACCGGGGCGTCCGACACCCGCCGCGACACGGCGGGATGTCCTTTGACGAGGTCGCTCACCGTGTTCGTGTCGAGCGCGGTGAGGCTCACTCCTCCCAGCCGTCGAACGGGTCACGCGTCGACGGTGTTTGATTCCGCTCCGCGGGGCTCAGAAAATCGCCCGGGATTTCCACGCCGCGCAAGGCTTCGAAGAAACCGTCCCAGGTGGTGGGCTTGCGCGACAGGATGACGTCGCCGGTCTCTGGATTCTTGCGGATGTAAACCTCGTCGGTGTCGAACCGGAACGCGGCGGGCAGCCGCACCGCCTGGCTGCGGCCGTTCTTGAAGAGCTTGGCTCGCTGGTCCATGAAAGCCTCTCCGCGATAGACCATGATGTATGCCATGGCAGATCGCAGGGCTATCGCCTGCGCTGCGCCGCTCACGCCCCGCGCGTGACGACGCGCGACGATCGGAGACGTAGCGCATGCATCCGCGAGACTCCGGCCTCGCCGCCGAGCTATCGCCGCAGACGCGGAGGGACCGCGCCCGCGCCGAGCTGGCCGCGCTGCTCGCGCATGTCGGGATCGCCAGTGCCGAGCTCGATGCGCGCCTGCTCGTCCAGGCCGCCTGCGGCATCGATCATGCCGGCCTCATCCGTGATCCCGCGACGCCGCTCGGCCAGGCCGCCGCGAACACCCTCAGCTCGCTGGGGGTACGTCGCATGTCCGGCGAGCCGGTCTCGCGCGTCCTCGGGCGCCGCGAATTCTGGGGACTTCAGTTCGCGATCGGGCCGGGCGTGCTCGACCCACGGCCGGACACCGAGGGTGTCGTCGGCGCGGTGTTGGATGCTGTCGGCGGCCGCCGCGATGCGCCGTTGCGCATCCTCGATCTCGGCACCGGCTCCGGCGCCATTCTCTGCGCGCTGCTGGACGAGCTGCCTGGTGCTTACGGTGTCGGCATCGACCGCTCGCTCGCGGCCTGCCGCGTCGCGCGCGCTAACGCCGCCGCGCTGGGGCTCGGCGCCCGGGCCGCCATCGTTTGTGGATCGTGGTCCGACGCTATCGCCGCGCGATACGACATCGTCGTCGCGAATCCACCCTACATCCCGAGCGGCGACATCGCCGGCCTCGCACGCGAGGTGCGCGAGCACGACCCGATCCGCGCGCTGGACGGGGGGACCGACGGGCTCGAGGCCTATCGCGCGATCGTGCCGCGACTGGCCGGGCTGCTGGTGCCGGGCGGGGTCGCCGCGCTCGAGTGCGGGTGGGATCAGGGTCGGATGGTGGCGGATCTGCTCGCGACCGGCCTTGTCGAGACGCGGGTCCTGAAGGACCTCGCCGGCCATGACCGTGTCGTCATCGGGCAAGTGGCCTGACGCACAGGCAACACCTCCGCCGGAAGATCCCGTCCATCTCCATGAATCGAGAACGAAAGCTCTTGGCGTTCGCGGAGAATGCGCGTACATACCGCTCAAAGACAGTCTCTCGCCGTCACTTGACGCAGCGGTTGACGTCCAAGTCATCTCGCTCTACCGCGACGTTGCGGGTTGCGAGTGTCGAGCTGCCATTGTTGGATATGAATGGTCCGCTTGGTCGAGCGTTTGGCCGCCATGAGCGCGTAGCCGAGCGTCTTACGTGATCGTCAGTCCGCGGCGCACATCCGGTGCGCTGTCCGAGGCATGAGCTGCGCCGCCCATCCCAAACTTCTCATCAAGCGACCGGCGCAATCGGTGCCTCGCAAACTTAAGAGCCGATGCCATTCAAGGATCATCGATGAGACCCGGTCAGAACAAACGTATGCGCGGCCGCAACAACAACAACAATAGCGGCGGTCGCAAGGGCCCGAATCCCTTGACGCGGTCCTACGAGTCGAACGGTCCCGACGTGAAGATTCGCGGGACGGCGCACCACGTCGGCGAGAAATACCTTCAGCTCGCCCGCGACGCGCAGTCCTCCGGCGATCCGGTGATGGCGGAGAGCTACCTCCAGCACGCCGAGCATTACTTCCGGCTCATCGCCTCCGCGCAGCAGGCGCAGCAGCAGGCGGCATATGGCTACCAGCGTGCCCCCGGCGAGCCGGAGGCGGAAGAGGACGGCGACGACGATTTCGAGAGCCTGCCCGACCGCTTCGCCTCGCCAGCCGAGCGCGCGCCGCAGACGCCGGCGCCGCAGCCCTACGCGGAGCGACAACCCTACAACGGCGGCGACCGGCAGCCCTTCGATGGACGACAGAACTACGACCGCCAGCCACAACCTCATGCGCAGCCTCAGCCGCAGCCGCAATACGAACGCCCGCAGCAGCAGCAGCAGGCGGATCGCCCGCCGCAGCAGGACCGCCAGCAGCCCGAGCGTCAGAATTACGAGCGCGGCCAGAACGACAATCGCAACGGACGCGGCGACAGCGGGCGTGGCGACAACGGGCGTGGCGACAACGGGCGTGGCGACAACGGGCGCGGCTACCAGGATCGCGGTGGCCAAAGCTATCAGGATCGAGCCCAGGGTCAGGATCGCGGCCAGGACCGTAGCAACGGGCAAGGTGCCCAGCCGGATCGTGGGAACGGTCAGGATCGCCAGGCTCAGGATCGTCAAACCCAAGAGCGTCAGCCGCGTGATTTCGACAACCGGGGCTATCGCAACAATCGTGGGCCGCGCGACTATCGCGACAATTCGCAGCCGCGCGAGCCGCGCCAGCCTGTCGTGGACGAGCCGGCCGGGAGCGGGCTGCCCGCCTTCATCACCGCGCCGACCCGCACCGTGCCGGAGAGCGTACCGAGCGAGCCGCAGGCTCAGCCCGACGTCGCGGTGACCGAGGTGTCGGCCGAGGCGACCGACGAGAGCAACCTTCATCTGCGCCCGCGCCGCCGTCGTCGTCCGAAGAGCGAGTTCCCCGCCGGTGACAGCGAGGGCCGGCAAGAGGCCCCCGCGAGCGACCCTGTCGGCGATTAAGGCTTGAGTTTGGTCACGCCGTCTTTGTGATCGCGACAAGGCACGATCGTCCGGCGACCGTGACGTGCTTACCGAGCGTCGGTTCATCGCCGGCGGCATGGGCGTTGTCGAACGCCGTCGCGCTGGCGGATGTGTCGATCGAAAGCGCCCAGTTCTCGCCGGCCGGCGGCGATGGCAGCGTGGCCTCGATCGGGTCGACCCACCCGTTGTAGGCGACGTAGATCCGCGCGGCGCCTGCTGTCGTCGCGTCGAGCTGCCAGGCGATGAAGTGGTTGCCGGCATCACCGAAATAGCCGCTGTCAATCTCGCCGCCATCCGGCCGCAGCCAAGTCAGATCGGCGATCGCGCCGCCGTCGTGCGGCTTGCCCGTGAAGAAGTCAGCCGGTCGCAGCGCCGGATGCGCGCGACGAAAGCCGATCAGTTTTCGCGTGAAGGCGAGCTGCGATGCGTTCGTCGTGGCGAGCGACCAGTCGAGCCAGTTGGCGTGCGTGTCCATGTTGTAGGCGTTGTTGTTGCCGTGCTGCGTGCGGTCGAACTCGGTGCCGCCGGTGATCATCGGCACGCCGGCCGACAGCAGGAGCAAGGCGAGGCTCGTGCGGATCGCTTGGCGTTGCGCGACGATGTCGCCGCCATGGTCCCAGCCCATCTCGTCGCCGCTCGAGCGACCGCCGTCGGACGGCCCGTACGGACTGGGCTGGTTGTTCTGTTTTTCGTCAAAGGCATGCAGGTCGGCGAGGCAGAAGCCGTCGTGGCAGACGACATAATTGACGGACGCCCACGGCCGCCTGCCGTTGCCGCCGAACAGATCCTGCGAGCCGGCGATGCGCGTCGCCATCTGGCCCGGCGTGACGGGGACGAAGCCGAGCTTGTTTTGCGACTCGCGGATCGTGTCGCGGTAGCGGTCGTTCCATTCCGCCCAGCCGCGCGGAAAGTTGCCCTGCTCCTGCGCGTCCATCGAGACGGCATAGGGCTCCGCGATGAGGTCGACGCCGGCGCCGCCCTCGGGCGGGCGGACGGGTAATTCGCGCACGGCGCGGTTCAGGATGTTGTCGGGGTCGTCGCGCGCGAACTGGAAGCCGCCGTCGGCGCGGGCGTTGCCGAGCACGGCGGCGAGATCGAACCGAAAACCGTCGACGCCGAGATCGTGCGACCAATAGGCGAGCGAATCGAGGACGAGGTCGCGCACGATCGGCTCGGCGGCATTGACGTTTGGGCCGACGCCGGTCTCGTCCTCGTAGAGCTCGGCGTGGCCTTGCCCGCGCAGGGTCTCGTAATACAGCGCGTTGTCGAGCCCGCGAAACGCGTAGATCGTACGCGCGTCCGGCGCCTCGTTGATGCCGCCCTCTTCGGTGTGATTGTAAACCACATCCAGGAACACCTTGAGCCCTGCCGCGTGGAATGCCTTCACCATCGCCTTGAACTCGCGCGTCGCGCCGCCGGGCGACTGGTCCGCCGCGTGGCGCCGATCGGGCGCGAAATAGCCCATGGTTTGGTAGCCCCAGTAATTGTGGGTGCTCGCGTAGGCCGGATCGTCGTTGAGCGCGTTCTGGCACTGGTGGACCGGCAGGAACTCGACGGCGGTGACGCCGAGATCGCGCAGGTAGGGCGCGCGCAGGGCGGCGCCGGCGTAGGTGCCGCGCAGTGCCTCGGGCACCTCGGGGTCGGCCATGGTGAGACCGCGCACGTGCACCTCGTAGACGATGTCGTCCTTGAGCGGATGCGTCGGCTTCGCGCCGACGTCGCCGGCGTCGGCCACGACGACGATGCCCTTCGGCGCGAACGGACCGGTGTCCGTGCGCCGATGCGTCGGTCCGGTGAGATAGTCGCTACGGTCGGGGTGTTCCGGCGTCTGCACGCAATGGCTGATCTCGCAAGCGTAGGGGTCGAGCAGAAGCTTGTTGGGGTTGAAACGATTGCCGTTCGCGTCGACATCGGTCAAGAAGCCATGCTCCGTGCCGGGTCGCCAGGCGGCATCGTACGGCCAGTTTGGTCCGAAAGCGCGGTAGCCGTAATAGATCGCGCCCTGCGCGAGCGAGGTCGACGCGGCGATGGTCGTCGCGAAGGTGCCATCGTCGGACCGTTCCATGGTCTGGCGAAGCGTCGGCTCGGCGCCCGTCGGCGTCGTGTAGAGGCAAAGCTCGAGGCGTATCGCCGCCGGGGCGCGCACCCGAAACGCGATGCCGCCGCCGTCGTCCGCGACGCGGGCACCGAGCAGGCGCGTCACGTTTCACCCGCCGATCGCGCGATCGTCTTCGGCATCGCTGTGCGACGATCGTTCACGCAGATCTCCCCGCCAGCCCCACCACGCATCCTACATCCACAGGTTGTGTCAGCAATCTAGACTTAAGCCGCGCCTTGGTCCTGGCTCGACCTTTGCAAAAAACGCGGCGTCCAAGGAGTGATCATGCAGTTCGAGCTCGGGTGTACGCTTGGCTATCGCACGCAGGGGCCGGCAACGCCCTTCCTTTTCAACATCGAGGCGCAGACGTTCGGCGGCCAGCATGTCGTCGCGGAGCAGTTGACGGTCACGCCCGAGATCCTGCTTGAACGCTGGACGATGCCGGAGAGCGGCAACCGCTATTTCCGCCTCGTTGCCCCGCAAGGCGCGTTGAAGATCGAGTACCACGCGACGGTCGAGTGGCAGCCGGTGCTCGAGGACGGCGCCAACGTCGTCGAGCTGACGCCCGGCACGCTGCCTCTGGCCGTCATTCCGCACCTGTTTCCCAGCCGCTATTGCCAGTCCGACAAGCTCGAACGCTTCGCGCAGCACGTTTGGGCAGCTCGCGCAGGGCTACGCCCGCGTCAACGGCATCTGCAACTGGATCAACCAGTACGTGAGCTACGAGGGCGGCGTCTCGAACGCGATGACCTCGGCGGCGGACACGGTGCTGCAGCGCGCCGGAGTCTGCCGCGACTTCTCGCATCTGGCGATCGCGCTCTGCCGCACCTTGGGCATTCCCGCCCGCTATGTCAGCGCCTATGCCTCGCAGCTGGCGCCGCCGGACTTTCACGCGGTGTTCGAGGCCTATCTCGAGGGCCCGACGGGCGGCGGCTGGTACCTGTTCGACGCGACCCGCAAGGCCGACCCGGCCGGCCTCATCCGCATCGGCGTCGGCCGCGACGCCGCCGAGGTCGCCTTCTGCAGCCCCTACGGTCCCGTCGAGTTCGACATCCCCGAAGTCTGGATCAAGGCCGCCGAGGTGACACCGCCCTGCGAGGATGCCGTGCGCTCGCAGAACGCGGCATAGGCATGCCGGCGTGATCCGCTTCCTCGCGCCAACGCGCGAAACGAGCTGTTCATGCAACACAAGGTTGCTATATGTGACAGTCGCCGAGGCGGAGGCGCGGGCCGACGCTCACGACGCGATCAAAGTGAAGCGGCAGCGCGTGCATACCGCCATGAACTAATCGTTCCGGCGGCGCCTTAACTTTAAGCCGCCGCCGGACACGCGCGCGTTCAACCATGTCGCGTGTTACCGGGCGGAAACCGGGCCGCCATGGTATGGTCGTGTCATCGTGGCTAAAGAGCCCCCATGACAAGCAAGCCCTCATGACACGCAAGCATTTCGGCACGGACGGCATCCGCGGCAAGGCCAACGGGGTGATCACGCCCGATCTCGCGATGAAGGTCGCGCAGGCGACGGGCATCGTCTTCATGCGCGGCGACCACCGCCATCGCGCCGTCATCGGCAAGGACACGCGGCTGTCGGGCTACATGATCGAAAGCGCGATGCAGGCCGGCTTCACCTCGGTCGGCATGGACGTGCTGCTGCTCGGGCCGATGCCGACGCCGGCCGTCGCCATGCTGACGCGCTCGATGCGGGCGGACGTGGGCATCATGATCTCGGCCTCGCACAACCCGTACGAGGACAACGGCATCAAGCTGTTCGGGCCGGACGGCTACAAGCTCTCCGACGAGATCGAGGCGAAGATCGAGCGGCTGATCGATGGCGAGGTCAAGATCAAGCTCGCCCGTCCCGACAAGCTCGGCCGCGCCAAGCGCGTCGACGGCGAGGTCGCCCGCTACATCGAGTTCGCCAAGATGACGCTGCCGCGCCACCTGTCGCTCGACGGGCTGCGCGTCGTCGTCGATTGCGCCAACGGCGCCGCCTATCGCGTCGCGCCCGAGGCTCTGTGGGAGCTCGGCGCGGAAGTGTTCTCGATCGGCGTCGAGCCCGACGGGTTCAACATCAACCGCCGCGTCGGCTCGACGGCGCCCGACGCGCTGGTCGCCAAGGTGCGCGAGATGCGCGCCGACATCGGCATCGCGCTGGATGGCGACGCGGACCGCGTGATCATCGTCGACGAACTCGGCAAGGTGGTCGACGGCGACCAACTGATGGCGTCGGTCGCCGAGTACTGGAAAGAGGACGGGCGGCTCTCGCAGCCGGGCATCGTCGCGACCTTGATGTCGAACCTCGGGCTGGAGCGCTACCTCGGCACGCTCGGCCTGTCGCTCGCGCGCACCGCGGTCGGCGATCGCTACGTGCTCGAGCACATGCGCCAGCACGGCTACAATCTCGGTGGCGAGCAATCCGGCCACATCATACTGTCCGACTACGTGACGACGGGCGACGGGCTGATCGCGGCATTGCAGGTGATGGGCCTCGTCAAGCGGCGCGGCCGCCCTGTCAGCGAGGTCTGCCGGCGCTTCGAGCCGGTGCCGCAGATCCTCAAGAACGTCCGTTTCGAGGCCGGTCGCAAGGTGCCGGAGGAAAAGCTCGCCGCCGCCGTCGCGGCGGGCCGCGCGCGGCTCGGCGCCGGCGGCCGGCTGATCATCCGCCCGTCCGGCACGGAGCCGGTGATGCGCGTGATGGGCGAGGGCGACGACCCCGATCTGGTCGAGAGCGTCGTCGACGACGTCTGCGAGGCGCTGGAGGCGGCGGCCTAGCCGAGCCGGACCAGAAGCGCGAGGGCGGCGATCGCGATGATCGAGAGCGTCGTGACGATGCCGCCGCCGCGGAAGGCGAACTGTCGCGGCGTGTTCTCGGCCGCGAACATGCCGATCGGGTGCATGATGCGGGCGACGACCAGCAGCACCAGCAGGACCCGCACCAGCGTCGGGCTGCCGCCGTCGGCCTCGAGAAAGCCGATCACGAGCAGCGCGATCGGCACGTATTCCATGAAGTTCGCGTGCGAGCGCACCCGGCGCAGCATGGACTGATCGCCGCCGTCGCCGAACAGTGTCGACTTGGACACGCGCGCGGCGATCACCCAGCCGGCGAGGCCGACATAGATCAATGCGAGAAGCGAGGCGTAGAACGCCGTGATCGCGGGAAACATCGGCTGGTCCTTGTTGCGGGATCGTCGCGCGCCAGCTTAGCCAAAGCCACGCCGCAACAGAAGCGGTGCCGCTGATTACGAGGGTTGGGGCATGGATCGAGCGTCGGACGGATCGCGGGCGCTCTGGCGTCTCTCGGCGAGCGAGATCGCGGCGAAGGTGGCGGCGCGCGAGGTGTCGGCACGCGAGATCGCGCGGGATGCGCTGGCGCGGCTCGAGGCCGTCAATCCGGCCCTCAACGCGATCGTCGATTGCCGCCCCGAGGAGGTGCTCGCCGAGGCCGACGCGCTGGACGCGGCGCTCGCGGGCGGCGCGCGGCCGGGCTCGCTGTGCGGCGTGCCGATCACCACGAAGGTGAACACCGATCAGCGCGGCTTCGCGACGACGAACGGCCTCAGGGCGCAGCGTGACACGATCGCGACGATCGACAGTCCGGTCGTCGCCAACTTCAAGGCGGCGGGCGCGATCATCCTCGGGCGCACCAACACACCCACTTTGTCGGCGCGCTGGTTCACGAGCAACCAGGTGCACGGCCACACGTATAATCCGCGCGGCCGGGCACTGACGCCGGGCGGCTCGTCGGGCGGCGCCGGCGCGGCCGTCGCGGCGGGGATCGGCGCGATTGGCCATGGCACCGACATCGCCGGCTCGGTGCGCTACCCGGCCTATGCCTGCGGGGTGCACGGCCTGCGGCCCTCGCTCGGCCGCATCCCGGCATTCAATGCGTCGGGGCCCGAGCGCACGATCGGTGCCCAGCTGACGGCGGTGTCGGGCCCGATCGCCCGCACGATCGCCGACCTGCGTCTGGCGCTGACCGCGATGGCGGCGCCAAGCGCGCGCGACCCGTGGTACGTGCCCGCGCCGATGACCGGGCCGGCCGTGCCGCTCCGAGCCGCGATCTGCCTCGCGCCGGACGGGCTCGACACGGCGGCGCCGGTGAAGGCCGCGCTCGTCGACGCGGGCCGTCGCCTCGAACGCGCGGGCTGGATCGTCGATGCGGTGGAGGCGATCCCGCCGCTGCGCGAGGCGGCGGATCTGCAGACGCAGCTTTGGATCGGCGAATCCTACAAGATGATGCGGGCGGCGGCCGAAGCCGACGGCGATCCCGGGCTGCTGAGCCTTTTGAATAACCTCGCGTCGGTCGCCGAGGGGCTCGCGCCGGACGCGGTTCCGAAGGCGCTGCAGCGTCGCGCGACGCTCGTCCGCGAATGGTCGCTGTTTCTCGAGCGCTACGCGGTCCTGCTGCTGCCGATCTCGGCCGAGCCGCCGTTTCCGGACGATCTCGACATGGACGGCGAAGCCGGGTTCAAGCGGGTCTGGACCGCGCAGATGCCGATGATCGGGGCGCCCGTGCTCGGCGTGCCGGCGCTCGCGGTGGCGACCGGCCTCACCGAGGCCGGCGTGCCGCTCGGCGTGCAGGTGTTCGCCGCGCGGTTTCGCGAGGACCTCTGCCTCGCCGCCGGCGAGGCGATCGAGGCCGGCGGCGTCCCCGAGGCGCCGATCGATCCGCGGCCGGCCTGACCCGATTTCAAGCGCCCAGGTCGGAAACCCGCACGAGGGCCGCGATCGCGTCCTCGGTGTACTCGATGGTGCCGGCCCGATAGGCAAGCAGCGCTAAACGATTGAGATCGATCCAGCGGCCGAGCGCCGCCTCGTCGGGCCCGGACAGACCCGGCCCCCCACGCCGCTTGAACGGATCGATCGAGAAGGAGCTCATGTCCTCGATCCGTACTTTTGGCGCCGCCGCGACCTCGACGCGGGCCGCGTGCCGGGCCGCGCCCCTTTGCGAGATGAACACGATGAAAGGCAGGCCGGTGGTGGTCGGGCGCAGGTTGGCCATCTCGAAGGTTGCCTGCCCGACCTGCTTGTCCGCCGACGTGTCGTGTATGTTCATGGCGCCATGCTCCGCGCCGCACGATAAGGCACTCGCCGCGCCATGTCTTCGCGCTGTCGCTTTCACACCTTGTCTTTCGCGGCGCCTCGCGTATAACCCGCGCTCTCGAACCGCCCGGCCGAAAGGGCTGCCGTGGCGGATCGTTCGCGTTGCCTTTGCGCAAGCTCAGGCGCGCGGGTGCCCTGGAGGCATCCACCCAACCAAGATGGGCCCCAGCGCCCGCGGAGACCGAAATGCCCAAGTTGAAGACGAAGTCGGGCGCCGCCAAGCGGTTCAAGATCACCGGCACAGGCAAGGTGATCTACGCGCAATCCGGCAAACGCCATGGCATGATCAAGCGGACCAACAAGCAGATCCGCAACCTGCGCGGCACCAACGTGCTGTTCAAGACCGACGGCGACAACGTGAAGAAGTACTTCCTGCCCAACAGCTGAAGCCTTTTTCGCCCGTCCACCCTCGTTCCAAATCCAGGAGATCACCATGGCTCGCGTCAAGCGCGGCGTCGCCGCTCACGCCAAGCACAAGAAGACACTGAACGCCGCGAAGGGCTTCTACGGCCGTCGCAAGAACACGATCCGTACCGCGAAGGCGGCCGTCGATCGCTCGATGCAATACGCGACGCGCGACCGCAAGGTGAAGAAGCGTACGATCCGCTCGCTGTGGATTCAGCGCCTCAACGCCGCCGTCCGCGAGCTGGGCATGACCTATTCCCGCTTCATCGACGGGCTCAACAAGGCCGGCATCGAGATGGACCGCAAGGTCCTGTCCGACCTCGCCATCCGCGAGCCGGCGACGTTCGCCGCCATCGTCGAGCGCGCCAAGGCCGCGCTGCCGGCCTGAAGCATTCGGCCCTTCCACCGCCTTCCGCCCCTCCCCACTTCGCGGAGGCGGGTTCGCCTCACTGTGGCTAGGTCCTAAGTCGTAGCCCTCGCGGGCGACGCGGCGGCGAGGCGGCGCGCAACCTCGTCGAGCGGCACCGCACGCGCGGCGACCAGCGCGGCGATCGCCTCGATGTCGTCCAGGTGTACGCGCGGCGGGCCGAATGGCGGCGGCGCGTCCGAGGCCAGCGCGACGATGCTTGGATCGTTCGGAAACAGGAACGGCTTGGCATTGCCGACCCGGTGCACCTCGATCTTGTCGTGCGCGTCGCGCTTGAATCCCTCGATCAGCACGAAGTCGACCGGCGCGAGGTGGGCGAGCAGTTCGTGCAGCGATGGCTCCGGCGCGCCGCGTAGCTCGTGCATCAGAGCCCAGCGGTTGGCCGACGTGACGAGCACCTCGCGCGCGCCAGCCTGGCGGTGCTCGTGGGAATCCTTGCCCGGCTTGTCGACGTCGAAGGCATGGTGGGCATGCTTGATCGTCGAGACGGTGAGACCCTTGGCCGTAAGCGCCGGGATCAGCTTGACGAGAAGCGTCGTCTTGCCGGCGCCGCTCCAGCCGGCGAACCCGATGACCTTCAAACCAAGCCCTCGCGCGGGCACGCCTCGATCAGCATCACGTCGATCGTGAAGGAGCCGTCCGGCTCGAGGGCGAAATGCGCCGACACGTCCGCGGGTGCCGCGGCCTCGAGCGCGAGGATCGCGCGCGCGTCGGAGTCCGGCGTGCCGATCCGTGCGACCCAAGCGGCGAAGTCGAGCCGCAGGCGCGACAGGGTCGGCTGCGACGGACGCAGGCCGGCATCGCCGAGCGCGCGCTCCCATTCCACGACCGTTCGATTGCGCAGATGCGAGGAATCGCGCAGCAGCTCGATCCGGTTGAGGAACGCATCGAGGTGTGCGGCCTCCGGCGAGATCGTGTCGACGACGACGACGAGGCCGTCCTGCTTGACGACACGATGCATCTCGCCGAGCGCGCCGGGGAGATCGCCCCAGTGATGCGCGCTGAAGCGCGTCATCACGAGGTCGAAGCTCGCATCCTCGAAGGCAAGCGTCTCGGCGCCGCCCCGCACGGTGCGGATCGCGCCGAGCCCACGGCGCTCGGCCTCCGCGCGCACCGCCGCCAGCATCTCGTCCGAGAGATCGTAGGCGACGACCTCCGCGGCGTGCGGCGCGACAGCGAAGCTGACGTGGCCGCCGCCGCAGCCGAGATCGAGGATGCGGCAGCCCGCGCGTGCCGCGGCGATGGCGGCGAGTCGCCCGAGGTCAGCGCCCGTCGCATGCGCGGCGCTGGCGACATTGGCGTCCGCCTTCGGCCCGAACTTGGCGACGACCAGCAAGTCGTGATCGGTGACGGACGACATGATCTCGATCTCCATGGGTCCCGTTTGCGGGAATTCCAGCGCGGCGGCTATAGCATCGCTCGATGGAAGACAAACGCCCGATCGAGCTCGACCTGCGCGGGCTCAAGTGCCCGATGCCGGTCTTGCGCACGCGCAAGGCGATGCGGCGGCTGTCGGTCGGCCAGGTGCTGCTGGTCCTATGTACCGATCCGCTCGCGACGATCGACATCCCAAATCTCGCGCGCGAGGATGGTCACACGCTCGTATCCATCGACGCAGGCGACGACGTCGCGGAATTCACCCTGGTAAAGAACCGAAATTGACTATTCTTTTCATGGAAATGACTATTTTCCATGCAGTCGTCGCGATACTGTTAACCATTAAAATCTTCTTAACCACCAAGTCATCATAATGACGATCGACTAACTCGATCGGCACCCATGGCAAAAGTCCTCCGCCGCCTCTTCGTGACCGCCCGCTGCAATGCGATTCGCTCGCTTGCGCTGGTGTGCCTGATCGCGGCGGCCCTCGAGAGCGATAGCCTCATCGTCGCCGCCGCGATCGGCATCGCCGCGGCGGCCTGGGTCCTCGGCATCGTGCAGGTGGACCGGGCCGCCCGCACCCTGCGCCTGATCGCGGAAGGCGACCGATACGAGGGTTTCCATAAGTCGTGGTTGCGCAATCCGACCTGCGCCGAGATCGCGTCCGCCGGCGAACGCATGCGACGCGACCTCATCGAGGCGGACGCGGCGATCGCCGACCAGCGGCGCATCCTGGCGGAGACGCGCGTCCGCCGCGACGGTGCCGAGTTCTTCACGACGCGGTTCCACGCCTCGGTCGGTGAGGCATTCGCGCAGTTTTCCGCGCGCGGGACCGAGATCTGCACCACGGTCGAGGGGCTTGCCGCGCATAACGCCGGCCTGCTGCGCGATGCGCAGACCGCGTGCCAGGCGGTCGACGCGTCGGCCGGCGACGTCCGGGCGGTGTCGAACGCAGCCGCGCGGCTCGCCGAGATCGTCGTCACGACCTCGGGTCAGATCGAAGCCTCGGATCGAGAATCGTCCGCGACGCTCACGGACCTGCGCCGCGTCCGCGACTCGATCGATGGGCTCAAATGGGCGAGCCAGGAGATCTCGACGATCGTCGATGTGATCCGTTCGGTCGCCTCGCAGACCGCCCTGCTCTCGCTGAACGCGACGATCGAGGCGGCGCGGGCCGGCGAGGCCGGGCGCGGCTTCGCCGTCGTCGCCAGCGAGGTGAAGGCGCTCGCGACCCGCAGCGAGAGCGCCACGGTGACGATCAACCAGCAGATCGAGGTGATCCAGGGCGCGGTCAAGGAAACCTCGACGATGATCGACGCCGTGATCGGTCGCGTCGCGTCGCTGATCGAGACGAGCACATCGTTCACCGGCACGCTGTCGGACAGCACGGCCGTCATCGGGCAGATCGGCGCCGATGCCGACGCGGTGGCGCGGCGCGTCTCGCTCGCCATGCCCAACCTCGCCGCCGGTGTCGGCGAGATCGAGCTGGCCGGTCGCTCCGTGCTCGACAACGCGCGGACGCTGATGGGTCGTTCCGAGAACCTCGTCGCCTCCTTCAAGACCTATTTCCAGGACCTCGCGTCGGGCTCGATCAAGATCGGCATCCTGCATTCGCTCTCGGGCACGCTGACCACCGAGGAACGCCCGCTGCACGACCTGCTGATCGGGCTCGTCGACCAAGTGAACCGCGCCGACGGCCTGCTCGGGCGCCCGCTCGAGGCGCTCATCGTCAACCCGCTGGCCCAGCCGCGCGCCCACGCCGAGGGCGCGCGCGCCCTCCTCGAGCGCGGCGCCGGCGCCATCTTCGGCTGCTGGTCGTCGCAATCGCGGCTCGAGACGATCCCGGAGCTCGCCGCGCGTGACGGCCTGCTGTTCTACCCGTGCCAATACGAGGGCGGCGGGGCCTCGCCGCATGTGGTCTACACCGGCGGCACGGCGCGGCAGCAGGCGTTCCCCGGCATCGAATTCCTGATCGGCGCGGGCTACCAGCGGCTGGTGCTGATCGGTCATCCGACGACCTATTCGCGCGGCACGCATGAGGTGCTGACACGCCACGCGGCGACGATCGGCGGCACCGTCCTGCTCGATCTCGTCGTGCCGGGCGACGGCGCCGGTCTCGCCGCCGCGGTCGGCAAGATCGTCGCCGCGGGACGTGGCGGTCGCCTCGCCGTCGTCTCGACCCTGAGCGGCGACGCGACCGTGCGCTATTTCCGCGAGCTGGCGCGACGCGGGATCAAGGCCGCGCGCATCCCGACGCTGTGCCTGACGATCGGCGAGGCCGAGACCACGGCGCTCGGCCCGGCGGCGGCCGGCAATTACGTCGCCTGGAACTACCTGCACGGCCTTAAGAACCCCCAGAACGAGCGCTTCATCGCGACGTGGCGCCGGATCAAGGGCGACGCGGGCGCCGTCGCCAGCGACGCCATGGAAGCGACCTTTCTCGGCTTCTCGTTCTGGTGCGAGGCCGTCAGGAGCGCCGGCTCGACGGATCCGCGCGCGGTTCGGGCCGCGATGGCCGGCATGCGGATCGACGCGCCGAGCGGCTTTCCCGTCTCGGTCACGTCCGACCAGCACCTGCGGCTGCCAGCCTTCATCGGGCGGATCGAGGCGGCCGGCGCGATCGTGCCAGTCTGGGCGAGCGCCGACGTCCTGGAGCCGAACGGTCGCGTGCGCGCCGCGGCCTGAACCGACGGCCAGGCCGGGCTCCCCACCGTCATCCGCGCGCCCGGCTGGCACGCTTGTTCCGGCGACCACGCCGCAGCCGTTTGAGATCGAGATGTCTACCGCGCCCCAGAAAAGACGCAGGTGTTGCCGGAAGGTTTCGGTCGCGTGTTCTCTTTACCCTCGATCGGCTCGTCGCTCGACAGAAAGGTGGCGGACCGATATTTCGATCTTTGGCCGTTTCGTGGCTCAAACATGCTCTAGGAGGAGCTTGGTATGGTCTCTAAGTTCAAGTCGATCGCGCTCGCGGGCGCGCTCATGATGGTCGCCGCCCCGGCGTTCGCGCAGGATCTGCAGCTTCCCGGTCTTGGTGGCAGCGGCCTCGATCTCGACCCCTTCCACATCTTCACCCCGGCGCCCGCGCCGATGGCCGCGCCCATGGCCGAGCCGATGATGAAGAAGCCAATGATGAAGCATCACATGATGATGCACAAGAAGATGTCGAAGAAGATGATGATGAAAAAGAAAATGATGATGAAGAAGAAGATGATGATGGAAAAGAAGATGTAAGGGACGTCGTCCGACATCAGTCCAAGCATCTAATATCTCAGCCCGCGCGTCTACCGCGCGGGCTTTTTAGTGTCGCCGCGCCTGGTCGGCTCCGGCCTAAGCCGCCGATTTCGCCGGTATCGGCGTGCCGATGGCATCGGCCTTCTTGATCAGCGCTTCCGCCATGCGGATCGAGGCGATGTCGATCAAACGCCCGTCGAGCGACACCGCGCCCTTGCCTTCCTTCGCCGCCTTGGTCATCGCCTCGAGGATGCGCCGCGCCTTCGTGACCTCTGCGTCGGACGGCGAGTAGACATCGTTGGCGAGCCCGACCTGGCTCGGATGGATCGCCCACTTGCCCTCGTAACCGAGCACCGCGGCGCGGCGCGCGGCGGCCTGGTAGCCCTCCGGGTCCTGGATATCGCCGAACGGCCCATCGATCGGACGCAAACCATAGGCGCGGCACGCGAGCATCATCTTCGATAGCGCGTAGTGCCAGGGATCGCCCCAAAAGTAGCCGCGCTCCTGGCCCTCTTCCTTGTCGGTGAGCACGCCGTAGTCCGGATGCACGCCGCCGATCGAGGTGGTGCGGGCACGCGTCGAGGCGACGTAGTCGGCGATGCCGAAGCTCATCGCCTCGTTGCGCTTCGAGGCCTGGGCGATCGCGTCGCAATTGACCATGCCCAGCGCGGTCTCGATCAGGACTTCGAAGCCGAGCTTCTTCTCGCGCTTCATCGCCATCTCGATGCTCGAGACGAGGGCGTCGACGGCGTAGACGTCGGAGGCGACGCCGACCTTGGGAATCAGGATCATGTCGAGCCGCGGGCACTTCTCGACGATGTCGACGACATCGCGGTACCAGAAGTGCGTATCCAAACCATTGATGCGGACCATCATTGTCTTGGTGCCCCAGTCGACGTCGTTCAGCGCCTGGACGATGTTCGAGCGTGCCTGCTCCTTGTCGTCGGGCGCGACCGCGTCCTCGCAATCGAGGAAGATGATGTCGGCGTCGCCCTTCGCCGCCTTCTCGAACATGCCGGTATTGGTGCCGGGTACGGCCAGTTCGGAGCGGTGCAGGCGCGGCGTCGCCTGGTCGATCAGGGTGAAGCTCATGGGTCCTCCTTCGGGGTTTCTTGGATCTTTCTTCTCCCGCTTGCGGGACAAGGTGGCCCGACGAAGTCGGGTCGGATGAGGAGTCGTGCCGCTCGAGTGACTTTGGTAAGCGAGGCGGAGAGTCCCCTCATCCGACCCCGCTGCGCGGTCTACATTCTCCCGCAAGCGGGAGCTTGTGGCCTTCTCCCGCGACGCGGGAGAAGGACCTCGCGGCTAGGCTGCCTTCCTGTGCCGCTCGAGCACCTTGGCCATCGTCGAGCCGAGCTCGCCCGGACTCGGCGCGACGGTGAGGCCGAAGCCTTCCATGATCTTCGACTTCTCGGCGGCGCTGTCGCCGGCGCCCGAGATGATCGCGCCGGCGTGGCCCATCCGGCGGCCTTTCGGCGCGGTGAGACCGGCGACGTAGCCGACGACCGGCTTCTTCATGTTGTTTTGCACCCACTCGGCGGCTTCCGCCTCCTGCGGTCCGCCGATCTCGCCGATCATCAGCACGGCGTCCGTCTCCGGATCCTCCTCGAAGAGGGCGAGATGGTCCGCGAAGGACGATCCGTTGATCGGGTCGCCGCCGATGCCGACCGAGGTCGAGATGCCGAGCCCGAGCGCCTTCAGCTGCTCCGCCGCCTCGTAGCCGAGCGTGCCGGAGCGCGAGACGACGCCGATCGTCCCCTTGGCGTAGATGTTGCCCGGCATGATGCCGAGCATCGCCTTGCCGGGCGAGATGATGCCGGCGCAGTTCGGTCCCACCAGCATGGTGCGGCGGTCCTTCGGGTAGCGGCGCAGGTAGCGCTTCACGCGCATCATGTCCTGCGCGGGAATGCCGTCGGTGATCGCGCAGATCAGCTTCAGGCCGGCGTCGGCGCCCTCCATCATCGCGTCGGCGCAGTACGGCGGCGCGACGAAGGTGATCGAGGCCTCGGCGCCGGTCGCCTCGACGGCTTCCTTAACCGTGTTGAATACCGGCAGGCCGAGATGCGTCTGGCCGCCCTTGCCGGGGGTGACGCCGCCGACGACGTTGGTGCCGTACTCGATCGCCTCCTTGCCATGGAACGAGCCCTTGTCGCCCGTGAATCCCTGGATGATGATCTTCGTCTTTTCGTCGATCAGAATGCTCATGGCGTCCTCCCTCAGGCCGCGGCGGGCTGGTGCTGGCCGGCAACCTTGACGGCGATCTCGGCCGCTTGCGTCAGGCTGTCGGCGGTGTGCAGCGCGATGCCGCTCTCTTCGAGAATCTTGCGGCCGGCCTCGACGTTGGTGCCGGCGAGACGCACGACCAATGGGACGGAGAGCTTGGTCTCCTTCACGGCCTTGACGACGCCCTGGGCGACCCAGTCGCAGCGGTTGATGCCGGCGAAGATGTTGACCAGCACGGCCTTCACGTTCCTGTCCGACAGGACGAGGCGGAACGCCGTCGCGACGCGCTCGGCCGAGGCGCCACCGCCGACGTCCAGGAAATTCGCGGGCTCGCCGCCGGCATGCTTGATCATGTCCATCGTCGCCATCGCGAGGCCGGCGCCGTTGACGATGCAGCCGATCGTCCCCTCCAGGCCGACATAGTTGAGCTGGTGCTCGGCCGCCTGGGCCTCGCGCGGGTCCTCCTGCGCGGGGTCGTGCATGTCGGCGATCTTGCGCTGCCGGAACATCGCGTTGTCGTCGAAGCTCATCTTCGCGTCGAGCGCGATGATGCGGTTGTCCTTGGTGATGACGAGCGGGTTGATCTCCAGCATCGTCGCGTCGTGATCGCGGAAGGCGCGATAGCAGCCGAGGATGGTGCGCACGGCGCTCTGCACCTGCTTGATGTTGAAGCCGAGCTTGAAGGCGATCTCGCGCGCCTCGAAGTTCTGCATGCCGACGGCGGGCTCGACGATCACGGTGATGAGCGACTCCGGCTTGTCCTTGGCGATCTGCTCGATCTCCATGCCGCCTTCCTTCGAGGCGATGACGCGGACGCGCTCCTCTTTCCGGTCTAGCACGAAGCCGAGGTAGAATTCCTTCTCGAAAGGATCCGCCACCTCGACGTAGACGCGCTGCACCGGCTTGCCCTCGGGCCCGGTCTGATGCGTGACAAGCGTCTTGCCGAGCATGCCCTCGGCCGCCTCGCGGACCTCGTGGTAGGTCTGGCAGAGCTTGATGCCGCCGGCCTTGCCGCGCGCGCCGGCGTGGATCTGCGCCTTGACGACCCATTTCCAGCCGCCGAGCTCGGTCGCGGCATACACGGCCTGCTCGGCGCTGTGGGCGACGGCGCCGCGCGCCAGGCCGACACCGGCCTTGGCCAGGATCTCCTTGGCCTGGTACTCGTGGATATCCATGGTGACGCGTTCTCCCTAGACGTTCGCGGCTTTGGCTTTGCTTATGGCTTGTTGTGGCGTGCGGACGTGGCGGATCAAGCCGTCCGAACGGTCTGGCGGCCGATCACACGACGACGTTCTGCGGCTTGCCGTCGACGAACGCATCGATGTTGTCGACGAGCTGGTCGGCGAGCACCTGCATCGCCTCCCGGCTGGCCCAGGCCACGTGCGGCGTGATGATCAAGTTTGGAATCGAAGGGTCGAGCAGCACGTTGCCGTTCTTCGGCGGCTCCTCCGTCAGCACGTCGAAGCCGGCGCCGGCGATCTCGCCCGACATCAGCGCCGCGGCCAGCGCCGCCTCGTCGACGAGGCCGCCGCGCGCCGTGTTGATGAGGATCGCGGTGGTCTTCATCTTTCGCAGCTCGTCGGCGCCGATCATGTTGCGCGTCTCCGGCGTCAGCGGGGCGTGCAGCGTGATCACGTCGCTCTCGCGCAGGATCGTGTCGAGGTCGACGAGCCCGTCCTGGGGCATCACGTCGTAGGCGATGACCTTCATGCCGAGCGCCTCGCAGCGCTTGCCGATCGACTTGCCGATCGCGCCATAGCCGACGATGCCCATGGTCGCGCCGGCGATGTCGTTGATGGTGTGATCGAAGAAGCAGAACTGGCGCGACTTGCTCCACACGCCCTGCTTCACGTCGTTGGCGTAGCCGACGAGATTGCGCTTCAAAGCAAACATCAGCGCGATCACGTGCTCGGGCACGGTATTGAACGCGTAGTTGCGGATGTTGACGACGGCGATGCCGTGCTCCTTGGCGGCGGCCTTGTCGATGACGTCGGTGCCGGTGGCGGCGACCGCGATCAGCTTCAGATTGGGCAGCTGCGCGAGCGTCTCGGCGCGCATCGGCACCTTGTTCGTCACGCAGATCGTCGCGTCCTTGAGCTTCTCGACAATCTCGTCCGGCCCGGTCGCCTCGTGCTCCACGTAGTCGTGCTCGAAGGCTTGCTTGCGCAGATCCGCGACGAGCGTCTCGCGATCCAAAAAGACAATCGAATGCTTCATGTCAGATCTTCAGTCCTCGCCATGACGTCGGGATCGCTGCTCGCCAACGCGCGCGGCACGCCATCGGACGTCCAACGTTTCCACCCGCTTCCGCAACGGGTATCCGCCCGCTGTCTCGTTGGCGCGGAAAGTGTCGCAGATGGCGCGGCTTAGCAAGGCTCGGCCTCGGCAGGAGGTCGGGAAAAATTTTTCGAGGCGCGTCAGCGAAATTGCGGGCGACGCTGAGCGGTTTGGGCCGCGTCAGCCGAGCCGTTGCCTTGAGAGCCGCCGCCGACGGGATCTTGCGTAGACCGTCGCACGGCCATCGGCTCCATCTATCGCGCAATCGGGTTTGATTGTCACTCTTCGCAGCGTAGACTTGGCCGCTGCCGAGATCGCCTTACGTGTCGGGCTTCGGCCCAACCCTGTTCGAGGTGATCATGATCGTCGGCATCGACCTCGGCACGACGAACTCGCTCGTCGGCGCCTACGGCGAGACGGGGCCGATCCTGTTCACGAACTCGGCCGGCCATCATCTGACGCCGTCGGCGGTCAGCATCGACGAAGGAGGAGGCGTCATCGTCGGCGCCGGTGCCCGCGACCGATTGATCACCCATGCCGATCGCAGCGTCGCCGCTTTCAAGCGCTGGATGGGCAGCCCCAAGGCAGACCGATCTCGGCGGCCGGCAGCTACGCCCGGAGCAGCTCTCGGCGCTGGTGCTGCGCAGCCTGATCGCCGACGCCGAGGCGGCGACCGGGGAGACGGTCGACGAGGCGGTGATCTCCGTGCCGGCGTATTTCTTCGACGCCCAGCGCAGCGCCACCCGCATCGCCGGCGAGCTCGCCGGCATCAAGGTGGAGCGGCTGATCAACGAGTCGACCGCCGCCGCCCTCGCCTACGGACTGCAGGCACGGCCCGACGGCGGCCGCTTCCTCGTGTTCGATCTCGGCGGCGGGACGCTCGACGTGTCGATCATCGAGATCTTCGAAGGGGTCGTCGAGGTCCACGCCAGCGCCGGCGACAATTACCTCGGCGGCGAGGATTTTCTCGGCATCCTGGTCGATGCCGCCGCGGCCGACCTTGGCTTCGACCCCGCGGCCCTGGTGGCCAGCGAGCGGGCGCAACTGCTGCGCCGGCTGGAGGGGCTGAAGGTCGCGCTCACGCATCAGGGCGAGGCGAAGACCGATCTGACGATCGGCGGCGAGGCGCGGCCCTGGGCGATCGACGAGATTCGCTTCGCCGGCCTCGCCGAGCCGCTGGCGCAGCGGCTGCGGCAGCCGCTCGAGCGGGCGTTGCGCGACGCCAACATCGCGCCCGACGACCTCGACGAGTGGTGCTGGTCAACAAGTGGGCCTATCTGCATGCGAACGCCGGGCAGTAACGCGCCGTCGTTCCGATCATGACCAAGCTGATCGACCGCCTCGGCCGCACGGGCGACGACTATCTCGGCAAACAGAGCCTCGACATCCAGGCCGCGAAGGCGATGATCAACAAGGCCGACGCGCTCGAGCATCTGGGCGATGCCGAGGCGACCATCGCCACCTGCGACCTGCTGCTCTCGCGCTTCACGGATTCGGTGAGCGACGAGATGAACAGTCTCAAGTCGACCGCGCGCGACATCAAGAACGATTACAAGAAGGTCAAAACCATCGCGCCGGGCTCGGCGCCATTCTCCGCGCTCGGCGCCAAACCGAGCACGGGCGGCGTCCCACCATGGACCCCGCGCCCGATCGGCGTGCCGAAGCCATAGGAGCTGGCCTGATGTCGCCGTTCGCCGCGCTCGGGCTCGACGAGGACGCCGACGAGCGGGCGGTGAAGCGTGCCTATGCGCAACGGCTGCGATCGACCCGGCCCGACGAGGACCCGGAGGGATTTCGAGTTCGACTACGGCGTGCCGCCGCCGGACTCGACGCTATCCCGGACCCGACGCCCTCCCCGCCTGTAGGGGGACCGCGAAACCCTGGCGACACGGCGCGGTCGCGGCGTGCGGGCTGGCGGCGCGTCATATCGTTGACAGCTTCCGGAGAATAAGTTTCTCCTCACGAAGGGCGCGCCGCGGGCGGCGCTTACGACGAGGATTATCCCGATGCCCGAACCAAAGCCGCTCGACGCCATCGACAAGCGCATTCTCGCGATCGTCCAGGTCGACGCCTCGCTCGCCATCGGCGAGATCGCCAACCGGGTCGGGCTGTCGCAGACGCCGTGCTGGAAGCGCCTGCAGCGCCTCGAGCAGACCGGCGTCATCAAGCGCAAGATCGCGCTGCTCGATCAAACCAAGCTCGGGCTCGGCATCACCGTCTTCGTGTCGATCGAAGTGGGCGACCATTCCGCCGCGATGCAGGAAAAGTTCGCCATCGACGTCTCCGCGATGACCGAGGTCATGGATTTCTACCGGATGGCCGGCGACGTCGATTACATCCTGCGCGTGGTGGTGCGCGACACGGCGGCCTTCGATGGCTTCTACAAGAAGCTGGTCGCTCTAGCGCCCCTGAAAAGCGTCAAATCGCGGTTCGCGCTGGAAGGCTTGAAGGCCGAGACGGCGCTGCCAATCCAATAAACGGTCGTCAAAAAGGATCGGCTAGACGTAGAAAGGGCCACCGCAGGTTTCGCATTCCGCGCGGTGGCCCCAAACCTATGCCCGAAAGCACCAGGGTTCGTTATTGGAATGCGTCTGCCTCGACTTTGGTTGCGGCATCGGGCGAAATTTTTCCCTGGCCATCCGCCCAGGCGAGCGCGCCCTGCCCCGCTGCCGCGCCCGTCGAGAAGGCGGCCTGCAACAGATAGCCGCCGGTCGGCGCCTCCCAGTCCAGCATCTCGCCGGCGACGAACACGCCCGGCCGGACGTCCAGCATCAGCGTTGCGTCGAGGCCGGCAAAGCGCACGCCACCCGCGCTCGAGATCGCCCGCGCGATCGGCATCGGCGCCGCGAGCCGGACCGGCACCGCGTTGACGAGCCGCGCGAGGTCGGCGGCGGCCATGCCGGCGAGGTCCTCGCCGGCCGCGAGTGTCGCCTCGCGCAGCAGCCCGACCGCCACCGGCGCGAGACCGAGCGTCTTGCGCAGCGCGTTCGTCAGCGGATCCTTGCGGGCGCGTCGCCCGAGCCGCGCCGCGAGCCCGTCCGTGGCGAGATCGGGCCGCAGCGAGATATGCAGCATGGCCGCGCCGTCGGCGGCGATCGCGGCGCGAAGCTCGGGCGCCAGCGCGTAGATCGCGCCACCCTCGAGGCCGGCGCGCGTGACGACGAGATCGCCGCGCGCCCGCCGCCCGGCGACATCGAGCGCGACCGCCTTCAGCGGCGCCCCCTCGAACCGGTCGCGAAACACGTCGGACCAGGCGACCGTGAACCCGCAGTTGGCCGGCTCGAGCGGGGCGATGTCGACGCCGGCCGCCGCGAGCGCCTCGACCCAGGCGCCGTTCGAGCCGAGCTGCGGCCAACTCGCGCCGCCGAGCGCCAGCACGACCGCATCCGCCGCGATCGCAAGCGGGCCATCGGGCGTCGCGAGGCAAAGGCGGCCCTCCTCATTGAAGCCTCGCCACTCGTGGCGAGGCGCCAGTTGCACGCCCGCGGCCGCGAGCCGGCGCAGCCAGGCGCGCAGCAGCGGCGAGGTCTTGAAGCTCGCGGGAAACACGCGGCCGCTCGTGCCGACGAACGTCTCGATGCCGAGGTCGACGCACCATTGGCGCAACGCGTCCGCGTCGAAGGCGGCGAGCGACGCGCGCAGCGGGTCGGCGCCGGCGCCATAGCGCGCGAGAAAAGCGTCGGCGTCCTCGCCATGGGTGAGGTTAAGCCCGCCGCGCCCGGCGAGCAGCAGCTTGCGGCCGGCCGACGGCATCCGCTCGTAGATCGTGACGGCCGCGCCGCCCCGCGCCGCGACCTCGGCGGCCATCAGCCCGGCCGGGCCGGCGCCGACGATCGCGATGCGCGGGCGGCCGCCTTGCTCAGGCGACGTCACGCGCGCCTCGCGTCGCGGCGCCTGTCCGGATCTCCAGCCGAGGTCGACGACGGCCGATCCGAAGACTTTTCGATAAGTGGACAAGATCGGGCTCGCCCACAGACTAAAGGATAAGAAGAGACAAATATCGGGCAGTGACCGATCATGACGCGTAAGCCTCTATGACAAAGGAATGCTTTGCGGCCGGCCCGCTTTATTGTACACAGGTACGCATCACCTGTTCAGGGATGCCGTGAATGGCGAAGCCTACGATGCTCCGTTGGCGTCGTGGCGCTCACCGCTCTGCCGGACGCACCGTCGCGCACCCACGCCGATTTGTGCCGGCCATATCATGCCAGCGGCCTGATCGTCGACGCCGTGCGGGCTCGGCTGGACGACCGGGCGGAGACGCTTCGGCGTGAGACCGCCCCGGGCCGCCTACGCCGCGCGGGCTATCGAGGCCTTGCTTCTCCCGCTTGCTCGCGGGTGACGGAGCGCGCCCGTCAGCCGGTGGCGCGAAGCTGGAGGCCGTCGCGCGGCTCGAGCCAGCCGCGCATGAAGTGCGAGACCCGCGAGCCCGGCATCGGCTTGGCGAACAGGTAGCCCTGGCCGACAGTGCAGCCGTGCTCGCGCAGGAACTCGAGCTGCGCCGGTGTCTCGACGCCCTCGGCGACGATGCCGAGCTGAAGGCTGCGCGCCAGCGCCGCCAAGGCTTCGACGATCGTCGCCGCCTTGCGGCTCGACGCGATGTCGCTGACGAAGCTGCGGTCGATCTTGATCCAGTCGACGGGATGGCGCGCGAGATGGGTCAGCGAGGCGTAGCCCGTCCCGAAATCGTCGAGCGCGATCGCGATGCCGGCGGCGGACAGCCGGCGCAGCGCCGTCGCGACCTTGCTGCTCTGATGGCCCAGGAAGACCGATTCCGTGATCTCGATCTGGAGCAACGCCGGCGAGAAGTCATTCATCGCGAGCCAGGCGCTCATTCGCTCCGCGTAATCGTCGCCCTGGAACTCGGCTTCCGCCGCGTTGATCGCGACATGGCCGAACGCGATGCCGCGCTGGCCCCAGTCGCGCATATCGGCGGCGATGCGCTCCCGCATCTGGTGGCTGATCGCGACGGCGAGTTCGCGATCGCCGAACGCCTCGGTCATCATCTCCGGCCCCTGCAGCCCGTCGACGGGATGCACGCAGCGCAGCAGCGCCTCGAAGCCGACGACGGTGCCCGTCGCGAGATCGATCTTGGGCTGGTACCAGGGCTCGACACGCCCCGCCGCGATGATCGCGCGCGCCGCGGCGAGCCGGCCGACGCGGTCCTCCAGCTCGACGCGCATCTGGTCGCGGAAGAGCGCGAAGCCGTCGCGCCCGGCCTTCTTGGCCTCGTAGAGCGCGATGTCGGCGTCCTTGATCAGCGTTTGCGCGCTCGATTCGTCGATTTCGGAGAGCGCGACGCCGAAGGTCGCCCGCGTGCTGAGCTCGTGCGAGCCGAACTCGAGCGGCCGACGAAGTGCGCGCAAGATGTCGGCCGCCAGCGTCGCGACGACGCCCTCCGCCTCGATCTCCTCGACCAGGATCCCGAACTCGTCGCCGCCGAGCCGTGCCACCGTCCCGCGTCGACCGACGGCGACGACGAGGCGCTCGGCCACCGCGACGAGCACGGCGTCGCCGGCGTCGTGGCCCAGCGTGTCGTTGATCGTCTTGAACCGATCGACATCGAGCACGATCAGCGCCGCGCGCCGGCCGTTCATGTCGGCCTTGCGAATCGCCGCCTCGATGTGGGTCGTGAAGGCCGCGCGGTTGCACACTTTCGTGAGGCCGTCGTGGCTCGCCAGCCATTCCAGCTTGCCGATAACCGCCTTGCGCTCGGTGATATCCTGGACGATGCCGACGACCTTGCGGGCGCCGTTCGTCATCTGCGCCTCCGCGTGAAGGCGCACGTCGAGCGGCAGGCCGTCGAGATCAAGGATTCGGGTCTCGACGTCGAAAATCTCGTCGGACGCGCTCAGCCGCGCGAAGCCTTGCCGGAGATGGGCCTGCTCCGTGGGGGCGAACAGGCGCAGGAAGCGCTCGAAGACTATCGTGCGGCTGCTCTTGCCCGCGTAGAGCCGCATCAGCTCGTCGCTCAGCATCATCGTGCTGGTGTCGCCATCGAGCTCGAAGCCGCCGACCCGCGCCAGCTTCGCGGTCTGCGTCAGGATGTCCTGTTTGCGCGTCAGATCGATGGCGAGGCGCGCCAGCTCCTGCCGGCTGGTATGATGGCGAATCTGGCCAATCACCAGCGCGGCGAGGTTTTGCAGGCATTCGATCTGTTCGGGCCGCAAGTCGCGCGGGACGTGGTCGCCGACGCAGAGCGCGCCGACGCGGACGCCCGGCGAGATCGACAGCGGGACGCCGGCGTAAAATCGGAAGAACGGGTCGCCGGTGACGAGCGGGCTGTCCCAGAAGCGCGGGTCCGCCGCCAGGTCACGGACGACGAACGGCTCGTCGTGGCGGATCGCGACGTTGCAGAACGTGTCCTCGCGCGGCAGGCTGACGTAGCCGAGCCCCTGGTGAGCTTTGACGTGCGTCGTCGTCGCATCGACCATGGTGACGAAGGCCATCGGCATCGCGAGCAGGCCGCCGGCGAGCAGGCAGATCCTATCCATCAGCGGATCGATCGGCGCGTCGACGATCGCCAGCTCGGCCAGCTGGCGCAGGCGTTCCTCTTCCCCAACGCAATCCTGCATTTTATATTCCGCGCAACGCTACCCTGACGCGATCCTAGCCGGTCAAAGATGTAGAAACCCGGAATCGCTTCGGGTAAACCGAGCGGGAAACCGCCGGTCGGATCGCCTTAACGACCGCCGCGGATGAAGGATTCGTCGATGACGTCGCCGTTCTACCGCATCCAACGCCTGCCGCCGTACGTCTTCGAGGAGGTGAACCGCCTCAAGGCCACCGCCCGCCGAGGCGGCGCCGACATCATCGATCTCGGGATGGGCAATCCCGATCTCGACGCGCCGCAGCACGTCAAGGACAAGATGATCGAGACGCTCGCCAAGCCGCGGGTCGATCGCTACTCCGCCTCGAAGGGCATCATCGGGTTGCGCCGGGCGCAGGCGGCCTATTACGCGCGCCGCTTCGGCGTGAAGCTCGACCCCGACACGCAGATCGTCGCCACGCTCGGCTCGAAGGAGGGCTTCGCCAACGTCGCCCAGGCGATCACCGCGCCGGGCGACGTCATCATCGTGCCGGACCCATCGTACCCGATCCACGCGTTCGGCTTCCTGATGGCGGGCGGCGCGGTGCGCTCGATCCCGGCCGAGCCGTCGCCCGCCTTCTTCACGGCGATGGAGCGGGCGATCACGCACTCGATCCCCAAGCCGATCGCGGTGGTCGTTTGCTATCCCTCGAACCCGACGGCGCTCGTCGCCTCGCTCGACTTCTACAAGGACCTCGTGCGCTTCGCCAAGAAGCACGAGATCTACATCCTCTCCGACCTCGCCTACGCCGAGCTCTACTTCGACGGCAACCCGCCGCCGTCCGTGCTCGAAGTCGACGGCGCGATGGATTGCACGATCGAGTTCACCTCGATGTCGAAGACCTATTCGATGGCCGGCTGGCGGATGGGCTTCGCGGTCGGCAACGAGCGATTGGTGTCCGCGCTGACGCGGGTGAAGAGCTACCTCGATTATGGGGCGTACACGCCGATCCAGGTGGCGGCGTCCGCCGCCCTCAACGGCCCGGACGACTGCATCCACGAGATGCGGGCGATCTACAAGAAGCGTCGCGACGTGATGATCGAAAGCTTCGGCAAGGCCGGCTGGCCGATCCCGGCTCCGTCCGCCTCGATGTTCGCCTGGGCGCGCGTGCCGGAGCGCTTCGCGCATCTGGGCTCGCTCGAGTTCTCGAAGCTGATGATCGAGAAGGCCGAAGTCGCGGTCGCGCCCGGCATCGGCTTCGGCGAATACGGCGAGGGCTACGTGCGCCTGGCGCTGGTCGAGAACGAGCAGCGCATCCGGCAGGCCGCGCGCGGCTTCCGCAAGCTGATGGACGCCGCCGAGGGCAGCCTGCACAATGTGGTGCGGCTGGCGCGGGAGGCGTGAGGTCGGCTCATCCAGCTTCCCTGGAATTGGCGGGAGAAGGTCAATTGACCGCGTGCCGTCACTGTCAACGTCGCCATGGCTACGTCCCCGAACGACACAACTGTAATGCAAACCGCATTACCACAAGCAGCCGGTGACGAGGCGTTACGCGCCTATTTGTCCACGAACGCCTTCTCAATCACGTAGTGCCCCTGCTCGCCGTGGTTGCCTTCGATCCAGCCGCGGGCGTCGAGCAGGCCGCGGATGTCGGCCAGCATGTGCGGGCTGCCGCACATCATGAAGCGGTCGTCGGCGAGCGACATCGGCGGCAGGCCGAGATCGGTAAACAGCTTGCCGCTCTCGATCAGCGACGTGATGCGGCCCTCGTTGCGGAACGGCTCGCGCGTCACGGTCGGGTAATAGAGCAGCTGCTCAGCGGCCAGCTCGCCGATAAACTCGTCGGAGGGCAGGGTCTTCGTGATGAAGTCGCCGTAGGCGAGATCCTTGGCGAAGCGGACGCCGTGCACGACAATCACCTTCTCGAAGCGCTCGTAGGTCTCGGGGTCCTTGATCAGCGACAGGAATGGCGCGAGGCCAGTGCCGGTTCCAAGCAGAAAGAGATGCTTGCCCGGCGCGAGATTGTCGAGCACCAGCGTACCGGTCGGCTTGCGGCTGACCATGACATGGTCGCCCTCCTTCAGGTGCTGCAGCTTCGAGGTGAGCGGGCCATCCTGCACCTTGATCGAGAAGAACTCGAGCTCGTCGGCGTAATGGGCGCTGGCGACGGAATAGGCGCGCAGCAGCGGCTTGCCGTCGATCGGGATGCCGATCATCGTGAACTCGCCGCTGCGGAAGCGGAACGACGGATCGCGCGTGGTGCGGAAGCTGAACAGGCTGTCCGTCCAATGGTGGACGGAGAGAACGCGCTCCTCGAGAAACTTGCTCATGAACTTGCGGGCTGCCCCTGCGGACTGGGAAGACTTAGCTAGGGGCATTCCGCACCGCACGCAATCCGGGTGCGGCGCAACATCCAAATCGAGACATTTCATCTTCGCCGCGGCACGCCCGCCAGCAGTTTTTTTATTCCTCCAAGGGGCGGCTGCGAAAAAATTCTCTTCGGTCAGATCCCGGCGCCGCCATGGCGGAACAGCAGGAAGAGGATCAGCACGATCACGACGATGCCGACGATCCCGAGGCCGCCACCGCCGTAATAGCCGGAGCGGTGCCCGTAATAGCCGCCGCCGCCGAACAGCAGGATGATGACGAGGATGATGAGTATGAGCGACATGTCTTGGGCTCTCCGAAATTTCTTGGGCTCTCCGAAATCTCTTGGGCTCTCCGAAGTCTCTTGGGCTCTCCAGAGTCTCTTGGGCTCTCCGAGATCGTGGTCGCCGTGGAGCGAACCCGCGCCGCAGGGTGCCACGAAACGCGGCCGCCACGAATACCCGGCAGAGCGCGGGGGCGGTCCTTGCCCGCTCTATCCACAGGCGGGCGGCGTGACGCGGCAAACGCAAAAGGCCGGCGCATGCGCCGGCCTTCGCGAAGATGGTTTGCGGTCGATCAGAAGCCGATGATGACGTCGCCACCGAAGGTGAACTGGTCGCGTTTCACGCCGGCGCCGGCGCCGTAGAGCGGCGCGCCGTCGATGATGTTGTCATACCGAATCTCGGGCCGGAGCATGACGAGGGCAAGCGGCTTCGGCACGTCGGGCTTGATCGTCAGGCCCGCGGTGATCGAGCCGTAGGTCGTGCCCCGGCCGGCGACGCCGCCGAGCGACGGACCGCCAAACCCTTCCTCGCTGAGCGCGATGCCGGAATTCAGCAGCGGCGTCGACACGAAGAAGTTCTTCGTGTCGCGCGCGATCTCGCCGCGCCCGTTCAGCGTGAAGATCTTGTCGAACGTGTAGCTGAGGTAGCCGACACCGCTGTAGTACTCGGCCGCGCCGCCTGTCGCCGGACCGTAGCCGTACTCGTCCTTCGTGTAGTTGCCCTCGAGGACGGCGGTCCAATCGTCGTTGATCTTGTAGGTAAAGACCACGTCGTCGTAATAGCGCAGGTCGGACTTGTAGCCGTAGGGGTCGCCGCTCAGCGGAGCACCGCGGAGGGAGACCGCGCCGGGCGCCTGCTCCGGGCCGATGTGCGACAGCGCGAGCACCGTCAGCTTGTTGTTGAGCAGGTTGTTGAGGCCGAAGCCGACGAAGCCCGCGGGCTGGCCATTCGGGTCGCCGAAGTCGCGCGCCTGTTGCGGACCGACCATCGCTGGCGTGAGCACTTTCGGCCCGGTGCCGCCGAACGTCGTCTGGTTGCCGGTGTCGACGCCGAGCCAGAAGTCGAACGTGTCGTTGACATGCGTCGTCGTCAGCACGCCGAGATGGTTGAACGTGACGGCGTAGTTATAGGTGTAGCTGTGCGAGTAGAACGGCGAGGTCGACGGGTCGAGCGTCTCGTATCCCTGCGGCGAGGTGAACAGGCCGATCTTCGCGTCGACACCGCCCTTGGTGAACAGCGGCAGATGGGCGGCGACGAAGCCCTGGACGACGTTGATCTGGTTGCGATCGTTGCGCATCGCGAACGCGTCGAGGCCGAGGAAGTGGTTGAAACGCATGTCGGAGCCGTAGAGGCCCTGCGCGGTGAAGCCGAACGCGTAGCCGGTCGCCTTGGGATCGACCGGCTTGGTGATCGTCAGGAGAATCTGATTGAGCTCCGGCTCGTTGTCATGGTCGGTGTAGAGGTGGCCGAAATTGATGCCCTTGCCGTCGAGACCGTTGGTCGGGTTGGCGGCGTTGCCGAGGATGCCCGCCTCGCCTTGGGCATGGAATTCGACGCCTTCGAAGAAGCTGAAATTGCCGATCGCCGGCACGACAGGGGCGACGGTCGCGGGCATGTCGGCGGCACGGGCGGCATGAGTTGCCGCAACGATCGCGACGACCGCCGTGCAGGAGACGAGGACACATTTGAAGTTCGTATAAGCGGTCAAGGTCCGATCCCCCGATATTTGGACCATCTCAGAAAGCCGCAAACGTTGCAGTCAATCAAGCCGGCGAGGGAACTTAACCTAACCTGTTGCAATGTTGGCGCGATATGGCACGCCAAGGCTCCGTTTGGGCAGAAAAGCGGCAGGCTCTGGCCGGGATTGCCATATTCGCGCGCAAGTTCACCTTTGCTGCAATCCGGACAGAGCGGATCGGTCGCGGCACGGCCCGTCTGATTCGCGCGACGGTTGCTCTTCTCCTGCAATCGCGATGTCGCTATATCGGCGGCGGCGAGCCGACTTGACGCGGCGCGTGGGTCGCCAGGGAACAGAGTATGTCGCGAGACACGGCGGGTGAAACGTCCCCGGGCAAGGTGGCGGTCGCCCCGGGCGCGACGGGGTTGCCGTCCGGCGCGATGGACGCGACCGACGGCCATGCCCGAAAAAGTCGGTTCATCAGTCTCGCGCTCGCTTCGGTCGGCGTCGTCTACGGGGACATCGGCACCAGCCCGCTTTACGCGCTGCGCGAATCGCTGGCGCATTCGAAGAGTCACGGCCTGACCGACGAGGCGGTGATCGGCACCGTCTCGCTGCTGCTCTGGGCGCTGTTCTTCACGGTCACCGCGAAATACGTCTTGTTCCTGATGCGCGCCGACAATCGCGGCGAGGGCGGCACGCTGTCGCTGATGGCGCTCGCGCAGCAGGCGCTCGGGCGCCGCTCGGTCCTGGTGTTCTTTCTCGGCGTCGCCGGGGCCGCCCTGTTCTCGGGCGATGCGATCATCACGCCGGCGATCTCGGTTCTGTCGGCAATCGAGGGGCTCGATCTCGTGACGCCGATCTTCGACCCTTACGTGCTGCCGATCACGATCCTGATCCTGGTCAGCCTGTTCTTCGTCCAGCGGACCGGGACGGCGCGGGTGGCGACCTTCTTCGGCCCGGTGATGCTGGTTTTCTTCGTCACGATCGCGATCCTAGGCGTGGCGCATATCGGCGACGCGCCGCGCATCTTCCTGGCCTTCGATCCGATCCGCGGCCTCCGCTTCCTGTTCGGACACGGGTTCCTCGGCTTCATCGTGCTCGGCTCGGTGTTCCTGGCGGTGACCGGCGCGGAGGCGCTCTATGCCGACATGGGCCATTTCGGCCGCATGCCGATCCAGGTGGCATGGCTCGCCTTCGTGCTGCCGGCGCTGATGCTGAATTACCTCGGCCAGGGCGCGCTGGTGCTGGCCAATCCCAAGGCGGTCGAGAACCCATTCTTCCTGCTGGCGCCGTCGTGGGCGCTGCTGCCGCTGGTGATCCTCTCGACGATGGCGACCGTCATCGCCTGCCAGGCGGTCATCACCGGCGCCTACTCGCTGGCGCGCCAGGCGATCCAGCTCGGCCTGCTGCCGCGCATGATGGTGCTGCACACGTCCGAGACGCAGGAGGGCCAGATCTTCATACCGCGCGTCAATCGGATGATGCTGATCGGCGTGCTCGTGCTGGTGCTGCTGTTCAAGAGTTCGAGCGCGCTCGCCAACGCCTACGGCATCGCCGTCACCGGCACGATGGTGGTGACGACCGCGATCGCCTTCATCGTCGTCTGGAAGCTGTGGAAATGGCCGTTGTGGTTGGCGGCAAGCCTCACCGGGACATTCCTGGTGGTCGACCTCGCCTTCCTCGCCGCCAACCTCATCAAGGTGCTGGAAGGCGGCTACGTGCCGCTGATCCTGGCGGCCTGCTCGATGGTTTTGATGTGGACCTGGGTGCGCGGCAACGCGCTGCTGGTGCGCAAGACGCAACGCGACTCGATTCCGACGATCGAGTTGATCCGCATGCTCGAGAAATCGAAGCCGGTGCGCGTCGCCGGCACCGCGATCTTCCTCACCAACTCGGCCGACACGGCGCCATCGTCGCTGATGCATAATTTGAAGCACAACAAGGTGCTGCACGAGCGCGTGATGATCATGTCGGTGAAGACCGAGGTGACGCCGCGCGTGCCGCCGCACAAGCGCTACGAGATCGAGAAGCTGACCGACGACTTCACGAAAGTAATCCTGCACTACGGTTACATGGAGAGTCCGCGCATCCCCGCCGCGCTGGCGTCGCTGCGCAAGTCCGGCCTGAAGTTCGACATCATGACGACCTCGTTCTTCCTCGGCCGCCGCACGATCAAGACCTCGCCGACATCCGGCATGCCGCTGTGGCAAGATAACCTGTTCGTCGCGCTCTCCAAGCAGGCCGCCAACGCCACCGACTTCTTCGCGATCCCCTCGGACCGCGTGGTCGAGCTCGGCGCGCAGGTGACGGTGTAGCGAGCGCTTGGCCGGCGGGCTCTGGTGTATGATCCGCGAATGAGCAGGGTCATCGAAATCGAGCGGACACGGCGGCAATCGTCGATCACGGGCTGCCGAGCATGGCTTGAGCGCGTCCAAATCCGTCGTCGCGCTGGTCCGGCACGTGGGTGACGCCGAGCTTGATCAGGGCGGCGACGTCGCCGAGCTGGATCGACGATGGGCTGCAATCGAGCGGGGCGCCCCGACGGTGTCGAACGCTGACAATGTATATTGGTTGGAGACCTGGGGTACGGCGAGCTTCAAGCCGTGGCCAAGCGACCGCTGACGATCGAGTGGTCCGCCGACGCGCTGGCGGACCTCAGCCGTTTCGCGGAGTATCTTCTGAGAGTTTCGCCTGGCCTCGCCTCGTCGATCGCGGGCGATCATCGCCAAGACTCGTCTTATAGGCGACCGGTCGCTGATTGGTCGGCGGAACGGCTTGCAGGCAGTTTGTGACCCGCGCGTTGCCTGCCACTTACATCCTGCAATATCCGTGGACGCGGATCGCGTCGTCATGCTTCGGGTACTTCACAGCCGTGAGAGCCGAGATTAGCTCCGTGACGACATTCCCCACTTGGGCAATCCGATTGCAGGCATGCAATGCCATTATGTCTACAACTAAGGCCTAATTTTTTCGGCGCTGGATTTTAGTAAGTTCGCCCCGCTGCTTCGAGGCATGGCTTCATCCACATGTCACGAACTTGTAATTCAAGTACAACGACTTCGAATATTGGAGCGTGGACACGCAAGGCCGGCGCATGCGTGTTGCGTTGGCGCGCGAGCCCCAATGGAGGCCTCCCATGAAAGCCGTCGCATTCTCGAACAACGACATCGCGGTCGCGGCCTGGACATTCGGTGGCCGCGTCGCCGGCTGCCTCGGTTTCGCGATCTACCGGATCGACGTGAAGGCCGGGACCGAGACGTGCTTGCCGGCGCTCGCGACCTTCGCCGGCCAGGCGGCGACGGCCAATCGCACGACCGCGCAGGATCCCGTCCAAAAATTCTTCTGGAAGGATGTGTTCGCCAAGCGTGGCGGCTCGTATCGCTACCGGATCGTCCCGATGGGTGGCACGCCTGGCGCCCTGGCGCCAATGTCGATTGGTTCGCTGACCACCAATATCGTGCAGCTGACGCCCGACCACGGCGCGCTGTCGGCCTATTTCAACCGCGGCATGCTCGCCACGCAGGCGACCGCCCACGCGCTGCACGACGGCGGCGACCTCGAGAGCATGAAGACCGAGCTGCTGCGCCGCATCGCCGATCCGACCGATCAGCTTCGCCTCGATCTCGCGGGCGACATGATCGAGGCGATGACCACGCTGCCGAAAGAGGCGGCGGCCGCTGGCGGCGAGGTCTGGTGCGCGCTTTACGAATTCGAGGACACGCAACTGCTCAAGACGCTGGACGCGCTGGCCGGCAAGGCCAACGTCATCCTCTCGAACATGCCGGGCACGGTCGGAAGCGACAAGACCAACGATGTCTACGCGCCCGAGCGCAAACAGGCGGCCGATGCCGGCGTCGACGTGATCGACCGGATGATGCCCGGCGGGCACATCGGCCACAACAAGTTCACCATCCTCGACATCGGCGGCCCGAAGGCTGTCCAGTTCGGCTCGACCAACTGGACCGACCGGGCGCTCTGCGCGCAGTCGAACAACACGATCATCGCCCGCTCGCCGAAGGTCGCGATAGCCTACAAGTCCTATTGGGACGCGCTCAAGGCCGACACCGAGGCGGGCGATGGCAAGGGGAAGCAGGCGTCGGCGCTCCGCGCCGCGGACGGCAAGGGGCCTGTGACGGTCGCGCTGGAGGACGGCAGCGGCACGATGGACCTGTGGTTCTCGCCGACGACGCCGCACGCACGGGCGAAAGCGCATCACGCCGAGGATACGCCGCCCGACATGCAGCAGGTGTTCGATCTGATCGCCGGCGCGCGGCAGGCCGTGCTCTTTGTCGCCTTCGAGCCCGGCAATCCGAGCATCATCGACGCGGTCGCCAAGGCGCAGGTCGCCAACCCCGCGCTGTTCGTGCGCGGCACCGTGACCGTCGCCAAGGCGGCGCAGGATTTCGCGGTCGGCATCAAGGGCGACGCGAAGGGCGATGCCGCCGAGGCCGGACTGGCGTCGGACCAGAAGCTGCCGATCGACTTCCGGGTCATACCCGCCACGGGGATCAGCGATCCGGTCGGCGTTTGGGAGAAGGAGCTGAACAAGGTCGGGTTCGCGGTGACGCACAGCAAGTTCGTCGTCATCGACCCGTTCTCGGACGCCTGCGTCGTGGTGACGGGCAGCCACAATCTCGGGTTCCAGGCGTCCTACAACAACGACGAGAACCTCGCCATCATCAAGGGCCACCGGCCGCTCGCCGAGGCCTACGCCGCCAACGCGCTCGACATCTACGATCATTACGCGTGGCGCTGGTGGCTCGCCAAGAACCCGAAGACCGCGTGGACATCGCTGAAGAGCGACGACACCTGGCAAAACAATTATTTCGACGCCGACAGCCGGCCGATCTCGCCGGAGCTCGACTTCTGGCTGGCCGCCTCGCCCTCGGCCAACGCGCTGCCCTCCCCCTCCGACGTACCGAACGACCGCGTGCAGCCCGCGATCACCGAGATCATGCAGCGGCCGGGCGCGCGCCACGCCGCGCCGGCGGCCGAGCCCGCAGCCAAGTCCGCAGCCAAGTCCGCAGCCAAGTCCGCGCCAAAGCCGGCGCGCCCGCATCGCGTGAAGAAAGTCTCGCACGCGACGGGGCACCCACACGAGTGACACTTGGGTTGCCGGCTCTCATGGAGCCGGATGTAGTTCCAGTCACCTCATGGTGAGGAAGCGCGCAGCGCTGTCTCGAAACCACGAGGGTCCGGAGGGCGAGATCGCCGGACCGCCAGAGCTGTCGACCAAAGAACGCTTCGAGTGCCCTGCGGCGCCCACCGGCCGGCCGCGTCGCGCTTGGCCCTCCCTCCGGCGTCGCCTATGCTCGCGCGATGCGTAGGACGGACCGCGAGCAGGCACCCTTCATGGCCGAGCAGGCCGAGGCGCCGGCACCTGCGGCCGGGGAGGCGCCGAAACCCTCGCCGATGATGGCGCAATATCTCGGCATCAAGGCCGACCATCCCGACGCGCTGCTGTTCTACCGGATGGGCGATTTCTACGAGCTGTTCTTCGCGGACGCCGAGCTGGCGGCGAAGACGCTCGGCATCGTCCTCACCCGCCGCGGCAAGCACGAGGGGGCCGACATCCCGATGTGCGGCGTGCCGGTCGAGCGTTCGGACGATTACCTGCACCGCCTCATCGCGGCGGGCCATCGCGTGGCGATCTGCGAGCAGATCGAGGACCCGGCCGAGGCGAAAAAGCGCGGCGGCAAGAGCGTCGTCGCACGCGCCGTGGTGCGGCTAGTGACGCCCGGCACGCTGACCGAGGAGAGCCTGCTCGAGCCGGCGCGGGCGAACTGGCTGCTGGCGCTCGCGCGGGTGCGGGATACGGCGGGTGAGAAGGAGAAGGGCGAGTGGCTGTTCGGCATCGCCGCGATCGACATCTCGACCGGCGCGTTCGAGGTCTGCCAGGCGCAGGCCGCCGCGCTCGGCGGCGAAATCGGTCGCATCGACCCGCGCGAGATCGTCGTCTCGGACGCGCTCGCCGCCCACCCCGACATCGTCCGCGCGCTCGACGAGACCAGGGCGCCGGTGACCCGCATCGGCCGCGAGCCGGGCTCGGCCGAGCGCCGGCTGCTCGACTATTTCGGCCTTGCGACGCTGGAGGGGCTCGGCGGCCTGACGCAGGCCGAGATCGCGGCGGCGGCGACGGCGGTGTTCTACCTCGAGCGCACGCAATGCGGCGCCCGGCCGAAGCTCGAGCCGCCGCTGTCGACGCGGCGCGCGCGCACGATGGAGATCGACGCGGCGACCCGCGCCAATCTCGAGTTCACGCGCACGCTCGGCGGCCAGCGCGAGGGCTCGCTGCTGGCGACCATCGACCGCTGCGCGACGCCCGCCGGCAGCCGGCGCCTCGCCGCGCAGCTCTCCGCGCCGCTCACCGATGCTGCCGCGATCGAGGCGCGGCTCGCCGCTGTCGGGTTTCTTGTCGACGCGCGCGAGCTCCGCGCCGACGCGCGGAAAATCCTGAAGGCCGCGCCCGACCTTTTGCGCGCGGTCTCGCGCCTCGCGCTGGAGCGGGCGGGCCCGCGCGATCTCGCCGCCGTCGGCGAGGGGCTCGCCGCCGCCACCGCGCTGGCCGCGCACTTTTCCGATGACGCCTTTCCGCAAGGCCCTTTGCCGGCACTCCTCGCCGAAGCTCGCGGCGCGGCGGCAAGCGTCGATCCGGCGCTATCCGAGCGGCTCGCCGCCACGCTCGCCGACGACCTGCCGCTGCAGCGGCGCGACGGCGGCTTCGTGCGCGCGGGCCTCGATCCCGCGCTCGACGAGGCCCGCGCGCTGCGCGATGCGAGCCGGCAGGTCGTCGCGGCGCTGCAGCAGAAGTACTGCGACCTGGCAGGCACCCGTCGGCTCAAGGTGAAGCACAACAACATGCTCGGCTATTTCGTCGAGGTGCCGCAGGCGCTGGGCGAGACCTTCACCAGGCCGCCGCTCGACGCCACCTTCGTCCATCGCCAAACCATGGTCGACGCGATGCGCTTCTCCACCGCCGAACTCGGCGCGCTGGAGGCCAAGATCGCGCAGGCGGCGGAGACCGCGCTGGCCCGCGAGCTGGCGATCTTCGACGAGCTGGCCGCCGCCATCCTCGCGCGGGCGGAGGCGATCGCCGCCGTCGCCGAGGCGCTGGCGACGATCGACGTCGCGGCCGGCCTCGCCGAGATCGCGGCCGAGCGCGACTGGGTGCGCCCGACGATCGAGGCCTCGGGCGCTTTCTTGATCGAGGGTGGCCGCCACCCCGTCGTCGAGGCGGCGCTGCGGGCGAGCGGCGATCCGTTCGTGGCCAACGCCTGCGATCTCTCCGGCGGCATCTCCGGCGGCAAGATCGCCGTCGTCACCGGGCCGAACATGGCCGGCAAGTCGACCTACCTGCGCCAGAACGCGCTGATCGCCGTGCTGGCGCAGATGGGCTCGTTCGTGCCCGCCGCCTCCGCGACGATCGGCATCGTCGACCGATTGTTTTCGCGCGTCGGCGCCGCCGACGATCTCGCGCGCGGGCGCTCGACATTCATGGTCGAGATGGTCGAGACGGCCGCCATCCTCAATCGTGCGACGCCGGCCTCGCTGGTCGTGCTCGACGAGATCGGCCGCGGCACCGCGACCTTCGACGGGCTCTCGATCGCCTGGGCGGTGATGGAGCACCTGCACGAAAAGAACCGCGCGCGGGCGATCTTCGCAACCCATTTCCACGAGCTGACGCAGCTCTCGCGCAAGCTCGATCGGCTTGTGAACCTCACCACGCGCGTCGCCGATTGGCACGGCGACGTCGTGTTCCTGCACGAGGTGGTGCCGGGCGCGGCCGACCGCTCGTACGGAATTCAGGTCGCCAAGCTGGCCGGCCTGCCAGCGGCTGTCGTGCGGCGCGCGAAAACGCTGCTCGCGGAGCTGGAGGCGAGCGACCGCGGCCAGCCCGGCGGCCGCCTGCTCGCCGAGCTGCCGCTGTTCGCCGCCGCGCGCGAGCCCGAGCCGGCGGCCGCGCCCGAGCCGGACGCGCTGCGGCAAACGCTCGCCGCGATCGAGCCCGACACGCTGACGCCGCGCGAGGCGCTGGAGGCGCTGTACAGGCTGAAGGCCCTGTCGGAGGCCTGACCTCCGTCGTTCAGCGGAGGGCACGAAGGCCAGCTTCGGCTTGCGCTCATGTCCGCAACCTCTAGGGTTTCGACCGACGAGGCACGCCGTCCGAGGAGGATCGGCCATGCGGAAGATGGTCAAGTTCAGGCTCAGCCGCGAATGCCGCGAGGTGTCCGTCAATCCGGCGCAGGTGCTCTGGGTCTGCCAGTACGACAACGAGTCCTCGAGCCTGCACTTCGGCAAGGACTGCACCGTCCGCGTCCGCGGCGATGTCGCCGAGGTGACACGCATGCTGGAGACCGGGCTCGGCAGCGAGGCGCCGGGCGCCGTGCCGTCCGACGGCAAGTCGTTTGGCGGCAAACGGGTCGACGCCGGCTTCAACTGACCGGCTCAAGGGCCAATCCAACCCCTCATCGTGAGGAGCACCAGAGGCGCGTCTCGAACCACGCGGGACTCCGGTTGGCGAGAGCCGTGGACCGCCTCGTCTTTCGAGTCCGCGCCTGCGGCGCCCTCGGGATGAGGCAATTTTAGCTGCCGCCCGCTCCCCTGCACAAATCCGCGCCCCCGCCTGGGCAAATTGCCTCTTCGTGTCGGGCATTTGTTGACACGCGACCGTCCCCCCGACACTGATGCATGCGCGCCGACCGACAGAATGAGGCTCCCCCGAGGGCCCAGGCGCGCAGGGAGCGGAAGCGCGATGCGGTCTGACACCGGTCTGTATGCCGTCGATCGAGGCGAGCCGGAGGTCCAGAAGCGCTTCGAGGAGCTTAAGGTCTTTCTCGAATCCCGGCTCATCGGCGGCGCGTTGCTGGTCGAGCGCCTGCTGATCGGCCTGCTCGCCGGCGGCCATCTGCTCGTCGAAGGCGCGCCCGGCCTCGCCAAGACCCGTGCCGTGAAACTGCTCGCGCAGGGGCTGCACGCGCCGTTCGCGCGCATCCAGTGCACGCCGGATCTGATGCCGGCCGACCTCACCGGCTCCTCCGTGTTCCGGCCCGACAAGGGCACGTTCGAATATGTCGAGGGGCCGATCTTCCATTCGCTCGTGCTCGTCGACGAGATCAACCGCGCCCCGCCCAAGGTTCAGTCCGCCCTGCTCGAGGCGATGGCCGAGCATCAGGTGACGGCCGCTGGCGTCACCCACGCGCTGCCCGAGCCGTTCATGGTGGTGGCGACGCAAAACCCGATCGAGCACGAGGGCACTTTTCCGCTGCCCGAGGCGCAGCTCGACCGCTTCATGCTGAAGGTCGAGGTCGTGCTGCCGGATGCGGCCATCGAGCGGCGCATTCTCGATCTCGTCGAGGGCGAGGAGACCGGCGAAATCATGGCCGGCCCGCCGCCGATCCATGCCGCCGAGATCGCCGCGGCGCGCAAGGCGGCGATGGCCGTGTTCCTGTCGCCGGCCGTGAAGGATTACATCGTGCGCCTGGTGACGGCGCCGCGCGAGACCACGCACGCCGAGGTGGCGGCCAAGGTCGAGCATCCCGCCTCGCCGCGCGGCACGCTGGCGCTGGCCGCCGCCGCCAAGGCCAAGGCCTATCTCGCCGGGCGCGACCATGTCGTGCCGGCCGACGTCGCCGATCTCGCCGGCGACATCCTCTCGCATCGCACGATCCTCACCTGGCGCGCCACCGCCGACGGCAACACGCCGCGCCGCGTCATCGGCGAGCTGGTCGAGCGCATCCACCCGGTGTGACGATGCGGGGCCTCGCATGACCGCCGGCGTCGATCTCGATGTCGAGGCGCTGCTGTCGCTGCGCCATCTCGCCTATCGCATGCGCGATGTCCGCACCGTGCCGCGCTCGACGATGCCCGGCGACATCATCCACAAGCGGCGCGGACGCGGGCTCGAGGTGCACGACGTGCGGCCGTGGGTCGAGGGCGACGACATCCGCTACCTCGACCAGAACGCCACGGCGCGCACCGGCGTGCCGCACACCAAGACCTATTTCGACGAGCGCGAGCGCTCGATCCTGCTGGTGGCGGACTTTCGGCCTTCGATGCTGTTTGGCACGCGGCGCGCGTTCCGCTCGGTGGCCGGCGCCGAGGCGCTCGCCATGCTCGGCTGGCGCGGCGTCGGGCGGGGCGGCCGCGTCGGATTGATGACGGCAAGCGCGCGCGGCACCCGCTTCTCGCGCCAGGGCCGCGGCGAGCGGGCGATGATCGCCCATGTCGGCGTGCTCGCAGAGGCGCATCGCGAGGCGCTGGCCGACCGCGAGCCGCGCGACCCGCCGCTCGCCGAGGTGCTCGAGAGCGCGGCCCGGCTCGCCAGCACCGGCACGACCATCGTCGTCGCCACCGCGCTCGATGCGCCGGGCGAGGATTTCGACAAGGCCGTGCTCAGCCTGACGCGGCGCCACGACCTCGTGTTCCTGCTCGTCGAGGACGCGTTCGAGCACGCGCCGCCGGCCGGCGACTACCCGTTCACGACGCCCGATGGCGCCAGCGGCTGGCTGCGCATCGACAGGCGCCGGGCGGCGCCGGGCATCGATCGGGTGGCGGAGCTGCGCCGGCTCGGCGCGCAGGCGACGCGTCTCGCCACCGCCGTCGCCGCCGAGCAGAGCGTCCAGCTGCTGGAGCAGATCGATGGCTGACAACATCGGCCGCATGCTCGAGATGATGCATCCGATGCGCGAGCCGCCGCAGCCGGCAAGCCTCGCGCCGTTTGCCCTCACACTAGCGGTCGGTTGCGGCGCCGCCTTGGTTTTGCTGGCGCTCTATCTTCGCGCGCTGCATCGCCGCCGCGATCTGCGCCGCGCGGCCGAGGTCGAGCTGGCGCGCACGCGGGCGCTCGCGCCGGCGGAACGCCTCGCCGCGCAGGCCTCGCTGCTGCGCCGCCTGGTCCGCCGCGTCGCCGGCGAGGCGGAGGCGCGCCGCCAGGGGACGACGTGGCTGGAGAGCCTCGATCGCGTGTTCGCCACGCGCTTCTTCACGCAGGGCGCGGGGGCGGCCTACGGCGACGCGCTCTACGCGCGACGCGCCGTCGATGTCGACGCGCTCGATGCCGCGCTGAGCGGGATGTTCGCGAAGCTGGGGTCGACGCAACATGTTTGAGGAGCTCCCTTTCCTTCTCCCGCCTGCGGGAGAAGGTGGCCCGACGAAGTCGGGTCGGATGAGGGATCGTGCCGCTCGGGCGACGCAGGTCGGAAGGGCGGAGGGGTCCCTCATCCGACCCCGCTGCGCGGCGCCACCTTCTCCCGCGGGCGGGAGAAGGAAGAGCCCGCCATGATGCACGGCTACGATCTCGCGACGCCGTGGGCGCTGCTGGCGCTGCCCATCCCCTTCCTCGTCGCGCTGTGGCGCAGCCGCGGCACCGGCAGCGCGGCGGGGTTGCGCATCTCGGCGGCGCTGCGCGAGCGGATGGCCGGCGACGTCGCCGCGGTGCGGGCGCCCTCGAGGACCGCGATGCTGCGCTGGCTCGCCTGGATGCTGCTCGTCGTCGCGCTGGCCGACCCACGCAAGGTCGCGGCGACGCCGGCGCTGCCGGCGACAGGGCGCGACATCCTGTTCACGCTCGACCTCTCGGGTAGTATGGTCGCCAACGACATGCTGTCGGGCGGCAAGCCGATCACCCGCATCGCGCTTCTGAAGCGCGTCGGCACGGAGCTGATCCGCCGTCGCGCCGGCGACCGCGTCGGGCTCGTGATCTTCGCCGAGCGCGCGCTCGCCGCCGCGCCGCTCTCCTTCGATGCCGACGGCGTCGCGCGTGTCCTCAACCAGACCGACATCGGCCTGGTCGGCCGCTCGACGGCAATGGGCGACGGGCTCGGCCTCGCGGTGAAGCGGCTGTCGGAATCGAAGGCGCCGACGCGCATCATCATCCTGCTCTCGGACGGCTCGAACAATGCCGGCGCGATGGACCCGGCCGGCGTCGCAGCGCTGGCGGCGAAGCTCGGCATCAAGATCTACACGATCGGCTTCGGCCCCAGCGAGACCTCGGCGCCGCAGGACGACCCCGACTCCGTCGATTTCGTCGCGCTGCAAAAATACGCCAAGGTCGGCGGCGGCGAGGCCTTCCGTGTTCGCAACGGCGAGGATTTCGCCGATGCCGGCGCCAAGATCGAGAAGCTGATCGCCGGTGAGACGCTGGCGCCGCCGGCCATCCTGCACGACGAGCTGTGGCCCTGGCCCGCGGGGATCGCGATGGCGAGCGCCTTCGCGATGGTGGCGATGCGGCGGCGCCAGCGATGATCGCGCTCGGCCATCTCGCGCTGCTGCGGCCGTGGTGGCTGCTCGTGCTGCCGATCGTGGTCGTGCTGTTCCTGCTGTCGAAGCCGCGCGGCGGCGCGCTCGGCGGCTGGGAGAAGGCGAGCGATCCGCATCTGCTCGCGGCGATGGTCGCGCGCGGCGCGTCGGCGGGCGGCTCGGTGCGCGCGCCAGCCGTGCTCGTCACGCTGGTGCTGGGCATCCTCGCGCTGGCCGGCCCGGCGATCCAGCGCACGAGCCAGGACCGGCTGCGCAATCTCGATGCCACCGTGATCGCGATCGACGTGTCCCAGGACATGTCGAGCGGCGGCGCGATCCGCCAGGCCGCCGCCGCGGCGCACGACCTGCTGCAGCATACGAGCGCGCGCCAGGCCGCGCTGATCGTCTACGCCGGCGACGCCTATGTCGCGAGCGCGCTCACCGATTACACCGGCGGTATCGACGCCGACCTGTTCGCGCTCGACGACACGACGGTGCCCGATCCCGGCGCGCGGCCGGATCGCGCCTTGGCGCTCGCCCACAAGGTGCTCGAGGAGGCGCATATCATCGCCGGCGACGTGATCCTGATCTCGTCGGGCGGCGGCCTCGAGGGCGCGGCGGCCGATCGCCAGGCGGCGGCGCTGGCCTCGGCCGGGCAGCGCGTCTACGCCATCGCCGTGTCGGCAGGCGCGCGCCGTGCCGCCGCGCTCGACCGGGTCGCGGCGGCCGGCGGCGGCTTTTCCGTCGACATCGGCCACCCGGAGCGGCTGTTCGACGCCTTGTCGGACGAGGCGATCTCGCGCACCTCGAACAGCGCGGTGACGTCGCTCGACTGGCGCGACCTCGGCCGCTATCTGCTTCTTCTGGCGGCGCTGCCGCTGCTGTTTGGCTTCCGCAAGGCTGTCACCGCATGAGACGGCTCGTCGCCCTGGTCCTCGTTCTCCTGCCCTGCGCGGCGCTCGCCCTCTACGGCGCGCCGGTCCTTGGCCACGCCTTGTTCAAGCTCGGCTTCCGCGCCGAGGGGGCGCGTCTGATGGGCGATGCCGGCTGGCGCGGCTACACGCTCGCCCGCGACGGCCGCTACCTCGAGGCGGCGGCGGCGTTCGGCGACGCGCCGGTCCTCGCCTACGACAAGGGCAACGCGCTGGTGCGGGCCGGCCACTACGGCGACGCGCTCGATTGCTACGACGACGCGCTCGATGCCGATCCCGAGGACGCGGACGCGCGCTACAATCGCGGCCTCCTCGCCAAGATCCTCGACGACAAGATCCTGGCGCCGGGCGAGGCGCACGGCAACGCGAATGCGATCGGTCGCCACGAGCGCAAGCACGGCGGGCTCGGCAACAAGGACGGCGAGACGAACAGCCTCGGCAACGGCTACGTCGGCAACCAGGAAGGCGGCACGACGTCGAACACGCAGGGCTCGAGCAAGGTGGCCAAGCTCGGCCGCGGCGACAACCAGGCGACGGATTCGAGCTCGCTGAAGGCGAGCGGCTCGGCCGGCGTCGCATCGGGCGCCGGTCGCAGCGGCGGCGACCTCGCCGACATCACCCAGCAGCTCGCCGCCAACCAGCGTCGCTACAGCCCGATCTTCACCGCCAAGGTGCTCGAGCCCAACGTACAATGGCTCGAGACCGTGCCCGATGACCCCGGCAGTTTCCTGAAGCTGCAGATTCGCGCCGAGCGCAAGCGCCGCCAGGCGCAAGAGGATGCGGCCACGGGGGATGGCGATTGATGGGTGTGTCTCAAACCAATGGTGCATCCCTCGTCCTGCGCGCGGGACAAGGTATCCTGCTCGCCCTCGCGACACTCCTCCTCGCCACCGCCCCGGTGCGCGCGGACGCGGCCGTCCCGATGATCGACCCGTCGCTCGGCCGGGTCGAGGTCACCCTCGATCTGCCCAAGGACAAGCCCTACGTCGGCGAGATGATCATCCTGCGGATGCGCTCGTTCATCCGCGCCTACATCACGCTCGACGAGGTGCGCCAGCCGCCGCTGGTCGACTTCGACGTGCAGCAGCTCGGCCGCGACAAGCCGATCGAGGCGATGGTCGACGGCTTCCAGGTGCAGGGCATCGAGCGCGATCTCGCGATCTTCCCGCAGCAGTCGGGCCGCCTCATCATCGAGCCGTTCGTCCGCCACGTGACGATCACCGATGCCGACGGCCATCTCGCGACGGGCGATTACGCCTCGAAGCCCGTCTACGTCGACGTGCAGAATTTCGCGGCGATCAATCCGCCCGGCGCCTGGTGGCTGCCGGCGAAGTCGCTGAGCCTGACCGACACCTGGTCGCCGGAGCCGGACGAGATTCCGCGCGGCGAACTGACCCGTCGCACGCTCAAGATCGAGGCCGTCGGCATGACGGCCGATCGCCTGCCGCCGCCGCCCGACATGCAGGCCCCGGGCATCATCGCGTTCCGCGGGCCGGTCGAGCGCGAGACGACGATCACCGAGGATGGGCCGGTCGCGCACGCCACCTACCAATGGGACCTGCGCCCGGCGACCGGCGCGCCGGCCAAGCTGCCGGATATTGCGATCCCCTGGTTCGACACGAGCGAGCGACGCATGCGCGACGCGGCGGTGCCCGAGCGCTGGGTCGCCTATCTCGGCACCTTCGTGCACACGCGGCTCGAGCAGATCCCGAGCTTTCGCGACCGCGTCCTGAAGCCCGGCCCGCTCGCCGCCGGCCTCGCCGGCTTCGCCTGGACGATCGCGCTCGTCGGCTTCGTCGTGACCCGCGGTCCCCGCGACGGCGACGCGCGGACGGTCCGCAAGCTGCTCGCGCGGCTGCGGAAGACCGCGCGGTTTCGCGACGAGGTCGGCCTGCGCGCGGCGATGGCAGAGCTGGCACGACGTGCGCCGGCGCGCTGGGGCCGTGTCGCGGCATCGCCCGATGTCGCCACGCGGCTCGCCGCGCTCGACGCCGCCCGCTACGGGCGTGACGGCGGCGCGGCGCCCGAGCTGGCCCCGCTCGCCGCCGAAATCAGCCGTGCATGGCGCGACGCCGAGACGCGCGCCGAGGCGCGGGAGCGCGACCGCCTGCCGCCGCTCGACGGCGATATCGCGCGGCCAGCCTCGTGGCGCGACACGCTCCGCGGTCTCGCGACGTGGCGGCGGACCTGAACCCGAGGGCTGCCTCTCAGGTCGTGACGAGCTTCAGCTTCTTGTCGAGCACGTCGATGACGCGCTTCAGATCGTGGCCGCGCTTCAGGATCAGGCCGGTCGTCGTCACCACGCTGTAGGCGCCCTGCTTGCGGGCGAGCTTGGGGTTCTTCTCGACGCGGTAGAGCGGGTATTCCGAGGCGCGGCGGAAGATCGAGAAGGTCGCGGTCTCGCGCGTGAAATTGATCGCGTAGTCGCGCCACTCGCCCTCGGCGACCTTGCGGCCGTAGAGGTCGAGGATGTCGCGTAGCTCGTGCCGGTCGAAGGTGACGGTCTCGCCGGGGCGCAGCGCGCCGGGATGCAACTGGCTCACCACGCTCGTCTTCGGCTCGGGCGGACTCTCCTCTGTCACCTGGCGCGCGCTCCTACCAATCTGGTTTTGACTGCGGCCGAGAGTGCGCGCTCGCGCGCCGCCCCGCAAGAGGCCCAGGGAGATCGCGATGGGCATTGGCTTCGGCGTAGCCACCCCCTTCCCCTTTTGGGGAAGGGTTCGCCAAGGTGTAGCGTCCCTCATCGTGTCGGCATCGTCGGGGGAGGCGGCGAGGACCCTCACCACTACCCAGAAGATGCGGCGTCACCGGTCGGTGAGCTTGCCGAACGCCGGCACCCACAGTCGGTCCGGGTCGACGATGTCGATATGCGCGGTGCCCTTGGCGGTGGCGAGCTCGCGGGCGATGCGGAGCGCGAACTCGACGGGAGGGTCGTCGCCCTCGGTGGACGCGACCTCGTCGCCGCCCTGCCCCGTGCCGATCGTCGTGACGCGGCCGAGCACACTGCCGTCGGGGCCGGCGAACAGCCGCACGGTGACATGCTCGCCGACGACGCCTGCCTCGTCGATCTTGACGAAGTCGACCATCCCGCCCTCCCGATCCGGCGTTTTCCTTCGAAAATGCGGGATCGGGGGCGGCGGTTCATCGGCCGGCTTCGGCCGAACGACAGTCGACGAACAGCCGGGTCAGGCGCCGGTGTGCGCGTAGACCGCGGCCTGCCGCGCCGCGCGGGCGGCTTCGGCGACGTTGAACGGGCCGTCGGCGGCGACGGCCGCGGCCAGCGCGCCGCGCAGGCGCAGGCCCGCCGTCGGGAGATCGAACGAGCTTGCCTGATCGCGGCCGGCGAGCGCGCTGGCGACGGCCGCCTTCTCGTCGGACGTGCCGCCCTGCGCGAGCGCGAGCATCAGGGCGAGCGGCCCCGAGCGCCCCTCGTCGCGCAGCCGCGCCAGCGCGTAGAGATTGACGAACCGCTTGACGCCGCGCGGGGCGGGACCGGCCAGCCCGGCCAAAGCCGACAGCAGCGCCGCCTCCTCGTTGGAGACGGGCCGATCGAGCGCGGAGCGCGACGCATCGGGCTTGCTCGCCGCCGCCGGGACGCCGCCGCGGCCAAGCGCGGCCTGGACCAACGCGCCGTAATCGCGCTCGGCCCCGCTGGCGCCTAGCTGCACCGGCACCTGCACCCAGCGCTCCAGATCGGCGCGCGCGTCGGCGCCGAGCCGGGCAGGATCGCAGGCGACCAGCGTCACGAGGCCCGACGCCGCCATGCGGTGCAGCGCGTCGAGCAGTTCGCGCGCCCGCGCCGGCGGAATCGCGTCGAGATGATCGAGCGCGATCACGATGCGCTGTGGCGCCTGCCGGTTCGGCTCGGCCATCACCCTCGCGAGTGTCGCGAAGAAGTTTTGGCCCTGCCCGGCAATGCTCGCCGTCTCGAACGGCGACGGCTCGTTCAGGGTCGCGGGTCCCGTGTAGCCGACGCGGCGCTCGGCCTCGGCGCTCTCGCGGGTGAGCCGCTCGACGTCGGCATCGAGCGTGTCGACCCGCTTGGTCTGGTGCGCGTAGAGGCCGTCGAGATCGTGGCGGCGCACATCGAGGTCGCCATCTAGCAGCCGCACGCCCTTGAAGATCGGCGTCAAAAAGGCGAAGGCGCGCCACACGTCGGCGACGATCGCCAGCGCCGCCAGCGCGAACGCGCCGTTGCGGGCGAGGCCGAGGAGGTTCATGTGCGTGTCGAGCCAGTCGGCGACCGCGCCGCCGGCCTTGGGGCCGCCGCGCAGGTCGGCGAGCCAGACATCCTGACTTTCGATCGCGATGCCAAGCCCGACGGCGATGGCGACAAACACGATCGCCGTGACGATCAGCTTCGTCTGGCCCTTGTAGGCCCACAGGGCGCGCAACGCGATGCCGACCTTGCCGGAGCCGGACACGTACTGGACGAGGTCCTTGTAGTTGCGCACAGCGTCGCCGGTGACGCCGAAGCCGATCAGCCGGTTCTCGATCATCGAACGATTGGCGCGAGCGTACGCGTCGACCTGGCTGCCGGCCGCCTCGTACAGCACCGTCTCCGTGAGGCGGGCGCGGCGCGAGCCGGCGTCGTCGAGCGCGCGGCGCTCGGAATCGAGCCGGCGGCGGGCATCGTCGAGCTTCTCGTTGACCTCGCGCAGGACGAGATGCGGGTCGCGCGCGGCATGGCCCAGCTCGCGGGCGAGATCGGGAAAGGGCTGGCGCAGCCCGGCGTGCAGGCGCGCCGCGAGGCCGAGCGCGAGATCGCCATCGAGGCTCGCGGCATCGACCGGCTGGACGTGGACGCGCGTTAGGAACGGCGTCCCCTTCGCCGCGCCCGCCGCCGTCGCGAGATCGCGAATGCGCTGGCCGAGGCGAGCGAGCGCGAAGCTCTTGCCGGTGCCGGCGCCGCCCAGCAGGCCGACGCAGAGCGGGGTCGCCGCGTTCTTGTGGGCGACGAGCTCGGCCACATGGGCGAGCGTGTCGTCGATGCCGAGCGCGTCGGCACCGGCCGGCAGATCGCCGCCGAAGACCGCGCGCGGCGTGGGTGCCGGTGTGACGAGGACGGGCGCGGTCGCCGATGGCACCGGCGCGGAAGGCACCGTCGCGGGCGATGGCGCGGGCGATGGCGCGGTCACGGCCAGGTCGGGCTCGCGGCGCGGCTGGAGCGCTGGCGCGATCCGATCCATATCCCCGCCCCGCTCGCCCGGTACGATCGCCCCGATATCCCGCAATCCAGCGTCCGCCACGCAAAACTCCTCTGAAAATCCGTTGGTCCGCCGCGCGCGACCTGGCCTCGGTGCCGGGTTTCGTCCACCGCACAAAGGCACCGGAATGTGACCATCGGAAGACCCCGCGCGGCTCCGCCTTCGCTCCGCGCCGAGTGGTCCGCGGGGGCAAGGTCGAGTTCGACTGCATGCATTCGCGGCGGATCAGGCAGCGGACCCAGTACTTTCAATCCAGGCCGATTGCGTTGATGAGAGAGCAAAACAATAAAGTCAAACGTGCAACTTGCGGTCGTCGAAAGCACAGTTGTTGACCCCACAGGACTTAATTGGGAGGAGCTTATTATGCCGCAGTCCGCAGGCGACTGTAATGTTACGAACTCGACCCCTCGAAAAATTATTAAGCTGAACAATGCGCTACATGACCTCGACCAAAATTCCACGGCTGATGAAATACCGCAGCAGGCTGCAAATCGAGATGTTACAATCAATACAATTTGCGACGGCTTTAATAAGCGCTTTTCGCCGGAAGGGCGCTTTGTCGGCGAACGAATTCGGGGACATGACGGACGATGCGCTCACCGCCTTGGAGCCGTAAGCGGTGATAATGACGAGATCGTCACGGGCGCTCGTGGCCTGGTGAGCTGTGCTTGACGAGACGCCCTGAAGTCAGGGGACCTGCAACTCGCTGCCGCCGTTGCCCAACCCGGCGATGATCAGGTGCGTCTTCATGATGATTGCGTACAGGTCTTCGATCGTCGCTAGATTTGCTTGCGCCCTGGCGACGGTCTCGGGACTGTCGGCGCTCGCGAGCAGCGCCTGGTGATCACAAATCGACCGCGCTGCCCTCTCGACACGTCGTGCCGAAGCTTCGAGATCGTAAAGATCGGGCATGGGCCAGCTCCGAAAGCCCAGCTCCATCAAATGATATGCCAACGCGGCAATTGCTTCATCGGGTGTGGTGAAAACCTGCGTGCGGGCAGGCGACATCGCCGCCGCCATCGGCCGCGGCTTACGCGTGCCGGTGGTCGCCCTGTCGCCGGAGGAGGCGGAGCGCCATTTCGGCTGGCTCGCGATGTTCGTCGGTCTCGACATGCCCGCCACGAGCGCGTGGACGCGCAAGCGGCTCGACTGGCACCCGACCGGCCCCGGCCTGATCGCCGATCTCGAGGCGATGGATTACGGCGTCGTGTGAGGCGCCGCCGGGGTCGCGTAAGCAAGAAAGAGCCGAGGTCGGGTGACCTCGGCTTTCAATTCTTCGTCGCAGGTCGCGTCAGTACCTGGCGACGACCGCCGGGGCCACCGGCGTCGTGAACAGATAGCTGATGCCACCCTCGACGCGCTGGTCCGTATCGTGGTGATGCACGACGACGCTCGCGGCGCCGAGCGTGATCGTGTTCGTGAACGAGCCGAAGTCCGAGTAGCGGTATTCCGCGCGGAGCGACCAATTGTTGGTGAAGGCGTATTCGACGCCGCCGCCGACCGTATAGCCGACCCGCGTGGTGTCGAAGCCCTGATAGACCGCGGCATTGAAGCCGTAGGTCGACTTGAATTCGGCGAAGGCGGCGCCGCCGGTCCCGTACACGAGGAACCTGTCGAAGCCGATGCCGAGGCGGCCGCGGATCGAGCCCTGCAGATCGTTCTTGATGCGCGAGTAGGCGGTGCCGACATAGACGGTCTTGCTGCTGTCGAGTCCCTCGGCGTCGCCCTCGATGCCGAAGATGCCGGCCGGCCCAAGCGAGCCGCCCAGGATCTGCGCCGTCGAGAAGTTGTAGCCGACATGGCCACCACCGACGACGCCGCTCGGGCTGGACGAGAGATCGGCGAAGGCCGAGCGGGTGCGGCGCAGGCCGACCACGGCGGCCGGCGCGGCTGCCTCGGCCGCGGCTGCGACAGGGCGACCACCGCCGCCCTCCCCGCCGACGGGAGCCCGTCCACGAACGGTCGCGAGGGCGCTGCTGTTGTCCTTGCCGAAGGCGTAGCCGCCTTGGACGCCGGCGTAGAACCCGGTCCAGCTGAAGACCGGGATCGGCGGCGGAACGTACACGGGCGGCGCGGCCCGCGACGGAAGATCGGCGGCGAAAGCCGGTGTCATCAAGATCAGCGCAAACGCGCCCGCAGTCGCGATTCTTTTCATAGTGCACCCCCGTCGCTACATCTCCGCTTCCACGTTGCTTTTGCAAGTGTAAGTGGCACCGGCGGACCAGATGTTCGCGGGAGGTGATGCATCCGCAACATAAGACTATAGTCGATGGCCGGCGCTGAACTGAATGGCGCTGTATATGTCAGACGCCGGGCGACTTGCGGCTTGTTTCGCCGCGACGTTCCTTGCGCAGACGCTCGAGACGGGGTCCCGTCAGCGGCAGCGCGCGGCCTCGCCCCGTGTCGTTCTCGCAAGACTGGGCGCCGAGATGGAGCCTCGACCCCCTTCTCCGCCAGACACATTCTACGAACTTCAGCGTCGCGATCGACGAGGCGGAGGCAAGCGCCGGCTTCCTGGCCGATATCGCGGTCGAGGCCCGCGCGGCGACCTCGTCCGAGCCGTGATGTTAAGTCACGCCGCTGGACCCGACCCGCGCCGACCGCTAGAACGCGAGGCAAATCCCCCGACACCTCGACTTCACGGCGAGCCCACATCCATGGCGCGGCAGTTCATCTATCATATGCAGGGTCTGACCAAGACCTACCCGACCGGCAAGAAAGTGCTGGATAACGTCCATCTCTCCTTCTACCCGGACGCCAAGATCGGCGTGCTCGGCATCAACGGCTCCGGCAAGTCGACCCTGCTGCGCATCATGGCCGGGCTCGACACCGAGTTCCAGGGCGACGGCTTCGTGGCCGACGGCGCCCGCGTCGGCTACCTGCCGCAGGAGCCGCCGCTCGTCGCCGAGCTGAACGTGCGCGAGAACGTCATGCTCGGCGTCGCCGCCAAGCAGGCGATCCTCGATCGCTACAACGAGCTCGCGATGAATTATTCGGACGAGACGGCGGACGAGATGACCCGCCTGCAGGACGAGATCGAGGCGCAGAACCTGTGGGACCTCGACAGCCAGGTCGAGCAGGCGATGGACGCGCTCGGCTGCCCGCCCGACGATTGGGGCGTCGAGCAGCTCTCGGGCGGCGAGAAGCGCCGCGTCGCGCTGTGCAAGCTGCTGCTCGAAAAGCCCGAGCTGCTGCTGCTCGACGAGCCGACCAACCATCTCGACGCCGAGACGGTGAACTGGCTCGAAGGCCATCTGCGCGAGTACCCGGGCGCGATCCTGATCGTCACCCATGATCGCTACTTCCTCGACAATGTCACCGGCTGGATCCTCGAATTGGATCGCGGCCGCGGCATCCCGCACGAGGGCAATTACACGAGCTACCTCAAGCAGAAGGCCCGCCGCCTCTCGCTCGAGAAGAGCGAGGATTCCTCGCGCCAGAAGCAGATCGAGATGGAGGCCGAGTGGATGGGCTCCTCCCCCAAGGCACGCCAGGCCAAGTCGAAGGCGCGCATCCAGCGCTACCAGGACCTCGTCGACAAGCAGGCCGACCGCGTGCCCTCGGCCACCCAGATCGTCATCCCCGTCGGCGAGCGGCTCGGCACCAACGTCGTCGAGTTCACCGGGCTCTCGAAGAGTTTCGGCGACAAGACGCTGATCGACGGCCTCACCTTCAAGCTGCCGCCGGGCGGGATCGTCGGCGTGATCGGCCCCAACGGCGCCGGCAAGACCACGCTGTTTCGCATGATCACCGGCCAGGAGAAGCCCGACGGCGGCAAGATCGAGGTCGGCGAGTCGGTCAAGCTCGGCTACGTGGATCAGAGCCGGGACAAGCTCGACGGCAAGAAGAACGTCTGGGAGGAGATCTCGGATGGGCAGGACATCATCTACTTGGGCAAGCGCGAGATCAACTCGCGCGCCTACACCGGCGCCTTCAACTTCAAGGGGCCGGACCAGCAGAAAAAGGTCGGCCAGCTCTCCGGCGGCGAGCGCAACCGCGTGCACCTCGCCAAGATGCTCAAGACCGGCGCCAACCTGCTGCTGCTCGACGAGCCCACCAACGACCTCGACGTCGAGACGCTACGCGCGCTCGAGGACGCCCTCACCGACTACGCCGGCTGCGCCGTCATCATCTCGCATGACCGCTTCTTCCTCGACCGCATCGCCACCCACATGCTCGCCTTCGAAGGCGACGCCCACGTCGAATGGTTCGAGGGCAACTTCGCCGACTACGAGGAGGACAAGAAGCGCCGCCTGGGGGTGGACGAGCTGATCCCGCACCGGATGAAGCACAAGAAGTTTGCGCGGTAGGGGACGTCCTCGATTCAAATCAGCTCGACGGCGATCAGATGACCGGCCGCCCTGGCGAGCCGGGCGTCGCGGGTGAGCAGCGGCGCATCGAGGATTTCCGCGAGCGCGACATAGGCCGCGTCGTAGGCCGTCACGTTCTCGCGCAAGTGCCAGATGCGCGGTAGGAGCAGTGCGTGCGCGTGGCGCTCGAGGGGCAGATCGCGAAGCGCGTCGAGCATCAGCCGACCTCTCGCCGCGTCGATCTCGCCGCGCCCGGCCAGACGGCGAACCACGCTCGCGATTTCGATATCGATATCGATGAGATGGGGGGCGTGAAGCGTCCGGTCCGGCACAATGATCGCGGCTTCGATCGCAGGGGCGGCGGACGTCTGAAGCAAAAGCTCGACCATCGCCGACGCATCGACGACGATCACCGCAGATCGCGCTCGTCCCGAATGAGCGCGACGGGGTCGCTGACGAGCGCGATGGGCGGCAGGCGATGCAGCCGGTCGATCGTCTCCTCCAGCGTCGGCCGCGCCGCGATCGCGCCGACCTGATGCAGCAGATAGTCCGACAACGACTGCCCCGCCTGTGCGGCGCGGGCCTTCAACGTGCGATGCAGCGCGTCGGGCACATTGCGAATCTGGATCATGACGCTCATTTGCGGAGCGTAATCGCATGTGTGCCACATGTCGAGAATCGCGGGCGGGTGATGAGCCATCCGCTCGACGAGCCCCACGACTAAGTCGGGACGCGCGCGCGCCGGACGACGCCCTCACCAATCACGCCGGGCGCAGATGCGTCTTCACACTCGCGGCCTTGGCGATCCCCCAGCACTTCGATCATCGCCGACGCATCGACTATCACCTGCCATCCCGTTCCGCCCTCACGGCGTCGGCCGGCGTCTCGGACAGCTCGATCGGCGCCAGCTGGTCCAGGCGCGGCAACATCTCGTCGAGCGACGGACGCGCGGCCACCTGCCCGATCTTGGCCAGCAGGAAGTCCGACAATGAGCGGCCCTCGAGCGCCGCACGCGCCTTCAGCGTGCGATGAACCTCGTCTGGGACGTTGCGAACCTGGATCATGGTCGACATGCGCCAAGACCTAGTTGCATGTGCCGCGCATGTACAGACGCCACCAGGACACCGCTATCTCGATAAGCCGACGTCGACGTGAGACGTTGCGCGCTAAGCACCCCTCGCCGGCTGCGCCGTCACCATCTCGATGACCGCTTCTCCCTCGACCGCATCGCCAACCAAATGCTCGCCTTCAAAGGCGACGCTCACGTCGAATGATTCGAAGGCAATTTCGCCGACTACGAGGAGAATTCGGAAGCGACGGCTGGGGGTTGACGAACTGATCCCGCACCGGTTCAAGCATAAGAATTTGCGCAATTGGCAGGAGTGATCATATGCTGGTCGCCGCGAATTCGAGGCCGCGAGGCTGCATCCATGCGTTCAGTTAATGCGTTGGTCGACTACGATAACATAAGGCAAGGCAAAGAAGATAAGCCTTCTGATGTCTCGATAAATCTTTCTATTATGATACCACAATTGAACGCTCGCATCGAAAGCCTCATACCCGGGATAGATGAGATAAAGTATCGATTGTATGGCGGATGGTCGCAGATAAACGGCCAGACTACGTTTCAATGCGGGTGGTTACTTGGCGAGATACCAAAGTTCAACACGAGGTATGGTCGTGTCAGGTCAAAATGTAGCTTGGCAATGGAATTGATTGCCAGGACGGATCTCTAGTTGATAGGCACATATCGTAATAAGTCTCAGAAGATGGTTGATGGAATGATCATCTCCGATTTGATTTATCTATCTTACTTGAACAAAGATAATTTGGTACTTGTTTCTGATGACGACGATTTTGTGCCGGGAGTGATTAGTGGCTCATGTGTAAGAACTAAGAAGGATCCATTATACTATTTACGTCCAAAGAGGAAGAAAGACACTCCTCTTAATGATCACTTACTCAGTCAGTGTTGTATCGTTACTTCTAACATATAAGGGAGTAAGTTAGTGGCCGAATGGCACGACAGCATAAGAAGAGACCTGTTACCTTTTGCTAATCCAGGTACTAAGCTGGATTGCAGTGAGGGGGATGGGTGGTTTAACGTATCATGGAAGGCGAGGCGGAATATCTATTCCGCCTCTTTCGCCCTGGATGAAAACGAAGAGATTACTGTCCGTTCCGGCGAAATCGAGATGAATTATAAAGCTTTTTTATCTTCACCACAAATGAGTGATATGCTTGGGATAGCGGCAATGATACTTCAAGAGCAAGAAAGCGGCCTCTATGTTGAGACCAAGGCGACGAAACCTTCAGATCCAAGTTGGAGACATTCGGCTTTAAAGCTTATCAACATGTCAGTTATGGAGGCACGCAGAGAGACTACTACGGTTGTTTTCATCACCGCCGATGCCGGCGCGGGTAAGACTGAATTATTGAAACAGCTCGTCAAAAGACAGGCCGAAAGCTATTTGGTCGGGGAAGCCGATTTCCTATATCTGTATGTTAATGCACAAGGGCGAGCCTTAGCTCGGCTCGAAGAGGCGCTAGCAACCGAAATACAGGATCTCCGCGCCGCAAATCTTACCTACCATGTCGTTCCTAGTCTCACCAGAAACAGTATTCTTGTCCCCTTGATTGACGGATTTGATGAATTACTTGGTGTTTTGGGGTACGAAGACTCTTTCAGCTCGCTCAGAAGGTTTATGAATGATCTGGATGGCCGTGGCTGCATTGTCGCTTCTGCTAGAAGTACGTATTTCCAACAAGAGTTTCTAGCTCGTGCCAATAAGAGTAACTACGGCATTAAGGACGTTTCTATTATAGAAATCGATCTTTTACCCTGGGGCAACGAAGAGTTCCTAGAATACGTGGAGAAGAGGTTTTCCTCTACCAACTCTCTCGATTTTCAATTGGCAGAATTCAAATCCTCCATGTCAGATGCGTTTAGCGGGGAGGGCAATGAACTCTTACGAAGCAAACCTTTTTTTGTGTCCGCAGCGGCAAGTTTGATATTGGATAATGTCAAAATTTCTGGCCGGGACCTAATTGATCAATTGATTACAGGCTTTGTCGAGCGCGAAAGAAAAGAGAAGCTACTAGATAAATCGGGTAACCCGCTTCTATCTAGTGATCAAATCCGTGCCTTTATTTTGGCTATCTCCGAAGAGATGTGGGCCGGAGAAACACGATCCCTAGATATCGAAACTGTGCGCACAATTGCAGATATCGTCTTTCACGTTGATGAACTCGATGTTGCCCGAATTTTACAAGAGCGCGCTGCAAAAATGGCTTTCTTTACTGCCGGATCAGACCGTGGGAGGGTGGAATTTGAGCATCAACTCTTTTTCTCGTATTTCCTAGGTAAAGCTATCGCAAACGCTTTTCAAGTAGGTACCACAAGTGTATACACTATATTCGTCCGAGCCGCACTTCCCGAGCAAAGCGCGAACTTCGCTGCAAAAACACTCGCTGAAGAAAATGCCTCTTTCGTTGAGGTACTCAATGAATGCAATATTGTGTCAACGCGTGGTAGCCACAGGCCGCCTCAAATCATGGAAAATGCGGCGTCTGTTGTCACTGCATCATTAAAAGAGAGTTTTCTCCTAAAATCTCGCGATGTGCCGAGCGGACTAAGCTTTAAGAATTTAATTTTTGCTGGCGAGGATTTCGGAGAAATAGAAATTAGTGATGATACTTTCGAAGATGTTCAGTTCAAAAGATGTGATTCGACAAAGACTAAAATTCTTGCAAGTCGCGCTGATAATGTATCTCTTCTAGAGGTAACTATTGACCTGCTCAAACTAGACTTCACATAACAGGCTTGGAAGCCAGCAGTGATGTATTTGGTCTGAAGATACGTAATGGCGACAACGTCATGCAAATATTCCGTCAAAACAAAATTGTGGACGCCTTGAGGTTTTGCGGATTACCAAGCGCTCAACCTATCATGGCAGATTTAGTAAGCTCACATGTGCTTGAGCTTCTAGAGAGAGTTTTAAGGAAGTTTGAAAAATCCAATGTCTTTTGGCCTCTTGACGATGAAAATAGGCAGATAATCAATGACGCAGATTGGGAGAAGCTGATAGAACTGCTCACACAATGCAATGTTATCAAAGCAGAAAGGACGGCCGCACAAAGGGGTCATACAAAAACTTATTTTCGCAAACTTTTCACATCCGACGAGATTATGGCGGGCGAATTTAATGCGGAGAGTGTGCCTGCCGGTATACGGGGGCTTTGGAAGGGTCTTCGGCATCAGTGGCCGCCGGCCCAGGCAGCGAAGTGATACTACGCTGACTTGACCGAATACTACGGCCCCGACACCTGCGCGGTCGAGGTCGCGCGGCGCTCGACGAGGCGAGGATGGGGTAACGAGGCGGTGCGCGTTGACACGGAGAGTGTCGAGCAGCGCGGCGAAGCATCCAGGGCTATCCCGCCCTCGCGATGGCCTTGATCAAGACCGCGGATCACCCGGCCGTGCGGGAGTGGACGGAGTCGTTGTGGGGGACGGGCGGCCCCTGGACGCGCCCCGTGGCGATCGACGAGACCCTGCCGTCGATCCCCGTGGATCAACGCGCGGCGGCGCGCGTGCCGTCGGCGGCCGACAAGGCGGCGCTCGTCGCGCGGGACGGGCATCACCGCAGGTTCCGCGGCATTCCCCTGGTGCGCGACGAGGTCCGCAAGAGGATGGCCGCGGCCTATCCGAGCGTCCTGCCCTGGGGGACGACGAACGCATCGCAGCACGCCGGCCTGCAGGCGCTGTGGCTGCACTACAACCTCATCATTCCGCATTCCCACGAAAAGCATCGCTCCCCCGGCCGGCCTGCTTCGCCTCCGGCTCGCGATGACGACCCGGCCCAAAAGCCCCAAAGTCGGCGAACGGCCACAACGCGAACGCGATGTCGGCGGACGAGGCTGTGGCACGGGTGAATGGCGGCGTACGGCGGCGGTGGCACGGGGGAATGCCGCCGTACGGCGGCGGTGGCACGGTTGGATGTCGTCGCGCACGGCAGGCGTCGCGGGCCCGCGCGCCGGGCGGCGCGAAACGCCGGCGCGGGGTGGACGGGCGCCTCGGTTTCGGTTATTCTACCTGAAACGATCGGAGAACGCGAGCGGGGAGGTCGCGCGAGCCCGGCCGAGGCCGTATAGGAGGCGGGCCGCCCGGCGTCGGGCGCGGAGGACACCGCGATGAAGCTCTATTATGGCCCGTTCACCTGCGCGATCGAGATCGCGGCGCTGCTCGACGAGGCGGGTGTGGCCTACAAGGCGGTCAAGGTGGACACGGGGAGCGGCGAGCAGAACGGCGCGGCGTTCCGGGCGATCAACCCGAAGGGCAAGATCCCCGTGCTGGTGCGCGACGACGGGCAGGTCGTCACGGAATACCCGGCGATCGCGCTGTGGCTGGCCGCCGCCCACCCCGCCCTCTGGCCGAGCGACCCGCAGGCGGCGCTGCTGGCGTCCGAGATGATGTTTTATACGATCGGCACCGTGCACGGGCAGGCGTTTCGGCGCGTGTTCTTCCCGCACGAGTTCTGCAAGGAGGAGGCGCACCTTTCCGCGGTTAAGGCGGACGGCAAGGCGATGGCGCAAGCCGGGTTCGAGATTCTCGCCGCGCAGCTCGGCGAGCGGCCGTATGCTGCGGGCGACTCCTTCTCGATCGCGGACGCCACCATCTTCTACACGACGCGCTGGGCCAAGCTGACCAAGGTGCCGCTGCCCCCGTCGATCGCCGCGCTGGCGGAGCGGGTCGGCGCGCGGCCCGCCTTCAAGGCCGCGGTCGCCAACCTAGTGTGAGGCGGGGCGCTCAGTAGCGCGGATCGACGGGCCGGAACTGCGTGGCGCTCACCCCCATCGAGGAATAGGGGTTGATGATGACCACGGGCGGCGGCGGCGGTGGCGGCGCGGCCCGCGAGGGCGGCATCGTCATCGAGGCGGGCGCCATCAGCGGGGTCTGCGCGGCCGCCGAGAAGGGTGTCGGCGTGGCCGGGCGTGCCTCGACGCGGGCGACCTTGGGACGCGGCGCCGGCGGCCTTGCCGCCACCTTGGCCGGGCGGGCGCGCGCATGCGCCACCCGCCGCGGCTCTGATGTCACGGGTGCCCGTGCGGCCACAGGCGCCGGCTTCGTCTCGACCTTCGCCTCGGCGGGCTTGGCCTCCACCTTCGGCTCCGTCTTGTGCCCGAACACGCCCATGTCGCAGAGCAGCCCGCCGCAGCTCTGCCCCTCGGGGATCGTCTGCGCCAGGGCGGCGCCCGCCCCCGCCGAGAGTGCCGCCGCCAGCGCGAACCGCGCGAAACGCTTGCCCACGTCACCCTCCCGCGCCCGATGAGGCGTCGCGCAGGGCACTCCATCCCGCCGCCGCTGTCAAATGCGCGGGTTAAGCCTACCCGCTGGTTTCTACCCAAGCGTCACCTCGCGGGTGTAGGACAACTCGTTCACCGTGGCGCCAGGCCACCCGCGCGAGGCCCCGGGCCATGAAGCACGAGACGTTCGACGAAGCGCGCGACGAACCCCGCGACGGGCCGACAAATCGCCAGGAGACGCTGCGAAACACCTTGTTTCGGCCGATGGGCGCCGAGGGCGTCTACGCGCGCACGGGCCTCTACGAGGATGTGATCGGGCGGCTCGGCACGCTGATCACCCGCCACCGCGAGGCGGGCACCGAGGTGTTCCGCTTCCCGCCGGTGATGAGCCGGCGCGATCTCGAGCGGCACGGCTACCTGAAAAGCTTCCCGAACCTGATCGGCTGCGTCTGCGCGCTGCACGGCTCGGAGGCCGACATCCGCGCCGCCGCCGCGCGGCCGGACGGCGGCTGGACCGACGCGCTCGCCGCGACCGAGCTCGTGCTGGCGCCGGCCGCCTGCTACCCGATCTACCCGATCGTCGCCGCGCGCGGGCCGGTGCCGGACGGCGGCCTGATGTTCGATGTCGCCTGCGATTGCTTCCGCCGCGAGCCCTCGCCCGACCTCGACCGGCTGCAATCGTTTCGTATGCGCGAGTACGTGTGCATCGGCTCGGAGGCGATCGTCGCGGCGTTCCGCGCGCGCTGGGTCGAGTGGGCGACGGCGCTCGCCGCGACGCTCGCCCTGCCCTGCCGCATCGATCAGGCGAGCGACCCGTTCTTCGGCCGCGTCGGCCAGATGATGGCGGTGGCCCAGCTCCAGCAGGCGCTGAAGTTCGAGCTGCTGGTGCCGCTGCACTCGGAGGAAAAGCCGACGGCGTGCATGAGCTTCAACAACCACCGCGACCATTTCGGCACGACCTGGGAGATCTTCGACCAGGCCGGCGCGCCGGCGCACACGGGCTGCGTCGCGTTCGGCATGGACCGGCTCGCGGTCGCCCTGTTCTGGACGCACGGGCTCGATATCGCGCACTGGCCGCATTCGACCCGCGAGGCCCTGGGGCTCTGAGGCGCCGCCCGCGAGACCGCCGATGACCGAGACGACGACCGTGACTGCCACCCGCACCGCCGCCGAAGTGCTCGTCGACCAGCTGATCGCGCAGGGCGTCGCCCACGTCTTCTGCGTGCCGGGCGAGAGCTATCTGGCCGTGCTCGACGCGTTTTACGATCGCGCGATCGAGGTCACCGTGTGCCGGCAGGAGGCGGGCGCGGCGATCATGGCCGAGGCGATCGGCAAGGCGACCGGCCGCCCGGGCGTCTGCTTCGTCACGCGCGGGCCCGGCGCCACCAACGCGATGCACGGCATCCACATCGCCCAGCAGGGCTCGTCGCCGATGATCATGTTCGTCGGCCAGATCGAGCGTGGCGCGCGCGGGCGCGAGGCCTTTCAGGAGGTCGACTACGGCGCCGTGTTCGGGCCGATGTGCAAGTGGGCCACCGAGATCGACGACGCGGGGCGCATCCCCGAGCTGGTCTCGCGGGCCTTCCATGTCGCGATGAACGGGCGGCCCGGCCCGGTGGTGCTGGCGCTGCCCGAGGACATGCTGATCGAGCGCGTCGCGGTCGCCGACGCGCCGCGCGTCGAGCCGTCCGAGACGGCGCCGACGCGGGCGGATATCGCCAAGCTCGGCGCGTTGCTCGGCGAGGCGACGGCGCCGGTGCTGATCCTCGGCGGCAGCCGATGGGATGTCGCCTCGTGCGCGGCGATCACCCGCTTCGCCGAACGCTTCGCGCTGCCCGTCGTCACGAGCTTCCGCCGGCTGCCGCTGTTCGATCCGCTGCACGCGAATCATGCCGGCGACCTGGGCATCGGCTCGAACCCGAAGCTGCTGGAGCGCATCGCGGCGGCCGACCTCGTCATCGTCGCCGGCGGCCGGCTCGGCGACATTCCCTCGCAGGGCTACACGCTGTTTTCCATCCCGAAGCCGGCCTGCCGCCTCGTGCATATCCATCCCGAGCCCGCGGAGCTCGGCCGCGTCTACGCCGCCGATCTCGCCATAGCCGCCTCGCCGATCGGCCTTGCCGACGCGCTCGACGAGCTTGCCCCGGCGGCGACGCTAGCTTGGACCGGCAGCGCCGAGGCCGCGCATGCCGAGTATCGCGCGTGGTCGGACGTCGCGACGCCGCAGCCGGGCGGCATCAACCTCGGCGAGATCATGGTGTGGCTGCGCGAGCACCTGCCGGCCGAGGCGATCCTCACCAGCGGCGCCGGCAATTTCGCGGCTTGGATCGCCCGCTTCTACCGCGTGCGCCGCTTCGCCGGTCATGCCGCGCCGCTGTCGGGCTCGATGGGCTACGGCGTGCCGGCGGCCGTCGCCATGCAGCGGCTTTACCCTGAAACGCCCGTGGTCTGCCTCACCGGTGACGGCGACTTCCTGATGAATGGCCAGGAGTTCGCCACCGCCGTGCAATACGCGCTGCCGATCGTGATTCTCGTCTGCGACAACGGACATTACGGCACGATCCGCATGCACCAGGAGCGCGAGTACCCGACGCGCATCTCGGGCACAGCGCTGCGCAACCCGGATTTCGCCGCGTACGCTCGCGCCTTCGGTGGCTTCGGCGTGACGGTGGACGCGACGGCGGACTTCGCCGGGGCCTATGCCGCCGCCCGCGCGTCCGGCCAACCGGCGATCATCCATCTGAAGATCGACCCCGACGCGATCCTGCCAGGCGCGACCCTGACGCAGATCCGGACGAAGGCGCTGGAGGCTCGGCGATCGGACACCGGAGCCTGATCGATCGAATTGTGGGGATCGCGTTCAGGGTCGTTTGTTGCGGTGGGTATAGTCAGGGGCGATGGCCGACCCGCCGCACATCCCGATCTTTCCGCGCTTCGGCAACCAGATGGCCGCCGTCAACCCGGCCCTCGTTCGTGCGGTAGAAACGCAGGCAACGGGCGGCTGCAAGATCATCTTCGCTCGCGATCACGAGTTGATGGTCGATGCCTCTTTGTACGAAGTGATGAAGGCGCTGTGGGGACCGGCGCCAATGGCTGAGATCAAGGAGTTGGCGCGAGAGCCGAGATGAGCAGCTCGCTCAGCACCCGGGTTGGCTCATCCGTGGTCCATCAAGAACCGGGTCTTTGGCGATGCTGCGCATTGTCTGCAAACCGTCGCCCGCGCCGATGAGATCGAAGCCGTTGGCGGCGAGCTCCGAGGAGCGACGGTCCAGCGCCGCGTAGACCGCCTCCGCCTTCGGCTGCATTTGCGCGCTGTGATTTGGGCTGAGAACGGCATCGACCGAGATCACGCTCAGGGTTTTCGTGGACCACGTGCCGCCGAGGTAGGAGGCCGGATCGATCCGCGTCAGCTTCAAGCCATTCGACGGACGCATTTCATCAGGCAGCGAGATCAGGTGAAGCTGCCCGTCATGGTGCGTCAGGCGATCGAAGCCCCGCGGCACCAGGAGCGCGATCGCATCGAGATCGCCGAGCGTCAGAGCGTCGAGGGCATTGTCGAGATCGAGCGGCACCTCGTGGGTCGCGACGCCGAGGGTGCGGAACACGTCCCGCGCCACCCTCTGGCTCGATCCGCCCGCCAGCCCGAAGCTGACCTGTCGATCGCGGAGACCGTAGAGGTCGCGAATGTCCTTGCGGGCGACGATGATCAGGCTCTCGGTGAACAGGGGTATCGCGGGACCGAGCCTGGTCGGATTCGACATCGTATCGACGACAAAATCGGCGGGCTTCCGGCTGCAGCCATCGACCTGCCACACGGCCGGCATCACGCGGATTTGCGGCGTCTTCACGACGGCGGCAAGCCGGAGCAGGCGATCGAGCTCCGGCCCGGCGGCGGCGATCGTGACGACTGCGCCATTGCCCCCGCCCGTGGTGGGGCGTGCGGTGGGACGTAGCGCAAGCCGGGCCGGGATCGTCCGAGAGGCAAACGACCGCCGAGCGATCGCGCGGCGATCACGTTTGAAAAGAACTGATGCATGCGCGTCGCGCGTCCCGGGGCGGCGGCTCTCTGCGGCGGTTTGCTCCGCGATGCCCTCGGTGACCGCCGCCGCCGCCGCGTTCGCGTCGCTGGCGGACTGGCCGGTTGCCGGCGCACCGGCTTCGGCCGGCGCCGCAGCGCGATCGGGCATGGTCGGCATCATCGTGGCGCCGAAACGATAGACCGGGGTCAGCATGCACATCGGGCCGATGCAGGGAACGTTTGAGATCTCCGCATCCTCCGCAAGGCTCGGCGTCGAGACGGCAAACAGCGACAGCAGCATCGAGAGAACAACGAATCTATTCAACATGCTCGGACGCCAACCACGTGCAAAGAGATATGCATCCAACGCGTCAGTCTCGAAAAAGTTGACTCAAATGCCAAGCTGCGCCCATGGCGACGCGTTGCTCTTCTCTCGAGATGTCGCGAACGCCCAGTAAAGCTCGCGAGCCCGCTCGAACAAGGACCCCTTCGCAAGCTCCCGCGCGTCGATCCGCGTGATCGGCACGACTTTCGCGAAATTGCCAGTGGCGAAAATCTCGTCGGCGCGCTCGAAGTCCGCATAGCGCAGCGTTTGCTGCCGCACGATTATACCGTCTGCCTCGAGCAGCGCGATGACGCGGCGGCGCGTAATGCCGTCGAGGAATGTGCCGTTCGGCGCGGGCGTGTAGACGATGCCGGACTTCGCCATGAAGAGGTTCGAGTTGGCGAGTTCGGCGACATTGCCGAGCATGTCGAGCATCACGCAATTGCCGAAGCCGCGCCGATACGCCTCGATCAGCGCGCGCGCGCCGTTGGGATAGAGGCAGCCCGCCTTGGCGTCGACGGGCGCGTATTCGATCGACGGACGGCGGAACGGCGATAGGGTCACCGAGAAGCCCGCCGGCTCCGGCATCGGCGCGCGGTAGACGCACAAGCACCATCGCGTCGAGGCGGGATCGAAGCGCACGCCGCCGCCCGCCGCGCCGTGCTCGGGCCAGTACATGGGTCGGATGTAGAGCTCGGCGCCAGGCTCGAAACGGGCGATCCCTTCGTGCGCGAGCGCGATCCAGTCGGCGACGCTCACCACCGGGTCGAGCAGGAAGGCCTCGGCGGACATGTTGACGCGCGCGCAGTGCAGGTCGAGGTCGGGAGAAACGCCGGCGAAGGCGCGGGCGCCATCGAAGACCATCGAGCCAAGCCAGGCCGCATGCGTGCGCGGGCCCATGATCGGCACGTTGCCGGCTTGCCAACTGCCCTCGAAATAGGTCCAGGTTTCGACGGCGGCGGACGTCATGATGTGCGCTCCGTCGTGGGGGCAGGAGCGTGAGCGAACCGGATCTTTCGACGATGGACCCGCGGGCTCGGCGGCTTCTCGCCATGGTCGCCCTCGGCGCGCGCGACGGAGGTCCGGTCACAATCGACGAGCGCCGGCGTGCCTTCGCCCGGCTGATGCAATTCTCCAAGCCGCTTCAATCCACCGTGAACACCGACGATTTGAGCGTCGACGATCTGCGTGTTGGGCAACTCGCGCTGCGCCGCTACATGCCGGATGGGCTCGACGATCCCAGTCCCGCGCTCCTCTATTTCCACGGTGGCGGGCTCGTCGCCGGAAGTTTGGATACGCACGACAATCTCTGTCGAACGTTGGCGCGTGGGGCGCGGTGCCGTGTCCTCGCCGTCGACTATCGCCTCGCGCCCGAGCATCCGTTTCCGGCGGCGATCGTCGACGCGCTCGCGGCGACCCGCTGGGTCCTCCGCCACGCGGGCGATCTCGGCTTGCGCCCCGACGCCATCGCGATCGGCGGCGACTCCGGCGGGGCGACGCTGGCGACCATCGCCTGCCAGGTCGTTTGCCGCTCTTCGACGTCGGGCCGGCGTCCTCGGGCGCAGGTCCTGCTCTGCCCCGCCCTCGACTTCGCCGTGCAGAGTGCCTCGCGGCTGCGCTTCGCCTCCGGCTTCCTCCTCGATGCCGCGACCCTGGCCGCGGATCTCGTCCATTATGCGCCCCAGCGTCCGCTCGAAGACCCACGCCTGTCGCCGCTGCGGGCGCGTACGCTGGCCGGGCTGCCGACGACGATCATCCACACCGCCGCCTTCGACCCGCTGCTCGACGAGGGCGCTGCCTACGCCCGCCGCCTCGTCGAAGCCGGTGTCGACGTCCGCTACCGATGTCACGACGCGCTGCTCCACCATTTCTACGCGCTGAACGGCTTCGTCCCCGCCGCCGACATCGCCCTGTCGGAGATCGCGCGGGATATCGCCGAGACGCTTGCGTGATCTAGGCGGCACGATCGAAGCTCGTCGTGCGCAGGTACCGGAGCCAGTTGCGCATCAAACCGATCGCGAACGCGCGCCGCCACCGACGCGGCCGCCCGGCGCGACCCGCCAGGGGGAAGGCAGCCGTCGTGCTCGGATCACGGCGGATTGCATCCTCGAAGGCGCGCAGTCGGTCCGCCATCTCGGCTGGAAAATATCGCTGCGGCAGCACCGGATAAGTCGCGGACGCGCCGCTCTGATAGCGCAGGACGTCGCGCCGATACTCGCCGAGCAGCGCGCCCTCGTCATATTCGGGGTGGCCTTGCAGGTAGACGAACAGGCTGCGCCATTGCTTGACGAACAGGTCGGGCCCAACCTCGTCCGAGCGCGTCAGGATATCGTAGCCACTCGCCGTCAGCGCGTCCTCGTCGAGCCCGTTGTGGCGGGAATGCGCGACGACGAGCGGCGCGCGCAGGCCGACGAGCAGGGGATGGCTTCGGACGCGCTCCACCGGGAAGACGCCGGTTTGCTTTTCCGGCAAACGCTGCCGAGCGATGCCGTCGAGATGCAGCACGGCCGCATGCGCCGCCAGGCACGACCAGATGGTCGACCGCGTGTGGTGCTCGGCCCAATCGACAACCTCCGTCAGCTCGCGCCAGATCGGCTCCTGCGGCAGGCGCGTCGCGCGCGGCTCGCAGCCGGTGACGATGAGACCGTCGACACGCGACTGCATCAGGTCGGCGAAATCGCTGTAATGCGCGTCGAGCCGGCCGCGGGCGCGCGGGCCTCGGGCGATGCCGGGCAGCGAGAAGAAGCGCAGCCGCACCGGGTCGGGCCCCGCCGCCGCCGAGAGGATGTCGACGAATTGCCGCTCGCCGCCCTCGAGGCCGGAATCGCCGAGGTTGTTGAGCAGGACGATCTCGACCGTCGCCGTGCTTTTCGACGTCGCGCGGCTGGGCGAGCGGGGCGTGTCGAGGAGCAGCGGCATCGTTGCGCCTCAAACCGTCGCGACGCGCGCGCGCGGGCGCAACGCCTGCGCGGCGGCGGCGAGCGCCTGGTCGAGGTCGGCCAGGATGTCGTCGACGTGCTCGATGCCGATCGAGACGCGGATCAGGTCCGGCGTGACGCCGGCATGCGCCTGCTCCTCGGGCGTCATCTGCCGGTGCGTGGTCGAGGCCGGATGGCAGGCCAGCGTCTTGGTGTCGCCGATGTTGACGAGCCGCTTCACCAGCTTCAGCGCGTCGTAAAACGCCTTGCCGCCCTCGAGCCCGCCGACGACGCCGAAGGTGAACAGCGACGAGGCGTTGCCGCCCATGTAGCGGCGCGCCAGCGCGAACGATGGATTGTCCTCGAAGCCGGCGTAATTGACCCAGGCGACGCGCGGGTCGGCGCGCAGCACGTCGGCGACCTTGCGGGCATTGTCGACATGACGCTCCATCCGCAGTGCCACCGTCTCGATCCCCTGCAGGATCAAGAACGCATTGAATGGCGACAGCACCGCGCCGGTCGCGCGCTGATACACGCTGCGGCAGCGCGCGATATAGGCTTTGTCGCCGTAGCGGTCGGTGTAGACCATGCCGTGGTAGGACGCGTCGGGCTCGCAGAACATCGGAAACTTGGCCGCCTGCGCGCGCCAGTCGAACCGGCCGGAGTCGACAACGATGCCGCCGAGCGTGGTGCCGTGACCGCCCATGAACTTGGTGAGCGATTCGACGACGATGTCGGCGCCGTGATCGATCGGCCGCAGCAGGATCGGGGTCGCCACCGTGTTGTCGACGACGAGCGGCACGCCGTGCCGGTGCGCGCAATCCGCCAGCGCCGCGAGATCGGCGATGTTGCCGGCCGGATTGCCGATGCTCTCGCAGAACACCGCCTTGGTGTCGCCGTCGATCAGACGCTCGATATCGGCGACATTGTCGCTGGCGGCGAAGCGCGTCGCGATGCCCTGGCGCGGCAGGACGTGAGCGAACAGCGTGTGCGTCGTGCCGTAGAGCTGCGGCACGGACACGATGTTGCCGCCGCGGTCGGCGAGATTGCAGATCGCGTAGTTGAGCGCGGACTGCCCGGTCGACGAGGCGAGCGCGGCGACGCCGCCATGCATCGCCGCGACGCGACGCTCCAGCACCTCGACGGTCGGGTTGGCAATTCTGCTGTAGCGGTAGCCCGGCACCTCGAGATTGAAGAGAGCGGCGCCATGGTCTGCCGAGTCGAACTCGTAGGCGACGGTCTGGTAGATCGGCACGGCGCAGGCGTGCGTCGTCGGATCACCGTCATAACCACCGTGCACCGCGAGGGTCTCGCTCCGCATACTCGAACTCCGCACTCCGGGCTGCCGGCGCCACAGATGTATTATCCTGGAACAAAGTCGGAAGCACCTCGGGAGAAGGAGCAGCCGGCGTGCCAATGATCGCGGCGCGTTTCAGGCCGTATTGCCCGCGTCGATCGTCATCACGGTGCCGGTGATGCTGCGGGCGTTCTCGCTCATCAGGAACACGGCGGCATGCGCGACGTCGTCGGCGCTCGCCAGACGGCCCAGGGCGGAGCGCCTCGCGATCTTGTCACGCTGCGCGGCCTCGAGGCCCGCCGTCATCTCGGTCTCGACGAAGCCCGGCGCGATCGCGTTCACGGTGATCCCGAGCGAGCCGACCTCGCGCGCGAGCGACCGGGTGAAGCCGATCATCGATGCCTTCGTCGCGGCATAGACGGAAAGCCCGCTGTAGCCGGTCGAGGCGATGATCGACGACATGTTGACGATGCGCCCGGTGCCGGCCGACATCATCGAGCGCACCGCGTGCTTGGCGACGACCATCGGCGCCAGCGTGTTGAGGTGGACGAGGCGCTCGATCGCCGCCATCGGCATCGTCGCCAGCACGCCCTCGGTGCCGATGCCGGCGTTGTTGACCAGCCCGTAGAGCGCGCCGTGGGTCTGGCGCAGATCGCGGATCAGGTCGGCGACGCCGTCGAGGCGCTCGAGGTCGAACGCGGCGAAATGGAGCTCGTCGCTCGCACGCATCGCCGCCGCGAGGGGCTCGCTCTCCCGCCGGGCGATGGCGACGACGCGGTATCCCGCCTCGACGAGCGCGACGGCGATGGCGAGGCCGAGCCCGCGGCTGGCGCCCGTGACGAGAATGGTGCGGCGCGCCGAAGTCATCCTAAGCCTTGCGCGCGCAAAAGCTTGCCGCTGGCGGTGAGGGCGAGCGACGGGACGAAGCGCAGGATCGCCGGCACTTTGTGCCGCTCGAGCTTCTCGCGGCAGGCGTCGAGGATGGCGTCGCGCGTCGCGGTGTCCCCGAGCGCGTCCTCGCGCAGCACCACGTCGGCGGCGACGATCGCGCCTGTCAGCGGGCTTTTACGCGCGTGGACCAGCGACATGCGGACGCCAGCGTGACTGTTGATGGCCGCCTCGACCTCTTCGGGGTTCACCTTGAGGCCGCCGACGTTGATGATGCCGCCGCGCCGGCCGACGAACACGTAGCGGTCGCCGCGCCGCTGGACCAGGTCGCCGGTGTCGACGAAGCCGTCCGCGTCCGCGAGCGGCGGGGCCGCGGCGCCGAGGTAGAACGAGGCCGCTCGCGCCGAGCGGAGGCGGAGCGTGTCGTCGACGACCTTCATCGCCACATCCCCCGCCGCGCCATCGACCAGCGCGGCCGGGAAGCCCTCGCGGCCGTCGGCCACGGCGAAGCCGACTCCGGCCTCGGTCGACGCGTAGGCGTGCTCGATCGTCGCCTCGGGAAACGCCACGCGCAGGCCATCAAGTACGAGCTGGTCGGCGATCTCGCCCGACAGGCGCACGTAGCTCGGCGAAAAGCCCCCGCGATCCTGGCTCATCAACACGCGGCGCCAATGCGACGGCGTGCCGGAGATGGCGCTCACGCCGGCATCCCCGAGCCGGTGCAGCAGCGCGCCGAGCGGTTCGGCCGCGTCGGTGAGGACGAGGTCCGTCTCGCCGAGCAGCGCCCGCAGAAAGATCTGCAGGCCACCATAGCGGCGGATGTCGTAGAAGGTCGCCCACACCGTCGGCCGGTGGCCGGGCGGCGCGCCCTTGATGGCGCCGGTCAGCGCGGCGAGCGTGTGCGCCGCCATCTTCGGCCGGCCGAGCGTCCCCGAGGTGAGCAGCACCCATTCCGTGTCGTGGCCGCGCGCGAGCGGCGCCGCCTCGGCGATTTCCGGCGCGATCGGGACGATCGGCAGGTCGAGCCCGGCGAAACGGTCCGGACGGTCACAGACGATCGCCTCGATCGCCGCGTCCTCGATGATCGCAGCAAGATGGTCGGGATTGAGGTCGGGCGGCGCGATCGTCAGGCGGCGGGCGATGCCGTCGAGTTCGACCAGACCCACGGCGCTTGGCAGCTGCGTGTCCGTCGCGACCAGCACCGATCGACCGGCAAGCCCGGACGCGGCGCCGCCGAGACAAGTACCACGCGCCAAAGCCGCCAGATCGAGCGTGGCGTCACGATCGACAAGACGGGTTTTCGCCAGGTTCGCAAGACGCAAGTCCAAACGAAGCGAATCCATTGCCGGCGGATCAGACTAGGGCGTGCTCGTAAAACTCGACGAGGTCGCCGACCGTCACCGGCAGCGCGATCTCGTCCGACGCGCTGAACGGATCGACGCGCAGCGTCTCCTCGAGCCGCGCGACGAGGATCGCGAAGCACAGCGAGTCGAGTCCGCAGCTGAGCAGCGGCGCGTCATCGTCGAGCGCGGCGATCGTCTTCTTCTGCTCGCGGGCGACCCGCTGCATCTCGTCGAGGATGGTCGTGCGAACGTCCATGGCAAAAACTCCCAAGTATCGTTTCGTAATAGAGAAGGGCCGTGGGGGACGCCAATCAAAGGTTGCTTTAGCGTGAATCGTGGCGGTTAAGCCTCTTTCCAGTGCTCACGCGGCGAAGTGCAGGGCGCGGTGAAATCGTCTATGATGCAGCTCACCGAAGAGCCCGCCACGCCGGCCGCGCGTTCGGCCAAATGGAGAGCGCCTTGAGTACGTCGCCGCTGGCGGGACAGCCACGCGATGGCGTCTCCATCGAAGGTGCGCACGCCGGCTCATGCTGATCCGCCAGACGTTGCTTTACATGCCGGCGCAGATCATCGGGCCGCTCGCGCAATTCGCCGCGATCCTGGTGTTCACGCACTGGATGGCGCCGGAGCCCTACGGCGTGCTCACCTACATCATGGCGAGTCAGGACTTCGTGTTCCTGCTCTGCCTGTCCTGGTGGTCGCAGTACACGATCCGCTATTTCACGAGCCACGCGGCGGGCGGTGACGACCGCTACCGCTCGTCCGAATTCACCATCCTACTCGCGACCATCGTCCCGCAGATCGGCTCGGCGCTGCTCGCGCTTCTCTTGATCTCGGTCGAGCTGACGCCCGCGCTGATGGCGGCGACGGTGCTCTACACCGTAACACGTTGCCTCAGCCTCCACGTCGGCGAGCGCTCGCGCGCGCAAAACCACGTGCTCGACTACACGTTCGCGACCTCCGCCGGCCCGCTGCTCGGCTTCGCGTTCGCCTTCGTCGCCGTCGCGCTGGTGGCCGCGACGCCGGTCGTCGCGCTGATCGGCTATGGCATCGCCCAGACGGCGGTGCTCGTCTGGCTGATGATCCGCCAGGACATGCGCCTGGTCCTCCGGCGGCCGGATCGCGCCCTGCTCCGGCAGGCGCTCGGCTTCGGCCTCCCGCTGATCGCGGCGGGCGTGGCGGCCTGGATCGGCCTCAACGCCATCCGCGTCCTCGCCGACCACCGGCTCGGCCCGTCCGAGATGGGGCTCATCGCCGTTGGCTGGAGCCTCGGGCATCGCATCACCACCACCGCCGCGATGTTCGTGACGATCGCCGCCTTCCCGCACGCGGTCGAGCAGTTCCGGCTCGGCTCGCGCGTCGAGGCCTATCGCCAGATCACCACGAACGGGCTGCTCATGTTCGGCATCGCCCTGCCCTCGGCCGTCGGCCTCTATCTGCTGCAGGACGCGCTGGTCGCGATCCTGGTCGCGGCGCCGTTCAGGGCGATGACCGTCGCCGTGCTGCCGGCCGCGCTCGCCGCCGGGCTGTTTCGCAACATCCGCACGCACGTGGCCGACCAGGTGTTCGTCCTGATCGAGCGGACCTTGATGGTCTGCCTGATGACCGTGGTCGAGGCCGGAGCGGTCGTCGTCGGCTGCTGGATCGGCCTCGTCGCGGCCGGGCCGGTCGGCGCGGCCTACGGCTCTGCCGCGGGCTACGCCGTGACGATGGTCGGCAGCTTCGTCGTCGCGCGCGTCCGCGCCGGGCTGCGCCTGCCGCTGCCCGACGCCGCGCTCATCGTCGCCGCGACGGCGATCATGGCGGCGGTCGTCCGCCTGCTGCCGCACCGGGATGCCTTGGGCGGCGGGGCGATCGAGCGGATCGCCCTCGTCGTCCTGGTGGGAGCCGCCACCTACGCCTTGGCGGTTCTCGTCTTTTTCCCCGCGGTGACACGGGGCGTCTGGACGACGTGGCGTCGTCTCGCGTTTAGATGAGCGTGCGGCTCACGAGAGTTTGTATGCACTCCACCTGCCGGAGCAGCCATCGGACTGCCGATAGGAGCCTGCGGTATGGCGCCGCTCGACGAGACGGTGCCGACGAGGCCCTGGCCGGAGATGCTGTAACCGAGGATCACCACCTGATTGACGCCGGATGCGGAGCAGAACCCGTCGGAGCTGACGTTTCACGCGCCGTCGAACGCGCCGTCGCCCGCGTCGTCCCGCCGTGCCCGAGCGACGCGGGCCACATCGTGAAAGTCGTGCCGGGCGCCAACGGCCTGACCATTCGTCCCGTAGGCGGCCTGGACGCCTATCGGTGCCAGCAGGCCCAGGAATAGACCGACCGCGATCGCCGCTCTGAACATCTGAAATCACTTTCGCCGACGCCGAAATCGAAGAGCGGATCGGACATCACCGAAGCCATCGCGATCACCCGTTCTGGTCGTGGAAGAAATTGTAGACGAGCTTGGCGGTGCCAGCATTGATGCCGGGCACCTTCTCCAGGTCGCCGAGCGAGGCGCGCGACAAGGCCTTGGCGGTGCCGAAGGCGCTGAGTAGCGCCCGCTTGCGGGCGGGACCGATGCCGGCGATCTCGTCGAGCGGGCTTTTCGTGAACTCCTTCTTGCGCCGCGCGCGATGCGTGCCGATCGCGAACCGGTGCGCCTCGTCGCGCAGCCGCTGCACGAAATACAGCGCCGGATCGCGCGGCGGCAGGCGGAACGGCTCGCGCCCCTCGACGAAGAACATCTCGCGCCCGGCATCGCGGTCGCGTCCCTTGGCGATCGAGGCCACGGCGACATCGGTGACGCCCAGTTCGGCGAGGATCTGGTGCGTCGCATTGAACTGGCCGATGCCGCCGTCGATGAGGATCAGGTCCGGCCTCTGCGGAAAGGCGACATCCTCCGGCGATAAAGGATGCGGGTCGTCGCTGACATCGGACCCTTCAAGCTCGGCGCGCCCCTCCACCACGCTGCGCGTGGTCCCCCGCTGCGCGAAAGAGGATGCCGCAAGTGGAGGCGGAGTCGCATGGTCCGCGCGGCGTTGCTTCATCGAGGTCACGGGGCCGACGATGCCGGCATAGGTCGCAGATGGCGGTCTGGCGCCCTGGTTCGGCGCTACCTCCGTTGCGGCCGGCGCCTCCTTGGCGAGTCTCGTGAAGCGGCGACGCAGCACCTCGCGCATCATCCCGAAATCGTCGCCCGGGGTCAGGTCCTCGCCGCGAATGTTGAAGGTGCGGTAGTGCATCTTCATGAAGCCGGCGGTGCCCGCCACGACCATGCCGCCCACCGCGTTCTGTCCCATGATATGCGAGTTGTCGTAGACCTCGACGCGGCGCGGCGTGCGCTGGAGTCCGAACACCTCGGCGAGCGCGGCAAGCAACTTCTCCTGCGAGGCCGTCTCGGCGAGCTTCTGGCCCATCGTCTGCTTGGCGTTGTGCGCCGCCGCCTGAACGAGGTCGCGCTTCTCGCCGCGCTGTGGCACCGCGATCTCGAGCTTGCGGCCATAGCGCTCGCTCAGCGCCAGTTCGAGCAGTTCGCGCCCCTCGATCGCCTCGGAGAGCAACACCAGCCGAGCCGGCGGACGCTCGTCGTAGAACTGCGCGAGGAACGCCTCCAGCACCTCGGCCGGGGTCAGCGAGCGGTCCGCCTTGGGGTAATAGGCGCGATTGCCCCAGTTCTGGTAGGTGCGGAAGAAGAACACCTCGATACAGAACTGCCCCGCCTGCTCGATGATTGCGAAGACGTCGGCTTCCTCGGTGTTGCGCGGGTTGATCCCCTGCTGGCCCTGGATGGCGGAGAGCGCGGCGACGCGGTCGCGCAGGCGGGCGGCGCGCTCGAACTCCAGCGCATCCGAGGCCTTGGCCATGTCGGCGGCCATCATGTCGCGGACGACGCGGCTCTTGCCCGATAGGAACTCCCGCGCTTCCTTCACCAGCTCCGCGTAATCCTCGTGGCTGATCTCGCCCGTGCACGGGCCGGAGCAGCGCTTGATCTGGTGGAGCAGGCACGGCCGCGTCCGATTTTCGTAATAGGAGTCCGTGCAGGATCGCAGCAGGAACGCCCGCTCGAGCGCGTTCAGCGTGCGGTTGACGGCCCACACGCTCGCGAACGGCCCAAAGTAGTCGCCCTTCCGCGTGCGCGCGCCGCGGTGCTTGGTGATCTGCGGCGCCGGATGGTCGCCGGTGACGAAGATGTAGGGAAACGACTTGTCGTCGCGCATCAGCACGTTGAAGCGCGGCTTCAGCTGCTTGATGAGGTTCGTCTCGAGCAGCAGCGCCTCGGTCTCGGTCGCCGTCGAGACGAACACCATCGAGATCGTGAGCGCGATCATCCGGGCGATGCGGTTGGTATGCCCAGAGGGGCGCATGTAGCTGGCGATGCGCTTGCGCACGCTCTTCGCCTTGCCGACGTAGAGCACCTCGTCGTCGGCGCCGATCATCCGGTAGACGCCAGGCCCTTTCGGCGCATGTTTCCAGAACGAGCGGATCGCCGCCGCGCCCGCCTTCACCGAGGCCGGCGCCGCCTCGTCCTCGGGAGTGATCTCGAGCACGGGCGCCTCGCCATCGAGATCCAGCGTGGGCTCGTCTGAAGCAGGGGCGTCCAAGACCGTGTCGTCGTCGGGGCGCGTCGGCCAGCCGTCGCGATCGGGTTCTCTGCCTTCCATCCTCCTGACTTAGGCGTAAGACGACACGGACGCGAGGCCTGCGGCTGAAAAGACACAATGGCGCGCGATACGCCGGTCCCAGGAAGGAAACTCGCGTGCGACTCGAACCAAATCGCGTCGTTCGCGCGTTGACGCGGCAACAGTCTATTCGCGAAGCGGCCTGATCCAGGCTAACCGCGTGCAGATTGTGCGCTTGCCCGAGGAGTTATCACCCGAATGTGGACGGGTTTCGAGATGGCCTCCGCACGCTCAGGGTCTCTCCAACGTCTCTCCCGAGCGCGCGAGAGCAGCGCGCGCCAGATAAGGATGTAACATGAGGATTTCCGCCTTCGCCGCCGCTTTCGGCCTCACGCTCGCGGTGGCGGGACCAAGCTTCGCGGCAACCGGTCCGTCCGGCGAATGGGTCGTCGAGGATCACACCGCGGTGGTCCGCATCTCGAAATGCGGCAACAACTTCTGCGGCTTCGTCGCCAAGGGACAGCCCGGCAAGGACTATCGCAATCCCGACCCGCGCAAGCGCAACCGTCCGCTTGTGGGCATGGAGGTCATGTTCTCCATGAAGCAGAGCGGACCGAATTCGTGGTCGGGCGAGACCTACAATGCCGACGACGGCCAAATCTACATGGGCAAGATCACGCTGACCTCACCAGGCACCCTGAACGTGGAAGGCTGCGTTCCCGGCGGCGGCGTCTGCGGCTCGCAATCGTGGTCGCGCGCCCACTAGCAAGCTCCGCTAAAACCCGACGTCAACGCGAGCGCTGCCGCCGCCGCGTTGACCAACGACCGCAAAACGCCCGCCGCCGCATTGTTCCGCCCCTTGGCGGCTGCTACAGCGGCGGCGCGGACCTGCGTGACGGCGGCGTGACGGTATGAAGATCCCGGTATGAAGATCCTGGCGGGTAACTCCAACCGCGCCCTGACGGAGGCGATCGCCGCCTACCTCCGCGTGCCGTTGACCAAGTGTCAGGTGCGCCGCTTCGCCGACATGGAGGTCTTTGTCGAGATCCAGGAGAACGTGCGCGGCCAGGATGCCTTCATCATCCAGTCGACATCGTTTCCGGCGAACGACCACCTGATGGAAATCCTGATCATGACGGATGCATGCCGCCGTTCGTCGGCCAGGCGCATCACGGCCGTGATCCCCTACTTCGGCTACGCGCGGCAGGACCGCAAGGCCGGCCCGCGCACGCCGATCTCGGCCAAGCTCGTCGCCAACCTGATCACCCACGCCGGCGCCGATCGGGTGCTGACCGTCGACCTGCACGCCGGGCAGATCCAGGGCTTCTTCGACATTCCGACCGATAATCTCTTCTCGGCCCCGGTGATGGTGCGCGACATCAAGGAGCGGATGAACCTCTCCGACGTGATGGTCGTCTCGCCCGACGTCGGAGGCGTGGTGCGCGCGCGGGCGCTCGCCAAGCGCATCGACGCGCCGCTCGCCATCGTCGACAAGCGCCGCGAGCGCGCCGGCGAGAGCGAGGTGATGAACATCATCGGCGACGTGCGCGGCCGCTCCTGCATTCTCGTCGACGACATCGTCGATTCCGGCGGCACGCTTTGCAACGCCGCGGACGCGCTGCTCGACAATGGCGCCAAGGAGGTCTCGGCCTACATTACGCACGGCGTGCTGTCCGGCGGCGCGGTCGCCCGCGTGTCCGCCTCGCGCCTCAAGGAATTGGTTCTGACCGACACGATCCTGCCGACCGAGGCCGTGCGCGTCTCGCGCAACATCCGCGTCATCTCGATCGCCCCGCTGATCGGCGAGGCGATCGCCCGCACGGCGAAAGAGGAGAGCGTGTCGAGCCTGTTTGACTGAGGCTGGTCGAGCGCGGAACGCCTAGGACGAGATGGGCCGGAGTTCGCTCGGTCCCGCGTTTGCGGGATAGGCGCTGACGGCCGGCGCCGTCGGTCTGCGTGCCTCGGGCGGTTGCGGCACCTGCGAGGGGCGTCGATCGAGCATCTTCGCCGCGGCGCGGCTCCAGCGGATCGAGGGCATCTCGACCACGCGCCACATCACCTGGGCCGCGGCCAGCGCCAGCACGATGCCGACCGCGAGGCTCGCGGGCGCCGGCACGATGCGATCGAGCAGCAGGCCGCAGGTCAGCATGATCGGCAGGTGGATCAGGTAGAGGCTGTAGGACACGCGCCCGAGCCACGCGAGCGGCGCGATATCGAGCGCCCTCGCGAGCATGGCCGACGACGCGAGCGCCGACACGAGCAACGCCGCGCCGGCCGCCATCGCGGTCTCGTTATTGAGCGACAGACACGTCAGCGCGGCGAAGATGGCGACCGGCCGCAGCCAAACAAGCCGCGCGTAGATCGTCGCGATCTCGACGGCACGCATCGCCAACGCGATGCCGATCGCGAAATCCACACCGAACCGGGCGCTCAGGACGAGGCTGTCGCCGAGTCCCGGTGCGTCGAACAGGAAGCCGTGAATGCCCAAGGGAAAGGCCCCGGCGTTGCCGGCGATGTAGACGTCGGCGGCGAGCGCCACGGCCGCCGTCGCCAGCACGCAGGCGATCACCCCGCATCTCGCGGCAAGCAGGATCAAGAGGGGCAGGACGAGCGAGAGCCGCAGCTCGTGGACGAGACTCCAGGCGACGTGATCGAGCGGATACTGTCGCGGTCCGGCGAGCATGAGCAGATGGCGCAATACATCGGCGGGCATGATCGCGCCGCTCCAATGATCGTTGAACCAGCCCGACATCGCGGTCGCTTGATGGCGCGGCACGAGGGCGAAGGCGGCGAACGAAATGATGATCGCAAACCAATAGGGTGGCAACAGACGGACGAGACGCCGCGCGGCGAAGCTGGCGAGATTGGTACGTTCCGATCCGAGGCAAAGCGTGAGAACGAAGCCGCTGAGGACGAAGAACAGGATGACGGCGGGACGACCGAGTACGAGGGGACCGGCGCCCGGAACGAAGGGGCGAGGAGCCGCCAGCGCCGGCAGCGACAGAAATGCATGATGGAGGACGACGACAAAGGCCGCGATCCCACGCAGCGCATCGAGATGCGGCAGACGTTTAGCAACCGCGCTCGGTGAAGCCGACCCGCCCAGACTCGCCGAGCGGCTCACGGCGCGACTAGGCCGTCGTCGAGACGGGCGTCCAAGGCGCCGCGACCGTGCATATCGGGTCTCGCCGCCTGGCGCGGACCACCGACACGAATCATCGCGGCCGGCATCGCCGCTGCTCGCGAAAGATGTGCTGTGTCGTGACGTGAGTCGCTCATCTGGGCCTCCGTGGTGGTGCGGCCAAAGACGGTAGTTCACGACCGGAGCCATCATCCATTTGAGTGGGGGGCCTGTTAGCCTATCGTCAAAAGTGTCGACGGCGCAGGCCGCGCCTGATCGACATTTTGCTGTGCGATTTCGCCTTGCGCGACATCGTCGCGACGAAAAGGCGCTGGATAGTTGCGCTTTCCCCTCGCTCGGCGTCCTCCTCTTCCTGTAGTTTACAGGCGGGAGTTCGGTTTGGGTGCCGCGCCCGGGAGGCGTTGCGTCGTTGAGGATCTTGCATATCGCGCTCGGCGGCTGCCTGAAGGCGCCACCTGTCACTTACGGGATTACCGGAGATACTGGCGGGCATATCGCCTATGTGCTCGAGGCGGCGATCGCGCAGGCCGAGATCCACACCGTCTCCGGCGTCACGATCGTCACGCGCTTGTTCGACACCCCGAGCCTCGGAGCGATTCACGCCTGCGACGTCGAGACCATCGACGACAAGGTGACGATCCAACGGATCGCCACGGCAAACCGGGCGTACCTGGAGAAAGGCGCAATCGCCGCCGATCTCGACGCGTTCACTGCGGCGTTCCTGGCGTTTCTCGAGCAGTCGCCGCGACCCGACGTCATCCACGCTCATTTCGCCGACGCGGCGAGCGTCGCGGAGGCCGCGCGGGAAAGGTTTGGCATCCCATATTTTTATACACCGCACGCGCTGGGCATGACCAAGCAAGGCCGAGGCGAGACAGAGGACGCACGGATCGCGGCCGAGCGCGCGGCGCTGCGGGATGCCGACGGAGTCATCGTCTCGTCGCACGACGAAGCCGAGCGACAGATCGCGACATATGATCTGGGCGTGGTGGCCCGCGTGCACCGCATCGCCCCCGGGGTTCCCAGGGATCGATCGACATGCAATGACGCGGACGCCATGCTCGCCGCTCATCTCGACGAGCCGCGCAAAGCCATCTTGCTCGCCGTGGCTCGACCGGTCCGCAAGAAGAACCTCGTCGCGCTCGCGCGCGCCTATGCCGAGACGCCGGCGTTGCGCGAAGCGGCCAATTTCGTCCTTCTCGCTGGCCAGCATGGGCGAGCCGTATTTGGCGCGGAGGAGCGTGGCGTCGTCGCGGACCTGACGAAGATACTCGCCGACCCCGCGCTACGCGGACGCGTCGCCTTCCCGGAACGGCACACGTCCGCCGATGTGCACGCCCTCTATCGCCGGACCCGTGACAGCGGCGGGCTGTTCGTCAATCCCGCCCTGCAGGAGCCATTCGGCCTCACACTGCTCGAGGCCGCGGCCGCGGGGTTGCCCGTCGTCGCGACGCGCAATGGTGGCGCAGCCGACATCGTTGCCGAGATCGGCCACGGCCTGCTCGTCGACCCGCATGATCCATCCGACATCGCCGGCGCTTGCCTGCGGGTGCTGCAAGACCGCGCGTTGCACCGGCGCTTCTCGCAAGCCGCCCTTCGCAACCATGGCCGCTTCAGCTGGTCGCGATACGCGCGCGAGTCCGTCGCGCTCTATGCCGCGGCAATCCAGCCGGCTCGTCCGCCCCGGCAGCCTAGCCGCCGCGACGCGGACCAGGCGGTTTCCGCTTGACCCGCCCGATCGGCTATTTCGTCCACCATCAGGGCCGCGGACATGCCGAGCGGTGCGCGGCGATCTGCAACGCGCTCCCACCGACGCAGCCGATCCATGTCTTCTGCGCGCGAGACGACATCTTTCCGGCGCTGCCGGCGCACGCCAAAGTCGGTTTGATCCCCTCCTTGTTCGAACCCTCCGGGTCCGAGGCGCTGGCGATGGCCAATCTGCCGACGCCGGACACGCTTCATTGCGCGCCGCTCGGCTGGCCTGGCATTCGGACAGCCATGGCGACGATCACCGCATGGTTCGCGAGCGCCGATCCAGCCTTGATGATCTGCGACGTGTCGGCGGAGATCGCGCAGCTGTCGCGCATCTGCAGCGTCCCGCATGTCAAGATCTTGCAGCACGGCAACCGCGGCGATCCCGGCCATCGCGCCGCCTACGATGGCGCCGTCGGCCTACTCGCGCCGTTCGCGGAGGCGCTGGCGCAGCCGGACTGGAGCGCGAGCATGCGCGCGAAGACCTGCTTCGCCGGTGGCCTCGGTATCGCGACACAAGCCCTCGACCGCGCCGAGGCGCGCCGGCGCCTTGCCATCGGCGCGGATGAAAGTTTGGTCCTCGTCATGTCCGGCGGCGGCGGCAGCGGCTTCGCGCAGGCACCGATCGGCGTCGGGGCGCGGACGCGCTCGGGCTCGCGCTGGATCACCATCGGCGCCATCGCGCGCGACTGGCACGCCACCGAGCCTGGCAACCTCGAGCATCGCGGATGGGTCGACAATCCCGCCGACTACATCGCCGCCGCCGACATCGTGATCGCCTCGACGGGAAACACGACCTCCCATCAGATCCTCGCCGCCGGCCGTCCCTGGCTCGCCGTGCCCGAATGGCGCTATTTCGACGAACAGCATCGCAAAACCGACGCGCTCGCCGACGCAGGCGTCGCGACCATGCGGCCGCATCTGCCGTCGTCCGCGGCCTGCTGGCATCGCGCGATCGAGGCGACGCTGGCGGCCCACGATGCCGACCGGCAGCGCGCGATGATCGACGAGGCGCCGGCCGAACGTGTCGCCGCCTGGCTCGGGGAGCTTGTCGATCGGCTGTGGGCCCCTGCCGTTGCGCTCTCGGCCAAGGAGGATCGCGCGCGTGCTTGATGTGTCGGTGCTCACGCTTGCAACAGGCCGCGGGACCCATCTCATCAACACGGTCCTCGGACTATGCCGGCAGGACCACCGCCCGAAGGAGTTGGTCGTCGCGGTGATGGGCGACGAGTTTTACGCGAGCTTGCCGGAGACGCCGTTCCCGATCCGGCAAATTCTTGTGCCCTGGCCAGAGCTGCGCTTGGCGGCGGCGCGCAATGTCGCGGCTCGGGCGGCATCGAGCGAGGCCCTCGTCTTCCTCGACGTCGACTGCATTCCCGCGCCCTCGCTCATCGCGGACTATGCGAAAGCGCTCGCCACGCTCGACGGACTTCTCATGGGCGAGGTGCTCTACCTGCCGGCTGGAGTCAACGCGCCTGGCTGGACTTACGAATGCTTCGAACCGGTGGCCATCAAACATTCCGACCGGCAAGGACCACCGCCGCACGGTCTCGAGACCTGCAGTGACTATCGCTGCTTCTGGTCACTGAACTTCGCGATGCGGCGATCCCGCTTCTTAGCCGCGGCCGGCTTCGACGAGCGCTATGTCGGGTACGGTGGCGAGGATACCGATTTCGCGAAGGCGATCAGCCTACAAGGCGTGCCGATCGCGTGGACGAAAGGCGCGCGCGTCTACCACCAGCACCATCCCCACCACATGCCGCCAGTGCACCACCTCGACAGCGTCGTGCGAAACGCCGAATTGTTCGAGGCCAAATGGGGTTATCGGACGATGGGCCATTGGCTCTACGCGTTCCGGCTGATGGGCCTGATCGACGATCGCGCGGGACGACCGATCCGCATCCTGCGCCGGCCCGATGCGAGCGATCTGGCGCTGACGGGACAGGGCAGCCACCAGGCCTACGTGAACACCGCGTCCGTCATCCGGCAGCTGGAGGCCCAGATCGCGGCGCGCGGGCGGGCACAAACCGAAGCCGATATCAAAGCCGGCGTCGTTTGAAGATCGCCGTGATGGCTCACGTGCGCCAGCCCATCGCCGAGCCGTTCATGGGCGGCATGGAGGCGCACAGCTGGCATCTCGCCGCCGGGCTGACCGCGCGCGGGCACGATGTGACCTTGTTCGCGGCCGGCGACAGCGATGCTCGCTTTACGATCTCGCCGATCCTCGCCGAGCATTACGAGCGCACCTTTCCCTGGCACGAGCATCGCGGCAGCGTCGCTCTCAACGCACATGTCGACGCCGGCTTCGCGCAAGCCTGCGATCGGATCGCAGCCGGCGGGTTCGACGTCGTGCACAACAACAGCCTGCATCGGTTTCCGCTGCAGCGCGCGAAGGACGGTGGAACGCCAACCGTGACGACGCTGCACGTGCCGCCATTCGACGGCCTCGATTGGTTCGTGCGCACGACGGTGGCGCCCTCGCATTGGTACAGCGTCCCCTCCCATCGGCAGCGCGGCATCTGGTGGCCGGAGGGCGCGCCGCCGCAAGTCGCCGTCGTCGCCAACGGCATCGCGCTAGATCGCTGGCCGTTCTCGCCCATGGGTGACGGCAGCGCGGTTTGGGTCGGCCGCATTACGCCGAACAAGGGGCCGCATCTCGCCGCGCAGGCCGCGATCCGCGCCGGCATCGCGCTGACCTTGTACGGCGTGATCGAGGAGCCGGCGTATTTCGAGGCCGCCGTGCGTCCGCTGCTTGGCGGCACCATCCGCTACGGCGGCCACCTCGAAGGCAAGGCGCTGGCGGCGCGGGTCGGCGCTGCCTCCGCGTCGCTGTTCACACCGTGCTGGGACGAGCCGTTCGGCCTCGTCGCCATCGAGGCGATGGCATGTGGCCTGCCTGTTGCCGCGTTCGACGCGGGCGCCGCGCGCGAGGTGATCGGCGAGACGGTGGGGCGGTATGCGCCGCCCGGCGACGTCTTCGCTCTCGCCGACGCGCTGCGAGCCTGCATGTCGCTCGACCGCGCGTCCGCCCGGGCTCGCGTCGGCGCGCTTTTCAGTCGCGACATCATGCTTAAGGCCTATGAGGCGCTTTACGTGGAGGCGATCGACGGTGCGGACCGCCTCGCTCGCTGAGGCGACGCATCGCTATCGCGCCAATCAGGCCACGGGCGCGTGGAGGAGATCGGCGACGAGCGCCGTCCACCCCGTCTGATGCGAGGCGCCGAGACCTTCGCCAGTGTCGCCGTGGAAGAACTCATGGAAGAGGAGATGGCCCTCGACCATCCCATTTCGCTGGGCGGCGCGCGCGAGCGAGGGGATCGCGCCGTCCGCGCCGGGCAGAAACAGTCGCGAGAGCCGCCGCGCCAGCTCGTCCGCGACAGCGGCGAGATCGAGCATCGTGCCGGAGCCAACCGGGCACTCGACCTGGAACTCGGGTCCGAAATAAGAGTGGAACTTCCGAAGGGAGTCGATCAGCAGGTAATTCAGCGGCATCCAGACCGGGCCGCGCCAGTTCGAGTTGCCACCAAACAATCCGCTCGTCGACTCGCCCGGGGTGTACTCGACCGTGTAGACGGCACCGTTGCGATGCAACGTGTAGGGGGCGCGCTCGTGAGCCTTCGACAGCGAGCGGACGCCGTGGTCGGAGAGAAACTCTGTCTCGTCGAGCATGCGGCGGAGCAGCCGCTTCAGCCGATGCCCGCGCAGCAGCGACAACAGATGGCGCTCGCCCATGCCGCGCTCGTTCCAGCGCGAGACCAGCGCCGCCATCTTGGGACGATGGTCGAGAAGCCAGCGAAGCCGCTTGGTGAACTCGGGCAGCCGCTCGAAGATACGCTCGTCCAAGACCTCCACGGCGAAGATCGGGATCAAACCGACCATCGAGCGGAGCCGCAGCGGCACGTGCGAGCCATCCGGCAGCCGCAGGGCGTCGTGGAAGAAGCCGTCCGCCTCGTCCCATAGCGACACCTCGTCCTCGCCGGCCTGCGCCATGGCACCGGCGATGGTGAGGAAATGCTCGAAAAACTTCGTGGCGATGTCCTGGTAGACCGGATTGACCAGCGCGACCTCGAGCGCGATGCGCAGTAGGTTGAGGGCATACATCGCCATCCACGCCGTGCCGTCCGCCTGGTCGATGATGCCGCCGTCGGGAGCCGGCTCCGAGCGGTTGAACGGACCGATGTTGTCGAGCCCCAAAAACCCGCCTTGAAAGATGTTGCGGCCGTCGGAATCCTTGCGGTTCACCCACCAGGTGAAGTTGAGCAGCAGCTTGTGCAGGATGCGCTCGAGAAACGCCGTGTCGGCGACGCCGCTCAGCGCGCGATCGATCTCGTAGATCTTGAAGGCCGCCCACGCCTGAACCGGCGGATTGACGTCGCTGAACTCCCATTCGTACGCCGGCAACTGGCCGTTGGGGTGCATGTACCAAGCCCGATTTAGGAGGACGAGCTGGTCCTTGGCGAAGGCCGGATCCACGCGCGCCATCGCCACGCAATGGAAGGCGAGATCCCAGGCCGCGTACCAGGGATATTCCCATTTGTCCGGCATCAGGATCACGTCGGCATTGTTGAGGTGCGACCATTCCTTGTTGCGGCCGCGACGACGCGAGATCGGCGGGGCGGGATTGCCCGGATCGCCGGCGAGCCAGAGCGGCACGTCGAAATTGTAGACCTGCTTCGACCATAGGAGGCCCGCGAGCGCCTGCCGCTGCACGCGCGCGGCCGGCTCTGGCAGCCCATCGTGAACCGCCGCGAAGAACTCGTCGGCGTCCGCGCGCCGTGCCACCATGACGCGCTCGAAATCGGCGAAGGGCGGTGTTTCGTTCTCCGCCAAACGAAAGCGGAGACGCACTCTGGCCGTGCCATGCCCGGGAAGATCAAAGCGAAGATGGGCCGCGGCCTTGCTGCCGTGCGGCGTCGCCGACACGGCATCGGTGCGCCCGTGGACGACATGGTCACTGATGCCGTCCTTGAAAGGGCCTGTCCCGACCGTGCCGAACAGCAAGGGTGCATTGGTGTTGTTTTGGGTGAACAGCCAACTAGCATCGCCATCGAGCATCAGCCGTCGCGGCTTCAGGCCGCGTCGCTTCAAGACGAGGCTGCCGTCCGCTGCGAGGTCGATCCAGGCCCGCTCCGCCGCTGGGTCCAGGCTCCAGGACCAGGTGTTGCGCCCCCAGACCTGCGGCAGGGCATGCAGGGTCGCGGGCTTTGCCGAGGCGTTGTGAACACTGATCTCGATCAGGATGTCGTCGGGGCTCGCCTTAGCGTATTCGGTCGTCACATCGAAGAAGGCGTCATCCGCGAAGATGCCGGTGTCGGCCAGCTCGAATTCCGGCTCCTGGCGGCTGCGTTGTGCGTTGCGCGCGACCAGCTCCGCGTAGGGATAGGCCGCGTGCGGGTATCGATAGACCATGCGGTTGTAGGCATGCGAGGGCAGCGCGTCGGCGTAGTGGTAGACCTCCTTGACGTCCTCGCCGTGGTTGCCCTCGCCGTTGCTCAGTCCGAACAGGCGCTCCTTGAGGAACGGGTCGTTGCCGTTCCACAGCGCGAGACCGAGGCACCAGCGCATCCCGGCGTCGCAGAAACCGGCGAGGCCGTCCTCGCCCCAACGATAGGCGCGGCTGAGCGCGTGCGCGTGCGGGAAGAACGTCCAGGCATTGCCGTCGTGACTATAGTCCTCGCGGACCGTGCCCCATTGGCGCTCGCTGAGATACGGCCCCCAGCGCCGCCACGCGATCCCGGCGTCGATCTCGCGCAGACGGCGACCTTCCGCGGTCCGATAAAGCCGATGTCCAGCGTCCAAGAGGGTCTCCCGTTGCCCTGCACTCCTTGCAAGTGTCCTGCCTAGGAGTGGCCGGGGTGTTTCCAGATCAGGAGTTCCAAGGGTCGAAGACGACCGCGCCTGTGCCGGCGAAATCTCGTGTGTTGCGCGTGACGAGGATCAAATCGTGGACGATGGCGGTCGCCGCGATCAGGGCGTCGGCCTCACCGCGCGAACGCCCCGCGAAGATCCGGCCCCACTCGACGGCAACCCTGTCCGAGATCGGCAGGATGCGGCCGGAGTAGCTGCCTTGCACCCACCGAAGCCATTCGGCGATCCGGTCGGCGCCCTTCGGGTCCGTGCGGCGCTTCGTGACGATGCCTCGCGTGATTTCGCCGATCGTGATGACGCTCGCGTAGACGAGCTCATGATCAACCGAACCCGTCCAACGGATCGCGGCTGGCGTCCGCCGACGTGCCTCGGACAGGATATCAGTATCGACGAGATACACCTAAAAATCGATGTCTCGACCGGGCTCCTTTGATCTCGCGTTGACGATCTCGACGAACTCGTCATCCCATTCAGGTCCGGACAGCAGCGCGTCGACGAAGGTCGGTTTCTAAACCTTCAAAGCGTCGTAATCCTCCGCCGACAGCAGAACCGCAGCCCTCTTGCCGCGCAAAGTGATGACCTGAGGGCCGGACGACCGTGCTTCCTGAACGACCCGCGAAAACTGGTTCTTGGCGTCCTGCAGCTGCCACTCCACGCAAACCTCCTCTAGCTAGACACGCTAGCGAGTTTGTTGAGTGGTTGTCGTCAAGGTTCGTCGTCACTCCGCCGGCGCCACTTTGCGGCGTCGCCAGCGGCCGCGCGGGATGCGCATGCGACGCAGGACCCGATGCAGGCGATCGAGGTAGAGGTAGATCACCGGCGTCGTGTAGAGCGTGAGCATCTGCGAAACGATGAGCCCACCGGCGATCGTGATGCCGAGCGGGCGGCGTAGCGCCGAGCCGGGGCCGGTCGCGAGGATCAGCGGCAGCGCGCCGAGCAGCGCGGCAAGCGTCGTCATAAGGATGGGCCGGAAGCGCTCGACACAGGCCTCGTAGATCGCATCGTGGGCCGACAAACCACGCTGGCGCTCGGCGTTGAGCGCGAAATCAACCAGCATGATGCCGTTCTTCTTGACGATGCCGATCAGCAGCACGATGCCGATGAAGGCGATCAGGGTCAGCTGCGTGCCGGTCACGTTGAGCGCGAGCAGCGCGCCGAGGCCCGCCGACGGCAGGGTCGAGATGATCGTGAGGGGATGCGCGAGGCTCTCGTAGAGCACGCCGAGCACGATGTAGACCGAAATCAGCGCCGCGTAGAGCAGGATCGCCTGCGAGCCGGCGCTCTGCTGGAACAGCTTGGCATCGCCGCTGAAGCCGGCGTGCAGCGTATCCGGCAGCCGCATGTCGGCGACGGCGGCGAGGACGGCGTTCGATGCCTGCTCCTGGATGACGCCAGGCTTCAGGTTGAAGCTGACCGTCACCTCGGGGAACTGGCCCTGGTGATTGACGCTGAGCGGCGCTGCGCCAAGTTCAACATGCGCCATCGATTGCAGGCGGATCTGCCCGGTTGGCTGCGCCAGCACCGTGGCGCCCCCGCTCGTCGTGCCCTGAACCGCGGTCAGGTTTTGCGTTGCGGTCGAAGCTTGGCCACCGCCAGACGTCTGAGTCGAGGTGCCCGTCGTCGCCGTTTGTGCCTGGCCGTTGTTGGGGCTCGTGTTGAGGGCGGTCTGGACGCTGCCGCCGCTGATCGTCGTCGCGTTCTGCAGGCTCACGCCCGCGGGCACGTAGACGCCGAGCAGGTCCTGCGGATCGCGTTCCGCGTAGGCCGGCGCTTCGAGCACGACGCGATACTGATTGCGCGGCGAGTAGATCGTCGAGATCTGCCGTTGCGCGAAGGCGTTGTTCAACGCATTGTCGATGTTCGCCATCGTCACCGCCAAGCGCGAGGCGGCGAGCCGATCGACGACGACGTTCGCCTGCAAACCGTTGGCCTCGTGATCAGTCGTCACGTCGACGAGGCCGGGGATCTTCTTCAGCCGCTCCTCGACGAGCGGGTAGTATTTGGTGAGCTCCGGATAATCGGAATCCGTGAGGGTGAGGCTCAGCGCGGATTTGGTGTCGCGTCCGCCGAACTTGAGGTCGGTGCGCGGCTGCAGATAGGTGTCGATGCCGACCACCGTCCGCAGCTTGGTGCGTAGACGATCGACGATCTCGGCCGTCGTTGCCCCGCCCAGCTCGCCGGCCGGCTTGAGCGAGATGAACAACTTGCCCTCGTTGCTCGATTCCGAGTTCGGCCCCTGGCCGGAGTTGCCGACGGAGGAGCCCACGTTGGCAACGGCGGGATCGGCGAGAACGAGCGCGGCGACGCGGTGCTGGAGCGGCACCAGCGCCTGGAACGAGGTGGCCGACGGCGCGTCGGTCGTGCCGATGATGAGATCGGTTTCGTCCTCCGGAAACAAACCTTTCGGCGTCTTGGCGAACAGCACCACGGTCAGCACGATCGTCCCGACCATGACGAGCAGCGTCAGAAAGCGGAACCGCAGCACCACCCGCAGCGTCGCGGCATAGGCCGCCGCGTTGCGCGACAGCACACCCTCGATCAGCCGATCGAGCCTGTTTGGCTCGCGCGGCGGCTTCGCGCTCGTGAAATTCGCGCAGATCATCGGCGTGATCGTCAGCGAGGCGATCGTCGAGATGATGATCGCGAACACCAGCGTCACCGAGAACTCGCGAAACAGCATGCCGGCGACGCCGCCGAGCAGGAGCAGCGGCATGAACGCCGCCATCAGCGACACCGAGATCGAGATGACGGTGAAGCCGATCTGCTTCGAGCCGACGAGCGCCGCCTGCATCGGCGACAGGCCGGCCTCGCGCGCCTTGTCGATGTTCTCGATCATCACGATTGCGTCGTCGACGACAAAGCCGACCGACGTCGCGAGCGCCATCAAAGAAATGTTGTCGATCGAAAAGCCGACGGCATACATCAGCGCGAACGTGCCGGCGAGCGCGAGCGGCACGGTGACACCGGCCGCCGCCGTCGGTGTCAGGCGACGCAGGAACACGAGCACCACCATCATCACGAGGATGATCGTGACGACGAGCGTGCCGAGCATGTCGTTGACGCTGGCGCGGATCGAGGTGGTGCGGTCGTTCAAGACCGAGACCTCGATGCCTGCCGGCATGAAGCGCTTCAGCTCCGGCACCAAGGCCTTGACGCGATCGACCGTATCGATGACGTTGGCGTTCGACTGCTTGCGCACGTAGATGAGCACGGCCGGCTTGCCGTTGAACGTCGCCTCCGAGCGCCCGTTGCGCGTGCCGTTCACGACTTGCGCGACGTCGGAGAGGATGACGCTGCTGCCGGCGGCGTTCTTCACGACGAGGTTGCGGTAGTCGTCGAGCGTCTTCAGCTGGTCGTTCGTCGCGATCGCGCGGCCGTAGATCGCGCCCTCGATGGAGCCGGTCGGCGAGAGCGCGTTGGCGTTGACGATCGCGGTGCGCACATCGTCGGGACTCAACCCCATCGTCGAGAGCTTGGCGGGGTCCGTCGCGACGCGGATCGCCGGCTGGTCGGCGCCGGCGACCGAGACGTCGGAGACGCCGGAGACCTGCGAAATGCGTTGGATCAAAACCGTATCGGCCGCATCGTAGACCGCCGCCGGCGGCATGCTGTCCGAGGTCACCGCGAGTATGAGGACGGGGATGTTGTTTGGGTTCGCCTTGCGAAAGATCGGGACGTTGGGGAGGCCCGTCGGCAGATCGGTCGCCGCCGCGTTGAGCGCCGCCTGCACGTCGCGCGCGGCGGCGTCGACGTTGCGGCTCAAATCGAATATCGCGATGATGAGCGACGAGCCGAGCGACGACACCGACGTAAGCTCGGTGACGCCGGCGATCTCGCCAACGCGCCGCTCTATTGGCGCCGCCACGGTGGACGCCATGTTCTCCGGGCTCGCGCCGGGGTATTGCGTGGCGATGAAGACGGCGGGAAAGTCGATGCCAGGCAGGCTGGCGACCGGCAGTAGGAAATAAGCGACCGCGCCGATGAGGAACACGCCGATCGCCAGCAGGATCGTGCCGATCGGCCGGCGGATGAACGGCTCGGAGATGTTCATCGTGCGCGCTCCTTCTCCCGCTCGCGGAAGAAGGTGGCACAACGAAGTCGTGTCGGATGAGGGCGCTGGGCATTGAACTCGATGTCGATGGGGCCGCCCCTTCCGGCGTCGCCCTCATCCGACCCCGCTGCGCGGCGCCACCTTCTCCCGCGAACGGGAGATGGAAAAAGCCCAACCCCGCTCATTCGGCGGCCCGCCGGTGCTCGAACTCTTCCGGCACCTCGGCTTCGGGTTCGACCTGCTTGACGCGCCCGAAGAAGCGAGCGCGCACGCGCTCCAGCGCCACATAGATCACCGGCGTCGTGTAAAGCGTGATGAGCTGGCTGAGCAGCAGGCCACCGACGATCGAGATGCCGAGCGGGTTGCGCAGCTCGGAGCCCGTGCCCGTCGCCAGCGCGAGCGGCAGCGCGCCGAGCAGCGCGGCCAGTGTCGTCATCATGATCGGGCGAAAGCGCAGCACGGATGCCTGGACGATCGCTTCGTAGGGCGTCATACCTTGCTCGCGCTCGGCATCGAGCGCGAAATCGATGATCATGATGGCGTTCTTCTTGACGATGCCCATCAACAGCACGATGCCGATCAGCGCGATCAGCGACAGGTCCATGCGAAACGCCATCAGCGCCAGCAGCGCGCCGACGCCGGCCGAAGGCAGCGTCGAGAGGATGGTGATTGGATGGATCGCGCTCTCGTAGAGCACGCCCAGCACGATGTAGATCGTGATCGCCGCCGCCAGGATCAGCCATGGCTCGTTTTGCAGCGAACTCGCGAACTCCGCGGCATCTCCGGCATAGGTGCCGATCACCGACAGCGGCATGCCGATATCGCGGCTCGCCTGATCGATCGCCGCCACGCCGTCGCTGAGCGACTGCCCCTCGCGAAGGTTGAAGCTGATCGTGACGGCGGGGAACTGTTCTGTATGCTGGACGGAGAGCGGCGCGGTGTCGTGCGTCAGCTGCGTGAAGGTCGAGAGCGGCACCTGCGCGGCGACGTCGGACGAGACGTAGAGGTTCTTCAGCGAGTTGGAATCCGCGAGATAGCGCGGCTGCGCCTCGAGCACGACGCGATATTGGTTTGTCTGCGCATAGATCGTCGAGACCTGGCGCTGGCCGAAGGCATCGTAGAGCGTGTCGTTGATGTTCTGCACCGACACGCCGAGCCGCCCGGCCAACTCGCGGTTGATGTTGACGTAGAGGCGCGGGCCGCCGTCCTGCGCCTCGGAGGCGACATCGCGCAGCACCGACGAGCCGCGTAGCGCCGCCACCAGCTTGTTCGCCCATTCCGACACCTCGCCGGTCTTGGTGCCGTTCAGCGTGTACTGATATTGCGCGCGCGACGATTGCGCGGTGATCTGGATGTCCTGCACGCTCTGGAACGCGACTTCGATACGCGGCAGCGACGCGAGCTTCTCGCGCAGGCGGTCGATGATCACCTTGACGCTGTCGCGACCGCTATCCCGCGGCTTCAGGATGATCGAGAGGCGACCCGCGTTCGGCGTGGCATTGACCGTGCCGACGCCGACGACGGAGGTCACGCCCTCGACGGCGGGGTCCTCGCCGATGATCGCGGCGACGCGCTTCTGCAGCTTCGACATCTCGTCGAACGAGACCGAGGAATCGGCATCGGTGACCGCGGCGATCAGGCCGGTGTCCTCGGCCGGCAGGAAGCCCTTTGGAATCACGACATAGAGGTAGACGGTCGCGGCCAAGGTGCCGACGATCACGAGCAGCATCAGCGACTGATGGCGCAAAACCCATTCGAGGCTGATGCGATAGCGCACGCTGAAGCGCTCGCCGAACCGCGCCAGCGCGCTCGGCGGCCGCGACAGATCCTCCTTGCGATGGCGCAGCAGCTGCCCGCACATCATCGGTGTCAACGTCAGCGACACGATCGCCGAGGCGACGACGGCGATCGTCAGCACCAGCGCAAACTCGCGGAACATGCGCCCGACGATGCCGGTCATGAACAGCAGCGGGATGAACACCGCGACGAGCGAGACGGTAAGCGAGACGACGGTGAAACCGATCTCTTTCGCGCCCTTCAAGGCCGCGTGGATCGGGTCCTCGCCGAGCTCGAGATGGCGGACGATGTTCTCGATCATGACGATCGCATCGTCGACGACGAAGCCGGTGCCGATCGTCAGCGCCATCAGCGAAAGATTGTCGAGGCTGAAGTTCAAGAAATACATCGCGCCGAAGGTGGCGATCAGCGACAGCGGCAGCGCCACGCCGGCGATGAGGGTCGCGCGGAGCGAGCGCAGAAATACCAGCACGACGAGCACGACGAGCACGACCGAGAGGATCAGCGTGAATTGCACATCGGCGATCGAGGCCTTGATGGTGCCGGTACGATCGCTGACGACGGTCAGCGTGACGCCTGCCGGCAGTTGCGCGCGCAGCTTGTCGAGCTCGGCGCGGATGCGCCCGACGGTGGCGACGACGTTCGCGCCCGGCTGGCGCTGCACGTCGATGATGACGGCGGGCTCGCCCTGGTACCAGCCGGCGACATGCGCGTTCTCGAGCCCATCCACGACGGTGGCGACATCGGAGATCAGCACCGGCGCGCCATTGCGGTAGGTGATCACCACCGCCTTGTAGTCGGCGGCGGATTCGAGCTGGTCGTTGGCGCCGATCGTGTAGGCCTGCTTGGTCCCGTCGAGCGACCCCTTGGCGCCCGCGACGTTGGCGTTCGAGATCGCGGTGCGAAGGTCCTCCATGCCGACGCCGTAGCCGGCGAGGCGCTGGAGATCGGCCTGGATGCGCACCGCGGGCTTGAGGCCGCCGAGGATGCCGACATGGCCGACGCCGGTCAGCTCGGAGAGGCGCTGGCCGATCAGCGTATCAGCGAGATCGGACATCGCCCGCACCGGAATGGTCTTCGAGGTCAGCGCGATCTCGATGACGGCGGTGTCGGCCGGGTTCACCTTCGAGTAGACGGGCGGATACGGCAGGTTCTTCGGCAGCGTCGAGCCGGCCGCGTTGATCGCCGCCTGCACGTCTTGCGCGGCGTCGTCGATATTTCGAGTGAGATCGAACTGAAGCGTCACCGCCGAAAGCCCGAACGCCGAGGACGAGGTCATCGTCGTCAGCGACGGGATCTGGCCGAGCTGGCGCTCGAGCGGCGCGGTAACGAGCTCGCCCATCGTCTCCGGGTTGGCGCCGGGCAGCTGCGTCGTCACCTGGATGGTCGGGAAGTCGACCTGCGGCAGCGCCGCGACCGCGAGATATTTATAGCCGAGCAGCCCCCCGAGCAGCACGGCGACCGCGAGCAGAAAGGTCGCGACCGGCCGGCGGATGAAGGGTGCCGAGATGCTCATCGCATCACTCGGTCGGGCTCGGCGGCGGCGGGGCGCCGCGCTTGCCGCGACGCGGCCGGGCGTCGCTCGCGGGCGCTGGCGTGACGCCCTGCTCGTGCAGGGCCGGCGCACCGGCGGCGGCGGCGGCCAGCGCGGCGCTCTTGTCGGGCGAGGGCGTGATCGCGGCGCCGTCGGTCAGCTTCTGGAAGCCACTCGTGATGACCATGTCGCCGGCCTTCAGGCCGGTCGTGATGACTGCCTGGGTATCGTCCTGCTGGCCGGAGATCACGTCCGTCATCTTCGCTTTGTTGTCGGCGACGGTGAAAACGAACGCGCCCTTCGGCCCGCGCTGCAGCGCGCCGACCGGTATGACGATGGCGTTCTTCAACGTCTCGACCTTGAGCCGCACGTTGACGAAGATGCCCGGCCAGAGCTGCCGCTCGGGGTTGGGAAAGTTGGCCTTCAGCTTCACGGTGCCGGTCGCCGCGTCGATCGTGTTGTTCACCGCCGCCAGCGTGCCGTGGTCGACCGCGCGCTTGCCATCCGAGTCGACCGCCTGCACGTCGAGCTGGTTCAGCAGCGATGCCTTGTTGATGCGCGGCAGCTCCTGCTGCGGCACGTTGAAGATCACGCTGATCGGCTGGATCTCGGCGACCGTGACGATGCCCGTCGTGTCGGACGCGTGGATCAGATTGCCGACGTCGACGTTGCGGATGCCGACGAGGCCCGAGATCGGCGAGGTGATGTTGGTGTAGCTGAGCGTCGTCGCCGCGCTGTCGATCAGCGCCTGGTCGACGGCGACCTGCGCCTCGTCCTGGGCGACGGTGGCGATCTGCGTGTCGTATTGCTGCTGCGTGCCGGCCTTGGTCTGGGCGAGCATCTTGTAGCGCGCGAGATCGGTATGCGCGTTGCTCAGCAGCGCCTCGTCCTGTTTCTTCTTGGCGACGTCCTGGTCATAGACGGCCTTGTAAAGGCGCGGGTCGATCTGGGCGAGCAGGTCGCCCGCCTTGACGTTCTGCCCCTCGACGAAGTTCAGCTTGGTCAGGATGCCGTCGACCTGCGAGCGGATCAGCACCGAGTTCAACGCCAGACCCGTGCCGACGCCCTCGACGTAGACCGGCACGTCGGCCTGGCGCGCCTGCGCGGTCAGCACCGGGACCGGCCCATCGTCGCCGTGCTTGCCCTTGCCGGCATGGCTCACGGTTTGGCCGCCCGATTGGCCCTGCTTCTGGCCGGAGGGCTTGTTGAACAGGCTCGTCGTCAGGAACGGCGTGACGAGGACGAGGATGACGGCGATCCCCGCGACCCAGGCGATCAGGCGCCATATTCGGCTCATCTCAGACCACTCCCTGCACGGCACAGCGAGGCTGGAAAGATCCGCTCAGATGCCGCCCTTGGCCCTGCCCGCATACGCGCCGCCGAGCGCCTGATAAAGGGCGACAGCTTCCGTCAGCCGAAGCAGCCGCACCTGGATCAACATGTCCTGCGTTGTAAATAACGTCTGCTCCGTTTGCAGCAAAGTCACGACGTCGAGCACGCCCTGCTTCAATCTGTCCTCGGACAGCTGATAGGCTTTGCGAGACGCCGCAAGAGACTCCCGGGTCAATTCTTCTTGTGTCGCGTAGAGCTTGAGCGCCGCCAGCGCCTTGTCGACATCGGAGAAGGCGGTGATGACGGCTTTGCGGTATTGCGCGACAAGCTGGTCCTGGATGCCCTTTTGCTGGTCGAACTCGCCCTGCAGGAGGCCGCCGTCGAAGATCGGCTGGGCGAGGCTGAAGGCGGCTGTATAGAAGGTCGAGGCGGGCGAGAACAGGGTCCTCAGCGCGAGGCTTTCGAAGCCGCCCTGCGCCGTCAGCGTCAGATTCGGAAAGAATGCCGCGCGCGCCGCCACGAGGTTCGCGTGCGCGGACGACAGGCTCGATTCGGCGAACTCGACATCGGGACGCTGCGCGAGCACCTCCGATGGGATTCCCGGGGCGATCGCCGGCACCGGCGACTTCAGGACACTGCGGCCCGCAACCTCGATGTGCTCCGGCGCGCGGGCGAGCAGCACGGCGAGCGCGGCGATGTTCTGGTCGACGATCACCTGCAGCGGCGGGATCGAGGCGCGCAGGTTGGCGACGAGCGCGGCCTGCTGGGCGACGTCGAGCGCGGTCGCGGTGCCGGCCGTGAGACGCAACTCGATCAGCTTGAGGATGCCGCTCGAGGCGTCGATATCCTGCCGAACGTAGGCGATGCGCTCGCGGTTCGCGAGGATCGTGTAATAGGTCGTCGCCGTCGAGGCGAGCGAGGTGAGCTGGACGGTCTGCCGGTTCCAGCGGTTGGCGGTCGCGGTCTCCTGCGCAGCCTTGTAGAGCGCGCGGTTGCGACCCCAGAAATCGAGTTGATAGCTCGCGCCGAACGAGGCGACGAGGTCCGTGCGGGGCGTGTTGCTGAACGAGCCGCTGACCACCGACGTCCCGCTCGAGGTGCCACCCGAGCTTCCGCTAGACGTGCCGACGCTGGTGAAGATCGACGACGAGGAGAGCGAGCGCGTCACCGAATCATTGGCGGTGATCGACGGCAGCAGCGCCGCGCCCGATTGCCGCGCCAGCGCGTCCGCCTGCTCGACCTGGCCGATCGCCGCCGCGATGTCGAGGTTCTCGATCTCGGTCTGCTCCATGAAACGCGTAAGCTCGGGCGAGCGGAACGTGCTCCACCAATCGGTCGCGTGCGTCTCGAGCCCCGGCGTCTTGCCGCCGTAGCGGTAGGCGTTCGGCACGTCGAGCGATGCGTCCGGCACGATCGCGTTCGGGATGCAGCCGCCGAGCGCGAGCGTGGCCGCGAGTATCGCGACGATCCTGGAGGCTGGTCGCGCGTCGCCGGCGGGCCTCCCGGGGGCGTGTCTCATAAGGTGCGAACTCATCGACGCGGACGGCCGTCGGCGACACGCGTCGACGTAGGCTCGTGCTTTGTTTGAACGCGGGAACGCCGAGCCGAAGGTCATAGGGACGTTTTGAGACGTCGCATAGCGGCCGAACCGTGACCTTCCCGCATCACGTGTGCGTATGATCCCGAGCGTGTTTCTCGCATCACAGGGCAGCGGGCGTAAGCCCAAAGGGTCGCATCCCCGCCGCGCAACCTCAGCGAGGCGACCGGCATTTTTATTGGCCACTCCAGCAAGGATGCCCGTGCCCGGCACTCTCCGCCTCGTCCTCGGCGACCAGATTTCCGATGATCGTCTCGCCTCGCTGCGCGATCTCGATGCCGCGCACGACACCGTGCTTCTCGCGGAAGTCCGCGACGAGACGGGCTACGTGCGTCATCACAAGCAGAAGATCGCGCTGATCTTCGCCGGCATGCGCGGACTTGCCGCGCGGCTGAAGGCGCGAGAGATCGACGTCCGCTACGTCGGCTTCGAGGACGCGGGCAATTCGGGCTCGCTGATCGGCGAGGTGCGGCGCGCGCTGGCCGAGCGCGACTACGACGAGGTCGTCGTCACCGCGCCCGGCGAATATCGTTTGATGGAGGCGTTCGAGGCCTTCGCCGCCTCGTCCAACGTGCCGTTCAAGATCCGCGACGACGACCGCTATCTGGCGACGCGCCACGAGTTCGCCGCTTGGGCCGACGGCAAGAAAGAACTCCGCATGGAGTTCTTCTACCGTGAGATGCGGCGCCGCCACGCGCTGCTGATGGATGGCGACAAGCCCGCCGGCGGCACCTGGAATCTCGACAAGGAGAACCGCAAGGCGATGCCCAAGCGCCTGCGGCCGCCGAGCCACCGCTTCGTCGCGCCCAACGCCGTGGCGCGAGAGGCCATCGCCGACGTCGAGCGGCTGTTTCCCGAGCACTTCGGCACGCTGGAGGGCTTCGGCTACGCCACCACGCCCGGCGAGGCGGAAGCGATCGTCGCCGACTTCATCGCCAACATCCTGCCGGGCTTCGGCGACTACCAGGATGCGATGGTCGCCGGCGAGCCTTGGATGTGGCATTCGATCATCTCGGCTGCGATGAACCTCGGCCTGATCGACCCGCTCGACATGTGCCGCCGCGCGGAAGCCGCGTACCGCGCCGGGCGGGCGCCGCTCAACGCGGTCGAGGGGTTCATTCGTCAGATCCTTGGTTGGCGCGAGTACATGCGCGGCATCTACTGGCTGAAGATGCCGGACTTCAAGGCGCTCAACGCGCTCGGCGCGGACCGCAAGCTGCCATGGTTCTACTGGTCGGGCGAGACCGACATGGTCTGCGTGCGCGAGGCCGTGGCGACGACGGCGGCACACGCCTACGCCCATCACATCCAGCGGCTCATGGTGACCGGCAATCTCGCGATGCTGATTGGTGTGCATCCCGACGAGATCAACGAATGGTACATGGTCGTCTACGCCGACGCCTACGAGTGGGTCGAGCTGCCCAACACGCACGGCATGGCGACCTTCGCCGACGGCGGCATCATCGGCTCGAAGCCCTACGCGGCGTCGGGCGCCTACATCAACCGCATGAGCGATTATTGCGGGGGATGCCGCTACGACGTGAAGGCGCGGACCGGCGCCGACGCCTGCCCGTTCAACCCGCTCTACTGGGATTTCCTGCTGCGCAATGAAGCCAAGCTTGGCGGCAACAATCGCATGGCGATGGTCTACCGCAATGTCGACCGGCTGAGCCCGGCGGAGCGACAGAAGGTCCGCGCCGACGCCGAGCGGATCAAGACGGAGTTCGGCGCGACGCGGGTCTAAGCCGCGCCCCTACCGACGATACCGCAGCGCGAGACAAATCGCGAGATTAGACGTCGCGAATCAATCGCGTCAGGCAGGCTGGATCGCGTCATTCCCTTTGTATATCAACGATATCCGACCGATATTGCGTTGCAGGAATGCCGCTTCATGGAGGGAAATCCACGCTCCCGCTCAACGCTTGTGCGCCGATTCCGCGCGATGCGCCCGTTTGCTCACTCGGTTTGCACGCTGCCTCTTTTTCGACATTGTCAAAGTCGCGCTCGCGTATGACAGGCCGATGACGCTCCACAGGGGATGTCATGAACCGCCACCTGCTTGCGACCGCTACTCTCGCCCTGCTCGCTGGCGCACCCAGTGCCTTCGCCGGCAGCGTTCTCCAGCCCGGCGGCACCGTTGGCCTCGCGGCTGGTGCCCCTCTCGCGGAAGGCATCTACTTCATCGACACGTCGTCCTACGGTCAGCGGACCTCGACGATGAGCGGGCTGAACGTCAACCTGACACAGGTCGTTTGGGCGACACCATTCGCGTTCTACAACACCCGCTTCCAGGTGATCGTCCTGGAGCCGACCTCCGCCATCACCAACACCCAGGCGGACGCGTTCTACGGCAACAGCACGCTCTACGCCGGCCAGCTCGCGCACAGCTTCGGGAGAGCGGCTTCAACGCGAGCTATCAGGCCGGCTATCGCGTCGCGCAGCAGGCGCCGCAGGCCTTTCATTACGGCTCGTTCGAGCAGCGCGGCGCCGGCACCTACAACGCGTTCGGCTTCGATCTCACGGCCAACGTCATCAACGGCCTGTTCTACGGCCAGACCGGCACAACCACCTATCCGAACTGGCTGAACGTCGACCTCACCGCGACTAAAAAATTCGGCAATTTCGAGATCGGCGCCGTCGCGTTCGGCTCCAGCGACATCTCGAAGACGACGCCAACGTATCTGAAGCAGCGCCAGATCGCAGTCGGCGGCCTGATCGGCTACGATTTAGGGCCGGCGAAACTGCAGCTCTACGCGACGCGCGACGTCACCGAGCATCATTACACGGGCTACGACACGCGCGGCTGGGCTCGCGTGATCATCCCGCTCTACAAAGCCCCCGCCCCGCCGCCAGAGCCGATCCGCGCGCGGTTCTGAGCAGATCAGGGGTGCGTTTAGTGCGCGCGTGTCAGACTATCGCGGTCGACGCAGATCCGCCGTAGCGTATCCGCCATCGCGTCGGCCTGGGCGGACAGAGAATAGATGACGGCTCGATCCTGGCCACGGACATCGGCGATCGCGCGCGCGGTCGTCGCGCCAATCGTCAGAAGCTCGGCGAGGCGCAAAAGCTCGGCGTCTCCCTCCAAAGCCATCTCCTGTCGTCAGATCGAGCGTGACGAGCTCCGTGCGCATATCAGCTCAAACGATCGATGCGTTCGCGTCCGCCACGATACATTTGGCAGCCTCGGTCGATTACAAGCTGATGCCCTTGGCTAGCGACGAAGCGCCGCCAACACGGAGACGCTGGCCCGGCCGTCCGGCCGGAGACCAGCCTTCGATTGGAAGTCGGTGATCGCCTCGCGCGTCTTGTCGCCGATGACGCCGTCGATCTTGCCCTGCAGATCGTAGCCGCGCTCGGTGAGCCGCGTCTGCACCTCGCGGCGATCGACGCGCGACAGGCCGGGATCGTCGGTCGGCCAGGGCGTCTGGATGCCCGGCAGGCCGTGCAGACGGTCGGACAGGGTGGCGATCGCCAGCGCGTAGCTTTCGGCGGCGTTGTAGCCGTAGATCGCATCGAAATTCTTGGTCACCAGGAACGCGGGCCCATGCGGGCCGGCCGGCAGCAACAGGCCAGCCGTGCCGTCGCCGAGCGGGCGACCGTCAAGCCGGGTGATGCCGCGCGCGGCCCAGGCCGACATCGGCTGCTTGCGCGTGCGCCCGGAGGGGCCGCTGTAGCCATCCGGCAGGCGGACCTCGAAGCCCCAGGGCATGCCCTGCTTCCAGCCGGCCTTGCGCAGGAAATTGGCGGTCGAGGCGAGCGCGTCGGCGGGATCGTGGACAATGTCACGGCGACCATCGCCATCGCCGTCGACCGCGGTTTCGAGGAACGTGGATGGCATGAATTGCGTGTGGCCGAAGGCGCCCGCCCACGAGCCGTTGAAGTCGCGCGCGTCGATGTCGCCTGATTGCACGATCTTCATCGCGTTGATGAGTTCGCCGCGATAATAGCCGGCGCGCCGGCTGCCGCCGCAGGTGAGCGTCGCCAGCGACTGGATCACCGGCTTCGAGCCGAAGTTGCGCCCGAAATTCGATTCGACGCCCCAGACCGCGGCGACGACATAGGGCGGCACGCCGTAGCGGCGCTGCGCGGCCTCGAGCGCCTGGGCGTTCTCGCGCATGCCGGCGCGACCGTCCTCGACGCGCTCGTCGTCGACGAGGCCGGAGAGATAGTCCCAGATCGCCGTCTTGAACTCGGGCTGATAGCCTTCGGACTTGATGACGTCGGGGTTCGGCTCGAGGTTTTGGGTGAGCCGCTCGAAGGTCTGGCCCGAGACGCCCTTGGCCGCCGCCGCGCCGCGCAGGCCTTCGACGCAAGACGCGAAGTCGGCGTGCGCCGACACCGCCGACAGCGCGACGGCGACGAGCGCGAGGGTGGCGAGGCCGAGCCTTCGACCCGAGGCGCTTCGCGCGACGCTGCAAACCTGATCCATCGCGGACTACCCCGGATTTGCTTTGGCACGGCCCCTGATGCGGGCCGACCCAACCCTGACGAGGAAAAGCGGCACTTTTCGGCACGCGCCCCTCCGGCGCCGGGCAAGATGAGGCAAGCATGGTTAACGCCGTGCTACCAAGCTCCCGCCGTCTCCCACGCGGCACGCATCTTGATCCGCCGGCCCTCGTGAGGACTCATCGATGACCGCCACCCTGCCCCGCGCCGCCTATGCCCAGATGTTCGGCCCAACGACGGGCGACCGCGTCCGCCTCGCCGACACCTGCCTCTTCATCGAGGTCGAACGCGACCTGACGATCCACGGCGAGGAGGTGAAGTTCGGCGGCGGCAAGGTCATCCGCGACGGCATGGGGCAAGGCCAGACGACGCGGGCCGAGGGCGCGCCGGACACGGTGATCACCAACGCGCTGATCCTCGACCATTGGGGGATCGTCAAGGCCGACGTCGCCCTGCGCGACGGGCGCATCAGCGCCATCGGCAAGGCCGGCAACCCGGCGATCCAGCCCGGCGTGACCATCCCGATCGGCCCCGGCACCGAGATCATCGCCGGCGAAGGCCGCATCCTCACCGCCGGCGGCATGGACAGCCACATCCACTTCATCTGCCCGCAGCAGATCGACGAGGCGCTGTACTCCGGCATCACCACCATGCTCGGCGGCGGCACCGGGCCGGCGACCGGCACGTTCGCCACCACCTGCACGCCCGGCGCCTGGCACCTGGGCAAGATGATCGAGGCGGCCGACGCCTTTCCCATGAACCTCGGCTTCGCCGGCAAGGGCAACGCGGCAACGCCGGCCGGCCTCGTCGAGCAGGTGGAAGGCGGCGCCTGCGCGCTGAAGCTGCACGAGGACTGGGGGACGACGCCGGCCGCGATCGACTGCTGCCTGAGCGTCGCCGACGACCACGACATCCAGGTGATGATCCACACCGACACGCTGAACGAGAGCGGCTTCGTCGAGGACACGATCGCGGCGTTCAAGGGCCGCACGATTCACGCCTTCCACACCGAGGGCGCCGGCGGCGGGCATGCGCCCGACATCATCACGGTGGCTGGGCTGCCCAACGTGCTGCCGTCGTCGACGAACCCGACGCGGCCCTACACAATGAACACGCTCGACGAGCACCTCGACATGCTGATGGTGTGTCATCACCTCGACCCGTCGAGCCCCGAGGATCTCGCCTTCGCAGAAAGCCGGATTCGCGGCGAGACGATCGCGGCGGAAGACATCCTGCACGACATCGGCGCGCTCTCGATGATGAGCTCGGACTCGCAAGCCATGGGCCGCGTCGGCGAGGTGATCATCCGCACCTGGCAGACGGCCGACAAGATGAAGCGCCAGCGCGGCGCCCTGCCCGGCGACGGCGCCGCCGACAATGTGCGCGCCAAGCGCTACATCGCGAAATACACGATCAATCCGGCGATCGCGCATGGCGTCTCGCGCCACGTCGGCTCGATCGAGGTCGGCAAGCTCGCCGATCTCGTCGTGTGGTCGCCGGCCTTCTTCGGCGTGAAGCCCGATCTCGTGCTGAAGGGCGGCATGATCGCCGCGGCGGCGATGGGCGACCCCAACGCCTCGATCCCGACGCCGCAGCCGGTTCACTACCGCCCGATGTTCGGCGCCTATGGGGGGGCGCTGACGGCGACCTCGCTGACGTTCGTCTCGAAGGCGTCGCTCGACCAGGGGCTGGCGTCGCGCCTGCGCACCAGCCGCGCGCTGGTGGCGGTGGAGAACACGCGCGGCGGCATCTCGAAGGCGAGCATGGTGCACAACGACGCGGTGCCAGCGCTGACGGTCGATGCTGAGACGTATCGCGTGGAGGCGGACGGGGAACATCTCACATGCGAGCCCGCGCGCGAACTGCCGATGGCGCAGCGATATTTCCTGTTTTGATCGGCAAGCAGGTGGCGGTAGTTTTCGGCCTTGACGGCGTTCCTTCTTTGTTCTTGATTTGAAGGACGAATTGGAGGCCGATTGCGATGGCCGATAGATTTCCCGCATTTCTGTCCGCGTCTTCGATCAAGGACAAAGGGTTCGACGAGGACGGCCCCAAGATCGGGTCGGCGCACCTCCTGGCGAAGACGGGTGCCGGCTACGCGGTACGCCCGCACGAAGAGCTGGCGTCGATACTTTTGGGCCGGACGTTTGATCAAGAACGTTCTGTCAGCGGCCTTGCCGCGGTAGCCCGCGCCTTGAACAAGGGGGATATCGCCTTGGCGGACGATCTGAACGACGCGATCCAGCTCCTAGTTCATGGTGCGAAAGCTCTGCATGTCGGCTATTATCTCGACCATCGCGATCTCGAGAAAAAAGCTCTCAAAACAATACGGCGCGCGATCGACTCGATCGACGCGATCAGCCCTTGCGGTCGCGATGTATTGCTTCCGCTTCTCGATCATCGGGACGAAGGCGTGCGCGTTGTCGCAGCGGCCGGCGTTTGGCAATCACATCCTGATCTTGCAATCCCGCTTCTCGAAAAGATCGAGCTTTGCTCGATCACGGAGGCGGGCCCTCTTGCCATGACGGTCCTGTTGTTCGACGGCCGAAAAAACCCATGCGGCTCCGATCCGCGCTTCCCAAGCCTCTACGAGGACGAAAACGGCGTCTACCGTTGGCATGAGGAGGCGTTTCAAAGTGAAATGCTCGAACGGGGTCTGCGCCGAGACGAGATAGCCCGCGCGCGGCGGCGCACCTGATTTCATTGCTCGGGCTCGCGACTGGGCTGGTTGACATCGCGGGGCCGGACCACGATTTTGGGTGCATGGATGACACAGCAAAGACCACGCACCCCTACGAGTTGGATATCGGCCTCGCGCCCAAGTCTGACGCCCTGTTTCAATGGGCGATACGCAAAGGCGGAAAGATCTACCAGCGCTCCGATCGGACATTCCCGTCGGAGGCCGAGGCGCGACGTAAGGGCACGGAGACGATCGAGCGGCTGCTGTCGGGCTTCGACAGGTAGTCGCGAGAGCTACGCCGCCCGGCGCAACCACGCGCGCGGGTCGGCGGCAGCGGCGCCCTCCCCACTGAGCGCGCGGCAAAGCCCAGCCATGCTCGACAGGTTATGGATCGCCCGAAATTCGTCGACGTAAGGCAGCATGGCGCGGATGCCGAGCGCTTTAGCCTCGAACTGGTCGAAGCGCAGCAGTGGGTTCAGCCAGATCAGTCGTCGGCATGATTTCTGAAGCCGCTCGAGTTCTCGAGCAACGTCAGAGGCCCCAACAGCGTCGCCGCGCTCGAGCCCATCCGTGAACAGCAGCACGATCGCGCCCTGCCCGAGGACGCGACGCGACCAGTCGCGATTGAACGCGTGCAGCGAGGCCGCGATGCGGGTGCCGCCGGACCAGTCCTGAACGCCGATCGAGCACTTGGCGAGCGCTTCGTCGATGTCGGTGGCCTGCAACGCGCGGGTCACGTTGGTGAGACGTGTACCGAAAAGGAGCGTGTGAACGCGCCGCCGCTTGTCTGTCAGTGCGTGCAGGAAGTGCAGGAAGACCCGCGTGTAGTCGCTCATCGACCCCGAGATATCGCAGATCGCCACGATCGGCGGATGTCGAATTTTTGGTGCCCGCAACGCCAAGTCGATGGTGCCGCCGCCTGATCGCAGCGACCGGCGAAAGGTCGCGCGGGGATCGATGCGGCGGCCGCGCGGGTCGGACCCGTAGCGTCGCGTGAGCACGGCGTCGTCCGGCAGGCGCAGGCGTGCGATCAACGCCTTGGCGCGTGCGACCTCGGCGGCGCTCATCTGAGCGAAGTCCTTGGCGCGCAGCACCTCGTCGCCGCTCGCCGTGAAGCGGGCATCAAGGTCGAGCGAGGGTGCTTCCTTGCGGCCGGGATTCTCCTTCTTGAGCAGCGCATCGGCGACACGCGTGGCACCGGCCTCGGCCTTCTGCGCCTTCTCGCGCTTAGGGTCGGAGATCGGCGACATCAGGGCGAGAAGCTTCTCGACGAAGCCGCGCGTCTTCCAGAAGATGTCGAAGGCTTGACGGAAGATGATCGTGTGCTCGTGCGTCTTGACGAAGACCGCGTGGAGCACCGTGTAGAAATCCGCGCGGTCGCCGATCCGCGCCGCCTCGACAGCGGCCAATGCCTCGAGCACGCTGCCCGGCCCAACCGGCAGCCCCGCCTCGCGCAGCGCGCGCGCGAAGTACAGGATGTTCTCCGGCAATCGGCCGGCGAGCTCGGGCTCCGTCGTCACGCCGCGCTCGAAGTCCCCGCTCTCAGCTCGGCCTTGGCCTGCTCGATCAAGGTTTGTGCCCTGGAGCCCTGAATGCGGGTGATGTCGTCTTGATACTTCAAGAGCACGCCGAGCGTGTCGGAGACCATGTCGGGATCGAGCGCGACGGCGTCGAGTTCGGTCAGCGCGGTCGCCCAGTCGAGCGTTTCGGCGACTCCCGGCGACTTGAACAGATCCTCCTTGCGGATCGCCTGGACGAAGGCGACGAGCTCCTCGGACAGCCGCGCGCCGATCCCCGGGCACTTCGCGCGCACAATGGCGCCCTCGCGCACGGCATCGGGATAATCGATCCAGTGATAGAGACAGCGGCGCTTGAGGGCGTCATGGATCTCGCGGGTGCGGTTCGAGGTGATGATGACGATCGGTGGCTCGGCGGCGGTCACCGTGCCGATCTCGGGGATCGTCACCTGGAAGTCGGACAGCACCTCGAGCAGGAACGCCTCGAAAGCCTCGTCGGTACGGTCGAGTTCGTCGATCAGCAGCACCGGCGCGCCTTCCGGCGCCGGCTCCAAGGCCTGCAGCAACGGGCGCTTGATCAGGTAGCGTTCGGCGAAGACGTCGTTCTCGAGCTTGTCGCGATCGGTGGCACCAGAGGCCTCCGCGAGCCGGATCGCCATCATCTGCGCGGCGTAGTTCCACTCGTAGACGGCGGAGGCGACGTCTAGGCCTTCGTAACACTGCAAACGAATCAGCCGCCGGCCGAGCGTGCGGGCCAGAACCTTGGCGATCTCGGTCTTGCCGACGCCGGCCTCGCCTTCGAGGAACAGCGGTCGGCCCATCTTGAGCGCGAGAAACAAGACGGTGGCAAGCGAACGATCGCCGACGTAGTCGGCGCCCGTCAGCAAGGCGAGCGTGGCATCGATCGAAGTCGGGACGGCGATACGGCTTGGCGTGGCATCCATGCGATGCGAAAATCCTGTGCGCGGCCACCGTCTCCCGCGTGCGGAAGACGGATCGGCCTCGTCCCCTACTTCGCGGCGGCGACGGCGCGCTTGGCAACGACACTGATGAGAGCGGCGCGGTATTCGGCATCGCCGTGCATGTCCGCGTTCAGCGTGCCCGGATCGATCTTCGCCGCACCCGCCGCGTCGGGCGTGAAGCTCGCCGCCAAGGCCTGCTCGATCGGAGCCGCGAGAAACACGCCGTTGGCGCCACAGCCGGTCACGGCGACGCGCACGCCCTCCGCCGTCTTGGCGACGAATACGCCGCACATGGCGAAACGCGACGCCGGGTGGCGGAACTTCTCGTAGCCGGCCGACTCGGGGATCGGGAAGGAGATCTTCGTGATGATCTCGCCTTCTTCAAGCGCGGTTTCGAACAAGCCCGTGAAATAGTCTTTCGCCGCGATCTGGCGCTTGCTCGTGTGGATCGTCGCGCCGAGCGCCAGGCAGGCGGCCGGGTAGTCGGCGGCGGGATCATTGTTGGCGACCGAACCACCGATCGTACCCTTGTGGCGGACGGCGGGGTCGCCGATCACGTGCGCCAGATGCGCCAGCGCGGGGATCGCCCTGGCGACCTCGGCCGAGGTCTCGACCATGTAATGCTTGGTGCCGGCGCCGATCGTGACGCTCGAAGCGTCGACCGTGATGCCCTGCAGCTCCGCGATTTTCGATATATCGACCATCTTCGTCGGCGAGGCGAGGCGCGCCTTCATCGTCGGGATGATGGTCTGGCCGCCGGCGAGCAGCTTGGCATCGTCGTCACTGGAGAGTAGCGCGACCGCCTTGTCGAGGGTGTCTGCGGCAACGTAGTCGAAAGCGTACATGAACGTGTCTCCCAAACAATCTCAAGTCGGCCTGTTCTTGCCGGCGAGGATGGCGCCGGGCGAACCCGGCGCCACTCGCGTCACTCGGCGGCCTTCTGCATGCGCAGGTGCTGCGCGGCGCGCCACACTTTCATCGGTGTCGCCGGCATCGTGATCTCCTCGTGCCCGAGCGCGTCGGTGATCGCGTTGATCACCGCCGGCGGCGAGCCGATCGCGCCGGCCTCGCCGCAACCCTTGATCCCGAGCGGGTTCGAGGGGCACGGCGTCGTCATCGTCTCGACGCTGAAGTTCGGCAGGAAATCCGCGCGCGGCATGGCGTAATCCATGTAGCTAGCGGTGAGCAGTTGGCCGCCCTCGTCGTATACGCAGCCTTCGAGCAACGCCTGACCGATGCCCTGCGCAAGGCCACCGTGCACCTGGCCCTCGACGATCATCGGATTGATGATGATCCCGAAGTCATCGACGGCGGTCCAACGGTCGATGCGGGTGACGCCGGTCTCGGGGTCGATCTCGACCTCGCAGATGTAGACGCCGGCCGGGAAGGTGAAGTTCGCCGGATCGTAGAACGCGCCTTCCTTCAGGCCAGGCTCCAGCTCCTGCCCGTTGAACTTATGGGCCACGTAAGCCTGCAAGGCGACCGAGCCGAAGTCGATCTCTTTGTCGGTCCCTTTGACGGTAAACTTTCCGTCCTTGAACTCGATGTCCTCCGGCGAGGCCTCGAGCACGTAGCCAGCGACCTTCTTGGCCTTGACCTCGATCTTGTCGAGCGCCTTCGAAATCGCCGACATGCCGACGGCGCCCGAGCGCGAACCGTAGGTGCCCATGCCCATCTGCACCTTGTCGGTGTCGCCATGGACGATCGACACATTCTCGATCGGGATGCCGAGGCGGCCGGAGACGAGCTGCGCGAACGTCGTCTCGTGGCCCTGGCCGTGCGAGTGCGAGCCCGTCAAGATCTCGACCGTGCCTACGGGATTGACGCGAACCTCGGCGGATTCCCACAGGCCGACGCCGGCACCGAGCGAGCCAACCGCGGCCGACGGGGCGATGCCGCAAGCCTCGACATAGGCCGAGAAGCCGATGCCGCGGACGAGGCCCTTTTTCGCCGATTCGGCCTTGCGAGCGCCGATGCCCGCGTAATCGGCGGCCTTCAACGCCATGTCGAGCGCCTTCGGATAGTCGCCAGCGTCGTAGCAGAGGATGACCGGCGTCTGGTGCGGGAACGACTTGACGAAGTTCTTGCGGCGGAACTCGGCCGGATCGGTATGCGTCTCGCGCGCCGCGACCTCGATCAGTCGCTCGACGAGATAGGTGGCCTCCGGACGACCGGCGCCGCGATAGGCGTCGACCGGCGAGGTATTGGTGTAGACGGCATCCACCTCGGCATAGATCGCCGGGATGTCGTATTGGCCCGACAGCAGCAGCGCGTAGAGGTAGGTCGGCACGCACGACGCGAAGGTCGACAGGTAGGCGCCGAGATTGGCGGTGGTGTGCGCCCGCAGCGCGAGGATCTTGCCCGTGTCATCAAGCGCGAGTTCGGCGTGCGAGACGTGGTCGCGACCGTGCGCGTCGCAGAGAAACGCCTCGGTGCGATCGCAGGTCCACTTGACGGGACGGCCGACCTTCTTCGCCGCCCATACGCAGACCGTCTCCTCGGCGTAGATGAAGATCTTGGCGCCGAAGCCGCCGCCGACATCCGGCGCGATCACGCGGAGCTTGTGCTCCGGCGCGATGCCGATGAAGGCGGAGAGCACCAGACGCGCGACATGCGGGTTCTGGCTCGTGGTGTAAAGCGTGAAGGATTCGGTGCCGGCGTCGTAGTCGCCGACGGCGGCGCGCGGCTCCATCGGGTTCGGGATCAAACGGTTGTTGACGAGATCGAGCTTGGTGACATGCGACGCCTTGGCGAACGCGGCCTCGGTCGCATCCTTATCGCCGATGTGCCACTCGAACACCGTGTTTTGGGGCGCCACCTCGTGGATCTGCGCCGCGGAGGTGCGGGCGTCCGCCGTGTGGGCAACCGCCGGAAGCAGACCGTAGTCGACGTTGATCGCCTCGGACGCGTCCTTCGCCTCGGCGAGCGAGTCGGCGATGACGACGGCGACGTGATCGCCGACGTAGCGCACCTTGCCTTGCGCCAGCGCCGGGTGCGCGCCGGCCTTCATCGGCGAGCCGTCCTTCGAATGAATCATCCAGCCGCAGATGAGGCCGCCGATCTTGTCGGCCGCGAGATCCTCGCCGGTGTAGATCGCCACGACGCCGGGCATCTCGGCCGCGGACGCCTTGTCGATCCCGTTGATCGTGGCATGCGCATGCGGCGAGCGCAGGAAGTACGCGTACGTCTGGTCGATACGGTTGACGTCGTCGGTGTACTGGCCCCGACCCGTGATGAAGCGGAAGTCTTCCTTACGGCGCACCGATGCGCCAATACCCGTGCTCGTCATCGCGTATCTCCCTTGTGCCGCCCCATACGAGCGGCTTTGTCGATTTGATGCGAAATTATTCGGCGGCCTGCGCGGCCGGCGCCTTCATCTCGGCGGCGCCCGCGGCGATCGCCTTGACAATGTTGTGGTAGCCAGTGCAGCGGCAGATATTGCCCTCGAGCTCGTTGCGGATCGTGTGCTCGTCGAGATCGGTGCCGAGCCGGGCGACCATATCGACCGCGGTCATGATCATGCCAGGCGTGCAATAGCCGCACTGGAGGCCGTGATGCTCGCGGAAGGCCGCCTGCATCGGGTGCAGCATCTCGCCCTTCGCGAGACCCTCGATCGTGGTGACCTGCGCGCCCTCGCAGGCGGCGGCGAACGTCGTGCAGGCCTTTACCGACTGCCCGTCGACGAAGACGATGCAGCAGCCACACTGGCTCGTATCGCAGCCGACGTGAGTGCCAGTCAGGTGCAGCTGGTCGCGCAGGAGGTGAACGAGCAACGTCCGTCCTTCGACGTCCTTGTGCACCTTTTTACCGTTCACAGTCATCGAGACGGCGGGCATGCGATTCCTCCAAAACGGCTCTTCGGCCAAGCTTGTGCTCAAAATACTGATACACGACCAAACGCTCGCGCAACACTGTTCCAAAGTACAGGCCGGCGAAAATAACGCCATGCGGCGGGAGCGCTCTACCCGAGAAGATATAACGGATCAGACCTACGAAAACTTGCGCCAACCGGCGACTTGTAGGGCGCTATAGTCGTCCTGCGATCGCGACCTCCGCAAAAAATCGATCCGCACGCGAACTCGGCTACTCCTCCACGGGCGCGGGCACGGCGGACTGTCCGGTGACGACCTGATTGAGCCGCGAAAAAAAGTCGGCGGCGAGCTTCTTCGCCGTCCCGTCGATCAGGCGCGCGCCAAGCTGGGCGATCTTGCCGCCGATATCGGCCTTCACGGTGTAGTTCAAGTCGGTCGCCTCGCCGTCCGCCACCAGGCTCACCTTGGCCGAGCCCTTGGCATGGCCGGCGACGCCGCCCGAGCCTTCACCGGAGATCGTGTAGCCGTTCGGCGGATCGAGATCGGAAAGGGTGACCTTGCCGGAAAACGAAACCTTCATCGGGCCGATCTTCAGCTTGACCACGGCCTTCAGCTCGTCGTCGCCGACCTTCTCGATGGTCTGGCATCCGGGGATGCATTGTTTGAGAACCTCGGTGTCGTTCAGCGCCGCGTAGACCGTCTCGCGCGAGGCCTCGATCTTCTGCGTCCCCGACATGTCCATGGCAGCCCCCCATCTTTGTTTTTCTCCCCGGCCGCGGCCGGGTGTCGCGCTTCGCGCTGCCGGCAAATAACGCCGTGCTTGGCAAGCACGTCAAGTATCGGCAGACGTCGCCGGCCGAGCACTATAGTCGAGGAGGAATAACGAGAAAATTCCGGATTTCTCGAGCGACGATGCCATGCCGGCTCGGGGCAGGCGAGAAAGGGCTGGCGCGGAAAGCGATCCCGGCAGCGCACGTAACGACCTCGCGCCTGCTCTCAGTAACGTAGAAGTAATATTTACGGACCTAAATGCGACATCCATCCTTCTTGTCGCAGGATCATGTATTACTTACGTAACGTCAGGCATCTCTCGCGCCTTTGGGGCTTCTTTCGCGATACTGCCGGTACAAGTGCCGTCGAATTCGGCCTCGTCGCCGTCCCCTTTCTCGGGCTGATGCTGACCGTCTTCGAAACGGGTTTCATGTACTGGACAAACGAAGGGCTTGAGGCGTCGGTGCAAAAGGCGTCCCGCAACCTTCTGACCGGCGCCGCCCAAGCAGCCGGCATCTCGACCGGCGATCAGTTCCGCACGACGTACCTCTGTCCCTCGAGCGGTCAGGTTCTGCCAAGCTTCATCGACTGCACGAAGCTGATCGTCGACGTCCGCTCCGTCTCGTCGTCGACCCCTTACGCCTCGCTAGCGGCGTTGGACACGAGCAGCGACTTCACCGCGAGCGCGTCGAGCCGACAGTTCTGCCCCGGCCGGCCAGGCGCCATCACCATCGTGCGCGTGGCCTATCCGATGCCGGTATTTCTGCCGACCATCGTCGGCACGAGCACTTCGACGATCCAGATGTCGACGTCCGGCCTCGCCAGCGGCGTCCCCGGCACGACGGGCTTCACCCATCTTCTCGTCGGGACCGCCGTCTTCCAGACCGAGCCGTACGATTCGTCCGCCTTCACGCCGGCAAGCGGATGTTGACCCTGGCGCGGGCCTCGAAACTCTCGACACGTACGCTATCAGGCTTGCGACGGACGCTCGCCGACCGGCGCGGCGTCGCGGCGGTCGAATTCGCGATCATCATGCCGCTGATCCTCCTCATGTACATCGGCAGTCTCGACGTGACGCGCGGCGTCATGGCGAGCCGCAAGGTCGCCATCCTGTCGCGCACGGTTTCCGATCTCGTCTCGCAGCAGGCGACGACCGCCCCGCTGTCGACCTCGACGGTCTCGCTCATCTTCACCGCGGCCTCGTCGATCATGGCGCCCTACTCGACGACGGGCCTGAAGATCACCGCCTCGGCGATCGACATCAAGGCGAAGGGCGACGGCACATGCTGCCAGGCCGTGGTGCGCTGGTCGTTCACGCAGGGCGGCACGCTTCGCGCCTGCACGACGCCGCTGACCCAGGTCGCGGATGGCACCGCGCCGACGAGCACCAACATTCCCGTCTCGATCATCAACGGCACCAAGGCCGGCGGCTTCGGCTATTCGAGCGGCGCGAGTTCGTATCTCATCATCGCCGACGTGTCCTACACCTACGTGCCGTTCTTCCAGCAGGCCGTCGCCTGGTTCATGAACGGCATGACGAAGACGACCTACATGGTGCCGCGCTCGACCACCGGGCCGCTCACGCTGGCGAGCCCGATCGTCGCGGCGACGGGCCAGAGCGGCATCGCCTGCTTCTAGCTCGTCGATGGCGAAGGTGACCTCCATCTCCGCGCTCAGGCCCTCGACACCGGCCTCGACCGGCATCGCCTGTGGCGCGGCCGCGACCCGCGCCATCGAGAAGACCGGCGCGCGCCCCGTCGCGGCGCTCGGCCGCTCGATCAGCAGCACGCGGCCGAGCTTCACGCCGGCAGCCTGCGCCACCATCTCGGCCTGGCGCCGCGCGTTCGCGACGGCGTCGGCCGCGAGCTTGTCGAGGATCGGCTGCGGATGCTCGACCGAAAAGCCGATCCCATTGAAGGAGTTAATGCCCCTGTCGATGAGGCTCTGCGCGAGCGCCCCCACCTTCGACAGATCGCGGACGCGGATCGCGATCGTGTTGGACGACTCGAAACCGGTCGCCTCGCGGCCTGTGAAGCGGCCCTGCGCGTCGCGGATGTCCTCGAAGGTCGGTGTGAGGCTCACCGACTGGGTCGCGATATCGGCATCCTTGATGCCCTGCGCCTTCACCGCGTCGACGACGGCCCCAGCGGTCGCGGCGGTGGCGTCGGCGGCACCCTTCGCGGTCGGCCGCCGGTTCGTCACGCCGAGCGTGATCGTCGCGAGATCCGGCACGACCTCGGTCGCGGCCTGACCCACGATCGTGACGTGCGGCGTGTCGTCGATGGCATTCGAGTCATCGTCGTCCTGCGCTTGCGCCGCGTTCGTCGCCGCGAGCAGGCAGGCCGCCGCGAGCAGCACGGAAAGGTTCTTTGTCAAAGGCGCGATCCCCATGGATGGTCGCGGGCCGGTGTCCGGCGCGCGTGGCCCGACCAAGGCGGCCTCAGCCGACCGGCTTGCCGCCGTAATGCAGCACCTCGAGTGCCTCGATCGTGACGAGGCCGATGTCGGTCATCCCCTCCAGCATCGGCAGGAAGGCGCGGAGCTTGGCCTCCTCGTCGACGAGTTCGATGTCCAGCGGCAGGTTGCCGGAGAGATCGAGGATGCTGGCGCGTTGCACGTGGCCGCTTTCGCCGAAACCGACGACGCCGCGCAGCACCGTGGCCCCGGCGATCTTCGCCTCCCGCGCCCGCTTGACGACGATTGTGTGGAGCGGCCCGCCCTCGGCGTTCGCGCGCTCGTCCGTGTAGATGCGCATGAGCGCCGCCTGGCCGACCTGCATCTCAGGCTCCCCTCACCTGGTTGATCGCGGCGCCGGCGACCGAGCCGAGCCACACGCCGACGAGGCAGAAGACGATCGAGACCCCGACGTTGAGGCTCGCCCGCGTCATGTCGCCGTCGCGCGCCAGCGCCAGCGTCTGCAGGCTGAACGACGAGAAGGTGGTGTAGCCGCCGCAAAACCCGACCATGAAGAACTGCCGCAGGTCCGGCGGCACCAGGATGCGGCCGTCCGGCCCGGTCATCATCGCGAACAGCCCGATGACGAAGCAGCCCGAGACGTTGGCGACGAGCGTGCCCCATGGAAAGATCTCGCTGACGCCGCGCGCCACGGTGCCGGAGACCGCATAGCGCGCGACGGAGCCGAGCGCTCCGCCCAGCGCGATCCAGAGATAGGTGAGCATGCGCGTCCCGTGATTGCCCTTGGCGCTACCTGCACGCCGCACCGAGGCGGCGTCAATCCTCGCGCGCGGCAAGCGCGGCCAGGCGTGCCCGCAACTCCGCCGGCAGCGCCTCGAGCCAGGCCCGCTCGTCGCCCGGCGCGGGCAGCACGTGGCCGAACTCGACCATGTCGGTCGGCGCCAGCTCGTTGAGGTACACCCAGACGTCCGCCGCCGCCGCGCCGGCGAGGGCGGCGACGTCGCGGGCGATCGCCGCGACGAGCCCGGTGCGCTGGGCGATCGTGCGCCCGGCGCGGATGTCGCCGCGCACCATGATCTGCGCGTCGCTGGGCGCGCCGCCGATGTAACGGTGCGCCGCCTCGGCGAACACCACCTGCGCGAAATAGGTCGGCGCCCCCGTCGCCGCCTCGTGGGCGCGCGAGATCGCCCGGGCGATGGCGGCGCGCCGCGCGCCGTCGAGCTGGCCGTGGCGGGTGGTGACGACGTAGGTGGGCATGGCGGACTCCCGCGAGCGGAATATCGGCGCATATTACATGCGGTTTTTGCGTCAGGATGCGTCATGCGTCATTGTATGCATGCCGAAAGACCTCGCCGCCGCGGACGCGATGATCCTCGTGGACCAAAGGCAAGACGAAGACCGGTCGGCTATGGACCGCGGTCCGTGACGATCGCCCCTACGGCGGCGCCGATCCGCCGGCCGCCTTCTACGTCTACTCGCCCGATCGTGGCGGCGCGCTTCCCGAGGCATTCCTGCGCACTTGGTCCGGCATCACGCAGGCCGACGCCTACGCCGGCTTCAACAAGTTGTACGAGCCGGGGCGCTTGCCCGGCACGATCCTCGAGGCGGGATGCTGGGCGCACTGGCGGCACAAGTTCCACGAGATCGCCGCGCTCAAGAGGGCGCCGATCGCCGTCGAGGCCGTGACGCGTAACGACGCCATCTTCGCGATCGAACGCACCATCAACGGCTCGACGCCTTCCGAAAGACAAGCCGTGCGAGACCAAACGATGAAGCCTCCCGTCGCCGAGCTCCTCGCCTAGCTGAACGGGCAGCGTCGCACCCTATCGTCGAAGTCCGAGACCGCCAAGGCTTTGGACTACGGACTGAAGCGGAGGCCGGCCTTCTATGTTGTCGGCCAAGATCAGCGCGTACGCGTTCGGATCCAAACAGCACACCCTGCCACGTCAATTCGGTGAGTGGGTTTGCGCGTCATTAGTGGATGCAGTTGTTGCGCTTGCGATCCCCTCCAGCGTTCGCAGCTCGGCCGCGAGATCCTTCATGCTGGTTTCGCCCTTCTTCAGTACGCGGTCGGCGCTGGCAAGCTGCTGCTGCTCAGCCCTTGAGATGTCCCGGGCGCTGAGCACCACGACAGGAATATCAGAGCATCCGGGCGTTTCCCGAAGTCGGTGCAGAAAGGCGAAGCCGTCCATCACCGGCATCGTCAAATCAAGGAGGATCAGGTGCGGAGGCGTGTGCATCACCCGCTCCAGCGCCTCCGCGCCGTTCGCGGCCTCCTGCACCGCCCAGCCATTCTTCTCCAGCATCACACGGAGCCGATCACGAGCGTTCGCATCATCGTCCACGACCAGAACCTCGCCGCCCGTCTGGTGGTATTGCTCCATGACGGTCTTCAGTCGCGACCAATCGACGGGCTTCGGGACGGCATCGGCAGCGCCCATCGCCGTGCTGAGGCCGACTTCCGCCACAAAGCTGACCATCACAACCGGCACATGCGCTGTGCCAGCGTCCGCTTTCAGTGCCTTGAGGACCGACCATCCGTCCATGTCGGGCATCATCACGTCGAGGAGGATGACGCGGGGCTTTAGCGACCGTGCCATTGCCAGCCCGCTACGGCCGTCGCTCGCAGTGCGCACTGTGAAGTTCTGGCGATGCAGGAAGCGGGTCATGAGATCGCGTTGACTGGCCTCATCGTCGATAACCAGAACGAGGTCGCGCGCAGCGTCGACAGGCGCATCTTCGCCGGCCGGTGGGGTCTCGTTTACATCATCTGGCTCGGCATCTGGCGCCGTTGCCAAGACGCGAAGGGTGAAGCAGGTGCCTTTTCCCTCCGTGCTTTCCACCGTGATATCGCCACCAAGCAGCTTGCTGAACGCGCGGCTTAGGGCAAGGCCCAGTCCGGTCCCGCCGAACTTGCGCGTTGTGGTCTCGTCGGCCTGGGTGAATCGCTGGAACAGGCGCTGAACCTGCTCAGGCGTCATGCCGATGCCGCTGTCCTCGATTGCGAAGGTGAGCCAATCGCCGGCCGGAGACGCTTCACGCCTGACCCGCAGAGTGATGCGACCGTTCTCCGTGAACTTGCAGGCGTTACTCAGGAGGTTGAACAGGCATTGTCGAAGCTTCACGGCATCCGAGTGCATCGTTCCAAGATCGTCTGCGAGATCGAGCGTGAGCGTGTTCGACTTTGTGCGGACGAGCGTGTCAACGGTGGCCGCGGCATCTCGTGTGAAGGTGGCCACCTCAATGTCTTCGGCGAAGATCTCCATCTTGTTCGCCTCGACCTTGCTGAGATCGAGCACGTCGTTGATCAAGGTGAGCAGGTGTTTGGCATTCGACTTGATCTTGGCGAGATCGGGCGACAGATCGCCCACGCCCAGCTCCTCGACTTCCTCCTCGAGAAGCTCCGTATAGCCAATAACCGCCGATAACGGCGTTCGCAGCTCGTGGCTCATGTTGGCCAAGAAGGCGCTTTTCGCCGCGTTCGCGGCTATCGCCTCCTCCTTCGCAGCTTCCGCCTTCTGGTTGGCGACAGCCAGTGTCGTTTGACTTGTCAGGAGGACCGCGTTGACTTCGCTCAGGCGAGCCAACGAGGCTTCATTCTCGAAGATAACTCTGCGAAGGGCGTCGCACACCTCGACCATCGCGCCACCAACAAGCAGATATTCAACGAGCGCGACGATCTCCTTGGAGGAGAGCTGCCAGCCGTGCGGGTCGTCCTTGACGAAGAAGCCCGCCGCGAACACCGCCGACAAGCCTATGCCGACCAGCCCTGGCCCACGTCCAAACGCGACACTGATCAGAAACACCGCTGGCAGGTAGAGGAGGAAAGGCGCGGTATCGAGCGGCACCGCCAGCCGAAACAAAGTGATGAAGCTCAGGGATACGAACACAGAACCATAGCGTACCCAGATGCTGGGGCTGCGGCCGACCAAAGAGCTCAGAAACCGATGCATGCTAGCCGCTCCTCGGTGCAAAGCCTCTCGGCAAGCTGCTTAGATCCCGGCTGCGAAGGGGCAGGCGACTGTGTCAGCCTTACAGCTGCAACCTTCGGCCAAGGCGATCTGCTTCATCGACTTTCTCAGGAAGAAGGAGCTTACAACAGCAACGTCAATGTCCGCTAGTGAGACTGGGCAAACGCGAACATACCGAACAAATCGAGACTGTGCAGTGCCAAAAGAGGAAGCTGAGCAGTCAAGGCCCGGATCGGGCACTCAATCGATGTCAACCAGGGCATCAATCATCTCAGCTTGACGTGTTGAACCTGGAATTTCCTCCACGATTTGCACGTACGTGCTCGTTGATAGACGAGGGCCTGCGAGCCGCGCCGTAGTTTATTACACTAAACGCCTCCGTGATCAAGACGATTAGTCAACCATAAATCACAAGTGACAAGTAATCTTAATCTCTTTTGCAGCACTTCTGGCGGTTCCTACTTCAGGACTGGCGGCCTGTTCTCTCTGCGGCCTCGTGTGTGGCTGACGGTTAGATGGCCTACATAGGCCACCTAGACTAATGGTGAGCATAATCGATTCCAGCTCAACAGGGCCGCGGTCAGCGCAGCATCAGCGGGTGGGGAGCATCACCTTTGATTTCAAGCCACCGCGGCTCTGCGATCATCCCTATACTGTAGGCTGGCCGCTTGCGCGCTGAGCCGGTGGCGCACCGCTTCGACTAACGGCCCAATGGCATAGTACGGCCGGCAGAAGTCAGCATGAGTCCGCTCGGTGGTGTCAGGCGACGCGGCGAGCGCCACGGTGCCGTTCTCGGCGAAGAAGTCACGATTTCCCATTTCGAGGTAGCTCTCTGCCGGCGACCCCTCGGCGAGGATGATCTCGTGCTCGTCCAGTTCGACGTGCCAGTAGGTGACGCTCTCGACATCGACCTGGACAGTCGAGCCGTTGACGAGCGAACCTGCGGGGATCAGTACGCCACCCAACATATCGATGCAGATCGCATGGCCGGGCGAACCATAAAGATCGCGAGCCGGCTTGTTGGGTCCAAATGCATGCGCGGAGATTCGCACCGGTAGTGCCTCGGCGGGGCGAGGATACCGTCGGCAGTCAATGGTGCGATGACCAACCCACCGAATAGGACGCCCGTGCGCCGGACGCGGTGACGATCATGTCGCCTACCACGAGATCTTCGCAAACTACGTGCACCGTACACGAATCTTTCGAGTTCGATATCCAGAGCCGCTTGATGCCCGGAGCTGCTTGAAAGGGATATCACTGGACCGACACGCCCCTTTTGTTGAACGTCGGGTCGCGCCAAATGCTGGCGCCCTCGTACCGCTGCCAGAGATCGGGCGGCAGGATAGTCTCGCGCTCTTCGTAGGCAGCGCGCGGCCGCACCGCGTGCAGGCCCGGCGTACCAAGCCGCGCGTCGAACTCCGATGCATCGAAGGCGATGTTGCCGACATCGTGCTCAAACGACGGCAGCCCGATAAAGGCGTAGACCGCGTCGAGCGCAGCCTGTGGGTGGGAGGCAAGCGTGTCGTAGGGCAAAAGCAGCAGACGACCGGACTGAGCATCGTGCATGGCCTGCTTCATCGCGTTCAGAGGGTATCCGATGAGGCCGTTCGCGCTCATCAGGCCGTCGGCACGCGAGTAGACGGTGCCGTCTCGCTCGAAGGAAAAGATCTTCGACAATTCGAAGCTGTTTCGGCGGAGGAGACGCTCGACGGAGTCGATGATCCAGGGAATGTGCCGGACGCAGCAGATCACCTTGCACTCGGGGTAGAGCTTGGCGAGCAGGTCGAGGCGCCCGGTCCAGCCCCGGTTGGTGTCGAGCACGGTCTGAGACGAATGGATGGCGTGATAGTAGCTCTCGAATAGCCCACGCAGGAGCATCTCGCGCTGCACATCATCGATGAAGACGGACGTCTCGTTGTCCTGGCTCATGTCCTTCATCACTGCGCCGACAAGCGAACCCACCGGGCTGGTGATGTTGGCATGCACAGCCGGGTTTTGCCTCAGCAGCGCTGCCAGCAGGGTGGAGCCGGATCGGGGCAGGCCAGAGATGAAGTGAATGCCATTCTGCATGGGCGGCCTCTATGGGCGGTCTCTCATGAACTTGTCTCGTGTAGAAACCCAACCGCGAGCCGAATGGCCGTCAAGAGCCAGGCCAACGCGGCCTGAAGTTTGACGAAGCGTGTGCCGGCATTGGCTAAGTCATTCCACCTATCGGTTATTCGGTCTCATGAGCCGCCGCCGGCCGCGCTTCGAGTTTGCGTCCGTGCTTGTCGCTTCCGACAGTCGGCGGCAGTGGTCGCAGACGATTGAATTTACCATCGGAAAGCTAGCTGGTGGAGGCCGATTAAGATCTAGCACCTTCACCATTTTCGAAACTGCTGGTGGAACCGTACCTCGCAGGTAGCTTGATTTGGAGGCTGCTTAGCTACTCACACTTATTTACATCTAAATGGCAGGGGATGCCGTACTTTTCGCACTGTCCCAAAGCATCGGCCTGAGCGGCGCCGCCAGAGATTTTCACCGCCCAGCCGGAATGGCCCCCGCCATGGGCGATGGCAACACAGCCGCTCTCGTACGCGATAAGCACTCGGCACCCTCCACCGAAATGGCTTTCGCAATCAGCCAGAGCGAGTTGAGCGGCATAGGCCCCCGTGGGCCGACGGGTCATGTAGTAATATTTACCCTTCACCGGAGACGATACGATGGCACCACCGGCCTGCGCGAGAGGGATCCCCAGCGCCATCACCAGGGCAGGAAGTGCAAGGAACGCGGTCGCGGTGTTGAATGACATAAGACATTCCTTTGGCAATCGTCGATTTCGGGGGATACAGAAAATAACATCGTCCCAGGTATCACGGCCACGCCGGTCGACCCGGCGGACACCAGCTCGTCGCCGGCTCAAGCCGCTGCAGCTTCGCGATCCTGCCCACATTCTAGGGCGGCGGCTCGCGCGTTAAGCCTCGCGCGCACCGCTTCGACCAACGGCCCGACGGCATAGTACGGCCGGCAGAAGTCAGCATGAGTCCGCTCGGTGGTGTCAGGCGACGCGGCGAGCGCCACGGTGCCGTTCTCGGCGAAGAAGTCACGATTTCCCATTTCGAGGTAGCTCTCTGCCGGCAGGCCCTCGGCGAGGATGATCTCGTGCTCGTCCAGTTCGACGTGCCAGTAGATGACGCTCTCGACATCGACCTGGACGACAGTCGAGCCGTTGACGAGCGAACCTGCGGGGATCAGTAGGCCACCCAACATATCGATGCAGATCGCATGGCCGGGCGAAACATAGAGATCGCGGGCCGGCTTGTTGGGTCCGAAAGCGTGCGTGGCGATTCGGACGGGCATTACCTCAGCGGGGCGCGGATGGCGGCCGCAGTTGATTGTGCGATGACCAACCCATCGGATCGGGCGATGTGCGCCGGACGCGGTGACGGCAATGTCGCCAGCGGCAAGGTCCTCCACCGCACAGTCGCCACGAGAGGTGAGAATCATTGTTCCCGAAACATAGCAAGTGACGCTCGGCGAAATGACTACCTTGCCGTTTCCAAGGTTTTCGCCAGCTGCGGTGTACTGCGAAAGCGTCCGGATCGCGCTGTAAGAGCCGCCGCCTTGGCCAGCGCCGAAGACGCGCTTGTTGAAATTGTTGTACCCGCCGGTCCCTCCAGTATAGCCGCCGCCGCCGCCGCCGCTGCCTTCCTGCGATCCCGCGCCGCCACCGCCGAAGCCGCCTTGATCTGGGATCGACGCGTTTTTCGGCGGCGCCGTGTTCTGGCCACCGAGATAGCCGCCGGCTCCATTGTGGCCGCCTTCGGCTTGCCGCTTGCTGTTGTAGTAGCTGGATCCACCAGCGCCAAACAGACCGGCGCCTCCGCCGCCTCCAGCGCCGTCCGACCCAGACGGCGCATCACCTGCGTATCCACCCAAGCCGGTTCGTGTTCCGGGACCCTTTGCCACCAGGGCGTCGCCCCCGCCGGAATTCTGTGTGGCGCCGCCACCACCGCCAGCGATCACCAGCGGAACGTAACTCGACGAGCCGGCATACTTGGCTAAGACAAACGTGCCTCCGCCTCCGCCAAGGTCGGTCCCGGTACCGCCGACAACCAGCTTCAGCTTCGTGCCCGCAGTAAGTTGGAATTGGGAGCCGATCTCGGCACCGCGACCGCCGGCCTCGGGACCGTCCTGGCCGCCCTGCGCACCGTAGGCCACGATATCGTATTCGCCCGTCTTCGATACGGTCACAATCTGCGATCTGCCGCTGTACCTGTACGTCGCCATGGCCCGTCTGCCCTCGTTAGAGTTCAGTGGTTTACTACCAGAGCGTACCCAAAGCCTCTGTAATACTAAAGTTGATACCCTAGAAGCTGGCGTCGGACATCATATGTCATAGCTTGAGTAGAGGGCATTCGTGCCGCCTGCCGCTTTTTCCCGCTCCTTTTCCAGCCTAGTCTAACAATGGGTGCCCGTTTGGGCGATGCTACGAAATACAATTCGCTTACGTATCGCTGACCATATCTCGATCATGGCGAGTCCGATGGCAACATGTGGATATCCCAAAACCACGAAGTCCGTCTCGTCAACGAGGTCGCGGACATACAACATCTTAGTCTTGGGCGCTCAAGGCTGCTCTCAAGTTGGCGGCCTCTACGCCGGCGCGCTTGTTGAGTTTGCTAAACGATATTTGTTTTATCTTTGTTTGATACTGCCGACAACAATGCTATGGAAGCCCTGCTTCGCCCAGACTCCTCCGCTAAACCTGAGCGTGAAGGCGGTCCCCGGTGGCGTGGAACTTCTGTTCGAGGAACTTCTGTTCAACTTTTCATATCAGGCAGCTGGTCTCAGTTTCAATAGACTACCCACATGGTCTGCGGGTCAAAGCTTAAGACTGTTCAGTTTATTTTCCAGGACGGTAACCTGCCGCCCAGTCCGGGCGGCGGCATCGATCCTTTTGTTACAGCAGGGAGAAATTATACTTACATCGTAGTTTATCCTAACGATCCGGCTACGAGAGGTTCCGTCAGCATCAAATATGATCCAGCGTGTTCTTTCAGTGGGCATTGCCCCACCAGGGGGCAGCCTCCTCAGTACACAATTAATTGCAAACAGCTCGCGAACCTCGAGACCCCGACCGCGCTCACCCTCGCGCTCGACATCCTGAAGCTGGCGGGGTCACTCGCATGAGCGCCCTCGTCATCCCCTTCCCGCGGCAGGCGCCGATGCGCGCCCTCTGCGCTGGCGGCCAGGCGCTCGCGCCCTTCACCGCCGCTTGGTGCGCCCGGCACCTCCCGCTGATCGACGCCGCAGTGGATCTCCTGTCGGCTGACGATGTCGAGTTCGCGCGACGCTACCGGCTGATGCGCGACGAGGATGGTCGGGCGATGGTCGACGAGCTGGCCGGGCAGCTCCAGCGGCTCGGGGCGCATATCGCCGACGTCGCGGATGCGCTCGGCCTGACGGCGGAACGTCTCCGTGGCGAGATGTCGGCGCGGGCGTAGATCAGAGCTTCGCTCTCGCTGGCACGTGGGCGAGGACGCTGGCGGCAAACGGCGTCAACGAAGGACCGGCGACCTGTCGCGCAGCACACGCGGTTTTCATGGCGGGCATCAACATCCGCAGGTTGGAGGGTCGCCGGTCACTGCTCCGAAATCCGAGACTATCACGCCTCAGCCGATTTGCCGGGCATACAAATCCGTGCTTTTGACGAGCGTGTCTGTGTTTTTCGAGGCTGCCGCGGTTGCGAGGAAACCATTTCATCTCCGGCCTTCCGCGCTCCGGCTCGACGCTGCTCGCGGCCATCCTGCGGCAAAATCCAGCGCTGCACGCGCACATCACCAGTCCGGTCGGCTCGATGGTTGGCGCGATGCTCGCCGACATGAGCGCCGGCAACGAGACATCCGTCTTCATCGATGACGAGCAACGCCAGGCGGTGATACGCGGTCTGTTCACGAGCTATTACGGCGTCCATCACGCCGGGAAGACGATCTTCGACACCAACCGCGGCTGGACCGGCCGCATCGACCTGCTTGCGAAGCTCTTTCCCGAGTGCAAGGTGATTTGCTGCGTCCGGCACATCCCCTGGGTCATCGACAGCGTCGAGCGGCTGATCCGCCGCAATAGTTTCGAATTGTCGAAGATCTTCTCCTACGACAAGGGCGGCACAATCTACTCGCGCGCCGAAGGGCTGATGAGCGCCGACGGCCTGATCGGCTTCCCGCTCAACGCGATGAAGCAGGCAATGCACGGCGCCCAGTCCGGCCGCCTGCTGCTGCTGCCCTACGACACGCTCGCCGGCTATCCCGCCGCGGCGTTGGAGGCGATCTACGCGTTCACCGGCCTGCCGGCGTTCGCGCACGACTTTGAAAACATCGTCTTCGACACGGCCGAGTTCGACGCGCGGCTCGGTACGCCGGGGCTGCACGACGTGCGGCCGCTGGCGCGGCGCGAAGAGCGCGAGACGATCCTGCCGCCAGACCTGTGGCAGCGGTGGGAGGGTGCCAGCACCTGGCGCAACACCGAGTTCAACAAGCACCAGGTCGGGGTGTCGGCGCCGATTTGAAATTTTGAGGGCGGAAGAATTGGATGATGGGCACGTGCCTCTGGCCGGTGCTTCGGGGTCGCGCAGAATCGTTCACGGGAATTCGAAATGGAGACGACCAAAAGCGCCGAGTGGCCATCCCTACGTCTTGTCAAGTTCGCCGATCCCAACGCGGCGATCGGGATGGCGGCGAGGATGATGATGGATCGTCCCGTCTTCGCGCGTCGGCAGTTCGGGCAATGGATGCGTGTGATCGAAGGTCAGGCGCAGCGTGGCCACCAGGCTTTTGTCGTCGATCCCAGCGATATGGCGGTCGGCTATTTCGGCTATTCTTTCGTCACGGAATCGATCGCCCAAGCTTGGGCCGACGGTGATCGCATGCCGACCAACAAGGAATGCCACGAGGGCGACTGCATACTCTTCAATGCTTTTGTCGCCAACGATCGGAATGTCTTGCGGTTTATGCGGGATGCCGTGCGGCGGCTATCGCGCGGTAAAACCGCGATGTATTTCAAGCGTTTCTATTCCGACGGCCGGCCGATGCGGCCGACCCGCCTTGCGGTCAACGCGGCCATCGAGCGCCACGTAATTCGGGCTGAGGCTCAAGGACGCTTCGTCGAGGCCAGCTCGTTAGATGGATCGGCGAGCGTGCGTTAGACGGGGTGCGATACGCAGTTGCCGAAGACGCATATTTCGCGTAAAAATGCAGCTCGGCACTTAGACGAGGATTTGTCGTGGCAAACTATACTTTCACCGGCGGTGCTCAATATTTCACGGCAAAGACCGGTGGCAGGTATAGTATCGCTGCCTACGGTGCACAAGGTGGCATCACTAGATTTTCTGACTTCCCGGGCGGGCAGGGCGCGGAAGCTGGCGATCAGTTCAACCTAGCGCCTGGCGAGAAGTTGACACTCATAGTCGGAGGCGCCGGCATCAACTACGGCGGCGGGGGCGGCAGCTTTGTCTTGGTCGTGAACGCTGACGGCACGACGACACCATTGTTGGTCGCGGGCGGCGGCGGCGGTCCAGCCGGGCCCGGTACTGGGGGCGGGGCTGGACAGGTCAGCGTCGGCGCAAATCCCGGTGCCGGAGGCGCCGGAGGTGGCGGAACATACGGCGGCGGCGGCGGTGGAACCGGGTTGAAGAGCAACGGGTCCGCAGGAACAAACGGTTCTCTTGGGGGAGGCGGTGGCGGCTCCGGACCGTCCGGAGGCTTTGCAGGAGGAAAGGGGGGTGGCTTCCAAGCGACCCCAACCGGCACGTACAACAACGGCGGCTTTGGGGGCGGCGGTGGCGGCGCCTATTACACAGGCGGTGGAGGCGGCGGCTACAGTGGGGGGGCCGGCGGCGGTGGTAAGGGAAGCGGTGGTAAGGGCGGTTATTCGTTTGACGCCAGCAAGACGAACCAAATACTCGTCGCCGGCGAGCGGATAGGCAACGGCCTTGTCTCGATAAACGCCGTCTGCTTCGCCTCCGGCACGCTCATCCGCACCGCTCGCGGCGACATCGCCGTCGAATTCTTGACGGTCGGCGATCTCGCTGTCACCACCTCAGGCGTGCACCGGCCGATCCGCTGGTTCGGCCATCGCACGATCGACTGCCGCGCCCATCCCGCGCCGGAGAAGGTATGGCCGATCCGCGTTGCCGCCGACGCGTTCGGCCGCAACCGGCCGTCGCGTGATCTCTACGTCTCGCCCGAGCATTCGCTCTGCGTCGACGTGGTCGAGGAGGTGCTGATCCCGGCTGGAGTGCTCGTCAACGGATCGACCATCGCCCAAGTCGAAGTGGACAGCGTCACCTACTGGCACGTCGAGCTGGAGGGCGGCCACGATATCCTTTGGGCCGACGGCATGCCTGCGGAAAGCTACCTCGAGATGGGCGCCAACCGCGCCCTGCTCGGTCTGCCGGCTGACGATGTGTCAGATGAGGTGCTGGCCCGCACCCACGCCGACTTCTGCCGGCCGTTCCACCAGACCGGCCCCATCGTCGAGATCGTCCGCGCCCGCCTTGCCGCCCGCGCCGAGCGGCTCGGCCGGCATGAGTCAGCGCATTCGGAGCAGCGCGCGGCGTAAGCGACGGCGGCGCTAGGCGCGGCTAGCGCGTGCCTTTCGTGTGCAACATGACGTCAGGGGATGCGCCGTAAGCTAGTCTTTGTTGGGGCCTATTATCGTCTTGGTTGAGGGCCGCTCGGGAGATTTTCGGAGTTGGGCGGCCCTCGCTCTTTCTTCCGTACCGGTCGAGCACATGCAGCCGTACATATGCCCGGTCGATTAGGGCACGCGGAACCCGAGCACGAATGATCGAGCAAGCGATCCGCAAAGGATGGCCCCGGTGACGATGATGAAACCGAGGACCATCTTTTCGAGCCAATCGCGACGCAGGTTCCGACGGCATGAGCTTTTCCAAGCGCGGTTGTGACAGGTGCGCCCAAGACATCGCGGAAGACATTGTCATACCGAAGGTTCGAAATGGGGCTTTAAATGCCCGCTCGTTTGATCGGAACGGGCGAGATGCGTTCGAGAACGCTTAGTTTTTCCCCGGCGAGCCGCCCGAGGGGCCTCCGGTCACCGTTGATTTGGCACCTGTCCCGCCGCCCGTCGCCATGGAGCCACCCGACTTCATGGCGCCGGAGGACATCGAGCTACCGGACGACATAGAACCGGACTTCATCGGCGCGCCGTTCGTTGACACCGGGTTGGTCGGCGTGGGGTTTGCCGGAGTGGGCGCCGTGGGGGAGGCGCTCTGCGCGAGAACGAGAGCCGGCGCGACGACAACCAAAACAGCAACAGCAGTCGTGAGCTTTAATATTGTCATTCTACTCTCCCGGCATTCGCGACGCCGGACACCGGCGGCACGAGACCAAAGCAGGAAGCGTTGAGCGTGTGCTGGGTTGCGTATCCCGCCACCTATCTGAAGAGGGGTCAGTTGCGCGATGCGACCAGCAGCGCGGCTAGAAACCCTACAGCGGCCGCGAGGAGCAACGCCGACAGAGGGTATTGCCTGACCGTCGTCGTCACCGCGTCGGCGCCGCGCTGCGCGTAATCGCCGCTGTTGCGATAAATGTCGGACGCTGCACCGGACGCGATATCGGCTGCGTCTTCTACCTGCCCCTTGGCGGCGCCGTACAAATCCTGGGCTCGACCGCCGACCTCGCGTGCCAAGCCCTCGGCCTGCATGCCTTCATCGCCGGTCATGTCGCCGACTGCCGATTGCACGCTGCCGGCGGCTTGCTGCGCCTGTCCCTTGAACCTGTCGAATGCCATGATCTCACTCCTTCAAAGAAAGGCGGCGGGGTATCCCGCCGCCTGTCGAACCAATGTCTGTCGTCTGTTGCCTAGGCGACCGCTACGACGGTCCGACGATATCGCGCGCCGAGAGCGAGCGAGCCGCCGAACGCCGCCGCGATCGCGCCGAGTAGCAGGTCGACGAACAGGGCGAACGCCGTCTTCGACGCAGCCGACGCGCTCGCGTCCGCTGCGTCCTTGGCCTTCTGCTTGGCCTGTGCGATCGTCTGGTCGAGCTTGGCCTGCGCATCGTCGAACTTTTTGGTCGCGTCGTCCTTGCTGATTTTCAGCTGCGCAGCGGTGATGTCGATGATCCGCGCCTTCGCCGCCGGCGCATCGGCGCCCCCCTGCTCATAGGTTACGAGATCGGAAGCGACCTCCTTCTGCGCATCCTGCGGGCTCATCGTCGCCGGGTCCGTATTGGTCGGCTGCAGGTAGGCATCAGCCTGCTGCTTGATCATGTCTGGGGACAGGCCGACGGCATTGGCGACAGGCGCCGCAGCATCCTTGACGCTGCCGCCGACGGCGGACGCGGTGCTGGTAATCGCCGAAAAGCCCCCGCCGATGATGCCGCCGATCGCCGAGGTGAGCAGATAGACCGTCAGGAGCGTGGCAATGCCCCAGGTGACAAGGCCGTGCATCATGGCGTCGAACCGCAACTCGCTGCCGGCAAGCCAGGCCGCGGCGTAGCCGCCGGCGAAGAGCGCGATGCAGCTGCTGATCACCCACCACAGCTCGGCGCCGAAGCCGAAGCTCGTGGCGCTCGGTGTGCTGCTGGCGGCAACGTTGACGGTGCTTAGACCGATGCCAGCTCCCAGCAGGCTGAGCACGAGTTGGATCGCCAGCGCCAAGACCACGCCGCCAAACAGCGCGCTCCAGGAGACGCGAAGATGGGTATGGTGCCCGGCGACCAAGCCTTGGTCCAAATCGGCGCGGGGTGCGTAGACATCTGCCATTGCGTTCTCGTTCTAGTTTTGAGGATGACCGTCACGGGCCGTCTCGACAACGCCGACGGGTTTAGGCCGTCAGCCGCAGGTAGTGCGAGGTCGGCAAAAATTGCTATCGAGCGTTTCTCACGCACGGTGCGTCCGGACTAGTTTTCATGGTGTCTCGGCACCAAAGCGCTGTGGGCGCCCTACAGGCGCGGCGGCGAAACGAGACTCGACCCATGCCGGCGCGTGATCACTGGCGTCCGGAGCGCCTCGGACCTCCCGATCGACCGCCGAGGCCATCAGGCGGCGCGCGACATGCGGGCTCAGCAGCAAGTGGTCGAGCCGCAGGCCGGCGTCGCGGGCCCACCGCTAGAAACGACAGCAGATGGCGTGGCGACAGCGCCGGCAATCTGGCACGCAAAACACGGCATCTCCCTGGAGCGCGCGCAGATGCTGATTGACCGCCTGCGGCACGGAGAACGGCGAGCGCCTCCGCGTGAGGTCTCAGGAAGAAGAATCGGACATCGGCAAGGAATGGCGCGCGCAACACTCGACTAAAAGTGTAAGAACGATTCCTCCCGGTTCTCGCTATAAATCGCAACTGCGTTGCATTCATAGAATCTCACGGGGATGCTGTGGGCACTTACAAGTATACCGGTACTCCGCAGTTTGTGACGGTCACGACAACGGGCGACTACGACATCCTCGCGGTCGGCGCGCAAGGCGGTGGCGACGGCGGATACGGGGCGGAGATCGGCGGAACGGTCCAACTCACGGCCGGCGAGAAGCTCGAGATCGTCGTCGGCGGTCGAGGCAGCTTTGTGTTCTCAGGCGGCGCCGCCAGCGGCGGTGATGGCAGCTTTGTGCTTGGCAACATCGGCGGCAAATATCAGCCGCTCGTAATCGCCGGTGGCGGCGGTGGCGGCGCGTCCGGTCAACCGCAAGGGGGCGTCGGCCGCACCACCAAAAGCGCCGGCGGCACGAGCATGCGCGGATACGGAGGTGCCTACGGAGGCAAGCCCGGCACTTTCGGATTCTACGGCGCCGGCGGCTCGGGATACAAGGATAGTCCCGGCTCGCGCGCGCCAACTCGACTACCGCGTACCACTCGCCGCGGCCGGTGCGGTAAGCCGCTCGGATGGCCTTGAGCGCTTGGCCTCCTCCGCCACGCCTTTGTAGAGCGCCTCTTCCTGCACAATGCTCGTGCGCGCTGCTTCAAAGGCCAGGCCCTTCAGCGACCGCTCGGATAGGCCGTTGAGCTTGCCCGTGATGGCGTTCACGTGCTTCGCGATGTCGTCCAGCGCCCAACGGGCTTCGGTGGTCAGAGCCGGCTTCTTCGGCGTCTTGCCCTTGACGCTCGTCACATCATCGGCGGGCCCATGCACGGGCCAGAGGTCGGCGGCGATCCTGTCGAGGTCGTCCGCCGTCAGCGCCCTACGACGAGATCATCCCGCGACTGGCGGCGATGCCGCAGGTTCAAGCGGAGGCGTTCGCCAAGCTCCTACACATTCCGCCAAATCTCCTGCACGCAATGCAGCAGATGGAGGAGTTTCGGAAATTCAAGAAGGAATCTGACGCCAAGTATAGCATACTCGGCTTCGATCCGCAGAAGGCAGCGGAGGACGGCAAGAATCTCACCCGTATCTTCCGTAACCTGTATGATACCGTCGACAAGATCGCACAGTCGATCGGCTCGAAATTGTTCGGCGATCTTAAAGGGCCAATTTCGGATCTCAACGATTATCTCCTAGCGCACGGCAAGGAGATCGCGGACACGATCGTCAAGATTGCCGATGCGCTGTTTCGGATGCTGGATTTCCTGGTGCGGCATCTGCCGGACCTAGACCGCTTCGTCGAAAGCATCGGCGGCTGGGGCGTCGCGCTGACGGCACTGGCGGCGATCATCTCAGCTTCGTTCGTGGGGCGGGTGCTGGGGCTGCTTGGGGCGCTTCGGGGGCTGTCCCTGCTCGCGATGCCCCCGTGGGCTCTGGCGGTGCTCGGCTTGGGCGCTGGCGCGGCTGTGGCTGCCAAGGTGTGGACCGATCCCTATGGCGATCCGGGCGCCCAAGGCGGCACCGGCATGGTCGGCCTCCGGAAGCACCAAGAGGATCGCGAGGAAGACGCGCAAGGGCCGCTCGGGACCGTCAAGCGAGCTTGGAAGAACCGGCCGGGTTGGATGGGCGGTAATGGGGGCGGCTCCGCTGGCAAGGTACAGCCAGGCGGCTGGTGGACGCCCGAGCGAGAGAAGCACGCTTTCGATACCCTCACCGCCTCAGGAGTGTCTGAGCGCGGGGCAATCGCTCTGATATCGCGTTGGAAAAACGTCGAGAGCCACAATCGAGGTCCTGACGACCTGAACCCAAACAGCGGCGCCTACGGCATCGAACAAGGCCTTGGTTCACGCAAGCCAAACACGAATGACTTCGACGAGCAGTTGAAGGCAGCGGCGCGCGAAACTCGGACTGGGGATGGCGGCGGTTCGGGGCGGATCTTCGATAACGCGCAGGACGACAGAGAAGCCGCTCGAGGAGCCTCTGTCCATGAGCGCGCGGAAGGCTGGAACGGACGAACCGACAACTTCCAAAACACAACTCTTGCCGGAATGGCCGAAGTTCGTCGGAACGTGCAAGCAGCGCCGCCGCTAGTCGCGGCTCAGCCGCCGGCTGCTCAAGGAGGGGACGCGGACTGGCAGAACCATCGCGGCGGCAAGGTGCCGATGCCGAAGATCCTCGGCGGCAATCCGTTCGGCGGGCTCAACCCCGATGCGTTACGAGCAACCATGAGTTCGGCGCCACCGCTCGGCGGGGCTGTAGCCGCCAACAAAAACGTCTCGATGCACCAGACGAACAACGTGAGCGTGCAGGGCGTGTCCGACCCGACGGCGGCGGCGGCACAGATCGGCGCCCGCCACGATAAGCATAGCTCGATGGTGCTGCGGAACATGCGGGGCGCAATCGTATAACGAATGACCATACCTGAGCAGCTCGGGCGCCTATCTAAACTTCACCATGGCTGTGTATACCTTGCCATCTCGGATGACCTTTATCTCCCCCTGTTTTTTAGTCATGAGATGAAGGCGAGCCGCATCCATTTGCTCACCAGTAGTAATTGGCTGCCCATCGATTGCGGTCAAAATGTCGGATGTATGTAGGCCAGCTTTGGCAGCAGGAGTTTTGGGATCAACAGCGATTATAACCAACCCGCGACTGTCATCTTTCGGCAATTGCGCAGAGAAACCGAGCCGCGAAGCATCTATGTGAGTAGCGACGTATTGTGCCGCCATCGGCGCCCTGCTTCGAGACGAGTGGACCGGCCGGAAATAGACTTTCGGCTTGGCCACAACGACCGGCTGAATTGTCTTTGACGAAACGTCATTTGCTTTGGTGACGTCACCCTTGATGAGTTCGACTATTTTTTGCGCCTCTTGCGCTTCCTTGCCAGCCTTCAAGGCAGTCCGCCTTTCCAAAGGGGTCCCGCTATTCTCGATTAGTACAACGTTTGTTGCAACCTGGGCGCCGTGGTCCGTGTCGGCGATGGTGAAATCAAATCTATTTACGGGCGGGCTAGATTGGTAAAGCGGTTTGGCGGTGGGGCTCTCAACATCCCTATCGAACGAAACTCGAAAGGAGGTCTCTTGGACCAGGCGAAATTCGCTGTTTCTCGTCAATCGTAAAACAAGTTCGTTCTTCATCTTATCTCGCGACACACCCTCGATCTCGATCGACGGCATCACACTATCCGCGCAAGCAAAACTTAGGGCAGCGCGGCGATAATTAAAACGCATGCAGTACGCAACATGATTGGACCTCGACTGAACCGAGCCAGAAAACTTTTGGCAACCACCTAGCCCGTTCGCGACAAAATCGACCTTCACAATCTTCGCGCGGGAACGCAATTTTGAACTGTGGATTAATCCCACTAAGTCTTACGGTGTTGTATTTTGGACATAGGTCATTGACCGCTGAAGGCTGGCTTTCCACTATGTCTCATTATTGCAGCGACAACGGCCCTTGCCTCTTCCTCCGTGCTGGCAGTCCCGCAAGCTAGGTAGATCGGCTTGGGTTTTCGCATAGAAATTTCCCACGTCCGCGCACGCCTTGATTTGGATCCATCAAGGCGCCGCACCGGAAGGATACGGATAGCGTAAACGCGACGGTCGATCGTCTCGCTGTAGGACACGCCGCGCCGGACAGTGCCAATCTCGGTCATTTTGGCCTCAAATGTGAGAATGAGACCACCGTTCTGCGATTGCCGGGCCGATAAGTTTGACCGCCTATGGGCTGCCACGCTGCGCTCAGCGCTTCCTCAATCTGACGCCTGGCCCCTCGCCGTTCTCCTCTACGAAGATGACTCCGGCGGCCTCGAAAACATGCTGTATCGCAGCGACAGTGCGCTCTTTCAGTGTCTCGCCCTTTTCCAAACGCGTTGTCGTGTTGGTCGAGACGTCCGCCGCGAGGGCAAGCTCGCGGACGCTCACGTTTATGGCGGCTCGAGCCATCGTTCTGAACGCCTTCACTCGGCGTGGCGGCACCGTCGTAAAGACAAACGGCTCGCACAAGATTTACTATGGGGGTTTCGCTAAAAGGGAAGGCTACATTTCCGCACCGGCTGTTCCGTTTTCAACTAAGGTCGAGGTTTACGATTGACCGAAGCAGCTTCCGGGAAGTCACTGAAAAACCAAAACCGTCGGCGGCTTTGGATTGTCATCGCCGTAAATTGCCTTGTCCTCTACGCATTTACGCAAACTCGCGATATCGGCGATCTCGACGCCAAGGCAATTCTCGCCCGCACGACAGACCTTGTGCCAGTAGGCATGGCCCTAGCCGTGGTTTCGGTTATAAATGGACTTGTCACAGCAGATTACAAATATCGCATAGTGTTTCTTCGCTGGCGTCATTCTCTTCCTGGGCATCGCGCGTTCTCCCAATATGCGCTGTCCGATCCCCGCATTGATGTGGAGCGTATAAAGGAAGTTTTTGGGGGCGACCTTTCGACAGACCCAGTCCAACAAAACAAAGTGTGGTTTAACACTTTTTACAGAAAAGTAGAAAACGAATCCTGCGGTTCTCGACGTTCATCGCGAGTTTCTCTATACAAGAGACTATACCACGCTTGCAGCTCTTTTTTTCATAACGTTCGGCGGCGCAGCCGTTTTTGTCGTTCCCTTGTGGCGGCTTTATGCTATTTACTGTGTGTTGCTCATCCTTCAGTTTGTAGTGGCGCGGCAGGCGGCTGCCACGTACGGCGGCCGTTTCGTTTGCACCGTCCTGGCCCGGACTATGCCGCATCAATAGTGCAAGCTGAAGGCCAGCCTGTGAAGCCCTCTATGGCGTCCAAGGCCGAGTGAGCGGCCGCCTTTTTGTCGGCAGTGCATGCTCAAGCTTTACTAAACCGCTATGCAGTTCCATTCGACGGCGACTAGGAGCCGACACTGGCCGTCGCTCCCGCGATTTGCGGACACCCTGCGGACACGAAGCGCGGCACGCTGTCTAGCGCACTCGTAAGTCGTTGATTTCGATGGTGGGCGCACACAGGCTCGAACTGTGGACCCGCTGATTAACCGGGTCCTCGCTGCTCTCCGTCGAATGTGCGGATGGGCGGTCGAGCGCGACCTGATCCCGACGTCACCGTGCGTCGGGGTGACGGCTCCATCCGCCGAGCGAAGCCGAGATCGCGTGCTGAGCGACGCGGAGTTGAACCGGGTGTGGGCAGCCTGCGACATGATCGGCTGGCCATTCGGCCCGCTTGTCCGCCTCTTGATTCTCCTCGGACAACGGCGCGACGAGATCGGCGGCATGCGCTGGTCGGAGATTGACCTCGAGCGCAAGGCGTGGACGCTGCCTCGGGGGCGGGTCAAAAACGGCGTCGAACACGTGGTGCCTCTTCCGCTGCTGGCTTTGGCCATCCTCGGGGACATGCCGCGAATCGTCCCCCCAATGGGCTACCCCGACTTCGTCTTCACGACCGGCGGCGGCGCGGCGGTCAGCGGCTACTCCAAGGCCAAGCAGCGGCTGGACGAGTTCATGGCGAACGACGGTGGGGACGCCTTACCTCATTGGACGATGCACGATCTCAGGCGGACGTTTGCCAGCGGGTGCGCACGGCTCGGCGTAAACCTGCCGGTGATTGAAAAAATGCTGAACCACGTGTCCGGGAGTTTTGGAGGCATTGTCGGCGTGTATCAGCGTCATTCCTTCGCCGACGAAAAGCGCATCGCGCTAGAACATTGGGCAGTCCACGTAAAAAGCGTAACGAAAAGTGAGGGGTTCCTCACTGGTGTTCATGCAGCGGAGGCCGCAGAATGAAGAAATTTCCTATAGGAAATCCACTCGATGATTTTCTTAAGCGGCTTGCTGACATCCCTGCTGAGGTAAAAGAAATATCTGATAGATTCAGCGATGCAAGTAAATCGTCCTCTAGTTGCAATTTCTTTAATAGTGCGCGGCAGAGACTTGACGAAAGAGGAGTTCTAGATGAAAATGCGCACGAACCGTCACCTCCTCCATCACCACCGCCACCGCCACCGCCACCGCCACCGCCATTGAAATTTATGTATCTTGTAACATTCTTGTGTTCCGTCGCGAACGGCCAAATAAAAGAAATACAACTGAAGGATCAGGCTGAAAAGTACTTCTGCAAGCACATCCCTAGACAACTCTGGCGGTCCGCATTGCGGAATCTAAATCAAGATCAGAGGCGCATGAGAGGGAGACCAAGGAATTAACGCGCCGCCCAGTCGTAACACCGGCATATTTTTAAAGCGCAAAAATCTGCCGCTTTTATTTTGACCGGCAGGTTTTTCACCTCTAGCCGGCGGATTTATGGATGAGCCATTTCTCAAGGCGCGAAAGACGCGCGGAGGTGAGACATGTCTCGGGACAAACAATTTGTGACTAAGCCTGGTCTTGCGCGACGGTGGCAGAAAACAACACGCACTATTGATCGCTGGATCGAAAGGCCACCCCCAGGTTTCCCTGCACCATTGATCATCGGCGGTCGCAAGCACTGGGATCTCGATCTTGTTGAGGAGTACGAGCGGACCTGCGCCGCAGGCAGCAACCGGTGAGCGGTAAACTTAATGCAGCCCTGGCGTGGGCCGCCAGAGGTTTCCGGTGTTTCCCTCTTAGATGTAACGGCAAGTTGCCGAACGACGGCATGGGCTGGACGCTCCACGCGTCGAGCGACCCCGACGTCGTCCGCTCCATGTGGACGGACCCCTTCACCGGCGCGGAGCACAACTACAACATCGGCTTCCTGACGACGGGCCACGTGGTGCTCGACGTCGACACGAAGGACGGCAAGCGGGGGCTCGACACCTTCTTCGACCTGGGGCTCGACTTCGACACGCTCACGATGCGCACGCCGTCCGGCGGCTACCACGTGGTCTACGCCGGCGTGGAGCACCCCGTGGGCAGCGGGCACCTCGTGGGGCCGGCCGACGGCATGGACGTCAAGAGCCTCAACGCCTACGTGGCGGCTCCGGGATCGACGATCGACGGTCTGCCGTACGTCGTCGAGATCGACGCTCCGGTGGCAGCATTCCCCGAGCATCTCCGACACCTGCTGAAGCGACCGCGCGAGCGCGGCACCGCGCCGGTCACGAGCATCGAGCTGGATCTTCCGGAGTCGGTGGAGTGCGCGGCCCACTGGCTGCGCCGCGAGGCGCCGCTCGCCATCGCGGGTGCCAACGGCGACGACACGACGTTCGCCGTCGGCTGCCGGATCCGCGACTTCGGCGTCTCCGAGGAGACGGCGCTCGAGCTGTTTCTGGACGAATACAATCCGCGCTGCGAGCCGCCGTGGAGCGCGGGAGAGGCGCGGCTTAAGATCGAAAACGCCTACCGCTACGCGAAGGGGGCTGCCGGTTCAGCGAGCCCCGCGGCCATCTTCGAGAGCGTGGTCGTCGTCGAGCATCCAGGTCGCGTCCCGCCCAAAGTCTGCCCCGGGTTTCAAGCCAAGCGGTTTGAATGGAAGGAGCCTGCGACCTTCCCGCGGCGGCGCTGGATCTACGGACATCACCTGATCCGCAAATTCTTCTCCTGCACGTTCGCACCTGGCGGAGTCGGGAAGACGAACCTGGTGCTGGCAGAAGCGATTTCACTCGCGATCGGCAGGAGCCTTCTCGGCGGGAAACTTCACGAAGGGCCGCTTCGCGTTTGGGTGTTGAATTTAGAAGACCCGCTCGAAGAACTTGAGCGGCGAGTAATTACCATCTGCCTGCACTACGCGGTCGATCCGGCGCTCGCGTGCGCCAACTTGTTCCTAAACAGCGGACGCGACACGGAAGTCGTGATCGCCACGACAACGCGAGAAGGAACGGTTATCGCGACGCCAGTCGTCGAGGCCCTGAAGGCCACGCTCAAGGAAAACAAGATCGACGTCGTGATCCTTGACCCATTCGTCTCTGCGCATCGGGTGTTTGAAAACGACAACGGCGCGATCGACGCGGTTTGCAAGGCTATTGCCGGCATCGCTGACGAAACCGACACCGCGTGGGATCTGGTCCACCATGTCCGCAAGGGAACCGGTCTCGAGACGACCGTGGAAGACGGCCGCGGCGCGGTTTCGCTACTGGCGGCTTCCCGGTCCGCGCGCGTTCTCAACCGCATGACGAAGGACGAAGCCTCACGCGCCGGCGTCGGTCGGCCGCGCGACTACTTTCGGGTCGATAATGGCAAGGCTAATCTCGCTCCACCGCCTGATCGATCCGATTGGTACCACCTAGAAAACGTATCGCTGGGCAATCACGGTCCCAACCTCTTCGACGAGCCTTCCGACCAAGTCGGTGTTGTCGAAGAGTGGCAGTGGCCCGCTGCGGCGGCGGAGATGACAGACGCTCACCGCCTCGAAATTCAAAAACTGGTGCGGGAGGGCGAGTGGCGGGAGAACTCACAAACCAAATCCAAGTGGGTCGGCAACGTGGTTGCCAGAGTACTTTCGTTGGATGTGACCGATGCGGGTCACAGGGGCCGACTCCGCGGCATCATCGACATTTGCATTAAGATCGATGTCCTCAAGCTTGTGCATCGGCAGGATGGCAAACGCGAGATGAAAGCGTTCGTCGAGGTCGGAGAATGGGTGCCCACCCAACCTGCCGGACCTCTTGGAGGTACGGCATAAAGAGGTGCGGCAGTGCGGCGCTGAAGCTGCCGTACCACCCCCCTATTTATAGGGATGGGTGGTGCGGCACGGCAGCAGAGAGGAGAAGGATGGTACGGCAGACAAACCAAGAAAGCAGCGCCGCGAAAGCGCGCGATAGAGTTTCATGACCCGGACGTTTTCGAGCTATGCGTTTGATGCTACAAAACCATGTATGGCCGCACCCAAAGGTAACCAGAACGCGAAGGGAAACCGTGGAGGCACGGGGCGTCCCACGAGCTACACTTCCCGCTGTGCTGCAACGGCGCGATATGTCGCGAGCACTGGCGGACTGGATTTGCAGGTTGCTATGGCGCTCGACGTCGACGTGCGCACGGTGACGGCTTGGAAGCAGCGGCATCCCGACTTTGCCGCGGCGTGCGTCGTCACCGACGAGGAGAAGCTCCACGCGGTGACGTGCAGTCTGTACCATCGAGCGGTGGGGTACGAGCACCCCGCCACTAAGATCATCCCGACGAGCGGGGGCATCTTTCGGGTCCCCTACATCAAGCACTATCCGCCCGACGTCGCCGCCATCAAATTCTACCTCTGCAACCGCGCACCAGCGGAATGGCGGGAGCGCGCCGAGCCGGGATCTGGCTCGAGCGAGGTCGTAGTGCGCGTCTTGGGCGGCCTGCCAGAATGTGAGCCGGAGGATTCGGCACAGCCCCGCGCCCTGTCAAATGCAGGCGAGGGACACTAAAACTCAGGTTTCGGCGATGGCCTGGCGAATCCCGGCAATGGGCTCCTTAGCGCCCAATCCGGTCAGTAGGCGTCAAGGCGAGCTGCTCTTAAACAGACGTTCGCTAATCGGTCGGAACGCGGCAATCGATACGAACCTGCATCTCGAAATGCGGCGCCGACCAGCATAAGCTTGCCTGTTGCCAGAACGCCGCAGCTGTCCTACGAGAAAGTAGCTCTAGCAGGCTGTTAAAGAAGCCTTGATTTCGATGACTCGCGTTCCGGCTTTTGATTTTGAGAGCCTAATTTTGGCGCGTTCGGTTCGTCGTTTTTTGGTTTAAGGCGCCTGCGGACTCTGGATTGGCCGGTCAGGCGCTCGTTCCTATGAGTTTGGGCAGTCGGATCAGGTTGTAGGCGGCGGCCGCGAAGGTGAAGGCCCATCCGACCTTGTCGGTGCCGCGCTGCATCGGTCGCCTCATGCCGCCGACGCTCTTCATCCAGCCGAAGGCTTCCTCGATGCGCTTGCGGATGCGCTGGCTCGCCAGATAGCCGGCATGCCGCGTCGTGCGGCCGTCGATCGCCGAGCGGCGCGTGGTGTTGCGCGCGATGTGCGCCCGCACGTTCATGCTGCGCAGCTCGTTCACGAAATCGGCGGCGTCATAGCCCTTGTCGGCGCCGAGTGTGATCGCGTCGGGCCGGTCGGCATGCCGCTCGATCATCGCCAGGGCGGCGACGCGCTCGGCATGGCCGCCCGCCGGCGTCAGGCAGGCATCGACGAGAAGGCCGTTGCGGTTCTCCATCAACGCATGGCCGAGGAAGGCGAGCTTGGCCTCCATGCCCGGCCCCTTGCGATAGAGCTTGGCGTCGGGGTCGGTCGTGCTCGCATGCGTCGCATTGGAGCGCGTCTCGCCGCGAAAGTTCGTCTCGATATTGCGTCCGCCGGACGGCGGCGGCGGATCATCCGGCCCATCGACCGGCTTGAAGCTCTTCATCGAAGCCCAGGCCTGGACGAGCGTCCCATCGACACTGAAATGGTCGGTCGAGAGAAGGCGCTTCACGCGCGGCTGCGCCATCAGCGTCGCCAGGAACCGCGCGGCGACGGCGCCCTCCAGCAATCGGTCACGGTTCTTCGAGAAGGTGGAATGATCCCAGGCCGGCTCGTCGACGCCGATCCCGACGAACCAGCGAAACAGCAAGTCGAACTCGAGCCGCTCCATCAGCAGACGCTCGGAGCGAATCGAGTAGAACGCCTGCAGAAGCATCGCTCGCAGCAGCTTCTCCGGCGCGATTGATGGCCGGCCGATGCCCGCATAGAGCACCGCGAAGTCCCGCTCCATCGACGCCAGCGTCTCGTTCACCAGCAGTCGGATCGCGCGCAGCGGATGATCCTTCCGCACTCGCTCTTCGAGATCCACGTAGCTGAAAAGAGACCCCATTCGCTCATCCGATCCGCGCAAATCAGCCTCCCTCGACAGAGAGGATTGAATCACGCTGGGCGACGGGAGACGAGCGACTTCTTCAACAAACTGCTAGGCGCGCCTCGGCGGCTTTTCCGAGGGGCGTGTGCGGTTTGGGCGAGGGTTTTCACGTCATCTCAGGCCTGCCGCGCTCCGGCTCGACGCTGCTGGCGGCGATCCTGCGGCAAAACCCGGACATTCATGCCGGCATGTCGAGCCCCGTGCTTTCGCTCGTCCTCGCCCTGCAGCGGCAGATGAGCCAGGAGAACGAGGGCGCGCCCTTCGTCACCGACGCCAAGCGCGAGGCCGTGCTGCACGGCGCCGTCGCCGGCTTCTACGCCGACCTCGCCGACAAGCGCACGATCCTCGACACCAACCGCGGCTGGTGCGCCAAGCTGCCGCTCATCGCGCGGCTGTGGCCGGAGGCCAAGGTGATCGCCTGCGTGCGCGACGTCGGCTGGATCATGGATTCGCTGGAGCGCATCCATCGCGCCAACCCGCTCGAACCCTCGCGCATGTTCGGCTTCGACCCCGGCGGCACGGTCTACGGTCGCGTCGGTGCGCTGGCGGCGAGCGACGGCATGGTCGGCTTCGCGCTCGACGCCTTGCGCGAGGCGTACTTCGCGCCGGAAGCCAAGGGCCGGCTCATGCTGGTCGGCTATCGCTCGCTGACGACCGAGCCCGCGCGGGTGCTAGACGCCATCTACGACTTCCTCGGCCTGCCGCCCTTCGCGCACGATTTCGAGAACGTTACTTACGACGCCGATGAGTTCGACCGGCGCCTCGGCGCGCCGGGCCTGCATCGCGTCGCCCGCAAGGTGACGCCGAACGTGCGCGAGCCGACCCTGCCGCCGGGCCTCTTCACGCGCTTTGAAAACGACGCCTTCTGGCGCGAAGGGGCGAACCCGCACGCGGTGAAGGTGATATGAGGTTGGATGCCTGCGCGGCATCGCTGATTGATTGGAAGCAAATAAAGTAAAGGAAGCGACGATGGCGGGTGGCGGCAACGGCGGCAGAAGTTACGGAGGCGCTCCAGGCGGCGCAGGTGGCCCATACCAGTTTGTGGCGGGCGCCGATGGCGGCACAATTTCTTTTAAGGGCACTTATCATGGCGGCGGCGGTGGTGGAGGCGCTGACGCACGAGGTGGCGCAGGAAGCGGCGCCGGTGGGGGCGCTGGAACAAGCGCGAACATCAATGGTGGGGCTGGCGTCGGGGGCGGCGGCGGTGGCGGCGGCGGTGGGTACAGCGTTGTTGAAATGGCGTTCGTTGCGGGCGGCACGACCGGTGGCAAAGGGGGAGCCGGCGCCTACAGCTTTGGCCTGACTGGTGCTGGCGGCGGCGGTGCCGGCGGCTACGGGGCAATCGTTACAAGTGCAACGGCGGGCACCAATACGGCCACGATCGCGGGTGGTGACGGCGGTGACGGAGGGACGCTAATCAGCTCCCCATTCTATTCTCCCTCCTACACCGGGTCTGGCGGTTCTGGCGGGGCTGGCGCGCAACTTACTTCAGTCGGTGCCAATGCAAGCAATGACGGAGCGGTAAAGGGAGGCGACGGCGGAAACGGCGGTGGCGGCAACAATCCAGACTATGGCGGGTCGGGCGGGGCCGGCGGGACTGGCTTGCAGCTTACCAAAGGCAGCGGCACCGTTGTCAACAACGGCACCATCCAAGGAGGCGCCGGCGGGGCCGCCAGCATGCTTGGTGTTCCCAAATATCCGAACGCAACAGGCGTCGCCGGCGCGGGCGGCGCGGGACTGATCGCCTCCTCCGCGACGATCGTCAACACTAATACGATCGCTGGCGGTGCGGGCGGTATGGGCGGTGAGGTGGGCAACCAATATTTTGTCAACAACAACAACTACACCGGGAGTGGGGGAGCGGGAGGCGCCGGTATCATTGGTAGTAACCTCGCGATTACCAACAGCGGCAATATTTCCGGCGGCAGCGGTGGCGCCGGGGGCGCCTCTAATTATTCTTACGGCGTCGGGAACCCAGGCGCGGCGGGTAACGCCATCGAGTTTACGGGCGGCGCGAACAGCCTAACGCTGCAGTCTGGCTCGACCATCACCGGCGCGATCAGCCTCGACACGAGTAGCACCACGCTCGCCTTCGCCCAGCCGACCAACGCGACGCTTTCGAGCGCGATCGTCAGTGCCGGCTCGATCACCAGGACCGGTGCGGGCACGCTGACCCTATCCGGCGCCAATACGTTCTCCGGCGGCACCACTATCGACGCCGGCACACTTGACCTTGCTGTTGCCGACACGTTCGTCAATGGAACGGTCGCGAGCGGTGGCGCCGGCGTCGGCGCGATTAGCTTTGGGGCGATGCCAGGAACGCTGGCGCTCGCCGCGGTTGCTCAGCCGACCAGCATGAGCACCTTCGGCAACACGCTGGCGAACTTCGGTACCAACGATTCGCTCGACCTGCTGGGCCTGACCTACACGTCGGGCGCCCTTCCGACGCCGCTGCTGTTCGCGCCTGGCCTCTTCGGTCCGAACTTCGGCACGATCAGCGTGACCGAAGACGGCGAGACCGAAACCTTCACGCTAGCCAATCCCGGCGCGGCCACTTATTTCGCTCAGTCCGACGGTAACGGCGGGACGCTGATCGACTCTAACGTTGTCTGCTTCGCGTCAGGCACGCGGATCCGCACGGCACGTGGCGAGGTGGCGGTGGAGCATCTTGTCGTCGGTGATCTCGCCGTCACCTCATCCGGCGCCCACCGCCCGATCCGCTGGATCGGCTCGCGCCTGACGCACCCTCGCCGCCACCCGCGCCCGCACAAGGCCATGCCGGTGCGCGTCGCGGCCCATGCTTTTGCTCCTAACCGTCCCGCGCGCGACCTGTTGGTGTCGCCCGGCCATTCGCTCTGCGTCAACATCGTCGACGAGGTGCTGATCCCGGCGATGGCGCTGATCAAGCATCAGCATGCGGGTGGTGATGTCCTGCTTCGGCGCGCGCAGCTTGGGATTGCCGGAAGCAATAATGCCCGAAACCGCAAGTCACCGTACGATCAGTGAAATGGCTGTGTTGTATGGCATTACTTTTAGAACACTTCGCTTCTATGAGGACAGAGGTTTTTTCTAGGCTGCATCTTTAATCAAGCGGCCTCTCAGGCGCTCCCACCGAAATTCTATTGACTCGACACCAGCTACGTTCCGCACCATGCGCCTGTCGGAATACCCCTTTGTCACGGTTCGGATAGGGTGCTCACAATGCGCCAGGCGAGGCAGCTACAGGCTCGCGCGCCTTGCTGACAAGTATGGGCCGGAGATCGCGATGACGTCGCTCCTGGGCCATCTCGCGGGCGACTGCGATCGGCGCGATGCAAAGCGCAACGTCTACGGCTTCTGCGGCGCGTTCTACCCTGATCTAAGCTCCGGTCGACCGCCCGATGATCCGCAAGTCGCGCCGGCTAGGCCGAAGCTACGTGCAGTCGAGTGAGCGCAGTTACGGCAGGCGGCGGAGATCTTTCGCGACGCAACGCGAACCTGCCGGCACGCAGCCGGTGATTGACTCTTAACAAGCCGTCCGCAGAGTTGGCCTCGTACCGTTTGCGTAGGAGTGCCGCGTGCCACCTCGTCCATACTGGAAGGGCTACCTCAAGCTCTCCCTCGTCTCCTGCCCGATCGCCGTCTACTCCGCGACCTCATCGAATGAGCGCATTGCCTTTCGGCAGATCAACAAGCAGACTGGCAACCGGCTCCGACAGCAGCTTGTGGATGACGAAACCGGCGATGTTGTCGAGGCGGTCGACAAGGGCCGCGGCTACGAGACCGGCCGCCATGAATTCATGATGGTTGAAGACGAAGAACTCGAGGCGGTCGCGATCGAGAGCAGCCGCACGATCGACATCGACAGCTTCGTCCCACGCGTGCAGATCGACGAGCGCTATCTCGACAGCGCCTACTACCTCGTCCCCGAAAGCAAAGTCGCGCAGGACGCCTTCGCGGTGATTCGCGATGCCATGCGCGGCAAGGACATGGTGGCGCTCGGTCGGATTGTCCTCTCCAAGCGCGAGCGCGTCGTGATGCTGCAGGCCTGGGAGAAGGGCATCATGGCGACCACGCTTCGGTACGCCTACGAGTCCGCGAGACGGCGGCATACTTCGCGGAGATCCCCGACATTGCCGTCTCGGACGACATGCTGCGGCTCGCCGAGCATATCCTCGAGACCAAGGCCCCGACCTTCGATCCTTCGGCCTTCAAGAATCGCTACGAAGAGGCGGTGATGGAGATGCTCAAGGCCAAGCAAGAGGGACATGCGCCAGCGAAAGAGAAGGCCGCGAGCAGCAACCCGAGCGTGATCAACCTGATGGAAGCGCTGAAGCGCAGCCTGGTCGGCACATCCACGCCCACGCCGCCTCCAAGGGACGTGCTGAAGCCGAGGAAGGCGAAACAGCGCCTGGAAGGCCAACGCGAGATGCTGCTCCCGATCGCCGGCAAGGGTCCGACTGCGTCGGTGGCGAAAGCCTAAACAGTGCCGTCGCGGGCGCCAAGCGCGCGGATCAAGGCGACAGGGTCAGACCCTCCGATCTGCAATCAGAGCTGGCGGGATCGAGCCAAAGATTTGTGTCGCCGCAACGTCTCGTCATACCGGTCGTGGTGATCGTCCGCGACGATAAAACCCCCAGTGTGTCCTTTACGGTCGAGAGCGCCACCAAAGCGCTTTCTGAAGGCAGCCTCACGGTCATCGATCTGCGGACGCGCCGGCTCATCCGACGGTGCGGGTCACATCCTATGGACGCTAATGCGCCTGGCGGGGCGCCGCCCGCAGACAAGTCTTACTTTGTCGCCAAATGGTTCAAGCGGCTGGTGGGGCTGGCAGGGCTTGTCTTTGGCGCTATCGCGCCAAAGCTGACCGCGCCGGTCAACCTGACCCTGCCGTTCGCCGTTTCGAGCAGATTGCTCTGCCTGCTGGGATTTGCGGTCATGTATGCCGCTCTTGCGGTCGTCACCGCCAATCCGCGCAACGCCGCCATCGTCGCCATACTCTCCGGTGTGCTGTCGACGATTTCCTCGGCGATCTACCTGACCTTGCTCTACTCGCCGTCTGAAGGCACGCCGGGGATGACGGTCGAATGGGTCGAGTTCATTCTGTTTTGCAGCGCGTATTTCGGCATCGGGATCGTCATCGCTTACGTCTACAAAAACGGCGGCAATCTTCTGATCAGGAAGATTTATAAGCTGCCGTCCAACGGCACATGATTCGAGCGAAAAGATTGGAGGATGGGCATGAAGTGGATTGCATCTGTTGCTTTGACGGCAGCTTTTCTCACGATCGGCACTGCGCCCGGGCGCGCGGCCGATGCCTGGGCCGGAACATACAAGGCGCATTCCGGCTCGTATCGTTGGCAAGCCACCATCACGGCTAAGAGCGCCGGCGCTTACACCCTCCATATGTCGGTCCACTCCCGCATGCCCGAATGTTCGGGCGATACCACCGAGATGGCGAGGCTGGCGGGCGGCAAGCTCGTAACCGCCAGCAAGGAATGCGCGCTGACAGTCGCAAGGCGCGGCCTGAAAATAATCCGGGTCGAGGAAATCGATTGCAATGAGGCGCATGGTGTCGCCTGCCCGTTCAGCAGTGAATTAACACGACGATGACGGGCCGGGACTGACGGCTCTTTCACAGGGCGGGGCGCGGGGCGTCGACAGCCGGGGCGCGGGAGAAACGCAAGACAAGCCCCCGGCCCAAGGCCGGCGGCTTGCGACACTCGCCAATGCGATCAAGGCAGGGGATAGGGCAGCCAGCCGGTATCGCCAAGGCGGCCGGCAGATCGGTTCTGGTCCGCGCTTATGCCGAGCGGATCGTCGTGCTGCTCGACGAGGTCGTCGTGGCGGATCATCCGCGCAGCTTCAAGCGCGATCAGGTCGTCTACGATCCATGGCATTACCTGCCGGTGCTACTGCGTAAGCCGGGCGCCTTGCGCAACGGGGCTCCGTCCAAGGATTGGGACCTCCCTGCGCCGCTGGCGTCCGTGCGCGACAGACTGCGCCATCACGCCGACGGCGATCGTCAGTTCGTCAAGATCCTCGGGCGTGTGCCTGACGACGGCATCGCCGCCGTCGCGGAAGCCTGCGCCGAAGCGCTGGAAGCCGGCATCGCCAACGGCGACGTCATCATGGCGATCCTGGCCCGCCGGCGACAGCCGCCGGCACCACTGAGCATCACGACGCCGGACGCCCTCAAGCTCAGGACGGAGCCGGCCGCCGATTGCGCTCGCTACGACACTCTACGCAGTGGAAGGGAAGCAACGTCATGGAACGTCACCAGCTCATAGAGGCGATGACCGGCCTCAAGCTCTATGGCATGCGCGCCAACTTCGACGAGATCGCCGGCAAGGGACTAAACCGCCGCGAGGACCTCTACCCCCTGCTCGCCAGCCTGATCCGCGCCGAGGTCACTAATCGCCAGTCGCGATCCATCAACTACCGGATCAGCGGCGCCAGATTCCCGGTGCTGAAGGATATCGACACCTTCCGGTTCGAGGACACGCCGGTCGACGAGGCCCAGATCCGCGAGCTTGCCACCGGCGAGTTCATCGAGGCCAAGCGCAACCTGATCCTGATCGGCGGCACCGGCACCGGCAAGACCCATCTCGCCATCGCCATCGCCACCGCCGTGATCCGCGCGCGGGCCAGGGGTCGCTTCTTCAATCTCGTCGATCTCGTCAATCAGCTCGAACAGGAGAAGGCCGCCGGTAAAAGCGGCCGCCTCGCGGAAGCCTTGCTGCGCCACGACCTCATCGTCATCGACGAGTTGGGCTATCTCCCCTTCAGCCAATCAGGCGCGCAGCTGTTGTTCCACCTGATCAGCAAGCTCTACGAGAACACCTCCATCATCACCACCACGAACCTCGCCTTCGCCGACTGGCCACAGGTTTTCGGCGACGCCAAGATGACCACCGCCATGCTCGATCGGCTCACGCACCGCTGCGACATTATCGAGACCAGCAACGAAAGCTGGCGCTCAAAGAACCGCGCCTGACACACTCAAACAACTGGCAATCGTCGAGGCTGACGCGCCCCGGCTGCGCAACCCGACCAGCTGTGCCGGGGCGCTTCTCCTACCACCGGTGAGCCCGCAAAGGGGATAACCTTCGAAGCGAAAAGGGGGAGACGATTCAAAGCGATTTGACATCCTCGATCCGCTTGCGGATGCGCTGGCTCGTGCCGTAGCCGGGATGCCGCGTGGTGCGGCGATCGATCGCCGAGCCGACGAGGCGCCGCGCCACGTGCGGCCGCACGTTCATCGTGCGCAGTTCGTTCTCGAAGTCGGACGTGTCCCCCGGGTCAAGCCCGGAGGCAGGCTCCCTCGGACGATAAGATGCCGCACCCGCATCGGCGCCAATTTTTACTTTCATCAGCATTCGTCATCGCATTCGAAAGTCTGCGCTTCATCGCTTAGGAAAGAGCCGCATGAACAATCACCCAACTCAGACTACATCAGCTGCGACATTTTTGCAGTCCTGGACTGACCTACATATCCGGTCCGCGGAATTCCCCCTTACGATCGAAGACGCGCAGAATCACGCGAACGCATTTAGAAGCGCCGCGGCAAACGAAGGTATCTCACAGGCGCAAATCGAAGAGGCTCTCCGTGGCGAGGATCTTGGCGACGTCATGTTTTCGAAAATGCGAGAGTCAGTTGAGCGCCGGTCAACTTCTGGCTGAGTATGCTAATTCTTGCATGTAGTACCTTAAACACGGGATGGGTAATGTCGGACGATAAACCTTCGACCATGGAACAACTGCGGAAGCTTATCGGCTCGGATGGTGCGTCTAAAGCCGCTGCGTCTGCCTCGCCAGCTCCCGCTGCCTCGCCGCTTGGCACAGATGATGAGGCAGGTGGAACAACACCGACAGCTGAGCGGATCGAAATGGCGCGAAAAGCGGAGAAACGGACCAAGAACGCAACCGACCGCAAGACCTGATCCGACATTCGTCCACTTTGTTGCAAATGTATCGGCGCAGATGTTCAGCGCGTCACAAATGGAATGCGCCCACAACCAGTGCGGGTGCAGTCATGCCGCTTTGGCAGTGTTCGGCACCTAGCAAGCTGTCCCGCAAGTCTCTTTACGTAAGCACGTAGCAGAGCGATGATGCGCCAGGAGGACATGGCGCGCATCGATCGACCGCAAGAACAGGTTCTCACACTCAGCGACATCGAGCGCGACAAGCTCGAGTGACTCAGCCGGTCACAGTCGGCCGCGCACAGCCTCGTGCGGCGAACGCAGATCATCCTCTCGTCCGCGGCGGGCGAGGCCAACACGTCGATCGCAAATCGCCTCGGCGTTTCGAACCCGACGATCTGCCACTGGCGTAAGATCTGGTTTGAGAAGGGACTGACACTAAAGGTTCAAAGGTTCGATCTCGGACGATTGATGCGGATCTTCAGTAAGCATCCGGGCTGGGCCGCGGAGATCTTCTAAGCGCCCTTCCGGAATGATGTTGAATGAGAGGAATCGGTTGTGATTCAAGGCGTGGTGGGAGGACACCGCGCATGTGGACAGGGGATCATCGTCGTGCCGCCGATCGTCGAGGGCTTCGCTACCCGAGCGATCTGAGCGATGCCGAATGGGAGTTGGTCAGGCCGTTTATCCGCCCGGCCAAGCGGGGAGGCCGACCCCGTTCGGTCGATGTGCGCGAAGTCTTGAACGCGATCTTCTACGTGCTCTCGACCGGGTGCCAGTGGAACGCCATCCCGTCCGATCTCCCACCCCGCAGCACCGTTTGGGACTACCTCGATCTGTGGGAGTGGGACGGCACCATCTCCCGCGTTCACGACGCGCTCTACGTTGCGAGCCGCAGCGCTCCGGACGCGATGCCAGTCCGACCATAGCGATCCTCGATGCGCAGAGCGCTAGTCTAGACCGCGCCGGCCTCGGGTACGGAGGAGCGCGGCCGCCTGCCTACCTGCGGGGTGGTTTTGGCATCGAGACGCTTCGTCGGCCGGTACGGCGCGCTCGCCAACGCATGGCACATGGTGCGCGATGCTCGTATTGCGCGTCGACAAGATCGCTAGCCGTGGCTTATCGGTCGAGTGCGCCCCGATCACGGTCGGTCGCGACCTTCAGGGAGACGCCGCGTGCAAGACCGCACCGCCAAGCCGCAGGAAACGTCCACGTCGACCGCGGCGCTGAGGATCTCCCACGAAGACCTGCTTAGCGAGATCCTCCAGGACTTCTTCGCGATCCACGACCCCGCCTTCACGCAGACGCTAATCGACGGTGCGACGTTTCTCGAGATCGCTCCGGGCGAGAGGCTGTTCCGCCAAGGCGACCGCAGCAGCGACGTCTACTTCGTCCTCAACGGGAGGATGAAGGCCATCCGCGAGGATGGCCCGGATGCGCCCCGCGAGATCGGCGAGATCACGCGCGGCGAGACGATCGGCGAGCTGGCGTTTGTCTCGGGCGAGCCCCGCACCGCCTCGGTCGTCGCGGTGAGGGCGACGATCCTCGCGAAGATCGAACGCGCACGCTTCGAGGAGATCATCGGCGCGAGGCCGAAGATCGCCCTCGAAGTGATGCGGATCATCGTGACGCGGTTTCGCGCGGCAGGGCGCCTCGACCACCAGCCGCGACGCCCGGTGACGATCTGCCTGGTGGCCGTGTCGCCGAACGTCGATCTGGCGGCACTCGCGGACGACCTCATCCGCCACGCCTCGCGTTATGGGGGACGCATCCGCGCGCTCGGGCGCCGCGACGCGGAAGCGCGGTTCGATGCCCTCGACGTCGAGGGCTACGCGCGGTTGGAGGTGTCGCGCTGGATCGACGACGTCGAGGCCGCGCACGCCGCCGTCCTGCTCGTCGCCGATGCGACCCCGACGAGTTGGTCGCGCCATTGCGTCGGCCATGCCGACGAGATCGTTCTAGTCGGCGATGGCGACGGATCGGCGGCCACATCGGAGCTCGAGGCCGAGCTGTTCGACTCGGCCGAGATCGCGCGGCTCACGCGCCGCACGCTTCTGCTGCTGCATCGGCCTGGCAAGCACAGCCCGACCGGCACGCGGCGCTGGCTCGCGGTGCGCGACGTGGCCCGCCACATCCATGTCCGGCGCAACGACGATCGGCACATGAGCCGCCTCGCGCGTCTGCTATCGGGGCGCGGCATCGGCGTCGTCCTGTCGGGCGGCGGGGCGCGCGGCTTCGCGCATATCGGGGTGCTGCAGGCGCTCTCCGAGGCGGGCATCGAGGCCGATGTCATCGGTGGCTCAAGCATCGGCGCGGTGATGGGCGCCTGGCAGGCCATGGAGGTTCGTGGCGCGGCGCTGGCCGAGACGGCGCGACACTGCTTCGTCGATGCTGGCAACCCGATCGGCGACTACAACGCCTTCCCGTTTGTCTCGCTGGTCGCCGGGCGGCGGGTGCGCCGGCTAACCGAGCAGGCGATCCGCGACGTCGCTGGGGCCGACATCGACATCGAGGACAGCTGGGTCACGTTTTACTGTATCGCCGGCAACTATTCGGCATCGTGCCAGGCGGTGCTTCGGCGCGGACCGCTGGCGAAAGCGCTTCTTGCCAGCTTTGCGATCCCCGGCATTCTTCCGCCGATCGTCATCGATGGCCATCTTCACGTAGATGGGGGCACCATCAACAACTTGCCCGTCGACGTCATGCAGGGCTACGGCCTCTCCAAAATCATCGCCGTCGACCTTCTCTCGCACAAGGCCACGGAGGTCGACTACGAGTGGGTGCCCTCGACCGCCGCGCTGCTTCGCAACAAGCTGAGGGGCGGTACCCTGCGGCGCCTCTCCATCCCGCCGATCACCGAGATCCTCCTCAAGGCGGGCGTTCTCAACACCCACGTGCAGCAGCGTGGGATGCGCGATCGTGCCGATCTCTGCATCACGCCCGATCTGCCGCGGATCGGGCTGCTCGACTGGAAGAAGCACGCAGCGGCCGTGGCGGGCGGCCTGGAGACCGCGCGCGAGCGCATCGCAGGGCTCGACCCCGCGACCGTCGAGAGCTTCAGATGATTGCGCTCGCTTAGCGCTTTCGGAACGCGACGCTGAGATTTTTCGACGGCAAGTCGATGGTCTGGACAAGAACAAGGCCTTCCGCCGCGCGCCACGGCAAGATCTGGATCATGTTCGTCGCGACAATCGCATCGAGCCGGCTTCGGCCCGGCGAGGTGACGTCGAGCCGCCGCGCGGCAGCAGGTTTGCCAGTCAGCCCTCGCGCTGGCGCGCGGCGATGGCATCGAGCGCCGCGGGCGCCACGTTGCTCGGCTGCCACGTCACTCCTGCAGGTGCGAGCTCAGCCAGACCGCGTGCTCGCCGGTCAAGCTGGCGATCTCGAGACCGTCCGCGCCTCGCCGAGGAGGTCGCGCAGGACCTCGAGAATCGGCGTGCGGTTGCGTGCGACGGACGGCGAAGTGGGCAGCATATTCGTCTTTCGTTTCACTCGACGGCAGGCGATGGGAGCATTATGCGATTGTATGCAAGATTACTGATAGCTGGACAGGGGGATGTAGCGATGCAGGTAGCCGTCATCGGTGGAGGCGTGGGTGGTCTGGCCGTCGCCTACAATCTCATCAAGACCTGGCCGTCGAGCAAGGGCGCACCGCCGACCGTCACCGTCTACGAGGCTAGCAATCGCTTCGGCGGCAACGGCGACACGACCCATTTTCATCTCGGCGCCAACATGTCGTATGACCCGCCGACCCCCTACCCGCGCTGGGCCGACCTCGGCGTCAACGATTTCAACAAGACGGCCTACGTCAAGATCGTCGACGTCATGAACGAGATCGGCTTCACCGACTATGCGTCCCTGGAGGATTCGACGAGCTATTACACGCTCGACGGCTCGATCCTCTACGCCTCGGAATTCGCCGATCACGACCAACATGATGCCGCAGGAATTGTCGGCTGCCGTCGACGCCTTCATGAAGCAGGCGGCCACCGATTCATGCAATCCCCAATATGCGGATCTCACGATCCGCGAGTATGTCGAGACCGTCTTCTCGAAGAACCCGGCCTACGATCCGCGGCTCGGCCCGCAGGTGATCTTCCCGCGTATCAACGGGATGTACTTCACCGACGAGGTGGCGCCCTCCGACCTGCCGTTCGTCGCCGTGATGCACTATTACCAGATCCAGGAAGGCGTCGGCGGCGCGGCGGCGCAGCGGATGTACTTCGTCAAGGGCTGCTCGAACTGGATCGATGCGCTGAAGACGTACATGGAGGCGAAGCTGGGGAACACGTTCGTCGATCATTTCCAGGCGCAGCTGCACTATGTCGAGGGCCGCTGGAACCTCTACAACGCGCGGATAGGCACCACTCCGACCGGCACACCGATCCGTCCCGACGTCGTCGTGGTCGCCACCCATGCCGACGATGCCCTCAAGCTCATCGAGGGCGGCGCCTCCACGCAGGTGATGAGCTGCCTCGGCCGCGTCCGATATCTCAACGGACTCTCGGTCGCGCACACGTATGCGGGAATGTTGCCGCCCGACTACAATGGTTGGTGCACCTACAATATCCTGATCCACCAGGCGGCGACCTACCTGAAGCCCTATACGATCACCTACGTCTGCAACCGCCACCAGAACGACGGCGCCAATCCGGCCTTTGCGCACTTCGGCTGGCCGCAGTTCTTCATCACGGTCAACCCGCCGGTGCCGATCCCCGCCCAGTACGTGCTCGTCGACACCAGAACGAACCTGCCGGCGATCGCCGACTTGCGCCACAACATTTTCGACTTCGGTTGCCTATCGGCCCAGTCCGAGATCAACCGCCTGCAGGGCAAGAGCAATCTCTATTTCGCAGGCGGCTGGACAGTGGGCGCCGGCCTGCACGAAGAGTGCTGGGCCCAAGGCGAGTATATCGCCGGCCTGATCTCCGGCAAACCCCAAAGCACCGACCACCTCTACGACACGAGCAAGGGCCCGGACGAGTACGCACCCAATTACATGCGACGCTTGGCGAAACGCTGACTTTCCTTCGCCCGGGACGCCTGCTAGCTGACGTGCGGCAGGCATACGATCGGAGGGTCGTTCATTGAGCCAGGGGCTGAAGCTCACAAGCAATTGCGTCACCGTCGGGGTCGCCGACGAGCGGGAGAGCGGCCTTGCGGGCCGGATCGCCGTCGAGCGCGCGCTCGAGGGCGCACCAGCCGGTGCGCCGCGCTGCGCGCTTTTGTTCTCGACGTCGCGGCACGACCCGGCCGCGCTGCTCGCCTCCGTCCGCGACGCGCTCGGCGGCGGCGTGCCTGTCTACGGCGGCTATGCCGTCGGCATCATCTCCGCGCAGACGCTCGGCTACGACGGCTTCCAGATCGGCCTCGCGCTGTTCTGGCTCGATGCGGCGCAGCTCGACGTTATTGTCGAGACCGACCTTCACGAGGGCGAGAGCGCCGTCGGCGAGGCGCTGGTCCGCGACCTGTGCGCCCGCAGCTTCCGCGGCAGTCCGTCGCTCCTGCTGCTGTATGATTCGGTCAATCGCACCGGCAACCGGCTGCGCCTCAACATGGCGACGCCTATCCTCGCGGGCGGGTTCGACCGCCTGCCGCGCGACATCCCGATCGTTGGCGCCGGGCTCGTCGGCGACATGCAATGTCGTGCGACCCACCAGTGGACCGGCGACAAGGTCGAGGCGCAGACAGCGCTGCTGTTCGCCTTCTCCGGAGGCATCGAGATCGAGCAGGTCGTGCTGCACGGCTGCCGCCCGGCGAGCGCCTACCATCGCATCACCAAGGTCGACGACAACGTCGTGCTCGAGATCGACGGGCGCCCCGCCCTCGACGTCGTCGCCGAGCTGCTCGGTCCCGAGTCCGGACGTTCGTGGAAGGACTATCGGTTCTTCGTCACGCTCGGCGTCAACAAGGGGGATATGTACGGCGCCTTCGATCCCAACAGCTATGCCAATCGAATGTGCATGGCGGTCGATCCCGAGCGGCGCGGGCTCGTCATGTTCGAGCCGGACCTGCGCGAAGGCGATCTCGTGCAGCTGATGCTGCGAAGCGTCGATTGCGCCTACATCGGCAACAAGATCGGCGCGTTTCTCGAGGAGCGGAAGGGGCGCAAGCCGATCTTCGCCCTCTACATCGATTGCGCGGGGCGCGCCTCGGCCTATTCGCACATCGACGAGGAGGAGGCGACCTACGTCCAGGCCGCCCTCGAGGACGTCTGCCCGCTGCTCGGCTTCTATTCCGGCGTCGAGATCGCGCGGGTCGCCGGCGCGCCGCTGGCGCTCGATTGGACCGGCGTCCTGTGCTTCTTCTTCGAGCGCGAGGTTCCGAGTGAGCCCACCCCCGTGCGGCTCGAGGCGAGCGTGCCTGCAGCGGCTGCTCTGCGTGAGCCGGCGCCGGACGAGGTCACCCTTTCCTATTATCGCGAGCACCTCGACAGGGCCGCTGGCGAGCAGGTCCGCTTCGACGCGCGCCTGTCCGCCCTGAACCGCCGCCTACGCCAGAAGGAGGAGGGGTTTCGCGTCCTCGCCAACCTGCGCAAGACGATCGACGTGCGGCGGACGAGCCACGAGGTCTACGCGGAGGCGCTCGGGCTCATCTTGTCCAGCATGGCGATCGACAGGGCGGTCGTGCTCGAGATGTCGCCGGAGGGACTCTTCCACGCCGTGGCGCGGGCCGGCTTCTCGCAGCGCGACGGCATCAAGCTCGATGCCGTCGCGGTCGAGCTGCCCGAGAGCTTCTACTGCCTGATCGCCAACGAGAGCGACAAGTCGAGCGAGCTTACGCGCCTGCGGGTCGATCTCGCGCTGCCTTACTTCCTCGGCGTGCCGATCCCCGACCCGCGCCGCTGCGGCGTGCTCCTCGTCGGGCGCGAGCGCGAGATCAAGCCATTCTTCCCGCCCTTCGACGTCGGCGACGCCGACAATTTCAAGGCGATCGCCAGCTTTCTTGCCTCCGTCACCGACAACATCCGGCTCTACGACGAGGCCGAGGCGATGGCCGCCTCGTTCCGGCGCTTCGTGCCGGAGGCGTTCCTCAAGATCATCAACCGATCGGACTTCACCCAGATCGAGCTGGGCGACCAGGTCGCGCGTCACATGTCCGTGCTCGTCACCGACATCCGCTCGTTTACCACCCTGTCCGAGCGCATGACGCCGCCGCAGGTCTTCGCCTTCGTCAACGAGTTCCTCGCCGAGGTCGGGCCGGTAATCCGCGCCAACAGCGGCTTCGTCAACAAGTACATCGGCGATGCCGTGATGGCGCTGTTCGACCGCGCCGACGACGGCCTGAACGCTGCGGTCGCGCTGATCCGGCAGGTCGAGACCTTCAACGCGCGGCGCCGGCTCGAGGCCAAGTTCCCGATCCAGATCGGCGTCGCAGTCAATAGCGGCGACCTGATGCTGGGCGCGATCGGCGAGACCGAGCGGCTCGAGGGCGCCGTGCTCGCCGACGCAGTCAATTTGAGCTTCCGCCTCGAAGCGCTCACCAAGATCTATGGCGCGCAAATCCTAACGACCGACGAGACTCTCGCCGAGCTGCGCGGCGGCGGCTTCACGACGCGGCCGATCGACCTCGTCACTGTCAAGGGCCGGCGCAAGCACATCACGATCATGGAGGTGCTCGACGGCTCTTCGCGGGAGCGGCTTGAGACCAAGCTGATGACCCGCGAGCTCTATACGTCGGGCTTCCAGGACTTCGAGTACGGCGCCTACGAGGCGGCGGTGCGCGCGTTCCGCGAGGTCGCCAAGCTCGACCCGGAGGATCGCGCGGCCCGCGCGATGATGCTGAAGGCGCGCAAGCTCGCCGAGGGCGAGAGCTATGTCGACGACTGAGTCGCGCCCGAACGCCGGCACTCGCGCGACGAGTCCGCACGCCGTACTCGCGGATATCGCGGGCGGCCTCGTCGCCGCGACGAGTTGCCTGCCGTTCTCGATCGCCAACGGCGCGCTGATCTATTCGGGCACCTTCCAGCCGATGCTGGTCGCCGGGATCGCGGCAGGGCTTCTGACCACCGCGGTGGCGACGATCGTGCTGGCGCTGACGAGCACGTTCAAGCCCGTCGTCGCCACCGCGAACTCGACGACGGCGGCGCCGCTCGGCGCCATCATGGTTTCGATCTCGCCGGCGCTGGCGCATCTGTCGCCGGAAGCGGCGGCCGCGACCGTGTTCGCGCTCGTCGCCGTGACCACGGTGGCCACCGGCCTCGTCCTCGTGGCCCTGGGCGCGGCCCGGCTCGGGCAGATCGTGCGGTTCATCCCTTTTCCCATCGTTGCAGGGTTCATGGGTGTGACCGGCACGCTGCTGTCGTTCGGCGCGCTCCGCTTCGGAACCGGCGTGCGCATCGTCTGGCGCGACCTCCCCGCCTTTCTCGCGCCGGACAAGGCGATCCTGCTGGCGCTGACGATCGCGTTCGCGGCCGTTCTCAGCCTTGTCACGCGACGCTTCAAGCACCCCCTAGTCCTCCCGGGCGTGCTGCTCGCGGCGATCCTCGCCACCGTCGCGCTTGTCTACGCGAGCGGGCATTCGATCGAGACCACGCCGGTCGCCGGGCTGTTCCTCGCGTCCAAGACGGGCGCCGTCCCGGTCACGCTGCTCCCGCTGCATCCGCCGCTCGCGGCGGACTGGGCGCTGATCCCGCCACTCGTCGGGTCGATCGCCGCCTATGTCGTGCTCGTCGTTTTGGCGACGTTGCTCACCAGCAGCGGACTCGAGGCGGCCCTCAACACCGACGCGGACTACGACCGCGAGCTGCGCGCGCAGGGCTTTGCCTGCGCCCTGTCCGGGTTCAGCGGCGGGTTCGTCGGCAACCCCTCGGTCGGCGCGACCATGGCCAGCGTGGCGATCGGCGCGAAGGGGCGCCTCGGCGGCATCACCAACGGCATCGTCATGCTGATCGCGCTGGCCTTCGCCCTGCCGCTGATCGTCTTCGTTCCCCGGTTCGTCGTCGCCGGCCTGCTCCTGCATGTCGGCATCTGGGTGATCGTCACCTGGTGCCTCGCCACCCGCACCAAGATGCCACGCGGCGAATGGCTGGTCGTCCTCGGCATCGTCGCCGTCACGGTCTGGGCCGGGCTCGTCGCGGCGGTGTTCGCCGGTCTGATCGCCGGCTGCATCCTGTTTGCGCTCGAGATGAGCCGGATCAGGGTGGTGCGGCGCGAGTACGGGCCCGACCGCCGCGCCTCGACCCTGGTGCGCCCGAGCGAGGATCTGGCCATCCTCTCGCGCGACGGCGGGCGCGTCCGCTTCGTCGAGCTCGCCGGCACGCTGTTCTTCGGCTCGGCCTATCAGCTCCTCGCGCACGTGCGCCGGCTCGTCGAGGCCGCGCCGCTCGACATGCTTGTGCTCGACCTCACCGCGGTGACGGGGTGCGACTCGAGCACGACGGCCGTCATCACCCGCATGCGGCGGCTGTTGGCCCGCAAGGAGATCGCCTTCGCCGTCGCTGGCGGACCGCCGCAGATGCTCGGGCTGCTGCGCTCCGCCGGCTGCCTTGCGGCGACTGACAAGGCCTACACCACCCGCAATGAGGCCATCGAGGCGGCCGAGCGACTCGTGCTTGATCGGGTCCCGCGCGATAGCGGGGCCAAAGCGACGCTCGACGGCTGGCTCGCCGACGCCCTCGGCGACGCAGGTCGCGCGCGCGCCCTCATCGGTGCGATGATCTGCCATGACCAAGCGCCGGGTTCTTATCTCTGTCGCGAGGGCGAGCCGACGACGACGCTGCTGTTCATCGAGAGCGGACGCGTGGCGGTGATGGTCGGCGAGCCGGCCGTCTGCGTCCGCGTGTTCGGGCCGCATACGATCGCCGGCGAGCACGGCTTCGTGCTCGGCCTGCCGAGGACCGCGAGCCTGAAGGTCGAGGAACCCGCCCGGGTTTGGAGCCTCGATCGCCCGCGTTTCGACAGGCTGCAAGCCGACGACCCGGCGCTGGTGATCGCGTTGATGCGCGACATCGTCCGCCTGCAGTCCGAGCGCCTCGCCTTCGCGACGCGCCAGAACGCCGCCCTAGCCTGAGGTTTGCGAATGCTGCGGGACGCGAGAGCCGCCTTCGTCACGGCAATCTTGTCGCTCGCCTCCAGCTTGTCGACCAGCGCGCTCATCTTTTCCGGACCGCTGCAGGCCGACCTCGGCCTCGGCACCGCGGCCGCCCTTGTCACGGCGACGATCACGGCCTGCGTCACAGCCTTCGCCAGCGAGTTCCGCATCGCGATCGCGAGCCCCGCCTCGACGGTCGCCGCCGCCCTCGCGGTCTCCATAGCGCTGCTCGATCCCGCATTCGCGCGCATGTCGCACGATCGGATCGTGCCCACCGTTTTCGCCATTCTAGCAATCACGACATCAGCGACCGGTATCGCTCTCTTGCTTGTGGGACATCTGCGGATGGGCAAGATCGTCCGCTTCCTGCCCTATCCGGTCGTGGCGGGCTTCATGGGGATCAGCGGCTGGCTCTTGGCATCGGGCGGCTTCCGGCTGACCGCCGGCATGCCGTTGTCGCCTGCCTCGCTGCCGGCGCTGATGGCGCCGCACGAGCAGATCGTCGTCGCGGCGATGATCGTGTTCGCTCTGTGCCTTTTGGCGGCGCGACTGATGTTCGCCAATCCCGCGATCATGCCGGGCCTGCTCGTCGCGGGTGTCCTCGCGACGAACGTGGCGGTTGTGCGGATCGGCGCGGCCGATGTCCCGTCGAACCTCATGTTCAAATCGAACGGCACCGTTCGTGTGGTGCAGCCGTTTGCATCCGACCTGCTGTTGCATGTCGACTGGACGGCGGTGGCATCCATCGCCTCGAATATCCTCGCGGTGATCTTAATCACGGTCCTGACCACGCTACTCACCTGTACTGGGCTGGAGGCAAATCTCGATGTCGATGCTGATCTTGATCGCGAGCTGCGCGTGCAGGGAACAGCGAACACGCTGGCGGCGCTGGCCGGCGGCTACGTCGGCTTGATCTCCATTGGCACCACCATGGCGGGCGGTGCCGCCGGCGCGAGGAGCCGGATCGTCGGCTTCATCAATGCCGGCGTCTGCCTCGCCGCGCTGATCGGCGGTATCTCGCTCGTCGACGACATCCCCCGCTTCGTCGTCGGCGGCCTTCAGCTGGAGATAGGCGCGGGACTCCTGTGGATCTGGTGCATCGAAAGCCGAACTCGGCTGCCGCTGCCCGAATGGCTGCTCGTCCTTGGCATTGTCGCGGTCGCGGTGTGGTTCGGTTTCCTGCCGGCGGTCATCTGCGGAATCGCCGGCGGCTGCGTCCTCTTCGCGGTCGAGATGAGCCGCGTTGACGTCGTGCGCCGCACCTACGATCTCGACGAGCATTGCTCTTCGGTGGTTCGCGCGGAGACCGAGCTCGCCGCGCTGGCGAATCTAGGATCGCGGGCTAGGATCTTCGAGCTCGAAGGTTTCATCTTCTTCGGCTCGGCCCGCCAGCTAGCGGAAGCGGTCCGAGCTGCTGTCGAGGCCAAGTCGGGCTGGATCGTCATCGACTTCACAAAAGTTACCGGCGGCGACTCGAGCGCGACCGCCGTGCTCGGTCGGTCGATCAGGATGCTCCGACACCGCGGTATTGCGCTAATCCTGTCGGGGATCTCCGCGCATCTCCTCGCGAATTGGAAGAACGCCGCCATCATCGACGACGCGATCGTACTCTCGCCCGATCTCGACGCGGCGCTCGAATTCACCGAAAGCGCCGTGCTGCGTAATGCCGCGGCGGAGACGATGCCGACGCCGGCGCTTGCCGGTTGGCTCGCAAGATCGCTCGGCAGCACGGAACTGGCCGACCGGCTCCTGCCGCTGCTCGTGCGAACTGATCTCTTGGAAGGCGCCTACGTGTGCCGGCAGGGCGACCCGACCGACAGCCTCCTCTTCATCGAGCACGGCCGGATCGGCGTCATGGTCGAATCAGGTGACAAGGAATGCTGCGTCCGCGTGCTCGGCGCGCAGACAATCGCTGGCGAGCAGAGCTTCGTCCTGCGGAGCCCCCGCTCGGCCAGCCTCAAGGTCGAGGCGGAGGCGACGGTCTGGTCGCTGTCACGACGCAGCTTCGACGATCTCGCGGCGACCGATGCCGACGTCGTCGTCGCGCTCCTGCGCGGCATCGTGTGCGTCCAGTCCGAGCGTCTGAGCTTCGCCAGTCGTCAGACGGCCGCGCTGGAGCGGTAACAAAGCTGTTCGCGTCCTCTGACGTCAGCCCGCCGCCGACAGGTGCCGGGCGAGATTGCCGCGCGCTGGCGCGTCGAAGCGGTCGGCGATCGCCGCGGAGCGATAGATGATCGGCGCGGCGGCAAATTTCCGCAGCAGACGCAGGCGGGCCATTTCAAAGGCCTCGTCGCTGATCCGCGGCGCCTCCGCGCGGAGCAACCGGGTGTTGCGATCGAATACGTCCGGTGCCTCGCCGAACGGCGTGAGGTCGAGATCGAGCATCCACAGCCGAAGCGTATCGGGGGCATCTGAGGTTGCGCCCTTGACCGAGCGTTGCGCGTAGCCGAGGTGATCGCTGGTCGCGCGGATCGTCTCGGCCACCCAGGCCCGCTCGTGCGCATCGAGGTCGCTTGCCGCGCTCGCTTCGAGCCAGACCTGCGCCGAGCGCTCCTCGTTGTCGCCGCGGCTCGGGTCGTAGATGCAGTCGTGGAAGAGGATCGCGCTGGCAATCAGCCGTGCCTCGCGAGCCGCGGTGAACCCTGCTTCCTGCGCGTATTCGCAATGGCGCCGCCAGAGCAGAGCAACGTGGTCGATGCCGTGGTAGAACCGATCCGCGCCGCGCAACATTGTGTGCGCACGATACTTGGCGCTCGCGGCGAGCGGGACGGCCGCGACGAGATCGGCCACATCACGCCGCGTGGTGTTCCGCATCAGACCGTCTGAGCGGTGTACAGGTCGAGCGCGCGGAGGGCCTCGGTGAGGCGTCGCTTGACCCGCTCGACCCCCGGCGCGTCGAGCGCCTCGATGTCCAGCACGAGGTCTAGCCCATCGGTATGCTCGGCGATAATGCCCGTATGGTCCGTCAGCTCGGCTGATAGACCGTCCACCGCATACGGCACGATCTCGCGGCTGATGCCTTTCATACGGATTGGCGACAAGGGTCGCGCGTCAACCATGTTGTTGACGAGCGCGAAGGTCTCGTAGCTTAGCATGATCTTGCCGGGCTCGGAGATCGACTGTAGGCGCGCGGCAAGGTTCGCCTCTGCACCGATGATCGTATAGTCCATGCGATTGTCGGAGCCGAAATTGCCGACGTTGCAATAGCCCGTGTTGATGCCGATACGCGTCTTGAAAGGCTTCTCGATGCCGCGTTTGCGCCATTCGATATTAAGGCGCTCCAGCCGCTGCTGCATCTCTGCGGCCATGGCGACGCAGGCGCGCGCGTCGCCGACCGTGCCCTTCGTTTCGGGATCGCCAAAGAACACTAGCATGGCGTCGCCGATGAACTTGTCGACGGTCCCACCATGGCTCTCGGCGATCGTCGACATCTCGGTGAAATACTCGTTTAGGAGACCGGTCAGCTCCTCCGGTTGCAGCCGCTCGGTGGTCTCGGTAAAATCCTTAATGTCGGAAAAAAAGATCGTCAGCTTCTTGCGCTCGGTGGCGATCACGACGTCCTTCTCGCCGCTGAAGATGCTCTTGTAGATCTGCGGCGGCAGGTACTTGGCGATTTTCATCGAGATGGCGGCAAGGAAAGAGTTCGCCTGGCTAAGTTCGTCGTTCATGCCGCTTATGAGCTTGGCTTGGCGATGCTGGAGCGCGACGAAGGCGAGCCCCGCGGCCGCCGCCAGAACGAAGTAGCCTAGGAGATATTTGAAAGCGAAAACGTTCGCATTGATCGGCTGCTGGACCGTGATCTCCTGGATGCCGCGCACGTCACCGACCTTCCAATCGGTTTTCGGGCTGTCGGGGCTCGTGTTGTGGCAATTGACGCAGACCTGGGCCATCATGACCGGCGTCGCCGTGCGCACTTGGCGATCGAAGATCGAGCCGCTGATCTGCGTGATCTTCTGTTTTGGATCGGCACGCAGCTGCGCCAGAGCGGTGCGCTCGAAACCGTCGAGGTGGTGGTCTTCTCGGCCACGAAAGGGGAGGTCAGAGACGAATCGATATTTGACGTCGCCGTCGTGCGAGCTGATGAGGTTGCCAAGCTCGATCGATAAGGTCGCCGGGATCGGGATGCCGCCCGGCGTCGTTTTGAAGTTGTGAGTGGTCGTGACGTTGACGCCTTTGGCGGCGAGCACGCGGCTCACGACCGCGCTGGCGTAAAAGCCGCGCATATCGTCGATGATGCGGCTGGTTTCCGACGCCTGCTGGCGGATTAGCCGGTCCGACAGGTTCCGAAGGTCGAGCCAAACGGCTATTGGCAGAGCGACAAGACCGAGCAGCACGGCGATAACAAGGAGCGGTGCAATCCGTTTGTTCTGCTGCAAGATGCTTGTATTGTAATTTGTCATCAAGTCCTCCCGAGATGCCGACGCGAAGCTCCATCGTTGGGAGTGATCGACAATTTGGCACAATGCTTAGCACTTTGAGAGCCCAGATCGCGCACCTTTCACCATAAATCGCTTTTACGCATATGTGCAGGTCCCGCGGCTTCCGCTCCGGCGCCGTCCAGCCGCGCTGTGCTCGCTCAACTCCCTCCACGCCTGTCGCAGCAGGATGGCCCGCCGCGCCTGTCGCTGCTGCGCTTACGCCGCTTGCAGGTCCGGATGCTCCCGCGCCGGCTCCCGCCAGCCGAGCCGCTCGTCGCGAGCCGCAAGGCGGGCGCGGACAATCTCCACGATCGGGCCGGACTGGTGGAACGGCCGGCAGCAATCGGCGTGGGTGCGCGCCAGCACCTCGTCGGACAGGTGGTCGTCGGGGGGCAGACCAAGCAGGGCGCGATTGGCGCCCATCTCTAGGTAGCTTTCCGCCGGCATGCCGTCGGCCCAAAGGATGTTGTGGCCACCCTCAAGTTCGACGTGCCAGTAGGTGACGCTGTCAACCTCGACCTGGGCGATGTTCGAGCCGTTGACCAAAGCCTGCGCCGGGAGCAGCACCTCCTCGACCACGTCGACGCACAGCGAGTGCTCGGGCGACACATAGAGGTCGCGCGCCGGCCGGTTGCGGCCAAAGTTATGTTCAAGCAAATAAAGTCGTCGGGTCCGCCGGCTCGGCGACGATCGCGGGGCTGCCGACGCGCTCGGAAGCGACATCGGTTTTGCGGGCTCGAGGAGCGGGCGGACGCCGCGGCGGCTTTGGCATGGCGGCGAGCATGGCCCAGTGCCATTAAGGCGCGCTTAGCAGCGTTTGCGAGCGTATCCGCGAGGCGCGTCGTATGCGGCCTTTCATACGCCATCGCGTTGCAGGTGCGGGGTTGCCGCTGCTACCCGAGGGAGAATGCCATGACAGACGATGACACGCCGCTGCCGTCAGATACGGAGCACGGTGGTCTGAAGCCGAACAACGAGAAGGCCGCCGAGCCTCCGCCTCCAGACGATAAGGAGGTTGAACGCGAACCATCAAAACAGCCGTCGTGAGATCTGCCGCCCAGCGAGCCGAAGACAAGTCGCTGGGCAGCCCCGTCTTAAAGACCCGTGGCATGCTTCCTCGGCAAGGCGCACGCCTGCTAACTGCAAGCCGCGCGCCTCTACACCCCCGTGGGACGTCGTGAGGCCCACATCGGTCGCTCCCCACTCCCGCCCGCCGGGTGCTCTCGCCAGCCGAGTATCGCTGCGTCGACCCCCTGGCGTGTGGTTGCGCTGATCCAGCCGTTGCCCTCGGTCCAGCTGCAGAGAAAAGGCAGCGTGTATGTACCGACATGATCTTCGCAGAGGATCTGCACCTTCGCTCCGGCGTCCGGCAGCCGATCGGTGACGAAGTCAGCAATGCGCTCTTCGCGTTGAACCATCACCGCCCCGCGATCGATTGACAATGCCCGGACCATGCTGCGCTGTGAGGCGACAGGCAAGTGCCGTCGAAGGTGTTCAGATGAAGCGTTTTCTCGTGTGGGCCTCGGCCGTGATTTTCGTCGGAATGCCCCTCGGCGCGATGCCCGCCGCGGCGCAGGCGCTCAAGGGCGCCGACACCTGCAAGGACGAGTACAAGGCGAACAAGCCCGCTCTTCGAGCTGCGAAGGAGAAGAAGGGCGACTTCATCGCCGCCTGTCGCGCACTGCCGCTCGGGACGCCGACGCCGATCGCGGGCGCCGCGCCGGCTTCTCCTTCCGCGCCTGCCGGCAGAACCTCGGATGTCGGAACGTTCAAGACGGCCGGGCAATGCAACGACGAGTACAAGCAGGCCAAGGCAGCGCTGAAGGCGGCGAAGGAGAAAAAGAAGGACTTCGTTGCCGCCTGTCGATCGCTGCCGCCCGGCACGCCCACGCCGGTCAACGGGACAGTGGCCAGCCCAGCGCCCTCAGCGCCAGCTCCGGCGCCGACATCGAGCCCCGCGCCGGCCGCTGCACCTGCTCCCACTCAGCGGACCCAAACGCCTTCAAAGCAGACAGCATCACCCCCCGGCGCGTCGGCTTGCTCGAACGGCTATGCCCATCTCCCGGCCTCACACACGGCAGTCCAGTTCTGCACCGACGCGGAAGCAAGGGGCCGCTGTCCTGGTGCGCCGGTGGTGTGGGTCAACACGAAGTCGAAGGTCTATCACGCGGCCGGCTCGAAGACGTACGGCCACACGAAGGAGGGCGCGTACATGTGCGAGAGCGATGCGACAGCGGAAGGTGATCGCGCTCCGCTGGCGCACGGGCACTGACGACTGGCTTCATTTCGCGGCAGGATGCTCGTCCTCGAGCGACACGAGCCGCGCGACCGCACGCTCGATCTCCGCGCGGGACCACGTTGAGTAGTCGACTGCGGGCTCGGTTTTGAAAGGGTGCCAACGCCAGCCCAAGACGGCGCCGTCGACCGGCAACAAGGTCACGGCATCGATCCATCCAAGGTAGGGCCAGTGTAGGGCCGCGAGTTCGTCGACAGCGCCGCGATCGTCTTCAACGAGCGCCTGGACCTGAGTGCCGGGCTTGGGGAGCGGCTCGAGCATAAAGACCGCGCGATAGGCAGTGGTCCGTTCGGCCGCGACGAGCCTGACTTGGCGTTTCGCCCACAAGATGCCGGCGAATACGAATGCTGCGTTGAGAACAATCGCAAGGCCGATGATCAGGCGAGCGGTCATGGCGTCTCGGGCGGCAGTCCTTTAGACGCCGGTAGCACGGGGCATCTGGCGTGTCCCTCCCGCCGTCGCGCCGCCTCTCGAAAGGGCTTCTAAGGTATATGCTGCTTAAGGCCATGACAAGGACGAGCGCGAGGAGCACGAGACGCTGCTCGACGTCTATATGCGGGCGATGGACGGCGACGGCTCAATGGCCGAGGCCGCGTAGGCCTCGGCGTCTCGGCCGCTCGAACGCGTTGCGTATGGTTTGAGCGGCCGTCGACCGCCTGTCGGTCGCGACTGCCGACCGCCGCGCGGTGCATTTGACGCGGCGTTTTTTGCACCTCTAAGCTCGCACGCCTGATGGAATTCATTCATGCGTGCGTTCGTTTTCGGTTTGCTGATTGCCCTGTTCGCCGGACCCGCCTGGTCCGCCACGCTTCGCCTGGACGGCGACCAATTCTGGGTCGGGCTGGCGAGCGGCGCCTCGAAGGACGAGGCGATCGGCCTGGCGAAGACCTTCTACATCAGCCCGTTGATGGTCGTGACCTCGGCGAACGGCTGGTACGCCGCGGTCACCGGCCCCTATCATGTCCCGGCCGGCACCGGCCAAAGCTTCCTCGAGAAGCTGCGCAAGGAGAAGGGAGCGTCCCCGGACGCCTATCTGACCCGCGGCGCCAGCTACGGCGAGGTCGTCTGGAAGCCGCCGCCGGACCGCGTCGAAGCGACCCTCGAATACGACGGCGAGCACGATGCTGAACTCGTGCGCGGCGATCTGCGGCTCGTTGCCTCGCGTCAGCCGGACGGCAAGGACGAGTACGATCCTGTGCTGACCGCCTTCTACAAGGGCACGCAGGCGTTTCGCGTCGTCATCGGCAGCAAGAGCCCGAACGAGAAGCCTTCGGCCGTCGCGCGCCTCGTCAAGCTCGACCCCGCCTCGGCCCTGCCGACGGTCGTCTTGAGCTACTATTGGCAGGGCGCGCACTGCTGCACGTTGACCAAGTTCGCGACCCTGAAGAGCGACGGCTCCTGGGCGATCGTGAGTTCCGGCCCGATCGACGGCGACGGCTATCAGTTCGAGGATCTCGATGGGTCCGGTCGCGCCTGTCTCGTCTCGGTCGACCAGAGCTTCTTGTACACCTTCGCCTCGTATGCGGGCTCGTTCGCGCCGCCGAAGATCCAGAGGCTCGAAGGCGGTCAACTCATCGACGTCACGCAGGACGCCTCGATGACGCATTACATCGCCCAGGATCTGTTTCGGCAGAAGGCGTTTGCCAAGCAGCAGGACGAGTTGAAGACCAACGGCTATCTCGCCGCCTTCGTCGCCGACTCGCTGATGCTCGGCCAGGGCGATACCGCCTGGAAGACGATGCTCGCCGACTTCGAGCGCGAGGACAACGGCTTCGGCATCGAGAAGTGCACGATCGACCAGCCACTCGATAAGTGCCCTGACGACAAGAAGGGCAAGCTGCCCTTTCCTGCGGGCCTGCGGCAGTTTCTGACCGAGCACGGCTACATGAAGGACCCCGATCGTTTCTCGGTGCCGACCGAGGCTGTCTTGCCGCCGCAATCCGAGGCGGCCCCGGCGCCGCCACCGCCGAGCGCGGCCGTGCCGGACACCCCGCCGCAGCTGCAGCGATGCGTCAACGTCGCCGAGACCGTGCGCAAGCTGATCTTCGAGCAGTTCGCTGGCCGCCGGGCCGCGAACGACGAGACGTTCTCCGACGTGACGCTCGATGACGACGCGACGCTGGAGGCCTATGATTCCAGCATCGCCAAGGTGACCTGCGCGGTCGACTACTCCTTCAGTCCGCGGGCGCTCATCGGGCGCCTGGCCGAGGACGGCAACATGGGCCGAGCCGCTTCGCTCGGTCGGCTGTCGCGCCTGCGCGGCGGCACGATCACCGGGCGCGTGCGCTACACGGTGAAGCCGACGGCGACGGCCGGCACGGACTACATCGAGCTGCTGCCGTGAAGCTGTGGGCACTGACGGCGCGCCGACCTGGCGGCCCACCGCCGTTCGCGTCGAGAAAAGGCACTTGACCTCTCCAGAGGCCATCATCGCGTTCTACGATCGCAATGCGGGCGACCTCGCCGCGCGCTATGCGGCGCTGAGTGCCGACGCCATCTGGGCGCCGCTGATCGACTTGATGCCGGACGGCGCCAAGCGTCTCGCCCTCGACGTGGGCGCCGGAGGCGGCAGAGACGCGGCGTGGCTCGCCTCGCGGGGCTTCGACGTCGTCGCCGCGGAGCCAGCGGAAGGCATGCGCCGCGAAGGTGTCGCGCGCCACCCGGACCTGCGGTGGATCGACGACCGACTACCGGATCTCGCGACCATTCATAAGATCGGGCTCGCGTTCGATCTCGTCCTGCTCGGTGCCGTCTGGATGCACGTGCCGCCGCGCGAACGTCCGCGCGCCTTTCGCAAGCTCGTCACGTTGTTGCGGCCCGGCGGCCAATTGCTGATCACCCTCCGCTCGGGACCGGCGGAAGAGGAGCGCGCCATGTATCCGGCGCCGCTCGGCGAGATCGAGGCGCTCGCCCGCGATTACGGTCTCGCTGTCGTTCGCGCCGCGACATCCGCCGACATCGCCGGGCGCGTTGACGTAAGATGGACGAGCGTCTGCCTGCGCCTGCCCGACGACGGCAGCGTCGGCTTGCCGACGATCCGCGGCATCGTGCTCAACGACGAGAAGTCGTCGACGTACAAGCTCGGTCTGTTGCGCGCCGTCGCCAAGATTGCCGACGTCTCGTCTGCGCTCGCAGCCGAGGTTGCCAATGCGGAAGACCGTGTTGTCGTGCCGCTCGGCCTCGTCGCGCTTAACTGGTTGCGCGCCTATTTGCCTCTCATCAAAGCCGAGCTGCCGCAGGCGCCTAACAACCGTGGCCCGGACGGCCTTGGCTTTGCCAAGGACGGGGTTCGAGCTCTGCTCGAATTGGGCGTCACCGCCCAGGATCTGCGCATTGGCGCGACCTTTACTGGCGAGCGCGCGAAGGCGGTGCGTGACGCGCTCTCCGAGGCGCGCCGCACCATCGTTGCGATGCCTGTGCGTTACACCCGGATGCCGAACTCGGCCTCGCAAGTTTTCGAGGCGGAACTGGGTCGTCCCGAGCGCGTCGGCGGGACGCTGGCGATCACGCCGGAAATGTTATGGTCTTGGGGACGACTGTCGATGCCGGGACCGATATGGCGCGCCATGCAGCGCTTCGGCGTCTGGATCGAGCCGGTGATCGTCGCCGAGTGGGTCGGCTTGATGCACGGTTACGCGTTGTCTCAGGGCCGTGGCCTTACGCCGGGGACGGCCGAGGCGCGCATGGCGTGGTCGGAGCCTATGAGAAACACCGATCTCGCCCGCGGGGCCGTCAGTCGTCTTGTGGCTGCACGGCGACCTATTCGGTGTGTTTGGTCCGGAGTCGAACTTCGCGTCGATGGCGTCGACATCGATCATGCGGTGCCGTGGTCGGCATGGCCTTGCAACGACCTCTGGAACCTGATGCCGGCGTCACGTCGTGTGAACCAACATGAGAAGCGTGACCGGCTGCCGTCGTCGGCGGTCTTGGCCCAGGCGCGCGATCCGATCATCGCATGGTGGACCGACGCGTGGAATGCTGTTCCCGTGCTGGCCAGTCGCTTTGCGCTCGAGGCTCGGGCGGCACTGCCGATCACCGGCAATGCCGACGCCGAGGCCGTCTTTGCCGGTATGGAATGGCGGCGATTGCGCATCGAGATGGATCAGGCGCCCCCGTTGTGGTTGGCAGCCGGTTAGGTAGCTATCGGTCTTGCACTGTCGACATGCACGCGTTGACCGGCAACGCGTTCGGCATCAGGGATGACTCACCGCTGCGCTGCAAGCGCGAGCAAGTCCGCCACGGCGTGAAGTCGACCGGCAAGGTAGCCCGGAGATCGCTCAATCGCCTTGTCGCGCCGAACGAGAGTGTCGCCGCATCTTTTGGCGCAGCCAGCGCCTACAGAAAGCATTGCAGCATTGGGCGCCATAAATGCGTTCAGTGCCACTTCCAGCGCGGCGACAACCGTGCCGTCGATGATTTCGGCGTCGAAAACGCTGCCGTTGCTTAGGCGGCCTTCCAGATCGACCAATGAAGAAAATCTTGTCATAGGGGCCGGATCTCTCTAATAATTTTGATATTAGCTGAAGGGTTGCCTGTGCGGGACATCGGCCACCTTCGAGCCTCGATGGTCACCACACGCGGCTATCCGGAACCCAGATCGCGCTGTCGGCATCGCCGTGGGGTGCCGCTCGGCCCTCAAGCACGGTGATTCCGATCCAGGCGCACACGACGGCATCGAGCATGTCTTCGAACGCCTTGAGCGTGGCTCCGCGATGGGCAGCTTCGATTGTCGGAAGAAGCGCGCGGGTGTTGATGATCTGCCGGTCGAGGAGCGTGACGATCTCCTCCCAGGTATCGAGGAGCGCGCGTCTTCTTTCGGCGGGCCCTAGACCCGGCCAATACGACCGCGTCTTCTGCGCTTTGTAGGGCAGTCTTCGATCTGCCGTTGCGAGTTCGACAAGCGCTGGATGCGGGTAGACCTCTATGAGCGAAGGTCCGGTTATTGCCTGCGTCACCAGAGGATAGCCCTCGTCGGTGAAGGCCCGCGTCATGGCTTCGCCGACTGGACCGGGCCGCGTGACGCTGGGTGTGTGCGTCGAGCACCATTTGGCGCCGTACAGGCGAGAAATGGCGTCGTCGGAAGCGCGCCGCTTGGAGATCGGCGTATGCGCGAGCGGCAAAAGCAACGTACTAAGAAGAAAATCAAAAACGTGATTCTGTGAACCCGACAGTGCCATGCTTCTATCTTTAAGGCTTGAAGCTTCGATTATCCGATTATCGTCGACTTGATCGTTTTCACAAAAATCAGGTCTGCAACGCTCGATTTAATCAGTAGGCTGTCTCCTCTCCAAATGCATCAAGTGACAACTGCGTCAGGTCGATGTCTTCCTTATACAAATCAAATAATAAGATCTTCAAGGTTTTGTATCGGTAGCTAATTCTGCGCTATGACTTAGCGCGAAGTCTTTATGCCATTCGATGCCATGCTTATAGTGGAGGCGTTCGAGAGCCGCAGGCGACAGGTATGAAAGCGCTGCGATCACGTCATCGCGCATTTGGGCTTCTCTTCCAGGAACGAAAATAGCTCATTTGACATAACGTGACGCGAGGCGGCCTAGGTGCGGCGTTCTGACGCGACTAAGCTTCCGGCCTGAGAGGGGTGGCCCATCGAGCGACTACGCTCATAGGAGCCACTTCCATGCGCAAGACCTACGATCACTCTACGGATGAAATGCCGCTGCATCATCGACGATACATCGCCGCGAAAACGCGCGGTCAAGCCTGCCAGATCGACGACTTCAACGGTCGAGTACGGGTGAGATTCCGAAGCGAGCAGGATCGGGAGGCCTTCGAAAAGGCCTACAAGGCCGACCACTATCTCGACCTGACCAGCTAGAATCGGGCCACAGGTTGCAGTGTCCACCTGGATGCTGCAACCTGATGCCTTGGCGAGCTGCCTCAAGTCGCGCCAGCGTTGTCAAGCGCTGTTTCCCATCAACGACAGCCGCTCCAGCCGTGCGTCCGGAAAGCGCTCCTGATTGGCGAAGTCCACGTCGCCGAACATGCCCCGCAGACGAAGGTTGGCGTCCTCGACGGCTCGCAGATGCGTCGTAGAACAGCAGGGCAAAGATGTAGTCCTTGAACTTTCCTGCATCGACGTGGCCTCGCAGGATGTCTGCCGCCTGCCAGAGATGTCGTTCGAGTCGGGGCTGAGTAAGGGTCGGCTTGCGGCGGGCCGCCGGCGGGCTGCGCATATCCATCGTGGGGGCCTCGGTCGAAATCGTTGAAGGACTTCTATCTGCTTCGCCGGCCGCGGACTGTCATCGGCCCGCATCAGGCTCCCACCAATGTTCAACCGCCGCTCGCTTCGTTCGCGTTCCGATGCGTTACCCGCAATGTTACCCAGGTCGAAAGCTGCGCCAAACCAGTTTGCGCTAAGTTATTGATTTCGATGGTGGGCGCACACAGGCTCGAACTGTGGACCCGCTGATTAAGAGTTATCATGCCTCAGTTTCCTTTGAATTCCTGTCGATTCCTGTACGATGATTTCGGCCGTCGTGACAGGGTTTTGCGATAGTCAGGAGTTTCCCGAACGTTCCTTGCCTTTCAAAATCGGTGCCCTCGCGGTGCCCTCAAAGACACCGAGCATGCCCAAGCTGACCAAACGAGCTGTCGATGCCGCCATGCCCGATCCGGAGCGTGAGCGGTGGCTTTACGACGAAGACCTGAAGGGATTTGCCCTTCGGGTCTCGCGGACCGGCGTGAAAACCTACGTCGTTCAATACCGGGCTGGCCGCGGCCGCACGGCGCCGAAGCGGACGATGACGCTCGGAAAGCACGGTGCACTCACGCCAGACCAGGCGCGCCAGGATGCTAAGAAGGTGCTGGCCGACGTGACACGCGGGCTCGATCCCGCGGCGGCTCGAGCCGCGGATAAGATCGCGGATACCCTCGCCGACCTCATCGCCGCTTACCTCGAAGACATCACGAAGACGAAGAAGAAGAAGACGGTCTCGCAATACGACGACCTCCTAACCCGGGTCCTCAAACCCGTCCTTGGAAAGCGCAAGGCGGCAAAGGTGCTGCCAGCCGAGGTTGCGAAGATCCACCGAGACTTGAGTGATAAGCCGTTCCTGGCCAACAGGACCATCGCGGTCCTGAGCGCGATGTACGGCTGGGCGGCCAAAAGACAAATCGTCCCGCCCGGCACCAACCCGGCCAAATCTATCGAGCGGTACCGGGAAGACGGCCGCCAGCGCTTCTTGAGCGACGGCGAACTCGACCGGCTCGGTAAGGCGCTCGTCGACACTAGCCGTTTTGGGCCGTACCCGGCAGCCGCGATCCGCCTCCTTATCCTCACAGGGGCCCGGCTCGGCGAAATCCTCAATTTGCGATGGGACCAAGTCGACCTTGCGCGTGGGCTCCTGCTGTTGCCGGACTCCAAGACGGGGCAGAAAGCCGTCGTGTTGAACGCGCCGGCCATGCAGGTTCTCGCCGAACTACCTCGCGGGGGCGCTTTCGTCATCCTCGGTGCCGATCCCGAGAAGCCTCGCGCCGACCTTAACAAGTCATGGAAATTTATACGGAAGGCGGCTTTGCTTGATGGGCTTCGCATTCACGACTTGCGCCACTCTCACGCGTCGGTCGGTGCAGGCCTCGGCCTCAGCTTACCGGTTATCGGAGCCATCCTCGGCCACACACAAGCCGCAACAACGCAACGATACGCTCATCTTGCCAACGATCCCGTTCGCGAAGCGTCCGAACGAATTGGCGCTGCGATCGCGAAGGGGCTTGGCCTGGTCACAGAAGACAACGACGATTGCGTTGCGCTCATACCGAAACAATCATCATTGTAGAAAGAGTTTTCTTTCGAGCAGACTTACGGTTTTCTATTTCTGAATGGCTTTTTGGACTCTGGTTCTTTAATGTTGGCGTACAAATCCCGAAAGGTATCGCGCGCAGAGCAAAGAGCCGTTTCAAATTCGATAACGGCTCGAGTTATGGCTTTGGTATCAATCGAAAGCGCTGCTTTACCAAGACCGGTTTCACTCTCTCGCGTCGGCAACATTATCATCAGGTCTGAAATAGCTTGACGGCATCCGTCTGCGGTCGCTGCATCATCCCACCAACGATGTCCTGATTTTTGCTGTATCATGTCTACAGCGGATGCAATCATCCGCACCATAGGATCGCCGCGAAGAGGCTCCCGCTCGTCATCCAGCACGGATCGCTCCAAACGCACCTGCATCTCCGCTGAAAGCGACCGCCCGGCCGCTTCAGCTGCGTTGCGAAGGCGATCTTTGACTCCGGGAGCTACACGGACGCTTGTTTGAAACTCTCGGCCGGACGCTCGATCATTCATCGCCGCTCATTTCCATGCTCAGAACCCCACGGAAGTGCAATAGCACTTTCGGGGATTGACGGCAACGGATTGCAAAGCGATAACTGTGATGTAAGTGCAATGGCACTTTCTTCGCGCATCGCTCAGAGGTTAATCCATGAACGAACATCCCAGAGAGCCCTTGATGGGTCAAAAAGAGGCGGCGAATTATTTAAATAAATCCGAGTCCTGGTTGTCAAAATCAAGACTTATTGGGAACGGCCCTAAATATGTCAAGATGTCCCGCTCGGTTCGCTACAAGCGAAGCGCGTTGGACGAGTATATCGAAGATTGCGAGCGTCGATCAACGTCCTATCCGGGATCTGAAGCGAGGGCCGCATGATGGCCGACATTCGCATCCCAACCTTCGCCGAGCTGCTCAAGTCGATCCCCGACGCGCACCTCATATTGGGCGCGCAGCTTGCCGCCGCGATTGGCTCGGCTGAAGCCCAAGAGGTATTCCGCCAATTGCGAGCCCCCGTAACAGACAAGGCCGAGACCTCCACTTCAAAATAGATCGCCGGGCGCGGTTGCCCGGCCCGGCGTGCAGTAAATCGATGCGTGTCGCAGCCATCGGTTACCGCATCCCCGATTTCCGAGCAAGCCATTTCCGCCCGGCGTCCCTTTAATCAGGATCACGCCGATGAAACTCTCAATAGTTCGCCTAGTAACTAAATATCCGTCCACCGCTGGATGGATACCGTGGATCGGGGGAGGCGCCAGATGACCCGCTTCCCGCCTATTGTCAGCCGGCTTATCCCGCGCCTCGGAACCAACCACGATGGCGAACTCGTCGCGACTCGCGATGCTATCGTGCGATCGCTTCGCGCAGTCGGCCTCGATCTACATGACCTTGCCGCTGCGTGTTCGGCGCCACCTCCACCGACGGCGGCTAGCTACGCCCGGGCCGCTTCGACGTCGTACTCGTCGTCCTTCGGTGACACGGCGCGCGGCTGCCGCGATCTCGACCGCGGTCGGCTCACGCCGCGAGAGCGCGCTTTCGTCGCCGCGATGTGCGCTAAGGGTTTTTCCTACAGCCCGTCATCACGGCAGGCCGCATGGATCGCCGACATCTTCGACCGGCTGCAGGCGAGGGCTGCAGCATGACAATCATCCTATTCCCCACTAAGCCGTACGTGAGGATCGTCTCCTGCGACGTTACCAAGACGCGTCGCGTCTCGGCCGCAGGCACTGCCGTCACCAGCTGCCTAAGTCCGGTCCGCACTTTCTTCCTCGAGTACATCGACCACGAAGGCTGCGCCTGCGTGTGTGATGGCGCTACCCACGCGGATGCCCTCTTGGCCGCCAGCGATTGGGCTGTTGACGGCATACCCGTCCGTGACCACACCAATGATCGGGGGCGCGCGTGACCGACAAGTCATTGCCTTCGCCCCTTGTCGCCGCCAACGTCGATGTCCGCGACCTTGATGGCTTCATGTTGAACGTCGAGCGCCTGATGGCGTCTGAACTCGTTGCGCTGTCCAGCCATGAGGTCGTCGGCGCCTGTTTGTTCTTGTGGTGCCGCGCTTGGAAACAAAAGCCGGCGGCCAGCCTCCCAGACGACGATCGCGTCATCGCCGCCTACTCGCGCCTGCCGGCTGCTCGCTATCGCAAGCTCAAGGCAGAGATCCTCCGCGGCTTCACAAAGTGCAGCGACGGACGCCTGTACCATCGCGTTCTCGCCGAAGAGGCGACCCGCGCCTTCGGTCGCAAGACGACGTACTTGGGGCGGCGAGAGAAGGACGCCGAACGACTTCGGCAATGGCGTCTCCAGCACGCCGAAACGTCCGACGAAACACCAACCGACACGATCAAAGAAACGGAAAACGAGACGCAGTCTGAAACGCGTTTCGTCGCGGAAGATACGATACGGTACGGTACGGTAGGTAATAAAAGTAAAGATGCCGCTGGCCCGCCGCTTCGCGACGGCAATGCCGACGACAAGCCCCCCGCCGAAGTCGTTCCTGCGCCTCAGGCCGAACTCTTCCGCCGCGGCAAGGAGGTTCTCGGCAAAACCTCCGGCGGGCTAATTCGCAAGGTGCTGATGGCGAAGGGGGAGAACGTCGCGCTCGCACGCGCCGCGCTCGAGATGGCGTCTCAGGCCGGCGATCCTCGCGAGTACCTCGGCGCCATCATCGCCGGTCGCGACCGTGACGGCGCGCAGCTCTCAGCCCGCGAACGCGGCGAAGCGTGGTGAGCTGATGCACACCTCGACCGAAATTCTCCAAAACAATCGCATTGACCTGAAGCGGAATACCCATGGAAACAATCGAACGATCTGCCCAGAGTGCAGCCCGACGCGACGAAAGCGACGAGACCCATGCCTCTCTGTCTCGATCGACCATGCAGGCGTCCAGTGGAATTGCTGGCACTGTGGATGGTCGGGTGGCGAGTTCTACGATCGCGTCGAACGCGGCCGCCAGATGGGCAACCGAGCACCGCCGCATCAGCCCTGCGACCTTGGCACGGCTCGACGTCGGCTTCGATGGGGCGGTGTTTTTCCCTGACCTTGCGCGAAAGGCGCCAGCGCTGGTCTTTCGCTACGGCGCCGGCTGGAAAGCCCGAGCAGTGCCAGAGAAGGCCTTCGTCGCTGGCAAAGGCCTCAAGCTCGCTTTCTGGAACATCGAGCGCGTGCTCGGTGGCATCAAGGCGCAGCGTGTCGATCGGGTCTACGTCGTCGAAGGCGAACTCGACGCTTGCGCGCTTGTCGAAGCCGGCATCTCGGAAGAGGCAGTGCTGTCGGTGCCGAACGGCGCGAAAACGCACGAGGCCGAGGACCCGAAACGGCAGCGCGCCTACAGTTACGTTGATGATGCGCTCGCTGCCGGCCTTAACCGCGCCGAGGCAATCGTCTGGTGTGGTGACAGCGACGCGCCTGGTCTTGCTCTTCGCAGCGACATGGTCCGCCTATTCGGCGCGGCGCGGTTCCACTTCGTCAACTGGCCCGAGGGGGCGAAGGACGCTGGTGACGTGCTGATGCACGAGGGACCTACCGGTCTCAAGGATCGTGTCGAAAACGGCTCGCTCCCTTGGCCCGCGGATGGCCTCTACCGCCTGAGCGAGATGCCGGAGCCGGCGCCGCTCACGCTTTGGGACCCGGGCTTTCCCGAATGGGAAGGCAAGCTCAAACTCGCGCCGCGCACCCTGTCCGTTGGAACCGGACACCCGGGCCATGGCAAGACGGCTTTCTGGTCTCAGGTCTGGTTCCAGGTTGCGCGGCGCTACGATCTCGTTGTGTGCTGCGCATCCTTCGAGACGCGGCCCAAGCCACACATGCGCCGGCAGTTGCGAAGCCTGTTTTGCGGCGCCCTCGAGAGAGACCTTACGAGGGCCGAGATAGCCGCGGCGGACGCGTGGATCGACGAACATTATCGTTTCCTCGCGCATCCCGATCAAAAGCCTACGCTCGGTTGGCTTCTCGACACGGCCGAGATTGCAGTCGTCCGGCATGGGGCGCGGGTGATCCAAGTCGATCCTTGGAATAGGCTTGAAGGCGCCCGAGCCGACCGCGAGAGCGAGACGGATTACATCGGCCGTTGCCTCCGTGCACTGCACGCCTTCGCCCACGACCTCGACGTCCACGTGCAGATCCTCGCGCACCCCGCGAAGATGGATGCGCAGCGCCGCGGTAAGGCGCCCGGCCTTGAAGATATCAGCGGTTCGAAGCACTGGGAGAACGCGGTCGATCAGGGCTTCGTGATCCATAGGCCCGAGGTGTTCGACGGCACGAGCCGCAAGACGGAGGCGGTGCTCTACCACCGAAAGGCGCGCTTCGAAGAGCTGGGCTATCCGTGCAAGCTTGGGCTCGACTTCGATTTGTCGAAGGGCGCCTACCGCTCGACCGACTATGAACGAGGGTATCCCGCATGAGCGCGCGGATTGCCGCAATCGACCGCTGGCGGGTCGACCCGACGACGTGGCCATCGGACCGCATCGGACCGCCGCCTGGCGCGCCGGGCTGTCGTGTGCCCGAGCGACTGTTGGAGGCCGCCTGACATGGACGCTCTCGACTACGCTCAGTCGGCAAAGGCCGATGGCGCTGAGGTCGCCGCTTGGCGCCAGCGTCGAGAAACGATCATCGAGAAATACGGCAGCGTCGATGCCGCCGTTGCGCCATGCCAGCGTGAGTCGAAGCTGCTAACCGCGGTCGCGCCTTGGCGGACCTGCCACGCGAGCAACCCGCGCTGGACGTACCAAGTGGACGGATGGAGCGGAGCGGGTGCCGATTACAGATCCATGCCCGCGCATGTGCTCGAGGCAATTCGAGCTGCTCTCCCGCTGCCGGTGAGTTTTGCAGAGTCAAGGCGTGAGCACGCGTATTGGACAGATCGCAATCGTGAACTCGAGGACGTCGTCAGCCTGGACGGTGCGGTCTGCGGCGATATCCAACTCGACCTCGTTGCCGAGGTGCGTGCCGCGATCGTCCACGATCTCGCGATGCACGAGATCCGCGTCACGAACATAGTGGACCTGCACGGCCGGTTCGCAATGTACCGTGAAGCCGACGTCGACGATCCTCGTGTCGACGACGCCTTGTTCCGAGATATCGCGGCGATGGCCGTTGCGGCTCAATCGCAACCGTCCACCGCGAGGCCACATGCTCCGTCTGATGCCGCGGATCGGATCCAAACCGCGCTCAATGCGGATCCGTCCAGAAGCGACCGCGATATTGCGAGGTCGCTTCAGTGCTCGCCAACCACCGTTGGCAAAGCCAGGGCGGCCCTGGGACTGCGGTCGAGCACGAGGGCGGTCTAACGTGGTGGCCAGCAATTCAAGATGCACGTAGCGGCCGCTCAGCCATCCTAACGAGGCGCGTTGGCTACGCCCAGACAGCCCCCAAGCGCATCAGTGGACTTTGCCGCAAACCAAATGGCTGCGCGCAGCGATGAATGCCTCGAGTTCGTCGTCACTCATCCGCGCGAAATCGCCAGGGTTACCGACCTCAACCTTATTCACCAATAAGCCGTGCAGCTTCGCAAGCGAGTCAGTCGCGCTCCTGGCAGCCCCGGCCTGTCCGAGCTTGTAGGCGAGTGCCCGATCCTCGAGGTACATCGCGGTCAGCCGATCCTTGGTGATCTCTGCTCGCTCAGAGGAGCGCTGCTGTAATTCCGCAAGACGATCCCTGACGTGGCCCTTTGTTGCCAGCCGGCAGGCATGATGGCGGTCAGTTTTGTAGCCCGCGAGTGTGTAAGCCTCGTCCGCTGTCCTGCCCTGAGCAAGCTGCTGCGCGAACTGCTCATGCCGTGCATTCGGGAGGACGGGCATCAGTGTGACCGGGCCCGCCGCGCGGTGACGAAGCCAAGCCCCTCGAGCCTTTCGGCAATTCCCTGTCTAAGTTGTTCATCGGTCATGTTGGCGAACTCAATTGGACCGCCGCCCTTTCCGGTGCTCTCAATCGAGGCGAGGCGCGCGGCATAATACGGCGCAGCCCGGGCAGCTGCATCGACACGCTCGGCGAACGTCGGCACATGTCCATCGATCGCTTCACCGCGGCTGACGGCAAGCAAGAACTCGTGCGGCAGCAGACCCGACGCCGCTGCCTGCGCTCGTACGGCGGCAGATGCTCGGTTTGGCGTGCCCTTCTTACGGCCGCCACGGCGTTCGCCCGGTTTTGATCCTCGCGACATCGCTATTTATCGCTATTTCTGCAAAGGTTGCTCAATGCAAACATAACGCCGTATGTGACCACGGTTCGGCACACGAGGTACGGGTTTGTCACAAGGCTTTAGCCGGCAGAGGCGGCACTCATGCTCTGCGGGCCGAATGCAAGACGGTTCGCTATGTCCGCACGGACCACCGAGTGTCGGTCGTGTTGATCATAAAGAGCATTGGACATGGCGACGAGATCGCAAGCCCTCAAGACCACCGTCGCCGTTGCGTTTCCCAACCACGGGTCGCGCAGCGAAACCGCCTGATCGGGCAAAATGCCGGTCGTCGAGGGGTAGATTATGGTAGCCTCGCGCGTGAACCCCTTGTGCCCGAGCGCATACAAGGTGAGCTGATACAGCATCTCTCTCGGCAGCCTGCGAATCCAAAGATCCCGATACTTCGCATCGAGCACGGCCTTTACCCTCTTGCCCTCCATAATCAGGATGTCAGGGCGTGGTTTGGGCGCTATCCATCCGCGAGGGTTTCTTTCGCCATCCCAACTGTAGATGTCGCGCAGGGGTCGCTCTTCGACCACCCTCACGCCCTGAAGATGCTCGTCGAGAAACTTCGCGAGGAGCGATTGGAAGAAAATGTTCATGTCGAAGAGGAAGCCCGGGAGCGGCAGGCTTGGCTCGCCATTCTCGAGCGCCAGGCCGGCACCTTCGAGGAGCAGGCGGGCGAGACGCAGCGCAGGACCGTAGGCCGTGCTGCGACGGTCCATCTGCGCCTCGGCGGCCTCGAGCCGGCCCGGCGTTAGATCGAGCTTAGGAAGGTCGTCGGCAAGTAATTGCGCGAGGCGCCAGGCATCGAAGCGTAGATCGGGATTGCCGGCAATCCGCGCGCCCAACGCGAGGGCGCCGTGCAGCGCAAGGTTTAAGCTGTTGGCGAGGGTGCGGGGATGGTGGTCGCACGGCAGGACAGCACGTGCGCGGCCATAGGTGACCGCCAGCCTCGCGAAGGCGATGCGGCCGCGGGGCATCGACAGGTCTCCAAACTGCATCTCGTAGTCGCGGTGGAGGCCGCGGGCGATCAGCTCCCTGGCCTCTCTCACGAGCTGGAGCACAAGGAGATCCTGAAGTCCGCCAGCGATGGACGCATGTAGCGCGTGCTCGTGGAGCTTGAGGTCGCGCAGGCCATAGGTGTAGCGCAACAGGACCGTCAGCGGCATGCCGTCGATTTTGGGCGCGACAGTGAGCGTTAGATCACCGAGCCGGAGCCGGCCGATCCAGGACGTGGTCGAGATTTGGACGCCGCGCGCGAGTTCGAGAACCGTCATCCGGCCCGCGCGTGCCAGTGCGTCGAGCATGGGTCGCAGTTCGGAAGGCAGGGTGAGCCCGCGCAGTTTCTCGCACTCATCGGGATGCGCCTCGCTCCATTCGTTTAGGCGCAGCTCTATCTGTCCGCTCAAGGGGCGGTCTCGTCGACGGAATCCTCCGCGTCCTCCAGGGTTGGCGACTCCTCCTCGTGGATCGTCGCATCGCGCGTCGTGACGATGTCTGTGAACGGCTGCAGGAGCGCGAGCATGAGGTCGTCGATGCGCGCCGGGCCGAAGAGCTCGCTCCGGACGCGCTGACCCGCAACGTCAACAAGCCCCTTCCCAAGAATCTTCTCAAGCTTCACATAGTCCTCGTAGCAGTACTCCTCGAGAAGTGGCACGATGTCCTCGGCGACGATGCGAGCGAACTTCGCCGGATCGGTGACTGGCTTTTCGCCTTCGAGCAGGAAGGCGTGCCCGATTTGGAGATTGCGCGCGTCGCGTCCGACGTGAGCGCGCACCACGGCGTTTACGGCCTGCAGCCAGGCTCCGAGGGGAACGCCGCCCACGACCGCGTCCGCGAGCGTCGTGTGGTCGGGTAGTAGCTCGACGAAGCCGAACCGTCGCCTGAGCGCGGTATCGAGCAGAGCGATCGACCGGTCGGCAGTGTTCATGGTGCCGATGATGCGCACATTACCCGGCACCGCGAAACGTTCGCCGGATACCGGGAGGTGGAGGAATCGGCCGCGCTTATCGCGCTCCAGAAGGGTGATGAGCTCGCCGAAGATGCGCGGGATGTCGCCGCGGTTGATCTCATCGATAACGAGGAAGAATTCGCGATCCTTCTCTGCCGCCGCGTCGGAGCAGAGACTTTTGAACAGCCCTGCTCGGAGCGTAAAGGTCAGCTGCTGCGCGGCCGAGGTTGCGGGTCTGAATCCTTCCAGAAAATCCTCGTAGCCGTAGCCCGGATGGAAGGTACACGTGCGCACGAGTCCACCCGCGCCCTCGTGTCCATCGATTTCCGCCTCTTCGACGACGTCGAGATCCGCATAGAGCCTGCCGAAGGCCGCCGCCGCGGCAAGGTCTTTCGCCGTACGGACAGCCCAGTGCGTCTTCCCGGTGCCGGGCGGCCCATACACGATCGCCTGGTACTTGCGCTCCAGGACGTCCTGGATTTGTCCCTGTATGCCGGTCAGGCGGATCGCGGCCCTCAAAGCGCCTGGCTTTGCGTTCGGCGGTGCCTCGACTTGCTGTTCCTCGCCTTGCGATTTGTCGACCTGAGGGTTGAGCAGCTTGCGTTCGAGCGCGATGAGGTTCTCGTCCTTGTCGAGCACGCGGAAGGTCGTCAGCAACCCCTCCCTGGCATCCGGGAGCCGCCACTTTGAGGTGTCAAGCCAAGCCACGGGTCGTCGATGGGGGGCACCCGGCAGCGTCTCGTCGGAGTGGTGGTAGGGTCCCAGTACGGTGCCGACGCCAAGCACGTTCTCGCCATCTGCGGCCACGACGAGGTCGCCGTCCTGCATTACTGTGACGAAGTTCAGGATCTCTCCGGCCTTCCTGGACGCGACGTGCGCGGCGGTCTTGTAGTAGCCGACGTCTTGGAGCCTCTGCGCGAGCTTTCCCTTGCCTGGCTGTCCGCCTTCGACCCCCGAGAGATCGCCGAGGACGTCCCATCCGATCGCGGCAACGCCGAGGGCCTTCATCTGTGGCCAGACGAGGACGTTGTCCACTCCGTCGACGGAAACTCGCGTGCCTATGCGCCATGCATTGCGCGGTCGTCCGTTCGCCCGGTTCAGGACCGTCGTCAGGTGATTGAGCGGGAGATTAAAGGCTTCAGCGATCTCCACGAACTGACGGGCAGCAAGGTATCTCCCTCTATCCTGCGGCGGCGCCTGGAGGCACTTGATCAGGTGAAAATGCTGGAAGTCGACGGTGTGAAAATCGTCGATCAGGTCTGGATGCATGAGGCTGAAGTACTTGTGGCCCCAGCTCATGTCCTGAACGTCGGGCGCGACCTCCTCAAGCTGGCGCTGAACATGGATGTAGTCGGCTTCGCGCGCGCCGGTGGGCAAGGTGTCCAACGCACGCGATCCGGCCACGAGCTGTTCGCGGTGCCGCTCTGCGACAGCGATTGCCTGGTCGGTTGTGAGTTCTTTCTGGGCCTTGGCATGGCCTGTCATCCAGATGCCCGTCTCCTTGCGCCGGTAGATCCCGAACTTCAGAGCGCTGCCGCCGGCGATACTCCCGAAGCGGGCCGGGAATTCTTCGTCGTCCTTGAATTCGAGCCAGTAGACAAGGCTGTCGTGGTTGGCGTGGAGGTGCATCGTCTCTAGCAGCGCAACGCCCGACAGACTTTGCAGGCTTTGTGGCCCGAAACGCTCTCGAAAAAGGGCGTAGCAGGCGGCGAGACGTTTGTGGGGCAGAAGGCTATCCGTTGCGGCTAAGGTCTCTCGCGTATTTTCCAGGCGCGACGATATGCGCGGATCGAGCTCCATTACGCCTCCAATTGTCATAAGGCGCCGTTGGCGACACCTTTGCGGATTACAATGTTGCAATCGCCGTTGGGGTCGACGTTAGACGCACCCCCCGGATACAGGGACACGCAGCTTCAGGGAAGCGTTTTTAAAGATGGAACCACGGGGATCACGCCTCTATTACAAGCCAAATTGAGCTGTGTGGAGTATACACACAAATTCAGAGAATTGCCAAAAATCTACTCTCGAGCATGACCCTCGTTATCTGCTTTGAAGGTCAATCTTCGCCATGGCTTCGATGATGCTGTCGCCATCGCTCCAGACGTCGCGTGCTTGTCTTCCTGTGCGCCCTTTTGGCGTCGGCCTTCGCTCTCGAGCTGCTAGATCCTGCGCCAACCGACGTTGCGGCAGCGTCAATGACAGCACCCTAAAGTCAGGCTTCTACCAGGCCCTTGAAGCTCGCGTGCCGTAGCTCGCCGGCCGTCGTCACGCCGCGATAGGCGATCGTCGCATGGAGGCTGGGGTCGACCCAGACGGCGCCCGCCACCCTCAGACCGGGCAAGATGCATCTCGAAACGACGATTTTGTCCAGGCGCGCCCGCAGCGACGCGGCGACCGCTTCGCTGAACCCTGTCCCCACCGCGCCGGCATAGCGTAGCCGCGTCCCGTCAAAGGTGGCGACCTTGATGTTGGCGAGCGGCGTGCGGACGGCGCCTGTGCCCGGCTGGAAGCCGACGATCACAAAGGTGTCCGAGAGCACGCACTTCGTCTTCAACCATTCGGTACGCCGGCCGGAGCGGTACGCCTTGTCGAGCCGCTTCGACACGATGCCCTCGAGCTCGTGCTCGCACGCGATGCGGAAGAGATCGGCGCCAGGGCCGCCGTGGTCCTCGCTGAGCAGGATCGCCGATCGCTAGAGCACGGCGCGCTCGGACCCGTGGGATGATGGAGGCGAGGGCAAGCCGGCGCTCCTCCAGCGGCTTCTTCCACAGCGGCTCGCCGTCGAGGAAGAGTAGGTCGAAGGCGTAGAGCACGGCGCGCTCGGACCCGTGCCGATCGAGATCCGCCTGCAGCTCGGCGAAGCTTGATCGGCCGCGCTCGTCGAGGATCACCGCCTCGCCATCGATCACGGCCGATCGCACCTTCAGGGCTTCCACTGCACGGGTGATCGCCGGGAAGCGCTTCGTCCAGTCGTGACCGTTGCGGGTGCGGATCGTCGCGTTGCTGCCCGCGACGGAGGCGGAAACGCGGTAGCCGTCCCACTTGATCTCGTGCACCCACTGCGGCCCGACAGGAGGCTTGTCGACGAGCGTCGGCAGGCACGGCTTGATCCATTTTGGAAGCGGCTCGTCGAAGAGACCGGCCTGGCGCGGGTCCGCCGGCTTGGCGACGATCGCGGGGCTGCCGACGCGCTCGGAAGCAACATCGGTTTTGCGGGCTCGAGGAGCGGGCGGACGCCGCGGCGGCTTTGGCATGGCGGCGAGCATGGCCCAGTGCCATTAAGGCGCGCTTAGCAGCGTTTGCCAGCGCGTCCGCGAGGCGCGTCGTATGCGGCCTTTCACGCGCCATCGCGTTGCAGGTGCGGGGTTGCCGCTAGCTACCCGAGGGAGAATGCCATGACAGACGATGACACGCCGCTGCCGTCGGATACAGAGCACGGCGGCTTGAAGCCGAACAACGAGAAGGCCGCCGAGCCTCCGCCTCAAGACGATAAGGAGGTTGAACGCGAACCATCAAAACAGCCGTCTTGAGACCGGCCGCCCAGCGAACCGATCACAAGTCGCTGGGCAGCTCCCTCTTAAAAGACCGACGAAGGCGCGGAGGGTGCAAGCAACCTTTCGTTGCCGCTCGCACCAAGGAGATCCGCCATGACCGTCGAAGCACTGAAGAAGTTGCACGGCAATTCGGTAGCAAACACACCTACAGAAAACCTAGCTGACACGCCGCTCACATGTGAGACGCGGTAGGTTTCCGGCATGGAATACACGTCCGATCCGGCCTCATCCGCAAGCGTGCCGACCTGGCCGGCGAGATCGAGAGAGCCCAGCACGCGCTCCGCAAGCTCGTCATTAACCTTGGAGGGTGCGGAGCTGACGGAATCGCTCTTGAAGCTGTCGACCATCCGCGAAGTGCGGGAGGCGACCAGCCGGCCACCGCCGGTCTTCATTGTAGCCCGGTCTGAAGACCGACGAGGCCTTGCGTCTGGAGGCGATCCTGATCGCCACCCTCGACTTCAGGCCGTTGACGAACGCGGTTCGGGGTCAAGGCGATCGCGACGTGTGGCTGCCCGCCGACGAGCTCGACGCAAGGTACGCGACGCCCGTCAGCCGCTCGGCTATCTCCGAGACGATCCTGTTCGTCAGCCTGAACGGCGGGCCGAACCTGCCGCCCTATCCGCAGATCAAGGACGATGCGGACGTGCTGGCGCATCGCACGCTGGGTTTCTGGCCGATCTCGGCCAAGAGCGCCGCGCGCGTCGATCTCATCGTCGGCGTCTACCGCGGAAGGACCTGCAAAAAAGCGCGGGTCATATGAAAAAACGAAGCTCTAAGTCCTTACTTTGACTTCAGCGTTTCTGGGAGTGACGAGTTGCGGGTCGGAAACGCCTTCGTGCTCTTCCGACCAAGCGCGTGATCTCGTCACGAAAATCTTCAGACAATCACTTGGAAAATCGGATTTTCTCAAAATGTTCATAGACAACGGAAAGGCAACGGCCGTTCTAGACGGAATATCTACGACTAAAACAGAACAAAATGCTAATTTTTGTTCCGCCTTGGCAAAACTTGACATGGGTTTGAATGCTACTGGAAAGCTTGTGGCCACACAGCCGGATAACGATCTCTATAATTTGAATAACCAGTTCAAAAACCCGAAAGCCATTGACTACGTGGTGCGGCGTTCCGACGACGGTAAAAGCGTCACCGTTGAGGTCACGTCTGATTTTTCAAACTGACCCACTACCGCGGCCGAGGTCGCCCGAAAGGGAGCCGCAATCGGACCGCGATTGTTCGACCATCGCTTTCGCCAGAGGAGGCGCAGACGCTGAAGCAGCGACTCGCCAACGGCTACGCGGTGGCGGCGCAGGCCCTGGCGGTCGATCGTAAGAGGCGGATCAAGGCGAGCATCCGAAGCGCATTTGGTCGCGGTGGTTTCCAGGATGTCGAGGCGTTGATCGTCGCCGCCCAGGACCGAATTGCGCCGGCTGCGCCAATCGCCGAGGGTGAAGCGGAGTTGCTTCGCACCTCGTGATGGTGGCGAGTGGCACGCGCTGACGGAAGCGGCGCGCCGTCATGCTCCACGGTCGATAAGGGAACAGAAATGACACCGACTCCCCCGCCGCCACCGTCAGCCTGTTTCACGGTCCAAATGCAACAATTTAAGGAAGCAATACCTCTTGCACCTATACTTTTAGATCGATGTACTGGAAAGACGTGGTTGCTTGAAATCAAAAATATTGATAAAGCCGGAATTCATTTCGAGTGGGCGCCTATTCCGTTTTCCGCCTCACAGACGGTGAAGTCCAATGTTTTCGACCAGTTTGGCAACGTTCCCTTCACTCTGCCTTCCGACCGCCGCTGATCCCCCTCTCCGTGACCTTTCTGCACTATGCGGTCGGAAGTTCCGCTAAGCTGAAGCTGGGGCTAATCACAAGCAACGCGTGCGCTGATAGGAGCATCTTTAAATGAGCGGGGGCGCCCGATGAGCCATCATCGTCATCATGATCACTTGGTCGAAGGCGTCATCCTTGGCACCCTTCTCTCTGGCAAGGAGCTTTCCGGCGATGCGGCGTTCTGGATTGGCATCATGCTGGTCGGAGGGGGCTTTGAGTTCGTCTTCGACCATGTAGGACTGCTCTTCATCCTAGGCTTGCTCGCCGCCGTCATCGGCGTTGCCATCGCTGCGCTAGTAGTCAGCTTCAATATAGCGAAAACCCTCTGCTTGCTCCTGCGCTCATTTATAATCCTCATTCCGAGGCAATGGAACGAGTATCTTGACCAGCCGCCTTATTTGATCGAAGTCCCGAGCCGCCGTCAGCCACCAGCCTTAAACATGAGATGGGGTAGCCGGGAAAATGAGAACACCCGAACGGCGCTTGGCAGTCGAGCCGCTGCCGTTGATTGATTGGTGACGGCGGCCTCGAGCGTGCTGCTTTTAGCCGGGCGCCATCAGAGAAACTCGCCCTCAGGGTCGACGCGACTGACTGGTGACAAAGTCGGCAAGGCTCTGGCCGCTGGCGTCAAAGCTCGAAAGGTAGATCACGTCGCCGCCTTCGCGATGTGCCACCCGTAGGGGGCCTGACGGTCCCCCGGTTTCTCCTCCACCCTGAAGGTGAGGTTTCCGGCGGTTCATTCGGCGGCTTTCCGAGCCGCCGCGGCAGCGTATTCGTTCGGCGTCTTCCAGCCAAGCGACGTTGTGAGGGACGGCTCTCGTTGTAGTCCCCTCCGCCAAGCCTCGATCTTGGTCCTGGCGTCGGCCAGCGACAAGAACCAATGTGTGTTCAGGCATTCGTCGCGTAGGCGGCCGTTGAACGATTCCACGAAGGCGTTGTCGGTTGGCCTGCCAGGCCGGCTGAAGTCCAGCGTGACGGCGTTCTCGTAGGCCCAGCGGTCGAGCGCTTTCAGAGACGAACTCCGGGCCGTTGTCAGACACGGATGGTTCTCGGAGCGCCTCGCCTCACCGCGATCCGTGTCACCGCGTCGACGACCTGCTCGCCCTTGATCCCGTGATCGACCTCGATCGTCAGAGCCTCGCGATAGCGGATCGACGAGCGATCGACGCCGAGCGCCCACGCAGCAGCGCCGTTCGCTTAGGCCATGAGACGCCTGGACATGCGCGACCATCTCGCGCCGTCGCCCAGGCGTCAGAGCTTTTTTGACAGGACATCCTGGAGGATGTGCTTGTCCAGGCTCAGATCGGCGACCAGCTGCTTGAGGTTGCGGTTCTCGTCCTCGAGCTGCTTCAGCCGCCGCAGCTCGCCCACGCCGAGACCGCCATAGAGCTTCTTCCAGCGGTTAGAACGTCTGCTCGGAGATCCCCATCCGTCGGGATCACCTCGGCCACCGCCGTGCCCGTCTCCGCCTGCTTCAACGCATAGGCAATCTGTTCCTCGGTGTACCTGGTCTTCTTCACGGCATGCTCCTCGATCACGGGGTTCACGATGCCGGAAAACTCACTCTCAAAATGGAAGAGGAAAGCGGGGGGACGTCAATCAGCTGGGACATGCCAACCTCTTGAAGCGCGACGCAAAGGTCCGATTAAGAGTTTGATGATTTTGTGCAGGTAAACGGGACAAAGCACTTTGTCGACCGCCATGGAGATCCCGGTGAATTTATCGAAAGGTCGTCATCCCGCTTCGATAGGCACTGGAGACCTTCTGACTTGCGAAATGATCGCCAGAAGCGCCGCGTTGGCTGCAAACTGCGGTTTCGCTGTCTTCCTTCAAGGCGATTGGGCCAATCTCACGATAGCTGCTCAATTTGGAACCGTAGCCACTGATACGCCCGCCAGCGACAATGCCTTGGTGCTGCAACTTGCTGCTCTTGGTCGCGATGAGATCCTAATCATCGACGATGTCCGGTCGACGGACCGGCTGCGGAAAGCCGATGTCTCCAACCTTGCGGCCTTCGAGCGCGTCCGTTTTTTATCGGGCACTCCGGTTTATGATGCGAACGGCAACGCGATCGGTGCCCTGGTCATAGGTGACGCAGAGCCGCGCGCCGGGCTCAGCAAGGCTCAGCAGTACGTCTTGCGAACTCACGCCGCACAGCTTGCCGCGACGCTTGATCTTCAGTCCTTACGCAACCCTGTCCGGTTGCAAGCGCACGACCTTCGCACCGAGCGCCTTCGGCTCCTCGAGTCCGTGGTCGTAAATGCAAACGACGCCGTCATTATCACGGAGGCGGAGCCCATCGATCTGCCGGGCCCGCGCATTGTCTATTGCAATCGCGCTTTCGAAAAGACGACAGGCTACTTAGAAGCTGAGGTTCTAGGCAAGACGCCACGCATCCTTCAAGCCGTCAATACAGATCGTAAGGCTCTTGCCCGCCTCAAGGACGCTCTGTCGCGTTGGCAGCCAGTCGAGGTCGAATTGCTCAATCGTCGCAAAGACGGAACTGAGTTTTGGATAGAGCTTAGCATTGTCCCGGTTGCCAACGAGAAGGGCTGGTATACTCATTGGGTCTCCGTCCAGCGGGACGTGAGCGACCGCAAGAAAAGCGAAGAGATCGCGACGCGCGCCCGTATCGCCGAGGCTGAAAATCGTGCCCTCGAGGCGGAAATCGGCGTGCGAAAACGCGTCGAGGCGCAGCTGCTCTATGAGGCTTTCCACGACCATCTCACCAAGCTGCGCAATCGTGCCTACTTCATGGACAGGCTAACGATTGCCCTCGAGGCGGCACAAGCAGGCGGCGGCTCGAATACCGTTCTCTTTCTAGACCTTGATGGTTTCAAACTGGTCAACGATAGCCTCGGCCACCGTGCGGGCGATCATCTTCTTACCGTCACGGCAGGACGCTTGCAGGATTGCATCCGGCCGGACGACGTTCTCGCGCGGATCGGCGGCGACGAGTTTGCCGTCCTTGTCGAAGGCGGCGATGTCGACGCAGGTGTTGATGTGGCTCGGCGGATTGTTAAATCGCTGCGCGAGCCTGTGATGCTCGGCACCCAGCGGGTGTTCCCGTCTTGCAGCATCGGCATCGCGCACTCATCGGGTGGCTTTCTTCAGCCGGAGGAGTTCCTGCGCAACGCTGACATCGCAATGTATCAGGCCAAGCAGCGCGATCATGGCGGCTACGCTATTTTTGCCGATGTCATGCACAAGGACGTCAGCGATGCGCTCGCTTTGCGAATGGACTTGCGGCAAGCGGTTGCAAAGAACGAATTCAGGATCTTTTTCCAGCTCATATGTGATCCAGCGACCTCACACGTCACCGGCGCCGAAGCACTGGTACGCTGGCAGCATCCCAACCGTGGGCTTGTCTCGCCACTGGATTTCGTTCCCATCGCCGAAGAGATTGGGGTGATCCGCGATATCGGGCGCTGGGTATTGCGGGAGGCTTGCCTACAGGCCGCAGTTTGGAACGAACACTTTCCTGCAATGAGCCTACGCATGAACGTGAACGTGTCAGGGGATGAGCTCCGAGACCCTGAATTTGTTTCTGAGTTGCAAACCATTCTAGCGGACACGGGCCTCGATGCGAGACTGCTTCAGTTGGAGATTACCGAAAGCGTTTTCCTCCGGCAGCCCGAGCTGATCGGAAATGTGCTCGAGAAAATTCGGGAATCGGGCGTCCGCATTGCGCTGGACGATTTTGGTACCGGCTTCTCGTCGCTCAGCTACATCGACCAGTACTCAATCGACGCTATAAAGATCGACCGATCCTTCACGGCCAGAATGCTCACGCATCACCGTACGCTTGCGATCATCGAGACCATCATCAAGCTGGGTGAAGCGTTGAGTTTGCAGATCGTCGCGGAAGGCGTCGAAACGGACGAGCAGCGCCAAATGCTCACGTCGCTAAGATGCTCTCACGCCCAAGGCTACCTGTTTTCACAGCCGCGTCCTGCGGATGAGGCGACAGCAGCTATAGAAGCGTATGATGCCAACTGGAAGTCTGGTGCGCTGCGGCTACAACGCGAACTCGGTGTTGCGTGGGGATGATCACGCCGCGCTTCATGACGGAGGCTTGGACGGCGGTCGGCAAAATCGTAGCGCGGCTTGACCTGGATGACCCAGGTGCGAGCGTCGGTAGGGGCCGCCGCGCCCTTCAAGATTCGATAGATTTGCATGCGGCTACATCGATCCAGGCCATTGTTGGGCATTCGGCGAGATCAACTACGCTGCGCGGCTGCCAGAATGGCGGTCGCTCAGCTTTCGCATCCGATCACTCTAGTCTAGCATTATCCAGGTGATAACGGCAGTCGTCGCTTGGTGAATTTGCTACCTAGTACCGGATCGAAGCTTGCAACAACGCGGCATGGACCTTTCGTCTCGGCTGCAGGTTGGCTGCAGCCGGCATGTCGCTGTGCCCAGTAAGACACGAGTATGTTTTTCCCCTGGTACAGCCTGACGATGCTCGGCTTCGAATCGGCCAGCCAGCGTCATCAGCAAGCGTCTTGACCTTATACAGGGTGGCGGCCTGCACTCGCTCGAGGAAATCCAGTTGATGTTCTCTGAGAAGGCCAGCGCGGTTTCGAATCGTCGACTGGCTTGATGCTGGGCGGTACCATTTCGGCGATGGTCGCCCGCATTCGTGAGCAGGTCGGCGCGAACGAGGCACGCCTGTCGCTTTCGGCGCCAAGGTGAAGGTCATGCCCTTCGTTCGGCGGTGCCTCGCCAGTCAACCCTGTCATATTGACGGCGAGGGCGGGAGCCGCATAGTCGCGTAATGACATACACAGTGACGATCACCTCGACCACCGGCGAAAAAAACACCTACACCTGCGGAGGCGCCACAGATCAGGAAGCGCTTATTTACGCGGGGAAGGTGGTCGAAGAGAAAGCAGATGCCTCCGATCCAGCGGCTTCCGTGTCGATCGAGAAGGACGGCGTGGAGTTCGGACCGGTTGTAACTGTCGCGGACATGATCAAGAAGGCGGTATAGCTGGTTCAAAAGTACATGGCGCCGAGATATTTACCGGTCGCGAGAGGATGGTAGCCTATCAGCTCGCGACGCTGCTTGCGGATCTTTATGCTTTTGCACCGGTGCCATCAGCGTTGCACGGATTTGGTCCAATACTTTATCTTTTGGCGCCTGCCTCCCGCCTCCTGTCAATAGACTGGAGGTAGTGAACCTTTCTACTACAGCGATCAAACTCCCATCGTTCGAGACACTTACCAATCCTCGAATAACAAGCCCCGTCACTTCTTGCGAGCAATCCTGCCCGTCCAGCTCATATCGTTTATGAGGCGAGCTTACGACGACCTAATAAGGTCGATCCTTTACGCGTTCCAAATTGGCGAGCACGTGTTGTTGCGACGAGTTCGATCCAGCCATGTCTTAGTCTCCTTCGTCGTCCTGCTAGCTCGAATCGCAGTGCAATCACTATCATTTGATAAATCAGCGCAGGATGTCCTATGGTGCCACGACTGCGTGAGACTGTTGACGCGCCCAACAGTTAGCTAATGCCCGGCGGCTTAATGGCGATCAACGTGACGACAGCAAATGATCGAGGGCTCCTGCATAGCCATTGAAAAGCGTTCCTAGCGCGATCAGGACGATCCCCACGACGCGCTCTTTGAGGGCGTGTCGTTCGGCTTCGTCGACTGGCGCGCTCAGAGTTCTTCGGCTTTGTTTCGGAGTCCACGTTGTACTGCTGATGAGCGGTGCGCGTGATGCCTTGCCTGATGAACGGCTGTGCCGTGACGAATACGCCGAGGTCGGCGAGGGCGACGCCAAAGCCTGAGATGACGTCGGCGCGATAGGCGCTGTGTGTCAACCAGATCCATGGAGGCCGACGATAAGCGCGCCGATCGCCGCGGCTGTCCAGTCGCTGGCGAAGAACCGTCGAATCGTGTTGCGCGCTTTCAAGGGCGTACGCCTGCCCCGCCGCCGTTCTCTCTGATCATGCGCTCCGCCTGGAGTTCAGTCTGAGGCTTGCTGCGGCGGCTTCTAACTGCTCGGTCGTGGCCGAGGCGGTCGATGAGCATTTGAGCGCGATATGGCTCGAATACGAGCGCCGCTCGCTGTCGTGGGAGATGGCAGGTGACCTGCTTTGGCAGCACCGAGGGCTGAGAAGCCCCGCCCGGGCTTGACCTAAGGCGGGGTACGACTTGGTTGCAAAGATCAGTTTTCGCCCGGCGAGCCGCCGGAAGGACCTCCGATCGCGGTGGATTTGGCACCTGTCCCGCCGCCCGTCGCCATGGAGCCACCCGATTTAATCGCGCCGGAAGACATCGAGCTACCTGACGACATCGAGCGGACTTCAGGGCACGCCATTCGTTGACACCAGGTTGGTCGGCGTGGGGTTGGCCGGTTTCGGTGACGGACAAGCTCACCTTGGCTGATTTCGACTGCCGCTAAATAATGTTCATACTTGCGCCGGATGAGGCTGCGGTTTGTCGCTGGAATCCGGCAGCGAACCGGACGTTTCACTCAATGCACGCGAATGTCCGCCGCCTCTGACTTCGCAGCTTCCGCGTTTATAGCCCCTAGCCGCATTATCAATTGCTAATCGACCGCTAGTTTGTCGCGGATACTTGTTGCATTTAAACTACAGCATTTCGTCATTTGGCCTCTGCGGCGTTCTGGTCCTTGATGCCGGTGGCGCGCCGTTCCAATGTCGCTCACACGAGATTGTTTTTTTACCAACGACACTGCGGCGGTCGCCTTCGGGCTTTGGCTGAGTAGCTTCAACGATATCTGGGAGAGAAAGATGGTCACGGACGAACGTCCGATCTTCGACTTCGCAGCGGGGCGACGCGCTTTCATCGGCGCTCTCGGCCTCGGCGCGGCAGGCATGGCGCTGATGGGTGGCCAGGCGAGCGCCCAGGCAATCACCGACGTGGCGATCATGAATTTCGCTTTGAACTTCGAGTATCTCGGGGCGCAATTCTATGCCTACGCCACGACGGGCAAGGGCATCGCTGCCGGCTTGCTCACCGGCACTGGCCCTCAGGGTGCCGTCAGCGGCGGTGCAAAGGTCAATTTTTCTTCCAAGTTCGTCAAGGCGTACGCGAAGCAGCTTGCCGCGGATGAGCTGGGCCATGTGATGGCCGTTCGCACCGCGCTTGGCGCATCGGCGATCGCCCAGCCTGCGATCAGCCTGGCGCCGGCCTTTGCGGCGGCTGCGGCAGCTGCCGGCATCCCGGGAGCCTTCAACGTCTTTGCCGATGACACTAGCTTCCTGCTCGGCGCCTATGTCCTCGAGGACGTCTGCGTGACCGCCTTACACGGCGCCGCGCCGTTGCTGACAAGCCCCGCCAACCTTGATGCGGCCGCGGGTCTGCTCGGCGCCGAATCGTACCAAGCGGGCATGATCCGCGTGAAGCTCTACGCGCTCGCCGCGGCGGGGCAGTCGGTCATCTTCACCAACACCGCGCTGATCTCCGCGCTCCGCACCAAGCTGTCCGACAACGCCAATCCGCCGGACGATCAGCCGATCCAGGTCAATGGCGCCGCGAACATCGTGCCCGCGGATGGCAATAGCCTCGTGTTCGCGCGAACTCCGCGCGAGGTCTTGAACATCGCCTACGGCGCCCAGAACGCGACCTCGGGGCAATTCTTCCCCAACGGGGTGAACGGCACCATCAACTAGCAGAGCCTTCGGAGGCGTTTTTCCCATTGCCGCTGACCAAGCGCACGGAGACTTTCAAGATGACCGATGACGTTCTGATGTCGTCCCGCGACGGGCTAATGTCGTCCCGCGATGGGCTAGTGTCGCCCCGCGAAGGGCAAATGTCGCCTCGCGACGCGAGCGACGGCCGCCCGAAGATCAACATGGAAGCCGGGCGCCGGGCCTTCGTCCGCAACCTCGGCCTGGGCGCCGTCGGCGCCGCGGTGTTCGGAGCCTCGACTGGCGAGGCAATCGCGCAGGCCGCGCCGACACCGCTGCAGGTGCTGACGCTCGCGCTCAACCTCGAGTACCTCGAGGCGGAGTTCTACCTCCACGCCTTCACCGGCAGCGGCCTGCCGGCCGGCGACATCGGCCCGAACCCCGGTCAGGTCACCGGCGGCGCCAAGGTGCCGTTCAAGGACCCGCTCGTGCAGGCCTATGCGGCGGAGATCGCCACGGATGAGCTGCACCACGTCGAGTTCCTGCGCGCGGCGATCGCCTCCACGGGCGCACCCGTGCCCTCGCGGCCGGCGATCAACATCGGCACGAGTTTCACGATGCTGGCGAAGGCGGCCGGACTGATCGGCCCGGGCCAGACCTTCAACGCCTACGCCAATGACACGAACTTCCTGCTCGCCGCCTACATCTTCGAGGATGTCGGCGTCACCGCGTATCACGGCGGCGCCAAGTACCTCATCGGCACGCCCTACCTGCCCGCGGCGGCGGGCATCTACTCCGTCGAGGGCTATCACGCGGGGCTCATCCGCACGATCTTGTTCGAGGCCGAGAAGTTTCGCGAGACGCAGCTGATCTCGAACCTGCGGCAGTCGTTGTCGCCCGTCGTGTCGGGTGTCGGCGCCAGCGGCAAGGACACGGGCGTACAGACCACGGTCGCCCCGGCCGTCGTGCTGCGCGACGGCGTCGGACTGGCGTTCGAGCGGGACACGCGCGGCGTCCTCAACGTCGTCTACGGTAAGGCGAACGCCACCAGCGGCCTGTTCTTCCCCGCCGGCGTCAACGGCCTGTGACGCCACCCTTGCTGTCGTTGATCGGAAAGACCGTCATGCGCGCACGTCTACGCTTCTCGCTCGCGATATCGTTGCTGGCGGCGGTGCCGGCCGCCGCCGCCGACCTGCCGTCGCGCCGGGTTCCGCCGACCTACCTGCCGCCGCCGATCCCGGTGTTCACCTGGACCGGAGTTTATGTCGGCGGCAACGCCGGCTACGCCTTCGGCGCCAAAACCGGTTCGCAGGACAGCTTCTACCTGCCCGCCGGGTCGGTCGCCGGCTCCGGCGGCACGGCCGGCGCGTTGACGGTCGCGGGCAACAACAATCGCCGTGACGGCTTCACCGGCGGCGGCCAGGTTGGCTTCAACTATCAGCTGGGCTCCGGCCTCGGCGGCGTTCCGCTGCTCGGCTCGTTCGGCGGTTTCGGCGCCGGCCTCGTCGTCGGCATCGAGGCGGACGCGCAATATCTCGGGATCGGCAACAACGGCAACAATGGCTATGGGAGCAGCTACTCCTTCTCCGGGACGCCGGGCCTCGCCTTCGTTCCCGTTCGTGGCGCCGCGCCGGCCGCCCTGGTGCTGAACGGGCAGGCCCGTCACTCGGACTTCTTTGGCACGGTGAGAGGGCGTCTCGGCGTCGCGTTCGACCGCGTTCTTGTCTTCGGATCGGGCGGCTTTGCCTACAACGATCGCACCACCGGCTACGCCGTCGGCGGCGGTATCGAATATGCCATCACAAACAACATCACGCTCCGCGCCGAATACCTCTACGTGAACCTCGGCAACGGCGGCAACAACACGGCGTCCGCCGCCTTCAACGAGGCCGCGAACACCGTGACGCTCAACACGAACCAGTCCAGCCGCGAGAACTTCAACGTCGTCCGTGGCGCGGTCAACTTCAAGTTCGACACGTTCGGAGCTCCGGCGCCGGTGGTCGCACGCTATTGACGATTGGCGGCGGTTAGCTCGATCCAGGTCGGCGCATGATCGCTGGCGTCTGGCGCGCCTCGGACATCCCTATCGACCCCCGCGGCCGTGAGGCGGCGCGCGACATGCGGGCTCAGCAGCAAGTGGTCGAGCCGCAGTCCAGCATCGCGACCCCATCGCCCGCGCTTGTAGCCCAAAACGTGTAGAGGCGCTCGTCGGGATAGCTCGCGCGCAGCGCGTCCGCCCAACCCTGCGACAAGAGACGCGCGAAGGCTGCTCGGGTCACCGGTTGGATCAGCGCGTCGTTGTCCCACGACCTCGTTGGATAGATGTCGAGGTCGGTCGGCGCGACGTTGAAGTCGCCGGCGAGCACGACCGGCACATCCGCGGCCCACAGCTCGGCCGCATGCGCGATGAGACGATCGAACCACGCGAGCTTGTGGTTGAATTTCGGCCCAGGCTGCGGGTTGCCGTTCGGCAGGTAGATCGACGCGATGATGACGCCGGCAACGGCAGCCTCGATGTAGCGGGCCTGCCGGTCGCTCGGATCGCCGGGCAGCTCGGTGCGGATCACCACAGGCTCGGCGCCCTTCGCGAGGATCGCAACGCCGTTCCAGCTCCTCTGCCCCTGCCGCGCGGCCTCGTAGCCGACCTCGCGCAGCGCATCGATCGGAAAGGCGCCTTGCTCGCACTTCAGCTCCTGCAGGCAGACGACGTCCGGCGACGACTGCGCGAGCCAGTCGAGGAGGTTCGCCATATGCTTGTTCACGTTGTTATGTTGAAGGTCGCGATCTTCACCGGCTGATCAGCCCGCGGATCATCGTCCCGTCAGGCCCGCAGAGCCGGAAAGTCGCGCCGCACCAGGCTTGCCGGCTTGGCGCGTGCTCGATCTCTCGCGCAGCGCGTCGACAGCTTGGCGGCCGGCCTCGACAAAGGCGGGCCTGTCGGCGGCGACCTGTGCAGACGCGTTCGCAGCTCCTCTCGGGGAGCGCCTCGATGGGATTATGGTCACCAGCGGCCCGTGCATTGCTTTTCACCGCGCGCGCTCCTCGCTCGTGGCGACGATCCTGATGCCCTGGCGAAGCGTCACCTTCAGCGCCGGCCGCTCCTTCACCGCCTGATCGAAGGCTGCTCGCCCAACGAGCAAGCTGAGCACCTTGCCATCGTCTCGATGATGCTCTCGGCCTCGCTCCAGACGTCGACCGTGAAGCTCGCACGGCCCTCGACCGGCCGCGAGATCTGATCGGCGTAGACGCAAACCCCTGTCATATTGACGGCGAGGGCGGGAGCCGCATAGTCGCGTAATGACATACACAGTGACGATCACCTCGACCACCGGCGAAAAAAACACCTACACCTGCGGAGGCGCCACAGATCAGGAAGCGCTTATTTACGCGGGGAAGGTGGTCGAAGAGAAAGCAGATGCCTCCGATCCAGCGGCTTCCGTGTCGATCGAGAAGGACGGCGTGGAGTTCGGACCGGTTGTAACTGTCGCGGACATGATCAAGAAGGCGGTATAGCTGGTTCAAAAGTACATGGCGCCGAGATATTTACCGGTCGCGAGAGGATGGTAGCCTACCAGCTCGCGACGCTGCTTGCGGATCTTTATGCTTTTGCACCGGTGCCATCAGCGTTGCACGGATTTGGTCCAATACTTTATCTTTTGGCGCCTGCCTCCCGCCTCCTGTCAATAGACTGGAGGTAGTGAACCTTTCTACTACAGTGATCAAACTCCCATCGTTCGAGACACTTACCAATCCTCGAACAACAAGCCCCGTCACTTCTTGCGAGCAATCCTGTCCGTCTAGCTCATATCGTTTATGAGGCGAGCTTACGACGACCTTATAGGGCCGATCCTTCACGCGTTCTAGATTGGCGAGCACGTGTTGTTGCGACGAGTTCGATCCGGCCATGGTAGCTCCTTCGTTCTCCCTCATAGCCCAAGCCAGCATGTGATCCCTTCTCATTTGATATGGGCAGCTCAGGATGTCCTGCAGTTGGGCCCCGCTGCCTGAGCGTGCTCGATCAACGAGACTGTATTGCGCGCTGGCAGTCAGATAAAGCTGGGGCTAGAGCCGTTCTCGCTCAAGCTGGGTCATATGCATCGTAGCCAGAGGCGACGAGGTAGTTTGGACACTCGGCTGAGGAGAAGCGTGTGAAAGCCTCGCGGATCGTAGCCCAGAGATCCGTTACAGTGCGCGCTTCGGCCGAGCGCAGCAGGGCTTTCAGCTTGGAATCCTGGTATGCGACCGCATCGGCGCGCGATCGCAGGGACATTGCATGACGTGCGACGTAGGGCCCGACAGGGCAAGGCGCGAGCTGGTAGGCCTCGACACGAGTCTTGTCCGCGATATCGGCTAGGAAACCGGCGCCCGCCTCCGCCTAGTCAATCGCGACGCTTATGTTGGCGGGTTGCGTCTGATGAAGCAGAGGCTTAGCCGCAGGTAGTCTTCGGGGCCGCAATGCGGCAACACCACCTCGTGCGTTGCACCCGACGGAAGCGGCGGCGGCTCCGCGTATCGTTTATGGACGACCCGAAGCTCGCAGGGGACGCGGATCTGCGCCAGGTCAGCACTATCGGCCATGCTGTTGCGACCGATAGCCCGCAGAAGACATTCCTTCGATCGCGGTAAGGAATGTGATGTGACAGGACCAACCGAAGATTTAAGCGCTTAGGTGGGACAACCTTTTAGCTTGGTATGAGAGACGGATCGCTAGGCTCCTCATGTTGCTCAGCGTTATGGGCATGACGAAAGTTTGACATCGCCTCGTACACTTTGATCCTGGCGCGCATGATGGAGCCAAGGGGACGATGCGCCGCAAGCGCATGCCCCGGCCTAAACGACATGGTGTCGTCAAAATAAAACCGCCGAGCGGAGCTGTAGGCGTCCTGGCTCGGCAGCGTCAGCGTTGCCACGGTGACGTAGGGGCTCTCGTTCTCGTCCCACTCGACGGACGTATCTTCGATGGGCTGGGTTTGGGCATCGGTCCACAGCTGCGCGCGGAGTTCGAACGTGGCTGCTTGGTCTCGGAAGTAGCTTACGATCGCGACACGAAACCCGTCCGGGTTAGATTTCACGTCGACCTTTTGACCAATAAGCGTCTGCATAGCCGACCCCGTCGGAAAAGCCGCAACCTTCGCGACGTGATCGCCAAAGCGGATAGGGCATTGGCTGTGATAGGAATCGCCAAGCGGATGTACATTCGGGTGGCCGAAGAACCCTGCCTTCGAGCTGCCGCCTGACCCAACCGCCTGGAGCACGGCGTTCGTCGCGCGCGCTGTCGCTGACGCGGCTGCCTTGATGCCGGCGTTGAGGCTGTCGGGCAGCGCCGTGACGTACTCGAGCTGCTTCTCGTCTTTCAGAAATTTTTGTGCCGTCCCGGAGGGAAAGGTCGCGCCGGTCGCCAGCACGAAGTCCTGCGTATTGTCGGAATGGCCGGCGATCTTCTCACCCTCGACGCCAAAGACCTTGATTGCCATGCCGCGATGGGTCGAGGTGCTGTCGGGCAGGATCTCGCCTGCCCCCTGCGCAAAGCGGACCGCAATCTTAGATGTCCGCGGTTGCGCGAAAAGCCCCTGAGATAATTCCGGCGGCAAACTAGGCGCGACCGTCAGTTCGCCGACGACCAGCCCGGTACTTTTGGCATGAGATGCCCGAACGGCATGCTTCTCGCGCCTAGCCACAACCTTGCTTTGGTGCGTCATCGCTTGGATGATGCCGGCGATCGCATCGGCCTCGTCCGGCTCAACCGTCTCGATGTCGGGAAGGTAAGCCAACGCCTTGCCTCCTGTCGCGCTGCTCTCGTCGACCATGGGTCATTCCTTCTGTCTAAAGTGAGCAAATTCGGGGCACGCGTCGGAGCGGGCGAGGTGGAGGCTTCGGCGCGAGCGTCTTCTGCTCGTCGTCGGCACCTGTTCGTTTAGGCCGCCGTTTCTAATGCAAGTCGGCCGACAACAGCGCCCATCGCTTCTCGGATATCCGCCCCCTCTGCCCGCGCATCTGCATAGATCGCAAGCTGGCGGTTGGCACTCGACCCTAAGGTGGCAATCGATCGCGTGTGAGTCATCCAATCGGCCGCAGCCGAGCGCCTCAGCATCCTCCTCTACCAGCGTGAGTGTGGCCTCTAGCTTGTCCGCGACAGAAAGCACCGCGCCAGTCTGTGCTGGCTCGTAATCGGAGATGGCGCGGAGACGAGAGCTCGTTGCACTCGTCTCCATTTTAATCCGTCGGCGCTACTCCGCGGCCACGAGCGCCCCCGAATTTACGAGCTTGTCGATAGTGATCGGCAAGCTGCGCACGCGAACGCCCGTGGCATGAAACACGGCGTTGGCGATCGCGGCGCCGGTGCCGACGATGCCGATCTCGCCGAGGCCTTTCACCCCGAGATCGTTGGTGAGCTCGTCGGGCTCGTCAACGAAGATCACGTCAATGCCCTTGATGTCGGCGTTCACGGGCACGTGATACTCGGCGAAATTGTGATTCATGAAGCGGCCGAGCGCGTGGTCTGTGAAGGTCTCCTCCTCGAGGGCGGATCCCAGCGCCATGACAACACCGCCGAGGATTTGGCTGCGCGCCGTCTTCGGGTTGATGATCTTGCCCGCCGCGACGGCGTTGACGATCCGGGCGACCCGGATCACGCCGAGTTCTTCGTCGACCCGCACCTCGCAGAAGATAGCCGAGTGCGTGTACGACGAATGCGTCTTCTGCACCTTGGAATCGGGCTTCGCCTCGCCTTGCGCCGAAAGCTTGTCGACACCGGCGGCGCTTAGAATGTCCGTGATCGCAACACTCGTCCCTGGCATGTCGATAATCCGAAGCCGACCCTCGCGAGTTTCGACGTTCTCGGGATCGACGTCCTTCAGCGGACTGTCCTTGATCTTCTGCGCATGCTTGAGGAGGTCCCTCTTTAAAGCCTGGCAGGCGAGCTTAATCGCCGAGCAGGTCGAGGCCGCCGCCCACGAGCCGCCTTCGACCGGCGCCGTCGGCAGGGTCGAGTCGCCCAGCTTCACGCGCACCTTCTCGATCGGCAGGCCGAACATGTCGGCACCCATCATGCCCATGACGGTATAGGTGCCGGTGCCGATGTCGGAGGTCGCGCTGGCCACCTCGAGCGTGCCATCGGCATGGATCGTGGCGCGCGCCTGCGTGTCCATGACCTGCGCTTCCCAGACGCCGGTCGCCATGCCCCAGCCGACGAGCTCGTGGCCTTCGCGCATCGAGCGCGGCTCGGACGTGCGCCTGGACCAACCGAAGCGCTCGGCACCCTCCTTGAAGCATGCCTTCAGCGCCTTGGAAGTGAACTTCTTGCCTTCGTTCTCGTCGGTCTCGGCATAGTTCAGCAGGCGCAGCTCGACCGGATCGACGCCCGTCTCGTAGGCGAGCTCGTCCATCGCCGACTCGACGGCGAAGACGCCGAGCACGGCGCCGGGGGCGCGCATGTCGGCCGGCGTGTAGGTGTCGATCTTGGCCAGCTCGTAGGTCAGCTTGGCGTTCTTGCAGTCGTAAAGCAGGCCCGACCAGTTCACGACCACCTCCTGGTGATCCTCGAAGTGCGACGTGCCGGCTACCGCATGATGCTTGATTGCGGTGAGCTTGCCCGAGGGCTCGGCGCCGAGCGACACGGTCTGGATCGTCTCAGGGCGATAGCTGAAGGTGAACATCTGATCGCGGGTCAGTGCCACGCGTACCGAGCGCTCCAGCGTCTGCGAAGCCAGCACGGCGAGGTAGAGCTGGTAGGCCGGTCGCAGGCCTGAGCCGAAACCTCCGCCCATGAAGGCGTTGACGACCCGCACCTTGTCCTTGCTCAGCCCGAAGATGCTGCAGATGTAGGCCTGGTTGCTCTGCGATCCCTGCGTCTTGTCGTAGATCGTAAGGCCGCCGTCGTCCTCGCGCACGACCGTGGTGGCGAAGGGCTCCATCGGATTATGGTGTTCCACGGCAACGCGGTATTGCCTCTCGATCTTGACCGGCGCGTCCTCGAACGCCGCATCCGCCTTGCCGCGGGGGCTCGGCGGCGGCGCGATGCCCGAGCGGCGCTTCGGCGGCACGTAGGATTGCCCCTTCACCGCCTCGAGCTCGGTGATGTGCTCCTCGCTCTTGTAGGTCGCCGTCACCAGCGCCGCGCCGGCTCGCGCTGCCTCGAACGTCTCGGCGACGACGAGCGCGATCGGTTGGCCGCTGTACTGGATCTTGTCGTCGTAGAGTGGGCGGAACGGCTTGCCGGGAGGGCCGATCATGTCCTTGTAGCTGTAGCTCAGCCACGCCGTTCGCGCGCGATGCTCGTGCGTCAACACGTCGACGACGCCAGGCACCTTCATGGCCTCACCGATGTCGATCGAGACAATGCGACCCTTGGCGATCGAGCCAGAGACCACGTAGCCGTGCAGAAGGCCGGGTGCGGCGTACTCCGCCGCGTACTTCGCGCCGCCGGTGACCTTCAGCGGTCCATCGACGCGACTCGTCGCGCGGCCGACGTAGGGGACGTTGCTGTCGTGGGTCATCTCTGTTCCTAGTATGTGTTGATTATACTTCTAATAAGAATAGAAGCTCTATATGATAGTCTTGTCGGCAATCGGCTGCGGCGTGCCGTCGGCGGCCTGCTTCAGCGCGCGGACGATGGCACGGCGTGCCAGCGGGATCTTGAAGGCGTTCTGCGTCCGCGGCACCGCGCCTTCGAGCAGCGCGTCGGCCACCTTGCCGAAGGCTTCGGGGTTGGGCGTGACGCCTTGGAGCAGCGCCTCGGCCTCGGGCAGGCGCCACGGCTTGTGAGCGACGCCGCCGAGCGCGACCCGCGCCTCGGCGATGACGCCGCCCTCTATCCTGAGCGCTGCCGCCACCGACACCAGGGCGAAGGCGTAGGACGCCCGGTCGCGAAGCTTAAGATAGGTGTAGTGGGTCGAGAAATCCTCGTCGGGCAGGTCGACGGAGGTGATCAGCTCGTCACCCTTGAGGTTGGTGTCGATCTCAGACGTGTCGCCGGGCAGGCGGTGGAAGTCGAGGATCGGGATCGACCGCTCGCCGGTCGGCCCGCGGACGTTGATCACCGCGCCCAACGCCGCCATGGCGACGTTCATGTCGGACGGGTTGGTGGCGATGCACTGATCGCTGGTGCCGAGGATAGCGTGGATGCGGTTGACCCCGCCGATCGCCGGGCAGCCGCTGCCGGGCTGGCGCTTGTTGCAGGGTGTGTCGACGTCGTAGAAATAATAACAGCGGGTACGCTGCAGCAGGTTGCCGCCGGTAGTCGCGGCATTGCGCAGCTGCGGCGAGGCCCCGGAAAGGATCGTGTTGCGCAGCAGCGGATAGCGCCGCCCGATCCGCTCGTCGTAGGCGCAGGTCGAGTTGGTGACGAGGGCACCGATGCGCAGACCACCGCCCGGCGCGTCCGTGATCTCGCGTAGCGCCAGCTTGGTGATGTCGACGAGGCGCTCGGGCCGCTCGACGTTGTATTTCATCAGGTCGACGAGGTTGGTGCCGCCGGCAATGAATTTGACCGCCGAGCCGGCCTTCTCACGGATGGCGGCGTCGGAATCAGCGACGCGGGTGAAGCTGTAGCGGTTCATCAGGCGGGCACCTTTGCAGTCTTGGCACCCTCGCCCATCACCTGCTCGATGGCGGCGAGGATGTTGGGGTAGGCGCCGCAGCGGCACAGGTTGCCGCTCATCAGCTCGCGGATCTCGTCGGGCGTCTTGGCATGACCCTCCTTGATCATGCCCACGGCCGAGCAGATCTGGCCGGGCGTGCAGTAGCCGCACTGAAAGGCGTCGTATTCGATAAAGGCCTCCTGCATCGGGTGCAGCGCGTCGACCGTGCCGAGCCCCTCGATGGTGGTTACCTCCTTGCCGTCCTGCATCACGGCGAGCGCCAGACAGGCGTTGATGCGAGTACCGTCGACGAGCACGGTGCAGGCGCCGCACTGGCCGTGGTCGCAGCCCTTCTTGGTGCCGGTGAGATGCAGCTGCTCGCGCAGCGCATCGAGCAGCGAAGTCCAGGGCTCGACATCGAGGTGCGTCGGCTGGCCGTTGATATGAAGATCGATGCCGATCGCAAGAGTGCGATCGGGCGTGGTCACGGTCGTCATAGATCTCTCCGTGAGTTAAGGCTTGTCGCGCGGGCTCGAAAGTTGAGGCGACGACCGAGCATGTTTCAGTCGCCGCGGAGCCAAACGCGCAACGGCAAGCGCAGCGCCATGTTCCTTGGCACCATTCTAAATTTGCTCGGCAGATGGCAGATGCGGGGCGAGATCCGGTTCTGCCTTGAGGCCTCATCTGAAGCCGATATGCGATCAGCAACATGCTAGAGGAGCAAGTTTCTGCCAAGTTGGATACTCAGAACCAGCTTAGATCGGATATTTATTTGGTTGTTATGACAAGCTTGAAAGTACCAGATTGTTGTGTGAATCGGCGCGGTGCATTGACCCCTCATCGGCGCCGAAGGCTGACCCCATTCGATCCAACAATTAATAAATGGTTCGAGATATTTGTAGAACGCCCACTGGGGTTGTCGTTCGACGCCTATTGGGGGTCAAATGCCGCGCCGATTTACAGACAGCGCCAGTGCCCGGCTGGAAGCCGACGATGACGAAGGTGTTCGAGAGCACGCACTTCGTCTTGAGCCATTCGGTTCGCCGGCCGGAACGGTCGAGCCGCTTCGACACGATGCCTTCAAGCTCGTGCTCGCACGCGATGCGGAAGAGATCCGCGCCAAGGCCGCCGTGATCCTCGCTGAGCAGGATCGCCGATCACTTTGAGATGATGGAGGCGAGGGCAAGCCGGCGCTCCTCCAGCGGCTTCTTCCATAGCGGCTCGCCGTCGAGGAAAAGCAGATCGAAGACGTAGAGCACCGCGCGCTCGGAACCGTGCTCAGCTTGTAGCTCGGCAAAGCTCGATCGGCCGCGCTCGTCGAGGATCACCGCCTCGCCATCGATCACGGCCGACCGCACTTTTAGAGCTTCCACGGCTTGCGTGATCGCCGGGAAGCGCTTCGTCCAATCGTGACCATTGCGGGTGCGGATCGTCGCCTTGCCGTCCGCGACGTAGGCGGAGACGCGGTATCCGTCCCACTTGATCTCGTGCACCCACTGCGGCCCGACCGGCGGCTTGTCGACGAGTGTTGGCAGCAAGGCTCGATCCATTCGGCAGCGGCTCGTCGAAGAGACCGGCCTGGCGCGGATCCGCCGGCTCGGCGATGATCGCGCGGCTGCCGACGTGCTCGGAAGCGACATCGGTTTTGCGGGCTCGAGGAGCGGGCGGACGCCGCGGCGGCTTTGGCATGGCTGCGAGCAGGGCCCAGGGCCATTAAGGCGCGCTGAGGCAGCTTTAGCCAGCGCAACCGCGAGCGCATCGCATGCGGCCTTTCACACGCCATCGCGAGCGATTTGCCGAAGAGGCTTCCCCGCCGAGCCAGGGGCCGCATTTTCAATTCGGCGTAGGTCCCGGACCGACTCCTCCGGATTTGTAGGCCGCAACAAGCGGCTTCGCGTCGCTGAATTCAACCTCGTACGAAAGCAACACCGCCATCCTTGCCCAAGGCAACGCGCTGCGGGTGAAGATCTCCGCTACCGGCCGGTACCAGCTGTGGTCGTGCAACGTCATTGGCCGGACGATTACGATCCCCTCCGCGCTTTCGGCGATCGTGTGCGTCCAGCCCGCGCAGATGGGGCATGAGAACTGATGGCTCGGTTTACCGCTCGAACCGATCTTGCTCCAATCGCGCGGATCGCCTTCGACTAATTTGAAGTCCTCGGCCGCGACGACCAGGGCCAGCGAGAATGCGCTTGACGATAGCTGCTGGCAGTCAGTGCAATGACAGGCAAAGCTGAATTTCGGCCCGCCGTCGATCTGGTAGCGAACCTTGCCGCAACGACAGCCGCCTTGCAGAATGGTCATTTACGTTTCCTCTCTGTGATCCCGTTGTGCGACCTACTTCGTCGGCATGAAGCTCCAGAGTTCGGTCGGCAACGCGATCGGCGCGCCTTCCTTGTAGAAGGCCGAGTCCTGGATGTGCGACGTCGTGAAGAAGATCGTGCCGTCGGCGCCCTCGCTGAACGTGTCCGGCCAATGCAGCTTGTCGTCCTGCAGCAGCGTCGTCGGCCTGCCACCCTTTTGCGAGAGGTCGCGGATCCCGATGCTGTTGGTCTGAGGGCCGGTGACGTACATCTTGCCGTCATGCTTGCTGATGATCAGCCCGTCGGCCGGGCCGTTCTCGCCAACAGTCTCGACCTTTCCGCGCAGGGTCTTGTCCTCCAGCGCTTCCGGCGTCACCGCCGTCGTCAGGCCCGGGTTCAGCGCGGAGGTCGGCAGGCTGTAGAGAGTCTTGCCCTTAATGGCCTGCCAGTAGAGCGTCTTGCCATCCGGGCTCAACGCGATGCCGTCCGCCGCGAAGTCGACGCCGCGCCCGTCCGGCCGGCGCAGCGGCTTGCCTGCCCAGGTGACGGTGACGTTCGGGTCGGCCTGCGTTGAGGGATCGCCGTCGAGAACGCGGCGCGCCTTACCGTTGGTGAGGTCGACGACGACGAGCGCGCCCTTGGCGCCGGAGTCCGTGAGGTAGGCGACCTTGTCGTCCGGCGAGAAGCGGACGTCGTTGAGATACGAGCCCTGCGGCGCGACCTTGTCGTCGAAGAAGATCGTCTGGACCGCCTTGTTGGTCGCGAGATCGATCTTCACCATCTTGACGCCGCCCGGCACCAGCGCCCCCATCGCCGGCGCGGCAGGATCGAGGACCCAAAGGTGCCCGCTGTGGTCGGCCTCTATCGTTTGCACGCAGATGAAATGGTCCTTGGCCTCAACCTTGTCTTTAAGCGCGTTGCGCCAGCCGTTCATCTCGACATCCGGATAGGGCGTGACCTTGCCGTCCTTCAGCTCGCCGACGGAGATCGCGCTGTCCTCCGTCCAGCGGGGAAAGCTCAGGAAAATGCGACCGTCCTTGGTGACCGCGATGCCGGTCGCCTGATGCTGGAAGCTGGCGACCTGTTTAAGGGCAGGTTGGGACGCAGGCGCCGTCTGCGCGAGGAGGGGCGCGGTCGTGACGAGCAGCGCGAGGAGGCCGACGGTGGTCGAGCGGGCGCGGAGGCGGGGCATGACGGTTCCTTCGATGCGAAAACAGGCTTGCGCTGCGGGCGGACGCTCAAGCCCGTTTCTCGAAACCGGTTCCGTGGTCGATCGGCGTTTGCCCGGTCCGTAATCGTCGTCGCTTTGCGAACCGAACGATCGATCCCCGTTCGCTGCGCGATACGAGAGCGGGGCGCGATCCGATATGGTGAAGCTGACGATTGACGAGGCAATACGAGGACGCGGGCCCGCGCGACAGCGCCGTCCTCCTCCTCCACGGTAAGCCGGACGATGCGACCACGTGGACGGCGACCCGTCTCAATGACGCCGGCTTCAGGACCATCATCCCAACCTTGCGTGGGTGCGGTGACAGCTGCTTCACGTGCTCGTCGGCGCTCAGGACCGGCAACAGCGGTGTGCCCAGCCTCGACGCCATCTCACTGATGGACTCGCTCGGCATCGAGCGCTTCGCGGTGGCCGGGCACGACTGGGGTTCGAACATGGCCGAGGCGCTCGCGGTCGGATGCCGGGACGCGTCGCCCGCATCGCCATGCTGTCGTCGCCGCCGCGGCTAGGCGGCATGCCAACGCCGCCGTTCGAGCAGGCGCAACGCCAGTGGTACCACTGGTTCCAGGCCACTGGGCGCGGAGCGAAGGTCGTCGCCGACGACCCCAAGGTGTTCGCACAAATCATGTGGCACAACTGGGCGCCCGAAGGCTGGTTTGAGGCGTCGACGTTCGATCGTGTGACGGCATCCTTCGAGAACCCGGACTGGGTTGCCGTGACCCTTCATTCCTATCGGGCGCGATGGGACGAGGCGGACCCGGATCCCCGCAGCGTCTGGCTTGAGGACAAGATAAAGGCTACGAAGACCCTCTCGTTACCGACGATCTACATCCAGGGCGGCGTCGACGGCGTGAATCCGCCCTCGGTAAGCGAGAACGTCGGCGTGAAGTTCACCGGCCCGTTCGAACGGATCGTGCTCCCGGCGTCGGCCATTTCTAGACACAATAACGGGCATTCTGCCAAACGTAGCGAGCCACAGCGTGCTACGACTCGGTACGCAAAGGGCGTGCGCGTTTGCCGAATCGATTTAACGCTACGAATAGGACCTCCATCGCGGTCGACGAGTGCGATAAGGGCATTCAGCTCCTCATTCTCGAATGTGTTTAGCTAACATCCGCGGCGGGCCTCGCCTCCCATGCCCGTTCCGTGAGACCTATAGCGCCGGCCCCAGTTGTCGCATTGACGCCGTCGAATGTCGCTATCGATATCGTCCGTTTGATCAATGCTGCGGCGCACACGACCTCTCCACCAAGGCCAGCGCGGAGCTGACCAGCACCTGGAGAACGGTCATGTTTCGTCGCAATACTCTTTTCGCAACATTCACGATCCTGATGGCTGCCGCCCCGGCGTCGTACGCTGTTGCCCAGGAGGCGATCACGCTTGAGACGGTCGGCGCGGTCCGCATGGCGTCGCCGGAAGAGGTCAAGCGCATGAACGATGTGGCAGCGCACCAGCAGCAGACCACGCAGCCCGCCCCTGCGCCGCAGCGGCAGGCAGTCGTTACCGATTAACGCTGCCGTCAACCTTGGGCGTGTGCCTTGAGATTTTGAGCAGCACCTCGCGCATCCACTTGTGCGCGGGGTCGCGATCGTAGGAGGAGTGCCACAGCATCGAAACGGCGAAATCCTTCACAGGGACCGGCACCGGGCTCGTGGTCAGGCCGAGCAGCGTGGCAAAACTCAGCGCTAGATCATCGACCATCGTGGTCATGACCGGCGCCGATTTGACGAGAAACGGGACGGTGACGAAGCGCGGCGTCGTCGCAGCGAGTGTGCGGCAACGGCCGATCGCCGCCAGCGCGTCGTCGACGACGCCATGCACGGTGCCGGACAAGCTTGTCAGCACGTGCGGGTAGCGCAGGTAGTCGTCGAGCGAGACCGGCGCCTCGATGCCGAGCAGCTCAGCGTTGAATAGGCAAAGATAGCCGTAGCGGCAGAGCGGACGTACCTTGTGGTGCGTCTGTCCGTCCTTGATGAGACCGATCGCGAGGTCGATCTGGTCGGCGTCGATGTCCCGCAGCAGTGTCGTGTAGTCGAGCGTGCGCAGCGAGAGGCGGATGCCCGGCGCCTCACGGCGCAGCAGGTCGAGCAGCTGCGGGCCGAACGACACCTCGAGGCTGCCCGTGAGCGCGATCGTAAAGACGCGCTCGACGGTCCTCGGGTCGAAGGTGTCCTCGCGAAGCACGATGCCCTGGAACTGCCGCAACGCAGATCGCGCCGGCTCGACAAGGCTCATCGCGCGTGGTGTCAACTGCATGCCGTCGGGCGTCCGCGTTAGAAGATCGTCGCCTAGCAGTTTTCGAAGGCGAGCGAGGCTGCTGCTCATCGTTGACTGCCGCAGCCCGACCCGCGCGGCAGCCCTCGTGACGCTCCTCTCGGTCAGCAGAGCATCAAGCGCCACCAGCAGGTTGAGGTCGACGCCCGCCAATCCGAGGTAATCGACGGTCATAGGCAGTCATCCAAAGGCTTCAGCGAACGGGAACCATACGCCGCATGCTGGCGGAGATCGCGCATTCGGCAAACTGTCGCCGCATCAGGCCCCGGATCATCGTCCCGTTGGGCCCGTAGAGCCGGAAGACGGTATTGCACCAGTCCTGCCGGCTTGGCGCCTCGGCAATGCCTTTGCAGCAAGCCGACCCTGCCATGCGCCTCCGCGGCTCTCATCCAGATTGCCGCGCTACAGAAGCTCTCGTGCCGCAGCTCACCAGTTGTCGTCCCGCAGTAAGCGATCTCGGCCCGCAGGTCCGGCGACACCCACACGGCGCCGGAGACCTTCAGCCCGGCGATCGGGCACCGCGGCGTCGCGATCCGGTCAAGGCGCGCCCGCAGCGCCACGGCGACGGCCTCGCTGAAGCCGGTGCCGACCTCGCCAGCGTACCGCAGACGCGCTCCGTCCAAGGTCGCGACCTTGATGTTGGCAAACGGGGTTCGGACCGCGCCGCCGCCCGTCTGATAGCCGATGATCACGAACGTATCGGACTGCACGCACTTCGTCTTCAGCCATTCTGGGCGCCGGCCGGAGTGGTACGGCTTGTCGATCGGCTTCGAGACGATGCCTTCGAGGTCGTTCTCGCCGGCGATGCGGAACAGGTCTGCGCCGGCGCCGGACATCACAGCGCTGTCGAGGATCGGCACGCGGCTGGAGAATAAGTTCAATTCCGTATCGACCGCGATCAGCTAGATTGGAAGTCGGCATGCCGACTTCTGCTCTTGACGATCTGCAAGATTGAGGGAGAAATGTGGATGCTTCAGAGCATCGCCATATGCCGACCGACCTTCCACCTCGTAGAAGGCAGCCGGGCGTCCAAAGGCCTCAATGGAGAACGCTCCTCCCGTTTTTCATGTTGGGACTCGCCCTCGGGTTTATCCTGCTAATTGCATCGTCGGATGCTCGACGAGCGGTCGTCTGGCTGGTCGGCTGACGCAGCCGATATTAGGTTCGCTGGCTTTGAGTGTTTCCAGCGCTTCTTCGATGGCGGCGATCTCGTTCAGCCTGGCGCCATGGCGATGTTCATCCCCAGGCCATGTGGTCGGATGTAGATGACGGTCGGTACGGCGCTTGGGCGCTCGACCTGGATCTCGAAAGGCAAAATGTCATGTTCAAGAAGATCGCCGTAGCGGCATCGGCAGCCGGTATTGTCGTCCTCGCCGCATCAGCGGCTTATGCGACTCCGGTCGCGCTGGGCGGCACAAACACCCGTGGCACCAGCTCTGGCGGCCATATGAGCCACGGCATGCATCACATGAAGATGAAGCATCACACGATGATGAAGCATCACATGAGCAGCGGCCACATGCCGGGCAGCAAAAACCTCTGATAGCGACCGGCGGCGAATGCTTGTGTCGCGTTCGCCGCCCCTCCGTCACCTCGCATTCAGCGCGACCAATGACACGGACCGCATCGTGCTCGACCTCGAGCTGGAGCGTTTGCGCTTCCAGCTGGCGAAGGCGCGGCGCGAGGCGCTCGGACAGTCCTCGGAGGCTGGTACTAGGATCGGCCAGTTCGAGCTGGCGCTCGAGGACGTCGAGGTGACGCTCGCTGCGATCGAGGCCGCTACCGCGACGTCGGATACGCCGGTCGACGCCTTCACGCGCCGCAAGCCGGCGCGACGCCCGTTGCCCGACCATCTGCCGCGCGTGCGCCAGGTCTACCCGAGCCCTTCCGCGTGCCCGTGCTGCGCCGGACGCCTGCACAAGCTGGGCGAAGACATCACCGAGTCGCTCGAGCGGGTCCCGGCAAGTTGGTTCGTCATCCAACATGTACGTGAGAAGTTCTCCTGCCGGTCCTGCGATGCGATCACGCAGCCACCCGCGCCCTCGCATCCGATCGCGCGGGGGCATGCCGGGGCGGTGCTGCTAGCCGAGATCGCTTTCGGCAAGTTCTGCCTGCAACTGCCCCTGCATCGAAACACGAACAGATCGCTGCCATGCGGATCGCGCCGCAGGGCTTCCTGGACCTGCAGCGACAGGCCGTTCATCCCGCGCCGCATGTCGGTCGCGCCGACCGCCAGCCAAACACGCACGCCCGACGGGACCGGGATCATCGCCGCTCTCGGCCTATATCCAGATCCGCTCGGCCGGCCGAACTCTGGGATGGCGTTGTGGCCGAATGGCAGTTCGTTGGCAATGCGCTGCGGAATGCGGCGGAGCGAGCCGTCGTCAAGAAAGAGGTAGTAGCGGAAGGAGATGTCCATCACGCCTCTCCCACTGCCGGGAGGCGAGCCCGACTTTCGTCCTCGTGCCCTCGCGGTGCCCTCAAAGGGCAAATCGTCGAATGGCTTAAGAAGCTAAGTCATTGATTTCGATGGTGGGCGCACACAGGCTCGAACTGTGGACCCGCTGATTAAGAGTCAGCTGCTCTACCAACTGAGCTATGCGCCCATCGAAACCGTCGCCGGGCATCTGCCTGGGGCGGGAGGCGAGGCACGTAGCAAATGCCGTCCGGCGTGTCCAGCCCGGAGCCTCGCGGTTGCGGCAACCCTTGGCTGCACCGCCGCGTTGAAGATTGGGAACGCATGCGCCCGCTCGGATCAACCCGCGCATGCCGCGTAAGCATGGAGACATCGCGTGCTGGCCGTCACGCTGCTCACACTCATCGCCTCGGCCTCGCCGCCTCCAGCCGATTATCGGCAGGCGGACCTCACCGATATCGACCGGCGCAATATCGCAACGGTGTGCACGGCCTCGGGCTTCTCGAAAAGCGCGCGGCTGGCGTGCCTGAAGACCGAAACCGAGAAGCTGATGCATCAAAAGCAGAGCGAGGTCGACGCGCGCCAGTCCGAAGCGTTGACCGCCCGGCAAACGGGACGCTGAGTCGCGCGCCTAACCGGGATCGTCGCTCGGCGACCCGCGGCGCTGCGGCGCCACGGGACTCGCGGGCGGCTCCGTAACCGGCGGGGTCGGAGCGTGCGGCTCCGCCGTCTGCTTCGGCTCGGGCGGCGCTTTCGTGCCCAGCAGATGCGCGATCGTCGCGAAGCGTGCGTCGCCGACATGGCCGAACACCTTCAAGGCCTCGTGGCCCTCGGGCACGAACAGGGCGCGCATGCGGCGCTCGTCGGTGCAGGTGATCTCGGAAAGGCGCACCAGGCCGAGCGAGGGCTGCAAGTCGCCGCCGTCGCAAGTCGCGCCGCCAGCCAGCTTCAGCTCGAAGGCGTGCGTGCCACCTGTGATCAGCGTGCCCGAGAACGCCTCGTGCGTCTCGATGAGGACGCCGGAGAAGATCCAGGTGTCACCCTCGGGCGCGGGCGGCCCGCCCTCGCCGGGCGCTGGCGTGAACGCCGCCGGCGGCGCCGTCGGCAGCAGCGGCGCGCTTGCATCCTGCGCCGCGACGGGCAAGGCGACAGAGGCGAGTGCGCCGAAGCAGATCGCGAGCGTCGCGACGGCAGGCACTAGCTTCAAACCTTCAAGGCCCTTCAAAGCCACGGCCTGTCGGCCGAAAGCTTGGCCTCGAAGGCCTCGATGCCGCCGCTGCGTTGCAGCGTCTGGCCGATGTCGTCGAGGCCGTTCAGCAGGCAGTGCTTGCGAAAGCCGTCGATCTCGAAGGCCAGCGTGCCGCCGTCGGGGCCCTGGATCACCTGCGCCTCGAGGTCGATCGTCAGCGTTGCGTTGGCGCCGCGCTCGGCGTCGTCCATCAGCTTGGCGAGATCGTCCTTCGATACCACGATCGGCAGGATGCCGTTCTTGAAGCAATTGTTGTAGAAAATGTCGGCGAAGCTCGTCGAGATGACGCAACGGATGCCGAAGTCGAGGAGCGCCCAGGGCGCATGCTCGCGCGACGAGCCGCAGCCGAAATTATCCTCCGCGACCAGGATTTGCGCTTTGCGGTAGGCGGGCTGGTTCAGCACGAAATCCGGGTTCTCGGAGCCGTCCTCGCGAAACCGCAGCGGTGCGAACAGGTCCTTGCCGAGGCCGGTGCGCTTGATCGTCTTGAGAAAGCGCGCCGGGATGATCTGGTCGGTGTCGACGTTGGCGATCGGCAGCGGCGCGGCGACGCCTGTGAGCTTGGTGAACTTTTCCATCGGCCGAGCTTATAGAGGCGACGCCGGCCCTGCAATTCGGTGTTACGCCCGCTGGCGCATCAGGCGCCGGGTCGCCGGCGAGACGCAACGAAGAGGCATTCATGCGGGTACTCGTGCTCGGCGGTGGCGTCGTCGGCGTCACCACGGCCTATTATCTGGCATGCGATGGCCACGAGGTCGTCGTGCTGGACCGCCAGGTCGCGGCCGGCATGGAGACGAGCTTCGCCAACGCGGGGCAGGTGTCGCCCGGCGCCTCGAGCCCATGGGCGGCGCCCGGCATTCCCGTCAAGGCGATGCGCTGGCTGGCGATGCGCTACCGGCCGCTGGTGCTGTGGCCGCTGGCCGACCGGCGCCTCTACTTCTGGCTGGCGCAGCTGCTCGCCAATTGCACGGAGGACGCCTTCCACCGCAACAAGGGCCGCATGCTGCGGCTCGCCGAGTACAGCCGCGATGCGCTGCGGGCGCTGCGCCACGAAGTCGGCATCGCCTACGACGAGCGCGCCGGCGGCACGTTGCAGCTCTTCCGCAAGCAGGCGCAGCTCGACGCGGCTGGCCACGACACCGCGATCCTCGACGAGCACGGCGTGCCCTACGAGCTGCTCGATGTCGCCGGATGCCTGGCGCGCGAGCCCGGCCTCGCGGATGCCGCGCCGCTGCTCGTCGGCGGCCTGCGCCTGCCCGGCGACGAGACCGGCGACGCGCATCTCTTCACGCGGCGCCTTGCCGAGATCTGCCGCGCGAAGGGCGTGACCTTTCGCTTTGGCGCCTCGGTGACGCGCATCCGCGGCGGCGCGGGGATCGACGGTGTCGAGCTCGCCGACGGTGAGGTTGTGCGCGCGGACGCGTACGTGATCGCGGCGGGCAGCTTCACGCCGGCCCTGCTGCGCCCGCTCGGGCTCAATATTCCCGTCTACCCGGTAAAGGGATATTCGCTGACGGCGGCCGTCACCGACCCGGCCGGCGCGCCCGTTTCCACGGTGATGGACGAGACCTACAAGATCGCCATCACCCGGCTCGGCGATCGCGTGCGGATCGGCGGCACCGCCGAGCTGGCCGGCTTCGATCTGCGGCTGCGCGGCCCGCGCCGCGAGACGCTCGCCCATTCCGTGCACGACCTTTTTCCGCGCGGCTGCGATCCGTTAACGGCGAGTTTTTGGACCGGCCTGCGGCCGATGACGCCCGACGGCACGCCGCTCGTGGGCGCGACCGGGATCGAAGGGTTGTACGTCAACACCGGCCACGGCACGCTCGGCTGGACGATGGCCTGCGGCTCCGGGCGCTTTTTGGCCGACGTGATCGGCGGCCGCGCGCCGGATCTCGACCCGGGCGATTTGGCGCCGACCCGGTACGCGGGGCCGGGTGAGCGCGGGAGGTGATCACCTAGGTCGCGAAAATCACAAAAGTCCTGCGCACAGCGACCATTGGCGCGATCCGACGGCAGGGAACATCGCACGGGATCGGCCGCGTTCTAGAGACATGACGCATGATGGTCTAATTGGCGATCGATCGCTTCGACCCCGCTTATGGGCGCCGAAGCGCGTGCTGCTGACGCGCTCGGCGCGCGAGCTGCCATCCGGACGCGAGATCGCGCGGCGGGGAGCGGCGCTCGGAGCGGAGGTCGTCGAGCTGACGAGCGACCGCTTGCAAAACGTCGTTGGTGGCGACGATCCACGCGCCGACTACGTGCGCGCCAAATCGACCATGGCCATCGTGGTCGCGTCCGAGGCGAAGCGGCGGCTGCAGCCGATCCCGCCCTCGGCGGATTGGCGGTTTGATCTCGCCGAGGGGTGCCCGGCGCATTGCCAATATTGCTATCTCGCCGGCTCGCTCGCCGGGCCGCCGATAACCCGCGTCTACGCCAACATCGACGAGATCTTGCGCGGCCTGCCCGCCTATCTCGGCAAGGGCGCCGTGACCTCGGCGTCGGCGGCACGCGCGGCGGAAGGCACGACGTTCGAGTGCTCCTGTTACACAGACCCGCTCGGGATCGAGCACCTCACCGGCAGCCTGTCCCAGGCGATCCGTTTTTTCGGCGCGTGGCAGGCCGAGGTCCAGCTGCGCTTCACGACGAAATTCGGCGCCGTCGAGCCGCTGCTCGGTCTGCCGCACAATCGCCGGACCCGCGTCCGCATGTCGGTCAACGCACCCTCGCTTATTCGCTTCGAAGGCGGGACCGACCCGCTCGATGTTCGGCTGCACGCCCTCGGCCGACTAGCCCGCGACGGCTATCGAGTGGGTCTGACCATCGCGCCGATCCAGCCCGTCGAGGACTGGCGCGCCGGCTATGACGCGCTGTGCGCGATGGCCGCCCGCGAGCTGGATGGGATCGCCGACCTCGATCTCACGGTGGAGCTGATCACGCATCGTTTCACGCCGAAGTCGAAGGGCGTGCTGCAAGGCTGGTATCCCGGCTCGAAGCTCGAGATGGACGAGAGCCTGCGCACGCGGAAGCTGACCAAGTTCGGCTCGGTGAAGCACGTCTACCCGGCCGCGACGATGAAGGAGATGCGAGCCGGCATCACGGGAATCATCGCCGCGCGCCTGCCGATGGCGCGGGTGCTGTATTGGACGTGAGACGAGCCTCAAAGTCGCCAGACCTTGGTACCACCACCCCGGCTCGAACGGGGGACCTCTTGATCCACAATCAAGCGCTCTAACCAACTGAGCTATGGCGGCATCCAAGGCGGCGGACCCTAAAAGCTCGAACCTGGCTTTGCAAGATCGCAAGGAGACGATCGCGCGCGGAGCAGGATGTGTCCGAGCGCTGCCACCGTCTCCGCATCCTCGATTTCGAGCCATTCCATCTCCGCACAAGCCATGCTTGTGGCGCGGCGGGCGATTGCCTAGAACGGGGCGACGACGGAGCGGCGGCTCGGGGGAGATACGCCGATGGACGGGCCAAAGGGCGGCAAGGAGGCCGAGCGCAAACGTCTCGCCGAGGCGCTGAGGGCAAACCTCAAGCGCCGCAAGGCGGCGCGCGCGGCCTCGGCGCCGCGTGAGGCCGACCGGCCGATAGCGCCGGTGGACGACGACGGGCCGCCGGACGGCGACAGGGGGTAGCATGGACCGTATTCGCATCGTCGGCGGGCAGAGCCTGACCGGGACAATCCCCATCTCCGGCGCCAAGAACGCCGCGCTGCCCTTGATGATCGCCTCGCTGCTGACGCGCGAGACGCTCACCCTTCACAACGTGCCGGGCCTCGCCGACGTGCGCATGCTGGTGCGCATTCTCGGCCACCACGGCGTCGACTACTCGCAGGACGGCCGCCGTGTCGGCGAGGACCCGCACGCGGCGCGCGCGATCCACCTCTGCGCGCGCGACATCGTCGACACGACCGCGCCCTATGAGCTCGTCTCCAAGATGCGCGCGAGCTTCTGGGTCATCGCGCCGCTGCTGGCGCGGATGGGCGAGGCGCGCGTGTCGCTGCCGGGCGGCTGCGCGATCGGCACGCGGCCGGTCGATCTTCTGCTGATGGCGCTGGAAAAGCTCGGCGTCGAGATCGAGATCGAGGCCGGCTACGCACACGCCAAGGCGCCGCGTGGGCTGATCGGCGGCGAGATCGACTTCCCAAAGGTCACAGTCGGCGGCACGCATACGGCGATGATGGCCGCCGTGCTCGCCAAGGGCACGACAATCATCCGCAACGCGGCGCGCGAGCCCGAGGTCGTCGACCTCGCCACCTGCCTCAACAAGATGGGCGCCAAGATCGCCGGCGCTGGCACCTCGACGATCGAGGTCAAGGGCGTCGGCACGCTCGGCGGCGCCTATCACTCCGTGCTGCCCGATCGCATCGAGGCCGGCACCTACGCGATGGCCGTCGCGATGGCTGGCGGCGACGTGCTGCTGGCCGGCGCCGAGCCCGACCTGCTGGAGCGCGCGCTCGACGCGATCAGCCAGGCCGGCGCGATCGTGACGACGACGAACGAGGGCATTCGCGTCAAGCGCAACGGCGCGGGCATGGGCGCGGTCGACATCTCGACGGCGCCGTTCCCGGGCTTCCCAACCGACCTGCAGGCGCAGTTCATGGCGCTGATGACGACGGCCAAGGGCAATTCGCGCATCACCGAGACGATCTTCGAGAACCGCTTCATGCACGTGCAAGAGCTGGCCCGCCTGGGCGCGCGCATAAAACTCGATGGCGATGTCGCGGTGGTCGAGGGCGTCAAGGCGCTGCAAGGCGCGCCGGTGATGGCGACCGACCTGCGCGCCTCGGTCTCGCTCGTCATCGCCGCGCTGGCGGCGGAGGGCGAGACGGTGGTCAATCGCGTCTACCACCTCGACCGCGGCTTCGAGCATCTCGAGCAGAAGCTCCGCCGTTGCGGCGCCGTCGTCGAGCGGCTCTCGAATCCGGGGTAGCTCGGCGCGCCAAACCGCTGGCCGGTCGCGTGATCCTCAGGTAGCTACGGGTCGGCCGGAGATACGCGATGACCACTCTAGCCGCGGCAACCGAGATGTCCCGCAAGCACGGCGATATGCGGATCGCGGCGCTCCGCCAGATCTACGGCGCGGCGTTCGGCACCGGCGTCGACGGCAGGAGCTCGCTGAAGGAGGCGATCGGCTCTCTCGACGCGCCGTCGCTCGAAACCCTGGTCAGGGATTACGAGTCCGGCTGGCTGTTTGGCCCCGAGACCACGAGCGAAGACTAGCGTCGCCATGAATCCTCTCGCATCGGTATTCGGTGCCCTGTGCGGGGTGATTTTCGGCTCGCTCCTGACCTCGGTGCTGTCCAACTACGCGGCGTCGCGGCGCGAGATCCGTCAGAACCGGCTAAAGGTCTTGACCGCGTTGATGAGCGGGCGCAGCGACATCCTTGCCGAGGTGGTCGCCGAGAACGTCAACGTCATTCCGGTGCTGTTCTACGACGAGACGATGGTCCGCCGCGTCTACCGGCGCTTCCGCGCGTTCCCCAACGGCCCGCCCGCCGATCTCTACCGGCGCTACAACGAGATGATCCTGGCGATCGCGGCGTCGTTGCACCTCGAGGATCTGTCCCCGGCCGACATCGATCTCGGCTATTATCCGTTGCCGCGCGCCCCGCAAGCTCGGATGGCGGACGTGGCGTCGCAATCGGCATCGAGGACGCCCGAAGAGCCGTGACGAGCAGGACTGGACGACAGGCGACGGGCACCCTGAACCTCGGCCCCGAGCCGGACGTTGCGAGACCAACACCTCCGGAGATTGCATGACGCCGACCGACCTTGCCGCGCCGCTGCGCCTGTATGCCCTCGACGACGACGATCTCGGCATTCTCTCCGCCAACCTACAGGACGCGCTGATCCCCGTGCCGGAGATCGCCTATCTGCCGACCGAGCGGCGGTTCGCCCTGGCCGGCAAGCGGTTCGACTGGGTCAAGGCCGCCGCCGGCGGCTGCGAGCGCGCCGCCGTCGGGCTGCACTTCGAGCGCGTGCTGGGCGTCGCCCGCGTCGGCTTCACGCAGAACGAGGCCGATCGCGTCCTGAACCTGCTCGCCGTGGTGTTCGTGCCGACCGACGCGCCAGCCGGCCAGGTCATGCTCACCTTTTCGGGCGGCGCGGCGATCCGCCTGACGGTGGAATGCCTCGAAGCGCAGATGCTGGACCTCGGCCCGCGCTGGCCGTGCGACATGCCGGCGGAGCACGCCCCGGAGGCTCAGCCCGTTCCGTAGCGCCGCCATTCGAGCAGAGGGGCGTTCGCGGCAGGGCTACGCCGGTGTCACCTCGATCGCGTCGACGCGGTCGGCATAGAAAGCGACGTGGTCCTTGATGGCGAGAACCGCGTCGAACGGGTCCTCGTAGGACCAGATCGCGTTCTTCGATCGGGCGCCGCCGGCGGGGATGCTGAAGTAGCTCGCATCGCCCTTGTAGGGGCAATGGGTCGAGAGCGTGGTCTTCTCAAGCGCCGCCATGTCGACGTCCTTGCGCGGCACGTAGATCACCGGCGGGTAGGATGCCTCGCGCAGCGACAGCGCGTCGGTCGTATCGGCGATCGTTTTCCCGGCGACGATCACGCGGACGCGGGTGCGGCTCGGCGCGATGTCGATCGGGTGGTCTGGGCCGGGAATTTTGGCGGGCTTGGACATGGGCTGGCTCTCCTTCGTCCCTAGATAGGCACGCTCACGTCCCGCAGAAGGTCTGGTAGCCCCGCCCGTCCGGCTCGGGCGAGGCAGCGAAGCGCTCCGCGCCGGGCTGATCCTCGTAAGGGCGAGAGAGAACGCCCAGCAGCTTCTCGAACGGCGCCAGATCGCCGCGTTCCACCGCGGCCTCGAGCGCCGCCTCGACGTGGTGATTGCGCGGGATGTAGGCGGGGTTTTCCGAACGCATCGCGGCGGCGACGGCGGACGGATCGCGGCTTTCCTCGGCTAGGGCGGCGCGCCAGCGGGCGACCCAAGGGTCGAGCGCGGTCGGATCGAGGAACAGCTCGCGCACGCGCTCGATGTTGTCGCCGCCCGCCGCATCGCTCAGGCGGCGGAAGACCAGCGTGAAGTCGGCGCGACTCTCGGCCATGATCGCCAGCAGGTCGTCGGCCAGCGCCGCGTCAGTATCGCCCGCGCGCGCGAGCCCGACCTTGCGGCAAAGGCCGGCGCGGTGGGCCGCCTCGAAGCGCGGCCGGAACACGCCGATCGCGGCGTTCGCCGCGGCGATGGCGGCCTCCTGGTCGGCGCCGAGCAGCGGCAGCAGGCATTCGGCGAGCCGCGCGCAGTTCCAATGCGCGATGTGCGGCTGGTTCATGAAGGCGTAGCGCCCGCCGCGATCGATCGAGCTGAACACGGCCCTCGGATCGTAGGCGTCGAGGAAGGCGCAGGGGCCATAATCGATCGTCTCGCCGGAGATCGCCGTATTGTCGGTGTTCATCACGCCGTGCACGAAGCCGACCAGCATCCAGCGCGCGACGAGATCGGCCTGGGCGCCGGCGACCGCCTCGAGCAGCGCGCGAGCGGGCTCGGCCGACCCGACGAGATGCGGGTAGTGCCGGGCGATCGCGTGGTCGACGAGCAGCCGCACGCCGTCCGTGTCCTCGCGTGCGGCGAGATATTCGAACGTTCCGACGCGAATGTGGCTCGCGGCGACGCGCGTCAGCACCGCGCCCGGCAGTAGTCGCTCGCGGATGACCTCCTCGCCGGTCGCCACGGCGGCCAGCGCCCGCGTCGTCGGGATGCCGAATGCGGCCATCGTCTCACTGACGAGATATTCGCGCAGCACCGGCCCGAGCGCGGCGCGCCCGTCGCCCATCCGCGAGAACGGCGTCGGGCCAGCCCCCTTGAGCTGAATGTCGCGGCGGCGACCGGCGCGATCGACGACCTCGCCGAGCAGGATCGCCCGCCCGTCGCCGAGCTGCGGCGTGAAATTGCCGAACTGGTGCCCGGCGTAGGCGGTGGCGATCGGCTCCGCGCCGTCCGGCATTTCCACGCCGCCGAGCATCGCCACGCCCGCCTCGCTCGCAAGCCAATCGGCATCGAGGCCGAGCTCGGCGGCGAGGCCGCGGTTGAGCCTGAGGAGGCGTGGCGCGTCGACCGGGGTCGGCGGCAATCGCGCGAAAAAGCGGTCGGGTAGGCGCGCATAGCTGTTGTCGAAGGTAATATGCATCCGAGAGACATGGGGCGCGCGAGGCCCCATGCCCACCGTCACCGGCAAGACGGTGTCGCACCGTTAGGAGACCTTCAGGCAAGAATCCCGCCGCGCGGCGATCGCGTCAAGCCGCTGGCGGACGGCATCGACGGGGCCCGAGCTTTCGAATGGGCGGCAGAAATCGGCATGGGTGCGCGACAGGGTGGGATCGCCGTCCGGCGAGGCGGCGCCGACGGTCACGACCGTGCTCTCCGCGAAGAAACGGCGATTGCCCATCTCGAGGTAGCTTTCGCTGGGCAGGCCCTCGGCCAGGATCACATCGTGGCTGTCAAGCTCGACGTGCCAGTAGGCGATGCTGCCGACCACTGTGCGGGTGATCGTCGTCCCGTTGACCAGCGCGAGTGCGGGGATCAGGACCTCGCCGCCGAGGTCGACGCAGATCGCGTGGCCCGGCGAGACGAGCAGGTCGCGCGACGGCCAGCCCGCGCCGAAAGCGTGCGCGGCGATGCGAACGGGCAGGACTTCGTTTGGCCGGGGATGCCGGCCGCGGTCGATGACGCGATGGCCGGTCCAGCGGATCGGCCGCGTCCCGCCCGAGGCGGTGACGGCGGCAGCGACCTCGACATGCCCGCATGGAAGCGCGGGTCCTGCCGCAGGATCGCCGCGAGCAGCGTGGAGCCCGACCGCGGCAGCCCGGATATGAAATGGAAGCGCGCTGTCATGCAAATGCAGGCGACCGCGCCATGCGGCGGGACGCCGCTGCCTGTCAGTTCGCCATTCGGCGGCGCCCGTGTCGAGCCGGAGGCGCGCGTGCCACGATCCCCCGCCGTGAAGCGGGCTATGGCCTTTCGCGCATGTTCGACAGGCCTCCGCTGGGGTTGACGGGCTCGATCGCGACCCCCGCGCGCTCGTCGGCTAGGCGGCGATACGAAGACCGGGCTCGACAGACACCGGCGCGGTCCAGCCGAGCGCGGCGGCGCGGCGGGCCAGCTGCTCGCGCACCACGGCGAGCAACGGCCCGCCATCGACGAAGCGGCGGCAGAAATCGGCGTGGGTGCGGTCCCGCACCTCGATCGGCAGGTCGGCGTCGACCGCGTCCGAGAGCAGCGCGCGGTTGGCGCCCATCTCGAGGAAGCTCTCGGCCGGGAGGTCGTTGGCGAGCAGGATGTCGTGACTGTCGAGCTCGACGTGCCAGTAGGTGACCTGGTCGGTCGGCGCGTAGGCGATGGAGAAGCCGTTGACCAGCTCCTGGATCGGGATCAGCACCTCGGCGATCACGCCGACGCAAACGCTGTGGCCAGGCGACAGATAGAGGTCGCGCGAGGGTCGGTTCGCGCCGAACGCATGCGCCGCGACGCGCACCGGCCAGGCCGAGCGCGGTCCGGGGCTTTGCCGGCAGTCGTAGGTGCGAGACCCGAGCCAGCGGATCGGGCGTTGGTCGCCGGAGGCGGTGACGGCGAGGTCGCCCACCCGCAGATCCTCCACGGCGACGTCGCCGATCGTGCCAGGGCGCGCGATGCGGATCAGCGAGCCCGAGGCGAAGCACGTGACGTTGACGTGCAGCGTCTCCGGTGCCGTGGCGCCGCCCATTCCGTAGGAGGCGGTGTAGGTGAAATTGTCGACCGTGGGCTGCCCGGTGGCGTTCGCCGTCGTATAGTTCGCCGCGTTGTTCGCGTTGTAGCTGTAGGAGCCGTTGGCGTTCAGCGTCAGCGTGCCGAATTGGCCTGTGACCGCCTGGCCGACCGTGCCGGTGGTGGTCATGTTGGTGGTCGGATTCGTGTAGGAGACGGATGCGACGGCGAGCGCGTCGCCGTCCGCGTCGGTGTCATTGGCGAACGCCGCCCCGGCCGCGCCCGTGGTGGTCTTCGCCTCCGTCGCGGTGACATTGATCCCGGTGCCGGTCGGCGCGCGATCGAGGGTGACCGCGAAGCCTTCGGTGGCCGAGCCGCCGGCGTTGGTGACGGTGAAACTGTAGCCGTCCATCGGGTGCGAGCCGATCGGGGCGCCGGCGGCGCTGCCGGCGGTGTAGCTGTAGGCGCCGTTGGCGTTGAGCGTCAGCGAGCCGTAGGTGCCGGCGAGGGCCTGCCCGACGGTGCCGGCGGTACCGCCCGAGGTCGCGACCGCGGTGATGGTGAGCGTGCCGCCGTTTGGATCGATGTCGCCGGTGAGGGCGCCCGGCGCGTCCGCGGTGACCGTGGCGCCGGCCAGATCCTTCAGAGTGTAGCCGCCGGCGACGATCGTCGGTGGCTTTGCGACGACGACATTGAAGCTCTGCGTGTTGATCGAGCCCGATGGGTTGACGATCGCGCCGTTGTTGACCTGGAAGGTCGCGGCGCGGTTGTCGGTGTTCGTGGAATTGTTCTTGTATTGCACGTCCTGCAGGACCTGCTGGTAGGCCGCGATCGTGTTCTCGCCCGCCGATCCGGGCTGGTTGGCGATGGTCAGCACGCCGCCCGCGTAGGACACGTTGAAGGTGTGGCCATTGTCGACATAGGCCGCGGCCGTCGAGGTGAACGCGTTGAAGGTGCCGTTCTTGGCGAGGCCGAGCGTGTCGCCCGAGACGACCGAGCCGGTGGTGGCGTCGGTGATCTTCACAGTGGCGCTCGCCAGGTAGCCGCCGCTGTCGATGGAGGTGATCGTCGGCGCGGCGGCGAGCAGCGTCACCGGCGTCGTCTTCGAGACGGCGGTTGCCGTGCCGGCGACCGCCAATGTCGGCAAGGCCACGAACCCCAGCGACTGGACTGGTGGAGCGTTGGTTTCATTCGGGTTGACGTCGTTGATCGTGTCGTACGACATGACCTGGGTGCCGGCCGCGTTGAGATGAAGGGCGTAGATGCGAGATGCGCTGTCGTCGAAGCCGGTCGAGGAGGCTTTGCTGGCAGTCTGTATCGTATTGCCGACGTAGAGAGTCGATGAGTTGGCGTCGTACGTCAAAGCGCCGATGTACTGGAACGGCGGGGCGGCCAGATTCGACGCGAATGTAAGCTGGGTCACATTGGTGTCCCCGCTCGCCGCCGTGTTCGCGTTGCTCAACACGTAAATTTGCGGGTTCGTCACCGCCTCGGTCGAGGCGTTGTAATTCAGCGTGTTGAAAAACAGGCGATTGTCGGGCTTATCGAGTGCCGAGAACGTAAGGAAGCTCGCCGTCCCGCCGTATTCGCTCGGATTGGCGATCAACACGGGCGCGTGGTTTGTTCCTGTTGTCGAAATTCGGTAGATCCCGTTTTCCGCGTTACTCCCCCCTTCGCCTTGATTGTAATCCAAAAAGTATAGATTACCGTTATAGTATTGAGCTGCGGTCTGAAAGCTCGGCGCAGCGTTTCCTGTCGTCGTTTCAAGATGATGAAATTTACTAAGACCGACAGTCTGTACGCCATTTACGTAGGTTTCAGTGTAGTCTATAGAAAGGAAGCCGTTTTCTGATGTAATGCCACTTTGAATAGGTAGATAAATGACATGGTTAGAGAGGTCGATCGCCGGACTACCCTTTACGTCGGTTTGGAGGTTCGCTACGTCTTGTGCCAGGGTGTTTCCATCGGCCTGCTTTGCGTTGTTAAAGTAATTCTTGAAGTCGCCTTGTTCGGTCGGCTGTGAGCTCGTCGCCGCGTAGGGAGCGTTCTCGATGTGGAACGTCGAGTTGTACTCGAAATCAATACCGAGGGCTGGATCGATATTGGTGGCGATGGAGCTGAACGGATTGCTCGAATACGGCTCGAAGACCGTCGGCGTGGTCGCGTTGGAGTTCAGGTACTGGCCGCCGAGCCCGTTGTCGGTCTGAATGACGAGCTGCCCGTCCGGCCCGGTCGCCAGGGTGCCGGCGTAGCTTTGCATCGCCGCCGCCGTGAAGGGACTTGCGGATACGACAGATGCCGGCGACGACGCCGCGTCGAGCGCCCAGTTCTCGCCGGTCGGCGTGCGACCGATGTCCTGCGTCGATGCCAGGACGTCGGCACCTTTCGCGTCGTGCGACAGGTCGGCGATGAACGTCTTGCCGGCCGCCCCCGCCGCGACGTCGCAGGCGTAGAGTTCGAGCTTGCCCTGGGAGCCCAGCGCCGCGCCGATCCTCGCCAGCGCGGCCTTGTGCGCGCCGAGGTCGCCGTCGTCGAGGCTCGACGCGCCGAGCTGGAGCGTTCCGGAGGCGCCATGCGCGACGATGGCGATCGACGACAAATTCGTCAGATGGTTGGCGGCGAGGTCGGCGGCGATCTGGGCGAGGCCGTCATGGCCGGGATCGATCAGAAAGACACGCTCGCCGGGCTTCACGCCGGCGACGAGATCGGCGAGGTCCGGCACCGTGGAATCGATGAACACCGCCTGCGTCGGCGCATCGCCACCCGCCGCATGCGCCTGGGCTACCAGATCGGCCGCGCTCTTGCCCGCGTGCTTGCGGGCGAACGCGTCGAAAAATCTGGCAAAGACGTTGCGCATCAGACTGCTCCAGAAAAAATGGGGCACGCTCGAGTGGGCTCGGGGGCAGCTACCCGTAATACGAGTCAGAACCGTGCATACAGCTCCTTTCGGCTTGGTCGCGGTGCGATCTAGCCAACGATGCTTGTGAATAGGTTCGGAGCGGCAGCAAAGGCGACGCGCGGCGTTCAGCCGGCGGCGGAGAGCGGCTCGGAGATTTCCTCGAGCGACTTGCCTTCGGCGGCGACGCCCCACGCAGCCTCTAGGGCTGCGGCGCCGAGCATCAGGACCGCGGCGAAGACGTAGCCGTAGAACAGCATCCACTTCTCGCCGGTGCCGATCAGCCAGCCGAAGGCGACCGGGCCGCCGACGCCGCCGATCGCCGTGCCGGCCGCGTAGAAGATCGCGATCGCCAGCGCGCGGATTTCGACGGGGAACACTTCCGACACGGTGAGGTAGGCCGCGCCCGCCGCCGACGAGGCGAAGAAGAAGATCACCGACCAGGCGATCACCTGCTCGGTCGCCGACAACCGCCCGGTGGCGAACAACCAGCCGGAGATAACGAGGAGGATGCCGGAGGTGGCATAGGTGAACGTGATCATTGGTTTGCGGCCAAAGCTGTCGAACAGCGGGCCGAGCACGATTGGGCCGAAGGCGTTGCCGATGGCGAACGGCAGCATGTACCAGCCGGTGTTGCGCACCTCGACGTGGTAGTAGCTATCGAGCACCTGCGCGAAGGTGAAGAAGATCGCGTTATAGAAGAACGCCTGCGCCGCCATCAGCGCCAGCCCGACGATCGCGCGCTTGCGGTTCTTGACGAAGATCGTCGTGAAGACCGCGCGCAGCGGCGTGTGATCGCGCGCGTGGATCGTCATCGGCTTCAACTCGTCGCGCGGCGGGATCGTCGTGCCGTGCGCCTGCATCTTTGTCTCGATGCCGCCCATCACCTCTTCGGCCTCGGCCTCGTGGCCGTGGATGACGAGCCAGCGCGGGCTCTCGGGGATCATCGTGCGCAGGAAGATGATGCCGACCGAGAGGAGCGAGCCGACGAAGAACACGGCGCGCCAGCCGTATTGCGCCGGGATCACCTCTGGATCGAGGAACACGAGCGAGGCCGCGGCGCCGATCGCCCCGCCGATCCAGAACGAGCCGTTGATGGCGAGATCGGTGCGGCCGCGGAAGCGGGCGGGAATGAACTCCTGGATCGTCGAGTTGACGGCGGAATACTCGCCGCCGATGCCGGCGCCGGTGAGCGCGCGAAACAGGCAGAAGCTCGCGAGATTCCAGGAGAAGGCGGTCGCCGCGGTGGCGACGAGGTAGAGGCCGAGCGTGAAGAAGAACAGCTTGCGGCGGCCGAGCCGATCGGTCGCCCAGCCGAAGCCAAGCGCGCCGACGACCGCGCCGATAAGATAGACCGAATTGGCGATGCCGATTTCGGTGTCGGAAAAATGCAACGCCTTGTCGGCCTTGAGGGCGCCGGAGATGAGGCCCGCAAACGTCACTTCGAGCCCGTCGAGAATCCAGGTGATGCCGAGCGCGGCGATGACGAGGGTGTGGAACCGACCCCAGGGCAAAGCGTCGAGGCGCGCCGGGACGCGGGTCTCGATCGCGCCGTTCTTCACCGGCTCGTCCTTGACCGCAACCGTCATCAGCCGTCTCCCCGCCGCCTTCGATTCATCACAGCGCGACCGCGCGCGCAATTCGCCCGGTCCAAAGGAGGGAGCCGAATCCAGGTCCGCGCCCGAGGCGGGTCAGGCCAGGCCGATCGTCTTGGAGCCGGGCTCGCGCCCGCTCTCTTGCGTGAGATCGGCGACGATCTCGCTGAGGCGCGAATAGTCCGCGACGACCTTGCCGTCCTTATCGCGGTAGACGGCATCGACGTAACGCATCCCGAAGCGAATGTCGGACCCGAGATAGGTGTGGAAATCCGCCACCGGCTGACCGATCGCCGGATCGTGCGCCTTGACGGTCACGAAGACACGAAGCTCCTCGATCTCGTCATGCAGCGCGTGGTAGCCGCGCAGCGGGCTCGCCTCGTCGATTTCGTGCATCATCGTAAAGAGGATCGCGAGGATGGGCACGCTGGTGCGGACCAGCGGCAGCTCCGTCACGTAGGCGTGCGACGTGCCCTCGGCCGTCACCGTGCGCACCAGCATGTGCAGGCTCAGCTCGGCGTTGTGCAGGATCGACTTGCGGCCGTTGGCGATGCGCAGCATCAGCGTCTGCTTGCCGTTGTGGCGCGCCACGACGAGCGTCTCGGCGTAGAGGATCTTCGCCTTGGGCTTCGAGAAGCGAATGAACAGAAGGCCGGTCATGATCGCGGTGAAGACCGTGCCGACCAGGATCTCCAGGCTCGAGACGATGTGGCCGTAGGTTGTCCCAGGGTACATCTCGCCGTAGCCGACCGTCGCCAGCGTCTCGAGCGAGAAGAAGAACGCGCTGAAGAAGCCGGGCCGCGGCTCGTTGGCGACGGCGCCCGGCTGCGCCATGTAGAGCAGCGCAAACGTCGTGTTGAGCGCCAGCTGCGCCGCGAGAAACAGCAGCGCGAAGCGCTTCCAGTCGAGCGAGATCGCGAAGTAATAGGGGTCGTGCAGGTCGAACTTGGCCAGACCCTTTTTCACGAAATCCTGCGGCGACTGCGGGGCCTGAAGCACCTTCGGGGCAGGCGGCGGGATCTCGCTCGACTTGGTCATCCTCGGCCTTGCCTCGCGGGGCGTGCAGGCGCGGGACGAGCAGGCTTGGGCCCGGCGCGCACGATCAAGAGCGCCGCGGCGAAGGCGCCTTCGATATCGAGCGCCGTCGTGTCGAGCACGTGGGCTTCTTCGGCGGGCTTGAGCGGCGCCGAGGCGCGGCCGGAGTCGCGCGCGTCACGGCGGCGGATATCGGCCAGCACGGCGTCGCGGTCGATGCGCTCGCCACGGCCCTCGAGCTCGCGCCAGCGCCGCTCGGCGCGGGCCTCGGTCGTCGCGGTGACGAAGATCTTAATGTCGGCCTCGGGGCAGATCACCGTGCCGATGTCGCGACCGTCGAGCACGGCGCCCGCCGGCTGCCGCGCGAAGTCGCGTTGCGCCGCGAGCAGTGCCGCGCGCACCGCCGGCACCGCCGCGACGACGGAGGCCGCCTCGCCCATCTCCTTGCCGCGCAGCCGCCCCTCGTCGAGCGCGGCCGGGTCGAGCCCCGTCGCGGCGCGCAGGGCCGCCTCGGCATCCTCGATCGCCTCGCCGGCGTCGAGAACCGCCAGCGCCGTGGCGCGGTAGAGCAGGCCCGTATCGAGATGCGGCAGCCCATATTCCGCCGCGATGCGCTTGGCCAGCGTGCCCTTGCCGGAGGCGGCGGGTCCGTCGATCGCGACGATCATGCGAGATGCGCCCCGAGCCGCGTCATGTCGGCGGCAAACGTCGGGTAGCTGGTCGCGATCATCGCCGCGTCGTCGACCGTCATCGGCTTGCGCGACGCAAGCCCGAGACAGAGGAAGCTCATGGCGATGCGATGATCGAGGTGGGTGACGACGAGGCCGCCGCCCGCGACCGCGCCATCGCCGCCCCGCACGATGAGATCGTCGCCCTCGATCGCATGGGTGACGCCAGCCTGCGTCAAGCCGTCGGCCACCGCCTGCAGCCGGTCGGATTCTTTTACACGTAGCTCCTGTAGCCCGTTCATCCGCGTCTCGCCCTCGGCGAAGGCGGCGGCGACGGCGAGCACCGGGTACTCGTCGATCATCGAGGGCGCGCGCCCAGCGGGGACGTCGACGCCACGCAGATCGGACGCCCGCACGCGCAGGTCGGCGACATCCTCGCCGCCCTCGACGCGGCGGTCGAGCTCCTCGATCGTCCCGCCCATCTCGCGCAGCGTCGTGATGAGCCCGGTGCGCAGCGGGTTCATCATCACGCCCTCGACCACGATTTCGGAGCCCGGCACGATCAGCGCCGCGACGATCGCGAAGGCGGCCGACGACGGGTCCGCCGGCACGACGATCGGCCGCGGGCGCAGCTCCGGTCGGCCCTGCACGGCGATCTTTCGGCCGGCCTCGCCGAACACCTCCACCGTGACGTCGGCGCCGAAGAAGGCCAGCATCTTCTCGGTATGGTCGCGCGAGGCCTCGGTCTCGATCACCGTGGTCCGTCCCGGCGAGTTGAGACCCGCCAGCAGTACCGCCGACTTGATCTGCGCCGAGGCGACCGGCGTGCGGTATTCAATCGGCGTCGGCTCGGCCGTGCCATGGATCACGATCGGGCAGCGCCCGCCGTCGGCCTGCTCGACCACCTCGACGCCCATCAGAACCAGCGGATCGAGGATGCGGCGCATCGGCCGCGAGCGCAGCGAGGCGTCGCCGTCGAAGCGGGCGCGGATCGGATGGCCGCCGACGACGCCCAGCATCAGCCGCGAGCCGGTGCCGGCGTTGCCGAAGTCGAGCGTCTCGCGCGGCGCCAGCAAGGAGCCGATGCCCATGCCCTGGACGATCCAGGCGGTGCCCTCGCGGGTGATTGTCGCGCCGAGCGCCTGCGCCGCGCGGGCGGTGCGGAGCACGTCCTCGCCCTCGAGCAGGCCTTCGACGCGCGTCGTGCCGACGGTGAGGAGGCCGAAGATCATCGCGCGATGCGAGATCGACTTGTCGCCGGGCGGCCGCAATCGGCCGCGGAGCGGCGTTCCTGCGGCGGCGGTGAGCGGTTCCAGCTTGGTGGCGTGCGAGGTCAAGCTCGGCGATCCGATCCGACAACTGAAATCGTGTGACACGCGGGGCCTAGCATGGCGCTTCGCGACCTGTCATCAGAGGGGGGACGGCGCCGCGCCAACTTCCCATTTGACAGGCGTCCTCGTCGCCACTAACCGGGCCGCCACCCTCTTTCGTTAGGGGACGCCCGATTGGGACGATCCCGCTCACAAGGTCCAATCCGTGGCGAAACCCGATCTTGGCGGTAAACGCCAATGCCAGAACTGCGCTACCAAGTTCTTCGATCTCAACAAGACGCCGATCACCTGCCCGAAATGCGGGACCATCTTCCAGGTCGTCGCCGCGACGGCCCCGTCGCGCGCCAGCCGCGCCGCGCCCGTCGATGACGAGGAGCCCGAGACCGAGACCGGCGCCGAGACCGTGCCGCTGGAGGATGCCGATGCTGTCGAGGACGGCAAGGTGACGGCGGCGACGCCCGAGGACGACGCCGAAACCGAAGACGAGACACCCGCCGACGACGATTCCTTCCTCGAGGAGGAGGAAGAGGACGACGGTAACGTCTCGGACCTGATCGACGGCGATATCGAGGACGACGAGGAGCGGTAGGGGCCAAGATCCGTCCGTCGTCGGCGTCGGGCCGGTTCGTCTGGTCAGCCAAAAACCGGCGCTCGGCCGCGCGGCGACCCTCGTCAGATCTTGCTTCGGCACGATCGAACCAGTCTTGGTGATCGAGCCCGGCACCTTGGCAGCGGCTCCTCCCATATGAGGACAGGATGGTGACGCGCAGTCAGATTTACGTAACGTTAATACACGCCCAAGTACTGGGTTTGTGCGTAGTGTCGGTCATCGCTTTGCGGCCATAAAACACTTGCCTATAGTGCAGACCTTGTGCCGTTCAGTGCCTTGAACTTGCCGTGACGGAAGGTCTACTCGACAGGTAAGCTACGCGCGACGATCTTACCCTCGCCGACCGGCTCGAGCTGCTACGCTATGCGTCGAACTTGTGACCTTGCCCGGGCCGGTGCTGGAGTTCGGGGTGTTTTCAGGCGAGACGATCAACGTCCTGGCAACGTCGCTCCCCGAGCGCCAGCTGTTCGGCTTCGACTCGTTCGAGGGCCTGACGGATCCTGGGCCGGCCTTTACAAGGGGCATTCTCGACAGCCAAGAAATTGCCGCCGAAGCAGCCCAACGTCGAGCTGATCGTCGGCTGGTTCGATGAAAGCCTACCGGCCTTCCTCGAGACCCACGACTTCCCGCGACCCGGACTTCTGCATATCGACTGCGATCTCTACTCCTCGACCAAAGCCGTCTTCGGCTTGCTCCGCGACAAGATCGTCTCGGGAACGATTATCGTCTTCGATGAATATTTCAATTATCCGGGATGGAAGGAGCGCGAGTATCTCGCCTTCAAGGAGTTCATGGCCGAGAAGCAGATGAGCTACGAGTACATCGGTATCGCGCCGACCTACCAGCACGTCGCCGTGCGATTACTCCGACACCGTGCGCCCGCGAGGGGTCTCTCTCGCGGCGCCGTGCCACTCGCCGATCCTGCCTGAAGCGGGTATGTCCCTCGTCAGGACCCATTCGTGGGCGCCCTCCTCCGGCAGGAACGCGATGACCCTGAGCGACGCCCAGCAGCACGAGATCGACGAGGCCCGGCGCGTCCACGCGGCCACGCTGCGGCCGACCGTGCCGGCGCTCGAGGAGCTGCTGTTCCAGCCGATCCCGCTGCTCGATCACGGCTTCATCCGCGTTATCGACTACATGGGCGACGACGACGCCGTCGTGCAGGCAGCCCGCGTCTCGTACGGGCGCGGCACCCGCAAGGTCTCCGAGGACCGCGGGCTCATCAATTATCTGATGCGCCATTGGCACACGACGCCGTTCGAGATGGCCGAGATCAAGATCCACGTGAAGCTGCCGATCTTCGTCGCGCGGCAATGGATCCGCCACCGCACCGCGTCGATCAACGAATATTCCGCCCGTTATTCCGTGCTCGATCGCGAGTTCTACCTGCCAGAGGCGAGCCAGCTGAAGGCGCAGTCCTCGGCGAACCGGCAGGGACGCGGCGAGGCTCTCGCGCCCGACGAGGCGGCCAACGTGCTCGACCTGCTGCGCGAGGACGGCGAGCGCACCTACGCCAATTACGCCTGGATGCTGAACGAGGACCCGGACGGCGCCCGCGTCGATCCCGAGCGCGATGGCCTGGCGCGCGAACTCGCCCGCATCAACCTGACGCTCGCGACCTATACGCAGTGGTACTGGAAGACGAACCTCCACAATCTGATGAACTTTCTTCGCCTGCGCGCGGACGTGCACGCGCAGTACGAGATCCGCGTCTATGCCGACGCGCTGCTCGACGTGATGGCGCGCTGGGTGCCGCTCTCGCACGAGGCCTTCCTCGAGCATCGGCTCGGCGCGATGACCCTTTCGCGCACCGCGCTTGCCGCCGTCCGGCGCCTGGCCGCCGGCGAGGCGGTCGATCAGGTCGAGAGCGGTCTCGGCATCCGCGAATGGCGCGAACTGGCGGCGGCGCTGGGTCTGGCGACCTAGGGGGCGCTACTCCGCCGCGACCTTCTCGGCGTCCCGCGGGGTGAACAAGCCATCGCCGGTCGGCGCCATGTTGAGCACGCGCTCGTGGTGGTCGGCGAGCGAGGGGCGGTGGGCGATCGAGACGATCGTCGTGTCGGGCAGCCGGCGCGCCATCATCTCGTAAATCTTGCGCTCCAGCTCCATGTCCATCGCCGCCGTCGCCTCGTCGAGGAGGAGCCAGTCGGGCTTGGCGAGGATCGCGCGGGCGATGGCGAGGCGCTGCTGCTCGCCACCGGATAGGCGCTGCGTCCAGTTGTCGTCGATCTCGAGCGCGTCGACGAGCCGCTCGAGGCCGACATCGGCGAGCACGCTCTTGATCGCCGCGTCATCGTAGCTGCCGATGGGCTGCGGGTAGGAGACCGCGGTGGCGAGCGTGCCGATCGGCAAGTAGGGCTTTTGCGGCAGCACCAGCACCTTGGCGCCGGCCGGCACCGCGACGTTGCCGTCGCCATAGGGCCAGACACCGGAGATCGCGCGGAACAGCGTCGACTTGCCCGAACCCGACGGCCCCATGACGAGCACGTTCTCGTTGGCGGCAAGGCGCAGGTCGAACGGTTTCACGAGAGGCTTGCCGTCCGGCAGGTCGAGCGACACGCCGGACAGGACGAAGTCGCGGGTGCCGGCCTCGATCGGGTGCGCGACCTCGGCTGTCGGCGCGCCGGCCTCGAGCGAGGCGTCGAAGGTGGTGAGACGGGCCAGCACCGAGCGGAAGTCGGCGAGGTTTGAGTAATAGGTGATGAAGAAGCTCAACGCGGCGGCGACCATGCCGAACGCATCCAAGGCAAGCGTCATGTCGCCGAGCGTCACGCTCTTGGCGAAGAAGAACGGCGCCAGGATGATCAACGGCGCGTAGTTGCTGACACTGTTGAAGAAGTTCTGGAAGACGTTGAGGTTCGCCTTGACGTAGACGATCGAATAAAAGTTGCGGATGATCGACAGAAAGCGATCGGAGAGGATGCTCCGCTCGGTCCGCTCGCCGAACAGCAAGGCGATCTGCTCGCTGTATTCGCGAAGGCGCGCGAGCGAGAAGCGGTAGTTCGCCTCATAGTGCTGGCGGGCGAAAGCCAAGGTCGCGAGGCGTCGCCCGATGCTCATCGTGCCGCCGGTGCCGAGCATCGCGAAGGCCAGCGCGCACCAGAACAAGAAACCCGGCAGGTGGAATTGGGTGCCAGGGAACGTCAGCTTAATCGACGCCGTCCACAGGATGATCGAGTAGGCGACGAGCGACGAGAGCTGCGAGATGAGGTTGATCGAGAAATTGTAGACGCCGAGGCCGCCGAACATGCCGCCGTCGATGAAGCGCGGCACGTCCTCCTGGATACGCTGGTCAGGGTTGTCGGTGCCGACGCCAGCCAGCATCATCCCGTAGTGGTTGTGCTTGTCGAGCCAGCGTCGCGCATAGTCCTCCGTCAGGTACTGGCGCCAGCGGATGAACAGCGTGTTGGACGTGACGAACTCGATGTAGAGCGAGACCAGATAGGGGACGAGATAGATCGGGTAGTCGACGAGGATCGCGCGCCAGAAGGCCGGCTGATCATAGCCCTGCAGCGCATTGAACAGCGCGCGGCCGACGAACGACAGGTTCACGACCATGAAGACTTGGAGCTGGTTGATCAGCACCAGGAACATCAGCGCGGCGGCGGCGGCGTGGCGCTCGGGCACGCTGATGCCGAGGACCGGCACACGCAGCATTCCATCCATGCGGAAATAGCGATCGGCGATCGCCAGCGAGCGTCGCGCCACTGGAATATAGGCGGCGACGTAAGCGAGGACCGTGAACAGCGCGACGGTTATCGCGACGCTGCTCGGCACGCGCACGCCTTCGAGCGACGTTGGCCAGTGACCAAGCGCGCTGAAGCAGACGCAGATGCCGAGGACGACGACCTCAGTCGCGAAGAAGCGGATGAGGATCTGCAAAAACGTCGAGGTTCGCTCCGCTGCGCGGAACGTCACGACGGCGGCGAGCAGGCTGAAGCCGGCGAGAAGGTAGACGACGCCGTGCCCGCTCCGGTGCGCGACGTAAGCGGCCGCGAGCGCGAAGATCGCGACCACGAGTCCTAGCAATTTCATGAGCGCGGCTTCCGATGGCTGGTGGGTGGTTCCACCCGCCAATTACGACCGCAAGAGGGCCGCGCGACAAAGCATCTCGCCGGGCGGTAGGGGGCTGATGCGGCCGACAGGCGCAGGCGTCCTGGCGAGCAGCCGCGTGGCGCTAGTGCTCCCCCTCGGCCGCGAGCGTGCCGTCGCGCCCATTGACTTGGTCGAGCAGGACCGGCGACGGCTTGAAAGTGAGCACCCGGCGCGGCTTGATCGGCACCTCGACGCCGGTGCGCGGGTTGCGGCCGATCCGCTCGCGCTTCTCGCGGACCGCGAACAGGCCGAACGAGCGCAGCTTGACGCTCTCGCCCCGCGTCAGGGAGCCGGACACCTCCTCGAGCGCCATCTCGAAGATCTCGCGGGCCTGGCCGCGCGAGAGGCTCGGGCAACTGGCGTAGACGCCGTCCAAGATATCGGCCCGCGTGGCGGTGCGGCGAAAGCTCGTGGCCCCCGTGTCGTCACGGTCGTCGAGATCCGGAACCGAGCCGCTCGTAAACGAATAAGCCAAAGCGTCTGACATCGAAGATGCGTTCCCTTGCAGGCTGACAAGGAGACGTACGGAAAGAGGGCCCCGATGGTTTCGGGACCCCCTTGTCTTTCGCGTTGATTGCTAGAGCGTTTAGAAGTCCATACCGCCCATGCCGCCCATGCCGCCGCCGCCCATCGGCATCGCGGGGCCTTCCTTCTTCGGCGATTCGGTGATGGTCGCCTCGGTGGTGATCATCATGCCGGCGACCGAGGCCGCGTCCTGCAGCGCCGTGCGCACGACCTTGGTCGGGTCGATGATGCCGGACGCGATCAGGTCGCCGTACTCGCCCGTCTGGGCGTTGTAGCCGTAGCCGTAGCTCGAGTTCTCGAGCAGCTTGCCAACGACGACGGCGCCGTCGCCACCCGAATTGTCGATGATCTGGCGGGCCGGGGTCTGGATCGCCTTGCGGACGATATCAACGCCGGTCTTCTGATCGGAGTTCTCGGTCGCGATACCCTCGAGCGCCTTGATGGCGCGCAACAGCGCCACGCCGCCGCCCGGCGACACGCCTTCCTCGACCGCCGCACGGGTGGCGTTCAGGGCGTCGTCGACGCGATCCTTCTTCTCCTTCACCTCGACCTCGCTCGCGCCGCCGACGCGGATCACCGCGACGCCGCCGGCGAGCTTGGCCAGACGTTCGTGCAGCTTCTCCTTGTCGTAGTCCGACGTCGTCTCGGCGATCTGGCCCTTGATCTGGCCGATGCGTCCCTCGATGTCGGACTTGTCGCCGGCGCCGTCGATGATCGTCGTGTTCTCCTTGTCGATGCGGACCCGCTTGGCGCGGCCGAGCATCTGCACGGTGACGTTCTCGAGCTTGATGCCGAGATCCTCGGAGATCATCTGGCCCTGCGTGAGGATCGCGATGTCCTCGAGCATGGCCTTGCGGCGATCACCGAAGCCCGGTGCCTTGACGGCCGCGACCTTGAGGCCACCACGGAGCTTGTTGACGACGAGCGTGGCGAGGGCCTCGCCTTCTACGTCCTCGGCGACGATCAGCAGCGGCTTGCCGGTCTGCACGACGGCCTCGAGCACGGGCAGCATGGTCTGCAGCGAGGAGACCTTCTTCTCGTGGATGAGGATGTAGGGGTCCTCGAGCTCGACGACCATCTTCTCGGGGTTGGTGATGAAGTAGGGCGAGAGATAGCCGCGGTCGAACTGCATGCCCTCGACGACGTCGAGCTCGGTCTCGGCGGTCTTGGCCTCCTCGACGGTGATGACACCCTCGTTGCCGACCTTCTGCATGGCGGTCGAGATCATCTCGCCGACCGATTTGTCGCCGTTGGCCGAGATCGTGCCGACCTGGGCGATCTCCTCGTTCGAGGTGACCTTCTTCGAGTTCGCCTTGAGATCGGCGACGATGGCCTCGACGGCCTTGTCGACACCGCGCTTCAGGTCCATCGGATTGAGACCGGCGGCGACGGCCTTGGTGCCCTCGCGAACGATCGAGGCGGCGAGGATCGTCGCCGTCGTGGTGCCGTCACCGGCGGCGTCGTTCTGCTTGGAGGCCACTTCGCGGATCAGCTGCGCACCGAGGTTCTCGAACTTGTCGGAAAGCTCGATCTCCTTGGCGACGGTGACGCCGTCCTTGGTGATGCGGGGAGCGCCGAAGCTCTTCTCGATAACGACGTTACGGCCCTTGGGGCCCAGCGTCACCTTTACGGCGTTGGCGAGGATATCGACGCCGCGAAGCATGCGGTCGCGCGCGTCGGACGAAAAGCGGACGTCTTTGGCTGCCATGTTGTTTTAGCTCCTACAGTCTATGAAAGGGACACGGGCGAGCGGTCGCTCAGCCCAAGGCTCGAGCCCGAGGGGCTGCTCAGCCGACGATGCCCATGATGTCGCTCTCCTTCATGATAAGGAGATCCTTGCCGTCGATCTTGACCTCGGTGCCCGACCACTTGCCGAACAGCACCTTGTCGCCGGGCTTCACGTCGAGCGGCGTCAGCTTGCCGGACTCGTCGCGGCCACCTGGGCCAGCGGCGACGATCTCGCCCTCCTGGGGCTTCTCCTTGGCGGTATCGGGGATGATGATGCCACCCTTGGTCTTCTCTTCGCCTTCGAGGCGCTTGACGACCACGCGATCATGCAAGGGACGGAAATTCATGGGATTGCAGTCTCCTAGGTTCGACGTCGCTCGCCAGATCCAGTGCCGCGCTTTGGCAACCAGCCGAGCGAAGTGATAGCACTCTGATATGGGGAGTGCCAACACGCCGCATGTAGCGAAGGTGGGGGGTCCGTGTCAATCGCCGCCCGCGATATAGGCGCTGTTTGCCGCCGATTTAGGCAAACCCACGAGACCCGACTTTCATCGCGGGGTCGCGAGAGCCAACTACGATCGCAGGCTGGCAACCACGTCCGCCAGAAGCTTGGGATCTGACGGCCGCGTCTGATATCTAGAAGCCCGCCACGATATGATAGGAGCGAACCATGGGCTTATTCGATACGGTCAAGGGCGCGATCGGCGGCCTCATGGGGTCGGTCGACCCGGATCAGGTGGCTGGGGCGGTCAACAAGGTCTATCCGGGTGGCCTGCCGGGTCTGCTGAACCAAATGCAGTCCTCCGGGTATGGTGCGCAGGTTGCGTCCTGGCTGGGGCATGGTCCCAATGACCCGATCGATGGGCAGGACATCCAGAACGTGCTCGGCAACGACCACGTGAAGCAGTTGGAGGCGCATTTCGGCATCCCGGCCGGCGCGATCGCCGATATGCTGGCTAAGGCGCTGCCCGCCGCCGTCGACAAGCACAGTCCGAATGGGCAGCTGCAGCCGCAATCCGCACCGAACACCTAGCGCGCATCGCTAAGTCGTCCGCGTCGGCACTTCGATCGGGGTCGACGACGGAATGCCCGCCGGCGCGCCTTGCCCCGGGCCCGGGATCGTCGACGGGGCTGGCGACGGCACGTTGATCGGCTCCGACTGCGGAGCCGTCTCGGGCGGTGTCGGCGTTCGGACTGGCGACGGCCCCGGCGTCTCCGGCTTCGGCGGCACGGGAACCGAGAGCGGCGGCGTGCCCGGAGCGGGCTCGCCCGGCTGATGTGGCACCTGCGGCGGGACCGGCACCGACAACGGTGGCGGGCCAGGTTGCTCGGTCGGGCTTTCGGGCTCTGGCTCCCTTGGCGGCACTGGGATCGAGAGCGGCGGCGGGCCGGGATGCTCCTGCGGTACCGGGTCCGGCGGCGGCTGCCGATCGGGCTCCGGCTCGATCGCGGGGTCGGGCATGCGCCCCCTCCTTCAAATCTTGGGAAACTGGCCGCGGCTACGTCTTGTTGGGCGCAACGCCGTGCTTCGTCATGCACGAGCGGCGGTACGCCTTGCGCGCCTCGCCCTTACCTTTCTGCACAGTGAGACCCTTGGCATCAGCCTCGGTCGAGCACTGCTTGAGAAACGCACCGATCTCGGCCCTGGTCGGCTTGGTCGCGGCATCCGCGGCGGGCGTCTCGGCCAGCGCGAAACCGCCCGAGGCGAGCCCTCCAATCGCCGCGAGGCACCCGTTCAGCGCCAGGCTCCTTGCAAATCTCATCTTCGAATGACCGCCTTGATGCGCGACTGCTGTGATGAAGTCGTCGACGCGGCTTAGGCAGCAGCGCGATCGGCTGAGGCCGTCGCCTTGCCGCGCTTGGCGGTGCCGCCCGCTTGCGGCTTGGCCTCACTGGCGTTCACGCGAAGGTTCTGCCCAACGCGATCGGCGGGCGCGGCCAGAGTGAAACCGGACGGCGCGGCGAACGCGGATCTAAAACGTGTCATCAAGCAACTCCCGGATCTATCGCTCTTTGCAGCCTGTAATGCGCTAGCGTCACGAAAAGACGACTCCACGAGCGGAAATTTCCGGTGCCGAATGGCGACACCCGTCGATAGCTTCCGCAAGGGTGAAATTCCGGCGGGCGCCTTCTGCCGCAGCGGTGGCCAGCAACCTTGATGAGGTCGTGGTGTTCCTCGCCCGCCCAACAGGATGCCGCCATGACCCGCTATATCGCCGCCTACATCGCCACGCTCGTCGTCTTCCTGGCGGTCGACTCGGTGTGGCTGAGCCTGATGGCGAACCGGCTCTACAAGCCGACGCTCGGCGACATCCTGCTGCCGAAATTCCTGCCGGGGCCGGCCATCGCCTTCTATTTGATCTTCATCGTCGGCGTCGTGATCTTCGCGGTCTCGCCGGCGATCAAGAGTGGCGATTGGACCAGTGCACTGCTCTATGGCGCCTTGTTCGGCTTCTTCAGCTACGGCGTCTACGACTTCACGAATATGGCGACGCTGCGCAACTGGACGGCGACCATCACCGCCGCCGACGTCATCTGGGGCACGGTGCTCACCGGCACGTCGGCAACCCTCGGCTTCCTGATCTCGGGCTGGGTCCTGCGCGCCACCAACCTCGCCGGCTGACGCGGTCAGATCGGCTCGCGTGTCGCGATCTGACGTTTGGCGGCAACGTAGACCAGGTAGGCCGCGAGGCAGCCGACGCACCAATGATTGAGATTTGCGAAGTCGGCATACTGTGTCGGCGTGTAGGTATGGAGTGGCACCCCGAGCCGTCGGAGCAGCAGGGTCGACAGGCCGGTCGCGAGGCTCAACGGGCCGGAGACCGCCCATTCGGCCATCGTGAAGAAGGTCGCCGCGATCAGCAAGCATGGCAGCAGGAACCAGCCGACGTCGGATTGCCAACCGAAGGCCTTGACCGACAGCAGCGTGTTGGCGATCCCGAAGACGACGAAGAGCACGCGGGCCAAGGTCGGATGGCGGCGTGACACCAACGGCACGCAAAAGAACAGCGGCTCCGTGATGAAGATGATGGTCGCCGGCCAGATTGGGCGGCCGACGGCCCACCAGACCAGCAGCGGATAGAACGGCAGATGCGTCCAGATCAGGGTCGCGCCCGTGTTGGCGAGCGTGGTCAGCCGGTTCGGCGCCGCGACATGCCGGAGAGTGGCGTGATGCAGGCGCGCGTAGCCCTGGCGCGCGATGCTCCAGGGGCTCAAGCCACCGTCCTCCGCGCCCGCACGGCGGCCACGACGAGGTAGACCGAGAGGACCACGACGCTCCACAGGTTCAGATGCGCCAGCGAGGTCGCCTGCGCGGGTCGATACGCGTGCAACGGCGGTCCGAGCCGCGTGACGATCAGCGCCGCGGCGATCGTCATCGCGCAAAGGACGGCGGCGAAACGCCATTCGCTGGAGCGGAAAAAGCCGAGCGCGATAACGAGGCAAGGGACAAGAAACCATCCGACGGCAGTCTCTGGGCCGAACGCCTTCGTCGACAACAGCGTGTTGGCGACACCGGCGATGACGAAGGTGGCGCGACCGCCCTTCGAGCTGGCGCGGGCGACCAGCGGCACGGCGAAGAACACGGGCGTCGACAACCAGGTGAGCAGCGACGGCCAAGCATCGCGCCCGACGATCGCCGCGACATAGACGGGGTAGAGCGGTTGGCTGCTCCAGACGAGGAAGGCGCCGGAGTTGCTCGCCGCGGCGAGCGGATCGGCGTTGCCGAGATAGCCCGCCGTCACATCGCGCAGCCGGCGCCATTGGCCTCGCACCACGACGACGAGAGCTTGCATCTCAGCGCGCCGGCCTAAGCCGGTAGTGGGTCACGCCCCAGGTGTCGCCGCCGGCATGGCCGAACAGGCCTTCGGTCGCGAGGTAGAACAGCCGCCAGCGCCGCAGCCACAGCTTGGCATCGCCGCCGTAGACGCCAGCGAAGAGCCGCAGGATCGCGGCGCGGTTGGCGTCGCAATTGGCCAGCCAGTCACGCGCTGTGCGGGCATAGTGCTCGCCATTCCAGTCCCAGGTGTCGACCACCTCGTAGACATCGCCGAACTGCCGCAGCAGCCCGCGGCTCGGCATGATGCCCCCGGTGAAGAAGTGCTGGGCGATCCAGTCCGTCTTGTCGCGATGATCGAAGCGGTAGGGCGCGCTGGCGTGCGTGAAGACGTGGATGAAGACGAGGCCATCGGTGGCGAGCCAGCGCTGCGTGTGCTCGAGCAGCGCGCGCCAATTGGCCATGTGCTCGAACATCTCGACGGACACGATGCGATCGTAGCGCGCGACGGTCTGGAACGTATTCATGTCGGCGGTGACGACGCTGACGTTGTCGAGGCCGCGCGCGCGCGCCTGGTCCATGATGTAGGCGCGCTGGCTCCGCGAGTTGGAGACCGCCGTGATGGCGGCGTGCGGATAGTGCTCGGCCATCCACAGGGTCAGCGAACCCCAGCCGCAGCCGAGCTCGAGAATGCGCTGGCCGTCCTCCAAAGCGGCATGCTCGCAGGTCAAAGCGAGCGCGCGCTCCTCCGCCGCGGCAAGCGTGGTGGCCGGAGAGTCATAATAGCAGCAGGAGTACTTGCGACGCGGACCGAGGCACAGGGCGAAGAAGTCGGCCGGCACCTCGTAGTGCTGCGTGTTCGCGGCGTCCGCGTGCTCGGCGATCGGGAACGCGTCCATGCCGGCGGCGAAGGCGCGCTCGCCGGCCGGGTCGGGCACCGCGAGCTTCTTGCGAGTTCGGCCGACTAGAGCGCCGATGCCGGCACGGGTGACGGCGTCTGGCATCGGCAGCCGCTCGATGGCGCCGATCGCGGCGGGGATCAGGCTCATCGCCGCTTGCTCATGTGGCTCATCGCTCACCTCGCGGAGGCGTCGGGAAGAAGGCGCTGACCTTCTCCTGGTAGGCGCGGAAGTTGCCGCCGTGCTTGCGGATCATGTGCTGCTCGAGCGGCGGCACGCCGGACACGTAGCGCAGCAGCACGAACATGAAAATCGGCCCCGACAACGCGACGAAGCCCCACGGGTACTCGCCGGTGATGTTGGTGGCGATGATCGGATAGGCGAGCCAGCCGAACCATTCGAAGAAATAGTTCGGGTGCCGTGACCAACCCCACAAGCCGGCGTCGCAGATCTTGCCTTTGTTCGATTTGTCGGCGGCGAATTGCTTGAGCTGCTGGTCGGCCGCGCCCTCGCCGAAGATCGCGCCAAGCAGCACGAGCGCGCCTAAGATGTCGGGCGGGTGAATGCCCGGCGCCGGATTGTGCGCGGCGATGCCGACCGAAAGCACCAGGACGAATGCCGCCAGCGCCTGAATCTGCAAGAACCAGAACAGCCGCGGCTGGAAATTCTCCTTCCATTGTTGGCGCATCTCGGCGTAGCGCGGGTCCTCGCTGGATGAGGTCAGCGTGCGGCGCAGGATGTGCGTGCCGAGCCGGACCGACCAGATCGCCACCAGGATCGCGACGAGCCATTGCCGCGCGGTCGGCACGTGCATCTCGCCCTGCCACGGCACCAGCGCGAGGAACACGCCGCCGAGGCCCATCTCGTAGGACCAGAAAACGTCGGACCAGCCGGAGTTGCGGGTCTTGTACTGGGTCGCCCAGGCGGCAGCCATGAGCGCCGACAGCACCAGCGCCGTGACCCCGATCGTCGTGACGATCATGCGAGGCGACTGGGCTGAAAGAAGTGCGGCGAGCCGGGCTTCGGGCGGATCGCGTCGGCGCGCTTGCGGATGAAGGCGAGCGTGTCGCGCAGGCTCGGCGCCAGCGGCCGCAGCAGCGGGCTGAACGCGCCCATTACGAGCGCATGGTCGATGCGCTTGTAGAAACGCGTCTCGGCGCGGCCGCCGAGCGCACGGATGCGGGTGGCGAGCTTGCGGCTGTTTTCGGGCCGCACCGTGCTGTCGCGCAGGCCGGTCATCAGCAGCATCGGCGCGGCGTCGCCCCGCGCGTAGGCGATCGGCTGGCTGGTGCGCAGATCGCCGCCGGCCGGAGCGAAGATGCGCTTCAACACGTCGCTGGTCAGCGGCAGGAAGTCGTACGGCCCGGCGAGGCAGACGATCCCAGCGAGTGCCGAGAGGCTCGCGGGATCGAGTTGCGTCTTGTCGAGGGCGAGCATGGTGGCGATGTAGGCGCCCGCCGAGTGCCCGACGAGGAAGATCAGGCCCGGATCGGCGCCGAACTCCGTGGCATTGCGCCGCGCCCAGCGCACGGCCCGGGCGCCGTCCTGGATGAAGTCGGGGAAGCGCACATCGGGATAGAGCCGGTAATCGGGCACGACCGTCACGATTCCGCGCTTGGCGAGCGCCATCGCGGCGAACCGGTAGTCCGCCTTGTTCCCGTCTTCCCAGCCGCCGCCGTAGAAGAACACGACGATCGGAGCATCGATCACGCCTTTCGGCCCGTAGACGTCGAGCAGGCCGCGACGTCCGTCGGAGAAGCGGATGTCGCGCGTCACCTCGACGTTACGCCCCACGGCGAGCGCGTTGACGATCGAAACCCCGTTGATGGGCCAAGGCCATGCCATCTATCGACATCCCCGTCCGGCCGCCCCCCTGGGACGCGGCGAAACGCCTTAAAGTTCAGCGCGCACCGCAAACCCAAGTGCCTCGCCCGTCGTATATAGTCTGAATTGGCGTCGCGGCGCACGGGGCACCGCGTAAGAAAAGGCTGAAATGAGCGTCGATCGAGGCGAGCGGCTCGATATCGCGGTTGTTGGGTCTGGGATCGCGGGCATGGCCTGCGCCTGGCTGCTGTCGCGACGCCACGACGTTACCCTTTACGAGCGCGCCCCTCGCCTTGGCGGCCACACCAACACGATCGATGTCGCGACTTCGCGGGGCATGACTTCGCAGGGCATGACTTCGCGGGGCGCCCTGCCGATCGACACCGGTTTCATCGTCTACAACGAGGCGACCTACCCGAACCTGACCGCGCTGTTCGACCATCTCGCCGTCGACACTCAGGCGTCCGAGATGTCCTTCGCCGTCTCGCTCGACGATGGCCGCCTCGAATATGCCGGCGGCGACCTCGCCGGGCTGTTCGCCCAGCGCGTCAACCTCGTGCGCCCACGATTCCTGCTGATGCTGCGCGACCTGCTGCGCTTCTATCGCGAGGCGCCGGGCAAGCTCGCCGGGCTCGAGGGCATGAGCCTCGGCGCGTTCCTGGATCGCGACGGCTACGGCCGCGCCTTCCGCGACGATCACCTGCTGCCGATGGCGGCGGCGATCTGGTCGGCGCCGAGCCGCACGCTGATGGACTTCCCAGCCGTCAGCTTCGTGCGCTTCTGCGACAACCATGGCCTGCTGAAAGTGACCGATCGGCCGATCTGGCGCGCGGTCACCGGCGGCTCGAGGACCTACATCGATCCGCTGACATCGCCCTATCGCGACCGGCTGCGGCTCGGCACGGCGATCGTCGGCGTGGCGCGCGACGCGCGCGGCACCACGCTGCGCGACGCGGCGGGCGCGACCGCTCGGCACGACCATGTCGTCCTCGCAACCCACGCCGATCAAGCGCTGGCGATGCTCGACCAGCCGCGCGGCGCCGAGCGGGAAATCCTCGGCGCGTTTCGCTACAGCCGCAACAAGGCGGTGCTGCATCGCGACGCGGCGCTGATGCCTCGCCGGCGCAAGGTGTGGTCGAGCTGGAATTATCTCGGCCGCAGCGGGTGCGACGCGGACGCGGTATGCCTCAGCTATTGGATGAACCGCCTGCAGAACCTGCCGCCCGAGACGGACTACTTCGTGACGCTGAACCCGACGGCGCCGCCGCGCGACATCGTCTACGAGACGACCTACGAGCATCCGATCTTCGACCTTGGCGCGCTCGCCGCGCAGAAGCGGCTGTGGTCGCTGCAGGGTCACGGCAACGTCTGGTATTGCGGCGCCCATTTCGGCGCCGGCTTTCACGAGGATGGGCTGCAGGCGGGGCTGGCCGTCGCCGAGGCGCTCGGCGGCGTGCGACGCCCATGGCAGGTCGAACACGAGTCGGGCCGCATCATGCTGCCCGTCCAGGAGCTGGGTCGGGAGCTGGTGTCGTGAGCTCGGCGCTCTACACCGGCCTGGTGCATCACCGTCGCTTTGGCGCGACCAAGCACGCGTTGCGCTATCGCATGACGATGGCGCTGCTCGACCTCGACACGCTCGACGATCTCGACGGCACGCTGCGCCTGTTCTCGCGCAACCGCTGGAACCTGTTCTCCTTTCGCGACCGCGATCACCTGCCCGCCGATGCCGCGCCGGGCGCCACCTTGAGGGCGGCGGTCGAGGCGCATCTCGAGGCGGCCGGCGTCGAAACCGACGGCGGCGCGATCGCGCTGCTCGGCCTGCCGCGCATCCTCGGCTACGCCTTCAACCCGCTCAGCGTCTATTTCTGCCACTGCCGCGACGGCGCGTTGGCGGCGATCCTCTACGAGGTCAACAATACCTTCAAGCAGCGCCACACCTACGTGATCCCGGTGGAGAGCGGCCGGGACGCGACGACGCACGAGCCGATCCGCCAGAGCTGCGACAAGGTTTTCTACGTCTCGCCCTTTCTCGACATGGACATGACCTACGCGTTCCGCATCGAGCCGCCGGCGGACCGCGTCGCCGTCGCGGTCGACGGGATGCGCGGCGGGGTGCGGATCATCACCGCCTCGTTCGCGGGCGAACGGCGGCCGCTCACCGATGCGTCTCTTCTCCGCACCTTCCTTGGCCATCCACTCTTGAGCTTTGCCGTGATCGCCGGCATCCATTTCGAAGCGCTCAAGCTCTGGCTCAAGGGCGCGGGCCTGCGCGAGCGGCCCGCGCCGCCGGATCGGCCCGCCACTATCGTACTGCGTCGAGAGGTCTGATGTCCCTGGTCGAGAAAGCCGCCGTGCCCGTCGAGCCGGCAAGTCAGCGGTCGGCAAGTCAGCGGTCGGCAAGCACGCGATCCCGGCGGACGATCCAGGTACGTCTCATCGAGAAGATCCTGTCGCATCTCGTCTGCGGGAGCATGCGCATCCTGCTGCCCGACGGCCGCGAGGTGGCTTTCGCGGCAGCGACGCCAGGCCCCGACGCGACGCTCGAGATCCATCGCTGGCGCACCGTCTGGCGCACGATCACGCGCGGCGACATGGGGTTCGCCGAGTCCTTCATCGACGGCGATTGCTCGAGTCCCGACATCGCCAAGGTCGTCGAGCTGTTCGTCCGCAACGAGGCGATGCTCGCCAACATCGCCGGCTGGCCGCCGGTCCATGCCCTGAACAAGCTGATCCATCTGCGCCGCGCCAACACGCGCCGCGGCAGCAAGCGCAACATCGTCGCGCATTACGATCTCGGCAACGAGTTCTTCGAGCATTGGCTCGACGACGGCATGACCTATTCGTCGGCGCTCTACGAGCGGGACGATCTGAGCCTCGAGGCCGCGCAGACCGCCAAGCAGGATCGCGTGCTCGACGCGCTCGAGCTTTCGCCGGGCGGTCGCGTGCTCGAGATCGGCTGTGGCTGGGGCGGCCTCGCCGAGCGCATCCTCGCGTCGGGCTGCCGGGTCACCGGCCTGACCCTGTCGCCCTCTCAGCTCGCCTACGCCGGCCGCCGCCTCACCAAGAGCGGCGACGCCGCCGACCTGCGCCTGCAGGACTACCGCGACGTGAAGGGCACGTTCGATCGCATCGTCTCGATCGAGATGATGGAGGCGGTGGGACGCGCGTACTGGCCGTCCTATTTCGCGATGCTCCGCGATCGCCTCTCGCGCGACGGCCATGCGGTGCTCCAGGTCATCACGCTCGACGAGACGCGCTACGCCGGCTACCGCGACCAGGTCGATTTCATCCAGCGCTACGTCTTCCCGGGCGGCATGCTGCCGACGCCGACGATCATGCGCGAGCAGGCCGAGGCGGCGGGCCTGGCGCTAAAGTCTCGCTTCAGCTTCGGACAGAGCTACGCCCGGACCCTCGAGGAATGGTCGCGGCGCTTCCAGGCCGCGCTTCCGCACATCGAGGCGATGGGGTTCGACAAGCGCTTCCAGCGGCTGTGGACCTACTATCTCGCCTATTGCGAAGGCGGCTTCCGGGCCGGCATCCTCGACGTCGGGCTGTACACGATCTCGCATCCCGATGCGGCTTGAAGGTGGGTTGCCCGCGATCCGCGATAGCGCCTCTTCAGCTGCGCACGAGGCATGCTACCCTGACAGTATGGCAAATTTGATCGCCAACCGCTTACGGTAAAGCCATCCTGCAAGTTTTCACCGTTGAGGCTGGCGTAGCACTCGATGACCCACGCGTTCGTCGATACCGAGACGAGTGTCTCTCCCGCCTCGGCATCCGGCCTCGAGCTGTCGATCGCGCGCGCCGCCGTGGCCCTCCTTGAACGGCAAAGACCGGACGGTCACTTCCTGTTCGATCTCGAGGCCGACGCCTCGATCCCGGCGGAATACGTGCTCGTCAAGCACATCCTCGGCGAGCCCGACGAAGTGATGGAGCGTCGCACAGGGGTGTATCTGCGCCGCCGGCAGGAGCCGCATGGCGGCTGGCCGATGCTGGCCAGGGGCGCGATCAACGTCTCCGCCAGCGTCAAGGCCTATCTCGCCTTGCGGGCGGCCGGCGATCCGACCGACGCGCCGCACATGGTGCGCGCGCGCGATGCCATTCTCGCCGCCGGCGGCGCGATCAACGTCAACGTGTTCACGCGCATCTTGCTCGCCTATTTCGGCATCGTTCCGTGGCGCGCCGTCCCGGTCATGCCGGTCGAAATCATGCTGCTGCCGCGCTGGTTTCCCTTCCACCTGTCGAAGATCTCGTACTGGGCCCGCGTCACCCTCGTCCCGCTGCTCGTCTTGATGGCGCTGAAGCCGCGCGCCGCGAATCCCCGTGGCCTGTCGATCGACGAGCTGTTTGTCGTGCCACCGAACCAGGTGCGGCATTGGCCGAAGGGCTCGAACCAGACCGGCGCGTTCGGTGAAGTGTTCGCGGCGTTCGACACAATCCTGCGCTGTGCCGAGCCGCGTTTTCCGAGGCGCTGGCGGGACGCGGCTATCGCCAGGGCCGTCGCCTTCGTGCGGCTGCGATCGAACGGCGAGGATGGGCTCGGCGCTATTTTCCCGTCGATTGCCAATGCGTTAATGATGCTGCACGCGCTCGGCGTGCCGAACGACGATCCCGAGATGATCACCGCGCGGGCGGCGTTAGACAAGCTCGTGGCGTCGAACGGCGACGAGGCGTTCTGCCAGCCGTGCCTCTCGCCGGTGTGGGACACCGCGCTCGTCGCGCATGCCCTGATGGAGGCGGCGCCGACGTCCGACGCGATCGCCGACGCGCTCGATTGGTTGAAGCCGCACCAGGTGCTGGATTTCGCCGGCGACTGGGCCGATCGGCGGCCGCAGCTTCGGCCGGGCGGCTGGGCCTTCCAGTACAGCAATCGCTTCTATCCTGATTGCGACGACACGGCGGTTGTCGCGCTCGGCCTGGATCGGGCACGCCGGGCGACCGGGACGCGCCGCTTCGACGAGGCGATCTCCCGCTCGCACGAGTGGATCCTCGGCATGCAGAGCGCCGACGGCGGCTGGGGCGCCTACGATGTCGACAATACCGCCGACTATCTCAACGCCATCCCGTTCGCCGACCACGGCGCCCTGCTCGATCCTTCGACTCCCGACGTCACCGGTCGCTGCCTCTCGCTGCTCGGCCAACTCGGCGAGCGGCCTGAAACCAGTCCCGCCGTCAATCGGGCGCTCGACTACCTCTTCGCCACGCAGCACACCGAAGGCAGCTGGTTCGGCCGCTGGGGGATCAACCATATCTACGGCACCTGGGCCGTGCTCAGCGCGTTCGCCGCCGTGGGGATGCCGGAGACCCACCGGTCACCGCGTCGCGGCGTCGGCTTCCTCGAGCGCGTGCAAAATGACGACGGCGGCTGGGGCGAGGACGATCGCAGCTACGCCCGCGACTACTCGGGCTACGCGCACTCCCCGAGCACGGCCTCGCAGACGGCATGGGCGCTGATCGGCCTGATGGCGGCCGGCCGGGTCGGCGGACGCTCGGTGGCGCGCGGCATCGCCTACCTACGGCGCACGCAGGGCGCGGACGGGTTCTGGGCCGAGGACCGCTACACCGCGGTTGGCTTTCCGCGCGTGTTCTACCTGCGCTACGACGGTTATCCGAAGGTGTTCCCGCTGATGGCGCTGGCGCGCTACCACGCGCTCACCACAAGCCGGACGACGGACGTGCCGCACGGCTTCTGAGGCGTATTCGCTGGTTGATCCTGCTTGCATCGGCATTCACAAGCATTGAAAATCGCGGCGGGTCGGAGGAGCGTGCATCTCCGCAGAGTGAAGAAACTGGGCGTCACACCTCGGTGAAGCACCGGCAGGCGAGGTATCGTCAACTGGACTCGCGAGGCGCGCGCGCCCCTCCACCATCCTTCGATGGCGCCCTCCCTTCTTTGTGGAAGACGGATCAACTACAGATCGCCTGATAGCCCAATCAAAACAGTCGATCGGCAGCCCCGATCGAGCTTATCTTTTTTATTTTATTGAAAGCCATGGTCGTTTGCGCAAAGAACGAGCATGGCTCAGCGAGCGCTCCGACCCGATGATGCGCCCAGTTCCGATCCCCAACGTGATCGGATCCTGCGGATTTCGGCCGAGCTGTTCGCGGAGAAAGGCTATCAGGCCGTCGGTGTCGCCGAGCTGGGCGAGAAGGTCGGGCTCGGGCGCGGCGCGCTTTACTATCATATCGGCAGCAAGGAAGAGCTGCTCTACGACATCATCATCGACTACATTTCGGACCTCGTGCTTGTCGGCCAAGACATCGTCGAGACGAACGACGAGCCGCGCACGCGGGTGCGGCGACTTAGCCACCACATGATGGCGGTCATCAGCGCCAACCTCTCCGAGATGACCGTGTGCTTTCGCGAGTCCGATTGTCTCACCGGCGAGCGCCACGCTTCCGTGGCGCAGCTGCATGCCGCCTATCGCGCGCTCTGGGCCAAGGTCTGCGAGGACGGCCATCGCAAGGGCGTGTTCCGGCGGATGCCGCCGGTAGGCCTCAAAGGTCTGCTCGGCATGTATTTCCACAGCTTCCTGTGGTTCGATCCCAAGGGACAAAGCAGCGCCGACGAGATCGCCGATATCTTCGCCGATATCGTGCTGCGCGCGCTGGCCCCGGATCCAGGCGCCGCCGGCACGGCCTAAAAAGAGCGCCGGCGGGCACGGCCTAGGCGAGCGCCGCCGCGTCGCGCTGGCGCAACCGCCGCAGCGCCGCCATCGCCAGCCCGCCGAGGACCGGCCCAGGCACCAGCGCCAAGAAAACCCAACGCCACCCGCCGACCCAGCCGGCGACCGTCGGCAGCGTGAGGATCGCCAGGATCGTCACGGCATAGCCAGCGCCGAGTTGCACGGTAAGCGCCGTGCCGACAAACTTGGCGCCGGACTCGGTGACTATCGCCGAGAACTGCGCGGAATCCGCCACGACGCTGGCGCCCCAGATCAAGCCGACGATCAGGAAGAGCCAGCTCGGCGCGTCGAACACGACGCCGATCAGCGCGGCGCAGATGCCGGAGATGGCGAGCAGCGCGATCGTCGTGACGGGGCGGCCGATGCGGTCCGCCACCGAGCCCGCGGCGATGCAGGCCGGCGTGCCGGCGGCGATGATGACGAAGGTGAGCGCCGAGGCGAGCGAAGGGTTGGGCGCGTCCATCGCCTTCAGCCGATCCGTCACGAAGAATAGCAGCCAGCTCCACATCGCGTAGAGCTCCCACATGTGGCCGAGGTAGCCGGCCGTGCACAGCAGGAAGCGCTTGTCGGACAGCGCCACGCCGACCTCGCTTGGTTTGAAGCCGACCTTTGGAAACGGATACGGCCCCTCGCGCAGCGCGAACAGGAACATCGCGGCGCCGGCGAAGGCCGCGAGGCTCGTCGCGACGATGACGCCGTGCCAGCCGACGCCGCCGAGCGCGTTGATCGCGTGCGGCATCGCCGAGCCGAGCGTCAGCGCGCCGATGACGCAGCCGAGCGCGATGCCGCGGCCCTTCTGGAACCAGGTCGAGATGAATTTCAGCGACGGCGGATAGACGCCGGCGAGCATGACGCCGGTGAGCACGCGCAGGACGACCGCCTGCCCCGCCGTGCCGGCGACGAGCAGCAGGATGTTGACGAGGCCGACACCGGCCGAGGCCGCAGCCATCAGGACGCGCGGCGCGATGAGATCGGCGAGGCTGGTGACGGCCGAGGCCACGGCGCCGATAATGAAGCCGAGCTGCACCGCGATCGCGAGCCAGACGGCCTCGCTCGAGGTGACGTGCCAGTGCTCCTTCAGCTGCGGCATCACCGCGATGGCGGAGAACCAAGTCGTAAGGGTCAAAACCACCGCGAGGGAGAGCTTGGCGAGCGCCCAGAAGCGGGCCGGCTGATCGCGATCGACGGCGGCGGGCCGATCATTGGCGCGCGGCGCGACGAACGAATCGGGCATGGACATGAAGGGTGAATTCCTCGCTTGCGCGCTCAGTGGTAGAGGCGCGGGTCGGGCCCGTGGAAAGGCGTGAAGCCGGCACGGTTCGGCATGACGACCTTCGGCAGCGAGACCTTGTCAAGCACGGTTTGATTCGGCACGACATGGCCCTGCGCGAGGATGTAGGCGCAGAGCGCGTAGACCTCGTCGTCCTTCAGCGAGCCCGGCGCGTTGATCGGCATCGCCCGCTTGATGTAGTCGAACAACGTGGTCGCATATGGCCAATAGCTCTCGACCGTCTTCGTCGGCGGGATCTTCTGCAGCGAGCCGCGGCCGCCGGCCAGCGCCGGGCCACCCGTCTCCTTAATGCCCTGCAGCTTCTCGCCGTGGCACATCGCGCATTTTTCCGCGAAGATTTTCTGACCGTCGGCGACCGAACCCTTGCCGTCGGGCAGGCCGGCACCATCGGGCGGGATCGCGAAGAATTGCGACAGCTCCTGCGACGTGGCCGGCTGGCCGAGCCCAAGCGCCGTGCTCGACGGAGGCTGCCCCGCCGCGCCCGCGAGCATCGCGAGGTAGGCAAGAGTGGCGCCGAGCGCCAAAATCCTAGGAGAGCGAAGCAACGCCGACCTCCCCGTTGCCCGCGACATCCCAGGTCTGCAGGGCATTGTAGTGGTAGACGTAGTTGACGCCGTGCAGCGCGACGAGCTCCTCGTGCGTCGGCTGGACGTAGCCGGTCTCGTCGGTACAGCGACTGACGAGGCGCGCCGGCTGGCCATCGAAGCGCCACGGGAAATGGAAGCGCACCGTGCATTTCGGCAGCGGCTCGTCGGCGAGCGAGGCGAGATACCAGGTCGCGCCACCGTCGACCGAGACCTCGACGCGCTGGACGCGGCCGCGGCCGGACCAGGCGAGACCGGTGATGTCGCAGGGTCCGCGGTCGGCGATCTTCATGCCGCCCGACGGCGAGGTGATCACCGATTTCGCGTCCATCACGAAGACGAACTGGTCGGCGATACCGTTGGCCTTCAAATCGGTATATTTCGAGGTCTCCTCGCGCGTCATGAACGGGCGGTCGGAGACCTCGATGCGGCGCAGCCACTTGATGTTCGTGTTGCCCTCGTAGCCCGGCAGAAGCAGGCGCAGCGGATAGCCCTGCTCGGGCCGGATCGCCTCGCCATTCTGGCCGAATGCCAGCATCGCGTCGTCGAGCATCTTGTCGATCGGGATCGAGCGCGTCATCACCGCGGAATCCGACCCCTCGGCGAGCACCCATTTGGCGCCATCGGCGATGCCGGTCTCGCGGGCGAGCGTGGCGAACGAGACGCCCGTCCATTCCGACGTGCTCATCAGGCCGTGCGAGATCTGCACGGTCTTCGCCGTCGGCTTCTTCCACTCCGTGAGCGTGTTGCCCGAGCACTCGATGAAGTGCTTGCGCGTCACAGTCGGCATTCGTTTGATATCGGCCATCGTAAAACGCTTCGGCGTCGTCACCAGGCCGTGCACGTAGAGCAGGTGCTTGCGCGGATCGATCGTCGGCACGCCGCCGTGGTGGCGCTCGTAGTGCAGCCCCGAGGGCGTGATGTTGCCGAGCAAGTCGGCCTGCGGCGTGAAGGACCACGAGGTCAGCGGGTTCGGGTTGGTCGGCGCGGCGAGCCGCCGCGCCGTCTCGAATTGCGCGGGCTTGCCGTAGCCATCGTTGGCGCCGACGGGCATGCCCGGCACCTTGGTCGGATCGGGCGGCGCGGCATCCGCTGGTTTGGCGTCGGTTGGTTTCGCGTCCTCGGCGCGCGCATCGAGCGGCATGGCGAGCGCGGCCGCGCCGGCCAGCATCAGCCGTCGCCGGGCCGGGTCTCTCGGCGTCATCTCCGCGCTGTCCCGTTCACCGTCGTGTCTCATCGTCCCTCGCGATCGGACGTCGCCATACGCCGCGCCCTGCTCGTTGAATGATCGATCGTAATTACGCCACGGAGCGGCATCAGTCGGCCTCCACGTGGCCGTACTTGCCATCTTGGTAGACGAGCGGCTGCGCATTGGTCGCGCCCGCGTCCATCACACGGCCGACGAAGATCGTATGTGTCCCAATGTCGTGCTGCGAGACGACGGCGCAATGCAGGTAGGCGGCGGCGCCCGCGATGATCGGACAGCCATCGCTCATCAGATGATGCTCGATGCTCGAAAACTGGTTGTCGGACTTCGAGGCGAACAGCTGCGCCGCGCTCAGCTGGTCCTCGGCCAGTATGTTGACGGTGAACGCCTGCTTTCGGTCGATATGCGGATGCGTCCGCGTCGCGCGATTGACGACGATCAGGATCGTCGGCGGATCGGCGCAGACGCTGCACATCGCGGTCGCCGTCATGCCGTGCAGGCCATCGTCGCTGCTCGTGCCGAAGACCGTGACCGTGCCGGCGAGCTTGCGCATCACCATTTTGAAGAGCTGCCCGTCGAACGGCGCGGCGGCGGCGGCCTTCCCGCCTGGCGTCAAAGCCGCCGCGACGTCTCGCGATTGTGCCGGCGTACTCATGCTAAAGTCCCATCCATACGACGCCGGCTCCAGCTCGATCCAAATCAGGCGGCGGCTACAACGCTTATCCCGTGTTCGACGAGCCCCACAAATGCTTGCACGCCCTTGTCATCAAGAGGCGCGCCGCTTGCGCTCTGCCGAGCGAGCGCCTCGGTATCAAGTGTCGCCATCCCAGGCCTCTCGAACCGCGCCACGACCTGCGGCTCCGCCATTCAACCGATGGCGTTGTATCGACCGGTACATCATACTTGGTTGCGGAGGTGGGGTGTCAAGTCGTCCGGGTGGCGGCTCGGCCGTTATGCCATCATGACGCTCGCCGCTCGATCGGCGATGTGACAAGAAGCTGGCCTCCGAGCGAGGTGGGGAGTGGCAGGCGATGCAACCGATAAAGTCCGACGCCGTCGTCCCCGTCCGCAAGGTCGATGTCGGGGCGCTCGCCGCCGAGCCGATCGACGTCTTGAGCACGACGACACCGGCTGGTGTCGCGATCCCGTTTCGCCAGGCGATCCTCGTCGCGCTCGCGGCGGGGCTCGGCTACGGGTTCGATTCCTACGCGGTCAACATCTTCAGCATCCTGAGCCCGGTCATTCGCAAGGAGCTCGGAATCGACGTCAAGACGATCGGCCTGATCGGCTCGATCTTCCTCGTCGGCTACACGATCGGCACGATCTTCTTCGGCTATCTCGCCGACCGCGTCGGGCGGCGGGGCGCGCTTAAATTCTCGATCCTGCTGTACGGCGCGACGACGGTGCTCGGCGGCGCCGTCTCGAGCGTCGCCTCGATAACCGCGCTACGCTTCCTCACCGGCGTCGGTGGCGCCGGCGAACTCGCCGTCGGCGCGCCGTACACCGCTGAGGTGTGGCCGCCAAAATACCGCGCGATCGGCACCGGCGGCACGATGTTCGCGCTCTACTCGCTCGGCTACATCATGGCGGCCGGCGCCGCGCTCGCGATCGTGCCGCACTATGGCTGGCGCTGGGCCTTCATCTTCGCCGCCGTGCCGGCCGGGCTCGTCTTCTGGCTGCGCAATTCCGTGCAGGACTCGCCGCGCTTCAAGGAGGCGCAGGAGGAGATGGAGCGCATGATCGCGGAGAAGGGCGTCAAGCGCCCGCGCGAGAACATCTGGAAGATTCCCGGCGCCAAGAAGCGCATCGCGGTCGGCTGGATGCTCTACGTCGCCAACACCTGCGGCTATTGGGGGATCACGTTTTTCCTGACGACCTTCATGATCCAGCGCTTCCACGTCACCGTGTCGGAGTCGATCTTCTACGCGATGATGTTTTACGTCGTGCAGTTCTTCCTCTCTTTCATCGGCACGGGCCTGTCCGACGTCATCGGCCGCCGGCCTGCCGGCATCCTCGGCGCGATCATCATGATGGTTTGCACGGTGCTCGCCGCGACCGCCGGCACGCTGTCGACCTTCCTCGTGTTCGGCGGCCTGATGGTCGGCATGCTCGGCTGGCTTTGGGGCATCGGCGACACCTACCTCAGCGAGTTCTTCCGCACCTCGCTGCGCGGCACCGGCTTCGGCATCATGGTGGGTGGCGGTCGCCTGGTGTCGGTGCTGGCGCCCGGCCTCGTCGGCTGGGGCATCGCCGAATACGGACCGGTCGCGCCCTTCCTCGCCACCACCGGCCTCTGGGTGCTGACCATCATCGGCTACGCGATCGGCCCCGAGACCGCCGGCCGCGAGCTCGAGGAGATCCAGCTTTAGGGGGCGGTGGAGGGAACCGCCGCAGCCTCGATCCTCGACATGAGGAGGTCGCGGTGGCGGAGCATCAGCCCGGCGCACCAGCCCCCTTCACCATCCTTCGGATGGTCTCCCCCTCCCCGCTTCGCAGAAGAGGATCGGCCCTACCGCATCCTCGCGTTCAACGCCTCGACCACCGCATCCTCGCTCATGCCGGCCTGGATGATCTCGTCGAGCGTCAGCGCCGACGTGCCCGCGACAACAAACGCTGCGTCCGCCAACCCGCTCGCGCCTGGGACGAAGCTGACCTTGCCGTCCGGCGAATCGATCGACAGGGTCTCCGGCCGACAGACGAGATCGGCCTCGTTCGACCCGTGCAGCCGCGCCACGACGCCCGACGCGCCGGCCAGCAGGCTTGTCCAATAAGCCAGCTCGGCGGCGTGCGCTTCGGTCGAGTATTTCGCCTCGTCGCCGGACATCGATCGTTGGATCTCATACGGAAGTGCTTTCGAGAAACGTTCGCGGTCAAAATCGCGATGCAGCAGCTCGATCAAGATCCACGCCTCGATCTCCGCCGAGGACTTGTCGTCGACATCGAGCGGATAGGGCGTCGGCTGCCCCCCGTCGACGAACTGAAAGATCAGGCCCGGCAGCCGCAGCTCGATCCGCGTACCCGCCGCGATCTCCGACGTCGTGAAGCGCGTCGCGTCCGCGTCCCACGCGAGCACCGGCGGCGCGTCGTGCTCCGCGTAGCTGCGAGACACGCGTGCGAGCCAAAGCACGGCATTGTGGATGAGATCGAAAGCGGCGGTCAGCTTGGCGGGCTCGGGGTCGGGCGGCGGGGCAAAAAGGCTCATCGCATCAGGCCGGAGCGCGGCCGGCTAGACCGAGGTTGAGCAGCTTGTCGGCGTTGCGCCACGTCGCCGCCTCGAACGCATCCTTCGAGAGGCCGAGCGCGGAAAAGTCCTCTAGCCCCTGGCCCATCGGGCGGAACGGGAACGAGCTGCCGAACAGGAATTGGTCCTTCATGAAACCATTGGCCGCCTCGACGTAGAGCTTGCCGCCGGGCGCGAACGTGTACATGTCGGGCGAGACGAAGACGTTCTCGTTGCGGAAGGCCACGGTGATCATCGCCTCGACGTTGGGGTAGAAGCCGTGGCAGCAGACGAGCGGCAGCTTCGGGAAGGTCTTCGCCACCCGATCGACGGCGTAGGGATCGTTTAGCGTGAGATCCGGCGTCGTCGGGCCGGACATGACGAAGGCCGGGACGCGCAGGTCGAGGCACAGCTCGTAGAAGGGCATCAAACGTTCGTCATCGGCCTTCATGCCCGTCGCGTAGAAGCCGGCGTCGAGGTTGATCCCGCGCATGCCCTGCTCACGCACGGCGTGGCGCGCCTCGGCCAACGCCGCCTCGCGGCCGAGCTTGATAGGGTCGACCGAGGCGATGCCGATCAGCCGCTCCGGCGCCTTGGCCGCGACGGCGGCGAGATCGGCGTTGGCGATGCGCACGCCAGGCACGCTGCGTGCCACCATCATCGCGACCGTGATACCGGCGCGATCCATCTCGGCGAGAAAGCCGTCCGTATCGCTCCCGCGCGTGAAATGGTCGATTTCCTTGCCGCCGACTCGCTTGTTTAGCCAGCGCACGACCTCGAAATCCTTGGTGCCCGGCGCCGCGCCGAAAAACGGGTGCAGGAATGAGGGCCGGCTGCGCATGTCGACGACGAAACTCATGGTGTCCTTTCGCGAGCCCTTGGCCCGCCGGTCGTTATCAAGAAAACTTGTCGAACCTGATGTCCGTCGCCTTGATGCCGGCCTCGGTGATCAGAACGCGGATCGCCGCGTCGACCATCGGCTGTGGACCGGCGACGAAGGCGATCTCGTTGGTCCAGGCGCCCTTCATCGACGTCGCCGCGACCTCGTGCACGAAGCCCCTGGCCAGCGCGACGTCCGGAAAGTTGGGGTGCGATGCGGGGATCTCCTCTTCATCGGAGATCGCGATCACCACGCGTAGGCCGCCGCCACCCGCCGCGACATGCTCGGCGAGCCGGCCGACATAGAACGCGTCCGCGATTGTCCGCACCCCGAAGAAGACGTTGCCGCGATGGCTGGCAAAATAGGCGATTTGGCGCGCGTGTTCGAGGATCGCCATGATGCCGGCGATGCCCGAGCCACCGGCGATGGCGACAATGTCGCGCGCCTCGTCCGGCCGAAACGTCGCGCGCCCGTATGGGCCACCGACCTCGAACTCGGCGCCCTCCGCGACGCCGTCGAACAGCGCATCCGAGAGCAAGCCGCCGGGCCTGCGCTTGACGACGAAGCTCAGGCGCTCGACGTCGGCGCCGTAGTTCACCATCGAATAGGCGCGCGAGCCCTGGACGCCGGCGTGGCGCAGCGCGACGAACTGGCCGGCCGCAAAGCTCATCGGCTCTGACAGCGCGATCTCCAGATGCAGGACGTCGCGCGTCAAACGTTCGGCCAGCGCGACGCGCCCGGTCCGTCGCATGATCCGCGATGTCGGCGCCTTGGGCTGCGCGACGGCCGTCGGCACCATGATCGCGCAATCGCCGCGCGGGAACGCCTGGCACATCAAAAGATCGCCCTTGTCGACCTTGAGCCGAGCGAACCCGGGCGCCGCCGGCCAGCCGAGATCGACGTCGCCTGTCTTCACGCGCGCGCGGCAGGTGCCGCAGGTGCCGGTCGAGCAGGCATAGGGAAGCTCGTAGCCGGCGGCGAGGCCGGCCGCGAGCAGCGTCTCGTCGCCGCGGCAGGCGAAGCTGAAGCTCGCGCTTTTGGTTTCGACACCAACGGCGAAGCTCGTGGCCGCCGCCGTGGCGGGATCAGTTCGAGAAGAAGTCATCGTCGTCGTCGCCGCCCGCTTCTTCGAAGTCGTAGACGATCTCCTTGTCGAGTTGAGCGAAGATGGCGCCGTCTTCCTCTTTCGTGTCGTAGCACTGCAGCGCCTTCTCGGTCTCGCCCTGCATCGCGAGCGTCTCGAGGTTCCATGCCCACAAGTGCTTTGTGCAGGTCATCACGCAATTGGCGACAACGCCCGACTCGGCGAGCGGCTCTTCCATGTGCGGACAGACCGGCGGCATCGCGCGAAACTTGCCGCCGTAGTTCGCGATGACGAGCGAGATGCCACCCGCCTCGAACGGCTTGACGGAATTCTCCGGAACCTTATCGACGCCGCACACGCGTTTCCAGCTCATGCTATCCCTCGTTCGATCGGCGCTCCAGCGGTGCGGCCACGCGCTCTTAGATAGAGGCTTGGGTCAAATCGGCCAATGCGAGCCCTTGTCCAGGCGCCGCTCGTCAATGCGGACGTCGCGCTTGGTAAACTTCACGACGCCGTCGCTGATCGCGAACGCGTCGTGATACTTTCCGACAAGAAACAACCGGCTAGTCCCGGAATCGACGTGCGAGTTGGTGCCGTCGAGCAGGTTTTGATAGCAGATGAACGAGCTGATCGCCGTTGCCGTCGTGCCGTCCTCGGAAAGGTCGACGGTGTAGACCGACGTGTGACGGCGCAGCCAGGAGTGGTCGGTGTTGTGCTTGGGTAGCAGTTTGATCAGGCTGGCCATCTCTTTCCGTGAGCCCTGCAGATAGATCATGTCCTTGTTGATCTCGGGGCTGAACGACTTGATCGCATAGTGGAAGCGCTCGTCGCACAGGTCGAGCCACTCGTCCCAGCGCTGGTCATCCAGCATGATCGTCGCGCGATAAATCGTTTCGCGCACCTGCTGGGCGACCTGCCCGGCGTTCGTTGCTGTCAAAACATGTCTCCCCGCGCACTCGATGCCCGGGCGGTGAGGCCCGGGCGCGTGCTCTCGCCTATTCCGCCGCGACGGCGTCCGGCTGGCGGGTCTCGACGAACGGCCGCGAGGGATCGCTCGCCATGCGGTTCATCCAGCGGCTCCACTCTTCGTAGTAATGGCGCATGCCGTTCTCGTCGTGGATCGTTTGGTTCTCGTGCCGGCCGTGCAGGATGCGGCGCGGCTCGCTGCCGGTTCCCGTGGTGGCGCCCTGCCCCGTCACGCCGAGCAGATCCTCGTGCAGGTTGCGACCGAATGGACCCCAAATCGAGTTGTGATGATTGATGCGCGTCTCGCGCTCCTCCGGCGTATCTTTCGCCAGGCCGAGGCCTCGGAACTCGATCATCACCTTGTTCGGCCCGAGCGGCGTGACGATATCGCACCGCAGCGCCGACCCGCGCAGGTTGAAGTTCATTCCCGGAAAGAGGTCGACCATGTACCACTGGTTCGGCGGCAGGTGCGGGAAGGATAGCCCGGCCCTGCTCTCGAAACCCTCGTACTGGTCGTAGTTGACCTCGAACGTGCCGACCATTACGTGGCCATGCTCGAACGACTCGTTCTTTCGTGCGAAGTAGGCGTCGTTGAAGCCCGTCACGCGATTATGGTAGTGCATGAAGTCGTGGTAAAATTCGCAATTGGTGTCGTGCCAAAGCTTGTAGTTCGTGTCGATGATCGCTTTGTGGTAATGAAAGACCTCGAGCGGCTCTGCATCGAGCGTCTTGCGAAGCGGGCCGAATGCTTCGGCGGCCCAATCCTCCAGTGATACGGCCGGCTGATCGTCGAGGTTGATCCATACGAAGCCGCCGAACTTCACCTCGCAGCGCAGGCGACGCAGGCCCACGTCCTCCTTGGTCAGGCGCTCCTGGAAACCTTCCTTCTCGCGGCTGATGTAGACGCAGTTTCCCTTCATGTCGTACTGCCAAGCGTGAAACATGCAGGTCATGCGCTTCGGATTGCCCGACGCCTGCCCCTCTAGAAAGCTGCCGGACGGACGGCGCTCGATCAGCATGCCGCGATGCGGGCAGACGTTGAGGAAGGCGCGGACGACATTGTCCGGTCCACGCGCGACGATGACCGGCTCACGGGCGATCGTCACCGTGCGGAAGTCATAGGGCTTGGCCAGCTCCGACTCGTGGCAGACCGGGATCCAGGTGTGCTTGAAGATCTTGTCGAGTTCTTCCTCGAAGATCGTCTCGTCGGAATAGATGCGGCTGTCGATCCACTCGCCGCCCTGAAGCTTCGGCTTGGCGAGCCATTGCTGATGATTTTTCGCAGCCATGCCGTGCTCCCTCTCTGGTGTCAGCGTCGCGCCTCGAAGTTCGGCGCCGCCCGCTGGAATGCATCCGTCATATCGTCGAAGTGTATCTAGACCTTCGCCTGTCATACGGAAAGGCCAGCGCCCGCCTGGCGGTTCCCGCCCGCTACTGCGCGGCGACCGCGCGCACCTCGTGATCGAAGTTCGACTCCTTCGTGTTATCTGCGATGCTCTCCTTGCCGACATAGGCGCCGCGGAAGGCGGACGCCGGATGCGTCTCCTCCACGTAGGGTGTCGGCGTGCCGATCAGTTTTTCGCGGAACGTCCCGGGCTTGTACGAGGTCTGCGCGCGGCCGCGCTTGACCAGCTCGGGCACCACGTAGTCGATGAAGTCCGTCGCCGTGCCGGGGGTGATCGCGTAGGCGAGGTTGAAGCCGTCGATGCCCCCCTCGTCGACCCAGCGCTCGAGCATGTCCGCCACCTTCTGCGGGCCGCCGACCAGCACCGGGCCGAGGCCGCCGATGCAGCGCTCGCGCACCACGTCCTTCACCGTCCAGGTGCGGCCGGACCCCTCGGTCAGCGATTCGAGCGTCGTGCGCAGGCTGTCGTTCTCGAGCGCCTCGAGCGGCTGGTTCGGGTCGTAGGTCGAGAAGTCGATGCCGGTCCAGCCGCCGTAGAGGGCAAGCATGCCTTCGGGGCTCGCATACTCCAGGAACTCGTCGTACTTGGCCTGCGCCGCGGCATCCGTGGCGCCGGTGACGACCGTGAGCAGCGTGAAGATCTTGACCGAGTCGCGCGAGCGGCCCTGCTCCTCGACGCCGTCGCGGATGTCCTTCGTCACCTTGGCCGCCTGCTCGACGCTGGTCGTCAGCACGAACATGCCCTCGGCGTGGCGCGAGGCGAACTTGCGGCCGCGGCTCGAAGCGCCGGCCTGGAAGATCACCGGCGTGCGCTGCGGCGACGGCTCGCACAGGTGAAAGCCCGGCACCTTGAAGTACTTGCCCTCGTGGCGGATCGGGTGGACCTTGGCGGGGTCGGTGAAGATGCCCGACACCTTGTCGCGATGGACCGCGGACTCCTCCCACGAGCCTTCCCAGAGCTTGTACATGACGTCCATGTACTCGTCGGCCATGTCGTAGCGCTCGTCATGGCCGATCTGCTTGTCGAGGCCGATGTTGAGCGCGGCGCTGTTGAGGTACGACGAGACGACGTTCCAGGCGATGCGGCCCTTGGAAAGGTGGTCGAGCGTCGAGAGCCGGCGAGCGAGGATGTAGGGCTGCTCGAATGTGACCGCGGCGGTGATGCCGAAGCCGAGGTTCGAGGTGACGGCCGCCATCGCCGAGAGCGAGGCGAACGGGTCGTTGACCGGAACCTGCGCGGCATCCGATAGCGCCGCCGCGGCCGAGCCACGATAAACGTCGTAGACGCCGACGACATCGGCGATGAACAGGCAGTCGAAATGCCCGCGCTCCAGCTCGCGCGCCATGTTCGTCCAATACTCGATGTCGTTGTAGCGTGAGGCCTGGCTCAGAGGGTGCCGCCACGTCCCGGCCGACTGATGGCTCACGCAGGTCATGTCGAACGCGTTCAGAATGATGCGCTTGCTCATGCAAGTCCTCCCGTCTTAATGTCTGCGCCCGCGTAGAGATCATTGCGGCGGCATGGTCGTCGGCTCATTGCGCCGACGGCTAGGTCACGCGTGAGTGGCGGTCTCGCTGGGCGGTCCCATAGCGATATCGCAACGACACCGTCGCTCCCATCGAGACCGCCAAATTCTCTGTATCGATCGATCCATACAGTGCTATTGGATGCAGATGGTGTCAATTCGATTTCCCTCCGCCGAATGGCGTGATCCGGGACGGCCACAGACACTTGCCCACGATCGATCCGGGGGCTGCCAGCGACCTGAATTGGCGAAGATCACGTCAAGATCGCGGGAGGCGCGGCACGGTGCGGCGGGTTGCCAGCACCCGCCGGAATCCGGTAGCTTCCCTCCAACGCGCTCCTAGCTCAGCTGGATAGAGTATCGGGCTTCGAACCCGAGGGTCGGGGGTTCGAATCCCTCGGAGCGCGCCAACCCGCTTCCTGGCAGGGCGATCCCACGGGGCCGACCGCAAAACCTACGCCGGCACCTTCGGCGCGTATTGCGCCTCGCCGTTGCCGAAGGACCAATTTTCCTTCGGGACCTCGATGAGGTTGACGAAGACATCCTCGCGGCGGGCACCGACTTCGCGGGCAAGGCCGTTGGCGATCGCGGCGAAGAGCGCTTTTTTCTGCTCGAGGGTGCGGCCGGCATTCATCGTGATCTGGATCGCGACGAACGCGGCCGTCCGGTCGATCCCGAGGTAGTTGCGTCCATAGCGCAGCTCGCCCTCCTGCTTCTCGCTGAAGACCTGGAAGCGATCCTCCTCCGGCACGCCGATGCCGCGGAGCGCTAAGTAGATGCACTCGCCGATCGCCTCGCGCTGATCGGACGAATAGCAACCTTTCTGCGTGTCGATGCGGACGAAGGGCATGCGTGAGTCCTGTGGTTGGATGGCGGACCAAAGATGGACAGTCTGCGATAACAGCCGTCAGGCGCCGCCGACCCCGTGCCCGATCATCGCCATGGGATCGACGATCTCGTCGAATTTCTTCTCGTCGATGTAGCCCGTGGCGAGCGCGGCCTCGCGCAAGGTCGTACCCTCGTCGTTGGCCTTGTGGGCGATCGCCGACGCCTTGTCGTACCCGATCACCGGCGACAGCGCGGTGACCAGCATGAGGGATTGATCGACCATCTTGGCGATCACCTTGGTGTCGAGCTCGGTGCCCTCGACCGAGAACGCGCGGAACTTCTCGCAGGCATCGCCGAGCACGCGGATCGAATGCAGCGTGTTGTTGATGATGATCGGGCGCATCGCGTTCAGCTCGAAATTGCCCTGGCTGCCGGCGAACGCCACAGCGTTGTCCTCGCCGATGATTTGGATGCACACCATCACCATCGCCTCGCACTGGGTCGGGTTGACCTTGCCCGGCATGATCGACGAGCCCGGCTCGTTCGCGGGCAGGATCAGCTCGCCAAGGCCGCAGCGGGGGCCCGAGGCCAGCCAGCGCATGTCGTTGGCGATCTTCATCATCGCCACCGCCAGCCCGCGCACCGCCGCCATGCAGGACACCATGGCATCGAGCGAGCCCTGCGCCGCGAACTTGTTGGGCGCGGTGACGAACGGCTTGCCCGTCAGCTCCGCGATCTTGGCCGCGATGTCGCGCGAAAAATCCTTCGGCGCGTTGAGGCCCGTGCCGACCGCGGTGCCGCCGGCAGCCAGCTCGTACACGCCGACCCGCGAGGCCTTGATCCTGGCGATAGCATCGCGCATCTGCGTCGCGTAGCCCGACCATTCCTGGCCGACGGTCAGCGGCGTCGCGTCCTGCAGATGCGTGCGGCCGGTCTTGACGACGTCCATCCATTGGTTGGACTTCGCCTCGATCGCGGTGGCCAGCGCCTCGGCCTGCGGGATCAAGATCTCGTCGAGCTCGAGGATCGTCGCGATGTGCATCGCGGTGGGAAAGGTGTCGTTCGAGGATTGCCCCATGTTGACGTGATCGTTGGGGTGCACCGGACTTTTCGAGCCGATCTTGCCGCCGAGCAGCTGGATCGCGCGGTTCGACAGCACCTCGTTGACGTTCATGTTGGACTGGGTGCCAGAGCCCGTCTGCCAGACATAGAGTGGGAAATGCGCGTCGAGCTTGCCGTCGATCGCCTCGTCGGCAGCCTTGACGATGGCATCGGCCTTGTCCTGCTCGAGCCGGCCGGCGGCGGCGTTCAGAAGCGCCGCCGCTTTCTTCACGTAGCCATAGGCGTGGTAGACGCGCTTGGGCATGCGGTCGTCGCCGATCGAGAAATGGACCAGCGAGCGCTGCGTCTGCGCACCCCAATACTTGTCGGCGGGTACCTCGATGGCGCCCATCGAATCGGTTTCCTTGCGCTGCCCCTTGGCGTGAATACCGATCGGCACGTCCTTCATCGCATGCGGATGCGAGCTGGCCTTCGACATTGGCGCGTCCTCAGATGTTATCGATCTTCAGGAGCGGCGCGGTCTTGGCCCGCGTCGTCTTGCAGGCATCCGCGTCCTTGGTGAGGTCGATCCCGTAGGTCGGGATGATCTCCTTCAGCTTGGGCAGCCAGGCGCTCTCGGTCAGTTCGTCATCGAAGCACTTTTGCAGCACCTCGATCGCGATGAACGCCGCCGTGGAGGCACCGGGCGAGGCGCCGAGCAGCGCCACGATCGATTTGTCCTTGGCGGACACCAGCTCGGTGCCGAACTCGAGGAAGCCCTCGGTCTTGAGGATGCTGGTCTCGCCCGTCGGCTTGATCGTCTGCACGCGCTGGCCGGCGACGGCCTCCACCCAATTCTTCTTTTGCGCCTTCGGGAAGTACTGCTTCAACGTATCGAACTGGTGCTTGGAACTCTGCATCACCTCGCCGATGAGGTATTCCGACAAAGCAAAATTGTCCTTGGCGACATCGAGCAGCGGGATGATGTTCTCGTGTGTGATCGACTTGAAAAGGTCGGTGAGCTTGCCGTGCTTGAGGAAGCGGCTCGAGAAGCCGGCGTACGGGCCAAACAGCAGCGAGCGCTTGCCGCCGATGATGCGAGTGTCGAGATGCGGCACCGACATCGGCGGCGAGCCGGACGCAGCCTTGCCGTAGACCTTGGCATGGTGGTGCTTGGCCACCTCCTCGTCGTCGCAGCGCAGCCAGATGCCGCTGACGGGAAAGCCGCCGTAGCCGTGGCCTTCCGGAATGTTCGACTTCTGCAGCAGCGGCAGCGAGCCGCCGCCGGCGCCGATGAAGACGAACTTCGCCGAGAGCGTCTCGCTTGTCCCATCGTAGGTGTCCTCGAGCGTGACGCGCCAGCGGCCGTCCGCCTCGCGGTCGAGGTCGGTCACCTTGCGATTGTAGTGCACCGAGAAACCGGATTGCGCGCTGAGATGCTTAACGAGAAGGTGGGTTAGCGCACCATAATCGACGTCGGTACCGGTGATGATGCGGGTCGCGGCGATCGGCTGGTCGGCGCCGCGGCCGTCGATGATGAGCGGCGCCCATTCGGCGATCTGCTTGCGGTCCTCGCTGTATTCCATGCCGTGGTAGCAATGGTGCGCGGACATCTCCTTGAAGCGGGCGCGCAGGAAGGCGACGTTGGCATCTCCCCACACGAAGCTCATGTGCGGGCACGGATGGATGAAGCCGCGCGGATCGGGGATCGCGCCTTTACGCACGAGATACGCCCAGAGCTGGCGTGAAAGATCGAACTCGACGTTGACCTCGAGCGCTTTGGAAATGTCGACGGTGCCGTCCTTGCGTTGCGGCGTGTAATTCAGCTCGCAATTGGCGGCGTGGCCGGTGCCGGCGTTGTTCCAGCCCTTCGAGCTTTCCTGCCCGCAATCGTGCAGCGCCTCGACCATGCGGATCGACAGGCCGGGCGCCAGCTCCTTCAGGAACGTGCCGAACGTCGCGCTCATGATGCCGGCGCCGATGAGGACGACGTCGGGAGTATCGAGATTGCCCTGTGTCATCGCGATCTCCCTCAGGCAGCCTGTTTGATGAACGGCACATCGACGTCGTCGCCGATGATCACGTAGGCGCGGCGCCACGGCTCGTCGTCGACAAGCTTCCAGCTATGGCCGCGCCCGGTCGTGTCCTCGGCGAGCAGGATGTCGCCCGGCTTGATGATGAAATGCTCGCCGAGATGGGTCTGGAAGTCGAGCATGCCGGCCAGCGTGATGACGAGCTGCCGAGTCGGCGCGTCGTGGTAGGCGAAGTTGCCGCCGGCCTTGGTCTCGCGAAACGAGATGCTGGCCGCGGCGATCTTGCGGCTCAACACATCGCCGCGCTCACCCCCGTCGAGATCGATATGACCATCCTCGAAGTGCGAATCCTCGCCCTCGGTCCAGATTCGAACACAGCGTATCAAGATCGTACCCTCCAAAACGAAAGCCTTAGCCTCAATAGTCCTCCACGGCGACCTTGCCGCGGAAGATGACGTAGACGGCGATCGTGTAGACGAGCGTCAGCGGCAGCACGATGATGCCGGCGCCCCAGAACAGAAACGCCAGGCTCGAGTGTGGCGCCGCGGCCTGTTCGATCGTGATCGAGAACGGGATCATGTAAGGCAAGAACGAGGCCGCGAGCGTGCCGAAGGCGGTGATGAAGATCACCGACGTCATCGGAAACGGCAGCCAATCGATTTTTCTGCGCCACGCGAGAACGAGGCCGGCGGAAGCGATCATCCCGGCGAGCGGAAACAGGGCCAGTAGCGGTCGATCGATCCAGCGGTTCAGCACCTGGAGGTGACGCGAGAGCGAGATGCCGAGCGAAAGTGCCAGGAAGATCAGGAGCGCCCCGAGCAGCCACGGCATGACCGAGAACGCGAAGTCACGCGTGCGGCCCTCCGTCTTGAAGGCGAGCCAGGAGGCGCCCATCAGCGCGTAGCCGATGCAAAGACCGACGCCGCAGGTCAACGCCAAGGGTTGCACCCAAAACAAAGGGCCACCGGTGAAGCGACCATCGGCGATCGGGATCTCGGCGACGATCGCGCCGACCGCGGTGCCCTGCATGAAGGTCGCGACGAACGAGCCGCCGACGAAGCCGGCGTCCCACACCTTGCGCATGCCGAGCGCCTTGCCGCGAAACTCGAACGCGACGCCGCGCAGGATGAGCGAGATCAGCATCAAGATGATCGGCAGGTAGAACGCCGAGATCGTGATCGAGTAGACGATCGGGAACGCGCCGAAGAGCACCGCCGCCGTAATCACGAGCCAGGTCTCGTTACCGTCCCACACCGGCGAGATCGCCGTCAGCATCTCGCGCCGCTCAATCTCGGAGCGCGCAAAGGGAAACAGCATGCCGACGCCGAGATCGAACCCGTCGAGCAGCACGTACAACAGAAGCGAGAGCGCCAGCGCGCCGGCCCAGAAGGTGACCATCGCGCCCTACTCCGCCGGCGACAGCGCGGCGCCGGCATCCGCCACGGCGAGCGGCCGTTTCGCGTTGGTGCCGGAGGATGTCTTGGCGACCGGTGCCGGCCCCGCCTTCAGGAGCTTGTAGATGTAGAAGGCACCAAACACGAAGATGAGCGCGTAGACCGAGCCGAACAGCGCCAGGCTCGTCGCCACCTCGCGGCTCGCCAACGTCGGCGTCACGGCATCGGCCGTGCGGAACTTGCCGAAGGCAACCCAGGGCTGGCGGCCGACTTCGGCCGTGAGCCAGCCCGTCAGCGTCGCGACGAAGCCGAGCGGGAACGACAGGAAGATCGGCCAGAGCAGAGCGCTTTGGCTCGAGCTTGCTGCCATGCGAACCAGGACCGAGCGCCAGCATCAGGACGGCGATCCCGACCATGATGCGGAAGGCGAAGAACGGGATCAGCATCGGCGGCCGATCCGCCTCGGGGATCGACAGCATGCCGACCTCCTTCGCGGTAAAGCTCGAGGAATCGATCAGGCTGCCGACGGGCGGCGGCAGGGCGATGACGAACTTGTTCTTGTGCTCGGCCTCGTCGGGCCAGGCAAACAGCACCTCGCCGGCCGGCTGCGCGTCATGCCAGCGGCCCTCGATGGCGGCGATCTTCGAGGGCTGCTTCTTCACGACGTAATCGCCATTGAGATGGCCAAACACCATCTGCGCCGGCACCAGAACGGCGGCGAGGAACAGCCCCATGTGAAGCATCACGCGGGCTTCCGCCTTGAACTCGCCGCGAAGCAGATGCCAGGCGCCGGTCGCCGCGACGCAGAAGGCCGTCGTCACGTAGGCGGCCAGCATCATGTGCGGGAAGCGCACCCAGACCACCAGCGAGAAGATGATCGCCGTCCAGTCGGTCGGGTTGAACACGCCGTCCTTGGTCAGCTCGTAGCCGACCGGCCATTGCATCCAGCTGTTGTTGACGAGGATCCAGAACGAGGACAGCGAGGTGCCGACCGCCACGAGGACGCAGCTGGCGAGATAGAGCGCTGGCCGCACCCGGCCGCGCCCGAAGATCAGCACGCCGAAAAACGACGCCTCGAGCGCGAAGGCGGTGAAGCTCTCGTAGGCGAGCAGCGGGCCCTGGATCGGCCCGGTGCGGCGCGACAGCTCGCTCCAGTTCGAGCCGAACTGGAAGGCCATGACGATGCCCGACACGACGCCGAGCCCGAAGGCGACCGCGAAGATCTTCAGCCAGAAGTCGAACAGCCGGCGATAGACCGGCAGCCCCGTCTTGAGATGGGCCGCTTCCAGCACGGCGAGCCAGGCCGCGAGGCCGATCGTGAACGCCGGGAAGATGATGTGGAAAGAGACGGTGAACCCGAATTGGATGCGGGACAGAAGAAGCGCGAGAACCTGATCTGGTGTCATGCGGGCCGGATTAACGGAGGAGGTTGGTTTTGGCGAGATCGATCAGCTCGGTGCCACGCCCGTCCATCACGGCCTTGAGCACCCATAGGCCAAAGCCCTTGGCTTCCTCGAATGTGGTCGTCGGCGGCATCGCCAGCTCCTGCCGCGCGGTGACGACATCGACGAGGGCAGGTCCGTCGTGATCGAACGCGACCCGGAGCGCGCCCACGAGGTCGGCCGGATCCTCGACACGCGACGAATGGACGCCCATCGCCTTCGCCATCGCGGCGAAGTCGGGGTTCTTCAGGGCGACGCCGAAGTCGAGGAAGCCCGACGCCTTCATCTCCATCTCGACGAAGCCGAGCGTGCCGTTGTCGAAGATGACGACCTTGACCGGCAGATCCATCTGCATGAGCGAGATGAAATCGCCCATCATCATCGCGAAGCCACCGTCGCCCGACAGCGACACGACCTGGCGCTTGCGATCGATCGCCTGCGCGCCGATCGCCATCGGCATGGCATTGGCCATCGACCCATGCGCGAGCGAGCCGAGCATCCGGCGCTTGCCGTTCATCTTAAGGTAGCGCGCCGCCCAGATCGTCGGCGTGCCGACATCGAAGGTGAAGATCGCGTCCTCCGCCGCGAGGTCGCTGACGACCTTGGCGACATATTGCGGATGGATCGGCGTGCGGCCCGGCTTGCCCGCGGCGAGTTCGTCCAGTCCCGTGCGTGCCTTCTCGTAATTGGCGAGGCTATCGTCGAGATGCGCGCGATCGGCCTTGTCTGGCAGACGCGGCAGAAGACGCTCGATGGTGGCGCCGACATCGCCGACGATGCCGAGATCGAGCTTGCAGCGCCGCCCGAGGTTCTCCGCCAAAAGATCGATCTGCGCGATCTTGGCGTGCGTCGGATAGAACTGCCGATACGGAAAATCGGTGCCGAGCATCAGCAGGACATCGGCGTCCATCATCGCGTGGTAGCCCGACGAGAAGCCGATCAGCCCCGTCATGCCGACGTCGTAGGGATTGTCGTACTCGATGTGCTCCTTGCCACCGAGCGCATGGACGATCGGCGCCTTCAACGCCTCGGCGAGGCGCAAGACGCCGTCATGCGCTCCGGCGCAGCCGCGTCCGCAGAACAGCGTCACGCGCTTGCCGCCGCCGAGGAGCCCGACCAGCGCGTCGATGTCACCCTCGGTCGGCTGCATCAGGCCGCGCGACGGCAGCAGCGCCGCGCGCGTGGTGGCCCGCGCCTTCGTCGACAGCATCGCGACATCGCCCGGAATCACGAGCACCGAGACGCCGCGATGGCCGACGGCCGCGCGGATCGCGGTGTCGAGCGTGCGCGGCATCTGCGCGGCCGACGTGACCAGCTCGCAATAATGCGAGCTGGCCTTGAACAGATCTTCGGGATGGGTCTCCTGGAAATAGTTGGAGCCGAGTTCGGCCGATGGGATCTGCGCGGCGATCGCCAGCACCGGCACCCGCGTGCGTTGGGCGTCGAACAGGCCGTTGATCAGGTGCAGGTTGCCGGGCCCGCACGAGCCGGCGCAGACCGCCAGCGTGCCTGTCACCTGCGCCTCGCCGCACGCGGCGAACGCGGCGGCCTCCTCGTGGCGCATGTGCACCCACTCGATGGCCTTGGACTTGCGAAGGGATTCGGTGATGCCGTTGAGGCTGTCCCCGGCGACGCCGTAGATGCGGCGGACACCCGCTTCGACAAGCGTCTCGATGATGAGATCGGCGATCGTTCGTGTCGACATGTGCTAATGACCGGCGGCGTTGATCACACGGTGCGGATTCGAATACGACCGCAGGACGCTACAAGTGGAAAACATCGCGCGCCCAAGTTGCATTGGCCTCTTCCGTCCGACGATCTGTCGCTCATTATCTCCACATATCAATTGCGATGTACAGCAGTCTATTGCTTAAAATGCATTTAACGTAATTAAGAACAACGAGGGTCGAAAAGCGAATGAATGCCGTCGACTTCAATATTCCCGAAATCGAAGCCTTCGTCGCCGTGGCGCGGACGCGGAGCTTTCGTGCAGCCGCGGACGAGCTCAACACCGCGCAATCCTCGATCAGTCAGCGGGTCGGCCGGCTCGAGAGCCGGCTCGGGCACACCCTGATCGCGCGAACCACGCGGCGCGTCGAGATTACGCCAGCCGGCCGTGGCTTCCTCGTCTACGCCACCGCGATCCTCGGCCTCGCCGATCAGGTGCGAAAGCATTTCGATCAGCCGCCCAAGGACGGCGTCTTGAAGCTCGCCATCGCCGAGGATTACGCAACAAGCGATCTCCACGTCGTCCTGTCGCTGTTTCGAAAGCACTACCCGCGCTTCGGCTTCACCCTCAGAAGCGGCTTGAGCGGCAAGCTGTTCGACGCGCTCGATGACGGTCGGCTCGACGTGGTGCTTGCCAAACGCCTGCCCGGGCAGAGCCGGGGCGAGCTTTTGTTCCGCGACCGGCTGCTCTGGGTCGGACGCGAGAGCGCGCTCGGCGCGCCCACCGACGCCGTGCCGCTGGCACTGTTTCCCGATCCGAGCCAGACGCGGACCTCGGTGCTCGCGGCCTTGCGCGATGCCGGGCGCGACTGGTCGATCGTGGTGGAGAGCGAGGGCATGGCGCTGCTCGCCGCCGCCGTGAAGGCCGGCCTCGCCGTCTCGGCGTTCAGCGAACGGTTTGTGCGGGACCCAGATATGATCCTCGGCGCCGCCGCGGGGCTGCCGCCATTGGGCGAGCTCGAATACGTCATCGCCCAGCGCCCGAAGCCGCGCGACCCGGCCATCGACGCGTTCGTGAACATTCTGAGCGCGGCGGCACGGGCGACGGTCGAAAGTGGCGACGGCGACTAGCGACCGCGCGTCATCGCGCGAGAAGTCGGACTCCAAACCGCCTTGCAATGCTAGCCATCCTGCGCCGCCAGAAGCGCCGCCTGGTGCTCGGTCGTCAGCGCATCGATCACCTCGTCGAGCGCCTCGCCGGCGATCACCTTCTCGAGCTTGTAGAGCGTCAGGTTGATGCGGTGGTCGGTCAGCCGCCCCTGCGGAAAATTGTAGGTGCGGATGCGCTCGGAGCGGTCCCCCGAGCCGACCTGCGATTTGCGATCGGCCGAGCGCTCGGCGTCGAGCTTCTGGCGCTCCATGTCGTAAAGGCGGGCGCGCAGCAGCGCCATGGCGCGAGCGCGGTTCTTGTGCTGCGAGCGCTCGTCCTGCACGAAGATCACGACGCCGCTCGGCAGATGCGTGATGCGGATCGCCGATTCCGTCTTGTTGACGTGCTGGCCGCCGGAGCCCTGCGCGCGCATCGTGTCGATCTTCAGATCCGCCTCGTTGACGTCGACGTCGACCTCCTCGGCCTGCGGCAGCACGGCAACGGTGGCGGCGGACGTGTGGATACGCCCCTGCGTCTCGGTGTCGGGCACGCGCTGGACGCGGTGCACGCCCGACTCGAACTTCAGCTTGGCGAAGACGCCCGCGCCCTCGACCTCGGCGACGATCTCCTTGAAGCCGCCGGCCGTGCCTTCCGAGGTCGAGACGATCTCGACCTTCCAGCCGTGCGCCTCGGCGTAGCGCTGGTACATGCGAAACAGGTCGCCCGCGAAAAGCGCCGCCTCGTCGCCACCGGTGCCGGCGCGAATTTCCAGGATCGCGCTTTTCTCGTCCGCCGCGTCCTTGGGCAATAGCGCGACCTGCAGCGTGCGCGCCAACTCTTCCAGGCGCGCCTCGCCGGTGCGGCGCTCATCCTCGGCCAGGTCGCGCATTTCGGCATCGAGGCTCGCGTCATCGAGCATGGCACTGACGCCGTCGAGCTCGCCCGCCTGCGAGCGGTATTCGCGGATCGCCGCCGTTACCGTCTCGAGACCAGCCAGCTCGCGCGAGAGCGCGACGAAAGTCGCGGCATCCGGATTGCCGGCGAGCCGGCCGTTGATCTCGTCGTGCCGGCGCAGGATGAGGTCGAGCTTGTCTTGCGGGAGCTGCATGGTGTGGATCAGGTAGCGAGGCGCCCTGGCAGACACAAGCTCGTGGCTGTTAGTTCGGTAAAAGCTTGGCTGTGATGTTGCGGTAGCCGTGCAAGACCCTCAAAACTTCGACGAAGTCGTTCGTTGCGTCAAACCGATAGATGATGACGTAAGGGTGAATCACGCCGATCCGGACGCCCTCTCCCAATCTCGGTCGCGGTGCGCCGCTCTCCGGAAAGTTAATCAGACGAAAATAGAAGGAGTCGAAGTCCCGATCGAGGCCGCAGCGACCGCTAGGCCACTCGACGATCTGATTGTCTGGAATATCTCGTCTACATCGCAATCCGCCAACGAATTGACGACGAGAGTCGTCATTACTTTCGCATGGCCGTGAACCGCGCTTTGTTACGCGCCCGATGCGTCTCGAGAGACATGACCTCGCCGCGCTCCGACGCGGCCAGCGCCTCGTCGACGAGCGGCTTGGCCCAGGCGAGATCGTCGCCGTCGAGCATCGTCGGATCCATGATCGCCGCGTCGATCAGGCTGCGCGCCACCGCCTCCGTCGAGGCGTAGTCGCCGCGCGCGACATGCGCGTCGATCCAGGCCGGCTGCTCGGGGGGTCAGGGTGATCGTCATCGCGAGAGACTAGCGAAGATCGCCGCCGCGCGAAAGCCTCGCCGTCACCCGCGATACCGTTGCAGCGCCACCTCCGCCTCGGCCGCGGTGCGGCGCACGATCTCGCCCGCCGACGGGACGTCGCGGATGAGGCCGATCGTCTCGCCGACGGTCACGTTCGCCGTGTCGAAATCGTCCGTCTCCAAGGCCGCAGTCAGCTTGACGAACTCGCCCTCCCGCAGGTCGGCGAGCTCGTCCTCGCGGCCGTGCCAGCGTTCGACGAAGGCGTTTTTCATCTGCCGGCCCGTGTAGGGCACCGGCCAGGCCTTGCGCTTGACGATGTCGTAGACGCGCGTGCGGATCGTCTCGTCGCCGGTCGCCGGCAATATCCTGTCCTGCGCGGCGGCGGGGATCAGCGCTTCGCGGCTGGCCCAGAAGCGCGTCCCCAGGACGACGCCGTCGGCACCGAGCATCAGCGCGGCCGCCAGCCCGCGCCCATCACCAATGCCGCCGGCGGCCAGCACCAGCACGTCGGGCGCGTGTCGCGCCAGCGCATCGACCACGGTGGGGACGAACGGCATCGTCGAGCGCTGGTCGAGGCCATGGCCGCCCGCCTCCGTGCCTTGCGCGACCACCACGTCGGCGCCGATGTCGGCCGCTTGCAGCGCCTGCTCCACGGTCTGCACCTGGCAGATCAGCGGGACACCCGCCGCCTTGACGCGCGGTGCCCAGGGGGCTGGGTTGCCGAACGACAGCATCAGCGCGCGGGGGTGCCGCTCGAGCGCGACATCGAGCAGCGAAGGATCGTCGGGCAGGGTCCAGGTGATGAAGCCGACGCCGACGTCGGTCCGCGTGACAAGGGCGGATTCGCGCATCAGCCAGCCGCGGTCGGCGTAGCCACCGCCGAGGAGCCCAAGCCCGCCGGCCTCGGCCACCGCCGTGGCGAGCGCGCCTCCCGCGGCCGGCGTCATCGGCGCCAGCACGATCGGATGCGCGAGACCGAACCGCTCCGTCAATCTCGTTGTCAGCGCCATGTCCGTCCTCGCCTGCCGGGGATCGTTGGAGGTCTAGGCCGGGACGCCCGCCGGCGAAACGGCATATTCAGCCGGGCGGGCGCAGGGCCGCACCGGCGTCAATGGATTGGCAATTTTTCCCAGTCACGCTGCGGAAGGTCCATCGCCTGGTGCCATTTGGAAAGCCACAGCGCTCACGCGAGCCTTGCGCCGTCGGCGCCCGCCAGGGCTCGCCCGTTCGTGCCGTCAGCCGCGGCCTACCAGGCCCGCGTGCGGGCCGCGCTCGTCGAGGAAACCCTGTCAGCCGCGCCGCGCGCGCCCGTCGCCTTGGTCGCCCTCGCCATCCTGTTGGTCGCCATGGTCTGGCTCTCGCCGGCTTGCGAACCGCTATTGCGGCTTCTCGCCGTGATCGCCGGCTTGTCCGCCGTCCCCCTGCTGGCACGTCGCCTCCTGCCGGCGCGGCCTTGGTCACCGAGCGCCACGCGCCGGATCGAGACGGCGCTGGCCGGCGACGCCCTGATCGCCGGACTGGTCTTCGGCGCGATCCCTGTCGTGGCGTGTTTGTCGCGGCAGCTCGGCGAAGTGAGCACCAGCGAGAGCCTCGTCATGCTTGCCGCCGTCGCACTGGCCATGGCGAGCGCCGCGCTGCGCGGCCCGATCGCGCTGGTCGAGTGTCTTCAGCTGGCGCCGATCGCGGCTGGTGGAAGCCTGGCGTTGGTGCTCGGCGACCGCGCTCACGTCTGGGCGGCGGGACTGATACTCGTCGCGGCCGGCGCGCTCGCCATCGGCTTGCGGTCTCGCGAGCGGGCGTCCCGCGCGGCCCAGCTCGATCGCCTCCGCGTCGTCGATCTGACGGAGACGATGGACGCGCTCCTCACCGATGCGGAGAGCGGCACCCACGGCTGGATCTGGGAGACCGATGCCGCCGGCCGGCTCCGCAACGTCGGCGCGGGCCTCGCCGCCTCGATCGGCTTGCCGCTCGCGCGGCTCGAAGGCGCGCTCGTGAAGACGATCTTGTCGCCGCAGGCACCGGACGTCGCGGTCAGCGCGGGCGCCCGGGCGTGCCGCCGCGCCATCGCCGACCGCAAGCCGTTCCGCGACACGCTGGTCGAGATCGCGACGCCGGCCGGCGTGATCTGGTGGCGGCTCTCCGGCCGACCGCTCCAGACCGAGACGGGAACGTTCGCGGGTTTCCGCGGCGTCGGGTCGGACGTCACGGCGGCGCGGGATACCGAGGCGCGCATCGCCTACCTCGCGAACTACGATTTACTGACCGGCCTCGCCAATCGCGTCCAGTTCCAGGCGCATGCCGCGAAAGAGTGCGCGGCCGCCGCGCGCGACGGCCATTGGAGGGCGCTGCTCTATCTCGACCTCGACGGCTTCAAGACCATCAACGACAGCCTCGGCCACGCGGCGGGCGATCTCGTCCTGCGGGAGGTCGCGCGTCGGCTCACCGCGCTGGCCCCGACGGAGGCGCTGGTCTCCCGCCTCGGCGGCGACGAGTTCGCGCTGTGGTATCCCATGACGACGCCGGCGCGGGCGGAGGCCTTGGCGCAGGGCGTGATCGAGGCACTCGGCGCGCCGTTCGACATCGAGGGCTCGGCGGCCTCGGTCGCCGTCAGCGTCGGCATCGCCTATACGCCGAAGGATACGATCGTCCCCGATGCCCTGCTGGGCAACGCCGACCTCGCGCTCTATCGGGCCAAGGCCGACGGCCGCGGCATCGTCCGCACGTTTTCGCGCAACGACGAGCTCGCCGTGGTCGAGAAGCGCAAGCTCGACGGCGATCTGAAGCTCGCGCTCGCGCGCGGCGAGTTCGAGCTGCACTACCAGCCGCTCGTCGGTCTCACGACCGGCGAGGTGGTCTCGTTCGAGGCGCTGATCCGCTGGCATTCGCCGACGCGCGGCCTCGTATCCCCGGCCGACTTCATCCCCGCCGCCGAAGCGTCCGGGATCATCGCCGGCATCGGGCGCTGGGTGCTCGCCCAAGCCTGCCGCGACGCCGTGAGCTGGCCGGCCAAGGTTGGCGTCGCGGTCAATGTCTCGCCCAAGCAGTTCGGTGACGCGGACTTCCTGCGCAGCGTCGCGCTGGCGCTTCAGACGAGCGGGCTGCCAGCCGCCCGGCTCGAGATCGAGGTGACCGAAGGCGTGTTCCTCGGCGATTCCACGACGGCGAGCGCGCATCTGACGGCGCTGCGCGAGCGCGGCATCCGCGTCGCGCTCGACGATTTCGGCACCGGCTACTCGTCGCTGAGCTATCTCACCAGGTTCCCCGTCGACAAGATCAAGATCGACCGCTCCTTCGTGCAAAACCTCGCGCGGCTCGAGGACCAGGCGATCGTCGAGGCGATCCTGACGCTGGCGCGCCGCCTGTCGATCCGCGTGACGGCGGAAGGCGTCGAGACGGCCGAGCAGGCGCTCGCGCTGAAGACGCGGCGCTGCGACGAACTCCAGGGCTATCTCCTGAGCAAGCCACGCCCGAACGCCGACGTACCGGCGATGCTCTCAAGCGCGCCGGCCGCGCTGCGCGACGCGATGCCGGCCGGCGCCGATTCTCCACTCGCCCTCGCGCTACGCAAGCGATCTGCGTGACGTCGGCGTCCTACTGCTTGATGTAAGCCTCGACCGCGCGCCAATGGCGGCCTTCCCGCCCGAGCAGGTCGTCGGCCTCTTTCGGGCCGGCGGCGCCGGACGGGTACATCGCCGGCGAGCCGCCCGCGCCCCAATCGTCGAGGATCGGCTGCACCACGCGCCAGGCGTCCTCGACCATGTCGGCGCGGTTGAACAGCGTCGCGTCGCCGATCATCACGTCGTAGAGCAAGGTCTCGTAGCCGACGTTGGGCTCGTGCTCGAAGAAGTCCTTGTAGGCGAAGTCCATCCGCACGGTCGCCGCCTCGACTTCTGGGCCGGGCTTCTTGACCTCCATCTGCAGCGAGATGCCCTCCTGCGGCTGGATTCGGATGACGAGCCAGTTGGCGGACAGCTCCTGGATGTCGGTGCCCTGGAACGTCGCCATCGGGGCCGGCTTGAAGCGGATGGCGATCTCGGTCATGCGATCCGACATGTGCTTGCCGGTGCGCAGGTAGAACGGCACGCCGGCCCAGCGCCATGAATCGATGCCGACGCGCATCGCGACATAGGTCTCGGCGTTCGACTGGGGCGAAACGTTTTCCTCCGAACGATAGGCCCTGGCCTGCTTGCCCTTCACCTCGCCGGCCTCGTACTGGCCGCGCACGGCGTCCCGCGGCTTCAGCGGCGGCATCGACGAGAACAGCTCGGCCTTGCGGTCGCGGATGCCCTTGGCGTCGAAGGAGACCGGCGGCTCCATCGCCACCATCGCCATCAGCGTGAAGAGGTGGTTGGGGATCATGTCGCGCAGCGCGCCCGTCACCTCGTAGAATTTCCCGCGTGCCTCGACGCCGACCACTTCCGCCGCGGTAATCTGCACCGAGTCGATGCGGTCGCGATTCCAGATCGGCTCGAACATGCCGTTGGCGAAGCGGAACGTCATGATCGACTGCACCGTCTCCTTGCCTAGGAAGTGATCGATGCGGAAGATCTGGTCTTCTTCCAGCGTCTTCAGCAGGCTCTTGTTGAGCGCCACCGCGGACTCGACGTTGTGGCCGAACGGCTTCTCGACGACGACGCGGCGCCAGTATTTCGGAACGCCGTCATCCTTGTCGCCTTGCTTGGTCAGACCTGAGTCGCCCAGCTGCTGGGCGACGGGCGCGAAGAAGCGATCGGCGATCGCGAAATAGAAGATCACGTTGCCGTCGCCGAACCCGGCCTTGTCGAGCGCTGCGCCGATATCCTTGTAGAGGTCGGGCTTGGTCATGTCGCCGCGCACGTACTCCATCGTGTCGGCGAGCTTCGTCCAGGTGTCCTCCTCGATGTGATCGACATCGAACTCGGACGAGGTGTTACCGACGAAGCTCTCCATCATGTCGTGCAGGTGCTTGCGCCACTTTTCCGCGTCGCCCTCGGCGAGATCGACGCCGATCAGCGCGATCTTCTCCGGCAGGCTCTTCTCGCAGCCGAGATTGTAGATGGCCGGCATGACCAGGCGCTTCGTAAGGTCGCCAAAGGCGCCGAAGATGACGATGGCGCACGGCTCCGGCGTCTTCGGCTTGGAGGGGGCGGTCATGGCGTCGGATTTCGTCATCGTCGAACCCTGTCGATTTGAGGCGACACGAACATGACGCGGTGGCCGCAAATGTCGACGTCAAAAGTCCAGCTGATCGCGATGAAACGCTTAGTTTTCTCGCGCATAAGCTTCGACTTATGCAAGTCTTGCAAACGCGGCGTCCCACAACCCTTTCCCGCTCGGCCGGGGTTATGGCGTAGCTTCCGGCGATCCAGGATTGTCATGACCGACGTCGAGCCGTTCCACGCCATCGGCATCGGCCGCCTCGCGCACGAACTGAAGGCGCAGGGGCGCTCGATCATTCACATGGAGTTCGGTCAGCCCTCGACCGGGGCACCACGAGCTTCGATCGCGGCCGCGCAGCGCGTGCTGGCGAGCGAGCCGATGGGGTATTGGGAAAGCGCGGAGCTGTGCGGCACGATTGCCCGGCGCTACCACGATCTCTACGGCGTCGAGGTCGAGCAGGAGCGCATCCTGCTCACCGCGGGCGCGTCGCCGGCCCTCGTGCTGGCTTTGGCGAGCCTCTTCAAGGCCGGCGACCGCGTGGCGCTGGCACGGCCGGGCTACGTCGCCTACCGCAACGTGCTGCGCGGCCTGCATCTCGTGCCGGTGGAGCTGGCCTGCGGGTCGGCGCAGCGGTTTCAGCTCGACGCCGCGCGCCTCGCGGCGCTCGACCCCGCGCCGGCCGGGCTCATCGTCGCGAGCCCGGCGAACCCAACCGGCACGATCCTTCCGCCGGAAGAACTCGCCGCCATCGCCGAGGTGTGCCGCGCGCGCGGCATCACGATCGTCTCGGACGAGATCTACCACGGGCTGAGCTACGAGGTGCCGACGCGCTCGATGCTCGAATTCGAGCCGCGGGCGACGATCGTCAACAGCTTCTCGAAGTACTACAGCATGGTCGGCTGGCGGCTCGGCTGGCTCGTCGCGGCGCCCGGCGGCAGCGCCCGGGCGCGAGCGTACGGCGCCAATTTCTACCTCACCGCGCCATCCCTCAGCCAGCACGCGGCGCTAGCCGCGTTCGAGAATCTCGCCGAGCTCGACGGCCACGTCGAGACCTATCGAGCGAACCGCGCTCGCATGCTCGCCGCGCTGCCGGAGCTCGGCCTGCCCTCGATCGCGCCGCCTGACGGCGCCTTCTACATCTGGGCCGACATCGGCCACCTGACCCAAGACAGCTTCGCCTTCTGCCGGCGGCTGCTGCTCGACACCGGCGTCGCGACGGCGCCCGGCATCGACTTCGATCCGGTCGACGGGCATCACTTCATGCGGTTCTCGTTCGCCGTTTCGACGCCGCAGGTGGAGGACGCGATCGCGCGCATGGTGCCGTGGTTCAAGCAACGCGCGCAGGAGGCGAGATGACATACGGCATCATCGTCGTCGGCGCCATCGCGGCGGCGATCGTCCGGGGCCTGTGCGATCGCGCGGACGACCCGCCCGCAATCTTGCTGTCGCCGCGCAACGCCGCTCTCGCGTCGGAGCTGGCGGGCCGGTTTCCGAGCGTGACGGTCGCCGCAGACAATCAGGCCGTGCTCGACGGCGCGTCGGTGGTGATCCTCTCGATCAGGACGCGGACGCCGTGTTGCCGGAGCTGCGCTTTCGGGAGGATCAGGCGGTCGTCAGCGTCATGGCCGGCATATCGCTCGAGAGGCTGCGGGGGCTCGTCGCGCCGGCGTGGGATGTGAGCCGTGCCGTGCCGCTGCCGGCGGTCGAGCGGCGCGAGGGCGCGACGCCGATCTTTCCGGCGACGGAGGCGGCGAAACGCCTGTTCGACCCGTTCGGCGGGGCGATCGCGCTCGAGGACGAGACGGCGTTCGACGCGATCAGCGCCTCTTCGGCGACGATCGCGGCGCATTTCGCGTACCTCGACGCCACCACCCGCTGGCTTGTCGGCAACAACGTGCCGGAGGCCGCCGCGAGGCGGCATGTCGCGGCCAGCTTCGTGGGGCTCGTCGAGACCCCGCGCGGCCCGGCGCCGAACTTCGAGGTGCTCGCGCGCGATCACGCGACGCCCGGCGGAATCAACGAGCAGTTCCGCGACGCGCTAGAGAAGGCGGGGCTGCTCGAGGCTGTCAGTGCGGGCCTCGATGGCGTGTTCGCGCGGCTCGTGGGCCAGCAAACGGATTGAGCCTTTCGGAGGGAGCGCGGCGAAGCAACCCCGTAGCCGGTTTTCGACCCCTGGGTTGCTTCGCCTGCGGTTCGCGATGACGGCGGAGAAAGCGCCTACACCAGCAGCGTTTTCGCGATCGAGGCGCCGAGCGTGTATTTCGGATCGACCATGTTGCCGAGCCGCATCTTGCCCGCCTGGGTGAGCAGCATATAGGCCTCCATTTCGGTGAAGCCGTAGTCCTGCGCCATCCAACGGATCAGCTCGCGATAGGCGATGCGCGCGGCATCCTCCATCGGTCGGCCGGAGCCGATCGTCATGATCGCCTTTTCCGTCTCGAGCCGCGGCCAGCCGAAGCTCCAGTGCTTGATCAGGTCGATCTGGACGGTGGTCACGGTCGGGTGCTCGATCGCGAAGCCGCACAACTCGCCGTCGCCCTGCGTCGCGTGGCAATCGCCGAGGTAGAGCAGCGCGCCGGCCACGAACACCGGCAAATAGATCACCGCGCCGACGCCGACATCGGGCAGGTCCATGTTGCCACCGTAGTAGTCCGGAACCAGCGAGGAGATTGCCTCGATCTCCGGCGAAGTGCCGATCGTGCCGATGAACGGCTCGTAGGGCAGCGTGATCTTGTCGCTCCACTTGATGCCAGTGACCGGGTCGATCTCGACCTTCTTGACGATCTCGGGCAGCGGATCATGCAGCATCATCGTGTGCGTGTTGCTCACCAATCCGCCAAAGTCCTTCATCACACAGGTGGTGCCGACGGGCTGCGGCCCGCGCGGGACGATCTTTTCGATGTAGACGGCGAGGCAATCGCCCTTTTCGGCGCCGTTGACGTAGATCGGGCCGTTCTGCGGATTGAGGAATGGGAAGTTCAGGATTTCGCTCGGCGAGTCGCTCTCGCTCTTGATCTGGCCTTCCATCGCATCATGCGTCTCGCATGACACGACCGCGCCCGGCTCGACGGTGAGCACAGGCGAGGCATAGGGGCCGTACACGTAATGGTACTTGCCCTGCTTGTCCTCGGTGATCTCGTAACGCGCCGTCGGCTTGCCCTGCGCGACGGCTTTCCGCGCCATGATGGAATTTTCGAGCCAGGTCATCGTGAGCCTCCAACAAGTGCGCCGCCACATGGTCGGGCCGAAGCTGCAAGTTTCGTGTCAGGCGCGGGCGGTAGCGACGGTGAGGCCGAGCGCGGCGACCGTCAGGATCGTCGCTACCGCGGCCGCGATCGTCAAGACATGGAGGATCGAATGCCGCGCGATCAGGGCGCCGGCAAAGCTCCCGATCAGCACTGCGGCTCACAGCGCGCTTAACGGCGCGACAGTACGCCAGCCGCCGTCGCCGCGCAGCGCGTGCGCGATGGCTCGGCCGACGTGGACGATCATGCCGGCCACGCAGGTCAACGCGACGTCGACACCTTCCGACCGATGGACCGAGGCGTTCTGCGCGCCCATCGCGAAGGCGAGCAGCGAAGTGACGACAGCGTCGCCGGCTTGGGCGCGCGCGGCAGCCAGCGCCGCCCCTAGAAGCACGGTCTCGATCGCGAGCACCACGACGCGGCCCCAGCGGCCGGCGGCGGCGCCGATCAGCTCGCCGACGACGATGCCGACGACGAAACGACGATGACGCGAACGGGCGCGACCACGGCGCCGAGATCGCCGCTCGCGTGGATCGCCGCCCGGGTGCCGTCGCCGGCCATGAAGGAGACAAACAGGCCGCCAAACGCGATGAAGCCGGCGGCATCGATGAATCCGGCGAGCGCGGCAAGCGCGAGGCCGAAGACCAGCGCGTCACGCGTCGGGGAGCGCGTGGCGTCAGGCACGGCTGTCGATCAGCCAGCCTGGCTTGGCGCCGGCGCCGGCGTGCCGCGCCACGCGGGCTCGGCGGTACGCGCCGGCAGGAGCACCGCGAAGAACGCGGGGATCGCGAGCAAGTAGGCGCAGGCGCCAACGTACAGCACGGACGACAGGCCGAAGGCGGTGGCAACGATCGGCACGAGCGCGGCACCGATCACCGAGAAGCAGCCATTGATGCCCCAGGCCCAAAGAAACATCGTGTCCTTGCGCAGGTAGGCGAGGGTCGCCATCGCCGTCGGCATCGGGAAGCCCATCAGGAAGGCCGGTGGGAAGACGAGCAGGAACGAGAGCAGCAGCCGCAGGCCGTAGGGAAAGGTGCCGATGACGTCGAGCGGGATATGCAGGAACAGGCCGTAGAGCACAAGAAGCCCGGCGATGCCGACGAAGATGAACGGCATGATCGCCCTGGCCCTCGGCAGGATTCGTTCGGAGACGAACGAGCCCAGGCCGGAGAACACCAGCATGCCGGTGATCATGATCGAGGCGGAGATGGTGGCGTTGGCGAGCGCCAGCACGAACTCGGCGATCATGCCAACCTCGATCATGATGTAGCCGAGGCCGAGACAGGCGAAATAGACGATGGTGAGCGCCTTGCCAGGCGTCTTCGAGAACACCGTGCGCCAGCCAAAGACCACTGGAATCGCGATCAGCGTCGAGGCCGTCGCCACCGCGATCGCAAGCGTTGCCCAGAGCAGCAGGTAGCCCCACTCGTCCTGCACCAGCTCGAGCTTGGATTTGTCGCCGAGGATCGTCGGCAGATCGCTGGGCTTGATATAGGCGGCGAAGTACGGCCGATTGTTTGTCAGCGGACGAATATCGAAGACGTATTTGCGCGAGAGTTCGTCCCAGTCGCCGGCCATGATCGAATGCCAGGCAACGCGCGCGAGCACGGTGGCGGGCAGCGCGGTCTGTCCCTCGGCGGTGGGATCGCCGACGTTGGCGTCGGGATCGCCCTCGGGCGGCGGCGCTCCGGCCAGAGCATCCGTCGGCGTCGACACCACGCCGAACAGCTGCGCGGTGTAGTCCTTGAAGATCTTGTCGGCGTTCGTCGTGTCGACCTGCATGCCGGGAAAGTAGATCTCGTCGAACGACATTTTGCGCGTGTGGTCGCGCAGCGCGGCGATCTCGGCGTCGGTGAAGCCACCATTCTTGTAGAGCACGGTCGCGGTCGAGAGATAGCTCGAGACGACGAAGAACGAGCGCTCCAGCGTCGCCAGATCGACGTCGCGCGCGGCGGACGCGATCGTCGCGTAGAGCTTGAGCACGCTTTTGGGCGGCTCCTCCTTGTTCCACATCGTCACCGACAGCACGCCGCCCGGCGCCAGCGCGCGCATGTAACTTTCCATCGCCTCGCGCGTGTAGGCGAATTTCTCGACGATCGGGAAGCCGCCCGGCGAGGACAGGCCGGCCGAGTCGGCGAGCGAGAGATCGACGATGTCGTAGCGCTTCTTGGTGTTGGCGAGGAAGAGGCGGCCCTCGTAGTCGATCACGTCGAGGTTGGGCTTGGCGAGAATGTTTCCTGTAAAACTTTTCAGCGCGGGGTCGGTGCGAAACGCAGTAAGAATCGCTGGATTGCCTTCGGCAACGGTAACGTGTCGCGAGTTGGCGAGCGCCACCGTCGTCGAGATGCCGCCGCCGAACTGCACGACGAAGGTCGAGGGCCGCTGCTTGATCACATACGGGTAGATCATCGGCAGGTAGTGGAAGTAGTCGGTCTCGCTCTTCGGCAGCTCGCGCAAAATGCCGGCAGGGCCCTCGCCATCGACATAGAGGCCGAGGTAGGCGTTGGCCGGCATGTCCTTCAGATTGAAGGCGGCGTTGTCGGAAAGCCCCGGCGCGAAATGCAGGTACGAGGACGAATAGACCTCGATGAAGCCGAAAGGGGTATCGCGCGCGTACACGCGCTTCGAATCCGGGAATTTGCGTGCGTAGGACACGCCCTTGTAGTCCGACGTCGCGAGCTTCGTGAGGCCGAGTTCGCCCGCCTTGAAATGCATGACGATCGAGGCGGCCGCGATGAGCACGAAGACGAGGCCGGTCCGCAGGCTGCCGAAGCCGGCGAACCAGATCAAGCTGCCGACCACCCAAAGCAGCAGCGGTGCGACAATGAGGTTGTCCGGCCAGAACGCGTACGTCGCCGCGAGGAAGATCAAGCCGCAGAGGCCGGAGCCGGCGAGGTCGGCGAAATAGACGCGGTTGAACCCGGTTTTCGCGCGCAGGAACACGGTGCCGAGGAAGGTCGCGCCGGCGACGAATGGCAGGAGGTACAGCATGAAGTTGGCGAACAGCCGCCACTTCTGCGCGGGGTCGGAAACGAGGAAGATCGCGTTGAACGGCAGCTGCTGCGCGCAGAGGTTGGCGGCGACCGCGAGCGGCCCGAAAGCGAGCAGCGCGCTGGCGGCCACCCCTTCCCAGTTGCGCTCGAACCAGGGTCGCGCGACGCACATGATCGCGGAGGTGAGCCCGAAGCCGAGCATGGCGAGGGAGACGACGAGCGAGCCGAAATGCGCCCAGGAGCCGATCTGGAAGATGCGCATGATGGCGATCTGCAGCGCGATGATCGCGCCCGCGACGAGGCCGACGCTGACGTAGGCGAGCGAGTTGCCCGATGCCGAGCCATCGGCGGAATCGTCGAGGAAGCTCATGGGCTCCGGATTGTCACTTGTTGTGCGTGCCGTCGATCTTGCCGTCGTCGGCGAGCTTGGTGAACGGCACGAAGGGGACGATGCGGCCGTTGTAGATGTCGCTGCGCGCGACCGTGATCTGCCCGTCCTTGTCGACGGTCTTGTTGATCTTCAGGACGCGCTGCGCGCCGGGCGGGCCGACCGGGATCACCATGACGCCGCCGGTCTTCAGCTGCTGCAGCAGCGGCGGCGGCACGTGGTCGATGCCGCAGGTGACGATGATCTGATCGAACGGCCCTGCCTCGGCCCAGCCGTAATAACCGTCGGCGTTCTTCCAATTGACGGCCTTGAACTCCGAATAGCCCTTCTTGATCAGGCCGTCGCGAGTGGCGGCGGTGCGCTCGGCGAGCGGCTTGATGATCTCGATCGTCCACACCTTGTCGGTCAGGTTGGCGAGATACGCCGACTGGTAGCCCGACCCGGTGCCGATCTCGAGCACCTTGTCGCCACGCTTGACGTCGATCACCTGCGTCATCCGCCCGACGATATGAGGGCCGGAAATCGTCACGCCGAAGCCGATGTCGAGGAAGGCGTTGTCGTAGCAGCGGCCGAGATTCTGCTTGAGGCAGAAATCCTCGCGCGGCGTCATCAGGAAGGCACGCTTGTCCTTGATATCGACCGTGTCGCGATTGCCGACGAGGTGGCGAAAGCGCTCGAAGCGCTCGCCGAGATATTGCGGGTCCTCGCCCCGGGTCTTGACCCCCCAGGCGATGAACTTCTCCTTGGAGTCCATCGGCGGCATCTCATCCCAGGTGTAGGGGACAGGGACGTCGGCAAACGCTTGACGAGCAAAAGCAGCGGCCGAACCGGCCGCGAGCGTGGCGATGAAGGAGCGGCGATCCATGGGATCTCCCGATGGGTCGAGACTTTGGGGTCGAATCGTGGCCGTCGTCGACGAGGCCAGACACCGTTATCTGGAAGCCGGTGCGGCGGCAACCAGACCGGCGCTCACGCGGCGTTGGACAGCCGGGCGGCGGCGACCTCGACCCGGTTGCGGCCGCCGCGCTTGGCACGATAGAGCGCGGCATCCGCGTCCCGCATCAGCGCACGGGAGTCTCCCGCGGGGCCAGGGGCGGCACAGCCAACGCTGATGGTGACCGGCCGGCCGTCGGTCGGATGCCGGCAGGTCGCCTGCACGGCGAGGCGCAGGCGCTCGCCGACCACGGCGGCATCCAGGGCGTCCGCCCCCTCGATCAGGATCGCGAACTCTTCGCCGCCGTAACGCGCGACGACATCGTCGGCGCCGCGCAGCGTCTGCCGCAGGATCGTCGCGATCTGGCGCAGCAGCACGTCGCCGGCGGGATGACCGTGCCGGTCGTTGAACGACTTGAAGTCGTCGACGTCGGCCATCAGCAGCGCGTAGGGGCGATCCGCCGGGCGACCGCCCGCCGTCTCCAGACGCTGGTCGAGGTAGCGGCGGTTCGGCAGCAGCGTCAAGGCGTCGGTCTGCGACAGACGCGCGAGCTCGGCCTGCGTCTCGATCAGCTCGACGAGCTGCTGATTGCGTTCCGCGACGAGGATCAGCAGCCCTGCCGCCATCGCCGGCACGAGCAGAAGCAGCAGCCGGAAGCCATGATCGTCGGCGAGCATGCAGCCGACGAGGATCGGCGACAGGCTGCAGAAAAGCTGCAGCCAGACGAGACGCGGGACGCCGGAGTTGCGCGCGGCGACCGCGCCGGCGGTGCCCACGGTCGAGAGGACCGGAATCACGTACAGCACGGGGTCGTGCGAGGACGCGAGCGCGATTAAGCAGAGCGTGCCCCAAGACGCCGAGGACGCGACCGCGAGGACGCTGAAACCAACAAGCCACCTGTCGGCGTCGGCAAGTAGCCCCGCCCGCATGCGCTTTTGGAAAGCGAGAATGACGCCGCAGCGCGCGAGCAGCAGCATCACCTCGATGGCCGCGACCAACCCGGTGAGCCAGACGCCACCGCGTGCCCAGGATGCCGCGCCGCAGACGAGCGCGGCGATCGCCACCATGAGGACGTTGGAGGCCCGGCCAAATAGCGTGGCGATGAGCCGAAGCCGGGTCGCGGCCGGTCGCGTGCGCTCGCTAGGCGATTGCAGGATGGCGACCGCCCTGCCCCATGCGCCGTGTTGGGCCGGCTCGATGCCTTGTAACGGCACCTTACGCGTCAGTTGAAATCGATCTCGCGACAACATCGCCTTACGCTGACGCAAAGGCATTAAGCGCGGCCTAAGAGGGCCGCTCCATCTTGCCGCGAGGTCACCGGCGAAAGCCGCGACGTTCATCACGTTTCCGGCAAGTTGAGGTCGGCGAGCACGCTTGCGGCTAAGGGTGCGGCTATCGTCGGAGGAGATGTTGGACGAGGTGATCGCCAGTCTCATGCGCTGTCCGCGCTGTCGGTCGCCGCTCGTCGGGGATGCGGGACCATTGCGCTGCGCCGATCCGGCCTGCCTCTATGCGGCGGAAGGATTTCCGCGCGTCGGCGACACGCCGGTTCTGATAGATTTCGGCGCCAGCGTGATCGATCGCGACAGCCTGCTTGCCAAGGCCGGCGCCTCGCCGCTGTCGCGCTCGCGAACATGGGCGCGCCGGCTGCGCGAGTGGGCTGCGGGGTCGAACGACGGAGCGGCCGGTCATTGCGCGGTCTTCCTCGCGCGCGTCCGCGCGTTTCCGGCGCCGCGCATCCTCGTCGTCGGCGGCGGCGGACGCGGCAGCGGGACCGAGGCGCTGTACGCGGCGAGCGACATCCGCCTCGTCGGAACCGACGTCTACGCCTCGCCCGATGTCGAGATCCTCGCCGACGGTCACGACCTGCCGTTCGCCGACGCGAGCTTCCACGGCGTCTGGGTACAGGCGGTGCTGGAGCACGTCGTCGTGCCCGAGCAGGTCGTCGCCGAGATCCACCGCGTGCTCGTCGACGGTGGGCTCGTCTACGCCGAGACGCCATTCCTGCAGCCGGTGCACGAACGCGCCTATGATTTCACGCGATACACCCGCAGCGGCCACCGCTGGCTGTTCCGCGGGTTCGCCGAGATCGCCGCCGGCACGATCGGCGGCCCGGCCGAGAGCCTGCTGTGGTCGATCCGCTACCTCGCCCGCGGCCTGTTCCGCAGCGAGAAGATCGGCTCGGCCGCCGCCGTCGCGTTTTTCTGGCTGCGCTATCTCGACCGGTTGGTGAGCGAGCCGTTCCGCGCGGACTCGGCGACCGGCGTCTATTTCCTTGGCTCGAAGGCGCCGGACGCGACGATCGCACCGCGCGACCTCGTCGATTACTTCCCCGGAGTTCGTGGCGGCTGAGGACCCGGTCTCGCTACAGAAAGCTCGACGCCAGCGCCGGCTCCTCGGTCAAGGCGTGCGCCATGAATTCGATGGCGCCGCGGATGCGGTCGCGACTGGCAGGGCCGCCGAGGCAGACGCGCACCGCCTCGGTCGGCTCGCCGGCGGCGACGAAGGCGTCGCTCGCCACGACGCCGATACGCGTCGAGCGCATGTGGCCGACGAAGGCCGAGCGCGTCCACGGCGGCGGCAATGGCACCCACAGGTTGAAGCTCAGCGGATCGGCGCGATAGCTGCCCGGCGGCAGGATCGACGCGACCATCTTCTGGCGCGCCGCTGTCTCGGCGCGGATGAAGCGCAGGATCATGTCGGCGGTGCCGTCCTCGATCCAGCGCGTCGCCAGGGCCACGGTCAACGGCGAGGCCATCACGTTGGCGGCGCGCAGCGCGGCGGCGAACGGCCAGCCCGACTTGGCGTCCGGCACGACGACATAGGCCGCGCGCAGCCCGGCCCCAATGCATTTGGCGAGCCCGGCGATGTGCCAGGTGATGTCCGGCGCCATCGCCGCGAGCGGGTGCACGCCGTGGCTCGGAATGAAGCCGTAGGCGTCATCCTCGACGATCGGCAGGTTGTAGCGCCGCGCCACCGCGACGATCGCCGCGCGGCGGCTCTCGGGGATCGTCAACGTGGTCGGGTTCTGCAGGGTGGGATTGAGGTAGATCGCCTTGGGCGTGCGCGTTTCGCAGGCATGCGCGAGCGCGTCGGGATCGATGCCGTCGACGTCCATCGGCAGGCCGACGAGATCGAGGCCGAGCTGGGCCGCGATGAGGCGAACGCCCGGGTAGGTGATCGCCTCGCACAGCACCGTCTCGCCGGGCTTGGCGAGCAGCGACAGGATGCCCATTATCGCTGGATGCGCGCCCGGCACCACGAAGATGCGCTCTTGCTTCGGCACCAACGCACGCCGGCCGAGCCATGACGAGGCGGCATCCTTGTCCGCGCGGGTCCCGCCGAAACCCTGGTAGCGCAGCAGGAACACGAGGTCGCGCGCGACCTCCGCGCAGCCCTCGCGCATGCGGTCCAACAGGTCCGGATCGGTCGGCTCGGGCGGCAGGTTCATCGACAGATCGACGATGTCGGCGCGGATGTCGCCGCCAGCCTGCGCGGACCGCCGCGGCCCCCGCACGAACGTCCCCTGGCCGACGCGCGATTCGATCAATCCGCGCCGCTGCGCCTCTACGTAGCCGCGGGCGACGGTCGTGAAGTCGATTCCCAGGCGCGCCGCGAGCTTGCGTTGCGGCGGCAAGCGATCACCGGGCGACAGCCGCCCCGACTTGAGGTCCGCGTCGATGATGTCGGCAATCGCGATATAGCGCGGCTTGTCGCTGCGCCGAAGATCGGGAATCCAGTCGATCATTGTGCTCAATCAAGCTCGACCCACACAGCAAGTTCCGATCCAAACATTGACTGGAGATTGGATGTAAGTGCTCACCGCCTACTTTAGTCGATGGCTACTATACTCCAGCGACCGAGACTCTGCCGTGACCAAAGATCAGCCGCTTCGCACGTTCAATTGGCAGGATGATGATACGACGAGCCTTTACGATTGAAGGTATAATTGACCGGCGCGCCATGGTTTGTCCTGCGATATCAAACGCCGCTGCCGCGTGGCACATCGATTGCGTTGCGGCTCAAATCCCCGCGTGCGCCGGGGGCAAACGCCACCGAGGAGTAGACGATGCCCGCCGTAACAATGCCAATGCACAAAAAAGGTGATCACCTCGTCGATTACGAGGACAAGAAGTTTGAAGACGTAAAAGCGCTTCCCGGCGAAAAGGCCCTCATCACCTTCCACACCGTCGCCTTCGAAGGCTCGATCGGTCTGGTCAATTTGCTCCAGGCCACCCGCATCCAGCGCAAGGGATTCGAGACAAGCATCCTCCTGTACGGCCCCGGCGTGACGCTCGGCCTGCAGCGCGGCTTCCCGACCCTCGGCGACGAGGCATTCCCGGGGCATCTCGCGATGAACAAGCAGGTCGAGAAGTTCATGTCGGAAGGTGGCAAGGTCTATGCCTGCCGCTTCGCCTTGCAGGCGCTGTACGGTCACGGCGAGCCGTCGCTGATCCCGGGCATCATCCCGATCAGCCCGCTCGATGTGCTCGACCTGATCCTCCTGCATCGTCGCGCCAACGCGTTCATGTTGAACACCTGGACGCTCTAACGTCCGAAGCGGGTGCCCGGATAACCCCCGGGCGCCCCCAACACGGGGTCCCTCCCATGGAGAAGCGAACGATCCGCGTCGCGGCCGCGCAGATTTCGCCGGTCTTGGACCGGCCGGGCGGCACGCTCGAGAAGGTGCTCAACGCCATCGAGGAGGCGGCTGGCAAGGACGTCGGCTTCGCCGTGTTCCCCGAGACGTTCCTGCCGTACTATCCGTATTTTTCGTTCGTCGAGCCGCCGGTTTCGATCGGCGCGGCGCATCTGAAGCTCTACGATGAAGCCGTCGTCGTGCCCGGCCCGGTCACCCAGGCGCTGAGCGCGGCCGCCAAGAAGCATTCGATGGTGCTCGTGATGGGCGTCAACGAGCGCGACGGTGGCACGCTCTACAATGCTCAGCTCGTGTTCGACGCCGACGGGTCGATGCCGCTCAAGCGGCGCAAGATCACGCCGACCTACCATGAGCGCATGGTGTGGGGCATGGGCGATGGCGCCGGCCTCAAGGTCGTCGACACCGCGATCGGCCGCGTCGGCGCGCTGGCCTGTTGGGAGCACTACAATCCGCTCGCACGCTACGCCTTGATGGCGCAGAGCGAGGAGTTTCACGCGGCGCAATTTCCGGGCTCGCTCGTCGGCCAGATCTTCGCCGATCAGATGGAGGTGACGATCCGCCATCACGCGCTCGAGTCCGGCTGCTTTGTCGTCAACGCGACGGGCTGGCTGACGGACGCGCAGATCGCCGCGATCCAGCCGAACGAAAAGCTGCAGAAGGGCCTGCGCGGCGGCAATTGCACGGCGATCGTCTCGCCGGAGGGCAAGCACCTCGCGCCGCCGATGACCGAGGGCGAAGGCCTGCTCATCGCCGACTGCGACACCGCGCTCATCTTCAAGCGCAAGCGGATGATGGATTCGATCGGCCACTACGCGCGGCCGGAGCTGTTGCAGCTGCATGTCGATGCACGACCGACGGCGACGATGGTGCAGCATTTCGGCGAGCGGCCGAGCGTGCCGATGGCGCCGACGCAAACCATGTCGCCGCCACCGCCTCCCCTCCTCTCGCCCTCGAAAGACGAAGCCGCATGAGCGAGCTGACGACCGAACGCCTGATCAACGAGTTGCAATCCTACGGCGTACGCCTTGCCGACACGAAGGTCGGCGCGCCAAGCCGCCGCGGCGGGGCGGGGCCGTCGGACCACAAGGCCGTGACCATCAATGGCCGCACCGTTATGGTGCCGATCCATACGGCCGCGTCGCACGAATCGCCCTACACCTCGCGCCGGCCCGATGCCGACGGCTTCAGCGTGATCGAGCGCGATGGCGTCTACGTCGGTCGCATGTCGTTCCCCAACCAGCCGCGCTTCTACGGCCTGCAGACGTTCGACGGCATCCCGTATTCGAAGATCGCCGTGCTGCACTCGAAGGACGTGCTGGCGACGACGATCCTGCAGACCTGCATCCGCTATCAGAGCCGCACCAAGACCTGCCAATTCTGCGCGATCGGCCAGTCGCTCGCGGCCGGTCGCACGATCGCCCACAAGACGCCTGAGCAGCTTGCCGAGGTGGCCCGAGCCGCCGTGCTGCTCGACGGCGTCAAACACATGGTGATGACGACCGGCACGCCGAACGCCACCGACCGCGGTGCCGCCGTGCTCTGCGAGAGCGCATTCGCGGTGAAAGCCTCGGTCGACCTGCCGATCCAGGCGCAATGCGAGCCGCCGGACGAGAACCGCTGGTTCGAGCGCATGCGCGCCTCGGGCATCGACGCGCTCGGCATGCATATCGAGGCAGTGACGCCGGCGATCCGCGATCGGATCATGCCCGGCAAAGCGAGCGTGCCGCTTGAGCGCTACATGAAGGCGTTCGAGGCGGCGGTGCCGGTGTTCGGCCACGGCCAAGTCTCGACCTACATCCTCGCCGGACTCGGCGACACGTCGGAAGCAATCCTCGACATGGCGCGCGAGCTGATCGCGCGCGGCGTCTACCCGTTCGTCGTGCCGTTCGTGCCAATCTCCGGCACGCCGCTCGAGGATCATCCCTCGCCATCGCCCGGCTTCATGCACGAAATCCTGGCGCCGCTCGCCGGCATGCTGCGCGACGCCGGCATGCGCTCCGACACGATCAAGGCCGGCTGCGGCAAGTGCGGCGCCTGTTCGGCGCTTTCGACCTACGAGAAGGCCGGCGACGCGACGTCCGCCGCTTCCGCGCCAGCAATCGTGTCGGTGCCATTCAAGGTCCCCAGCATCGACCTCGTCCTCGAGGGAGTACGCGGGTGATCGCGGAGGCCTTCGGCCCGTTCGCGGCCTGCCATTTCAGGCTAAAATACGCATCCGAGCCGTGGGAAATCCGGGGCGCCGCCGCCTTGCGTCGGAGCGTGTTCTGCGATGAGCAGAAAATCTTCGAGCGCGACGATCGCGACAAGACGGATGAGACCGCGATCCATTTGGTCGCGCTCTCGACGATGGCGGTCCTGGCCGACGAGGTCGTCGGCACCGTCCGCATCCACGAGAACGAGCCAGGCATCTGGTATGGCTCCCGCTTGGCGGTAGACGCACGCTATCGCCGCGTCGGCGCGCTCGGCGCGGCGCTCATCCGGCTCGCGGTATCCTCAGCCAACGCGATCGGCTGCACGCGCTTCTACGGCAATATCCAGACGCAGAACGAGTTGATGTTCCGCCGCCTCGCGTGGACGCGCGTATCGGAGATCGATCTGCACGGCGTGCCGCACGTGCTGATGCAGGCCGATCTCGCCGCCTATCCGCCGCTCGTCAACGCGCCGGAGGGCTTCCACACGCTGGCTCATAGAGTGGCCGCGTGAACGCCTCCACGCTCGAGGCGATCGCCGCTCGCGTGCTGGCGGGGCGCGGTATGGCGCACAAGACGGATATCGCCGATGTCGTCGCCTCGCTGGGCTTGGCCGACGGCGCGGTGCGTGTCGGCGACGATTGCGCGGCGATCCCGGATGGTGACGGCTGGCTATTGTTTGCGATCGAAGGGTTCGTCAACGATTTCGTCGAGGGCGATCCGCGCTTCGCCGGCTATTGCGGCGTGATGGTCAACCTCAGCGACATCGCCGCGATGGGTGGCCGGCCGATCGCCGTTGTCGACGCGGTGTGGGCGCGCGACGCCGAGGCCGCCGACCCGGTTCTCGCCGGCCTGCGCGAGGCCGCCTCGATCTACGGCGTGCCGATCGTCGGCGGCCACACCAACAATCGTACCGATCGTGGCCAGCTCGCGGTGGCGATCCTCGGCCGCGCGAAGCGTCTCATCACGAGCTTCGATGCGCGGGACGGCGACGTGCTTGTGGCGGCGATCGACCTGCGCGGGGGCTTTCGCGGCGACAGCCTGAACTGGGATGCCTCGAGCGGGTCGTCGGCAGCTCGGCTGCGCGGCGATCTCGCGATCCTGCCCGATCTCGCCGAGGCCGGCCTCGTCGCCGCCGGCAAGGACATCAGCATGGCGGGGCTCGTCGGCACGGCTATGATGCTGCTCGAGTCGTCCGGCCGCGGCGGCCGTATCGAGGTCGACGCGGTGCCCTGCCCGGCCGACATCGCGCTCGTCAAGCTCCTGCTCGCCTTCCCGAGCTTCGGCTTCATCCTGTCGGTGCGGCCTGACCACGTCGGCGCGGTCCTGGCGCGCTTTGCCGCGCGCGACATCGCTTGCGCGGCTGTCGGCGCCGTGGACAACTCGCGCCGAATGCGCCTTTGGCGCGACGGCGAGGAGATCGAGATCTGGGATTTCGCGCGACCGTTCATTGGCTGCGACACGCGCTCCGGCTGCGAGCCGCACGCGCCGGCGAGGATCGCCTGATGCCCGTCACGCTGTTCCGCGTCCGCTGGCCGGACGGCTCGGTCGAGACGCACTATTCGCCCTCGACGATCATTCAGGAGTACTTCGAGGTCGGGCGCAGCTATACGCTGAGCGACTTCCTCGGCCTTTGCCGCAGGGGGCTGAATGCCGCGAGCGATCGCGTCGCCTCGGTCTACGGCGGCGCCGGCTGCTCGCGGGCGATGGCTCAACTCGCCGCCATCGAGGCCAAGGCGGGACGCGAAACGGACCAGCAGGCGCCTGTCCGGATCGAAGGGTTCGAGTCGTAGCGCCGCTTTTTGGAGCGAAGGCCGTGGTTGACGAGATCACCAATACAGAAAACCTCGAAAGTGCCGAGAGCGTGCTGCTCGACGCGCCGCAGCGCGGCCATGTCCCGGTCGTGATCGTCGGCGGCGGACAGTCCGGGCTGTCGACGAGCTGGTATCTGAAGGAAAAGGGCATCGGCCATGTTGTGCTCGAGAAGAACCGCATCGGCCATTCCTGGCGCGCGGAGCGGTGGGACACGTTCTGTCTCGTGACGCCGAATTGGCAGTGCACGCTGCCGGGCCATCCCTACACGGGCGACGATCCCGACGGCTTCATGCTGAAGGACGACATCGTCGCCTATGTCGAGGCCTTCGCGAAGAAGGTCGATCCGCCGATCCACGAGGGCGTCACGGTCGAGAAGGTGACGCGCGCGCCGGACGGCACGTTCCGCGTCGCGACCTCGAAGGGCATCTGGACGACGGACCATGTCGTCATGGCGATCTCGGGTTACCACGTCCCGTCGATCCCGCGCGTCGGCGAGCGTTTGCCGCTCGATCTCTACCAGATCCACTCGCAGGCCTATCGCAATCCCGAGCAGATTCCGGACGGCGAGGTGCTGGTCGTCGGCACCGGCCAGTCCGGCTGCCAGCTTGCCGAGGATCTGCATCTCGCCGGCCGCAAGGTGCACATCGCGGTCGGCGACGCGCCGCGTTCGCCACGCAAATATCGCGGCAAGGACGCGATCAAGTGGCTCGACGAGATGGGCTATTACGACATCACGGTGGAGACGCATCCGCTCGGCACCGAAGTTCGCAAGAAGGCCAACCATTACTTCACGGGGCGCGACGGCGGCCACGAGATCGACCTGCGCCAGTTCGCGGCCGAGGGCGTCAAGCTCTACGGCATGCTCGACAAGGTCGATGGCGACGTGGTGACGTTCAAACCCGACCTCGCCGCGAACCTCGAGACCGCGGACAAGGTGTACCTGCGCATCCGCAAGATGATCGACGACTACATCGCCAAGTCCGGCATCGACGCGCCGACGGCCAAGCCCTATTCGCCGCCATGGACGGTCGTCGAGGAGCCAAAAAGCCTCAGCCTGAAAGGCTCGAACATCAACGCGGTGATCTGGTCGACCGGCTTTCGCGCAGACTTTTCGATGGTCGACATTCCCGTCTTCAACGGCGCCGGCTATCCCGGCCACCATCGCGGGGTGACGACGGTCCCCGGCCTGTATTTTCTGGGGCTCGGCTGGCTGTGGACCTGGGGCTCGGGCCGGTTCTCCGGCATCGCGCAGGACGCGGAGCATGTCGCGGAGGACATCGGCCGGCGCTTCTGGTCGCTCGACCTGTCGAGCGCGCCGCAGCAGAAGGTCGCGTGAGCGGCACTCAGTGGCGCGTATCGGGCCTGTTGAACGTCAGCGAGATCGATGCGCTGACAATGGTCTGATTGTCATTGTCGCGCACATTCACGATCGCGCTCAATGACCCGCTACCGTGCACGATGAGATCGGCCAGCGTGCGTCTGATTTCGAAACAGACCTGCGACATGTCGGCGACATCTTGACCGGTTTCGTCTCTTTGTAGCCGCCCGTCATGCAGATCGAAATAGTACTTCGCCATTTAATCCTCAAAGCAAAATTTGATACTAGTACTGTAAGTTTCCGCGTTCATGCCGCTCAAGGACTTGCCATGGGCTCTGTGTAGCCAAAAATCTCCCCTTCGGAAAGCGCTAATGAATACAATCGTCAAAATTCATTCGAAAGAGAGAGCCCGACCTCAGCGCACCAGCGGCCGGATCTCGCGCGGACGCCCGTCAAGATCCAACGCGACGAACGTGAAGATCGCGCCTGTCACCTTGTGCACGTCCTCGCCGTCGCGACGGCGCCGCCAGGCGGTAACCGCGAACCGCATGGACGTACGACCCGTCGACAGAAGCTCGGCGTAGACGGTGACCTCGTCGCCGACCTTCACCGCCTGCATGAACGTGATCTGATCGACGGCGATGGTCGCGCAACGGCCCTGCGCATGCCGTGCCGCGGCACTGCCGGCGGCGAGATCCATCTGCCACAACAGCCAGCCGCCGAAGATATCGCCGGCGGGATTTGTGTCGGACGTCATCGCGATCGTTCGGATCGCCGGCTCGCAGGACGGCGGCCGATCCTCGATATCGGTCCTCTGGCTCGATCGGGTCACGGCTGTCTCCTCACGCGCTCGAACGCTAGCCAAGACCTTGATGAAAACAAAGACCTCGACGAAAGCAAGCGACCCGTGCGGTTGCTAGGCCATAAGCGGGTGTTCGCGGGCGGCCTTGGCGCCCATCCTCCGGAGGATCGATTGCTCCGCATCTACCTCGCCGGGCCGGAGGTCTTCTGCCGCGAAAGCCGTCAGCTTGGCCTGGCCAAGCAGTCCCTCTGCGCCCGCTACCACTTTCTGGGCCTCTACCCGCTCGACGACGAGCTTGCGAACGATTTGCCGGCGTCCGACGAGCCTGCGTCCAAAGGGTCGGCGGATGCGGGGGAGATCTTCGCCAGATGCGTCCGCCTCATGCACCAGGCCGAGGCCGGCATCTTCAACCTCACGCCATTTCGAGGACCCAGCGCCGATGTCGGCACGGTGTTCGAGCTCGGCTACATGGCGGCGATGGGCAAGCCGATCTTCGCCTACACTCACGCCGCCGAGGATCTCATCGATCGCTTGCGGGTCGCACCCGGCCTCGCCCTCGACGCGGACGGCATAACATGGCGTGATCCCGCCGGCATGAGCGCGGAAGATTTCGGGCTCACCGACAACCTGATGCTGGATCGCGCCTTGGCCGCGCAGGGTCGCACGGTGCATCGCGTCGCGATCCCCGAGCCCGAACGCTTCACGCGCCTCGACGGCTTCCTCGCCTGCCTCGAGAACGTGCGCGCCGCGTTGCCCCCCGACTGAAACAAGGAGAGACAAGGTCCATCATGAGCCAAACGCGACGCACACATACCTACGAGCCCGCGCGGGGACACGGCCTGAAGCACGATCCCTTCAACGCGATCATCGCGCCGCGGCCGATCGGCTGGATCTCGTCGCGCGACGGCGACGGCAAGCTGAACCTCGCGCCCTACAGCTTCTTCAACGCGCTTCTCTACACGCCACCGCTCGTCGGCTTTTCCTCGGTGGGTCTCAAGGACACGGTGCACAACTGTCGCGCGACGCGCGAATTCGTCTGGAACCTCGCCACGCGCGATCTCGCCGAGGCGATGAACCTGACGTCCGCCCCGTTGGACCACGGCATCAGCGAGTTCGAGGCCGCCGGCCTCACGCCTGTCGCGAGCCTGCGGGTCGACGTGCCGCGCGTCGGCGAAAGCCCCGCCGCGATGGAGTGCAAGGTGGTCGACGTGATCCAGCATCGCGGCGCCGACGGCGTGCCGGTCGACGGCTGGCTGGTGATCGGCGAGGTCGTCGCGGTGCATCTCGACGAAGCGATGATCGTCGATGGCGTCTATCAGACCGCGCTCGCCCGCCCGATCCTGCGGGCTGGCCGAGCCGGCGATTATTTCGAGATCACAGCGGACCGGATGTTCGAGATGCGGCGGCCGAAGGGTGCGCCGACGCCCGGCGGCCGCGGCTCGTGACGGCGCCCGCGCTCCAATGATCGAACGCGAGAGCCTGCCGCGTCTTGACGAACGCGGTCGCCTCCGGCCCCGACCACGGTCCTTCGTAGCCGTGGCGCCGCGGATGAGCGGCCCACCAGCCCTGCCCCGGCAGGCCATCCGTCTCGCGCACGACCAGCACCGCGAGTTCGGGCTCGCCGGCGTCCGACGCCGCGCGGTCGATGGCGTCGAGCGTCCGGCACACGGCCCGCATCTTCGGGCGGGTGAAGCGGTGGCCGAGCGCGATCAGCAGCTCGGAATAGCTCATCGCCTCGCGGCGTCCCGCCGCCGCCAACAGGTGGCCGCGCACCAGCGACACGTCTGCGATGGCCTCGGCGGAAAAATCGTCGAAGGTCTCGTCCATCCCGCACCGTGTCCCCGACCTACGGCCTTTCGCAAGGGCGAACTCGTCTTCGGGGCGAACGCGGGTGGGCGCACGCCCCATTTGGGCCAAGTTCATAGGGCTTTGTGGACCAAGAGGGGACGGGTCGTCGTGCCGCTTTCGCGAGGACAGTTTCGCGCGAGGCCGTTCGGAGATGCTGGCCTTCGACGCGGCGGCACCCGGAAGGTCATGTGTGGACTCAGACGCTTAGTTTAAGCCCATACGCGAGCCGGCATTCCTTCTCGATCGATCTCGGGGTCGAGCCCGCCATCGAGGTCGACGGCGAACGCCACACCTTCTTCGATCACCGCCGAGTCTCCGTGCGCTGGCTCGTCGGCACGATCCTCACCGGCTTCATGGGCGCGGCGCTGATCGGCTCGACCATCTACGCCGCGCTCGATCATCAATCGAACTTCGCCGCCGCGCCGATCGCCGCCCTGCCGCAGCAGAAGGATCTCGGCGATAGTCAGGCCAGCCTGCCCAAGGGCGACCGTCTCGTGAAGCCGGTCGACATCGTCGCGGCCAAGCAGATGTTCCGCGTCGCCCAGCCGACCAATATCGGCGACAAGCAGGTCATGCGCATGCACATGCTCGCGCGCGTCGAGACGACCCTCGTCACCGCGCCGACCGGCTTTTCCGACGAGGTGCCCGCGTTCAATCCGCTGCAGGTGCTGGCCGACGCACGTGCGCCCGTCGAGGCGTCGGCCGAGATCCCGCAGGACGACGCCGAGTTCTCCTGGGCGACACGCGATTTCTCGGCCGCCAACCTGTCATCCCTGGTCACGCTGTCCGACGACGAGGTCGAGGCGCAGGTCGCCGAGCACGTGAAAAGCTCGCTCGCAGCTGGCAATCGCCCCTACGTGCTGCCATCGCAGCTGATGCTGACCCGCACGAGCCGCGCCAATCCGCTCGGCGCGCTCGCCTACGCGACGCCGTCGGGCTTCGCGCGCTCGCCGTTCGCCTCGATCGAGGTGCGCATGGTGCCGGAGAATGTCACCGTGATGCCGCGCGCGCCGACGCCGCCCGGCGGCCCGCAATCCGACGAGAAGCTCGTCGTCATGCATCAGGGCGAATCGATCGAGAACCTGCTGCTCACCTCGGGCGTCGCACGCCCGATCATACGGGACGTGGTGTCGGCGATCGCGGCACCGGTCCCCGACGGGCGGCGGATCAAGCTGCTGTTCGCCGAGACGAATGCGCCCGGCGCCCCGAAGGTGCTCGCGCGTCTCTCCGTCTACGACGGCGAACGGCCGGCCGCCACGGTCGCGCTGCGCGACGACGGCACCTACGTCAGGATTGCCGGTGACGGCGAGCTGCCGGCGTCGCGCGCGCCGAGCGTCGGCAGCGACGACGATGACGATGCCAATGCGATGCGCCTCTACAACGCGCTCTACGAGACGGCGTTGAAGCAGGAAATCCCGAAGCCGATCATCGACGATCTCGTGCGCGTCGTCGCCAACGACGTCGATCTCCAGCGCGGCGTCGCCGCAGGCGACTCGTTCGAGGCCTTCTACGACAAGGGCGACGGCGACGACCTCAATCAGCTTCTGTTCGCCTCGATCACGTCGCACGGCGAAACCTACCGCTACTACCGCTTCCAAACGCCGGACGACGGGAGCGTCGACTATTACGATCCGACCGGGAAGTCGTCGCGCAAGTTCCTGGTGCGCTCGCCGATGCTGAGCTTCAAGATCACGTCGGGATTCGGCATGCGCTTCCACCCGATCCTCGGCTACACCCGCCCGCACACCGGCACCGATTTCGCCGCCCCGATCGGCTCGCCGATCTTCGCATCGGGCAACGGTACGATCGTCCAGGCTGGGTGGAGTTCGGGCTACGGGCGCCGCATCGAGATCCAGCACGCCAACGGCTACATGACGACCTACAATCACATGTCCGGTTTCGCCCGCGGCATCAGCGAGGGCGTCCGTGTGCGCCAGGGACAGACCATCGGCTACCTCGGCCAGAGCGGTCTCGCGACGGGCCCGCACCTGCACTACGAGGTTCTGGTCAACGGCCACTTCGTCGACCCGATGAAGGTGAAGCTCGCCCGCACCCGCGAGTTCGACGGCCGCATGCTCGCGTCCTTCATGAAGGAGCGCGCCCGTATCGACGAGCTCCTCCAGAAAGCGCCGCAGACGCAGCTCACCGCGCAGCGCTGAGCGAATCCTTCAGGGCGGCCTACGAGCCCGGATGCCGCGCGGCGCGGATCAGCCGGCCTTGGAAGTCGATCACGGCCGAGCCGAGATCGAACGTGTTGTCCACGAGCTCGCGCCAGAGCGAGAACGCGCTCGGCGGTCGCGCGGTGAGATGGCCCGTCACATCGGTGAGATCGAAGGCGAGGTCCGCCTCGAATTTCTTCGCGAGCGCCAGCATCGCCCTGTTGTGGCGCAGGCAGAAGATCGTCAGCGTGCCGATGCGACGATTGCGGGCGGCGAGTACGACGTGAGTCATCAGCTCGGCACCGATGCCGCGCCGCCGCCAGGGCCGCTCGACGCTGAAGGCCGCCTCGGCGTCGCGCCCCGCGGTCCCGCGCTTGGCGGGATAGAGCCGCAGCTCGGCGGCGCCGCGGATCTTGCCGTGCTCGAAATAGCCGTAGGTGATGGCCGACGGCGCGAGGCAAAGCTCGGCGTAGTGCGCCAGGTAATCGTCCGAGACCTGAAGGCCGAAGCGATCGTAGCGCGTCTCGGGATCGAGGCGGATCAGATGATCGCGGAAAAACGGCAGATCGGGGCGGTAGAGCCGGCGGGCGGCGAGGGTGGTGTGCTTCGTGTCGTCCATATCGACTCCAGGTGCGCGCCCCCAACGCCCGCTCAAGCTACTTGTGCATTGCAGCAATTTTCGCAACCATGGCTGCCGCATGGCTGGGGCGCGTCGCCGGCTTGGTCTGTCGCGAGCTTATACTTTGACGTGCGCAGGTCCTGGGGCATACTCGCCCGACAGCCTGGAGGGTCGCGGCAGGTGAACTCGCCAAACCTTGCCTTGAAGCCGATGTCGCTCGACGACTTCGAGGAGCTTCTCGCCGACCAGCCCGAGGACGAGCGCTGGGAGCTGATCGGCGGGCGCGTCGTGCGGATGATGGTGGGCGCGCGCTGGGAGCACGGCCGCATCGTCAGCAACCTGCACTATCAGCTTCGCCGACGGTTCGACGCGTCGGACTCGCCCTGCCGCGTGTTCGCCGAGACATTTCGCGTGAAAGCCGAGACAGCGGTCTCGAGCATGCTCCCCGACATCGCTGTCGCTTGCAAGCCGCTGCCGCCAGGGGCGACGTCGTTTGACGATCCCACGGTTCTCATCGAGGTGCTGTCCGACGGCACGCGGCGGCGAGATCGCGAGGAGAAGTGGCGGGCGTACCAAAGCCTGCCCAGCCTTCGACACTACGCGCTGGTGGAGCGGGATCGGCCGCATATCGAGATCTTCGACCGGCACGGCGACAGCTGGGCTGGGCTGCGGATTGCCGATGGTCTCGACGCCACCTTCGATCTCCCGGCGCTCGAGATATCGATCCCGATGTCAGACGTGTACGCCGACCTTTTCAGGTCTGATAGCGGCCCCACTTAAGCCTATTGCGAGCGCGGCGTTGCAAACGGCCGCGACGTGGTAAAAGGCGGCATGGCCCGAGGCTCCCTTTACGCGCACGGTTTTGTCCGCGTCGCCGCCTGCACGATCGCCGGCCGCGTCGGCGACCCGGCGGCAAACGGCGCCGCCGTGCTGGCCGAGGTGCAGGCATGCCATGCGAAGGGCGCCGCGCTCTGCGTGTTTCCCGAGCTTGCCCTCTCGTCCTACGCGATCGACGACCTGCTCATGCAGGATGCGCTGCTCGACGCCGTCGCCGCCGCGGTGGACACGCTGGTCACGGCCTCGCGCGAGCTGCGGCCGCTGATCCTGGTCGGTGCGCCGGTGCGCTGGCGCCATCGGCTCTACAATTGCGCGCTGGCGATCCACGGCGGCCAGCTTCTCGGGGTGGTGCCGAAAGCCTATCCGCCAAACTACCGCGAGTTCTACGAGCATCGCCATTTCGCCTCGGGCGCGACCATCGCCGGCGAGCGGGTTCGGCTCGGCGCGCACGAGGCGCCGTTTGGCTTCGATCTTCTGTTCGAGGCATCGGACCTCGAGGGGTTGGTGGTGCACGCCGAGATTTGCGAGGACCTCTGGGTGCCGCTGCCGCCATCCTCCGTCGCGGCGCTGTCGGGCGCGACCGTGCTCTGCAATCTCTCCGCCTCGAACATCACGATCGGCAAGAGCGACACGCGCCACCTGCTGACGCGCGCGCAGTCCGCGCGCTGCCTCGCGGCCTACGTCTACGCCGCGGCCGGCGTCGGCGAGTCCACCACCGACCTCGCGTGGGACGGACAGGTGACGATCGACGAGAACGGCGTGAACCTCGCCGCCTCGGAGCGTTTTCCGGCTGGTGCACAGCGCGCGATCGCCGATGTCGACCTCGACCTTCTACGCCAGGAGCGCCTGCGCCAGGGCACGTTCGATGATAACGCGGGCCGGCTGGTCGGCGTCGCGTTCCGGCGTGTTCCGTTTGCGGTCGCGCCGCCAAGCGGCGAGCTGGGCCTGCGCCGCGGGGTCGAGCGCTTTCCGTTCGTGCCAGCGGATCGCGCCCGCCTCGCGCAGGATTGTTTCGAGGCCTACAACATCCAGGTGTCCGGCCTTGCTCAACGTCTCGGCGCGATCGATGTCAAGCGGGCCGTCATCGGCGTGTCGGGCGGGCTCGATTCGACGCACGCGCTGATCGTCGTCGCCCGCGCCTTCGAGCGGCTCGGATTCCCCCGCACGGACATCCTCGCCTATACACTGCCAGGCTTCGCGACCGGCGACGAGACCAAGGCCAACGCGCACGCCTTGATGGCCGCGCTCGGCGTGCAGGCGCGGGAGATCGACATCAGGCCGGCGGCCCAGCAGATGCTCGGCGATCTCGGCCATCCCTCTGCCGACGGCGAACCGACCTACGACATCACGTTCGAGAACGTTCAGGCTGGTTTGCGCACGGACTATCTGTTTCGTCTCGCCAATCAGAACGACGCGATCGTGATCGGCACCGGCGACCTCTCCGAGCTGGCGCTCGGCTGGTGCACCTACGGCGTCGGCGACCAGATGAGCCATTACAACGTCAATGGCGGCGTGCCGAAGACGCTGATCCAGCACGTGCTGCGCTGGGTGGTGAGCGAAGGTTTGTTCGCGGCCGATGTCGGAACGATCCTGACGCGCATCCTCGCCACCGAGATCTCGCCGGAGCTGGTGCCGGTCGCGGCCGGCGAGACGCCGCAGAGCACCGAGTCCAAGGTCGGCCCCTACGAGCTGCAGGACTTCAATCTCTACTACACGCTGCGCCACGGTTTTCGCCCGTCGAAGATCTCCTTCCTCGCGCACCACGCCTGGGGCGACATCGAGGCCGGCGCCTGGCCACCGGGGTTTCCGCACGAGCGCCGCCGCGCCTACGACGACGCGACGATCGCGAAATGGCTCGAGGTCTTCATCCGCCGCTTCTTCGCCTTCAGCCAGTTCAAGCGCTCGGCCATGCCGAACGGCCCTAAGGTTGCCGCCGGCGGTTCGCTGTCGCCACGCGGCGACTGGCGCGCGCCGTCGGACGGCAACGCCGCGGCGTGGCTGGCGGATTTGGAAAAGGGGCGGCGCTGATCCGTCACAGCAAGCGTCGATGGGGAGGCCACGTGATCGCGGCCTCCGGCGCGCGAAGCTCTAGCCGACAGCCGAGGCGACGAGCGCTTCGGCCTTCGCGTCCAGAACCATCGCGGCCTCGAGGAGGTCGGCGTTTCCCTCGATCGCGATGAGTGACGACGGGAGGACGTAGGTCACGACCGAGCCGCCGTCCGGGTTCTCGGCGACGAGGAGCTCGATTGGCACGAAGAGGCCGGCGGACACGTCGTGGCGCAGCATCGTGATCGCCACCAGCGGATTGCCGAAGATGACCCGAACCAGGCGGGTCTTGATGCCGTAAAGATTGATCCAAGCGCCATGATCCATTTCGGCGAAGAGAATAAAGCCGCTGTCGCCCGCGAGCGCGGTGATCTCGGCTTCATATTGCTCGACGCTCGAAACAGCGGCGGCAAGCTCGATCACGCGATTGACGGCAACGTGCCCCATCCTGCCGCGAAGCACCTCGAGAACTTCGTCCGGCGTCCTGGTCGACTGATGAACCATTCGTTTGCCTTCGAACGGTACCACGCGTGCGGCCGTAGTCATGGGCTTCTCCATCCTCATATGCGCGATGGCCGCCTCGGCGATGAGATCGTCGGCGCCGTCGCATGGGGTCCGTCTTTGCGTAGACTTCATGCTCAACTCAAATTTCGATCAAAACGCGATCGATGATCATCGCTTGCCGGTGGATTTTGGCTCGTCAGCCTCGCAAGCCATCGCAGGTAGGCCGTAGGTCTCCATGTGTTCGCCGTCGGGGCAGCTATTCACGCGGACGAGAAACTCGAAGGCGAGAACGAGAAGAAAACGCGCAAGCCCCCCAACGACGATCACGACGATGATCGTTTCGATGGTTTTGCCGATCAGGCGAGACAACAGGCTTGGGAAACGGGCATCCGCGTAAAGCTCCGTTCTTCGTCGCGGTCACATATGAATCGCGCGCTTCTCGACCGCCATCGCGGCTTCCTTCAAGGCCTCCGCCAGCGTGGGATGCGCGTGGCAGGTGCGGGCCATGTCCTCGGAGGAGCCGCCGAACTCCATCAGCATCGCGGCCTCGGCGATGAGATCGCCGGCGCCCGCTCCGATGATATGGACGCCGAGCACGCGGTCGGTTTCGGCATCGGCCAGCACCTTCACGAAGCCTTCCGTGTGGCGCATCGCGCGGGCACGGCCGTTCGCCGCGAAAGGGAACTTGCCGACCTTGTAGCCGATGTTCGCGGCTTGCAGCTCTTCCTCGGTGCGGCCGACGGCTGCAACCTCTGGCATCGTGTAGACGACGCCGGGGATCACTCCGTAGTTCACGTGGCCGTGCTGGCCGGCGAGAAGCTCGGCGAGCGCGACGCCCTCGTCCTCGGCCTTGTGGGCGAGCATCGGCCCTCGCACCACGTCGCCGATCGCGTAGATGCCCGGCACGTTGGTTTGGAACCCCTCGTCGATCGTCACGCGGCCGCGATCGAGCGCCACGCCCGCCGCCTCGAGGCCCAAGCCCTCCGTCATCGGCCGCCGGCCGATCGCGACGAGGACGACGTCGGCCTCGAGCGTGCGTTTCGCTCCGCCCTCCCTGCTCTCCACAGACACCTTGGCGCCGGCCTTGGTCTTCTCGACGCCCGCGACCTTGGTGCCGAGGTTGAAGACGAGGCCCTGCTTCTCCAGCACGCGCTGGAATTGCTTGGCGATCTCGAGGTCCATGCCGGGCAGAATGCGATCCAGGAACTCGACGACCTCGACCTCCGCGCCTAGCCGCTTCCAAACCGAGCCGAGTTCGAGCCCGATGATGCCGCCGCCAACGATAATCATCGTCTTCGGCACGCTCTCCAGCTCGAGCGCGCCCTCGGACGAGACGATCACCTTCTCATCGATCGCGACGCCCGGCAATTCCGCGACGACGGAGCCGGTCGCGATGCAGATCGCCTTGGTCTCGACGATCTGCTTGGCGCCATCGTCGGCCGTCACCTCGACCTTGCCGGGGCCCAGAATGGTTCCGAGCCCGACGAACGTGTCGACCTTGTTCTTCTTGAAGAGGAAGGATACGCCGGCGACGTTGGCGCCGACGGTGTCGTCCTTGTGCTTCATCATCGCCTTCAAATCGAGCTTCGGCTTGCCGACGGAGATGCCGAGCGCGGGGAAGTCGTGCGCGACCTCGTCGTAGCGCTCGGACGCATAGAGCAACGCCTTCGAGGGGATGCAGCCGATGTTGAGGCAGGTGCCGCCGAACGTCTGGCGCTTCTCGACGACGGCGACCTTCAGCCCGAGTTGCGCGGCGCGGATCGCGCACACATAGCCCCCCGGGCCTGTGCCGATGACGATGAGATCGTAGGTCATGGAGTCTCGCTGCAGGATGCGGGGTCAATCTTTCTCCCGCCCGCGGGAGAAGGTGGCCCGACAAAGTCGGATGAGGGATCGTGCCGCTTTGGCGACGGTCGGTTCGTGAGGCGGAAAGATCCCTCATCCGACCCCCGCCTCGCGGCGCCACCTGCTCCCGCAGACGGGAGAAGGAAAAGGCGCGCCCTTCGCACTAAGCTAAAGATCCAGCACCAACCTTGTCGGATCTTCCAGCGCTTCCTTCACGCGCACCAGGAACGTCACGGCCTCCTTGCCGTCGACGATGCGGTGATCGTAGCTCAACGCGAGATACATCATCGGTCGGATCTCGACCTTGCCGGCGATGGCGATCGGCCGTTCCTGGATCTTGTGCATGCCCAGGATGCCGGACTGCGGCGCGTTGAGGATCGGCGTCGACATCAGCGAGCCGTAGATGCCGCCGTTGGTGATCGTGAAGGTGCCCCCCTGCATCTCCTCGATCTTCAACTGGCCGTCGCGGGCGCGCTTGCCATAGCCGGCGATCGTCTGCTCGACTTGCGCGATGTTGAGGTGATCGCAGTCGCGCACCACCGGCACGACGAGCCCCTTGTCGGTGCCGACTGCGATCCCGAGGTGGTAGCAATTCTTGTAGATGAGATCCGTGCCGTCGATCTCGGCATTTACGGCGGGCACGTCGCGCAGCGCCTGCACGCAGGCCTTCACGAAGAAGCCCATGAAGCCCAGTTTGGCCCCGAACTTCTTTTCGAACGTCTCCTTGTACTTCGTGCGGAGCGCCATCACCGCCGACATGTCGACCTCGTTGAAGGTCGTCAGCATCGCCGCGGCGTTCTGCGCGTCCTTCAGGCGACGCGCGATCGTCTGGCGCAGCTTCGTCATCTTGACGCGCTCTTCGCGATCCGCGTCGGACGGTAGCGAAGGCGCGCGGACTGGCGCCGGCGCGCGAGACAGTGCAGGCGTCTGGGCAGGCACGGCGGCGGGCGGCTGATACGCCAACACGTCGCCCTTCATCACCTGGCCGCGACGCCCCGAGCCATCGACGTCTCCGACGTCGATGCCGCGATCGGCGGCGATCTTGGTGGCGGCGGGTGCCGGCGGCATTGGCTTCGGCCCTTTGATCTCGGCCCCGCCATTGCCCCCTCCGGCGGCGGCGGCGCGCGAGGCGGCCGGCGCGGATTTCGCGCTGTCGGCCGGCGGCGTCGCGACTGCTTTGGTCTCTCCTTTTAGAGACTCGCCCTTCGCTGCTTTGGACGGCTTGGCGTCGCCGACGGCGCCCTCGCTGATCTGCCCAAGCAGGCCACCCGGCTCGACCGTCTCGCCGTCCTTGGCGACGATCTCGGCGAGCACGCCGGCGGCAGGCGCGTTGACCTCGAGGGTCACCTTGTCGGTCTCGAGCTCGCACAGCGGCTCGTCCGCCTTCACGGCATCGCCCGCCTTCTTGAACCAGCGCCCGATCGTCGCCTCGCTCACCGATTCGCCCAGCGTCGGAACGCGGATCTCAGTCGTCATGCTCGTCATCGCCGCGGCAAGCGGCCCTCCATAAGAGTCAGTCGCAACTCGTGTCGCACACCTAGTGGAACGCCAAACTAGTCAAAGGCTTCGTCCATGAACGCCTTCATCTGCGCCAGATGCTTGGACATCAAACCAGTGGCCGTCGCCGCCGCGGCCGGGCGACCGACGTAGCGCGGGCGGACCTGGCCGTTGCCGACCTGGCCCAGCACCCATTCGAGATAGGGGTCGATGAACGTCCAGGCGCCCATGTTCTTGGGCTCCTCCTGGCACCAGATGACTTCGGCCTTTGTGAAGCGCGACAGCTCGTTGACCAGCGCCTTCAGCGGCATCGGGTAGAGCTGCTCCACGCGCAGCAGGTAGATGTCGTCCGCCGCGCGCCGCTCGCGGTCCTCGAAGAGGTCGTAATAGACCTTGCCGGTGCAGAGGATCACGCGGCGGATCTCGTCGTCGGGCCGCAGCTCGACCTTGTGTTCGCCGACCTTCTCGGCGCCGTCGCGCAACAGGCGGTGGAAGCTGGTGCCGGCCGCCATCGCATCGAGGCTCGACACCGCGCGCTTGTGGCGCAGTAGCGACTTCGGCGTCATCAGGATCAACGGCTTGCGGATGTCGCGCTTCAGCTGGCGGCGCAGGATGTGGAAGTAGTTCGCCGGGGTGCTGCAGTTGGCCACCTGCATGTTGTCCTCGGCGCAGAGCTGCAGGTAGCGCTCGAGACGCGCGGAGGAATGCTCCGGCCCCTGCCCCTCGTAGCCGTGCGGCAGCAGGCACACCAACCCCGACATGCGCAGCCATTTGCGCTCGGAGGACGAGATGAATTGGTCGAAGACGACCTGCGCGCCGTTGGCGAAGTCACCGAACTGCGCTTCCCACAGCACCAGCGCGTCGGGCTCGGCCAAGGTGTAGCCGTACTCGAAGCCGAGCACCGCCTCTTCCGAAAGCATCGAGTTGATGACCTCGAAGCGCGCCTGCTCGTCGCGGATGTGGTTGAGCGGCACGTAGCGGCTTTCGTTCTCCTGGTCGATCAGCACGGAATGGCGCTGCGAGAACGTGCCGCGCTCGGAATCCTGGCCCGACAGGCGGACCGGCTTGCCCTCGTCGACGAGGCTCGCGAAGGCCAAGGCCTCGCCCAACGCCCAGTCGATGTTCTGGCCGGTGTCGACGGCCTTGCGACGATTGTCGAGCAGACGCTGGATCGTCTTGTGCAGGTGGAAGCTCGCCGGAACCTGGGTCAGGCGATGGCCCAGCTCGACCAGCCGCGCGCGCTCGACGCCGGTCTGGCCGCGGCGATCGTCCTCCTGGCCTGTCGCCGAGCGCAGGCCGGCCCAGCGGCCGTCGAGCCAGTCGGCGCGGTTCGGCTGATAGTGCTGGCCGGCCTCGAACTCCTCGTCGAGCTTGGCACGCCATGCGGCCTTGTCGGCATCGACGCGCTCCTGCGTGATCACACCCTCGGCGACCAGCTTCTCGGCATAAATCTCGAGCACGCCGCGATGGCCGCGGATCTTCTTGTACATGAGCGGCTGCGTGAACGCCGGCTCGTCGCCCTCGTTGTGGCCGAAGCGCCGGTAGCAGAACATGTCGATGACGACAGGCTTGTGGAATTTCTGGCGGAACTCGACCGCGACCTTGGCCGCGTAGACGACGGCCTCGGGATCGTCGCCGTTCACGTGAATGATCGGCGCCTCGATCATCTTCGCCGTATCCGACGGATAGGGCGATGAGCGCGAGTAGCGCGGGTAGGTCGTGAAGCCGATCTGGTTGTTGATGATGAAGTGGATCGAGCCGCCGGTGCGGTGGCCCTTCAGGCCCGAGAGACCGAAGCACTCGGCGATGACGCCCTGCCCCGCGAACGCGGCGTCGCCGTGCAGCAGCAACGGCAGCACCTTGGCGCGCTCGACGACGTCGTCCTTCTGATCTTGCTTCGCGCGCACCTTGCCGAGCACGATCGGGTCGACGATCTCGAGATGCGAGGGATTTGCCGAGAGCGACAGATGCACCGTCTTGTCATCGAACGTGCGGTCCGACGAGAAGCCGAGGTGATACTTGACATCTCCCGAGCCTTCCGTCTCGGCTGGCGTCGCCGAGCCGCCCTTGAACTCGTGGAAGACGGCGCGATGCGGCTTGTGCATGACCTGCGTCAGCACGTTGAGCCGGCCGCGATGGGCCATGCCGAGCTCGATGTCCTCGATCCCGAGCGCGCCGCCGCGCTTGATGATCTGCTCCAGCGCCGGCACCATGCTCTCGCCACCGTCGAGGCCGAAGCGTTTGGTGCCGGTGTAGCGGACGTCGAGGAATTTCTCGTAGCCCTCGGCCTCGATCAGCTTGTTCAGGATCGCGCGCTTGCCTTCGGGCGTGAAGGTGATCGCCTTGTCCGGCCCCTCGATACGGGCTTGCATCCAGGCCTTTTCGGCCGGATCCGACATGTGGACGAATTCATAGCCGATGGTGCCGCAATAGGTGCGGCGCAGGATCGGCATCATCTCGTTGATCGAGGCCCAATCGAGCCCGAGCACGCCATCGATGAAGATCGGCCGGTCGAAGTCGGCGTCGGAAAACCCGTAGCTCGAGGGATGGAGCTCCTCGAAGTCCTTCGGCGGCGCCAATCCGAGCGGATCGAGCTTGGCATGCAGATGGCCGCGGGTGCGGTAGGCGCGGATCATCATCAGCGCACGCACCGAATCGCGGGTCGCCCGGCTCACGGCCTCGGGCGACGGCACCTCCGTGGCCCTCGCGTCTTTCGTGGTCTCCTCGGCGACCTTGAGCGCGATCGCCTTGACGGCCGGCCAGTCACCATCAAGCGCGGACACCAACTCGCCGTTGGCGGCGATCGGCCAGTGCGACGCCTTCCAGGACGGACCCTGTGCGGTCTGCTCGACGGCCTGGCCCTCGTCGTTGAGATCGGCGAAGAACGCCTGCCATTGCGGGTCTACCGAGGACGGATCCTCGCGATAGCGCTCCTGCAGCTGCTCCATGTAGGCGGCATTGCCGCCATAGAGGAACGAGGTGGTGGAGAACCGCTCGTTGCGCGGGGCAGGTGCCGGGTCCGAGCCGCCGCCGCTCCCGGTGCCGCCCCCGGTGCCATTGCCATCTTGGCGTGCCATCTCGATCAACCTCCAGCCCCCCGTCACGTGGTCGCGGCGCCGGGCTCCTCAGTTCGAATGCCTCTTGGGGAGGCATGGTTTTGCCGCTGCAAAGGCGGCGAAAGCGCGTCCGGAGGGACGCTTAATTCGTCGGGGGCGCCGGCTACGCGGCCTGATTTTCACGGGTGACGATCAGAGCCCAGATCGTCGCCGGGATCCAGCCGATGATCGTGATGTGTAGCAGCACGCAGAGGATGCCCTGGAAGATCTTGCCCTGGAGAAACATGGCCAGCCACGGCGCGATGAAGCAGATGATGATCATGACCATGACGTAGACTTCCCGGGCTTAGCCCTTCAGAACCTCGACCAACGTTTTACCAAGCCGAGCCGGCGACGGCGAGACCGTGATGCCTGCCGCTTCCATCGCGGCGATCTTGTCCTCGGCGCCGCCCTTGCCACCCGAGATGATCGCGCCGGCATGACCCATGCGGCGCCCCGGAGGCGCCGTGCGACCGGCGATGAAGCCGACCGTCGGCTTTTTACGCCCGCGCTTGGCCTCGTCGGCCAGGAACTGCGCCGCGTCCTCTTCGGCCGCGCCGCCGATCTCGCCAATCATCACGATCGACATCGTAGCCGGATCGGCAAGAAACAACTCGAGCACGTCGATGAACTCGGTGCCCTTGACCGGGTCACCGCCGATGCCGACCGCGGTCGTCTGGCCGAGACCCTCCCGGGTCGTTTGAAAGACGGCCTCGTATGTAAGCGTTCCCGAACGAGATACGATACCGACCGATCCCTGCGAGAAGATATTGCCTGGCATGATGCCGATCTTGCATTCGCCGGCCGTCATCACGCCGGGGCAGTTCGGCCCGATCAGCCGCGACTTCGAGCCCGACAGCGCGCGCTTCACCTTGACCATGTCGGCCACCGGAATGCCCTCGGTGATGCAGACGATCAGCGGGACCTCGGCGTCGATCGCCTCGCAGATCGCGTCCGCGGCGCCCGGCGGCGGCACATAGACCACGCTCGCGTCGGCGTCCGTTTCCCCGCGCGCCTGCGCGACCGTGTCGAAAACGGGCAGGCCGAGATGAAAGCCGCCGCCTTTGCCGGGCGAGACGCCGCCGACCATCTGCGTGCCGTACGCGATCGCCTGCTCGGAGTGGAAGGTGCCATTCTTGCCCGTGAAGCCCTGGCAGATGACCTTGGTGTGCTTGTCGATGAGAATGGACACACGGTGCTTTCCAGGATCGTCGCCTGACGGCGGAATGCGAAGGTCGAGCCAGCCAATAGGACGGTCGCGCGCCGATATAAAGATTTTTTAGCTGGGGCAAAAGAAAAGTGAGCAATCAGGCGGTGTTGCCGCGCGCGGACCGAGGAATGGCCGCCTGTGCTACCGGGGTCGGCCTCGTTCTTGGGGCTCTCGCGGTGTCCCAAGGCGGTATATGCCCTTGAAATCGTTGGGATCGGCGACCGGGCGCCCCTTGCGCAGGATCGCGATCCGTCCATGCTTGGTCAGGCGCACCGCCATGCGCCGCACCGGCTGCATCAGCGGTCTCCAGTCGTCGGGGGACGCACCGCCGAGTGCGCGCGCGATCTCGGATGGGCAGACGGATTTTTCGGGGCCACGCTCCGTCACAAGACGCAGGATCGTCGCCTCGATCTCGCTGTCGCCCAAGCTCGTCATTTCATCGTCCGGCCGTTCGGCGAATTGACCCACGTAAAGGGCTGACGTCTCCTCCAACCAGACAGGGAGGACGTGATGGCGACCTATCGACTGCGGGCGGCGCCGTTGCAGGAGGACGGCTCGCACGGCATGCCGCGGATCGACGACGGCATCAACGCCGCGAGCCTCGAGGATGCGGTCACCGAGGTCAAGGAAACCTATACGCTCGACCGGCTGATGGACGGCTCGGTGATGGTCTGGCTTACCGACCCCAAGGGCGAGACGGCCTGGCGCGTGCGGCTCGAGGAGGGCTGAGCGCGTGGCGGTGGTCCCGCTCTCGGCCGAGCAGCGGGACGCGCTCGACTCCGGCCTCGCCCTGGCCGCGGCGCTCGCGGGTGGGGCACGGCCGCTGAACGCGGCGCAGGTGCAAGATCTCTACGACGGTATGCGCGGCAAGGACGGCATAGAGGCGGCCCGCGGCGTGATCGGCCTCGCCTTCGGCGAGCTGATCCTGACGCATGGCCCGTTCGAATGGGTCCGCGTCAGCGACGAGCTCGGCTCCGAGACATCAATCGCCGTCAAGGGCTACGACCTCCACTGCTATCCGATCAGCATGATCGAGCGGCGGCTCGAGGCGGACGAGGGCGTCGAGATCGAGATGCTGGCGCGCCAGACCGCCTCCGAATTGAAGAAGCTCGTGGAAACAGGCAGCGCCGCCACGCGCTGAGACTCACGGTTTCGCGACGAGACCCGTCGAGCCGAAGCGGCCGGCGGCTCGGTCGGTGACCTCGAGGTCGGACGCGAGATCGAACTTTACCTGGACGATGGGGGCGACGACCATCTGCGCGATACGCATGCCGCGCTCGATCATGAACGGCTCGCGGCCGAGGTTGACGAGCAGCACCTGCAATTCGCCGCGATAGTCGGCATCGATCGTGCCCGGCGCGTTGAGCACCGTGACGCCGTGCTTGAACGCCAGCCCCGAACGCGGCCGGACCTGCGCCTCGAAGCCCGGCGGCAGCGCGATGGCAAGACCCGTGGGCACGAGCACGCGGGCGCCGGGCGCGAGGATGAGCGGCGAGCCTGCGGGCACAGCGGCTGCGAGGTCGCAGCCGGCGGCGAGCGCGGTGGCGTAGTGCGGCAAGGCGAGGCCAGCGCCGTGCGGCAAAATCTTGATGGGAACCGCGATCTCGTCCCTCACGCGCCCGCTCCGAGCCGCTCCGCCAGCAGCCGGATCAGGCGCGTCGCAAGCTCGCCCTTGTCGAGCCGCGGCCAGGCGATCTCGCCTTGCGCATCGACGAGCGTCACCTCGTTCGTCGCTCCGCCGAACGTGCCGGAGGCTGCTCCGACATCGTTGAGGACGATGAGGTCGCAGCCCTTCGTCTTCAGTTTGGCGCGGGCGTGCGCGACGAGGTTCTCCGTCTCGGCCGCAAAGCCGACGACGAGGGCGGGCCGGTCGGCGTTGCGCCGGGCGATCGTGGCTAGGATGTCCGGGTTCTCGGCCAACGTCAGGGCCGGCGGGCCTTTGCCGTTCTTCTTGAGCTTGGCCGGTGCCGCCTCGGCGACGCGCCAGTCGGCGACGGCCGCGGCGGCGATGAACAGGTCCGCGGGCAGCGCCGCCTCCACCGCAGCCAACATCTCACGCGCGCTCTCGACCTTGCGGACCGCGACGCCCGGCGGATCGGCGAGCGCGACCGGGCCGCTCACCAGCACCACGTCGGCACCAGCGGCCGCCGCCGCGCTGGCCAGCGCGTGGCCCTGCTTGCCGGACGAGCGGTTGGCGATGAACCGCACGGGGTCGATCGGCTCGTGCGTAGGGCCGGAGGTCACCACCACGCGCCGGCCCGCGAGCGCGCCTGTGGTCGAGGATGCCGGCAGAGGCAGCCGCGTCTCGGTAGCGAGCGCCGCCTCGATCGCCGCGACGATGGCGAGCGGCTCGGCCATGCGGCCTGGGCCGTACTCGCCGCAGGCCATCGCGCCATCGTCAGGGCCGCAGACTAGGACGCCGGCGGCGCGGAGCGTCGCCAAGTTGCGCTGCGTCGCCGGGTGCAGCCACATGCGCAGGTTCATTGCCGGCGCGACGAGAGTCTTTTTGTCCGTGGCGAGCAGCAGCGTGGTGGCGAGATCGTCGGCGAGGCCGGCCGCCATTCGCGCGAGCAGGTTGGCCGTGGCGGGCGCGACGACCACGAGGTCGGCGGCGCGCGACAGCTCGATGTGACCCATCTCGGCCTCGTCGGTCAGCGAGAAGAGAGCCTCATGCACCGTCTCGCCGGCCAGGCTCGCCAGCGACAGCGGCGTTACGAATTCCTTGGCGCCCGCCGTCATCACCGGCCGCACACGCGCGCCGCGCTCGCGCAGCCGCCGCACGAGATCGAGCGCCTTGTACGCCGCGATCCCGCCGCCGACGACGAGGAGGATGGTCTTGTTGGCGAGGGTCAAGGAGGGCCCAGAAGGTTCGTCGAGTTACAGGTAGCCAGGGATGATTAAAACTAATCGCCAAGCTCCGCCAATATACTATCGAGCGTTTCATCCGCCTTAAGGGCTTTACGACGTGCAAGCTCGTAAAGTGTTTTCATCTTCTCGTGACAGGTGGAATCAAATGGTCGCGTCCCTATTCCGACGCTCACTCCTAATGAACGAAAATATAGTACGCCGCCACCGCGACGATCGCCCAGAGCGCGTAATGGCCGACCTTCTGCGCGTCCTTCTGCATGTCGCCGAACTGCTGCAACGCGTTCTGCGAGAACTCGAAGCCGTTGTCGGCCATGTCCTCGAGCATCTCGAGCGTGCGTCCGGCACGCGACAGGGCCATCGGCAGGCCGCTGGCGAGCTTGACGAACTCGCTGGCGGCGCGCCCCGCGTCCTGGATCTTGCCCACGGGGCCGAGGTTCTCCTCGATCCACGTGCGCACCACCGGCTCGGCGGTGGTCCACATGTCGAGGCGGGGGTCGAGCTTGCGGGCGACGCCTTCGACGACGACCATCGTCTTTTGCAGTAGCACCAGCTCTGTGCGGGCCTTCATGTCGAACAGGCCGGTGATCTCGAACAGCAGCGTCAGCAGCCGCGCCATCGAGATCTGGTCAGCCGTGCGCGAGTGGATCGGCTCGCCGATGGCGCGGATCGCCTGTGCGAAATCCTCGATCCGGTGCGAGTGCGGCACGTAGCCCGCCTCGAAATGCACCTCCGCGACGCGCTTGTAGTCGCGCGTGATGAAGCCATAGAGGATCTCGGCGAGAAAGCGGCGCTCCTTGGCGCCAAGCCGGCCCATGATGCCGAAATCGACCGCGACGAGCCGCCCCTGGTCGTCGATGAACAGATTGCCCTGGTGCATGTCGGCATGGAAAAAGCCGTCGCGCATCGAGTGGCGCAGGAAGCTCTGGATGACCAGGGCGCCGAGCTTGGGCAGCTCGTGGCCCTTTCGCGCCAGCTCGGCCGCATCGGACAGCTTTGTGCCGTCGATCCACTCGAGTGTGAGCACCTCGGCGGCGGTCCTGTCCCAGTCGATCTTGGGAACCCGGAAGTCGGTCTCGGCGGCGACGTTCTCGGCGAATTCGGAGGCGGCGGCCGCCTCGAGCCGGAAATCGGTCTCCATCTTCAGGCTGCGCGCCAGGATCTCGACGACGCCGACCGGCTTCAATCGATCGGTCTCGGGGAATTTCTTGGCGATGAACTCGGCCGCCGCCTTCATGTCGGCGAGGTCGCGCTTGAGCAGGCGATCGACGCCGGGCCGGCGCACCTTGATCGCCACGTCGCGCTCGCCGAGCACGTCGCGAACGCGGCCGCGGTGCACCTGGGCGATCGAGGCCGCGGCGACCGGCTCGCTGATCGACACGAAGAGGTCCGAGGCCTTGCAGCCGAACGCCGCCTCGATCTGGCGGATCGCGACCTCGCGCGGGAAAGGGTCCATCCGATCCTGCAGGCGCTCCAGCGCGAGCACGATGGCGGGACCGACCACGTCGGGGCGTGTCGCCAGGAATTGGCCGAGCTTCACGTAGGAGGGGCCGAGCTTGGCGACCGCGCCGGGCAGCGCCTCGAGGCTCGAGCCTGACGTCTTCCGCGCGACCAGTCGCGCCAGGCGCACGGGCAGCTTCGCGCCGGGCGGCAGGTTCAGCGTGTCGACATCGTTGAAGACGCCGGCGCGCGCGAGCACGAAGCCGGCACGGGCGAGGCGGAAGAAAGAGCCCAGGCGAGGGATCACGCCCGTTCTCGTCTCACAGCTTCCAACCCGCGTGGATCGCGACAATGCCACCCGACAAACGGACGAACCGCGTCGACCGGAACCCAGCCGCGCCCACCCGGCCCTCGAAGGCCTCGGCCGTCGGAAAGCGGCGGATCGACTCGACAAGGTAGCGGTAGGCATCGCCGTCGCCGGTTACGGCCTGGCCAATGCGCGGAATGACGTTGAAGGAATAGGCGTCGTAGATCTTGTCGAACAGCGGGAGATCGACGGGAGAGAACTCCAGGCACAGGAAATGACCGCCGCGGCGGAGCACGCGATAGGCCTCGGCGAGCGCCGCGTCGATGCGCGGCACGTTGCGGATGCCGAAGGCGACCGTGTAGCCGTCGAAGCTCGAGTCCGGGAACGGCAATTCTTCGGCATTGGCTTCGATGAAATCGACCTGCCCGCCGAGGCGGCGCCTGGCCGCCCGGACGCGGCCGACCTCGAGCATGTCGGCGTTGATGTCGAGCACCGTGACGTGGGTCGAGGAATTGCCGGCACGGGCGATGCGGAAGCCGACATCGCCGGTGCCGCCCGCGACGTCGAGGTGGTCGAAGGCGAGCCGCTTCGGCGGGTTCAACATGGCGACGAGCCGGTCTTTCCAGAGCCGGTGGAGGCCCGCCGACATCAGGTCGTTCATCAGGTCGTAGCGGGCGGCGACCTTATGGAAGACGTCGTCGACCCGACCCTGCTTTTCGTCGAGCCGCACGTTCTCGAACCCGAAATGCGTGGTGTCGGCGGCATCCGGTCGGAACGGATCGTCCTTCGGCGGGCGTGTCATGGCAGTAAGGTCACCGGGGAGGCGGGTCTTGGCGCGATCTCTATAGCGGCGTCGATCGGCCGTGGCTACGCGCCGGGGCGTTTGGCCGCTCATCCCGATCTGCGACCAACGCCTTTCGAACGAAACCGACGGTCGGCAGGTTGGAGGGGAGGTGTCTGTGGCGATGCCGTTGCGGTACCACCCTTTCAACGACCCGAAAGTCCCCGTCATGAATCTCAAGCCCATAAGCGTCGTCGCCGCTGGCGCCATCGCGATCTGCGCGGCTTCGGCCGCTCCGAGCTACGCCGAAGCCATGAAGGTCTCCGCGAGCCTGACGCCCTCGTCGGAAGTGCCGCCCGCCAAGTCCGAGGCCAAGGGCGATCTGATGGGCACCTACGATCCCTCGACCAAAAGGCTCGAGTTCACGGCGACCTACAGCGGCCTGACCGGCACCGCCACGATGGCACATCTTCACGCGCCGGCGCCGACCGGCAAGGACGCGCCGATCGAGATCCCGATCAAGGGCTCGGTCGCGAGCCCGATCAAGGGCGACTATACGTTGACCGACGCGCAGGCGAAGAACCTCGCCGATGGCGACACCTATTTCAACGTGCACACCAAGGAGAACCCGGGCGGCGAGATCCGTGGTCAGATGCTGATGGCGAAATAGCCGGCGACCGGCACGGGCTAGTCCCATATGAGGGGGACGCAATGCCCTCTCAGGATCGATCGTGCCAGAGCTTCCCGAGGTCGAGACCGTGCGACGCGGTCTCGAGCCCGCCCTCGTCGGGGCCACCATCAGCCTCGTCGACCAGCGCCGCCCCGATCTGCGGTTTCCATTCCCGCCTCGTTTCGCAAGCCGCCTGACCGGCCGCGAAATTCTATCACTTGCCCGGCGCGCCAAGTATCTTCTGGCCCGCCTCGACAGCGGCGACGTTCTCGTCATGCATCTCGGCATGTCGGGGTCGTTTCGCATCGAGGCCGACGATCGTGTCGTCACGCCCGGCAGCTTCCATCATCCGCGCTCGACGCTCGGCCTGCACGATCACGTCGTGTTGACGCTCTCCAATGGCATTCGTGTCGTTTACAACGACCCGCGCCGCTTTGGCTTCATGCTGATCGTCGGCGAGACCGAGTTCGCCGCCCATCCCTTCTTCGCCCGCCTCGGCTTCGAGCCCTTGAGCGACGCACTCGACGGAGCTGCCCTGGCGCGCTGCCTCGCCGGTCGCGCCACGCCGCTGAAGGCCGCGTTGCTCGACCAGACGCTGATCGCCGGCCTCGGCAACATCTATGTCTGCGAGGCGCTCCACCGCGCGGGCCTGTCGCCGCGCCGCGGGGCCGGCACCCTGACGCGGCGCGACGGCACGCCGACCGCGCGGGCGGACAAGCTCGCCAAGGTTATCAAGGAAGTCCTGCTGGAGGCCGTCGAGGCCGGCGGTTCGTCGTTACGCGATCACCGCCGCACCGATGGCTCGCTGGGCTACTTCCAGCACAGCTTCCGCGTCTACGACCGCGCCGACGACCCCTGCCCAAACCGCAAATGCTCGGGCGTGGTCAAACGGATCGTTCAGAGTGGCCGCTCGACGTTTTTCTGCGCAAGCTGCCAGCGCTAGCTAGGACTGACATGATCGCACGCGGTTCTCTGTGGTTAGCCCCCACATATCATCGACGCCTTTTGCGTCTCGCTCGTCTCAACAGCGGTGGCATCTTTTCCGTGGCGGCGTGCCTCCGTTGACCGATACCTCCCTCATGCTAGGTGCTCTCGCGACACGGTCGACGCGCTTTCGGAGCTGGGCCCAGCTCGCCTCCTCAACGTCCGGATCGCGGCCGGCTCCGCGGACTTTCCCGCCGGCGATCCGGGCAGCGTCGAGGGGGTTCGGCCGGGGCTTCTCGTCGGCTATTTGTCGCGTGTCGCCGTTCTCGCCGATCTCGCCTTCGACGAATGGGTCGAGGTCTGCCGCGACGCCGATCGTCGGCGGCCTGCCGCAGGCAGAACAACGTCGCCCGTGGGCCGCGATCAGGCCGCGTTTCGCGGCACGCCCAGTGCGGCAAGCGACTCGCGCATATGACTCGGCACCGGCGCCTCGACGGCGACGGGAGGTTTCGTCTTCGCGAGCGGCACGCTGATGGCGCGGGCGTGCAGATGCAGTGGAGGGCCGCCCGCGCCATAGATCGGGTCGCCGAGGATCGGCCAGCCCATCGCGGCGCAATGGACGCGCAGCTGGTGGGTGCGCCCGGTGAGCGGCTCGAGCGCCAGCGCGGCGCGGCCGTCGCCACGTGCCATCACCGTGTAGCGGGTTCGCGACGGCAGCCCGGCGGGATCGACCTTCATCCACCAGCCCCGTGTCGCGTCGAGGCGCCCGAGCGGCAGGTCGATCTCGCCTTGCTCCGCATCCGGAGCGCCCTCGACGACGGCCCAATAGGTTTTCGCGATCTTGCCCTGCTTGAAGAGCAGGCCGAGCTTCTCGAGCGCCTTGTGGTGGCGTCCGAGCACCAGGCAGCCCGACGTGTCTCGGTCGAGCCGATGCGCGAGGGCGGGATCGCGCGGCAGCCCGAAGCGCAGGCCGCCGAACAGAGCTTCGAGATTGGCGCCCCCCTTAGGTCCGCGATGCACGGCGATGCCGGCGGGCTTGTCGAGGATCAGCATCAGCCCGTCGCGGTGGAGCAGCCGCTCGGCGATCGTTGACTCTTTAAGGGTATCTTCGTCACGCTCGGCCAGCATCGTTTGGTCGCATCTTCGCCTCGGGGTCCGTTTCCTCTATAGCTGAAGCTGGTCGGAGTTTTCGTCTTGGGTCCATCGTTTCGCCTCGGTCTCGCGGTCGTCGCCGTGCTGGCTGTCGCCGGCTGCGGGCGGCGGGGTCCACTCGAGCTGCCGCCGGGCGCGCCGACGCAGGCCAAGGCGAGCCCCTCGGGCGGCGCCGCGCAGGATCGCGTCTTGAACGACGACGATACGCCAGGCCTTATCCAAAGCCCGAACCGGGTGATCGAGCGGTCCGCCGCCGCCAAGCAGCAGGTCTTCCAGGAGGAGCCCGCGCCGCGCCCGATCAATGCGCCGCCGGTGCGATCCACCAACGGCTTCTTCCTCGATCCGCTGCTCTAGACCATGCACCATTTCGCCTTGAAGGACGGCGTCCTCCACGCCGAGGATGTCGACCTCTCAGCTATCGCCGCCGAGGTCGGAACGCCGTTCTACTGCTACTCGAGCGCGACGCTGACGCGCCATTACCGCGTCTTCAAGCATGCCTTCGAGGGGCTCGACACGCTGGTCTGTTTCGCCGTCAAGGCGAACTCGAACCAGGCCGTGCTGACCCTGCTCGCGCGCGAGGGCGCCGGCATGGATGTCGTCTCCGAGGGCGAGTTGCGCCGCGCGCGCGCCGCCGGCGTGCCAGCCGACCGCATCACCTTCTCCGGCGTCGGCAAGAGCGAGGCGGAGATCGCGCTCGCGCTCGACGAGGGTATCTTCTGCTTCAACGTCGAGTCCGAGCCCGAGCTGGCGATGATCTCGGCGATCGCGGTGGCGCGCGGGCGCACCGCGCATATTGGGCTGCGGGTGAACCCCGACGTCGACGCGCTGACGCACGCCAAGATCGCCACCGGCAAGGCCGAGACGAAGTTCGGCATCCCAATCGCCCGTGCCCGTGAGGTGTATCGCGAGGCCGCGTCCCTGCCGGGCATAAAAGTGGCTGGCGTCGACATGCATATCGGCTCGCAGATCACCGATCTGGCGCCGTTCGACCACGCCTTCGCGATCCTCGCCGAGTTTCTCGACCAGCTGGCGGCGGACGGCCACGCGATCGACCATGCCGACCTCGGCGGCGGTCTTGGCATCCCCTATCACGCGGGCGAGGACTTCGAGACCTACCACCCCGACCGTTACGCCGCGATCGTGCGCAAGCGGCTCGGGCGCTTCCCGGTCCGCTTCCTGTTCGAGCCGGGACGCCTCATCGTCGGCAACGCCGGCATTCTTGTGACGCGCGTGCTGCTGATGAAAGAGGGCGAGGCGAAGACGTTCGTGGTCGTCGACGCGGCGATGAACGACCTGATCCGCCCTACCCTCTACGAGGCGCATCACGAGATCGTGCCGGTACGGGCGGCGGCGGGGTCTCCGAAGATCGTCGCCGACGTGGTCGGGCCGGTGTGCGAGACGGGCGATTATCTGGCGCTGGCGCGCACCCTGCCCCGACCCGCGGCGGGAGATCTGCTCGCGGTGATGTCGGCCGGCGCCTACGGCGCGGTGCAGGCGGGCACCTACAACAGTCGGCTTCTGGTGCCGGAGGTTCTGGTTCGCGGCCAAGAGTACAGCGTGGTGCGGCCGCGCCCAACGTTCGAAGAGATGATCGGCCTCGACAGGCTGCCAGGGTGGTTGGAAACCTGACGCTGGCGATGTCCTCCCTTCTCCCGCAAGCGGGAGAAGGTGGCACGACGAAGTCGGTCGGCTGAGGGTTCGTGCCGCTTAGGCGACACTGACAAAAGAAGCGGAGAGACCCCCAGCCGACCCTGCTTCGCAGGGCCACCTTCTCCCGCAAGCGGAGAAGGAAAGAGTCCCGCCGTGGCGACCCGCGACTCACCGGCGCCTGCGTCGAAAGGCCGGACGCACCCTCCCCCGCCGGACTCGACAAACTTCCGGCGCGGTTGCGATAGAGTCTCGGCGCCACGCGCGCGGAGCAACCAATTGGCCGAGACCCCCAAACCCCAGCCGACCGCGACCGAGAAGCGCCTCGACCATGTCGTGCGCCTCGCGACGGCGGCGGCGTTCTGGGAAGGGCTGTGGCGCGGGCTGATCCCGCCGCTCGTCGTCGGGGGCGCGTTTCTTTGCGTTTCCTGGCTCGGGTTGTGGCTCGATCTCTCGCATCTCGGCAGGATGATCGGCGTCGCGATCTTTGCCGTGCTGTTTGCCGCCTCCACCTTCGGCCTCTGGACACTGGTGCCGCTGTCGCGCCGCGAGGCGCTGCGGCGCATCGACAAGGCGTCGGGCCTCGCGCATCGCCCCGCCTCCGTGCTCGACGACACGCTGGCGACGGCGGACCGCGACCCATCCACTGACGCGCTCTGGGCCCTGCATCGCCGCCGTGTCGAGGCGGACGCCGCCAAGCTGCGCGCCGGACGCCCGTCGCCCCGCGCCGTCGATCTCGACCGCTACGCGCTGCGCGGCGGCATCGTCGTCGCGCTCGTCGCCTGCGCGCTCGTCGCCGGGCCGCAGCGCTATGCGCGGGTCGTCGCCGCCTTCGATTTCGGCGGGGGGGCCGGCGCCGGGCCGAGCTACCGCATGGACGCCTGGATCGACCCGCCGCCCTATACCGGCAAGGCGCCCGTGCTCCTCGACCTCGCCGCCGACAGCGCCCGCGACACGGACCACCCGCGCACCATCGCCGCCCCCGCCGGCTCCGTCGTCATCGTAAGATCCTCGGGCGGCAGCCCCGTCGAGATCGAGACAACCGGCCCGCTGCTGCCGCCGCCCGCAAAGCCGAAGGTCGACGCGCCCGATGGGCAGCCGGCGCAAGCCACGGCCGACGCCGCGCCCAAGTCGCCCGAAGACAACGAGACCCGCCTCGTCCTGCATGGCGACAGCCGGCTGACGCTGCGCCACGACGGCACCCTGCGGGGAATCTTCGATCTCACCGCGATCGCCGACAAGCCGCCGACGATCATGCTGCGCGAGATCCCGAAGGCGAACGCGCGCGGCTCGCTCACCCTCGCCTACACGACGAGCGACGATTACGGCGTGTCGAAGGCCGAGGCGGTTTTCTCGGATCCGATGATCGACGGCGCGCCGATCGAGGGGCCGCCGCTCGTGCCCGCGCCAAAGGCCGAGCTCGCGCTGCCCGGCGTCAGCGGCGGCATCGGCGATGGCGAGACGACGATCGACCTTGGCGATCATCCGTGGGCTGGCGCGCAAGTCACGATGGTGCTCGTCGCCCACGACGAGGGCGGCAACGAGGGGCGCAGCGAGCCCGTCACGATCACCCTGCCGCAGAAGCCGTTCTCCAACCCGCTCGCCCGGGCGCTCGTCGAGCAGCGCCGCGACCTGGTGCTCAACCCGCGCCGGCGCCCCGAGGTCGGCACCGCGCTCGACGCGCTGATGATCGCGCCCGAGGCCTTCGGCACGAAGACCTCGGTCTATCTCGGCCTGCGGTTCGCCGCGACGAGCCTCGCCCAGGCGCAGAGCGACAAGCAGCTCATCGAGGTGGCGGATTTTCTCTGGGGCATGGCGCTGCAGATCGAGAACGGCGATCTCTCCGACGCGGAACGCGAGCTGCGCAACGCCGAGAAGGCGCTGCGCGACGCGATCAACCGCCACGCCTCGCAGGAGGAGATCCAGAAGCTCACCAAGGATCTGCAGGCCTCGATGGACAAGTTCCTGAAGGAGCTTGCCGAGCAGCAGCGCAAGGACGACCAGCAGCAGGCGCAAAACGACAAGCAGCAGAATGGGCGAAACGCCAAAACAGTCAGCCAAAAGGATCTGCAGGCGCTGATCGACAAGCTCGAGCGCGCGGCGAAGTCCGGCAATCAAGAGGAAGCCAAGAAGGCGCTCGACGAGCTCCAGGACATGCTCGAGAACCTGAAGACCGCGAAGCGGCAGAAGGCCGATCCGCAGTCGCGGGCGATGGCCGAGGGCCTGAACCAGCTCGACCAGGCGATGCGCGACCAGCAGGACCTACGCGACGAGACCTTCAAGCAGGGCCAGCAAGGCCAGCAGAACCAGCGCAACCGCGATCAGGGCCAGGAGGACGGCCCCCGGATGCCGGGCGGGCGCGACCCCGGCCAGAGCGAGGGCATGAACTCCGGTCCCGGCTCGAAAGGCCAGCGGCCCGGCCGCGACGGCCAGGGCCAGGGCGATGACGGCCAGTCCGGCGAGGACGGCAACCAGGGCATGGGGCAGAACGGCCAGGGCCAGAACAAGGGCCTCAGCGATCGTCAGCAGGAGCTGCGCAACCGGCTCGGCGCGATCCAGAAGAAGCTGAAGCAGGCCGGCGAAGGCCAGGGCGAGCTGGACGAGGCTGGCAAGGCTATGCGCGAGGCCGAGGATTCGCTGCGGCAGGGCGAAGGCGGCAGCAGCGAGGCCGTCGATCAGCAGGGCAAGGCGCTCGAGGCGATGCGCAAGGGCGCCAAGAAGCTGTCCGATTCGATGAGTCAGCAAGGTGGCGGCGAGCAGAACGGCCAGTCCAATTCCGACAGCGACGGCGGCCAAGGCTCGCGCGAGGGCCAGCAGTCGAGCGAGTCCGATCCGCTCGGCCGGCCGCGCGGCGGCAGCAACACGCTCAACTCGATGTCGAAGTTCGACCCGCTCGGCATCCCGGCGGCCCAGCGCGCCCAGCGCGTGCTGGAGGAACTACGCCGGCGCCTCGGCGACCCGAACCGCGCGCAGGAGGAGATCGACTATCTCGAACGCCTCTTGCGCTCCTACTAGCCGGCGTGCAGGCTTCAAAGCATGAGCATGCACCTCGCCACCAACCTCATCGTCGCCGTCGCGTGCGGCGCAGTGGCGGTGGTGCTGTTTCTCGGCCTCGCCAACATGTGGCGCGGTGGCGATCCCAATATGTCGCAGCGCCTGATGCGCTGGCGTATCGGGCTGCAGTTCGTCGCCATCGTCATCATCATGGGCGTGATGTTCTTCCGCCCACACAGGTGACGCGATGGTTGTCTTGAACCGCATCTACACGAAGACGGGCGATGCCGGCACGACCGCGCTCGGCACCGGCGAGCGTCGCCGAAAGGACGATCTGCGCATCGAGACCTACGGCACGGTCGACGAGGCCAACAGCGCCGTAGGCCTTGCCCGGATCGCCACCGCCGCCGATCCGGCCCTGGCGACGCTCGACGCCATGCTCGGTCGCATCCAAAACGATCTCTTCGATCTCGGTGCCGATCTCTGCGCGCCGGATTCGGGCAAGCCGTTGCCGTACGAGCCGCTTCGCATCATCGACGCGCAGGTCGAGCGTCTCGAGGCGGACATCGACACACTCAACGCGGATTTGGCGCCGCTACGCTCATTCGTTCTGCCGGGCGGCGCGCCGGCCGCCGCCGCCCTGCATCTGGCGCGGACGATCGCGCGCCGCGCCGAGCGCCTGCTTGTGACGCTCCAGGCGACACCCGGCGAGCCAGTCGGCGCGCCGACGCTGAAGTATCTCAATCGGCTGTCGGATTTCCTCTTTGTCGCGTCTCGCCACGTCAATCATGCCGGGCCCGGCGACGTGCTCTGGGCGCCCGGCAAATACCGTTGACCGGGACAGCGTCGCGGCAACAAGCTCGCGCGACAAAGCGACGCCCTCTCCGGCGTCTGTCGTAGGAACCTCGATTGGGCGGCCAAGTTTGCGCGACGCGAGCCCGGCCGACCCGCCGGGCTCCTGCATATTTGTCCACGACCGAAAGGTATCCCCATGACCTCCTCAGCCCCGACGACCGGCAAAGGCGTCCGGATGCATCAGACCCGGAACGACACCAAGTCCAACGCGAAGAAAGTGTCGCTCGACACGCTTCAGGGGCGCCTCGCCGACGGGCTTGATCTCGCTCTCGTCATCAAGCAGGCCCACTGGAATTTGAAGGGGCCGCAGTTCATCGGCATCCATCTGATGCTCGATGGTTTCCACGAAGAGGTCGACGACTACAACGACAAGGTGGCCGAGCGCATCACCCAGCTTGGTGGAACCGCCCGCGGCACCGTTCAGGCCGTTGCCGAGGAGACGAAGCTCGCCCCCTATCCGCTCGACACCTATGCGGTTGCCGATCACCTTGCGGCACTCATCGACCGTTACGCGGTTTACGGTAACGCCGTTCGGCAGAACATCGACGATACAGACGAGGCCGGCGACGCCGGGACGGCCGATCTCTTCACCGAGATCTCGCGCGGCATCGACAAGCAGCTTTGGTTCCTCGAGGCGCACGTGCAGGAGCCGACCGGCCAGATGCGCGACGGTGACAGCGCTGGCAAGCGCTAGTCGGCCTCGTCGGGCGTCCAGTCGAGCCACTTGTGCTCGCGCGCGAAAGGGCGGCTCGGCCGCCCTTTTTCGTGTGCATCGTCAAGATGACCCTCAGCACGCAACTTGAGCCATCGCTCGATCGCCGCGACCGTCTGGTTCGCCGTCCCAGTCTCGGCGATCTCGATGCCGAGTTCGTCGGCGGTCAGCGGCTCCAGCGTCGCAAGCTGGCTTTCCAGTAGCGAAACCGGCATGAAATGCTGGCGACGCGCCTTGATCCGCGCCTCGAGGACCGCGGGCGCGATCGTCAGGTGAAAAAACACGAGCGGTCGTCGCGCGCCTTTGCTGAGCGCCTCGCGATAGCCGCGCCGCAGCGCCGAGCACGAGGCGACGACGGGGCGCCCCTGCTGCGTGTGGCTTGCGATCGCGACGCCGATCTTCTCCAGCCAAGGCCAGCGGTCGGCATCGTCGAGCGGTTGCCCAGCCCGCATCTTGGCGATGTTGGCCGACGAATGGTAATCGTCGCCCTCGAGGAAGGTGGCGCCGAGCGGCGGCGCGAGCTTCTTGCCGACGGTCGTCTTGCCGCAGCCGCTGACGCCGAACAGCACGACCCCGAGCGTGCTCTCGTTCGGTCCCATTGCGCCTTCGCCTTGCACGCCTGCCCCTCTCCCGGCTAGACGGCGCGATGGCCGCGCCGCACCACAGCACCTTCCGTGTTTATTACGAGGACACGGATTTCTCCGGCTTCGTCTACCACGCGAATTACCTGCGCTTTCTCGAGCGCGCCCGGACCGAGTATCTCCGCGCGCTCGGCATCACGCAATCGACGCTGCACCGCGAGGAGGCCGGACTCGTCTTCGTCGTGACGCGGCTGACGATAGACTATCTCCGCCCGGCTCGCATGGACGACATGATCGACGTTTCAACCAACGCCGCCGAGGTGCGCGGGCCGATACTGCGCCTGGCGCAAGAGGTCGTACGCGCCGGCGAGACCCTGGGCGGCGAGACCCTGGGCGGCGAGACCTTGGGCGGCGAGACCTTGGTCCGCGCGGACGTCACGATCGTTGCCGTCCGCGACGGCCGTGCCGTGCGGTTGCCGGCGCATCTGCGCGACGCTTTCACGACAGGGGACAAGCCGGCTCGGGCCTGAGCAAAGGCTCCGTTGCGGCATTCCCCTCGCGGGCTCCGATGCGCTAGAACTATCGTTGCGCGTCGACATCGTTTTCTTCCCGTCTTAACGCTCTTTTCGCGAAGGACGCGTCCCATCGGTCATCGAATTGCCCGACGCTGGCGCGACCGACTGTCGATGTGCGATCGTGGTCCGAGGCCCGGAGTTGGAGCGTGGACGTCGAGGAGATCATGGCGCTGATGCGGTTCAGCGACGGCAAGAACCCCGTCGTTGCCAATCTCGCGCGTGCGATCCTGTCCCTGGTCGAGAGCTTGCGCGAGGCGGAGCTGCGCGCCGGCCTCGCCGAGGCCAACCTCGAGGCGGAGCGCGCTCGGACCGCGCCGGAGCGCGAGCCCGAGGCCGTCACCTGACACATGCCACTGGCGGCGCGGCGCGGTTTCCCCTACATTGGTTTCGCGGTGCTGCGGGGTACGTGTTGGACAGTATTCCCGGGGCCTTATCGATCTCAAGGGAGCTGTCCCTGGCCTTGTCCGTGGACTCGGTCACATGGCGCCCACCTACGTTGTAGGTTCCCGGGGTCGATGTCCCACGGCCTATGTGGCCCGCACTTGAGCTTTGATGATTGACGCCACCGACAAGAAGGCCACGCGCGCCGCCGCCCTGGCGCTCCGGGCCGCGGTCACCGACGATGTCGCCGCTGCCTTCGCGGCCCGCCTGGCTAGGCTCGGACCAGATATGGCGCGCGGCCATGGCGCTCGCGTCGTCTCCGCCTTCGCCTCGATCGGCGACGAGATCGCCACACGCCCTTTGATGCAAGCGCTGCACGCGGCGGGCTTCGTCGTCGCGTTGCCCGTCACCGGCAAGATCGGGACGCCGCTCGTTTTTCGCCAATGGACGCCGGAGACCACCATGATCTCCGGCCGCATGTCGATCCCGGAGCCGCCGGCGAGTGCCGAGGTCGTCGAGCCCGACGTACTGTTCGTGCCGCTCGCCGCCTTCGATCGGCGCGGCCATCGCATCGGCTACGGCGCAGGCTTCTACGATCGCACGCTGGCCGCGCTGCGCGCGACGAAAACGATCACCGCGATCGGCGTCGCCTATGCCGCCCAGGAGGTGCTGTTCGTGCCGAACGACGACCACGACGAGCCACTGGACTTCATCGTGACCGAAAAGGACACGATCGTCTGCGCGGAGCCGTTCTGATGCGGCTCCTCTTCATCGGCGACGTCGTCGGGCGGGCGGGCCGCGCGGTCCTCGGCGAGCGGCTGCCGGAGCTGCGGCGGCGCTACGCGCTGGATTGCGTCGTGGTCAACGGCGAGAACGCGGCCGGCGGCTTCGGCATCACCGAGGACATCTGCCGCGAATTCCTCGACGCTGGCGCCGATTGCGTGACGTTGGGCAACCATTCGTTCGACCAGCGCGAGGCGCTCGTCTTCATCACCCGCCAGCCGCGCCTCATCCGCCCCGCCAATTTCCCGCCAGGCACGCCGGGAGCCGGCGCCGCCCTCGTGGATGTCGGCGAGGGCAAGCGCGTGCTTGTCCTCAACGTGATGGGCCGCATCTTCATGGATGCGTTGGATGATCCCTTCGCGGCGCTTGACCGCGAGCTCGAGGCCTGCCCCCTCGGCCAGGTCTGCGACGCGGTCATCATCGATGTTCACGCGGAGGCGACGAGCGAGAAGATGGCGGTCGGCCATCATTGCGACGGCCGCGCCTCGCTAATCGTCGGCACGCACACGCACATCCCGACGGCGGACCACCAGATCCTGCCCGGCGGCACGGCCTTTCAGTCGGATGCGGGGATGACCGGCGATTATGATTCGGTGATTGGCATGGACAAGGTCGAGCCGGTGCGTCGGATGATTCAGAAGACCCCCGGCGCGCGCTACGAGCCGGCCTCGGGTCCCGCCACCCTTTGCGGAATCGCGGTGGAGACGGACGGGAGCGGGCACGCGACGCGACTGGCGCCGGTTCGCCTCGGCGGCCGGCTCAGCGAGGCGCGCCCGGATTTCTGGGACTGAATTGCCCCTTAAAACGAGAAGGGCGTCCGGCTTGCGCCAGACGCCCTCGGAGCGACCATGATGCTGGGAGGGGGGACCAGCATACAAACCAAGATGTCCGAAACGGGGGGATACGGACAGCCGGCGATATCGCTCTCGGAGCTTAAGATGGGCCGTCTGCCGCCGACGTCAACGGCTATTTCAAACGTTACCGCGAATCAATTTTTCAGCGCATCCAAGCTGCTGATTTTGAAAAGCTTCGGATCGGGCTTCATCGTGAGATCGATGTTGTAGAGCGTCACCAGCGTCTCGTAGCCCTGCGGGTCGCGAACCTGCCAGGCGCGCAGCTCGAACGTGTCCTTGTCGAAGATCAGCCGGATGCGCGACGTGCCGCCGAACGTCGTTCGGTCGTCGAGAAGGATCATGACCGCGTCGGGCGTCTTGAGGACGTTGAGGATCTGCGTGTCGGCCTTCAGATCGATCTTGTCCTGCAGCAGGAACTTGAGAGGGGTCTGACCGATGAAATAGGTGTCCTGAGTGCGCAGCCGCCGGTCGTTGACGGCGACCTTGGAGCCATCGGCGATGACCTCGAGCGCCGCCGGCGCCGCGTATTCGAAGCGCAGCTTGCCGGGCTTCTGGATGTAGATCTTGCCCTCGGATACCCGGCCATCTGCGCCCTTCTGCTCGAAATCGCCGACCATGGTCTGCGCGGACGACAGAAAGGCATCGGCCTTGGCGATCGCATGGTCCGCGTCAGACCCCGTGATCGTGAGATAGTCTGAGGGGCTCGGGGCGGACGGACTGGCCGAGGCAGACGCCAGCAGAGCGGCAGCACCTCCCGAAACCAGCACAAAAATTAGGCATATCGCTAGTTTTCGCATCAGTCTTCCCGTCGGCCGCTTCACGTGTGGTTAATCCGCCGGTGTGGCGGCAATGGGACTAGTCCTCGGTGCCTTGCAGCTCGAAGGCACCGCGATCGATCCCGCCGCCGACCAGGATCGAGCGCTTGCCGGAGTGGTTCGGCGCGCCGACAACGCCCTCGCGCTCCATGCGCTCGACCAGCGAGGCCGCCTTGTTGTAGCCGACCGACAGCCTGCGCTGAATGTAGGAGACTGAGCATTTCTTGTCGCGAAGGACGATCGCCACCGCCCGGTCATACATGTCGCCGGACTCCTCGGCGTCCATGCCGCCTTCCGCGGGCGCCTCGCCGTCGTTGTCTTCGCCGACCTCCTCCTCCGAGGTGATCGCGTCGAGGTAGTCGGGTTGGCCCTGACTTTTGAGGTGCGCCACCACCTTCTCGACCTCGCTGTCCGAGACGAACGGCCCGTGCACGCGCGAGATACGCCCGCCGCCGGCCATGTGCAGCATGTCGCCCTGGCCGAGCAGCTGCTCGGCGCCCTGCTCGCCGAGGATCGTGCGCGAGTCGATCTTCGAGGTGACCTGGAAGGAGATGCGGGTCGGAAAATTCGCCTTGATGGTGCCGGTGATGACGTCGACCGAGGGGCGCTGCGTCGCCATGATGAGATGGATGCCGGCCGCGCGCGCCATCTGCGCGAGGCGCTGGATCGCCCCCTCGATGTCCTTGCCGGCGACCATCATCAGGTCGGCCATCTCGTCGACGATGACGACGATGTAGGGCAGCGGCGACAGCGTCATCGCCTCGTGCTCGTAGATCGCCTCGCCCGTCTCGCGATCGAAGCCGGTCTGCACCGTGCGCATCAGCGCCTCGCCGCGTTGCGCCGCCTCGGCCACGCGCGCGTTGAAGCCGTCGATGTTGCGCACGCCGAGCTTCGACATCTTCTTGTAGCGATCCTCCATCTCGCGGACCGCCCATTTCAGCGCGACCACCGCCTTCTTCGGGTCGGTCACGACGGGCGTCAGCAGATGCGGGATGCCGTCGTAGACGGACAGCTCGAGCATCTTCGGGTCGACCATGATGAGGCGGCACTGCTCGGGCTTCAGCCGATAGAGCAGCGACAGGATCATCGTGTTGATGGCGACCGACTTGCCCGAGCCGGTGGTGCCGGCGACGAGCAGATGCGGCATCTTCGCGAGGTCGACGATGATGGGCTCGCCGCCGATGTTCTTGCCGAGCGCGATCGCCAGCGTGTGCTTGGCCTTGTCGAAATCCTGGCTCGCCAGCATCTCGCGCAGGTAGACGGTCTCGCGGCGCTGGTTCGGCAATTCGATGCCGATCGCGTTGCGGCCCGGCACGACCGCGACGCGGGCCGAGATCGCCGACATCGAGCGGGCGATGTCGTCGGCGAGACCGATCACGCGCGACGACTTGATGCCTGGCGCCGGCTCGAGCTCGTAGAGCGTGACGACGGGGCCGGGGCGGACGTTGATGATCTCGCCCTTGACGCCGAAGTCGTCGAGGACCCCCTCGAGTAGGCGGGCGTTCTGCTGCAGCGCGTCTTCCGAGATATGCGTGCCTTGCGGCTTCTTCGCCTCCGTCAGCATGGTGAGCGGCGGCAGGACATAGGCGCCGGTCGCCCGCTCCGGCCGGCTGATCTCGCGCAGCGCGCGCTGGCTCGGGGCGGGCGCCGGGGCGGCCGGGATGACGCGCGCGACGGTCGGCGCGGGCTCGCTGTCCGGGGTCAGGCGGGCGGCGGCACGTTGCGCCGGCGGGGCATAGGCGCTGGCGTCGAAGCCCAACGGCTCGAGGCGCGGCTCAAGGAGAGCGCCTGCTTGAGCGAGATCGAACGGCATCTCGAAGTCCCGATCCCGGCTCGCCCACGGCGGCGGTGACGCCGGTTTCTCCGGCGCGGCTCGGACCCGCAGGCGACGCAGTCCGCGAGTGGCGAGGCCCTTCAGGCTGAGTCCAGCATGGATCAGCGCGCCGAGCGACAACAGGCCCACGCCGGGCTCGCCGTCGGCATCGTCCACCTCGTCGTGCGATCGAGAGGTGGAGGCGCGCGCGGGGGCGTCGTCGAAATCCTCCTCGTCCTCGAAACGCGTGCGCTCGCGCAGGCCGACCGAGGCGCTCAGCATGAGCACGGCGCCGATCGCCAACCCGATCGCGACCGCGACCAGGGCCGGCTTCACGCCCGCGAACAGGCGGCGCGGCAGCGCCATGACGATGTCGCCGACGACGCCGCCAAGTCCGGTCGGGAGCGGCCAATGCGCCGAGATCGGCAACAGCGCCGCGACGCCGGCGGCGCACAGCGCGCCGGAAAACAGGAGAACGACACGCATGCCGATGCGCGACAGGCGACGCGCGGTAAGCAGCGACCAGCCCCAGAACGCCAGCGGCATCATGATGGCGATGGTCGAGAGCCCGAACATCTGCATCATCAGGTCGGAGACGATGGCGCCGGGGCCGCGCAGCCAATTGTGGATCGGCAACGCGGTGGCGTGGTTGAGGCTCGGGTCCTGGACAGACCAGGTCATCAGGGCGAGGCCGAGCGCGACGAGGCCGGCGAGCAGCACCGCGCCGGCTAACTCGGCCAGCCGCCGCGCGAGAAAGAGGCGGATCGATTCCGGGAGGTGGTCGAAAGCCGAAGAGCTCGTCGTCGTTCGCATCGGTCCCCGCCGGCCGCCTTCGGTGCCGTCGAAGCGGCAGGAACGGACCTCGGCGCATGCTAGGCACGGGCGGTTAACGCAGGTTTAACCTTACCGACACCGCGTTAACCTCGACATCTCGGCCTAATCGAAAAGCCCCGCCATCGGTGTGATGGCGGGGCTCGAGCTACGACGAAGGACGTCGGGCGGATGCTGGTTAGTGCACCATCTCGCCGTGCAGGGCCAGGTCGAGGCCTTCCTGCTCGATGTCGGCGGACACTCTCAGTCCTATCGTCATGTCGATGATCTTCAGCAAGATCAGCGAGACGACCGCGTCATAGACGATGACCGTTCCGACGCCGATGCACTGGTTGACCACCTGCATGTAGTTGCCCTGGATCGCGCCGGGCGTACCGCCGTACTCGTTCAGAGCAAACACGCCTGTCAGGAGGGCGCCGATGATACCGCCAACGGCGTGGACGCCGAAGCAATCGAGGGCATCGTCGTATCCGAAGGCGTGCTTGAGGCTTGTCGCGCCGAGATAGCAGCCAATGCCGCAGGCGACACCGATCACCATCGAGCCGATCGGGCCGACGAAGCCCGAGGCCGGGGTGATGGCGACGAGGCCGGCGACGGCACCCGAGCAGAGGCCGACGACCGTCGGCTTACCCTTGTGCGCCCACTCGACGAACATCCAGGTCAGGCCCGCGACGCCTGTGGCGATCTGGGTGACCAGCATGGCCATGCCGGCCTGCATGCCGGCGGTGACGGCGGAGCCGGCGTTGAAGCCGAACCAGCCGACCCAGAGCAGGCCGGTGCCGATGAAGGTCAGCACCATGTTATGCGCCGGGCCGGTGTCCTTGCGCGGCCCGAGCAGCAGCGCGCACATCAGGCCGGCAACACCCGCGTTGATGTGAACGACAGTGCCGCCGGCAAAGTCGAGAACCTTCACGAAGCCCGCGAAGTTGCCCTTGTCGTCGACGTTGGCGGCGCTGAAGGCGCCATCCGAACCCCACACCACGTGCGCGACCGGCGCGTAGACGACGATCGCCCAGATGCCGATGAACCAAAGCATCGCCGAGAACTTCATGCGCTCGGCGAAGGCACCGGCGATCAGCGCCGGGGTGATGATCGCGAACGTCATCTGGAAGCAGATGTAGACCGTCTCGGGGATCGTCGCGGCGAGCGAGTTGGGGTTGCCAATGCCCTTCGAGATGTCGCTGACGATTCCTTGGAGGAACAATCGGCTCGTCCCGCCGAGATACGGCGACCCCGGCGTGAAGGCCAAGGAGTAGGTGAAGCAGACGTAGATCACCGTGACGAGACAGCATATGGCGAAGCTCGTCATCACCGTGTCGCCGACGTTCTTCTTGCGGACCATGCCGCCGTAGAAGAGGCCGAGCCCGGGGATCGTCATCATCAGCACGAGCGCGACCGAGGTCAGCATCCACGCCGTGTCACCGGCATTCGGCGTGCAGTCCTTGAGGACGGTCGAGGAGCAAGCCGGCGGACCCGCAGCGGCGGCAGCAGGCGGGGGAGCGGCCGCCGTCGGCGCGGGAGCGGGCGCGGTGGGTGCCGCCGGGGACGCGCCCGGGGCGGACGGCGCCGCGACGGGGGCCGTCGAGGCCTGAGCCAGCTGCATGGTCTTCAGCGTCATCGACGCCTGGGCCGCTGGCGCCAGCCGAATGGCCTCGTCGGCGGTGCGAGCTACGCTCGGCCCTCCGGCGAAAAGCAGCGCGGCAAATGCCAGCGCCGGGCCGAAGCCAGCAAGAAAACGGGTACGCTTCATGTGTCGAGACTCCGAGTGAAAGATAAGGACGCAACCCTGGGCGGCGATCGCCTCAAAGGGCGTCGAGGTCGCGCTCGCCGGTGCGGATCCGCACGGCCTGCTCGACGTCGCTGACGAAAATCTTGCCGTCGCCGATCTGGCCGGTACGGGCGGCCGTCGTGATGGCGTCCATGACCTGGGTCAGCATGTCCGGCGGGACCCCGACCTCGATCTTGAGCTTGGGCAGAAAGCTGACCGCGTATTCGGCGCCGCGATAGATCTCGGTATGGCCCTTCTGGCGGCCATAGCCTTTGACTTCGGTGACGGTCATGCCGTGGACGCCGACATTGGTCAGGGCGTCCCGCACTTCCTCCAGCTTGAACGGCTTGATAATCGCCATCACGAGTTTCATCGTCTCGATCCCCTCCCGCCTCGAACACAGGCTTCAGAAACCACCCCCGTGAACCCGGGAGGCGGAGGTGCCGCTCGGCACGGAAGGCCAAAAAGCAAGAGCCGGGCCGTTTTCGGCAATCGGCGGGATTGAATGGAACGTTTTTTTAACCTGTGGATTTGGCGCCGCTTTCCGACGACACCGCAAGGGGGTGCGAACATCGCTCAGGCCCCAAATGCACGAGCGACGCGAGTACGGCGCGCCACAGCCTCGAAGCCGAAAGCCGGCGGCGATCAGGCCGCTTTGTCGAGCCCGTAGAGCGTGTGCAGCGTGCGCACCGCGAGTTCTGTGTAAGCAGCGTCGATCAGCACCGAGAACTTGATCTCCGACGTCGTGATCGCGCGGATGTTGATGCCCTTCTCGGACAGCGCCTTGAAGCCCTTCGCCGCGACGCCGGCGTGCGAGCGCATGCCCACCCCGATCGCCGACACCTTGACCACGTCGGTCGAGCCTTCGAGCGTCTTGTAGCCGATCTCCGACTTGCGGCTCTCCAGCAGCGCGCAGGCGCGATCGAAGTCGGCCGACGTCGTCGTGAACGTCATGTCGGTGTGCTTGTTGTCGTCGCTCGTCACCTGAATGATCATGTCGACGTTGATGTTGGCCTCGGCCAGCGGCAGGAACACGCCCGCCGCGACGCCCGGCGCGTCGACGAGCTTGCGCAACGTGATCTGCGCCTCGTCGCGCGAGAAGGCGATCCCCGTCACCACCTGCTGTTCCACGATGTCATCCTCCTCGCAAATGAGCGTGCCTGGTCTCGGGTCGTCGGGATCATCGAAGCTCGAGCGCACGAAGGTCGGCACCTTGTGGACCATCGCCAGCTCGACCGAGCGGACCTGCAGCACCTTGGCGCCGAGCGAGGCCATCTCGAGCATTTCCTCGAAGGCGATACGGTCGAGCCGGCGCGCCCGCGTCACGACGCGCGGATCGCTCGTGTAGACGCCATCGACGTCGGTGTAGATATCGCAGCGGTCGGCCTTGATCGCGGCGGCGATCGCCACCGCCGACGTATCCGAGCCGCCGCGGCCGAGCGTGGCGATCCGCCCGGTCGGCGGGTGCACGCCCTGGAAGCCCGCAACGACAGCCACCTGCCCCCGCGCGAACCCGTCGATGATCGCCGAGCCGTCGATGCCCTCGATGCGGGCGACGCCATGCGCCGGCGAGGTCCGCACCGGGATCTGCCAGCCCTGCCACGAGCGCGCCGGCACGCCCGCCTGCTGCAGGGCGATCGCCAGTAGCCCAGCCGTCACCTGCTCGCCGGACGCTACGACAGCGTCGTACTCGCGCGGATCATAGAGCGGCGACGCATCCTTGACCCAGCCGACGAGCTCGTTGGTCTTGCCGGCCATCGCCGAGACCACCACCGCCACCTCGTGGCCGGCCGCGACCTCGCGCTTGACGTGGCGGGCGACGTTGCGGATGCGCTCGAGATCGGCGACGGACGTGCCGCCGAACTTCATGACGAGACGGGACATGGGGCGAGAGTGGCTTTACGCGTTCAGGGAATCGGGCGGCGCCTTCATGGCGGGACGCGCGAGAGGCGTCAATGCGGGCGCTCGCGTCGCGCCTCGCGAAGTGCGGACGGGTGACGCGCACCCCCCGGCGCGCGACCTCTTCGTTTCGCCCGGCCACGCGACCTGCGTCGATGACTGAGGCGAGGTGCTGATTCCAGCCGGCGCGCTCGTCAACGGTCACAATCAAGCAGATCGAGGTCGAGACGATGACCTATTGGCACGTCGAGCTCGGCGCCACTCGCCGAAAATCTGCCACGGAAAGCTCCCTCGAAAGGGGCAATCACGCGTTCTTCTCGAACGCGGACATCGTCGGCCATTCCTCGCGTCCGGCGCGCTTGTCGACGCGGTGCGCGCGAGGCTCGCCGCCTTCGCCGGAGCAATGCGTTCCACCAAAGCTCGCATTGCCGCGTGGACGGCTGCAATTTGCCTCGCTCGGCGCGCGGGGTCGCGAATGCTATGACCCGGCCCGACCAGCGAGGAGCGGGCATGAGTGATTTCGCGCGGACGACGATCGACGAGGCCGACCTCGCCAAATACGAGGCGCTCGGCGACGAGTGGTGGAACCCGAAGGGCCCGATGGGCGCCCTGCACAAGTTCAACCCCGTCCGCGTCGGCTGGATCAGCACGCTGCTCGCGCCCGCCGGCGCCCGGGTGTCCGCCGCGCCGCTCGCCGGCCGTCGCATCCTCGACGTCGGTTCGGGCGGCGGCATCCTGTCGGAGAGCCTGGCCCGGCTCGGCGCCGACATGGTCGGCATCGACCCCGCCGTGAACAACCTCGGCGCGGCGGCCCGCCACGCGGAAAAATCAGGCCTCGCGATCGACTATCGCGCCACCACAGTCGAGACGCTGGCCAATTCCGGCGAGAGCTTCGACGCGGTGCTCGTGATGGAGGTCGTCGAGCACGTTCGCGACGTGCCGGGCTTCCTGCGCGACGCGGCGGCGATGGTGAAGCCGGGCGGGCTGATGGTCGGCGCCACCTTGAACCGCACCGCCAAGAGCTTCGCGCTGGCGATCGTCGGCGCCGAATACGTGCTGCGCTGGCTGCCGCGCGGCACGCACGACTGGTCGCAGTTCGTCACGCCCGACGAATTCAAGCGATACATGCGGCGCGCCGGCCTGTCCGCGGTCGGCGAGGTCGGCGTCACCTACAATCCGCTGCGCGACCGCTGGAGCCAATCTACGGACATGGGCTGCAACTACATGGTCGCCGCCCGCCGCCAGGTCGCCAAGGTCGCGGTCGACGTCGCCGCCGGCTAGCGCTGATTCGGCGCCCGCTACCGCTTGTTCATGGCCGACCCGGATGCTACGCCGCGCGGACCACACGCGGGCTCCGGACGCGTTGCGCCGGATCGTGCTCAAAATGCTCAGCGACCGCCTCGGCCACCATCCCGAGCAGCTAGACGCCGGCGCAGCGAGCCTCAGACTGAACCCCAAGCGGGACGCATGATCGGCGAGAACGTCGGCGGGGCAGGCGTACGCCCTCGAAAGCGCGGAACATGATACGGAGACTATTTGCCAGCGACTGGACCGCCACGGCGATCGGCGCGGTGATCCTTGTTTTGCATGCGTTTTGGTTTGCCCACAGCCAGTATCGCGCCGACGTCATCTCTGGCTTCGGCGTCGCGCTCGCCGATCTCGGCGTGTTCGTCACGGCGCAGCCTTTCATCAGGCAGGGGATCACGCGCACCGCTCACCAGCAGTACAACGTGGATTCCGAAACGAAGCCGAAGGATCTGAGCGCGCCAGTAGATGAGGCCGAACGACACGTCCTCAAAGAACGTGTCGTAGGGGTCGTCCTGATCGCGGCCGGCACTCTTTTCAACGGCTATGCAGGAGCCCTCGATCATTTGCTGTCGTCACGCTGATCGCCAGGAAGCAGCCGGGCGTCAGCTTTCGCGAGCTTAAGCTTCGGGGGTCGCACGATCTCGCCGCACTCCAAGAAGATGCCAGGTGCGAAAGAACTCGAAACAGGAGGTCAGGAACGTCAACAGCTTTGTCATTGCCCCTCGTGGCTAGCTCGACTTCCAGCAACGCACCATCCATAACAATCCGCAGCCTGTAGCCATACAACATTTGATAAGTCACGGAAGAAGATTATCGACTGAATGCAACAACAAAGCTTATGATGGCGCCTGCGATGACCAACACCACCACAACGGCTGTCGCCAAACCATTCGTCCGTCCCCGCCGCGCGGCTTCCGCGCGGAAGCACGTTCTGCTGATTGACGAGGGCGCGAGTGCTTCGGCGCGTCGCCCGCGAGCTGACCTTCAGCGTTGGCCCAGAGCATCCATTTTGCTTGGAATGCTTCGCCGCAAACGGGCACGGGACGCGCCAGCCGTAGCCGTCGCGAGCGCGGCGAAGGGCTCGCGCGATATCGGCTGCACGACCGGCTTGAATATCTAAGGGGGCGCTGGTATTTGCTCGGTCGTTGATCACTTGTCGGTGAGCAAGAATTCTGACCCGGTCTTCGCAAGAGGCGCCGGGTTTTTCGTATGTGGCCATACCTCTCAGACAACCCGCTCTTCTTGAAGGCGGCAGGATCCAGCATCGCGTTCCAGCGAAAACGGAAGTGGCACAGCTTCACCGGCAACAAGCGCCAAGCGCAATCCGGGTCGGCCCGGCTGTTCGCCCAATTGGAAGGTGGGCTCTACCTCGAGCCGAGCAAAACGACCGTCGCCCATTCCTGGGGCAATGGCTTGGCGATGTCCGCGCGCGAATCTCGCCGAAACGCACGAGCGGTACGCCGAGCTGGTTCGGTAACAGATCGTACCAAGATTGGGCGCCGTGGCCCTCACCGATCTAACGCCCGCACAGATCGATACCGCCTACACTGATGCCTTCGAAAGCGCCGAGCAGACTGCCGCCGGGGTCCGCTACAAGTCACCCAGGCCTGGCGGCTCACGCACCGTGGCCCTGTCGGCGGCAGTGGTGGAAAAGTTGGCCTCCGGCAGGCGGAAGAGCTGCTACGCCGTGGCGTGAGGACATCCGACACGACGTTCGTGTGCACGAAGGAGGACGGCGAGCCGGTCCCGCCTCGGAGCCTCAGTTAGGCATGGCGACAGATGATGGCCTCGTCCGGACGATTCGGTTCCACGATCTCCGCCACGCTCACGCGGCCCACCTCCTTTCGAGCGGCGTTCACCCGAAGATCGCGAGCGAGCGGCTGGGACATAGCAAGGTTGGGATCACGTTGGACCTCTGTTCGCACGTCCTGCCGGGCATGCAGGCCGATGCGGCGGCACGCGTTGACGAGGCGATGCAGAGGGCGATAGACAGGCGCTCTGCGGGACCGACGAAAGGTGAAGCAGGGCAGGCGTTGGGTAGCAAAGCGGTAGCAGACCACAGATCGTCGGGACGACTGACCGGCAGTTTGGCTAACGATCCCAGCGGCTTGGAGAGGTGGCAGAGTGGTCGAATGCACCGCACTCGAAATGCGGCAAGCCTGCAAGGGCTTCGGGAGTTCGAATCTCCCCCTCTCCGCCAGACCTCATTCAATGTCCGCTTGCGCTCGGACTCGGCGCTCTATAAGTCGCCACCTTCGGCCGGGCGCGGCTTCGGCCGAAGAGGAAGCGACGCGCGCCCGGCAGTCCGCGGATGCGATCCTCGATTGGAGGGGTGGCCGAGTGGTTGAAGGCGCACGCCTGGAAAGTGTGTATGCGGGAAACCGTATCGCGGGTTCGAATCCCGCTCCCTCCGCCAACGCTTTACCTGCGAGTGTTGTCTCTTCTTTGCATAGATGCTGAAAACATCAAGCAAACATAGGCTTGTAGGCGAGTACCTGACTACCGTGATCGGCGCCGCTTGTCAGGTTGCATGCTCTCGTGGCGCCTCGTTCTCTGATGTTCTGTCGGGGTGGGTTTTCTCCAGAACCTTGGTCACCAAGATCCTGCAAAGCAATTAGTCACTTGCTGTGCTAGCCTGCTCTGCAATCATTTGCTGGCAGGCAAACAGTCTCCGCGCCTGCTTCTGGCCCCTAGCGGGTGTTGACTGTAGAGCGCGCTGACTCTCAGCTGACTCCGCCGACGCGAGACGGTCCAGGGTTGGAGCGCTGCTTTGGGGCGGGCCAACTCAATCAGCTAGCGAAGCCTTGACTCTTCGATCGACTCGACGCGGCGGCAGCCCGCGATCGTTTAGTCGCTGTCAGGGTCAATATTATGCTGAATTTCGATTATTCGCTCTCAATCACAAGTCGACAACTGTTAGGAATTTTCTGAGCTTCAGACGTAATTCGTTTGAGATACTTATTTCCGCCTTGCTGCTGGCCGATCCGCCGCAGGATCTTCAATACTTCTCCCGTATGACACGCTATTAACACAAGGTCAGAGGGCGGCCAGGAGGACGACATGAATGCGTCCACCAGCTCGTAACGGGCCGCCTTGCATCGGTTCCCAGTCGAAGAACGGGATGAACTTGAAGAGGTCGGAGACGTCGTCGTACCTCGCGAGCTCGAGGTATTCGAGGGGAATGTCGCAACGATCATCGGGGAGATAGGCCGATCGCGTGACCTTAGCAGGACGGGCATGAGGTGTCCCGCGGCCAACAGGAGAGCCTTTGGGGCGACCTTCTCCGCGTCGAGCATGAGTGCGGCACAAGCCTCAACCGCGGCCGCGTCCAAATCGAGGCTCGGGCGTTGAACCAGCGTTCGGGCAATATCGTCCATGGACCAGGCCGCCTGCATACGGGACGGTTGCGTCGCGTTTCTGAGGGCGACCCGGCGAACGGCCATGCCGAGCGCATCGCGGCTGGCGATGATCGAACCGCGTGCCGATCGCCCCGTCGCGGTGACGCTCGGTGCCGACAAGGGATATGACGCCGCCGACTTCGTGAACGAGCTGCGCTCGATGAACGTGCGCCCGCATGTCCCCTCCGCTGCCCACCCCACCAAGCTTCGCTCGGCGTGGCCCCTGGCCAGCTCCGCCCAGAACACCACCCGACGGTTGGGCCGCTCCGCCATCGACGGCCGCACGACCCGCCATGCCGGCGACGTCGCGAGCCAGCGCATCCGCAAGCGGATCGAGGAGGCGTTCGGCTGGATGAAGAGCGTCGGCGGCATGCGACGGCCGATGCTGCGCGGCATCATGCAGGCAACGGCGCCAATGCCGTGCTCGCGACCGTGCTCGGCTATGCACTTGGTCTCGGTTGGGTCTCTCTCAGCATCGTCGTCATGGCGCTCGCCTCGATCGTCATGGTCACCCGGCTGCGCCGTGACGACATCGACCACGCGCAGGCCCGCGGCGGCGAGGCCGACGGGCGCTCGACCCTGACGGCATTGCTGCAGTCGCCGGGTCTGCTGCTGCTGACGATCGCGGTGCTGCTGTTTCAGACGGCGAACGGCGCGTTGCTTCCATTTCTCGCGCAGGCTCGCACGGCCGCCGGCGGCGATCCCGGCATCACCACCGGCGTGATGGTCGTGACCGCGCGGATCGCCATGATCGGGGCGGCGATCCTCGTGCCGCGCCTCGCTCGTGGCCTCGGCTATGGCGGCGTGATAGCCCTGGCGCTGATCGTGACCTGCCTGCGCTGCCTTCTGGCGGCCTGCGGCACGTCCTGGGCCATCGTGGAGCCGGTCGAGATCATGGAAGGGATTGCGACCGGAATGGCCAGCGTGGCCATGCCGGCCCTGTCGGCGGAGATCATGGCCGGCAGTGGTCGCGCCACGGCGGCGCTCGGCGCGGTGCTCACCGCATTCGGCGCGGGGTGCGCGATCGGCCCGTTGATCGCGGGCGTCGCCGCGCAGCGCCTCGGCTTTCCACGCGCCTTCGTGTTGCTCGGCATCGTCGCGGGCATCGGGCTCGCGGTTTGGCTCCTTGGCTCGTGGTGGATCGGCCTTCGCATGTCCGGCGACAAGCCGGTCGGCGGCGAGACGTGAGCCTGTCGTCTTGAAGGTCTCCCGCCTCGATTTGGCGAGGACCGTGGCGGAAGCGGCGCGCGGCTCGTTCCCCTGGCTGGCGATCAGCTACGCGGCGTTGTTCGCGGCCTTCGGCACCGAGGCGCCGTTCTTCCCTGCCTTCATGGCGGCCAAGGGGTTGCAGCCTGGCGAGATCGGCGTGCTGCTGTCCGCTGGCACCGTGGTGCGCCTTTCGGTCGGACCGTTCCTCGGCGCGGCCGCCGATCGCTCCGGACCGCGTCGCATGCTGGCGATCGCGGCTCCTTGCGCCGCGATGCTCGGCCTCGGCTATCTCGTCGGTGCGAGCTTCGCCGCGTTCCTGATCGTGGCGCTCGTGCACTCGGCCAGCCTCGCCGCGCTGAACCCGCTTCTCGATACCCTCGCGCTGGACGCGATCCGGCGGGAAGCAAGCTTTCGCTATGGCTGGGTGCGAGGGATCGGCTCCGCCGCCTTCGTGCTCGCGACCCTGGCCTCGGGCTTCGTGGTCGGCGCCTTCGGCCTCGCCAGCGTCATCGTCGTATCGTCGGTGTTTTTCGCCTTCGTCGCGGTGCCGCTGGCCGGGATCGCCGAAGGGGTGGAACAGGCGATAGCGCCCGCCAGCCCGTGGGCCGGCTTCTCCGCCCTCTTCGCCATTCCGATCTTTCGCTGCATCCTGCTGGTCGCCGGCCTGGTGATCGGCAGCCAGGCGATGAGCGATACGTTCGCGGTGATCCACTGGCGGGCGGCGGGTGTGTCCTCGGCGATCACGGGCTTGCTGTGGGCCGAGGCCGTGGCGTCGGAGATGCTGGTCTTCCTCGTCATCGGCCCCTGGCTGCTCGCGCGCTTCGGTCCCGCGCGATGTACCGTCGGCTCGGCATTGTCCGGCGTCCTGCAATGGGGGGCGCTTGCCTCCACCACCGCTCCCGCGCTGCTCTGCCTGAGCCAACCCTTGCACGGCTTCACCTTCGCGTTGACCCACCTCGCCTGCATGCAGGTCATCGGCGAGGCGATCCCGCCCGAGCGGCTCGCGACGGCGCAGACGCTCTACGGCACGCTGAGCCTCGGGGTGGCGTCCGCTGTGTTGACGTTCCTATCCGGCGAAGTCTGGGGCACGCTTGGCGCGCACGCCTTCTGGATCATGTCGGGGATGTGCCTTCTCGCGGTCCCGCTCGCCTCGAGATTAGCCACCCCATCACGCCCGGCGCGGACCGATGTCGCGAGCACAAACGCGCGGTAGGGTTCGGACCACGGTTTGAAGACAAATGATACAGGCACCTGCCTTTGAATGCAGGCTGGCCATCCGTCCCGCGGGCGGTGTTTCAAAACGCTGCTATCCAAGCTGACGTCGAGGGCCGGGATCGCGCGCGTGTCCCACGATGATCTCGCCTAGGAGCGCGCGGTGTAACCTAGCGCATGCGTCGGTCGGGCGAGAAGAACAAGATGAAGCGCTGGCTCGGGTGAACGAAGGCGCATGAGAAATCGATAGGCGGTGATTGAGTGGACCACCGACTATCGTAACTGTTTTACCGCAAACCTATTCAGCCGATCTGCTGCGTCTCCGCGCCGCTGTCCGGACGAGCCGGGCCCAGCACCGGTTCCTCGCCCAGCGGCTTGTTCTGGAACACGGTATACTGGATATTGAAGGCGCTTGTCGAAATAAAACATCTGTAACTCCGTAACGGTCACCCTGGCGGTATGGAGCGCAAAGAAGAACGGCCGCGTTTAGTTCAGTCGTCGAGCGTTTGTTGCCTTCCAGGTCGCGCGCATGCAAAGGGATGGCTCGTCTTCGCGGCTGTTGGCGGCACGCTGGCGGACGCCTCCCGTCGCCCTGCAGGAAAGGCCGGTCCGCACGTCGCCTGTTTCAACCAGCTGCTTGGGCATGATTCGTCCTAGAGTCTCTGCGGTCCGCCCATCCGCCCGCGTCGAGCGCTGACAATCTGACTCTCGAGCTGGGCGGCGCGGCGCTCGGCCGTATGGGCGTCGAGAACTCGCGCCCGTCCGCTCGTTCCGATGTCCGCCAGGTCGGAGCACGCGAGGGCGTGCTCAATCGCCGATGCATCAGTCGCCAAGAGAATATCGCGCCCTGGCTCGAACAATGATTCAATGCCCTCCCAGATGTCGGAGACAATCGGCGTACCGCATGCCGCTGCCTCGAAAAGTCGTACGGATGGCGACCAGCCGGCCTTGATCATGTCCGCGCGCGTGACGTTGAGGGTCAATCGCGAAGCCGAATAGAAGGCGGCGTGTCCCGAGGGTGGGAGGTGCTCGATGCGTTCGACGTTTGCCGGCCAGGCGATGTCCGCCGGATAGCCTGGTCCGGCGACCACGAAGCGGCACTCCGGCAGGGTGCGCGCAGGCTCCACGAGCAGCCGTAACAGCGTCGGCTGACGGTCGGGGCTGTAGGTGCCGAGATAGGAGAGATCCCAACGTTTCGGCGCGCCCGTCGGCGCGTAGAGCGCGGGATCGACCGAGCAGTACAGCGCCCGCGCGGCAGGCGAGCCGTAGCGCCGCTCGATAAGCTCGAGCGTCGGCCCACCGGTGAAGGACAGGTAGATGTCGTAGCCCGGGATCAGCGCGGGCGAGAGATACTCGAGATCGCCGGCGGCGAGCTTGGCAAGGGTGATCGGCGTATCGATGTCGTAGAACGCGGCGAGGCCTTTCGCGTGCTCCTGGACGAAGAGGCCGACCGCGACGCCCTCGGGTACGTAAGACCCGACGACGGTCAGGTCCGCCTCGGCGATGGCGTCGCGCCACGTCTCCAGCTCCGCCACATCGCGGTAGAAGGCGAGCCTGCAAAAGCTCGGGTCGGCGAGGTCGCGGTGCGACGCATACCAAGGCACGTCGCGCTCGAGAAACAGGATGTCGTGTCCACGCGCGGCCAAGGCCTTGAGCAGCGCGCGAAAGGTCGTGGCGTGACCGTTGCCCCATGACGAGGACAGCGAGAGACCCAGGACGACGATTTTCACGCCGCCTCGCGTTGCTTGGCCACGAGCGCCTTCAGGAGCGTGTCGACCTCGGCGCCGCGCAGCCCATATGTGTGGTCGGCCCGCACCCGAGCGAGCGCCGCCTGCCCGATCGCGCGCGCGCGTTCGGGCGTCAGCGCGGCGAGATGGTCGGCGACATCCTTGCCGTCCCTCGCGACGAGAACCTCCTCCCCGGGCACGAGGAACAGCTCGAGACCTTCCCAGTGATCGGTGATGAGACAGGCCGCGGCGCCTGCCGCCTCGAACACCCGCGTCGCCGGGGAGAAGCCGATCCGCGCCATCGAGTCGCGCGCCACGTTGAGCACTGCCTTGGGCGTGCAGTTGAAGGCATTGTGCTCGGTGGTGTAGACGTGCCCGCGATGGCGCACGTTCGCCGGCATGTGCTTTGTCTCCCAACCGTTACCGCCAATGAGGAACGTCCGCTCCGGCAGCATCGCCGCCGGACGGAGGAAGAACTCCTCGACGCGTCGTTCCCTGTCGGGCAGGCGATTGCCGAGAAAGGCTAGATCGCAGGCGAAGCGCGGATCGACGGCCACCGGAAAATGCGTGTCGACATCGAGCGCATTGTAGATTGGCACGCAATCGCGGGCGCCGAAGCCACGATAGGCCGCGATCACAGGTGGACCGCCGCCGTAGGTGAGCACGGCATCGAGGCTCGGAAGCGCCGCGATGACGGGATGCGCCGGATCGGCGCGCATCTCCTCCAACGTTGCCGCGGCGTCGACGTCCCAGAAGATCCGCAGAGCATTGGGCGCCGCATGCGCGACGATGCCTTCGAGGAGCTCCTTGTCGAAGACACCGACGCCGCTCGCCTTGACGACCACGTCCGCATCCACCGCCCCGGCCAGCACGCCGCGCAGCGCGTTCTCGGTGGCGGGATAGACCACGACGCGAGCCCAGTCCGGCGGCTCCATGTCTGGGTGCTGCTGGCGATCGAACGCATCGGGTTCGTAGAAGGTCACGGCATGTCCGCGCCCCGCGAGATCGCGCAGGATGCCGCGGTAGTACGTCGCCGCGCCGTTCCAATAGGACGACAGCAGGCTCGAGCCGTAGAAGGCGATCCTCATGCCGCGTCGTACTTCGCGCCACGCAGCCGGGCGACGATCGCCAGCAGCTCGTCGACGCGGTGGGTGCAGGTGTGACGCGCCCGGATCGTCTCCAGCCCCGATGCGACGAGAGAGCGGCGGAGGTCCACGTCGTCGCGCAACGCGATGAGCTGGCGCGTCATCTCCTCGCCGTCGCGGGCGACGAGGAAGTCCTCGCCCGGCCGGAAAAGATGCTCCGCGTCGAGCCAGGGCGCGGAGACGAGCGGCAGGCCACAGGCAAGCGCCTCGAAGACGCGGATCGTCGGAATGCCGGGAAGGATCGTCGCGTAATAGCGCCGCGGCACGTGCACCGTCGCGAGGTGGCGCGCGAAGATGCGCGGCGCGCGGGCGTTTGGCGCCCAACCGAGATAGGTGGCGCCGTGGCGCGCCAGCATTCGTTTGGCCTCGTCCGGATAGCGCACGCCATAGACATCGAGCGGCAGTCCGGCGGCAGCGGCGGGACGCAGCAGAAACGCCTCGATCTCCTCGGTGCGCTCGCCGTCCCCCCAATTGCCGATCCACACGAGCCCCTTGCGCTCGACGTCCTCGTCCGGTGGATGAAACAGGCGCGTGTCGGCGGCCTCGTGCCAGGTCCAGACGCGCTTGCCCCAGCCCCAACGCCGATAGACCTGGGCGAGGGCCTCGCCGAAGGCGAGGACACCATCGTAACCGGCGAGATCGAAGGCGCGGATCGCCTCAGGATCGCTCACGGCGCGATGATGCGTGTCGTGGAACAGAAGCGTGAAGGCGCCTCCACGCTTACGCGATGCGCCGACGGCGGCAACGAGCGCGGGCTCGTTCCATTCGTGCACGATGACCAGATCGGCATCGTCGATGAGCATATCGAGATCGACGCCAGGCTCGAAGCTTTTGCCGCGCAGCTCGGGATAGGCCGAGCGGAAGTCGTCGAGGCCGACATCGCCGTGGTCGGCGAGAAGGTGGGAAAGGCTCCAGTTGCCGCCGGGCTCCAGCGCCCGGACGTGATGGCCGCGGGCGATCAGCTCGCGCAGCACGCCGCGCAGGAAATGCGCGTTTCCATGGTTCCAGCAGGAAAGCAGCGAATGCGTGAAATAGACGATCCTCATGCCGCGGCACACCGCGCGTCGCGTCCGGAGCGGACGCGCGCGTAGATCGCCATCATCGCCTCGGCCATGCGCGAAGGTGCGAAGCGTGCCGCGTGGCGCCGCGCGGCTGCTCCCCATCGGGCGCGCGCGGGATCGTCGGCCAGCAAGGCCTCGATGGCGGAGACGAAACCGTCTTCGTCGTCTGGATCGACGAACTGCGCGGCGCCGCCCCACAGCTCGCGGAAGCTGGCGATGTCGGCGAGGACGAGCGGGCAGCCGGCGAGCGCCGCCTCGAGCACGGCGAGGCCGAACGGCTCGTAGCGCGCCGCCGAGACGAAGATTGGATTGCCTGCCAGGCGGCTCGCGAGTGCCTGGTCGTCCAGCGGGCCGAGCGCCGCGATGTGATGGAGTTTGATGCCCTCCCCGTTCGGGCCGATGAGCGGGCCGGCGGCTTGCAGCGGCACATGCAGGCGACCGGCAACCCCGTCGAGGACAGCAATGTTCTTTCCGCGGTCCCAGAGCCGTCCAGCGGTGAAGGCGAAGCGCTCCGGCGCGATTGGCGGGAGTACAAACGGCGTCCGGCCGTTCGGCACGACCTCGGGCAAGGCCGGCAACCCATAGGCGCCCGCGACGGCCTCGGCGAAGGCGCGGCTCGGTGCGACCACGGCATCGGCGCGCCGCAGACCTTCGGACACGCGCTTGGTCTGCCAGGCGAAGCTCGCCGGCGGCTCGCCGCCGTGCACGGCGTCCCACCAGGTCGCGACGCAGCTGTGCACCGCCGCGACGATGGGCACCGAAAAGGAGGCCTCGGCGGCGAGCGCGGGCTGGGCGAGGTGGACGATGTCCACGCGCGTCGTCACGGCCAGCGCCGCGATCGTCACGGCAGTGGCGGCGACCGTCGCGGCATCGGGCGCCAGCCAGTCGAGGTCGAGCCCGGTGTCGATGAATTCGACGCCCGCTATGGCGGCGATGTCGTCCCGCCTTGATGACGACGGTGACGGGCCGAGACAGACCAGCACCAGCTCGTAGCCGCGCGGCGCCAAGGCGCGACAAAGTTCGGTGGCGTACTGCCAGACTCCGCCGACCGCGTCGACCGTCATGAGTATGCGGCAGGGCCGCGTCATGCCGCGGCTTCCGCGGCTTTGAGAACCGGCAGGTGCTCCAGCCCACGCGCCTCCGCCAGCCAGCCGAGCAGCCGCTCGACGCCCGCCCGCCAGGGTGTACGCTCGCCGAGGCCGAGCGAGTCTTGCGCCGCGCGCGTATCGGCGACGAAGTATCGCTGGTCGCCGGCACGCCAATTCAAATAGCTGACGTCGACATCACGGCCGATGAGGTCGCCTACATAGGCAAGCAGGCGGCGCAGGCTGACCGCGTTCGTCGGGCCGCCGCCGAGGTTGAAGGCACGTCCGGACACCTCGTCGATGCGCGCCCAGGCCGCCATGTATGCCTCGACAGCATCCGCGATGTCGAGAATGTCGCGCACCTGACAGCCGTCTCCGAAGATCGAGATCGGCGCGCCGGTGAGCGCCTGGATCAGGAAGTGGGCGACCCAACCTTGATCCTCGGTGCCCATCTGCCGCTGGCCGTAGATGCAGCTCATGCGCATGACGACGGTGCGCAGCCCGAAGGATCTGGCGTAATCGAGGACGTATTGGTCCGCGGCGCCCTTCGAGCAGCCGTACGGCGTATGGAAATCGAGCGGGCGGCCCTCGCCTATTCCGTTAGTGCGGACTTCGGCATCGTCCGGCTCGTAGGCATCCCCCCTCAGCGTGAACTCGAGGTCGCCGAGGTCGCCGTAGACCTTGTTGGTGGAGGCGAAGATCAACGGCGCGTCGGGCGCGTGGCGGCGCAGCGCCTCCAGCAGGTTCATCGTCCCGAGCATGTTGATCTCGAGGTCCTCGCGCGGATCGACCAGGCTCGTCGTCACCGCGACTTGCGCCGCCATGTGGAACACGGCCTTGGCCCGCGCGACGGTCTCCGCGAGCCGAGGCGCGTCGCGGACATCGGCGATCATGCGCGTGATACGCGCGCCATGGCGTGACTCGAGCCAATGAAGATTTGCGTCCACGCCCGCCCGCGCCAGCGCGTCGTAGACGATGACGTCATGTCCCTCGCGTGCCAGCCGATCGGCGATGTTGCTGCCGATGAAGCCGGCGCCGCCCGTGACGAGAACGGGACGATCGTCGCCCGGCGCCGTCACGCGACCAGCCCCCGCGCTTCCAGCTCCGCGCGCATCTGCCCGACACTGTCCTTGGCGGTTTGCTCCGCGACCCACGAAGCGAGATCGGCGAGGCCTTTGCCGAAATCCTGCCGAGCCTCGAAGCCGAGCTTGTCGGCGGCCAGTGTCGTGTCGCAGAAGCAATGACGGATGTCGCCCGTGCGCGCCTTGCCGAGGATCTCCGGCTCGATGGCGTTCTTGCCCATCGCGCGCGCCAGGTCGATGGCGATGTCGGTGACCGATCGATCGTGGCCGGAGCCGATGTTGAAGGTGCCACCGGCCGCGCCGGGCAGCGTCAGCGCGTCGGCGAAGGCACGCGCGGCGTCGAGCACGTGGACGAAGTCGCGGCGCTGCTTGCCGTCCTCGAAGATCATCGGCTGCTGGCCATTGAGGAGCCGCGCGGCGAAGATCGCCAGCACGCCGGTGTAGGGATTGGAGAGCGCTTGCCCCGGTCCGTAGACGTTGAAGAGACGCAGGCACACGCCCTCGATCCCGTAGGGCGCGGCCATGATGTGCGTCGTGCGCTCCTGCACGTACTTGTTGAGCGCATAGATCGACGCGAGATTTGGCCGCTTCCATTCCGGCGTCGCCACCGGCGCAAGCGGGCGTCCGCGCGCATCGGTCGGCTCCCAGTTCCGCTGCCCGTCGACGATGCCCGAGCGCGCGGCGTCTTCGACGTGCTGTCCGTCGGCATCCTTGTAGAGTCCCTCGCCGTAGATGCTCATGGACGAGGCCGTGACGACGCGGCGCACCGGCTTGTCGATCAACGCCTCGAAGAGGACGGCCGTGCCGACGTCGTTCGTCGACGTGTAGCGCTCGACCTCGTACATCGATTGCCCAACGCCGACCTCCGCGGCGAGATGGATCACGCTGCCCACGCCCTCGAGCGCCCTGGCCACCGCCGCCTTGTCGCGTATATCGGCACGGATGAACTCTGCTTCGTCATTGAGCATCGCCGATCCATCGACGGCGCCGTGCACCTGGTCGATCAAGCTGTCGAGGACACGAACCTCATTGCCGCGGCTGAGCAGCTCGTCGGCGACAAAGCGGCCGATGAAGCCGGCGCCGCCGGTGATGAGTACCTTCTCCAAGATCTCTCGGCAGCCTCTCGTGTCAAATCACGTAGCACATAATCGACATGCGCCCGCGTAGCAGCTTCTTCTTCTTTATTGTTCCTATTGTTTACGGAATGCAAGTCGAGGAACACACAAGTCGAGGAACGCAACAAGTCGAGCGACGCCGCTGGACCATCATGCAATTAGCTTCTATGTTGATGCTCACAGTTCCCCCGACGCCAGAGCTTGATGATCCTTCTTGCACGCCATGCGAGCCACGCCGAGGTCGGCACCGTGTTGAGTGGCCGGTCCGAGATACCGCTCGACGACCGTGGCAAGGATGAAGCCGCGCGCCTCGCCGAACGGTTGGCTCGCCTGCCACTGAGCAAGATCCAAAGCAGCCCGCGCCGAAGAGCCATGGAGACCGCGTCGATCGTCGCGCGCGGGCATGGGCTCGCGGTCGAGACAGTCGACGACCTCGACGAGATCGACTTCGGCGAATGGATGGGACGGTCGTTTCGCGATCTCGACGACGAGCCGGATTGGCAAAGATGGAACGCGCACCGCGGCAGCGCCGCGACGCCGTCCGGCGAGACCATGTGGTCCGCCACCGAGCGCGCGCTGCGGCATTTGGAAGCGATCCCTTCGGGCGATGTCGTCGTCTGCGTCACGCATTGCGACATCATACGCGCCATCGTGGCGTACTATCTCGGCCTGAGCGCCGATCGCATCTTCGCCTTCGACATCGATCCCGCCTCGGTCACGACGCTTGATCGCGCGGACGGCCGGACGCGGATCGTCGCGTTGAACGAGCGCATCCATTGACCGATCGTGACCAACGCGGCGGAAGAGCCGATACGCTTCGTGATGAGGTGGAGACACTCGCCCCCTGGTTCCACAACATCGACCTCGGCCATGGCGTCCACACCGCGCCGGACCATTTCCTCGGCGATTATCCCCGTTTCAAGTTCGAGCGCTTCGCGCATGCCCTGCCGGAGGATCTGACGGGCAAGAGCGTGCTGGATATCGGCTGCAACGCCGGCTTCTACGCGCTGGAGATGAAGCGACGCGGCGCCAGCAGGGTCATCGGTATCGACAGCGACGAGCGCTATCTCGCGCAAGCGCGCCTCGCCGCGCGGGCGCTTGGCAGCGACGACGTGGAGTTCCGAAAGCTTTCCGTCTACGACGTGGCCCGGCTCGGCGAGCATTTCGACCTCGTCATCTTCATGGGCGTCCTCTATCACTTACGCCATCCCCTACTCGCGCTCGATCTGATCCGCGAGCATGTGGCCGGCGACATGCTGCTGTTTCAAACGATGCAGCGCGGGACCGAGGCGGTGGCCGACGTGCCGGCGGACTATCCGTTTCATGTCCCCGGCACGTTCGATCCGCCGGATTACTTCGATGCACCGGGCTATCCGAAGATGCACTTCATCGAGCGCGAATACGCGCACGATTGGAGCAATTGGTGGGCACCGAACCGAGCCTGCTCCGAGGCGATGCTGCGTGCCGCCGGCTTCTCGATCGAAAGTCGACCTGAGGCAGAGGTCTATCTTTGCCGGGTCGCGCCGATACCCTACGCCGACGCGAGCGAGCGCATGGCCGTCCACCCGGCGGAGAAGAGCACGTGATCGAAGCGGCGATGATCTGGAACGAGCCGAACAACAAATCGCATTGGGATATAGCGCTCGACCCGGAATGGATCATCTACGCCGAGACCGTGGTCCGCGCGGGCGCCGCGATCCGTGCGGCGAACCCCGCCATCACGCGCGTGCTCGGCGGCATGTCGCCGATCGATCCGTTTTGGTTGAAGCGCATCGAGGCGCGCGGCGCGCTCGAAGCCGTCGATGCCGTGGCCGTGCACGGCTTTCCACTCGATTGGAACCTGTGGCCGATCCATGCGTGGCCAGACAAGATCGCCGAGATCGAGGCGGTCACGGACAAGCCGGTCTGGGTGACGGAGGTCGGCGTCGGATCGTTCGGCGCCGAGGAGGTGCAGGTGTTCGGCATCAAACGAACGGCCGAGCTCCTGATCGGCCGTGTGCCGCGCGTGTTCTGGTACTCGCTTTACGACCTGCCGCTGGCCTGGGGCGCCGAGACGCGGCACCGCGAGGCGGAAGGCTCGAGCTATTACCGTCACTTCTACATGGGCCTCATCCGCGAGGACGGAACGCCAAAGCCCGCGCTCCAAGATTACGCGGGCGTTGCTGGCGACATGGGGCTGATGCAATGGTTTCACTTCGATGATCCCCGGCTCGACGACGCGGTCGGGTGGATGAAGCGGCTCGGCACGCGCAAGCTCCGCACCGGCCTCTCTTGGGCCGATAGCTTTCGCCCCGGCGCGCTCGACTGGTTCGACCGGCAGATGGCCGCGCTCGCCGACTTCGACGTCACGCTGACCTTCTGCTTCACGCCGGCGCATCTCGGCGTAGCGCCGCATCACACGAGCCCGGCGGTCGACCCGCAGGCCTTCGCGGATTTCTGCGCCTGGATGATCGATCGTTACGCGCCGTCGCGGCCGGCGCCGATGACATCCGCGTCCGGTGTGCCGCGTGCTTGAGGCGTCGAGAAAGACCGTCCGCGTAGCCCTCGTCGGCGTCGGCAATTGCGCCAGCTCGCTGGTCCAAGGGCTCTCCTATTATGGTGTGGGAAGCAACGACATGGTCGGGCTTCTTCATGCCGAGATCGGCGGCTATACGCCCTCCGACATCCACATCGTGGCGGCCTGGGACGTCGATCGCCGCAAGGTCGGGCACGATGTCGCCGCGGCGATCTTTACAGAGCCGAACTGCACGGCGGTCTTTCAGCCGTCCGTGCCGGCGACCGGCGCCATCATCGCGATGGGCCGCAAGCTGGACGGCATCGCCGCGCACATGCTCGATCATTTCGACGCGAATCGTACTTTTCTTCTCGCGGACGCGCCCGAGCCCACCCGCGCCGAGATCGTCGCGCGCCTTCGCGAGGTCGCGGCCGATGTCCTGGTGAACTACCTGCCCGTCGGCAGCCAGCTGGCGAGCGAATTCTACGCGGAGTGCGCGCTGGAGGCAGGTGTTGCCTTCGTCAACACCATCCCCGTTTTCATCGCCAGCGATCCGGGCTGGGCGGGGCGCTTTCGTGCGGCGGGCGTGCCGATCCTCGGCGACGACATCAAGGCGCAGATCGGCGCGACCATCATCCACCGTGTGCTCACCGACCTTTTCCGTCGGCGCGGCGCGGCTCTCGACCGGACCTATCAGCTCAATACGGGCGGAAACACGGACTTCCTCAACATGTCCAACCACAGCCGGCTGGCATCGAAGAAGGTCTCGAAGACCGAAGCGGTCCAGTCCGTTGCCGAGCGGCGCCTGGAGGACGAGAATATCCACATCGGCCCTTCCGACTACGTTGCCTGGCAAAACGACAACAAGGTTTGCTTCCTTCGCATGGAGGGCCGTCTCTTCGGCGGCGTGCCGATGAATCTCGAAATGCGGCTGTCGGTCGAGGACAGTCCGAACTCAGCCGGCGTCGCGATCGACATGATCCGCTGCGCCAAGCTCGCGCGCGACCGCGGGCTTGGCGGTCCGATCGAGAGCGCCTCCGCGTTCTTCTGCAAGCACCCACCGCGCCAGATGACCGATGATGTCGCCTGCGACGCGCTCGAGGCGTTCATCGCCGATCCCTCGCATGCCCCGTGACCGCCCCTTCGCGGAAGCGCGGATGATGCGCGCGGCCGTGCTCGCCGCACCGGGCGAGATCAGGATCGAAACGGTGCCGATCCCCATGCCCGGCTCCGACGAGGTGCGCATCCGCGTCGAGGGTTGTGGCGTCTGCGCCTCGAACCTCGGTCCTTGGCAGGGCCTCCCGTGGCTGACCTATCCAGGCGAGCCCGGCGCCCTCGGCCACGAGGCGTGGGGCATCGTCGACGCGCTCGGCACATCCATCGAGAGCCTGGCGCTCGGTGATCGGGTGACAGGGCTGTCGTTCAAGAGCTTCGCGGAATACGACGTGGCGAAAGCGACGATGCTCCTCGCGCTGCCCGCGTCGCTTGACGCGGCGAGCGTGCCGGGCGAGCCGCTGGCGTGCGCGTTCAATATATTTCGGCGCAGCGCGATCGTCCCGGGGCAAACCGTCTCGATCGTCGGTATCGGCTTTCTTGGTGCGATACTGACGCGGCTCGCGAGCGAGGCCGGAGCGCGCGTTGTGGCGATCTCCCGACGCGCCGAATCCCTCGAGCTGGCGCGGCGCTTCGGCGCCGCCGAGACGATCGTCATGGACGACCACTGGGCGATCATCGAGGCCATGAAGCGGCTTACCGGCGGCCGTATGTGCGAACGTGTGATCGAGGCGGTCGGCAAGCAATGGCCGCTCGACCTCGCCGGTGAGTTGGTCGGTGAAGGCGGCAAGCTGATCGTCGCGGGGTATCACCAGGACGGTCCACGCCAGGTCAACATGCAGGCGTGGAACTGGAAAGGCATCGATGTCGTCAACGCGCACGAGCGCAACGTCGATGTCTGCCTAGGCGGCGTGCGCGAGGCAATTGCAGCGCTTGGCGACGGCCGACTGGATCCCACGCCCCTCTACACTCACCGCTACCCACTGGAGCGGCTCGGCGAGGCACTCGACGCAACGCGCGACAAGCCGGGCGGCTTCGTCAAAGCGTTGATCACGTTCGAAAGCGCGGCAACTTGAGCAAACCGCGCATCGGCTTCTTGGGCGTTGGTTGGATCGGCTCGCATCGTATGGAGGCGATGCTCGCCACCGGTGCCGTCGAGGCGGTCGCGATCTGCGATCCTTCGATGGAGATGCGCGAGGCAGCGACGATCCGCTCACCCGCCGCGGTGCACGTCGAAACCCTTGAGGAGCTCATCGCGATCGGTGTCGATGGCGTGGCCATCGCAACGCCGAATGCCCTCCACGCAAATCAAGCCATACGCTGCCTCGAGGCCGGTGCCGCCGTCTTCTGTCAGAAGCCTCTAGGTCGAAACGGACGGGAGACAGCGGACGTGGTCGCGGCGGCGTCCCGGGCCAATCGTTTGCTAACGGTGGACTTCTCCTATCGTCATGCGGAGGGATTGCGTCGGATCGCCGAGTTGATCCAGGCGGACGCACTCGGCCATATCTTCGCGATCGACCTCACGTTCCACAACGCGTATGGACCAGACAAGCCCTGGTTTTACCATCGAGCCCAGTCGGGCGGCGGTTGCCTGATCGATCTTGGAATCCACCTTGTCGATCTCGCGCTCTGGACCATGGGTTTTCCTCAAACCACAGGTCCGGTATCCGCGTCGCTTTTCCGCGATGGCGCGACGCTCGCATCAGGTGGCGCAACCGAAGATTACGCGACGGCGAACTTCTCGCTGGACGGGGGCGCAGCCGTTCGTCTTGCCTGCTCGTGGCATCTCAATGCCGGACAGGCTGCACGCATCGAGGCTGCCTTCTACGGAACGCGCGGCGGTGCCGCCTTCCGCAACATCAATGGATCCTTTTACGATTTCGAGGCCGAGCACTATCGGGGCACATCAACCGACAAATTGACTGGTCCGCCTGACGCTTGGGGCGGTCGCGCCGCCGCGGCATGGGCTATCGCCTTGGCATCCAGCCGAGGATTTAACGCCGACGCGTTCGACTACATTGCCTCAGCCAACCTACTGGATGAAATGTACACTTGAACGCCGAGGTTCATTCTTGCGCCATAGCCCTCCTTTGCCCTCGAGGCTCCACTGCGCACCACCGATTGACGCGCGCACCGTCAGCTTTCGCACCTCGGACCATCGTTGCCAGCCGCCGTGGGCTTCTACAGCCAGATCAGGAGGTCGCTCAACGATGCTCTTTCGGCTGCGGGAGGGGATCGGTTTGGGACCACACGGACAATTGTCCTAGGGCGCGGGGTCAAAAGATCCCGAGCGTCGGTTCGGTCGGGCGATCCCGCAGCTCGTTTGCTCCTTCACCCTCGCCGAGGAGGAGGCGCGCGACTTCGTCGGGCGCTTCGATCTGCGGCCAGTGGCCAGCGTTGACGAAGCTGACAATGCCGTCTCGGCACTGCGAGGCGGTCAGCTGCGCGACCTCGCCGTCGAGGTAGGGTCCTTGTCGCCCCAAATCAGCTTCACCGGAAATGCTGCCTTGCCGAGCTCGTCGAGACGGTGCGAGCTTGCCGCCATCTCGCGATGCAAGTGCGCCGTCATCTGCGCGAACGCCGTGGCCGCGCTCGGCTGCTGAGAGAAATTCGTCCGCACGATCGGCTGCAGGATCTCGTCGAACCCGCGTTTCTGGGCTTCGCGCATGTGCACCTTGAAGCCCTTGTTCTGAAAATCGAGCAGTCAGGTCAGTTGCTTGGGATCCGTCAAAAACGCCCTCGCCAATCGCCGCAACGAGGGCTCGGCGAACAAGGCGATCAGTTCGGGGAGCCTGCCGACGGGACTGCTGGCGTAGAAGCTGTTCATCAGGCCGACGGCCTTGATCCGGTCCAAGTGGTCGAGCGCGAAGTTCAGGGCCACCGAACCGCAGGAATCGTGCCCGACCAGGGTGACTTTGCCGAGGCCAAGCGCATCCATCACGGCGAGCACGTCTCCCTTCTGCTGGTCGAACGAATACTGCCCCCCAGCGGGCTTGTCGGAGTTCGAGGTCGCGCCCGAGGATGCGGACCAGCTCATCGCGGCCTGGGCGGCGGCTGCGGCGATCATGAAGAAACAACCCGGCTACATCTCGACCCAGCTCCACCGCGGCATCGCGGGCAGCGGCGCGTGCGTGAACTATGCCATCGGGGGTTCGGTCGCACTCTACAAGGCCGCGTGGTCCAATCCCGACTTCGCCAAGCACGGCGTCCCCTATCCCGAGAGCGCGACGGCCAGCCCGCATCTTTTTCGACCTATCGCCGTGCCCGGCATCTGCCTCGCCTGAGGCCGCATGCCAGACACCCGGTGTGGCTGACCCGCGGTTTTACCGGCCCCGTAGGTCGGCCTGCGATGTCTGTGGCAGATTGGCCGAAGGCAAAGGTGCAAGTCACCCTTGTCGTCAGCCTCACCGGAGAATGCTTGTGCTCCTGGCTCGAAGGTCTGGTCGGCGGGCGACCTGCTCGTCCACGGCTGCTACAGGCTCCTGGCGGAGCAGCAGGACGCCATGCCTGCGGCAGCCTTGGCCGGCGAGACGTTGATCCTTGCATGAAATATCCCACCACACCGGACGGTCGCTATTTCGTTGTTCGCGGGCGCCTCTGGCGCAGTTCGAATCCAACCCTCGAGCCGGAGCGCCGGCAGGCACTCGTCAACGAGCTGATGGCAGCCCGGCGCGGCGTGTAAGATGCCCGAGGTGATCCAGAGAAGCTCGCGCTCGCGCGCGCCGCGGTGGATGAGGCCAAGATCGCCTTGGGTGAGCGCGGGCCGACCTGGTGGACGGACGGTGCGCCTGACTACAATCGCAGAATGGCGCGGGCGACGCCTTACGCCGAATGGATCGAACGTCTCGAGCGACTGGCGCCGTAGAGCGTTGATGGAGAGGCGCCTCGTGGCAGGTGCGTGACTTAGCCTGCCGGCGGGGCACAAGGTGCCCGCCCAACGAGGGCGACGAGAGGATCGCTGCGACGACCGTCAGCGAGGATGTGCGTTTCGACGGCCTCGAACCCGGCTCGCTCGAGGTAGAGCCGCACCAGCGCCGCGTGACCACTCTCGTCGAGAGCCTGCCAGATCGCCACCGCTTTCGTCGGGAAGCAACGGTTGGAGAAGCTCACCACGAACGGTGCGCCCGGCCGCAGTACGCGCCGGACGTCGGCGAAGACCGCCACTGGACGCTGGAGGTACTGCACGCCGACGCAGCAAAGCCCGGCGTCGCAGCTCGCCGTTTCGAGCGGCAGCTCGGGCCGGCGGTTGAGATCCTGCACGAACGATCGAGAGAGACGCGGGTTTGCGGCGAGCTCGGCCGCGTTCATGCCGTGGCCTATCACCTCGTTAAAGTGCATCTCCGGCGGCAGATGGCTGACCCAGCTCGACATGAGATCGAGCAGCCGCCCGTCTGAGGGCAGCACCGCGTCGTAGAATGCGGTCAGCGCCGCCGTGGCACGATCGTCGATGTGGGTCACAAGTCGTGGCGGCGCGTAGAAGGTCGTGTCGTCGCCGTCGTCCTGCTTGTCGAAGGCGCCGTCCGGCAGCTCGGGCAGTTCGTCGGCCATCGCGCTCATCTCCGTCGCCGCTGGCATTGGCCATCTTGCTCGACCAAGCTCGGTTCTAGCCGTAGCAGCCCGGAGCGATCTGATACGCTATCGCCATTGTCACGGGGGACAACCGCGCGGGCGTGGACCTCCGTCTCCTTCCTGGATGCGTCGTTCGAGAACGAGACCTGCAGCCCGCGCCGACGATATCGCTGAAGAAGGTCGCAGGTCCGCGATGTCACTCCGAGAGGAGCGAGCCTAGGCGACGCCGGCGACCTTGACCTCGGCGGTCTCCGCGCCCCGCCATCCGGTCCGAGGGATATCGGTGAGAACAGGACTCGGCGAGCCCGAGAACTGCGAGAATTGCTATAGGCAGATACCAGCGAGTGCCTCCGGGATCGCTTTACGCAGGTGGGAGTAGCTGCGCGTCGCGTGGGGCCAAAAGGCGTCGTCCCACGCTCGCCGCGGCTGCACGAGCATACAACCTTCCTTGGCCAAGTCTCTTGCGAGCACGTCCAACGCCGAAGCGGTGGACCCAACAGGAGCATACGGTGTCACCACCACCCGCGTCCCAGCTGCCTCGGCGGCCGCGATGACTGCCTCGGTGGCAAGCCCCGCGATCTGCGAAACGGTCGTCCCCGCCGTACTCAAGCGAGCCACGGCATCGTCCAGTGAGCCTTCGGCGAAGGACGACGCGACTGCGCCGCGCGACCCACGTTGCCCGACCTCGACGCCACCGGGCACCACCACCGCCGAGAAGGGTCGGCGTAACCAATCCGGCGTCAAATCCTCGTCGGTGACGAGCAGCAGCGCCTTGCCCGTCGGCATGGATGCGTCCTTCGCAATCGGGTGCACGCGAGCAGTCGGCTCTTCTTCCAAGGCCGTCGCCTTTGTCGCCAAACCCTTGGGCTCAAAGCGGCCTTCGGTGTGGCGCGCGATATTCGCCGCTGTCGCGAGGTAGGTCTTGCCCTTGGTTTGCAGACCAGCGGTCCAGCGCCACGAGAGCGTGTTGGAGGCGGCATCGGCATCGACGAGGTGGCGCAAGAAGAAGTCAGCGCCAAGTTGCCAAGGCAACCCCAGTGTAAAGATCCAGATCGAGGAAAACCACATACGCGCATGGTTGTGGAGCCAACCTGTCGCGACAAGCTCTCGAGCCCAATCGTCGAAGCCCTCGATGCCAGTCGTGCCACTCTCCGCCTGCCGGAAAGTCTCGGCCACACCCGGTGCCATTCGATCGTGCGCGGCGTCGCGCTCGGCGAGAAAGCGAGTCCAAACCTCCGGGTGCGCCTCGAGCCAGCCCTTCCAATAAGTCCTCCAGTATATCTCCTCGATGAACTTGCCAGCTCGCTTTGGCCCCTGCGCCTGCAGCACGGCAGCGACGATCTCGCGCTCGTCGATCATGCGGCGGCGCAGGTATGGCGACAAGACAGAGGTGTCGCCGCGCTGCTCGGGTCCGGGATCGCCATTGCGATGGGCGGCGTAGTGCCACCCCGCATTCCGCAGAAAACGATCGAGGCGAGCGAGCGCCTCCTCTCGCGTGGGCGAAAAATCGAGTTGCAGGGAGGCGTTGTCCATCCTGGGTTCTCGCCGGAGCATGCAGCCAGAGCGAGGCGCGAATTGATGCAGGTCCCCTGTCGCGATCCGGAGCCATGGAAGGGCCTGGCGAGAAACCGCGGACGATTACACGTCACACCGCCGCGTGCGCGGACAGCTTGCCACAGGCCGCAGAGGCAACAGACACCTCGTCATCCGCTCGCGCGCGGCCGGGCTCTCGCTTTCTCTCACTCAGGAGGTCTTTGAAGCTGCGGGTTGCAGAACTTATGGCGCGATCGTGCGTCGGTTCTCAGTCCCCGCTCTTCGCACCACGCCGCGAACTCCCCGGGTCTGACAAGCCTACGCTCGACGGTGAAACCACTTCTCTCGAGCGCGCGCACACCCGACTGAGCTTTCAGCTCCCAATCGTCAAAAAGCGCCGGCAGTCGACCACGGTCCTCCATCACCTCCAGGACGCGAGCATAATCGGACTGTTCGAACATCTCGAAGAAAACCACAGGATCTACTTGCATTCATTCCTCGCTCGGAACGCCGCGTCGAGCGGTAGACATGCAAGATCTAGGACGCAACAAGCCGCACGACGCCGCGTCGGCACTGTTCGACCGCGTCGCCGGGCTCCTCGTTGCCCGATGCCGCCACGAGGGCTCGTCCTGAAGGACGATCATCGCCTTCGCGGTTCATCGCGGCGACGCATCCTGGCTGATCGATGCGGGTTGCGGTACCGAAACGCCCGCCGGCTTCGGTCGGGTCACAAACGCGTCGCGCGCGCTGGGCCGCCGGCCGCCGATCCCGCCGCGCCGGCGTCGTCGCGCGAGCCGAGCCAGAACTTCGAGCGGGCCTGAGCCTCGCCTTGCTGAGGCGCGTCGGGCGACGGTGCATCGATCTTGTCTGGGAGGCTCCGGATCAAGCCCGCGAGGTGGTTTGTCCGCGCGGCGATATCGTCCATCTGGTCCGTCGTTGCCTCTGCTGGCAGGGCCGCGACGGTCAGGAGAAGCGCGTAGCTCAGCGTGATCAGCGCCTTCAGTCGACCGACGGTGTCGCGCGGCAGCCGGTGAAACAGCGCGATCATCTTGAGCTCGGTCGCCAGCTCGACGTTGCCTTGCAAGACAACCGCCTGGAGCCGCTTGCCGCTGTCCGCGTCGCGCCCGCCGATCGATCGGAGGCGACCGCGAGCCGCGCGGCGAGCCCCTCGCGCAACGATTGCTCGGGATGGCGGCCGAAGAAGATGTTGAACACGAGGTTGATCGCGATCGGAAACATAGTGAGCAGCGCGACGTAGAGCAGCGCGCGCGTGGCGACCTCGCCGATCGGTGCGTTCCGCTCGGCGTGATCTCCAAAGTGCGCCACAGGCGGCCCGGGGTCGGCGCCAGCAGGTCGTGCAGGATGGCGTGTCGTCCGTTCGTTAGCATCCGCCGGCCGACCTGATCTGGATGTAGGCCGAGGCGCCGAGCCGCATCGCCCGGCGCTCGCGCGGCAGGGGCTGGGTAAGTCGATCCCCATCAGGTCTGTCACGACGGTCGAGCGTCCAAGGTCAAGTAGCGGCCAAATCCGCGACTATTGGCTTTCCCTCTCGCGGAATTCCTCGCGCGCGGCAACTCGAGCATCGGCAGCAGGAGAAAGCCGTGGGCGACGTTAGGTTCAAGCCCTCAATGCGTGCTAACGGCGGTGCCTCCTGCGACATTGCCGGCTGGTTTTGATGACTCGCTTGATTGAAGCTGCCGCCACCTCATCGCGGCGCGCGGTCCTCGCCGCGGCCTGCGGACTTTTGCTCCTGCACGCCGCGGCCGCCGACACATTCACGATGCGCGACGGCAGCGTTCTCACTGGCGAGTTGAAAGGCCTCACGGACGGCATCTATTCGGTGCGGACCGACTACGGCCTCGTGAAGCTGCCGGCGTCGTCCGTCCTCTCGATCTCGGGACACCATGCTGCCGCGGCGGTCCCGCAGGCCGCGACCGGCGCGATCGCGCTGCGGTTCGCCGGGTCCACGACGATCGGCGACGAGCTGATGCCCGCGCTCATCGAGGGATACGCGGTAGCCAACGGCGAGGCGCACCCGCATTGGACGATCGAGGGCAGCGCCGCCGAGCAAACATTCCAGGCGGAGGGGGCGGCCGGCACGATGACCGCGCACCTTTCGCGGCACGGGTCCGCGACAGCGTTTTCGGCGTTGGCTGACGGCTCGGCCGATGTCGGCATGGCATCGCGCCCAATCAAGCCCGACGAGAAAGCAACCCTCGCGACGAGCGGGTTCGGCGACGCCTCCGCGCCTGAGCAAGAACACGTGCTCGCCCTCGATGGGCTGGTCGTGCTGGTCAACCGGGCGAATACGTTGCAGCACCTTTCGCTGGCGCAGCTCGCCGCGATCTTTGCCGGGCGCACCACCAATTGGCAGGATGTCGGCGGCACGGCGGGGCCGATCCACCTGCTCGGGCGCGACGCCAAATCCGGCACGGCCGATACGTTCGCCGGCCTGGTGCTGAAAGGCGAGAAGGTGGCGGCCGCGACACAGCTGATGGACTCGAGCGACGCGGTCAGCGATCAGGTCGCGTCGGATCCGGCCGCGATCGGCTTTGCCGGCTTCGCCTATGTCCGCCGCGCGAAGGCGCTCAGCATCGTCGCCGACTGCGGGATGGAGACGGCGCCCGACGACTTCTTCGTGCGCACCGAGGAATATCCGCTCTCCCGCCGCCTCTTCCTCTACACGAAGGCGCCCGATGCCGCGGGCGCGGCGCCGGCGCAGGCGTTCGTCGGCTTCGCGCTCGGGCAGACCGGACAGGCCGAGGTGGGCCGGAAGGGCTTCATCGACCTTCTGCCGCGGCTCTCGACGCCGGACTATGCCGCCACCCGCATTGCCGGCGCACTCGCGCAGGTCGCCAAGACGGGCGGCGATTCCTCCGCGGACCTGCGCCAGATCCAAGCCTTCAATCGGATCGCGTCGGGCGGTCGACGTCTGTCGATCACCTACCGCTTTCGCACCGGCTCCTTCGATCTCGACACGCGGGCGGTTCGCGACATCGACCGCCTCGTGAAGGCGCTGCAGACGCCGGGGATGGGCGGGCGCGATGTGACGATCGTCGGCTTCAGCGATGCCCAGGGCTCGGCCAGCCGCAATGTCACGCTGTCGCGCGCGCGGGCCGATCGCGTGGCCGCCCTGCTGCGGAACAAGGGCCTCGTGCCGAAGCTCGTGACGGGGCTCGGTCGCGTTGCGCCCGTCGCCTGCAACGGGGCACCGGACGGCATGGAGAAGAACCGTCGCGTCGAGGTCTGGCTGGGCGGCTCGCGCTCCTGACGCTCCCGGACCCATGGGCTCGCGCGACCGCTCTTGCCGAGGGCCTTCGCCGGTGGCACAGATGGACACCTTGCTACTGCCCTGGTGTTTGACGTGTCCGCGAACCGATTTTTTCTAGGCGGAACTGATCTTCACGAGATTACCCTTGCCCGCGCCGACGAGCGGGATGCGCTCGCCACCTATGCGGCGCTCATCGACGAGGTGAGGTCGCGGTGCGGGGCCGACGTCGCCTCGCTGTTCGCCGAGCCGGTCAAGAGCACCAATCGCGCTACCGGCCACCCCAACGTATCATGGTACTGCGATCGCGAAGGCGCGGCGTTCCCGCTCCGACAAGTCGATGGCGCGGCGCGTGGGCCGCTCCTCGATCTTCTGCAAAATCGGCTGCGCGGCTTCACCACCTTGCTGTCCGACTCGCGCCATGGCGCGGTGTTCGCCTCCTGGCTCCACGTCCTGTCACCCGACAGCGTGATGGTTGTGGCGGGCCAGCCGGTGATCCACAACTGGGGCATGCTGCCAAACGCCGTCGCCGCTTCGGCGGAGGCGCGAGAGGCGTACTATCGCAATGGCCTCGGGCAATACCTGCCGGCGATCCCGCCCCCGCCGTTCACCGCCATCGAAGCCCAGGCGTTCGACGCGGCGATCGGGCGGCACGCCGAACGAGAGGTCGCGCGCGCCACCGTACCGCCCGGCGCCGCGCCGATCGCAGCCGCCGCGCCTTCCGCGCGGGGCCCCGCCTGGTCGACCGGTCCCGTTCGCCCCTGGCTGGCTCCGGCGATCGCCGCGGGCGCGGCGGCGATCGCGTTCGCCGTGCTCGCCTTCGGCCACGTGCTTCGCTACCCCTACCCGTCCGCCGCGCCGAGCACGGAAGCGATCGAGGCGCAACGACAAACAAACGACGCCCTCCGCGAACGTCTCGCGCAGCTGCGCGGCGCGGCGACCGCGCAAGTCTGTCGCGCCGAGGACGGCCCTCGCGGGGCACCGGCGCTGCTGCCGCCATCGCCCACGCGCACCAAGGTCGAGACGACTGATCCGGCGACGAAGCAACCGGAGACCAGCTCGCTGGCCGCGCTGCTCGAAAAGGCCACCGTTCTCGTCATCATGGACCACAGCCTCGGCAGCGGCTTCTTCGTCTCGGACCGTTACATCGTCACCAATCATCACGTCGTCGGCGACGCCAAGGAGGCGCGGGTGGCGAGCCGCGCGCTCGGCGGCCTCGTGCCGGCGCGCGTTGTAGCGGTCGGCGCCGGGGCGGAGCGCGGCACGCAGGACATCGCGGTGCTGCAGATCGAGCCGAAGCCCGGGACCGCGGCGCTCTCGGTCGGCGTGGCGCCGGGGCGGCTCGATGCGGTGACGGCGTCGGGCTACCCAGGCGCGGTGCTGGAGACGATCAAGGCGTCGCAGTCCGACAACCTGCCCGAGGCGAACTTCACGCAGGGCATCGTCACCTCGCATCAGATGCAGCAGCCGGCCGGCGTCGCGACCATCATCCACACGGCGCAGATCGGTCACGGCAATTCCGGCGGCCCACTCGTCGACGCCGGCGGTTGCGCCGTCGGGATTAACTCCTGGCTGTCGCCCGATGCGATGGGCACGGTGGTGTTCTCGACCTATTTCCAGGCGCTCGACGCCTCCGAGCTGCGACGCTTCCTCAAGGCACACGATATCGCCTTCGGCGCCGCCGACACGGGATGCCGCCCCGTCGCGCCGGCGGGCGAGCCGACGCCCGCTCCGACGAAGGGGCCCTGAGGTGGCGGGCGTCCGCTTCACCACCACGCGCCTCGCTGGCCTGCGCGCGGCCGGGCGGCTGCAGGAGATGCAGCACGCCACCATCGCGCCGTTCCTGGAACGCGAGCTCGGCCCGGAGTACGGCCGGCTCTTCGCCGACTTCGAGGCGGAGTCGACCGATACGCGCGCCTGGTACAACGACACGACGCGTGCCCCGCGCCCGATCGCGTCGCTCCCCGAGCCCGACGCCGAGGCGCTGCGCCAGCGGGTTGCCGACATGATCGGGCGCATCGGCGAATTCGCCGCCCGCCTCGTCGGCGAGAGCACGCAGAAGGCAAACATCGCGCGAATCATCACGGCGGCGACGACGTTCCCGATCGAGGATCTCTGGGCGGACGGCGAGCAGCCACTGATCGTCAACTGGGGGTTCCACCGCCACGATGTCGAAGCGGGCGTGCCGCGCCCGATCCGCGACCGCATCCGTCGCCCCGGCGAGCCGATCACGCGGCCGGTTGTCGCTGGCGTCGGCGGCGGTGTCGCCGCAGGTGTCACGGCACAGGCGGCCGCCAGCAAGCCGAAGCGACGCTGGTTCTGGCTGCCGACGTTGCTCTGGATCGCAGTCGTCGTCCTGGTGGCCGGGAGTTACGACCGGCTGCTTCCCGCCAGCGGAATCGTCGGGCCGCTCGGCCTGACGCGGCTCGATGCATGCCCCCTGTCGACCGCGACAACCCGGGTCTTCGCCGAAGGTGCCGAGTTGCAGGCGCTCGTCGACGCGGCCGAGCTCGCAGCGGCCCGGCATCGCGCATTGTGCCTTGCGCCGGGCCACGCCAGTCTCGGCGGATCGGCGCACACGATCGCCGCAATCTTCACCCGGCCCTGAGGACGCGCACGCGATGGATCGCTCCGGCCGCAAGCCGATCACCCTGGTGCCGCACAGCGGCGTGCAGTTTCTCACCTTCGCGTTCGACTTCGCATCCGGCCCGCGCGCCGCGCGAACCTTCATCGAGCGGCCGCTGCCAGCCGAAAAGGCCGCCGACGGCACCATGCCGTTCCAGCTGCTGCCCGGATATAACGAGGTCGATCCCGACGAGGAGCCGCCGTACAAGCTGCAGGCCGGCGATGACGAGTACGACATCTCCGCGGGCAAGGCGCTGGAATGCTTCCTCGACCGTTGGGTGCCGATGCCGTTCTTCGCGGTGCTGCCGGGCCGCACGGCCAGCGGGCATCCCAAGCTCGACAAGGGGCCGAGCAATTGGGCGCGCGCGCGGCTGATGCCGACCGACAAGGCCGAGACCGGCGCCACCCACCGACTGGTGCTCGCCTTCGACACCCAGCTCGTCGAGGGCGGTGACGCGACGGCCTACGAAGGACCGCGCCGGGAGGACGCGCTGAACGAGCGCGAGTTCGTGATGGCGACCCGCTTCGACGACCTTGGCTGGTTCTTCTCCGACGAGCGCGTCGTCGAGGGCGCGGGAGCGGTGAGCGACTACCAGGAATGGCTGCTCGCGTGGCTGCGCGAATGCTTTCATGATTTCAAGAAGCGCCAGCGCCCCGGCCGCGTCTTCCGCGAGGACGAGCTCGAGCATCATTTCGAGCATATCGCGCGCTACATCGCCCTCCTCCATATCATCGAGCGTCTCGTCGATCCCGGTATCGTCAAGCTGATCGACACCGTGTCGGAGGATCCGTTCGCCAAGCCGGTGTCGATTGATCTCGTGCTCGACATCGGCAACTCGCGGTCTTGCGGCATCCTCATCGAATCCTTTGTCGGCAGCGACCATGTCGATCTCGGCAACTCGATGGTGCTTCAGCTCCGTGACCTGTCCGTTCCCGACAAAACCTATTCCGAGCCGTTCGAGAGTCATGTCGAGCTGGCCCAGGCGGACTTCGGGCCGGAGCGCCTGTCGCGCCGCTCGGGCCGGCTGAAGGCGTTTCTCTGGCCGAGCCTGGTGCGGATCGGCCAGGAGGCGGCGCGCTTTCGTGAGATCGCCGAGGGCACAGAGAAGACCTCGGGCATGTCCTCGCCGAAGCGCTATCTGTGGGACACGAGCCCGGTGATGCAGCCCTGGAGCTTCCAGGCGCAAGATTACGACGACCCCGACGTGCCGCCGCTGATCCAGCGCGCGGTCGCCCGCTACATGAACCCGCGCGGCGACGTCCTGGCCGAGGTCGAGCGCGAGATGGGGCTCTACAAGAGCCTCGTCTCGAAAAGCGAGGTCGGCGACCTCACCGGCATGCTGAGCCAGATGACGTTCTCGCGTTCGTCGTTCTTCACGCTGATGGTCGGCGAGATCGTCGTCCAGGCGTTGTCGATGATCAACAACTACCAGATCCGCCAGACTCGCGCCTTCACCGACGCGCCGCGCCGGCTCAATCGTTTGATCCTCACCCTACCATCGGCGATGCCGGTGCGCGAGCAGCGCATCATGCGGAGTCGCGTCCAGGCCGCCCTGTCGCTGGTCTGGGACCTGATGGGCTGGGGCAAGACCAAGAGCAGCATCCTGCGACGACCCGAGCTGATCGTGCGCTGGGACGAGGCGAGCTGCGTTCAGTTCGTCTACATCTACACCGAGATCGTCCGAAAGTTCGGCGGCGATGTCGTCGGCTTCCTCGATCTCGCCGGTCGCCGCCGTCCCTTCGCCGAGGCCGGCGAGACGCCCAAGACCATCGAAGCGCGACCCTCGCTGCGGCTCGCCAGCATCGACATCGGGGGCGGAACCACCGATCTGATGATCACCACCTATTACGAGGAGCGCGGTCGCGCGATCGTACCGGTGCAAACGTTTCGCGAGAGCTTCCGCATCGCCGGCGACGACGTGCTGAAGGCGGTGATCGAGCAGGTGGCGATCCCCTGCTTCGAGCGCCACCTGACGGCCTGCGGCGTCGCCGCGCCGCGCGATTTCCTGAACAATCGCTTCGGCGGCAATCGTGCCAACATGTCCGAGCAGGACAAGCACCTGCGCCAGCAGTTCGTGCTGGGTGTGCTGCGGCCGATCGGCATCGATCTGCTGCACGCTTTCGAGGCCGCCGACAGCGACGCCGAGGAGAGCATCGAGACGCTGACGATCGGCACGCTGATCGCTCGCGACAGCATCGTCGGCGCCTCGCCGCGCATCGAGAGCTATCTCGAGGGTGAGGCGAACCGCCTGTCGACATCGGCCTTCGCCGTCCGCGACGTGGCGATCGACTACGACTTCCGCCGCATACGTGCCGCCGTGACATCGGTGCTCGACGAGATCTTCACCAACATCGCGGAAGTGCTCGAGCACTTCGATTGCGATGTGGTGCTGCTCGCCGGGCGTCCCTCGCGCCTCCCGGCGACGGTCGATCTGCTCGTCAACAAGCTGGCGGTGGCGCCCGATCGCATCGTGCCCATGCACGAGTATCGTGTCGGCGCCTGGTATCCGTTCAAGACGCGCGACAACGTCCGCATCTCGGACCCGAAGACCGCCACCGTCGTTGGCGGCATGCTGTGCGCGCTGGCGGAGCGGCAGATCATCAACCTCACGATCTTTACCGATCGGCTCAGCCTGCGCTCGACCGCCCGCTACCTCGGCATGATGGAGCGCAGCGGCAAGATCATGCCGGAGAACGTGCTGTTTTCATCGTCAGGCAACAGCGTGAAGGAAGGCGAGGCCGAGGTGATCTACCACGCGCCCATGCGCATCGGCTATCGGCAGCTGCCGCATCGACGCTGGACCGCGACGCCGCTCTACAAGATGTCGCTCGGCCCCGGCCGCGCCAACATCAAGCTGCCGATCACGGTGACGCTGCAGCGCGGCGCGCCCGACGAGGACGTCGACTTCGAGGAGGTCGACAAGTTCCACGAGGGCGAGGCTCGCAAGGAGGAGTTGAAGATCGTCGATGCCCAGGACCGCGACGGCGCGGCGGTCGCGAAGGTGATGCAGCTCAGCCTCGACACGATGGCGGCGGACGACGGCTACTGGCTCGACACGGGCGTCTTGACGATCAATTAGGCGGAGCGGGAATGGACGGGCGACAAATAATCGATGGGGGAGCAAAGGATCGCCTGGCCGCCGCTTGCGGGGCCACGTCCGACGCGGCGCGCGACGCGCTCGCCTGGATCGCCGATCCGCGCAACGCCGCCAAGGTCGCGCAGGATCGCGGCTCGATGGAACGCAAGCTGCGCCGCGACGGCCGGGAGGCGGAGCGTCTCGCGCAATCGGCGAAGCGTCCCACCTGCGTCGGCGTGTTCGGCCCAAGCCAGGCCGGCAAGTCCTACCTCATCTCGATCCTCGCGCGAAAGAACGGCGCGGCGCTGCTGGCCGCGTTCGACGGCGACCGGCCGGAGATCGACTTCATCGAGGATATCAACCCGATGGGCGGCGATGAATCGACGGGTGTCGTCACCCGCTTCACGATCCATCGCCAACCATCGCCACCGGGGTTTCCGGTCTGCCTCAAGCTGCTCAGCCAGACCGACGTCGTGAAGATCCTCGTCAATTCCTACTTCCAGGACGGTGACCAGGAGTACGAAAGCGTGCTCGATGCCGCCGCGACCGAGGCGCTGCTCGCGAAGGCCGAGGCCGCCGCGCGCCCGGCCCCTCTCGACACGTTGACCGAGGCCGACATCTTCGATTTGCAGGAGTACCTCCAGCGCAACAGCGGCGGCGCGGCGGCGGCCTCCGGCATCGGGCCGTTCTGGGACCGCATCGCCGCGGTGGCGCCGCGTCTGGACCTGCCGGCGCGGGCGGAGCTTCTGTCCGTGCTGTGGGGGCGGCACGAGACGTATACGCGGATCTACCTGCGGCTTGTCGGGGCGCTGGCGCGCCTCGGCTTCGTGGCGGATGCGTTCGTGCGCACCGAGGCGCTGGTGCCGTCGCGCGAGAGCGTCATCAACGTCAACGCGCTCGACGGCATCCACGACGACGCCGCGCGCACGCTCGACATCGCGACGGCCGCGGGGGCAACCGCGAGCCTGCCGCGACCGCTCGTGACCGCGCTCGTCGCCGAGCTGCGGATCGTGTGTCGCGACACGCCGCAGCCGTTCTTCGAGCACACCGATCTGCTCGATTTTCCAGGCTACCGCACGCGGTTCAGGAAGGACCTGACGAAGTATTTCCGCGAGGCGGCGGACACGGCTTCGAAGGACGTGTTCCTGCGCGGCAAGGTCGACTACCTGTTCCAGCGCTACACGGGCGAGCTCGAGCTCACCACCATGGTGCTCTGCGTGCCCGACTCGGTGATGGAGGTCGCGAGCCTGCCGAAGGCGATCGAGACCTGGGTGGGCCTGACCCACGGCCTCACGCCCGAAAAACGCCTCGGCAAGCCGAACCTGCTGTTCCTCGCGCTCACCAAGTTCGACCGCACGCTGGAGCTCAAGGCCGGCGATCGCAAGGAGATGTTTCCCGAGAAGCTGCAGATCCGGTTCTCGGCCTCGCTGAGCCCATTCAGCAAGGTCGAGCCGTCGTGGGTCCGGCAGTGGTGGCCGCGACAACCGTTCCGCAACGTCTATCTTGTCCGCAATCCCACGGTACAGTTTCGCGGCGTCGTCGAGTACGACGGCAAGCATGAGGTGCGCGTCGTGCCGGGTGAGGAGCAGCGCCTCACCGACCTGCGCGCGGCGTTCGTGTCGCTGCCAGCGGCAATCGACCATTTCGACGACCCCGGGGCCTCCTGGGATGCGCTGCTGCGGCTCAACGACGGCGGCGCCGGTCGACTCGCCGATGCGCTCTCGCGTGTTTGCGTCGCCGATCTCAAGCTCGGGCAGATCGCCGCGCGCATTGCCGAGATCCGCCTCGACATCGTCGAGACGCTGGCGCGCTACCACATCAGCGACGACTTCGCGAAACGGCGCGAGGAGCGCCTCGCCTTCGTCGACGACGTGCTCTTCGCCGATCTCAACGAATGCGCCGAGCGCGCGCGGTTCGGCAGCGCGCTGCGCGGCCTGATGATCGATGCGTCTGATCTCTACGCGGCAATGGTCGAAGCTCTCAATCGGCCGGAGCTAGCCGATCCAGCGGAGGCCGCGACGAAGGTGCGGGCGGGCCCGTTTCTTGCCCGAAAGCGAGACGTGGCGGAAGCCCCGGCCTCGCGCGCGGACCGCTGGTCGAAGCTGGCCGATGCGGCGCTGGCGCGCTGGGCCGGCTACCTGCAGGCTTACGCCGAGGACGCGGGCGCGGCGCGGCGCCTCGGCATCGGGGCCGCGAGCCTGCGGGCGATCACCGCCGAGATCGGCACCGCCGCCCGGCGCCTCGCTCTGGCGGACCGTTTGGCCGCGGAGCTTCGGCTGAGGGCCGCGCCCAACGAGCAGAACGAGGCGATCGCGCGCAAGGCGGCGCTGGTCGCCGAGCGACTGATCAACCGCTTCGTCTCCGAACTCGACTTCGACCGCGTGCCGCCCGCCACGCAGGTCGAGCGCTTCCGCGAGGACCTCGAAGAGCCTGTGTTCGCGCCGCGCCCGATCGCGTTCGATGTCTCCGGCATCGGCGCGGAGGCGCCGGATTTCACGCTTCGCTTCATGGAGCAATGGGGTCGCGCCTTCCGCACCACCGTGTCGCACAACGCCGTCGCCAAGTCGGGCTCGCTCGAGGACGCGACGCAGAACGCGCGCCTCGGCCAGATCCTCGCGGCGCTGGCGGCCTGAGATGACGCCGCCGCCCTCCTCGCCGGCACGTGCGCCGGAGTGGGCGCGCCCAGTGCGGGTCGGCCTTTGGGTGCTGTTCGCGGCGCTCGTGCTCGCTGGCGGCGATCTCGTGCTGCGCGCCTGCGGCACGTGGCCAGTGCTTGGTTTTGTCCGGAACTATTGTCCGCTGCCGCCGGACCGCCGCTTCGCGGGCGAGGTGGCCGACGGCGAAGGTCTGCGCCGGCAGGTGCATGGCGCCGAGATGATGCTGGCCGAGCAACCGCCCTGCAAGCCGGACGCCGCGCCGCCGCCAACGGAGGCCGAAAAAGCGCCCGCGCCGGAGCCCGTCGTCCCGCCCACGCCGCCGACGCCCGAGTCGAAGGCGCTCGACGAGAAGGTCGAGGAGCGCGGCGGCAAGAAGGGCCAGCTGCAGTTCACGCTCGCCTGGGAGACGCTGGACGATCTCGATCTCAACGTCGTCTGCCCCGGCGGCAAGATCTCGAGCAAGCAGGGCGAGCGCGGCCCCGGCACCTGCGGCGACGGCGTGAAGGACATCGACGCCAACCGCAACCTCGTCGAAAACGTATCGTCCAGCCCCGTCGAGAACATCGTCTGGCCGACCGACTACCCCGACGGCGAGTACAGACTCGAGATCATCGAGTACCGCGCCGCCGGATCGGACGGCGTCGGCAATCGGGTGCCCTTCACCCTGCGCATGCGCCTCGGCGACCAGGAACGTGAATGCCACGGCGAGGTCACCCAGCTGCCGGAGAGCAAGATGGTGCCACATGACGGCGAAACGCCGAGCGGCACGGCGCAGACGATCAGCTGGCACAGCGGACAGCCGCTGCCCGAATGCACCTTCACCGAGCTCGCGACGGTGCGCGGCACCGGCTCGAAGTGACGCACGGGCATGGCGGTGCCTCGCGCGACCACTTTGCTGTGGCGCGGCATCGCCAAACCGTGGTTGAAAAGCCCTGGCTGGATACGCGATGACGCTCACCCTCAGGACCGATCCTTCTCACCCCGGCGGCGGGTTCGCCCTGCTCGAAGGAGCGGGGCTCGCAGGCGTGACGACGATAAGTTTCGAGAACGGCTTCTCCGGCCAATTCCTCGGCGAGGATGGCAAGTGGGGCCGCAACGCCTTCGCGTTTCCGGTTCAAGAGGCACCCGGCGGCGCGCTTCGGCTCGGACCAGCCATCGTCGACCGCGTTCCGACCGAGCTGCAGGTCGAGCTGCGCGACAGCCAAGGGCGGTCGCTCGGCAAGGTGTTCTGGGCCGACGTGATCCCCAGCCGCACGACGCTCGCGGGAAGCGGCTTGCAGGTCCCTCGCGTTGAGGCCGGGCCGCTCCCCGAGCCGGACACCCAGGGCGAGCGCGACAAGGCGGCCACTGAGCACGCCGCCGCCGAGGCCGCCTCGCAAGCAGCGACCGCGGCAAGGGCCGACACCGAGCGCCGTCGCGCCGCCGAAAAGGCCGAGGCGGAGCGGGCCGCCGTCCTCGCGACGGCGGGTCTCGCCACCACCCCTCCCGCGGGGGCCTCCGCCGGACCCATCCGGAAACAGCGATCGCGCTGGCCGCTCATCGCCGCCGTCGTGCTGCTACCGCTCGTGGCGGTCGCGGTGCTCCTTGCCGTCAAACCCAGCCTGCTCGACAGCCTCCGGCAGCCGAAGACGCCGGCGGGCGAGGAGCGGGCCGCCGCGACGCCCGCGCCCGTGGCGCCGCCACCCGCGCCGCAGCCGGAGATTCCCCCCACGCCGACGCCCGTGCCGGCACCGTCGGCGCCGGAACCAGCGATGGCCAAGCCGCAGGTCGATTGCGGCACGTTCACCAGTCGCGTCGCCGACCTGCAAGGCCGCTCCGACGCCGACAAGGTCGCGCTCGGCGAGGAGGCGCTGCACGCCGGCTGTGGCAGCGAAGCGTTCCTGGCGTTCGACTCGTCCGACGCGCAGTCGAGCGAGGCCGCGTCTTGGAACCTGGCGCGCTTCTACGATCCCAACGAGACCGATCCCGTCTACCGGCACGCCGCCAGCGTCCACCCGGACTACGCCGCCGCCTATTACAAGAAGTGGCGCGACCGCTCGCCCCGCCAGGCCCAGGCCCTCGCCAAGATCTGCGAAGCCGACCAAGGCGGCGGCGCATCGCTGCGCCAGTCCTGTGCGCGCTGACATGCGGCGGCTCGCGGCAATGGCTGACCGGTCACCGTCGCGCGAAATGGCGCGGCGTCTGACGACCGTCGCGATCCTCGCGGTCGCGACCGCGTTCTCGGCAAGCCAGATCGCCTCGGCGGAGATCGCGACCAGGACCAGCCCGCCTGTCGCCGTCAGCCGCGTGGCGCCGGATCGGCAGGCGCTGATCGTGGCCGCGGGTCATCCGCCGGCGGAGGCCGACGCGGCGCGCTACAGCGAACTGCTGCGCCTGCTCGGCTTCCAGGTGACGCTGGCAGCGGCCGACACCCGGCCGGAGATCAAAGGCGCGTTCGCCACCTTCGCCGCGCAGGTGAAGCCCGGTGGCGAGGTCGCCGTGTTCGTGCTCGGCGGCCTGCTGCCGAAAGACGACGATCTCTACCTGTTCGCCTCGGATGCCGAGCCGCCGCTGGAGGTCTATCCGAGCGAGGGGCTGCGGCTTGCCGACGCGATGCGGCCGATCGCGGACCGCGGCCCGCGCGACACGGTGCTGTTCGTCGATCTCTGCCGCCCAGCGCACGGGCAGGCCTGCCACATTGGCGCCGCCACGGTGCCGGACGGCGTCAGCGCCATCGTCGGCGTGCGCCAAAAGCCGATTGAGACCGGCGAGCCCGTCGCGGGCGTCGCGTCGTTGGGCGGCGAACTGTTGTCGCTGATGCGGCAGGAGAACCTCAGCGATCTCGCGCTCTACGGCGCTCTCGCGAAATCGCTCGCTGGCACCAACATGGGCGTGGCCGCGACGCCGAGCCTGAGCCGGAACTTCGCGTTCCTGCCGACCGGCTTTTTCGCGGGACTGCCCACCGCGTGCAACCGCGTCGATCCCTCCGCCACGGCCGAGAGCCTGCGGAGCGGCGCGTCGGTCGAGCCGCTCGTGTCGGCCTGCGTGCAGGCGGCGGCGACATGGGCGGCGTGGCCCTGGTTCAAGGATCGGCTCGCGGCGGCACGCGAGCAGGCCGCGTTCCAAGCCGCGGCACGCGGCTGCCGTTCCGCGCCGATCGCCGCCGACCTCGCCGCGTACCCCGACGGGCGCTATGCGAGCGCGGTGCACCAGATCGACGACGCGTGCGCGGCCAATCGTCGGCGCGCGGCCGAAGTCGCGCCGGCACCGCCGCCGCCAGCTCTGCCTGAGCCTGAGACAACGGCGACGACTTGCACGGTCGGCGGCCTCGATCCCGCCGGCATCAACTGGCTTGCGTTGCGGAGCGCGCCCAGCCTCAGAGCGCCGTGGTCGACCACGCAGATGGGGCCCGGCACGGTCGTCAACGTGCTCGGCCGCGCCGATCAGTGGGCGCACGTGCAGCTCGCCTCCGGGGAGATGGGCTGGGCCAACGGCAAGTTCCTGATCTGCAATGGCGCGAGGCCGCGCGCGGCGCCAGGCGGCTGCATCGTCGACGGTCTCGATCCGATGGGCGACAATTGGCTTGCCCTTCGCAACAGTCCGGATTCGAGAGCGCCGTGGTCGCAGCGCCATATGGGCCCGGGCACGCCGCTGGACGTGTTCGGGAGATCGGGGCCGTGGCTCCACGTGCGTCTCGATACGGGCGAAGTCGGCTGGGCCTCGAGCCGCTACGTGCGATGCGGGCGCTGATCAGCCGCGCATCGAGCATCCGCGAGTGTGGCAACAGCGTTCTAGTCGCGCCGACGCGCAGCAGCTAGTGTCGCGCAACCTGTCCGCGTAAGTCGGTCCCATGCGTCATTTTTTTCTCGTTTTGATTTCAGCGCTCGCGATCTTGCCGTTGGCCGCGCGGGAAGAGACCAGCCTCGTCTTCACGCCCGTGATGACCAGCACCGCGACGCCGAGCCGGCGGGCGCTGATCGTCATTCCCGCCTTCAGCGGCGGCGGCATGACTCCGCGTGGCGCGCTCGCGGGGTCGGATGCCCTGGCCTACCGCGACACGCTCCGCCTGCTGGGCTTTTCCGGCATGGTGGTCTCCGCCATCACCCGGCCGGCCCTGCGCGATGCGATCCGCGGCTTCGCGGACAGCGTGCCGCACGATGCCGAGGTCGCCGTGTTCGTGCTGGGCGCGGTGATCCCCGCCGGCGGCAAGCTCTACGTGCCACCGTCGGATGTCTTGCCCAGCGACCGTACACCGGAGCGCATTCCGACCGCCGGGCTCGACCTGGCGGCAATCCTGAACGTGATCGGCGGGCGCGGGCCGAAGGAGGTCGTCGCCATCGTCGACGAGTGCGGAGGCGGCGAAGCCAAGCCCGCCTGCGAGATCGGGCCGAGCACGATCCCAGACGGCGTCAGCGCGATCGTGGCGCGCCGCGTGCCGACACCCAGCGGCGGCGATCCGGTGGCTGGTATCGCCACCGTCCGGCAGGAGCTGCTGCCGCTGATGCGCGAGCCGGGCCTCGATGTCCTAGACCTCTACGGCCGGCTGAAGACGAAGCTCGCGGGGACCAACGACGGCGTCGTCGCGACGGCGGCGCTGTCGCGCAGCTTCGCCTTCATGCCAGCCGATTTCTTGGCCGGGCTGCCGATCGAATGCAACCGGGTCGATCCGGCGACGCCGGCCGACACACTGCGGCGATCCGGATCGATGGCCCCGCTGGTCTCGTCGTGCGAGCGCGCGGCGGCGACCTACGATTTTTCACCCTTCTTCAAGGAGAAGCTCTCGATCGCGCGAGAGCAGCTCGCCTTCCAGAAGGCAGTGGCCGGGTGCGGTGGAGGCGCCACGGCCGCCTACCTTGATGCTTACCCGGGCGGCAACTATCGCTTTGCTGTCGATGAACACCGCAGCTCGTGCGAAGGCGCAGCGCAGCCCCCCGCACCTGTCGCGCAGCCGCAATCGCCCGCGAGCGCCACGCCGGATGCGCAGGATCAATCCGCGGACGACACCAGGCAAACGCAGCCCAAACAAGTCTACGTCATCGACGACGTCCCAGGGAGCGTCCTAAATCTGCGGGATGGTCCAGGAATTCACTTCAGAATGCTAGCCGCCATGCCGGCAGGCTCGGAAGCGTCCACCGAAGGGGAATGCCGCAAGGAAGACCCTTCCGACAAGTTGCCTTGGTGCCAGGTCACATGGCGCGGCGTCTCCGGATGGGCATCCGCATGTTGCTTTGCGCCCAAAGCTTCGGTGACCACCAATGATGGAGCGTGGGGCATCTTTGAAGTGCCAGACAATGTACCAGGCGGCATGTTGAACTTGCGAGCGAGCGCCAGCTACAAGTCGCGACTCGTGACTCCCATCCCGGCGGGATCGAAGTATCTGCGCGTCCAGCAGTGTCGAATGCCATCGGATCACAAGGGCAGGCCATATTGCCGGATCCGCTGGCAATCGTTCGATGGTTGGGCCTCAAGCTACTACCTCGAGCCGAGCGTCGCGACTCAAGCGGGCGATCGGAGGTAATGTCTATAACGAGGTAGGAACGGCATTAACGTCTTTCGGACATGCGGTGGTTCGAAATAGCAGTCGTCTCGACCGTCATACCGTCTTGCGGTCGTGCCCGGTGGCGACGATGCCGGCGGTCGAGGCCCATTCCTCCAAGTCGCGCTTGCCGATCGCCGCCGCCATCATGGCCGGGAACAGGTCGGGCGTGCAGGCGAAGGAGGGGACGCCAAGTGCCGCGAGCCGGGCCAGTTCCAACGGGCTCCTGTTCGATCTCGTCGGGCGAAGCGAGGTTGGCGAGCCAGTGCGCCTGCGGGAGATCGATGAAGCGCGCCGACACGCCGGCGGCGATCGAGTCGCCGCCTCGAGCGACCGCGATCGCGAGCACGCCGAGCGCGTGCTTGCACGGGAACTCGCGGCTCGGGCAGGAGCGCTTGCTGGCTGAGCCGTCGCGTGCGGCGACGACCCGATAAGGATCCTTGCCGCTGCCTTGGATCTCGCCCCAGACCTGGAAGACCCTGGCGACGTCGCGCGACTCGAAAGGCCTATCGAGCAGCGCTCCGCGCCGATTTCGCCGGCTCGGGCGAGCCCTTCAGCTCCGGGAAGTCCTTCGCCATGCTGACGCCGAACAAAGGTTTGTAGACGCCGTTGTGACAGGTGGCGCAGTAAACCTTGGGCGCGTCGCCCAGCGCCGGGCCAAGGCGTGACGCCGGAAACGTCTGGCGCAGCGGGTCGAGATAGGCGTTGTTGATGTCGCGCACCATGCGGATGCCGTACCAGGCCGTCACCCGTTGCGGCGGACTGCCGGCCCAGCTGTAGAACGATCTCGTGTTATGACAGAAATCGCAGTTCACGCCGAGTGACTTGGCGAACACCATCATCAACGCGTAAGTCCATTCGGTCTGCTTGATCGAATAATGGTCGCCGGTCGGCAGAGGGGTGTGGGACGATACGCTGATCTGGTCGCTCTGCTCGAGAAACGGCGTGAAGGGATCGAGCGGAAGCGCCGACCCGCCCGTCGGCTCCGACGGATGGTTCTTGCCGGCCGGCATTTGCGCGAAACCGGCGGCTTGTCGCGGGCCGGGATTGCTGAACCAGACGTTCGGCGGCACCAGCTGGCCGCGGTGGCAGGTGTAGCACGTGACGCCGGTCTTCGCGACGTGCGCGGTCCAATCCGCGTTGATGTGGCGCGTCATCTGCAGCATCCGACGCGCGACGACCTTGGTGTAGAGCGAGTCGTCGGCGAAATTGTTGAGGTTGTGGCAGGCGGCGCACCCCTGCGTGGGCGCCACCCAGCGCGCCATCGACACCATCAGCCGGGTGAACTCGCCCGTCGGGACATCGCCGAGCACCTTGAGGTTCTGGTAGACCGTCCCGGCCTTCGGTCCCTCGTCGCCCGCATAAGGTACCGACACCGGGATTGCGTTGTCGACGACCGCGTCCGCCAATGATTTCGAGTTATACAGCAGGTCCAGGCCCGTGCCGCGATAGCCGTGCTGCACCGCGTTCGTTTTCGGAATGCCGAAGACGCCGTAACCAATGAAGCAGACGACAGCGACGGCGACGATCACGTAGGCGCCGACGACGGCACCGCCGAAAACCATGCCCAGGCGTCCCGGGACGTTCATCGCCCGCCTCCCATCCAGGAAGGGGACGCGCGGCGGGGAACCTCGCGCCACAACTCGTGCGCAACCACAAGATCGGCCGCCGCACTGTCGAACGCCTCGCTAATGAGCGCCGCGATCGCGCGAGACCTCTTCGTCCCCCCCCCGACGAGAGCCGCTGCGTCCATCCTTGGTCTCCGCTGTCCCCCGCGCGCCGCCGACATCTGGAGCGCCGATGCCCTCTTCCGAGCATTCACCGAATGACTTTGACACCCTTTATTCCATGACGCCCAATAAGTTTGCTGATCGCACCCATAAGAAGTTCTAATTTTGAACAATGCACCTTTCGTGATCAGTCTAGCGCAGGTTGGCCGCGCGACACCGAGCGTTCCGCCCGACGAATATCACATCGATGCGACCCGAGAGCGGAGCCGAAACCACGCCGAGGCGACATCGCTGGCGGCGGTTTCGGCGGCGATCCTCGGCGCGCTTTAAGGGGCCGACCGAATGACGTCGCGCTATGTCGCCGCGGTGACCGCTATCGGATTTTGTCTGCTCGCGCCCGCGACGTATGCCGCTTGGCCGTTCCTCGATCCCGATACGCGGCCGAGCGCCGTCACCACGGTGGTGCGCAACGATCTCGGCCAGCTCAAGTGGGTGGCGACCGAAGCGACGGATTTGACGCCGCTCGAGGCCGAAGGCCGGCGCGTCTATAATCGCGGCGGCTGCTTCTATTGTCATTCGCAATACGTGCGACCGGTGAGCGTCGACACGCGCGCCTGGGGTCCGGTCACCGCGGACGAACGTCGCTGGGGCCCCGTCGCCGAAGCCGGCGAGGCCGCGCTCGACGTGCCCCACCACTACGGTCCCGGCGGCGTCGGCCCCGATCTGTCGCGCGAGGGCCTCAAATACAGCGACGAGTGGCACCTCGCGCATTTCTGGAACCCACCCATGATCACCAAAGGGTCGATCATGGGCGGCTTCTCCGGACTGTTCGACGCGCCCGTCACGCCGATAAACATCGTCGATGACGGCGCCGGCGGCAGCACGCTCGCGCAAACGCCGGAGACCAAGAAGCTCTTCGATTTCGCGAGCAAGGAACAGGTCAAGCTGACGCCGAATGCCGATGGGCTGTTGTTCGTGCCGATGACGGCGCGGGGCAAAAGCCCTCTGATCTGGACGCCGAACAAGGAATACGGCGGCGCGACCGTGCGGCTCGTCGCCGAGACGAAGGACATCCAGGCGCTGATCGCCTACATCCAGAAGCTCGGAATGAACCGCGGCCAATGGCGGGATCTTGTGATCCCGGAGACCACCGATGGGTCGGACGTCAACCTGCCGCGATCGGCCGATTGGATCGACAAGGGCAAGGCGGTCTACGAGCGGCGCTGCACGCCCTGCCATGGCGAGAAGGGCGATGGCAATGGCTGGGCGGCGACGTTCCTCTACAAGCAGCGTCCGCGCAACTTCACGTTCGGCGAGTTCAAGTTCCGGCTGACCAAGGGGCCGCTGCCGACGGACGCCGATCTGCTGCGCACCATCACGCGCGGCGTGCGCGGCACTGCGATGCCGGCGTGGTTCGAACTGCCGCTGGATGATCGCCTGGCAGTGATGCAGTACGTCAAATACGTGCTGTCGGTCGATAACTCCGACCCGTCGAACGTGAACTATTACTTCGTCAGCGAGCAGCCGGGTGCGCCGCTGCAAATCGGCACCCCGCCGGCGCCCACGACCGGAATGGTCGCGCATGGCCATCAAATCTGGCTGCAGGCGAAATGTTGGGAGTGCCACGGCAAGACCGGCAAGGGCGATGGCGAGAAAGCGGCCGGTCTGAAGGATGATTGGGGGTTCCCCATCCATCCCGCCAACCTCGCGCGCGGGCAGTTCAAGTCGGGCCCCGGCGTCAGCGATCTCTACCGCACCATCTCGACCGGGCTGACCGGCACGCCGATGCCGTCGTTTCGCGACGCGTTTCCCGACGCCGATCGTTGGGCATTGGCCTATTATATCCAATCGCTGTCGGCCTTCACGGATCCTCTCACCGGCAACGTCATGCCGATCTCGGCGCAGGATCGCGCGGCGCTCGACAATCCAAACGTGAGCACGCCGGGGCCCGAGCGGGCGTTCCGTCTGCATTGAGCGAAGGCCTTGTCCCCGTGCTCGCACGATGAAACCTGATCGGAGCACGGGCGGTGGTTGCCAAGCAACTTAAATTCTCCGGCGATGCCCGCGAGCAGATGCTGCGCGGCATCGACATCCTGGCGAAGGCCGTCGCCGTTACGCTGGGGCCGAAGGGCCGCAATGTCGTGCTCGAGAAGGACTACGGCACCCCGCGCATCACGAAGGACGGGGTGACCGTCGCAAAGGATATCGAGCTCGGCAACAAGTTCGCGAACATGGGCGTCCAGATGGTGCGCGAGGTCGCGTCGCGCGCGTCCTATCTGGCGGGCGATGGCACCACCACGGCGACGGTTCTCGCGCATGCGATCGTGAGAGAAGGCGCGAAACTGGTCTCCGCCGGCGTCAATCCGATGGATCTCAAACGAGGTATCGATCTCGCGGTGACGTGCGTCGTCGAAGACCTGCACGCGAACTCGAGGACGGTCACGTCGAGCGAGGAGATCGCCCAGATCGGCACGATATCCGCCAATGGCGAGATCGAGATTGGTCGCTTTCTCGCCGACGCCCTGCGCCAGATCGGCGACAACGGGATCATCACCGTCGAGCCGTCGGACTCCTTTGCCAACGAGCTCGAGATCGTCGAGGGCATGCGCTTCGATCGCGGCTACATCTCGTCGAGCTTCGTCACCGATTTAAAGCGGATGCGCGTCGAACTCGACGAGCCCTACGTCCTGGTCTGCGAGAGAAAACTCTCGGCGGTGAACGAGCTTCTGCCGTTGCTCGACGCCGTGATGGAGACGGACAAGCCGCTGTTCATCATCGCCGAGACGGTCGAAGGCGAGGCGCTCGCGACGCTGGCCGTCAACAGGATGCGCGGCGCGTTCAAGGTCGGCGCGGTGAAGGCGCCGGGCTACGGCCCCGCGGGCAAGGCGCTGCTGCAGGATATCGCGATCCTAACCGGCGGCCACGCGATCTGCGACGAGCTCGGTATCAAGCTCGAGAATGCCAACATCAAGCTGCTCGGCCGAGCAAGGAGAGTGGTGATCGACAGGACCAACACGACCATCATGGGAGGGCGCGGCAGCAAGGCCGAGATCGACGCGCGAATTCGGGAGATCAAGGCGCAGATCGACGGCGACACCTCGGACTACGACCGCGAGAAGCTGCAAGAGCGGATCGCGCGGCTGTCCGGCGTCGGCGCCGTCATCCGGGTGGGCGGCGGTAGCGAGATCGAGATGAAGGAGCGAAAGGAACGCGTCGACAACGCGCTGAACGCGACGCGGGCCGCCGTGGAGGAAGGCATCCTGCCGGGCGGCGGCGTGGCGCTGCTCCGCGCGACCCACGCGCTGGACGGATGTGAGTCTGCCAACGAGGATCAGCGGCACGGCATCGAGCTTGTGCGGGCGGCGCTGGCCTATCCGGCGCGCCAGATCGCCGACAATGCCGGCGAGGAGGGTGCGCTCGTGATCGGCAAGATCCTGGATAGCGAAAACTATGGGTTCGGCTTCGACGCGCGGACCGCGGCGTACACGGATCTGATGGCCGAGGGCATCATCGATCCGACAAAGGTGGTTCGCACATCCCTGCAGGCTGCCGCCTCCGTCGCGGGGCTTCTGATCACGACGGAGGCGATGATCGCCGAACTCCACGACAGGGTCGAGCTGCCGGGGCATCACCACCACGAAAACATGGACATCGACTTCTGAGGCCGAGGGCGTTGCAGAAGCTCTTTCGCATCACGGGGCTCCCGGCGTGTATCGTGGCGACCGTTTGCTCCCTGACGACCGCACGGGCCGCTGTTCCAGATCAGGGTCTCGGTGCACGCATCGCCGCGACGTGCGCGGCCTGCCATCGGATGGACGGACGCCCCGATGGCATTCCGCCGATCGATGGCCTGGCGACGGGCACGCTCGTGAACATGATGACGATCTTTCGCACCAATTCGCGGGCAAACCCCGTCATGCGTGCGGTGAGCCTTTCGTTGTCGGACGACGAGACCGCCGCCGTGGCGCTCTATCTCGCGGGCGTCGGGCGGGACGCCGGGCACAAATGACGGGATGGACCCGTCGCGACGTCGGGCGCGGCGCGGCCGCGCTGGGCCTGACGGTCCTGCCACGAACCGCTCGGGCGGGAAACAAACCTCGGGTGCTGGTGGTCGGCGGCGGGATCGGCGGCGCGACGGTCGCCAGGTATCTGGCGATCAGCGGACAGCCGCTCGACATCACGCTGATCGAGCCGCAGGCCCGCTACACGACCTGTTGCTTCAGCAACCTCTATCTGGCCGGCGCGCGGTCCTTCGAATCTTTGACGCACGGCTACGAGGCGCTCGCGGCGCGATACGGGATCGCGGTGCTCCGCGACACGGCCGTGGCCATGGATCCCGTCGGCAAACGCGTGAGGCTGGCCAGCGGCAGAACGCTGGCCTACGACCGTCTCGTCGTATCGCCTGGAATCGCGTTCCGAGACGGTGCCATCGAGGGGTATGACGAGGCCGCTCGCGCGCTCATGCCGCACGCCTGGATCGCCGGACCGCAGACCGAGCTGCTGCGGGGGCAACTCGAAGCCATGAAGGATGGCGGCGTCTTCCTGATCGTCGCGCCGCCAAACCCGTATCGCTGCCCGGCCGCCCCCTATGAGCGCGCGTCGCTTGCCGCCTATTATTTGAAGCAGTTCAAGCCGCGTAGCAAAGTGCTGATCCTCGATGCCAAGGAGACGTTCAAGCTGCGCGACCTCTTCGAGAATGGTTGGGCACGGCACTATCCGGGCATGATCGAATGGCTTCCCCTCGGTGCCACGGGCGGACTCAAGTCGGTCGATGCGAAGGCACGAACCATCACAACGAAGACTTCGACTTTCACTTGGGATGTCGCCAACGTGATCCCGCCGCAGCGCGCGGGCGACATCGTGCGTGTGAGCGGGCTGACCGATGCCACGGGCTGGTGCCCGGTCGATCCGGCGACGTTCGGATCGACGCTCGCGGACGGTGTCCACGTCATCGGCGATGCGGCGGATGTTGGAAGCATGCCGAAGTCCGCCTTCTGCGCGAACAGCCAGGCGAAGGCCTGCGCGCTCGCCATCGTCGCCGACCTCACCGGCGCCGAACGCGGGGCCCCTCGCCTGCTCGGCGCGAGCTTCGCCCTTATCGCAGGGGACGACGCCGTGAGCGAGGCGATGTCCTTCGAGGTCGCTCAAGGCAAGGTGGTCGCCGGCAAGAGCTTCGCCAGCCGGGTCGACGATGATCGCGAGACGCGTCGTCGAACGGTGCGCGACGCCTATGGCTGGTATGACGCCTTTACGCACGACGTATTTGGCTGAACGGAGGTCGCCGAGACTGTCTGTTGACACACCATCGTCATTTCGGGGCGCCGACGGCGAACCCGGAACCGAGGAGGCACATAGAGTCGTCGCGCGCCGCACTAGGTTCCGGGTTCTCGCTACGCGGGCCCCGGAATGACAGATCAAGACCTGTCGTTCAGTACTTGCCGGGCGTCGTCACGGAGCCGGAATTCGACCACGAGATATACGCCTCAAGGTCTTTCATGGCATCCGATTCCGGATCGATCGCCTCGCCCTGCATCGGCTTTTCGATGCACCAATTGACCATGTCGCGCAGGGTCGAGAATTTGCCGGTTTGCGCCTGGAATTTCGGGAAGTTCTGCGGATGCGTGTCGGCCGCGTAGGGGTGGCACATCGCGCAGGCCATCCCGGTGCCGGAGAGGTTCACACCCATCTCCTTTGCGGTCGCGGCATCGCCATGGAACAGCAGGTCACCCCGTTTGACCTCCGACATGAAGGCATCCTGGTAGGACTTCAATTGTTCGGCGGTGACGGGATCCTTGTGCGCGCGCGCAGGGCCGGCGGCGAAGACGACCGCCCCGAGCACGGAGGCGAGCGACAAGGCGGCGGCGAATTTCGCGGAAGCTTTCATGGCCGGTCCTCCCTCAATACGGGCCGAGCTGATCGGCCATGCGCGGCTGCAAGACCTCGGCGTTGCTGAGCGACGAGTCGCTCGGCGACTGCACGAAGACCTGTTTGCGGCCCCACATGATGTACTCGGCCTCGATCTTGTCCTGGTTCATCTTGAGCGTGCCCCAGCCGACGCCGTCGTACATGTCGCCGGGATCGACGCGGATCATCGGCTTCGTCAGCTTCGGCACGCCCTCGGGCGCGTACGGCCAAGGCCAGGAGGTCGCCAGCATGCCGATCGATCGCATGCTGCCGATCTCGTTGTAGAGCACCTGGTGGACGTGGCCGTGGATGTTGGTGACGTTCTTGAACGGCGCCAGCGCGGCCTGCACCTCGCGCCAGTCGCGCACCCAGAAATTCCACGGCGGATAATACTCGTAGAGCGGGTTGTGGCTGAAGATGACGATCGGGCGCGCCTTGTCCCAGTCGGACAGCGTCTTCTCCACCCAATCGAGCTGATCGCGTCCGACACCGGCCCAGGGCCCGGCGACGGACCCATCGAGGTCCGCCATGTGGTCCATGCGCTCCTCGGCGCTCATGCGCCGCGCCGTCCAATAATCCGGGCCGCGGCTGACCGTGTCGAGTCCGATGAAGCGGACGCCCTTGTGATCGAATGTCCAGTTGGGCTTGCCGAACAACTGGCCCCACTTCTGGCCCATGTCGAGGTACCAGTCGTGCTCGCCGGGAATGAAGTGCTTTGGAATCTTGACCTCGTTGAGGATGTTGACGCCGAGTTCGAGTTCCTCGGCCTTGCCGAGCTGCGCGATGTCGCCGCCGAAGATCAGGAAGTCGGCTGGCGGGCTCATCGCCTGCACGTCCTTCGCCGCGCGCGTCAGCTTGTCGACGAAGCGCGTATTGACCGACTTCGGATAGAGGTGCGTGTCGGAGATCCACGCAAACTTAAACGGCTCCTCGGACGCGAAGGCGACGTCGACCGTGTTGATGAGCGGCCACCAACCGAAGGTCTGGCCGACGGTCGCGGCACCGAACAGGCAGGACTTGTGGAAGAAGGTCCGCCGCGTGAGCTTGAGGTTTGCATCCGGACTAATCCCCGGCTGCTGGAGGGCAGCCGCGATTTCACGGCGTTCGCGCTCGAGGTCGGACATTGGCTGGCTTCCTCCGTTGTTTTGTTTCGTTTGTTCGCTCTTCGTTGCGTCGGCGGCGCGGCTACATCGCCCCCGCCTTCTTCTTCAGATCGATGGCCAGGGTCGTCGTCTTACCAGCCTCGACCGTCACCTTCTGCGGATTGGGACCGGTGAAGGACTGGACCGTCACGAGATCGTAGTCGCCGGGCGGCACGTCGGTGATCTTGAATGTTCCGTCGGCGCCGGTGATTGCGTAGTAGGGATTGTCGCGAACGTAGACCCAGCCCTCCATCCAACCGTGCGCGTCGCAATCGACGCGGACGGTGCCCGCGCGCGGCAGATCGCTCGGGATGTCCTGGCCCTGGTTCGGCAGCGCCGTGTTGAAGGCCGTGCGCCGGCCGTAATAGCCGTGCGTGTTGTGCAGCACGGGGTCCTTGTTGACGACATCGAGCGGGCCGGCGGCGATGACCTGCACCTCGGGAACGAAGCGGCAGTGCACGTTGTCGAGTTCGGGCTTTTTCCCCGCGGCTGGCCACGCCTTGCCCTTCGCGACACTGACGAGATAGACCACGGCGTCTTCGACGGCCTTGTCGGCGCCGACCTTGATCAGGGAATCCTCGCGCGGGCCGCCGCAGGTCTCGACGTCCTTGGTGGGGATGACTTTGCGCGTGCCGACGACGCCGGCGTAGGTGATCTTGCCCTCGATCGTGCCGCCGCCCGTCACCGCCCCGACCTCGTAGGCCTGCCCTCGCCCTTGGAGCGCAACGGACACTCCCAAGGAGAGCGCCGCAACCAATGCAGCCTTCGAGAAATGCAACATTGTCATCTGACAGAGCTCGATCGTTCGTCCGCGCATTGGATTAAAGATGATGAACACGAATCGGGAGCTGCTCAAAACTAGAACTTCTTATGATCGCCATCAGCAAACTTGTTAGGCAGATTGCGAAAAAGAATGACAGATAAGCTGCATCGTCTGGTCGGTTCGGGTCTGGCTCGACGCGTCGCAATCGCAATTCGTAGGGCACCCGCCATTGGACCTCGCGACAAAGCGTGGCCTACCGACAGGCTGGCGAATGAGACGAGTTTCGCGCTGGTCCGCGTCCGGGATGATCCGATCCTTCGGCGTTGCCCTCTTGCTCGCGATAGCGACCGCGCCCGCGGCGGCGGTCACTGTGGGCGGCCCGTTCACATTGGTGACGCCGGACGGCAAGACAGTTACCGATCAAACATTCCGCGGCGCGTGGCTGCTTGTCTATTTCGGCTACACGTCCTGTCCGGAAAGCTGTCCGACGGCACTCGTCTCGATCGCCAAGGTGCTCGCGGACCTGGGCCCACAGGCCGCACGAATCCACGCGATCTTCATCACGATCGATCCGCTTCACGACACCATGGATCGCATGGGCGAGTACACTGGCTCCTTCGACCCGCGCATCCTGGGGCTCTCAGGCACGCCTCGACAGATCGACGACGTCTCGAAAGCCTACGGCGTGTATGTCGATCAGGTCTCGGACCCGCGGTCCAAAGACGTCCGCATCGATCACAGCACCTATATTTATTTGATGAACCCGTCCGGTGCGTTCGTCCGGGCGTTCGTTCCCAGCTGGTCGAGCGAGAAGATGGCATCCGCGGTGCGCGGCGCGATCGCCCGAGGCCTTGCGTCGAATTTGGCCAGCAGCTCGAGCTTACCCAGATAGCTGATCGATGATCATGCGTTGCACATCGCGCGCGTGCGCCTCGGCATGCGCGTCGTATCCATCACCACCTCGCCGAACGCGAGGTAATCGGATCGGCATGACGAGGTCCGCCGCCACATGAGCCCGACGTCGCGTCGTGGCTGCGGCTCCGCAAATCTCAAAAGCTTGACCCGATCGTCGCGCACCTCGACATCGGTCGCGATCTCTGGAAGGAGGGTCACCCCGTGTCCGTTGGCCACCATCTGGATGATGGTCGCGAGACTCGTCGCAAAGAAGCTCGGCCCGTCGTCGCGAACCTCGGCGCAATAATCCAAGGCCTGCTCGCTGAGGCAGTGGCCTTCCTCCAGAAGAATGAGATTGCGCTGCTTCACGTCGGCGGGCGTGGCGCGCGCGGTTTCAGGCAACGGATCGTCGGCGGGGAGAGCCAGCAAAAACCGATCCTCGAACAATCGGAGGGTTTCCATGTCGGCTTTCTCGACCGGAAGGCTGAGCAGCAGCAAATCCAAATTGCCGCGGCCGAGTTCGCTCACCAGTGTCTTGGTTTGCATCTCGACAAGGCTCAGCCGGAGACCGGGAAACCGTCGTTTCAGCTCGGGGACGATGCGCGGGAGGAGATATGGCGCCAGCGTCGGTATGATGCCGAGCCTCAGCGGGCCGCACAGATCGTTGCTGTCGTGGTGGGCGAATTCGATGAGATCGCGAGCATTGCCCAAGATCCCGGCGGCACGCTCGGCGATCGCGACCCCGCGCCCGGTCAGGATGGCTTCGCCCCTACACCGTTCGAAGAGGCCGCCGCCGAGGCATTCCTCGAGCTCCTGGATCTGCATCGACAGCGCGGGCTGGCTGATCGAGCATTCCTCGGCCGCTCGCCCGAAGTGCCGATGCCGGGCCAGCGCGTCGAGATAGCGGAGCTGGCGAAGCGTCAACATGCTTTTGCGGCATCGGAGTGGGCGCGAACGGCCTGTACGCCTTGACCCGCGTGTCGGCGGCGTGCTTCGCGCATGTCCAATCCCCCCACGCCCGATGCGAGCTAAGCGCCCGCTTTTTCATTATTGAAGACCAATATATAGGCATAGAATGCTTCGATCGCCATCGTCCAAAGGTATGGCGAGAGAAGACTAGCTGGCAGGCTCGACGAGATCGCCACGCTGGGCCGCGCATGGGGGCGCCGGCTTCGATCTTCGGCACGTCGATCTTGACGCCACCCCAACACCACCGCATCGTCGAACCGACCAGGGGGGAGTTAACGAGATGACCGTCAGGTTGGGTACGGGTTGGGGCGCGTTCGCGGCGGCGCTTGTCGTTTGCCTCGGCGGTGTCTGTCTCGGCGGTGTCTGTCTCGGCGGCGCTTCTGCCTTCGCGCGCCCGCTAACCCCGGCGGAGGAGCGGAACGCGCCCTATTCCGGCATCATCCCGCCGTGCTCCGACACCTCGTCGCTGGCCGAGATCCAGTCGCGCTTCTCCCAGCGCGAGTCGGAATATTGGCATTCGGGGCTCGAGATCGCCGGCTTCGAGGATGTCCGCGAAATCGGCTTCCGCTCGAACGGGCTCGACTACATTCCGCGCCGCTACTGCCAGGCGCGTGTCGTGATGAGCAACCAGCAGATCCGCACCGTCGACTATTCGATCGTCGAGGCTGGCGGCAGCATCGGCTACACGGATGCCGTCGTATGGTGCGTCGTCGGGCTCGATCGCGAGAATGGCTTCTCGCCGGCCTGCAAGATGGCGCGACCCTGACCATGCGCGCGGCGGTCGCACGGCTGCTGGCGGCAACGGTCGCGCTCGGCGGCGTCACGCCCGTCCGCGCGCTGTGCATCCTCGACAATTGCGCCGACCAGCGCCCGCCCGCGGCCGACCAGCGGCAGAGCGCGACCGCCAGGGAGACCGTCAGCGACCGTCCGTTTCGCCGCAACGGCTCCGGCCCGCGCGGCGCGAGCCGCCCCGGCGATTTCGATTTCTACGTCCTCTCGCTGTCCTGGTCGCCGGGCTTCTGCGCGACCGGCGGCGACGAGAAGGGCCGCGACCAGTGCCGCACCGGCTCCGACATCGGCTTCACCGTGCACGGCCTGTGGCCGCAATACGCGCACGGCTACCCGTCCGATTGCGACGGCACCCGCTCGCCCCCGCGCGCGGCGCTGGCCGAGACCGACGGCGTCTACCCCGACGAGGGGCTCGCCCGCTACGAGTGGCGCAAGCATGGCACCTGCTCCGGGCTGAGCCCGAACGACTATTTCGCCGCCGCGAAGCAGGCCCGCGACACGATCACGATCCCGCCCGGCTTCAAGGATCCGCACCGCGACCAGTCGCTCGCGCCCGCCGACGTCGTGCGCGCCTTCACCGATGCCAACCCGCGCCTGCGGCCGGGCATGCTCGCCGCCGTCTGCGAGCACGGCACGCTCGACGAGGTGCGATTCTGCCTCACCAAGGACCTGCGCGACTTCTACGTCTGCCCCGAGGTCGTCCGCGAGGGCTGCCGGAGCGGGACGATGGACGTGCCGCCGGTGCGCTGAGCCCGCGCCGCGGCGCGGGGACGATCTCCGAATGAACTACGACCACGACTTCCACGCGGGCAATTTCGCCGACGTCGTCAAGCACATCGTGCTGACGCGCGTGCTCGCCTACCTCACCCGCAAGCCGGCGCCGTTCCGCGTGATCGACACGCACGCGGGCAGCGGGCGCACCGACCTCGCGGGCGACGCGCCGGGCCGCACGCAGGAATGGCGGCGCGGCATCGGCAGGCTCGATCCCGCCGCGATGAGCGCCGAGGCGCGGGCGCTGCTCGAGCCCTACCTCGCCGTCGTCGGCCCGCCGCGGCAGGGCGGCTCGTATCCCGGCTCGCCGGCCCTGGCATTGGCGATGACCCGCCCGCTCGACCGCCTGATGCTGTGCGAGCTGCACCCGGCCGCGTTGGCCAAGCTGAAGGCCTGCGTCGGTCGCGATCGGCGGGCGAAGGTCGTCGCGCTCGACGGCTATGTCGGCTTGAACGCCTTCATCCCGCCGGTGGAGCGGCGCGGGATCGTGCTGATCGACCCGCCGTTCGAGGCCGCCGACGAATTCGACCGGCTGACGGCGGCGCTGCTCGCCGCGCATGCCAAATGGCGCGAGGGCGTGCTGCTCGCGTGGTACCCGATCAAGGATCGGCGCGGCGGCGAGCGCCTGGCGGCGGCCGTCGATGCGGCCGGCATCGCCGACGCGCTGCGCCTCGAGCTCGCCGTGGCGACCCCCACGCCGGACGGCCCGATGGTCGCGAGCGGCCTCGTCGTCATCAATCCGCCCTTCGTGCTGGAGGCCGAGATGGCTTGCCTTCTGCCGGAGCTTGCCCGACAGCTCGGCGGCAACGATGGCCGCGCCTTCGTCGGGCAAATCGGAGCGCCGCTCGCCGCGGCGACGGGAGGACGACACCGATGATGATCCTGCGCAGCGCGCCGCCCTCGCCGTTCGGCCGCAAGGTGAAGATCGCCGCCGCGATGCTCGGGCTGTTCGACGAGCTGGAGATCGTGCCGACCGACACGCTCGACGCCACCGATCCGATCCGCGCGCAGAACCCGCTCGGCAAGATACCGGCGCTGATCCTCGAGGACGGCGGCGTGCTCTACGACAGCCGCGTCATCCTCGAGTTTCTCGATCACCGCGCCGGCGGCGGCAAGATCATCCCCGCCGACGGTCCCGCCCGCTTCCGGGCGCTGACCGCGCAGGCGCTGGCCGACGGCCTGACCGACGCGGCGATCCTGCAAGTCTACGAAGGCCGCTTCCGTGCCGCCGACAAGCACGAGCCGCGCTGGGTCGAGCACCAAGTCGGCAAGATGTCCCGCGCCCTCTCGGCGTTCGAGGCAGCCCCGCCCGACGGCCCGCGCACCGTCGCCCACATCGCGCTCGCCTGCGCGCTCGGCTACCTCGACTTCCGCTTCGCCGGCGCCTGGCGCGAGGGACACCCGCGACTGGTGGCCTGGCTCGACGCCTTCGCCGCCGAGGTGCCGAGCTTCGCGGCGACGGCAGTGAAGGGGTAGGATTGCATTCCGTTCAGTAGCCTCTTGGTAAGGAGGACCGCAGGTCCGTCTCGGACCACGAGGCGGTCCCGCGATCTCTTCCGCTTGAGCCCTGGTGGTTCGAGACGCCGCTACGCGGCTCCTCGCCATGAGGGGATTGAAAGAAGCCATGACCCTGTCCCAACCCGCCCGCCACGCCGAGTGGTATTTCGACGTCATCTCGCCGTTCGCTTACCTGCAGCTGAAGGCGCACCTGCCCCAATTGCGCTCGATGGCGGCGATCACGCCGAAGCCCATCGTGCTCGGCGCCATTCTCGCGCATTGGGGCCAGAAGGGGCCGGCCGAGATCGAGCCGAAGCGGCTGCACACCTACCGGATCGCCCAGCATCGCGCGGGCGTGCTCGGCGTGCCGTTGTGCTTCCCGCCGACGCACCCGTTCAACCCGATCGCCGCCTCGCGCGCCGTCGTGGCTTGCGGCAGCGACTGGGTGACGATCGAGACCGTGTTCGACGCGATCTGGCGCGACGGTCTCGACCTCGGCGGCGCGGCGGGGCTCGAGGCGCTGGCGGGCCGCCTCGACGCGCCCGATCTCGCCCAGCGGATCGGCACCGACGCGGTCAAGCAGGAGCTGCGCGCCAACGGCGAGGCGGCGCTGGCGGCGGGCGTGTTCGGCGTGCCCACCTTCGTCGCCGACGGCCACGCCTTCTGGGGCGAGGACGCGACCCCGCTGTTCGAGGCCTATCTCGCCGATCCCGAGCTATTCGAGACCCCGGAGATGGCGCGGCTCGCGGCAATTCCGGTTGGCATCACCCGCAAGTAGCGGCTCGAAAAGCTCTTCACCCTTACGCGCGAAACGGGTCGCGTCGGCGCCACCACCTTGATAAGGAGTGCCGCCCCGAAGACCCGTAGCCCCGTGAACGCCCCCAGATGAACGCTCCCATGCAGCTTCCCTTCGCCGACGACCGCCAGCGCCAGGAAGCGCTGATCGGCCATCTCGTCGGCGCCGGCTATGTCCGCTGCGAGCCCGCGCTGCTGCAGCCGGCGGCGGCGTTCTTCGACTCCGGCGAGGACATGCGCGGGCGGCTGTTTCTCACCCACGACATCTCGGGCGCCGAGCTGTGCCTGCGGCCCGAGTACACGATCCCGGTCTGCCGGCACTACATCGCCTCGGCCGATTTCGGCCATCCGGCCGCCTACTCCTATTGTGGGCCGGTGTTCCGCCTGCGTCGCGACGGGCCGGGCGAGTTCGTCCAGGCCGGCATCGAGAATTACGGCCAGACCGACCGCGAGGCGGCGGACGCCGAGATCCTGACGCTGTCGCTCGAGGCCGCAGCGCTGGCGACCCCGGTCAAGCTCGAGACGACGATCGGCGACGCGGGGCTGTTCTCCGAGCTGCTCGACGCGCTCGCCATCCCGCCGCAATGGCGCCGTCGGATCATCCGCGGCCTCGCCCAGGGCAAGGGCCTGGCCGGCATCCTCGATTCGCCGCGCAACGGCGGCATCGATCATTCCGGCGTGCTCGCCGCGCTCGCCGGCGTCGACAAGAAGGGCGCCCGCGCGCTCGTCGAGGACCTGCTGGCGATCGCCGGCATCACCGCCGTCGGCGGCCGCAGCGCGTCCGAGATCGCCGATCGCTTCCTCGAGCAGGCGGCGCTGAAGGGCGGGTCCGGCGTTCCTGCCGAGGCGCGCGGCGTGATGGAGCGATTCTTGGCCATCGGCGGCGATCCGGATCGGGCGGCCGTGCTGCTGCGCGCGCTCGCCGACGACGCCAAGCTGCCGATCGGCCCGGCGCTCGACCGGTTCGATCATCGGCTCGGCTTCATGGCCGCGCGCGGGCTCGATGTCGCCGCGCTGCGCTTCTCGGCCCGCCTGCTCCGCAACCTCGACTATTACACCGGCTTCGTGTTCGAGGCGCGCGACGCGGCGCGGCCCGGCGACGCGCCGATCATCGGCGGCGGCCGCTACGATCGGCTCGCCACGACGCTCGGCGCCACCGCCGAGGTGCCGGCCGTCGGCGCCGCGCTCTGGGCCGACCGCCGCACCGCTGGAGGCCTCACGTGAGCGGGCCGTTCGTGCTCGCCGTCCCCTCCAAGGGGCGGCTCCAGGAGAACGCCTCCGCCTTTTTCGCCCGCGCCGGCCTGCGCCTCGTCCAGGGACGCGGCGCGCGCGACTATCGCGGCACGCTGGACGGGATCGACGATGTCGAGGTCGCGTTCGTGTCGGCGGCCGAGATCGTCGGCCTGCTCGCGGCCGGGCAGGCGCACATGGGCGTCACCGGCGAGGATCTGGTGCGCGAGACGGTCGAGGGCGCCGATCAGAAGCTCGAGCTGCTGACCCCGCTCGGGTTCGGCAACGCGAACGTCGTCGTCGCCGTGCCGCAGGCCTGGATCGACGTGCGCACGATGGCCGATCTCGAGGACGTGGCGGCGGCCTTCTATACGAAGCGCGGCGAGCGGATGCGGGTCGCGACGAAATACGTGAACCTGACACGACGCTTCTTCGCCGAGACGCATGTCGGCGACTACCGCATCGTCGAGAGCCTCGGCGCCACGGAGGGCGCGCCGGCGGCGGGACAGGCCGAGCTGATCGTCGACATCACGACGACCGGCGCGACCCTCGCCGCCAACGGCCTGAAGGTGCTCGACGATGGCGTGATCCTGCGCTCGGAAGCGAACCTCGTCGCCTCGCTCGGCGCGCGCTGGAACGAGGAGACGCGCGAGCAGGCCCGCCAGATCCTCGGCCGCATCGCGGCGGAGGAGACCGCGCGCCTCACTCGCGATGTCGTCGCGCAATTCGACCGCGCCCGAGCCGATCCGCGCGACAATCTGATCACCGAGGCCGGTCACCGGTTCGGCGCCAGCCTGCGCTCGCAGAATGTCGCCGGGCGCTTGACCTTGACGTGCCTGCACGACAAGGTCGCGCCGCTCGCCGACTGGCTCATCAGCCACGGTGCCGAGCATGTGACGGTCGCGGCGATGGACTACGTGTTCTCGCCCGTGAACCGGCTGCACGAGAGACTGCTGCGACGGCTCGCCTGAAGGCCGCCTTTCGCTCGCGACCTCTCCTCACCACCTAAGGGACGACGCCTCGCGGAAGGCGCATCACAGGGAGTGTCCTTGATCTTGGACGGCATCACCGCCCGCGAGACCGAGGAGAACCGGGAGCCCGACGACGCGGAGGCCGTGCGCGAGCGCAAGCCCCACGGCAAGCTCACGACAAAGGTTCTCAACGCCGTCATCCCCGACCATGTCGAGGACAAGTACGCGGCGCGCCGCAGGATCATGCGCGGGCTCGGCATCGCGCTCAGCGTCGGCATCGCGCTGCTCGCCATCTTCGTGTTGACGCGCACCTTCATGCAGATCGACTTCCAGGATCTGCGCGACGCCGTCGCCGCGACGAGCGCCGAGCGGATCGTGCTCGCCTGCCTCCTCACCGCCGTCTCGTTTCTCGCGCTCACCGGCTACGACGCGCTGGCCCTACGCCAACTCAAGCTGCACGTGCCTTATCCGACGACGGCGCTCGCCTCGTTCACGAGCTACTCGATCTCCTTCACGCTCGGCTTCCCGCTGATCACGGCGGGCACGGTGCGCTACTGGATCTACTCGACCAAGGGCCTGTCGGCGGGCAAGGTCGCCAGCCTCACCATCATCGCCGGGCTGACGTTCTGGCTCGGCATGGTGCTCGTGATCGGCATCGGCTTCGCGGTGCGCGCGCCGGGCGTCTCGCATCTCGACCATCTGGCGCCGGTCTTGAATCGCGTGATCGGCATCGCCATCATCGCCGCGCTGGTTGCCTATCTGGTCTGGGCGGCCCGGGGCCGCCGGTTCGTGCGCATCCAAGGGTTTCGGCTCGAGCTGCCGGGGATCTGGCTCAGCCTCGGGCAGATCTGCCTCGGCCTGATCGACCTCTGCGCCGCCGGCGGCGTCCTCTACGTGCTGCTCGCGCCGCCGCGGCTGATCGACTATCTCAGTTTCATCACGCTCTACGTGTTCGGCTCGCTGCTCGGCATCGCCTCCAATGCGCCGGGCGGCATCGGCGTCTTCGAGGCGACGATGCTGAAGACCGTGCCGGCGCACTCCGAGGCCGAGCTGTTCGCGGCGCTGCTCCTGTTTCGCATCATCTATTATCTCGTGCCCTTCGTGCTCGCCCTGGCAATGCTCGGCGCGCACGAGAGCATCAAGCGCTGGAAGAGCCTGCGCGCCGCCATGCTCGGCGAAGACGACGACGATCCCGAGGGGGATACGATCGGCTGAACCTCGGTAGCCTCATGGTGAGGAGTCCGAAGGCCGTCTCGAACCACGAGGCGGTCCGGAGATGTCACCTGGAGCCTTCGTGGTTCGAGACAAGCCTTCGGCGTTCCTCACCATGAGGGGGTGGAGGTGCAACGATATGAGTTCGCTCAGCCGGCGTCGCGGGCCAGCGCCGCCTGGGCGTCGGCGGCGTCGGCGTGCATCTGCGTCGTCAGCGCGTCGAGCGTATCGAATTTCGCCTCGCCGCGCAGCCAGGCGATGAAGTCGACCTGCATCGTCGACCCATAGAGATCGCCCGAAAAATCGAACAGGAACACCTCGAGCAGCGGCACGCCGTCGGCTTCGACCGTCGGCCGCCGGCCCCAGCTGGCGACGGCATCGTGACGCATGCCGGCAACCGTCGCGCGCACGGCGTAGATGCCGTGGCGCAGACGGCAGCTCGGGTCGGCGACGAGATTGGCGGTGGGAAAGCCCAGCGTGCGGCCGAGCCGCTGGCCGCCGCGCACCACGCCGGTGATCGAGTAGGGATGGCCGAGCAGGGCCTTCGCGCGCCCGACGTCGCCGACCTCGAGCGCGGCCCGCGTCGCGGTCGACGAGGCGACGACGATGGGGCCGGCGCCATCCGACTCGACCTTCGGCACGATCTCGACGTCGAATCCATGCGCGCGGCCGGCCTCCACGAGGAACTCCGGCGTGCCGCCACGACCCTTGCCGAAGTGGAAATCATAGCCCGCGACCACGGCGCTGGCGCCGAGCCGCTCGACCAGGATATCACGCACGAACGCCTCGGCGGGCAACGACGCCATCGCCTTGTCGAAGGACAGGACGATCATGCCGTCGATGTCGAAATGTCCGAGCAGCCGCGCCTTTTCGGCGAGCGGGGTGAGCCGGAAGATCGTGCCGGCGCCCGCGAAATAGTCGCTCGGATGCGGCTCGAAGGTGACGGCGGCGCACGGCAGGCCGCGTTCGTCGGCGAGCGCCATCGCGCGCGCGATCACGGCCTTGTGGCCGCGATGGATGCCGTCGAAATTGCCGATCGCCAGGACGGCGTGGCGAAGACCTTCCGGTGGTTCCGCGGGATCGACGGCGAGCACGAAGCGCCGCGGTTTTGGGGAGTCGGCCAAGACGGTCAGGACCAGGTGTATTCTCGGGGACAACGGCCGGGCTGGGCGCGGCGGACCCTGCAATGACGGATACCGATCGTCAAGCATAGGCGCAACTAGTCCGGCGCGGCGCCCTCGCGCTGCGTCAAGATCGGTATTTCGGTCATTCGCTTAAGGGATTTTCAAGTGCGGTGGCCCCTATTGGGCGGACCGGCCCGAGGACCGGGCTCGGCTTGCAACCGGGCACGGGGGCGCCGGACACGGAGTTTTGCAATGACCGCCGATTTCGCGATGCCCATTCTGGTTGTCGACGACTATCAGACCATGGTGCGTATCATCCGCAACCTTTTGAAGCAGATCGGGTACGAGAACGTCGATGACGCGGCCGACGGCGAGGACGCTCTCCGCAAGATCAAGGAGAAGCCTTTTGCGCTCATCATCTCGGACTGGAACATGGAGCCGATGACAGGCTTCCAGCTGCTCCAGAAGGTGCGCGAGACGCGCGGCTCGGCCGAGATCCCCTTCATCATGGTGACCGCGGAATCGAAGACCGACAACGTCGTCGCCGCGCGGCGGGCGGGCGTCAGCCATTACATCGTCAAGCCGTTTAACGCGGCGACCTTGAAGGCCAAGATCGACGCCGTCTTCGCCGCCATGGCGGCCTGAGCTCGCGATCGGCCCGGCACTCGTTCTAGAGCGGCTTCTCGCCGGCGAGATGCACGATCAAGTAGGAGGGCCACACCGCGTTCCAGTCCTTCGCGTAGCGCGCCGGCATGATCGTCGTCGGGGCGATGATCTGCGTGCGATGCTCGTAGGCCACCTCGAGCGTGCGAATGCCCGCGTCCTCGAATACCAGCGATAAGGCCTCCCTGCTGAAGCGGAAGAAATCCGACGGGTAGCCGTGCAAGGGAAACGTCTGGTGGGTGGCGATGTAGCAGCGGCCGCCCGGCTTCAGGATCCGCGCCACCTCCTTCGCCGCGATCCACGGGCGCTCAAGATGCTCGAAGACGGCGACCGCGATGAACGCATTGAAGCGGCCGGTCCAGTCGGTCGGGAGCTTGTGGAGGTCGGCGACGAGATCGACGTCGGACCCGTCCTCCACGTCGATCATAAGATAATTCTCGCGTCGTACCTGCGTGAACTCGTCTTGGGAGTGGGTGGACTCCCCCTCGACGGCCTGCTTGGTTCCGACCTCGAGGACGGAGCCGGTGGCATCCAACGTCGGCGCCCACCCGAAGAAGCGCTCGCGTGGCGCGCTGCTCGATATGTCGGGCTGAGGCTCCTGCATGATGATGCTGCGACGAGCACCGGGCAGAAGGTCCCGCAAACTCCTGAGAGCCATCGAATCTCGATCCTATCGCCGGCTGAGGAAGCCCGGCTTGTTCCCTTTTTCGGCCGGAAAGTCTATCGATGCGACTTGGATACCGGGTTCGCCCCCCAGGATCGAAGGTTGCCACGCGACGTCATCGACCGCCGAGGCATACTTGGCGTGGAGCCTCGAGCGACACGGCGGCGCGCGACACGAGCTGCTCGACGGCGCGATTGTCGCCATGGGCGCGGAACGCGCTGGCCGCGCCCGGATCAAGGCGAAGGTGCATGCGGCGCTGGCGCGGCGGATCAGCGAGCGCGCCCTGCCCTGCGAGGCATTTCCGGACGGGATGGCGGTCCGCGTCGACGACGTCACGGTCTTCGAGCCCGACGCGCTCGTGCGATGTGGCAGCCCACTCGATGATGAAGCGGTGATCGTCACCGACCCTGTTGTCGTCGTCGAGGTGGTCTCACCCTCGACGCAGCGCATCGACGTGCTGGTGAAGCTCGCCCGCTACTTCCGCAACGCGAGCCTCGGTCATTATCTTATCGTGCTGCCGGGGCCGCGCCTCGTGATCCATTACAGGCGGGCGGCGAGCGGCGCGATCGAGACGACGAGCCATGACTCCGACGGGCCCGCCCACGGCACGATCATCCTCGAGCCGCCCGACCTCCGAGATCGAGATCGCCGGGCTGTTTCTCCCGGCGACACTCGTCTCGTGATGGACGACCGCGCGGTCAGTGCCGGTTGTAGACGTCCTCGATCCGGATGATGTCGTCCTCGCCGAGGTAGGAGCCGGTCTGCACCTCGATCAGCTCGAGGTTGATCTTGCCGGGGTTGGCCATGCGGTGGATCGTGCCGATCGGCAGGTAGATCGACTCGTTCTCGTGCACGAGCACGAGTTCGTTGCCGCGCGTCACCTCGGCGATGCCTTTGACGACGATCCAATGCTCGGCGCGATGGAAGTGCTTCTGCAGCGACAGCGCCGCGCCCGGCTTCACGACGATGCGCTTCACCTGATAGCGCGTGCCGTTGTCGATCGACTGATAATAGCCCCACGGGCGATACGAGCGCATGTGCTCGAGCGCCTCCTTGCGACCCTCGCGCCGCAGCCCTTCGACCAGCTGCTTGACCTTGTCGCCATGCTCGTTGCCGACGACGAGGACCGCGTCATGCGTCGTCACGACGATGATGTTGTCGACGCCGACAACCGTGGTCAGATGATCGTCCGAGCGGATGTGGACGTTCTTTGCCTCCAGCAGCGCGCCGTGGCCGCGGATCGAGTTGCCGCTGGCATCGCGCTCGGACAGCTCCCAGACCGCCGCCCAATTGCCGACGTCGGACCAGCCGATGTCGGCGGGCACGACCGCCGCCTTGCTGGTTCGCTCCATCACCGCGTAGTCGATCGACTTCTTGGTGGCGCCAGCGAAGCTCTCGGCGTCGAGCAGGGTGAAATCGAGATCGGTCCGCGAGCGCGCGACGGCGTCGGCGGCCGCCGTGATCATCGCCGGCTCGAACTCGCGCAGCTCGGCTTCCATCACGTCGGCGCGGAAGAAGAAGTTGCCGGAGTTCCAGAGGTAGCCCTCCTCGATGTAGCGCTCCGCCGTCGGCTTGTCCGGCTTCTCGATGAAACGGTCGAGCTTGAGGACGGAGCCGCCATCGAGACTTGCGCCCGGCTTGATGTAGCCGTAGCCGGTCGCCGGGTGGTTCGGCTTGATGCCGAGGGTTACGATATGCCCGCCGCGCGCCGCCTCGGCCGCCTCCAGGCAGAGCTTCACAAACCCCGCCTTGTCGCGAACGACATGGTCGGCCGCGAGCACGGCCACGACCGTGTCCGGCCCCATGCGCATGGCGATCTCGGCCGCAACGGCGACCGCGGGGCCCGAGTCCCGGCCCTGCGGCTCCAGCACGATATGGGCGGAGCGCCCGATCTTCTGGAGCTGCTCGCCGACCAGGAACCGATAGGCGTGATTCGAGATGACGACGGGCATGTTGAAGGCATCGTCGGCGAGCACGTCCATCGCCATCTGAAACGTCGACTTCTCACCCACCAGCGAGATGAACTGCTTCGGCAGGCTCTCGCGCGATTCCGGCCATACACGCGTTCCGGACCCACCGCACATGATGACGGGAAGTATCTTCATTCGTCCTTGCCCCTCGTTGGCCAGGCGCCCGATCGCGATTTGACCGCGCCTGCGATTGCCGCTCGACACCACGTTTCGCCGACAATCTCACTGATTCGTTGAAGCGACCCGGTTTGGCGGGCTTTTACCCGCCGAGGCCGTGACGAGATCGCAATGTGGTTACAGCTGCGTTGCAGCAAAAAACGGCATCGGCATGATCGGCGTGCTTCATCAGGTCGAAAACGACAGTCGACGACCGGCTCGAAAGCTGCCGCACGATCGGCGATCGCCAACGGGTAGGTTTCGGCCTCCCCCGGAAGGGGCCATAGGGCGTCTATCGGCGATCAGATCGCGCCAGACGACCGCTTGCGACATACGCGACGCGCCTTGCCCGCGCCCGCGCCCGCCGAGCGTACTTCGCTCGACCGCCTCAGGGGTTTTGCGGTATCGACAAGTATTGATGTGGCGAGAGTGATGTGAAGCCGAAGGTAGACCAAGGGCGCGTAACGCGTGGCTGGTAGTGCCTTGCCACCTTAAGCTGCATTTTACTTTCAGTAAACTGTTGTTCATCTTTCCCTCCCATCGTGACCCAACGTTTCTTTGGCAGCGCAGCCGAAGCAGGTCGGTGCAGATGGCGAATCGGGAGCCCCGGGCGTTCAGTCGACCCGGTGTCAGTAAGATCAGGGCGGCGATCCAGAGCGGGGTGACCGCCGTGTTCCAGCCCATCGAGACGTTGAGGACGGGCGCCTGCCGCGGCTTCGAGGCGCTCGCGCGTCTCGACTGCGCCGGCGTCTCCGTGGCGCCCGACGATTTTCTGTCGCACCTCGACGACAACGGGCGCCTCGCCCTGTTCGGGACGATGCTCGGGCAAAGCATCGCCTTGATGAAGAGCCTCGGTTCCGCGGCCGACGGCCTCTACGTATCGATCAATGTCGAGATCTCACTCGCGGCAAGCGAGTATTTCGTCGACGTGCTTCAATATTTTCTCGAGCGCTACGACTTCTCCGGCGAGAACCTCGTCCTCGAACTCCTTGAGAACGAGGACATCAAGGACCTCGTCCGCCTGAAGAGCTGCCTGTCCGCCGTGAAGGCGCTCGGCCTGCAACTCGCGATCGACGACGTCGGCGCCGGCTACGCCTCGATGACGCGCATCCGCGAGCTGCCGATCGACATGTTCAAGCTCGACCGTGGCTTCTGCCTGGGCCTCGAACAGCGTCCGTCGGAGCTGATGTTCGTCATCAGCATGTTGGGGCTGGCGCGCGGCATCGGCAAGCCGATGATCGTCGAGGGGATCGAGACGCCGGAGGTCTACGACGCGCTCCGCGTGCTCGGCGTCGAATGCGGACAGGGCTACGGCATCGCGCGGCCGATGCTGGCGGCGGAGGTCGCGAGCTGGGTCGCCGGGCGCGTGCTCCGCGTCCCCGATCCAACCCCGACCTGCCTGCTCGGCGCCTTCGCCAGCCATCTCACGGTGGTGGAGGCCTGCCGCAACCTGCGCCACCAGCCGCTGCCCGTCGCCTGGCTGCCGGAAGCAGTGCGCGATCCCCTCAACTGCGTGATCGGCCACCTGTTCGGCGCGCGCGGCTGGCACGACACGCCATTCGGCGCGGCGCACCGACAGTTCCACGACGTACTCGAGCATTACGCCGCCGATCCGGCGCGGTGGGAGGCCGGTGCCGCGCGCTTCAGCTCGAGCATGGCGGTGGCGATCGCCGCCGACCCGCGGGCGATGGGCTGCGCGGCGCCAAAATCCCGGCGTACGCGAACGCCTTGCAAATCCCATGAGACGCCGCCGACAGCGCGACGCGCGCGGCTCGCGGCGGGAGGCTGACGCTCAGCTCGACAGCTTCGCCATCAGCGCCTCGGAAATCTCGAAATTGGCGTAGACGTTCTGCACGTCGTCGTTCTCCTCCAGGGCGTCGACGAGCTTCAGGATCTTCTCACCCGCCTCGTCGTCGACCGCGATCGTCGACTGCGGCTTCCAGATCAAGGCCGCCTTGCGCGGCTCGCCGAAGCGACCCTCGAGCGACATCGCGATGTCGCGCAGGCCCTCCATCGATGTCAGGATCTCGTGGCCGTCGTCGGTCGTGATCGCGTCGTCGGCGCCGGCATCGATCGCCGCCTCGACGATCTCGTCCTCGGACGCGACCTTCTTTTCGAACTCGATCAGCCCGACGTGGTCGAACATGAACGAGACCGCGCCCGTCTCGGCGAGCGCGCCGCCGGACTTGGTGAAATAGGAGCGCACCTCGCCCGCCGTGCGGTTGCGGTTGTCGGTGAGCGCCTCGATTATGACGGCGACGCCGCCTGGCGCGTAGCCCTCGTAGCGCACCTCGTCGTAATTCTCGGCGTCGGTGCCGGACGCCTTCTTGATCGCCCGCTCGATATTGTCCCTGGGCATGTTCTCCTGCCGCGCGGCGATGACCGCGGCACGCAACCGCGCGTTCATCGCCGGATCAGGCAGGCCCATCTTGGCGGCGACCGTGATCTCGCGGGCGAGCTTGGAGAACAGCTTGGAGCGGATCGCATCCTGCTTGCCCTTCTTGTGCATGATATTCTTGAACTGGCTGTGGCCCGCCATCGCCGTCTCGTCCTCGTCGGTCCTTCAGGTTGCTCGATGGCGCCTTGATAGGCGGAGGCGCCTCCGAAGGGAAGGCGGGGGAAAGATGCCGATGACCACGAAACCGTAATGGCGATCGCGCAGCTAGGTACCCTCGGAACATGCCCGTCTCGATGATCTCATCAAAGACTGGACGCCGTGAGCCTACCAATACCCGCTAATCGGCGACAATTGCGGTCTCCTCGGCCGGGATCGCTTGCACGAGCGTGTCGGCGATCCTGCCAAGGGAGCGTCGGTCGGCGTCGAGGATCAAAATATCCGCGAGATGATCAGGCACATCCCTCCTTACGCCGTCCGGAGGCAAAATCGCCAAGATCCGCTTGCCGAGCGCTTTAGCCGCGCCCGCTTCAAACCAAACGTTGTTCCGATTGGGCACGTCGTGACCCGGAATGATAAGGCCGAGGGCCGATGCCTGCTCTATCGCGGTCCTCAAGGACCCTGCCCAGGAGTCGACCGAAGTCATATCGGCAAAAGCAAAGACTTCGGTTCCCCGTGCAGCAAGCAGCTTGGCAAGGTCGCCGGCAAACGCGACATCCGCCTTCGATCGGGAGATGAAAACCTTTTTCGGGTTAGACATTTCCCGCCCCCTCGGTTCTTGCTTGGAGTTCCGACATGTAACGATCGAGATCGTTTATGCTCATAACATTCGTGGGCGCCAGCATCGCTAGTCCCCCGTGGTGCTTGTCGATCTCGTCCAAAGAGACACCGTAGATCACGCCGACGTAGCGTTTTCGAAGCATCCAAACCGCGGCCATCTCGACCCAGACCCACACCTAGTTCCGGTCCACGGACCACGGCGTCAAGAGCGAGATGAGTCCGTCGCAAGACGACAAGCCGGAGTGCACTTCCTCGATCCGGTTCCCGCTCTTGATGTCGAAAATGTCGACGAACGTTTCCGCGCGCGTCGATCGGCGAATGTTATCGGCGACTTGCTGGGCGATCCATCGATCGTGCCATCCATGAGAGACAAAGACCCCGTACGGCAATCATGCCTCCGCAAGGAGAAGCCGAACAAGGCTGCCATATCCGCGCGCGTCCGCCAGACGCCCTACTCCCCGATCTTCTCCCTCGCCCGCCGATAGGCCGGACGGGCGCGGATCTTGGCCAGGAATTCCACCAGCTTCGGCCATTTCTCGTCGAGGCCGCCGCGCTGCTGGGCCATTTCCATCGGGAAGCTCATCTGGATGTCGGCGCCGGTCATCGTGTCGCCGGCGAACCAGGCGCGCTTGCCGAGTACGCCCTCGAGAAAGTCGAGCTGGCTCTTGATGTTGGGCGCGATGAAGCCCTGGTTGACAGGCTTGGCGATCGCCTTGGCGAGCGGGCGCACCAGCGCCGGCGACATTTCGACGATCCGGGTGAAGATGAGCCGCAGCAGAAGCGGCGGCATCTGCGAGCCTTCGGCGAAGTGCAGGAAGGTCATGTACTCGAGATGCTCCGGCGTGCCCGCGGCCGGCCGAAGATTGCTGTCCTTGCCGTAGCGCGTGATCAGTTCGTCGATGATCGCGCCCGACTCGATCAGCACGCGACCGTCGTCGACGACGACCGGCGCCTTGCCGAGCGGGTGCACGGCCTTGAGCTCGGGGGGCGCGAGCATCGTCTTGGGGTTACGCCTGTACCGTTTGATCTCGTAGGGTTGGCCGAGCTCCTCGAGCAGCCAGACGATGCGCTGCGAGCGCGAGCGCTCGAGATGATGGACGACGATCACTGCAGAAGGCTCCGATCCAAACGTTCGAACTTGTGGGCGACGTCGACCCGGATGCCGCGCGTCGCATAGAGCACCTCGGCGAGGAACGCGGCCAGCGCGCCGATCGTGCAGATGATGGCGATCCCGAACAGGATGAAGAGCAGCGCCGCCGTTGCCCGCGCCCGCAGCAGGGCGAGGAACAGCGCCAGCACGGTGCCGCAGGTGCTGGCGCCTGCGATCGATCCGAGGATGACGGCGAACTCCAGCGCATGCGAGCGCCGCCGCAAGTAGTGCAGCCGACGCCTGAGCGCGACATCGGTGATCTGGTTGCCGTCGGCGACATCGCCGAGCGACTTGACGAGATCCGACACGCGGGCGAGCCGCGTCGTGAAGACGCTCAGCAGGCTCGACACCGCGGTCAACAGGAAGATCGGCGTCAGCGAGGACTGAATGACGTGGACGATGGGGTCGAGATCAGAGGTATCGAGCATGCCGGGGGTGATGCTCGCCCGTCGCCGCGCTTGTCAACGTGGGCGAGGGTCCAAACTCGCTCGGCTCGGCCGCGTGAGGGCTGCTTTCGGCGCGTACCCGCCAAGCTCGAGCAGATGCTCGTAGCTGGGTACGGCCTCCAGCCGCGCCACAAGTTCCGGATCATGGCGGTCGAGCGGCGCGACGATCTCGTTGGAATCGATCGCCCGCCTGTGGCCGGTCAGGGGAGCGACCTCAGCGAGCCTCTCGCTCCAACCTCTCTCGACGGAGAGGCCGAGCACGCCGCGGAGCGCCTTTACGACTTGCTCCGGCGCCGCGATGAAATCCTCATAACGGAACAGGGGTACGTTGCGGTTGTCCTCGTGGAAGGCGATGTGACCGGCCACGAAATCCTCCGGGGTCAGCACATCGGCCAGCGGCGGGTGGGTCAGGAGGCTGCGCAGGCAATGGTACGGATGGCGGACGAGCAGAGCCGAACGGATCATGCCAAACGGCTTCAGCGCGTGCGACAGGCAGGCTTGGACCGGTCTGGGCCAAAGGAAGGGAACGCCGATGTAATCGATGTAGCTGTAATCTCGGATCAGCAGAGGCTGCTCGAGTGCATCGGTCAGCGCGGCCATGAACGCACCGAAGACGTTGGGAGCCCCGAGCGTGTGCACGTCGACGCCTCGCCATGCTTCTGGGAGCAGATCGAAGTGATCCTTATTCATCTGAACGATAGGGTTTAGCGCGCCGGCAAAAAGGTTGGCGCTTCGCGGATTGACCTCGCTAAGCACAAGTGCACCGCTGGCAGCGAGCGCTCGCGACACGATGGTGCCGCCGCAGCCACCGAGAGTCTTCAGGACATTAAATGTTCGGGTCATTTTTGATCGCGCCGCCCAGTCGCCCAAGCAGCCGCATTACAGCGTCGACACGAGCTCTAAAACCCTACCTTGAAACTAGTATCTAACTGTTAACGACCGTAAAGGGGAGCAACCCACGTTTTCCAAAGCTTTTGCATGTAGGCTTGAAATAGATCTGCTTGTACATGCCTATCGGTTCCACCCTGGATTGCACCCTGTCGAAACATCTCGGCGAACATCTCAATATCCGCCTCTAGTCGCGTCGCGAGATCGGCATTATTTGTCAGGCCGCGAAAGAAACCGATCAAGTGAAGGATCGACGTCGACTCCATGTCGAAGGCGCCGCTTCGCAGGTGCGGCGGTCTCACGTTGAAGCGATCGGGCAGCATCGAAAAAGAATGACCGCTGCCCACGCATAGTTCGTGGATCGCGGTGGCGAGACCAACCTGATCTGAATCGCGAACAAGCCGCCGTGGGTGTTCGTCACCAGCGTAACGCTGGAACAGCCAGCCGAGATGTCTTTCCCATGTTTGGGCGAGAGAAGCGTTGCGTTTCGAATAGACGACGCCGCCATTGAAATAAGGGAACATCGGTTGGGCGGGCGCGCCTTCGCTGCCCTCCACCGGCATGATCATGGCGGCTGGGACCGTGAGGCCCATCCCGCCATATATCTCGATCCAATATCGCTCCGTTATGATCCCCCGGCTGGCGCGGGCGACCGCATAGTCCTCAGGCAGATCTTCCAGCTCTCGAAGGGAGCCGAGGATCAATATGTCCGCGTCGAGAAGCAGGATCGGGTCTTCATGCCCCGCGACCTTGAAGCCTCTCAGCTTATTCGCGGTGCTCCCTCGCGCGGCCCGTGCGCCAATCTCGACATGAGCTCCCGCCTGCTCGGCCAGTCGGACGACCCGCAACGGCGGGTTTCCGATACATGCCAGCGTAAGATCCGGCATGCGCGAATGCACGGAGGCCTCGATCCACGACGCTAGAAAAAAGAGTGTCCGCGCCTCGAACATCGCAGTCGACTCGCCGCTGAAGTCGGGGACGAAGACCGCGCGAAATGTGTACGATCGCAACGAGTTCTCCTGAGCAAGCTGGTACGAGTGCGTCGTCATTCATACTGGACCCTAAAACTGGCGATGAAGCGAGCCTGAGGCCAATGCGCGCTCGATGCTTGCGATGACTGACGAGCACCATGGTCCTCCGAGACTATAAACCATTGACATCGCACACGTGCAGTTCTGGCCTAAATCAACGCCTCGGTCCACTCAGGCGCGCGGGGATAGCCAAACCAATCGAAGTCCGGCGCGTACATCCGACGAACAATGTCGAGCGTCTCTTTGTCGTAATAGCTCGCAAGTGGAAGATGCGCGGGCCGATGTTGCGCCTTGTATCGACCGAGGCGTTCAGGCTCGAATGCCAAGCCGCGGCTCTGGCAGAACGAGGCGAGATCCGCCGAAAGCGTTTCGTATCGGAGGAAGACATCGCAGCACGGCGCATCGTCGATCGTATAGATGGCCCGATCGACGGGCGGAGCCTCTTTCCGCACATAGTCCAAAAAACGATCGCGGACCGACGGGGGAGGTGGCGGATCGTCCTTGTGGGCCATCCAAAACGCCGAAACGACCTTGTCGAAAGGATCGCGGATGCACGCGACTTTCGTGTACCCAGCCCAGATCGCCTCGCCGATGGCCGCCCTCACCCGTTCGGCCGGCATGTGATTATAGTATCGATGATGATCGACGTCCGGGCCTCGCGCCCCGACGATTCCGGCTGGCGAGACATGTTCCGCGCACGCGTGCGTCGGTGTGCGTGCGTCGTCACGACAGTGCGGCTCGAGAAAAATCTCGACGCTCGTTCCGGCCGTCTTGACGGTCTTTAGATAGATGAAGCGCTCGCGGTGACTGACGAGCATCAGAACGAGCTGCCGTCAGCTTTGGACCTAGTCCAGAAAGTCCGCATGGCCTGGATCTCCTCTCGCAAATGAAATGCCGAGCGGAACGCGAGGAAGCGCTCGACGAGGGCAGCGGGCATTCGAAGGCAGCGGGCATTCGAAGGCGATTGACGACGCGAAGACGATGTTGCGGTCGGCGATCAGCGACGCGAGCCGGCCGGCGGCGGTGCCCTCATGATGTCCGACCGATCGCGCAATGGCCCGCCACAGCTTCACACCTGGTAGATGCTGACGCTCGAGCCCTTCGCCGCCGCGAGCTGGCCGGCTGGCGAATACGCGACGCTGTAGAAATCGCGGGCCGGCTGCGCGGCGCGCGAGACGAAGGTGCCGTCGGGCTCGACGCGCGCGACCTCCATGCGATCGCTGCTTGCCGCCGCGATCTCGTGGCCGGCGCCCCAGGCGATGCTGAAGACGTTCTCAAACGGGACGGCGGCGCCGGGTCCGACGTCCTCGAGCGTGTCGGCGCTCAGGATGCGGAGCATGTTCACGCGCTCGGCGCTCGCGGCGTAGCCCCGGCTGCGGCCGAGCGCGAGATAGCGGCCGTCGCGGCTGAAGGCCACCGCGCTGATCGCGACGGACGGCGAGCCGAAATCGCGGTCGAGCACCGGCTCGCCGGTCGTCGTATCGAAGGTCTTCACCCGCCCATTCGCGGTGCCGACGGCAAGCCGGCCGCCGTCATGCGACAGCGCCAGGGCGCGGGCGAAACCGTAACGCGGATCGCCCTCGGTGACGTCGAAATTGGCCTTCAGCGCCCAAGGGGCCGCCTGAAACAGCGAGATCAGCGCCGGATTGCCGGTCGGGATGCCGGCGACCTGCAGGCCGCGCGCGACCGCGAACGTCTCCATGATGCGCCGCCGGCCGCGATCGAAGAACTTGTCCTCGACGTAGCGCACGCGCTTGCCGCTCGAGGGATCGATCTGCTCGAACGAGGTGAGATAGAGCTCGCGATAGGGCGGGTCGGGCGAACGACCGATCGGCGCCGGCAGCAGCAGCGTCCCATCGGCGAGATAGGCGAGCGAGTTGCCGGAATAGGCGCCGCCGTACCGCGAGAAGCTCGCGATTTCGCGCCAGCTCTTGGCGTCCCACACCGTGATCTGATTGCCGAAGCCGCTCAAGGCGGCGAGCCGCGAGCCGTCGATGTTCCAGGCGACGGCGTTCAGATAACCCTCGACGCCGAGCGATGCGATCTCGACCATGGCTAGGACGCCGCCTGGGCTGACGAAGGGCGGTCCAGCGCGTCTTTGCGAACCCGCGCCGTGACCTCGATCTCGATCCTCATGCAAGGATCGAACAGCTTGGCCTCGAAGACGGTGGCCGCCGGCGCCGCCGTGCCGAGATGGCGCCGCAGCACCGGCCAGCATCGCTCGAAATCGGCCATGTTGGGCAGGATGTAGCGCACGCGCGCCACCTCGGCGAGCGACGAGCCCGCCTCGTCCAGCACGATGGCGATCGTCCGCAACGCCTGCTCGGCCTGCGCGACGACATCGTCGGAGATCGTCATGCTGTCGTAGTCGTAGCCGGTGGTTCCGGCCACGAAGACCCAATCGCCGTCGACGACCGCGCGGGAATATCCGACTTCGCGCTCGAACGGCGATCCCGAGGAGATGGTACGGCGCATCACGCGGCTCCGGCGCGGCGAGGCATTCGAGAAATCATCGGCTCCCAGCAAAGCATTCGTACCGAGACGAAATTTTCCTCCGCTGCGGAAGACGAAGTCCGGCCCGACGCCGATGGCCAAGCCATCGAGCAACCAATGGAAGCTTCAAATGCGAGCGGTGGGCTTGTGTCAATAGATACGCGTGAGCGCCCGTCCGATCAAATCTCGCGAGGCGTCAGTAGACCGAGCGCTTGATCGTATTCTCGGCCTCGACGATGGCGTCCGGCGTGCCGACGTGGAGCCATTGGCCGTCGAGACGATGGCCGAACAGGCGGCCCTGCGCGGCGGCATCGAAGAAATAGGGGGCGAGGCGAAACGGCCCCTCGGGCGCGTTCTCGAACAGCGAGGCCTTCATGATGCCGACGCCGGCATAGACGAACGGGGCGACGCCGCGCTCCTCGCGCCGCGCGAGCCGGCCGTCCGCGCGCATGTGGAAGTCACCCTGCCAGTCGACGCCGACGGAGGACGTGGTCGCCGCGACGAGCAGCATCACGTCCATCGTCTCGGGGTCCCAGCGCTGCGTCAGCGCCGCCAGATTCGAGTGCGGCCCTTCCAGCCAGAACTGGTCGGTGTTGCAGATGAAGAAGGGTTCGTCGCCAAGCAGCGGCAGCGCCAGCTTGATGCCGCCGCCCTGGTCGAGCAGGCGGGCGCGCTCGTCGGAGACGACGATCCGCGGCTTGGTGCGGCCGGCGACATGCGCCTCGATCTGGTCGGCGCGGTAATGCACGTTGACGATCGCCCGCTCGAGCCCGATCTCGGCGAATCGGTCGAGCATGTGGTCGATCAACGCCTTGCCGCCGACCTCGACCAGCGGCTTCGGGATCGTGTTGGTGACGGGCCGCATCCGCGTGCCGAGCCCCGCCGCGAAGACCATTGCGGTCGTGGGTTGGGCCATCGCGGGCTGGGCCTGGGCCTTCATCGGTGCCGCTTCAGACAGGCGCGCAAGGGTTGCGAGGGCCTCATGCGGCACGCTCAGGTGTCGGTCGTCAAGATGCTCGGCACGTTCTGCTCGACCCACGTCTTCAGCTCCGCCAGTGCCGGATGCGCGAGGTTCTTCCGCAGGTACGTCCGTATCCGGGGGATATGAACAAGGTATTGCGGCTTGCGGTCTCGCTTATCCAACCTTGCGAAAATTCCTAAAATTTTCGTAGCACGTTGCGCGCCGAGAATCGCGTAGGCCTTGGCGAAGCCGGCCATGTCGAAGCTCGGATCGTGCGCCCGGCGCGTCTTGGCGTAATGCGTGAGCAGGCGCACCTCGATGGCGGCCGGCACCGTCACCCGCGCATCCTGCAGCAGCGAGGCGACGTCGTAGGCGGGATGGCCCAGCACGCAATCTTGGAAATCGATCATGCCGACGCGGGCGAGGCCCTCTCGGTCGCCGAGCCACAGCAGGTTCGGCGAATGATAATCGCGCAGCGTCCAGGTCTGGGGTCCCGCCAGCGGGGCGGCCAGCGCCTCGCGCCAGAGGTTGAGAAAGCCGGCCTTGGCGCCCGAGGACGGCATGACCTTGGCGAGATGCGGCGCATACCATTCGGGCAGCAGCTCGACCTCGATCAGCAGCGCCTCGACGTCGTAGGCCGGGATCTCGTAGTCGCCGCCGGTGCCGTCGGCGAGAACCTTCGGCAGTTCGGTCGCGTGGAGCTGGGCCAGCGCCGACACCGCCTCGTCGTAGCGCTCGACGATGATGCCTTCGTCGTCGACGAGGAGGTCGGCGCCGAGATCCTCGATGATCGCCAAGCCGACCTTGCTGTCGTGGGCGTAGACGTTGGGCGCCGAGAAGCCATGGCCGCGCAGGCCGGCGCCGATCGCGAGATAGGGCCGGATGTCCTCGGCGAGATGGGCGATCGCGCTGTAGGGCTTGCCGAACCGGATCGCCGGGCCGTCCGGGCGCGGCGGCGAGATCATCAGGATCGCCTTGGTGCCGTCGGGCTTCGCGAGGCGCTCGTAGGCGCGCGTCGAGGCATCGCCCATCATGAAGGTGCGCTTGGCGTCGGCGAAGCCGCTGCGCTCGAAGATCTCGCGGATCGCGCGCGACAGCACGAGCCTGGTGCCAAAACTGCCGAGGCCAGTGACGGCGATCGCGCGCGCGTCCGGCCTGCCGTCGATCGAGGCATGGAAGGCGATATCGAGCCGGTCGCCGGCCAGCCCGCCGCCGGCCCGCTCCGGCCATTCGACGATGACGAGCGCGCCCTCCGACGCCTCCTCCCAGCCGAGCTCGGCCAGCTCGGACGGCTCCTTGATCCGGAACAGGTCGGCGTGGACGATCGGGAACTGCGCGCCGTCCTTCACCGCGCTATCGTAGACCTGGATCAGCGTGAAGGTCGGGCTCGGCACCTCGAGGTCGGGGTCGCCGACAAGGTTGCGGATGAGCGCGCGGGCGAACGTGGTCTTGCCGGTGCCGAGATCGCCCGTCAGCGTGACGAGGTCGCCCGGCTGCACCAGCGAGGCGATATCGGCGGCGAGCGACAACGTCGCTGACTCGTCGGCCACATCAATGGTCCAGACGGACCCGGGTCGCGTGTCCTGCAGCGCCTCGACGGCCATCACATCACTCCTCGGCCTCCTCGGCGCTGATAAGCTTCTCATCATGCGTCGGGAAGATGCAAGTCACCGTCGTCCCCTCGCCGGGGGCGGAATCGATCAAGACGCGACCGCCGTGCAGCTCGACGAAGCTCTTGACGATCGACAGCCCGAGGCCGACGCCGCGATGGCGCGAGCCGATCGTGTGGGAATGGAAGCGGTCGAACACGCTGGCGATGACCTCCGCCGGAATGCCGCGACCCTGGTCGGACACCTTGAAGACGATCTCGTCGCCGCGCCGCAACGCCGCCAACGTCACGGTCTGGCCGGGCGCCGAGAAGCCGATCGCGTTGGACAACAGGTTGAACAGCACCTGCCGGACCCGCTTGGCGTCGGCATACAGCGTGCCGATGTCGGGCAGGACGACGATCTGCAGATTGAGCGAGGCGTCGGCGATGCGGTCCTGGACGCCCTCGGCGGCGCCGCGGATCGTATCGAGAACATCGATGCGCCGCGAGTTCAGCTCAAGCGCGCCGGTGTCGATGGTGGCGAGATCGAGGATGTCGTTGATGATGGCGAGCAGCGCCGCCGACGACTTCATCACGTAGCCGACATACTCGTTCTGCTTCGGGTTCAGCGGGCCGATCGAGCCGTCGCCGAGCAGCTGGATGAAGCCGATGATGTTGGTCAGCGGCGAGCGCAGCTCGTAGCTGACGTGGTGCACGAAATCGTTGCGCAGCTGCTCGGTCTCGATCAGCGCCTTGTTGCGGTCGGTCAGCGCCCGCTCGACGTTCACGCTCGCCGTCGTGTCGGTGAAGGTCAGCAGCGTCGCGCCGTCCGGCAGCGGCGCCGTGGTGCAATCGACGATCGTGCCATCGCGGCGGGGGATTCGCAGCTCGATGCCGAGGCGCTGGTCGTGCAGGCCGGCGACGTTGCCGCGCAGCGCCTCCCACGGCTCGATCTCGGGCGCCAGCCGGGAGCCCAGCGCGGCGACCCTGTCGATGTGCGGCTTGCCCTCGAGATCGGAACCCTCGAGCCGCCAGAGCCGCGCGAACGCCGCATTCGAGAGCTTCAGGCGGCCGTCGGTGCCGAACACCGCGACGCCCTCCTTCAGCGTGTCGAGGGTCTCCGCCAGCACGCGCGACTGCGCGTTGTATTGCATCTCGATGAGGTAGCGCTCTGACACGTCGTCGAAGAGATAGGTGACGCCCGCCTGCGGGTTCGGGTTGACGACGACCCGCAGCGTGCGCCCGTTCGGCAGGTACCAGATCTCGGGCGCCGGCGTGTCGGGCGACTGGTAGCTCGCCAGATGCGTCTCCTTCCAGGCGCGGAAGTTGGCTTGTTCCGGGAGCATGCGGCGAGCCCGCAGGCGGTCGAGGATCTCGGACTCGCTCGGGCCCTGCGCCAGGAAGGCCTCGTCCAGCGAGAACAGGGCGCGGTAGGCCTCGTTGTGGAAGACGAGCTGCTTGCGGCGATCGAAGATGGCGACGGCGGTGGCGAGCTGGTCGAGCGTGCGCGCGTGCGCGGTCATCGCCTGGGCGAGGTCGGCGCGCGCGGCCTCGAGTTCGGAGGTGTCGAACGCGATGCCGATCGAGCAATCGGCGCGCGGCACCTCGACCACGTCGAGGCTCGAACGCCAGCCGGCCATCACCGCGGCGGCACGGCCGCGAAACACCTGCAGATCGGCGCGGCTCGCCGCCACCGCCTCGCGCGCCGGGCTCTCGAGCAGCTCGACGCCGCGCAGAAGCACGTCGCGCGCATCGGTCGCCTCGACGGCCCGGACATAGGCGGTGTTGACCCAGGACAGCCGGCCGAGCGCGTCACGCTCCCAGGCGGGGTAGCGAATGACGTCGAGCAGGCCGTGCAGCGCGTCGAGCTCGGCCGCGCTTCGCGCCTGCGTCTCGCGCAACCGGCTCGCCTCGAGGCGATCGCCGGAGACATCGCGGATCCGCACCACCGCCTGACCGGCGACGGCGCGTCCTTCGGTCTCGAGATGACGCCCGCCGAGGCTCACGACAGCGAGACGGAACGCCTCGCCGCGCTCGCGCAGCCGGGCCACGCGAGTCTCGAGCTGCTGCGCCTGCTCCGGCGGCAGCCACGAGCCGAAGCCGAGCACGCGGCGCAGGATCGGCGTATCGCTGACGAGGGCAGGATCGCCCTCGATATCGGGCTCGTTCGAGTTCAAGCCCCAGGCGATCGTGATCTGCGGCTCGGCGGCGAGCAGCGTCTGGGCGCGGTGCAGCCGCGCCCGCACGTCGTTCAGCGCGTTCGACAGCGCGTTCTCGCGCAACGCCGCGCGGCGGCGGCCGCTGAGATGCAGCAGAGCTACCGTCATCGCGAAGAGGACGAGGCCGACGAAGATGGACAGGACGAACGCGTCGTGGCTGTTGCGCGGATCGCCGAGCACGGCCAGCCGCGCGGCGACATCGGCCCGCGCCATGGTGGGAGCCAAGGCCGAGACAGCGCCGAAAGCCACAAGTTTACGCACGCGCGCATACCCGGCACTCGACTGCCGCTGCCGCATCCCCCGCCCCACCAAGTCCGCCGCGCCCCGAATCGAGACACTCTACCGACGGCGGACCGCTTTGAGAATCGAGAGGGACGGCCCGTTGCCGGCTTGTTCACGGCGCCATGTGAAAGGGTGCGGCAGTGTGGTGTTTTGGTCGCTACGACTTAAGGCTGTATCGCGCGCGCCAAGACGCGCCGAACGGCCACGCCGCGCCGACGATCGCGTCAAGTTTGGTTAGAGGCGGACGGCCGCGTGCGAGGCGGTGGAGTCGTCAGGCCGTCGGCCGCACCGGGCGCAGACGCACCACGACGTCGATCGCCGCGATCTCCATGCCCTCGGGCAGCGCCGGCACCACCGAGCGATCGATCGCCACCGCCGGGATATCGATCAGCATGTTCGACTCCTCCAGCAGGAAGTGATGATGGTCGGAGACGTTGGTGTCGTAATAGACCTTGGTCCCATCGACGGCGACCTCGCGCAGCAGGCCAGCCTCGGTGAACACATGCAGCCCGTTGTAGACCGTCGCCAGGGAGACGGGGACACGCAGCTCCTGCGCCTCCTCGTAGAGACGCTCGGCGGTGAGGTGGCGGTCGCCCTTGGCGAACAGCAGAAGACCTAGCGCCATGCGCTGGCGTGTCGGGCGCAGGCCCGCGTCCTTGAGCTTGGCGCGCAGGGCATGGACCGGACACCCCGCCATCATCGCGTCGAGGCGGCCTTGCGCGGTCGCCAGCTGCGGCCGCTGGGTCGTCTTGCGAAGCTCGGTCATGTCATACTCTGTCATTCGTCCGATTTAAATTCGCGGACGATCCGGTCAAGCAGAATTCGATAAAGCGATGCCAAGGCTCCCGCAAGGGCGTCAGGCCAGTTGAGAATACCTCAAAGACCTATCGGAGGGAAGCCGAGCCGCGGGCCGATGGTCGGGCGTGGCAACGACCTTTCGAACCAAGATATGCTGTGTTAAAGCCCGCGCGCCTCTACCGGGACGCCCCTCGGCGCCGGCATGCCACGTCAGACACGAGACGAAAGACAGATGAGCGAGCGCCGCGCCAGCTTCGACTATGAGGATCTTCTGGCCTGCGCCCGCGGCGAGCTGTTTGGACCGGGCAATCCGCAATTGCCGCTGCCGCCGCTCTTGATGTTCGACAAGATCGAGGAAATCTCGGAGACCGAGGGTCCAAACGGCAAGGGGATGGTGCGGGCGGCTTTCGAGATCAAGCCGGACCATTGGTTCTTCGCCTGTCATTTCAAGAACGATCCCGTCATGCCCGGCTGCCTTGGGCTCGATGCGCTGTGGCAGCTGCTCGGCTTCTATCTCGGCTGGCTCGACCTGCCCGGTCGCGGTCGCGCGCTTGGCGTCGGCGAGGTCAAGTTCACCGATCAGGTGCTGCCGAGCGTCAAGCGGGTCGTCTACGGGGTCGATTTGAAGCGCGTCTTCAACCGAAAGCTCGTGCTCGGCATCGCCGACGGCTGGTTGGAAGCCGATGGCACACGCATATACGAAGCGAAGGACCTCAAGGTCGGCCTGTTCCAGGCGGCCGGCGCCTCGGCCTGACGCGGCGCATCATTTCGTCCCATCCGCCTGCTCGTTGCCCTCGGTAGGGTGACGCATCGGAGTTCGAGGGACCGCAGCGGAGATCGCAATGAGACGCGTCGTCGTCACCGGAATGGGCATCATATCGCCGATCGGCAACTCAACGCAGGAGGTGCTGGCCTCGTTGCGCGAGGCGCGCTCGGGCATCGCCGCGTCCGAGCCGTTCAAGTCGCACGGCTTCCGCTCGCAGGTTCAGGGCGCGCCGAGCGGCGACCCGACGGCCGGCGTCGACCGCCGCGCCATGCGCTTCCACGGCGGCGGCACCGCCTGGGCGCATCTCGCCATGGAGCAGGCGATCCGCGACGCCGACCTGATGCCGGAGGATGTCTCCAACCCCCGCACCGGCATTCTGATGGGCTCCGGTGGCCCCTCGACGCGCGCCATCGTCGAGGCCGCCGATATCGCCCGCGAAAAAGGCCCGAAGCGCGTCGGCCCGTTCGCGGTGCCGAAGGCGATGTCGTCGACCGCCTCGGCGACGCTCGCCACCTGGTTCAAGATCAAGGGCGCGAACTACTCGATCTCGTCGGCCTGCGCGACGTCGAACCATTGCATCGGAAACGCGTATGAAATGATCCAATGGGGCAAGCAGGACGTCATGTTCGCCGGCGGCTGCGAGGAACTGGACTGGACGCTGTCCGTCCTGTTCGACGCGATGGGCGCGATGTCGGCGGGCTACAACGAGACGCCCGCGGTCGCCTCGCGCGCCTTCGACAAGAACCGCGACGGCTTCGTCATCGCCGGTGGCGCCGGCGTGCTGGTGCTCGAGGAATACGAGCACGCGAAAGCGCGCGGCGCGAAGATCTACGGCGAGATCGCCGGCTACGGCCTTTCGTCGGACGGCTACGACATGGTGGCGCCTTCCGGCGAGGGCGCCGAGCGCTGCATGCGCATGGCGCTCGAGGGCGTGCGCGGCAAGATCGACTATATCAACCCGCACGCCACCTCGACGCCCGTGGGCGATGCCCGCGAGATCGAGGCGCTGCGCCGCATCTTCGGCGCCGGCGATTCGAGCCCGGCGATCTCCGCGACGAAGTCCCTCACGGGCCATTCGTTGGGGGCGACCGGAGCGCAGGAGGCGATCTACTGTCTCCTCATGATGAACTCCGGCTTCATCTGCGAGAGCGCGCACATCGACGAGATAGATCCCGATTTCGCCGACATGAACATCGTGCGCGAGCGGCGCGACGCGACGCTCGGCACAGTGCTGTCGAACTCGTTCGGCTTCGGCGGCACCAACGCCACGCTCGTCCTGAAGCATGTCGACGCCTAGGATCGTCAAATCGACGACGAACGGCCTCATGAAAGGCCGTCGCGGGCTCGTCATGGGCGTCGCCAACGATCACTCGATCGCGTGGGGGATCGCCAAGACGCTGCACGAGCATGGCGCGTCGATGGCCTTCAGCTACCAGGGCGAGGCGCTGGGCAAGCGCGTCAAGCCGCTCGCCGAGCGCGTCGGCTCGAAGCTCGTGCTTCCCTGCGACGTCGAGGATGTCGCGTCGATCGACGCGATGTTCGCCACGCTGAAACAGACCTGGGGCGAGCTTGATTTCGTCGTGCACTGCATCGCCTATTCGGCCAAGAACGAGCTGAAGGGCCGCTATGCCGATACCACGCGCGAGAACTTCGGCCGCACGATGCTGGTCTCGGCGTTCTCCTTCACCGAGATCGCCAAACGCGCGGCGCCGCTGATGCGGCCGGGCGGGAGCCTGCTGACGCTGACCTTCGGCGGCGCGACGCGTGTGATGCCAAACTACAACGTGATGGGCGTCGCCAAGGCGGCGCTCGAAGCGGGCGTGCGCTATCTCGCCGTCGATTACGGTGGCGACGGCATCCGCGTCAACGCGATCTCGGCGGGGCCGATCCGCACGCTCGCCGGCGCCGGCATCAGCGACGCAAGGGCGATGTTTGGTTTCCAGCGCACCCATTCCCCGCTGCGGCGCGGCGTGTCGCTCGAGGATGTCGGCGGTGCCGCGCTCTACCTTCTGTCGGATCTATCCGGCGGGGTGACGGGCGAGATCCATTATGTCGATGCCGGCTACAACATTATCGCGATGCCGCATCCGGACGCCTTGCGGATGGATCTCGGCCAGACGGACTTGAGCGACGAGGCGGCCGAGTAGCGTCAGAGCTTCTTGAGGCCGATCGGCTTGCTGCCGTCCTTCGTGTCCTTGGCCCAATTGCCCTCGTCGGTCTTGCCGAGCTTCGTCGTATGGCCGGCGCGCGCGGTCAGCACGAGGGTGCCGTTGACGAGACGCCAGCCGACCGGATCGAAGATCACGATCCCTTGGTCGCGACAGCCGGGGGCGAGTTGCGCGCGCTCGCCGCCGGCCTTGCCCTTCGCCTGATCGTCGAGCGTCAGCATGCAGCCAGTGTCGTGCTTCTCGCGCATCACGGCATAGCGGCCGGCGAGGTCGGCCGGGCGTATCGCGACGGCGGCGACCTCCCGCTTGCTGACGATGGGTTGGACGGTCGCGCGCAGCGGCGGCGGCGTCACCGGCTCGAACATGTCGGCGGCGGCATCGCCGGTGTCGGCTGAAAGAACCGAGGCAGGTGTCGAGCGGCCGGCGGCGTCCGCGCGGCTCATCCGGTAGGTTCCGCCCGCAGCCTGCGCGGAAAAGCCGTCGCCCGCGCTGACGAAGACAAGGACATGCTGGCCCGCCGGGTCGTCCAACGTCAGATGGCCATCGTCCGGCAAAGTCCAGCGACCGACCTTCTCGATGGCGGGCATGGCATGCCGGCAGGCCGCGGGCATGCCGAGAAAGTAGTTACCCTTGTCGGACTTTTCCGCCCGCAGCATCACGCGGCAGGTCGCGCGGGAGCGATCGAGCGACACCACCCAGGTCCCGGCGATGTCGGTGGGCTTGCGGGTCGGTTGCGCGGGTGCAGCGGCGGGCGCGGCGGGTGGCGCGTCGGCGCCAGGGAGCGGGTCGGCCATCGCCGGGGCCGCGAACGCGGCCAGCCAGACGAGAGCCACCGGGGCGAGGAATGGATGGCCGGGCATCGCGTACTCCAAGCCGCGACGGCAGCTTCGAAAAGCTTGGTGACGGTTCTCGCATACCATACGCCATAGCCGCGTGCCTTGTTTCAGGCAATTGGCCGCTTATGCCGACAGGCTAGAGCATTTTCCGATCATGTTGCATCGTATCCTGCCGCCGCGAAGTAGGCTTGGCATTCGGCTGGTGTGAACCGCTCGATCGCATCGGCGATGGTCTTCCAAAGCTTGGTGACGGTTCTCGGCGCGGCGGCGCGCAGCAGGGCCTTGAACTTCGAGAAGGCCATCTCGATCGGATTGAAGTCGGGCGAGTAGGCCGGCAGGTAGAGCAGGCTGGCCTTTGCGCCTTCGATGGCCTCGCGCACGCACGCCACCTTGTGGGCCACCGGCACGAGGATCGTCTCGACGTAGACGCGGAAGGCCGGCCCATCCATCGCGTTGTCGGGGTCGAGGTCGAGTTGGCCTTCGAACCAGGCCTCGCGCGCCGCTCTCACATCCGCACGCTGCTGCTGAGCTTGCCGAAGCATCGGCGGCGTGTGCTGTCTTTTTTTGTACGTGATCCCGCGTCGGTCGAAGAAGCGCCAGATCGTGGTGAGGCCGAAACGGGCACCGTGCGCGTCGACCAGCTTCGTGCGCAGCTCGTCGAGCGTGACGTCGGGCGCCGCCGCGACCTCGGCGAGAATGAAGTCGGCATGCGCCTCGATGCGCTTCGACTTGCGATCGCCGCCCTGCCTGGCCGGTGCCAGGCTGCCGGAGGCCTCGCGACGCCGGCACCAGCGGATCACGCTCGCCGCGCTCACACCGAAGCGCGCCGCCGCCTGCCGCCGCGACAAACCGCCATCGACGACGGCGACAGCACGTTCACGAAGATCGACTGACAACGGATGGGCCATGCATGCCGGCCTCCCTTCGCCAGCACGCAGCTTGAATCAAACCAGAACCGATTCGGGAATCCCGCAACGATCCTATCGATGGGAAAAGGCTCTAGGTCAACCCACCGATCAGGCTCGGCACGTCGAGCGGGCGGAAGCCGTAGTGGCGGAGCCAGCGGATGTCGCTTTCGAAAAAGGCGCGCAGGTCCGGCATGCCGTACTTCAGCATGGCGATGCGATCGATGCCAATGCCCCAGGCGAAGCCCTGGTAGACGTCAGGGTCGATCCCGCAATTGGTCAGCACGTTGGGATGGACCATCCCGCAGCCCAAGATCTCCAGCCAGTCCTCGCCCTCGCCGAAGCGGATCTCGCCGTCCTTGCGAGCGCACTGGATGTCGACCTCCATCGACGGCTCGGTGAATGGAAAGAAGCTCGGGCGGAAGCGCATCTTGACGCTCGGCACCTCGAAGAACGCCTTGAGGAACTCCTCGAGCACCCACTTCAGATTGCCGAGATTTGCCGTTCGATCGATCACCAGGCCCTCGACCTGGTGGAACATCGGCGTGTGGGTCTGGTCGGAATCGCAGCGGTAGGTGCGACCGGGGCAGATCACGCGGATCGGCGGCCTCTGCGCGAGCATGGTGCGCACCTGCACCGGGCTTGTGTGCGTGCGCAGCAGCTTGCGGGTGCCGTCGGCGTCCGGTGGGAAGAAGAACGTGTCGTGCATGTCCCGCGCCGGGTGGTCGGGCGGGAAGTTCAGCTTGGTGAAATTGTAATCGTCGCTCTCGATGTCCGGGCCTTCGGCGATCGAGAACCCCATGTCGGCGAAGATCACCGACAGCTCGTCCATCACCTGGGTGATCGGATGGATGCGGCCGATCTCGAGCGGGCTCGGGCGGACCGGCAGCGTGACATCGACGATCTCGGCGGCGAGCCGCGCCTCGAGCGCCGCCTCGCGCAACATGGCGCGCCGCGCCTCGAAGGCGGCGACGACCTTGTCCTTGACGGCGTTGATCTCGGCACCGCGCGCCTTGCGCTCGTCCGGCGCCATCTTGCCGAGCGTGGCGAGCAGCGCGGAAATCGCGCCCTTCTTGCCGAGCGCGGCGACGCGGACCTGGTCGAGCCCCGCCTCGTCGGCGGCGGCCTCGATATCCGCGAGGGTCTGCTGGCGTAGGGAGTCAAGGTCCGACATTGGCGCCAAGTGCCACGCCGATGTGGTTTCTGTCGAGAGCTACGCCGTGCGGCGCTGCCGGCGATCCTGCATCGGCTGGTAGGCCATGCGGCTGTGGTAGCTGCAGTAGGGGCCGTCTCCAATCGGCGCCCGGCCGCCGCAATAGCGGAATTCGGCGGAGGCGGGATCGCCGACCGGCCAGCGGCACATCGACTCGCGCAATTCCATGATGGTGACGTTCTCGGCCATCGGCACGACGTTGTTGCCGGTGGCGTCGCGCGCCTGCGGGACCGGCATCGGCCGTGTCTGCAGCGCCAGGGCGGTGTTGCCGCGCATCGGCATCGGCATGGCGCGCTGCGGCATCTGCGGTCGCGCGACCTGTCCCGGCAGCTTCGGCCGAGCCCGCGCGGCGCTCGAGGCCTGCGGCTTGACGCGGCCCGACAGGCCGAGCCGGTGCACCTTGCCGATCACCGCGTTGCGGGTCACCCCGCCGGCGAGTTCGGCGGCGATGCGACTGGCGCTCAACCCGCTGTCCCACAGCTTGCGAAGAAGCTCGACCCGCTCTTCGGTCCAGGACATGACCGTCCCGTTGGCCGCGATTTGGTCCGTCATCGTACTGTCCGCCGTTGGGGTCGTGCGCCCGACGTGACCGGAGCCTGTGCACGGCAGCGAGGAGGCCCAGTCGAAACGGCGGACTCCAGGCGTGATTCCGCGCCGGCTAGACCGGAGACGTTCAGACGCAAGACGCTTCAAGTAAAGGTGTCGCCACGACATGTCGTGGCTGACAGACAGGACGCTACACTAGCCCTTGAATCGCGCGCAAGAGTCGGAACACTTCATTCACTCTTTTCAACAGCGCTTTGCGTCTGCGGCGCAGCTCGCGCGGACACGACGGATTCAAAGCGGGAACAAAGCGGAATCGCTCCGCGAAACCATGTGTGCGCCGCCAAGACATGTCGCGTGCGTGTGGCGCATTTGCCGCCGTGGCGGGGGCCAAACGATCGCCTGGCGGAAACTCCGGAAGGCCGCCCGGCGTATTTGACAGGTGGGGGCAAACTCTTAAAGGGTCCGGCCGCCCGCCGTGAAACCCCTCTTCGTATGCGCAATTATCTCGATTTCGAAAAGCCCGTCGCAGATATCGACGCCAAGGTCGACGAGCTCAGGACCCTCAATCTCAACGGTGACGCGCCGGCGATCGGCGAGGAAATGGTGCGGCTCGAGGCGAGGTCCGCCAAGACCCTGACCGACCTGTACGCGACGCTGACGCCCTGGCAGAAGACGCAGGTCGCGCGCCATGCGCAGCGTCCGCATTTCGGCGATTACGTGAAGCATCTCGTCACCGACTTCACGCCGCTCGCGGGCGACCGCGTGTTCGGCGAGGACGAGGCGATCGTCGGCGGCTTCGGCCGCTTCCGGGGCCGCTCCGTCTGCGTCATCGGCCAGGAGAAGGGCTCGGACACGGAAAGCCGGATCAAGCACAATTTCGGAATGGCGCGGCCCGAAGGCTATCGCAAGGCGGCGCGGCTGATGCAGCTCGCCGATCGCTTCGACCTGCCCGTCATCACGCTGGTCGACACGCCTGGCGCCTTTCCCGGCATCGACGCCGAAGAGCGCGGCCAGGCCGAGGCGATCGCCCATTCGATCGATGTCTGCCTGTCGCTCGGCGTGCCCAACGTCGCGATCGTCGTCGGCGAGGGCGGCTCCGGCGGCGCCATCGCGATCGCCAGCTGCAACAAGGTGCTGATGCTCGAGCACGCGATCTATTCGGTGATCTCGCCCGAGGGCGCGTCCTCGATCCTGTGGCGCGAGGCCGGCCGGGCCGAGGACGCCGCGACCAACATGAAGATCACCGCGCAGGACCTGCTTCGCTTCGGCATCATCGATGCCATCGTCGCCGAGCCGAGCGGCGGCGCGCACCGCGATCCCGCCCTGGCGATCGAGTCGACCGGCAACGCGATCGAGGCCGCGCTGCGCGACCTCGAGCCGCTCGACCGCGACGGCCTGCGCGCCGCCCGCACCGACAAGTTCTTGGCGATCGGCCGCAAGATCTGAGCGGTTGGATCCTTGGGTCTTTAACCCGGTACCTCGTGGTGAGGGCGCCGAAGGCGCGGACTCGAACCACGAGGCGGTCCCGCGATCTCGCCTTCTGGAGCCCTCGTGGTTCGAGACACGCCTGCGGCGTTCCTGACCATGAGGGAGTAAAGCGTGCCGAACGGGCGTCTAAGCCCGCACGGGCGCGGCGGGGACCACGCGCTCGGCGTGGCGCGGGCGGGCAAGGAAGGCCGCGAGCGCGACGATGCCGAACGCCGCCATCGTGGCCACGGTGGAGAGGGCGGTATGGCCATCGTAGGCTGTCGCCACCAGGTAGCCGGCAAGCGCGCCGAAGAAGAGCTGCGAGGACACGACGGCCGCGCTGGCCGTGCCGGCGATGTGCAGCAGCGGCTCGATCGCGAGCTGGAGCGCGTTCACGTTGGCGATCGAGCAGCCGACCATGCAGAGCGCCAGGAACGGCAGGAACGCGGCAAGGCTGGTATGGCCGCTCAGCGTCAACGCCAGCAGCACCAGCGTGTCGGCGACGACGAGCGTCAGGCCGCCGGTCAACAGCCACGCCGGCTTCGTGCCGCGCCGATTGAGCCGCGCGTTGATGAGGTTGCCGATCAGCAGCCCCGACGAGTTGAGCATGAACGTCAGGCCGAACTGGGTCGGCGTCAGGTGGAAGGCGCCGATCATCACGTAGGGCGAGCCCGACACGTAGGCGAAGATGACGCCGAACATGGCGATCGCGACGATCGTGAAGGCGAGCGAGCGCGGGTTGCGGAACACCGCCGTGTAGTGCCGGGCGACGTCGTGCGGCGCCATCGACACGCGGCGCACCTCGGGCAGTGATTCATCGAGCCGCCACCAGACGAGGAACAGCGCCACGGCGCCTGTGGCGGACAGGAAGATGTAGATCATCCGCCAGCCGCCGAACCCCATCAGCAGCGCGCCGATCGACGGCGCCAGCAGCGGCGCCAGCAGGCTGAGCGCAGAGACATAGGACATCTTCTCGCGCTGCGCCGCGCCCTTGAAGTGATCGCCGATGATGGCGAGGCCGAGCGGGCGCGCGCCGCCGCCGATCCCCTGCACGAACCGGCAGGCGAGCAGCGAGCCGAGGCTCGGGGAGAACACGCAGCCGACCCCGCCGATCACGTAGACGACGCAGGCGAGCAGCGCGACCGGCCGGCGCCCGTAACGGTCCGACAGCGGGCCGTAGACCAGTGGCGAGATCGCGAACGAGACCATGAAGGCCGACAGCGACAGGCCGATCGTCGCCGGCGTCACCTGCAGGTCGCGCGCCATCGGCTCGATCGCCGCCAGCGACATGTCGGTCGCGAAGGCCGACATGGCGCCGAGCAGGCTCATGAGCACGATGAACAGGAACGAGGTGGGCGCGGCCCGCAATGAAGGTCTCCCAGGCAAAGGAAACGACGCGCGACAAACACCCGTCGGATGGTCATCAAACAAATTTGTTTGTCGAACAGATGGCGCCGGCATCCGCGAGCATGGCGGCAGCCATGATCGAGATGCACGTCTCGCACGGCGTGGTGCCAAAGCAGTCAGGCCTCGAAGAGATGCTTAACCAAAATCTGCTGAGATGCGAGGCCAGCCCGTAAGCCAAGAGCGCCGCTGTTGTTCACCCTGATCGATGCGGGACAGCTCCTGGCGGCGGTGCTCGCCGCCAGCCTGATCGTCGCCCTGCCCGGCCTCGCCCTGTCGCGAATCCTTGGCTTCGCGCGGGATCAAGGCGTGCTCGGCGGCATCGTGGTTGGACTTGCCGTCCTGCCGCTTCTCGACAGCCTCGCCATGCGTATCCTCGGGATCGATGCCGCGCTCGTCATCACGCTCGGGCTCGCGGGCAGGGGCGTCTTCGCCACCGTGCGCGACGGCTACAAACCAGCGATTTCCGGCGTCGCGGTCGTCGCGCTGATCGTCTGGCTGGCGATTGTCGTCGGCGAAAGCGTCGACCTCGATCTCGGCGGCAAGCTCTACCAGCCGCTCACCGTCATCGACACCGTCAAGCACGCGGCGACCACGCAGGCGATCCTCGACAGCGGCGCGCCGCCACACGACCCGTTCTTCCTGCGACCGGAGCGGGCGAGCTACTATTACTTCTTCTACACGCTTACCGCGCTCGTGCAGAAGCTCGGCTTCGGCCTCTTGAGCGCACGCGCGGCGTTCGACGGCCTCGTTGTCTGGACCGGCATCGGGCTGTTCGGCCTGTTGCGGTTGCTGCTGGCGCGCATCGCCGTGCGGCCGAGCTCCGACCGAAGCCTCATGGTGCTCACCCTCGCCGTCCTTGCCGCCGGTGGCCTCGACATCATCGGCGTCGTCCGGATGGGCCTGCTCCAGGGCATTTGGCTCGCCGAACCTCTCAATTGGAACGAGCAGGTAGCCGGGTGGCTGGAGAGCCTCCTTTGGGTGCCGCACCACGTCACCGGGCTCATCGCCGGAATGGTCGGCCTGATCGCCCTCGCCGAGATCGCCTCGCCGGCGGAGCCGGACGCGTCCTCGCCATACAGCGCGAGGCGCGCCGCCCTGGCCGGCTGCTGCTTCGCCTCGGCGCTCGGCCTGTCCGTCTGGGTCACGTTGGGGCTCGTCGCGACCGTGGCGGCCTGGGGCGTCGTTCTGATGTGGGAGCGCCGCTGGCGTCTGCTTGCCTGGCTTGTCGCGGCGGGCGCGCTCGCGCTGGTCCTCGCCGCGCCGCAGATGCACGACCTGGCGGGGGGCCGCGCCGTCGGCGGCGCCGCGCCGATCGTCGCGACCGTGCGCGCCTTCACGCCGATCGATGGACTGATCGGGCCGGGACCCTGGCGCTACGTGGCGCGCCTGCTCGCGCTGCCGCTCAACTATTTCGCGGCCTTCGGCGTCCTCGCCTCGGGCGCCATCCTGTACTGGCGCCGCGTGGACGCCTCGCCCCGCCCCGAGCTCGGTCGAGTCCTGGTGATCACGGCAGCCGCCGGCCTGATCCTCGGCGCATTTCTCAAGTCGACGCTCTTCAACAACGATCTCGGCTGGCGCGTCGTCCTTCTCCCGCTGCTCGCGGGGACGGTCTGGACCATCGCGGCGCTCGACCGCGCGATGGCCGACACCGCCGATGTGGCCTGGGCTCGCGTGCCGCGCTTCCTGCTCGCGCTTCTGGCGCTCGGCTGGGCCACCTCGGCGTACGCGCTGGCCGGCATGCGGGCCTACCCCTGGCTCTCGAATGAGCCGCAGCTGCGGTTCATGGCGGCCGATCCAGCGACCGAACGCGCGCTTCGCATCGCCTACCAATGGGCCGATCGCGACCTGCCGCCGGACGCGGTGCTCCAGCATGATCCGTCGCGCCCGCGCGCCTTCGCCTTCGCGCTTTATGGCCGGCATCGCGTGGCCGTGGCCGACTCGTTCGGCGCGCTGTTTGGCGCGGACGCGAAGGCGGTCGACGCGCGGGTCGACGCCGTCGCGCTGATCTTTCAGACGCCGCTGCCCATCGCGAGCGTCCGGGCGACAGCGGTGGCGAACGGGATCGACGACCTGATCGTGACAGTAAACGACCCGATCTGGTCGCGGGCCGACGGCTTCGTCTGGCACGCGCCGGCGGCTTACGCCTCGGACCGCGTGCGGATCATACCGGTCGCGACGCTCGGGGATGCGCCTGCCGCAACGCCGACGGACGCGCGCTCCGCCGCGACACCGACGAACGCGGCATCACACCGGCTTGGGGGTTAGCATGGCAGGCCGAACGCCCGCGCTGGCGCGTCTCATGCTGTCGCTCGGCATGCTTTACGCGGCCGGGTGCCTGATCGGGCTCGCGCTGCTCGTTCTCGTCTTCCGCATTGGCATTCTCGGCGGGATCGACATCCTGTTCTATCGTGGTCTCGTGCTGATCGTCGCCACCACGGCGGCGACCTTCGCGATCCTCGCCGTCCTGCTGCGACGGCTTCGACGGCCCGGCCTCGGCGCGCGCGACGCTTTCTCAGCGGCGGTTCTGTCGCTGTCCTTGAATCTCAGCTTCCTCGTCGTCGTGCCGGTGACGGTGGACCGCTCGATCAGCATCTTCCTGCTCAGCGCGATGGAGGCGCGGCCGGAGCGCCCGCTGACGCCCGAGGCCGCGAGCACGCTCTTCAAGCAGGTCTATGTCGACGATTATCGTCAGATCGACCGGCGCCTGCGCGAGCAGGCCATATCCGGCAACCTCGCGCAGGCCGGCGGCGCCTACACGATCACCCGGCGCGGCGCGCTCGTCGTCGCGATCGCCAGGGCGACCGCCTGGCTGTTCGACAGTCACGCAGGGCTCACCGCGCCGCGCGAGCCGGCCCCGCGCGCCAGCCTCGCGGCGGAGCGCTAAGTCGTCGTTCAGTCCTCGGCCTTGGCGAGATCGTAGCGGAGCCAGACGACACCGCCCGCCATCGCCTCCGTCTCCCGAAGCGTCAGTGCGTATTGCTTCGACGCATCGTCGTCGTCCTTGCCGCCCTCGTGATCGAACACCGACGGCGAGCCGAGGCGCCCGTCGACGGCCGGCGCCAGCAGCAGGCTCAGCTCGTCGACGAGACCGGCGGCGAGGAAGGAGCCATTAATCTTGCCGCCGCCCTCAAGCAGCAGCCGTTTGATACCAAACGTCGTCGCCAGCTTGTCGAGCACGACGGCCAGGTCGATCGCCGTGGCGCCGCCGAAGACGTAGGAGACGCCGGCACGGCGCAGCGCATCGAGATGGGTGTCGCCGACCTGCTTGGTCAGCACCATGACGACATGGTCGCCGGTGATGTCGTTGCGCGTGCCCCAGTTCATCTTGCCGTGCGCGTCGAGGCCGATCGCGTAGCCTCCGTGATCTTTTGGCGCCTCGCGGGTGGCGACGAAATCCTCACGCGGGATCGGCGCGCCGTCGTAGGGCGGTGGCGGGTCGCCCATGGCGTAGCCGGCCATCGTCACGCGGCCGCAAATCCAGGCGTCGCCGGCGAGCCTGTCGTGCACCGCCTCGTAGGCCTTAAGCACGGTCCCATCGACATCGAGCCGGCTCCAGCGCTTGATCTGGACGCGCCCATCGACGCTGCTCGCCATGTGGCAGATCACGTGCGGTCGGGGCATGCGGGTTTGGTCCTTTCGTTGGCGTAGTGGGCAACACCCTCATGGTGAGGAACGCCGCAGGCGTGTCTCGAGCCACGAGGGCTTCAGGGGACGAGATCGCGGACCGCCAAGCTTTCTCTTCAAAGCATGCTTCGAGACGCGCTCCTCAGGACGAGGCTACTTAGAACCGCGCCACCAGGGCGACGCCGCCGACGAGCAGCGCGCAGCCGGCGAGGCGCGGCCAGTTCGCGGCGTGCTGCTCGAAGCCGAACCAGCCGTAATTGTCGACCATCACGGAAAAGAGGATCTGGCCGCTGACGACGAGCCCGATCAGCGGCGCCGCGCCGAGGATGGGGGCGAGCAGGATCGTGCCGGTGAGATAGGTCGCGCCGAGCATGCCGCCAGCGAGCCAGAGGTACCACGGCGCCGAGCGGATCATCGCGCCCGTCGGCCATTCTTTCGACAGCGCGAGCGTCAGGCCGATCGTCGCGACGATGCCGATCAGCATGTTCACGGCGGCGGGGATGTAGAGATTGTGCAGGTGCTCGCCGAGCTGCTTGTTAGTCGCCACCTGCGAGGTCAGCACCACGCCCATGAGCAGAGCCGCGCCCGCCGCGAGCCAGTTCATCGCCTACCCTCCCTCGATGTCGCGGATCGCGACGAGGCCGACGCGCGCCTGCCGCCCCCACGCCCGATCGCCGGTCAGGAACGACACCCAGCCCAGCGTGGGGCCGAGCTGGCGCAGCACCTGGAACGTGAACGGCTCGATCAGCGCGGCGAGGATCGCCCAGCCGAGCCGAGCCCGCGAGCCCGGATCGACCCAGCGCCGGTATAGGTGGATCGACCAGAGATGGAAGGCGAAGTCGATCGCGATCTTGGCGACGAGCACGGCGCCGACCGGCGCCAGCAGCGTCACCCGCCCGGTGGCGAGATAGGCGATCAGCAACCCGACGCCGGTCAGCCCGTAGATCGGCTGCAGCGTGTCGATCGCCTTGATCGGCAGCATGACGAGCCCGACCCGGCCATAACGTGCGTCGCCGACCATGTCGCGATACCAGAACTGCGTCTGCAGGAAGCCGCAGAACCAGCGGCGCCGCTGGCGCAAAAAGGCCGGCACGGTCGCCGGCGCATCGGTGATCGCCCGCGCCCCGCCGACGACGCTCGTCGTCCAGCCGAGCCCCTGCAGCGTGCCGTGCCGGCGCAGGCGGTGGATCAGCTCGTAATCCTCGACCATGCAGGCCGGGTCGAAGCCGCCGACGGCGAGCACGGCGTCGCGCCGGAAGCCGGCGAACGCGCCGGACACGAGCAGCAGCGCGTCCATCCGCGACCAGGCGTAGCGCGTGAGAAAATTGCGGATGTACTCGTAGGTTTGAAACAGCTCGAAGAAGCGGCCCGACAGCGAGGCGCCGCAGACCGGCGTGAGCACGCCCGTCGCCGCGACGAGCCGCGGGTCCGCCGCGAAGGCCGTGCGCATCGCGTCGACGGCCGCGAGATCGAGCAGCGTGTCGCCATCGACCGTCAGCACGAGCTCGGTGTCGATCGCGATCAACGCGGCGTTGAGCGCGCGCGCCTTGCCGCCGTGCGGCAGCCGCAGCCAGCGCAGGCTCGGATGCGTGGCGCTGACCGCGACACCGCCGAGCGCCGGCGCGGCGAGGCCGAACTCGCGCGCGAGCACCGCGGCGGTCGCGTCGCGCGAACCGTCGTCGGCGATCAGGATGGTGTCGGGCGGGTCGGCCTGCGCGAGCAGCGCGCGCAGGGTGATCGGCAGCACGCTCGCCTCGTCATGCGCGGCGACGATGATGCCGAGCGTCGGCCGCGCCCCGCCCCGCGGCGGCGCGACGGCTGCCGGCCGCAGCAGCGACAGCGTCGTCACGAAGACGATCGCGATCAGGATCGTATCGTAGCCGATGTAGGCGAGACCGGCCGACCAGGCGAAGACGTTGTCGGCGACGAAGGCGCGCGCGCAGAGCACGATCCAGAGCAGCGCCACGGCGGCGTGGATGACGAGGCTCGGCCAGGGCGTCGGCGGCGGCGCCAGACGCGGCGAGGCAGCGGCCAGCGCCCGTTCGAGCTTGGAGGGGGATGACAGGGGCGGGTTCCCAGCGGATCGGCTGCGACGTTATCTAGGCTTGCGGATCGGCGCCCGCATGACAGGCTAACGTCACGATAGTGTGTAGGACGGCGCGAGCCATCGGCTTTATGTCGCGGGCGACGCACCTATCGGGCCCCACCGGAGACGACCACCGGAGATTACAATGACGCTCGCCGTCCCGAACCCCAGCTTGTCCCACCGCCAGCCGGTGCAGCGCTACAACCGCACCGCGATGACGCTGCATTGGCTCGTCGCCGCGCTCCTCCTCGTCAACATCGTCGTCGGGCTGGCCGGCGCCAAGCCCGAAGCGCCACGGGCCGTGATCGACTTCCACAAGTCGATCGGGCTCACCGTGCTCGGCCTGGTGATCCTCCGCATCCTGTGGCGCATCGCGAAGGCGCCGCCGCCGATGCCGGACAGCTATTCGAAGCGCGAGCGGCGGCTCGCGCATGTCGCCCATTACGCGCTGTACGCCGTGATCTTCCTGCTGCCGTTCACCGGCTACATTCATGATTCGGCATGGAAGGGCGCGGCGACACATCCGATCGTGCTGTACGGCCTCGTGCATTTCCCGCGGATCGGCTTCATCGAGGCGCTGGCGCCGGCGACGAAGGAACATCTGCACGACATCTTCTTCGCGGCGCATGTCTGGCTCGGCTACATTCTTTACGGGCTGGTGGCGCTGCACCTGCTCGGCGTCTTCAAGCATCAGGCGTTCGACCACGAGGCGGAGCTGCAGCGCATGCTGCCGGGCGGCAAGCGCCCGGAGGGGACGGAGCCCGCGTGACGCGGCTTCCCAAGATGTCTCTGCCGACCCACGGCCGCTTCCCGTATTCCGGCATCCACGAGCGGCCGGACTTCGCGTGGCCAAGCGGCGCGCGGCTCGCCTGCTACCTCGCCATCAACATCGAGCATTTCGCCTGGGGCGAGGGCCTCGGCGCCGAGCTGGCGCCCAGCCACGGCCAGCCCGACGTGCTCAACTACACGTGGCGCGAGTACGGCAACCGCGTCGGCGTCTGGCGCCTGCTCGAGCTGCTCGACGAGCTCGCTCTGCCGGCGGCGGCGCTGGTGAATGCGTCGATCTACGATCATTGCCCGCAGGTGATCGCGGCGTTTCGGGCACGCGGCGACGAGATCGTCGCGCATGGCGTCACCAACGCCGAGCGCCAGGGCACGATGAGCTCGGCCGACGAGCGCGCGCTGATCGCCAAGACCACGGCCGCCATCGCCGCCGCCGAGGGCGCCCCGCCGCGCGGCTGGCTCGGCCCGTGGATCTCGCAGAGCGACGACACCCCAGACCTGCTCGCCGAGGCCGGCTACACGTACCTGCTCGACTGGGCGATGGACGACCAGCCGGTCTGGCTCGCGACCCATGATGGCGGCCGCATCCTCTCGGTGCCCTATCCGCAGGAGATCAACGACATCCCGGCGATCACCGCCCGCGCCATGAGCGCCCGCGACTTCTGCGCGATGATCGTCGACCAGTTCGAGGAGATGCTGGCGCAATCGGCGCGACAGCCGCTGGTGATGGGAATCTCGCTGCACCCCTACATCTTCGGCCAGCCGCACCGCCTGCGCCCGCTGCGCGAGGCCCTCGCCGCCATCCGCGGGCGCCCGGGCGTGTGGTGGACCACGCCGGGCGCCGTGGCCGGGCATTTCGCCGGGCTTGCCGAGCGCGCCGAGCGCTGACTTTGGCGTACCAGGTATCGGTGGCCGCGAACCAATTAGCCTCCTGAGGAGGAGCACCGCAGGTTCGTCTCGAACCACGAGGCGGTCCACGGCTTGCGGTCGAAGGCTTGCGGTCGAAGGCTCGCGGTGGAAGGCTTGCGGTCGCGGGCTTGGCCGTCGCGAGATCGCGCCTCCTGGAGTCCTCCCGGTTCGAGACACGCCTCCGCGTTCCTCACCATGAGGGGTGGAAGGGCACCGGCTGGCATCAAATTCGCGGGCTCCCGCATTGGGGGGAGCGCGCGCATGAAGACGGTGCTGGTGGTCGGCGGTGGGTTCGCGGGGGTCAGGGTCGCGCGTGACCTGATCGCTCGCGCGATCCCAGATTGCGAGGTCCTCCTCATCAGCGAGGAGAGCTATACGACCTATAACCCGATGCTGCCGGAGGCGGTCGGCGCCGCGGTGTTTCCCGAGCATGTGGTGGCGCCGCTGCGCGAGGTCGTCGGCATCCACAAGCGTGGCCGCTTCGTGATGGGGCGCATGCTCGGCCTCGACGCGGCGCGCCAGCGCGTCACCTGCCGCACGTTGGCTGGCGAACGCACTTTCAACTACAACCACCTCGTGCTGGCGCTGGGCGTGCGGGCGCGGCTCGACCTGATGCCGGGCATGGCCGAGCACGCGCTGCCGCTGAAGACCGTCGGCGATGCCATGCACATCCGCAACACCGTGCTGCGACGGCTCTCGATGATCGAGCTGCAGGACGACATGGGCCGGCGCGCCAGCCTCGGCCATTTCATCATCTTGGGCGGCGGCTTCTCCGGCGTCGAGGTGGCGGGCGCCCTTGTCGACTGCCTGTTCTGCATGGCGCGCTACTACCGGCTGGTGAAGCCGCGCGAGCTGCGCGTCACCTTGCTGCAAGGCGCCGACCGGCTGCTGCCGGAGATGCATCCGGCCCTGGGCAAGGCGGCGCTGGCCTCGCTCAAGAAGCGCGGCGTCGACGTGCGCCTCTCGACGCGAGCCACGGAAATCCGCGACGACGGCGTGATGCTGGCCGACGGCACATTGCTCAAGAGCGAGATGGTCATCGGCACGATCGGCACGCAGCCGAACGCGCTGCTCGAGACGATCGGGTTGCCGCTCGACCAGGGCCGCTTGCGGGTGACGCCGGAACTGCGTGTCGAGGGATCACAAACGATCTGGGCCGTCGGCGACTGCGCCTGGATGTGGGACGGTGAGGGGGCCAAGCCGCATCCCGCCACCGCCCAGGTCGCCGTGCAGCAGGGCCACCAGCTCGCCCACAACATCGCCGCCGCGCTGGCCGGCACGCCGCTCGCGCCGTTCCGCTATCGCCACAAGGGATCGATGGCCGCGATGGGCCACCTCAACGGCGTCGCCGAGGTCGGCGGCCGGCCGTTCCACGGGTTCGCCGCCTGGCTCGTCTGGCGCGCCTATTACCTGATGCAGATGCCGACCTTCAGCCGCAAGCTGCGCATCTTCTTCGAATGGGCCTGGGGCATGTTCTTCCCCACCGACATCACGCATCTGCGCTTCACCCGCAGCCGCGACGTGATGCAGCCGCCGCTGGAGTGAGGGCTGTTGCGCCTCGCGTCGCCGTCCGTCACATGCAACACCATGACCACACCAATCGACCGGCGGGCCCGCAAGCGACGGGATGCGCTCCGTGCGATGGGGCTGCGCCCGCTGCAAATCTGGGTGCCCGATGCGCGCCAGCCGGAATGCAGGCGGCAGGCGTCGCTCGTCGCCGCGACCGATGCCGCCGACGCGGGCCTGGACGATTTCATGGATGCGGCCCTCGCGGATGCGACCCAGGCCGATGAATGAGGCGCGGCGACATCGTGACGGTCGCCATTCAGGGGGATTTCGGGAAGCCGCGTCCCGCTCTCGTCATCCAGTCCGATCAATTCACCGCGACGGGGACCGTCACGGTTTGCTGATCTCGACGACGTTGGTCGACGCCCCGCTGCTCCGCATCTCCGTGCCGCCCTCGCCGAAGAACGGCCTTCGCGAATCTTCGCAAATCATGGTCGACAAGGCGATGTCGTTGAACGCGCAAGGGTCGGGTCACCATTCGGCCGACTGGAGGATGACCCCTGTTCGCTGAAACGTGACCGCATCGTCGCTAAACATGAGTGGCGGCATGTCTTACCCGGAGCACCCTCCGCGATCTAGCTCCGGGCGATCTAGCTTCGGGCGATCACCCCGCCCCCCGCTTCGCCCGCACGTAGACCGTCTTCTCCACCGCCGCCACCAGCATGCCCTTGGCGTCGCGCACCTCCACGACAAAGCGCGGCAGCGCCTTGCCGCCGCCGGCGGTGATCGCGCGCACTTCGGCGATCGTCGCCTCCGGCAGGTGGAAGCGCGCGGTGACGGTGCCGCGGCCGGGCGAGACGAAGGTGATCGCGGCGCTCTGGTCCCAGATGACGTAGTCGCGGCCGAGCGCGCGGCGCAGCATCAGCGCGTAGATCGGGTCGGTCATCGCAAACAAACTGCCGCCGAAATGCGCGCCGCTCGGGGTCGGGTTGAACCAGCGCTGGCGCAACGAGACCTCGACATCGCGAAAATCGTCGCTGACGGCGGTGATCGCGATGCCGGAGAACAGGAACGGCGGCCACAGGTTGAGCCGGCGGCGGAAGGCGGCGGTCTTCATGGAGAATCAGCGGCTCGAGAACACCAGCACGCGCAGGCCCGGCGCGTCGGCGCTGCCCGGCAGCTTGCCGGTGACGACGGGCTGGCCGGCGGAGGCCGCGATCATGCCGCAGAAGGCCACCACCGAGTCCGGTTTCGGCTTGGTGACGGCGACGGTGGCGGGCGGGTTGTCGAGCCAGCGCGCCGGGCCGTCGTTGGCGAGCGTGATGTCGTCGACCTCGAGCGTGGATGTCTTGGTCTTCAGCAGCGCCTTGGCGGCGGCCATGATCTGCGGCGTCAGGCAAACCTGGTCCTTCAGCGCGTCGAAGCCCGGCAAGCCGGCCGCCGCGACGCCGTAGACGGCCTTCACCGGCGCGAAGGCGACCTGAACCTGCGTGGTGGCATTGGGCGGCAGCGGCTGCGTCCAGGCGAGGATCGTGTGCAGCGTCCAATCGGCGATGGCCGGCGTGTCGGGCTCGGCCGAATCGTGCGGCGTGACGAGACCGAGCGCGACGAGCTTGGCGACCGTCTCCGGCGGCGCCGCGGCGATCGCCTTCTCCGTCTCCACGCCGAACGGGATCAGCGGCATGTTCGCCGCCTTCAGGTCGGCCATGCGATCGAGGCCCAACGCCAGCGCCTGCGTGGTCGCCGCAGTCGCGATCGGCGCGCCGCCGGAGGTGACCGCGAGGCCGACCGGGTTCTCCGCCGTCTTCGAGGGCAGGTTGTAGATCGTCGTCCCTTCGGTGTTCACCTCGAGGTCGGGCATCGCGACGGTGGCGGCGAGCGCGAGCGGCGCGCCGCCCTTGTTGCGGAAGGCGTAGGTGTAGGTGAGCCTGTCGACCGCGACCTCGACATGCATGCTTTCGACCGCGAGCGCCGTATCCGAGGCGATCGCCAGGGCGCCGACGACGAGCGGCGCCGGCGTCGGCGTGTCCTCCTCCTGGTCCGTCGCCTCGGCGGCATTCACGGGCGCGGCCCGCGGCGGGCTGGCGGCGAGGACACCGGCGAGGAACGCGAGCGCGGCGAGCGGGCGGGCAGCGGCCATGGGCATTCCTTCGACGACGACGCCCGCGCTATACCATGGGTCAGCGCCGCGCCGCGACGGCCCAATGGGCGATCGGTCTTGGGGGCATGCTTCGATGCTGCCGACCCGTTTCCCCTCCCCCTTGTGGGAAGGGGACGCGATCGCAGCGTCGAGGCCAATGCCAGTCGCGGCGATGTTGGGTCAGCCTCTCATAGGATCCTGGCACTGGAGGCGCGGCGGCGTTTGCGCTAGCCTGTCGGCAACCGCCACGCGAGGATGCCGCATGACCGATCTGTCCGTCTCCCGCGCCCCTTCTCTCGACCCCGCACGCACCCGCCTGCCGTGGCCGGCCCTGCTCTACGCCGGCGTCGGCGCGGCGGGCGTGGCGGGCGTCGTCGCGGGCCGCATGGCCGGCGGCGAGTCGGGCGGCATGGAATGGCAGCTGACGCTGCTGCTGCGCTTCATGGCGGTGGTGAAGGGCGCGATGGTGCTCGGCGCGCTCGGGCTCACGCAATGGCGCCTGCGCCGGCCAGCCTCGGACGCGCTGGCGACCGGCTACGTCGTTGCGCTCGCCGCGATGGCCGTGGCGCCGGGCCTGATCTGGTCGCTCGCCGAGATCGTGCCCGGCGCGGCCTGCTTCCACGCCGGCTTCATCCTCTATCTCGTCCTCGCCTGGCGCGACGGCGCGGTCCGTCTCCCCCAGTCTTCCGCGTCGACACGCCGCGCTTGAGCCGGGCCTGACGCGAGACACGCCCATGGACGCCACCGTCGCCCCGCGCCTGTCCGCCCGCACGCGCAAGCGGCAGTGGATCATGATCGCGCTGCTCGTCGCCGCCGGCGTCGTCAATTACGTCGACCGCTCGACGCTCGCCGTCGCCAATCACACGATCGCCGACGAGATGCATTTCGCGCCCTGGCAGATGGGCGCGCTGCTGTCCGCCTTCGCCTGGGCCTACGCGCTGTTCCAGCTGCCGATCGGCGCGCTCACCGACCGCGTCGGCCCGCACATCATGCTGACGGCCGGCATGATCTTCTGGTCGATGGCGCAGATGATCTCCGGCACGGTCCAGAACTTCGGCCAGTTCCTGGTCGCCCGGGCCGGGCTCGGCGCCGGCGAATCGCCGATGTTCACGGCGGGAGCCCGCGCCTCGGTGAACTGGTTCCCGATCAAGGATCGCGGCGTGCCGCTCGGCCTCTTCAACGCCGCCTCCTCGCTCGGCCCGGCGCTGGCGCCGCCCCTGCTCACCGCGATCATGCTGACGTGGGGCTGGCGGCCGATGTTCGTCCTGATGGGCGTCGTCGGGCTCGTCGTCGCCGCCGCGTGGTGGTGGTTCTACCGCGACCCCGAGCAGGCGAGCATCCCGCAGGCCGACATCGACGCGATCCACGCCGGCGACATCGAGAGCACGGCCGTCGCCGGCCCAAAATTATGGGCGGAGTTGTTCCGCATCCCAACCACCTGGGCGATGATGGTCGGCCTGTTCGGCCTCGTCTACGTCTCCTGGCTCTACGTCGCCTGGCTGCCGGACTACCTGGAGACCGTGCGCCACGTCTCCACGCAGCGCACCGGCATCCTGGCCGCCCTGCCGCAGTTCGCCGGCTTCTTCGGCGGCGTCGGCGGCGGCTACCTGTCCGACTGGCTGGCGCGCCAGGACATGGACCCGATCGACTCGCGCAAATGGCCGACCGCGATCGGGCTCGTCATCGCCGCGGGCATGACGGCGGTCGCGCCGTTCATCGGCGACACCGGCTGGTCGCTCGCCGTCATGTCGGCCGCGATGTTCTTCGCCTACGGGGCGGGCTCGTGCTCATGGGCGCTCGGCGCCTCGCTAACCCCGCCGCACCTCGTCGCGACGCTGGAGAGCGTGCAGAACATCGGCGGCTCGATCGGCGGCGCGCTGGCGCCGCTCGTGACCGGCATCATCGTGGGGAGGACGGGCTCGTTCGACCTGGCGTTCGAGATCGCCGCGGTGGCCTCCCTCGTCGGCGCGGCGGGCTACGCATTCGTGAAGAACGCGGCGTACGCGAAGCTGGGGGACGCGCGATGATCCTCCCCCGTCGGAGACGGGGGAGGACTCGCGCTACGCCTTCGACGGGAGCACGCCGAAGTTCTCCTTCGGGATCGCGGCGAGGACGTCGTCGGCGAGCGCCAGGTGCTGGCGCACGAGTTCCGGCGGGATCGCCGACAGCCACTTGTTCAGCGACACATCCTGGTAGACGGGCGACTTGAACATCTCGAGGAACACGAGGTCGTCGGACCCGGTGTTCTCGATGTAATGCGGCAGCGTCACCGGTATGTAGCCGACGTCGCCCTCGCGAAAGTCCATCGTGCGCGCGTCGGAATGGTTGGCGAACACCGTCATGCGGCCCGTGCCGGCGATGTAATACTGCCACTCGGCGGCGTTGGGGTGCCAGTGCAGCTCGCGCATCGCGCCCGGCTTCACCCGCACGTGCGCCATGGCCATCGTCTTCGACACCTTGAACTTGGAGGAATCGACGATGCGGATCTCGCCGTTGGCGTCCTGCTTGGTGGGCGCCATGTCGAGCATGGCGAAGGAGAGATCGAGCTTGGAGGTCGAGCCGCCGACGCTGGCCTGATCCTGCGCGAGCGCCGGGGGAAGCGGCGCGGAGAAGATGTAGCGGCCCGACGGCGGGATGCCGTCGAAGGGCGAGAGCTGGCTCTCCCGCGCGCGAAAATTCTTGGCGACGACCTCGCGCGGCGTGTGGATCAGCCAGTCGGTGAGCAGCGTCGTGCCCTCCTCCGAGAACTTGCCGTCGTCGAACACCAGTAGGAACTCGCAACCGTCCGGCCCCAAACCTTGGATCGAGTGCGGCAGGCCGGCCGGGAAGTACCAGAGATCACCCGCCTTGAGATCCTTGATGTAGGGACGCCCCTCGTAGTCGATCGCGGTGATCCGCGCGCTGCCCGTCAGCATCAGCGACCATTCCGCCGCGTTGTGCCAGTGCAGCTCGCGAATGCCGCCGGCATCGAGGCGCATGTTGACGCCGGCGACGGCCTTCGAGAGCGGGAAGTCCGTCTCGTTGACTTGGCGCGCCCAGCCGCCCTGTTGCGTCCGGCGGTGCGACAGCGAGAACGAGTGCCAGAATTCCGGCACGCTGCCGTGGTCGGTGGGCGGCGGCAGGACACTGTCCTTGTTGAGCGCGTCGAGCGGCGCGTTCTTCGGGCCGGGATCGCTGAGCGACGCCTCGCCTTTCTTGGTGTCGTCGTAGGATTGCGCGCTTGCGGCACTGGCCGCGGCAAGGCCGAGTGCCGCGGCTCCGACGCCGATCAAGCCTCGACGCGAGAAGCCGGCGACCGCATCGGCCTCTTCGTTCGGATCCGTTTGGTTTGGATTGACTTGGTTTGACATGCTTCCTGGTCCAGGTGGTTGGATAAGAACGTACCCGAGCGTCGCTCAGGCCGTGATGTTGGCGCTGTCGCCGCCGGTGACGTCGATCGAGGCGCCCGACATCATGCGGGACTCGTCGGAGGCGAAAAACACGACGGCGGGAGCGATGTCGGCGGGATCGATCCAGGGGACGCCGAGCGGGGACTTGGCCGCGAGGCCCTTCTTCGCCTCGGCCTCGAGTTCGCTCGTCGGCTCCGCGCTGTCCAGATCGCCGACGGCCTGCGCGTAGCGCGAGCGATGCCGCGTCAGCGCCGTGTCGATCAAGCCGGGCACCAGAGTGTTCACGGTGATCTTGTAGGGTCCGAATTCGAGCGCGGCCGACTTCACCAGGCCGATCAGCCCCCATTTCGAGGCGGAATAGGCCGAGCCCCATTTCGTGCCGTGCTGCCCCTGGGTCGACGAGGTCAAGATGATGCGGCCGCCGCCGCGCGCGACGATGTGCTGTGCCACCGCGCGGATCGCGTTCATCGTGCCCGTCAAATTGACGTCGATCGTGGCGCTCCAGTCTTCATCCTCCATCTCGAGAATGGGTTTGAACGCCTGGATCCCGGCATTGGCGAAGAGGATGTCGATCCCGCCAAAGGTGGCGGCGGCCGTCGTCGCGACCTCGCGCAACGCGCCGATGTCGCGCTGGTCGGCGATCGCCGCATGCCAGCGCCCGCCGGCCTCCTCCACCAGGCGGCCTGTCTCGTCGAGTTCGGCCGCCGTCGCGGGCTCGACCTCAAGCGTGGCGCTGACCGCCCCGGCGATATCCACGCCGACGATCGCCGCGCCTTCGCGCGCCATGGCGATCGCCGCGGCCCGCCCGATGCCGCGCGCCACGCCAGTCACCACCGCGACCTTGCCGCTCAATCTTCCAGATGCTTGATCGGTCATCCTCGACTCCTTTCATGCCAGCGGCGATCCTGTCGCCGTCGTCCGGAAGATGAGCGTCGCCCGGAAGCCTCGTAAGGCTCCTCGGCGCAAAACCGTCTTGCGGCGCGAGGGCGATTTCTCCTGCCCACCCGAGCGCGCGTCGCCGACGTGTCGCGGATGCATGGCCGCCCTGCAACAAGGGCGCACATGGCAAGATGCAAGGCGGGCGTCGCGCGACCCTCCGATATCGCACCATTCCGGCGGGCCCTGGTCGCCAGCGGATCGGTGCGGCGCCGCGAGCATCATTCGTCAGGGCGCGGCCGGTCGAGACATGCAACCAAAACAACCGCCGATTTCTTCCCGTCACGACTATAGAGTCGACCTGAATCGCGAAAGCGGTCGGCTATCTTAAGGATCAGGGCGTCGAGTATGACCAAACAGGCGGCGCCGTCCGGCACGCTGGCGAAGGCCGCCACCGGGATCACGGGGCTCGACGACATCACGTTCGGCGGCGTGCCGGCCGGACGGCCGACCTTGATCTGCGGCTCCGCCGGCTGCGGCAAGACGTTGTTCGGGATCACCTTTCTCGTCAACGGCGCGACGATCTACGGCGAGCCGGGCGTCTTCGTGAGCTTCGAGGAGCGCGCCGAGGACCTGGCGGCGAACGTGGCTTCGCTCGGCTACGACCTCGAGAAGCTCATCGCCGAGGAAAAGCTCGCGATCGACCATATCCGCGTCGAGCGCAGCGAGATCGAGGAGAGCGGCGAGTACGACCTCGAGGGGCTGTTCATCCGGCTCGGCTTCGCCATCGACTCGATCGGCGCCAAGCGCATCGTCCTCGACACGATCGAGACCCTGTTTTCCGGCCTCGACAACACGGCGCTGCTGCGCTCCGAGCTGCGACGATTGTTCGGCTGGCTCAAGGATCGCGGCATGACCGCGATCATCACCGGCGAGCGCGGCGACGGCGCGCTGACCCGCCAGGGGCTCGAGGAATACGTCTCCGATTGCGTGATCCTGCTCGACAACCGCGTCGTCGACCAGATCACCACGCGCCGCCTGCGCGTCGTCAAGTATCGCGGCTCGGCGCACGGCACCAACGAGTACCCGTTCCTGGTCGACGACCAGGGGGTGAGCGTGCTGCCCGTCACCTCCGCCGACCTGAGCTACGCCGCCTCGCACGAGATCGTGCCGACCGCGATCGCCGGGCTCGACGCGATGATGGAGCCGGGCGGGTTCTTCAAGGGCTCGAGCGTGCTGTTCTCCGGCGTCGCCGGCACCGGCAAGACCACCTTCTCGACCTTCATCCTCGATGCCGCCTGCAAGCGCGGCGAGCGCTGCCTCGCCTTCGTCTTCGAGGAAAGCGGCGAGCAGGTCTGCCGCAACGCCACGTCCGTCGGGCTCGACCTGAAGCGCCATGTCGACGCCGGCCTGCTGCGCTTTCGGGCGGCGCGGCCGACCCTGTTCGGGCTGGAGACGCATCTCGCCGGCATGCATCGCGACATCGAGCAGTTCAAGCCCGCGCTCGTCACGATCGATCCGATCTCCTCGCTGGAGGGGCCGGCGCGGGAGGTGCAGGCGACGCTGCTGCGCATGGTCGACATGATGAAGAGCCGGGGCATCACCGCGCTGTTCACCAGCCTGCGGCGCGAGAGCGGCCAGGAGAGCGCCGTCGACGACCTCGGCCTGTCCTCTCTCATGGACGTCTGGGTCAAGCTGCTCGACGTCGAGGCCAATGGCGAACGCACCCGCACGCTCTATGTCATCAAGGCGCGCGGCATGAATCATTCGAACCAGATCCGCGAATTCGAGATCACGTCGAGCGGGATCAAGCTGATCGAGCCCTACATCGGCAACGACGGCGTGCTCACCGGCACCGCCCGCACCGTGCGCGAAGCCGAGGAATCTGCGGCGCACCTGCGGCGGCGGCAGGACATCGAGCGGCGGCGGCGCGACTATGCGCGGCGCCGCTCCTCGATCGAGCGGCAGATCGAGGAGCTGCGCGGCTCGCTCGGCGCGCACGAGGAGGAGGAGCGCATCCTCGGCGACGAGGACGAGGGGCGTGAGACGCTGCTCGACACGGAACGCGTGGATCTGACCAAGCGAAGGGGCGCCGCGGAATGAGCGACGAGACCGACGTCAATCCCAATGCCGAAGCCGATGCCGACATGGGGCATTACCACATGCGACTGTACGTGGCCGGGCAGACCGCCAAATCGCTGCGGGCGATCGCCAACCTGAAGACGGTCTGCGAGGAGCATCTGGCGGGGCGCTACGAGATCGAGATCATCGACCTGCTGAAGAACCCGAAGCTGGCCGCCGGCGACCAGATCCTCGCGCTGCCGACCCTCGTTCGCCGGCTGCCGGCGCCGCTGAAGCGCATCATCGGCGACCTCTCCGATACCGACAAGGTGCTCGTCGGCCTCGACATTCGGCCGAAAGTCGCGGGCGCATGAGCGGCGACGGCGGGGCGGCATCCGAGCTTCGCTACACGCTGCGGCTGTTCATCGCCGGCACGTCGCCGCGCTCGCGTCGCACCATCGAGAATCTCGCGGCGATCTGCGAGCGCCATATCGCCGGTGCCTTCGACCTCGAGATCATCGACATCTACCAGCAGCCGCAGCTCGCCGAGGAGTTTCAGGTGGTGGCCGCGCCGACCCTCGTGAAGATCAGCCCGGACCCGTTGCGGCGCATCATCGGCGACCTGTCCGATACGCGAAAGGTGCTGCGCGGCCTCGACCTGAGCTGGGAGGCGAGCGACCGGGCATGACCGACCCCGCAGCCGAGCTCGCGGCGCTGAAGGCTCGCATCGCCGAGCTCGAGATGCGGCTGGAGGAGAGCGACGACACGCTGGGCGCGATCCGGCGCGGCGATTTCGATGCGCTCGTCGTCCATGGTCGCGACGACGAGCGCCACGTCTACACGCTGGAGACCGCCGATCGGCCGTATCGCGCGCTGATCGAGCAGATCCAGGAGGGCGCCTTCACCATCGCCGCCGACGGGCGGCTGCTCTATTGCAACCGGCGATTGGCGGAGCTGGTCGACGAGCCGCAGGAGCGCCTGATCGGGCATCCGCTGGACGCGTTCGTGTGCGCCGAGCACGTGCCCGCGCTGCACCGGCTTCTCGAGGAGGCGCGACACGGCACGGCGCGCGGCGACCTCTCGGTCGGCGCCGGCCGGTCACCGCGACAGATGTCGCTCTCGTTGAGCCGGCTCGACCTCGACGAGACGACGCCGGTGCTGTGCGGCGTCCTGACCGATCTGACCGAGCAGAAGCTGCGCATCGCCGAGCTGTCCGATGCCAACGCCCGGCTGAAAGCGGAGAGCGAGCAGCGCGAGCGCGCCGAGGAGGCCCTGCGCCAGGCGCAAAAGATGGAGGCGATCGGCCAGCTTACCGGCGGCGTCGCGCACGATTTCAACAACCTGCTGACCATCATCAAATCCTCCACCGAGCTGCTGCGGCGCCCCGATCTCGCGGAGGCGCGGCGCATGCGCTACGTCGAGGCCATCTCCGACACCGTCGATCGCGCCGCCAAGCTCACCGGCCAGCTGCTCGCCTTCGCCCGGCGGCAATCGCTGACGCCGGAGGTCTTCGACGTCGGGGATCGGCTGCGGATCGTCGCGGACATGCTGACGAGCATCGTCGGACCGCGCATCCGGATCGAGCGCGCCGTGCCGGCCCTCCCCTGCTTCATCGAGGCAGACGCCAGCCAGTTCGATACCGCCCTGATCAACCTCGCGGTGAACGCACGCGACGCGATGGATGGCGAAGGATCATTCAAGCTCGAGGTCGTCGCCGACGACGCGGCGCGTGCCGTGGATGCCATGGGCGTCATGGGCGCCAATGGTGCCATGAGCTCGCGCGAGCGGCCCGACGGCGTCTTCGTCACGGTGTCGGCCACGGACACGGGCTGCGGCATCCCGCAGGATCTGGTGGGCCGCGTGTTCGAGCCGTTCTTCACGACGAAAGGGGTCGGCAAGGGGACCGGGCTCGGCCTCAGCCAGGTCTTCGGCTTCGTCAAGCAGTCCGGCGGCCACGTCGATATCGAGACCGCGGTGGGACGCGGTACGACCTTCACCCTGCGCCTGCCGCGGGTCGCGGCCGAGCATGCCGACGCGAACGTCGCGGTCCCCGTCGAGGCCGCCATTCTCGATGCCGGCGCGGGCCGGCGCATCCTCGTCGTCGAGGACAATGTCGACGTCGGCACGTTCTCGACGCAGCTGCTTCAGGACCTCGGCTACGAGACCGCCTGGGCGGCGAGCGCGGACGAGGCGCTCAAGCTTCTGTCGGCGGACGCGACGCGTTTCCAGGCCATCTTTTCCGATGTCGTGATGCCGGGCATGAACGGCGTCGATTTCGGCCGCGAGGTCCGGCGCCGCTTTCCGAGCCTGCCCGTGGTGCTCACCAGCGGCTACAGCGACGTCCTCGCCGCCGATCATCGGCACGGCTTCGAGCTGTTGCGAAAGCCGTATTCGGTGAAGGACCTGTCGGCAATCTTGAACAAGATCTCGGCCTGACCAACGGCCGTCCGCGGTTGAGCTTCGAACTGCGCCGCGCTAACGCCTCGGCGGAATTACGTCGACCGGTTAACTTACCGCATAGGTATTGAGTTGCAAGCTTGTCGACGCGGGCGTGACGACGCGGTTCTGGCGTTTTGGCGCCAAACCTTTATCTCCCCCGCATGAGCGCAACCCAATGAACGCCTCTTATGACGTCGTCGTCATCGGCGCCGGCGCGGCGGGAATCGGCGCCGGGCGCGAGCTGGCGCGCCGCGGCCTCGCCTTCGTGATCCTGGAGGCGCGCGCGAGGGTCGGCGGTCGCGCCTGGACGGCGGCATGCGGCACGTCGTACGCGCTCGACCTCGGCTGCGAATGGCTGCATTCGGCCGACCGCAACGCGCTGGCCGCGCTGGCGCCCGGCCTCGGCGTCGCGCTCGACAAGGCCGAGCCGCCCTGGCGGCGGCGGCACCCCCAACGCGGCTTCGGCGCGGCGGAGCAGGAGGGCTTCGCCGCCGAGTCGAAGGCGCTCTACGCCCGCCTCGAGGCCGCCGCCGAGGAGGCTCGGCGCACCGGCCAGGACCGGCCGGCGGCCGAGCTGCTCGACCCAGCCGCGCGTTGGAACGGGTTCCTCGACGCCGTCTCCACCTATTACAATGGCGCCCCATTCGACCGCGTCTCGGTGCTGGACTTCGACGCCTACATCGACACCGAGGTGAACTGGCGCGCGATCGGCGGCTACGGCGCCCTCATCGCCGCCGCCGGCGAAAACCTGCCGGTCAGACTCGACTGCCCGGTGACGCGGATCGACGCACGCGGCCGCGCCATCAAGGTCGAGAGCGCCGGCGGTACGCTCGAGGCCGGCGCGGTCATCGTCACGGTGCCGAGCGCCGTCGTCGCCGCGGGCGCGATCGCCTTCGATCCGCCGCTCGAGGATCACCGCGCCGCCGCCGCCGGCCTGCCGCTCGGCCTCGCCGACAAGGTCTTCTTCGCGCTCGACGAGCCCGAGGCGTTCACGCCCGACACACGGCTGATCGGCGCGCCGGAGCGCCGCGACACCGGCACCTACACGATGCGCTCGCGCGGCATGCCCATCGTCGAGGGCTATTTCGGCGGCGATTACGCGCGCCACCTGGAGACGGGTGGCGCCGCCGCCTTCTTCGACGCGGCGCGACGCGAGATCACCTCCGCGCTCGGCCGCGATCTCGCCGGCAAGCTCAGGCCGATCATCGCCACCGCCTGGGCGCGCGATCCGCTGGCGATGGGCTCCTACTCGCACGCCCTGCCCGGCCACGCGACCGCGCGAAAAAAACTAGCGGCGCCGGTCGACGAGCGGATCTTCTTCGCCGGCGAGGCCACCTCGCCGCATTTTTTCTCGACCGCGCACGGGGGGTTCGAGGAGGGGACGAGGGCAGCGCGCACGATCGAGAAAAAGCAGGCTGGTTAGGGCGCCGGCCCGGCAAAGGCAGGTTGCGGGCGGGGTGCCTCGTACCCTAACGTGGCGGATTGTCGGCGCCATCTTTTCGGCGCAGGCGTCTGCGCAGCTCAACGCTCGACCGCTGCGCGGGCACAACGCGCGACCGTGTCCCAGGGGCGCGGCGGGCCGAGAGGGCGAGGCGTGGTGGCAAGTCTCAACGTTCAAAGGCAGGTCCGGCTCGGCCTCACGGCGGCCGCGGCACTGTTGCTCGGCGCCTGCGGGTCGATGCTCGGCACGGGCTCCGGCACCAAGGTCGCCGGCCGCGACCCGGACGTCTCGCTGAACGCGCCCGTCGGCAAGGTCACCTCGCAGCCGCTGCCCGGTTCGGCTGCCGGCAACACGATCGGCTCCGGCGCGACCAAGGTGGCGCTGATCCTGCCGCTGACCTCCGCCAACGGCCAGCCGAGCCAGGTCGGGCAATCGCTCCGCAATGCCGCCGATCTCGCCTTCGCGGAGTCCGGCGGCAACGACCTGACGATCCTCGTCAAGGACGACCATTCAAGCCCCGACGGCGCGCGCGATGCCGCGCAATCGGCGCTGAGCGATGGCGCCGAACTCGTGATCGGCCCGTTGTTCGCCCCCGACGTGCGCGAGGTCGCGCGCCTGACCCAGGCCGCCGGCAAGCCGATGATCGCCTTCTCGACGGACGCCTCGACGGCCGCGCACGGCTCTTACCTGCTCTCCTTCCTGATCGAGAGCTACGTCGACCGCATCATCGATTATGCCGCCTCAAAAGGCAGAAAATCGGCCGCGGCGCTGATCCCCGACAATGATTATGGCCGCGTCGCCGAGGCCGAATTCCAGCAGGCGGCGGCCAAGCACGGCATCCGCGTCATGGCGATCGAGCATTACACGCCGGCGACGCGCGACGAGGCGGTTCGCAAGGTCGGCGCGCTTGGCGACCAGATCGACATGCTGTTCATCCCCGAGCAGGCCGACGCGATGCCAGCGATGTCGCAGGCGCTCGTCGCCGATGGGATCGAACCGAAGCGCGTGCAAATCCTCGGCACCGGGCTGTGGAACGACACGCGCGTGCTGACGCTGCCGGCGATGCAGGGCGCCTGGTTCGCGGCGCCCGAGAACGGCGGCTTCAACGCCTTCGCCAACCGCTACCGCGCCAAGTACAACACCGACCCGACGCGTATCGCGACCTTGTCGTACGATGCCGTGTCGCTCGCCGCCGCGCTCGCCCATTCGCAGGGGCCGCAGCGCTACTCGGACAACGTGCTTCTGAACAAGTCGGGCTTCAACGGCGCCGACGGCGTCTTCCGCTTCCGGACGGACGGCACCAACGACCGCGGGCTCGCGGTGCTCCAGGTCAACGACGGCAAGGCGAAGGCGGTCAGCCCGGCGCCGCATACGTTCCCGCCGTCCTCGGCGACGTAGCGCGATGCGAGGCTCGCCCAGTCACTCGTGATGAGGTTTCGCCGGCTTCGTGTCGTGCTCGCGCGGCTTGCGCACGGTCGTGCCCTCGGCGATCGCGTTCGCATAAATCTCGAATCCGGGGATCGAGCGGATCGTCTCGATCTCGCGGCTGACATCGTCGCGCGCACGCAACGACTTGATGCCGTCGGCGACCGTTTTCGAGATGAAGAACATCGGTGGTCCTGTCCTATGCGCCCGGTGCGGCGCCGGGGATAGACCGCGCCTCCGGGCCGATCACGTCGAGAAAATTGTTCACGCGCCTGTCGAGCCCAAGCTGACGCTGCCCGGCGAAGCGCCAAGCCACGACGCGGTTGTCGGTTCGCCCGTCCAGACTTTCCTCGGCGACGTGGCTGCCCGAGAGCGTCAGCAGGACGCCGTGCTGGTCGCGGCCGCAGATGATCTCCTCCGGGGTCGGGTTGCTGTCGTCCCGCCAGAGGCCGATGACCCGGTCCGCGTCGCCCTTCGAGGGGTAGATGCCGAGCCGATCCTGCCGGTTCATCATCGCCTTCGAGGTCATCGTCAAAACCGCGCTGCCCGGATCCTCGGCGAGGATCGTCGCATGGCGGGCCGGCCATCGCGCCTTGATCTGCGGCGCGTCCATCAGCAGCGCGAAGATGATGCTGGGCCCGACCGAGCGGATCAGTTCCTGGCAGGGATCGACGCGCGCGAGATCCTCGCAGATCAATGCCGAGATGACCGAGCCCTTGCGAATGACCGCGAAGTCGACGCGCCGGCTGAGCAGGTCGATATCTTCCCACCAGTACAACGACGGACTCAGCACGCCCTGCAGGCCGTACGAGATGATCTGATCGCGATCGAGGCGCCAGCGATGGTGCTTCTCGCGCTTCGACGTGAAGCCGAGCGTCGTGGTGGCGGGCGACGCCTGCGCCTGGAAGACCGTCATGTTGACGAAGTTGCCGTTACGGTGGCCGACGTTGGAAACGCCGGCCACCATGAACTCGAGACCGCGGAGCTTCGCCGGCAGGTGGACGACCAGCGCCTCGTAGAACGCCTCGTTCAACGCCAGCTCGGGAAAGATGATGGCGTGAATGCTATCGACCTCGCGCTGAGCCTCGTGCGCGAGCGCGACGACGAACTCGGTCATCGTCTCGACGCTGACGTGCTTCAGCCATTGCTGATCGACCCCGAAGAAGCCGCCACGCTGGCCGCAGGCGATCTCGTCGTTGTGCGGCTTGAACGCGGACGCGGCGATCGAATAGGGGAACGGCACGAGCAACAGGTTCAGGTGTCGCTCGTCCGGCGGCGCGCTGGTGAAGACGTAGGGCATCCAACGCCCCGTGGCGATGCCTTGCGGCGGCATCAACGCGAGGTTGTGCGACAGCGAGCGCATGGTGCAGCCGACCGACGGGGTCCGCGCCTTCGGCAGCACGCAGACCACGCTTTTCTCGGCGGCGGAATAGGTCGAGATCGCCGATGTCGCCGCTGTCCCATCCGCCTCGAAATGCAGCGTCTTGCCGGCGACGAGGAAGATCAGATTGACGAAGCGCTCGAACCACGGCGCCTCCTCGTCCTGCCCTCCCCCCACCGCCGCGACGGCGGGATGGAAGCCGACACCGGCCGCGGCCTCGTCGGCGGCGATGAAAAGCATCAGGGCTGAACGCCACCACCCCGGCGGCTTGTGATCGAACTGTCCGCCATCGACCACGTGGTCGCCGCCATGTCGATCGAACAGCTCATGCCACCACGTGAACAGCGGGGTCAGCGGGGTGCCGTCGGCGGTCTTCCGCCAGCCACGAAAGGTAGCGGCCTCGCTCGGTCTCATGAACCGGAACCCGTCCAGCCGGCGCCAGCATCGAGCGACGGCGCGGGCGGTGGAAATCTCGTCGGCGGACAGGTGCAACAGTCGCGCGCTCCGCTTGTGAGATGGCGGCGCGATGTGGTGATAGGCGCCGCTGAGCTCGATCAAGCGTCCCGCGACAGCAAAGACGTCGAACGGCAGCATCGGCGGCTCGGCATAGGACGACAGGATATCGGCAGACGACGGAATATCGGCGTCGGACACCGGGAACGCGATGTAGGGCACAGGCTGGCCTTCGCGCATCGGAAACGTTTCGCGCAAGACGGTCGCGACGGTGCTCATCCGCAACATCCAAGTCCCGCCGGCAAGGCGGGATCATGGATTGACTACAACTTATGCGAGCAAATAACGCAAGGACAATCGCGGGGAAGCGGATTTCCCCGAGGCTGCCGCTCTACTTGCCCTCGAGCTTTGCTTTCAGCGCGGCCAGCTTGGCGAACGGCGAATTCGGATCGGGCTGACGATCGCGGTCTCGGGGAGCCTCCGTCGTCATCGGCGGACGGCGCTCGTCGCGGCGCGGCTTCTGTCCCTTGTAGTCGCCTTTTGGATAGTCGCCTTTCGGCCGGCCCCCATCGGGCGCGTCGGCGCGTGTCGGGACGTCGCGGCGCTGACCATGCGGCCCGCCGCGCGACCGTCCTTCACCGCCACCGCCACCGCCACCGCCACCGGGGCGATTGCTGTCGCGAGGACGTCCGCGATGGCCATGCCCCTCGCTCCGCTCGGGCAGAGCGGCCGCTTCCGGCGCCGCGGCGTCGGCAGGTGCCGCCGCGCCGTTCGGCATGGTTTCGCCACGCGTTTGACCCTGCGGCTGACGCCGGGGGCCTCGACTGCGTTCCGCCGGCCGGCGGTTGTGCACGTTGTGGCGGTGCGGGCGCCACACCTCGATCAGCGGGATCTCGACGGGCTCGGCCGCGACGGAATCCTGATCCAGCGGGATCGCCGCCGCCTCGACATCGGCCGGACGCGGCGGCACCACGGGTTCAGCCGAGGCATCGATAGGATCGACGACCGGCGGCGGCTCATCCGCGACCACCTCGTCGTCGACCGTGGCAGGCTCGTCGACCTTGGCAGGCTCGTCGACCGTAGCAGGCTCTTCGGGCGCGGCAGGCTCTTCACGCGCGGCAGGCTCTTCGGCATCGACGGGCTCGGCGGTGGCGATAGGTTCGGCGGCAACCGCCTCCTCGACCGGCTCGCTTGGCGCCGCGCTTTCGGGCGCGACATCCGGGGTCGGCGCGGCGGCAGCCGCGGGCGCGATCGGGAATGGCTCGATGGCCTCGAGCGCGCCGCCCTCCAGCGCCGCCGCGATCAGCTCGCTCTGGCGGGCCAGGCTCACGCGATCCTCGAGATCCGCGACAGGCGCCGGCGCGGCATCGACCTGAGGCGCTGGCTCGGCCACGGCGGCGGCAGGCGCCGGCTCGGGCACGGCTGAATCCGGCGCGGCCTCGGCGGGAGCGGGTTGCTTGACCTGAAGCGGCTCGGTCGCGGCCTTGGGCAGCAGTGGCACGGTGATAGGGGGCCCCGCCCGGCGATCGAGCACGTAGCCGAGCGAGCGCAGGATCGTGCCGAACGCCTCGCCCGAACAGCCGGCGAGCGAGGTCATGCTGACGGTTACGACGAACCCGTCGCCATCGGCCGTACCCGGTGGCGGGTCGCCCGGCGTGGTGCCGGGGCGATAGGCGATCGCCGGCCGGATCAGGTCGGCCAGGCGCTCGAGAATGTCGACGCGGACCGCCCGCTCGCCGCAGACCCGGAAGCCGGCGGCGCGGTAAAAGCCCTTCGACACGGTTTGATCCGCCACGAAACTGGTGCGGCCGGAGGCGGCGAGATGCGGGACCTCGTCGAGGCCTTTTACACCCTCGACGCCGCCGTTCGTCAAAGCCCACAGCTGCGCCGCGAGCGCGCGCGGCGCCGGCTTGACCAGCGCCGGCAGGTAGAGGTGGTAGGCGCCGAAGCGCACGCCGAGCTTGCGCAGCGCGCCGCGCGCCTCCTGTGGCAGGTTCTTGACCTCGTCGGAGACCTTGCCGCGCTCCAGCACGCCGAGCGATTCGGCGATCTGGAAGGCGATCCCGCGCGCGATGCCGTCCTGCCCCTCGCCCTTCTCGAGCTCGGTGAGCGGGCCGAGCAGCTTGGCGACATGCTGGCCGAGCCAGAGATCGAGCCGACGCTGCACCAACTCGAGCGCGGGGCCGGTCAGCTGCTCGTCGGCGATCACGCGCACCTGCGGCGTGAGGATGTGGGCGCCGGCGATGATCCGGCCGACAGGCTCGCCGAGCCAGCGGATCAGCCCGTCGTTGGCGAGCACGAAGGCCTCGTCGACCGCCTCGTTGACGCGCGTGGCGCGGCCGTCGATCTCGGAGGCGAGCGCCTTCTGCGCGGCGGCGTTCAGCGTGCGCGCCTCCTCGCCGGCCGCCTGCGGATCCGAGGTGAAGCGGAATCCGTTCAGTTGCCCGACGTGCTGGCCTTCGACCATCACATCGCCGCTCGTTGTAATCTCGGCGTCCATGATCGCATTCTCTCGCAGCCGCCGACGCAGGACGCTGGTCCGACGGTCGACGAATCTCTGGGCCAGACGCGCGTGCAGGGCGTCCGACAGCGTGTCCTCTACCCGACGCGTCACGCCCTGCCAATGCTCGGGGTCGCGCAGCCAGTCCGGCCTGTTGGCGATGTAGGTCCAGGTTCGCACCTGGGCAATCCGCGCCGACAGCGTGTCGATCTCACCCTCCACCCTGTCGAGGGCATCGATGTGGCGGGCAAACCAATCATCAGGAATTCGGCCGGCGCGCACGACGAAATTGAAGATCGACAGAACCAACTCGGCATGCGCCGCCGGCGAGAGCTTGCGATAATCGGGGATCTGGCAGCAGTCCCACAGCCGCAGGACGTCGCCACGGTTGCGCGCCACCTTGCGGACCTCCTCGTCGCGCGTGGCGATGTCGAGGGCGATCTGGTCCTGCGCCATCGGCGCGCGGGTCAGGCCGCGCTCGCCCGGCAGCAGGTCGAGCGAGGCGGTCAGCGCCTCGATCGAGGTGAAATCGAGCGTCGCGTTGCGCCATTGCAGCATGCCGACGGACTCGAAGCGATGCTCCTCGAGCAGTTCGACGAGCTCGTTGTCGAACGGTGGGCAGCGCCCGGACGTGCCGAACGTGCCGTCGCGCACATGGCGCCCGGCTCGGCCGGCGATCTGGCCGAACTCGGCCGGGTTCAGGCGGCGATAGTGCCAGCCGTCGAACTTGCGATCGCCAGCAAACGCGATGTGGTCGACATCGAGGTTGAGCCCCATGCCGATCGCGTCGGTCGCGACGATATAGTCGACATCGCCCGACTGATACATGTCGATCTGCGCGTTGCGGGTGCGTGGCGACAGCGCGCCAAGCACCACGGCCGCGCCGCCGCGCTGACGACGGATCAGCTCGGCGATCGCGTAGACCTCTTCCGCCGAGAAGGCGACGACGGCGGTGCGCGGCGGCAGCCGGGACAGCTTCTTTTCGCCCGCGAAAGAAAGCTTCGAAAGGCGCGGCCGAGTGACGACGCGCACGCCCGGCAGGAGATCGCACAGCGCGCGCTCCATGGTCTGCGCGCCGATCAGCAGCGTCTCGTCGCGGCCGCGGCGGTTCAGGATGCGATCGGTGAAGACGTGGCCGCGATCGAGGTTGGCGGCCAGCTGGATCTCGTCGATCGCGACAAAGCCGAGATCGATGTCGCGCGGCATCGCCTCGACGGTGCAGACCCAATAGCGCGGCTGCCGCGGCTTGATCTTCTCCTCGCCGGTGATCAGCGCCACGGCGTCGGCGCCGACCTTCTCGACGACCCGATTGTAGACCTCGCGCGCCAGCAGGCGCAGCGGGAGGCCGATCATGCCGGAACCGTGCGCGAGCATCCGCTCGATCGCGAAATGCGTCTTGCCGGTATTGGTCGGGCCGAGGATCAACGTGACCCCGGCGGCGCGGTCGCGCGGCGCGGTGGGGCTGGCGGCGGAGAACGGGAGGTTCATCGAGGTCGCAGCGCGCCTTCGGTGATGGACGGGGCGTGAGCCGTAATCGTTAAGTCATGGCCTGGCGCTCCACCGCAACCTCCAAGCGGGAGCGCCATGTTTCCGTACCACATCGGCACGGGCCGCGCGGTCGAACTTTACGAGTCGAACGCCGGTGGAACGAATCGCGCCCGAATCGGCGTCCGGCTCGGAGTCAGGTTTTGTTCGCACCAGATATCGGGGGTCGAAGCCTCAAACCGCTAGGTAGTGTGCCTATCACCAATTTCGACGCGGTTCGGCGACCGGCTCGATTGAGCCGCGCGCGGACTCCGTCCAGATGCTTTGTTAATCGCCAAACCAGCGCATCCGCGGACAGGGCAGGCCCGGAACGTCGCGCTCGAGTGCGAACAAACGCCCCGGCAAGGGATCGTCGGCGCGTTCGCCGGATAGATGGCGGCCATCGGTCGTGATGAAGAGGGTCCGCAGATCGGCGCCCCCGAAGCAGCAGCTGGTCGGACTCGGCACCGGCATCGCGATCACCTCGTCAAGCCGACCGTCGGGCGCGTAGACGTTGATGCGGCCGCCGCGCCAAAGCGCGACGTGGACGCGGCCGGCGCTGTCGACGGTCAGGCCGTCCGGCACGCCCACCTCGACTGGCACCTCGGCGAGAACGCGCCGGCGCGAGGGGGTGCCGGTGTCGAGATCGTATGCGTAGGCCCAGATCGTGCCACGGTGCGTCTCAGCGAAATACATGGTGGCGCCGTTCGGGCTCCAGCCGAGCCCGTTGGCGATCCCGATGTCGGTCTCGAACGGCACGAGGCCGGCAGGGTCGAGCCGATACAGTGCGCCCGACGGCGCGCGATCGCGGCTCGCCTCGACATGCATCGTGCCGGCCCACAGCCGCCCGCGCGGATCGCAGCCGGCGTCGTTGAAGCGGTTCTCGGGATGCATGTCCGGCCGCGCGAGGAGCCGCCGGTGGGACGACGCTGGCTCGAGCCGATAGATGCCGCCGCCGAGGCCGGCGATGAGGCGGCCGCGCTCGTCGAGCACCGCGAAGCCGGTCGGCGCGCCGGTGGCGACGCTCTCGACGCGGCCGGTCGCTGGCGCGAAGCGGTGGATGGCATGCCCGGTTATGTCGACCCAGACGAGCGCCTGCGTCACGCCATCCCAGCGCGGGCCTTCGCCGAGATCGCAGCGGGGAAGGTCGTAGAGGGCGCGGGGGCTGGTCACGGCTCGTTCTTCTCCCGCTTGCTTCTCCCGCAAGCGGGAGAAGGAAAGGCCGTGCCGCGAGCCCTCAGCCCTCGTCCACCATCACCGCCCGCGCCCGCAGCTTCTCGGTCTCACTCTTCAGCTGGCCGCAGGCGGCCAGGATATCGCGGCCGCGCGGCGTGCGCACGGGGCTTGCGTAGCCGGCGTTGAAGACGATGTCGGAGAAGCGCTCGATCGTCTCCCAGTCCGAGCAGTCGTACTTGGTGCCGGGCCAGGGGTTGAACGGGATCAGGTTGATCTTCGCCGGCACGCCCTTCAACAGACGCACCAGTTCGCGCGCCTCGGCGGGGCTGTCGTTCACGCCTTTCAGCATCACGTATTCGAAGGTGATGCGGCGCGCGTTGGAGGCGCCCGGATACTCGCGACAAGCGCGCAGCAGCTCGGCGAGCGGGTACTTCTTGTTCAAGGGTACGAGTTCGTCGCGCAGATCATCGCGCACGGCGTGCAGCGAGATCGCCAGCATCGGCCCTGCCTCCGCCCCTAGGGGGCCGATCTTCGGCACCACGCCGGCGGTCGAGACGGTGACACGGCGCCGCGAGACGGACAGGCCGTCGCCGTCGCAGATCGTGGCGACGGCGTCGCGCACCGCCTCGAAATTGTAGAGCGGCTCGCCCATGCCCATGAAGACGATGTTGGAGACCACGCGCGACCCGGCCACGGGGATCAGCCCGTCGGTCGGCGGCGTCAGGCCGGGATAATCCCCGAGCCGGTCGCGCGCGACCACCACCTGCGAGGCGATCTCGGCGGCGGACAGGTTGCGCACGAGCTTCTGGGTGCCGGTGTGGCAGAAGGCGCAGGTCAGCGTGCAGCCGACCTGGCTCGAGATACACAGGGTGCCGCGGTCGCTCTCGGGAATGTAGACGCACTCGACCTCGGAACCGCGGCCGTGCGCCGTACGATCGGCAGCATGCGGCGGCAGGCGGATCAGCCACTTGCGCGTGCCATCGCGCGAGACCTGCTCGGACACGACCTCGGGCCGCGCCAGCGTGTACGTCTCGGCGAGCGTCGCGCGCAGCACCTTCGAGACGTTGAGCATGGCGTCGAACGAACTTGCACCCTGGAAATAGATCCAATGCCAGAGCTGGCCGACGCGCATGCGCCGCTCGCGCTCCGGCACGCCGACATCGGCCAGGGCTTCGGCGAGGCCGGCGCGGGTGAGGCCGACGAGCGAAGTCTTGGTCAGGGTCGTGGCGGGCGGCGCGGTGAGGTCGGTGAGGGACATGATGCGATACACTATAGGAGGTACTCGGGCGCGCCGCGAGACCCTCGCCCGATCTGCCGTCAGGTTCCGACCCTGACGAGCGCGTCTTCGACCTGCGCGCGATAGCTTGCCCCGAACAGGCGCAGGTGCACGAGCAGCGGCCACAGCCGATAGATCGGCAGCCGCTCGCGCCAGCCCGGCGAGAGGTCGAGCGCCTCGAGGAAGCGCGGCGGCGGCGCGTCGAACAGGGTGAGCATGGCGATATCGACTTCGCGGTCGCCGTGATAGCAGGCAGGGTCGATCAGCGTCACCGCGCCGTTGGCGCCCACCAGCACGTTGCCGCCCCACAGGTCGCCATGCAGCAGCGCGGCGGGTGGACGCGCGGGCAGCAGATCGCCGAGACGGTCGGCCAGCCGCGCAAGCCGGCGCCCTAGCTCCGGCTCGACGTGCGGCAGGTGGCAGCGCAGCCGCCGCGCGGCCCAGAACGCCGGCCAATCCTCGCTGCGCGCGTTGAGGATCGCGACCTCGCCGAAGGCGTGATCGACAGGCCAGCCGTAGGCATCGCCGGTCGGCGCGTGCAGGCTGGCGAGCGCCGTCGCCAGGGCTTGCCAGGCCTTGCCGTCGAGGCGGCCGTCGGCCGGAGCGGCGGTCATGACGAGGAGATCGTCCGCGACCGCCACCACCTCCGGCGCGGGCGCGCCGGTCGCGGCGATGGCGCGCAGCATGTCGGCCTCGGCGCGGGCGGTGGTGCAGGTGTTGGTGGTGCAAATCTTGGTGGTGCAGGTCTTGGCGATCAGCGTGCGGCCGTCGACGAGCCGCAGCCGCGCCACCTGGGAGAGGCTGCCGCCGGAGAGGCGGCGCGCGTCGATGAGCGTACCGCCGGCGAGTGCCGCCGCGCGGGCGGGATCGCTCATCGCGACAGGCGCTGGACGAGCACGCGGGCGGCGGCCTCGACGTCGCGCCAAGTCTCCTCGAAGCCGGCCGCGCCGCCGTAATACGGATCGCGCGCGCCCTCGCCCGCGCGGCCCGGCACGAGATCGAGCAGCAGGCCGACCTCGGCCTTGGCATCCGCCGGCGCCATGCGGCGCAGGGCGGCGAGGTTGTCGGGATCGAGCGCGTAGATGTGGTCGAACCGGCCGAAATCGGCGGGCGTGACCTGCTGGGCTCGAGAGCCGGCGATGTCGCAGCCGTGCCGGCGTGCCACCGCCTGCGCCCGCGCGTCCGGCGCCTCGCCGACGTGCCAGTGCCCGGTGCCGGCGGACTCGGCTTCGGCCACGAGCCCGGCCTTGGCCGAAGCCTGGCGGAACGCGGCCTCGGCCAGCGGCGACCGGCAGATGTTACCGAGGCAGACGAACAGGATTTTTGGCGCGGTACCCATGGCTCACGGAAGCGCGTGGCGGCGGGCGCCGCAAGCCTGGGCTCGTCCGCCTCAGCGCATCTTGTGGTGCTTCGACATGTGATGCATCGGCTTCATGGCCGGCTTGCCGCGATCCATGCTGGCCTTCTCCATCGCGTGCTCGTCGGCCTCCGACATGGCGAGACCGCCCATCGGCCGGCCCTGCACGCCCTTGTCCTGCGCGTGCACGGCGGTGCCGGCGAGTAGAGCGGCGGTCAGCGTCAAAGTCGTGGTGGTCTTGCCCATGGCGGATGCCCTTCCCTGACGCGGCGCGCGTCTCGGGGATGTCCTAGGTTGCGTCGATGACAGAGGTGTCACAGGCACGGCGATCGACCAAAACGGCGCATGTCGAATGCGAATCTTGCGTCAGTCTGCGTCATGCGTCAGCCGCCACGACCTTTGAATGTATACATAACCGGACATCACCGCGATCATTGTTCCCGGAGGTGGTCTGCTTTTGAACCCTTCTTCCGCGAGGCCGGCCGTCCTGCTGGCGGCTCCACCCATGCCGCGCCGACGCCCGAGGATATCGGGCGGGTGCTGCGCACGTCCGAGACGTACGGCTACTGGATGGCCTCGCCGGCCGAGAACGCCGCGGAGACCAGGTAGCCCGCCCCGACGCGAACGCCTCACGCTGCCAGCTGGCGCAGCAGCTCGGGTGGCACGTCGCCGATCGCGCAGACGAGCAGCGGCTCGAGATAGAGCCCCGCCTCGGCATCGGCCTTGTCGCGCAGCACGATCACGCCGGCGTAGAACGGGGCGATCCCGTCGGCCATCGCGATCGCCGTGCCGCGCGTGTGGCTCCGGCGCGGCGTCCCGGGGTGCAGCATGCCGCGCGCTCCGACGAGAAACGGAACGACGATGTAGGTTGTCGCGAGCGCCATGGCCTTCCCCTTATTGCGAATAGAACATATAAGGAACATGGCGCTGGCGCAACCGAAAATGGGTTCACGTGCGCCGCGCCCGTCGTATGCTTGACAGCGGCGCGGCCGGCGGCTTGCCTGGGCGCGCCGCCGCCAGGGATCATCGATGCGCCTCGTTTCGCTCCTCTCGCTCGCGCTTCTCGGCTGGCCGCTCGGCGCGGCGCTGGCCCTCTCGCCGGGGCCCGATCCGCTGACGACCGTGCTGCAGGCCGACACGGTCGCGAACGGCATCGCGACGACGCGCGACCGGCGCATGTTCCTGGTGTTCTCGCGCATCGACGGCAGCGCCGGGCCGCAGGTCGTCGAGTGGGTGGGCGGCAAGCCGGTCCCGTTCCCCGACGCCGCGTGGAACAGCTGGAAGCCGGGCGACGATCCGGCCAAAGCATTCGTGCGCGTCAACGCCCTGCGCGTCGGTCCCGAGGGGGCCCTGTGGGTGGTCGATGTCGGCGCGCCCGGGATCGGCAATCCGAAGCTGCCGCATGGGCCGAAAATCGTGAAGATCGACGTCGCGACCGGGAAAGTCGCCCGCGTCTACGACCTCGACGGCGCGACCAACGCCAAGAGCTTCATCGACGATGTCCGGTTTCACGGGCCGCTCGCCTATGTCACCGATGCCGGGTCGCCCGGCGTGATCGTGCTCGATCTCGCCAGCGGCGCGGCCCGGCGGGTGCTCGACGGCGATCCCTCGATGACGGCGCAGCGGCCGATGACGGCGGAGGATCACGTCCTGCGCGGGCCGGACGGCAAGCCGGTGCGCATCCACGCCGACCAGCTCGAGGTCTCGCCCGACGGCAAGTTCTTCTACTATCAGCCGGCGAGCGGTCCGCTGTCGCGCATCACCACGCGCTACCTCGACGATCCGAAGCTCGATTCCAAGCAGCTCGCCAAGCACGTGACGACCTTCGCCAAGACGCCGTCGACCGGCGGCACGGCGATCGACGCCGACGGCACGATCTATGTCAGCGATGTCGACCACCACCGCGTGCTGGCGATCAAGGCCGACGGCTCGCGCGCGATCGTGATCGAGGACCCCCGCCTGCTGTGGGTCGACGCGATGTGGATCGACGATGCCGGCTATCTCTACATGCCGGCCGCCCAGCTCGACCGGATGGCGCCGTTCAACGACGGCGTCTCCAAGGTGAAGTTTCCGATCTCGATCTACAAGACGAAGATCGGCATCGGCCCGCCGCCGAGCGACCATCCGTGACGCGCGCCCAATGTGGCATCCGAGGCGCGATCGGCCGCACTACAAAGGGAGTCCGACTCCGCGTAGAGTGCCGGCCGCACCATCATACCGAGGCGGGACAATGCGCAGGTTCCTGATCATGATCGCCGCCGTGGCGGCGGCCGGCCCCGCCCTGGCGCTCGAGGCGAGCGACACGATGAAAGCCTGGACGCAGGCCTCGGCCGGCGAACGGACCGAGCTTCTCACGCAGCTTCTAGGCCAGCACGGTGGCGCGCAGGGCGCGAGCATCCGGAAATGTCTCGACGAGGCCTCGAACATCCCGGGCCACGCCGATCTTCAGATCCGCGAGATCGTGAAGTTTTGCGGATCTGCGAAGACCGACAGCGATCCGGTCTAGCGGATCTTCCCCCGCAGGGGGCCCCGGCATTCGACCGTCTCGAGAAGCTGGCTCGCGAGCTGGAGATCGTTTCGTCCCGAACCCTGCGGTGTCTAGGAGCCCCGCTGGGCCTAGTATTCGGCGAACGCCGGGAAAGCGTTCGCCGCCGTTTCGAACCGTCAGAGGTTCTTGCTGCCCGGCATGCGGCCTTTGCTCATGTGATGCCGCATCATCATGTGATGCTTCATCATCATGTGGCTCATGCCGTGGTGCATGTGCCCGCCGGAGCTGGTGCCTCTGGTGTTCGTGCCGCCCAGAGCGACGGGGGTCGCATAAGCCGCCGATGCGGCCAGGACGACGAGGCAGGCTGCCGATACGGCGACGGCGATATGTTTCAACATGACAATGTCCTCTCGCGGAGCCGGGTCACGGGCGCTCCAAGCGCCGTCCGACCTATCCACGTGCCCGCAACATGGCCTGGAGATTATCGTTGCAGGCGTACGCCGATCGGCGGGCTCGCGAGGATGGCGAAGGGGTCTGCCGATCGCAGGTGTGGGAGGCCCAGGCCGACGGATATTGGCGCACCCGACAGGAGTCGAACCTGTGACCTCTGCCTTCGGAGGGCAGCGCTCTATCCAGCTGAGCTACGGGTGCGGGGCCGATGGCGACGCTCGCGAGCCTAGCGGATGTCGTGGGGCCGCACAATCCTGGGCGCATCTTGACGGCGCGGCGCGGCGCGGGGCCTTGTGCGGCGACGCGCGATCAGGAGGAGCGATGACGGACGGCGATCCAGTGGCCCGCAAGGCACTCACGACACGCACCAAGCTGACGTCCGCCGGCCGTAAGCCGCGCGATCAGTTCGGCTTCGTCAACACGCCGATCTATCGCGGCTCGACCGTTCTTTATCCCACCTACGCCGACCTCGTCGCGCGCAACGGCCCCTATACCTACGGCACCCACGGCACGCCGACGGTGCGCGCGCTGGAGGAGGCCTGGAGCGAGCTGGCCGGCGCAGAGACGACCGTGCTCACGCCCTCCGGCCTCGCCGCGATCACGGTCGCGTTGCTCGCCGCGGTGAAGGCCGGCGACCACATCCTCGTGATGGACAGCGTCTACCGGCCGACGCGGCACTTCTGCGACACGGTGCTCGCCCGCCTCGGCGTGACGACCACCTATTTCGATCCGATGCTGGGCGCCGAGGTCGCGGGCCTGGTGCGCGACACCACCAAGGTGCTGTTCCTGGAGGCGCCCGGCTCGCAGAGCTTCGAGGTGCCGGACCTGCCCGCCTACGTCGCCGTCGCGCGGGAAAGGAACCTCTGCACGATCCTCGACAACACCTGGGCGACGCCGCTGTTCTTGCCACCGCACGCCGCCGGCATCGACATGGCGGCCGAGGCCGGCACCAAGTATCTCTCCGGCCACTCGGACCTGCTGATGGGCCTCACCTCGGCCAACGCCAAATGGGCGCCGGCGCTGCGCGCGACCTTCGATGCGTTCGCGATGATCACGGGGCCCGAGGACGCGTTCCTCGGGCTGCGCGGCCTGCGCACGCTCGACCTGCGCCTGCGCGAGGCGCAGCGGCAGGGCCTCGCCATGGCGCGCTGGCTTGAGGCGCGGCCCGAGGTCGCGCGCGTGCTGCACCCGGCCTTCCCCTCGTGCCCCGGCCACGAATACTGGGCGCGCGACTTCCTCGGGTCGACGGGGCTGTTCTCGGTCATCCTCGCGCCGTCGTCGATCGAGGCCGTGGCGGCGATGCTGGACGGCTTGGCCCTGTTCGGCATGGGCTTCTCGTGGGGCGGCTACGAGAGCCTCGTGGTGCCGTTCGACTGCGCGGCGTACCGCAGCGCCACCCGCTGGGCGCCCGGCGGTCACGCGCTGCGCTTCTCGATCGGGCTCGAAGACGTGGGCGACCTGCAGGCCGACCTCGATGCCGGCTTCGCGCGGTTTCGCGCGGCGGGCGGCGAGACGGCCACACGCTCTTGAAGCGCGGGGCGTTGACGGGGGCGGGGTGGCTTGCCTATAAGGGCGCTCCGCGGCGCCGGCTCTCCGGCGGCCGGCCTATACTGTTCGCCGCGAGGCCGGACACCCCACCAGATTTCGGAAGACAGGTTTCATGGCGAATACCAAGTCGGCCCAGAAGGCCGTCCGCAAGATCGAGCACCGCACGGCCGTCAACCGTTCGCGCCGCAGCCAGATGCGGACCTATCTGCGCAAGGTCGAAGAGGCGATCGCCTCCGGCGACGAAACCGCCGCCACCGCCGCGCTCGGCGCCGCCGCGCCGTTGCTGATGCGCGCCGCGCAAAAGGGCATCGTCCACAAGAACACCGCTTCGCGGAAGGTCTCCCGCCTGACGAAGCGCGTGCGCGGGCTCGCCGCGGCGGGCTGACTGTCCACGAGAGTTCGTGAACGTCGAAGCCTGGCATCGCCGGGCTTTTTTGTATGATACGGCGTGCCATTCTCGCGTCGAACTTCGCTCGATGTCCCGCGTGGTGAAATCGCGTCGCGCACCCATTTGGCATAATCGATGAACAGCGCATCTTTGTTTGAATAGATTTATTCGAGGACTATTCGATGTCCAAAAGCTCGCATCCGGATAAGCAAGCCGTTGTGGTGGTCCACGGGATGGGCGAGCAGCGCCCGATGGACACGATCTTGAGCTTCGTCCAAGCGGTTTGGATCGGGGACAAGATCCGGACCGCGAATAAGCTGCCCAATCCGACGATGATCTGGAGCAAGCCGGATGAACGCACTGGCTCGCTCGAGCTCCGGCGGATCACGACCAGGCAGAGCATTGCTTCGGACGCATTCCGACACGGGGTAACGACCGACTTCTACGAGCTTTACTGGGCTGACCTCACAGCCGACAACAAATGGGACGATTTTATCGGGTGGGTTGGCTTTCTACTCTTTCGAAGTCCATTCGAATTGTCTGCGCAAATCATCTTGGCGTGGCTGCTCTTGTGGCTGCTGGTGTCGCTGATCGCTGTCGCGGGCTTGCTGGCGATCGTTCCACCGGATGCAGAGAGCGGCCTCGCGATCTGGGCGCACCTGAAAATCTCTCGGTGGGCGTTCATCTTGATCGTCGCCTTGGTGACAGCTCTGCTTCATCGCTTTTTGTTGAGAACGTTCGCGCGGGTCGCCCGCTACACGCGTTCGACGCCGGACAACATAGCGGCCAGGGCAGCTATCCGCGAGCGCGGCCTGAAGCTCCTCGAGGCTCTGCACGGAGACGATGACCGGTACTCTCGGGTAATCGTCGTCGGGCATAGCCTCGGTTCGATTGTCGCTTACGACATCATCTCCTTCTTTTGGGCCCGCCGAAGCCAAGCCCGGATCACCCGCGTGGGCTCCCCCGAATTCGAGCTCCATTGCGCGCTCGAATTGGCAGGACGCGATTTAGACGAAGATCCCGGCAACCCGGTTGTCAAAGACAAGTGGCTAGCCGCCCAGCGTGCGTTTCGCATCGCTCTGGCGCGACCGTCATCCGCCGAGGTCGCCACAAGGTGGTTGATTTCCGATTTCGTGACCCTCGGCTCGCCGCTGGCGCATGCGGCGTTCCTTCTCGCGCGCGACACTAGCGACCTACATCGGCGCAAGGAGTCACGCGAGCTTCCGACCGTCGGGCCTTGGCGCGAAGACCTCGATCCATCCTCGCTCAGGAAAGTCGGGTCTATCGCGCCTGCCCTTGTCGCTCCGGTCGACGGGCTCGATGGTGCGCATAAGCCCCGGCTTTTCTCGTTTTGCCCTCCGAGCAAACCTCTTTCTCTTCAGATGCACCAAGCCGCGCCGTTTGCAGCGGTAAAGTGGACAAACATCTACGATAGCTCACGCTTCGTAGTCTTCGGCGACCAGATCTCCGGACCGCTCGTGCCGGTTTTCGGTAGCGGTATCGTCGACATCGATCTCGCCCAAGTTCGCGGTCGTGCTTGGCATTTTACGCACACGGAATACTGGTCGGGCGACGTTCGCGCGATCGCTTGTCTCCGTGATGCCCTGAATCTAACGGACGATCCGTCCAAGGATCCGCGTTGGCACGTTTGCCAAGATCGAGAGCAGCGACTCAATCGCGCTTTCGCGCGATCGCAATGACGGACCGCTAGATCTGCCGCTCGATCATCATCTGCTTGATGTGGCTGATCGCCTTGGCCGGATTGAGCCCCTTCGGGCAGGCCTTGGCGCAGTTCATGATCGTATGGCAGCGGTAGAGGCGGAACGGGTCCTCGACGAAATCGAGCCGCTCGCCGGTCGCCTCGTCGCGGCTGTCGATCAGCCAGCGGTAGGCCTGCAGCAGCACGGCGGGGCCGAGATAGCGGTCGCCGTTCCACCAATAGCTCGGGCACGAGGTCGAGCAGCAGGCACACAGGATGCACTCGTAGAGCCCGTCGAGTTTTTCGCGATCCCGCGGCGCCTGGCGCCACTCCTTCTCGGGCGCCGGCGTCTTCGTCTGCAGCCACGGCTGGATCGACGCGTGCTGCGCGTAGAAGCCGGTGAGATCGGGCACGAGGTCCTTCACCACCATGAGATGCGGCAGCGGGTAGATCTTGATCGGCCCGGTCACCTCGCCCATGCCCTTGGTGCAGGCGAGCGTGTTGGTGCCGTCGATGTTCATCGCGCAAGAGCCGCAGATGCCCTCGCGGCACGAACGCCGGAACGTCAGCGTCGGGTCGATCTTCGATTTGATCCAGATGATCGCGTCGAGGATCATCGGCCCGCAATCGTCGACATCGACGAAGAACGTGTCGACGCGCGGGTTCTGCCCATCGTCGGGGTTCCAACGATAGACGCGGAACTCGCGCAGGTTTTCCGCACCCTGCGGCTTCGGCCAGGTCTTGCCGGTGCCGATGCGGGAATTCTTGGGGAGGGTGAGCTGGACCATCCTAGTTTCTTTGCCTTCTCACCTTAGAGATCATCATCGTCATCGAGCGCCGCTTTCAAGTCGTTGTTTTCTTCGATCCGCAACATTCGGATATCGCGGACAGAAGGTTTGAACCAAGAGAACTTCTTCGACATCTTCTGGACGACGCGGACGCACCGGACCGCGTCGACCGTGTCGTCCCCAAAGTAAGCGCTGCCTTGCTTCCACTCGAAGCCTCTCGACGTCAGGAACGTACGAACGTCGTTGTAGGCGTTGTTCCAAGGAGCGCTGGGATAGACTTGCTTGAGGATTTCAGTATCAAGATCGAAGACGATCGCGTACATGGTGCCTCGACCCCTGCTATTGTGCCCAACACCAGCCAACGACGCCATGCCCGCCTCCTTCAGTACACCCGCGCCTTCGGCTCGATGTACTGCATGTCGTTCGACATCGTGTAGGAGTGCACCGGGCGGTAGTCGATCGAGATCGTCTTCGCCTGCGGGTCGACGGTGGCGAGCGTGTGCTTCATCCAATTCTTGTCGTCGCGGTCGCTGTAGTCCTCGCGGGCGTGCGCGCCGCGCGACTCGGTGCGGTTCTTGGCGCCATCCATCGTCACCACGGCCTGGACCAGCAGGTTGTCGAGTTCGAGCGTCTCGATAAGATCGGAGTTCCAGATCATCGAGCGGTCGGTCACGCCGATCTCGCTCTGGTCGGCCCAGACCTTGTGGATCTTGTGCGAACCTTCCTCGAGCGTCTCGCCGGTGCGGTAGACCGCGCAATTCTCCTGCATGACGCGCTGCATTCGGCCGCGGATCTCGGCGGTCGGCACCGACCCCTTGGCGTTGCGAAAATGGTCGAGCCGCGCCAGCGCCATCTCGGCCGAGTTGGCGGGCAGCTCGGCCTGCTTGGCGCCCGGCGTCACCACCTGCGCGGCCTTGAGGCCGGCGGCGCGGCCGAACACGACGAGATCGATCAGCGAGTTCGAGCCCAAACGATTGGCGCCGTGCACCGAGACGCAGGCGGCCTCGCCGATCGCCATCAGGCCGGGGACGATGACGTCGGGATCGCCATCCTTCTTCATCAGCACTTCGCCGTGATAATTGGTGGGGATGCCACCCATGTTGTAATGCACGGTCGGCAGAACCGGGATCGGCTCTTTCGTCAAGTCGACGCCGGCGAAGATGCGGGCGGATTCGGAGATGCCGGGCAGCCGCTCGTGCAGGATCTTCGGCTCGAGATGGTCGAGGTGCAGGTAGATGTGGTCCTTGTCCTTGCCGACGCCGCGGCCTTCGCGGATTTCCATGGTCATCGCGCGCGAGACCATGTCGCGCGGGGCGAGGTCCTTCACGCTGGGCGCGTAGCGCTCCATGAAGCGCTCGCCCTCGCCGTTGGTGAGATAGCCCCCCTCGCCGCGCGCGCCCTCGGTGATCAGGCAGCCGGCGCCGTAGATGCCGGTCGGGTGGAATTGCACGAATTCCATGTCCTGCAGCGGCAGGCCGGCGCGCAGCACCATGGCATTGCCGTCGCCGGTGCAGGTGTGCGCGGAAGTCGCCGAGAAATAGGCGCGGCCGTAGCCGCCGGTCGCGAGGATGACCATCTGCGCGCGAAAGCGGTGGATCGTGCCGTCGTCGAGTTTCAGGCAGATCACGCCGACGCAGCGCCCCTCGTCCATGATGAGGTCGATCGCGAAATACTCGATGAAGAACTCGGTGTCGTTCTTCAGCGCCTGGCCATACAGCGTGTGCAGCATGGCGTGGCCGGTGCGGTCGGCGGCGGCGCAGGTGCGCTGCGCCGGCGGCCCCTTGCCGAAGTCGGTGGTCATGCCGCCGAACGGGCGCTGGTAGATCTTGCCTTCCTCGGTGCGCGAGAACGGCACGCCCCAATGCTCCAGCTCGTAGACCGCCTGCGGTGCGTTGCGGCAGAGGTATTCGATGGCATCCTGGTCGCCCAGCCAGTCCGACCCCTTCACGGTGTCGTACATGTGCCATTTCCAGTTGTCGGAGCCCATGTTGCCGAGCGAGGCGGCGATGCCGCCCTGCGCCGCCACCGTATGCGAGCGGGTCGGAAACACCTTGGTCACGCAAGCGGTGCGCAAGCCGGCCTGTGAGCAGCCGACGGTGGCGCGCAGGCCCGAGCCGCCGGCGCCGACCACGACGACATCGAACGTGTGATCGGTGATCGGATAGGCTTTGCCGTTTTGGGCTGGGCCGTTCTGGGCTCGGCCGTTCTGGGCGGAGCCGGAGCCGTTGGTCGAGCCGTTCGAGGCCATGTAAAAACGCTTTCCTTCGTGAAGGGCGCCTAGAAAGGCGTGGCGGCGGTGAAGCTCACCTTGAGCAGCGCATAGAGGCAGGCGAGGCCGATCACCGCCGAGAAGAACGTGTTGGCGATCAGCGCCCAGTCCTTCAGATGGTGGTCGTGCACGTAATCGTCGATGATGACCTGCATGCCGAGCTTCATGTGGTAGATGCCGGTGCCGACGAACAGCAGCATCAGGATCGCCGGCAGCGGCGATCCCAGCTCGCCGCGCACGGCCGCGTAGTCCTTGCCGACGAGGCCGAGCAGGATCCACACGAAGGCGATCGTCAGCGGCACCAGCGCCACCGAGGTGACGTGCATCGCGCGCGCGGCGCCGACGCCGGACTTGGCGGAGCCGAGGTAGCGGATCTTCTTGCCTGCCGTCGTGAGCGACGGAACGTCGGTCGTCATGATGTGTCCCTCTCGCTCAGACGAAGGCGCGGACGAGCCAGACCAGCAGGGTCAGCGCGAGGCCGCCGATCAGCGTGCCCTGCGCCAGCCATTCGCGCTGCGGATGGTCCATCCAAAATCCCATGTCCCACACGAAGTGGCGGATGCCGCCGAGCAGGTGATGGAACAAGGCCCAGGTGAACAAGAAGAGGATCAGCTGGCCGAGGATCGAGCCGTAGACCGCCGCCACCGTCGCGAACGGGCTCGGGCCGGCCGCCAGCGCCACGAGATACCAGGCGAGCAGCAGCGTGCCGACATAAAGCGCCGCGCCGGTGATCCGGTGGGCGATCGACATCATCATCGTGAGCAGCGGCGCGTAGACCTGCAGGTGCGGCGACAGCGGCCGCGCCGCGGCGATGTGGATCGGGCTGGTCTTCGGTTCGGCCATCGATTGTGCGCGCTCGAAATTCTGGAAGGTTTCCAATAAGGCGAACATGGGAGCGCCGCAACACGATCGGTGAGCGCGCTTCGACGCGGGCGCAGGCGCAAGTCTGGGTTACGCCTTCTGCCGGTTGAGCAAGACGCGTCCAGCGGGAAAGACTTGCAGGAGGAAATCCAAGTCGACGATGTTGCGAGACAGAAGACAGCATCCCTCCTCGTGAGCCTGAAAAGGCAAGGCGGCATCGTTGAGCAGCGGGTTGCCTCGAGCTTCGTGGCAGTCCGCGAACCCGCGCGACAATCCCCCCGAGAATGCTCGCTTCGATCGCGGCCCGGATGCTCGGCGCGCTCAGCCGATGGGCTTGAATGTCGTCAATCGCTCGGGGGCGGATGCCCACGCGTGAGCCGTAACGGTGTGGCGCGGGTCGAGCCGCCCGAACATATAGACGAACTCCGCCACCGCGACCGACGAGTGATTGCACTGGCGAACCCGAATGAGGTCCGCCACCTCGTCCGGCACCCGATCCTGCTGAACATCGATGTAGACGGTCGTATCGAACAAGAGCGGCGCTCCCGCCGCGAGAGGCTGCCGCACGAACGGCAGATCCTCGTCGCACCGGCGCTCGAGCGCGGCGGATGTTCTTTCGGACCCTATTTGTCTGACATAAAGCTTGGTCACTGACGGGTCCACCGACATGACAACCGGAACCGTGACGCCCGATCCGCTCACCGAGCCTCAGGCCGCTCCTCGCGCCCGCCTCGAGATCATCGACAAGCTGCGCGGGCTCGTGATCATCCTGATGGTGCTCGATCACGTGCGCGACTTCTTCAGCCGCGACGCGCTGCTCTACTCGCCGACGGACCTCGACCACACGACGATCGCCCTGTTCGCCACCCGTTGGGTCACCCACCTTTGCGCGCCGACCTTCATGGCGCTGGCCGGCGTCGCGGTGTTCCTGCAGCGGGCACGGGGCAAGCGCGGGCTGGCGCTGACGCGTTTTTTGGTCACGCGCGGCCTGTGGCTGATCGCGCTCGAGCTGACCTGGGTCAGCTTCGGCTTTTCCTTCGACGAACCGTTCGTCCTGCTGCAGGTGATCTGGGCGATCGGCGCCTGTTTCATCCTGCTCGCTCTCGTCGCGCCGCTGCCACCGCTGGCCGTGCTCGCGCTCGGCCTTGCCATCGTCGGCGGTCATGATGCTTTCGCCCACGTCGTAGTGCACGGGCCGTTCGCGCTCCCCTGGACGCTGATGATGGCGCCAGGCCGCATCGCGCACGGGTACGTGCCCTATCCCGCCCTGCCCTGGTTCGGCATCATGGCCTGCGGCTACGGCGCCGGCGGGCTGTTCCAGCTGGAGCCGGGGCGGCGCGATCGCATCCTGGTGGCGCTCGGTCTCGCCATGCTCGCCGCCTTTGCCCTACTGCGTGGCTTCGACGGCTACGGCGATCCCGCGACATGGATACGAGGTGCCGACTCGGCGCACAGCGTCCTGGCGTTCCTGAAAGTCACGAAATATCCGCCGTCGCTCGACTATACGCTGGCGACACTCGGCATCGTGCTCACGCTCGCGCCGGCGATCGGCAAGATCGGCGGCCGGATCGGTGGGATGTTGCTCACGTTCGGCCGCGTGCCGCTCTTCGTCTACCTGATCCACCTGTACCTCGCGCACGGCGCGGCCGTGCTCGTCGGCATGGCGATGGGGGTGCCGGCCAACCTGTTCTTCGGCGGCAGCTCGGCGCGGCTGCTGGCGGCGGGCGGAGGCGTAAGCCTCGGCGGCGTGTACCTCGCCTGGGCCGCCGTCGTGCTCGCGCTGTGGCCGCTGGCGGCGTGGTACGGCCGATTCAAGATGCGCCGGCGCGACTGGTGGCTCGGATATTTGTGACGCAAGCACCTCGTGAAAGCGCCGCCGGGCCCTGACATGCACGGCGGCGGCTTCAATCGCTACTCGGCGGCGACCTTGCGCTTCGACTTGGGGCCATCGACGGCGATGCGCTCGGGATGGATCGCGGGGTTCTCGACCACCTCGAAGCCATGCTTCTTGGCCCATTTCGTCGAGATATCGATGGCGCCGTCCTGCCCCTTGCCCGTGGAATCGTTGAAGAATTGGTCGACAAGCCCGGCGGTGGGCGGCAGCACGCCGATCTCGAGCGGCCCTTTGCCGAGGCCGTCCAGGGCGCACATGAACACCTTCATATGCGTGATCTCGCGCGTCATCAGGAATTGCAGCGCGTCCCTCGTCTCCACGTCATCGGTGAAGGCCATGAGCCGCTCGTAGGTGATCTTCGCGCGCGCCTCGGCGGCGATGTTGTTGCGCAAATCGACCTCCGGCTGGCCGGTGATCTTGAGATAATCCGCCGTCCAGGCGCTGCCCGCCGAATTGTACAGGTTGACGCCGCCGCCGCCCGCGATCGACACGAGGGGGTCCGCCTCGGCGGCCTTGCGCCCGGTCTTCGAGGGCTTCAGATGCATCCGCGCCAGGGTGCCGATGACCTCGAGATGGCTCAGCTCCTCGGTGCCGATGTCCATCAAGATGTCCTTCATCTCGGGGTCGTCGGTGTTGATGCCCTGAATGGAATATTGCATCGCCGCGGCGAGCTCGCCGTTGGCGCCGCCGAATTGTTCGAGCAGCATGTTGCCGAACTTCGGGTCGGGCTCACCCACGCGAACGGTGTACATGAGCTGTTTGACGTGATGGTACATTTGAATGCCTCCAGGCTACCAGCGTCGAACTGGCACACCCGGCAGACGTTCCGAAATACTGGCATTTGAATTTGCAAGCCGCGTCTTATTGTTTGCGATAGTCCAAAGAATAATCACGTTAAAAGATAGGTCAAATGACACATCAACTTTGCTGCCTCGGCCGCGAGCTGGTATTTCGCAAGGGCGGCCGGTATCGCCGACGCCGAGTTGGCCGCCGCGATCCCGCGCGGAGGGTGACCTGCATCGTTGCCGCCGCGTTAACGCGAGTCTGATTGTCTCGCGCGGCCATGCACATCGATCTCGCGGCGGGAAGCCGCTATAGCCCTCGCTCCGCTCCGCCGACGCGCTTCGAGGCCATGACCGCCACCGCACCCAAAATCCTTGTCTTCGATTCGGGGCTGGGCGGCCTCACGGTCCTGACCGAAATCGCCAAGGCGCGTCCTGACGCCGAACTCGTCTACGTCGCCGACGACGCGGCCTTTCCCTACGGAAGCTGGCCGGCCGCCGAACTCAAGGGTCGCGTCGTCGACGTCGTCGGGCGCCTCGTCGACTCGATGCAGCCGGATGTCTGCGTGATCGCGTGCAACACGATCTCGACGCTCGTGCTGGGTGACCTGCGCGCGGCGTTTCCGGACCTGCCTTTCGTCGGCACGGTGCCGGCGATCAAGCCGGCCGCGGCACAGTCGCGCTCGAAGCTGATCTCGGTGCTGGCGACGCCAGGAACCGTCGCGCGCGACTACACCCACGCGCTGGTCGCCACGTTCGCCGCCGGCTGCGCCGTCACCCTCGTCGGCTCGACCGTGCTCGCGAGCCTCGCCGAAACGGCGATGGCGGGCGACGTGGTCGCGGACGACGCGATCGCCGCCGAGATCGCGCCCTGCTTCGTGGTCGAGGGCGAGCGCCGCACCGACGCCATAGTCCTCGCCTGCACGCATTATCCGCTGCTGGTCGATCGCTTCGCCGCGCTCGCGCCCTGGCCGGTCGTCTGGCTCGATCCGGCTCCCGCCATCGCGCGGCGGGTCGACACCGTCGTCGCCGAAGCGGGATTCGCGACGTCGTCGCCGCGCGCCGCGCCAATTGCGGCGCTCTTCACCAGCGGCCGGACGATGAGCCCGGCGGTGGCCCGCGCGTTCGAGAGCCGCGGCCTCAGCTTCGCGAGGGGCGCCGCGCCCTAGCGGACGAGAATGTCCGCAGATCGGTCGGCAGATGCAGCACGAGCGCCGTGCGCGACTGCCGCCGCCAGGCGACGGGAAGTCCGGCCGCCGCCCGGAAGCCGAGCGCCTCCAGCGACTTGGCCCGATCCCGATTTTCGGCGACGGTCAGAAGCGCGGAGCAGCGCACCTGACGAGCCCGCTCGATCCGCGCGGCATCGAGCGCCTTGTCCAGGTGAAGGCCGAGGTAGTGCCGGTTGACGACGCAATGGCTCATCACCGCGACGGGATAGCGCAAGCCCTTGACCAGCGGCTCATACAGCGGCCCGTCCGCCATGCCTTCGAGCGAGGAATGGATGGACATGCGGGCGGCCGCGACAAGCTCGGCGTCGTTGTAGACGCACCAGTGGCAGGCGCGCAGATCGAAAGAGTCGGTCCAAGCAAGCATGTCCGGCGACAGCGAGATGCTGCGTCCGAGGGACATGGCGCGAAGTCGGATGACCTGCGGCAGGATCGAGCTGGCCTCGGCCTCCTCGATCCGCATGTACCCGAGCCGGGCTGGGACGGGGCCGTTGCCGGGACCGGTTGGCGTGTCGCGCAATGCCCGTACCGTGATCAGGAGTAGCCACCGAGGGCGCGAACCCTCACCGAGGACTGAAGGTCATTCCTCACCGAAGATCAACAACCTCCCCGTAACATCTTTCGCGTTCGTCACAATCCGATACATTAGTTCAATGACAGGGGCTCTGCGTCGACGGGCTAAACGGCGCCCCGGGCACCGCGCTTCGAGAACTCCATCTCGCGATCGGCGACCGAGCCCAGCCTCAACGCGAGGCAATCGAGCAGGTAGTTCTGGTGGAGCCGCCAGGGCGTCTTCGATCCCTGCTTTGGAAACGTGTCGATCGAGCGCTGGATGTAGCCGGACGAGAAGTCGATCAACGGAAGCGCCTCGACCGACGGGTCGGTCCGTCGCGGCACGCAGGACGAGTATCCCTTCCTGTCCATGTAGGCGATGAGCCGGCAGACGTAGGCGCAGGTGAGATCGCATTTCAGCGTCCAGGACGCGTTCGTGTAGCCGATCGACGTCGCCAGGTTCGGCACGTCGCTGTACATCATGCCCTTGTAGCTCATCGCCTCGCCGAGCTGGACCGGCTTGCCGTCGACATCGATCGTCAAGCCGCCGAGCAGCTTCATCGTCAGCCCGGTGGCGGCGACGACGATGTCGGCCTTCAGGACGCGACCGGAGGCGAGCCGGATGCCATCCTCGGTGAACGTCTCGATCGTGTCCGTCGCCATCGACGCCTTGCCCTTCTTCAGCGAGCGGAACAGGTCCGCGTCAGGCACGAGGCAGAGGCGCTGGTCCCAGGGCTGGTAGCGTGGCGTGAAATGGGTCGCGACATCGAAGCCCGGGCCGAGCGTCTTGCGCACCATGCCGATGATCCGCGCCTTGAACTTCTCCGGCCGCGAGCGCGCGAGCTTGTAGAAGAACATCGTGAGCAGCACGTTGCGCCAGCGGATCAGCGCGTAGGCGACCTTCGCCGGGAGCCGTCGGCGCAGCCGGTCGGCGAGCTTGTCGCGCGACGGCATCGAGACGACGTAGCTCGGCGAGCGCTGCAGCATCGTGACGTGATCGGCCGTTTGCGCCAGCGCCGGCACCAGCGTCACCGCCGTGGCGCCGCTGCCGATCACGACGACCTGCTTGCCGTCGTAATCGAGATCGGCGGGCCATTGCTGCGGGTGCACCAGGCGGCCTTTGAAGCGCTCGGCGCCCGCGAAGTCCGGCATGTAGCCGGCCGCGTAATCGTAGTAGCCGGTGCAGGTGAAAATGAAGCCGCAGGTGAGGCAAACCGGCTCGCCCTCGCGCTCGGCTTCGATCGTCCAGATCGCGTCCGCCGAGGACCAGCTCGCGCGCTTCACCTGATGGCGAAAGCGGATGTGGCGATCGATGCCATTCTCGCGCGCCGTATCGCGGATGTAGTTGAGGATCGAGCCCCCGTCGGCGATCGCCTTGCCTTCGGTCCAGGGACGGAAGGAATAGCCGAGCGTGTACATGTCGGAATCGGACCGCAGCCCCGGGTAGCGGAACAGGTCCCAGGTGCCGCCGATCGCGTCGCGGCTTTCGAGGATGCAATAGCTCTTGCCGGGCAGGTTCGTCTGCAGGTGGTAGCCCGCGCCGATCCCGGAGAGGCCGGCGCCGATGACGATGACGTCGAAATGCTCGCTCATGTCAGCTCCGCCCGCGCCCAAGGAGTTTCCAATAGCCGACTGGCGCGATGCGTTCGATCAGCGCCGCGAGCTTGGCGTCGTTGCCGACGATCACGCGGGCCTTGCGCCGCTCGATAGCCCGCACGATCGTCTCGCCGGCCTGCTCGGGCGGCATCTTCAAGAAGGCCTCGAAGGCCTTCTTCTCCCGCGCGGCCTCTTCCGGCGGCACCCCGCTCGGCGCCCTTGCGTTGCGGGCGATCGACGTGGCGACGCCGCCCGGGTGCACGACGGTGACGCCGACGGACGTGCCGGCGAGTTCGTGCCGCAGAGATTCGGAAAAGCCGCGCACCGCGAACTTCGCCGCGACATACGCCGTCTGGCCTGGTGGCGCGATCAGCCCGAACACGCTCGAGATGTTGACGAGACGCGCGTCCGCGCTGGCGCGAAGCAATGGAAGGAACGCGCGCGTCATCCGCACGACGCCCTGGAAATTGATGGCGAAAAGCCAGTCGAAGTCCGCCGCCGAGACCTGCTCGAATGTCCCGCCCAGTGCCACGCCGGCATTGTTGACGACGATGTCCACCCCCCCGTGATCGGCGGAAACCACCTGCGGCAGCGCGGCGACCGCGTCGACATCGGCGACGTCGAGCCGATGGCGGCTGACGCGGACGCCGGTTGGAATGAGCTCGCCGGTGGCCGCCATGCCCGTCTCGTCGCGATCGGCCAGCGCCAGATGACAGCCGCGGCGCGCGAGCGAGACCGCGATCGCCCGGCCGATGCCGCTCGCGGCACCCGTGACGACGGCCACGCGGCCGGTGAGATCCATGCGTGAGTTTCGTCCTTGCATGAACGCCGAGATAAGCTAACTTACACGAATGTCAACTAAATCGACTCCGATGGTCGAGCGCCGGCGTAAACCTGAGATCGTGCGACGCGAGGCGTTGGAGGCGGGTCGGCGGCTCCTGATCGCCAGCGGGCCCGGCGCGGTCACGCTGAAAGCGGTCGGCGGCGCGCTCGAGATGAGCCACGCCAACCTGATCCATCATTTCGGCTCGGCGGACGCGTTTCAGGCGGCGCTCAAGGATCTGATCGTCTCGGACCTGACCCGCCAGATCACCGCGCTTGTCACCGGGACGGACGGCGCGACACCCGGCACGGCATCGATCGTCGACCGGGTGTTCGCGGCCTACGACGCGGGTGGGATCGCCATCATGATGGCCTGGTCGGCGCTCAGCGGCGCCCCGCATGACGAGGCCGGCATCGGGCATGTCACGCGCAACCTCGTCGCCGCCCTGGAGCCGCGCATCGAAGGCCTGGACGCCGCGGCGCGCGCCCGCGAGATCGTCACGCTCGTCACGCTGCTGGCGTTCGCCGACGGGCTGATCGGCAAGTCGCTGGCCGCGGCGGTCGGCACGGAGCGCGCGCCAATCAGGGCGATGGCTGCGCGCCTGGTCGAAGGGCTGCTCGTGGGAGATCGAGGCTCCGGCGACGTCTAGGCGCGATAGCCGTGCTGCGCCTTCGAGTTCGCGACGATCGCATGCGCCTCGCCGCCCTTGCCGGCGGAGCATGCGGATGCCGCGCGGGCCATCTCGTGCTGGATCTGGTCGTAGACCTTCTGCTCGACGTTGCCGGTGTCGAGGTCGCCCTTCACCACGGTCTCGTACCTGTCGATCTCGACGGTGCACGGCGCGCCGGGCGGCATGTGGAAGGAGGACACGACGATCGGCGCCGACGCGGTCGGGCCTGCCATGCCACCGGTCTCGTTGCAGCCAGACAGCGCCACTACGGCGCCGATGGCGATCAGGGAAATGCGAAAACGCGTCATGGCCGAGTGCTCCTCGGCGGCCACCCTAGCGCAGGGCGGACGCCTTGAACATTGGCCGCGCAGGACCGGCACGCCGCTGCAAGCGGGATGGCCCAAATAAGACGCCGCATCGCAGGACGCGACGCGGCTTGTCTCCGAGGAAGACCTCGAAATCCTAGAGGTGACCAGCGTACGTCGGCGGCGCCGCGAGCCCGGCACTCGCCTTCGACACGGACGGTGTGTCGAACCTGACGAGCGCGCCCAGCGCGGTCGCGGCCAGCACGATGACAATGATCAAGGTTACGGAGATGTTGAATTGACGACGCGCCGAGGTGCTGTCGTAGTCCCGAATGAAACCGGCGTCCGGCGCCTGCTCGAAATGGTCCGCAATCGACATCGAAGTACTCCCCACGCCCGATGTCGCCGATACTCCCCGGAATATCCCAATATCCCGTTTTCGGTCGCGACAAACCCAAGCGTATTCGCGACAGAAACGCGGCACTGGCGCAACAGTTGCGCACCCAGCGTGTCGCGGATCAAAAAATCAAAGACTTAAACTTGACCATTCCTTACCGGCCCGGCGCAGCGGGGTCGGTGATCGTTCCAGGCGGATGCGACGACGAGGGCGAACAGCGCGAGCGTGACAACGAGGCCGATCGGCACGGCGAGGGCCTTCGCGGCGGTTCGCGCCACGAGCGGCATCACCCAGCCGATCGCGAGCACCGTCTTGGAATGGGGCGGGAAGCCCGTCTCTAGGTGGACGGCAACGAGCGCGGCGAGCGCCGGGCCGAGCAGGACCATGTCGTAGTCCATCGCATAGGGCGTCACGAGCAGGCTCGCGATCGCCAGTCCGGCGACCTTCAGCCGATGATCGTGCGCCCCCGCCCAAAGCCACGCCAGCCCCACGAAGACGGCGAGGGCGACGGCGCCCTGCATCGCGTAGGCGACCGGCAGCGGCGCATTCCACAGTCTGCCGGCGGCGAAGGCGCTCTGCAGCTTGTAGCTTTCGAGGCCGCCCATCTCGAGAATGACGTGGCGGACGAAGTCGAGGTTGGCGACGAACGCCCGCCACGGCGCGAGCCCGTACGCCCAAAAGGTCGCCGCGGCCATCGTCGCCATGGTCGCGACCGCGGCGGCGATCGCCCGCCAATGCCGCCCGGCGAGGAGCGCGACCGGCAGCGCCAGCGCCAGCTGTGGCTTGTAGGCGAGCAGGCCGAGGAGAATGCCGGCGGCGACGGGCCGACGCGGGACCATCAGCGCGCCGAGCGCGAGAAGCCCGGCCGACAGAAAGCCGTTCTGGCCGTGCAGCAGGTTGATCGCGACCGCGGGGAAGGCCAGCGCCGCCACCACGATGTCGCGCCGCGCCAGCGACGTGCCGGCGAGGCAGCGCGCGACGCCGGTGAGATAGAGCGCGAGGGTGCCGCCCTGCCACACCGCCAGCGCCGCGAGATACGGCAGCGCCGCGAGGGCGCCCGCCACCGCCAGGAAGAACGGCGGATACGGCCATGGCAGGAACGAGTCGGACGGCCCAAAAGCCGCGGCCTGGGCGGCGGCGTGGGCCGCGTTGTCGTAGGGCTGCGCCGCGTGGCCCGCGCGCACCTCCTGGCCCGCCACCCAGACACCGCAGAAATCCGTGCCGAGCGGGCGATCCCAGCGATCGATGCCGCCATGGCTCGTGAGGACGAGCCCGGCGACGGCCAGCACCAGCACGGCGCCGACGATGCGCGGGTAGGCGCGCAGCCGCTCCGGCGTCAGCCAGTCACCATTCCGCAACGCACCGGGTCGCGAGGCGCCGGTTCGCGAGGCGCCGGTTCGCAAGGCGCCGGTTCGCAAGACGCGGGTTTGCAAGACGCCGGTTCGCAAGTCCGTACTCGGCGCGTGCGCCGCTCGTCGATCGATCGAAGGCTGCATGTCGTTCCGCCGGTTCGTGGGCGATCGTAGCCGGACGAGGTTAACCGGCGGTACGCTGCCCGCGCCTAAGGACCACGACATGTCGCAAACCCTCGACTTCTACGGCGCCAAAACCGGCAATTGCCTGCGCACCGCCGTGGCGCTGGAGGAGGCGGGCCTCGCGTATTCCCCACACCGGCTCGATCTTTTCGCCGGCGCGCAGCGCTCGCCCGAGCATCTGGCGCGAGACCCGCGCGGAAAGGTGCCGGTGCTGGTCGTGCCCGGCACCGGCGATGTGCTCACCCAATCGAACGCGATCCAGCTGTGGATCGATGCGCGGGTGCCCGGCGTGCTCCTGCCGCGCGACGGCCACGCGCGCGCCGTCGCCGTGGAGCGCTGGCTGCACATCGTCACCGACGTCGTCGCGCCGAACGGCGCGGTGTTCCGCCTGCGCCGTGCCGGCATCACGGGCGAGGCCGGTGCGTATCTCGACGGCGAGGCCGCGGGCACGCTCGCCGAGGCCGAGCGTTTTCTCGAGGCCACGCCCTGGCTCGCTGGCGAGACCTTCACGCTGGCCGACATCGCGGCCTACACGATCGCCGTCCATTACGAGGCCGCGCTCGACTGGACGCGACGGCCGCGGCTACGGCGCTGGTTCGACACGGTCGGCGCGCGGCCCGCGGTCGAGCGAGGCATGAAAGCGTTTGGCTAGACGCTGGTCCACGCGCGCCTTTTCGTCTTGCCCTCGCGCACCCGCGACCATATGGTCCGCGCCGCTTGAGGCCCGGGTCGATCCCGCGCGGCCCGGCGAGGAGCCCTGACATGTCGATCGTCTCAGACGCGCTTCTGCGCGTAAAACCGTCCGCGACGGTCGCCGCCACGCAGAAGGCGCGCGATCTCAAGGCGCAGGGCCGGACGATCATCCCGCTGACGATCGGCGAGCCGGATTTCGACACGCCGGACAACGTCAAGCAGGCGGCGATCGCGGCGATCATGCGCGGCGAGACGAAGTATACGCCCGTCGCCGGCATCGAGCCGCTGCGCGCGGCGATCGTCGACAAGTTCAAGCGCGAGAACGGGCTCGACTACAAGGCGAGCCAAATCATCGTCGGCACCGGCGCCAAGCACATCCTGTTCAACGCGTTCCTGGCGACGATCAACCCTGGCGACGAGGTGATCGTGCCGGCGCCGTTCTGGGTCTCGTATCCGGACATGGTGGCGATCGCCGACGGCAAGGTCGTGCAGATCAAGACCGCGATGGAGAACGGCTTCAAGCTCACCGCGCAGGCGCTCGAGGCGGCGATCACGCCGAAGACGAAGTGGCTGCTGCTCAACTCGCCGTCGAACCCGTCGGGCGCCGCCTACACGCGCGGCGAGCTGAAGGCGCTGACCGACGTGCTGCTGCGCTACCCGCACGTCTGGGTGATGACGGACGACATCTACGAGCACCTCGTCTACGGCGACTTCGAGTTCACCACGCCAGCCCAGGTCGAGCCCGCCCTGATGGAGCGCACGCTGACGATCAACGGCGTCTCGAAGAGCTACGCGATGACCGGCTGGCGCATCGGCTACGCCGCAGGCCCGCAGCCGCTCATCAAGGCGATGGACATGCTGCAGGGTCAGCAGACCTCGGGCGCCTGCTCGATCGCGCAATGGGCCGCGGTCGAGGCGTTGAACGGGACGCAGGCGTTCATCCCGAAATCGCGCAAGGTGTTCGAGGGGCGACGCGATCTCGTCGTCTCGATGCTGAACCAGACGAAGTACCTGCGCTGCCCGACGCCGGAGGGCGCGTTCTACGTCTATCCGTCCTGCGCCGAGGCGATCGGGCGGAAAACGCCGGAAGGCAAAACGCTGGAGACCGACCAGGACTTCGTCGAGGCGCTGCTCGAGACCGAGGGCGTCGCCGTCGTGCAGGGCACGGCCTTCGGCCAGGGCCCGAACTTTCGGCTGTCCTACGCCACCGCGACACCGGTGCTTGAGGAAGCCTGCGGCAAGATCCAGCGGTTCTGCGCATCGCTGCGGTAGATCGCCAGCACGCGCCAGCCGACGTACGAAAGAGCCCGCGGGCTTATGCTCGCGGGGGCGCGCGGCGACCGGGCTTTCACGGAAAGGCGCGCGGCGCGGCTCGAGGAGGCGCTGCCCGTGCCGGTCAAGATCACACGCAAACGCGACGGCCTCTTCTCGAACAAGAGCCATGTCGCCGCGATCTCGTTTGCCACGGACACCAGCTTGCTCATCTTGACCGCCGAGAACGGACAGCTAAGGCGACTTGCGCCAAGGTGATCCGGCCGAAGGCGGAGGCCCCGAAGGCGCCGAAGCCGTCAAGACAATCATGTATCCGTGCCCGATCGACGGATCGAAGCTCGCGATGATGGACGCAAAAAACCCCGCCAGGCTCTCGCCAGGCGGGGTTCTGAAACTGGTTGCGGGGACAGGATTTGAACCTGTGACCTTCAGGTTATGAGGGTCTCGCGATAGGCTAAGAAGCCCTAAGAAATCAACGAACCGAAACCTCCTTTGTGCCAAATTTGTGCCGTGAGCTTCGATAGAGCTCGGGTGAAGGGATCGAAATCTCGGCAAAAGCTTTTGTCAGCTCCGGCAATGGCAGAGTTCAGTGGCGCGCCAAGAGAAACGCCAACGCGAGGAAAATGAGAGACAGGACTGCCACACAAGCAACAGACACACTACCCTCGCCCTCAGCTTCAAACAGAAAGGGAATACGGATTTTCAATTTTCCAGTGGCGGGCGGACTTTTAGGCTTCACTGCTCAAATGCCTCCGCTTCGCGGCGCTGGCGATCGATGTTCCAACGAGCGCGGTCGCGGATGGAGGCATAAAGGCGATATGCCGGTGACAGACGAGAAATGCCCTTGAGCGTCTCAAGCGCCGCTTTTTCCATATCAAGATCGGCTTGAAACGGTTCGCCCGGCACTCCACTCCGGATCCCGGAAGCTGCGCTCGCTTCGAGGCTGCTCAACGCATAGTTCAAGCTTTCGCTGCTGACGAACTTGCAACGCTCGAGAAAGCGAACCACAAATGTCTTATAGGTGAAGACAAAATGAGGGGATGAATTACCCACGATTCTTGTCATAAGGTCGAGGTCGTCGGCTCCGGCATCGCTTAGCTTCCGGTCCATTAATTCGACGACGTTTTCGTCGATACCTTCGAACATGGCCTCGAACAGATGTGCCGCGTTATAAAGCAGGAGGTGGTCGCTGTCTTGATGGCTCTTAAACCACTGCCAAGCCTTCTCTAACAGTTGCGGGAAGTCTGCACTTTGACCAAATCGTAGCGGTTCTTGTTTATAGGGGCCATAATTTACGGGCCTGGATTTGTTAAACAATTCTTTAGTGGAGTATTTCTCGACACGTTCGAAAAAGAAATTAGCCAGACGGATGGCATAATGCTCAGACAGGTAGGCAAGCACACCGTTGATCCAATATCCATCTAAAGACGGAACAGCTATTAACTCTTGCAACAGTTTATCAATGTCTTCAGCTCCCATGCTCCTGAGAAGCCGGTTTTGGCCGCCACTGACTAGCATCGAGAGATCCTCAGCGTTCCGTGCCGACCCGCCGACCTTGACATGCCGGACTACCGCTAGCGACGTCAGCGGATCTAATTGTTGCCAGCTCCAAGCGGCGCGTATTCCCGCATTTGCGACCTTCGGATCTTCGTCGCTCGCAATCATTTGTACCAAATTGAAATCGTCTTGTTCGGGAAGACGCTTGAGTGACGCAAAGGCTAAACCAGTTGCCTGCCGTAACGACTGATTATCGGTGGCGAGTAGCCCGTGGACGACGCTCCTTCCTTTCGTAGGATTGGAAGTAAGCACCTCCGCAAGAGCAGACGGCAGGAACCGGGCCAACGGACCTTCTGGGCGCACTAACACTTCTTCGATGAAGGCTTGTGCAAACTGTAGATCATCACGCAACAAACACCCGACAAGAACAAAGCTGGAGTTACCACCTTCCCTTACAGCGTGTATCTCACTTACGACTTCAGCAAGATAATCAACTAGACTGGACCCAGATCCATACTCTGCTTTCAGATCCGCAACCAGAGAGTCAAGCCAGCTTTTAAGCTTGGCTTCCCACGTTTCGGCTTCCCAACGTCCCAAAAATATTTGTCCATATCCATCTGTAAGAGCAAACCAAGTCCGGAACGCCAAGTCAGTTGGCAGTGCGCCCAGAATTTTTCGTGCGAGCTTAGACGGCAAGCCGGTTCCGTAATTTGCATGCCACGAAACACTTCTCGCAAGGCTGATCGCCGTCGATGGCTTCAAAGGCTGATTTCGCACTACAGACAGAAGCTTCCCTAGTGTATCTTCAAATTCCTTGCTATAGCTCGCACGTACATCATCCGGAACCGCGTGATTGAAGGCCGGGTTAGGAAAGCGCAACGCCGCTTGGATTGTTACGGCCGCATTTTGTCCTACGACAAGATCGGGACTGGATAGTAACTCAATTAGACGATCTATGAGTCGCTTCCGATAAGGTTCAACCATATTGTACGAAACAAGATAGGGTTTCATTTTCATTGAGCTAAATTCAGCCTCTGTCGTGATGCCTTCGCCGCGGAGGATGGGCTCTACAACATCGAGAGGCGAATAAACTCCGCTCCAGGCGTCTTCACGTTCAATCAGGCTCATACCAAACTCGAATGCCTTCTCACTTATAGAGAAAGGCTTGTTTTCTTCTATTGAGACAAGCTCAGAAAGTATCCTGATCGGATGTTCTGGATTCTGACCTAGCGGACGCGAGTCCGTGCGGCCTCGTTGCCAAAGGAGTTCGGCCGCTTCCTCGAAGTGCGATCCAGAGTATGCGATGCTACGCAAGGTCTTTGCAAATGTGGGAAATACAACCTCTTGATCTAACTTCTTTTGCAAGAATGTTAAGGCCTGTGTTGGCTGATAAGCTGCGACTTCGTAGATTGCTTCCAGTCGCTGATCATATTGCTCAGTGATACTATCGAGGGATGCCCACACCTGATCCAATAGGTGACTATCAGACGGATTTCCTTCATTGATACGCCAGTCAAGCCGGCCAAGATTCAGAAGCACGTTTCTGACCAGCCGACCCTGTGCTTTCTCAAACACTTTGAGAGCTAGTGCCGTAAGCTTTCCGCTCGCATCTATGCAGTGTTGATCGATTATATAGTCGCCAAGCACATCCGGCATGAGCCTATAATTCAGCCCACGCCTGAAAATGACTCCTCCATCAACCAGCAGTCTAATCAAGCGACTTGAAGTTACTTCATCGAGACCCGTGGATTGGATTAGCGTGTTGAAGTGCGGGTCTTCGATATCAAAGGGCTGAACGATAGCGAGGATATCGAGGAGCCTCGCTAGATTTGGCTGATCTGCTGAAGAGCCAAGGTCTCCAATCACCACATCTTGAAACTTCCCCAGGACAAAATTCTTGAGTTCCTCCCGTGACGTAGCGAGGGCCGGCGGAAGCGGTTCCTTCGCAATCACGCGTGCCGCCATGACCGTGATCAATGGGCTCGATCCCGCGACAGCGACTACAGACGGTGCCCACATGTCGTTTGCGCCGAACTCTTTGAGAACTTCGTTCGCGAGTGCGAGCCGATCCTTACGCGATAAGGGCTCAACTATGATCTCGGTTTGATCCGCCAAGCCAAACATCGCGGCTTGCCGCTTTATACGTGCTGTACCGTATGGCCGCGAAGCAAGTACTAACCGTAACCCACTACTAGGATTGGCAACATATTCCAATAATACCCCTAGATCACTTCGATCGTGGGCGTCGTCAACTACAACAATCTTAATCCCTTTGCCAAGGCCCTCGATCGCTGGATTGGTCACAGTAGAAGATGGCGAGAGAAAGCTTACGGAGATGTCCTGATGACTGAGGCTGAAGTCCTTAATGGATTCCAAAATCAGACGCGACTTACCAAACCCGCCGGGCCCGTTTATCAAGATTAGCGGTTTCCCTATTGCCAGGGCTTCCGCAATCATCGTGAGCTCTTTGCTGCGCCCCTTCAGTGCCCAACCGTGGCTGAAGGCGGCATCTCGTGCTTCGAATGGGCTAAAGAACAGGTCCATTGTCAGCCACGGGCCGGGTGCGTGACGGCCAAAGAGTTCGAAACGACGCCCGGGAAAATAGATGTCGACTATTCGGTCTTGAGATGCGTGCGGAAGGTGTCTGACGATCTCTGACAAATCCTCCCTGTCCAAGATCTCCCAGCCGGGATGCTTCTTCATCTCTGAGATTGCTTGAGGGCTTGCAGTGCGACTGAGGACTAGGTACTTTCGATCGGCCGTAATTTTGTGGGCTGCCACCGCTCGACGTACCTCCGCTGGCCCGAAGGTCTGTACCCGCTTGCACTGATACGTAGAAATTTTTCCAGAAGGATCTTCGGCTATCAGATCAATGCCATCTTGCTTGTGACCCGTCTTACCAGCCCTCTTTACGGGGCTGTTTGGCGCAAGCTCTTGAAGGACTGTCCTTAAGAACCGCTCGAAGGTATCAGGAGACAGGCTCTCGAGCGGCAGTGGCTTATCGAAGGTAATCGCTTCCGCGACGGAAGGAGCAGCTTTGTAACCTGCTCTCATGAGAAGATCGTCTACGTCCGCGTGCAGTAGACAGGCGAGTTTGCCGATCTCGTCCGCGTCAGGCCGTGAAGTGCCTGCTTCCCAACGGCTGATCGATTGCTGACTCTTGCCCAGCAATTTGGCCAGCGCGCCCTGGTTGCCTATACCCACAGCGTTGCGCAGCTTAGCTAGCTGTTGTCCAAAATCGACAAACCGAGGCTTCCTTGGCGAGGTCATTCATACGCACTACGCGAGTACCGACCGTTTGTCAAGAAAACTCGCGATGCGAGTGCGGCTGGTTTGTTGGTTTAGGTGAACATAGTTGCAGCGACCCGCTCCATCGCTTCTCTGTGATCGTCAGATTTGAACATGTGTCCGTAGCGATCCATCGTCACCTGCAGGCTGCTGTGGCCGGCGAAAGTCTGAACCGTTTTCGGACTTAGGCCAGCCTCGATCCAACACGACACCGCGAAATGCCTTAAGGCATGCCAGTTGAAGCTTTGTGGCGCTGGCGGCTGAGAGGGATCCTCGGCATGCCGTCTGGCCAGCTCGTCAAACAGCGGCAGGAACTTGCGCTTGATCATGTTGTCATGGCTGCAGTACCAGCCGCGCTTGTTGGGAAAGACCAGCTCATCCGGCTTGCTGCGCCGGGTCCGCAGCTTCCATTCCTTCAGCATGAAGACCAGTGGCTGCGACAGTGGGATGGTCCGCATACCGGCGGATGTCTTGGTGACGTCTTCCTCATGATAGGCGTCGACCCGCGTCTCGATCTTTACCTCGCCTGAGGCAAAGTCGAGATGGCGCCAGCGCAGTGCATGAAGCTCGCCGGCGCGCACGCCAGTGGCCGCGGCAAAGGCCAGCTTCACCTTGAAATTTGGATCAGCGACGCTGAGCAGGGCGCGCATAGCCTCCTTGCTCGGCGGGACGATCCTGCGAGCGCCTTCATCGCGTCGGCCGATCACCTTGATGCCGCGGGCGACGTTGACGCCGATCAGGTCACGGGTGACGGCATGCTGGAGCAGCTGCTGCAGTGTACTGAGGATCTTGCGGGCTGTGACGACCGTGACACCGGCATCGCGCAGGCTATCGCGAAAATCGCCGACGCCGCGGGCGGTCAGCGAAGCGAGCTTGATCCCGCCAATGCCGCCATCGAAGCTCTTTAGGCGCGACGGCTTCGGCTTGCCGGCATGACGCTGGGGATCGCGGCAGATGTAGTTGCGGATATGGCCTTCCATGGTCTTGTAGTTTTGGCGCGTCATGCGCTCGCCGCGCTGGCGACGGCCGTCGCAATAGGTGAGGAAGCGATCGGCCGTGTCCTTGAGGGTGAGCTTTCCGGCCTCGCTGCGATAGGTGCCGACCCGCATTTGGCTTTCGGTCGCGACCCGGAACGCATCGGCCTCTTTGCGGCTGTCGAATTGACGGCGTTCGCGCTCGTCATTGGCGCCGCAGACATCGACGATCCAGCGCGTCGTCTCGGTGCCATCGCTGTTTTTCCAGCTGCGCTTGCGGATCGACATGAAGTCTTCCTCCCGCCAAAGACTATCATCGCACTGGCCGGCTGATCACCTACAAACAAGCGGCTCAAGGCGGCATTACCAATCGTTCCGATTGATTACGCCCAAGAATCCTAGGCTGGCAGCCGGCAGCGCTCAACCGAATTCGTCGCGCTTCTGCCGACCTATAGATGTTTGATATTGCTGCTCATTCCTCTGGTGGGACGAAAGCGACATTCCTCCGGAGCCGACGCCTATCAACTCAACAGCTGGCGTGGCCTCAGTCACCCGTCAGGGCCGAAGCAGAGCGGCGGACGGCGCCAGCCGTTGACGCGGCAAGCCGGCTGTTAGGCTCGAAGTGACGGATGGTCCTGCTTCACTCAGGCAGCCGCAAAGCGCATCGCCGCTAGATCGGTGAGTAGATCAGGGCCGGTCGGCTGCCAGTCGAGCTGCGCCTGCGTTTGCTTGCTGGATGCGCTGAGATCCATACCAATGAAGCCCGCCATCCAGCCGAAATGCGCACTCGCCTGCCCGGGCGACAGCGACTCGACCGGTAAGCTGAGGCCGCGGCCGACGACGGTCGCGATGTCCTTCGCCGCCACGCCCTCCTCGGCGACCGCATGGTAGCGCGCGGCTTCCTGGCGCTCGAAGGCCAGGCGGTAAAGGCGCGCGGCATCGCTGACATGCACGGCGGCCCAGCGGTTCTGACCGTCGCTGACATAGGCGACGGTACCTTTCGCGCGCGCAATCTCGATATAGGGCGTGATCAGCCCGGCTTTCTCGGTGTTGTGGACCTGGGGCAGGCGCATGACCGCGAGTTTGACGCCCTGCTGCGCCAGTGCCGCACCGGTCTGTTCGGAGAGCTTGCGCGGGTTGGGATGATCGAAGTTGACGACCTCCTCGCGCGCCGGTTCGCCATGACCTGAACTGCCGAGGCCAACACCTGAGGTGATGAGCAGCAGGCGGTCGGAGCCGGCCAGCGCCGCACCCATGGCCTCGATCGCGCGCCGGTCCTTCTCGCAGTTCGCGACAAAGCGCGAGAAGTCATGGTCGAAGGCCGTGTGGATGACGCCGTCACATTGGGCGGCGCCCCGCCGCAGGCTCTCGGGATCTTCAAGCGTGCCGCGATATGGTTCGGCGCCAGCGGCCTCGAGGGCAGCAGCACCTTGCTCCGAGCGGGTCATGCCGAGCACCTGATGGCCGGCCTTGATCAATTCGGGCACGATCGCGGAGCCGATAAAGCCGGTGGCGCCGGTAAGAAAGATACGCATGGTCAGCCCTCAAGGTTGTTCAGTGCCATACTATCGGCTAAGCTAATGTTATATAAAAGTAGTGACGTTATCCTGGTATAATGACTAACAGGAAGGCCCATGTCCGCTGCGAGCGATAATCTGCTGGGACAGTATCTGCGGGACCGCCGCAGCCGGCTTGACCCTGCCGCCCTTGGCTTTGCGGCAAGCCGCCGGCGCACGCCGGGTTTGCGCCGGGAAGAAGTGGCGCAGCGCGCCAATATCAGCCCGACCTGGTACACCTGGCTGGAACAGGGCCGCGGCGGCGCGCCTTCGGCCGACGTGTTGGAACGCATCGCCAGCGGGCTGATGCTGACGGAGGTCGAGCGGGAACATCTCTTCATGATCGGGCTCGGGCGGCCGCCCGAGGTTCGTTACCGACCGGCCGAAGGCGTGACGCCGCGGCTGCAGCGCGTGCTGGACGCGCTCGAGACCAGTCCCGCGCTGATCAAGACCGCGACCTGGGACATCGTCGCCTGGAACAAAGCGGCGACTGTCGTGCTGACCGACTACAGCCAGCTGCCGCCAGGCCAGCGCAATATCCTGCGCATGCTGTTCGGCGATCCACGCATCAAGGCCGCGCAACATGATTGGGACTCGCTCGCTCGCTTTGTGGTTGGCGCCTTCCGGGCCGATGCGGCACGGGCCGGAGCCGTTTCGGAAGTCGCGCAGCTGGTCGACGAGCTCTGCCGGGTGAGTTCGGATTTTGCAGCGCTGTGGCGGAACAACGATGTCCACGCGCATGGCGAGGGCGTGAAGCGCCTCAAGCATCCGCTGCTCGGGCCGATCGAGCTGGAATATTCCGCCTTCGCCGTCGATGGCCGGCCCGATCTCGGCATGATCGTCTACAATCCCGTGTCGCCAGCGGTCGCCGACCAGATCCGCGGGCTGATCAGCAAACCCGCGCGTGGCAAAGCACGCCGATAGGCCGCCTCAGCCGGCCGGCGGCTGCAACACAAATTGCGACAACGAAGCGCGGCGGCTATCAGACTGGAGGTTAGCTCTTGAGCGCTCTTTGCGGATAGCTTTGAAAATCTCAGGCCCCAAACAAATCCACTTTTGCCGATAATAATTTATCCAAGCCGCTGCCACGTTGCACAATGTAATTCGGCTTTGGCCTACGCTTACCTGCTTCCCAATCCAGAAATATGAGCAGACCTTGCTGCCGCAGCTCAGCGGCGACGGTGCTTACATCGACCGCGCGCACGATGTGGCGTGTCAATACCCGCGTCTGCAGCTCGGCATACTTTATAGCAGCAGGAGCTTCCGGCGCCATTTCGACTAGGCTGGTGCGGGCCGCGACGCGTTCACGCGCAAGTAAGCGGCCGGTCTCGTCTGGGCCCATCTCATGCAGCGACGGAAACAGTTCTGATTGGCCCGAGCTAGCTGCCGCGCTCCGCACTTTCGAGGCGGCACGCGTTGCGGCCTGTCCCTCTAGGGCTTTGATTTGACAGTCGCGAAAGACCTCGATCCCTATCGGGTGCCTTGTCGCATAACAAAGGCAATAGAGCGGGCGGTCGCGCAGGGGGCGCAGCACCGTCACATCCGCTACGTATTTGTAGCCGCCGAGCCGGGCCAGGCTTTCGTTGAAGGCGTTGACAAGCAAGTCCTTACGACTTTCTGCGATGGCAGGGTCTTTGTCCTCCTGTGACTCGGTTATAGCGAGCTTAGCGCGAAAATCGCCGAAGGGGATCAGCTCGTCGAGACCTTTCGCGAGGGCGGGATCGCGTATGCTCGCTGCCCGGTTGATGAAATCGAACATGAAATTGAATACGACTTCTGCGTTCGGGCGCTTGATGAAAGGTGCCAGTGTTGCCAGCGGGATGCGCCAACCCTTCGGATCGATGAAGAAGAACGTAAAGGCGTTAGCAGGGATCGCTTCCGAGATCAGCGGCAACTGGGCAAGAAAGTCGCCGCGATAGGTTTTGACCTCCACGTCCAGAAATGTGGCTGGGATCTTCTCGAGCTGCGCATAAGCTTTCGGGTGCTGCTCGACGAGAAAGGCTGACATTTTGACGTTGCGCTTCGGCTGCCACGAGGCTTTGGCCTTGCGCAGGGCGTTAAGCGCAATGCCAAAGGAGGTGTCGGCAAACTGCTCATTGGCGCTTTGCCACGGACCTGCGAAGCCGTCGACGTAGACGATGTGATCGTATTTGCTGGCGGTCTTGTGCATGAGTGCCTCGAGATAAAGCTCGAGGAACATGTGCTTCACATAGGCTTGTTCACGACCTTGATAATCGGCGAGTGCAACCATCCATTACTCCGCCGCCTCGCTGAAGGCTGCGGTGGCAGCTGGAAATTCACTCCATTCGCGTCCATCCAGGCTCCGGCCGCCGCTTTTCGGCCGGAAGCCACCCCATTGCTTGAAGAAAAACGCGACACCGTTTGTTCGGCATTGATCGCGTACATCGCGTATCCACTCGATCTCGATGGGTCGTGCACGCGGCCCACTTTCGCCGCCGACGATGACCCAGTCGATGCCGTCGAGATCGAGTTTGCCGACCGGCCCGATCATCGGCTCGATGGAAAGAAAGCGAATGCCTGCCGGCGATTGCCGCAGGTGTTCCAGTCGTGACTTCTTGGAGCCGTCTTCGATGGATGCGCCAAACCACATGTGAGTAGGGCCGCGGTCATTCGGATATCTGCGCTTGAGAAAATCTCTCATGATGGACGAGCGTTTAGTGAGGATCTGGAAGGTGTGCCAGGTGGCAGCTTCCATGGTGTCGAACACCTGCGCGATGAATGCGCGCGGAACCTCTTTATGAAAGAGATCGCTCATGGAGTTGACGAAGATCATACGCGGCTCGCGCCAGCGTAGCGGCTGCTTGACCCGGTCCGGGCGAAGCATCAGATCGAAGCCATGCTCGAAGGGGTGGCCTGGCACGCCGCGGAACCTCTCGGCGAAGCGTTCGGCGTAGCAGTTATCGCAGCCTGCACTGATCTTCGTGCAGCCGGTCACCGGATTCCAGGTCGCATCCGTCCATTCGATCGCGGTCGTTTCGGCCATTGACCCTCGTTAGAACAAAATAGGAACTTAGCATACTGATTTTGAGTCGAGAAGCGAAATTTGACGATTACCGGACGGCGCGTCGGTCGACAGCGGCCATAACCAAAGATTCCTATCCGCTTCCTGTTGGATTTTTTCTGAAAGAGAGCTACCTGTTTCATTCGGAATTGATCCGAATGAGCCGTAGCGCATGGCAAGCCCTGCCGAACTGGTGCATCTGGTCAGCACGACGACCGGCGTGCCGCTGTCGACGCTGACCGATATCGATCGACGGCTTGTCAGCGCGGGCCTGCGCAGAAAGGCCGGTCGCGGGCTGCATGCCGCGCAAATGACGCCGCTCGACGCCGCCTGCCTGCTGACCGCGGTGCTGGCGAGCCCGCAGGCCAACGCTTCGGTCGAGACCGTCGGACGCTATGCCGAGACCGCAGTCGACGAGGCGCGCTCGAGCGCCACCCTGTTCGGCGCCACCGCCATCGAGGACCTCGGCCATCTGACGGCCCGGCATAGCTTCGTTGATGGCTTGACAGCACTGATTGCCTCGGCCGCAAACGGCCGTCTGGCAGTGATGCTCGCGTCCAAAGACGCGCACCCGCCACAGATCGAGATTTTCGCCTTCACGCGGGCGACCCGTGGCCGGATCCGGCTGGCAGCCCTGCCGAACGGCACGACCGCCAGTCTCGAATACCGCCTGCCGAAGAAACGGCCCAAAGCCTCTGCGATGGGCGGCGACCACGCGGCCAGCGAAGCTGCTGGCGACCTCGAACAATCGCGGCGGATAACGGAGCGCACGGTTTTGAGGGTGGCGGAGCTGTTAGCAGGAGAGGCAACATGACCGAAGCAGGGGATGAGTTCGCGCAAGACCTGCTGCGAGGAGCCGAGGAGATCGCTCAGTTCCTCTATGGCAGCCGCGAAATGCGGCGGAAGGTCTACCACCTGGCGGCAACGTCCAACCTGCCGGTCTTCAAGCTCGGCTCGATGATTTGCGCCCGGCGGTCGGTGCTCCTCAAATGGATTACCGACCAGGAATCCCGCTATGCGAGCGAGCGTCGGCAGGCCTGAGCGGAAGCGACGGAAAGGTTTGGTAACAAGCCAAGACGGCGATTGACTTTGTAAGATAAAAAGAACAAAGTAGGAACATTCCCTCGGCTTGTCCGACCGGAACATGCATTATGGATTGCAGAGCTACTCATTCATTGACGGACTGATCGAAGGATCGGCCTCAAGCGGGTTCAAGGCAAGCACTCCCATCTGCGCCGCGGGAACGCCCACGCGCATGAGCGCCGGGTCATCAACAGCAGCTTGGGAGACGACCATGGAACCGCAAACGGTACCTCACGACACCACACATCCGCTCGCGGACGATCTACTCCGCGGGGCTGACACAATCGCCGAATTCATCTTCGGCGACAAAGCCTGCCGGCGCAAAGTCTACTACCTCGCCGAAACCTCACATTTGCCGGTCTTCCGGCTGGGCGCCGTGCTCTGCGCCAGGCGCTCGGTGCTGATGCGCTGGATCTCGGGGCAGGAGAGCCGCGCGACGCCGTCGGTGCCAGGGATCGGGGGCTGATAATGTGTCATGACGGTCGGCCAGATTTCGAACAGGTAATCGCGAAAGTGCTGGCGGCGGGGTTGGACGACCCCGTCGTCTATGCAAGCACATTGGAAGCCGCAATTGAGCAGGCGCTTATGGATTCAGGCGCCTATATCTCAGAAGGCGGAGACGGCACGTCTCCGGGCGAAGTCTGAGCGCAGCTAGAGGAAAATGCCTACGGCTAGATGTCACCAGCCCAGAATGCTATCCGACCTTGTCCGCCCCCTGCTGTGATGGCGCATGAAAAAGCCTCTTGAGACATCACCTTCCACATTAGCAGAGGTGCGGGAGCAGCATGCGAGGAACTTAGGAGCGAGTCTTGATGGCAACCCCGCTATAGCGGGACACAAAGAGGGAACGATCGATGGCTTGATATACGTGGCTTATCTAGAGCTACGGTCATTCTTGAATTCGTACGAAGGAATGACGTCGTACGAAACGAAACTTGATATTTATATTGTCGACGTTATTAAAAGACTATTTAATTTGGATATCCCGCTTTCGCAGTCGAATCTAATAATCGAGAATATAGCTACTCTCTCGTGTATAAAAAGTTCGAAAAAAGAGCAATTAGTTTTTGATCTATTCTACTATATTTCTAAGTTGCGCGTAGATCACTTTGAAAGGCTGGGGCTTAAGGCGCTCAGCCAAGAAGAAGGAAAGATGCCAGATGTAAATGCATTTGATAAAGATCGCCTGCCGCATGAGCTGACGGGCTTGCTGTCGCGTGTTGCTGCCAAAGTGGCCGAGGCGGCAAAGGCAGGCGATACCGAGTCTATCGAGGCCTTAAAGGCATGGGCTGAAGGCAAAGCGGAAATCGTAAGAGTGGCCACCGTAACGGAGTGCTCAAATCGATACGAGCCGTATTTCCATACGCCGGTTTCGTCGTCTGGCCTAAGCATCGCGGCTCTTAAGCCGCCTAACCCTTTGAGCCCGGAAGAACTGTGCGAGTTGAAGAAGATCGCAAAGAACCATCCGTGGCGCGGCAGTCGCGAACCGCTGAACTCAGCTGAGTTTATCGAGAAGCATTTTAAACCTTGGCTCGAGCGAGGCTTGGCTTGGCCGGCCCCCATCGAGTGGTCCGGGTGTTATGTTAGTTCATCGTCGGCCTGAGCGCGAGGGCTGGGGTGGCCGGCGAAGCTGGTCCGGGTTGCGCAGCCGGCCACACCAGGGCTTCAGGTGACGGCGGCCGATAGGCGAGCGATGAGTGCGGGCGGATCGTGTTGTAGTGGCGCCGCCAGCCCTCGATGATGATCTTGGCTTCGTTGAGCGAATAGAAAATCTCGCCGTTCAGAAGTTCGTCACGGAGCTTCGAGTTGAAGCTTTCGCAATAGCCGTTCTCCCATGGGCTGCCGGGCTCGATGTAGGCCGTTCGTGCGCCAACGGCGACGATCCATTCGCGAACCGATTTGGCGATGAACTCCGGACCGTTGTCCGAGCGGATATGGCCTGGCACACCGCGCAGAATGAACAGGTCCGAGAGCACGTCGATGACGTCGGTTGCGTTCAGCTTGCGGCTGACGCGGATCGCGAGGCATTCACGCGTGAACTCATCGATCACGTTCAGCATACGGATCTTCCTTCTGTCGTGTGTTCGATCCTCGACGAAGTCGTAGGACCAGACGTGATTGGGACGCTCCGGCCTTAGCCGAAGACACGATCCGTCGTTGAGCCAGAGACGGCCCCTCTTCGGCTGCTTCTGGGGAACCTTGAGCCCTTCCCGTCGCCAGATCCGTTCCACGCGTTTGCGGTTCACGATCCAGCCGGCCTGATGCAGCATCGCCGTGATGCGACGATAGCCGTAGCGGCCGTACTGAAGCGCGAGGGCAACGATGTCGGCGGTCAGCGCCGCTTCGTCATCGCTGGCCGTCGGGATCTTGCGTTGCGTCGAGCGATGCTGGCCGATAACTCGGCAGGCGATGCGCTCTGACACGCCGTGCTTGGCGACGACCTGATCGACGCAAGCACGGCGACGGGCTGGGCTCAGAAGTTTCCCGAGGCGGCTTCCTTCAGGATCAGCTTCTCAAGCGTGAGATCCGACACCGCTCGTCGAAGACGCAAGTTCTCCGCTTCAAGCTCTTTCAGCCGCTTCACCTGGTCGCCCTTCAGGCCGCCGTACTCCTGTCGCCAGCGGTAGTACGTCACCTCGGTCACCGCGATCGAGCGCACCGCTTCGGCGACTGGTTTGCCCTGCGAGACCAACACATCGACCTGCCGTAACTTGGCGACGATCTCCTCCGCCTTGTGTCGCTTCCTTGGCATTCTGAAATCCTCCTCATGGCGCAAAGCCATACATCAGGGAGGACCACTTCTCAGGGGGCAGACCAATCCGCGGCTGCGGAACGCTATTCGCCGGAAGAAACCTGATCCGACTGCGCTGAAGGACGAGGCATTTTTCGATGCCAACAGCCTCGCGGTCGAGACGCTGCTGGGCACGATGACGAAAATCGGCCACAAATATCGTGGGGTCCTGGCGGGGATCGGTAATCGCTTTCTCGCGATGCCGAAATCCGAGCGTGGCAGCGTCTTTTCGACTGCCGCGGTGCAGACCGACTTTCTGAACAGCCTGAGCTTGCGGGAGATTTCCGAGCGCTCGGATTTTCGGCTCGACGAGCTGCGTGGTGACCGGCCGATGACAATCGTGTTGTGCCTGCCGGTCGGGCGCATGACGAGCCATGCCCGCTGGCTGCGGCTCGTCGTGCAGCTCGCCTGCACGGTGCTGGAACGGCGAGGTGCTTATCCCCGTCACTTGCCGCCGATCCTGTTCATGATGGAAGAATTCGCGACCTTGGGTCATATGGAAATCATGGAACGGGCGGCGGCATATTTTCCAGGGTTCGGCATCAAACTATGGGCGATCCTTCAGGACATCAGCCAGCTCAAACGCAATTACGATCGCGGCTGGGAGACGTTCCTGGGCAACGCGGGGCTCGTGCAATGCTTCGCCAATGGCGACCAGTCGACACTCGATTATCTGAGCCGCCGCCTTGAGCAGTTGATGATGCCATTCGAGCTGCGGCAGGCGTTTTCACGTCAGCGGTTTAGTTCTACTGCGTCACGAAGTTCCCCCATCGTCGCGTTTTGATTGCGTGACAGCATGGACATCGTTTCAAGGTTCTGGCGAGGGCGACGGCGATTTTCTTCCGCAAGGTCGCGATGGAGTTTGTGACGTGGCGTTCGGGCCGGATCGGGGGCGCCTCTGGGTCTTGGACGCGAGGAAATGCGAGGCGCCTCGCCGAGCTTGGTGGCGGAGGGGGGAACGGCCGCTCTCTCGCGGATCAAAAAGCCGTAGGCGGCGATGCAGAGCGTGGCGTGATGGTGGAATCCTCGCCACCCCCGCCCCTCGTAATGGGCGAGGCCGAGTTCGGACTTCAGCTCTTCATAATCACGCTCGATGCGCCAGCGCAGCTTGGTGATCTCGACGAGCGATGACAAGTCGATTTGGTCCGCAACGGTTGCGAGGGAGTAATGATCAGGCTCGACAGCCCCCTCGGGCCATTCGATGAGAAGCCATTCGACGGGATGAGGTGTGGTCCGGTTCCAGTCGCGTCCGGCGGCCCGCACGCGCAGCGCACAGAAGCGCGAGGACAATGGCGTGTTTGTGCCCTCGCGCCAGATGCATGAGGTCCAACGGTCAGCCGGCAGGCTCAGGGCCAGGTCCTTGACGGAGACGGGCGCGTGATCGGCGTCGCGGCGCAACAGCGACGGCGGACGGCCGCGTCCACTCCATGGCTTGGGTGGCAACGGCGCGAGGCCGGGCGGCCAGACCGTCGTGTGGGATTGAATGCCGACCGCATAGGTCAGGCCGAGGGCGGTGATGCCGGCGCGGAACGCCCCGTTGCCGCCGTAGGCCGCGTCGGCCAGCACGACACCGGGCGTGACACCAGAGGCGCGCGCCGTCGCGATCTGCTCGAGCGCGATCTCCGGCTTGGTTTGGAACACGACGTCCTCGGGAACCTTCGCCTTGGCACGCCGGACGGGATCGCCGGCCCATTCCTCGGGAAGATAGAGCCGGTAGGCGATCGGCAGGCTCGCATGGGCATGGGCGACCGACAGGCTCACCGCGATCTGGCAATTGTCTTGCTTGCCGAGACGTCCGCAATATTGGCGCGCGACGCCGACCGAATGCACGCCCTTCTTCGCAAAGCCCGTGTCATCGACGATCCACGCCGCGATCGGCGCCTGCCGTTCCATCGCCGGCAGCACAAGATCGCGCACCGTTTGCAGAACCGTCGCATCCGACCACGCGGCCTGGCCGACGAGGTGAAGCAGCGATTGATGCTCAGCCGCCGCCCGTTCCGGCGCGACGATTGCCGCCATGGGCTCGACGCTCTTGCGTTCGCCGGGCAACAGCAGTCCGGTGCAATAATGCCTCAGCGGGCCGGCCCGATCCGCGTGGCCGAGAGACTTGCCCAAGGCCTCGACATAAGTCGCGAACCGCGCTTCGCTAGCAGGCAGATCATGATCCATCGTGACGCCCGCATCCAAAAAAGCGAATCGCCACCTTATCAAATCAGCCGTCGGCAGAACGAACTGGCGTTCGTGACTCAGTAGAATTAGCCAGTTGCTGCTGATGGAAGGCGAGCCGCCGGCCGCGGCGCTGCGGCTTGGGCATGAGGATGTAATTACCATCCGATCCCGATTGGCTCGTTAGCGCATGGTCCGTGTATGTTTCGGCCGCCCTGTCGGCGCGCTGGATTGGCTCAACTTCGTTTGGCGTTCGATGAAAGCAGTTCTGGAGGATGCCGCTGATGACAAGGCTCTTTCCGACTGCAACAGCAATGTGCCTGCCGCAGGCATGGAGGCATCGTAGCCCCGATCAAGACAGAAGCGCCGGACAGCCTCTTCGCCGGCGCGCAGACAATCTTCGACTTTGTGCATAAGATAGTTCCACGCGTTGTAATCGGCAACTACTGTGCCTCTCGCGATGAAATCGCCGAGGAGTTCGCTTACTTCATGATTGGCAGCATAGAACTCGGCAAGCGCCTGAATATCGGCGGTCGAGAGTTCCTCTACGCCATTAGCGGTTGGGAATAACGTTGGCTTGCTCGGCTTGAGAGAAGCCCACGAGTCTCCGCAGGGCTCCTTCCCGTTCGACAACAGCGCGTAATTAGGGACTATTCTTCCAAGAATTTGGATCTGACGGCGAAATACTCGTTCCAACTCCGGGGCAAAAAGCTTCCGTGCTCGAGCCGCGCGATCCACCAACGGGAGAACGGGCGCACCCGGCTGGTGGTTGGGTACAACACGATACTGATTATCTTGAACACTGACCTGAACATGCAACGTAAGAAAGCCGCGTTTATCTCCACTCGTGTCAGTCGTGAAGTTTCGAATATGGTCTTTAGCGAGGATCAGGCCGATCAACGCACCGCTTGAAAGTTTCAAATTATCCGGCCCCGCAGCTTCGATCGTCCAATCTCCATCGGAGATTGGCATGAGCTCGCCTTCCGCATCTAAATAGAGCGCGGCCGGTACAAGCTTGACCTTCCAACCAAGGTTTTTGGAGAGACGATCAAAATTCATCTGAGGCTCATTCATAAAGTGGCGAGGGACAGTGCGCGATCATGCAACTTAGAGACATTGTTCACAATCCGATTGGAGCGGTTCATGGCTTTCTCCGCGGCAATTTTGGCAGCTCGTTGAGAATCAGGGTATTTCCCATAGTTGCTGCACAGCCTCGGTAAAATGCGCCGCGAACGCCTCTGGCATGCGGTCGAACTCGTCGAAGCGGCGCAAGGTGGCGAACTCGACAAAACGGGTGCCGTAGACGCCGCCGAGGATCAGATTCTCCTTTTCATCCGGCTGAAACTGCGGCCCTTCACCCACCAGATACTCGCGCCAGAACACCTCCTCGCCATCAAGGATCAGGCAGTCCGGACGGATTTCGATCCGGCGATAGACTTCGACCGGCTGCCAGACGATCCAGAGGTTGAGACCGGCGACCAAGAGCCAGCATAGCAGATTGAGCCAGATGCCAGTGATCGGCGAGGCAGCCTTCACATACCAGGCCTCAGCCCCCGAGCCGGCGCACCAGGCAACGGCCTTCCAGGCATAGTGTCGCCAGCGCAGATCGAGATCCTTGTAAATGATGAGGACGCCACCAGCGGCGGTCAGCGAGCGGCTGTAATCGAGATTAGGGCCCTGATCGACCAGCGCTGGCTGGGCGGGGACAGGTGAAATCGTCTCTCCAGGCCCCATAGGGGTGAATTCAGAGAGCCGCCGCGTGATCACGGGCGGTCGCGTGGCGCGGAGAAGGGGAGCAGCGGCCAGCGGAGTGTGGCTGCGAGTCAGCTTAGACATGACCGGAGGCTAGCGTCCTTGAGCCGACCATGCGTTGGAATGTGTGGGAAAGGTTGCGAAGCCGCTGCGGAGATAACGGCTTTCGATGCCGATGACCGACTGGCCGCGACTTAGGTTTTTACGCGGTCTGCAACGAGGGCCGTGCCGCCGAGGCGGCAAGTGCCCGGCGACGCGCCGGTCGCCAGATGCACAAGCGTAAGACTTTTTGCCAGCTTGCGTTGTGCCCTGCGCCGGCTTCTACCTCGGACGTATGATCGGCGCGCGACCAGTAGGTCGGTGGGCTTACAAGTTTTACCCGACGTGAACGGGGCTGTTTAGTGTCAAAAGCTTCGCCGTAGGCAAAGCTGAATGAAGGGAGAATAGCAATGTCGAAGACCGAACACGCCCTCAACATCGACCTGCGTCTCAAGTGGGAACATGGAGACCAATACGAGGCGACAGTCAACGTCGAAACCACCGACTCCTGCTATAAGGAACTTGCTTTGCGCGCCGGCTTACCGCCGGGTACCGCAGGCATCCCGGAAATTGCTTATCTTACCTTTGAATTCAGTCATGAAGGCGAGCGCTGTGGTCAGATTGTCCGCACCGTCTCCAAGACGCATCAGGTATCTTCTGCTGGCAAGCGCGAGGTGACGGCCTTTGTCGTCGTAAATGGCACGAAAGCCGGTCACGTGACGAAAGGTTTCCCTCGACGTGAGCAGTGACCTCGCCGTCGATTGCCGTCATGAATAGGGATATGGCATGCCTTACAAAGTTCTTACGCTGGACGGCGGTGGAGCGTGGGCTCTGATCGAAGTCCACGCCCTGATCAAGATGTTCGGCAGCGCGACCACCGGCCACGAAGTGCTCCGCCATTTCGATCTGGTCGCGGCGAATTCGGGCGGCAGCCTCGTGCTGGCAGGCCTGGTCGAGAACCTCCCGCTCGACCAAATTCTGCAATATTTCAAGGACGATCAAAAGCGCGGGAGCTTTTTCTCGCCTACGCAGGATTTTGGTGACGCTGTCGTCGAGCGCGTGCTGAAATTTGGGCCGCGATACAGCGCGATGGCGAAGCTGCCGGCCATTCAGCGCCTGCTGCCTCGAACGGGTGATGAGCCGCTGGCTAATGCTGCCGACGCGATCATGGGTCCCGGCGGTAAAACGGTCCATCTGTTGATCGTTGGCTTCGACTACGACACCAATCGGGCTGTGTTCTTCCGCTCGGCGCCTGCTTCCGGGCCTGGCTGGGGCGATGGCGAGCCAGCCAGTGTAACGCTTGCCGGCGCCGTCCATGCCTCGACCAACGCGCCGATCAACTATTTCGACGCACCGGCCGTGCTGCCGTTCTCTACCGATCGCTTCTGGGACGGTGGCGTCTCGGGCTGCAACAATCCGGCGGTCGTCGCGGTGGTCGAGGCGCTGGTGCTCAAGCAGGTGCCGACCGAGATTCATCTGCTCAGTCTCGGCACCGCTTCCGTTCTGCTGCCGCTGGCGGATGTCGGCGCGCCGGCATCGCCTTTCGAGGCGGCGCGCGAGCAATCGTCGCTCCTACACGATCTCAAGAAAATCGCCGGTGCGGTGCTCGACGATCCGCCCGATGCCGCGACCTTCATCGCGCATGCGATGACCGGCGGTAGTGATGGCCTTCCGGCTCCGACCATCAGTCGTATCGTGCGGATGAGTCCGCTGATCGCGCCGGTGCGTGACCCTGACGGCGGGCTAACGGCGCCGGCTGGCTGGCCGGCGGCGCAGTTCCAGCACCTCTGCGGCATCGACCTCGACGCGATGCAGCCCTTGGACATCACATACATCGAGGATTACTGCCTGGCCTGGCTTGATGACGCGGCTCCCAACCAGCCGATCCGTGGCGGTGGCACGACGTTCGATCCGTGGCGACCGGAGATTGGCTACGCGAAATTCAGCGAGGCATTAGCCGCTTGGAATGCGCTGAAAACCATCGGTGCCGTGCCGATGGTATGAGGGCATGAAGTTCGTTGTCAAACTGATCAGCGCTCGCGGCCGCGATCAGCCGGCTGCCGGGTAGGCGGCCGATCCTCCGGATAGAGGTCGTAAAACATCTCCATCGAGTTATTCGCGCGATGGTACTGGGCCAGCCTCGCCTTGGCTGTCGCCGGCGACTCCTGATGAACGAAGTTGTGTGGCGGGTTGACGTTGTCATCACGGCGTCGCGACATCGGTGCGCTCCCCTGGTTACCGGGCGAGCATAACGATGCGGGGGCGCCCAGCAGCCGTAATGCCTGGGAAAGACGGGTAGCCGGCACGGCCGCGATCCTGTCAGACCTCGCCCTTCCTGTCAGTACTCGCTCGGCAGCAGGATCACGCCGTCGCAGCAGAACAGCTCGATGCCAGGGGCGGGAAAGTCGGTGAAGGGGATCGTCTTGCAGTAGACAGCGCGGCCATTGCCATCCTCGCAAGCAAGCAGGGCGCTGTTATCGGCTAGCACCGTCAACCGCCAGAGCTGGAAGGGCTCGGCCTTGACCGTCGGCGTGAAGCGCTGAGCGAGCGCGATCTCGTCGAGCAGCCAATAGGCGCCGGCGATCTCGGCCACATGCTTCGCACCATCGGTGTACAGCACGGCAGGATTGAGCCCGTGCCGGTACCAGTGTTCCGATCCGGTGAACTGGCGTAGGTCGCCGACTAATTGGTTTGATTTCATAGCACTTCCCCTTTCTCGCTGTTGGCTGCTCATGCAGCCTTGGCCCTCGCCGAGAGCGGGGTGTGCAAGGCGCCAGGAGAATCCGCGGGGGTGGTGCGGGCGCAGCGCGGGCCGACAGGCTTAAGCGAGCCTCGGCCCCGCTGATTGTCCTTGCGCCGCGCCGAGGGGCGGCTGCCCCTAAGGTCCGCCAGGACAGCGGCCGCGTCGGCGGCCAGAGCATCGCGGGAGGGATCGTCACCCGTCAGGGCGGAGACGCGGCGCGGCTCCGGGCGTCAGCCTAGAGCGCGGTCCGGCACGGACACGCCCGGCAGCGATCTTGACGGCGACACCACCACGGATTCTGATCGGCCAAACGGAGGGCTACCGCATGATCTCGCGCCGCGCTGCGGTTGGCTCCGGCCTGCTGGCCTTCGTGCCGATGTTCCCGCCGCTCATGCCGAGTGAATCCGCGGTTGCCGAAGAAACGGCGCTGCTCGATGATCTCGAGCTGATGTATTTAGACCGTGTGGTCCGCGCGGACATTATCGACGGATATGCTGAACAGAAATCCCGCTACTTTATCTTGGTGAGCTGAGCCAGGATCTCGCCGCCGCGCCGTCCCGGCAAATCGCCTGTTACAAGCTGCTTCGTCATCAATGGACGGTATTTATGTATGTAGAAACGATTTTCGTTCATCGACATAACCCTGATGATTGGGGGACAGTGGAGCCATACCAATTACGTCGCCTGCTGCGGCATCGCATTGTGTTGGCTGACGCCCTGCGCCGCAATCTTGATCCGGCCGGACCTCATTACGACTGGTTCATGAATGTCTGCGACCAGTGCCAGGAGGCCTCGCAGACCAAACTGGACAGGCTGTAGAACAGCGCGATCCGCTGCCTGCGAAATGTCCTTGCCTCCGTCGCACTTCGCTTGCTCATCGGCATGATCACGCGGCTCTTGTTCTTGTTTTGTTCTCATGCTTAGCTTGCCGTCCAAACAGGCAGGGGCGGCATGACGGATGCGACGAGGATCAGACACGGCTTCAAGGGCGCGATAGCAGCCTTCCAGCGGGTGGAATCCCGCTGGCTTGTGTCTGTGCCGTTGATGGCCTGGCGGGCCGTCTGCGGCTTTCCCTCGCCGGCCGACGACTTCTCGACCGCCCGCTCGATTTCAACGAGCTGCTGATCAAGAACCCGAGCAGCACCTTTTGCGTCAAGGTGGCCGGTGACAGCATGGCCCCTTTGCTGCTGCCGGGCGATCTCGGCGTGATCGATCGCTCGCTGAACGCCGTCGATCGCTCGATCATTCTGGCGTGCCTCGATGGCGAATTCACCATCAAACGCTACCGGAAGCGGCGCGGGCGCTGCTGGCTGGAAGCGGAAAACCCGCGTTATCCGCCGATCGAGCTGAGCGAGGCCCAGCATTTTGAAGTGTGGGGCGTGGTCTGGCGCGCCGTCCGCCTGCTGGCGTGACGGTCCCGCCCCTTGCCCTGGTCGATTGCAACAATTTTTATGCGAGCTGCGAGCGGGTTTTTCAGCCGCTACTTCGCGGCCGGCCGGTCGTCGTGCTCTCGAACAATGATGGTTGCGTGATTGCCCGCTCGAACGAGGCGAAGGCGCTCGGCATCGAGATGGGGGAGCCGTGGCGCCTGTGCCGGGAGAAGCATGCCGGCGTGATCGTGCGCAGCTCGAACTATACGCTCTACGGCGATATGAGCGCGCGGGTGATGCGCACTTTAAGCGGTTTTACGCCCAACCTCGAAATCTATTCGATCGACGAGGCGTTTCTGAGCCTGGCCGGCTTTGAGCAGCGCCTCGCCGGGCATGCGAGCGAGCTGCGCCGGACCGTGCTGCAATGGACCGGCATTCCGGTGTCGGTGGGTATCGCGCCGACAAAAACCCTCGCCAAGGTCGCCAATCGCTTCGCGAAGAAAGAACCGGCGCGCGCAGGCGTCTGCCTGCTGCTCGACGAAGCGGCGCAGCGCGACGCGCTCGGCCGTCTCGCTCTTACCGACATCTGGGGCATTGCTGGCCGCACCGCGCGGCGGCTTGTAGCGCTCGGCGTGACCACGCCCTTGCAGCTCCGCGACGCTGATCCGCGCTTCATGCGCGGGCATTTCACCGTCGTGATGGAGCGCATGATCCATGAGCTGCGGGGCCTGCCCTGCATCGGCCTTGAAGAAGTAACGCCCGATCGCAAATCGATCATCGCTTCCCGGTCGTTCGGCCAGGCCGTCACCGGCTTCGACGAACTGGCGGAATCCGTGCGCGTGTTCACATCGCGCGCGGCGGTCAAGATGCGCCGGCAGGATCTCGCCTGCGTGGCGCTCGCGGTCTTCGTTGAAACGAACCGTTTCAAGCCGGAGCTGCCGCAACATGACGCCTCGCGCTCGCTGCGCCTGGCGGTCGCCTCGGCCGATACGGGCAGGCTGATCGCAGCGGCGACGCGGCTGCTCGCGATGATCTACCGTCCCGGCTTTGCCTACAAGAAAGCCGGCGTGGTGTTCCTGGAGCTGGTGCCGGCGGACCAGGTGCAAGGCAGCCTGCTCAGCAAGCCCGATGACGCACGGTCACAAGCCCGCATGCAGGCGCTCGACGCCATCAATGCGCGGTACGGGCGCGGCACCCTCGGCTATGGTTTTTCCGGCGAGCGGCAGCGCTGGAAGCTGCGCAGCGATCATAGTTCGCCGCGCTATACGACCGATTGGGCGGGGCTGCTGCAGGTGTAGGCATGCGCTGCTCACGGCGACAATGCCATGCTTACTTCGGAGCAGGGTTACGGGCGGCTTTGAGCGGCACCGGCAGGATCGCGATCGACATCACGCCTGTAGCTACGCACTTTGGCAGCCAGACTGGGAGCAACCCGTTGCAGGTCCTCCATTACGAGGGGTATGGAATAGCGAGCGTGCAAGTCGCAATCATTGTCGCCGAAGCAACCTAGCCCGATCATAAGCGGATAATTCCTAGGAAGCGGAGGAAGGTCTATGACTGGCTTTACATCGTCCAGCACATAGGTGAGTTCACCATCATGGGCTTTGTCTATTTGCGCTGCGTTTAATGTTTCATAGCATTCTGCATGCATGTGATCAGCAAACTTGTTGTATGGCACCATACCAGCGTCTGGCTCCATCTCTAAATGCGACTTGAGACATTGTTCATATGCCTTGATAGCTCGATCCTTATCATCGACCCGGCTTGTAGGTGCTATGCTAGCGGTTTGTGATTTTTGATTGAGGATTGCCACGCAGCCATAACATGCTATGGCAATAACCAGCAGCAGGAAGGCATTTCGCTTGTTAAATGGCCGGGCAGGCTCATCTGCCCTCCTAGACAACGGTGGCGCGACATGCTCGGGGGGCGCAGTCATTTCGCTATTGCAGTACTTGCACAATCGGGCCTCACGTTTGATCAACTCGGCACAGTGAGGGCATTTTTTCATTCCACCAGTTTCGACCGCCTCGGCTTCAAGTTTTTCGGTGTCCTTTCTGGCCGCCGCTACACAGATGAGCCCAACAACAGGGCTTAAGATCAACGAAAGCAGAGTAAAACCGATCGCGCTACGTCCTTTGGACTGAGCAATAGAACCTGACCAGAACGACAAACATAGGTAGATGATGAAACCTATAAAGATCATGGAGACCTGTATCTGTTGATGTTGTTTCGTAAATCTCAAATTTAGTTTGATTTATAGCGCCGAAGTGTCGATCTGCACAATCCACCAGGTGCTGGGATCGCCGCGCGTGATCCCGGGGTGGGCAGGATGCGAACTGTTAAAACAACCGGACGATTCGCAGCTGCAACCACGGGAGTCGCATCGGAATTGAGTGATGGGCGCATAGGGGGCCGACATGCGTGAGGCGATCACCGACGACATCACGCGGCGGCAGTGGCTTACGCTGAGCGCCGCCATGCTCGCGGGCGCGGCTCTGGCGGGACCGCGTCTTGCGGCCGGTCTGAGCGGTGAGCCTTCGCTCTCGGCGCTGCTGCGCGGCCAGCTGGTCGCCGAGATCGCCTTGGTTCAGCGCTGCGCGGACATCCTGACGGCGGCGGTACGGAGCGGCAAGCTTGAAGAATACCGGGGCTATATCAGCCAGGCGGCGGCCGAGCTGTCGCGGCTCGATCCCCTGGCCGATCTGCAGGAAGCCTTTTACCGGCAGCGCGTGTGTATGACCCATGTCATCGGGTTTGCCGAACTCATGACGGAACAACGGCCAGACAATGTTGAGCTGAGCGCCGATGTTCTGCTGGTCAACGCCAGCGGCACGCGCCTCCTGGCGCGCATCGAGCAGCTGGAACGCCGCTATTTCGGTGAGGATCTGCTGGCCGGTGCCGAAGTGGCAGCGGCGCGCCTGGTGGCGAACTGCAGCGCGCCATTCCAGGGCTAGGTATAGGCGGGGCAGAAGGGCGGTTCGCGGTGATCTTGCTCGCCCTGCTCGGCTGATGCGAGAAAAAACCCACGGCAGCGACTGCCGTGGGTTGTCTGTTCAGCCCGGTCTGACCTGCGGCTCGGTAGCGGCCTTTGCCTCGTGGAAGCCGCGTCGCGGACCACCGCCGCCCCGCGAGCCTTGCTCTCCGGGAAAGGCGAGCCGCATGCCGGGGGGTGATCGCGACAAACAGCGGCATGACGGCCACCTGGCCCTCGGCGACCTCGTCGACCATGACGATCGCCACGCCTGCCTCGTCGTTGATGTAGCAGCTCGTCAGCGTGACATTGTCATAGAGCGGTGAGCGGATCATCTGATAGGCCCGCACATGGCCCGGGGTGATGAAGGAGGCGCTCATTGAGCACCTCCCTCGGCAGCTGGCCGCGGCTTGCGGATGACGATCTCGGCAGCTCCCAGCGGGATCAGCTCGAGCTTGAGGTTGAAGCCCTCGCCGTCGCCATGCGGCCAGGCGGCGCCGATCTCGGTCCAGTAGCTCTTATCGCCTGATTTGCGGACGACGTAAGCCTTGTGGCTCGGCAGGTTCTTGGTGCTCATGATGCGCTCCTTGCTCTGTGAAGCTCGCGGGATGCGGCTTCGATGGGGCGTCACGGGCCCGCGCGGAGAAGCAGCGCTAGCAAAGGCGGCCACCGGCCCCGCTTCAGCGGCGCGGAGCTGCACAAGCGTCAGCGCGGAAGCGAGCGGCCTTGCCAGCGCTGCGCGCGCGGGCATAGCCCCCACCAAGGAGAAGCTGCTCCGCGAATTTCAGAGAAAGAGGTGTCAGTGGGGATACCGGCCGAACATGGCTTCAGGTACCCAGACAAGACTTTACATGTAGGACGAGTCGCCCTATCTTAGGGCGAATTGACCTAGATTGGAGCTTGATGTGAAACCTCGCCTGGTCCGCAGTCCCGCTGAGTTGAAAGAAGCGCGGCAAGCGTTGCGATTGAGCGCGGACGGCTTGGCTAGCATGGTCCGCATGGGCGACGGCCGGACCGTTCGCCGCTGGGAGGCCGGGGAAAACGAAATCCCAGGACCGGTGACCGTCATCCTAGAAACCGCGATCGAATATCTGCGCCAGCAGGAGGAAATCGATATGCAGTTACGGCTGCTCCAGGAGGGCAGGATGCGTAGCGGCTCGACGCGCGCCAATGGCGTCCGGGAAGACACGACCGCCGCCGACATCGCTCGTTTGATTGAGGCCAAACGTTCGTATGAGCAGGCACTGACGATCCTGACCAGGCGGCCGCTGGACGACGGCGCGCAGCCGGTCGCCGTGCATTGGTACAATCTGAAGCGCCTCACGCCGCGCCATATACCTGGCGAGGAAGACAGCTGGTCGATCCCCGGCGAGACTAGTCCCGAGGGCGCCCTGGCTTATTTCGCGAAGGGTATCCGCTTGGAAAACGGGTTGCGAATTTGCGCGGAGGACGACCCGGACGCCGAATTCCGACTAGAGAAGAGAAGGGTCCTGCGCCGCCAGTATGGCGCGGTCACTGGCCTGCAGGCCGGCGAATTGGTGGAAGAGAGCTTCGTTCGTGCGGTGTAAGGCCTAAGCTTCCGCGCGAACGGTTGCGATGAAGCTGTCGAGCATATCCTTAACGCACTCGTGGATAGCCTCAAGGCGACGATCAACTGCCTCCGACAGCGGCATCGTAGAGGAAGAATTCGGGCGAAGGGCTTCTCCCCCTCCCGCTAAAAAGAAGCCCTGCGCCTTTAGATTGATGCAGCCGGCGGACTCGAAGTTGTAATGAGCTATGCGATTGCGAACCGACCCCCGCCCTTCAGCCAGCACAAATTGCAAGGTCGCTTCATGCTTGCCGTGAACCGTGATCAACGCGGCGGCAACCACTGGCGATTTCGATTTCGCGATCGCGCGCGGCAGTGTTCTAAACGAATTGGACTCGGTCTTGAAATAGCAGCAAAGCGCGCCGGAAAGATAATCAAGGCAGCGGCGACAAGCGAGAATAAACGCGTGGTACTCGATGTCAATTTTGCGAGTACCCCCGAGCCCAATCGTACCATCCCCCATCCGTTCTCGAAAATCGCTTTTTTCTAGAATCGCGATTACCTGTGTCTCTAGATCGCGCAGTCTGCTGGCATGGTAACGCGCGGCTGCCAATGCGCCGTGAACGTCGCCGAGGATCCCGTTGACATGGGCATGATACCATTTTCGTTCGAGCCGCGGGTTTGCCCGCCAAGCCGTCACATAATCAGGCTGAGGATCTGTAATAAAGGCATGGAAGCGTAAAAAGGGTTCCTCGAACGGCGACGGAATATCGCAATCAGCTACTTCGCGTATCGCGTCGAAGAGGACTAGCAGGGCGGGATCGAAGGCCCGACGAAACATGTCTTCGAAAATCGCTCGCGGATCCTCCGGAATTGGAGTCATTTTGCCCCGGTATGCATAACACCAGTCCGCTTTCTAAGCTTCGCTTTAGGATGCTGGAATAGTCGGTCGCCCACCGGGTCGCCGGCTCCCCAATTCCTGAAGGCGTCTAGATGATCTTCTAAAGGATGCCGAGCGACCGCGTCGCGGTAATTGAGTGGCCCATACTTCTCGTCGGCTTCACGACTCTTAAATATGTAGTTTAAGTGGTTGGCGAGTACGTCAGCCGCCAGAACGATGCCGTTATCGTTGTCGACTGCGCAGACCTCCAGGCTTTTCACCTCCAGATCAATGTCCAAGCTTGGCGGTAGGTGGGCCTCGACGCGGATCTGTCCCCTCACGACTTCCTCCTCGACGGTATCGAATTTGGTAACCGCCTTCGTATGGCTCATGTCGCCGAGCAGCTTCTTCGCCACTTCCTCGAATTTTTCCACGATAGGGTTATCGATTTGATCGGTTCGTACTTCAATCTCAACGTTCTTTTGCTCGCGCTCCGCTAAGAAAGCGACCAAATGTGCGTAGAGCCCATCGAACAAGGCCACGTGCAGCGAGGTAGGATTATCACGTGGACTACCGCCCTTGAAGCGACCGGGCTGGCTTTGGTTGTCCTGGGCTTCGCTCTTAATCCGCTCAAAGAGCGCTTGTTGCTCCACGTGATGATGGTGGAAGCCCGCGACATGGATCGCATACCAGAAGCATGGGATCTGATGCCTTCGA